>CBDESM010000001.1:0-29211 GCA_965242485.1 Dehalococcoidia bacterium
GAGCTGCTGGCGGACGGTGCCGAGCCGCTCCGAGACATCGCGGAACTCCGCGTCCGCCTGCGCCGCCAAATCTTCGATTCGTTCGCATTGGGCCGCGATCTGCTGCTGGTCGAGGGAGCGGAGCCTGCCAATGGCGGCGTCGTGGCGCTCGCCCGAACCGAGCAACTGGCGCAGTTGCCGTTCGAGCGCGGCCTTGCGGTCGAGCGCGTCCCGCCGGTGCTCGAACTCGGCCGCGCGGCGGCGGAAGTCGTCGGCCCGCAGTCCGGGATCGCCGCTCGGCAGCGCACCGCCGCGGTCGAGCAGCGCGGCCAGTTCCCCGTGCGCCGCCTCGAAATCGCTCTCCGCTTCGGTCAGCGCCTGCTCCGCTTCCGCGAGGCGTTCGTGCGCGCGCTGCTGTTCTTCGGCGGATCTGGAGACGCGGCCATGCAGCTCAATCAGGCGCTCGGCGGCGGCATCGACGGAGCCGGGGGCGGCGTCGTTGACGGCGATGCCGTACGGGGCGGCCAGCGCCGAGACCTTTGCCGCGTAATCGCTGATGATGTCGTTGATCCCTTTGATGCGGTGCTCGGTGCCTTGCAGCTCCCGGTGGCGGGCGCGGGCCGTCTCGACCTGCTCGCTCAGCCGCAGTACCGCATCGGGCGGGAGGCCGGGGTCCAGCCCTCGTTCGGCGAGCCAGCCGGCCCACTCGTTCGCCGCCTCCGCTTCGCGCTCGCCGGCGGAGGCGAGGTCGCGCTCGCTCGCGTCCGCGGCTCCGGTGGCGCGCTCGAAATCGGCCGCGCGCTGCCCGGCCGCCGCGCTCCGTTCGACGAGGCTGGCGGTCGCCGCTTCCAGCGCTGCGGAATCGTCCGGGGCGCGGATGCCGAACTGCGCTGCCAGCGGTTCGACGGCGGCTGCGAACTGCGCTGTGACCTGCTCCATCCGCTCGACCTGTTCGCGGCTTCTGCGCTGCGTCTCGAGTGCTTGGCGGGCGACGGTTGCGGCTCCTACGAGCTCGCTGGCGCCCTCGGGCCGGAAGCTGTCGCGGAGCCCGCGTTGCGCGAGCCATTCCGACCACTCGCGCTCGATCCCCTCGCGGGCGTCCGCTGCGGCAGCGGCGGCCTGCGCTGCGGCCGTCGATAACTGTTCGCGTTCCGTGCGCCGCGTTTCGCAGTCGGCCAGCCGGCGCGCCAGATCGTCGCGGCCGCGCTGCGCGTCGGCGGCCCGGTCCAGGGATGCTTCGACCTCGTTCAGCGTTTCCTCGTCGATCCGTTCGACGTCGAGCGCGGCCGCGCCGTCTGCCAGCTGCGCGGCGATTCCGGCTTCCTCTTCCCGCGCTTGGCGGAGCGAATCGCGGGCGTTGCGGGCGATGGGGGAGTCGGCGTCGGCCCGCGATCCGGTGCGCGAGGGGAGGAAGAGGGACGCGCCGATGGTGGCGAGCAGGATGCCGGCGACCAGGCCGACGGCGAGCGAGTCGCCGCCGAGCGCGACGCCGATGGCGAGGATGACGATGCCCGCGAGGACGCCGAGCCCGCCGATGATGCGGTTCCAATCGCGCCGGCTCTCCGTCTCGCCGGCGTCCAGTCCGCCAGCATCCGGCCCGCCAGCGGCCGCGAGCTGGCGTTCGAGCGTTTCGATTTGCTGCCGCGCTCCTTCCGCGCTTCGGATGCGGTCCCGCATCGCGCGGACGGTGCGCCGCCTTTCGCCGACTGCTTTGGGATCGAGCGCCGGCTGCGGCGTCGCGGCCAGATCGTCGCGGGCTGATGCCTCTTCGCGGCGCGCCTCTTCCAAGAGGCTGTTGCCCTGCTCGGCCGACCCTCTCAGCCGTGTCGCCTCGTCGCCGGCATCGCGCAGCCGGTCGGCGAACTCGCCGATCTCGCCGCGGGCTTCAATCGACAGGTTGAGCCGCTCCAGACGCTCCGCATCCCAATCGGGGCCCAGCTCGCCGAGCGCCCGCTCCGCCTCGCGCCCGGCCGCCTGAAGCTCCGCCCGCTCCTTGGGCAGCCCGGCGACGGCATCGGCGAACGCCGGCCTGTTGCGCTCCAGCCGCGCGATCGCCTCGCGCTGCCCGATCAGCTCGGCATCGCCGTCCCGCGGCGCGGCTGCCTCGAGCGCGGCCGTCGCATCGTCTCGTCGCGTCTCCGCAGTGCGTCGCGTGGTGCGCGCGTCGTCCAAGAGCAGCCGGTGCCGCCCGACCTCCGACTCGTCGGCGCTGGAAAAACGGAAGGCGTCCAGCCGGTCGATGCCCCAATCACCGCCAAGCGCGAGCAGCGCATCATCGAGCTGCGCCTGCTGCGAATCCCGCTCGCGCTCGCGCCGCGGCAGGTCGTTGACGGCAGAACGGAAGCGGTCGCTGCCGCTCTGCAGCGCCGAAACCTCCACGCCGTACTCCAAGATGTCCTCGTGCTCGATCGGCGCATCCGCGGCTTCTTGGGCCGCTTCGAGGCGCAAGCGCGCGGTTTCCGCCGTCGATCCGGCGTTGCGGGCGCGCTCCTCGAACTGCTCGAGACGCGGGATGCCGTCGGCCGGGAAGTCGGCGACGGTCAGCTGCTCCAACTCGCGCTCGGTTTCGGCGAGCTCGATCCACGGCTCCCAAGCCTGCGCGAGTTGCCGCGATTGACCGAGGTTCGCTTGGAGATCTTCGCGCCGCTGCGCCGCGTCGTTCGCGGCATCTTCGAGTTGCCGCGCTTGCCCGGTCAGTTCCGCGTAGCGGTCCGCGTTGCGCTCGACCTCCCGCAGTTTGGATCGCACCTCTTCGAGCGCGCGCCCGGCCTGCGCCATTCGGTGTACGCGGCCGCGCGGGGTGAAGATTGCATCGCGCTGATCCGAGACGGCGCGGATGGCGTCCGGCAGGCGGGCCGCGCCGATGCCGGCGCTGTAGATCTGGCCGTTGACTTCATCGTCCTTGAGCAGCTTGTCGCTGGTCAGCTCGTCCAAGGTGAAGGCGAAGACCTGCTCGAAGACGGCTTGCGAGTGGCCGCCGAGCAGCGCTTGCAGGGAGGCTTCCGGGAGCGTCGTGCCGGATTCGTTCGAGATGGCGACCGGCCCGCCGCGCGCGCCTTGGTGGCGCTCGATCAGCAGCCGTTCGCCCGCCGCGCTGACGACGTGCAGCCGCCCGCCGTGGCGGCCGCCCTTGAGCGGCGGGTAGTGATCCTTCGCGTTGCGCGACGGGAAGCCGAAGAGGATGGCGCGGATTGCGGCGAGCAGCGTGCTCTTGCCCGCTTCGTTGGGCCCATGCAGCAGGGTGAGCGGCGCATCGAACGGGCCCAGCGGGTAGCCGGCGAAATGCCCGAAGCCGTCGAGATCGATTCGTTCGATCTTCACGATTCGTCCTCCGCCAAGAGGTCGAGCACGATCGCTTCAGCCTCCCGCAGGAGTCCGGCGAGGTCTTCCGGCCGCTCCTCGCGGAGGAAGCGGAAGCGCTGGTTGTCGTAGAGCGGGTCGAGCTCGCTCGCGAGTTTGTCCAGCTGCGCCGGGTCGGCCTGCGCAGCGGTGCTCAGCTGGAGCAGCTCCGCCACGAAATCTGCGCCCGTAGCGCGGGCATCGCGGTCGATCTCCGGCGCCGTGCGGTCGGCGATCCGCTCGCACCAGGCGAACGGATCCCGCGTCTCGAAGGCCGCGTTGATCTGCTCGCGCAGATCTTCGATGAAGCCGCGGTGCCGCAAGGGGGCATGCAGCGGCCCGCGCCCATGCAGGTTGATGCGGAGCACGAGCGGGCGGCCATCGGCCTCTTGCAGGCGCTCATCGACCAGGCGGGGGAGCGCGTCCAGCAGGTCCTGCTCGGATTGGAGCCCGCCGATGCCGAGCTTGATCTGCTCCCAACGGACGACGTCGACCGCTACGAACCGGGGATGAACGGAGCGGTCGTCGGCGACTTCGACGACGTAGACGCCGCGCGGTCCGCGCTCGTTGGGGTGGCGGCCCTGCGGATTGCCGGGATAGATCACGGTTGGCTCAGACTTGCGCAGGACTTTCCGTGTGTGGACGTGGCCGAGTGCCCAATAGTCGATGCCCTTGCCGCGTAAGTCGTCGATGCTGCACGGTGCATACGCGCCGTGCTTGTCGTCGCGGTCGACGTTGGCGTGCAGCAGGCCGATCTGGAATGGGCCGGGCGGAACCACCAGATCGGCGACGAGGTTATCGATCACCTTCTGCTCCGGGTAGCTGATTCCGGTTACGACGACGCGGCTGTGATCGCTGGCGAAGACCGGCTCGCTTTCCCATTCCGGTTTGCTCTTCCATTCCTTGTCGAAGCGATGGCAGCTGTCGGGGTACTTGAGCTTTGCCTCCCAGCCGTCGAGCGGGTCGTGGTTGCCGTGGCAGACGAAGGAGCGGATGCCTTCGTCGTGGAGCTCTTCGAGTCCACTGATGAATTCCCGCTGCGCGCGCAGGCTGCGATCGGCCCCGTCGTAGATGTCGCCGGCGACCAGCAGTGCGTCGACCTGTTCGTTTATGCAGAGGTCGACGATCTTGCGCCAAGCGGTGAAGGTGGCCGCGTGCAGCGTCTCGGCCACGTGCGGCGGCGCTTCGTTGCGGATCTGCTTGAAGGGAGAATCGAGGTGCAGATCGGCGGCGTGGACGAACTTGATCAGGGGCATGCGGGCAACATAGCAAGGGGGCGGGCGCGATCTTCCCGGGCATTTGGCAGGCACTAGAATGCGGGGGCCGGCGGCGCGCGCCGGGCAGGGAAGGACGATGATCATGGCATTGGGCGGATTCGCGAACCGGGTGGCACGGATCAATCTGAGCGATCGCACGGTCTCCTACGAGGGGGTCGACGAGGACGATGCGCGCAAGTACATCGGCGCGCGCGGGCTGGGGGTCAAGTACCTGCTCGACAACGGGGCGTCGACGGACCCGAGCTCGCCCGACAACATGCTGGCGCTGGTCAACGGGCCGCTGACGGGCACCGAGGTGACGATGAGCGGGCGGCTCGCGTTCGTGACCAAGTCGCCGCTGACCGGGACGGTGACGGACTCGCACATGGGCGGCTGGAGCGCGGCGCGGCTGCGCTGGGCCGGCTTCGACGCGCTGCTGATCACGGGCAGGGCCGACTCGCCCGTCTACCTCCACGTCGAGAACGGCGAGGTCGAGATCCGCGACGCGGCCGGCATCTGGGGCAAGGGCATCCACGACACGGTCGAGCATTTCGGCTCGGGCAAGGGCAACTCGACCGACACCTCGGTGATGGCGATCGGCCAGGCGGGCGAGAACGGCGTGCTGTTCGCGTCGTTCCTGAACGAGGACGACCGAGCCGCCGGGCGCGGCGGCACCGGCGCGGTCGCGGGGATGAAGAACCTCAAGGCGGTCGTGGTCAAGGGCACGCGCGCGGGGCGCTACCGGCCGGAGGATCGCGAGAAGTTCCGCGCGGCGCAGGGCAAGCACCTCCAGCTGATCATGGAATCGCCGGTGACCGCGCCGTCGTCCACGAACGAGGACGGGTCGCTCAAGGAAGGTTCGGGCGGGCTCTCGGCCTTCGGCACCAACGTGCTGATGAACGCGGTCAACTCGATCGGCGGGCTGGGCACCAAGAACTCGCAGGAGACGCAGTTCGAGGGGGCGAACGCCGTCTCCGGCGAAACGATCCGCGACGATCTGCTCGTCGCCGAGCCGACCTGCCACGCCTGCCCGGTCGCCTGCAAGAAGGAAGTCGAGATCACCGAGGGCGACTACAAGGGCCTGAAGATGGAGTCCTTCGAGTACGAGCCGGCCTGGTCGCTGGGCGCGAACTGCGGCAACGACGACCCGGGCGTGGTCGCGAAGGTGATCGACCAGTGCAACGACTACGGGATGGACGCGATCGAGATCGGCAACGCGATCTCGATGTACATGGAGGCGTCGGAACGGGGCTACGTGGACACGCCGCTGGACTGGGGCGACGGCGCGGGGATGGTCCGCGTGGCCGAGGAGCTGGCGCACCGCTCCTCCTCGGTCGGCAACGTGCTGGCCGACGGCACGGTCAAGGCGGCCGAGGCCTGGGGCCACCCGGAGCTGGCGATGGCGGTGAAGGGGCAGGCGATTCCGGCCTACGACCCGCGCGCGATCAAGGGCGAGGGGCTGGGCTACGCGACCTCGAACCGCGGCGCCTGCCACCTGCGCGGCTACACGCCGGCGTCCGAACTGCTCGGCATCCCGGTCAAGACCGACCCGCTCGAGTGGGACGGCAAGGGGCCGCTGCTGAAGATCTTCCAGGACCTGCACGCCTTCTCCGACTCGCTGGACCTCTGCAAGTTCAGCGCCTTCGCGGTCGGCGCGCCGGAGTACGCGGCGCTCTACGAATCGGTCGTCGGCCTGCCGATGACCGAGGAGGACGTGATGGTCGCGGGCGAGCGCATCTACAACATCGAGCGCTACTTCAACAACCTCGCCGGCTTCGGCGGCGCGGAGGACTCGCTGCCGCGGCGCTTCCTCGAGGAGCCCGGCAGCGGCGCGGCCGACGGCCATGTCTGCGAGCTCGACCAGATGAAGGCGCAGTACTACGAGGCGCGCGGCTGGGACGACGGGGTCGTGCCGGAGGCCAAGCTGCGCGAGCTCGAGATCATCGGCTAGCACGCAGGGCTGCGCGGGAGCGCGATGGAGGTCAGGTTCTACGCGACGCTGCGGCCCGTCGTCGGCGGACGCAGCGTCGCGCTGGACGATCCGCCGGAGACGGTGGGCGAGCTGCTCGAGCGGCTCTGCGATGAACACGACGGCCTGCGCGAGCGCGTGCTCGACGAGCAGGGGCAGATCCGCCAGTTCGTCGCGGTGATGATCGACGGGCGCGACGTCCGCCACCTCGAGGGCTTGCAGAGCCGGCTCCGCGCGGACAGCGGGGTCGACATCTTCCCGCCGGTCGCGGGCGGCTGAACGGACATGGGGCGGCTCGGCATCCTCCGCTACGACCTGCCGCGGCAGGCGCTGGTCGCGTTCCTCGCCGCCATCGCGGCCACCGCCCTGATCGGCTACATGATCAACGTCTTGGACCAGGTCGATCCGCTCACCATCGACCGCGCCGCGATCAGCGGCGAGCGCGACGGAACCGCCGACGGCTACGAGGCGGGCTTCGAGGAGGGCCGCCTCGCCGGCGCCGCGCAGGCGCGGGCCGAGTTCGGCCGGCTGCTCGCCTCCGGCGATGGCGACGGCGCGCACCGCCTCGCCTACGACTTCGCTTGGAACGACGCCCTCGCGCTCGCGCTCGACCGCGCCAAGAGCGCCAAGCTCGAAGTCGAAGCCGCCTTCGAGCAGTGGGAAGCGCTGCGGCGGTGAGTGCCGAGATCGAGCCCGGCGCGGAATCCCGCACTGAACGCGGCATCCGCGGCTGGGGGCGGGGCGCGGCCGATTCGGGCGGCTGGCGCCGTTCCCGCGACCCGATCGGCCGCCATACGGTGATCGCCGCCCTGCTCGGGATCGTCGCCGCCGCGCTGATCGGCGCGACTATCGACCCCTTCAACTTCCAGACCGCCGACGACCAGCGCCGCGCCGAACGGGCCGCCTACGAGATCGCCTTCGCCGACTCGCGCCCGCTCGGCGAAACCGCCGGCGTCCCCCACGGGCGCACCGAATGGATCGGCGAGCGCCTCCAAGCCGATGCCGCGGCGACAGGCGCGTGGGCCGACGCCTTCCGGCGAGGTTGGGACGAAGGCTGGAACGACGCGCTCGACGCGATGCACGCGGCCGCGACGGAGGCGGGCTTGCCGCCCGGCTACACGGAGTTCGACGTGCTCGCTGAAATCCCCCGCCGCTGAGCGCGTTCGGCGCGGCGGGCGATCTCGCGCGGCAGGCCGCTGAAGATCATGTCGTGGATCGGCGTCAGCGCGTGCCAGTAGAGCAGGCCGGGCGCGCCGGCCGGGTGGAACCGCGCCGTCAGGATCGCGGCTGAGCCGCCGTCCTCGTATTCGCCTTCGCGTTCGCCGCGCGGCTCCGCCTCCAGCTCCAGCACGGCCGAACCGGGCAGCTTCATCTCCGCCACCAGCGTCAGCCGGCGGCCCTCCTCGATCTCGGCGACGCGCCAGAAATCGAGCGGATCGCCCACTCGCAGCTCGCCCGCGCGGCGCCGCCCGCGACGCATGCCCGCCCCTCCGAACAGGCGGTCAATCGCGCCCCGCAGCCGCCAGATATTTGTCCAGAAGTACCAGCCGTTGTCGCCGCCGATGGAGACGATCTCCCGCCAGACCGCGTCGGCCGGCGCGGAGCAGGCCGCTTCCCGCCGGGCCGACTTGCTGTAGTAGCCGATATCGTGCCGGCGCTTGCGGTACGCGAACGCGCCCTCGGTCCAGCGGGCCGCGGGGCCGCCGGCTTCTTCCTCCGCGAGCGCGGCGTGCACCGCCTGTCCGTAGGTTTGCAATTCAATCGGCGCGAGCCGGCGCAGCGCTTCCGGGTCATGCGAGACGATGTCGTGGGTCAGCCCGTCGATCAGCGGCCGCGCCACCGAGCTGGGCACCGCGGTCACCAGGTCCAGCCAGTACGACGACAGCCGCGGCGTCAGCACCGGCACCGTGATCACCCGCACCCGCCGTCCTGCGATCGCCGCGAACCGCCGTAGCAAGTCCGCGTAGCTCAGCGTCTCCGGCCCGGCCGCGTCATACGCGCCCGGCGGCAGCTCCGGCGCCCGCGCCAGGTACTCCAGCAGATCGTCCAGCGCGATCGGCTGGCTGCGCGACGAGACCCAGCGCGGCGCGACCATCAGCGGCAGGTGGTAGACCAAATCGCGGATCACCTCGAAGGCCGCCGAGCCGGCGCCGACGACGATTCCGGCCCGGATCTCGGTAACGGGCACCGTCCCTTCGCGCAGCGCGTCGCCCGTTTCGAGCCGCGAGGCCAGGTGGCGCGACGGTTCCGCGCCGGCCGTCGCCGGCGGCATCCCGCCGACGTAGATGATCCGCCCGACGCCCGCATCGGCCGCGGCCCCGGCGACGTTGCGCGCGGCGCGGCGATCCCGCTCCGCGAAATCCGTGCCGGACGCCATCGAATGGACGAGGTAGTAGACGACGTCGACGTCCCGCATCACCGGTTGCAGCACCGCCGGGTCGAGCACGTCGGCTTCACATAACTCCGCGCCGTCCCAGTGTCGCGCCTGCAGCGCGTCGAGCCGGCGCGATGCGGCGCGCACATCGCGGCCAGCCGCGAGCAGCTTGGGAACCAGGTGCGTGCCGATGTATCCGCTCGCGCCGAGGACCAGCGCCCGCGTCATCGCCGGCTCAGGCCCCGCGCAGCCTCGGGTCGAGCACGTCGCGCAGCGCGTCGCCGAAGAGGTTGAAGCCGAGCACGATCAGCGTCAGCGAGATGCCGCTGAAGACGGTGAGCCACGGGTGCAGATCGAGGATCGCGCGGCCGTCGGCGACCATCCGGCCCCAGCTGGGCAGCCCTTGCGGGCCGACGCCGAGGAACGAGAGCGTCGACTCGACCAAGATGTACGCGCCGATCCCGATCGAGAACGTGATCAGCAGCACTGCCGCGATATTGGGCAGCACGTGGCGCAGCATGATCCGCAGATCGCTCGCGCCGACGACGCGGGCGGCCATTACGAACTCCGATTCGCGCACCGCCAAGACGCCCGCGCGGATCAAGCGCGTGGTGATCGCGAGGCCTCCTATCCCGAGCCAAATTACAACCCAGGCGACGGAACGTTCTCCCGTCGTTTCGGTGAAGGTCAGCACCAGGATCAGGAACGGGATCGCTTGCAGCATATCGATGATCCGCTGCATCACGAGGTCGACGAAGCCGGCGTAGTAGGCCGAGATCATGCCCATGATGAGTCCGCCGAAGACGGCGATGAACGAGGCGCCCAAGCCGACGATCAGCGAGAGCCGGGCGCCGTGGATCACGTGCGCGTAGATGTCGCGCCCGAAGGCGTCGGTGCCGAACCAGTGCTCGCCGCTCGGCGCTTCGAACTTGTTCACGACCTGCGGTGAGCCGATGTCCGGGTTGCGGGCGATCTCCGCGACCGTCGGGTTCAGCTTGTAGTCCGGATTTTCCGTCGTGAACTCGAAATCGGGGTCGTAGCGCCCGACCCAAGGCGCCAAAATCGCCGCGAAGACGAACACCACCACGATGATCAGGCCGAGCCCGCCCAAGGGCTTGCGGCGGATGAAGCGCAGGACGCTCTTGATCCCGCCGGCGACCCGCGCGGGCAGCGGCGGCTGCTCGATCTGCCCGCTTCCCTCCGCCTGCGTCAGGTCCGCGGCCGACATCAGGCGAGCCTCACGCGCGGGTCGATGAACCCGTAGAGCAGATCGACCACCACGTTGGTCACGACCACGAAGACCGCGATCAGCACGACCAGCGCCTGGGTGACGGGATAGTCGCGGCCGAGGAACGAGGTGAGCACCTTGTTGCCGATGCCGGGGATGTTGAACATGTTCTCGAGCACGACCTGCGAGCCGATGATCGTGGCGACGGTCACCCCCATCACGGTCAGCACCGGCAGCAGCGCGTTGCGCAGCGCGTGTTGGAAGATCACGATGCTCTCGCGCAGCCCTTTGGCGCGGGCCGTGCGCACATAATCCTGCCGCAGCACCTCCAGCATCTGCGAGCGCAGCAGCCGCATCGTCGCGGCGGTTCCCGCGAAGCCGCCGGCCAGCGCCGGGATCAGGTACCAGGTGATCGCCGCGCCCGGATCATTCCAGAGGTGCGGCTGCCCGATCACCTCGATTCGGAACAGCTCCAAGCGCAGCACCGCCAAGGTGGCGATCGATGCGGTCCAGAACACGGGCGCGGCGAGCGCCAGGATCGCCAGCGTGCGGAAGACGTAGTCGGGCCAGCGGTCCTGCCAGACCGCCGCGATCAGGCCGACGGGGAATGCGACCGAGAAGCCGACCAGCACGATCAGCAGGCCCAGCTCGATCGAATAGGGCAACGTGCGCCCGATCTCGTACCAGACCGTATTGGCGCGGTTCTGGAAGGAGTTGCCCAGGTCGAGCTGGACGGCGTTCCAGAGCCAGTCGCCGTACTGCCGCAGGATCGGCTTGTCGAGCCCCAGTTCGGCCCGGCGCGCATCAAGCGCTTCGGACGAAGTGCTGCCCGCGTCCAAGCCGAGCGCGGCGGCGGCGGGGTCGCCGGGCAGCACGCGCATCATGAAGAACACGAAGGTGCCGACCATGAAGATCACGATCGCGCCGCCGACGACGCGGCGGATGATGTAGGCCTGCACCGGGAGCGCCCCGCGTCCCGAAGATCAGCGCCGGTTCCCGCCCCCGATCAGAGCGGCACCGGCGGCTCGGGCTCGCGGCCCTGGATCGACGGGTCGTCCGTGTCGAGCCACTGCTCGAAGACGTGGACGCTGTTGGCGAGGAAGTTCCAGCCCGAGCCCTCCGCCCGGTTGGTCGTCGCGGCCCAGTTGTAGTTGTAGCGCATGACCGGGACGATGTAGTTGTAGCAGATGTTGCGCCCGAACTGCCCGCGCTCGAGGATGTAGCGCTGCGCCTCGGCCATCTTCTCGTAGGCCGAGTCGTAGTCCGTGTCCTGCAGCGCGTCGGTCAGCTGATCGTCCAGCCATTCGTCCGAGATCTCCCAGTAGTTGGAGCCGCCGCCGGTGCCGAACGCGGCCAGGATCTCCGGGCGCGCGTCGGGCAGCTCGATGTTGGGGATCCAGCTGAAGAACGGGTCGAAGTCGTTGTTGTTCCAGGAGGGGATGATCTCCAGGTAGGGCTTGGTGATGCCGTTGAACTGGTCCGTGTCGAAGGCCTCGTTGAACATCGTGGCGATGATGCCCGGCGTGGCCGACCAAGCGGCGCGCGAGGCCCAGAGCTGGGAGGTGACCCAGTCGATCTGGCCGACCTCGGAGCCGCCGGCGGCGTCCCAGAGCTGCTTCGCCTCGCGCCGGTCCTCGTCCTTGTCGACGCGGTAGCCGGCGAAGGTGCTGAGTTCCTCGTCGGGCAGCGCCCAGGCCTCCTGCATCCAGGTGATCGGGCCGGAGACGCGGCCGAAGCCGCTGTGCAGCTGCTGGATCAGCTGGCGGCGGTCGATGGCGGCGTCGATCGCGCGCACCATCCGCAGGTCGCGCCACGGGTCCTTGTTGGAGGGCGTGAAGACGGCGACGGTGTTGGCGACGCCGTTGTAGGCCAGCCAGGTCTCGCCGCCGGACGCTTCGTGGATCGCCTGGATCGTGTTCGGGTTCGGGTCGGTCATCGAGTCGACCTGCTTCTGCTCGAACGCGATCCGGTAGGCGTTGGGGTCCTGGAAGGTCTGGACCCAGACGTAGGCGTCGAGGTAGGGGCGCTCGGGCAGGCCGTAGAAGTCGGGGTTCTTGACCGCGGAGATGCCCTCGCCCGGCTCCCAGCGGGTGAGGATGAACGGCCCGGTGCCGATCACCTTGTCGGCCGCGATCTCGGTGTGGCTGTCCTCGTAGGCGATGGTCAGCTCGGGCTGGTTGAAGAGGTTGAACTCGTTGGCCAGGCCGAGGATGAAGGTCGGGTCCGACGCCGCCAGCTGGAGCGTGACGCTCTCTTCGGTCAGCCCCAGCACGTCGGCCCCGCCCCAGTAGGAGCTGCGCCCGAAGTCCGGCGATTCGGTGCCGTCTTCCAGCACCTTGTTCTTCTGGCGGTTGATGTTCCAGACCACGTCGCCGGGGGTGAAGTCGCGCCCCGCCGCGGAGGCCGGGTTGGCCGCGCCGGGCCCGGCGTTGTGCCATTTCACGCCCGGCCGCATGTTGAGGACGACGGTGGTGTCGTCCGGCGTTTCCCACGATTCGGCGAGGTCGCCGGCGAGGATGCCGCGGTTGGGGTTGGCGAAGCGGAGCAGCTTCGACTGCACGCGCGCGAGCACCTGAAGGACCGGCGAGGCGACGGTGCGCTGCGAATCGACCGTTTCGTAGACGTTGGCGGACTGCTCGACGATCCAGCCGCCGTACTTGGGGGTGACGCCCTGCGAGCCCCACATGTCGGAGGCGGTCGCTTCGGCCTGCGCCTCCTGCTGGGCCTGCGCTTGGGCGGCAGCCTCCTGTTGTTCCTGTTGCTGCGCCTGCGCTTCGGCTTGCTGCTCTTGTTGCTGCTGCTGCGCTTGCGCGGTCGCCGCCGGCTGGTCTTGCTGCTGCTGCTGTTGCTGCTGCGCCGCGCTGGAGCTCGGCGCGGGGGCGGCCTGCTGCTGGTCGTCGCCGCCGTCGCCGCAGCCGACCAGCGCGAGGCCGGCCGCGCCGACGCCGGCGCGGGCGCTCGCTCCCAGCAGTGCGCGCCTTGAAAGGCGCTGCCTGCGCATCCGTTGCCAGTAGTTCCGCTCGCTCATCACGGGCCTCCAGCTCCAAGCCGCGATTGGCGCGGCCGACGTGATGCGCGATGCTAGCGGAAAACGGGAAGGTCGTGCACCCATGCCCCAGCGCGCCGTCCGCCAGCTCGCGCTCCGCGGGGTCCCGCTGTGGCTGCTGCGCGAGTACCTCGCCGACCTCGGCGCAGCCGACTGCGAGCCGCCCAAGCCCGGCCCGGCCGACCCCGACGGCGTCGTCGCGCCCGATGGCGCGATGCGCTCGCCCGACGGCTGGCAGGTGCTCTACCGCAGCGAGGAGCAGCAGGCCCACCCGCGCCTGCCGACCAAGATCGCGACCCACCACCTCACCTTCACGCACGCGACCGAGCCCGAGCTCGAAGCCCTGCTCGAACGCTTCATGCGCAAGGCCCACCGAGGCGGCGGCTAACGCGACCCGCAAGCCGGACAGGCGCAGCCGACGGGCGCATTCAAGTGCCTCAGGCCGCCCCTCAATCCGCTGATTCCGCCGAAGTGCGGCTTGATCAGGTTGAACAGTCTGTCGTCCCCGGATCGGTAAAGGCGGTAGACCGTGTTCGCCACGAAGTCGGCAAGCTGCACGGGCCGGCTCATTTGGCTGTCAACGAAGAGCGGTACTCCAAGATACGGGGCTAGCGGTGTGGTGTTGTCAGACCATTGCTCGTCGCGCCAGCGCAACATTGCACGCTGCAGCGGCAGTTCCAGTTGGCCAACGCGATCGGAAACGATCAGGCAGCGCCGTGGCGTCCTCGGCATTGGCCCCAAAGAGTCTCCGCAGAGGTCGAAGAGCTCCCGGTATGCCGGCAACACGGAGTCTGCAGGGATGATGCCGTCCAACGCGACGGCGAAGATGGTGCTCTCGCTGGCGCCTGCGTGGCTGGCGATAAGATCGCCGACCGAGCGGAGAAGATCGTTCCGGACCTCCGGCGGAATCCGAGCCCACGGTTGGCGCCCGCCCCGAATGGCAGAGGTGTGGATCTCGGAGCCCCGCGCCTCGCCGGGAAACGAATTGGCGAGGTCTTGAGCGTCATTGACGAGTCGTTCAACGGCTCGCTCGTCTACCAAGAGCCCACTGACAACAAAGAGACCGTCTTGGGGAGCGCCCGACTCATCCACAAAGAGCAAAAGCATTGAAGGCCTTAGCCAGGCGGCTAGCCGAAGCCGGCCCGCGAACTTCCGCAAAGCACTCGCCGCCTGTGGCGGCAAAGGTAGACCGAATCGGGAAGGTGGTCAACTTGGCAAAGGCTGCGAGTCCTCCCTGCCCAAAAAGGAAGATGGCCGTCAGGGAAGTGGAAGACAGGCGACGGCGAAATCGCTGGCCCGCGTCATTAGGAGCGCAAGGCACTCGCCGCCTGCTTGGCCAAGATAGGCCGAGGTGGTGGAGCGGTCAAACTCTGGCGCAATGTTCGGCGTGTGATGGTTGGCCGATTTCCAGCAGGGCTAGGCTGGAGTGAAGGCGGGCGGCTAGCCGAAGCCGGCCGGCGTTGGAAGACGCAAGGCGCTCACCAGCCCGCATGGACAAAGTAGGCTGAATCGACTGGGCGGTCAAACTTCCTTGAGGCGGTTGGCTAGGTAGTCGGCGTAGTGCTGGGCGGTGCCGCCGCCGGCGTTGATGTGGAGGATGCAGCCGGGATTTTGGGTGAGTACCGCGTCGGCGTTGGCTTCGGCGATGCAATTGAGTTTGCGTTGCAGGATGCCTTGGCCGACTTCGGGCGAGGTGATCGAGGTCATGCCGCCGAAGCCGCAGCATACTTCCTGTTCTTCCAGCGGGATCGGTTCGCTGCCGGTCAGGCTTGCGACCAGTCGTTCCGCGCTTGCGCCGTTCTTGAGTACGTTCGTGGCTTGGCAGAAGCGGTGGGCTGTCCAGTCTGTATCGATATCGCTATTGAATTGTTCCGGTTGCAGGCGGTTTTGCAGATAGTCGGCGAGATCATGTACGCGGTCGGCGACGGCGCGAGCCCGTTTGCGCCATTGCGGGTCGTCGGCGAAGAGCTCGGGCCAGTGGTGCTGCATCTGCGCGACGCAGCTCGGCGCGGGGGTGACGATGTCGCGCGCCGCGTTCCGTTCCAGCGTGCGGATCGTTTGCCTCGCCATCCGCCGCGCCAAGTCGATCTGGCCGGCGTCGTACGCGGGCAGCCCGCAGCAGTGCTGTTCGGCGGGCGCAACGACATTCAGCCCGGCTGCGTTGAGCAGCAGTCCGGAAGAGGCGACCGTGCTCGGCAGCAGCCGGTCTGCGAGGCATTGGGCGAACAGATTCACCGTCGGCGCGTCGGGGATGCGCTTGCGCCGGAGCAGGTCGCGCCCCTTCCGCCACGGGATTGCCGGCGCTTTGCGCCAAGCGTGCCGCTTCGGCAGCGGCAGGGCCAAGCTGCCGCCGCGCCCGAGCACGAAGGATGCGAACGCGCCGAGGCGCATCGCCAGTCCGAACAAGCGCGGGCTCGCCCAAAGGCGCAAGGCCCAGCGCTGCCAAGCCGGCACCAAGCCGCGCTCCGCCGCTTTGCGCCTGACGTGAAGAATCTGATCCGGCAGCGGAATCGCGACGGGGCATACCGTCTCGCATGCTCCGCAGCTCACGCATAACGACTGCGGGCCGGCAGCGTCCTCCAATGAATGATGGAAAGATGTATTCACGAGACCGATCGCGCCGGTGTAGATATGACCGAATGCGTGTCCGCCGACGACGGCGTAGGGCGGGCAGACGTTTGCGCATGCGCCACAGCGGATGCAGCGCAACGCCGTGTCGAACGGCGGCTCCTCGGCCATCGCGCGACGGCCGTTGTCAAGCAGGATGATGTGCATCTCGCGGCCGGGCTGCGCACCGGTGATCGCCGTCGTATAGGTGCTCAACTGCTGTGCCGTCGCGGAACGGGGGAGCAGGCGGATTTGATTGGCGGCGTCTGCCCAAGTCGGCACGATCTTCTCAATTCCGGCGGTCACGAAATGGACATCGGGCAACGAACTGGCCATGCGCATATTGCCTTCATTGGTCACTATCAGCACCGTGCCCGTTTCCGCGACGAGCGCATTGGCTCCAGTCAGGCCGGCACCGGCGGCGAGATAATGGCCGCGCAGGCCGCCGCGCGCGCTCGATACCATCTCGGGGATATCGTCGGGATCGAATTCTCGACCTAATTCATCGCCCAGCACCTGCGCGATCTGTCCGCGGGTCTGATGAATCGCCGGCATGACCAGATGGCTGGGCCGCTCCCGCGCCAGCTGCAGCAACCATTCACCGAGGTCGGTTTCAATTGCCTGCACGCCGTGCTCTGCTAAAAGATCGTTCAGTTCGATCTCTTCGGAGACCATTGATTTGCTCTTGACGATCAAATCGATTCCCCGCGCGTGGCATATCTCGGCGATGTACTCGATCGCTTCATCAGCCGTCGCAACTTCCACGACAGTTGCGCCGGCCGCTTCGGCGTTCTCGCGAAATTCACTGATGCGTTCGGGCCAGTTCGCGATCACGTCGTCCTTGACGGCTGCGAATTCGCGCCGCAATTCGTCGAACGAACGGTTCGTCGCGGTTTCGAGCTGGGCGACGCGCTCGCCGCGGCTCTCGCGCCATGAGCGCTGGAACGCGAGCAGCCCGCGACGCAGGGCCGGATCCGCGGCCGCGCGCCGCACCTTCGCGGAGAAGGCGGCGGTCACGGCAGCAGCGCTACGACCAGGCGCGACGGGCCTTGCACGCCGATGGTGAGCGAACGCTCGATGTCCGCCGTCCGCGAGGGCCCCGTCACGGTCGTCACGTAGCTGCCGCCGGCGGAGCGCCGGCCGATCCAGGCGAACGCTTCGTCGAGCGAGGGGACCAAGTCGCGCTGCGCCAGCGCGACGACGAGCGTGCGGGCGAAGAGCGAGGGCCGCCGGGCGGCCGGATCCGGCTCGACCAGCACGACGGAACCCGTTTCGGCGATGCCAAGCGCGGCTGAAACGACCGCGATCCGCGGATCGTCGGCGACCTCGCCGGGCTCGAAAGCGGCGCCGTCGAGCAGGGGTTCGCAGGCCGCTTCCGCCCGCGCCCAGCCGACGACCGCATCGTGGTCCGCGAGCCGCACGAGTTCCCCCGATGCGCCCTCCAGCGCCTCCGCGAACCGCGCGATCAGCTGCTCGTCGGCCATGGCGGGATGCTACCGCCCCCGCGCCCGCGCGATGTGCCGCCGGAGATGCCCGATCTCCCAGCGCAAGCGCAGCCGCCAGCGGGACCACGGCGGGCGCTGATGGCCATTGCGGAAGATGCGGACGTTGCGAATCTGCACATAGGTCGGCCAATGCCGCAGACGCCCCGACACTGCGATGACATAATGGATACGGGCAACCGGGGCGTCGTGCTTGTCGATCAGTGTCATGTGGAACGATGTTCCGTCGAAATTCTTCGCTGCCGTGACGTCGCCTTCCTTCAGCCGCTCGCGCAGGCAGCCCGCTTCCAGCTTCTCGGCGATGCCCATGGCATCATAGAGTTCACGCAGCTCGTAATCGGCTATTCTGATGCGGATGAGACGCACGGAGGCTCCGATGGATCGTCATGCTCTTCTTCTCGCCGACCTCCGCAAGATACTTGACGCGTGCTCCCGCGGAACCTCAACGATGGAGGATTTCATCGATTTCGAGATCGGGTACGCGGACGAGCCGTGGATTGAAGAAGGCTTGGCCTGCGAGATGTCGATCCTCGCGCGAGCCGCCGATGAGTTCCTCTATTTCGGCAATGGCGAGGCGGAGTTCCGCGACTTGGCCGGGGAAGCGCTGGATCGGATCGCCGATCATTCCGCGCCAGCTCCGATTCCGGCAGCCTCGTTGGCTGCGGCCGACTGATCGAGACGCGCCATAACGGCGGCGGTTGCCGGCGCGCGGGGCATACGCTGGCCTGCGGGAGGCGTTGATGAGCGAACGCCCCGGGGCGGCGCCGGCGCATCGGCGGCTGCCGGGCAACGCGGTGATCCGGCGGGCGCGGATTCCGACGGAGGTGCTGCGCCCGCAGCGCAGGCGGCGCTGGTCGATCTCGCCCAAGCCGTGGATGGTCGCGCTGCTGTTCGCGCTGGTGATGCTGCTCGGCGGCGCTTTCCTGTCCCTGCCGATCTCCTCCACGACGCGCGAAGGCCTGCCCTTCCTCGACGCGCTCTTCACCGCCGTCTCGGCGATGAGCGTGACCGGGCTGACGCGGTTCGACACGGCCGACGCCTATTCCGGCTTCGGCGAGCTGGTCACGCTGGTGCTCTTCCAGCTCGGCGGGCTGGGCGTGACGATGTACGCGGGCATCCTGATCCTCGCGGCCGGGCGGCGGCTGGGGATGCGCTCGCGGCAGTTCTTCGGGATGGAGCTGCACGGCGGCGGCGGGCAGGGCGCGGGGGCGCCGGCGCTGCTGCGGCGCGTGATGATCTACACGGCGACGGTCGAGCTCGCCACCTTCTTCCTGCTGCTGCCGTGGTACTTGATCGAAATCGGCGGCGCCCGCTCGGCCTGGGTCGCGTTCTACCACGCGATCAGCGCCTTCAACAACGCCGGCTTCGATCTGATGGGCGACGGCGGCGGCTTCGTCCCGCAGGCCGGCGCGGCCTATCCGATCATCGTGATGGGCGCATCCGCGCTGCTCGGCTCGCTCTCGTTCCTGACCGTCTTCGACATCTGGCCCGGCCGGCGGCGCTGGCGCGGGTTCTGGTGGCGGCACTGGAGCCTCGACACGCGGGTCGTGCTGGCCGGCATGGGCGGCCTGCTGCTGCTGGGGATGGCGCTCTTCCTCGCCTTGGAGTGGGGCGGCCTGCTCGACGGGCGCGGCCCCGGCGGCAAGCTGGTCAACGCCTTCTTCCTCTCGGTCAACCGCACGACCGGGATGGCGACGGTCGAGATGGGCGGGCTGCAGGACCCGGCCAGCGCCGCGATGCTGGTGCTGATGTTCATCGGCGGCGCTTCAACGTCGACCGCGTCGGGGATCAAGATCGGCGCGTTCGTGGTCTCGGTGCTGGCCGTCTTCGCGGCGCTGCGCGGGCGCCGCACGGTCACGGGCTTCGGCCGCGAGGTGCCGCAGTCGACCGTCGTCCGCGCCTTCGCGGTCGTCATGCTGGGGCTCACGGCCTACGCCGCCGGCGCGATCGCGCTGATCGCGATCGAGCCGGGCTTCGGTCCCGTCGCGGTCGCGTTCGACGCGATGTCGGCGCTGGCCAACGTGGGCTGGTCGCAGGGGGTCTCGGCGGCGGCCTCGCAGACGGGCGCGAATATCATGATCGTGCTGATGTTCGCGGGGCGGCTGGGCCCGATGATCGTCGCGCTCGCGATCCCGGAGCGGCCGCACGACGCGTACCGCCTGCCCTCGGGCGACGTGCGGATCGGCTGAGGAGGGAGCGGCCATGCAGATCGCGGTGCTCGGCCTGGGCCGCTTCGGCGCGCACCTGGCGCAGAAACTGGCGCGGCAGGGCCACGACGTGCTCGGCATCGACGGCGACGAGGCCGTGGTCAACGGCCTCGCCGACCAGCTGGCGCGCGCGGCCATCGCCGACATCACCGACCTCGAGGCGCTGCGCGAGCTCTCGGTCGGCAGCATGGACGCGGTCGTGGTCGCCACCGCGCACCTCGAAGCGAGCGTGCTGGCGACGATGAACGCGCAGACCCTGCAAGCGCCGCAGATCTACGCCAAGGCCCGCTCGGATCGCCACGAGACGATCCTCGACCGGCTCGGCGCGGATCGGGTGATGCGGCCCGAGCACGACGGGGCCGAGCGGGCGGCGCACATCATCCTGATCTCGAACGCCCGCGACTACCTGCCGCTCAACGAGGAGTACGGGATCGCCCTGGTCGAGGTGCCGGCCCGCTGGATCGGCCAGCCGCTGGAGCTCGCGCTCGACACCCAGCGGACGCCCTCGCGGCGGCTGATCGCCACGGTGCGCGGCGAAGAAGTGCGCCTCAACCCCGTCCGCAGCGAAGCGATGGAACGCGGCGACCTGCTCGTCTTCAGCGCCACCGACGAAGACCACGCCAAAGGCTTCCGCAGCTAGCCGCCGCGAACGCCGGAAAAAGCAGATTTGGTGGCCCCAACGGGAGTCGAACCCGTGTCGCCAGCTTGAAAGGCTGGTGTCCTAGGCCTCTAGACGATAGGGCCGCGCGCCGATCTTATACCGATGCGCCTTTAAGCGGAGCCGAGCAGGATGGTGGAGCCTTGGGTGTAGGCGTGTTCGGCTTTTTGTTTGAGTTGTTCGGTGCTGGCGCTGCCTATGGGGTGGTCGAGGAGGGCGAAGGGGAAGTCGGGGAGGCCGAGGGTTTTGGCGATCATCTTGCTGGTCGGTTCGAAGGGGGTCGTGCAGAGGACCAGGGCGGGCTTGCCGGTTTGTTCGAAGGTGATGCCGTCGTGCACACTGCACGTGGAGCAGGAGCCTCAATCGCCGACGGCGGTGATCAGGAAGTCGACGTTGGCGGCGGCGTCCTCGAAGAGCTGCGGGTCGGCGATGCGGGAGGCGTTGAGCTTGCCCTGCTCCCAGACGATCTCGCAGCCGTCGCGCTCGACGAAGAGTTCGGCGGTGAGGCGGAGCAGGCGGTCGGCGTTGACTTTGCCGTTGGTGAAGGTGCCGATGCGGAGGCCGCCGAGCGAGCCGAGCCGGGGCGCGTGGCGGTAGCCGGTTTCGGCCGGGGTTCCGGTCGGGTCGAGCAGGTCGAGGGCCATGGCGGCCTCCTCATGTCGCGCGGGGCGGCCTCAGCAGTCGAGGCAGACCCCGATCGGGCGGGTTTGGTAGAGCGAGTTGCGGCCGCGGCTCCAGGAGGGGAGGAAGGCGGAGTGCCCGCCCGCCTCGCCGCCCGCGACGACGACGAGGACGTCGGACGGCTCGCGCCCGCGCTGGAAGTCTCCATCGCCGCCGCCCGAGCGGGATTCGGCGCGGCCTTGGGCGAGGCCGTCGGCGGCGCGGTCGGCCGGCCATTTGCCGGCATCGATCAGGTCCTGCGCGGGCCGGATCGAGCGCTCGAAGAGGAACTGCTGCACGGCGGCGCGGGAGAGGCCGGCGCCGGCGCAGATGGCGGCGTGCTCGGGCGAGAGCACGACCAGCGATTGGCCGTCGGTGAGCGCGCCCAGCGAGGACATCGTGTCGGCGAAGGTGCCGAGCAGCGCGTCGGGGTCGGAGGTGTAGTGGTTCTCGACGTTGTAGAAGCCGGAGGCGGCGAAGGCGGTGACGGTGCTGACTTCGGCGGGGAAGCCGAGCGATTCGTGCAGCGGCGGCCAAGGGCAGTGGGCCGCGTTTTCGGCGATGCAGCAGCTGTACTTGCCGGGCCAGCCGGTGGTCGAGCGGTCGGCGATGCCCGGGGTCATCTGGAAGACGTTGAGGATGACCAGGCGGACGGCGCGGCCGATGGTCGCGTTGGCGCGCGCGCCGGGGCCGAACACGTTGACGCCGGCGTTCATCCCGATTTCGTCGGCGATGTCGCCGGAGAGCACGAGCGCGGGCGCGGAGCCGCCGGTCGAGGCCGATGCGCCGTGGAAGTTGTAGGCGTCCTGGCCCAGCGCTTCGAGCGCGGCGAGGACGGTCGGGAAGTACTGCGGCAGGCAGCCGGCCATGACCGCGTTGATCGCCGCGGATTCGACCGAGCAGGAGCGCCCCGTCGGCAGGTGCCCGGCTACGATTTCCTCCGGCGGACGCCCCGCGGCGGCGAGGAAGCGCTCGACCAAGCTCCGCTCGGGCGGCACCACGGGCAGCCCGTCGGTCCAGCCCTGCTCGTAGCAGTACTCAATCGCCGAAAGCTCATCCGCAGCGGCCATGTCCGGCAGGATAGCGGTGCCCGCTGCCGGCCGCGGAAGTTCGGGCGGCCTGCCTGGCGCGGGCTGCGGGATCGGCTAAGATGGGCCGCATGGCGACGCCGGCGGTGGAATACCGCGAACAGCTGGTTGCAGGCGGGTGCGGCGAAGACCTGGCCGCCGCGATCTCGTCCGTAACCGTGGCCGCCCGCGACGAGGCGATCGAGCGGAACGGCCGCATGACCGCGCTGCTGGGCGAACGGCTCGACGAGCACGCCGCCGAGAACGACCGCCAGTTCCGCTCCGCGCTCGACGAAATCACCGCCCAGATCGCCGAGAACCGCAAGGAAATCGTCGATCTCCGGCTCGAAGAGGAGCGGCGGTTCGGCACGCAGCGCGAGGATGACGAGCGGCGCTTCAGCGAGTTGCGCGAGGAGAACGAACGCCGCCTTGGGGAGCTACGGGAATCCTTCGCGGAGCAGCGTGCGGAGGACGAGCGGCGGTTCAGCGATCAGCGTGCGGAGAGCCAGAAGCACTTCACGGAGCTCAAGGACGAATTCGCGGAGCAGCGTGCGGAGAACGAGCGGCGGTTCAGCGAGTTGCGCGAGGAGGACGAGCGGCGTTTCAGCGATCAGCGGGTGGAGAGCGAGAAGGGGCTTGCGGAGCTCAAGGGCGAACTTGCGAAGCAGCTCGCCGATCAGCGTGCGGAGAGCCAGAAGCACTTCACGGAGCTCAAGGACGAATTCGCTGAGCAGCGTGCGGAGAATGAGCGCCGCTTCAGCGAGTTGCGCGAGGAGAATGAACGGCGGTTCAGCGATCAGCGTGCGGAGAGCCAGAAGCACTTCACGGAGCTCAAGGACGAATTTGCCGGGCAGCGCGAGGAGAACGAGCGGCACTTCAGCGAGTTGCGGGAATCCTTCGCAGAGCAGCGGGCGGAGAACGAGCGGCGGTTCAGTGATCAGCGGGTGGAGAGCGAGAAGGGGCTTGCGGAGCTCAAGAGCGAACTGGCGAAGCAGCTCGCCGCGCAGCGCGCGGAACTCAAGGACGATCTCGCCGCGCAGCGCGCGGAGCTCAAGGAAGAACTCGCCGCGCAGCGCGCCGAGAATGAGAAGGCCCATGCGGAGCTCAAGGACGAATTCCGGGCGGTGCGGACGGAGGTGGCGGAGCTCAAGGGCGAACTCGCGAAGGTGCAGATCGAGAACGAGCGTCGCTTCGGGGATCTGGCCCGGGTGATCGCGGAGCGGGATCGGCATATGACGATGCTGGTGCTGGCCTTGGCGGCGCTGATCATCGGCGGGACGGGGGCGACCATTGCGGCCGTCGCGCTCTTCGTGGGCGGTTCTTAGGGCTTGCGGGGCAGCGGGCGGATTTCGAGCGGCGCTTCGGGGATTTGGCGGGGCCGGGGCGCGGGGGCGGCGGCGCGGGTCTTAGGGGTTGTTGCCGGAACGGGCTGGGGGGTTCCTTCTGGGGGTGAGGGTGTGGTAGGGTTTCGGGAAGTAGCGCCCTCTTCCTGAGCTGTTCCGCGATTGAAAAGTGGAACATGGGTTCGGGGGGGGGGGGGGGGGGGGGTGACGGCTTTGGGTCGCGGGGCTGGGCTCTGCGGCCGGGCGCGGGGGACTGGGATGCGGGAACGCGGCTGGGCGCGGTTGACCGGGATCGCGCGGCTGGCCTTGCGGCCTTGGCGGGCCGTGCGGTCTTCGCGGGCGGTCGCGGCGCGGCGGGCGGCGCCGGCGGCCGGGGGGGCGCGGCGGCGGTTCGCTGTCGGGGTGCGCTGGCGCTTCGCGGCGTTGGCGGCGCTGGCGTTGGCGGGGGTTGCGGCGGGGGCGGCGGTGCTGTGGACGGGGCCGGCGTCGGCGACGACCGGCACCTACACCGGCATAGTCCTGGGCAAGTACGGCGACACGGCGATCTGCAACGGCCAGCACGACCACCAGGCCTACGCGGGCGAATACGTCCGCACCGGCACCACCATCACCATCCGCCTCAAAGGGGCCAACGACTGGCGAACCGCCTGCACGGCCGCGAACGTGCTGACCTACTACGCCCCATCTGAGTATTCGGGCTGGAAAGTGCGCGGCGGCTGGCGGCTCGAGCTGCGGACGGCGGCCGGGGGCGGCGGGCAGCTGATCAGCGGCGCCAACATCAGCCTGCCCGCCAGCTTCACCAGCGCACGCGCCACCGGCGTCCACAACAGCCGCAGCGGGCATTCGAACGGCGGCGGCAGCGACGGCGACTGGCCCCACGAGCAGAACGTGTCACAGAGTCAGACAGGGAATGTTCAAGTGTACAGCAACGCCGCCATCACGTTCACGGTGCCGGACAGCCACACCGGCGACGTGTATCTGCGCATCAGAATCGACGGGAACCACCCCTTCGCCAAGCCGTACGACGCCACGGAAGACTTCAGCTTCCGCTTCAGCGCGCCGCTGATCGAGGCCTATCCGCTGGTGGCGCCGCTGGATTCGAGCGGGGACCCGGAGGAGGGCGACCTCTCCGGCGGCTTCGCGCGGCCGGCCGGGGGCACGCTGCAGCGGGCGCGGCTGTTCCTGCGCGAGCGGGAGGCCAAGGCCTACGTCGCCTCGGACGAGGGCCTGGCCAGCGAGGATTTCGGCAGCGCCACGCTGAAGGTGACCAGCGACGCGGCCGGGGCGACGGCGATCTCGGACGCGACGATCTCGCAATCGGACGGGACTTCGGCGATCTCCGCCTGCACGGAGACGGCGGCGGGGGACACCTGCACGATCACCAGCGCCAACTGGCCGGCGACGGGCGGGATCACGGACGGGCTGGACGTCTGGTTCACGGTGCCGGCGGCGCACACGGGGACGGCCTACCTGGTGCTCTCGGTTGCGGACACGGGCTTGGACCCGCGGCGCTTCGCGGCCGGCTTCTTCGGGACCGTGGTCCCCGTCTATCCGCTCGCCGCGCCCCAGAACTCCAGCGGGACGATCACGACCGGCACGCTGAGCAACGCGAGCCGCAGCTGGAAGGCGGGCGGGGGCAACCAGCGGGCGGCGGTCTTCCTGCGCGACGCGGACCCGAGCGACGAGTACGACTCGAGCGATACGAACGTCGCCCGCGCCATATTCGACAGCGCCCGGATCGCGATCAGCAGCGACCCGGGCGGGACGCGGCCGATCGAGGGGGCGACGATCGCCTCGGACGGCTCCGAGACGGCGATCACGGCCTGCACGGAGACGGATGCGGGTCCGCTCTGCACGATTCAGGCGGGGAGTTATCCGCAGAGCGGGACGCCGCTGAAGACGGACAAGATCGACATCTACTTCACGGTGCCGGACACGCATGACGGGGACGCGTACGTTTCGGTGACGGCGATCAAGGCGGGCAACGCGGCGCGCTCGCACTGGCTGGAGTACGACGCGCCGGCGCAGGTGTCGGCCCACCCCTTGGCTGCGCCGATTCGGAGCGGGAATCCGGTGACCTGGGACATCGCGCGCTCGGCGCGGCGCTTCGCGGGCAGCGCCGGGCGCCAGCAGGTGCGGCTGTTCCTGCGCAGCGCCGCGCACGACGACCTCTACAAGGCGAGCGGCACCAACGTGGCGGACTCGACCTTCGACAGCGTTGAGATCGAGGTCACGTCCGACGCGGGCGGGACGACGCGCGTCTCGAACGCGAAGATCTCGGATTCGAGCGGTGCCGCGCTGAGCGAATGCACCGAAACCGCGGTCGGCAATCTCTGCACGGTGACCAGCGCCAACTGGCCGGACACGAGCGGGACCACGAACCATCTGGACATCTGGTTCGCGGCGCCCTCGGGCCGCAACAGCCCGCTCTACCTGACCGTGACCGTGAAGAAGACGGGCAACCGCGCGCGCAGCTACGCGGTCAAGTACGACCCTCCGCAGTCGTACATCGGCGCCTGGGCGATCACGAACGGGGCCACGACCGGCTGCTCGGCCGTGCGCGGGCCCAATCAGGCGTACATCGCCGCCGGCGGGTACAAACAGGGCGCGACGACGACCGTCCTCCTCAACCCGATTCGGGCGGGAATCTCGGCTGCCAACTGCGCCTCCCAGGCGGCCGGCGATGGCGGCACTTGGAACGGCACCAACGACGCGATGTTCTTCGTAGAAAGCGTTCAATGGAAGCTCGCCGTCAATCACGGGCCCGGCGACGGCACCCCGATCGGCGGCGCGCACATCGATCTGGTCACCAATTTCGCGTCTGGCGTGACCCCGTATACGGGAGTCGGCACCCCCCGCAGCGGCAGCGCGGTCAACCCCCGCACCTTCGCTGACGACGGCGTGGTCTGGCCTTGGCGGAACGGCCACAGCGGGAACAGCGGGAACAATTTCGTCGTAGGCCTCCGAGACCAATGGGCGTACGCGAGCAATGCGACCATCTCGTTCACGGTCCCGCGCGACCACAGCGGCCCCGTCTACCTCTACGCTTGGAAAGAAGGTTCGTGCCGCAAGGCCGCCAGCACTTGCACCGCCCAGTTCGGCATCCCCGGGCGCGGCATCCAGGAGACGACGTTCGTGTTCCAGCCCGGCGTGGGTGCGAACCCCTTGCCGGTGCCGTTGAGCGATGCGGGGGTGGAGGAGACGGGGGACTTGGCGGAGGGCTCGCGGGCGTGGGCGCCGGACGGCGGGGCGCGGCGGGTGCGGGTGTACCCGCGGGCGGTGGAGACGGGCGAGTACACGGCCTCGGATGCGAACGCGGCGCGGGGGGACTTCGACACGATCACGATCCGCGTGGCGACGGCGGACGGCGGCACGACGAGCGTGACGGGCGCGAAGATCTCGTCGGACGCGGCGGGGACGGCGGCGATTGCGGCCTGCAACGAGGCGGCGGCGGGGCCGGTCTGCACGATTCCGTCGTCGGCCTGGCCGCAGGCGTCGAGCGGTTCGCCGCGGCTGACGCTGCCGCAGGATTTGTACTTCTCGGTGCCGGCGTCGGCGAGCGGCTCGGTCTGGCTGGTGGTGGAGGCGGCGAAGACGGGGACGGGGGCGTCGAAGACGGCCTACTCGCTGGAGTTCGGGGACCCCTACATCGCGGCCTTCCCGTTCCTGGCGCCGGCGCCGGGCGGGACGCCGGAGTCGGGCAACGTGCAGACGAACGCGCGGCTGTACGAGGCGGACGCGGCCGTGAACCGGGCGAAGGCGTACCTGCGGTCGGCGGCGCACATGGACGAGCTGGGCAGCGGGCTGACCAATGCGGCCGACGACGTCTTCACGAGCGCGGTGCTGCGGGTGGCGACGGACGCGAGCGGGGCGACCTCGGTGGCGGGGGCGAAGATCGCGCAGGCGGACGGGAGCACGGCGCTGACGGCGTGCACGGAGGGGACGGCGGGGCCGGTCTGCACGATCACGGCCTCGGCCTGGCCGGACACGAGCGGGACGACGGACGAGCTGGATTTGTGGTTCACGGTGCCGACGACGGTGACGACGCCGGTCTGGCTGACGATCACCTTGTCGCACACGGGCAAGACGGATCGGACCTACGCGATCCGCTACGACCAGCCGCTGACGGCGTATCCGCTGCCGGTGCCGCAGGATTCGGGCGGGACGCTGTCGCTGGACCTCTTGTCGGCGACGCAGCTGCGGCCGACGGGCGGGACGCTGCAGCGCGCGCGGGTCTTCCTGCGCTCGGCCGATCACGACGACCACTACGTGGCGGCGCACGCGAACATCGCCAGCTCGGGCCTGGACAGCGCGGTGATCAAGCTGACCAGCGACCGGGCCGGCGCGAACGCGATCTCGGGGGCGACGATCACGCAGTCGGACGGGAGTTCGGCGCTGGCGGCCTGCACGGAGAACACGGCGGGCAATACCTGCACGGTGAGCGTCGGCGAACTGGCCGGCGACGGGCGGGACGACGACGGGGCTGGACATCTGGTTCACGGTGCCGTCGAGCCATGCGGGGACGGCGTATCTGCACGTGACGGCGACGAAGAGCGGGCGGGGCGACGGGGTGTTCGTGTTGGAGTACGGCAACCCGGTGGCGGTGTTCCCGCTGCCGGTGCCGCAGAGTTCGACGGGGACGCCGTCGACGGAGCAGTTGCGGACGACGCTGCGGCGGTTCGCGGCGGCGGGGGCGACGCAGCGCGCGGGCATCTACCTGCGGGACGCCTCGCGCACGGCCTACGACGCGTCGCACGCGAACGCGGGCCGCTCGGGCTTCGATCAAGTGGTGATCCGGGTGGCTTCCGATGCGGCCGGGCAGAACGCGATCAGCGGGGCGAAGATCGCCTCGAACGCGGCCGGCACGGGGGTGATCGCGGCCTGCACGGAGACGTCGGTGGGGCCGACCTGCACGATTGCTTCGGGGAGCTGGCCGCAGGACTCGGCGACGCCGCCGAAGACGACGGTGCAGAACATCCATTTCTCGCTGCCCGTCGGGGCACGCGACGGCGGCGTATTTGGTGGTGACGGTGAGCAAGTCGGGTTCGGGGCCGCGCAGCTTCGCCTTGAAGTACGACCTGCCGCTGATCGCGGTGCATCCGCTGGTCGCGCCGCACGGGCTGAGCGAGCGGTGCGACGGTGGCGGACGCGCGGCGGGCGTTCGCGGAGGCGGGTTCGGACGCGAACTTCACGCGGGGCTACGTGATGCTGCGGGCGGCGGCGCACGCGGGGGTCTACACCTCGACGGACGCGAACGTGGAGCGGAGCGGGTTCGACCAGGTGGTGCTGCAGATCAGCGCGGACGCGGCGGGGACGATTCCGATCACGGGCGCGGAGATCGCCTCGAACCAGGCGGGGACGACGGCGATCGCGGCCTGCGCGGAGGGGGCGGTGGGTCCGACCTGCACGATCGCCTCGGCGAGCTGGCCGCAGGCGACGAGCGGGACGCCGCTGCGGACGCTGCAGCAGGGGCTGTACCTGCGGCTGCCGGCGGGGCGGACGGCGCCGGCCTACTTGACGGCGACGGCGACGAAGGCGGGGTTCGCGGCGCGGACGGGGTCGTTCCGCTTCCTGCCGCGGCCGCAGGCCTGGGCGCAGGCGGTGCCGCGCGACGCGGGCGGGGCGCTGCCGCCGGCCGGCTCGGTCTCGGGCTGGCGGCCCTTGGCGGACAACGGGGAGACGCAGCGGGTCTCGGTCTTCATCCGTTCGACCAGAACCGCGGGGACGACTGGGATCCGGCCCACGCGAACGCGGCCAAGAGCGCCTTCGACTCGGTGCGGATCCAGGTCACCCAGCAGTTCACGGCGGATGATTCCTCGGTCGGGATCACGGGCGCGAAGATCAGCAGCGACTCGGCCGGGAACACGGCGCTGACGGGCTGCACGGAGGGGACGACGCCGGGCAACACCTGCACGATCGCGGTCTCGGACTGGCCGGGCACGGGCACCTCGGGGCGGCTGGACTTGTACTTCTCTG
>CBDESM010000002.1:0-128057 GCA_965242485.1 Dehalococcoidia bacterium
AGATGCATGACCAGCTCGACATCGTCGGCGCGCTGATCCGGCGCTTGAACCCGGCCGCCGCCCGCGAGTTCGACGCTGAAGCAGAGGGCTGAGCGAGCATCCCGAGTCGGAACGGGGCAGCCTTTATCCTGTGCCGCGTGACCGCAATCGCCGACATCTCCGACCGCTACGTGGGCGAGCTGGCGCAGCTCGACCCGATCATGGCCTCCTACCTCGGCCTGCCGACGCGGGAGGACGAATTGACCGACTACTCGCCCGAGGGCCATGCCGCGCGGGCGGATCTGCGCGGCCGCGCCAAGCGCGAGCTGGAGGCAGCCGCGGCCGAAGACGAGCGCGACGAGGTCGCCCGGCGCGTGATGCTGGAGCGGCTCGATTACGCGGCCGAGCTGCACGACGCGGGCGAGTGGCGGCGCGATCTCAACATCCTCGCGTCGCCGTTCCAAGGCATCCGCAGCCTCTTCGACAACCTGCCGCGCGAGACCGCGGAGCAGCGGGCCGAGCTGATCAACCGCCTCGGCCAAGTGCCGCGGGCGCTGGACCGCTACCGCGCCTCGCTGCTCGAGGGGATGCAGCGCGGGCAGGTCGTGGCCCGGCGGCAGGTGATCGAGTCGGCCCGGCAGGGCATCGTCTGGGCCGGAACTCCCGGCAAATCGTTCTTCGACGGCCTGCTCGACGGGGACGACGCCGGGTTCCGCGCCCGCGCGAGCCGCGCCGCGCAGGCCTACGCGGCCACGGCGCGATGGCTCACCGACGTCTACCTGCCGCGCGCCGAGCCGCGCGATTTCGTCGGCGAGGAACGCTACGTCCGCGCCGCCCGCGGCTTCCTGGGCGACGTGATCGATCTGCACGACACGTATCAATGGGGCTGGGAAGAGGTCTGGCGGATCGGCGAACAGATGCAGGACGCGGCCGGGCAGATCGCGCCCGGAGCGGGCATCGCCGGAGCAATCGCGCAGCTGGAGGCGGACGACGCCCGCGCCATCGAGGGCGAGGATTCGTTCCGCGATTGGATGCAGCGGACGCAGGACGAGACGATGCGGCAGCTGAACGGGGAGCACTTCGACATCCCCGAACCGGTGCAGCGGATCGAGGCGATGATCGCCCCGCCCGGCGGCGCGCTGGCGATGTACTACACCGGCCCGACCGAAGATTTCTCGCGGCCCGGCCGCACTTGGTACCCGACCGGCGGCGCGACCCGCTTCCCGCTCTGGCGCGAGCTCAGCGTCTGCTACCACGAAGGCGTGCCCGGCCATCATCTGCAGATCGGCACCACGCGCTGGCTCGGCGAGCGACTGACCAGATTCCAGCGCCTGCTCGCGGGCACGTCGGGCTACGTCGAGGGCTGGGCCCTGTACGCGGAACGGCTGATGGACGAACTGGGCTACTTCGAGGACCCGGCCTACCGGATGGGCTACCTGAGCAGCCAAGGCCTGCGCGCGGCACGGGTCGTCGCCGATATCGGGATGCACCTCGAACTCGAAATCCCCGAACGCGAACGGCACGCGACGGGCGAGCTGAGCGCGCTGGCCGGCGCAGAGCGCTGGCGGCCCGAGCTCGCCCTGCCGTTCCTGATCGAACGCTCGAGATTCCCGCAGACGATGCTCGCCAGCGAAGTCGACCGCTATCTCGGCTGGCCCGGCCAGGCGATCAGCTACAAAGTCGGCGAGCGCGTCTGGCTGGAAACCCGCGAAGCCCGCAAGCAAGCCGAAGCCTCCGCCTTCAACCTCAAGCAATTCCACCAGCAAGCGCTCGACCTAGGCCCCATGGGCCTGTCCCAGCTCCGCGAAGAACTTACCCCCGCCTGAGCTCGATCTCGCCCCTGCCCTCGTAGATGTCAAGCGCGGCCCAACAGGCGCTGATCAGATCGACGCTGCCGAATCCGAATCCGGCTTGAATGACTTTCCTGCCTGTCTCGCTCACGGCTTCGACCGCGGGGATCAAGTCGGTGTCGGACGTCACGAGAACCGCGATGTCAAAGTCATCGCGATAGGCGTACCGCGCCATGCCGATGCCCAACGCCGTATCAACGCCTTTCTCGACCATCCGCGAGATGGGGGTTGCGCAATGCGGACAGCGGTCAATAGAGCGCCCACAGGATCGGCACCGTTTCGGGCTTCTCGGTCGCTGTTCTTTCATCACGACCTCAAAGCCCGGGAGAGGTCTGAGGATTTTATCCACCCACGTCCGATGCCGCATCGTCATTCGGCTGGAAGCGCTCACGGAGGAGTAAAATTTCGTGCCCGCGTATTCGGGTTGCGCGATAGAGGCCAGCTCACCCGCGCGGGACGCCAGCCAACTGGGGAAGAGGGTCCAGTCAATCCTCCACGGGCGGTCTTGCCGTCTTCTGATCTCTTCATTCTGCGTCAGCGTGAGATTCCAGAAGTCGACGAACACCATCACGCGCCCATCTCGGACTGCAGACGGATCGGGCATTTGGGTGAGACCTCCGCTGCGGACTGGCAACGCCCACTCGCCTTAGACGCGAACGAGGGGGCCGAAGCCCCCTCGTTCGTTTCATTGCCGGCCGGGCTCATCCCGATTCGGGCGGGAGCTATCCGGCCGTGGGCAGCATTAGGCATAGGGTAGCAGTCATGTCCTTCAAACGCGAATCTGCGCTCCCCGCGGCGAACCGGGTTCCCGGCTGCCCGGGCTACTGCTCCAGGCGGTAGGATTCGACGGCGGCGATGATGCTTTGGGTGCTGCTGCCGACGCGCTGGCCGTTGACCATGATCGTGGGGGTGCCGCCGACGCCCATGGATTGGGCTTCACGCTGGCCAGCGTATATCTTCGCCAAGTGATCGGTACCGTCGAGGCAGGTTTCGAATTGGGTTGTGTCCAAACCGGTTGCTTCGGCCAAGGCGAGGATGCCTTCGCGGGCGTACAGGGTGCGGTTGCCCGAGTAGTATTCATCGTGGAAAGTCCAGAACTCGCCTTGGTCGCCGGCGCATTCGGTGGCGATCGCGGCGAATTCGCTTTGCCGGCCGAAGATGATGAAGTGGCGGTATTCGTAGCGGGCGATGCCCGTTTTGATCAGCTGCTCGAATATCTCCGGCTCAACCTGAGCCGAAAAATCGCGGCAGTGCGGTCATTGATAATCGCTCCACTCGGTGATCACGATCTCCGCATCCGGGTCGCCCAGCACGTTGCGGTCGGCCCGCACTCCCGCCCGCCAGCCTGATTGGATCGTCCCCGCCGCGGCGACGGTCGGCTCCGTTTGGTCCGATTGAGCCGCGGCCTGATCCGCTTGGGTCTCAACCGCTTCCTCCGGCTCGGCGTCCTGTTCGAGCGCAGCCGCCTGCTCTTGTTCCTGCGCCTGCTCCGAGGGCGGCGCTTCGGCGGGGAGGCGGGAGGGACGGTCGGCGCGGTCTTCGCGCGAGATCGTGGGCTGCGGGTTATCGGCGCGCTGTTCGCCCGCGCAGGCCGCTGCCAGTCCAGCCAAGAGCGCGAGCGCGAAGATCAGTGCGCGGCGGTTCACGCAGTCCACGCTATCACCGCAGGGCGGCCGAGCTGGCGGCGGCTTCCTTCGCGGCGGCGATGACGGCGTCGGCGGTGGCGTCGACGTTGCGGCCGTTGACGCGGATCGTCGGGGTGGAGGAGACGCCGGCGGCACGGGCGTCCCGCAGCTGATCGCGGACGTAGCCGAGGTAGCGGCGGTCGTCGAGGCATTGGCCGAATTCGCCGGTATTCATGCCCAGCTCGGCGGCGAGCGCGAGGGCGCCGGCGGGGCCGTAGAGCGAGGCGTCGCCCTCCATCAGTCGGTCGTGGAACTCCCAGAAGCGGCCCTGGTCGGCGGCGCACTCGGCGGCGTTGTGGGAAAAATCGCTGGCCGCGCCGTGCTGCGGGTAGTGGACGAACTCGAGCCGGGCGATGCCCGTGGCGATCAGCTCGTCCCAGATGCGCGGCTCGGACCGAGTCGCGAAACGGCGGCAGCCGCTTCAAAGGAAGTCCGAGTAGTCGCTGATCACGACCGGCGCGTCGGGGTCGCCCAAGGTCGCGCGGTCGAAGCGCCCGCCCGCGCGCGGCCCGTCGGCGAAGACGCCGGCCGAGACGAAGAGCGGGTTGGTGCCGCCGGGCTGCGCCGCCTGCGACGGCGCGGGATTGCCGTCGTCGGACTGCTCCGCGTCAATAATCGTGACGCCGTCTCCGTCGCCATCACCGCCGGCAGAAGCACCTTCGCTCGCCGTCGGCGACGCTTGTTGCGCGCCATCTCCGCCGCAGGCAGCCGAAATGCCCGCAATCAGCGCGACGATTACCAACCAGAGCACAGTTCGAGCGGCCATCGCCATCCAGCCTACTCCGCGCCGCCACGGTCGACCGCGAAGGGGCTTCTCGCGATCAGGGCCTCGAACAGCTGCGGCTCGATGCAGAAGAACGAATGGAAGCAGTTCGGGCAGATCGCGGCGGGGTCCGTTATTCGGCGGCTGCTTTCGCGGCGGCGATCACGGCGTCGGCTGTGGGCTGCACGCGCCGGCCGTTAACGAACAGGACCGGGGTGAAGGAGACGCCGAGCGCGCGGGCGTCGCGCAGGCTCTGGCGGATCTTCTCCGCGTGCGTCCGCTCGCTCAGGCACTGCTCGAACTGCTCCGTGTCCATCGACAGCGTGGCCGCGTAGGCGCTTGCGCCGGCGGCGTTGTAGAGGCTGCGGTTGCGCGCCATCAGCTGGTCGTGGAACTCCCAGAAGCGGTCCTGGTCGGCGGCGCACTCGCTGGCGAGGTGGGCGAAATCGCCGGTCGAGCCATGGGCGGAGTAGTGGACGAATTCGAAGCGGGCGATGCCGGTGGCGACCAGCTCCTTGAAGATGCGCGGCTCAGACTGGGCCGCGAAGCGCTGGCAGCTGCCTCAAAGGAAGTCGCTCACGTCGCGGATCAGCACCGGCGCGTCGGGGTCGCCGATGACGTTGCGCTGCGCGACCACCCCGGCACGGGCGCCGTCGGGGATGCGGTAGAGCGCGACGGCGGGATCGTTGCCGTCCGCGTCAGCGGCGGATTCGTCGGCCGCATCGCTTTCGCCGGGCGCGGATGCTGCTTCGTCATCGTCGGCGGCATCGTCTCCGTCCGATGCAGTCGTTTGCTCGTGCTGGGGCTCGCCGGAAGCCGGCTCGGGCGCTTCGGAGGCGGCGGGGGAATCCGAATCGGCGGCCGGTTCGGGCGCGATCGGCGAGAGGCGGTCCAAGTCCACGGTCTCGGTGGCGGTGATCAGCGTGCTGCGCAGCCAGCGGTTGGCGCGGGCCTCGATCTGCCGCGTGCTGAGGATGTTGAGCTCGGGCTCGTAGCGCTCGCCGCCGACTTCGACGGCGAAGGCGACGCTGCCGTCGGCGCGGGGCATCGCGTTGACGCGGGCCTCGATCCGCGCCGTGCGCGGCGGCTCGGCGGCGGTGGCGGCGAGCACGTCGACGGGGCTGCTGCGGAGCCAGCGGCCGACGCGTGCACGGCGCAGCCGCTCGTTGAGGAAGCGGAGCTCGGGCAGCAGCGTCTCGCCGGCGGCGCCGCGCAGGCCGAACTCGATCCGGCTCGATTCGTCGACCAGCGCGACGACGCGGAGATCGACGGATACGTCGGCCGAGCCGCCGCCGTCCGTCGAGGCTGAGGCGAACGCCCAGATCGAGAGCGCGGCCAGCACGGCAGCGAACGTTGCGGCGAAGGTTGCGGCCAAGCCGGGCGATGCGGAACGGGCGAGGGCCATGTATCTCTCCTCCGGTTACTGCGGCGTGCCGGCCGTGGCCGCGTCGATCACCGCCTCGGCGGTCGACTCGACTTGGACGCCGTCGACCACGAGGGTAGGGGTGCTTTGGACTCCCGCGCGGGAAGCGGCGCGGGCGAGCTGTTCGATGCGGGGCAGGTGCACCTGATCGTCCAGGCACTGGCCAAATACATCCGCATCCAGGCCGAACTCTTCGGCCAGGGCGATTGCGCCGTCGCGCGTGTAGGCGTCCTGGCTGCCGGTCATCAGCTCGTCGTGCCAGGGCCAGAACGCGCCTTGGTCGCCGGCGCAGTCTGCGGCCAGCGCGTTGAACCAACTCTGCGTGCCGAAGATCGGGAAGTGGCGGTACTCATAGGTGGCGATGCCGGTATCGACGAGGCGCTGGATGATGAGCGGCTCATCCTGAGCCGCGAAGCGTTGGCAGAACGGTCATTGGAAGTCGCCGAAGTGGATGATGTGGACGCTGGCGGAGGGGTCGCCGAGCACGTTGGGCGGCAGCAGCGAGATGGTCTCGTCATCGGTGCTTTCGACGTCCGACTCCGCCTCATCCGGCGGTTCTTCGGTTTGTTCGGCCTGTTCTTCCGCCTCGGTCTGCTCTTGGGCTTCAGCTTGCGAGGGCGGCGGTTCGGATTCCGGTTCCGGTTCTGCGGACTGCCGCTCCCGCGCCGCGGCGGGCTGCGCTTGCTGCTGTTGTTGATCGGGCTGCGCCTGCACGGGTTCGCGCTGGGTTCGTTCGGCGCGTTCAGTCGAGGACGGCGTCGGCTGCGGGGCGTCGGGGGCCTGCTCGCTCGAACAGGCGGCGAGGACAAGAGCCGCCAAGGCGATGAAGAACGCCGCGAGGAGAACGGAGCGAGCGGGCATCGCCCTCAGCGCCGGTCAGTTCGGGTTGACGGCGCGGACGGCGACCAGCGCGCTTTCGAGCGGGTCCTTGATCTGCGCGGCGAGGCCCGGGTGCGGCGCGGGACGGTCGAAGCCGGCGCGGGCGAGGTTGGCCATGTAGTCCTCGTACTGGCGCTCGCGCTGCTGCTTGAGCTTCTCGACGCCGGTTTCGAGGTTTTCAACGCCGCCGGCGTAGAGCACGATCATCGCCTCGCGCTCGGCCGAGGAGAGGCGCATCTCCTGCACCAGCGCGGCTTCGGCGCGGGTGAAACTGATGTTGAGCGAGCGCTCGGCCTCGGGCTTGTAGCGGCTGTACCAGTCGAGGTGGCCGAGCCCGTACTCGAGATGGCGGCGCGAGTCGGCGGCGAGCAGCTCGAAGATGCGGCGCTCGGCGTCGGTCTGCACCCACTCGGAGGCGGATTCGAACGCGCTCAGCTCGTAGCTCTTGTAGGCCACGTCGAGCGCGATGATCATGTCGGTGAAGGTCAGGGCCTGGTACCAGCCGCGGTAAATCTGGCCGAGCGGGGCCTGGCCGAGTCCGCCGCCGTTGATCAGGGCCCGCTTGCGCAGCGATTCGACCTTGCGGCCGGCGTCGTAGACCTGCGTCGCGAGGAAGCATTTGACCTCGTGGAAGCCGTAGGAGATCTCCTCCAGCCACTTGGCGATGATCTTCTGCTCGACGATGCCGTTGTTCGAGTAGATCGTGCAGATCTGGCCCACGGCGCGCTCGAGCTCGTCCGGCAGTTCGCCGACGCCGCCGTCCCAATCGATGTCGGTGGCCGGCGCCCAGCGGCCCTTGATCGCGTCCTCGTAGAGGTCGACGGCGTTTTCGGACCAGACTTCGGCCTTGTCGAAGATCGAGTAGGCGGCGGGGATGATCTGGCCGGTCGAGACGGTGCCGCGCGGGGCGTCGTTCTGCAGTTCCCACTTGTCGGGCACGATCCCGTAGGAGCCGATGTTGATGTCGCGCATGCGCAGGCCGTCGTCGCCGGGCACGGCGCGGACGCCGGTTTCGGCGGGCGTGCGGAAGACGTTGAGCGGGGCCTTGGTGAAGGGGTTGTCGGGATCGCGTTCGAGGAAGTCGATCCAGGCGTTGACACGCTCTTCCGGCAGCTTGCCGTAGGCGATGTTCTCGACTTGCTGGTCGGTCGCGGTTGAGGCCGCGAGGCGCTCGATCAGCTGGTCGGACCAGCCGGCCTGCTTGGCGCGGATCTTGGTGGTGGTCGAGAGTTCCACGGCGCTGCCGCCTCCTCGCTGTTGCTGGGGGTCCGGCGCCCGGAGGAGTCGTCCGGGCGCCGGTCGTTCGCGGCCGCCGCGCCGCGGGCTAGGAGCCGGCGGCGTTGCCGTGCGCGTCCACGCTGCTGTCGCCGATCGCGTCGCCGAGCAGGTCGAGCACCGGCTGCGCGAAGCGGTCGCTGCGGTCGAGCCCGATCACCTTGAGCCGGTGGGCGTACTCGACGAATTGCTTCTTGCGCATCAGCATGACCATCTTGTAGCCGTCGTCGAGGTGCTCGATGCCACCGCCGGAGAGGATCGCGAGCGCCTCGCCGGTGAGCGGGTTGGTGGTCAGGCTGGTCTGCTGCGACTGGGTCAGCAGCTGCTCCTGCATGTCGAGGATGTGGTGCAGCTCTTCCTTGCGCCACGGCTCGGTCTCGACGGTGTACTTGAGGTGGGTGACGCCGAAGGCGAGGTGGCGCGACTCGTCCTGGGCGGCGAGGCGGAACATCTTCTTCTCGGCCTCGTTCTGCGCGATCAGCTCGCCCATCCGGAAGAGGGTCTGGACGAAGCCCTCGCCGACGAGGTGGAGCAGCGCCGTCATCTCGGTGAAGTCGTCCGAGCCGAGCAGCTGGACCGCGCCGAGGCCGGCGCCGGAGAAGCCGCCGCCGTTGACCAGCGCGCGCTTGCGGAAGACGTCGAGGTGCCGCGCCTCGTCCATCAGCTGGGTGCCGAGGAAGAGCTGCGACTCGAAGAACTCCGGGTGGACCTGCTCCATGAAGCGGCCGGGCACGTCGCCGGCGATGAACTCGACCTGGGTGAGGAAGGTGCAGAGCGTGCACATCGCCCGCTCGAGGTCCTCCGGCATGTCGGCGTCGATCGTGTCCCAAGGGATGTCGCGGGCGCTGGACCACTGGCGCTGGAGCGCCTCTTCGTAGAGCAGCATCGCGCTGTCGGACCAGACATCGGCCTTGTTGAGGTGCTGGACCGTGTTGGAGGGCGTGCGCGGGTCGGGCTGGGAGCCGCGCGGGATCCACTGGCGCGCGCGCGCCTCGTCGCGGTCCTCGACCCCGTAGCTCATCTGGTTGATGGCCTCGAGGGTGAGGCCCTTGCGGCCCTGTTCGATCTCCATCCCCCGCTCGGTATCGACGTTGAGCCAGTCGAGGTCGATGCCCGGCTGGTCGACGAGTTGCGTGGTCATGGGGAGCCTCCAGATGCGCCGGCGCGCCTTCGGAACCGCTGTGCGCGCGCCAAGTGCAGCGCACGCTACAGATGGTCTCCGTCCGCTAGTTCTACCAAATTGCGCCCCGTTGCGCAATTCGGGGATCGAGTCCGACTTTAGACTCGGCGCGTGCATTTGACCCGCCTGTCGCTGCGCGGCTTCCGCTCCTGGCGGGCGCTCGATCTGGAACTGCCGCCGGGCCTGACGCTGGTCGGCGGCCCCAATGCGAGCGGCAAGACCAATCTGATCGAAGCCTGCTACCTGCTCGCGTCGCTGCGCTCCACCCGCGCGGCGAGCGAGGGCGAGCTGCTCTCCTGGCCCGGCGATTCTCCAGACGGCCCGGCCGCGGCGGCGGCGTCCGGGCCGCGCGTGCTGCGGGTCGCGGGCACCGCCGGAACCGGCGCGGGGGAAGTCGAGGTCGAAGTCGCGATCGCGGCGCGGGAAGGAACGGCGAAAGACGGTTCGCCGCTGACCGGCAAGCGCATCCGCGTCAACGGCGTGGCCAAGCGCGCATCGGAGGCGCTGGGCGCGATCCGCGCCGTGCAGTTCAGCACGCTCGACGCGGAGCTGCTGACCGGCCCCGCCGCGGCGCGGCGGCGCTACCTCGACTTGGCGATCGCGCAGGTCGACCGCGGCCACGCGGCGAACTTGACGCAGTACCAGCGGGCGCTGACCCAGCGCAACGCGCTGCTGCGGCGGATCGGCCGCGGCGAAGCGCGCGCGGGCGAGCTGGAGCAATGGGACGAGCTGCTCTGCGGCCACGGCGCGCCGGTCTGGGAGGCGCGGGCCGCCGCCGCCGCCCGACTCGCCGCCCTCGCGGCCGAGCGCGGAGCGGAACTCGGCGACGGCGCGGGGGACGACGCGCCGCTCTCGGCCTCGTTCGTGCCCGGCCTGCCGGCCGGCGCGGCGCCCGAAGCCGGACAGGGCTGGCGGCGCGCGCTGGCGGAGGCGCTCACCGCGACGCGCGGCCGCGACCTCGCCCGCGGCCACACCGGCGCCGGCCCGCACCGCGACGACCTCCGCATCGCGCTCGACATCGGCGACGCCCCGCGCGACGCCGGCCGCTTCGGCTCCCGCGCCCAGCAGCGCGGCGCCGCCCTCGCCCTGCGCCTCGCCGAAGCCGACTACTTGGAAGAACGCGGCGGCGACCCGCCGATCCTGCTCCTGGACGACCTCTTCAGCGAGCTGGACGAAGACCGCCGCGCCCGCACCGCCGCCATCCTCGCCTCCCGCGAACAAGTCATCCTCACCACCGCCGACCCCCGAGCCCTCCCCCCCGGCCTCCCGCAACCATCCCTCACCCTGACGACAACGGAGCTTTAGGCGCGGCTGAGGGATTTGCGGCGGTGGGTGACGAAATCTACGAGGAGGTATTCGCCTAGGCGGTCGGGGTCGGTGTAGAAGACGCGGCCTTGGTTGATTTTGGCTACTTGGCCGACGAACTCCTTGAGGTAGTAGGAAGTTTCGAGCATGAAGATGTTGAGCACGATGTCCTTGCGGGTGCAGCGCTGGACTTCCTTGAGGGTTTCGCGGATCGTGATCGGGCTGGGCGGGTAGGCGAAGTAGGAGCGGCCCTGTTCGAGGTGCGCGGTCGGTTCGCCGTCGGTGATCATGATGATCTGGCGCGTGCCGATCTTGTGCTTGGAGAGCAGGCGCTGGGCGATCTGCAGCCCTTGGTGCATGTTGGTGCCGAGCTGGTTCTCGTCCCAGCGCAGGTAGGGCAGCCGCTCCGGTTTGAGTTCGAACGCGTAGGCGCTGAAGCCGACGAGGTAGAGACTGTCGCGCGGGTACTGCGTGCGGATCATGTCATTCAGCGCCATGGCCACCTTCTTGGCGGCCAGGAAGGAACCGCGCAGCGCCATCGACCAAGAGAGGTCGAGCATCACCACGGTCGCGGTCTGGGTCATCGTCTCGGAGCGATAGACCTGGAAATCATCGGGGTCGAGGCCGACGGGGGACTGCGGCCCGCCGCGCTGGAGCGCGTTGCCGATCGTGCCGGTCAGGTCTAGGTGGAACGGGTCGCCGAATTCGTACTCTTTGACATCGTCGGCGCGGTCGCCGTAGCGGCCGGTTTCGAGCAGGTTGTGCTTGCCGAACTGCTGCTTGCGCAGGCGCGCGAAGATTTCGGCCAGTGCTTTTTGGCCGATCTTGCGGTTGCCGCGGGGTGTCAGCTCCCATGAGTTGTTCTTGCGGCGCAGCAGGCCCTGCTCTTGCATCTCCCGCATCATCGAGACGAGTTGCTCGATCGCTTCGCGGGCTTCGGCGCCGAGCACTTCTTCGACCAGATCGAGGTCGATGTTGGAGAGATCGCCGCTGTAGGCGGCCTGTTCGAGCATCCGCTCGACTTCGTCGAAGCGGCCCATCTCGTCCATCAGGCCCATCGCGGCCTGCATGTCGAGCGGTTCGTCGCCGCGGAAGGGGTACTGGTTGCGCATGTCGCGGGTGGGGGCGAGCGCTTCGACATTGGCGGCGAGCCGGGCCAGTTCTTGGCCGAGGCCGGCCTGGTCCATCATTTGCTGCATCATTTCGCCGAGCTGGTTGCGCATCTCGGAGGGGAGCGAGTCGAGCAGGTTCTGCATCTGCGCGCCCTGCTGCTGCATTTGTTCGAGCAGTTCTTCCAGCGATTGCGGCGGATCGTCGCCGAACATGTCGCCGTGCTTCTGCATGAATTCATCGAAGCGCGGGTCCTCGCCCATCCGGGCGCGTTCGAGCATGTCGTTGAGGTCGCGGATCATCTCCTGCATGCGGGACATGTCGCTGGATGACATTTCCTGCATCGTCTGCTGCATTTGGTTGAAGAATTGGTTCATCATCGACTGGCGCAGCTGGTCGACGAGTTCCTGGTATTTCTGTGCGGCCTCGGGGTTCTCGAATTCGTAGGGCTGGAGGCCCTTCATCTGGCCGGCGGCGTGTTCGGGCAGGTCGTCGAGCTGCTGCTGCTTGCGTTCAAGCAGCTGGCGCATCGCCTCGGTCAGGCGCTCGCGCTCCTCTTCGGTCAGGCCCGATTCGTCGCGCTGTTCCGCGCCCGCCTGCGGCTGCCCACCCTGCTGCAGCCCCTGCTGCCCCTCCGGATCGGCCTCGCCGTCCTGCGCGGGCTGCGGGCGCGGCGGCAGCTGGTCCAGGCGATCGTCGAGCGCGCCGCGCTCGAGGTCGACGATCTCGTCCAGCTGGCGCTGGATGTCGTCGAAGGCGGAGGAGAGGTCGAAGCGTTCGAGGTTGTCGCGGCGCTGCTGGCGGAGCTGCTGGAGCAGATCGCGCAGCCCTTCCGTGCGGTCGCCGCCGGGCATCCGCATGCCGCGCTGGAGCATGTTGCGCAGCGCCTGCTGGAGGTCGCCGAAATTGAGCAGGTCGTCGGAGACCTGATCCAGCACCTGTTCGGGATCGGGCCCGGCCAGCTCCTGCGTGCCGTCCCACTGCGTGTAGCGGAATCGAGCGGGCATGTGAGGCGGCCTGACGCTGTCGGCGCGGCGGGCTAGGCGCGGTAGAACGCGCGGCGGCCGACGCTGTCCTTGTTGAGGCGCTTGTTGAGGTGCAGTCCTTCCAGCAGGAATTCGACGGCGGAGGCGAGCGAGGCGGCGTCCTCGCCGACGTCGAGCACGGCGAGCGCCTCCTGCGCGCCCTCGATGCGGGCGATGATGGCCGGGTAATCGGCGACGGGGATGTCCTCGCCGACCTCGACCGCGAGGCCGGCGGCGAAGGTCTCGACCAGCGCGTCGAAGTCGGCGTCGCGGAAGCTGCGCGAGAAGACGCGGGAGACGGCCTCGCGGATCAGGCGCGGGATCACTTCGAGGTCGGCGTCCTCGATCACCGTTTCCATCTCGATCTTGCCCTGCAGCGCCGGCGCGACGTGCTCCAAGTCGCAGATGCGCGGTGCGGCCTGCGATTCGCCGGCGGCGAGCGCCCGGCGGGCCGCGTTCGCCATCAGCGTCTCGTAGACCGCGATCGAGGCGCGGACGGAGACGCCCGAGCGCTGGCTGACGTCGGGCGAGCGCCGCGCCAGCCGGATCAGCTCGACCGCGATCTCCTCCATGTAGCGCGGGCAGGAGACGGCCATGCCGGGCGGCGGGGAGTCGGACGCCTCCTGCCGCATGATCTCGACCTCGGTTTCGATCTCCTCCGGGTAGTGGGTGCGGATCTGGGCGCCGTAGCGGTCCTTGAGCGGGGTGATGATGCGGCCGCGGTTGGTGTAGTCCTCCGGGTTGGCCGAGGCGACGATCAGCACGTCGAGCGGGAGGCGGACGCGGAAGCCGCGGATCTGGACGTCGCGCTCCTCCATGATGTTGAGCAGGCCGACCTGGATGCGCTCGACCAAGTCGGGCAGTTCGTTGATGCAGAAGATGCCGCGGTTGCTGCGGGGGACGAGCCCGAAGTGGATCGTCTCTTCATCGGAGAGGTAGCGGCCCTCGGCCACCTTGATCGGGTCCACCTCGCCGATCAGGTCGGCGATGGTGATGTCGGGCGTGGCCAGCTTCTCGCCGTAGCGCTCCTCGCGGCCGACCCATTTGATCGGCGCGTCGTCGCCCTGCTCGGCGACCAGGGCACGGCCCTCGGCGGTGATCGGGTCGAGCGGGTCCTCGAAGATCTCGGGGCCGTCGAGCACGGGCACCTGCTCGTCGAGCAGGCCGACGAGGCCGCGGATCATGCGCGACTTGGCCTGGCCGCGCTCGCCGAGGAAGATCACGTCCTGCCCGGCCAGCAGCGCGTTCTGCAGGGCCGGCACGACGGTGTCGTCGTAGCCGTGGATGCCGTCGAAGAGCGGCGCGCCGGCGCGGATGCGCTCGACCAAGTTGTCGCGGATCTCGTCGCGCACGGAACGCGAGGCGTAGCCCCCGGCCTTGAGTTCCCCCAGCGAAGCAGCAGCCATCGCGCCCTCCCCCCGATTGGCCGCCAAGTATAGACAGGCGCCCGGCGGCGGCCGCGCCCCTGCGGCCGGGTGGTGCGAGACTGCCGGGCGGGGACGGTTCCGGAGAGGGGGCGGCGATGGCGCGGGAGCAGAAAGTCCGCTGGCGGCTCCGGCGGCGGCTGCCGGGGGTGCTGCTGGGGGCGACGCAGATGGTCTTCGTCAACGTCTCCGAGGGGCCGGCGCTGACCCGGCTGGGCAAGGCGCTGAGCGCATTCGCGCTGACGCTGGCCATCGGCGTCTCCGGCTACATGCTGATCGAGGGCATCCCCTTCGTCGACGCGCTCTACCAGACCGTGATCACGCTGACCACGATCGGCTTCCAGGAGGTGCATCCGCTGGGGCAGACGGCGCGCATCTTCACGATCCTCATCTCGATCTTCGGAGTCGGGGCGACGGCCTACCTGTTCACGGCGGCGGCCGCGATCCTGCTCGAGGGCGACCTGTACCGTGACGTGCGGGAGTGGCGCATGACGCGGCTGGCGGGGCATTTGCGGGATCACGTGATCATCGCCGCGGCGGGCCGGGTCGGCTGGGGCGTGGCCCGCGTGCTGCACGACCGCGGCGCCGACTTCGTGCTGATCGACAGCGATCAGGCCAGGGTCGACGACGCGCGGCGCGAGGGCTGGCTGGCGATCCACGGCGACGCGCGCGAGCGCGAGGTGCTCGAGCACGCCGGCGTGGAGCTGGCGCGCTCGCTGGTGATCGCGTCGCACGACGACGCGACGAACACGTTCGTGATGCTGACCGCGCTGAGCATCAACCCGGCGATCTTCACCGTCGCCCGCTGCAACGATTCGGGCTCGGAGCCGCAGCTGAAGCAGGCCGGGGCGGCCGTGACCTTCTCGCCGATGGATCTGCTGGGCGGGCTGATGGCGCTGACCGCGGCGCGGGGCGCGGCGGGGCCGCAGACGCTGCCGATCCACGGCACCGGCGACGCCGTGGCCGTGATCGAGGTGGACGAGGCGAACGGACGGGCCGGGCGCACGGCGGCGGAGATCGCCGGGGCGGGCCAGCGCGCGCTCGGCGTGCGCTCGGGCGACGGCGCCTACCTGCCCGCGGACGAGCGGCTGCTGCAGCCGGGCGACGCGGTGATCGCCGCGGGGCCGGCGGAGCTCGGCTAGGAGTCGCGCGCGGCGCGGTACTCGCGCCAGCGGCGGGCGAACATCTCCAGCCCGCTGCGGTAGGCGCGGTCCTGGATCAGCACGTTGCCGAAGAAGACGCCGGCGAAGTAGCCGCCGGCGATCAGGATCAGCAGGCCCAGGGCGACGACCCAGATGCCGGCCTCGGCGAAGAAGTAGATCAGCAGCACCGAGAGCGCCGTGGCGAGCAGGATGCCGGTCCAGGCGGCGAGGTGGACGAACAGCCCCTCGCGCTTGCGCTTGGCCGTGTAGATCGCGGCCAATTCGCGGTCGATCTTGCCGACCGGCTCGGTCGCGCCGACCGGCTCGCCGCAGGTGCGGCAGGAGTCGGCGTCGCCGAGCGGGGCGCAGCAGCGGCCGCAGAAGCGGCCCAGGTTGGGCGCTTCGCCCTTGCGGATCTCGGCAATCAGCTGATCGAGCTCGTCCGAGAAGGGGACGTCGCGGGTGGGCACGAACTCGCCGTCGCGGTACTGCGGAGCCGCCTGCATCGTCATCGCGCCGTCATCGCGCGGATCAGCCCGGCCAATCCGCCGGCCGGCGGCCGGGGCGCCACTCGTAGAGCTGGACGAGGACGCCGCCGGTGTCGCGCGGATGGACGAAGCACTGGCGCCACTCGAAGTCCTCGAACTCGCCGAAGGGCTCGATTCCCATCTCGCCGCGCAGGTAGGCGACGGCGTCGTCGAAGTCGTGCACCTCGACGGTGATGTGGTGCATGCCCGGCCCCCGGGTTTCGATGAAGCGCTGGATGAACGAGTCGTCGTCGTATGCGCCGATCACCTCGAGGCCGACCTGGCGGCCGGGGAAGTGGAACTGGGCGACGCGGAAGCCCTCTTCGGGCGAGCTGCTCCAGTGATCGAGCTCGAGTCCGAAGAACCGCTGCCAGAAATCGGCGGCCCGCTGCGGCTCCGGCGCGGCGATGGCGACGTGGTCGACGCGGCGGATGCCGATGCCGCGGGGGCTGGAATTCGACATGCGGGCAAGGGTAGCGGGCGGCGGCGCGTACACTCCGCGCATGCCCATCCCCGCCGGCTCGGTCGTCTTCGTCGTCAACCCGAACACGCGGGGCGGGGCGGGCTTGGCGGAGGAGGTGCGCCGCTGGGCGTCGGCCGCGGCCGAATTCGGGCGCCAGCCGCACATCGTCTCCGCGCCCGCGCCGGCGATCGCGGCGGAGACGGCGGCGGAGGCGCACCAAGCGGGGGCCGCGGCGATCTTCGGCTGCGGCGGCGACGGCACGCTCAACGCGATCCTGCAAGGGCTGCCGCCGGGCTCGCCGACGGCGCTCGGCGTCGCGCCGATCGGCACGGCCAACGTCTGGGCGCAGGAGCTGCACCTGGCCGGCGACCGCGAGCTGGCCGTGCGCGCGCAGCTGGCCGCGCTGCCGCAGCCCGCGATGATCGACGCCGGGCGGCTGTCCACGGCCGACGGGGCCGAGCGCCGCTTCCTGCTGATGGCCGGCATCGGCATCGACGCCGACGCGGTGCGCGTGGTCGACCCGCGGCTCAAGCGCGCCTTCGGCAAAGCGGCCTACGGCGCGGCCGCGCTGCGGGTGCTGCGGCATCCGCCGCACGCGGTCCGGCTCATCTTCGACGACGGCGAACCGGAGCTGCACCGGGCCGGGATGATCACGATCGGCAACACGCGGCGCTACGCGGCCGTGAGCGAGATCACCAACCGCGCCTCGGCGGTGGACGGGATGCTCGACTGCGTCGTGTTCGACGGCGGCTCAGCGCGGGCCGCGGCCGAGGCCGTGCTGAGCCTGGCCGAATTGCACACGGCCGCGCCCGGCGTCAGCTACCGCCGCTTCCAGCGCCTGTCGCTCGCCTTCGCCGAGCCCACGCCCTGCCAGATCGACGGCGAGTACATCGACCAGACCCCGGTCCAGATCTCGGTCGACCCCTCCAGCCTCGCCGTGCTCGCCCCCGTCCTCCACCTCCCGATCTTCGAGCCCGCCGGCGCTCCCGCCCCGAGCCGGGTCGGCGGCTGATGATGATTTGTTCCCGATCCAGAACCGCGCGCTGACCTGATCCGTGCGCGGGCAGGGGATATCGTGAACTGATGGACGCGATGGAATCGGGCGCCGCGTATTCGGAAGACCCGCGCGGGGAGCAGCTTTCCGCCGTGCGGGTCGACATCGCCGCGCCGCAGGAGGGCTCGGTGCTGATCCCGCGGCGCGGACCGATCGGCGTCGGCCACGGCTTCTCGCCGGAGATGCTGCGCACGATCCGCGAGCGCGTGCTGGCCGAGGAGCGCTCGCTGGGCCGCCCCGCCTCCGTCCAGTGGCGGCGCTACGACGACACGATCGACACGTTCGACCCGCGCCCGATCTCGGCCCCGCTGGCCTGGGGGCGGGCCCAACGCCGCGTCCGCCTCAGCGATCTCTGGTCGCGGGCCAACGCCGGCGAGATCATGCCCGACGTGATCACGCCCTTCTCCTGGTCGGTCGTCGCCGAGGCGCTCGAATCGGGCTTCCACGTGCCCTGGGGCGAGCGCTCGCGCGGGCGCCGCTTCGTCGACGTCTACGACGGCTACCTGTACTTCAACGTCGGCCTGATCCACCAGCTGATCGATGCGCTCGGCATGCCGGGCTCGTACTTCCAAGAGGCGATCGGGGGGCCCGATCCGCCGATTCCGATGCGGCGCAAGCTCGACTACGCGCGGGTGCTGCGCTCGCTGCCGCACACGCTGCGGCGGGTCAAGGCCGATCAGGTGCTGCTGCGCCGCTGGCCGGGCTGGCGCCGGCGCGCGCGGGAGGAGGCGGCCCGCTTGCAGGCGCTGGCGGAGGACGGCGCGGAAGGCGCGTCCGACCGCGAGCTGCTGCGCCACCTCTCCAGCTCCGCCATCTTCTCGGCTGACTTCGTCGATTTCCTGCTCAACGTGCAGACTTCGGCCTTCGGCCTGGTCCAGTTCCTGATGCTGCTGGCCGACCGCTGGCTGGGCAGCCGCGAGGCGGCGCTGCCGCTGCTGCAGGGGCTGCCCGGCGTCAGCACCGCCGAAGGCGACCTCGCGCTCTGGAAGATCGCCGAGCGGGCCGCGGCCGACGAGGCGGAGCGGGCGCTGATCGAGCGGCTGGACGCGAACGAGCTGGCGGAAGCGCTGGCCGATTCCGGTTCTGAAATGCCCGCCCGCCTGCGCTCCGAGCTGCGCGGATTCCTCGATCAATACGGCCACCGCGCGGCCGGCGAGCTCGAACTGGCGCAGCCGCGCTGGTCGGACGAGCCGGCGATCATCCTCGAGATCTTCCGCGGCTACGTGCTCCATCCCGGCCCCAACGACGCGGACGACCTGAGCACGCGGCAGCGCGAGACGCGCGCGCTGGCGGAAGCGGAGGCGCAGCGGATCATGCGGCGGCGGCCGCTCGGCCGCTGGCTGCCGCTGCGCTGGTGGTGCTTCCAGCTGATGCTCAAGCAGACCCAGCGGATGACGCCGCTGCGCGAGAATCCCAAGTTCGAGCTGCTGCGCATCTCGCTGCAGCAGCGCCGGCTCTGGCTGATCCTCGGCCGCCGCTGGGCCGATGCCGACCTGCTCGACCGGCCCGACGACGTCTTCTTCCTGCTGATGGCGGAGCTGATCCAGCTGGCCCGGCGCAGCGACGACCCGGTCATCGCCGGGCAGATGCGCAGCCGGGCCGGGCGGCGGCGGCGGCAGTACGCCGAGTGGTCGGCCCAGCCGCCGCCGATGCTGCGCGACCGCAACGGCGAGCGGATCGACCGCCCCGCCGTGCCGGCCGCGCCGGGCGCGTCGCTGATCGGGATCGGCGCGTCGCCGGGCCGCGCGACCGGCCGCGTCCGCATCGCCCGCAACCCGGCCGAGGGCCGCCTGCTGCAGGCCGGCGAGGTGCTGGTCGCGCGCTTCACCGACCCGGGCTGGACGCCGATCTTCCCGCTCGCCGCCGCCGTCGTGACCGAGATCGGCGGCGTCCTCTCGCACGGCGCCGTCGTCGCCCGCGAGTTCGGCATCCCCGCCGTCGTCAACGCCGCCGGCGCCACCGAGCGCCTCTCCAACGGCCAGCTGATCGAAGTCGACGGCGAAACCGGCGAGATCGACCTGCTCGAAGACGAAGACGAGTAGGCGGCCCCCGAACGGAGCGGCGGGCGGCGTCCGCCCGATCAGGCGGTCCGCGCCGCCTTGGCCGCCGGGCGCGTCAGCTGGGGCGGTCGGTCAGCTGCCGATCCAGATCAGGTCGCCGGGGTAGAGGGGGAAGTTGCGGGCGCCGGGGGCGGGCGCGCCTGGCTCGGCCTCGGCGTAGCCGAGCCAGCTGCTCCGCGCGACCAGCCAGAGCACGGCGGCGCCCTCGATCTCGCCGATCATGTCGGCGGCGAAGCAGTATCCGCCCGAGCCGGTCCAAGTCGCGTACTGGCCGGGCTGCGGCTCGGGGCGCAGGTCTTCGATGGTGCAGCCGCGCCCGGTAATCAGGGCGGAGCTGCGGATCACGTGCAGCGCCGAGGCGTCGCCGACGGAGACGCTGAGCAGGTTCTGCCCCTGCGCCAGCGCGACGTAGGCCGCCGTCGCGCGCCCGCCGGTCGTGGTCCGGTCGGAGCGCACGATCTGCAACGCGCCCTCCGGCGCGCCGGCCGTGGCGATGCGGCTGATCCGCACCGGCGTGCCGTCGGCGACGGGCGATCCGTCGGCGTCCAGGACTTCGATCGTGATCTGCGCCGTCTCGCCGATCAGCAGTTCCGAGCCGTCGAGGTCGTCGCTGACGGCGATGCTCGCGGGCGCGCCCGAGACGTGGAAGGGCACCAGCAGCGAGCGCAGGCCCGGCGTGTGGACGTGCAGCTCGTAATCGCCGGTCGGCACGCCCGCGGGCTCGGTCACCCGCAGCACCGCGTCGCAGCGCGTCCGCATCGACGGGTCCTCGCACTCGATCGAGGCGGTGATCCCGCTGAGGACCCGCCCGTCGGCGCCGTGCGGCTCGGCGGCGGTCGCGATCGGCAGGTTGCTGTTGCGCCCGCTCACGTCTTCGCCGCGGATCGCGACGCGCAGCATGTCGAGGTCGTCGTTCTCGGTCGGCCGCTGGAAGATCGAATGGGAGCGGCCGCGGGCGGACGGGGACAGCGCCAGGCGCACGGCCTCGCCGCCGCAGATCAGCCGCAAGCCGCCGAAGTCGTCGGGATCGAAGACGTTGCCGCTGGAGGTGACGACGCTGGCGGAGAGGTCGCCGAAGGAGCCCGGCGCGGTGCAGCTGACGCGGACCCGCAGCTCCGATGTCGGGCCGGCCTCGCGGTCGGCTTCGATGAAGCTGCGCCGCGGCGCCCGGGCCATGCCGGAGCCGGAGGCGAAGGCGGCATCGCGCCGGGCGCGGTAGGCCGCGTCGAGCGCGCCGATGCCGGCGTCGGCCGGCCCCGTGCCGGTGATCGCGCAGCTGGCTCCGCCGGAGCAGGCGCCCGAGGGCAGGGCCAGGTCCGAGCCGGCCGCGATCGAGCCCACCGTCGTGTTGAAGACGATCGAGCGCACGTGCTCGGCGACCGAGGAGGCCGCGCCGAGCCCGTCGGTCAGCTGCAGCACCGCCGTGGCCGCGCCGCGCGGAGAGACCACGGCCTCGTTCTCGAAACCGTCCCAGTCCAGCCGCACCTCGGCCGCGGGATCCGTATCGAAGACCTGGAACGAGGACTGGGCGAAGTAGGTGCGGTCGCCGCCGACGTAATAGGTCTGCGTCGATCCGCCGGAGCGCGAGATGCCGACTTCCATCGCGCCCCAGCGCTCGTTCTCGAATTCCATCTCGGCGGTGACCTGGAGGGGACGCTCGGGCGCGCCGTCGGGCACCGAGACGCGCGGCAGGGACCATACGCGGGTGCGGGCGTCCTGCACCATGAACAGGCAGCTGATGATCGCCGCCCCGCCTGCGGCGACGGCGGGAGCGCCGGAGGCGGCGTCGCGGTCGTAGCAGCGCACCTGCAAGTCGCCGTCGCCGGCGGTGGTGCGCCGGTCGGCGTTGTGCGTCCAGCTGTAGGGCGGCGGCAGCACCAGCCAGGTCGCGTCGTCGAAGAAGCGGGTCGGGTCCTCGGCGCGCGAGACGCGTTCCGCGCCGCTCGCCTGGACGTCGCGATCGTCGCAGCTGGGGCCCTCGCCGGCGCAGTCGACCGCGATCAGCTCCAGCGATTCGATCTCCGCGTCGCCGCGCGGGCGGACGACGCCGGTGAGCTCCGCGATCACGGCGACCGTGGCGCCCGCGTGCACGACCTGGGGGTCGCCCTCGAGCGCGATGTCGAGGCGGAACGGCTCGACCGCCGCATCCTCGGCCGGCGGGGCCTGCGGCGTCTGCGCGCCCGCCGCGGCCAGCGCCAGCCAGACGGCCGAGGCCGCGGCCAGCACGGCGGCCAAGCGCGGCGCCAGCGTGCTTCGTCGACGCGGCATCTTTCTCCGCCCGTCCAGGCCGGGCGCCCGGCCTTGCGCGACTTCGGCGGCCGCGGGTCGGCGGCCGCACCTGCATTGTGTCGCGTGCACGGCGCTGCTGCCGACGCTTATGGCGCGCGGGCCGCCGTTATGTCGCAGCCGCGGCGGGCCATTCCAGCGGCGGCGAGGGGCCCAGCAGCGGCCGCGCCTCCCCGTCCGCCGCCAGCAGGATGCAGTCCCAGCCCGCCAGCACCGACGGGTCGGTTCCGCGCAGCGCGACCGAGGCCAGCTCGGACTCGTAATGCGCCACGACCGAGATCAGCGCGGCGGCCCGCGGCGGCCCCGCGCCCGCCTCGTCCAGCTCGGCCGCGGCACCGCGCAGCCCGCGCCGCAGCAGCCGGCGCACGGCCCTGCCGTCGATCGCCTCGGCCGGCGAGGCCGCGACCGCGAACGGCTGCTCCAGCCCGTCGATCCGCTGCACCGTCCACGTGTCCTCCGCGTCGAGGCTGGTTTCCGCGCCCTCAGCCCGCAGCCCGTTCGCCGCCAGCACGAGGAAATCGACCATCCGCGTGACCGCGTCCGGATCGCGCGGCAGCCGGTGGATCGCGCTCGAATCGAGCTGGTACTGGCCGATCACTTGGTTGGTGAACCGCGCCCACTGCTGCGAGAGTCCGCCGAGCACGCTCATGTAGGAGCCGTCGGCGCCCGTCTTGCGCAGCCCGAGCTTGACCGGGAAGGCGACCTCGCCGACGCCGCCCGCGCCGAGCGCCGACGCCGCCTCCGCGATGCGCGCGGCGGCCGCATCCGCATCGTCGGGCAGCCGCGCGCCGGGCGGGACCCAGAGCACCGCGTCGCGCGCGCCGTAGGCGTGCATCCGCTCCGCCAGCTCGGCCCGCCGCCGCTGCGTCTCCGGGTCCGCATCCGCGTCGAACAGCGGCGCCGCCGCGACGGCGCACTCCGCGCCGGAGTCCGAGAGCGGCGCGACGGCCGCCTCGGCCAAGAATTGCAGCTGCTGTGGGAGATCCATCCGAGCGAGCCTAGCGCCGCTCGCCGCCGGCGCCGCCGGGAGGCGGTTCGGGCGGGAGGATGATCTCGAAGGCCGCGCCTTCGCCGGGCGGGGAGGTTGCGGAGATGCTGCCGCCGTGCGCGCGGACGATCTCGCGGCTGATCGCCAGGCCGAGCCCGGCGCCGGGGCCGCTGCGGTCGCTCGGCTGCCAGAAGCGGTCGAACAGGTGCGGCAGATCCTCCGCCGCGATGCCGCTGCCGGTGTCGCGCACCTCCAGCCGCAGCCCGCCGCCGGCAGCAGCCGCCGCGCTGAGCGAGATCGAGCCCTGCGCGGTGTGGCGCAGCGCGTTCTCGACCAAGTTGTTCAGCACCTGGCAGAGCCGATCGAAGTCGCCGCGGATCCGCGGGGCGCCGGGCGCGGCCTCGCGCAGCAGGGCGATGCCGGCTTCCTCAGCGCGCTGCGCGAACAGGTCGGCCGCGTGATCGATCAGTTCGCGCGGCGCGACCGCGGTCAGGCGCAGCTCCAGCTGGCCCGCTTCGAGCCGCGAGAGGTCGAGCAGCTGCTCGACCATCCGCAGGATCCGCCGCGTCTCCTGCTGGATCACTTCCAGCGAGCGCTGGCGGCGCTCGGCCGGCACGTCGCCCTCGACCAGCGCGGCCGAGAAGCCGTGGATCGCGGTCAGCGGCGTGCGCAGCTCGTGGCTCACGTCGGCGATGAAGCCGCGCATGGCGCGGTCGTTCGCGTCCACCCGCTCGGCCATCGCGTTGAACTCGCCGGCCAGCTCGCGCACCTGCGCCGCGCCGCGCTCTTCGGCCCGCGCCGAGCGGTCGCCGCGGCCGAAGCGGCGCACCGCGTTGGTCAGGCCCTGGATCGGCTCGACCAGCGAGCGCGAGAGCACCAGCGCGATCACGGCCGCGGCCGCGATCCCCGCGACCGCCGAGAACAGCAGGCGATCCTGCAGGTCCTCGCGCAGCGACTCGGCCCGCTCCGCCGTCCAGACCGCCGCCAGCAGCACGCCGGTCACCTTGCCCCCGGGCCCCTTCCAGGCGGCCGGCAGCACCGTCGCCGCGGCCGCCCGGGTCTCGCCGTCGACCCGCAGGTTGCCGACGAACCAGCCGTCGGGCCCCGAGCGCGCCGCGATCCGCGCCGCCGTGACCGGCAGCCGTCCGCCGCGGAAGCGCTCGTGCGGCTCGGCCCCGGCCAGCAGCGTCCCGTCGTGGTGCATCAGCCACAGCTGCATGCCGGAGCGCTCCTCGAGCTCGTGCACCAGCTCCGCCATCTCGCCGACGGCGACGCCCTCCTCGATCTCGCGGAGGACCGCCGCGGCCGCGGCGCCGGCCGCGGCGCGCAGCTCGCTGCGATCGAGGCTGTCCCGGTAGCCGTCGAAGAGCGAGACGAAGACGATCCCGGAGACGAGCACCATCAGGCCCACGACGATCAGGAAGCCGAAGAAGATGCGGGAGCCGAGCCCGCTCGCCCACTGCCGCGGCGCGGCGCGCATCGCTCAGCGGCCCGGACCCGGCCGCGGCGCTTCCGATTCGACCAGCTTGTAGCCCACGCCGCGGACCGTTTCGATGGCGACCCCGCGCTCGCCCAGCTTGCGCCGCAGCTGGTTCACGTGCACGTCCACCGTCCGCGTGCCGCCGAAGAACTCGTAGCCCCAGACCTCTTCCAGCAGCAGCTCCCGCGTCAGCACGTGCCCCGCGCTCTCGGCCAGCCGCTTCAGCAGCTCGAACTCCTTGTTGCGCAGATCGATCCGCTCCCCGCCCAAATCGACCACGCGGCTCTGCCAGTCGATCGTCAGCGGCCCGATCTCGATCTCGCCGCGTTCGGCCGCGGGCTGGCCCGCCGCGCGCCGCAGGATCGCCTTCACCCGCGCCGTCAGCTCGCGCGGGTGGAACGGCTTGCCCAGGTAGTCGTCCGCGCCCATCTCCAAGCCGACGATCCGGTCGACCTCTTCCGAGCGCGCCGTCAGCATCAGGATCGGGACGTTCGAGTCCTTGCGCAGCTCGCGGCAGACCTCGTAGCCCGAACGCTTGGGCATCATCAGGTCGAGCACGATCAGGTCCGGTCCCTGCGCCCGCGCCGCCGACAGGGCGGCCTCGCCGTCCTCCGCCTGCACGACCGCGAAGCCCTCCTGCTCGAGGTACATCTCGCAGAGCTCGCGGATGCTCGCTTCGTCGTCGGCGACCAGGATCGTCTGCATCTGCCACCTCCGCATCCAATCATCGCAGAGCACTCCCCCTCCGCACTGCAAGCGGCCGTCAACATCCCGTACGCAGTCCGTAAAGCGCCGCCCCGCATCGGTAGCATTGAACCCAACGGGAGCCCCGCATGACCACCCCCGCAACCGAATCCCCCGCCCAAGCCGGACTCGAAATCGGCCGCCATCCGCTGCCGCCCGGCTTCGAAGTCACCGACGAGTTCATGCGCGAGGTGCAAGAGCTCAACCCCGACAAGATCGTCGAATGCTGGAAGAACAAGGAACTGGTGATCACCGTGGGAGCAGGCGGCAATGCATCGGGACGCGGTTTCTGGCTCAGCATCGCGCTGGGCATCTGGATCCGAATCGGCGGGGGCGGCGGACACGGAGCCGAGAGCTCGCAGGGCTTCCTGCTCCCGGATGGAACCCGCCACAAGCCGGACCTGAGCTGGATCGACGAGGCCGCGCTCCGCTTGCTCCGGGGCCTGTACGAGTCCACCGTCGATTGGCCGGAGTACCTGCCGGTCGTGCCGACGTTCATCGTCGAGATCGCGTCGCCATCGGACAAGCAACGGGACGATCTCGCCCAGCAGCGGGCCAAGTGCGCGCATTGGGTCGGCCAAGGCGTCAGCCTCTCTTGGCTGATCGATCCCTTCGACGGCGTCCTCCACATCTACCGGCCGGGCATGGAGGTCGAGAAACGAAATCGGCCGCTCAGCGTTGAAGCCGGCCCCGAGATGCCCGGCTTCGTCGTAGACATGGTCCCGATCTGGGAATAACCGCCCGCACGGAGCAGGCCATGACCACGCTCGCAAGCGAATCTCCGCCCTATGCCGGACTTGAAATCGGCCGCCATCCGCTGCCGCCCGGCTTCGAAGCCACCGACGAGTTCATGCGCGAGGTGCAGGAACTCAATCCGGGCAAGCTGATCGAGTGCTGGAAGAACAGAGAGCTGGTGGTCACCGTGGGAGCAGGCGGCAACGCATCGGCGCGCGGGGGCTCGCTGTACATCCAAGTCGACGAATGGACCGTCAAGCTGGTTCCCGGCCTCGCTGAAGAGAGCTCGCAGGGGTACGACCTGCCCGACGGCACGCAGTACAAGCCCGATGTCAGCTGGATGGACGAGGCGACGGTGCGGCTGCTGAACGAGATGTACGAGACCGATCTCGACTGGCCCGAGTACCTGCCGGTCGTGCCCCGATTCGTCGTCGAGATCGCCTCGCCGTCAGACAAGCGCCGCGACAATCTTGCCCAGCAGCGGGCGAAGTGCGGGCATTGGGTCGAACAGGGCGTCGGCGTCGCTTGGCTGATCGACCCGTTCGATGATCTCCTGCTCGTCTATCGCGACGGGATCGAAACCGAGATCCACCAACGTCCGGCGCGGATCGAAGTGGGGCCGGAGATGCCCGGGCTGGAGATCGACTTCGGCAGGATCTGGACTGCGCGCGGATCGCGGGGTTAGGGGATTGCGGGATCAGAACGGGGGGCGGCGGCGCTGCTTCATCATGGCGCGGCGGCGGCGGCGGGCGGCCTTGCGCTCGGCTTGCCGCTGCTTCTCGCGGTTCGAGATGAAGCGCCGGCGGCGGCGCGCTTCCTGCAGCACCCCGTCGCGCTGCACCATCTTGTTGAACCGGCGGATCAGCGCCTCCGGGCTCTCCTGATCCTTGCGAGTCACCAACAGCATCGGCATCCTGCTCCCGCGTCGCTTGCAGCTAGGGGAAAGATACCACGCCCGGCGCGGCGGGCGCGCCGAACACGGGGCGGAAGTGGTACCACTGGTCCGGGTGCTCCCGCAGCCACGGCTCGAACGCGGCCAGCACGCCCCGCGTCACCTCCGATACCGAGTCGCCGCGCAGCGGCCCCGATGCGTGCATCAGCCCCTCGAAGCGGCCGCGGTCGCCCGCCGTCCGCACGGCCGCGAGCGGCTGCACCGGCGCGTCGGTGAAGACGGACAGCCGGCCGGGCACGTCAGATACGGTCACCGTCCGCCCGAACAGCTCGCCCGTCACCGAGCGCTCGAGCGAGCCGACGGGGCGGTCGATCAGCACGGCGACCGCGCCGCCCGCGCGCAGCACCTCGACCGCGCGCCGCAGCCCGCGGCGGTGCATCAGCGTGCGCGCGCCCAGCCGCTGCCGCGCCCGCCGCATCTCGCGGTCCAGCGCCGCGTGCCTCAGCGAGTCGGCGATCACGTGCAGTTCGCCCCCGCCGCCGTGCAGCGCCCGATGGTGCGTCCAGGCGCCGCTGAGCACGTCCCAGGCGCCGAAATGCATCAGCGCCAGGATCAGCGGCCCCGAACGGCGCTGCGCTTCCAGCCGCTCCCAGGCCCCGCGCGGCGCGGAGACCGCCTCGTAGCACTCCTGCGGGGTGCGCCGCGGCAGGTTGGCGGCGTCGACCAGCAGTTCCCCGTAGCGGCGGAATTGCTCCAGTGCCAGCAGCGACGGATCGTGCCGCCAGGATTCGCGGTCGCTCTCGGCCGCGAGCACGCGCGCGTTGGCCAGCGCCCCGCGCCGGCCGCGCGGCCAGCAGCGGTAGACCGCCTCCATCGCCCGCCGCGCCGCGCCGTAGGCCCGCTCCTCGGGCATCCGCCGGACCAAGCGCCCGGCCGTGTGCCAGCCCAAGTAGAGCAGCGAACCGGCGGCCGCGGCGGCGGGATCGTCCGCGCGGGACGCGGGGGGCGGGACGGCGCTACTCGCCGGCGGCGAATGCTTCGACAGCGTCGCGCGCGACATCGTCGGTCCACTGCTCCGGCGGCGACTTCATGAAATAGGCCGACGGCGCCAGCAGCGGCCCCGCAAGGCCGCGGTCGAGGCCGATCCGCGCGCAGCGGATCGCGTCGATCACCACCCCGGCCGAGTTCGGGCTGTCCCACACTTCCAGCTTCAGCTCCAGATTCAGCGGCACGTTCCCGAACGTCGTCCCCTCGATCCGGATGTGGCACCACTTGCGGTCGTCCAGCCAAGGCACGTGGTCCGACGGGCCCACGTGCACGTCGCTGCTCGGCAGCTCGTACTCGATCTGCGAGGTGACCGCGTTGGTCTTGGAGATCTTCTTCGAATCGAGCCGCTCGCGTTCGAGCATGTTGAGGAAATCGGTGTTGCCGCCGAAATTCAGCTGGTAGGTGCGGTCGATCCGCACGCCGCGGTCCTGGAACAGCCGCGAGAGCACGCGGTGCACGATCGTCGCCCCGACCTGGCTCTTGATGTCGTCGCCCACGATCGGCACGCCGGCGCGGCGGAAGCGGTCGCCCCAGTACTGCTCGCGGGCGATGAACACGGGCAGGCAGTTGACCATCGCCACCTTGGCGTCGAGCACCTGCTCGACGTACCACTTGGTCGCCTCTTCGGAGCCGACCGGCAGGTAGTTCACGACCACGTCCACGTCGCGCTCGCGCAGCACCTGGGCCACGTCGACCGTCGGCCCGGGCGCCTTCTCGATCACCTGCGAGAGGTACTTGCCCAAGCCGTCGTGGGTCATGCCGCGGTCGACCGGCACGCCCAGGTCGGGCACCTCCGTGAAGCGGTAGGTGTTGTTGGGCTCCGCGAAGATCGCTTCCGAGAGGTCCTTGCCGACCTTGTTCTTGTCGACGTCGAAGGCGGCGACGAAGTTGATGTCGGCGATCGAGTAGCCGCCGAAGACGGGGTGCATGATGCCGGGGATCTCGTCGCCCTCGGCCGCGTCCTTATAGAGCTCGACGCCCTGCACCAGTGATGAGGCGCAGTTGCCCACGCCGATGATCGCCACGTTGATCTTGCCGTCGCCGCTCATATCACTCCCCTGCTGCGCCGCTCACGCCCGCCCGGAACGCGCGTTCCGCGCGATTTGCCGGCTGCCTTCTGGCGCGTCGGAATCCCGCTCCGGCGCCGCGCTGAGCGCCCGTTGCGAGTACTGCACTGTACCATCCCGTCCGCCATGCCCGACCCGCGCGAACTGGTCGCCGATCTCTACGCCGGCTTCGCCGCCGAGCTCGCCGACGCCGCCCGGCCGATCATCGCCCCCCGCTTCCGCCAGCCGATCGCGATCGAGGCCAAGCGGGACGGCTCCCCCGTCACCATCGCCGACCGCGAGGCCGAGCGGGCGCTGCGCGCGATGATCGAGCAGCGCCACCCGCAACACGGAATCATCGGCGAGGAGTTCGACGACGTCCGCGCCGATGCGGAATGGGTCTGGGCGCTCGACCCGATCGACGGCACCGGCGCGTTCATCAGCGGCGTCCCGACCTTCGCGACGCTGATCGCGCTGCTGCACGAGGGCCGCCCCGTGCTCGGGATCATCGATCAGCCGGTGCTGCGGGAGCGCTGGATCGGCGCGATCTTCGAGGGCGCGCCGCGCCGCGCGGAGTTCGCCGGCGAGGGGGGAATTCAACAACTCCACACGTCTTCCACAGTGGATTTGACCGAAGCGACCGGATTCGCCACCACCCCCGCCATGTTCCAAGGCGGCGCCGCGCCCGCTTGGAACCGCCTCGCCGGGCGGCTCCGCAGGGCCCGCTACGGCATCGATGCCTATGCCTACGGGCTGCTCGCGATGGGCCGGATCGACCTCGTCTGCGAGGCGCAGCTCAAGCCTTGGGACTACCTCGCCCTGGCCCCGATCGTGCGAGCCGGCGGCGGCGAGATCTCCGACTGGGAAGGCGAACCGCTGACCGCGTCGTCGGGCGACCGCGTGCTGGCGGCGGCCTCGCTCCCGCTCCACCGCGCGGCCTTGGAAGCGTTGTCGAATGGTGAACGCAACCTCTGATCGGCGCTGCTACCAGATAGGCGCGGGGCGCGATCCGCGCGCCGGCGAACGGGAAGCGCCGGCCCGCTCGGTCGTGGCGGCACCGGTTCCGCGGCGCCCGGGCCGGCCCTGCGCGGCGGCTCTAGTTGGCCGCCGCGGCTTCGCGCTGCTTGCGCAGGACGGGCAGCCCGGTGCGCTCGCTCTCGATCACTTCGTAGCCGGCCGGCACGGCGTCGAGCGCGCCCGGCTTGATCTCCTTGGCGAAGAAGAAGATCGTCTGCTGGCGGTTGTTGCGCAGCGCCACGTCCTTCGAATGCAGGTAGTAGGTTTGCCCTCGCGAGTTGATCTTCGAGTAGGCCATCTCGGTCCTCCGTCCAAGATTCGGATCAGATGCCTATCCACCTGATCCTTCGGTTCGGCTGGACTTCGGCGGCGCTGATCGCCGTCGTCGTCCTGATTTCGACTGTAGCCACGCGCTGCGCCGACGACGCCGCCCCGCAAGCGCAGACGATCACTGACGTAACAAACCAAAATGCCGGGTTATGGGCGGTATCGAGCATCGATTCCGACGCTCCGTGGCTGCCCGTGCTGGCCTCGCGCGAGCTCGCCGTGGGCGTCCGCCGGCTCGCCTTTTCGCTCCTGCCGCGCGACGCCGCGCCGCCGTTCGACGCCGCCGCTCCGCCTGCCGTCCGCGCCGCCGTCTACCAGCTCGACGAGTCGGCCGAGCAGCCGCGCGCCGTGCGCTTCGCCGCCTACCTGCCGCTCGCGCCCTCGCCGTTCACCGCCCACGCCCACGCGGGCGCGACCGTCTCTGACAACGCCGAGCCGATCAGCGGCGGCCTCTACGTCGTGCCGCTGGCGCTCGACCGCGCCGGCGATTGGGGAATCGAGTTCAGCATCTCGGCCGGCGATGTCGCCGACACGGTCCGCTTCCGCTTCAGCGTCCGCGAGCGGCCGGCCGCGCCCGGCGTCGGCGATGCGGCGATCTCCGTCGCCACGCCGACCGCGGCGGATGGGGACGCGATCGCGGAGATCAGCAGCGATCCCGATCCGGAGCCGGGCCTCTACGCCCGCTCGCTCGACGAGGCGCTGGCGGCGGGCGCGCCGATCCTGCTCGCCTTCGCCACGCCGGCCTACTGCCACTCACGCACCTGCGCGCCCGTGCTCGACGCGGTCAAGCGGGTCTGGCGCGAACACGCCGGCCGGCTCACGGGAATCCACGTCGAAATCTTCCGCAACCCCCGCAATCCCGAACGGCTGGAAGAGGCCGAGGCGTTCGCCGCCTGGCGCTTGCCCAGCGAGCCTTGGGTCTTCCTGATCGACCGCGAGGGCAGGATTGCGGCGGCTTGGGAGGGCCCGGCCGCGCGCACGGAGCTGGACGAGGCCGTGCGGGCGCTGCTAGGCGGGTAACCTGCGCGGCATGGCCATCTCGGGACCCGACCGCGCCGCCATCCGCCAGCACTTCGCGGCGCTCAACGCGCCGATCAAACTCGACTACTTCCATCAGTCGCCCAAGCGGGTCGTCGTGCCCGGCCGGGTCGAACGGCCCTCCTGCGCCTTCGCGCTCGAGGTCTACGAGGAAATCGCCGAACTCTCCGATCAGGTCGCGCTCAACGTCTACGAGCATGAGGACGAGCCCGAGATCGCGGCCAAGCGCGGCGCGGGCGACGTGCCCTGCGTGGTCGTGCGGGGCGAGCTCAACCGCCCGCTGCGGCTCTACGGGCCGCCCAACGGGCATCTGCTGGTCGCGCTGGTGCGGGCGATCGTGCTGGCCTCGGCGCGGCCCCGGGCGCTGGGCGCGATCACCCGCGCACTCAAGCGGCTGCGCGCGCCGCTGGCGATCCGCGTCTTCGCCTCGCCGCTGCAGCAGGAATCGGGCGAGGCCGCGCTGGCCGCTTGGGCCACCGCCCTGCTCAGCCCCAAGCTCTCCACCGACGTCTACGTCGTCGAGGAGTTCGCCGACGAGGCCCGCCGCGCTTCGGTGCAGGCGATCCCGTCCACGATCTTCGGCGAGATGCCGCCGGCGCCCGGCGTGATCGACGGGCAGGCGCTGGCCGAGTACGCCGGCCTCGCGCAGGCAAGGCCCGAGCGGGCGAGGCTCAACCCGCCGCAGTATCGCCCCAGCAGCGCCGTCGCCTGGCGCCCCCCGCCCAGCCAAGCGCAGCAGCAGCGCAGCCCCGATCCCACAGCCCTCGCCGCCGGCGCAGCCGCCACGACCGAGACGCCCGCCGGCATGCACCGCACCGCCGGCGGACTGATCGTCCCCGACCGCTGACCCGCGCCTGATTCAACGCAAAGCGACGGAGTGTACGAGATGCCACGCAAGTCAAGTCAAGTCAAGTCAAGTCAAGTCAAGTCAAGTCAAGTCAAGTCAAGTCAAGTCAAGTCAAGTCGCCCTCATTGGGCCCGGGCGATCCGAACGTTGAAAACCGCACCCTCTTCGAGCACGACAACCTCCCCGTCATGCGCGGGATCAACTCCGAAACCATCGACCTGATCGCCACCGACCCGCCCTTCAACAAGGGCCGCGACTTCCACGCCACCCCCGACTCGCTCGCAAAAGGCGCGAGCTTCCAAGACCGATGGCGCTGGGAGGAGGACGTGCAGGCTGAGTGGGTGGACGCGATCAAAGATTCGGAGCCCGGCGCATGGGCCGTGATCGACTGGACACGGATGACCTACGGCGACGACATGGGGGCGTTCTTGTGCTTCGTCGGGGTGCGGCTATTGGAGATGCGGCGGGTGTTGAAGCCGACGGGGAGCATCTACCTCCACTGCGATGACACAGCGAGTGCATACCTGAAGACGCTGATGGACGCGATCTTCGGGCGGCAGAATTTCCGCAATGCGATCAAGTGGTGCTACACGGGACCAAGCGTAGCCAAGCGTTGGTTCCCTCGAAAGAGTGATTCGATCCTCTTCTATGCGAAGAGCGATGCGAGTACGTTCAATTCGCAACGGAAACCGCACAAGTCAGGTATCCACAATAACGGAACGGTCTTCGGAAAGATCGACGGTGATGCCGAGCAAATGCGGCAACGGGAAGTAGATGGGAAGCTTGTCGAGGACTGGTGGGATGATTTTGGTGCCGGAGCACATATCGCTAAGGGCGAGCGCACTGGCTACCCGACACAGAAACCGCTCGCGCTTTATGATCGGATCATCCGGGCCTCGTCAAATGAGGGTGATTGGGTGCTGGATCCGTTCGCGGGGTGCGCGACTACGCCATTGGCGGCGGAGATGGCGGGGCGGCGCTGGATCGGGATCGACCTTTGGGACGGGGCGATGCAGACCACGATTGAACGTTTCCAGAAGACGGTGAAGCTGGCGGCTGCGGATACTGCGGTCAATACGATGGCGATCATCGGCCAGCTGCACCACCGTACTGATGTGCCAGAACGTACTGATGGCGGGGATGCGGCTGCGCCATATCTGGCGACGCCGACGAAGGGGATGCGGCGCAGGCCGTTGATGGGCGTGAGCGAGATGAAAGAGCTGCTGGTCGATAAATTTTGGTTCCATTGCTGGGGCTGTAATTTCGTCGCGCCCGACGCGCGCTATCTCGAACTCGACCACATCCGCCCGCGCAATTCCGGCGGCTCCGACGATATCGACAACCGCGCCCTGCTCTGCGGCCCCTGCAATAAGATCAAGCGCGACCACGCGACGCTGGTCAGCCTCCGAAAGGCCAACGAGAAATCAGGCCACCTCAGCGGCACGCACCCGATCAACCTCAAAGAAGCCGGCCGCTGGACCCGCCAACAGTACGAAGCAGCCCTCGCCAAGCGCCTCGGCGCAGAAGCCTAGCGGCGAGCCGATCGGAACAGCCGACGCCGCAGGGCGTCGGCTGTTCGCTATCATCAGATCAAGGAGCAGCCAATGGTCAGCGCGCCAGCCATCGAGACCATCGAGGATGCGGCCGAGGCCGCCCGCGAGGGCCCGCCCGTCTGCTTCCACCCGAACGCGCCCGTCTCCGACGAGCAGCTCACGCAATGGGCCGGCCAGTTCGAGCTCTGGTTCGAGGACGGCGAAGAAGGAGAGATCATCATCACTGGAGGAGCAGGCGGCGACTCGCCGAACATCACCTTGGAAGCGTCGGGGCAAGCCGCAAACTGGTCAGTGAACCTCCTCATCGGCATGTGCCGCGACGCGCAGGGCGGCTACCACCCGCCGCTCGGACGCCGCTGGATCCCCGACCTCAGCTGGCTCAGCGACGAGACCCTGGCCAAACTCACGGAATCGCAGCGGCGCGGCGTCTGCTGGCCTGTCGCGCCGGATTTCGTGCTCGAAGTCGTCTCGCCCAGCCAACAACTCTCCAAGCAGCAGGAAAAGATGCGCGGCTGGATCGCCGCCGAAGTCCGGCTCGGGATGCTGATCTCCCCAGATGACGAACTGGTCGAGCTCTACCGCGCCGACGGCTCCGTCGAAACCTTCCACCGCCCCGACGCCGTCTCCTGCGACCCCGTCATGCCCGGCTTCACCATGACTTTCGAGCGCATCTGGCGCTGAGCCGTACCCGGTACCCTTCTTGCGAGGAGCAGCCATGGTCAGCGCGCCAGCCATCGAGACCATCGAAGACGCAGCCGAGGCCGCCCGCAAAGGCCCGCCCGTCTGTTTCCGCCCGAACACGCCCGTCTCCGACGAGCAGCTCGCGCAATGGGCCGGCCAGTTCGAGCTCTGGTTCGAGGACGGCGAAAAAGGGGAGATCATCATCACTGGACCACCAGGCGGACTCGCATCCGATCACACCAGCGAAATCGTCGCGGACATGATCTTCTGGTCCCGCCGCCGCGGAGGCGGCCGGGCGCGGGAGTCGCAACGCGGCTTCGACCCACCGTTCGGACGCCGCTGGGTTCCCGACGCCAGCTGGGTCAGCGAAGAAACGCTCGCCAAACTCACCGAGGCGCAAAAGCGCCGACCCTTCTGGCCCGTCGCGCCCGATTTCGTGCTCGAAGTCGTCTCGCCCAGCCAGCAGCTCTCCAAGCAGCAGGAAAAGATGCGCGGCTGGATCGCCGCCGAAGTCCGGCTCGGGATGCTGATCTCGCCAGACGACGAACTGGTCGAGCTCTACCGCGCCGACGGCTCCGTCGAAACCTTCCATCGCCCCGACGCCGTCTCCTGCGACCCCGTCATGCCCGGCTTCACCATGACTTTCGAGCGCATCTGGCGCTGAGCCGCTACCCGGTACCCTGCTTGCGAGGAGCAGCCAATGGTCAGTGCGCCAGCCATCGAGACCATCGAGGATGCGGCCGAGGCCGCCCGCGAGGGCCCGCCCGTCTGCTTCCGCATCACTGCGCCCGTCTCCGACGAACAGCTCGCGCAATGGGCCGGCCAGTTCGAGCTCTGGTTCGAGGACGGCGAAAAAGGAGAGATCATCATCACTGGACCACCAGGCGGTTTGGCATCCGACCACACCAGCGAAATCATCGTCGACATGGGCCTCTGGGCCCGCATCACCGGCGGCCGCGCGCGCGACTCGCAGCGCGGATTCCACCCGCCGCTCGGACGCCGCTGGGTTCCCGACGCCAGCTGGGTCAGCGAAGAAACGCTCGCCAAACTCACCGAGGCGCAGAAACGCCGCCCCTTCTGGCCCGTCGCGCCCGATTTCGTGCTCGAAGTCGTCTCGCCCAGCCAGCAACTCTCCAAGCAGCAGGAAAAGATGCGCGGCTGGATCGCCGCCGAAGTCCGGCTCGGGATGCTGATCTCCCCAGACGACGAACTGGTCGAGCTCTACCGCGCCGACGGCTCCGTCGAAACCTTCCACCGCCCCGACGCCGTCTCCTGCGACCCCGTCATGCCCGGCTTCACCATGACTTTCGAGCGCATCTGGCGCTGAGCCGCTATCTGTTTACGCGCGGGCCAAGAGGCGGATGGCGAAGACGGCGGAGAGCGCGAGCGCGACGGCAGAGAGGGCGATCAGCGGGTATTCCCAAGGGAAGCCGCTGTCTACGGGGAAGAACGGGGCGGGGCGGCGCTCTGATTGCCGGGCGCGGATTTCGCCGGTGCGGGCGCTGATCTCCGCTTCCGAACGGTCGTCGACCCAGCCGTCCTCGTCATCGGCGGGGGCGTCAGCCGCGGCCTCGTCTCCCGCGTCGTCCCCGGCTGCCGCCGCATCGCCTTCGTCCGCGTCCGACTCGGCGTCGTCCTGCTGCTGCGCGTCTTCAGCCGCTGGTTGCTCGGCTCGGCCGTCATCCTCGGATTCCTCGTCGGCGATGACGGGGCCGGAGATGACTTCGTCTTCGACGGTGGTGCTGCGGTCTTCGCCGCGTTCGCGGGGGGCGAGGCCGACCGACTCGCGCCATTGATTCTCGAGTTCGTCGCGGCCGAAGCCGTAGACCTCTTGGAGCGCGTTCTCCGTGGTCGAGCCGGCCTTGAAGACGCGGAACAGCTCGGCTATCAAGGGGCCGCCGTACCGCTCGATCAGGAAGTCCACGATCGCGGCGGACTGCCCGTAGAAGAGGTCGACTTGGCCGGCGAGGTTGGTCGACGATTCCATCGCGCGCAGGGTCAGCACGGCATCGGCGCGGATCGCCCGATTGACGGCGGGCATGCGGCGCTCGCGCCAGTCGAGCTCGCGGATCGTGGCCATGCCCTCGTCGAGCCAGGCGGGGATCGCGCCAATGCCGCCCTCGCCGGCGACCTTGGTCAGCACGTGCGTCACTTCATGGCGGACCACCCAGCGGGTCGGCGTGAAGACGTGGATCAGGTCGGCGAGGACGCGCTGGCCGCCCGTGACGACCTCTTCGGAGTAGCCCTCGGGCCGCGGGCGGTCGACCCCTTGCGCGTCTTCGCTGCCCAGCCAGACGTAGATGTGGATCGGGAAGCCGACTTCGGTTTCCAGCAGCGCTTCGCTGGTTTCGAGCGACTCCGCGCCTTCGGCGGCGAGCACGGCAGCGAGCTCCTCCGCGCCGTAGTAGTGGATGATCACGTCGCCGCGGCGGACTTCGCGCCACTCGTAGCGCGGGTCCTCGTAGGCCCACGGCTCGAGCTCGGTCAGGTGCTCCTCGCCGTCGGCCGTGATCAGCTGCCACTGCCACTCGAAGCGGGAGCCGGCGGGAATCCAGACGTCGCCGCGGGCGGTCGGGATCTCCGCCCGCAGGCGGGTCGCGTCGCCGGCGGTGATCTCGGCCGGCAGGCGGGTGATCGCGCCTTCGGGCAGCACGCGGTAGAGCAGCGTCGCTTCGGAGAGTTCCGCGCCGCGCACGAGTGCGGAGACGTCGACCGTGGCCGGCCAGTTGTCGCGGCGGAAGTCGGTGCTGACGACCTGGGGGGACTGCGCGGAGATCGCCGGACCGAGCCAGGCGAGGGCGGCAGCGGCGATCAGCAGGGCCAGCGCGGCCTTCCTCACGCCGCCGCCCCTTCGGCGATCCTCGTCTGCAGCCAGGCGCGCATCAGCGGTTCGACCTCGCCGTCCAGCACGCCCGTCGTGTCCGAGGTTTCCCACTGCGTCCTCAGATCCTTGACCATCTGGTACGGGTGCAGCACGTAGGAGCGTATCTGGTTGCCCCAGGCGGGCTGCTTGCGTTCGCCGCGCAGCGCCTGCTTCTCCGCCTCCTGCCGTTCCTCCTCCAGTTTCAGCAGCTTGGCCATCAGCACGGTTTTCGCGCTCTCGCGGTTGCGCCTGAGCGAACGTTCGTTCTGGCAGGAGACGACGATCCCAGTCGGCAGGTGCGTGATCCGCACCGCGGTCGAGTTCTTCTGCACGTTCTGCCCTCCGTGCCCGGAAGCGCGGAACACGTCCGTCTTGAGGTCGTTCTCCTCGTCGATCTCGATCTCGGCCGCGCCCTCGACTTCGGGCAAGATCACGACCTCGGCGAAAGCGGTGTGGCGCAGCTTGTCGTTGTCGAACGGGGAAATGCGGACCAGCCGGTGGACGCCGTGCTCGGAACGGAGCCAGCCGTAGGCGGAATCGCCCTTGACTTCGATGATGGTGCTTTTGATCCCGGCCTCGTCGCCGCGCACGACATCGATCAGGTCGGCGTCGAAGCCGCCGCGCTCGGCCCAGCGCAAGTACATCCGCTGGAGCATCTCGGCCCAGTCCTGCGCGTCGACGCCGCCGGTGCCGGGGCGCAGCTCGATGATCGCGTTGCGCTCGTCGTAGGGCCCGGAGAAGGCGAGCTGGAAGGATTCGCGCTCGATCGCGCCGGCGATCTGCTCAACCTCGGAGTCCATATCGGTCGCGAGCTCGAGCCGCTCGGCTTCGTCGTCGACCAGCGCGGCGAGCTCGATCAGCTCCTTGGCGTCGCGGATGCGGCGGTCGAGGCCGTCCCACGTTTCGATCATGGCCTGGCGCGAGGCGAGCCGCCGCATGTGCGCCCGCGCCCGCTCGCCGTCGTCCCAGAAGCCGGCGGCGGCGGACTCCCGTTCAAGTCGCGCCGCTTCCGCGCGCATCGCGGTCAGGTCAAAGACGCTCCAAGACGTCGCGCAGCCGCGCCTCGACCTCGTTCAGCAGGTCCTGCAGATCGTCCACGAAGCCCCTCCGGCGCGGTTTCCGCGCGCGGCCGTCACGGTATCAGTGGAGCGCCCGCGCGGAAGCGCGCGCCAGCCGCGCCGCCCGCGTCACGTTGTTCAGCAGCATCGCCACGGTCATCGGGCCGACGCCGCCGGGCACGGGCGTGATCGCCGCCGCGATTTCGGAGACCGCCTCGAACTCGACGTCGCCGGCCAGCCGGTAGCCGCGCTTGCGGGAAGGATCGTCGACGCGGTTGACGCCGACATCGATCACGACGGCGCCGGGGCGGACCATGTCGGCGGTGATCGCGCCGGCACGGCCGGCGGCGGCGACGAGGATGTCGGCCCGCCGTGTGTGCCCGGCCAGGTCTTCGGTCGCGGTATGGCAGATCGTGACCGTCGCGTTGGCGCCCGAGCGCTTCTGGGCCAGCATCGCGGCCAGCGGCATGCCGACCAGCCGCGAGCGGCCGACGACGACGACGTGCTTGCCGGCCGGATCGCGGCCCGAGCGCACGAGCAACTGCTGGACGCCGTGCGGCGTCGCCGGCAGGAAGCGCTCGCGCCCGAGCAGGATGCGGCCCTGGTTCTCCGGGTGCAGGCCGTCCACGTCCTTGAGCGGGTCGATCCGGTCGAGCAATGGCTCCGGCGGCACGCCGTCGGGCAGGGGCAGCTGGAGGATGATCCCGTGCACCGACGGGTCCTCGTTGAGATCGTCGATGCGCTGTTCGATCTGCGAGAGCAGGACGACGGCCGGGCCGGACGGAATGCGGTGGACGTCGACGCGGATGCCGGTTTCGGCGGCGGCGCGCTCCTTGCCGCGGACGTAGGAGGCGGAGGCGGGATCGTCGCCGACGAGGACGACGGCGAGGCGGGGGAGCAGGCCGTCGTCGAGCATCGCCTCGGTCTGCGCGGCGAGCCCGGCGCGGATGCCGGCGGCGATTTCGGCCCCGTCGATGATCGAAGCGGTCACGCAGCGAGGGTATCCCGCCGCCCTTCTAGGCGCGCCCGCGCGGATCCGCGGCGGACGGTATCCGCCCGCTAACAGTGGCCGGCCCGTTATGGACGGCGCGCGCGGCATTTGACGCGGCGCTGATGGATCGGCGCGGGCCGCTGGCTAGGGTGATCGGCGTTGCGTTTCGGCAGCCTCGGGCGGCGGGGCCGGTGCCGCGGCGGTGTCACTGCTACCCCACTCGATCTCCAGTGACGTCTCCGAGCGGATCGGGCGCGCGGCCGCGCGCACCGGTTTGACGCCCAACGCCTTCACGGTCCTCGGCCTGACGGGCGCGGGCGCCGCCGCGGCGCTGATCTCCTTCGGTTGGCTCTGGCAGGGCGGGGTCGTCTTCCTCGCCGCCTCGCTCTTCGATCTGCTCGACGGCGCGGTCGCCCGGGCGACCGAGCGCGCGAGCGATTGGGGCGCCGTCTTCGACGCCGTCTCCGACCGCCTCGCGGACTTCGCGATCCTGTTCGCGATCATCATCTGGGCGAGCGGCGCCGACGTCGGCCGCCGCGAGCTGGTGATCGTCGCAACCGTGGCGATGTTCGGCGGGATGCTGGTGAGTTATACGCGCTCGAAGGCGGGCGAGTTCGGCGTGCGCATCCGCAGCGGCCTCGGCACGCGGGCGGAGCGCACCGTGATCCTCGGCGCCGCGCTCGTCTTCGGCGGCGCAGTTCACATCGACGCGCTGCGCATCTGCCTCTACCTGCTCGCCGTGCTCGCCTGCCTCACCGCCCTGCAGCGCTGGTACCTCACCTGGTCCGCAATGCGCGACTCCGCCTAGCGGTCGAATAAAGCCCAGATTCGCTTGAAGTCGACGACGAAACCGGGCATCTCGGGGCCGACTTCCAGCGTCAGCGGGCTCACGTGCACTTCCGGTTCGCCATCGTCGCAGAAGACGTAGACCGTCTTGGACAAAGGGTCGATCATCCAGACGACTTTCGCGCCGTCGCGCATCCACTCGCGCGCGCTCTCCAGCTGCGAGGCGACCGACTGGCCGATGCGTCGAATCTCGACCACGACAGACGGGATTATGCGCGGATAGCCGGGTTCGCCGGCTTGGCGCAGCACCTTTTCGCCCTGCTCGGCGGTGAACCAGCACGCATTGGGAGCACGCGTCCGCAGATCATGCGGCCGGCGAACCCCGGCGCCGGCGCCACTGACCAAGCCGCCGGCCTCGTCCGCCCAATTCATGAACTGCTGGATCAGCATCACCCCGATGTACGGCGCGAAGCCGGGGCTGCTTCCAGAGAGGATGAGTTCCCCTCGCGCCCCGCGCTCGATGTCCAAGTGCGGGTTCAGCTCGGCGCAGCGCTCGAGCAGATCATCCGTCAGCGGCGTTTCGGCCGGCAGCTCGACGACGTAGACCGCGTCCTCGGCCGCATCCACGAGAGCGGCCGGGCTAGCAGCCGGACTTGACGAGGTCGACGATCTCGCGGACGGTTTCGTCGCGCCAGCTGGCCCACTCGTCGCCGCGCTGGAGGTCCTGGTAGCCCTGCCGGATGCGGGCGCGGTGGTCGTCTTCGTTCTCGTCCTCGCCGCGCTTGAACAGCCGCTGCATGTCGGCCATGTACTCGTTGGCCTTGGCCGGGCGCTCGATCCAATGCCCGATGTACTCGTGCTCCGGCGTGTAGAGCACGGCCGTCGGGATGCTCTGGTGCTCGCCGTCCTTGAGGAATTCGCGCATGATGTCGAGGTGCTCGTCGCGCGGGAAGATGCGCAGCTCCCAGCCGGCGTTGGCGGCGACTTCGGCCAGCACGGGCAGGCCGCGGTAGACGTCGGGGCACCAGTCCTCGCCGAGCACGAGCATCTTCAGGCGCGGCAGCTGCTGCAGCTCGGCCCGGTGCTCGTCGGAGAGCTGCCAGGAGCCCATGTTGCGGACGAAGCGCTCGACGTTGGAGCCGCGCGGGTTGCCGCTGGGCGAGGGGCGCTGCTGGTTCTCCTCGGAGGCGATGTAGGCCAGGTACTGGTTCCAGGTCATGCCGGAGGCGAAGCGTTCCTCGGTGACTGCGGAGTCGGTCATGTCGCGTTCCTTTCCGGGCGGCGCGGGCTCGCGGCCGCCGTTATGCGTGATCCTGATGGCAGGGGCATGAGCACTCGTCGAGCGAGTAGCGCATGACGTCGATATAGGTGGATTCGGCCAGCCGCTCGGCCAGGTCCGCGGAAAGGCCGGTGCCGCCGGGACCGCGCGCCTCGCGGACCTTCTCGTAGGCATAGGCGGCCATGGCCGAAGCGCGGTTGATGACGTCGGCCAAGTCGGAGCGGACGACGCCTTCCTCGCCCGCTGCCCTGTCCAGATCGGCGCCTTGATCGCTCACGTCGCCACCTCCCCGGCAGCGGTGCGGCCGTCCGCCCCGCTCGGTGGCGATTATCGTACACGCCTGCGATGCCCGGCAACGGCCGCGGCAGGGCGACGGGAGGCGCGCGATGGCCCAGATGGAGTTCGGCTGCCAGATACCGGCTTGGCATTGGCGCTGGGACGTGTCCGAGCTGCGCGACTGGGCGCAGGGCGTCGAGGCGCTCGGCGCGGACTTCATCTCGATGGCCGACCACGTCACCTACCAGTACGAGACGCCGGATCGGCCGATCACGGGGCCCTACCGAGACGACGTGCAGCAACACGAGGTGATGACGACGCTGGCCTGGTTGGCGGCGCACACGAGCCGGGTGGCGCTGCAGCCGAACGTGCTGGTGCTGACCCAGCGCGAGCCGGTGCTGGTGGCCAAGCAGGCCGCCGAGATCGACGTGCTCTCTGGCGGCCGCCTGCGGCTGGGGCTGGGGATCGGCTGGCAGGAGGGCGAGTACGAGTCGCTGGGGGTGCCGTTCCGGCGGCGCGGCGCGCGGATGGACGAGGCGATCGAGGTGCTGCGCGCCTGCTGGACGATGGAGCCGATCAACTTCGAGGGCGAATGGACGACGATCCGCGAGATGAGCATGCTGCCCAAGCCGGTCACGCCCGGCGGCCCGCCGCTGCTCTTCGGCGGGCTCTCGGAGCCGGCCGTCGCGCGCGCGGCAAGGGTCGGCGACGGCTGGATCGCGCCGGTGCAGTCGGAAGTGGCGGCGCTGGCCGACGTGTCGGACCGGCTGCGGGCGGCGCTGGCCGCGAACGGGCGCGAGGAGGATGCGTTCCCGTTGCAATGGCTGCCGCCGATGGACGAGAACCTCGAGCGGACGCGCGACACGCTGCAAGCGGCCAAAGACGCCGGCTTCACCCGACTCGGCGTCGGCATGCCCAACTACGACCGCGAGGGCCAAGTCCCCGTCGACCAGTACCTGCGCCAACTGGAAGCAGTCTGGCGCGAAGTCTGGTCCGGCCTGCGCTGAAACAGCGGCTCAGCATCGACAGATTGCATCAGGCGATAGGTGAAACGACTTTTCGCGTGAAAAGTCGCCCATTGATCAGGCGGGATCGGCGAGGAGTCGCCGGTAAAGATGCTCGTGAGCGCGGCCGACGATGGCGGCACTGAAGCGACGGGCGCCGGCGCGGCCGTTGGCGATCAGGCGCGCGCGTTCGGCGTCGTCTTGGAGAACGCGGGCGAGGGCGGCGGCCAGGGCGTCCGCATTGTCGGGCGGGACGAGCAGGGCGTCGCGGCCGTTCCGGGTGGCGATGCGGTAGCCGGCGATGTCAGACGCGACGACGGGGGCGCCGGCAGACATCGCTTCAATCAGCGTCAGGCCCAGCGCTTCGCCGCCCAACGCGGGCGAGCAGAACATGGCGGCGGCCGCCATCAGCTCCCGTGCACGGGCCGGCGGAACCGGGCCGAGGAAGTCAACCCGCTCCGCGACGCCCAAGCGGGCGGCAAGCTGCCGCGGCCGATCCGAGACCGGCCCGGCGACGACGATACGCGTATCGCTATCTCGCGCCAGCAACGCGGCGGCCCGCAGCAGGACGGGCAAACCCTTGCGCGGCTCGTCGCGGCCGACGAAGAGGATCGCGCCCGCAGCCGCGTCGTCTGCATCGGCGGATGGCAGCGGGGTAATGGCGGGAGGGATGATGCGGACGGGGCCGGGCAGCGCGGGAGCGGCCGTGGCCAAGGCGACGTTGGAAACCGCGATCAGCGCATCGGCGCGGGAGAGCATCCGCCGCGCGAGCGGGCGCAATGCTCGATAGGCGCGCGCCGACGACGGCTCGGCCGAGTGCAGCGTGCAGACCAGCTTCGCCGAGCGCGATGCCGCCGCCAGCGCGACCGACCCGAGCAGGGGCAGCAACGGCTCCTGGACGTGGATCACATCCCACGACGGGTCTGCAGCGAGCGCGCGGACCCGTGCCAGCGCGCGCGGGTCGAGCAGAAGATCGGCATCGGTGCCGCCGAGCCTGCGACGGATCGGGCGGCCGAGCGGCTCGACGCCAAGCGGCGAAGCGCCCGATGCCGGCGCGGCGAGCTCGACTTCATGGCCGCGGCTCCACAGCCAGTCGGAGATCGCCGTCGCGTGCGTCTGCACGCCGCCGGGCTTGGCGGCGTCGTAGGGCATCAGCTGCAGGATGCGCATGGCGGGACGCCGGCCGCGGCGGTCAGGGGACCTGGTTCCAGACGGCGGGCTCGTTCATGTGGATGGCGAGCACGTTGCCGGGTAGCGGCGCGGTGCTCCAGCCGCCGTCTTCACGGAGGTCGATCCACTGCCCGGTTTCCGCGTCGAGCGCCCAAGCGCCCTCCAGCCGCGCCCCGAGCGCGCGCAGCGCGGCGGCCGCGCTCGCGTCGCCGCCCATCCAGGCGGCGTAGTTGAGCCCGGCGGCCAGGCCGACGCTGCCCTCGCCGGCCGGCACCGAGCGTTCGAGCGTGAGCAGCCAGGGCGATTCGAGGTTGATCAGCAGGACGTCGCCGCGGCGGACCGAGCTGAACGTCGCCAGCGGCTGCGGCGCGCGCGGGCTCCACATCCGCCAAGCCCTCGCTTCCGCGTCCCAGCGGGCGGCGGAGACGACGCGGCGGCCGAGCTCCGCCAGCGCGTCGGCGACCGGCCGCTCCGGCCCGAGCCAGGCGATCCAGCGGAAGCCCGCCTGCAGCGGCCGAGTCTCGGGCCGCAGGTAGGGCGCTGAAAATTCCGACGTGCTCGCGTCGGGGCCGATGGCCAGCGCGCGCAGCGCCGCCCGCGGCTCGACGTCGGTCGGCAGCTCAGCCTGCCAGCGGCCCGACGAGGCCGCCTGCCCGCGCGCGATCGGGCCGTGCCCATCCTGATCGACTTCGTAGATCCAGACGAGCGATCCGGGCGTTGCGTCGCCGGCGACGGTGACGCGGAGGTGGCCGAAGGACACATCAGCCTGGCCGACGGCTTCGTACTCGAGGATGCGCGGCGCGTTGATCAGGCCGTTGGGGCCGCGGTCGGCGTCGCCGGCGTCGTTGGGCGTGGGGCCGTCGCCGCCGAGGTCGATGTCTAGGCCGCCGTTGCCGCTGAAGACGTTGTCCTCGAGCAGGTTCCCCGTGGAATCATTCCCGAGCACCGCGATTCCCGCGCCGGCCAGGCCGGTGATCCAGTTCTCCCGCACGTCGATGCCGGCGGTCCCGTCCTCGAGCACGACGCCGCGTCCGGTCCGGGCCGCCGCGACGGCGCGGAAGGCGAGGGGGGTGCGGGCCGCCGCGCCGATCCGGTTGCCGCCGACCTTGGTCCCGCAGACGGGCCGGGACGCCTCGGCGCGGCAGTCGCCGGCCGAGGTTTCGGCGATCCGCACGGCCGCGTCGGCCCCGGCGAGGATGTTGCCGAGCCCGGGCTCGCCGCCGATCATGACTTCGGAGGCCAGGCTCGAATCGATCGCGGCCCGCGTGCCCGCGCCGCGCGCGCCAGCGATCTGGTTGCGATGGAGGCTGACCCGCGAGGTCGCCGCGTCGCGCACGACGATCCCGTACTCGCCGGCCAGCACGTAGTTGGCGCGGACGTAGACCGTGTTGGCGCCGGCGACGACGGAGACGCCGCGCTCGCGGTTGGGCAGCGGCTCGGCGTCGGCGAGCGCGGACGCCTCCGGCGCGCGGGCCGGCGGCGCGAAGCCGCGCGGGTACAGGCCGATCCAGTTGCGCTCCAGCCACACGTCGCGCGCCAGCTGCTCGACCGCGATGCCGACGCGGTTGCCGGCGACGACGTTCGCCCCGCCGAGCCCGATCTCGACATCGGCCGCGTTTTCGCCGATGAAGATGCCGATGTCGTTGGCCGCGGCCGCGCCGCCGGGGGCGACGCCGATCCAGTTGCCGTCGATCGCGGTCGCGGGCGAGGAGGTGCCGCGCACTTCGACCCCGGCGACGCGGGAGGCGGCGATCACGTTCGCGCGCACGGACGCCTGCGCGCCGTCGACGACGAGCACGCCGTCGTCGTTGGCCAGCGCCGTTCCGCCGGCGCCGAGGCCGATCAGGTTGCCGGCGACGAAGGCGTTGACGCTGCCCTGGCCGCCGATCACGACGCCGTGGCCGGCGCGGCCGGGCGAGGAGTTGCCGGCCAGGCGGTTGCCGCAGCCGGGGCACTCGCCGCCGATGCGGACGTCGGCCGCGCCGCCGAGCACGCCGATGCCGGCCAGCCGGTTGGGCGCGGCCGCGCGGCCGTCGGGCGTCATGCCGATCCAGTTGCCCTCCAGCACGGCGCCGGAGGCGGCGTTGTGGAAGACGCCGATGCCCTGCCGCTGGAAGCCGCCGATGCCGAGCCCGCGCACCACCGCCCCGCCGCGGTAGACCGTGATCCCCGCCGCGTCGCCCGCGCCGCTCCCGTCCAGGTAGACGCGCGGCGGCGCTCCGCTGCGCCAGCCGGGCTGGCTGGTCGCGTCGATCTCGATGCCCTCGTCGGCCAGCGGATCGAGCTCGCGCTGGAGCCGGATCACCGCGCGGCCCGCGCCGTCGAGGCCGCTGGCGATGTTGAAGCGGATGCGGTCGGGGCCGTTCGAGTCGTTGGCGGCGCGGATCGCCTGGCGCAGCGTGCAGCTGGACGGATGGCAGAGGCCCGCCTCGTCGCCGGTCGAGGTGACGGTCCAGGCGTGCGCCTGGCCGCCGGCGCGGGGGGCGAGCGCGATCAGCGCCGCGGCGATGACGGCGAGCGCGATCAGGAGGGCGGCGAGGAGCGGGCGGCGGGAGCGGGCGGGCGCGGCGGGCATCGGCTCAGCGGGCGACGAGCGGGAGCACGACGGCGGTGTCGACGCGGATGTAGAGCTCGTCGCCGGGGCGCAGGGCGAAGGAGCCCTCGTCGCCCGCGCCGAGCCGGTAGCGCTGCCAGCCGCCGCCGCTGCCGTCGCGTTCGCCCCCGTCACTGTCGCTGCCGTCACTGCCATCGCCGTCGCCGCCGTTGCCGTCCCAGCGCCAGACTTCGCCGGCGAGGCGGGCGATGGGGGCCATCGCTTCGTGCACGGGGGCTTCCGCGCCGACCCAGGTGACGCGGTTGATCCCGCGTCGCAGGGCCGTGCCTGCGCCGAGCAGGCTGGAGAGCATCGCCGATTGGCCGACGCGCGGGAGGTCGGCGACGGTCGCCTTGATCATCGCGTCGGCCTTCGCGCCGGTCGGGGCGGCGGGCAGCGAGAGCACGACCGTGGACGCGCCGGCGGAGACGGGGGTCAGCGGCGAGTCGAGCGCCGCGCCGTCGGGCGCGCCGTCCAGCGTCCAGCGGATGCTGCGGCCGTCGGCGACGGGGCGCGAGGCGGCGTCGACCAGCGAGGCGGTGATGCGGTAGGCGTCGGGCGCGCCGCTGGCGGGGGCGGCCAGGCGCTCGGCGGCGAGGTAGAGCGCGGCGGGGCGGCCGGCGACTTGCACGGCGATGCGGTCCTCGAGTTCGCCGCGCCAGGAGGCGGCGATGACGTGGCTGCCGGGCGCGGCGGAGGCGGCGTCGAAGCGGGCGAAGAGGCTGCCCTGCGCGTCCGTGAGCAAGCGCCCGTCGGCGCGTTCGGAGATGATCGCGAGGCCGCTGTCGCCGAGCGCGAGCCCGATCTCCTGGCCGGGCACGCCGCGGCCGTCGGCGTCGGTCAGCAGCAGCCAGACGCTGCCCGGCTCGCCGGCGGAGCCGCGCTGGATCGGGCCCGGGTCGAGCGCGACGAAGAGCAGCGCGACCGGCTCGGGCTGGAGCGCGAAGCGGAACTCGGCGGAGGCCGCGCCGGCGGAGGCGCGGACGGAGGCAGAGCCGGCCGCGCCGGTGATGCGGACGATGGCGCTGCCGTCGGGGCCGGCGCGGCGGTCGGCGCGGATGATGCGGGCCTCGCCGCCGCTGATCGCGAACTCGATCGGCTGGCCGGGCAGGGGGGAGCCGAGCCGGTCGAGCACTTGGAAGGCGAAATCGTGGCGGTCGCGGGCGAGCAGGCCTTCGGCGGAATCGGGCGGGGCGATGGCGGCGACGGGGCCGGTGAAGGCGATCCGCAGCGTGCCCGTGGCGCCAGCGCCGGCGGCGAAGATTTTCGCGGGGCCGGCGCGACCGTCGCCGTAGATGGCGACGCGGGCTTCGAGCAGGGAGCCGGCGGCGCGGGCGAGCGCGAGTTCGGCGCGGCTGGGGCCGGTTTCGCCGCCGAAGACGCCGAGCTCGGCCGAGAGCGCGATGCGGTCGCCCGGCGCGACTTCGCCGCTGCGCACGGCGGGGCCGGAGACGGAGACGACGAGCTGCGCCGAGCCGCCGTCGGCCGGGATGTACTCGGCATCCGTCGTGATCTGGATCCGCGCCGATTGCGCCGCCGCGGGTGAGGCGGACAGGAACGCGAGCAGCAGCGCAACCGCGACGGCCAAGGCGGCCAGCGTGAGCAGCAGCCGGCTGGGAGTTGCGCTGAGGGGGGGGTGAGGGCGCGACATATTGACAGGATATTCGCGCGGGAACGGGGGGTTGGGGTAGGGGCGGGGCAGTTCAGGGGCAGTTTACGCGCAGGTCATACTTTCTGGGCGTCGCGTGCGGCTGCCGGGGGCGTTGCGCGAGGGGCGATGCCGGCTGCTCGGCGCGGTGCCGGCGAGGGTCGGCCGGCTGCTCGGCGGAGCTCGGCATCGCTCGCTGCTTCGAGCGTTGGCCGGCTGTTCGGCGCGGCGGGGGCGGGGGGGCGACCGGCACGGCTGGTTCCTCCGGGCGCGGGGGGCTATGAAAAAGAGAAACGGAGAGGGCGGGGATTGCTCCCCGCCCTCTCGCGGTTGTGCCCAGTGGTGGGTGGCTGGCTGTGCGGGTTGTTGCCCGCGGGGGGGTTAGAGGTTGGCGCCGACCTTGCGGTGGGCGGCGAAGGCGCCGAGCAGGCCGAGCAGGACCAGGGCGCCGCTGAGGCCGAAGACCCAGGCGTCGGTGCCGTTGCCCTGGCCGAGCAGGCCGCCGGTGCCGCCGACCGGCATCTGGCTCATGCCGCCCTCGTCCATGCTCTCGTCGTCGCCGTCCATGCCCATCATCGCGCCGCCGTCGTCGGCGTCGCCTTCGAGGTCGCCCTCGTCGGTGCCCATCATGGCGCCGCCGTCTTCGTCGCCGGCCATCATGGAGGTGCCGTCGCCGTCGTCGGTGCCCATCGACATGCCGTCGCCGTCGTCGCCGCCCATCATGCCGTTGTCGCCGTCATCCTCGGTGCCGAGGATGTCGCCGTTGTCCTCTTCGGGGGCCGGGGCGGGGGCGGGGGTCATGGCCGCGAGGGAGACCTGCTTGAAGCCGCCGCCGCGGGTGGGGGACATGACGGTGTCGGCGACTTCGCCGCCGTCGCCGACCATGAAGGTGAGTTCGGTGTTGGCGGGGACGTCGACGAACCAGCCGTTGTCGTCCCACTGGGCGCTGAAGGATTCCTCGCCGGCCATCGCGGTGATGGCGATGCCGTCTTCGGCGACGCCGTCGAGGGTGACGGAGCCGTTGGCGCCCCAGACGACCGCCTGCGGGGTGCCGGGGACCTGCGCGTGCGTCGTCGCCGCCGCGAAGGCGAGGGCGGCGGCCGCCGCGGCCAAGGCCAGGAGCCTCGGCATCATCTTCACTCGTGCCATTCCTCGTGCCATGTCCGTGTCCTTTCTCTGCCGTCCCCAGCATTGTGGCGGGGGAGGCTGGCGGCGATCCAGCCGATTGCGTAAAGCGTGCCGCCGGGAGGCGCCCAAGCGCTCCCCCGGCGGCCAGCCTCAGCCTGCCCTAGTTGCGGCCCCCGATGAAGAGGGTGTCGCCGGACTGGATCTCGAAGTCGGGGTCGCTGCCGGGGATCGGGGTGGCGCCGTCCGGGAGCAGGCCGAAGCGGAGCCAGGTGCCGTCGGGGTTGTACTTCCAGAGCAGGCCCACGCCGCGCGCCTGCAGGCCGCGGTAGAGCTCGCCCGCGGTGACCGTGTTGTCCGGCTGCCAGTTCGCGAACCCGTTCAGGCTCGAGAGCCCGGTGATGTCGCGCACCTCGGTCGCCTGCGCCGCGCCGCCGACGTTGATCAGCAGCGTCTTCACGATCGTGTCCGCCGTCGCCGTGACCACGGTCAGGCCGCTGCCGACCACGATGGTGCTGCGGCTGGCCACGCCGCCCTTCGTCTTCGCCGTCCGCGACGGCGTCGTGTCCAGCAGCGCCGCGGCCGTGCCGCCGCCGGCGGGGCGGATCGAGAAGGTCACGTTGGTCCCGTCCGCGACCGGGTTGCCGGCCGCGTCGTTGACCGTCGCGGTCAGCATGACCTGCGTGCGGATGCCGGCGGGAACGGCCGGGTCCGCGACCAGCGTCGTCTGGTCGTCGGCCGCGGGGCCGACCACGGTGAACTCGATCGACTTCTTCAGGCTGGTGCCGTCCAGCCGCACCTCGACCTTGTGCGTGCCCGGCTTGAGCCGCCCGGTCGCCGTGTTCGGCGCGATCACGGTCAGGCCGAAGCCGGTCAGGTCGTTGTCGTCGGCGTCTTCGCTGGCGCCGCGGGTGTTGTCGAGGTCGAAGTTGCTGTTCGCGACGCGCCGGTTGTCGGGGCCGGTCACGGTGAAGGTGGTCGGGTGGAGTCTGTTGACGGTGACGGCTTCGCCGCTGGCGTCGGTCGCGGTCGGAACCAGCGTCAGGCGGTCGCGGTTGTCGCCGTCGGTGCCGGCCCAGAAGACGTTGCTGGCGGCCGGGGCGAGGGCGAGATCCTTGGCCGGGCCGGCGATGCGGACCTCGACCGCGTTGGTCTCGACCCAAGAGCCGTTGATCGCCTGCACGCGGGCGGTGACCGTGGCGGTGCCGGTCTCGGTGCCGGTGGACTTGAGGACGATGCTGCCGATCGCGCCGGCTTGCTGGGTGCCGTCCCACGGGTCGTTCACCGTGTTCAGGCCGGTCCACTGGCAGATGCGGGTGCCGAAGCAGTTGCGCTTCACCTTCTCGTTGGTGCCCGGGATGAAGGTGTCGTTGGCCGTGCCTACGCCGTAGGAGTCCCTGATGTCGCCGCGGCTGGTCTGGATCTCGATGGTGCGGATGCCGTTCCAGTTCGAGCCGGCGCCCTCGGAGTTGCTCACGGCGAGGGTGAGGTTGGTGCTGGTCGTGTCGCCGCCGGCCGAAGTCGTGATCTGGCTGGGGCATTCCGCGCCCGCCGCGCCGCTGCAGGGCTTGCCCTCGGCGGTGTTGATCCCGAGCGAGAGGGCGGCGGCGGCGACTTCGTTCTCGCCGTTGTTGATCCGCAGCGTGGCGCTGCCGGAGCGGGTGGCGGGTCCGAAGATCGCCTGGTCGTCAGCTCCGTCCCCCCATTTGATGCCGAGGCGGCCGAGGTTGAGACGGGCGTTGATGTTGATGCTCGCGCCGTCGGAGAGGCCGGCGATGAAGACCTCGGGGTCCTCGTAGGCCGCGTAGCGATCTGCGTCGTCATCGGCGTCGTTGGCGGTGTTGTCGAGAACCCCGTGGGCGAGCACGACGAAGCAGGACTGGGTGACGGTCGTCTTGCCGTCGGCGTTCTGGTCGGTGCGCGGTCGGTTGCCTTCACGGAGCGGAACGCCATTGTCGTTGCCGTCTTCGTCCACGGTCCGCTGGAGGCAGTCGAGCACGACCGCGGGGTTGGTGCGGGTTCGGATGGACTCGTCAACCTCGGTGGTCGTGGCGACGTCGCTGAGGGTGTCGTTGGCGAAGTAGAGGGTGGCGACGCTGGGGCGGTTGAACTTGTTGCCACCGCTCAGCGAGATCCGGGAGCCCGAGGCTTGCGTATCGGTCGCGCCGCCAGTGATGCCGAGCAGTACGCCGTCTTCAACAGCATCATCGTCGTCAGTGGCGTCGGCCTCAGTCGGGTCCGGAGACATGAGGCCTGACATGTCCTCGTTGGCCGAGAACGCAGTAATCTCGCTGGCCACGGTGTCGGTGGCCTCGGTGGCGGTGCCGAAAGCATCGATCGTCGGTGCCGTGCCCGTGTAGGGGACGGTGGCGCGGAGCTCGATCGCGACGGGGACCCGGTCGACGCCTGCGTTGGAGCCGCTCTTGGCGACGAAGACGCCGTCGGTGTCGTTCGGGAAGTAGACATGGACGGCGAGGGTGACCTCGTCGCGGTCGACCACGGTGGGGGCGGGGTCGGCTTGCTGCGCGCTGGAGGTGGAGAGAGCAGCGAAGGCAGCGGCGACGAGGGCCGCCATCACCATCAGCGCCGCAAGCTGAGAGCGCCGGCTCAGCATCTGCTGGATTGCCTGAATCATCGTTGCTACTTGCCTCCTCGTAGAGCTCGCACCGCCCCTGGACCCGGCGGTAGGTGTGCCTCGTTCGTGATCGGTCGCGTGGTGACACCTCCTCCGGAGCGGCGATGCGGCTGCGCCCCCGCAGGGGCGCCGCGACCGCGCGCACGTGTCTCAGCGAGCATCTTAGGTCTGCTGCTTAGTTGTGCCAAACATGATTTACGGCTGCGCAATAGAGCGCCGAGCGGAGCCGCCGCCTGCGCCGGCGCGCCCGCGCTCATCGGCCGACCACCAAGGCGACCGAGGTCGTGCCGGAGCCGCCGATGTTGAGCGTGCCGACGCGCGACGCGCCCTCAATCTGGCAGCCCTCGGCCCGCCCCGTCACCTGCTTCCAGGCGTCCACCGTCTGGCGCACGCCGGTCGCGCCGACCGGGTGGCCGCCGCCGATCAGCCCGCCCGAGGGGTTCATCGGAACGGAGCCGCCGAAGTCGATGGTCCCGTCCTCGATGGCCTCGAAGGAGCGGCCCGGCCCGGTGATGCCGAAGTGGTCGATGGCCATGTACTGCGAGGTGGTGAAGCAGTCGTGGGTCTCGATGGCGTCGAGTTCGGAGGCGTCGGCGATGCCGGCGCGCTCGAAGGCGTCGGTGATGGCGCGGCGGGTGTGCGGGAGCACGTAGTCGTCGCCGGCGGCCTGGGCGATTTTGGAGTCGAAGGTGAGCGCGGCGGTGCGGTGGCCCCAGCCCTGGATTGCGGGGACGTCGGCGAGGTCGATGCCGCGGCGCTCTGCCCACTCGGCGGCGCGCTCTTCGGAGGCGAGCAGGAGGGCGGCCGCGCCGTCGGTGATCTGGGAGCAGTCGCGCAGGGCGAGGCGGGGGGTGATCTCGGCGCAGTACTTGCCCTCGGCGAGTTCGGCGGGGACGTCCTCGCCGAGCCAGGCGCGGGTTTGGGCGAGCGGGTTGCGCTGGGCGTTTTCGTAGTTGAGTTCGGCCAGCCGCTGGAGGTGGGCCGCTTCGAGGCCGTAGCGCTCGTCGTAGACGTCGCCGAGCCTGCCGAAGAGCTTGGGGAAGGGGAGTTCGACGCCTTCGGCTTCGAGTTCGTACCAGCCGGCGGTGCCGAGGAAGTCGCCGCCCTCCGCGGGGGAGACGGTCTTCATCTGCTCGACGCCGAGGACGAGCGCGGTGCCGTAGCGGCCGGCCTCGATTTCGGCGGCGGCCATGAGGATGGCGATGGAGCCGGAGGCGCAGGCGGCCTCGTGTCGGGAGGTGGGCAGGCCGGAGAAGTCGGCGTCGAACTCGGCGAAGAAGCCGCCGAGCTGTCCCTGCTTGGCGTAGAGCTCGCCGGCGAAGTTGCCGACGTGTGCGGTGTCGACGTCGCCGGCCTCGGCGTTGGCGGCGTCGAGCGCGCCGGCCGTGACCTCGGCCATCACGTCGCGGAGGTTGGCTTCCTCCTTGCGCCAGTTGCGGGCGAAGTCGGTCTGGTAGCCGCCGAGGATGTAGACGGGAGCGGTCATGAGGGTTGCGTGCCTCCGCGCCTTCCGCGCCGTGCGGCGCTGCGATCTCGCGTGCGGGCGCAGTGTAGCGCCCGTCGGCGTTCGCGCAGGCTAGCAGCATCCGCCGCTACGCACGCGGCGGGCTCCGCAAGCGGGCTCATGCGGGCGCTCGTCATCAGTAGCCGCGGAAGACGGGCTGGCGCTTTTCCCGCCAGGAAGCGCGGCCTTCTTCGGCGTCGTAGGTGTAGCGGACTTCGTCGGCCGCCTCGACTTCGCGGGCGAGCGAGTCGCGCAGGGGATGCTCGGCGGAGTAGTCGATCATCTGCTTGAAGACGGCGAGGTTGGCGGTGGGCAGCTGCGCGAGCATGCGCAGGTAATCGGCGGCTTCGCGCTCGAAATCGGCGAGCGGCCAGACGCGGTTGGCCCAGCCGCAGGCCTCGGCTTCTGCGGCGAACATGTGGCGGCCGGTCATCAGCAGTTCGAGCGCGCGGCCGCGGCCGATGATGCGGGGGACGGTCCAGGTGGTGCCGCCGTTCATGCCGATGGCGCGCTGGACGCGGTGGTCGCCGACCTCGATGTTGTCGGCGCAGAGGCGGATGTCGCACATGTTGGCGATTTCCCAGCCGTGGCCGAGCGCCCAGCCGGAGACGAGCGCGACGACGGGCTTGGCGAGGTTGCGCAGCGAGAGCAGGAAGGGATGGTGGACGGTGATCGAGGAGTCGATGCCCGGCTGCGGCTCCATCCCGTAGAGGTCGTCGCCCGAGCAGAAGGCGCGGTCGCCGGTCCCGCGCAGGGCGACGACGCGGATGTCGGGCCTGCGCGCGGCGAAGTCGATCAGGGCCTGGAGCTCGCGCAGCAGCCGGAAGGAAAGCGCGTTCAACCGCTCCGGCCGGTTCAACGTGATCCAGAGAACCCCGTCCGAGTCAAGCTCCCAAAGCGCCTGCTCCCACTCCCCATCCGCCAGCGCCTTAGGCGCCTCCGGCAAGTCCGTCATGTCCGGCTCAGTCTGTCGCGGCATTGGGTCGCCCTCCTTTTTTCCAGCGTTCAGCGTCGCGGCTTGCTGCGGCGGAACCGGGTGATCTCTGCGCGGAACTGATTCTTGTGGAAGTCGAGCGGAACGGCGTGCCAGTTCACCCGCGCAAGCTCAGGGGCACCTCGCTTGATGAAACCTCTCAGTTTCCCGTCGTGGCCCTGTTTGAAGATGCTGCCCTTCTTCTTGCCCGCGAGGCAGTCACAGCCACAGACGCAAGGTGGTCGCTCAGCCATCAGCTACTCCTTAGCCCAGTCCCAGACCACGTCCATGTCCGGCACTAAGCCGGACATCCGCTCGGTTCGGCTTCCGAGATCAGCTGCCTGATCTCCCCGTCGTACCGCCTGCTGCTGAACCCCTTCTCCAAGACTTGGAGCCAGTCCACGCGGGCGCGCTCTTCCTCGCTGCCCCGCACGATGATGCGGACCAAGACCCCGTCGTGGGTCTGCACGAAGTTCCTCCCCGGGCTGACTGGCACCCCGCAGCCGCAGAGGCAATGGGCCTGCTTTTGTCGTGTTCGTGTCGTCATCGTTCCGTTCCGCCTTCCTTTGACCGCGGCTCTATCTGGCCGAGGCGCGGCCATCGTAGTCGGAACCGCGGGGTTTGGGGCTTTTCGCCTCACCCCGCGCAAACCCCAAGACACCCCGGAATGGCAAGCCGTCAGCTAGAGGACGATTTGCTCGCGGTGTTCGGCCAGCGCCGGAGCGCCCGCTACTCCTTCGCCCAGGCCCAGATCTCGTCGAATTCGAAGACCAGGCCGGGCATCTGCTCGGCGTCGACCTCGAGCGACGAGGGGCGCTCGAACAGCTGCGCATCCTCGCCTGCCTTGAACAGCGCCACGCGCTCGTCGATCCAATCGACCAGCAGCCCGACCTGGCAGCCCTCTTCCATCCAGTCGAGCATCTTGCCGTACTGCTCGTTCCAGGACTGCGACTTGGAGCGGACTTCGCACACGAAGAACGGGCAGACCCGCCAGTAGGTCGGGCGCTCGGGCCTCGGCCCCAGCGCCGCGTGCTGCTCCGGCGACAGCCAAGAGAGATCGGGCGAGAGCTGCAGCACGCCGGTCAGCGCGTAGCACGCCGACGCGCCGCGCACGAGTCCGCCGAATCGCGCCGCCCATATGAACAGCTGCCCCAACAGCAGCGTCTCGACATCCGGACTCAGGGATCCCGCTGGGAGTGTGATGATCAAATCTCCTTCCGCGCTGCGCTCGAAGTGCAGCAGATCCGTCTCCGAGCAGAGCTGCTCGAAGAATCCGTCTGTGATCGGCTCAGTGCCCCGCAGCACGACGCGCCCCATTGGCAGGGGGGCGCGCAGCGCCAAGGGCCGCGTGAGCGTCGCCGGTCGTTGCGGTGCCGAAACCATCGTGCCCTCCTGCACCAAGAATACGCGGGTCAGAGGACGATTTGCTCGCGGTGTTCGCCGAAGACGGAGCGCATGGCGTTCATCATTTCGCCGAGCGTGCAGTAGGCGTTGACGGCGTCGAGGATGACGGGCATGGTGTTGGCGCGGGGGTCGCGGCAGGCGGCTTCGAGGGCGGCGAGGGCGCTGGCGGCGGCGGCTTGGTCGCGTTCGGCGCGGGTGCGGCGGAGGCGTTCGAGGTGGCGGGCCTCGCCCTGCGGGTCCATTTGCAGGATCGGGATTTCGAGCGGCTCTTCGAGTTCGAAGTCGTTGACGCCGACGATGGTGCGCTCGCCGCGCTCGATCTCGCGCTGGAAGCGTGCGGAGGCGTCGGCGATTTCCTGCTGCATGAAGCCGGATTCGACGGCCGCGATGACGCCGCCGACGGCCTCGATGGCGTCGAAGTACTCGTAGCAGTCGCGCTCGATCTCGCTGGTCAGCTGCTCGACGAAGTAGGAGCCGCCGAGCGGGTCGACGGTGTTGACGGCGCCGGATTCGTGCATGATCACCTGCTGGGTGCGGACGGCGAGGCGTGCGGCTTTTTCGGAGGGCAGGGCGAGCGCCTCGTCCATCGCGTCGGTGTGCAGGGATTGGGTGCCGCCGAGCACGGCGGCGAGCGCCTGGATGGTGACGCGGAGCAGGTTGACCTCGGGCTGGACGTCGGTGAGGGAGACGCCGGCGGTCTGGGTGTGGAAGCGCATCCAGCAGGAGCGGGGGTTTTCGGCGCCGAAGGTCTCGCGCATCTCGCGGGCCCAGATGCGGCGGGCGGCGCGGAACTTGGCGATCTCCTCGAAGAAGTCGTTGTGCGAGTTGAAGAAGAAGGAGAGGCGCGGCGCGAAATCGTCGACGGAAAGCCCGCGCTCGACGGCCCAGCGGACGTATTCCATCCCGTCGGCGAGGGTGAAGGCGAGTTCCTGCGCGGCGGTGGCGCCGGCCTCGCGGATGTGGTAGCCGCTGACCGAGATCGAGTTCCAGCGCGGCATGTGCTCGGAGGCGAACTCGACCGTGTCGGTGACGAGCCGCATCGAGGGCCGCGGCGGGAAGACGAACTCGTTCTGCGCGATGTACTCCTTGAGGATGTCGTTCTGGAGCGTGCCGCCGAGCTTGGCGCGGTCGATCCCGCGCTGCTCGGCGGCGGCGATGTACATGCCCCAGATCAGCGGCGCGGGCGAGTTGATCGTCATCGAGGTGGTGATCCGGTCGAGCGGCAGCTGGTCGAGCAGGATCTCCATGTCGGCGAGGGAGGAGACGGCGACGCCGCACTTGCCGAACTCGCCGGCGGCGAGCTCGTCGTCGTGGTCGTAGCCCATCAGCGTGGGCATGTCGAAGGCGATCGAGAGGCCGGTCTGGCCGTCGTCGAGCAGGCGCTTGAAGCGCGCGTTGGTCTCCTCGGCCGAGCCGAAGCCGGCGAACATCCGGATCGTCCAAGGCCGCCCGCGGTAGCCCGTCGGATGGACGCCGCGAGTGAACGGGTACTCCCCCGGCAACCCGAGGTCCGCCCCCGCGTCCCACCCCGAATCAGCCAGCGAAACCGCGTCGTACAACCGCTCGACAGGCCGCGAAGAAACCGTCATGAACGGCCCGGGAAGCTCGCGCCCCTCCCCCTCGACCCGCTCCTCCCACCTCTCGCGAGCCCCCCGCAGCTGCGCAATAGTAGCCCCGTCAAGCATCCCGAGCCTCCTTCAGCCTGCGCGGTTCAATGTATCCGACGCAGCGTCGGCCCTAGGAATCGGGGCAGTTCCGTTGCGGAAGCAGAATGACGCCGTCGCCGGGCGTGCCGAAACCCTCAATGCGTTCGCCGGCAGCGGCCCAAGCCGCGACGTACGCGCAGAGCAGCGCGTCAAGCTTGTCCTCGCGGGCTTTGAGCGCACTGGTCTTCAACTTCGGATTGGGCTCGCGGAGCAGGTCGTCGAGAACCTTGTTGCAACCCAGCCGCAGCTCGGCGCCCTTGCCGCCGAGATGCTGGCGAATCTCCTTGACGAGCTCCGTTTGACCAGCCTGCCTCGCTGCAACGTCACCCGTCTTGTACTTGATGATGCGACCGCGACGGAACAGCTCGATCGTCGCGGGATGCGGGTACGTCTCAAAGACGACGCGGGGGCCTTCAATCCCGTCCGGGTCTTCAACGAACGCAGCATTGGGCTGCTTCGCCAGCGCCACCAGCGCGTTCACGAGCTCCGGTCCTCGCGGTTCTGAGCCGTATTGCGCGAGGCTGCGTCGGCTGGCGGGACGGGCGCCGGCATGTTTGGTGACGTAACGGCTGCTCACCGCACGGTCGGCATCGCGGCTCCCCCTGTCCCGACAGACGACCAGTGGAGCGTCGATGGCGACGGTCCAGTTCCCGCGCTCGGGGTCGATCCACTTCACGATGTCGTCGGTCTCACAGATCAGATTGAGCCGGTTCAGCACCAGCTTGCCTTTCTCGTACACGAGCTCGGCGCAGCCGCTGCAATTCCCTTCACTCCACGCAAGATCGATCCCGATCAGCCGTCGCTCGCTCATGTGCTCCTCCTCTGCGCATTCGGCAGGATCGTCACGCCTTCGCCGGCGACGCCCAGCGCTTGGATCTCCCGTCGCGCATCGACCCAAGCCGCGGCGTATGCGCAGATCAGCGCTTCCAGGCGGTCGCCTCGATCCCTCAGCGCGTCGTCCGGCAGCGACCGCGCCGGCGCGTGCAGCAGTTCGCCCAAAACGCCGCTTTCTTGCAGCCGCGGGCCCGCCTTCCCGCTGCAAAGATGCTCCCGGATCGCGCTCGCCAACTCCTGCTGCCCCGCCTGCCGGGCCGGCGCGGCGCCTCGCCCGTATTGGATCGCGCGGTCGAGCCCGAACAGTTCGATCATCGCCGGCCGCGCCGACGTCTCCATAACGGCGCGTCGCGTGCCGGTCCGCGACGGGTTCTCCAGCAGCCGCCCGCGATGCCGCTTCAGCGCGTCCAGCAACCGCCCGCCCCGGTGATCCTGCCCCAGCTGCTTCAGGTTCGCGCGGTACGGATGCACCCCGTAGCGCTTGTACGACCGTCCCGCCTGTTTGTCCGCCTCACGCCGTCCGTCCTCGTTGCGCACCACCAGCGGCGCTTCCACCGCCACGATCCAGTCGCCCCGATCCGGCTCGATCCAGCGCGCGATCTCGTCCACCGTGCGCACCAGATCGATCCGCTTCAGTACCAGCTCCTCGTCCTGCCAGGCCAGCTCCGCGCACCCGCTCGCGTGGTTCTCCCCCCGCGCCAGCGCTACCCCGATCAGCCGCCGCGTCTCCGTCCGACCACCCTGCCGCCCTCCGCCGCCCGCATCCTGTCGCTGCTGTTCCTTGGACTCCGGTGCCGCCGCGGAATCGTTCCGTTCCTCCTGCAAAGCCGCCAAAACGAAACCCTCTGCACCGGGCGCTTGGGGCTTCCGAGCTTCAGGCGCCGCGGCAGGCTCGCGCTTCGCAGCAGCAGGCAACCCGCCTTCCGTCGCCTTGTTCGGCTGCTGCGGACTCGGCCGTGCCGGCACAGTTCCCGAAGTGCCCGCACCGTCGCCCGGACGTTTCGGTGCGGCGCGTACCGGCGCCGGAGGAGGCGCGGCCGCGGGCGGCGGCGCAGCCTCGTCGGCTGCCGCGGCTTCGCGGCGGCCAGGCGTCTCGGACTGCGCCGGCGACATCGGCGCGGCTCGATCAGATCGTCCGTGCCCCCGGCCTCCGTCTGCCTCACCGAGCCGGAAGAACTCGGTGCAGTGTTTGGCGAAGTGGCCCTCCTTGGAGCCGATGCCGTACACGTCTTTGCCAGCGGAGCGCACTGAGTTCGCGGCACCGCTGAAATCGCTGTCGTTCGTCACCAGGCAGACGGCGTCGATATCCGCACGCTGCGCGAGGCCTCCCGCATCCGCGCTTATGTAGTTGTCGGCGGTGTTCTTGCCCTTGGGCGTGCGGTCGACCTGAAACTTGCGGATCCCGAGGCGCTGGCATGCCTCGGCCCAGGACTTCGATCTCTCATTCGACCAGTCGGCGTAGCCGTTCCGCTGGACCACTTGGCCGAGACCGGCTGCGATCTCGAGGATCCGGGCAGCGTGGCGGGGCGACTCGTTCTCGCAATCAATCAGCAGCGCGATCCTGCGCTCATCCCGGGGCTTGGGCGCGGGAGCCGATACGGCCCGCCTGCCTGTCCGCACCGCCGTTCCGCGCCCGCCCGCGACGCCGGACTGCCGGGCGCCGCGCCGAATCCCCCGCACCTGGGGCACGACCATCACGCCCGCTCCGACCTCGCCCAGTCCCTGCATGGGCCGGCCGGCATCGAGCCAAGCGGCCATGTACGCGCTGATGAGGCCGTCCAGCAGGTCTTCCCGGTCCTCCAGGGCGCGGCCGCGCAGCGGCACGTCCGGCTCGCTGAGCAGTTCTTCGAGCGCGGCATCCGAGCGCAGCCGCGGGTCTGCCCGCGGCCCGCAGAGATGCTCGCGGACGTGCTCAACCAGCTGGCGCTGCCCCCGGCGCTTGAAGTCGTCCGTGCCTTTCTTGTACTTGACGATCCGGTCCAGCCCGAACAGCTCGACTGTCACGATGTGCGGATACGTCTCGAAGACCAAGCGCGGTGCGGCGAGCGCAGCCGGGCCCTCGACCAGCCGCCCGCCGTTCGGCTCCGCGGCGAGCATGCGCAGCAGCCGCCCGCCGCGGTGGTTCTCGCCGAACCGATCGAGGTTGGCCGGATACGCCCCCGCGTGGAACCGCATGTAGAACTCGTCCGCCTGCGCATCAGCCGCCCGCGGCCCCGTCTGGTTGCGGATCACCAGCGGCGCATCGATCGCGACCGCCCAATCCCCCCGCTCCGGCTCGATCCACGCGACGATGTCCTCCAGCGGATGAAGCAGGGCCAGCCGCGACAGTCTCAGCTCCCCGCCGTCCCGAACCAGCTCCGCGCACCCGCTCGGATTCCGCTCCCCCCAAGCCAGATCCACCCCGATCAACCGTCGCTCGCTCATCGCGCCCTCCCGCGCCGCCCCCGGCGCGACGCCGAATCTACATCTACAGAGGTGGCGGGCGGCTGCTGTGCTACGGGGTCAGAACAGCCGCGCGGCGGCGGCGCGCAGCATCGGCGCGATCATCACGCCTGCTCCGATTTCGCCCAGCCCTTGCAGCGGGCGGCCGGCGTCGGCCCAGGCCGATGCGTAGGCGCAGACCAGCCCGTCCAGCAGATCCTCGCGGCGCTTCAGCGCCTTCCCCTTCAATTCCGGATCCGGCGCGCGCAGCAGATCGTCGAGCTCATCGCCGAGCAACAGGCGCGGCTCGGCGCGCTCGGCGCAGAGATGCCGGCGGATGGCATCGGCCAGCTCCTGCTGGCCCGCCCGGCGCTGCTTGACCCGGCCCTTCTTGTACTTGATCGTGCGCTCCAAGCCGAACAACTCAACCATCGCCACGTGCGGATAGGTCTCGAACGCCAAGCGCCGCCCGGCGATCCCGCCGGCCTCCTCGACCAGCTCGCAGCCGCACTCCTCCAGCGCCCGCAGCAGGCGTCCGCCGCGGTGATCCGCGCCCAGCAGCTTCAGGTTGGTCGGATAGGCCCCGGCCTCGTATTTGCGGTAGCGCGCGCTCGCCTCCGCATCGGCCGCGCGCCGGCCGGTTTCGTTGAGCACGACCAGCGGCGCGTCCACGGCGACGATCCAATCGCCGCGCTCCGGATCAATCCAGTCGGCGATCTCCCCGTCCGACCAGAGCAGATCCATGCGCTCCAGCGCCAGCCCGCCCTCCTTCCACCCGAGCTCGACGCACCCGCTCCCGTTCCGCGCGCTCCAAGCCAGATCGATCCCGATCAACCGGCGCTCGCTCATGCCCTCCGCTCCTGCAGGCGCCGGATCGAGTCCACCAGTTCGTTCCAGTCAGTCTGCGAAAGGGGTTCGCCGATGAAGCCGGGGCAGGCGGGGTCGCGGAGGAGCAGGGGGAGTTCGCCTTCGGCGTCGGAGACCGTGTGGAGCATGAAGGGGTACTGGCGGCAGCCGTCGGGGCGCGCTTCGTAGGCGGAGCAGCGCAGGCCTTGCAGGAGCGCGCAGGTTCCCTCGGCGTCCTGGCGGAGCAGCGCCAGCGACGCCCGTTCTTCGACGGAGTCCGCCGCTCCGGCCTCCGTCAAGCGCAGGATTTCCTCTTCGGAGACGTCGACGCGGTAGGGGGCGCGGCAGCAGAGCGCGCCGCACTCGTCGGCGATGCAGGTAAATGCGGGCGTGCCGGGCAGGACCAAGCGCTCGGAAGCGCCTGGGGCGAACGCTTCGGCGGCCGCGGCGAGCCGTTCGCGCAGGCGGGACCGCACCTAGCCGGCGGCGTCCGCGCCGAGCAGCGTGGCGGCGACGGGGCGCGACCAGGGCGAGCCCTCTTCGGCGAGCAGTTCGCGCAGGCGCGGTTCGTAGAAGAACTCGTCGCCCTCGGCCGGCTCCAGCTCGTCGAGCCAGGAGGCGCTGGCGTTGTACTTGGCGAAGAACGGGCGCCCGACCCATTCCGGGTCGCGGCCCTGCAGGAAGCGCAGCACGATCAGGCGCTCGCCGGCGTGCTCGGCCTCGCCCAGCACCTGCACCTTGCCCGGGCCGGCCGACATCGAGGGGCCGCGTACGGTGCGGGCGACGCCGCTGACCGTGCGGTAGGCCTCGCGGAAGATGCGGGCGCACTCGACCAGCGGGATCTCGAAGTAGCGCTTGGCGCCGGTGTCGCGGGCGACGAAGAGGTAGTAGGGGACGCAGCCGTGCTGGGCCTGCTCGCGCCACATCTCGGAGAGCAGGGCCGGGTCGGCGTTGATGTGCTTGAGCAGCGGCGTCTGGGTGCGGATCTGGGCGCCGGTCTCGCGGATGCGGCGGACGGCCTCCTGCGCGGCGGCCGTGTCCAGCTCGGCCGGATGGTTGAAGTGCGCCATCAGCGCCAGCTGCAGGCCGCGCCCGGTCACCTCGCGGAAGAGGTTGAGCAGGTCTTCCGCGTCGTCGTCGTAGAGGAAGCGGTGCGGCCAATAGGCGATCGCCTTGGAGCCGATCCGGATCGTGCGCAGCTCGTGGCCGGCGTCGGCCGCCAGCAGCGGCTCGATGTACTGGCGCAGGTTCTTGGTCCGCATCACCAGCGGGTCGCCGCCGGTGAAGAGGATGTCCGACAGCTCCGGGTGCGCCGCGACGTAGCGGGCGAGCAGGTCGGCCTCGCGCATGGCGAATTTCTTGCCCTCGAGGCCGACGAACTGGGGCCAGCGGAAGCAGAAGGTGCAGTAGGCGTGGCAGGTCTGCCCCTGCGAGGGGAAGAAGAGCGCCGTCTCGCGGTACTTGTGCTGCATCCCCGCCAGCGCCTGGCCGTCGAGCGAGGGCATGTTGTGCTCCATCTGCCCGGCGGGGTGCGGGTTCAGCTCCATCCGGATCTCGTCCGCGATCGTCTTCCGCTCGCGGCTGGAGAGGTCGGCGGCGAGCGCGGCCTCCATGCGCTCGAACTGCTCGGGCGCGAGCATGCCCCGCTGCGGGAAGGTGAGCCGGAACATGCCGTCGTCGGGCGCCGCGTTCCAGTCGATCAGGTGGTCGACGACGTAGCGGTTGGACTTGAAGGGCAGCACGTTGCCGACCACGCGGGCGGCGTGGCGGACCTCTTCGGGCATGTCCCGCATCTGCGGCAGCTGCTCGAAGTTGTGCAGGTTGACGACTTGGTAGTCCTCCGACGCGAAGTCGTCCGCGGAGCCGAAGGCCGCGTTGGGCGCGGAATCCGGCGGGGCCTGGTCAAGTGCCTGGTCGTCGGCCATCTTCACGAGCGTCGTCATTTGGTGGCTCCTCTCCGCGCGGACGCCGCGATCCACGCGATCCGCGTTACGTCAACCGCTTATGACACTAGCACCGCGAGGCCCCGCCCGGCATCAACGATCCGTGAACTCGTCCCTGCCCCGTACGCTCGCGGCAAAGGATCAATTGTGCCCCCACAGCGTTTCCTCAACCCCGACTTGCTAAGAGTGACCGCGCACGCGCAGGATCGAATGGCCGCGCATGGCATTCATGTGGACGATCTGCACGCCGTGTACCGGGATGACCCGGCCCGCATCCCGCAGAAGCCGAAAGTGGAGTGGCGCGAGGGGAGCGGCCGCCGGATCCGTCCGCGCCGCCTCAGAGTAGTCGGGCGCGACGCGCAGCACCGCTTGCTGACGCTTATCATTGAAGGACCGGACGAGAGAGGCGTCACCAGCCTCGTCACTGTGTTCCCGACGGCCAATGACGATGAAATCAACCGATACTGGCAGTCCCGATAAGCAACACTCGGCTCCGGTCGACGACCCGGATGCGGAGTTCTACGAAGATGACGACAGCATTGAGGTCCTGCTCGGCGATGTGCAGCGCTGGGGCTTCGAAGTGATCTTCGGCGGCGACGAGTTGGCCCGGCTCGGCCCGATGCACCGCAGCTCCGGGCAAGACACGTTCAGCACCTTCGTCCACGACCTCGCCATGCAGGCCGTCGCCGACTGGGAAGCAGAACAGGCGGATGAACCCGCTGCAGCCACCGCCGCCGACTGACCATCAGACAGCCCACCACGGCTTGACGCAACTCAGCATGACCGACAACCGCGCGATCCTCCCGGCCGAAGATGAAATGCCCGAATACGTCGCGCCGGAAGATCCGATCTTCGTGTTCGAAGTCGAGTTCAGCGGCGATGAGGTCGAGCAGCTCGGCCGGATGCTCCGCGACGACGGCAACCCGCTCGTCAACGACTACCTCCGCAACTTGGCGCTCGAAGCGATCCGCTCCTGGGAGCGGAAGCAACCGGCGGCCACAGTCGCGGACTAGTCGTCTGCTGGCCATCGCTTGACAGATTCACGCATGAACGCCGAGAACGCCCGGCCAGCCGCCGATGAGACCAGCCTGCTCATCGACATCCGCTTCCGGGGCGATGAAGTTCTGCGCATCGGCCGGATGCACCGCGCCGAGGCAGACGGCAAGTTCAGCGCTTTCGTCCACGATCTTGCCATGCAGGCGGTCGCCGACTGGGAAGCGGAGCAATCCGGCAAGCCCGGCGCAACCGCCGCCGACTGACCTCAGTCCCGCCGCAACTCCACGACGCACAGTTCGGGGCGGGCTTGCAGGCGGAAGGGGACGATGGCGGTGCCGAAGCCGCGGCTGACGACCACCTTGCCGCCGGCGACGTCGAAGGCTCCCGCGGGCTTGTGGCGGCTAGCCAGGCGCGAGTGGCGGAACGGCGCTCCGTAGCCGGGAATCGCGATTTGCCCGCCATGCGTGTGGCCGGCGAATGCCAGCGGGGGAACCGCGCCGCCGGCTTCGGCGTGGTCGAGGACGGCGTCGGGGGCGTGGGTCAGCAGAATCGTGAAGACGTCATCGTCCGGCGGCAGCGCGGCGGCGAGGTCGGCCATGCCGGCGGAGGCGTCGCCGGCGCCGGCGATGCGGACGGGTTCGCCGTTGATCTCGATCTCGCGCCATTCGTTGCGGAGCACGTGGATGCCCGCCTCGCCCAAGCGGCTGCGGAAGGGGGCGGCGCTGATCATCCGCCGCCGGCCGGCCGAGCGTTCCCGCATCGCGCGCAGCCACTCCGCGGCGCTGCGGACGGGCGGCAGATGGTCGTGCGCTCCGAGCACGGCATGCGTCGGCGCTCGTTCCGGCAGCGACGCGAGCGCCTCCGCGGCGGCATCCCAGCCGGCCGCGGTCTCGACATAGTCGCCGGTCGCGGCGACGAAATCGAACTCCGCCCGGTCGACCGCCTCAAGGAAGCGCGCGACCGACTCGCCGTCGGCCGGGAAGTGCGTATCGCTCACGTGCAGGATGCGGAGGCCGTCGAGCGCGGGCGGAAGTCCGCGCGGGCGGACGATCCGGCGCGTCAGCTCGACCCGTTTCGATTCCCGCCATGCATATGCGGCGGCAGCCGCGCCGAGCGCGGAAAACGCTGCGAGGGCGCTGGACGGATGCAAGTTCAGCCGCCGAGGATCCGGTCGACCTGCTCCATCTCGTCCGCGTCGAGGCGCCAGGCTTCGGTCGCGGACGCGTTGGCCGCGACCTGCTCCGGCGAGGTCGCGCCGGCGATCACGGAGGAGACGGCGGGATCGGTGGCGAGCCAGCACAGGGCGAGTTCGAGGATCGTGCGGCCGCGCTCGCCGGCGAAGGCTTCGAGCGCCTCCAGCTTGTCGAAGTTCACCTCGGCCGTCAGCGCGTCGATCCGGCCGGGCATGCGCTCGCGCCAGGCGCGCAGGCGCGTGCCCTCGGGCAGCTCCGCGCCGCGCCGGTACTTGCCGGTGAGGAAGCCCGACGCGAGCGGGAAGAAGGGCAGCTGGCCGAGCCCGAACTTGCGGCAGGCCGGCATGATCTCGGGCTCGATCTTGCGCTCGAGCAGGCTCCACTCGTTCTGGGCCGAGACGAACCGCGCCAGCCCGCGCGTCCGCGACGTCCAGTCGGCGTCGGCGATCTGCCAGCCGGAGAAGTTGGAGTGGCCGATGTAGCGGACGAGGCCGCGCCGGACGAGGTTGTCGAGCGTTTCCAAGGTCTCCTCGATCGGCGTGCGCGGATCCGGCTGGTGCATCTGGTAGACGTCGATGTAGTCGGTGCCGAGCCGGTTGAGCGAGCGCGTGACCGCAGCCTCGATGTACTTGCGCGAGCCGCCCTGCGTATGCGGCCCCTCGCCCGTGGACATGCCGAACTTGGTCGCGATCAGTACCTCGTCGCGGCGCGAGCCCAGCGCCTTGCCGAGGTACTCCTCCGAGAGGCCGCCGCCGTAGATGTCGGCCGTGTCGAAGAAGTTGATCCCCGCGTCCAGCGCCGCGTTGACCACGGCTTCGCTGCCCGCGTAGTCGAGCCGCATCCCGAAGTTGTTCGTCCCCAGCCCCGCCACCGAGACTTCCAGCCCCGAGTTCCCCAGCCGCCGAAATTCCATGTCGCCCTCCGTTCGCTCCCCGAAATCTTATCGCCCCGTTCCTCCCGGGCGGGCGCATAGAATGGGCGCGGGGGACGCGATGGCAAGCTACGCCGGCAGTTTTCGGAATGGCGCCGCGGATGCAGCGGCGTTCGACCGGGCCGAACGGGCGGAGCGCTGGCTGCCGGTGCTCAGGGAGTACCAAGCCGAACGGGCCGCGGCGCTCGGCGTACAGCCGCGTCCCGATCCCGATCTGCTGCTGATGATCGATGAAGCGCCCGAAGAAGCGTCCGTTGACGATCTGCGCGAGCAGGTCGACCTCGCGCTCAGCTGGCCGGCGAGCCTGCCTCCGCCCAGCCCGCGCGTGTTCTACCAGATGCCCGGCTTCGGTCTCGGCTTCGGTTCCACCGCCATGTGGATCACCGACTGGATCGACTATTGCGCGCTATGGCTGCTCAGGCGGCGATTGCCGCCGCGACCACCAGCACGGCCTCGACTGCTGTGAGTGTGCTCGCGATTTTCAGCTTGGCGAGGTGGGCGGCGAATGCGGACTGATTGGCCCTGAGCGCCGCCGCCCGTTCTCTTGCCACCCATGCCCGCACGACCGCCTCAGAGTGCCGGTCGGCGCGCGCCTCGAGCGCGCGGCTGTCGGGTCCGCTTCGCCACTCGCCGGGGGCGAGCACAGATACCCCGTACCCGGCAATCATGAGATAGATGGCGCCGACTGCCACGAGCAAGCCGATGTCCTGCGGCGCCGAAAGCCCTGCCTCCGGAATCGCCGACAGATGGAAGCCGACGAGCGCCGTTGAAATCGTGAGGACGACGGCGGCTCCGATACGGACGGCGGAAAAGCAGCCCGCTCAGTTCGTCTGCGGCCCACTTGCCCGCGATCAGGAACGGGTGATCGGGGCCGATCCCGTCCGTCGGATCGCCCTCGTCCGGCACGGACCCCGCGCCCCGTTGCGGCCGCTAGCGCTGGAGCCAGCCGAACTGCTGCTTGCGGCGCTGGGCCTTGGTCGAGATCTCGACGTTGATCAGCGTCGAGCCTTCCTGGGCGAAGCTGTCGTCCAGCGCCGCTTCCAGCTCTTCGGGGCTCTGGCAGTAGTAGCCCTTGCCGCCGAAGGCTTCCATGATCCGCTCGTAGTGCGCGCGCGGCACCAGCTGGTTGGGCGGCGGCGGGCCCTCCGCCGGCAGCTCGTCCTGGCCGCCGCCGATCCCGTTGTTGTTGAAGATGATCCAGGTGATCGGCAGCTTGTGCCGCACCGCCGTCTCCACCTCGCCCGGGCCGAACCCGAAGGCGGCGTCGCCCTCCAGCGCGATGACCCGCTTGCCGGGGTTGCAGACCTGCGCCGCCAGCGCGAAGCCGGGGCCCACGCCCATCGTGCCCCAGGTCCCCGCGTCCAGCCGCGAGCGCGGCTCGTAGGACTGGATCACCTGCCGCGCGATCGCCATCGTGTTCTCGCCCTCGGTCACGAAGATCGCGTCCCGCGGCAGCCGGTCGTCGATCTCCTTCAGCGGCCGGTAGTAGTTCATCGGCGCCTCGTCCGACGCCATCCACTCCCCCTGCTCCTTCGCCTTGCGGTCGATCTCCGCCTCGATCGAGGCCACCCACTCGGTCGTGTCCTCGAACCGCCACGGGTTCTCGTCCAGGTACTCGTTCAGCTGCCCCATCACCGCCTTGCCGTCGCCGACCAGCGCCACCTCCGTCGGCACGTTGGTGCCGATCTCCTCCGGCTCGATGTCGAGCTGGATCACGCGCACGTCCTCGCGGAAGCGCGGCGGCAGCCCGAAGTGCAGGATCCAGTTGAAGCGCGCGCCCAGCAGCACCACCAGGTCGGCGTTCTTGAGCACGTGCGTCCGCGCCGCCGCCGCGTTGCCCGGCGCGTCCGCCGGCACCACGCCCGCGCCCATCGGCGTCGACAGCCAAGGGATGCCGGTCTTGTCGACGAACTCGCGCACTTCCTGCTCGGCCCGCGACCAGGCCATCCCCTTGCCCACGATCACCAGCGGGTTCGACGCCGTCTTCAGCGCCTCGATCGCCTGCTCGACGTTCTCCGAGGAGACCATCGGCCGCGCCGGCTCCGGCACCCGCTCCTCCCATTGCACCTCGTCCTCGTCCACCACCGCGTCGATCACGTCGCCCGGCAGATCGAGGTAGACCGGGCCCGGGCGCCCGTTGATCGAGCTGCGCACGGCCTGCGCGATCAGCCTCGGGATCAGCCGTGCGTCGCGCGCCTGGTCGGCCCATTTCACGAACGGCTTCGCCGCCTCCACCTGGGGCGCGTCCTGGAAATCGCCGCGCGCCGAGAGCGACACGTTCGCCGCGCCGCCGATCAGCAGCATCGGCCAGCAGTTCGCCTCCGCGTTGCCCAGCGCCGAGATCGCGTTGGTCATGCCCGGCCCGGAGACGACGAGGGCGGCCGAGATGCGCCCGTTCATGTAGGCCGCCGCCTGCGCCGCGTAGCCCGCCGCCTGCTCGTGGCGCACCCCGATGAAGCGCTTGCCCTCCTGCATCCAAGCGATCGAGATCGGCACCACCGGCACCCCGACCAGCCCGAACATCTCCTCCACGCCCTGCTGCTTCAGCGCCTTCGCCGTGATCTGCGCACCGGTCAACTCAGCCATGAGGCACTCTCCCCAGAATCGTCGCGGGTAGACCCGCAGGCTAGCCCACAACCCGATCACGCGCCCGCGGCGGCGGCTCGAACCCGGCGGAGGCCTGCAAAGCGGGCGGCCTCAGCCGCCTTCGGGATCCATCCAGCGCGATGACGGCCACTCGAGCGGCTCCGGGGATTCGAGGACGATCGTGTTGCTCACGGCCGCCGGGAGATTTCCGGAGCTGGGGGCATTCAGGTCGAACGATGGCTCCACCTCGATGAGATCGCCCCATCGTCCCGGCGATACCCACGGCTGGACCGCCACGCGAACGCGATCTCCGTCAAGCCGCCAGGCCAGCCGGTGGTACAGGTTCCACGCAATTTCATCAGTGTTCCGGAACCGTGGAAACAGGCTGTACCATTTCCCGTACGTCCAGTCCCCACCATCAGGGGACGGACTGATTTGCACCATCCCTTCCCTGGCCCATCTTCCCCATGACTTCAATTCCTGTACGTACAACGTTCGCCAGCCCGAACCGCCCGGACGGGCGGGCCACCAAGCGACGCGGATCGTCGAGATCGGCGGATGCTGCCGCGGCTGGTAGCAATCCGCCGGAGTGAGCCCGTCGTCAGCGCGATCCTGCCTCGATGCCGGAGTGACCTCCAACATCGCGCCGGGACCCAAGTCGCGATCTTCCGCCGGCCACGGAACCGCCAAGCGCACGATCGAGGACAGATACAGGCCAGGCTGGCGCGGCACTATTTGGCTGGCCGGATGAACCCGCTCCCCCCAAGCCTCGACTCGGCCAACCAGTCCCAGCTGGACGGCCACGCGTACGCCGCTCGCGCTTTCGTTCCGGGCCGCGATCCGTACCGGTACAAGGGTCTGGTGCCATGAATATTTGCAGGTCCTGGCGGTGATCGGCCAGACGTAGTGCTCTTCGGTAACCCGCCAACCGACTGCCTCCAGCGGCAAGTGGGCGTGCCGCTTCCCGGGTTCCCAAATCCCTCCCGGATTCCGATACTGCAATTGCAGTGCCGTGCCGCCGTCCTCATCAACCAACGCCGCGACCCGCACATCCAAGAACCGTCCCGCGGCCAACACCTCGGCATCCGTCGCCCCGCCGATCTCTTCCACAGCGGACGCGGAGTCATCCGTCTCCGTCGTGCCCTCGTCGTTCGTGCCCGACGACGCCACGTTCGACGATCCGGAAGATGCCGGATCCGCCTCTGACCCTTCTTCCTCGCCGGTGCCCACGGTCCCGCCATTCCTCTCTTCATCCGACGATTCGGCGGCGGTATCCGCCGCCGGTTCGGGACCACTCGACCCTGTCGCTTCCTCGTCGCCCGGCCCCGAACTGCCGTCGGCAGATTCCGATGCGTCGTCCGTCGATTCGGAAGGCGCGGGACTCTCTTCCGATCCTTCCTCGTCGGTTCCTGCAGCGCCCTCGTCTGGCACGCTGCTTCCGTCCTCATCAGACGGTTCGCCGGCGGCACCCGATTCTTCGGCCGGCGGTGCGGACTCCTCCGCCTCAGGAGTTTCCGCGGCGCCCTCGGCCGACGACGGCTTTTCCCCTGCTTCCTCGTCCCTGGAATCCGGCCGCGGCACGCTCAGCACGGATGAATACCGCCAGCCCTCGACCGACGACTGCAATACCCGCGCCCGTGGATGCTGCGACTCTCCCCAAGACCCCGAATCCGTCCGAACCTGCAGCGCCAGCCGCACTCCGCGCGCGATGCGGAGCACCGCTCCGCGCACTTCCACGCCCGAGACGGTCACCGGCGATGAGTACTTCCACCCCTCCACGCCGACGGGCAGATACCGCCCCGACGGCAGCACCGGCTCGCCCCAAGCACCCGGCGCATCGCGCCCCTGCAGCGCCAATTCCACCCGCCCATCCGCCAAATTCTGCGCCCCGACCCGGACCTCGACCGCCTCCTGCGCCCAGACGCCGACCACGGCGGCAACCAGCACGACCAGCCCCGCCGCCAACCCGCACACCGCCGCCCATGGTCCCGAACGCCTCATCCCGAAGAGCCTAGCCCTCCCTGCATCCGCTTATGGACAGCGCACGACGAGCTCCTGGCCGACCTCGATGAAGCCATTGCCGATTTCGGGATTGAGTGCGCGCAACTGCTCCGGCGTCAGGCCGTACCGCGCTGCAATACCGAACGCCGTGTCGCCAACCGCCACCACGTAGATGCAGTCCCCCTGCGCCGCCACGACTGTTGGCAGCCCCAGCCGCTCGGTCACAGCCGCCGCGCCTGTTCCGCCGCCAACCGGCCGCAAGGGGGATGCACCCGCGACATCCACGCCATGCAGCCTCGCATCCGCCCGCGCCCGCACTCCATTGAAGCCGGGCACGTACCGCTCCCACAGCATCAGGATCGTCGCCGCATACTCCCGCCCGTGTCCGTCCCATCGCCGATATGAGCGATCCGCTTCCGCATCCAGCAATGCATGCACGGTCTCGTGCAGCACCGTTGCCGCGTTCCGGCCTCCTGGTCCGAGCCGGATCTGGCGGAATCGATGGACATACTCCGAACCGTCGGCATCCACCTCCCGCACGCGGGGAGCTGGGCGTTGCCTGCCCATTATGTCGGCGAAGACTCCATTCACGATCGACTGGGCAGCGGCGACCGTGATCTCCTCGCCCAATTCCGCCGGCAGCAGATTCGCTTCTATCTGCCGCTCCCAGTCATAAACCTGGTACTGCTGCGGATCGTCTTGCTCGAACGGCACCCCCGCCCGTTCTGCGAACCCGACCGGGATCAGTCGTCCGTCGTCCTCGCAGTCACTCCACCCGCCCGGCCGCGCCCAGACCGCGGAGAATCCGCGCACCACGACGAAGAAGTCGCATTGGCTCTCAGCTGAGCCCAGCGGCGAGGAAACGCGCAGCACCCCGTTGCCCGGACTGATGGTGAAGCGCGCTTCCGCGGGCGGTGCCGTCTCAAAGTCACTCGCCGCATCATTCGCCGAGTCGGGCAACCCGAGTAGTTGGCGAACGCGGACAATCACGCCGCTGTCGCGGCGAACGGGAGCGGCCGGCGCTGCCGGCGCGACCAGCACGCCTAATCTGCGCGCCTGTCGCCTCGCCTCAACTGCATCGAATCCCGGCACATAGCGCTCATGAACAGCGAGCACTTGCGCCGCCAGCTCGGGGCCCGACCACTCGAATTCGTCTTGCTCATCGGATGCCGCGGTCAACTGGTATGCAATCGAGTTAAGCGCCCAAGCTGGCGAGAACGACTCCAGGCCGGTCAAAATTTCGCCCTCCGCGAAATCGTGCAGCGTGACCGTGCGATCCGCTTCATAGACAACCGCGGGCGGACGCGCCGATGTTGGCAGGAAGTCTTGGTACGCGTACGCCACCAACGCCTCGAATTCCGCCAGCGTGAGGTCGTCACCGCCCAGCTCGCCCGCCCTCTCCCCGACGCGCAGCAGCCAATCACTGACATGCTCGGCTTGAGGATCCTCAGGGTCGAGGGGAACCTGGCCATCGCTCAGCACCAACAGCGGCTCGCGGATGTCGGCGCCGTCGCAGAATTCGCCCGCTCGCGCGCTGAACCAAACCACGGGCGACCGCTCGGACCGATACATGAATGCGAAGTTGCAGCGGGTTTCGGCGATCGGCGCAGGCGTCGCGTAAATCGATTCCGCCGTCACGCGGAACTCGACCACGCCGTCTGTCGCGGACGGGCGCACCCCGACCGGGCTCGAAAACGTCCAGCTGCGGCTGCGCGAATCCACGACGTTCGAGGCCGGCTCGACCACGTCGCCCCACGCTCCATCTGCCTGTCGTTGCTGCAAGCCGACTTCGAAGCGGCTTGACGAGAGCCAACGTGCCGCGATCCGCACCTCCTCAACCCCACTCGAGCTCGAAACCACTGCAAGCCCAGCGGCACCGATGACGACCCCGGCCAGCAACGCAAACAAGATCTTCACGGAACACCTCCAGATCGGTGCGGAAACCGGGGCGAGTCTCGCACGGCTGAAGCCGCATCATCCGCCCGCCGGCGCCCGCAACGCCACACGCCGTAACCGCGGCCGATCGACGTCGATGACTTTCAGACCAGCCGCCAGCCGGAGCGTTGCCAGAGGTTCCTTGCTTCGGCGTGCAGGGTTGGGGTTCCGGCGATCAGGCCGCGCACGGACGGTTCCGGCTGGTTGAAGCGCAGGGCGCGGCCTTCCAAGTCCGTCACTTCCGCGCCGGCGGCGGCGAGCAGGGCCGCGCCGGCGGCTACGTCCCACTCGCTCCGATGCCCCGCCGTGAACAGCAGGTTGCCCGTTCCCGTGGCCAGCAGGGCCATGCGGTAGGCGATGGAGCCGACGGGCATCAGCTTGGTGCCTTCGGGCACGGGCGGCAGGTCGCCCCAGCGCCATTCGCCGCGGCCGGCCAGCATGAAGCCCTCCGCGAGCGATTGCGCCGCATCCAGCCGGAACCCGTCTCCGCCGCCGCCCGCCGCCGCGCCGTACAGCTCGTCCGTGGCCGGGTTGTAGACGGCGCCGGCCGCGGCTTCCCCGTCCACGGCGAGGCCGATCGAGACGGCGTATTCGGGCACGCCGCTCAGGAATTCCCGCGTCCCGTCCAGCGGATCCACGATCCAGACCCGGCGCTTGGACAGCCGCGCAGCGTCGTCCGGATGCTCCTCCGAGAGCCATCCGTCCTCCGGGAACGCGCCCAGCAGCCGTTCGCGCAGCGCCGCATCGACCTCGATGTCGGCCTCGGAGACCAGCTCCATCCCCCACTGGCCGCCGGGCTTCCAGCCATAGCGCGCGCCGCGCTCCGAGTAGCGCCGCAGGATCGCGCCGCCCGCCCGCGCCGCCTCGGCCGCCGCCTCCAGTTCCACCGCGTAGCCCGGCAACGGCCTAGAAGCCCGCCTGCTTGTCGACCAGGCCGACCAACTCGCGTCCGGCGCGGTGCCGGCGCAGGTTCTCGCAGAAGCGGTCGAGGTTGCGGCCCGCGCGCAGCTGGCTGGCGCCGGCCGTGTGCGGCGTCATCGCCACGTCGTCGCGCTCGAAGATCGGGTGATCCGCCGGCAGCGGCTCGCCCTCGACCACGTCCAGCGCCGCGCCGCCCAGCGGCCCTTCCTCCAGCGCCCACATCAGCGCGTCCAGCTCGATGATCTCGCCCCGCGTGACGTTCATGATCACCGAGCCCGGCTTCATCTTGGCGAACCGCTCGCGGTCGAACAGGTGCCGCGTCTCCGCCGTCAGCGGCGTGCAGACCGCGACCACGTCGGAGCGCCCGAGCAGATCGTCAAGCGATTCCATCCCCAGCACCATCGCCACGTGCTCCGTCGCCTTGACCGGCAGCGCGTCGACGGCGCGCACCTCCATCCCGAACCCGCGCGCCCGCTGCGCGATCTCCCGCCCCGTCCCGCCGAAGCCGACGATCCCCATCGAAAGCCCCGAGAGCTCGAAGGCGGCGCGCCGCATCGGCACCCGCGAAGCCCAGGCCTCGCCCTTGAGCCGCAGCGCCGGCCCCAGTGAGCGCGCCAGCGCCAGCAGCAGCGCGAAGCCGTGGTCCGCCAGATGCGGCCCGACCAGCCCCTTCTCGCCAGTCAGCGGGATCTCCGAGTCCTTGAACGAATCGAACAGGTAGCCGTCGACGCCCGACGCGGTCGCGTGCACCCATTCCAGCTTCTCCGCCTCCGCGAACAGGTCCTCGGTCAGGTAGCCCAGCAGCACCTCGGCTTCGGGGATCTGCGCCATCGCCTCCTCGCGGTTCGAGGCCACGACCACCTCCGCGTCGGGTCCCGCCGCCTCGCGGATCTTGTCCAAGTCCGCCTCCGTCACCTCCGGCAACGTCAGCCCCGGCATCACCAGCACCCGCATGTCCCACCTCCAGTCCCGCGCAGGATACGCGCCGCATGCGCCGGTCCCTGAGCCTGCGCGATTGCTGAAATCAGCAGGTTGAAATCATTTATTGCACTAATAGAGGCAAACTGATATCCATTTTGCGAACGCACTGCGCCGCGCCGTCGCGGCGTTGATTGGAGATGCCCCATGCAGAGATTCGCAACAGCCGCGCTCGCGCTCGCGACGGCGTCGGTGCTGGCCGCCGTCGCCGCCTGCTCCAGCGACGACGCCCCCGACGTCTCCAAGGAAGACGTCGTCGCCCATTACGCCGTCGGCGTCCACGCCACCTACCAGGCCTCCCTCGCCTCGGCCGCCGACATGGCCGGCGCCATCGACGCCTTCCTCGCCAACCCCGCCCCGCACACCCTCGAAGCCGCGAAGCGCGCCTGGCTCACCGCCCGCGACGACTACGGCGTGACCGAGGCCTACCGCTTCTACGGCGGCCCCATCGACGACGAGGAAACCGGCCCCGAGGGCCAGCTCAACGCCTGGCCGATGGACGAGGCCTACGTCGATTACGTCGAGGGCGACCCCGACGCCGGCATCGTCAACATGGCCGGCGAGTACCCGCAGATCACCAAGCAGCTGCTCGCCGACCTCAACGAACAGGGCGGCGAAACCAACGTCTCGACCGGCTGGCACGCGATCGAATTCCTGCTCTGGGGCCAGGACCTCAACGAGGACGGCCCCGGCGCCCGCCCGGTCGAGGACTACACGACCAACGCCAACGCCGACCGCCGCGCCGCGTATCTCGCCGCGGTGACCGAGCTGCTGCTCGACGATCTCGAGGACATGGTCGACGCCTGGGCGCCCGGCGGCGGCAACTACCGCGCCGACTTCCTCGCCATGGACGCCGACGAGGCGCTGGTCAACATCATCACCGGGATCGGCGAACTCTCCCGCGGCGAACTCGCCGGCGAACGCATGACCGTCGCCTACGACGCCCGCTCGCAGGAGGACGAGCATTCCTGCTTCGCCGACAACACCACCAAGGACATCATCGCCAACGCCAAGGGCATCCAGAACGTCTGGACCGGCGACTACGGGCTGGTCCAGGGCCCCGGCCTCGCAGACCTCGTCGCCGCCGAAGACGCCGAGCTGGCCGAGCTCGTCACCTCCCAGATCGCGCAGAGCGTCGCCAACGCCAACGCGATCCCCGCGCCCTTCGACGCCGCCCTGCTGCCGGGCATCGCGGACTCCGCCGGCAGCCGCCGCGCCGTCCTCGCCACGATCGAGTCGCTCTCCGATCAGACCGACAACATCGTCGCCGCCGCGGAAGCGCTCGGCGTCTCCATCAGCGTCAGTTAGCAGCCGCTCGCCGGCTCTCTCCGCGGCCGCCCGCGCGCCCCCGCCGGGTCCCCCGGGATCCGGCGGGGGGGCGGCCGCTCCCCCACGCAGAACCCGTGAAACGCCGAACCGCCTTCGCCATCGCGGCCGCCTCGGCCGCCGCAGTGGCGCTCGCCGTCGCCTGCGGCGGCGGCGAGCCCTCCCCGAGCGACCTGCTCGAGCTCCGCTCCGGCGGCGACGGCACCGCCCACACGGCCACCCGCAACGCCTTCGCCCTCCCGGCCCGCAACCTCGAAACCGACGAAGAGCGCCGCCGCTTCGCGATCGGCGACTCCTTCTTCACCTCCAACTGGGTCACCGCCGGCAACTCCACCGAGGCCCGCGACGGCCTCGGCCCCCTCTTCATCGCCCAATCCTGCTCCTCCTGCCACGGCCACGACGGACGCGCCCGCCCGCCGCTCGACAACGACGACCCCGTCCGCGGCCTCGTCGTCCAGATCAGCCTGCCGACCAAGCTCGGCGACGCGCCGATTCCCGACCCCGCCTACGGCGGCAGCATCCAGGACCGCGCCATCCTCGGCGTCCCGCCCGAGGCCGAAATCCACGTCGAATGGAAGGCCGCAGCCGGCGAGTACGCCGACGGGACTCCCTACGAGCTGGTCGAGCCCGTCTTCACCATCGCCGAACCCGCCTACGGCGCGCTCCACCCCGAACTGCGGATCGGTCCCCGCATCGCTCCGCCCGTCTTCGGCGCGGGCCTGCTCGAAGCGATCCCCCTCGAACGCCTGCAAGAGCTCGCCGACCCGGACGATGCCGACGGCGACGGCATCTCCGGCCGCATCAACATCCTGCCCGGCGGCGAGGCCGGCCGCTTCGGCTGGAAGGCCAACCAGCCCGCGACCGACGCACAGGTCGCATCCGCCTTCCACGGCGACATCGGCATCACCAGCCCGCTCCGGCCGGACGCCACCTGCACCCCCGCACAAGCCGCCTGCCTCGCCGCGCCCGACGGCGGCGACCCCGAAATCCCCGCCGATCTCTTCGACGACGTCGTCTTCTACGTCCAAACCCTCGCCGTCCCCGCCGCGCGCGATTACCCGGAGCGCGAGCGCGGCGCGGAACTCTTCTTCGCCGCCGGCTGCCAGCAGTGCCACGCCCCCCGCCACCGCACCGGCGAACACGCCGTCCCCGCCCTCTCCAACCAGCTGATCTTCCCCTACACCGACCTGCTGCTCCACGACATGGGGCCCGGCCTGGCCGACGGCCGCCCGCACTTCCAAGCCTCCGGCTCGGAATGGCGCACCCCGCCGCTCTGGGGCATCGGCCTCACCGAAACCGTCAACGGCCACACCCGCTTCCTCCACGACGGCCGCGCCCGCAACCTCGCCGAGGCCATCCTCTGGCACGGCGGCGAAGCCGAAGCAGCGAAGGAGAGTTTCCGAGCCATGTCCAGCGAAGACCGAGCCGCCCTGATCAAGTTCCTAGAGTCGCTCTGATGCTCAAATACGCCGCTTTCCCCGCCCTCGTCCTGGCTCTCGCGCTCGCCGCGGCCGCATGCAGCGGACCGCCCGAACGCCGCGACATCCTCGCCAACCTCGCCGACTTCGTCTTCCTCCCGGTCTTCGAGGAGGCCGCCGACAGCGCCGCCGAACTCGCACGGGCGGTCGAGACCTACGCCGCTGATCCGACGCCGGGCCGGCTCGACAACGCCCGCGGACGCTACGCCGTCGCGCGCAGCGGCTGGGCCGCCACCGCCGCCTTCCGCTTCGGCCCGGCCATGGACCGCCGCTCCGAATCGCAGATCGATTGGTGGCCGATCGACCCCGCCGCCATCGCCGCAGCAGCCGCGGCCGGCGCGGGCGTCGAAGACATCCGCGAACGCCAGTCAGCCGCCACCCGCGGCTTCCATGCCCTCGAATCTCTGCTCTGGAACGACGATCTCGGCGACGACCGCGCTGCCCGGACCTACGCGGCCCACCTCGCCCGCATCATTGCCGACGAAACTGCCGCCATCCGCGACGAATGGACCGGGGCCGGCCGCGACTTCGCTTACGCCGATGCCCTCGCCGGACGCGGCGGCACCGCCATCTCTGCCGCCCTCGCGCTCGCCGACGTCGTCCGCACCAGCATCTTCCTCACCGAAACCGTCGGCGACATGCAGCTCGGCAAGGCGCTCGGCATCACTGGCGACCGCGACCCGGAGGCGATCCCCGGCCTCGGCCCCTCCAGCGGCGACGACCTCCGCCAGATCGTGCGCGGCATCCGCGCCTCCTTCCTCGGCGTCGGCGACCATCTCGCCGTCGGCACCCTCGTCAACGATCTGGACGACGATGCCTACGACCGCATGCAGGCCGCGCTCGACGCCGCCGTGGCCGCGGTGGACGCCCTGCCCGCCGACATCAAGGCCGATGCGGACGAACGCGCCCTCGCCGCCGCCCGCGACGCGATCAAGCAGGTCCAGATTCTCTACGCCACCGAGGTCGTCTCCCTGCTCGGCATCTCCGTCGGCTTCTCCGACAACGACGGAGATTCCTGAGCCGCGCCGTGACCGCCCGCGTCCCCGCGCTCGCGGCGCATGCGATCCCGCGCCCGCGGCCTTGGCGCGCAGTCGACGCCGCCGCCGCGCGCGCCGCCCGTCCCGTCGACGGCGCATCCGCCGCCGTCTTCCGCATCGCCTTCGGCGCAATCGGTCTCGCCGCCGTCATCCGCTTCTTCGCCTACGGCTGGATCGACCAGCTCTACGCCGCCCCCGCCCACCACTTCAAGTACATCGGCTTCGAGTGGGTCGCCGCCTGGCCCGCCCCTTGGATGCACCTCCACTTCGCCGCCCTCGGGCTCCTCGCCGTCGCCGTCATCCTCGGCGTCCGTTCCCGCGCCGCCGTGCTCCTCTTCACCATCGGCTTCACCTACGTCGAACTGATCGACAAGACGACCTACCTCAACCACTACTACTGGCTCTCCCTCGCCGGCCTCCTCCTCGCCGCCCTGCCCGTCCACCGCGCCTGGACGCTCGACGCCCGCCGCAACCCGCGCCCGGGCGACGGGCAAGTCCCCGTCGGCGCGATCTGGCTGCTCCGCGCGCAGGTCGCCGCGCTCTACCTCTTCGCCGGCATCGCCAAGCTCAACCCCGACTGGCTACTCCACGCCCAGCCCCTCGCGATCTGGCTCCCGCACCACGCCGACGCCCCGCTCGTCGGCCCGCTCATGACCCAGCCTTGGCTGCCCTACGCGATGAGCTGGGCCGGTGCGGCCTTCGACTGCACCATCGCCCTCTGGCTCCTGATCCCCCGCACCCGCGCCTTCGCTTGGATCGTCCTCGCCGTCTTTCACCTGATCACCGGGCTGCTCTTCCCGATCGGCGTCTTCCCCGCCCTCATGGCCGCCGCCGCCCTCATCTTCTTCAAGCCCGATTGGCCCCGTCGCGCCCTCGACCGCATCCGCCGGGCTCGAAAGGCCGAACCGTTACTGGAAAGCACTGAAATAATTTCGCAGTACGGCTCCAAAACGCCCGAGTCATCCGCCCGCGCCGCTTTGATGGCCCGCGCCGCCGTGATCGTCGTTGTCCTGATCGCCCTCGTCCAGATTGCCGTGCCGCTCCGCCACCACCTCTATCCCGGCAATGTCCGCTGGAACGAAGAGGCCTACCGCTTCTCTTGGCGCGTCCTCCTCACTGAAAAAGCCGGCCACCTCGAGTACCGCGTCGCCGACCCGGCGACGGGATTGAACCTGCTCGTGCACCCAAGCGACCACTTCACTCCCCTCCAAGTCGAGCGCATGGCCCACCAGCCCGACATGATCCAGCAAGGCGCGAAGATCATCCGCGACCACTACCGCGGCCTCGGCCACCTAAATCCCCAAGTCCGCGCCGATGCCCACATCGCCTGGAACGGCCGCCCCGCCGCCCGCCTGATCGACCCCGACATCGACCTCGCCGCCGAGCCGGCGACGATCCTGCCGAAGCCGTGGCTGCTGCCTGCGCCCGACTGAGCGCGACGCACCTCTATCCTCAATCACGGCGGCGCCGCCACAAGCAGCCGCCCAACGGGAAAAGAGAACGAAAAATGGAATTCGGCGCGCAAGTCACCGCCTACCGCACCTCTTGGGATGACATCAACGCCGTCGTCCAGCGGATGGACAAGGGCGGCTGGAATTCCGTCTGGTTCGCCGACCACTTCGTCCCGCCCAATAGGCCCCGCGCGATGGAGCCCGAACCCGCCTACGAGGCCTTCACTCTCGCGGCCGCCGTCGCCGCCGTCACCGAAACCCTCCAAATCGGCCATCTCGTGCTCGGCAACACCTACCGCAATCCCGCCCTCGCCGCCAAAATGTCGGGCGTCGTCGACCATGTCTCGCACGGACGCTTCACGCTCGGCATCGGCGCCAGCTGGTTCAAGCGCGAACATGAGGCCTACGGCTGGGACTTCCCCCCGATGAAGGAGCGCCAAGACCGCTTTCAAGAGGCGATGCAGATGATCCGCCGCCTCTTCCACGCCGGCGGCGAACCCATCAGCCACGAGGGCGAGTACTACAGCCTCGACGAGGCCCCCTTCTCGCCCGGCTGCTACGACGCCCCCATCCCCATCCTCGTCGGCGGCACCGGCCCCAAGCGCACCCTCAAAACCCTCGCCATGTACGGCGACATCATGAACCTCGACGGCTGGGCCGGCCGCGGCATCAGCGTCGAGCTGCTCAAGGAAAAGACCGACATCCTCGAACAGCACTGCGAAGCCGTCGGCCGCGACTACTCCGAAATCAAGATCACCTGCCTCGTCCCCACCCGCCTCACCGACAACCAGGAACAAGCCAACCGCTTCATCGAGGCCATCGGCCCCAATTCCGTAGCCGGCAACGCCGACTACATCGTCCAGCGGCTCGGCGAACTCGAGCAGGCCGGCGTCTCCGAAGTGATGCACGGGCTGCTCTACAACAACCCCGATCATTTCCAGCAACTCGAAGAAGACGTCCACCGGCAGCTCGCCGGCTGAGGCGAGCGCACCGCGAAGGGATTCCGCACATGAAGTACCGCAACATGGGGCGCACGGGACTGCGCGTTTCCGAAATCTGCCTGGGCACGATGACCTTCGGATTCCAGACCGAACGGCCGGAGGCGTTCGCGATCATGGACATCGCCTTCGAGCGCGGCGTCAACTTCCTCGATACCGCCGACGTCTACCCGCTCGGCACCTCCGATGTCGGCAAGACCGAGGAGATCGTCGGCGAGTGGCTGCAGGGCAAGCCGCGCGACCAGATCATTCTCGCCACCAAGTGCGTCGGCCCGACCTCGCGCGACCCCAACCACCGCGGCGCGTCCCGCCAGCACATCCTCGACGCCGTCGACGCCTCCCTCAAACGGCTCGGCACCGACCATATCGACCTCTACCAGCTGCACGGCCCGACGCCGCAGACGCCGATCGACGAGACGCTCAAGGCGCTCGACGATCTCCAGCGCTGGGGCAAGATCCGCTATGCCGGCACGTCCAACTACCGCGCTTGGCAGCTTGCGCTCGCGCTCGGCGAGAGCGACCGCGGCAATCTGATCCGCTTCGATTGCGACCAGCCCAGGTACAACATCCTCTGGCGCGATATCGAAGCCGACCTACTCCCCCTCTGCCAAGACCAAGGCGTCGGCATCATCGCCTACAACCCGCTCGCCGGCGGCTTCCTGACCGGCAAGTACCAAAATACCGAAGACCTGCAGGAAGGCACCCGCTTCAAACTCGGCAACGCCGCCCAACGCTACCAGGCCCGCTACTGGCACGAAGCCCAGTTTGACCAAGTCAGCATCCTCGCCGATCACTTCAGCGCCAAAGGCCAAAGCCTCACCCACGCCGCCATCCAATGGGTCCTCGCCCAACCCGGCATCACCAGCGCCATCGTAGGTGCCAGCAAGCCGGGCCAAATCGAAGACTCGCTCAACTACGAGCAAGTCCAACTCACCGAAGACGACCTCGAAGCCTGCGAAACCCCGTGGTACAACATCCCCAGGCCGAGCGACCCCGAAGTAGCGCTGCGCTGAGGCGGACGGAATGGCGATTTCCGATCATCAACGCGCCGACCTCTAGGTGCGGGCGTGCTGATAAAACCCCTGCCTCGCCGCCGAATCAGCCAAGGACCTTCCGTTCAAGCAGATTTTAGGTCTTGGACGACGATGCGGAAGACTAGACGAACGCATCAACGATCATGTACGCGATCTGCGAGATCGTGAGCGCTGCAAGCCACCAGATCCGCCAATCCGTCCACCAACTCGTGCTTGAGACCATGTAAGACGAGGCATCCACCTCCACATCGCGCCGCCGAATGCGGATTCGCCAGCCCGACTCCGTCTCTCGTCGCCAGCCCGCCATCAGACCCACAACACTTCTACGTTGTGGCCCGTGCCGTCCTCGTACTCGATCTGCGCGAACCCGGTCTTGTCGACTCGGATCACGTGCGCCGGCACCTCAACCCCGTCCTCGCCCAGCATTCGCCGACCCTGATCTGAAGGAACCCGGTATGTCAGCCGGAACGCCTTGCCGCGCTTTTCCTTCGCCACCTCGATCTCGGTGATGTGCTTGATGCACCGGCTCGGCCGGGCATCCGTCTCTGCAAGTGCCATGTCGTCCTCCCCTTGCTAGGCACATCCTAGCGCTTTGCGTTGTCGGCAGGCTAGCCTGTGGGCGACGCGACCATCGCGTCCTGGACAGGAGATTCCGCATGCGCGCCGCCGTTCTCGATGCTCCGAACACGCCAATGACGATCCGCGAGCTGGTGCAGGATGAGCCGGGCTTCGGCGAAGTCCGCGTGCGGATGGGGGCCGCGGGCATCTGCGCCTCCGACCATCACGTGATCCAGGGCACCGCGCCGTTCCCGCTGCCTTCCGTGCTCGGGCACGAGGGGGCCGGCACGATCGAAGCGGTCGGCGAGGGGGTCACCAACGTCGAACCCGGCGACCGCTGCATCCTTTCCTTCGTCACGCCGTGCGGGCAGTGCGCGACCTGCCGGCGCGGCACGCCACAGCTGTGCGACGCGCACCAAGCGACCGGCTCGCGGCTGCTCGACGGATCGGTCAAGCTGCACGACGAGAACGGGGCCGAGGTGTTCCAAATGGGCAAGCTCGGAGTCTTCGGCGAGTACGTCGTCACGGACCAGCGCGCCTGCCATCCGATTCCCGACGATGTTCCCATCGAGGTCGCGGGCCTGATCGGCTGCTCCGTCACCACCGGCGTCGGCGCGGTGATCAATCAGCCGACCGCCCGCGCCGGCATGACCGTCGCCGTGATCGGCTGCGGCGGGGTCGGTCTCAACGCGATCCAAGGGGCGGCGCTGCTAAACGCCTCCAAGATCATCGCGGTCGACGTCCACGATCACAAGCTCGATTTCGCGACCAAGTTCGGCGCGACCGATACCGTCAACGCACGCAACATCGACCCCATCGCCGCAGTCCGCGAGCTGACCGGAGGCGGTGCCGACTTCACCTTCGATACCTTCGGCTCCGCCGAAACCAGCAGCCAGGCCATCGAAGCCGCCGGCAAGGGCGGCACCGCCGTCATCGTCGGCCTCGCCCCCGTCGAAGCCCGCGGCCACATCGACCTCGTCGACATGGTCCGCAAGCAGAAAACCGTCACCGGCAGCTACTACGGCAGCGCCAGCCCCCACCAAACTTTCAACACCCTGGTCGACATGTACCGCAACGGCCGCATCGAAGTCGACAGCATCATCCAGCGCCGCTACGCCCTCAACCAGATCAACGAGGCCTTCCGAGACCTAGAAGCCGGCAAGGACGGCCGCGGCGTCATCGTCTATGACTGAGCGCCGAAGATTTCGGCCATCACTGCTTCGGCCTGCACCACATCGCCGCCCCAACGCGCCATCCATTGCGGTGAATCGCCCACGCGCACATCGAGCCACAGGGGCTCTACCGCTCCCGCGCCGCCATGTTGGCCGGATACGCCATCAGGTCTCGCCATTAGAATTTGCTTCGGGATGATCCAGATCGCCACGTCCTCAAGGCGAGGAGCGAGTCCGATGCAGATCATGATCTCGTAGTTTTGATCACGAATTTGTTGGAACTTGAATCGGCCATTCGCCCATAGGGTCGAGAGTTTGATTTCGACTCGACGGCCCTCAATCAGCCGGTCAGCTTCACTGTCACCGGCAGGCTCGACTGTGTACCCGAGCGCTTCGCACCAGTCCGCGATGAGATTTTCGCCAGTCGCACCTCTTGCCCGTGACGGCAATTGTCTGAGCCATCCAAACGGACTCTGATCCCATTCGCGATCTTCCTGGGAACGCGAGGCCTCAAGATTGGACGAAATCTCAGCGAGCAGATTGAGCAATTCGTCGCGCCGTTGATCTGAGTCCGGCATCATGCCTCCAATACGAGTTGTCGGGTGCTCTCTGTGAGGTTATCAGGCGCGAAGCCTTGAAATGTTGGATTAGCGAACGCCAGTCGTGTCGCCATCGTGCATGCTGCGTCGGGGTTCACGTCGATCATCGTGAAGCAGCGCCGGAGTCGTGCCGCTGCTTCTCCAGTCGTGCCAGAACCAGCGAAGAAGTCAAGGATGTGATCGCCGGGATCGGAATGTACGGCGATCAGTCGCTTGAGAATCGACAGAGGCTTCTGCGTCGGATATCCAGTTCGCTCCTTTCCGTTCGTCGGCACGATCGTGTTCCACCAGACGTCAATGGGCGGACGGGCGGACTCGGCTGCGTCGCCCGGCATCGGGTAGTCCGACGAGTTGGCGACATCGGCATTGAAGACGTATTGATTTGGATCTCTTGCATACCAAAAGATCGAATCGTGCTTCGCAGCCCATTTCCGCTTCGAACGGCCGCCGAAGTCGTATGCCCAGATGATCTCATTCATGAACGATTCGATTCCGAAGATCGAGTCCAACAACAGTCGGCAATAGTGAGATTCCCGCTGATCGATGTGGAAGAAGAGGGAGCCATCAGCTGTCAGTATCCGGCGAGCTTCGGCTAGCAACGGTGCTAGAAATTCGATGTATCCATCAAACGAATCGTCATATCCCTTTGAATCGATGGGGATTGAACGATAGGCGCGCCCGCCGAAGCCGACTCTGTCCCCGTTCACCGCATCGGCCACGACTTTGATGCGGTTCAGCGTCTGGGTCTTGCCGGTGTTGAACGGCGGATCGATGTAGATCAGGCGGGCGGATTCATCGGGGAGCAACGGCAAGACGCTCGCAGAGTCGCCGCAGATGATCGAGTTGCCCGTTGGCTGCACGGCATCTACTCCAGCGTTGCTTGGAGCTGGTTGTGGATCAGCGGCCAGTCGATTTCGTGGCCCAGGCCTGGTTTGGTGGGGGCGTGGACTGTGCCGTTGGTCATGTCGATCTCTTCGGCTAGGCCGTAGACGAGGCCGCCGGTGCTGGGGAAGTACTCGTAGAACTCGCTGTTGGGGGTGGCCATCATGACGTGGAGGTTGGCTACGTTGTTGAGGCTGTTGCCGCCGTGGTGGATCTCGCATTTCATTTGGAAGCCTTCGGCGAGGTGGCAGAGCTTGACGAGGGGGGTGATGCCGCCAGTGACGGCTACGTCGCCGCGGAGGATGTCGGTGGCGTATCTGGTGATCCACTGGGTCATGCCGTAGTAGCGGCCGGGGGCGTATTCGGTGGACATGATCGGGATGTCCATCTTGGCGCAGAGCTTGACGTAGCTGTAGAGGTCTTCTTCGGCCAGCGGGTCTTCGTACCAGTAGTAGTCGAGCTCCTCGATGGCGCGGCCGACGCGGACGGCGTCCTCGTATTGGTAGGCCCACATCGAATCGAGCATCAGCTTCATCTCGGGGCCGACGGCTTCGCGCACGGCGCGGCAGATTTCGATGTCCTCCTTGGGGTCGGCGTGCGGGTGGATCTTGTGCGCCGTCCAGCCTTCGGATTGGAATTTCAGTGCCTCTTCGGCGTATTCCTGCGGGGTGTCCCACCAGGCGGTGCTGGAGTAGACGGGCATCTCCTCGCGGACGGTGCCGAGCAGGCGGTGGATCGGCTGGTTGGCGATTTTGCCGTTGATGTCCCAGAGGCAGATGTCGATCGCGCCGATCACGTGGGTCGAGACGGCGCGGTTCTGCTTCCAGAGGTCCTTCCAGATCGCGCCGATGTCCTGCGGGTTCTTGCCCAGCACGCGCGGCTTGACCACGTCGATCAGCGACTGCGCGTGGTGTTCGGGCCGGCTCAGGAAGGCGTGGCCGGAGACGCCCTCGTCGGTTTCGACGGCGACGACGCCTAGTGAGCGCTTGCCGCCGAAGCGCATGTGGCTGCCGACCTTCCATTCGGGCGTCGGCCAGTCGAAGACGAGGACTTTGACGTTGGTGATCTGCATCGCGCGCTCCTATGCCAGGTTGTTGACGTTGGTGACGAGGTTGTAGATGAACCAGCCGTCGTCGACGCCGAAGGTTTCGGGCTTGGCGCGGAGGTTGTCGCGCATGATGCCGAGGCCGTCGGTGTACGGCTCGAAGGAGACGATCTTGTCGTGGCGGACGCGGAAGCGCTCGCGTTCGCCGTGGAAGTAGAGGTGCTTGGTGGTGACGCCGAGCATGCCGGTGTCGGCGAGGATCGTGACCTCGCGGGAGTGGCTGCGGCCGCGGAACTGGCTGGGGCGGAGGTAGACGCCGCTGGCGACGCGGACGCTGACGCCCATCGAGCTGCCGCGGAACTCGCGCTCGGTCTTGGTTTTGTAGTACTTGGCGTCTTGGAAGACCCAGATCATGTCTTCCGATTTCATCAGGTTGAACGGCATCCGGCCGCCGAAATCCATGCGGTCGGGCAGGTGGCCGTCCATGACGTCGCGCAGGACGCCGGCTTGGACGAGCTTGGTGAAGCGCCCGTTGCCGTCGAGCTGGGATTGGGAGAGATCGAAGTGCTGCATGAAGCGGCCGAGCGAGGCTTCTTCGTCCTGCGAGAGGAGGCCGTCCTCCAGGGCTTCGTCGACGGCGCGGCCCCAAGCGACGGGGGAGAAGCGGCGGGCGGCGGACTGGGCGAAGCCGAGCTGGTCGAGTTCTTGGTCCATCTCGGGCAGGGAGATGTTGCCGTGCGCCGCGTCGACGATGATTCCCTCGGCTTGGCGGCGGATGCGTTCCGCCTCGCGCTGCTCGCGGACCGCGATCGCCTGCTCGAAGTCGCGCCAGGAGTTGCGGTGGTCGAGATCGGCCCGGCTCAGTTCGTAGTGCTCTTGGAAGCGGCGCAGCGCGGCTTCTTCTTCTTGGCTGAGCAGATCGTCGGACAGCGATTCGCGGAGCACGTCGCGCCAAGCTTCGGCTTGCGCGGAGCGGGCGCGTTCCGGTGCCATCTCCAGCGCTTCGAGCACTTCGTCGGCTTGGGAAGGGTCCATGTTGCCGCGGGCGGCGGGCTTGAGGACGCGCAGCGCGGAGGCACGGACTTCGGCGATGCGCCGTTCTTCGGCCTGCTCGGCCGCCTTGCACGCGAGGTGCTTGGGCCCGAACGCCTTCAGCGTCTCGCGGAAGCCGACATCCTCGCCGCAGATCGAACAGGCGGGCATCTGACGCCTAGCGGCCGGTGAAGCGGGCGGGGCGCTTTTCGAGGAAGCTGTTGATGCCCTCTTGGCGGTCCTCGCTTTGGCCGGAGATGCCGAGCGCCCAAGCTTCGCGTTCGAGCTGGCCGTCGAAGTCGGCGTTCGCGCCGTGCTGGACGAGGCGCTTGGTGAGTTCGATGGCCAGGCTGGGGCCGCGGGCGATGCGCTCGGCCAGGGCGAGCGATTCGGGCATCAGGCGCTCCGGGTCGACGACGCGGTTGACGATGCCCCACTCGGAGGCTTGGGCGGCGTCGACGCTGTCGCCGGTGAACATCATCTCGAGCGCGCGCCCGGTGCCGATCAGGCGGGGCAGGTGGTAGGTGCTGCCGGTGTCGGGCGAGATGGCGCGGTGGACGAAGGCGGAGACGAAGCGGGCGTTGGTCGAGGCGATGCGGATGTCGCAGGCGAGGGCGAGCGACATGCCGGCGCCGGCGGCCGCGCCGTTGACGGCGGCGATGGTGGGCTTGGGGTAGGCCTTGAGGGTGCTGAAGAGCGAGCCCCAGTGGCCGATCGGGGCCTCGGCGTGGCGGCGGTATTCGCGCCCGGCCAGTTCGCGGCCGGCTTCGCGCGCTTCGGCGTCCTCGCCGACGTCGGCGCCGGCGCAGAAGCCGCGGCCCTCGCCGGTGATCACCAGCACCTTGACGGAGTCGTCGTGGCGGGTGCCTTCGAGCACGTCGAGCAGCTCATGGACGAGGCGCCCGCCGACGGCGTTCATTTTCTCGGGGCGCATCAGGGTGGCGACGGCGACGCCTTCGGATTCTCCGTCGAGGCGCTCGACGCTGACGTGCTGGTACTCCATGTCCTGCTCCTTCGCGCGCCGCGGCTAGACCTTGTAGCCGCCGTCGACGCTGATGACCTGTCCGGTGATGCCGGCGGCCTCGGGGGCGGCGAGCAGCGCGGCCATGGGGCCGAGCTCCTCGGGCTCGAGGACGCGGTTCTGCAAGTTTTCGGAGGCGCGCCAAGCATGCGCCTCTTCGGCCGAGATGCCGGCGGCGCGGCCCATCGCCTCCCAATCGACCAAGGCCGTGTTGGTCCAGCCGGGGCAGAGGCAGTTGACGGTGATTCCGTGCGCGGCAGTGTCGTGGGCGAGCGCGCGGGTGAAGCCGATCAGGCCGTGCTTGGCTGTCGTGTAGGCGAGCGCGCCGCCGGAGCGCTTGGCGTAGCCGGAGCCGATGTTGATGATGCGGCCGTAGCCGCGCTCGCGCATGCCCGGCAGCGCCTCGCGGGTCGTCCAGTAAGCGGAGGTGAGATTGAGCGCGAGGTTGGCTTCGAAGACGTCGTCGTCGTGGTCGAAGGGGTCCTGGGAGCCGCGCAGGGGCGCGCCGCCGCCGACATTGTTGACGAGGATGTCGGCGGAGCCGAACTCGGCCGCGGCGCGGCGGACGGGCTCTTTGGCCTGGTCGCGGTCGAGCGCGTCGGCCACGACGCCGAGTGCGCGCGGGCCGATCGCGCGGATTTCGGCGGCGACGGCGTCGAGCTGCTCCCACGTGCGCGAGGAGATGACGATGTCCGCGCCGTCGCGGGCGAGGTCGAGCGCGATGGCACGGCCGATCCCGCGCCCGCCGCCGGTGATCACGGCGACCTTGCCGTCCAGCCTGCCCATGCGCGCCTCCCCTGCGCGGATGCTAGCGCCTGCCCGCACGGGGCACGCGCGGAGGCGATTGAAGGCCGTATCAAATGGGCCGGCGCTGGTGGCCGCTGCGGAAGATCGACACCGTGCCGACCAGCAGCTGCGACGGAAACCAGAGGCGCTCGCGCCCTTCGCAGTCCAGATAATGGATTCGACCCACCCGCCGGCCGTCGAGGTCGCGGATGATCCAGTAGGACGAGAGGCCATCGCAGCTCTTCGCTGGAGTAGGCTCGCGTTCCAATTCCTCGACGTAGCAACCGCCGGCGATCAGGCCGCGAATTTCGAGCGCGTCGAACAGGTCGCGCAATTCGTACTCGGGAACTCGTATGCTGGGTTTGGGCAAGGGGAAGCGCCAATGCTTGACGAGGCCGTGGTTCGACGCGAATTCCTCAGTCTCTTGGAGCGGTACTTGGCGGGCGGGGCGCCAGTCTACGAGTACCTCGAATTCGAGGCGGGCTATTGGGCGGATGCGGACGATCTGGGCAGCGAGCTGCGGGGGCAAATGTCGCTTCTCTCGCTGCTTGCAGCGGAGTACGAGACGGAGTTGCGGCCGCTGTCCGATTTCGAGGAAGCCGCGCGGGAGATCGTCGCCGCCGCGAGGCCGCGGGCGGTCGCAGCGGCCAGCTAGCCGTACGGACCGCTTGACATGCCGCAGCGGCGGCAGTGTCAGGCGGGGATCAGGCTGAGGTTGTCGCCTACGGCGATGGCGAAGTCTACGGAGCCGGGGATGACTTGGCCGCCGGATTCGGCGTAGCGGATCCAGCGACGGCCGTTCCAGAGTTTGACCGACTGCCAGTCGCCGGCGAGCGTGTCGAGCAGCGAGGAGGCGCGGCAGCCGGGCTGGCCGTCGTAGGTGACGTAGGAGAGGCCCTGCTCGGGGCGGACTTCGGAGAGCCAGCTGACGCTGCAGTCGTGCGGGAAGGCGGTGTCGACCACTTCGAGCACGGAGGCGTCGGGGTCTTCCGCGATGCCTCCGGCCCAGGCGCGGAGGATGCCGATCTCCTCGCCGAGCACGAGCACTTCGGCCGATGCTTCGCCGTCGATCGTGGGGGTGAACTCCTCGAGCAGGGACGTGATCGCGATCGCGGCGGCGGTCGTCGGGCCGCCCTCGGGGGCGCGGGTGGTGGCGTCCCACCAGACCGGGGTGCCGTCGGCGACGGGGTTGCCGTACTCGTCGAGCACGCGGACGCGGAACTCGAAGGGGAGCTGGAAGCCGCGCGGCTCGGCGGAGACAACGACGACTTCGGCGGCGGGGCCGGCGATGTAGAAGTCGGCCCGCGCCATCTTGCCGTCGGCGGAGACGTGGAGCTGGTAGCGGCCCATCGCGAGCGGGTCGTCCGCGTCGGCGAGCACGCGCACGTGGTAGGTGCAGGAGGCGCGCTCGGCGGTGCAGCGCTCGGCGAGGGAGATGCGGTCGGCCGCGACGCGCTCGCCGCCGGGCCCGTAGATCGCGCCCTCGGAGGGTTCGGGGAAGGGGACGCGGCGCGAGTCCTGGTCGTAGGCGCGGGCGGTGAAGGAGGCCGAGTCGCGCCGCCCGCTTGCGGTCGCGTGGCGGTGCAGGTATTCGACCTTGTCCTCCAGCGCGATCCGAGTGGATTGCGGCGCGGCGAGCGCCCTGGCGGCGACGGGGTTGCCGTAGTCGATGAGGACTTCGGCCAGCAGCGGCTTGCCGCCTTCGGCGTTGACGATCACGGCGCAGACTTCGGTCTGGCCCGGCTCGCCGGGCGCGCGGAAGTTGATCGGCAGCGGCTGCAAGGGCGCGTCGCCGCTGATGGCGCGCATGACGAGCGGCCCATCGGAAGCGGAGCGGACCACGCGCGGGGAAGGCGGCGCCGGCAGGCAGGTGACGCCGGGCGGGCAGCCGCGGTGGGAGGCGGTGCCGCCGCCGGTCAGGATCACCAGCTTGATCTTGGCGACCGCCCTGGTCGGGACGTACTCGCCGTCCGGACCGCGCAGCACGAGCCGCAGGGGCACGTCCGACTCGACCGGCACCGAGCCGCTGCGTCCGTCGGCCCGCACCAGCCGCGCGGAGACGACCCGGACCGAGTCGTCGCCCGAATCTTCCTCGCAGGTGCCGATGCAGACCGGGCCCGTCGGGTGCTCCGGTTCTTCATTGATGGCGGGATCTACGGGAACGGCCGGGTCTTCGGGATTTTCAGGATCTTCAGGGTTGTCCGGGCCGCCGGGGTTATCCGGGCCGCCCGGCTCGTCCGAGTCGCCGGGCCCGCCCGGGCCGCCGGGGCCCTGCGGAGCGCCCGGGCCCGTTGCAGCCGGTTCCGAGTAGCTGAGCTCGACCCATTGCAGGACGGCTTCGTTCTTGGCGGTGAGGCGCACGGCGAGGCGGGCGATGCCGGAAGCGCCGGCGGGCAGGCGGAAGCCGAAATCCAGCGCGGCGACCGCGGCCGCGTCGGACGAGTCACCGGCGGCCGTCTTCCAGGCGGCGCGGGAGATTTCGCAGATCGCGTGGTCGCTCGCCGTCGCGGAGCAGGCGCTCCAAGCGGCGCCGGCCGCGGAACGCACCTGCGCGCCGCTGAAGGCATCGGCGGCGGCGCGGCCGCTGCCGGCGGTGAAGACGTGGACGGAAACCGTGTCGATGTCGGCGTAGGTGATCGTGCCCGAACCGGCCAGCGGGGCGACGCTCAGGCGCACCTTGTTGAGCGTGTTCGCGCCGCGGACGTAGCGGCGGAAGTTGGCGTCGACGTCACCCGTCTCCAGCGCGCCGGCGGCGGTGTACGGGGTCAGCGCGGCCACCGGGAAGGTCTCGACGGGATGCTCGGGATCGGGCGCGATCCTGACGTTCGGGTCCTGCGGCGGGGCGATGATGATCGGCTGCAGCGGCGCGCCGTAGGCGACTTCGGTCCAGCTCGGCGTGCTGCCGCCGCCGGCGTAGAGCGCGACGGCAAGGCGGACATCGCCGTTCGTCGCGCTGGCCAGCCTGAAACCGAAGTCCAGCGAGCCGACCGTCTCCGTATCCGCGCTCGCGCTCGCGGCCGTCTTCCAGGCGGCGCGGCTGATCTCGCAGATCGCGTGGCCGGTCGCAGCGGCCGCGCAGGTACTCCAGGCCGCCCCGGCCGAGGAGCGGACGCTCGCGCCGGAGACGGCGTCGGAGGCGTCGCGGCCGCTGCCGCTGCCGAAGACATGGACGGCGACCTTGTCGATGCCCGCGTAGGTGATCGTGCCACTGCCACTGGCCGGGCCGACGCTGAGGCGGATCTTGTTCAGGGCGCTTGTGCCTTTGACGTAGCTGCGCGTGTTGGTCGAGACGTCGCCGGTCTCCAGCGCGCCGGCCGCGGTGTACGGGGTGATCTTGGCCGCCGGAGTCGGCGTCGGCGTTGATTCGGTCGGGGATGGCTCTTCGGGCGACTGCACCGAGGCCGCGTCGTAGGTCACTTCGGTCCAGCTCGGCGTGCTGCTGCCGCCGGCGTAGAGCGCGACGGCGAGGCGGACGGCGCCGCTCGTCGCGCTGGTCAGCTTGACGCTGAAGTCCAGCGAGCCGACCGTCTCCGTGTCGGCGCTCGCGCCTGCGGCCGTCTTCCAGGCAGCGCGGCTGATCTCGCAGTTGGCGAAGCCGGTCTGGGGCAGGGCGCAGGTGCTCCAAGCGCGCCCGTTGAAGTCCCAGATGCTGCCGGTGGCGAGGGAGTCGCCGATCGCGCGGCCGCTGCCCGCGCCGAAGAGGTAGACGGCGGCCTTGTCGATGGCCGAGTAGGTGATCGCATCGCTGCCGCTGGCGGGGCCGACGCTGAGGCGCACCTTGTTCCGCGTGCTGCCCGTCGCGTAGGTGCGGGAGGTGGTCCCGTCCGCTTCCAGCACGCCAGCCGAGGTGTACGGGGTCAGTTTCGCGGCGGGAGTCGTTGATGGAGTATCGGGCTGCGGCGCGGAATCCTCGGTCGGCGCCTCGACCTGCGCCGGCGCGCCGTAGGCGACTTCGGTCCAGCTCGGCGTCTCGCCGCCGCGGGCGTGGAGCGCGACCGCGAGGCGGACGCCGCCGGTCGTGGCGCTGGTCAGCTTGAAGCTGAAGTCCAGCGCGGCGACCGCGGCACTGTTGCTGCGCGCGCCCGTCGCCGTCTTCCAAGCACCCGGTTCGATTTCGCAGATCGCGTGGCCGGTTGCAACGGCCTCGCAGGTGCTCCAAGCGGCGCCGGTCGAGGAGCGGACGCTCGCGCCGGAGACCGCGTCGGCCGCATCGCGGCCGCTGCCCGCGCCGAAGACGTAGACGGCGGCCCGATTGATGTCGGCGTAGGTGATCGTGCCGTCGCCGCTGGCCGGGCCGACGCTGAGGCGCACCTTGTTCAGGGCGCTGGCACCCTTGACGTAGCTGCGCGTGTTGGTTGCGATATCGCCGGTCTCCAACGCGCCGGCGGCGGTGTACGGGGTGATCTTGGCCACGGGCGTCGGTGACGGCGTCGGCGTCGGTGAGGACGTGATCGGCTGCGGTTGCGGGTCGGCGGGCGGGCTCGATTGCTGCGAGTAGGCCAGTTCGGTCCATTGGATCGCAGCGTCGGATGCGGAGGGGGCCAGCGCAGCGGCGAGGCGGATGCCGCCGGTGGTGCCGGCCGGGATGGAGAACGTGAACTCGATCGCGCCGACGTCGTCGCTATCGGCGCTCGCCCCGGCGGCGCGCTTGTAGTTGACCCGGTTGATCACGCAGATGTCGTGGTCGCCGCGGCCGGCGCAGGCGTTCCAGCTGCCGCCGCCGACGGCGTAGGCGAACGAGCCGATGATGAAGGCGGAGTCGGCGCGGCCGCTTGCGCCGCTGAAGACGGTGATCTTGATGCTGTCGAATTCGGAGTAGGCGGCGGCGTTGCCGTCGGAGTCGACCACGCTCAGCTGCACGCGCTGGCGGCCCGTGCCGGCGGCGTAGCTGCGGGAGTTGGCGGAGAGGTCGCCCGTTTCCAGCGCGCCGGCGGACGTGTAGGGGACCAGCTTCGCGGTCGGCGGCTCGGCCGGCTCGGGCTGCACCGGCTGCGTGACCGGGGCGGTCGGCTGCTCGGTCGCCGCGGCGGGATCGCCGTAGGCCAGCTCGGCCCAGCCGCTGCCGGAGCGGGAGGAGTCGGTGAACTGGGCGAACAGGCGGACCTTGCCGGCGGTGCCGGCGGGCAGCGTGAAGCTGAAGTCGACGCCGCTCTCGGCATCGCTGGACGGCCCGAACAAGGCCGCCCCGAGCAGGGCCTGGTGGCGCAGGAGGGCATGTTCGATGTGGGCGACGGAGTAGAGCGACGGGGTCATCGTGCAGGGCCAGTGGGCGCTGCTTTGGGCCTGGCAGCCGTGCCAGGAGTTGGCCCCATCCGCGGTCTTGATGCCCGCGCCGCTGACCGCGTCGGAGGCGGCGCGGCCGCTGGCGCCGGCGAAGATGCCGATGCGGACGCTGGTGAAGTGGACGAAGTGCGCGGCCCGCAGCGGCTCGGTCGCCGAGGCCATGATCCGGATGCGCACCTTGTTCGGCGTCGTGCCGGTCGAGTAGTCCCGCGTGTTGGTGGAGACGTCGCCGCTCTCCAGCGCGCCGTCGGAGCCGTAGGGCTTGAGTTCGACCGAGAGGTCGGGCTCGGCCGAGTCGTAGCTCAGTTCGGCCCAAGTGTCGCTGGAGGCGTGCACGTGCCGGTGCTTGGCGGCGACGCGGATCGCGCCGGTCGTCGCGGAGGGGACGCTGAAGCTGATCTGGAAGGTCATCTCGACCTTGTTGCCGATCTTGGTCCCGTTCTCGCGGTAGTGGTCGGCGGCGCTGATCACGCAGATGTCGTCGTCGCCGCTGGTGCATGCGCTCCAGCTGCCCCCGTCGGCCGGGCGGTAGCCCTTCGCGCCGCTGACGGCGTCCGAGTCGGCGCGCCCCGAGGAGCCGTTGAAGACGTAGAAGGTGAGCGCCCCGAAGTGCTGCTGGTAGCGGGTGCCTCTGACCGGGCAGAGCAGCCAGTTGAGGTGGCCGCTGTTCACGCAGGAGTGCGTGATCTTGAGCTGGACGCGGTTGCGCGCGCTGGCGCCGTTGTCGTAGTGGAGGTGTCCCCCGGTTTGCGCGCTGCCGGCGGCGTCCAGGGCGGTCAGAGCCAGCGGCGGCGGGTCGAAGGTGGCGACGCCGACCCAGGAGTTCGGGTTGTGAGCCGAAACGGGCTGGATCGCGAGCGCGGCCAAGGCGATGGCGGCCGCAGCGGCGGCAATCAGGACCGCGCAGCCGGCTGCGGGCGCGGGCGCACGGAGCCGCAACCGCCGCGCGAACCGGACGCTGGCGAGGAGCCGGGAGGGCGCGGCTGCGAGCGCCCTCGGCGGTCTGGTCTGTTGGAAGAAGTCGGAGCCCTGCATCATCATCTCTCCTCTGGCGCATCAACCGCGCCAAGTCGCGCCCGCGCCTCTCGGCGGGCGCGTTCCGAACCGCTAAGAGGTCATTGCGCCCCCCTTCCCGCGGCCGATGCCGCGAACGCGAAGGGATGCGCGATGGGACCCCGCGGCAGCGGCGGAGCCGGCGGAAACTTGTTCAATGCCGGGGGCGCGAACGGAGCGGCGCGGCGATTCGGCGCCGCGCAGTCGAGAGGTGAAGGGGATGCAGCTTCTATCGAATGGGAAGGTGTGCGTAGAAAGTATTGATAGGGTGCAATCCGCCCGACTTATCGTTGAAACATCGCCGTAACGAACCAGCCCGCGAGCAGCATGCTTGCAGCCACCCAGCCGTTGATTCCGGTCGGTGATTGAACAAGTTTCTGCTTCGTTCCGATGTGAACGAAGAGTTGGATGCAAGCACGCCGCCGGGAGCGACGGCACCGATCGGAGGTCGGCGCTGGATTCGCTCGAACCGGAGGCCGGGCGGCTCCGCGGAGCTCCGGAGAGGGCGCGGGATGCGGCTGCGACCGCGATGGATCGCGTCAGGGCGTGCGGGTGTTGGTCCCTGACGCTATGGTAAGAAAAGAGGGCGGAGCGGCTTCGACACCCGTGCGCTGCGCTTCATGCGCTGCGCGTCCGTTCCTCTGCCGGCCCGTGCCCCGACTTGCCCTCGGAGCGCGGGCTCTTTTGCGGCCGCTCGGGCCGCCGCTAAGGCGAGGGGCGGGGGACTCCGTCCCGGAACGGGTGTCGCGAAGCCGCGGGGCGCGCGTTGCGCCCGCGCCTTTCCCGACTGGATGATGCGCTGCCGGCCCCGCGCTGCGGGGAACGGCGAGTGCGTGTCGTCAGGTGCCTGCGCCGGATCGGCCGCGCTCGCGACCGTCGGCGTCAGCCGGACCGTAGCTCCTCGTGGCCGGCTCTCGCCGGCGGGGAAGAAGAGAGGTCATCTGCGGGACTCCAAGGTGGGTGCCTGTCACACCCTCCATGCGCGGGACGCGCGTCGCCGCGCATGTCGTACTGGCCGGGGTTCAGCCTCGGTATGCGCTACGCAGCCTCCCTTCGACCCCTGGACGCCGCGAGTCGGTTCGGTCCCATTGTCGGCTGGGCCGCCCGCGGCGAGATGCCGGCCGTCGCGACGGCGCTGACATTAGCCGCGCCGTCTGAAGTTCGGGGGGGGGGGGGGGGGGGGGTAGATTTTGCAGTGATGGAAGCGGAAGAGGAGAGGGAGCGGGTACCGGCCGCGATGAGTTCCGGGCTGGGGACGAAGGTTGCGTCTTCTGGCGCCGGCCTGCGTGCTTGGCGCGGGCTAGCGCCTGGGAAGAAGAGAGATCTGTCGGCGTTCCATTTCTAGTCTCTGCCCTCCCGCGTTTGCGGGCGTCTCGCTCTGTTGACTGCGATGCTAGCAATCTGCAAAACGCTTTGCAAATCGCCCCCGGCGGCGGGCTTGGCGGAGGCGGTTGGCAAGCGATTGAGGGCGCGGGCTCAGTTCTTCGCGTAGAGATCGAGCTCGCCGCGTTCCAGCTCGTCGCCGACCAAGTCGACGATCTTGTCGAGGCTCTCCAAGTCCCACTCGCCCACGAAGCTGACGGCCGAGCCCGCCTTGCCGGCGCGCCCGGTGCGGCCGACGCGGTGGACGTAGTCCTCGGGCGACTGCGGCAGGTCGTAGTTGACCACGTGCTGCACGTCGGGGATGTCGAGCCCGCGGGCGGCGACGTCGGTGGCGATGAGGAACTGGAGATCGCCCGAGCGGAAGCGCTGCATCACGCGGTCGCGCTTGCGCTGGTCGCGGTCGCCGTGGATCGCGTCGGCGTTGAGTTCGTGCCGCTGCAGGCGGTCGACCAAGCGGTCGACGGTGACCTTCATGTTGCAGAAGACGAGGGTGCGCCCGTGCAGCTCCGGCAGCAGCTCTTCGACGGCGCGGAGCTTGTCGCGGTTGGCGACCTCGTAGTAGGTCTGCGCGATTCCGTCGGCGGTGGCCGCCTCCGGCGCGATGTGGATGTGCTCCGGCTCGTGCATGTACTTCCAGATCAGCGTCTTGATCGCGGTCGGGATGGTGGCCGAGAACAGCGCCGTGCGGCGGTCCTGCGGGCAGCGCGAGAGGATGCGGCGCATGTCCGGCTCGAAGCCGATATCGAGCATGCGGTCAGCCTCGTCGAGCACGGCCAGCCGCACCTCGCGCAGCGAGAGCGTGCGGCGGTTGAGGTGATCGATGATCCGCCCCGGCGTGCCGACCACGATCTGCGGCCGCCGCTCGAGGTTGGCGAAGTCGTCCTGCAGCTTGCGCCCGCCCATGATCACGGTCGCCTCGAGCCCGGCCGCGCGGGCGAGGAAATCGAGCACCGAGCCGACCTGGGCGGCCAGCTCGCGCGTCGGCGTCAGCACGATCGCCTGCACCTCGCCGATCTGCGGGTCGCAGGCCTCGACGGCCGGGATGCCGAAGGCGATCGTCTTGCCGGTGCCCGTCTGCGCCTGCCCGACGACGTCTGCGCCATCGAGCAGCAGCGGGATCGAGTCGCGCTGGATCGGCGTGGGCTCTTCCAGGCCGAGCGCGGCGACGGCGGCCAGCATCCGTTCGGAGATGCCGAGTTCGCGGAAGGCCAGCGGCGTCCGCCCCGGCGTGATCTCGTCCACGTCGGCGATCGAGGGCAGCTTGTAGCCGCCCGAGAGCAGCGCCTTCTGCGTCGCCGTCATCGGCCCCGCCGGCAACGGGCGGGAGTCGCGGCCCCTGCCCCTGCCGTCCCTGCCGCCGCCACCCCCGTCGTCGCGCGGACGCTTGCGTCGCCGCGGGCGGTCGGATTCGCGGGCTCCGCTGCGTTCGCCGCCGCGCCGTGATTCGGCCCGCCTCGGCGGCGGCTGCCGTTCCGCGGTGACGGCGCCGTTGCCGTTGGCCGGGCGCTTGCGGCGGCGGCGCTTGGATGCGCCCTCGCGCTGTTCCGGCTTCGGGCCGGGAGGAGCGGAGCCGCGCTGGGAGCGGGGTTTGCGTGGCTGGGCGGGCGGCGCCTGTTCACGCGCTTGGCCGGAAGGCGGTTCGGGCGCGTCGTCGGGGGAGTGCTGGGGGCTGGGTCGTCGGAGCAGTCGGTTGAGGAAAGTCACGCGTGCCGGTTCATCTCTCGCTGGGGCGCGGAATCGTCTGGGGAAGCGCCCATCGCGATCATCGTACCCCACGATGCCGCGGCCGCCCGCATACACTCGCCGCAATTGGAGATCGCGATGAGCGAACGCGGGCATTCGGAGTCGGAATTCGCCGAGGCAGCGGCCGCGCCGTACCGCACGGAGGCGGAAGCGCTGCGCGAAGTTTTGGAGCGCGTCGCCGCCGCCTATCCGATCCAGCCCTGCCGGGTCGTCGAAGACGCCAGCGGCGAAGAACCGGTGCTCCGCCTCGAATACTGGGGCCCCGGGATATACAACAGCCACGACCGCTGGGTCGCGCGGCAAGAGGGCCGCCCGCATCCCCCGCGCCCGGTCTACTGGCACCCGCTGCTCGGGGATCCCATCGATCGGGAGTGGACGGACGCGGAACTCACCGAACTCGAAGCCAAGTGGAACGGGTATTGCGAGTACATCCGAAGCAACATGGCCTGGCACGACGAACATCCTCTTGAATGCCCCGAAGGCTACGAAGACGACTACGACTTCTACGACTGGCTACTCGACGTGAGGCGCGGAACGTGGTGATCGCACTTGAAGCCGCGGCGCCAACGGTGCTGCTCGACACGAGCTCGATCTCCAGGTACGTGCGCGAGCCCGACGAATCTGCCGCTGCCCCGTACATGCGGGCACCGCATGTGCCGGCGATCTCGTTTCAGACGGAAGCGGAACTACTCCTCGGTCTTCACTCACAGCAGTTCGCAGCCGAGGAGCGCGACTTCCTCATCAACCTGCTCGACTCGATCATCGTGCTCGGGAGCAACTCCGCGACCAGCCGGCATTTCGCCGACGCCGTGCTCGGCTGGCGCGAGGCGCACCCGCTGCGGCAATGGCGGAACCTGCTCGTCCCCGATGCCTGGATCGCCGCCACCGCGCTCGCGTACGGCCTGCCGCTGGCGACGTTCGACCGGAACGATTTCCTTGAAATCGCGGGGCTCGAACTGATCCTGCTGCAGTAGCCGCCGCACGGCCACATACAATCGCCGAACCGGGAGGTGGGACATGTCGGAGACGGAAGCCGAACAATCGCAGGTCGCCGAGGCGGTCGCGGTCTATGGCTACACGGGACTGGAAGAGCTGCGCGAGGGGCTCGAACGCCTCGCCCGCAAGCACCCGTGGCAGCCCTGCCGCGTCGTGCAGACGACCAATATGGACGGCACCCCCGTCTTCGAGATGCAGACTTGGGGCCCCGCACCCGACACGGAGAACAACTACGAGCGCTGGCTCGCCCGCTGCAATGGCGAGCCGCAGCCGCCCCGCCCCGTCCGCTGGCGGCACGGCCGCACCGTGCGGATCGACCGCGACTGGAGCGAGGAGCAGATCGCCGCCGAGCTCTCCGATTGGGCAGCGCAGCTTGAGGAGCTGCAGCGGAGACAAGATGAGCGCGGGCGCGACGATTATGGGGCGCCTCCGGGCTATGAAGGCGACTACGACCTCCAAGACCTCATCTATGACATCCGGTACGGCCGCTGACCGTGACGACGATGGCGGCCCCGACGGTCCTGCATGACACGAGTTCCATCTCCGAGTACATCGAGAATGGGCACGCCGTGTCGGCCGCCGAGTATCTCCGATCACCACATGTGCCCGCGATCTCGTTCCAGACCGAAGCCGAGCTGACGCTGTGGGCATTGAAGCCGGATTCACCTCAGCACATCCGAGACGACATCCGCGATTTTCTTGAAACGGCGACGATCTTGCAGTCCGATTCGCAGATCAATCGGCTCTTCGCGGAGATCATGCATGCGCGGATGCTCGCCTATCCGAATCGGGGCTGGCGCGACCTCGACGTCGGCGACGCTTGGATCGGGGCGACCGCGGTCGTGCACGGACTGCTGCTGATCACGTATGACCAGCGCGGGTTCAACGATGTGCCAGGACTCGACAGCCGCATCCTGATCTATTGAGCGGGAAGGATCAGGCGGGCGTCAGCGCGAGCAGCGGGATCTTGCGGCCGGACATCTTGCGGTAGCTCTCGTAGTGCCCGTTCTTGGCCGTGATCTCGGCCCAGACCCGCGCGTAGCGTTCCTCGTCCTCGATCAGCGCGGCGCGGTACGCGCGGCCCCGTGCGCCCGCGCGCTCGACCGCGACCTCGCCCGCCTCCGTCGCGTTCGCCACCCAGAACGGGTCGGCCGCGCCGCCGCCGTTGGAGCCGACCACGATCAGATCATCGCCGTCCCGGTAGTAGAGCAGCGCCACGGTGCGCGGCCGCCCCGTGCGCCGGCCGGGCGCGGTCATCAGCAGCGTCGGCGGCCCTTGGAAGCGGCCGCGGCAGAGGCGGAACCAGGGAATCTGGACGCGCGTGATCGCGAGCATCACGGTGCGGTTCATGCCGTCGATGCTAGCCGCATCCGCACCCGCATCAGGGGCGAAACGTCGGCGTAACCGGCGCGACATCGCGGCGTTACCTGCGCGCCATCAGCGCGTAACCGGCCCGTCACCGCCGCGTAACCGCCCTTCTGCGGGCCGTTCGTAAGTTGCGTTGAAGACCGGACCCGAACCCCGAAGGAGGGACGCATGTCGTTGATCCAATCCATAGAAGGCAGCGGCGCGGCGCCGCCCGGCCTCGCCTTGCGACGGCCGCGGCTGGCGCGGCCGAACCTGCGCCGCGCCGCGATCGGCCTCGGCGCCGGCGTCGCCACCGCGCTCGTCTTCGCCGGCGGCCTCGCCCTCGCGCAGGAAAGCGAGGCGGTGCTCGACTTGATCAAGGCGATCGACACGATCTGGTTCGTGATCGCCGGCGTGCTCGTCTTCTTCATGCAGGCCGGCTTCGGGCTGCTCGAAGCGGGCTTCGTGCGGGTCAAGAACACGACCAACATCTTGATGAAGAACGTGCTCGACGCCTCCATCGGCGGGATCGTTTGGTGGGTCTGCGGCTTCGGCTTCGCCTTCGGCTCCACCGCCGGCGACTTCATCGGCGGCGACAGCTTCTTCCTCGGGCTCGGCGGGCTGACCTCCGGGCCGGACGAAGTGCCGACCGCGGCGACCTTCTTCTTCCAGTGGGCCTTCGCCGCGACCGCGGCCACGATCGTCTCCGGCGCGCTGGCCGAGCGCACCAAGTTCAGCGCCTACCTCTTCTACACCGTCTTCATCACCGGGATCATCTACCCGATCGTGATCCACTGGGGCTGGGGCGGCGGCTGGCTCGGCAACGAGGGCTTCATGGACTACGCCGGCTCGACCCTCGTCCACGGCGTCGGCGCCTGGGCCGGGCTGATGGGCGCGATCCTCGTCGGCCCGCGCATCGGCAAGTACGTCGACGGCAAGCCCCGCGCGATCCCCGGCCACAACATGACGATGGCGACCTTGGGGATGTTCATCCTCTGGTTCGGCTGGTACGGCTTCAACCCCGGCTCGACCCTGGGCCTGACCGGCAACCTGGCCGAAGAGGCCGCCTGGATCGCGATCAACACGACCCTCGCCGCCGGCGCGGGCGCGGTGGCCGCGATGGCGATCGCCAAGTTCCGCTACGGCAAGGCCGACCTCGGCCTGACGCTCAACGGCGCGCTCGCCGGGCTCGTCTCGATCACCGCCGGCTGCGGCTTCGTCGAGCCCTGGGCCGCGGTCCTGATCGGCGCGCTCGGCGGCGGCCTCGTCGTCGCCTCCGTCGCCTTCTTCGACCGCATCGGCGTCGACGACCCGGTCGGCGCGATCAGCGTCCACGGCGTCTGCGGCGTCTGGGGCACGCTCGCGACCGGGCTCTTCGCCACGGCCGCGGCGGCCGAGGCCTGGGGCGCGAAGAGCCACGGCCTCTTCATGGGCGGCGGCTTCAGCGGCCTGCTCTGGCAGATCATCGGCGTGCTCGCCGTCTTCGGCTTCGTCACCGCCGCCGCCGGCGTGCTGTTCTTCGTGATCAAGAACACGACCGGGCTGCGCGTGAGCGAGGCCGAGGAACTGGCCGGGCTCGACGTGCAGGAGCACGGCATCGGCGCCTACCCCGAATTCCCGACGGTCGCCCCCGGCACCGCCGTCGAGATCTCGGCCGGCGAAGAGGCCCCCGCCCCCGCCGCCAGCAACTAGCCTCGCGTCAGGCGAGCAGAACGGGCCGCGGCGCGGCGCCGCGGCCCGGACAGGAGACTTCCGATGAAAATGGTCATCGCCATCATCCGCCCCGAACGACTCTCCGTCGTCCGCACCGCCCTCGAGCAGATCGGCATCGTCTCGATGACGATCACCGAAGTGCGCGGGCGCGGCGCGCAGAAGGGTATGGTGCAGGAGTACCGTGGCCAGGCCGTGCAGGTCGACTACCTGCCCAAGATCAAGATCGAGATCGTGATCAACACCACCCCGGTCGACGACGTGATCGACGCGGTGGTCGAGAACGCCGGCACCGGCGAGATCGGCGACGGCAAGATCTTCGTGCTCCCCGTCGAGGACGCCGTGCGCGTCCGCACGAAGGAGCGCGGCGAGGCGGCCGTCTAGGCCGCCGGCGGGCCAAAACCACGAAGGGGGTTCCGCGGCCCCGCATCACAGGACCGCGGAACCCCCTTCGCGGGGACCGGTTGGGCGGGGGGGCGGTTCCGGCCGCCCCCCCGTTCCATCTCCAATCTGCCCGTTCCGCCGGCGCCGCGCAGTAACCCCCGATACATCCCGCCCGCCGCGCGCGGGAACTGTGTCCCCCGACGCACGCCACGCGCAGCCCCGGCGACGCCCGATCGGGCTACGCTTGGCCGCTATGTCAATCAAGCTCCGCATCTGTCCGGACCCGCAGTCGGCCGAAGACCAGCTCGACCGCTGGGTCGCCGAGCACCGGCCCGCGGGCGCGGGCGATCTCCAGCGCCTCAACATCCTCGTCGCCTCCGGCCTCCAGCGCCGCTACCACCAGCGCCGCCTCGCCCGCAACGCCGCCGTCGCCTCCCCCGGCGCCCACGCCGCCATCTACTTCTTCACCCCCGCCGACCTCGCCCGTCAAATCGCAGACCGCGCCGCGGAGCCGGACTCCGCTCCGCACACCGCCATGCCCAACGGCGCTCCCCTGCCCCTGATCGAAGACCTGATCGGGGAGCTCAGCGCCGGCGGGGTGCTCCGCACGCTGCATCCCGACCTGCCCGGGCTCGCCGGGGCGATGCGCGTCTCGCTCACCGACCTGCGCGAAGGCCGCGTCGATCCTGCCGATCTCCGCGCCTTCGCCAAAGACCGCGCGGCCGGCCACTCGGACCGGGACAGGCTGCTCGAAATCGCCGAGGTCTACGAGGCTTGGACCAAACTGCTCCAAGATCACAAACTCGCCGACCGCACCGCGATCTACGAGGCAGTGCTCGACGCGCCTCCGGCAGCCGTCGCCCGTGCGCTCGGCGGCCAGCCGCTCGCCGTCGTCGGCATCTACGACCTCACCCGCATCCAGCGCCTGATGCTCGAGCGCTGCGCCGGCGCCGTCGACGTCTCGATCTTCACCGCCGTGCCGGAGGACGATCCGTTCGCCGCCGCCGCGCTCGACGCGCTCCGCGAAGACACCGGCGCCGAGGTCGAACGACTCGGCCCGAGCGCGGCTGAACTTCCCGAAACGGCGGCATTCTCCGCTCCCGATCCGCTCGCCGAAGCCGCCGAACTCGCGCGCCGCGTCATCGATCTGGCCGAGCAGGGCGTCCCCTTCAACGAAATGGCCATCTTCCACCGCGAAGGCGCGAACGCCGACCAGCGCATCGCCTACGCGCTCGAACGGGCCGGCGCCGACGCGTTCGTCGCCGCCGGCGACCCGTACCGCCACACCGCCCTCGGCCGCGCCGCCATCCAGCTGATCGAACTGCTCTGCAGCGCCCCGACTCGCGTCCGCCTGCTCGAATTCCTCGGCAGCCCCGCGCTGCGTACCGACCTCTCGGGCGACATCCGTCGCCGGCCGCTGGTCTGGGAGCGCATCTCCCGAAAGGCCGCCCTCACTTCGGAATGGGGCAAGTTCGACGACCAGTTGGCCGCGTTCATCGCTCAGACCGACGATGATCACGAGTGGGAGCGCGGGCCCGCCAAGGGCCTCCGCGCCGTCTGCGCCGACCTCGCCGAACGCGCCGGCAAGCTCGCCGAAGCCGAAAACTGGACCGCCGCGGCCGCCGTGATCGCGGACGCGTTCGAAGCCTTCGTCGGCAGCGGCGGCGGCGAGCGGGAGTCCCGCATCCGCAAGGGCGTCCGCGGGATCATCGACGACTTGGCGGAGATCGACCGCGCCAAAGCCGCGTACAGCCCGGCCCGCGCGCGTTCCGCCGCCTTGGCCGTCATCGAGCACGAGCGGCTCCGCGACCCGGAGCCGTTCCGCGGCGTGCTCATCGGCAATCCCGCCGGCGCAGCCCGGACCCTCCGCTTCGACGCCGTCTTCGTCGCCGGCCTCGCCGAACGCACCTTCCCCTCCGTCCCCCGCGAGGACCCGCTGCTAGACGATGCGGCGCGGCGCGACCTCAACGAACGGCTCGGCGTGCAGGCCCTCCGCCTCAACCGCGCCAAGGGCGACCACCAGAAGCTCCAATTCACGCTCGCCCGGTCAGCCGCCCGCGGCCGGCTCGGCCTTTCCTACGCGCGCCGCGGCTCCGTCGGCGGCGCGCCGTCGCACACCTCCCCGCTGCTGCTCGGCGCGCTCACCCCCGAACACGAGCCCCTGCGCACCTCCGAAGAGCTCGACCAGCGCGCCGGCGAAGAGCCGGACGCGCAATTCCGCCGCCTTCCCGCCTCGATCTCCGGCGCGGCGCCGAGGCGCGTCGATGCCGTCGACGGAGAGTGGCGCTCGGTCCTCCGCGCCGTCGACGAGTCCGATTTCCGCCTCGCCCTGCTCGGCACCCGCGGCGTCGATCTCCGCCCGCTCCTGCTCGACCTCTGGCCCGAAGGCGCGGAACGCGCCCTCGCCGCGCGCAACATCCGCAACGAAGGGCGCTTTACCGCATACGACGGCATCGTCGATCTCCGCGGCCGCTGGTCGCCCTACGACGGGGTCCTCTCCCCATCCACCGCGCTCGAACGCTACGCGCGCTGCCCTTATCAGTTCTTCCTCAGCAAGGTGCTCGGCATCCGCGCCGTCGAAGAAGCCGACGCTGGCGCCGAGCTCTCCGTTCGCGACCGCGGCATCATCATGCATGGAGCACTCGAAGACTGGGTCAAACGCTGGCTCGAAACCGAAACGTCCGCGTGGAACGAGTACGTCGCAGATCCCGCACCGCTCGCCGATGCCGCCGGCAAGCGCATCAAGAGCGCCGAAGAACAGGGCCAGCTCGGCGGCCCCGACATCGCCGAAGCGCTCCGCTCGCAAATCCTCAACGATCTCGAACAGACCCGCCGCCGCGAGCAGATCCGCGCCGCCAACGGCTGGACCCCCATCCACGCGGAGTGGGAGTTCAAGAAGGTCGAGCTCGATATTGAAGACGGCGAACCCATCCACGTCAACGGCAGGGTCGACCGCATCGATGAACACGAGAGCGGACGGCTGATCGCCATCGACTACAAGACCGGCAAGTTCCGCGAGGACGCCGCCCGCCAGTTCATCTCCGGCCGCGCGCTCCAGCTCCCCATCTACCTGCACGCCCTCAACCAGCGGCTCGGTGGCAATCTCGCAGACTCCGCCGCCGAGCTCGTCTACATCACCGAGCGGGGCGGATTCGAGCGCGACCGCATTGCAGGCGCGGACTTCGCATCCAAAACCGCCGTCGACGCCAGCGACCTCACCCATGCACTCGGCGTCATCGTCAAGGGCATGGATTCCGGCCGCTTCTTCCCCTATCCCTTCCGCGAGCAGCCCAAGCCGCGCCCGGGTCCCCACGACCTCGTCTGCACCTACTGCGACTACCAGGCGATCTGCACCGCCGACGTCCACCGCCGCTACGACAAGAAAGCGAAGACCGACCACGAAACAGTCGCCCCCTTCCAGCAAATGCACGATCTGAAACCCTCCGAATGACCACCGAACACGCCCCCGCAGACCAAATAGCCCGCGAGCGCGCCGTCGCGGAGATCGACTCCTCGGTCTTCCTCGAAGCCGGCGCGGGCGCGGGCAAGACCCGCGTCATGGTCGACCGCATCGTTCGCACCGTCGCCGTCGGCCGGGCTGAACTCCGGCAGATCGTCGCCATCACCTTCACCGAGAAGGCCGCCGGCGAACTCCGCGCCCGCATCCGCAGCACGCTCAACGACGAGCTCCGCTGCGCCGACTCCGACGAACAGCGCGAGCGCATGCGCCGCGCCCTCGAACAGGTCGACGCCGCGCACATCGAAACCATCCACTCCTTCTGCTCCAGCCTCATCCGCGAACGCCCCTTCGACGCGCGCATCGATCCCTACTACGAGGTGCTCGCCGAACTCGCCGCCGGCCTCGACTTCGACGACGCCTGGGACGAGTGGCTCTGGCAGGAGCACGGCCCAGCCACCGGCGACGCGCTCAGGCAGATGCTCGATCGGGGCATCGAACTCGGGGATATCCGCGAAGCCGCATTCGCCCTCGAGCGCTACCGCGACCTCGACGTCAAGGTCCCGCGGATCGAAACGGCCGATCCGGTCGGCACCTACACCGAATGGCGCGCCGATGCCGCTGCCATCGCCGCCGCGTATCAGCGCGAAGGCAGCCCTGAACAGAACCAAGCCGTCGCCAAATTCGTCGCCGACCTCGACGCCATCGCCGACGTCGCCGATGAAGACCCCGACCGCCTCGCCCGCCAAATGATCGCATTCAAGCCCAAGCGGCCGGACTTCAAGAAGCGGACCGATTCGGCCCGCGGCCTCTGGGAGGACGCCGCCGAACGGCGCCAGGCGTTCGGCGACGAACGCAATCGCAACACCCTCGCCGACCTGCTCGACGGCCTCAAGCAGTTCGTCGACGCACACGCCGAGAGCCGCGCCAAGGCCGGCAAGCTCTCCTTCGACGATCTCCTGCTCGGCGCGCGCGACCTCATCCGCGACCACGCCGCCGCCCGCGACCATTTCCGCCGCCGCTACAAGACCCTGCTGATCGACGAGTTCCAGGACACCGACCCGCTCCAAGCCGAACTCGTCATGCTGCTCGCCGCCGAACAATCCACCGACGACTGGCTCGACGCCGCGCCCGCGCCCGGGCGCCTCTTCGTCGTCGGCGACCCCAAGCAATCCATCTACCGCTTCCGGCGCGCCGACATCGACATCTACGAGCGCGTCAAGCGCACCTTCCAAGCCGCGGCCGAGCACGGCGACGGGACGATCTTCGAACGGCTCGACGTCAATTTCCGCTCCACGCCCGCGCTCGTCCAATGGGCCAATCGCGCCTTCAAACGCATCCTCGTCCAAGAAACCGAAGACGGGCACGACTACCAAGCCGAGTTCAGCGAGACCAAGCCCCACCGCGATGACGCCGTAGGCGGCGGAGTCGTCGTCATCAGTTCCCCGAAACTGCATGAGAGAGTCGGCGAAGCGCGCGAAGAGGAAGCCAAACTCCTCACCTCGCTCATCCATGCCCTCGTCGAGGGTGAAGCGCCGTTCGGACGGGTCCGCGGCGAAGACGGCGAAATCCGCACCGCCGCGCCCCGCGATATCGCCCTGCTCGTCCGCAACCGCACCGATCTCGAACTCATCACCGACGTCTTCGACGCCAAGCTGATCCCCTACCACCTCGACAGCGGGCGCGGCTTCTTCACCCGCGGCGAAGTCCGCGATCTCACCAGCATCCTCATGGCGCTCGACGATCCAACCGACGAGGTCGCCATCGCCGCCGCACTCAAATCCCCCATCGCAGCAGCCTCGGACCAAGACCTCTTCGACTACGTCTGGGGCGGCGAAGCAGGCGACGACGGCGACCGCAAACCCCACCGCTTGCGTATCCGCGACAAGGACAACATCCCTGCACACGCTCCGGCCGCCGTTCGCCACGGCCTCGAACTGCTCAACTTCCTCCAAAAGGAACTCCGGTCCCGTTCCCTCCCTCAGTTCGTCGAGTACGTGCTCCGCGAATCGCGACTGCTCGACGCGCAGTTCCTGCACGGCACCCGCAGCGATGACCGCGCCGCCAACCTCCAGACCCTCGTCCTCCGCGCCGCCGAATTCGCCGAAGCCGAAGGCGACTCGCTCCGCCCCTTCGTCCAGTGGCTCGCCCAGCGCCAGACCCAGGACCTCTCCGAAGCCGAATCCCCCACCTCCGAAGTCGCCGGCGACGTCGTCCGCATCATGACCATCCACCAAGCCAAGGGGCTCGAATACCCCATCGTCATCCTCCCCAAACTCGCCGGCGGCAGCAGGCCCGACAGCACCAAAGTCATCGTCAACCGCGCCATCGACCCGGAAACCGGACGCCCCGGCAACACGCTCGACATCCAGATCGGCCGCGCCGGCGCCGGCATCCGCACGCCCGGCTTCGACAAGGAACGCGAAAAGAGGTTCAACGAGGCCGAAGAACGCCGCATCCTCTACGTCGCCGCCACCCGCGCCAAAGACTGGCTGATCCTCCCGAAATTCGACGCCAAGCGAAATTCCGCGAACTCCTTCTATTCGATCTTGGATGACGCCGGTGCCTGGGACGGGGCCTCCGGAGCCAGCAGCTTCCCCGTCGCCGCGTTCGACGCCTTCGAGCCCGAACCGGCGGAACCGCTCGCCGTCGACCACCGCTCCCTCTACAAGCAGTGGGAAGAGCGCCGCGCCGCAGCCCTCGACTCGGGAGCTGTCAACTTCACCGCCGAGACTCCATCGAGAAAACACGGCGATCTCGCCAAGACCGCACGCGAAGAGCACGCCGATGAAGACGACGATCCCGACGACGAGCCCCGGCTCGGCGACCGCCCGGCCAACAGCCGCGACCACGCCCTCAAGTTCGGCACCGCCGTCCACCGCTGCATCGAGCTCGCCGATCTCGATGCCCTTGATGCTCCCGATGCCGCCCGCCCCCTTGTCCGACGCATCGCCGAGGCCGCGTCCGTCGATCCCGACGATCTCTCCGTCCATGTAACCAGCGCCCTTGGCAGCGGATTGATCCGTCGCGCTGCCAAGTCCGAGCAGTATTTCTTTGAAATGCCGCTGGTCAGCGCGCGCGTTGATGGGGATCGGACCGAGTTCATCGAGGGCGTCGCCGACCTTGCCTTCCGCGAGGCGGGAGGGTGGGTCGTCGTCGACTTCAAGTCCGACCGCTCCCGCGGCACGGCGCGCGACGAGCAGTACAAGGCCCAAGTCCGCGACTACGTCCGCATGCTCAACGAAGCCCGCATGCTCGAAGAATCCGGGCAGCAGGTCGCCGAAGCTTGGCTGCTCTACACCGCTACCGGTGCCGAAGTCCGAGTCCCGCTCGACGACTGATCCGCCATCCCGCGGGCGCCTGCGATACTCGCTCCGCACTCCGGAGGCCCGCCATGCCCGACGACCAGCGCACGCCGCAATCTGTCCGCGAAGACCTCGCCCGCCGCCGCGAGCGCATCGTCCGCGAGATGGGCTCGCCCGACCGCATCCAGCGCCAGCACGACAAGGGCCGCCTCACCATCCGCGAGCGGCTCGACCTGCTCTTCGACGGCGGCTCCTTCCGCGAAATCGGCACCTTCGCCGTCTCCGAGCAGCCCGATGTCCGCGACCGCACGCCCGGCGACGGCAAAATCGGCGGTTGGGGCGCGATCGACGGCCGCCCCGCCACCGCCTGCGGCGACGACGTCACCGTCCTCCACGGCTCCTCCTCCGTCGTCGGCGGCGACCGCATGAAGCGCATCTACGACCAGTCCCTCCGCCAAGGCGTCCCCTTCGTCTACTTCGGTGAAACCGGTGGCGCGCGGCTGCCCGACTCGCTCGGCTCCGCAGGCTTCTCCAAGATCCATCCCGGCCTCGAATCGGGCCGCCGCCGGAGGCGCATCCCGCTCGCCACCGCCATCGTCGGCGAATCCTTCGGCGGTTCCTCCTTCCACGCCGCCTATTCCGATTTCGTCGTCCAAGTCCGCGGTTCCGCGCTCAACGTCTCCAGCCCCCGTGTGATCGAGATCGCGACGGGCGAGCGCATCTCGCTGCAGGAGCTCGGCGGCGTCGACGTCCACCTCGACCGCACCGGCCAAATCGACCAAGCGGCCGACTCCGAGGAAGAAGCCGTCGACCTGATCAAGCGCTTCCTCTCCTACATGCCCTCCAACTGCTGGGAGCTCCCGCCGACGGCCGATTATGACGAGCCGCAGCCCGATCCCGGCCTCGCCGACCTCGTGCCCACGCGCCGCCAGCGCGCCTACGACATGCACCGCGTGATCAGCCGCGTCGTCGACGGCGGCGAGATGCTCGAGCTCAAGCCCCGTTTCGGCCGCGAGATGATCACCGCCCTCGCACGCATCGGCGGCCGCACCGTCGGCATCATCGCCAGCAACCCGATGTTCGGCGCCGGCGCGCTCACGCCCGACTGCTGCGATAAGGGCGCCCAATTCATCTGCCTCTGCGACAGCTTCAACATCCCGCTCGTCTTCCTCACCGACGTGCCCGGCTTCATCGTCGGCAGCCAGCCCGAGTGGGATCGCCTGCTGCACAAGGCGATCATGTTCCTTGAAGCGCTCGTCCTCGCCAGCGTGCCGCGAATCACCGTCGTCCTCCGCAAAGCCTTCGGCCTCGCCTACTTTTCCCTCAGCGGCGGCAGCATGGACAACGCCCTGATCACCGCCTGGCCCGGCGCCGAAATCTCCTTCATGGACCCAGCCGTAGGCGTCAACGTAGTCCACGCCAAGGACATCGCCGAAGCCCAAGACGGCGACCAATTCCGGCAAGACAAAATCAACGAATGGACCCTAGGCCACGAACCCTGGGGCGCCGCCGGCCTCATGAACCTGGACGAAATCATAGATCCAGCCGACACCCGCCAATGGCTAGCAGAAGCCATCCAAAGATTCCAAGTAACCCCGCCCCAAACAGGCCAAACCAAAGAACTAGCCAGCTGGCCCACCTGCCTCTAGATATTCATCGATCATCCTATATCAAGTACGCAAATCCCAAAAACTCACTGCTCGGGCAACGCCGTCCGCGGTCGCGACCGTGAATAGTTTTATATCTGCCGTCAATAGGGGCGTCTCCGGTGATGCGACCTCCAATAGGGCGGCATCGGTCAACCCGAGATCTAGATAATGCATATTGCCTGCTGCATCAGCACTCGCAACCACGATTTCTCTGCTCTGTTCGATCAGGGCTCGCAAAGTGCCCAAGAAGCGATGGCGATGCGCTCGCAGATGCGAGGCGAGCAAATTCGACGTCTCTGTAAGCGTGTTAGGCGTCACGTAAATCACGTCGTAGTCCGCTATAAAGCCAATCAATAGTTCGTAGTCGGCGACGGAAAATCCCCGCAACCGGCGATGTTCGCCGATCAGCTCGCTGCTGACTCGCCCCACTACCAGCAGGATCAATAGATTCGCGTCGATAAACAAGCCGCGAGGCATGAGAAATCAGTGATCCGAGAGGATGCGGTCAACCAAAGACACGATCCGACCATCAGAGTCGCTGATCCGGACCTGCTTGTAGGCGCGGAAGAGCGCTCGCTGGGTCAGCACGTTCACATCCATGATCGGGCGGTTCCAAGGTCTCTTGAAACCGATGGTCACCCACCACTCATCCGATTCTTCATCGAACTGCACTTCTTCCAGCCCGACCTCGGTGATCTCCTCATCTGCGAAGAGCGTCGCCACATGACCCTTCGCCGTCGCAACCGCATCCTTGACCTCCATCATCGCCTCCTCTTCTCCTAGCCTAGCGCATCGGCGGCTGATTTGCCGGCTAGGCGGCCGAAGACGGAGCCGGCCATTAGGCCGCTGCCGCCGGCGTAGTTGTCGTAGAAGAGGCCGCCTACTAGTTCGCCGGCGGCGTGCAGGCCGGGCATGGGGCGGTCTTCCGTGTCCAGCACTTGCGCTGTCTTGGGATCGATCCGCAGGCCGCCGAAGGTGAAGGTGATGCCGCAGGTTACGGCGTAGCCCAAGTAGGGCGGGCTGTCGAAGGGGAGCGCCCAGTTGGATTTTGGGGGCGTGATCCCGGTGGTACCCACGCCGTCCAGTTTTGATGGATGGTAACGATCGGTTGCATCGGGAGGGCAGGCGTTGTTGTATTCGGCGATGGTGCGCTCCAAGGCATCCGGGTCAATGCCGAGCGCATCGGCCAGTTCCGGGATCGTGTCGGCGCGGGCTACGGATTCGCGGCCTGTTTTATATTCGTCCCTGAGCAACCCTGTCGTGCGTTGGTCGAAGAGTTGGAAGGCGGCTCTCTGCGGCTGCTTCAGGATCTCGCGGCCGTATCTTGCGTAGGTGTAGTTGCGCAGGTCGGCACCTTCGTCGACGAACCGTTCGCCGTCGAGATTCACGATCAGGCCGTATGGGTACGAGTGTTTCTGGTAGAGGTCGGCCACCACGCGGTTGCCCGTCGCCGGCGCGTTCAGGTCCCATGCTACGGCGTGCGCGCCGGACCAGTGGCCGAACGATTGCGCGCCGGCGGCGAGCGCGGCTTGGATGACGTCGCCGGTGTTGAATCTGGTGCCGCGCACTTTGGCCAACTCCCAGCCGGGGCCGAGGTAGCGGGTGCGCATCTCGGCATTCGCTTCGAAGCCGCCGGCGGCGAGCACGACCGAACGGGCCTCGATCACGCCCGGCCCATCGGCGCCGGCGGTGCGGAGCCGCCAGCCGTCGGCCAGCCGTTCCAGCCCGGTCAGTTTGCAGTCGTAGCGGACCTCGACGCCGGCCCGCTCCGCCGCGGCGAATTCTTGATCTGACAGCCCCTTGCCCGCGCCGACGGCCTCGACCGTCAGCCCGCCGTAGAACACAAGCACCCCGTCCACTTCATTCGCCTGCCGTCCCGTCATCAGCGTGAAGCGCACGCCCTGCTCGTGCAGCCAGCGCATCGTCGGCCAAGCCTCCCGCACCAAGCGCGTCGCCAGCCCGTCGTCGATCAGCCCCTGCGTGACCCGCGCCAAGTCCGAGCGGAAATCCGCCTCGCGGTACGCGCCCACGTCGACCCGCGCTGCCTCCGCCTCGCTCAAATCGGGCAGGATTTGGCGCAGCTGCTCCAAGCCGTCGTAGGGGAAGCGGAAGCCGCCGCCGGTGAAGTAGGTGTTGCCGCCGCGCTCGGCCTCCGGCGCCTTTTCGAGCACGACGACCTCCGCGCCGGCCTCGCGGGCGGCCAGAGCCGCGCAGAGCGCCGCGTTGCCCGCCCCGACCACGATCACGTCGGTCGCGTCAGTCACCGATCACCTCCCCTGCCCGCGCGCGGTAGCCGACTTGGTAGCCGGGCTTCTGCGGCGCGCCGTGCGCGATCCAGCGCGGGTCGATCAGCCGCCCGACCGATTCCGCGACGCGCTGCTGCACCGCGCGGATGCCGCGCTGCCCGCCCAGCAGCGCGAAGACGATGGCCGGCAGGATCACGGCCGCGGCTCCGAACAGCGCGATCTGGTAGCCGCGCGTGATCGCCCCGCCGGACTCGGCGGCGACGCCCTCGGAGACGGCGAAGGCCGCGGCGGCGCTGCCGTAGAGCGCGATCCAGACGGCCTGGCCGATCGCGTTGCCCATCGTCCGCGCCGTCGTCTGCGAGGCCGACGCCGTGCCCAAACGGTCTGGCGGCACGGCGGACATGATCACCGAGGTGTTGGGCGAGCTGAACAGCGCCGTGCCGATGCCGAGGATCAGCATCCGCCAGGCGAAGCCGCCGACCGGCGTGTCCGCGTCCATCAGCGCGAGCGAGCCGAGTCCGGCCAGCACCAGCAGCAGGCCGAGCGTCGTCAACGGGCGCGAGCCGAACCGGTCGGAGAGCCAGCCCGACAGGGGCGAGACGAGCAGCATCATCAGCGGCATCGGCAGGATCAGCAGCCCGGCCGCCAGCGTGGAGAGCCCGCGCGCGTCGACGAGGTAGAACGGGCCGAGCGTGATCGCGGCCGTCATGCCCATGAACTGCAGGACGGCTGCCGAGATGCCCAAAGAGAAGCCGCGCCCCTTGAACAGGCCCAGATCGACGACCGGGCTCGCCGCCCGGCGCTCGACGGCGATGAAGACCACAAGCGAGACGGCGGCGACCGCGAACGCGATGACGATCTCGGTGCTCGCCCAGCCCCATTCGCGCCCGCGGTTGATCCCGAAGGTGAACGCGCCCAGCACGAAGAAGAGGAACAGCGCGCCGGGCACGTCGATCCCCTTCGGGCGCCGCTCCGCCGCGACGTCGCGCAGCAGCAGCCAGGCGGCGGCCGCGCCGATCAGGCCCAGCGGCGCGCGCGTCCAGAAGATCGCCCGCCAGTCGAGCAGATCGACCAGCACGCCGCCCAGCACCGGCCCGCAGGCGAAGCCGGCCCCGACCGTCGAGACCATGATCCCCAGCCCGGTGCCGCGCTGCGACTCCGGGAACGAGGCGGTCACGATCGCGGCGCCGTTGGCCATCGTCATCGACGACCCGATCGCCTGCACCACGCGCGACGCGACCAGTTCTTCCAAGTCGCCGGCGAACGCGCTCAGCAGCGTCGCGCCCGTGAAGATCACGAAGCCGACGACGTAGAGCATCTTGCGCCCGTAGAGGTCGCCGAGCCGGCCCATCGTGAGCGACAGCCCCGTGCTCACGACGATGAACGCGAGCGGCACCCAGATCACGTCCTGAATCGGGCGCCCGAACTCGTCCGAGAGCTTGGGCAGCGCGACGTTGATGATGGAGTTGTCGAGCACGCCGAGGAAGATGCCGAGGCAGACGATGCCGAGCGCGACCCACTGGTAGGGAATGCCCGCGACCGGCGGCGCGGTCACCAGCGCCTCGCCCCCCGCGCCGCCCGGTCCTCGCTGGCTCACCTCCGTATCCTACGCCCGCCCGAAGCAGCGCTCCGCCCGCGTACGATGGAGATGAGGAGCGGGACATGGCCGAAGCCGTCGCGACTGCGCCCAGCGCCGAAGCGGAACGCCCAGCGCCCGATCCGCCGGCCGCGGCCCACGAGCGGCGAAGCGGCGGGGCCGCCGGCGAGCCCGCCGAGATCGTCCTGCCGTTCCCGTCGGATTATCCGCTCACCGACGATCTGCTCGAAAAACTCGGCGACCTCTCGCCGCAGCATCTGATCGAACGCGGCCCGCGAGGGGAGCTGATCATCACACCCGTTGCACGCAGCGGCTCAGGCCGCACCACCGGCCGGCTCGCGCAGCAGTCTTGGACTTGGCTCGATGCAGTGGGCGACGGCGGCGAATTCGACGACGCGGAAGCCGGCATCATCGTCGACGGCAATTCGGAAGTCCGCCAAGCGGACTTCAGCTACTTCAGCGCGGAGCAAGTGGCGCGCATGCCGAAGGAGGGCATCGAGGCCGGCTTCGCCGACGAAGTCCCCGCTTGGGCCGTCGAAGTGCGGTCGAAATCCCAGTCCGTCCAGCACCAAGTCGACCGTTGCCTGAAATGGGTCGCCGACGGAGCCGAAGTCGCCTGGATGATCGACCCGTTCAACAAAACCGTCCACGTCATCCGCGCCGATCCGTCCAGCGCCGAGCGCACCGAGATCGTCGTCGCCATGCATGAACGCCCGGTCGAGATCGAAGTCGGCCCCGAATTGCCCGGCCTGGTGATCGACTTCACCCCGATCTGGCGCGACTAACCATGCCGACCGCGGAAGGAAAGCGCGCAAGACGGTCGGATATCCACCCGGCAAGGAACGGAGACGGACCCGCTGGCGCGCCGGCCGAGATCGTCCTGCCGTTCCCGTCGGATTATCCGCTCACCGACGATTTGCTCGAAAAACTCGGCGACCTCTCGCCGCAACACCTGATCGAACGCGGCCCGCGAGGGGAGCTGATCATCGCACCCGTTGCACGCAGCGGCTCAGGCCGCATCACGATCGAGCTCGGCAGGCAGACGGGGAATTGGCAGGTCGCAACCGGCGACGAAGGCGAGGCGGACGATTCGAGCCCGGGGTTCGCGTTCAACGGCGACGAGGAAGTCCGCGCGGCCGACTTCAGCTACTTCACGGCTGAACAGGTACAGCGGATGCCCGACGAAGGGATCGAGGCCGGATACCCGCATGAGGCCCCGACGTTCGTCGTCGAGATCAGGTCGAAGTCGCAGTCAGCGCCGGACCAGATCGATCGCTGTCGCATGTGGATCGAACGCGGTACCGCCGTCGCTTGGATGCTCGATCCATTTGAGGAGCGCGTGCATGTCCTGCGCGCCGATCCGTCCGCGGCTGAGCGCGCCGCTGCCGTCGTCGCGGTGCATGATCGGCCCGATGCGATTGAGGTGGGCCCCGAAATGCCGGGGCTGACGGTTGCGTTCGAGCGGATCTGGAAGCGCTAAGCGCCGTCGAGCAGCGCGGCGAGCGCGGATGCAGTGTCCGAGAGATCGTCGAGCAGCCAGTCGGCCGTGGTCAGTTCGGACGGGTCGGCGTAGCCGGTCTTCACTGCCATCACCAGAGCGCCGATCGCCCTTGCGGCGCTAATGTCGTGCGGCGTATCGCCGATCACGATCACGTCGGCCCGCCCGGTACCGGACAGCCTTTCAACGCCGGCCGCGAGCAGTTCCGCCCGATCCGCGGCGTCGTCGCCGAAGCCGCCGTCGGCGAAGTACTGCCAGATGCCGACCTTGGACAGCTTGGCTTCGGCAGCCAAACGGAAGTTGCCCGTGCCCAAGCCCAAGACGGCGCTGCCGCGCTCCGCCAGCGCCGCGAGCAGCGTCTCGACGCCGGGTAGCAGGAACGCGCCGCCGCGCTCCAGTTCCTCGCCGAGCCGCTCGACGTAGGCGCTTTTAAATTCTTCCAGCGCCGCGCCGCCCGCGCTGCGGCCTTTCGCTTCGAGGCCGGCCGCCACGATCCACGAGTCGCTGCGCCCGGCGATGGGGATGCCGTCCAGCGCCCCGTCCAAGCCGAGCGTCTCCGCGAACGTCCGCTTGAGCGCGCGCGAACCCGCGCCCTGCGTGTCGGTCAGCGTGCCGTCCACGTCGAACAGCAGAATGCGCTCGCGGGCGGCCACGGCTAGTCGTCGCCCAGCGCGAAGTCGACCCAAGCCCCATGCAGCCGCAGGTTCAGCCCGCCGGCGCTGTTGGGCAGCTGGAACACGACGACCAAGTTCATCGCCAGTCCGGGCTGCAGCGTCGTCGGCGGCGCAACCGCCCCCGCCACCACCTCTGCGGCGCTCAGCGACAGTTCCGCATCGGCTGCGAAGCTGCGCCCGTCCGACGAGACGATCTGGATCATCTCCGGGCCCAGCAGCAGCGGCGATCCGCCGCGGTTCACGGCGCGCAACCGGACCACGCCGAACCGCTCAACGGCGACGCCGCCCGGCACCTGGGTCGGATAGTTCACGTCATCCACCGCGAAGTCGATCGGGCCGACGCGCCCGGACTCGCCAAGCACGACCGGGACGCCGCCCCGAGAATCGCCTTGCGAGCCGGGACCGACTGGCTCCACGGGCTCCGCCTGCTCTGCGGCCGCCTGCTCGCCGCCGTCGTCTCCGCCGCCGCTGAACTGACCGGTGAAGAAGAGGTACAGCGCGACCGCGATCACGACGACGACGACCAGCACGGCGTACCGCTGCAGCGGCGACATCCGCTTGACGAGTTCGAGCGCAAGCATCGTCAGTAACCGGCGGCGCGGTCGCCGAAGGCCGTCCGGCGCGGGCTGGCGGCGCTACTCGGTGGGCAGGTCGGCCGCGATCCAGGCCTCGGTGCCGCCTTCGACGTTGTAGAGATCGGTGAAGCCCAGCGCCGCGGCGAATTCGCAGGCGACCGCGCTGCGCTGCCCCTTGGCGCAGATGAACATCAGCGGCTGATCCTTGCCGCCCGCGATCTCCTCGAGCTTTTCGGCCTGCGTCATCACCGACATGTGCGGCATCAGCGGCGCGCCCGCCACGTGCCCGTCCTGGTACTCGTCCAGCTCGCGGGTATCGACGATCGGCACCCCCGCCTGCCGCTTCGCCTCCGCATCCTGCACCGAAATCCGCTCGAACGGCTCGCCCTGCTCGGCCATCGCGCCCTCCATTCCCTAGCCCCCTCAGGCTACCACCGCCGCGGCCTGCCGTTGGCGAACCGGTACGATGCGGACGAGGAGCGGGCGATGGCGCTGGTGCCGACGAGGGAACGAACCAAGCTCACCGGCCTCGCGGAGGCGATCGCTGCGGCGGGGCCGGGCCGCGAAGTCGTCTGGCAGCCGCCGAACGGACTGCTGACGGACGACGAACTCCGCGAAGTGCTCGAAGACTGCGGCAGCGTCGAGGTCGAACGGGGAAGCCGAGGGGAGCTCATCATCACTGGCGGACCAATGGATGCCGGCTCGGCGATCGGCGTCGAGTTGGGACGGCAATTCGGCAACTGGAGAGTCGGCGGCGGCAGAGGGCTGCTGGTCGAATCGAGCCAGCACGTGCGCACCGGCCGAGGCGAAGAGACCAACGCCCCCGACCTCGCCTGGTGGTCGCCCGAGCGCGCGGCGCTGATTCCCCCGCGGTCCGAGCGTCAAGGCTATCCGCGCGTCCTGCCCACCTTTGTGATCGAGGTGCTTTCACATGGCCAGAGCCGCGCGGCCCAGCAGCGCAAAATGGAGAATTGGATTACGCGCGGCGTGATCGTCGGCTGGCTGCTCGACGTGCATGGCGAAACGCTGACGGTCTTCCGCCGCAAAGCCGGAACGGGCGATCCGCCCGAGGTTGAGATGATGGTGCATCGGAGGCCCGACACGATGCGCGTGGGCGATGAGATGCCCGGCTGCGAGATCGATCTGCGCGAGATCTGGACTTGGAAAGACCTTTGATCCATATATGGCGGCGCGGCGGCTAGGATTCGCCGAGGCGCAGGTGCGCGAGGGGAGATGCCGATGACCTCCGTGGATGCTTCTTTGCCGGTGCATGAGTCGTATTCGCCGCCCGCTCGGGTGCGGGAAGGGGCGCTGGTCGATTCGCGCGAGGGCTACGAGGCGCTCTGGCGCGAGGCGCTTGACCGGCCCTTCGCCTTCTGGTCGCGGATGTCGGAGCAATTCGTCGACTGGATCGAGCCTTGGCAGGAGCTCAACCGCGAAGACTTGGCCAAGGGCGAGATCGCCTGGTTCACGGGCGGCAAGCTCAACGTCGCCGCCAACTGCCTCGACCGCCATCTCGCCGAGCGCGGCGATCAGACGGCGATCCTCTGGGAGGGCGACGAGCCCGGCGAGAACCGCGCCGTTTCCTACCGCGAGCTCTACGAAGAGACCTGCCGCGTCGCCAACCTGCTGCGCGCCCACGGCGTCGAGAAGGGCGACCGCGTCGCCATCTACATGGGCATGACGCCGGAAGTGATCGTCGCGATGCTCGCCTGCGCCCGCATCGGCGCCGTCCACTCCGTCATCTTCGGCGGCTTCTCCGCCTCCGCCATCGCCGACCGCGTCACCGATTCGACCTGCAAGGCCCTGATCACGCAGGACGAGGGCAAGCGCGGCGGCCGCGTCGTGCCGCTCAAGGCCAACGTCGACGCCGCGTTGGAGAACGTCGACTGCGTCGAGTTCGTGCTCGTCCACCAGCACACCGGCGGCGATGTACTGATGCGGGACGGACGCGACATCTGGTGGCACGAAACCGTCCCGCAGCAGCCGGCGGAGTGCGAACCGGAAGTGATGGACGCCGAGGACCCGCTGTTCATCCTCTATACCTCCGGCTCGACCGGCAAACCCAAGGGCGTGCTGCATACCCAAGCGGGCTACCTGCTCTACACCGCGATGTCGTTCCGCTACACCTTCGACTACCGCGACGGCGAGATCTATTGCTGCGCCGCCGACGTGGGCTGGATCACGGGCCATTCGTACATCTGCTACGGACCCCTCGCCAACGGCGCGACCTCGGTCATGTTCGAGTCGATTCCCACGTATCCCGACGCGGGACGCTACTGGGACATGGTCGACCGGCTGGGGATCAACATCCTCTACACCGCGCCGACCGCGATCCGCGCCCTGATGCGCGAGGGCGACGAATGGGTCAAGAACCACGGACGCCAGTCGTTGCGCGTGCTCGGCACCGTCGGCGAGCCGATCAACCCGGAGGCATGGCGCTGGTACCACGACGTAGTCGGCGAGGGCCGCTGCTCGATCGTCGATACGTACTGGCAGACCGAGACCGGCGGCCACATCCTGACCGGGCTCGCCGGCGCGAACGATATGAAGCCGGGCTCCGCCTCGCTCCCCTTCATGGGCGCTGAACCGATCCTGCTCGACCCCGACGGCAACGTGCTGGAGGGCAACAACCAAGCCGGCCTGCTCTGCATGGCCCGCTCCTGGCCGGGCATGATGCGCACCGTCTACGGCGACCACGAGCGCTTCGTCAACACCTACTTCGTCCAGTACCCCGGCTACTATTTCACCGGCGACGGGGCATACCGCGACCAAGATGGATATTACTGGCTCACCGGTCGCGTCGACGATGTACTCAACGTCTCCGGCCACCGTCTCGGCACCGCCGAAATTGAAGGCGCGCTGGTCGGCCACGCCGGCTGCGCCGAGGCCGCCGTCGTCGGCTATCCGCACGAAATCAAGGGCGAAGGCATCTACGCCTACGTGCTGCTCAAGGACGGCTTCAATCCCGATGCCGACTTGGCCACCGAACTGAAGCGGCAAGTGCGCGGCGAAATCAGCCCGATCGCGACACCCGACAAGATACAATTCGTCGCCGGCCTGCCCAAGACTCGCAGCGGCAAGATCATGCGCCGCATCCTCCGCAAAGTCGCCGAAGGCAACCCCGACGACGTAGGCGACGTTACCACCCTCGCTGAACCGCAGGTCGTCGAATCAATCATCGAAGGCGCCCCCGACGCGCACTGAGGGCGAGTGCGGAACGGGACGAATCTATGGCGTACCGCAGATGGCCCGGCGATGATCGCGGAAGCGGAGGCGGCTGGGACGCTTCCGAGTGGGCCTTCCACAACGCACTCGAGGCGCTGAGAAAGCAGCACCACCGCGCCGCCGAGATCAACCGCCGCACCTCCCGCCGCGTGCTCCGGCCGATCCTGCTGATCGCCGTGGCGATGCTGGCGATCAGCCTCAGCGGCATCGACGTTCCGGAGACAGCCCTCACTTGCTTGCTCGTCGTCATCTTCGTTTCATCGCTGTCCGCAACCTGCGTTCTACCCGGCCTCGTCCTGGAGGCCCGCCTCAAGGACGTCGACCTGACCGAGGTTTTCCGCACCGATCCCGCCACCGGGTTGTCGGCAGTAATCCGGCGCCTGACCGAAGAAGCAGAAGCGTTCCAAGAACCGAATGAGCGCACCATCAGGCAGATCCGCATTTTGAGCATCGCTACCGTCACCGGCACCGTGGTCTCGATCTCGCTCTTCCTGGTCGGCATCATCCTGCTGATCGTGCTGTAGACGCGCCGTCCGCTGGCATACCGAACGCGGCCTCCCGGTCGGGCACGTGCTGATGGGCGACTTGGGTCTTTGCCTGCCCCTCCTCCGAGCGCCGCGCCCGAGCGGTGCGGACGCGCGGGGGCGACCGCCGTTACGCGCCCCGGCGCGCGCTGCAGGGCTGGGGGTGGGCGGGCGGGGTGCTAGGGGGAGGGGGTGTAGATGACGTCGTTGGGGGCGAGGGTGAAGTTTTGGGAGCCGGGGACGGGGGTGCCGGAGGGGGTGGAGGCGTAGCGGAGCCAGCGCTTGCCGTTCCAGAGGTAGATGGCTTGGGTCCGGGGGGAGGCGGCGAGGGCGGCGGCGGCGCTGGCGCCCATGCGGCCGGACCAGGTGGAGAAGCCGATTTGGATGGCGGGGGCGCCGGTTGCGCCGCCGCCTGCGGCGCCGGAGCCGGCTGCGCCGTCGGAACCGGCGCCGTCGCCGGAGTCGGGGGTGAGGACGAGGGTGAGGGAGGCGGCGGTGCGGGGGCCGTCCTGGGCGTCGAGGGAGAGGATGGCGACGGAGGCCGAGGCCGCGGCCATGGAAGCGGCGGCGATGCCGTTGCGGGTGCGGAGCAGGGCCGAGGCCGGGTCGGCCGGGTCCGTCGGCGGCGGGTCGAGCGGGATCAGCGGCGAGGGCGAGCCGTCGGGCGAGCGGACGGAGAGGCGGACTTGGGTGCCGTCGGCGACGGCGTTGCCTTGCGCGTCGGTGAGGTCGGCGCGGATCGCGAGCGGGGCGCCGATCGCGGGCAGCGCGGGCGCGCGCGCCTCGATCGCGGCGGCCGGGCCGGCGACGCCGAACTCGGCGCGGATGTCGGGGTTGCCCTGGGCGTCGGTCAGGCCGGCTCCGGTGACGACCAGCTCGTAGCGGCCTGAGGGCAGCGGGTCGGCGGCGGAGGCGGTGACGGAGATGCGGAACTTGCAGGCGGTCGGCCCGTCGGAGCAGTCGCGGGCGATGGCGAAGCGGTCCTCGGTGGCGCCGTCTGGGCCTTCGACGCGGGCGGAGGCGCGCGGGGGCAGCTCGACGACGCGGCCGCCGGCGTCGGTCGCGGTGATCGGGATCTCGGCGATGCCGCGCTCCGCGGCGGGGTCGCCGGCGCCGTTGCCGTTCGCTGCGCCGCCGCTGCCGGCAGCGCCGCCATTGGCACCGCTGCCGCTGCCCGAGCCGGCCGCGCCGGCGGCGGCCGCACCGCCGTTGGCGCCGCCTCTGGCCGCGTTGTCGGCGGCGTCGGTGGTGGCGTGGTGGTGGAGGACGGGGAGGTCTTCGCCGATCCGGATCAGGGCGGCGCCGCCGGCGTAGTCGAGCGGGAGCGCGGCCGAGAACTGGGCCCCGGCGGTGGAGACGACGACGGCGCGCAGGGTCAGCGAGCCCTCGCCGTCGGGCGGGGTCAGGGTCAGCGGGATGCGCGCGGTCAGGCCCGGGTCCTCGGCCGCCGCGGACGCGAGGGCGGAGCCGGCGCGGGCCTGGAAGGTGCAGGCGCGGCCGCCGTCGCAGTAGTCGCCGCCCAGCTCGCCCTTGCTCGCGGTCAGCGTGATCGAGGAGATCCGCTCCGGGTCCGCGGGCCGCCCGCCGGCGTCGGCGATCCGCAGCAGCAGCGCCGCCGCGGCCCCGTCCGGGATCGGGCCGGTCGCGTCGCCGGCCCGCAGCAGGCTCGCGGAGGCGGGGATGGCGGCGGCGCCGACCGGGATCGCGGCCGAGCCGAAGACGGAGCCGGGCAGCGCGAACGCGGCCGCGGCCGCGCCGCGCGCGGCCGGCTGCACGGAGGGCTGCTCGCCCGAGCCGAGGATGAAGTGGAACTTGCGGCCGTTCGCCGAGATCAGGTTGGCGGAGACGGTGATCGGCGCGCCGCTGGTGCTGGCCGCGGCCGTGATCTCGGGCCGCGCGCCCGCGGCGTCCGTCACCCAGCAGGCGAGGTCGCGCGGGCCGGCGTCGGCCCCGGCCCCGCCGGGCAGGCCCTCGGCCGGCGCGCAGCGCAGCTGGTTCCAGCGCGAACTCCCGCCGATCTCCAGCTTCTTGCCGCCGTCGCCGGAGAAGACCGCGTCGCCGCCCAGCGCCAGGTAGGAGTCGTCGTCCAGCCAGGCGTGCAGCGCCGAGGGCGCCGGCTGCGGGTCCGAAGGCTCGGCCGGCGCCGGCGCGCGGGAGAGCGCGCAGGCGTCAACCGCGGCGCCGGACGCGTCGAGCTCGAGGAACGAGGGGTCGGGCCGCAGGCAGGCCCAGCCCGCGCCGGAGTCGGCCACCGCGATCAGGAACCCGGCCGCCAGCTGCTCGGTCGCCCCGGCCGAGATCTCGCCGTCCGCGTCGGCCGGCAGGTGGGCCGCCCCGACCGGCGCCGAGACCGCCGGATGCGGGATCGCCAGCGAGCCGGAGACGGGCGAGCCGCCGTCCGGGCGCGCGGCCGCGGTCAGCGTGGTCGGGCCGGAGCGCTCCAGCGGCAGCGCGTACTCGGCCCTGAGGCTGCCGATCTCCTCGCTGTCGTCGGCCGCGGAGGAACCGGCCAGCAGCTCGGCGCGGGAGAGCGGGAGCGTGCAGGCGTCGGGGTCGGGGCAGGCAACGCCGTTGTAGGAGAGCGTCCCTTGGCTGATCGAGAGCTGGAGTGCGGCTTCCGTGTCGAGCTCGTCGAAGCGCGCGGGCACCAGCCGGCCGGGCAGGGCCGAGGCCGGCACCGGCGGGGCGGCCGCGCGCGAGTCGCGGCGGCCGACCGTGAACAGGACGGCCGGCCGGGCCGCGTCGTAGTCGGAGCCGGGGTCGGTCCAGTCGAAGAAGACGGCCGCGGCCAGGCGCGGAGTTCCCGCGGCCGCCGTGAACGCCATCGTCGCCTCGATCACGTCGTCGGAGCCGGCGATGTCGTAGGCCAGCGAGACCGCGCCGGAGGCCGCGCTGGGCACGACCACCAGTTCGAGCGGGCGGATCGGGTCCGACGGCTCGGCGCCGTGGAACGCCTGCAGCAGCGCGCCCGGCACCGTGCAGTCGTCGTCCGCCGTCGCCGGCTGGGCCGGGTCGACCGGGTGCTCGGGGTCCCGGGCCGGGCAGAGCGCGCGGTGGATGATCCGGCCGCCCATGGCCGTGATCCGCAGCGATTCGACTTCGTCGTACTGGACCAGCTCGTCGCGGTCCGGGTCCGGCTTGGCCGGGTGCGAGTCGAGCCCGCGCGTGATCGCCGCCGCGAACCCCAGCGCGGCTCCCCGCTGGGCCGAGGGCGCGGTGCAGGCGGCGCCGGGCTCGTCCTTGGCGCAGACCCGCAGGCCGCCCTCGCCGTCGTCGAGCAGCGGCAAGGCGAACGCCTTTTTCACGGGCGAGACCATGCTCAGCCGGTAGGAGGTGCTGCGCGCGCCGGAGTCGTCGGCGATGCCGACCGCGGCCGAGCCGACCGTGAACAGACCGGACGGCAGCGCCGAGTCCGGCGCGTTGCGCCCGGAGTGCCTGATCACGGCGCGGACCGAGATCGCCTCGCCGTAGGCGGCCGGCACGATCACCGCGAACTCGAGCGGGGCCCGGACCAGCGAGCCGCCGCCCGGCTGCAGCGCCCGCCACTCCGCCCGGCTGATCTCGCACTCGTTGCCGGCCGGGCGGCAGGCCGAGAGCGGCGCCCCGCTGCGGGCCGTGATCCGCGCGTCCGCAAGCGGCGCGCCGCCGCGGTCCAGCACCGTCAGCGTGATCGTCTCGAAGTCGGACAGGGCCGGCTGGTTCGCGCTCGACGGCTCGGCGTAGGCTCCCGCCCGGCGCTCGTTGTAGAGGCCCAGCAGCAGCGGCGTGCGCTGGCCGCGCGGCTCGTACTCCCAGGGCACCAGCCCGATCGAGCCGGCCGGCGGCTCGCCGTCGTCGTCCAGCGGAACCAGCTGCGGGTAGGGCCAGGGCGCGTAGAGCGCGAACTCCCGCACCTTGCGCTCCTTCACCGCCGGGTTCGAGCCGGGCACGTCGTCCGAGCGCTGCACGCCGGCGCGGATCCGGATCGAGGCGGTCGAGCCCTGCGGGACAGAGACCGCGAAGCGGAGCGGGTCGACGTAGTCGTCGTCCGTCGTCGCGCCGCTGTCGTAGGCCTTCAGCGCCGCCAAGCTGATCGTGCAGACCGGGCCGGGCCGCGACTCCGCGCAGGGCGCGAACTTCTCGTCCGAGTCCGGCGCCGTGATCCGCGCGCGGCGCGGGGCCGCTTCGCCGTTCTGCCCGTCCAGCAGCTCGATCGTGATCACCTCGGCGCCCGCGGTCTGGTCGAACTCCCAGTACTGCGCCGTGTTGTTCGCGGCGACCGCTTCGAAGGCGGACTTCTCCGTGTTGTAGATGTGCAGCCAGACCGGCGTGCGGCGGCCGCCCGCTGCCCACTGCTGGTTGCCGGCCGCGGCGCTGTAGGCCGGGTTCGAGGCCATCGCGAACGGCTGCGCGCGGGTGCCGCCGTCGAACGGCAGCGTGAACGTCTGCGTGCGCGCGGCCGGCGTGCCGCTGCCCCCGCGCCGCACCGAGATCACCAGGTCCGCGTTGCCGAAGTCCGCGTTGACGTAGCCGGCCGGCACCGTGAACGTGAAGTCCAAGGGCAGCGCGCGGTAGTAGCCGGCCGCACGCGGCGGGCCGGACGCCAGGAAGTTCGCGCCCGTGATCGTGCAGACGTTGCCCGCCGCCGCCTCCGTGCAGGCGCTCGTGCCGTCGTTCTTGAGCACCGTGATCGCGGCCCCGCTGATCGCCGCGTTGGGCGAGGGCCGGTCCTTGATCTCGAGCTTGATCTCTTCGACGCTCGCGTAGGGCACCAGGTTGACCGAACTGCTGTAGGTGTCCAGCGCGCTGGAGCTGGCGTAGATGCGCAGGTTGACCGGCGTGTCCTGGCCGCCCGGCGCGTAGCGGCGCTGCGGGTCCCGCGTCAGCACGTTGCCCTGCTCCGGCGAGCCGTCCGCACTCAGCTGCATCGCGAACGGCTGCGCGTTCGCCGCCGCCGCCGTGATCCCGCGCGCGTAGACGATCGTCGACTCCGAGCTGGCGCCCGCGATGTAGCGCCCGACGCTGGCTTGGACGGTCACGTCCCCGCTGTTGGTGAAGGCGGTCTTGATCGAGAACGCGAACTCCAGCTCGAAGCTGCGCCGCTCATCGGCCGCGCCGCTCACGCCCATCAGCGTCTTCAACTGCGCGCGGGTCAAGGTGCAGGTGCCGCCGGCGTAGGACGCCTCGCTGCAGCCCAGCGCGCTGCCGTCCGGCTTGGTGAAGGTGACATGGGTCGCGCCCAGTGTGGTCGTGACCGCGCCGACCGTGTAGGCGGCCGTGAGCGTCAGCGCGTTGCTCGAAGCCAGCGAGGCGAACGAGGCCAGCTCGGCCGTGCCGCTCCAGTCGCTGCGTGCGGTCTCGTAGATGCGCACCGCCAGCCGCTGGCGGCTGCTGGCGGCAGTGTCGTACCAGCGCAGGTTGTCCAGCCATGCGCCGTCGCCGTCGTCGTCCTGCTCGCGTGCGCCGCCCGAGAGCCGCGGGTCCAGCACGGGGCCGGCCTGGGAGCTGCGCGAGCCAATCGGCGCGTCGTACTTGAGCGCGACGACGCGGTCGCGCTCGCCCGCGTTCTCGGCCCGCGCCACGAGGTAGGCCGCCGCGCCGTGCGTCAGCGGCACGCTGAAGTAGAGCCCGAGGTTGCCCGCGACCGCGCCCGAGACCGGCCAGTCCGCCACCGGCACCGTGCAGGTGTTGCCGACCGACGTCTCCGTGCACTCCCCGATCACCGTGCTGCCGGCGTCATCGCTGGAGAGCTTCGCGCCGCTGATCGGGCTGCTGCCGGACGCGTCCGAGGCGACCGTGATGATCACCCGGTCGAAGGCCGAGGTCGAGGCGCCGCCGGAACCGCCCGCGCTCGAGCGCAGCTCGACCCGCGCGCGGTCCGTGCCGGCCATGGCGTCGAACTCGCCGGCCGACGTGACGGCGGTGCCGGCGTCGTTCAGCGCGCGCGGGCGCGGGAAGGCCGAGACCGTGAGCGGCGCCTGCCAGCGCAGCGAACCCGTGCGGTTGGTCTTGCCCGACTTGATCAGGGTCACGTGCACGTAGACGTCGCCGCGGTGCGCATCGGGCGCGGAGAACTGGAAGTCCAGCTCCGTCGCCAAAGCAGGGCTGCCCGACTGCGGCCAGTCCGCCACCGGGATCGTGCAGGTGTGGCCCGCCGCCGACTCCGTGCAGGCGCTCAGCACGGCCGAGCCGTCCGAGGTGATCTCGGCCCCCGTCAGCGGCGAGGCGCCGCCGGCGTCGCTGGTGATCTTGATCACGGCGCTGTCCACGTTCGCCGCCGGCGCGTTCGCGTGCGCCGCGTCGTAGGACGTCCGCGGCTGCTCGCGCAGGAAGATTCCCGCGCGCTGGTCGCCGCCCTCGGGCTGCCAGCGCCGCGTCTGCGTCAGGCTCGTATAGGTCGAAGCCCCCGTCTTCGGCACGACCAGCTGGTAGGCCCGCACGTAGGACGATTCGTAGCGCGTCGCCGCCGCCCGCGAGGGCTCCCCGGACTTGTTCACCGATACGTGCAGGAACGCGTCCTCAGTCCGCGAATCGGGCACCGAGAACCACAAATCCAGCCCGCCCGACGACGGCCAGTTCGCC
>CBDESM010000003.1:0-2613401 GCA_965242485.1 Dehalococcoidia bacterium
CCCAGCGGTGGGAGTAGGCCTCCCAACTGGCACACCAGCGGTCCGTCCACCCCGGTCCTCTCGTACTAGGGGCAGTTCCCCGCAACGCTCCAACGCCCGCAGAGGATAGAGACCGAACTGTCTCACGACGTTCTGAACCCAGCTCGCGTGCCGCTTTAATGGGCGAACAGCCCAACCCTTGGGACCGACTCCAGCCCCAGGATGCGACGAGCCGACATCGAGGTGCCAAACCTTGCCGGCGATGTGAACTCTCGGGCAAGATTAGCCTGTTATCCCCGGGGTAACTTTTATCCGATAAGCCACGGCCCTACCACTCGGAACCGTAGGATCACTTTGGCCGACTTTCGTCCCTGCTCGACGCGTCAGTCTCGCAGTCAAGCTCCCTTGTGCCAATACACTCGACGGGTGATTTCCATCCACCCTGAGGGAACCGTTGCGCGCCTCCGTTACAATTTGGGAGGCGACCGCCCCAGTCAAACTGCCCACCAGACACGGTCCGCACGCTTGCACGCGCGTGAGAAGGACACCATACGAAGGGTGGTATTTCAAGGTTGCACTCCGACGGGCCCGCAAGCCCGCCTTCACCGGCTCCCACCTATCCTACGCATCGTAGGGCGACCTTCAATGTCAAGCTGCAGTAAAGCTCCACGGGGTCTTTTTGTCCATCTGCGGGTAGGCCGCATCTTCACGGCCACTTCAATTTCGCCGAGCTCCTCGCCGAGACAGTGCCCAGATCGTTACGCCATTCGTGCGGGTCGGAACTTACCCGACAAGGAATTTCGCTACCTTAGGACCGTTATAGTTACGGCCGCCGTTCACTGGGGCTTCGGTTTGGGCCGTGAAGCCCGCCCCTTAACCTTCCAGCACTGGGCAGGCGTCAGCCCCTATACGTCCGGTTTCCCGTTCGCAGAGACCTGTGTTTTTGTTAAACAGTCGCCTGGGCCTGCTCGCTGCGGCCTGTCGCAACCCGCCGGCGCGAAGCCGGGGACCGCGACGAGGCGCTCCTTCTCCCGAAGTTACGGAGCTATTTTGCCGAGTTCCTTAGCGAGGAATCACTCGTCCACCTGGAGGTACTTACCCTCACCTACCTGTGTCGGTGTGCGGTACGGGCGCTGGGCGAGCTTGCGGCCGAGGGTTTTCTTGCCGGAACAGGCACACGCGAATCGCTTTGACTGACGTCGCCGCTTCCACCGGCCCCTCCGCTTGATCGCCGGGTCTTTGAACCCCCGACGACGCCTACGGGCCGGCGACGGACCATGTCCAATAGGCCCGCTCGCGCTTCCTACCCGGGTCGCCCCTGCCGCTCGAACGCGCACCCAACGGGGACGGAATATGAACCGTCTGTCCATCGCCTACGCCTTTCGGCCTCGGCTTAGGCCCGCCTAACCCTACGCGGATTGCCCTTCCGTAGGAACCCTGAGGTATTCGGTGGGCATGGTTCTCACATGCCTTGCGCTACTCATACCGGCATTCTCACTTCCGTCCGCTCCAGCGGCCCTCGCGGCCCCGCCTTCGCTGCTGAACGGAACGCTCCCCTACCGCCCGCCAAAATGGTAAACCAAGAAGGCGGACCCCGCGGCTTCGGTACTTCACTTAGCCCCGTTGAATTGTCGGCGCCCGACCACTCGACCAGTGAGCTATTACGCACTCTTTCAAGGGTGGCTGCTTCTAAGCCAACCTCCTGGTTGTCTGCGCGATCGAACATCCTTTCCCACTCAGTGAAGATTTCGGGACCTTAGCCGGCGGTCTGGGCTGTTTCCCTTTCGACCATGGAGCTTATCCCTCACGGTCTCACTGCCGGCGCTTCGGCCGCGGCATTCGCGGTTTGACAGGGGTTGGTAGGCTTCCGCCCCCGTACCCAATCAGAGCCCTACCTCCGCGGTCGTTTGCGCCAACGCTGCCCCTCAAGGCATTTCGGGGAGAACCAGCTATCGCCAGGTTCGCTTGGCATTTCACCTCTATCCACAGGTCATCCAATCCATTTGCAACTGGAGAAGGTTCGGGCCTCCACGGGGCTTTACTCCCGCTTCACCCTGCCCATGGATAGCTCACCTGGTTTCGGGTCTGCGGTGCGCGACTCTCGATGCCCTGTTCAGACTCGCTTTCGCTGCGGCTTCGGCGCAGAACGCCTTAACCTCGCCACGCAACGCAACTCACCGGTTCATTCTTCAATAGGCACGCGGTCAGCCGCAGTACGGCCTCCCACTGTTTGAAGGCACACGGTTTCAGGAACTCTTTCACTCCCCTTCCGGGGGACTTTTCACCTTTCCCTCACGGTACTATCCGCTATCGGTCACTTCGAGTATTTAGCCTTGGGGAGTGGGCTCCCCAGCTTCCCACGCGCTTTCACCGTGCCGCGTGGTACTCAGGGACTCCAACCGGCAGCCGGGTCGACGTCGGCTACGGGGCTCTCACCCTCTGCGGCCGCCCTTTCCAGGGACGTTCGCCTGCCGAACCCGGTTTCTGACTGCCGCCGCGCCGTGCCAGCGCGGACGCGAAGCCCTGCAACACCGCCTGAACTGAGGCCGGCACGCCATTAGGTTCAAACGGTTTGGGCTGCTCCCGGTTCGCTCGCCGCTACTACGGGAATCGTTTCCTTTCCTCGGGGTACTTAGATGTTTCATTTCCCCCGCTTGCCTCCATCGGGCCTATGTGTTCAGCCCGCGGTGACGGCGTATGACCGCCGCCGGGTTGCCCCATTCGGGAATCCGCGGATCAGCCTGCTAGACGGCTCCCCGCGGCTTATCGCAGTCAAACCACGCCCTTCATCGGCTCGAAGTGCCAAGGCATCCACCGTGCGCCGTATTCGCTTGACCTGCGCTACATTTCGCGCATGTGTTCATGAACCACGCTCTCGCGCCGCCCTTCGCGCCGGCCCTCTCAGGACCCGCGGCTCGGCGGCGCATCCCGCTGCCGCCCCTGTTCGGGCGGCCTCTGTGGACGCTTCTCACGACTCTGTCCCATGTCAAGACGCGCACCGGGCAGCCGGCGGACCAGCAACGGGGCACGCGTGCGAAACGCGAGGTTACCCCAATGACTCCAAGTTCGTCAACCGCGCCGCAGTCCGCGCCCCCGATCTCAGCCGCGCCGCCGCCTAGAAGCGGTCCTGATACGAGCGCGAGAGCGACTCCTGCGGATCCGCCTGGATGCCCAGCGGCGCGATCGGATAGCGCAGCCCGTTGCGCGAGAGCGCGGCCAACCCGTCGACCAGCTTCGGCAGGTAGCGCGGCGGGATCGCCATCAGCAGCTCATCGTCCTGCACCCCGCCGAAGCGCCGTTCCGCGAAGCACGGGATCGAGAGCGACGGCTCCCCCGTCCGCAGCGCCCGGCCCCAGGAATCGGCGCAGGCCGACTCTCCCACCACGCTGAAATCGAACTTCTTGTAGCCCGAGAACTGGAGCCCGTTGATCAGGATGATCATCTGCCCCGGCGTCCCGTAGATCAGCGCCAGATCGGGCGGATCCAGCCGCCCCGTCGACAGCGGCGACACCGCCAGCGCGCGGTAGCGCCCGCTCGGCAGCACGTCCATCGCCTGCTGGTGCGCGATCGAGTCCGCGTCCGTCTCGAACCAGACGTTGGTCATCATCGTGCGCGAGCGCCACTCGCCGCCGTCTTCGTTCGGATGCAGGCCGACCGGCGCGCCGCACTGCGCCCCGATCAGGTCGTCCATCGTGATCCCCAGCGTGAAGCCCAGCCAGCGCGCCTGCGCCACGATCTGGTCCAGCGCGAACTGCCCCTGCGGCCGCCGCACCCGCTCGACCGCCTCCATCTCCTCCACGGTCTCGAACAGCTTCATCCCGACCGGCGTCGCCGTCAGCCGCAGGTACCGCTGCAAGCCGTCCAGCAGCGCCCCCCAGTCGTACCCCTCCGGCTCCGCCGGCGCATCCGCCGCTACGCCCACTCGCGCTCCAGTTTCGACAACGGTCATCTTGCGTCCTCCTCGTATTCCATCTCGCCCGGCTCCGCCACGGCGGTCGCCGGCTGGCCGCCCGCCTCACGGGCCAAGTTTGCCTCAAAGCGGAGCCGGCCGCGCTCGGCCGCTGCCGCGACTGTCGCGCTGAGCCGGCCGTTCCGCAGCAGCTCCCGGAACTCGCCCAGGTCCATCTCCGGCAATCCCGCCTCCTCGGCCGCCTCCTGCATGTAGATGTGCTCCATGATGTGCCGGTCGAACTCGCGATCGAAGTCGTCCAGCTCGTCCTCCGGATCGCCGAGCGGATACACCCGCCGGCACTCGAACTCATCAGCCCGCGCAATCGCCTCCGCGATCTCGCGTTCCGCCCGCAGCAAGTACCAGCCCTTGGCCGGGTGCGCGAAAACCTCGTCGATTCGCACGGCCATCTCCGCCGGCATCCGCGCCCGCCCGGCGAGCACCTCGCTCAACTCGGCTTCACTCGTCCGCAGCGCCGCAGCCGCGTCAGCCGCGCTCATTCCCATCTCCGCCACATTGTCGCGCTTGGGCGACTCGCCCTGCTTCACCGGATCCGCCTCGATCCACGCGGACTCGATCTCGAACTCGGCCTGCAGCAGGTACCAGACGCGAGCGCCGCCGCCGAACGTCTTGTCGATCCGCACGGCCAGCTCCGGCGTAATCGGCGCGCGACGATCGAGCACGCCCGCCAGTTCCGCCTCGGCGACGCCCATCGCCTCGGCCGCCTCGGCGACCGAGAGACCGGACGGCTCGACGCAGTCGCGACGCAACGATCTCCCGGGATGGATCGGCTTCAGCGCGCGCTGCATCGCGGCCGCTCCTCAGTGGTAGTCCAGCAGGCGTACATCCGTCGCGTGCTTCCCCTCGAACCGGAAGATGACCCGTCAGTTCCGAGTGACCTTGAGCGCATAGAAGCCCTGCAGATCCCCGTGAAGCGTGTGGAAGCCATGAATTTGCAGGCGCGCGTCGGACGGCCCCGCCGCCTCATCCAAGCGGCGCAGAATGTCGACCAGCCGCTCAACCCAAGCCGCATCGACGCCCCTCCTGTCGTCCTCTTCGTACAGCATCCGCAATCCTCGGTGCCGGATGCGGATGATCACGCGCTCGACTCTACCGCCCGGCCGCCGCCCCCGTTCCGCTGGCACTGCCCCGCGCCCCGCCCGTCTTTTCCGCCCTATTCGCAGACGTTTGCATTCGACGGGTAGGCCTTGCTAAGTTGAGATCTGCACGGCGAATCTCGCCCTAGTTAGCACCGTCCCATGCCCTCCATCCGCAACAGCGCGTTCTCGCGCCGCAGCTTCCTCGTGTCCGCCGGCGCAGCCGGCCTCGGCGCCGCCGCCGTCGCTTTGGTCGGCTGCGGCAGCGGCGATGACGATGACCAGGCCGCTCCCGCTCCCGCGCCCGCCCCGGCAGCGCAGCCCGCAGCCCGGCAGCAACAACAGCAGCAACAGGCCGCGCCCGTGCAGCAGCAGGCGCAGGAACAAATTCAACAGCAGCAAACGGCGGAGCAGGATCAGGCCGCCGCTGAACAGCAGCAGCAAGCACAGCAAGAAGCCGCTCAGCAGCAGGCCCGGGCGCAGGCTGCGCCGCCCCGCACCCTCCGCATCGCCGCACTCGGCGGCAGCGGCGGGCCGCTCGATCCCCGCGCGATCGACTCGATCACCCCTTGGATCGCGCTCGATCACGTCTACGACTACCTCGCCCGCGTCACCACCAGCGGCTTCCAAAACGGCCTCGCCGAAAGCATGACGCCGAACGACGATGCGACCGTCTGGACCATCCGACTGCGCGGCGACGCGCGCTTCCATGAAGGCGGCCCCGTCACCGCCGAAGATGTCGCCGAAACCATCACCCGCATGGCAGATTTCGCCACCAGCCCCAACTACGCCGCCACGTGGCTCGACGTCGACTTCCCCAACATGCGCACGCTCGACTCGCGCACGCTCGAACTGCCCCTGCTGCGGCCCCGCTCCGACTACGTCGAATCCGTGCTCAGCAACTACACGCCCATCTTCCCGGCCGGCGAGCCCGACTTCAGCAAAAGCCTCGGCTCCGGCGCCTACCGGCTCGAAGCCAACGACGGCGCGTCCTCCTACTACCTCCGCCGCAACGAGGACTGGTGGGGCCCGCAGCCCGAGATCGAGGAGATCGAGATCGTCCCCGTCGCCGACCCGGCCGCCCGCATCAACGCGCTCAAGAGCGGCGAGACCGACGTGGCGTTCCAACTCCCCCCCGCCATCGCCCAAGCCGAAGACGGGAACTCCGACATCACGGTCCTGCGCAGCAATTTCGGCGGCTCGGCCCTGGGCTTCGTCATGAATACTTCCCTGCCGCCGTTCGACGATCCCCGCGTCCGCGAAGCCGTCCGCATCTCCGCCGACCGCCAGCAGCTGGTCAACTCCGTCCTGCTCGGGCAGGGCGACGTCGGCAACGATCTGATCGGCCTCGGCCACGCCGGCTACAACGGCGACCTCCCGCAGCGCCCGCGCGACATCGACCGCGCCCGCGAGCTCTTCCAGCAGGCCGGCATCACCCAGCTCGACGTCGTCGCCTCCGACATCCAGGCCGGGCTGGTCTCCGCGACCGAGCTGCTCGCCGCCCAGCTGGCCGAAGCCGGCGTCGAGCTCCGCATCGAAGTCGTCCCGGCCAACGCCTTTTTCGCCGATTTCGCCCGCGTCCTCAGCACCCCGTTCCAAGTCATGTACTACCCGAACCGCTCTGCGCTGGTCCACATCTCGACGTTCCTCGGCTCCAATGCCATCGTCAACCTCTCCAACTTCACCGCGCCCGAGTTCGACCAAGCGCTCGGCGCGGCGCAGGCCGCGCTGGACGATGAAGAACGCGCCCGCCAGCTCCTCGCCGCCCAAGAAGTCGCCTGGCGCGACGGCGGCGACCTGATCTGGGGCATCCAGCCCCTGATCTTGGCCCACGATCCCGCCCTCAAGGGGTTCGACCTGACCCAGGCCGGCGTGCCCCTCTTCTACGGCGCGCGCTTCACCGCCTAGCCGCCCGCGGCCTTCGCATGCCGGATGATTCCCCGTTGCGGCGCGTGATCGCCCATCGTGCGGTCTGCCGTTCCGCGCCGTTCGGAGATATTTGCATTCGATGGGTCGATCTTTTAAGTTGAGATCCGCACGGCGAATTTCGCCCTAGTTAGCACCGTCCCATGCCCTCCATCCGCAACAGCGCGCTCTCGCGCCGTCGTTTCCTCGTGTCCGCCGGCTCGGCCGGCCTCGGCGCCGCCGCCGTCGCCTTGGTCGGCTGCGGCAGCGGCGATGGCGATGACCAGGCCGCACCCACGCCCGCAGCGCAGCCGGCGGCACGGCAACAACAACAGCAGCAGGCCGCGCCCGCGCAGCAGGAAGCGCAGGAACAGGCCCAACAGCAGCAGGCGGCGGCGGAGCAGGATCAGGCCGCTGCGCAGCAGCAACAGGCGCAGGAAGAGGTCGCGCGGCAGCAGGCCCGCGCGCAGGCCGCGCCGCCGCGCACCCTCCGCATCGGCGTGCTCGGCGGCAGCGGCGGGCCGCTCGATCCCCGCAACGTCGACTCGCTGGCCACCTATATCGCGGTCGACCACGTCTACGACTACCTCGCCCGCGTCACCACCGACGGCTTCCAAAACGGCCTCGCCGAAAGCATGACGTCCAACGACGACGCCACCGTCTGGACCATCCGCCTGCGCGACGACGCCCGTTTCCACGAGGGCGGTCCCGTCACCGCCGAAGATGTCGCCGCGACCATCACCCGCATGGCCGACTTCGCCACCAGCCCCTACTTCGCCGCGATGTGGCTCGACGTCGACTTCCCCAACATGCGCGCTCTCGACGCTCGCACGCTCGAACTGCCCCTGCTGCGGCCCCGCTCCGACTACGTCGAGTCGGTGCTCAGCCTCTACACCCCCATCTTCCCGGCCGGCGAGCCCGACTTCAACAAGAGCCTCGGCTCCGGCGCCTACCGGCTCGAAGCCAACGACGGCGCATCGGCCTACCGCCTCCGCCGCAACGAGGACTGGTGGGGCCCGCAGCCCCAGATCGAGGAGATCGAGATCCTCCCCCTCACCGATCCGGCGGCGCGCATCAATGCGCTCAAGAGCGGCGAGCTCGACATGGCTTTCCAGCTCACCCCCGCCATCGCCCAAGCCGAAGCCGGGAATCCGGATGTCGCGATCTTGCGCAGCAACTCCGGCAGCTCCGCCATGGGCTTCGCCATGAACACCTCCCTGCCCCCCTTCGACGATCCCCGCGTCCGCGAGGCCGTCCGCCTCTCCGCCGATCGCCAGCAGCTGGTCAACTCCGTCCTGCTCGGACAAGGGGATATCGGCAACGATCTGGTCGGCCTCGGCCTCGACGGCTACAACGACCGGCTCCCGCAGCGCTCGCGCGACATCGACCGCGCCCGCGAGCTCTTCCAGCAGGCCGGCATCACCCAGCTCGACATCGCCGCCTCCGAGGTCCTGACCGGGCTGGTCGCCGCGACCGAGATCTTCGCCGCCCAGCTCGCCGAGGCCGGCGTCGAACTCCGCATCGACGTGATCCCGCCCGAGACCTTCTTCGCCGACTTCGCCCGCGTCCTCAGCACCCCGTTCCAAGTCATGTACTTCCAGAACCGGGCCGCCCTCATCCACATGTCCAGCTTCCTCGGCTCCGGCGCCGTCTTCAACCCCACCGCCTTCGCCCCGCCCGAGTTCGACCAGGCGCTCGCCGACGCGCAGGCCGTGGTCGACGGCGACGAACGCGCCCGCCAGATCCTCGCCGCCCAGGAGATCGCCTGGCGCGACGGCGGCGACCTGATCTGGGGCTTCCAGCCCCTGATCATCGCCTACGATCCCGCCCTCGAAGGCTTCGACCTGAGCCAGGACGGCGCGCCCCTCTTCCACGGTGCGCGCTTCACCGCCTAGCCGCCCCCGCTCATGCAAGCAGCCTTCGCGCATCTCGGGCGATTCCCCCGTTGCGGCGCGTTGTCGCCCATAGCGCGGTCCAGCGTTCGGAGCTGTTTGCACCCGTTGGATCGATCTCCTAAGTTGCGATCCGCACGGCGAATCTCGCCCTAGTCAGCACCGTCCCATGCCCTCCATCCGCAACAGCGCGCTCTCGCGCCGCCGTTTCCTCGTGTCTCCCGGCGCAGCCGGCCTCCGCGCCGCCGCCCTCGCCCTGGTCCGCTGCGGCAGCGGCGATGACGATGAACGCGCCCGCCAGCTCTTCGCCGCCCGGGAAATCGCCTGGCGCGACGGCGGCGACTTGATCTGGGGCTTTCAGCCCTTGGTCCTCGCCCGCGATCCCGCCCTCGATGACTTCGGCCTGACCCGGGACGGCGCGCCCCTCTTCCACCGCGCGCGCTTCGCCGCCTAGAGCCGCCCGCGACCAATGCACGCAGCCTTCGCCTACCTCGCGGCGCGGCTGCTGGCCGCCCTGCTCGCCCTGCTCGCGGTCAGCGCCATCATCTTCGCCGCCGTCGAATTCCTGCCCGGCGACCCCGCCGCCCAGCTGCTCGGCACGTCCGCGACGCCCGAGCGCCTCGAAGCCGTGCGCGAAGAGCTCGGCCTCGACGACCCGGCCCCGCTCCGCTACGCCCGCTGGCTCGGCGGCGTGCTGCAAGGCGACCTCGGCCGCTCGGTCCGCGTCGATCAATCGGTCGCGGACCTGATCGCGCGCCCCGCGCTCAACACCGCCGTCCTCTCCGCCGTCGCCTTCGCCGCCATCAGCGCCGCCGCCCTGGTCCTGGCCGCGCTCGGCGGCGTCCGCGAGGGGACCCGCACCGCAGCCGCGGCCTCCGGCGCGGCCTTGATCGCCGTCTCCGTGCCCGAATTCGTGATCGCCGCCCTGCTCGTCTCCGTCGTCGCCCTCGAACTCGGCTGGCTGCCCGCCGTCTCGCTCGTCCCCTCCGGCGGCACCCCGCTCGACCGCCCCGAAATCCTCGTCCTCCCCGTGATCGCCCTGACCGCCGTCGGCGGCGCCTACGGAGGGCGCCTGATCCGCGCCGCCGTGGGCGACGCCGCGCGCCTCCCCCACGTCGAAGCCGCGCGCCTCGCCGGCCTGCCCGAACGCCGCGTCCTGCTCCGCCACCTGCTCCCTTCGGCCATCCCGGCGACCGCCCAGATCCTCGCCTTCACCATCCCCTTCCTGATCGGCGGCGCCGTCGTGATCGAGCGGATCTTCGCCTTCCCCGGCCTCGGCTCGATGCTGGTCGAGCGGATCGGCTCGCACGACGCCCCCGTGATCGAAGCCATCGCCCTGCTCCAGGCCGCCTCCATGATCGCCGCCTTCACCATCGCCGACCTGATCGGCTTCTTCGCCTCCCCCGCCCGCAGGACGGCGCCCGCGTGATCCCCCGCCCGGCCCTGCCCGCCGCGATCGCCTCCGTCCCGACGCCGCCGCGCCCGTCCGCCGCCGGGCTGCTCCTCGCCGCGCCCCTCGCCGCCGTCCTCTTCCTCGCCGCCTTCGGCCCGCTCCTCTCCCCGCACGGCGCGACCGACGTGATCGCGCTCCCCTACCAGCCCGACCCCGGGCCGTTCGGCACCGACCGGCTCGGCCGCGACGTGCTCTCGCGCATCCTCCACGGCGGGCGCGCGATCGTGCTGATCCCCCTGCTCGCGACCATCGCCGCCACCGCCATTGGCGCGCTGCTCGGCATCATCGCCGCCGCCCTCCCCCGCGACGACTTGATCATGCGCCTGCTCGACCTCTTCGCCGTCCTGCCCGCCCTGCTCGTCGCACTCGTCCTCTTCCACGCCTTCGGCGCACGGCCCTGGGTGCTCGCCCTCGCCGTGATCATCTCCAGCGTCCCCTTCACCGCCCGCTACGCCCGCGCCGCCGCGCATCCCGTCGTCAATGGCCCCTGGGTCGAGCAGGCCCGCGCCATCGGCGAACCGCCGCTCGCCATCCTCGTCCACGACGTCCTGCCCAACCTCGCCCGCCCGCTCTGCGCCGACGCCGGCCTGCGCTTCATCGGCGCCATCTACCTCGTCGCCGCGGCCGGCTTCCTCGGCTTCTCCCCGCCCCCGCCCGCCGTCGATTGGGGCTCGATGATCGCCGCCAACATCGACGGCGCGGCCCTCAACCCCTGGGCCGCCATCGCGCCCTCCCTCATGATCCTCCTGCTCACCGTGCCTGCCAACCTCCTCGCCGACCGCTTCGCCCGCCGGGTCTCCGCATGACCGCCCTGATCTCCGTCCGCGCGCTCGGCGTCCGCTCCGACCGCGGCGGCGAGATTCTCCGCGACGCCTCGCTCGAACTCGAACCCGGGCGCGTGCTCGCGCTGGTCGGCGAATCCGGCGCCGGCAAAACCACGCTCGGCCTCGCCATGCTCGGCTTCCTCCGCCCCGGCATGCAGCGCGAAGCCGGCAGCGTCGAATTCCGCGGCCGATCCCTCTTCGAGCTGCCCGGCCGCGAGCTCCGCCGCCTCCGCCGCGCGGAAATCTCCTACCTGCCCCAGCACCCGGCCGCCGCGCTCACCCCCACGATGCGCGTCCGCGATCTGATCGGCGAACGCCGTCTCGACGACTCCGACTCCGTCGAAGGCCTGCTCGAACTCGCCGGGCTGCCCGCCGATCCCGCCTTCCTCCGGCGCTTCCCCCACCAGCTCTCCGGCGGCCAGCAGCAGCGACTCGCCCTCGCGCGCGCCATCGCCAACCGGCCCGCACTGCTGATCCTCGACGAACCCTCCAGCTCGCTCGACCCGCCCGCCCAGCTGCTGCTGCTCTCGCTCGTCGAGCGCCTCCGCGAAGAGCGCGGCCTCGCCGCCGTCATGATCTCCCACGACCTCCCCGCCGTCGCGGGCATCGCCGACGACCTGATCGTCCTCCGCAACGGCGGAACCGTCGAGCAGGGCGACGCGCTCCGAGTCCTCTCCGAACCCGCCGCGGCCTACTCCCGCACCCTGATCGAAGCCGCGCCCGACCTCGACCGCGAACCCCCGCGCGCGCCGCTCGAACCGCGGGAAACCCGCCCCCTGCTCGAAGTCGAACGCCTCGACGCCGTCCACGCCTCCGGCCGCGGACGCGGGCGCCGCGTCGTCCATGCTGCCCGCGACGTCTCCTTCGCCCTCCAGCCCGGCGAAACGCTGGCCCTGATCGGGCCCTCCGGCTGCGGCAAATCCACCATCGCCCGCTCCATCGCCGGCCTCCACCGCCTCGCCGCCGGCCGCATCCTGCTCGACGGGCGCGAACTCTCCCCGGGCCTCTCCGGGCGCGGCCCCGCCGACCGCGCCGCGATCCAGCTGATCCCGCAGCATCCCGCCGCCGCCTTCAACCCGGCCCGCGGCATCGGCCACTCCATCACCCGCGTCCTGCGCCGCATCCATTCCCTCTCCAGGCCGGCCACCGCCGAGCGCTTGGACGAGCTGCTGCGGCAGGTCCAGCTCGACCCGGCCTTCGCCCGCCGCCGTCCCGCCCAGCTCTCCGGCGGCGAAATCCAGCGCGCCGCCATCGCCCGCGGCCTCGCCGCGGGCCCGCGCGTGCTCATCTGCGACGAAATCACCTCCGCCCTCGATCCTGTCGTCCAGCGCCGCATCGTCGAACTCCTGCGCGAACTCCAGCACTCCACCGGCATCGCCATCATCTTCATCAGCCACGACCTCCCCCTCGCCGGGCTGATCGCCCACCGCACCGCCGTCTTCGACCAGGGCCGCCTGATCGAACTCGCCGCCTCCGCGCGGCTCGCCGCGGATCCGCAAGAGCCTCGGACCCGCGCCCTGCTCGATGCCGCGCCCCCGCTCAGCCGCGTCCTCGCCCGCCGACGCGCCGCCGACCGCCGCGCGAGCCGCTCCCCGAAGCACTAGACTGCCGCAAATTTCAGGCCGCCCGCCCCGGCGGCGCCTTCCGGCGGCCGGACGGAGGATTCCGATGCCCGCACTCGACGGCATGCGGGTGCTGGACATGACGCAGTACGAGGCCGGCACCTCCTGCACGCAGGCGCTCGCCTGGCTCGGCGCCGACGTGGTCAAAGTGGAGCAGCCCGGCCGCGGCGACCCGGGTCGCGGCGTGCGCGGCACCGAGTTCGACTCGCCCTACTTCGTCGCTTGGAACTCCAACAAGCGCTCCGTCGCGCTCGACCTCCAAGCCGAGCGCGGGCGCGAACTGCTGCTCGAAATGGCGCAGAACTACGATGTCTTCGTCGAAAACTACGGCCCCGGCGTGATGGAGCGGCTCGACCTGGACTACGACGCCTTCCGCGCCGCCAACCCTTCGATCATCTACGCCCGGATCAAGGGCTTCGGCCTCTCCGGCCCGTTCGCCGAGTACAAGTGCTTCGACCCGATCGCCCAGAACGCGGCGGGGGCGTTTTCGACCACCGGCGAAGCCGGCGGTCCGCCCACGATGCCCGGCGCGGCCGTCGGCGACTCCGGCACCGGCATGCAGCTCGCCTTCGCGATCACCGCCGCCTACGTGCAGAAGCTGCGCACCGGCGAGGGCCAGGAAATCGAAATCTCGATGCAGGAGGCGATGACCTACTACATGCGCACCTACGTCGCCCAAACCGACGACTGGGGCGAGACCGCCGTCCCCCGCAGCGGCAACAGCTTCGGCAGGGGGCCCACCAACCTCTACCCCTGCAAGCCCGTCGACGGCTCCGACGGCGCGAACGATTACGTCTACATCATCGTGATCACCTCGCGGATGTGGGACGTCATGTGCACGGCGATGGAACGGACCGACCTGCTGGTCGATCCCCGCTTCGCCGATGAAGCCGACCGCATCGAGCACGTCGCCGAACTGCAGGAGGAGATCCGCAGCTGGACGATGCAGCGCACCAAATGGGAAGCGATGGACATCCTCGGCAAGGCCGGCGTGCCCTGCTCGGCGACGCACGACACCCGCGACCTCTTCCACAACCCGCACTTCGAGGCGCGCGGCTTCATCGAACATCTCCAGCATCCGCAGTGGGGTTCGATCCGCCAGCTCGGCTGGGCCCCGCGGCTCTCGCGCTCGCAGGTGCCGATGCGGGCCGCCCCGCTGCTGGGCGCGCACACCGCCGAAGTCTTGGCCGACGACCTCGGCGTCCGCACCGAGGACCTGGCCGCGCTCGAACGCGAGGGCGTCGTCGGAACCCTATGATTGAGCCGGCGCCCGCGGCCTTCGGGAGGCGCTGATTGCGCGGCCCGCCGCGCGGAGAGGACCGATCATGCCCGCTCTCGACGGCATGCGCATCTTGGACATGACCCAGTACGAGGCCGGCACCTCCTGCACCCAAGCCCTCGCCTGGCTCGGCGCAGACGTCGTCAAAATCGAGCAGCCCGGCGTCGGCGACCCCGGCCGCGGCGTCCGCACCGGCACCCTCAACTCCCCCTACTTCATCAATTGGAACTCCAACAAGCGCTCCGTCACGCTCAACCTCCGCTCGCAAGAGGGCCGCGAACTGCTGCTCGAGATGCTGCCCAACTACGACGTCTTCGTCGAAAATTACGGCCCCGGCGTGATCGAGAAGCTCGACCTCGGCTACGACGTGATGAAGCAGGCCAACCCCTCGATCATCTACGCCCGGCTCAAGGGCTTCGGCCTCTCCGGCCCCTGGCAGGACTACAAGTGCTACGACATGATCGCCCAGGCCGCGGCCGGCGCGTTCTCCACCACCGGCGAACCCGACGGCCCGCCGATGCTGCCCGCGCCGACCACCGGCGACTCCGGCACCGGCGTCCAGCTCGCGCTCGCGATCACCGCCGCCTACGTGCAGAAGCAGCGCACCGGCGAGGGCCAATTCATCGAGATCGCGATGCAGGAGGCGATGTCCTACTTCATGCGCACCCGCATCGCCTACTGCGACTGGGGCGAAGCCGTCGTCCCCCGCCGCGGCAATTCCGCCGGCGCGCCCACCGACATCTACCCCTGCCAGCCCGCCGACCCCGAGCGCGAGGGCAACGACTACGTCTACCTGATGGTCGTCACCTCCCGCATGTGGGACACCCTCTGCGCCGCCATCGACCGCCCCGACCTGCTCGTCGACGAGCGCTTCGAGGACATGTGGAAGCGCAACGAGAACGGCCCCGCGCTGCACGCCGAGATCAGCAAGTGGACCAGCCAGCGCACCAAGTGGGAAGCGATGGAGTACCTCGGCGCGGCCGGCGTCCCGGCCAGCGCCGTGCTCGACACCTACGACCTCTTCCACAACCCGCACTTCGAGGAACGCGGCTTCGTCCACGACCTCGAACACCCCGAACACGGCGACATCCGCTTGCTCGGCTGGGCCCCGCGCATGAGCCGCAGCGACGTCCCGATCCAGCGCGCCCCCCTGCTCGGCGAGCACACCCGCGAGGTGCTGCTCGACGACCTCGGCTTGGAAGGCCCGAAGTACGCCGAGATGGAAACCGCCGGCATCCTCGGCGGCCCGGGCGTCCTCCAGAAGTAGCCGCGCCCCAAATAGCTACGCCCCTGCGCCGAGCCTGCGCGGATTCCGACTGGACGCTCCCGGACTGACGGCTGCTGCGCATCCGTATAGGCGGGCGCGAATATCCTCGCCGTACCCGCGAGCAGCGTTCCGCGGGGCGGAGCAACGCCATGACCATTCGCAGATTCCTCTACGCCGCCGCCATCGTCGCGGCCTTCGCCGCCGGCCTCGCAATCGCGCAGTTCGCGTTCGACGGCGCCGACGCCCAGCGCGAGTCCGAAGCCGAAGTCCGCGTCCAAGCCCGCGTGCTCGAAAACGGACGCTTCGAAGTCGCCGTCCAGCAGCGCGACGACGGCGGCGAATGGGGCGAGCGGCAGCTGCCCGATCTGCGCATCCTCGACCCGGCGGCCGCCCCCACCGGCCGCTGGTACAGCAGCTCCCCGCTTTCCGCAGTCTCCGACGGCGCGGCCCGGCCGCTCTTCTGCGTCATCGGCCACGGCCAACTCGACGACTACTTCTGGGGCGTCCTCCGCAGCTACTCCAACCGCGCCGCCCGCGACCTGAACGCCGACGTCCGCTTCTCCGCCCATCTCGACAGCGCCGGACACGTCGCCGCCATCCGCCAATGCAGCGCCGACGGCGCAGCCGTCATCGCCTCGTCCCTGGTCGACCCCGAGACGATGGTCCCCGCCCTGCAGGAAGCATCCGCCGCCGGCGCGCGCATCGTCACCTTCAACTCCGGCGCCGAGTTCGCCGACCAAGCCGGTTCCGAACTGCACATCGCCATGGACGACCGCGCCGCCGGCCGGATCGCAAGCGAGCAGTTCAACGCCGCCGAACTCTCCGGCACGATCGCCTGCCTCGTGCACGAGGCGGACAACACCGGCCTCGAAGACCGCTGCGCCGCCCTCGCCGAAACCTACGAAGGCGGCGACGTCGAGCGCGTCCAGCTGCCGGTCGAAGCCGACGCCGAGGGGATCGCGCGGCACATCGCCGACCTGCTCGCAGCCGACGACCCGCCCGCCGGCCTGCTCGCGCTCAATTCCGACACCGCGCTCGCCGCCCTCGAAGCGATCAGCCGCGCCCGCGACCAGCTCGACTACAAGCCGCAGCTCGGCTCCATCGGCGGCCACCCGCAGTTCAGCCGGCTCCCGCTCGACCTCCGCAACGACCACCTGCTCTTCGTCACCAACGACCTCGGCCCCGCGCAGGGCTACCTGATCACCGCCGCCCTCCGCATGGTCCACGAGTTCCACCTCCCCGCCAGCTTCGTCGTCGGCGCATCCATCCTCAAAGCCGAACCCTTCATCTTCAACAGCCGCCTCCACCGCGCCGACCCCCAAGGCGAAGCCTCCCAAGGAGTCGTAGACGCCTCCGACGCCGTCCACCGCGGCGAAGACGAGGAGTAAGCCCGGCCATCCACAGCCGCCAAGCCAAGGAGCAGCGGCTTGCCCCCCAACCCCGACCCGCTGCTCCAAGGCCTCCCCCCAATCCTGCCCGACGGCAAGATCAAAGCCCTGATCCTGGGCAGCTTCCCCAGCGTAGCCAGCCTCAAGCACCAGCAGTACTACGCCCACCCCCAAAACCACTTCTGGCGCGTCCTGGAACACTGCGGAATAGTCGCGGATGCGACCGCCCCCTACGAAGAGCGCGTAGCACAAGTCCGCGCCGCCAACCTAGCCATCTGGGACCTCTACAAAGAAGTCACCCGCCCAGGCAGCAGCGACGACCAAATCCGCAACGAACTCCCCAACGACATAGACACCCTATGGCAAACCAAAGGCCCCTTCCCCATCCTCCTAAACGGCCGAAGACAACGCGAATGGAACCGCCATTTCAAGCACCTAAAAGCAGAAACCATCCCTCTCCCCAGCACCAGCCCGAGGCCGCTTCATTGGAATACGGACGAGTCACGCATAGCCGCCTTTGCTGAATGGCGTTCTGCATTGAATCGCAAGTGCTGACTCGGATGAATGTCAAGAAGCCAGCGACATCATTGGCATCCTCATTCGAATGGCAAGTCGTCAGCGTCCATCGTCGATTTAACAGTATCTATCGGAGGATGCCTCTTCGCTATCAACGTCGCGAGCGCACATGCGACGGTCACCGTGAATTCGGCTTCATCTGCGTCAATGTGCCTCTCCTCACTCATATGCCTAGCGGTGTTGGATGCAAAACCCCAAAGCTTGTGTGCGACTTTGTCAAGGGGTGCCTGAAGCGCAAGGAAGGGTATCAGCTGGCCCAGAGGATCCTTTTTCCCGGTATCTTTACGTGCCACAGCTTCCAATGCCCCGAGCGCGTGGGTCGCTGCTCCCGTGATATCTGGCTCTGGACGACGAGAGATATCTCGCATCGCTTCTCGAACCTCGTTGGCAGCACGATCGAATCCGCGACTCGCAAGGACCTTCTCAGCTGACTTTGTGACTATCGCAAACGGCTCGGCACCACGGTATTCAATGAGACCGTCGCGCATCTCCCAACCAAATCCTTCCCGCATAAAGAAACGGTTGAGAAGGTCCGTGTATTTCTTTTGCATATGATCATCAACGATCTTGTAAACCTCTTCAGCAATATCATATACATCCCACCAGTCGCACCCGTTTAGAGTATTCATCATTGATCGTCGCGCGAAATCAGGGGACCAATCGGAGGTATCAACACTGGTGAAAAGTACTTGGACCATCGCTTTGCGCACAGAGAAGACATCAACGCCGGACTGCTCCGCGATCCAGATAATCGCCTCACGATGCTCAGTAGGAAAATCTTGGAGGATCCTGATTTCAGTCACATCCCCTCCAAAGCCGTGTCGGTCGGAAAAACGTTCAGACATCATGCATCTCCAATCTTGGCGAATACTGGTTGTAGACATCCAAGATTCCCCAGAGAGTGATAGCCCAATCACTTCTGAGCATCTTGAAAACGACAGCAACAGGAACGGAAAAAAATTCTCGTCGGGAGTTCGTGCGGACAGCAGACAACCATTCGTGAAGGAGTCGTTCGCAGGCTCGCGCATCTTCAACCCAAGCCCAGACTTCCACGGCGAAGGGGGACGGGACGGATGTGTTCGACAGCTCGCGCACTCGCTCTCCAAGCTGATCTCTGCTGGTCATCCCGATCTTCACTAACCCCGGCATCGCCGGGTTTGAGAGCACGTAGACGATCCCCTGCACGACTACGCCCCGTTCCGTGCGGATGCGCTCTCCGCCAGCACTGGCGGCTCCTCCCAGCGCGCCCGCCCGACCTGCGCCTCCGTCAGCCCGACCGCGCAGCCATCCTCATCCCCGAACACCGCGCCGCTCACATCCGCGCCCTCCAGTACTGCGCCCGTCAGATCCGCCCCTTGAAGCTTCGCCTGAGCCAAATCCGCGCCCGTGAAATCCGCATCCCGCAAGTCAGCGCCGCGCAGATCCACTGCGGCCAGCACCGCATCCCGGAACTTCGCCCCGCGCAACTTCGATTTCCGCAAGCTCCCGCCCGCCAAATCCGCCCCCGTGAAGTCCGCCCCGTCCATCCGCCCGTGCGACAGGTCCGCCCTCCAGAGCCGTGCGCCGACGAAGTAGCCGCCCTTGGCCTCGATGCCGACGATGCGGCGACCCCGCCAATCCACGGGACGCCACCAGTCATATCTCGCCAGCTCAGGATCGGTGCGGAAGTCGACGATGGCCTGCTGGCCGCGCGTCAGCCAGCGCCGCGAAGTCAGATCTCGCACCCGCTCAGCCGTCGTCATCCGCGGCCTCCTCTGCGTCGAACTCGTCGTCGAGCAGCAGCATCGCTTCCTCTCCGTACTCCTGATGATACCGCTTTCCGATCTCGGCAATGCGGGCCCGTCCCGCATCGCGCACCGTCGGAAGCCGGCTCTCGATCATCTGAACCGCGCGATCGAACCGCGTATCCAGCAGCGCCTTCTCCGCCGTTCCGGCCTGCCGATCCGCGACCCTTGCGCGCCAGATCACCAGCGGGAAGCCCGCCGCGCCCGCGACGATCAACGCGAAGTTCCGCACTGCATTCGACGAATCCCACCAAACGACGGCGACGGCGATCGCGGCGGCCACCAAGCACAACGCGATCACGGCAAGCTGCGACTCGGCCAGCGCCAAGCCCCGCCGCAACCATCGCTCCGGCATTCCAAAAAGCTCCACTAGCCGCCTCACTGCCCTTCGCCCAAGGAGCGGATCAGGCTCGCGAACAGCGCCATCGTCGGCGCGTCTACGCCCAGCTCCGCAGCGCGGCGCGCCGGCGTTCCGAAAATCGCATCCACTTCCAGCGGGCGCCCCTCCGCGTGGTCGATCGCCGTGCTCGGACGATACGGGCCCATCCCCTGCGTCATCGTTTCGTAGCGCTCCGTCAGCGCCGCCGCATCAATCCGCTCCACGTGCCCCTGCGCGGCCAAGTCCGCATCGCCCGCCGCGATCACCTCCCGCATCGCGCGCCGCGCCGTCTCCCACATCGCCGGATCCCGCGCGATCCGATCGACCGCGACCCCGCCGGCCAGCACGCAGAGCCCGTTGAACGGGATGTTCCAGCCCAGCTTCTCCCAGCGCGCCCGCAGCCGATTCGGGGAGAGCGGCGTCTCCACCTTCGACCCCTCGAACAGCGCCCGCGCCCGCTCCAGTTCCCGCGCATCGTCCCCGTAGTGCGCGATGTTCAGCGCCCCGAACTCCTCGTGCACGATCCGCCCCGGCTCGCCCCGCCGCACGCCGATGAAGCCCAGCCCCGCGAACACTTCATGCCCCGGCAGCAGCGTCGCCACCTGCTCCTCGATATCCAGCCCGTTCAAGATCGCGATGATCCGCGTCCCCTCCGACAGCAGCGGCCCCGCCAGCTCCGGCAGCGCCGGCAGCGCCGTCGCCTTCAGCCCCAGCAGCAGCCAATCCACCGGCCCCGTCGCCGCCAGCTCCGCCGCCGTCCGCCCGATCCGCGGCGACTCCAAGCGCACGTCCCCCAGCGGGCTCGACACCCGCAGCCCGCCCGCGGCGACCGCCTCGTAGTCGCTGCGCAGCAGGAAGCGCACATCGTGCCCGGCCTCGGCCAGCCGCGCGCCGTAGTACGACCCGATCGCGCCGGCCCCGACGACCGCGACGGCAGCCATCGGCTCAGGCCGGCGCAGCCGCGCGCTCGCCGATCAGCCGCGCGAACCCGAACATCGAAAGATCGTGCCGCGACTGCCGGTCCGCGATCAGGTCCGCCAGGGCTTCGCCGATCGCCGGCGCGAACTTGAATCCGTGCCCCGAACACGCGCTCACCACCGCGATGTTCGGCCGCTTCGGGTGCAAGTCGATCAGGAAATGCGCATCGGGCGTGTTCGTGTACATGCAGGTCTGCGCCTTGAGCATCGGCCCGGCCGCGCCCGGCATCACGTCCGCCAGCCAGCCCCGCAGGTGCGCCTCGTCCGCCTCGTGCACCTCGCGGTCGTAGGTGGACGGGTCGACCGCGTCGCCGGGCAGATGGTGGCCGACCTTGACCCCCTCGCCGAAGTCGGGGAACCCGTAGGCGAAGTCCTGCCGGCCGCGCTCCCACATCCACATCGGCATCTCGCCGGCCGAGTACGCCTCCGCGCCCGCCTCCGGCTGGAACCAGCCCATCACCTGCCGCGACACGTGCAGCGGCAGCCCCAGCTTGCGCAGGAACCCGCCCGTCCACGCCCCCGCCGCCAGCACCAGCCGCTCCGCCTGGTACGTCCCATCGGTCGTCTCCACGCGGATCGGCGACTCCACGTCGTCCGCGTCGACCGGCCGCCAAGTCGCGACCTGCTCGTCGAAATGCAGCTCCGCGCCGAGCTTGCCCGCCAACTTCAGCTGCGCGTTGAGCGCGTCCTCGATATCGATGATCCCGGCCCGCTGCTCGAGCAGCCCCGACACGTCGTCGGGCGGCGTCAGCATCGGGAAGCGCGCCCGCATCTGCTTCGGCGTCAGCGACTCATGCGGGATCCCGTGCTCTTCCGCGCTCGCCCGCGCCCCCGGCACCAGCAGCCCGTCCTCCCGCCCCACCATCAGCGCCCCCGTCTGCCGCAGCAGCTGCTTGCCGCACGACTCCGAGAGCTCGCCCCACAGCTCGTAGGCCCGCCGCACGAACGGCACGTACGACGGATGCTCGTAGTACGCCTCCCGAATCGCCCGCGTATCCCCGTGCGTCGAGCCCAGCGAATGCGGCGGGTGGTGCGCGTCGAAGCCGATCACCGACTCCCCGCGCAGCGCCAGCTGCCAGGCCGCCGCCGAGCCCATCGCGCCCAATCCGATCACCGCGACGTCATAGACCTTCACGAGCGCACCTCCCTCGCTTCCCTCCGATCATCGCACGCCCCGCCCGAAATTGCGCAGGCCCCGCCGGATCAGGCCATGCCATGCGATGCGGGGCCACGCGACGCGGGCCGGGTCAGCCGTCCCGCTCCTCCAGCTCCCGCCCCACCTGCTCCATCGAGTTCCGCTCCCAATAGAGCACATGCTCGACATGCTCCCGCACCGTCCACTCGTCGTTCGGCGCCTTCGCATCCAGCAGCGCGTCGTCCATCGCCAGCAGCTGGCCCGCCAGCTCCACCCGCTGCCGCAGCAAATCCCGCGCCAGCCGCCCCAGCTCCGACTCCTGCATCGCCCGCGCCGTGTACCGCGCCGTCGAAACCGCCCCCGCATGCATCCGATCATGCTCCGCGTTGTGCACCAGCAGCCGTCGGATGCCCCCGTCCATCGCGCACCCGTGCTCCGTCGGAAACGCCAGATCATCCTCCCCTAACTCGACCAGCCGCTCCACCGAGGATGTCGCCTCCCGCAACAACTCCAACGCCAACTCCGCCGACTCGTTCCGTGCCATCTTCCGCTCCAGACGCTGCTACGCGGGCGCGGGCAGGCTACCGACTCCCCGTCGCGCCCAATTACGGGCCTGCCAGCCAGTCGAACTTCGACGTGTCGTCCCCAACCGAGTTCTTGGGCGGCGTGATGATCTCGGCCTCGTAAGGGCCGTGCCCGGCCGCTCCCGCGAATTCAACCCGCTCGCGCTCGCCGGCCGCGGCCTCGTGCAGCCTCCACCAGCTGCGGCCCGCGCCGCGCAGCCGCACCGTGTACCGCCACGCATCAGGCTGCGCGTCCCACTCGACGATCACCGAATCTTCCCGTTCGGACACGGCGATGCCCGTCGCCGGGCCGAGCGTCGTCACCACGCCCGGCTCGGACCACTCGACGCCGTGCGCCGTGTACCGCCCGAATGCGTACTCGTATCGCGTCGCCGGCTCCAACTCGCCTATCCATCCTTCATGGCAGCTGTCCGGACCGCCGGTATAGAGTCTTCGCTCGATCCAGTCTTCATCGGCCGCGTTGCGTATCCGCACGACCGTGCGATCCGGGTGCCAGATGCAACCCGCGCGGCCGACCCGCCACACGATATGCGTCGCATGCACGGCTTTGTCGACGAGCGCCGGCGTCGGGAGCGGCTCGTATTCCTGTTCCTGCGGGAGCCATCTTCCGTAAAGGTCCCTGTATAATTTATCCATGTTCCCGAATGATATTCGTTGGATCTGCTCCGCCGGCGGCTGATGGCCGTATTCGAATATCTGAACCGCGACGCTTGCGTGCAGTTCGCCTTCGTACTCCTCAGCAACATCAGCGCAACGCAGCCAAGCTCGGCCTCGCCAGTCGCTGGTGACGATCTCGACAACGCCTGCAGCATCAGGAGCAAGGTTGATCGGCCGCAATCTAATCGTGAATGGCGCGATCCCTCCGCTGAGAATCCATGCGAATCTAAAAGTCCCGCCCTTGTCTTCAGTACATTCTCGCGCATCCATCGCCGTCGTCACGTCGCGCACCGGCGATGGCATTTTCACCTCGGGTGACGGTTCGCCTGCTCCGTATTCATCATTCACGGCGCGCACGCGCAGGTATGATTCACCGCCGTTCATGAACGGCGCACTCGGGATCGCGCCTCCATCGCCACTGCCGACTGTCGCGCGTTCCCAATCACCATCGTCAGTTCGCCATTCAATGATGTAATAATCAACGGGCACCCCGTCGTCGGGTTCGTCCCAAGTGATGATCAGATGTTCGCGCTCGTACCGCTTCGAACGGATCCGCGTCGTGAACGGCGTCGTTACCGCACTGATCGGCTCCGACCATCGCGTCAGGCGGCCCTCGGGATCGATGCCGCGGGCGCGGAACTCGTAGCGGCCCGGAGGCAGACCGACGATCTCCCGGGTTTCGCGCTGATTCGTGACGAGGCGGCGGACCCGCCGTCCATCAACGTGCCATTCAATTTCAAGCTGGCGATAGTCGCTTCCGAGTTGATCGATCTGGAACCAACTGTCGTCCCCAAGCCGTGGATCCTCATACATGTATCGAACGGTGAATTGCGGGGGTGGGGCAGCGGATTGTAGGCCGGGATCGCGCCCAGTCGTTTCGACGACGATGGTGAACCTGCTAGCCTCCGGGCTGGAATAGTAATGAGACAATTCCGCTGGGTGGAACGTGATCTCGTAGGTCAAGCCCGGCTCCAACCCGTTGATCTCATACGTTTGGTCTGCACGGTGGAAAAAGCCAGCTTCCTCGATGACGCCGACGCCGTATCCCGCAACGGCCAACTGATAGATCGGCCGATAGGTCAGCCGATAGGTCGAATGCGGTACGCAGGCATCGGGCAGCCATTGCAGAGTGATCGCGTCCGCCGTTGTCGTCGCCTCTGCGAACGGCGCGCGCTCGGTTCGACCTGGTTCCGGCTCGGTGGTGATCAGCAGGCTCAGCGATGGCCGCCCGTAGTCCGATGGAATGGGGCGCACGGATGCGTAGTACGGCGTCGCCGGGCACAGGCCGCGCCAGACGATCTCGTATTGCTGCCCCGACGAAACGGTGTAGTTCACTAGTCCGACCACCTCCCCGGACTTCGTCAATCGGATGCGTTCTTCCTGCATCCCGGGATTGAGCCATGCCGCGAATTCCAAGTGCTCGACGGCCGGCCCCCAGCTGAGCGAGATCGAATCGTGCGTCGATACCGCTTCCAAACCGGTTGGCCAAGCTGCCGTCGTCACGTATGCGGACTCGCTCCAGCGGAGCGCATGAGGGCGCTCGATCTCGCGCATGTCGCGCAGGAGGGCGAGCTGCACCTCGAATTTCGTCGCTTCCGGCCAGCGGTAGTCGGATGATGAACTGATGACCAGCGTTTCATCGTCCGGCCACGATCTTCTGTTGCCGCGCGGAGTGATGGTCAACGCGCCGTCCGTTTCCCACGAGGTCGTGATCTCGTCGGCTTTGTACTCCCAGTCGTCCGAACCGGCCGCGCGCCAGCGCATCGCCAGCCGCCATGTTTGCATGAGGCCGCTCGCGACGGGCAAGTCGGGCTCGACGTCGAACCCGGCCCGCAGCTGCGCCTGCGGGGGTTTGAACCGCGGCGGCGGCAGCGGCGGAACGGCCAGCAGCGCCGCGCTCGCCGTTGCGGTCACCCCGTCGCGGTCCGTGGCGGAACCGCGCACGACCCGTTGGGCGGAGTCGAACGCGCCACCGTTCCCGCTCCGCGACAGTGAGCCGCACTCGACCCGGACGGTTCCCCGCCAGCCGGCGTCGGGCACGCCCTCGATCTCGATCTCGTACGGGCCGCTGCCGCCCGACGCGCGCCACGCGATCTCGGTCTCGGTTCCCGCCGTGCATGAGCCGGACGGCGAGCTGATCTCGAGCTTCGGCTGCGATGGCGGGGGCGGGCCGGGGGCAGTCAGGATGCGGACGCCGAGCGGCTCTTCGGCCAGCCCCGAAAGCCGCAGCGCGTACGGCGAATTCGGACGCAGGCCGTCGAACGCCGCGTAGTGGGTGACGAGGCGCTCCCCCGGCTCGGAGCTGCGCGTGACCGACTCGGTCGCCCCGCGCAGCTCGATGCGCAATTGCTCCTCGACGTCCTCCGCGCGGACGCGCACCTCGACCCGATCCTCGCGCCCCGTCACGGCGATGAACGGATCGCCGTAGCGGACGCTGTAGCGCACTACCTCGCTCCAATTCAGCGCCTCGGGGCGCTCCGCTTCCAAGTTGCGCCGCAAGGCCGCCGCCTGCAGCTCGCCGACGCCGCCCGCAGCCGGCTCGAATTCGATCCAGACCCTGCCCGAATGGGCGCGCTCGTAACGCCACTCGGCCGCGCCGAGCGCCCGGTAGCGCAGCAGATACGGCGCGCATCTGGCGCATCTCGCCCCGCCCTTGGCCAGCGCGCCGGCACCGGTGACTGGATCGAATTCCGCGTAAACGCTGATGTACCAGGGCACGACTTGCAGCCCCGTCGGCGCGGGCAGCGGCGGCGCGAGCAAGACGCGGGCTTTGGCCGATGCGCGCGTCCCCGCCGCGTCGACGACTTCGGCGCGAATGGTCATCTCGCCCGACGCGGGCGACACATCGGCGGACGGCAGCGCGTCGCATGGCACCCGCGTCGAGCGGACCGACGAATGCGAAACCGCCGGCATCTCCTCGCCCTGCACGGTGACGACGTAGGGCGGCTCGCCGCCGCCGACTTCCCAGCTCGCCAGCACGACGGTGCCCGCCGTGCACCAGAGCCGGTCGCTGCCGAGTTCGAGCCTCAAGCGGTCGTCCGCACTCGCCTGAGCCGCGAACGCGAACGCGCTGGCGAGCAAAGCGACGGCCAGAATGAGGAAACGCATGCGACTCAGCCGTTCCGGCCTAATGCGGGCCTTGGTAGAGCTGGAAGGTCGATTCGTCGGTTCCGTCCGCATCCTTGGGCGGCGTCGTCACTTCCGCCGCGTACGGCCCGTGCCCCGTCGCGCGCGCGAACGAAACCCGTTCCCGTTCCGCATCCGTCGTGTCATGCACCAGCCACCAGCTGCGGCCCTGCCCGCGCAGGCGCACGGCGTACTTCCAAGCGTCGGGCTGCGCGTCCCACTCGACGACGACCACGTCATCCTGCTCGGACGCGACAATTCCCGTCACCGGGCCCAGCGTCGTCACCACGCCCGTCTCCGACCATTCGCTGCCGCCGTCGAAGTAGCGCCCGAAGGCGTACTCATAGCGCGTCCCCGGCTCCAAGTCATCGACGTACCACCAACCCATCGGCCAGCTGCCGTAATGCAGATCGCGCTCCGTCCATTTCGCATCTTCCTCCGTCCGCGTCCGCACGACCAAGCGCTGCCCCGGCCTGCCCCCCGCACTGCCTATGTGCCACTTCACATGCGTCGCATGCACGCTCTGCCGCGCCCGCCCCGGCACGCGCAGCTCCCCGTACGCTGGCCCGAGCTGCTCGTCCGGAGTGCTGGAGCCGTACCAGGCCGTGCTCCGCCCGAACCGCATCCGGTGGATCGTGATCGTCTCCTCGAACGGACGCCCGTACTCCACGATCTGCATGGCCACGGTCGCGTACAGATCCTCGTCCTCTCCCTCCATCCCGTCGGCGCAGGGAAACTCGAAGCGGCCCTGGCGATCCGTCGTCTCCACTTCCGCGATCCCGGCCGCGCCCGCTTCGAGATTGATCGGACGCACCTGCACCCGGAACGGGGCGACGCCGCCCTCGAAAGACCACGCGAAACTGAATGTCCCGCTCCCGTCCTCGCCGCAGCCGCGCGCGTCCATCCCCGTCGGCAAAGCGCGCCGGCGGTGCCACGGCACTTCCCGCTCCGCCGACGGCTCGCCTTCGCCGTAATCATCGTTGACCGCCCGCAGCCGCACATGCGCCTCGTCGCCGTTCATGAACGGCACGCTCGGTATCGCGCCCCACTCGCCCAGGCCGACAACCGCCCGCTCCCAATCGCCCTCCCCGACGCGCCATTCCACGACGTATCGATCTATCGGTATCTCCCCGTCCGGCTCGGCCCAGGTCAGAATCAGGAAATCGCGCTCGTACCGCATCGAATAGATCTGGGGAGCACGCGGAGTCGTCGCCGCCCGCACGGGCTCCGACCATTCCGTCGCCCGCCAATCGCGATCAATGCTGCGGCCGCGGAACTCGTACCAGCCTTCCGCGAGTCCGGTGATATCCGCCGAGGGGTAGACGAATTCAGAGAAGAAGCTGCGCACGCGCCGGCCGTCAACGTGCCACTCAAGTTCGATCCAATGGCCGGCCGACCATTGCTTCTGGATTTCAAACGCGCCGTAAGGCCCTTGGTAGCCATCCCGATACAGGTATCGAATGCTGAATTCGGGCGGCGGATCCGGCGACGCTTCCCGCTCCAGCTCCGCCGTCGAGATCGTGGTGCGGAATTCCCCGTCCGCCGGCGCGTTGGAATCGACCGGCCACACCCGCACTTCGTAGACGGAGCCGGACGCGAGCCTGTCGATCACCAAAGCATCGTCGTCGCGCGAAAGGTAGCCATCTCCGACCGGGTCGTCCGTGCCGTACTCCCAAGCCTGATAGCGGTAATTGACATGCGCCGCGCAGCCGTCGGGATGCCACCGCAGGATGATCCGATCCGACTCCGCCGAAGCCTCCAGCAAGGGCACCGGCTCGGCCGCATCAGGGTCGGACTCCGTCCGAATCAAGAGGCCGACGGGCGCATCCCACTCGCCGCGCGACGCCGCATCGCTGCGCAGCGTCGCAAAGTACGGCGTATCCGGGCAGAGTCCGGTCCAGGCAATCCCATACGGCGGCCCCGACTCGATGGCCCGCCCCTCGCTGCCGTATCCGAACTCCTTGTCCGGCTGCTGATCCTCGCCCGGCGGCTGCGGGCGCAGCGTTGCGAAGTACTGCAAGCCCTCCACTTCCGGCCCCCAGCTCAGCGAGATCGAATCATGCGTCGATTCCGCGACCAAGTCGACGGGGTCCGCCGCTGTCGTCACGGTCGCGATCCCGCTCCACGCCAGCGCCTCCGGATGCTCGATCTCCCGCCCGTCGCGCAGCCTCGCCACCTGCGTCTCGAACACCGTCGCCTCGGGCAGGCGCCCCGTCGTGTAGACCCAGCCATTCGCGTGATCGTCCCAGGGCCCGTTGGCGAGATCGTCGACGGCGTACTGCCACTCCGTCTCGCCGAGCCGTCGCCAGCGCATCGCCACCTGCCAATCCGGCCAAATCGGGCGCGACGCGCGCACCCAGAACGGCACGTAGAACCCGTCGCTCGTCACCTGCGGAGGCTCGACCCGCGGCGGCGCAAGCGGCGGGCCAGCCAACAGCTCGACCTCGCCCTCTCCCCTGGCGCCGTCCGAGTCGACAACGCTGCCGCGGACGGTCACGGGGACGTAGCCAAGCATCTCGCCGGCGGAACGCAGGGACGGCGCGACGCACTCGATCCGCGCCGTCCCCGCCTCCCCTTCGCCCGTCGTTCCGGCGATCTCCACGCGGTACGGCCCGCGCCCGCCCGACGCCTCCCAATCAATGTCCGTCTCCGTCCCCGCCGTGCAGGAACCGCGCCCCGCGCTCAATTCCAGCCGCAGGGGCGATCTGTCCGCGGGCAGCGGAGCCGTCCGCACCGCCAGCTCCGCGCCCTCGCCCTCTTCGGGGATGATCCGCAGCACGTACTCCGCGTCCGGTTCGAGCCCTTCGAAGCTGTCGTGGTGCGTCCTGAATGAATCCGACTCGGCTGCATACTCCCGCGCGATCGTGCCGCCCGGCCCGATCAATTCCAGCCGCGCCGCATCGACTGGGATCGCCTCCCACTCCAGATCGATCCGGTCCGGGCCCGCGTTCAGCACGATCACGCCGTACTCCCGCGTCGCCGCGTAGCGCTTGACCGGGCTCCAGTTCAGGCCTTCCGGCCGCTGCCCCTCGAGCGGGCGGCGCATCGCCGCGATCTGCATCTCCTCGATCCCCAGCGGCGAACGCTCCCACGGAATCCGCCCGAACACGGGCGGCGCGTGCTCGTATCTCCAGAGTTCCGTGCCGACGCCGCGATAGCGCATCACGTACGGGCCGCAGGGCAGGCTGTTGCGCCCGCAGCTCTGCACCTCGTGCAACGAGCCCGCGCCCGGCACCGGATCCCAGAACACGTTGTATCTCGGGCTCCAGAACACGAGCCGCAGCCCCGTCGGCGCGTCCAGCGGCGGCGCGAGCAGGACGCGCGCTTCGTCGGCCGCACGCGCCCCGGCCGCGTCGACCGCTTCGGCGCGGATGATCATCTCTCCTCGCTCCGCGAGTTCGCCGCGCTCGTCGCGCGGGAGCGCGTCGCACTCGATCCGGCGATGAGTCCCGTAGTCCGCGGGCACCTCCTCGCCTTGCACCCGGATTTGATACGGCCGCTCGCCGCCGGAAGCCTCCCAGGAAACGCTGATCAGCGTCCCCGCCGTGCACCAGAGCCGATCCGGCTTCAGTTCCAGCCGCAAGCCGCCGTCGGCGCTCGCGAACCCGCCGGCCACGATCGCCAGCGTCAATCCTGCCAGCACCCCGCCGAGAATCCACCAGCGCATGAAAGCCAGACGCCGCCGGCCCGCGCCGGGTTCCCGCTAATCCCCGAACGCGGGCAGCACCTCGTCCGCGAAGCGCTCGTACTGCGCCTCTTGATCGTCGGCCGCGAAGCGCAGCATCACCGTCGTCGCCCCGGCCGCCTCGTACTCGCGGATCTTGGCGACGCACTCGTCCGCGCCGCCGAGCGCGACCCAGGCCTCGACCGCGCCGGGCGCGTAGTCGGTCATGTAGTACTCGTCCAAGTACCGCTTCGCCTCCGCCAGCGCCGCCTCGCGATCATCGTTCAAATTCACGTTGTGGTAGACGGCGACCTCGAAGTCATCGCCCAGCTCGCGCCCCTCTTCGGCCGCGTAGCGCTTGATCTCGGCGAGGTACTCGGCCACGATCTCGGGCCGCTGGAACGTGGTCATCCAGCCGTCGCCCAGCCGCGCCATCCGCCGCAGGCCGCGCTCGCGGTTGCGCGGCTGGTCCGGCCGCGGGTTCGAGGTGACGAGGATCTTGACCGGCTGCCGTACCGATTTCGGCTCGATCAGCACGTCCTTGAAACTCACGTACTCGCCCTCGTAGGAGGCGCGCTCGCCGCGCGTGAGCAGGCGCATCACCTCGATCGCCTCCTCCATCCGCGCGATGCGGCTGCCCGGCGCGATGCAGAAGGCGTCGTACTCGCGGGCGACCGGGTCGTCGTCATGCACGGGCGGCGCGCCCATGCAGGCGCTGAACACCATCCGCCCGCCCGCGAGCCGATCCAGCGAGGCCCACTGGTGCGCCAGCAGCAGCGCCGGCCGCAGCGGCGTCGACGCGAAGCAGGCCGCGCCGATGCGCACGCGCGAAGTCACTCCCGCCACCGCCGCCATCAGGGTCAGCGCGTCGAGCCGCGGCTTGGCCAGCAGCGAATCCCCGATCCAGACGCCGTCCCAGCGCGGATCCGCATCCGCGCGCCGCGTCAAGTCGAGCATCGACTCGACGGTCGTTCCGCCGGTCGCAACTCCCCGATTCGAAAGCGTGAGCCCGAGCTTGACGGTCATCCTGCACCTCCGTCGCGCAAGGCTAGGGGCCCCCGGCTCGGTGAATGTAGGTGAGGGCGTGATAGATGCTGCTGCCGGCGCGGGCGAGGAAGACCTGGGCGGCGTAATCGCCTCCCGGCGGAACGTCGAACGCGGCTGATTGCCGCGCCGTGCCGGATGCGCGGACCTGCCGCCAGCGGCTCCAGCCGTCGCCGTGCAGGCGCACGAGATAGCGCTGCGCGGCGGAGTCGGCCGGCCAGCGGACGAGCACCCGGCCCTCCTCGCGCTCGACCCGGGCATCGATATGCCGCGGCGCGGTCGCCGCGCGGAGCGTGCCGGACCAATTCAGGAGGACGGGCGGGACGACGCGCCGCGAGTTGGCGTAGCCGCCGATGTAGCCGGCGATCTGGAGCTCGTAGGCGGCGCCGGGCGAGAGTCCGTCCAGCTCATGGCTGCAATGGAGCCCGCCACCCCACGCTTGGTCCCAGAGATGCGGCGTCGACCGATAGCGCCAGTCGACCGCCTCCGCCTCGCGCCAGCGCAGGACATACCCATCGGCATACTCGTGCGACTTGAACGCGGACGGACAGCGCCAGGCCAAAGCGAGTCCGCCGGGCCCGGCGTCGACGGCGAGCCACTCGATCGCCGGCAGCGGGCGGAAGGCCCCTGGATCGAAATCCGCAAGCGCCGTCGGAGGTGCCTCGACAGCGACGAGAATCCCAGATCCTCGAACAGGCAGATCCTGCTCAGGGTCCCAATCCGCGCTGGAGAACACTCTGCCGTCCTCGCGCTGGACCGCGGCGTCGGTCCAATCGGACCAGCCGCTCCAAGCGCCATCGCGCCGGCCGCGGGCTCGGAACCGGTAACTGCCTGCCGCGGCGCCGGACACGTTGATGCCGCCGCCGGTACTCGAGAGGCCGCGCACCGTCCGTCCGTGCAGGCTCCATTCGTACTCGACCCGCTCCCAAGCGTCGTCGGGCAGGTCGAGGTAGAACGACTGCAGATCGGGGTCGTAGGGGTCGAAGTATTCGAAATACTGGAGGACTTGCGGGGCGGCGGGCGGCGCGGGTCCCGCGTCTGCATCCTGCGCCGCTTCAAGCTCCGGCGTTTCAACCGTGAACCGCGATTCGAAGGCGGTCTCCTCATCGGAGCGGCGCCGGACGACGACCGTGTAGGCCGAACCGGGCCGCAGCCCCTCGAGCACGACGCGATGCTCGGCCGCGGCCGGCGAGATCGCCCTCGCGGCCTCGCTGCGCGAGCCGTAGAGGTAAGCGATGGCCTCGTAATCATCGCCCTCCGCGCCGGCGGGCGCGGGCCAGGCAAGTTCGATGCTCGCGGGATGCGCGATCGCCTCGACCTCGCCGGGATAATCGGGCGGGACCTCATAGCCCGACGGGGCCGGCTCGGTGCGGAGTCCGACCCGGATAGAGCCGGGCCCGCGCCTCCGCCACACTCGGAGCCTGTACGTCCCCTCCGGTTGCAGGTTGCGCCAGGTGATGGACTGCCCGACGGCAGAGTCGACCGCCGGCAGCCCGCGGCCGAACCCGTGGCCGAGAACGGCCCCGGCATTGGCCGGATCGAGGTCGTCGGGCAGATGGATGGTGATCGAATCATGCGTCGCCTCGGCGGCGATCTCCATCTCCGGCGGAAGCGAGACGACCAGCGCCGCGGGCGGCTCGCTCCAGGCGATGGCGCCGATGTCGGCGAGATCGGCCGGGTCGTAGACCCGCGCGGCTTGGACCTCGTAGCGTCCGGGCACGATCAAGTGGGGCGCGAAGGCGGAGAAGCGGTTTTCGGCACCCCCGCTCCAGCCCATCAGCAGGGCGCGCATCCAGGTCCGTTGGACGGCGGTGCGCCAATGCGCTTCGCCCTGCTCGCGCCAGCGAATCGCGATCGTGGTGCGTTCGGGCGCGGAGGCGGTATCGAGCGTCGCGAAATCCACGCCGATCCACTTCCCGTAGGCGCTCGCCCGAGCCTCCACGCCAGTGGGCGGCGAGAGCGGCATGCGGTACTCGAGCGCGAGCGTCCGGACGATCCGCTCGCCGTCCGGCGCGAGCGCGCTGGCGTTGACGATCCGCTTCGGGACGATGCCGTACCGCGCCGCCCACTGCGTCCAGCCCGCGGGCGGATAGCCGCATTCGATCACCACGGTTCCGCCCAAACCTTCGCGGAGGACGCCGTCGACCACGATCCCGCTCGGCGCACCGTCGCCGAGCTCAGCGAACCACTCGACCACCGTCGAACCGCCGGCGGTGCAGCTGTCCGGCCCGGCGATCCAGAACGTCCGCGGCCAGCCCTCGGCCGAGGCGGTCGCCGCCGATCCGGCCGCCGCAATCGCGGCCAGCAGCGCCATCGCGGCAAAGAGCGCGAGCCGCCCCCTCAGGCGCATCCGCCGGCGAACCGCCGCGATCAGCATGGGCCCGTCTGGGCCGGATATCTACTCGGACGGGTCGCCGGCCAGTATTCGCCCCAGATCTGCGGGGCGGGCACGATCTCGACTTCGTACTCCGCGGATGACGGCACGGCGAATTCGACCGTCTCCTGATCGCCGCCGAAAGCGTGCACGAGCCGCCACCAGCTGCGCCCGTCGGAACGCAGCCTGACGAGGTAGCGGATCGCGTCCGATTGCGGCGTCCACGACACGATCAGCCGCTCGCCGTCCCGAACGACTCGCGGATCCGGCTGCTGCCCAACCGTCCGCAGGGCCAAGGGCGCGGACCAGCTCAACTCATCGGGGTGCGCCAACCCGGGCTGATTGCGGTACCCGGCCACTTCAATCTCGTAGGCCGTGCCCGGTTGCAGGTCCGACAGCTCGGCCCAGCAGAGCCGTTCCAGGCCGTAATCACGGCCCAGCTGATAGCGCCAAACCTCTTCCCCGGCCGCGCGCCAGCGCAGGAGGTACGGATCGGCGATCTGGTACGAGGTTGGGTCTTCAGGCAAGTCGCTCAGGCAGTGCCATACGGCCCTGATGTCGGTTCTGTCCGCTTCGGCAAACGCCCAGCTCGGCGCTGTCGGCCGAGCGCCGCCCGGCTCGAACTCGAGGACTTCGAGCGGCTCGACGCCCGACCGTGCCGTGCCGGCCGCGTCGATGACCTGCCAATGAATCTCCCCATCGTCCGCGAACTCGCCACAGTCGAACTTCAGCGACGCCCCGTCGTCGTCGGTCACCGTCTCGCCGCCCGCCGCCCGCACGGTGTATGGCGCAATTCCGCCTTCGATCCGCACGCTCGCCCGCCCCTCCCAACCCGGCACCGGGCGGCACTGGCGGAGATACGCGCGGATTTCCAGCGGCCGGTGCGATAGATCCCGCTCGATCGAATGCGACTGCATGCCTTCGCCGTAGTCGCGATGCACCCCGGTCACCGTCACTTCCAGCCGCCCCTCCCATTCGGGCGCGAGCGGCACGACGAATTCCTTCGCGTCCCGCACGACCGCTTCCTGTGGTTCTCCGTCATCAAGCGACCAACGCACCAAGTGCCAGTCTGGATAGGGCGCCGGCTCGACGAGATAATCGACCCAAGTCAAGCGGATGCCCGCGTCAGTGCGTGCGCTGGTGGAGATAAAGAAAGGCTGGACCGGCCGCGGTGCGCCGCGGGCCGGTTCGGACCAAGCGCTCCAATCATCGCCGCGGCGCACGCGCACGCGGAATGCATGCTCGCCCGGACGTGACTGGTTGAGCCGTAGCGGCCATAGTCCCTCGTACAGATCACGGGCTCGACGGCCCTCAACCTCCCACTCGAACTCGACCGCGTCCCACTCGCCAGATTCGTCCGCTGACACGGTAAACCACGTTTGCCGGCGGCCGCTTGAGCACGGATCCATTCCCCAAGCGCTGTACTCGACCGACGGCGGAGGCGGCGCTGCAAGCACGGGTTCTGCGGTTGCCGGCTCCGGTGTCTCGACCACTAGCCGCGATCCCAACGCCGCCCCTTCGGTGTACCTGACCGCATGAACGACGTAGGTCGAGCCCGGCCGCACGTCGTCAATCGTCGCCCGATGCTCCGCGCCTGCCGGCACATCAATGCGTCTCCGCGAGTTGGTCCCGATCCAAGTACTGGGAATCGAGTACGGCGACACGAAGGGCGACTCCCGCGTCGGAGGGAAGGGTCCCCAGCTGAACGGCTCGTCATCGCCCCAAAGGGAGACGTAGACGTAGTACGGCGAATGCTCCGCGCCTTCGGGCGGACGCCAAGCGAGCTCGATCCGGTCGGGGAACGCCTCGGCCGACACGATACCCCAAGAGTCGGGCCCACCCGCCCAATCCGGCGGCGCGGGCTCCGTGTTCACCTCCAGCGCGACAATTGATCCCCGTTCGCCGGCGGGCCGCCGCTGCGCGAAGAGCGTGTACGTCTCGTCCGGCCGCAGGCCCGTCCAAGTCACCCGATCCCGTCCCGTCCCGTCGACCGCGTGCAGCGCGTCCGGGCCGTACAGCTGGTACCGCGCGTTAGCCAAGTTCAGCCCGTCGGGCAGCAGCACGGTGATCGTGTCATGCGTTGCTTCCGCGATGATGTCGAGCGGCGGCTCGACCGTCATCCGCGTGGCCGGTTCCGACCACGCCAACGGATCGGGCCGATGCAATTCATCCGTGTTCCGCAGCAACGCGGCCTGCACCTCGTACTCGCCCGGATCAAGCCAAACGGGGATGCCCAGATAATGGTCCATATCGACGTGCCACTGCTCCTCGCCGATTTCGCGCCAGCGCACCGCGACCCGCCCCTCCTCCACGCTGCGGCCGATCAAAGGATCGCCGCTGATATCCACCCGCAGCGTCCCGTCCTGCACGTCACCGATTGCAGCCGTCACCGTCGGCGCGGGCAGCGGCGGCAGCGGCGGCAGAATCCGCAGCCGCACCCGCGCGGTGATCTGATGCCCCTCCGCCGTCGTCGCGCCGCCGCTCACCACCCGCATCGGCAGCGTCCCGTAGCGCGCGGCCCAGAGCTTCCAACCGGCGGGCAGTTTCCCGCACTCCACCTGCACGACGCCGCCGGTGCCGCTCAACGCCTGTCCGTCGACGAACGCATCCCGCGCATCCTCGGCCGCCCACCACTGGAGGTCGACCAGCCACCCCGCCGTGCAAACCTGCTCGCCCCGCTTCTGCAGCGAGAACGCCCGCGACTGCGCCGACGAGTCTTCCATCGTCGCGACGAGCGCCGCGATCGCCGCGACCGTCGCGAGCGCGGCCAGGATTGCGGTGCGCCCCGTCATTCGCAGCCTCCCGACCGCCGCCATGGCCTCAAGTGGCGTTCATCGCCGCGCGCGGCCGGGGCGAGCAGCACCTCTGCGGAGTATGCGGCATCCGCGGACAGCCCGTTGAACGTGGCGGATTCCACGGCCGCGCCGCTCGCGCTGACCACTTGGTGCCAGCTCCGGCCCTCGCCGCGGAGCACGGCGACGTAGCGCAGCACGTCCGGCTGCGGCATCCAGGCGACCGTGATGCGTCCGCCCTCGCGGGTGATCCACGCGCCGCTGATCGGCACCGGCATCGCGGCCATACGTACGTCGGCCCATTCGAGCCACTCGGGGTTCGGAGCGTCAGAAGGCCAGTGGTCCGAAAAATATGCGGCGACGCCGAGCTCGTAGCTCGCACCGGAGCGCAGGCCCGTTAAATTGTGGTGGCAAAGCGGGTAGGCGTAGGCACTATCGCCGCGCGCGTAGGTCCAAGCCTGGCTGCCGGCTTCGCGCCAGCGGATGACGTATCTCGTGTGGACATTGTGGACTCCGGCGGTGACGTGATCGAGGCAGTTCCAAGCAATGTGGATGCCTTCCGTCGTGGCCGCGACGGCCTCGATCTTGATCGGCGGCATCCAGCGCTCAACGGGGGAGTACGCGGGCGCCTCGGCAGGCTCCGGCCGCGGCGCTTCGCGGAAACGGTCTTCCGAAGAGACGGACGGCTCGCTCTCGCCCGAGTCCGGCGCGGAAGCGGCATCGGTCGTTTCCGTCGCTTGCGGCTCCCGGGAGAAGGTCGTCCAGCCGGACCAAGGACTCCAGACGCCGTCGCGGAAGCCGCGCGCGCGGAACTCGTAGCGGCCGCGCCCGATGCCGATGAGACCGAACCGAGGCTTGGGATGCCGCCAACGCGTCGAGCGGCCGTCGATCGTCCATTCGTACTCGAAGAGTTCCCAGCCTTCGGCATTGCTGACTTCCATCCGCAGCTCCGCTGGTTTGGGATAACAATCCACCACGCCGAACCACCCATGCGCCGGTTCGGCGAGCACGGGGGGATCGATGTCGCCGGTCGCGGCCGGCGGCGCGGCGGAGGGTTCGGTCTCGACGATGAGTCGCGACTCGAAGGCCATGCCGTCGTCCCGCTCGCGGCGGACGACGACTTCATACGCCGAGCCGGGGTCGAGGCCGACGAGGGTGACCCGGTGGCTCGGCCCGCGCAGATCGGAGCGCTCCGACGCCGCGGCCAAGCTGCCGTAGCGGTAGGCGACCGCGGAGTACGTATCATCCTCGGCGCCGGCCGGAGCCTCCCATTCCAGCACGATGCGGTCGACCTGCGCCGTTGCGGAAAAGCGGCTGAAGCGGTTCTCCGCCGGCTCGAAGCCCGGCGGCGCAGACTCGGTGCGCAGGTCGAGGAGGAGCGAATTCGGCGGGTAATCCTCCCTGCGCCAGCGCGCGGAGAGCACGTAGTCCGCAGCCGCTTCGAGGCCCGACCAGCGCACCGTGCCGCGCGTGCCCGCGTCATCCGCCGCAATGGCGAAATGATCTTGATAGGTGTGGTCGTCCTCGTACTGCCAGTACGGCCAGTCACGCGGGACGAGCGTGAGCTGGACATCATCAACTGCGATGCCGTCGGCGAGATGAACGGTGATCGAGTCGGGCGTCGTCTCCGCGCTGAACCGCGGCAGGTCATCAACGACGGTGATGAAGGCGGAATCGCTCCACTCGATCTGGTCCGGATGCGATAAGTATCCCCACTCGAACTCCTCGGGCAGACGGACCCCCCCGTAGGGGGGAGCCCAGATCTCGCCGTATGCGGCTTGAAACTCGTACGTCCCCGGCGGCGTGATGTAGCCCGAGAGCCAAGCTCTGGGCGGCTCCCGTTCCAGCGGGAGCCTGGCGAACGCCGGCTTCCTGCCTACCACGCCGCTTCGCCAGGGGCCGCCGGCGGCATCGCGCCATCGAATCATGAGCCTCACGCGCTCGTTGCGCAGATGCAGGTAGTCGGCGAATCTCACGTCAGCGCTGCCCCCGTAGACCCGCGCCCAAACGGAGGCGATGGCCGGCGGCGGCGGGACCGGGGCGCGCATCGGAAGGCTCAGGGCGGCCGTCAGCAGTTCGCCGTCGGCGGCGCGCGCAGTCGCGGCGACCTCGCGGCGCGGCACAGCGCCGTAGCGCGCCGCCCAAATCTCCCAGCCCGCCGGCGCCGGGCCGCAATTGATCTCCGCCTCGCCCGATTCCCCGTCCCGCGCGACCCCGTCGATAACCGCATCGGTCGCTTCGCGTACCCGCCACTGCACCGTGAACGTGCGCCCAACCGTGCAATCCGGCGGCTCGAACCGCCCGCGCCACAGCGAGATCTCGGGTTCTTGGGCCGCAGCCTCCGGCAAGACCGCAAGCACGGCGGCAAGCGAACCCAATGCGGCCAGCGCGATGATCAGCAGTCGGCGCATGACCAGCCAAACGCCCGCGCGCCCTGCGGGGTTCCGCGCCTCCGCGGCCGGCTGCTAGTGCGGCGGCTGGTGGAGCGGGAAGGTGGACATCTCCAAGCCGTGTTGGTCGGGCGGCGGGGTCGTGATCTCCGCCGTGCAGGGGCAGCGCCCGGCCGCCGCGGAGAACGAGACCCGCTCGCGGGCGGCATCCGTCGCGTCGTGCAGCGCCCACCAGCTGCGCCCCTCGCCGCGCAGGCCCACCAGGTACTTCCACGCATCCGGCTGCCCGTCCCACTCGACGACGACGGCATCGTCCGCCTCCGAAACGACGATGCCGGCGGCATCCGCGAGCGTGGTGACGACGCCCGTCTCCGACCACTCGCTCTCGCCGCCGAAATAGCGCCCGAAGGCGTACTCGTAGCGCGTGCCCGGCTCCAAACCGCCGACGTACCACCAAAGCATCGGCCAGTTGCCGTAGTGCATCTCGCGCTCCACCCACTCCGGCTCCGCTTCCGTCCGCGTCCGCACCACCCAGCGCTGCGCATACCCCGGACCGATCCTCAGATTCCACTTCACGTGCGTCGCGTGCACGCTCTGCGTCGCGCGGCCCGGCACCGGCATTTCGCCGTACGGCTGGCCCTGATCGTCGTCCGAGTCCTGGTAACCCCAGTTGGCCTCGCCGAACCGCTCGCTGGACTTTTGGTCGTAGCGGCGTTCGTTGATGTAGGAACCCAGCCGCCATCGCACGGCTGCCACCAACTGGCCGTTCTCCAATGTGGCGGCATCGACGCAGTCGAACACCGCGCGGCCGGATCTCTCGGCGTCTTCGAACACGGTCGCCTCCGCCCAGTCTTGCGACGCGGCGATCGGCAGCAGCTCCAGCTTGAACGGGGCCACGCCGCCGCTGCCGTACCACTGGACCGCGAGCGTGCCGCTCAAATCGTCCGAGCAGCCGCGCGCATCGATTCTGACCGACCAGTCCGCCCACGGCGTCGGCGTCTCCTGCGCCGGCCCGGGCTGCCCCGCCCCGTACTCGTCGTTCACCGCCCGCAGCCGCACCTCGCCCTCGTCCGCATCCAGGAACGGCGCGTTCGCAATCGCCGCCATGCCGCCGGTCCCGACCTCGATTCCCTGCCATTCCGAACCGTCCGTCCGCCACTCGACGATGTACTGATCAATCGGAATGCCGCCTTCCGGTTCGTCCCACGTCAAGATCAGGTCCTCGCGCTCGTACTGCAGCAATTCGATCCAAGGCGCACTCGGCGTCTTCGCCGCCCGCACCGGTTCCGACCATCGCGTCGGCCGGCCGGCCGCATCAAACCCGCGCATGCGGAACTCGTGCCAGCCGGCCGGCAGCCGCACGTAGGTCGGCTGCCCCGCGTGCGCCTGCCTCCGCACGCGCCGCCCCTCGACGTGCCATTCCAGCTCCAGCGCGCTCTCGCTGCCCCGGACAGCGTCGATCTTGAACGTGCCGGACCGTTGGTTTCCGCCCCATCTGCCGTAGGCGACCGTGAAATCCGGCGGTTCAGAGCTGGACAGCGCCCTGCTTTCCAGTTCCGGCGTCTCAACGACGACGACGGTGTTCTTGCCTTGGCCCCGCCATAGTTGCGACAAAATGACGTTATACGTCGAGCCGGGCTGCAAACCGGTAATTTCATGCCTCTCGTCTGACCGCTTGAAGTAGTGTTCCGGTGCCAACACGCGTCGGACCGGGAAGTCGGTGCCGTACTCGTAAACGGAGACGAAGTATTCGGAATACGCTACGCAGGCGCCTTCAGCCCATCGCAACGTGATCCGGTCATGGGCCGCCTCGGTTGCAACCAGCGGACTCGGCTCGGACGGCCCCGGCTCCGTCGTCATCAACAGGCCGACCGGCAATTCCCATTCGTACCCGGCCGCCACGTCGCTCCGAACCGCCGCGAAGTACTTCGTATCGGGGCATAGACCGGTCCAGGTGATGCCGTAGGGCGGACCCGGCTCCACGCTGTAGCCGTCCCACACGCTGTAGCCGTAGCTGAACTGTTCCGCCGGCTGATCGGGATCTTCCGGCGGTGACGGGGTCAATGTGGCGATGTACCGCAGCCCTTCAACCTGCGGGCCCCAGCTGAGGCTGATCGCGTCATGCCCGACCTCGGCGACGAGACCGGCGGGCGCGGCAGCGGTCGTGACGCGCAGCGGCTCGCCCCAGCGCAGCGCCTGCGGGGCTTCGATCTCGCGCTCGCTCCGCAACGTTGCCAGCTGCACCTCGAATACGGTCGCGGACGGCAAGCCTTCCGCCGTCTCGATCTGTCCGGTCGCCATCCGCCCGGGGAGCTCGCGCGGGACGCGGGCCGTGCCGGCTTCGTAGCGCCACTCGGTCGAGCCAGCCTCGCGCCACCGCACTGCGACCGGCCAGCTCCGCCCGGCGCGGCTCGACGACGGAACGGCGAACTCCACGTGGAGCGCCGGCCCCCAGATTGCGCGCGCATCGGCAGCAGGCGGCGCGAGCGGCGGCCCGGCCAGCAGCGTCGTTTCGGCACCCGCGACTGCCCCGTAAGCATCCGTCACCGTTCCCCGAACGATGCGCCTGGCGTAGCCGAACAGGTCCGCGCCCCGATCCTCCGACGTCGCCCCGCACGCGATTCGCGCCGTCCCCTCCGTGCCTTCGCCCGTCCGTCCCGCGATCTTGACCTCGTAGGGCCAAGCGCCGCCTGATGCTTGCCAGCGGATGTCCGTCTCGGCGCCGGCGGTGCAGGAGCCGGTCGGCGAGGCGAGGTGCAGGATCAGCGGCCCCTCGTCCGTCGGCGGCGTCACGATGTGGACCGTCTCCGGTTCCCCCGAGGCTGTCGGGAGCGTCAGCGCGTACAGCGAATTCGGCGGCAGCCCCTCGAACGCCGCGTAATGCACGTACGTCCCTCGCTCTCGGGGCTCGTACTCCGCGCTGAGGGCGCGGTCAGCCCCGCGCAGCTCGATTGTCGGGTCGTCGTACTCCCTCCACTGCCTCGCACGCACCTCGATCCGATCACCTCGCGCAGTCACCGCGAAGGACTCATCGCTTCCGCTGGCGACGTAGCGGACGGTCCCGCTCCAGTTGAGCGCGTCGGGGCGCCGGACCTCGTCCGCGTGCCGCAGCGCGGCCGCCTGCATCTCGCCGGCAACGTAGCGGACGGTCCTGCTCCAGTTGAGCGCGTCGGGGCGCCGGACGTCGCCTTCGTGCCGCTGCGCGGCCGCCTGCATCTCGCCGGCAACGCCCGTCTCCGGATCGAACTCGACCCAGCCGTAGCGCTCCCTCGCCACTTTGTACCGCCATTCCGGATCGCCGACTGAGCGGTAGCGGATGGCGTAGGGCGCGCCCGGCACCGCGCCGATGGGCAACTCGAAGGGCGCCGCGAACCAGGTGGCGTAGGGCACGAGGTGCAGGCCGGTCGGCGGTGGCAGCGGCGGCGCGAGCAGGAGGCGGGTTTCGGCGGATGCGCGCGAGCCGGCCGCGTCCACGACCTCGGCCCGCACCGTCTTCCAGACCCGCTCGACGGGCCTGCCGTCCTCGGCGACGGGCAGCGGATCGCACTCGATCCATTCCCGCACGGTTCCGTGCCCGAAGTCGACCGCCCCGCCCTGCAGCGAGTATGAGTAGGGCGGCTCGCCGCCGCTCGCCTGCAGGAATGCCGCCACGACGGTGCCCGCCGTGCACCAGAAGTGATCGATGTCGAGCTCCAGCCCGAGCCGCTCACCGTCCTCCGCGGCAACGACCGCGAACGCGGCGGCAAAGCCGAACAAGGCCGCAACCAGTCCGATCAACCGCATGCAGGCCAGACGATCCGGACGCCGCAGCGGTTCCCTTGGCACTGTTCGGCAATGCCCCGAGCATCACGAGTCACGAGGCGGACAACGCGACCGGGCCGCCCTCCGCGCCGTCCGGCGTCAGCACTTCCGCGCTGTAGGCGCCGGCTGCGAGCGGAACATCGAACAGTGCGGATTCGCGCTCCGAGCCGGTCGAGTAATGGACGCGCGACCAGCTGCGCCCCTCCCCGCGCAGCACGACGACGTAGCGGCGCACCCCCGGCTGCGACAACCAGCTGACCCGCGTGCCCGCCTCTTCCCGCGAAACCCAAACGCCCTCGATCTCCGCCGGCACGGTCACGGCCCAAGTCTCCGACCAGCGCAGTACATCGGGATGCGGCATGCCGGGGCCCTGGCCCACGTCCGCGACGCCGACTTCATAGGCGGCACCGGGGCGCAGGTCGCCGATCTCCTGCGGGCAATCCCGATGCCGCCAAGCGATCCGCTGGTGCCCGTGCCATTGCATCGAGATCATGTTCGGCTGGTACCTGTACAACTGGTACTGCCACTCTCCCCGCCCGATCTCCCGCCAGCGGACGAGGTAATCGTCTTCGGCATTGATGTTGAGGCAATCCCAGATCGCCACCATGCCGTTCCTGTCGAAGGTCCGCACCCGGAGCAATTGCATTGCCGGCAGCGCCGGCGCAGCCGCGTCGGCAATTTCGATTGCAGCCGGCCGGTGCGACCCGGAAATGGTCGCTCCGAGCGCATCGCGGACTTCCCATTCAAGCTCGCCGTCGGCATTGAGTTCATCGCAGCCGATCGTCAAGTCATATTCGCGATCACCCGCACCCGGCCGTTCGCGTCCGCCGATCGTCACCTTGTACGGGGCCGCGAATTCGTAAACGTAGAGCCAGATCCGATGAACGAAGCCGGGCAACGGCGCGCACGGCGACTCCGACCACCACACCCCGGCGCTGGGCGGCCGGCCGAGCCTCCTCGTGAACGGGGCCCAGCCCGTGCTCTCGCCGAGCACGGAATCGTCTGCTTCGACGCTCACGCTCAGATCGCCGGTCGCATCAGCCGCAATCGGCAAGACGACGGATCGTTCGGAGATTCCGCGGATCTCGTTGCGCGGGCCGTCGTCGATCCACCAGCGCACGACGTATCCATCGGGCAGCTCGAAGTTGTAGTCGTTCCAAGTGACGCGCAGGCCCGCCGCGACCCGTCGAGCTCTGATGGCGACCGGAGTATGCGGCGGGACCGCGAGATTCACGGCTTCCGACCAGCCGCTCCACCGGCCGTCGCGCCGCCCGCGCACGCGGAATTCATATGTCCCCGGCAGTTGTTCCAGCCCAAACCAGCCATGCGTCGGAAGCCGGCGCATCGTCCGTCCGCCATTGCGCCACTCGTACTCCAGCTCCGTCCAGCGTTCAGCATCCGCGACCGACGCCGAAATGTGCATGACGCGGAACACGGGGTAATTGGGGTACAGCTCCCGATGCGAAACACTCGGCGCGGCGGGACGGTCGTTCAAAATCGGAGCGCTGCCTTGATCCTCGGGCGTCTCGATGATGAAACTGGTGCCGAACGCCATTCCGTCGGGCCGCCAGCGGATCGCCTCGATGCGATAGGCCGCGCCCGGCCGCAGGCCGTCCAAGGTCACGTCGTGCGATGGCCCGGCCTCTACGGCAAGCTTCGAAATCGCCGTCGACGTCCCGTAATCGTAGGCGGCAATGCGGTACGGATGCCGCGCGTGCGGCGGGGAATCCCATCGCAGCGAAACCGAGCGCGGCCCGACTTCGACGGTCTTTCCGTCCGTCTCCGCGAGCATCGGTTCATATCGCGGCGGCGCCGGCGCGGTGCGCGCGGTCAAGAGATATCGCGCCTCGTCGCCGCGCTCGTGCGGCCATGACCAATACAGGTGGTATTCGGAATCGGGAAGCAGATAGTGCCAGCGCACGCTGCTCGAACTAGCCGAATCGGCAGCACGCAGTGAACGGCTCCAGGCGTGCGTCTCGTCAACTGCCGAACCGTCGGCCCGCCGGGGCCAGCCGATGAGCTGCAGCTTCAGATCGGCCGCGGCGACGCCGTCCGGCAAGCGGACCGTGATCGAGTCGTGCGAGGCCTCCGCAGTCACTTGCAGCAGATCGTTGGAGACCCGCAGGGCGGCCGTCTCGCTCCAATCCGTCTCGCCGAGGCTGCCGATCTTCTCGTCGTCGTAGATGCGCGCGAGTTGAAGTTCGTAACCGCCCTCGTCGAGCCAAGCGGCAGTCGTCGCGCGGCGGCGGCCATCGGTGCCGTCGATGATCTTCCGCCTTGCCGGCGGCCCGATCCGCCACTCGTTGCCGTCCTCCTCGCGCCAGCGCGCAACGATCCGCTCGTCGTCTCGCCCGTCGTCGCGGAACGCAATTTCGAGCACGCCGGAATGCGGCAACGAAAACGCGGAGACATCGGCAGGCGTCGGCAGCGGCGGCCGCACGCGGAGGCTCAGCCACGCCGACGCCTTCGCGCCGTCCGCCGCAAGCGCGGTGCCCAGCACTTCATAGCGCGACTCGGGCATCCCGTATCGCGCCGCCCAGGTCCGCCAGTCGCTCGGCAACGCCGGGCAGCGCACCAGGGCGACGCCGCTTTCGCCCTCCTGCGGAACGCCGTCGATCCTCACGTCCGCCACCGGCTGGTCGCCGCGCATGGTGTTCCAGAACACCTCCGCCGTTCGGCCGGCGGTGCATGCGCCGTCGGAATCGTCGGCGTGCCGCAGTTCGAGCCGTAGATCGAGCTGCAGCGGACCCTCGGCCGATGCGCGCGTGATCAGGAGCGCGATCAGGAAAACTCCCGCCAAAGCCGCCAGCCGTTTGGGCGTCATAGCGGCACGGTCAGCAGCCGTCGCCCGGGAGCGGAAATCGCTGCGGGCGGACGACCGTCCAGAACTCGCCCAGGTCGCCGGGCGCGGGGATGACTTCGACTGCGTATTCCCCGGAAGCTGGCAACGGAAATTCGATCTGCTCGATCCCGCCGCCGGTCGCGTGCGCGAGCCGCCACCAGCTCCTTCCCTCGCTGCGGAGCACGACGAGATGCTGGAGCGCGCTCGAGCGCGGCGCCCACGAGACGGCGATCCGCTCGCCCTCCCCGACGACGCGCGCCTGCGGTGCGGCGCCGGCCGTCCTCACCGTCAACGGCGAGGACCAGTGGAGCGAATCGGGATGGGGCATCTCGGCCCCTCTGCGGTAGCCGGCGACTTGCAGGATGTACTCCGCATCGGAGTCCAAGTCCTGCAGTTGGACGAAACACGGCTGGTCCCAAGCGCCGGTCCCGGCATCCATGTAGCGCCATGCGCCGTCCGGGGCCTTCCGCCAGCGCAGCGCGTAGGGCCAATGCGTCAAGTGCGGCTGGCGGTACGGGAGGACGGTCTCATGCGCGGCGTCCAGACAGTGCCAGCCCGCCGTGATGCTGGTCCGCCCGGCCTCGGCGATGGCCCATTCGGGCCGCTGCAATCGCGCTCCGTCGCCGCCGAGCCCGAACATCTCGACCGGCGACGAACCGGCGAGCACCGTCCCTGCCGCGTCGATCACTTCCCAGTGAAGCAGCCCGTCTTCCGGCACTGATCCGCAGTCGAACTTCAGCCTCCGTTCGAACCTGCCGTCGAATATCTTTCCGAACGTTTCTTCAATGCCTGCGGCCCGGAACAGATAGGGCGCGACGCCGCCCCAGATATTGACCCACATCTCGCTGTGCCAGCCGGCGAGCGGGCGGCAACCTGCATGAGCAACAGAAACCCGCGCCCTGAGATCCGAGTGCTGCACCTCCAGATCGACCGAGTCCGACCTGTTCTCCCCGTACTCGCGGTGCACGCCGGTCAAAGTCGCCTGGACCTCGCCCTCCCACTCGGGAGGAACCGGCACGACGAACCCTCGCGCGTCTCGGACGATCTTTTCCTCGCGCGGTTCGCCGCCGTCAATCGACCAGCGCAGCACTTGCCAATTCGGCGCGGGCGCAGGATCGACCCATGGGTAGTACCAATTCAGCCGCACGCCCTCGCGGGTGCGCGTGAACTGAGAGAACAAAACCGGAAACGCCGGCTGCGGACCTGTACGCACCGGAGCGGACCACGCGCTCCAGCTGCCGCCGCGATTCCCGCGCACGCGGAACACGTACGTGCCCACGTGGGACAGCCGCACGCGCAGCGTCCCCGCTTCCCTGCCCTCGACCATCCTGCGCGCCCGCCTGCCGTCGACTTCCCACTCGTATTCGACCGCGTCCCAGTCCCCGCTGTAACCGACTGAGACGATGAATGCCGGCGCCGGGAGGCCGTAGCAGCCGCCGGCCGGGTGCGCATCGAACTCGATCGATGGAGGTGGCGGCGCAGGCAGGGTTCCGCCGCTTCCCTCGGCCCGTTCCGGCGTGCTGAGAAGCAAGCGCGATCCCGAAATCGCCCCGGTGGCGGTGCGCCTGACGACGTGCACGATGTAAGTCGAACCGGGCCTGAGGCCATCAACCGCGACTCGGTGCTCCGGAGCCGCGGGCACCTCAACATGCCTCACCGCATACCAGGATCTCCACGGGCTGATGATCTGGCCGCGCGGATAGTAGGGGTCCAGCCCCCGCCACGCGAACGCCATGCCGTGATCAACCGGCTCGCCCCCGCCCCAGGCGAATGCGTAGATGTCGTACGGCGTGCTCTCCGCCCCGGCGGGCGAGCGCCACGAGAGCTCGATCCGGTCGGGGAACGTCTCGGCCGAGGCGATGCCCCAAGAATCCGGCGGGAGCGCTTGTCCCTGCACATCCGGCTCCGTGTTCAGCTTGAAGCCGACAACCGATCCTCGAATGCCCTCCCGCACCCGCTGCGCCAAGAGCAGGTAGCGCTCGCCCGGAATCAGGCCCGTCCAAGTCACCCGGTCCGTCATTGCCGAGTCGACGGCGTGCAGCGCGCCCGGGCCGTACAGCTCGTATCGCGCGTCCTCCGGTCCGATCCCGTCCGGCAGCAGCACGGTGATCGAATCGCTCGTCGCCACCGCCGTGATATCGAGCGGCGGCTCGACCATCATTCGCGCGGGCGGCTCCGACCACGCGAGCCGATCCGGCTGGCCCGCTTCCGCCAATCGGCGCAGCAGGGCGGCCTGCACCTCGTACTCGCCCTCGGCGAGCCAAGCGCGGGCTTCTGCTCGGAACAGGTCATCGCTCCGCCATTCCCATTCATAGGGGTCCGCGTCCACCTGCCACTGCTCCGCGCCGATCCTGCGCCAGCGCAGCCCGACCCATACCTGATCGGCATCGGCGAGGATTGCCGAAGGACGCTCGATCGCCACCTGAAACGTCCCAGCCTGCATATCGGCGATTGCCGATGCGACCATCAGCGGAGGCGGAGGCGGCTGGATCCGCAGCCGCACCTGCGCGGCAGCCCGCTGCCCGTTCGCCGCCGACGTTTGGCCGGCCACCACCCGCGTCGGCAGCGTGCCGTAGCGCGCCGCCCAGGTTTTCCAGCCGTCGGGCAGCGCGCCGCACTCCACCTGCACAACGCCGCTCGCGCCCTCCTGCGGAATCCCGTCGATCCTCACCTCCGTCACCGTCTGGCTGCCGCCCATGACGTTCCAATGCACCTCGGCCATCCGGCCGGCAGTGCACGCGCCATCGGAGTCCGCGGCGAGCCCCATCTCGAACTGGATAGGAGCCTGTGCCGACGCGCGCATGAACAGGAACGCCGCAAGAAGCGCCCCCGCCAAAACCGCCAACCGTCCGAGCGTCATACCAGCCTGACGCGGCAGCATCCGCGATGGTTCCCGCTGCAACGCCCGTGGCGGCCGGGTCGCCCTACGCGACGATCAGCGTCCACCAGCTGCGCTTCATCTCCCAGCGGCACGGATGACGCTCAGCCGCCGCTCACGGCGCTCGGCGGATTCGATTGCCCGTCATTGTTGCGGCCCCAGCACGCCACTTCGCCGCCGGGGCGCAGCCCGCAGGTGTGGTGGAAGCCCGCGCTGACTTGCTCGAATATCCCCGAGGGCGGCGTCGATTGGCCCCACTCGGCCCAGCCCCAGCATTCTGCCTCGCCGCTCCGGCGCACTCCGCAGGTGTGGGCGCCGCCGGCGCTCACCTGCTCGAACGCACCCGATGGCGGCGTCGACTCGCCCAAGGTGTCGTCGCCCCAGCACTCGACCCGGCCGCCGGAACGCACTCCGCATGTATGGCCGTAGCCGGCGCTCACCTGCTCGAACTCGCCCGCCGGCGGTGCCGATTGGCCCAACGAGTTATCGCCCCAGCACTCGACCCGGCCGCCGGAACGCAGACCGCACGTGTAGCCGTAGCCGGCGCTCACTTGCTCGAACCCGCCCGATGGCGGCGTCGACTGGCCCAGCGAGTCATCGCCCCAGCACTCCACTTCGCCGCCGCGGCGCACCCCGCATGCATGCGCCCAGCCGGTGCTGAGCTGCTCGAACTCGCCCGATGGCGCGGCCAGCTTGCCCGATGAGTCGTCGCCCCAGCAGCTCGCCGCGCCGCCGACGCGCAGCCCGCACGTGTGCGATCCGCCCGCGCTGACCTGCTCGAATGCGCCCGACGGCGCTGCCGACTGGCCCGACGAATTGCGACCCCAGCACGCCAGCGCGCCGCCAGCACCGACGCTGCAGGAGTGGTAGTCGCCCGCGCTGATCTGCTTGAGTGTTCCGCGACGGGGAACGACCAGTTCCAAGAACAACGTGGTGACGGCCTGCCTGCCCTCCCGGTCGCGCACGAACAGCGAGGCGGTGACGCTGCCGGGGCTGCCGCGCGGCGCGCCGCTGAGCGTCCGCGTCGCCGCGTCGAACCTCACTCCGCTCGGCAAACCCGTCGCCCGATAGCTGTACGGCGGCGTCCCGCCCGTCGCCGCCGGCAGCGCCACCGGCTCGATCTCGCTCCCGATCTCCCAGCTGAAGCTGCCCGCCCGACGTTCGAATCGCAGCGGAACCGCTGCTTCGGCGTCTTCCGATTCTTCGCGCGGTCGCGGCGGCGCGTCCGGCTCCGAGTCGTCGACGGTTTCCGCCGGATCATCGGCCTGCGGCGACCCTGCATCCAGCGGCAGCGCATGGGGCAGGACCAAAGCCGCCGCCCACATCGCCGTGATGACCGCCGCGGCCAGCAAGAGCCAGCGGGGTGCGCGGCCGTACAGTTCTCTCACTGCCCGCCCCGGTCGCTCCAGTTCCGGCGATCTACCTCAGCGCGAATTCCCGCACGAGTGCGGCTAGTTCTTCGGGCGCTTCCAGGTCGGCCAAGTGGCCGCTTTCGGCCAGCTCGCGCTGGGTTGCGCCGCGGATGCCGGCGCGCCAGATGTCGCCCGTGGAGAGGTTGACGATCTTGTCGCGGGCCGAGGTGACGACCAGCGTCCGCGCGCTGATGCGCGGCAGGCGGCGGACCACGCCGGTGTCGGGCAGCGGCCAGAGGAACTTGGCCGAGGCGCGCAGGTCGAGCAGCTCGTTGACGTAGGCGTCCAGCTGGTCGCGGCCTTCCATCAGCAGCTCGGCGCGCTTGGCCGGGTCGCTGAAGAGCACGCCCGAGGGCGCGGCCGGGTGCTGCGCGAAGAGGTCCTCGCCGGGCGCCGCGTCGGACCAGATGCCGAGCGGGTTGACCAGCGTCAGCGACTGCACCGACTCGGGCCGGACCGCGGCCAGCTCCGCGCCGATCCAGGCGCCGATGCTGACGCCGACGACGTGCGCGGAAGCGAGGCCGAGCGTGCCCAGCACGTCGGCGTTGAACAGCGCCAAGTCGAGCCCGTCCTTGGCCGCGTCGAGGTCGTCCTTGGCCGGGCCCCAGCCGGGCTGGTAGGGCGCGATCACGTCGAAGTCCGCGCTCAGCGCTTCCAGCGCGCCGCCCCAGCGCGGTATGCCGGTGACGGGGTGCAGGAAGAGCAGCGGCGGGCCGCCGCCGGCACGGTAGAGGTGCGCGACGCCGCCGGCCGGTTCCAGTTCGAGCCGCTCGACGGCGGCCTCCGCCGCGGCCGCCATCAGTTCGCGCCCGCGACGGCGCCGGCCGGCGCGGCCAGCGGCGATACCTGCTCCGCCGCCAGCGGTTTGGGCGACCAGTGGTCCTCGTAGTCCTCCCAGATGTGGCGCACGCGCGGCATCACCTGCTCCGCGAACAGCTGCGTGCTCTTGCGCACCTTGCCGTCGGGCATGTTCCCGCAGTGCAGCAGGCAGACGAGGTGGCCCACTTGCAGCTTCTTGGCGATCGCCTCGACCTGCTCGGTCACCGAGTCGGGCGAGCCGGCCACGATGTAGCCCTCGCGCACCCAATCGTCCCAGCTCAGGTTGTGCGCCGTGCCGATCCCCTGCGCGCCCGACGCTTGCAGGCCGGCGCGGATCGTCGCCTCCGTGCGGTAGCCCGGCGCGTCGGCGTAGCCGGGATGGACGTGCAGGCACTTGTCGAAGAAGTAGCGCACGTGCTCCTCGTACTCCTGCCGCGCCTGATCGTCCGTCTCCGCGACCACGATCTGCTGCGCGAACGCGCCTTGGAACGGGTTGAACTCGACGCCGAGCTCGCCCAGCCGGTTCCAGAAGCCCTGCATCAGCGCCTCGCCGCGCACGTAGCCGTTGAACGAGAGATAGGAGTAGTTGTAGCCCATCTCGGCGCAGAAGTCCCAGGTCTCGATCGAGCCGCCGCCCGGGATCCAGACCGGCGGATGCGGCTGCTGGATCGGGCGCGGCCAGAGGTTGACGTAGCGCGCCTTGTTGAACTCGCCGTTCCAGGCGAAGATGTCGCGCTCCGTCCAGGCCTTGATGATCAGGTCGTGATTCTCGCGGTAGTTGTCCCGCAGCGTGGCCGGGTTGGCCCCGAAGCAGAAGTTGTCGTCCATCGAGGTGCCGACGGGGAAGCCGGCGACCAGCCGCCCGCCCGAGAGCACGTCGAGCATCGCCATCTCCTCGGCGACCCGCATCGGCGGGTTGTAGAGCGCGATCGACTGGCCCAGCAGCAGCAGGGTCACGTCCTTGGTCCGCCGCGAGAGCGTCGCCGCCATGATCTGCGGCGAGGGCATCATCCCGTAGGCGTTCTGGTGGTGCTCGTTGACGCCGATCCCGTCGAAGCCCAGCGTCGACGCGAACTCGAGCTGGTCCAGGTACTCGTGGTAGACGCGGTGCCCCTCCGGCGGGTCGTAGAGCCGCGAATCGACGTCGACCCAGACCGAGCGCTGCGTCTCCCGGAAGTCATCCGGCAGATGCGGCCAAGGCATCAGGTTGAACCAATGGAACTTCATCACGTGCCTCCATCCAGCGGCACCGCAACCGCGGCCCCCGCACCCCGCAGTCTAGCGGACCAGCAATTTCGACAGGGGCATCCTTCTCTCGCCGATCGCCTTCATCAGAGCGCAGCTCGCAGTTGAGAGCCGCATCTGACGACCTTAACCTCGCGCGAACTCCCTCGAAATCTGATCCAGTTCGCCCGCCCTTCTTTCAGTCTTTGCCTGTCTCGTTTGTCCACCTTGCCTCCACAAGCGAGGATTGGGCGGAAGCGCACCTTCGGACCGTACCCTCCTAGCCACTCTCCTGCCAAATCTGCACCGTGCTGGAGTTGTTGTACGACATGTGACACGCTGTCAATGCCGCCGCTTTTCAGCTCGATCGCTGCTGTGCGATTTTGTTCGTCTATCCAGATGAAGTCACACATCGACTCCAAGTCGATTCCTCCTGTCGCTGGACGATCGACTCGGGCGAGGATCGGTTCTCCCGTCAGATCGTCTAGGGAAAGCGAGCAACCCTCATCCACACATTCAGTGACGCGCCAGCTTTTATCCATTCTTCTCTCCACATGCTTGATGATGGGGCTCTCAGCCTTAGATCGTCCCTCGCGGCTTCGCTTAGTCATCAGATGTTCGGTCGGCAATTCGATTGCCGATCTCCGCCCATGTATTATATGTTTCATCGAGAATTTGCCGGTAATCACGCACGAGACCTCCTTTTTCTGGCTCTATGTCTATCTCTTCAACTATTGTGCCCCCCATCGCGCCATCGTGTCGGAATCGCCAAGCACCAAATTGGTCCGGCAAAAGTGCAGCATCAGCCCCTGTGAGGTGTTCACGCTCAGTCCCCGTCAACTCAGACATTCGCACGAGATTAGCGAATTGTTCAAGAATCCAATCGCTGTGTGTTGCAATAATAATTTTGTATCCTGCACATACAAGTCGTGCTATAAATATCGCGATTTTCGCTTGGGCTTCTGGGTGTAGATGGGATTCTGGCTCATCAATAATGATCGTTTCATCAGTGGATATGTAGTGTCGCAGATAGAGCGAGAGTGGGGCCAGTTCTGATATTTTCGATGACGCTCTCGTTAGGGCTATATCTTCCATCCATCCCATGGGCCTGTGGAGGAAGGACGGATAGCCCGATTCTGATCGCTCTACCTTTATCCGACCATCAAGCACATCCCGTTCAAGGCGGTCAGCTAGCGCATGGTTGCCACGCTTGCGTTGATGTTTTGAATCTGCAGGAATGGTCGCGAGATCCCGGATAAAATCTCTCAGTGGGCCAGGAAGTGCTGTATGGCGGTCACTAATTAATGCTCCTAACACTTCGCGATGCACATGCATCAACCCACCACGATCTGCAGGCAAATAGTATGCTCGTTGACCGAGGGGGCCTCCGATTTGTTGAAACACCGCAGGAAGCAATTGCTCGACAATCTCTGTAGCAATATTAATATCCGTGTTCGATAGTTTGGTACTGCTAAATCCAGTCGCATCTTCAATCGCGTCAAGAATATTGTCGTGCAGCTCGCGAGTTATACTGATTTTTGCTGATGCTGGAATGGACGCAGTCATTTGATCATTGTTTTCGGGTGGATTAGATGTTGCTGTTGCTTCGAATTGGAGAGATTTTTGGGCATGTTTCCTCTCTCTCGCCGAAAGGCGGATGCTCATAGCACTATTTGCGCCACGTCGTATGAGTCGAGAAATTTCTTCCTCAATGTCAAAGCATCGCCCAATCTCGGTGAATATAGTTCTAGCGAACCAACTATCTTTTGCAAGCATAGAACCGATAAGTTTTACGACTTCCATTGATTGTTCACCCGGAGACATCCCAGGAGCTTCCGGTTCCTGATATCCAAACTCGGCATTGAGCCACCAGCCGCTCGCAAATTCTATCACCTGTTCCGTGAGATCGAGTGTGATGGGATCGGGGTTCAATATCTGTCGTGAATACGGATCCCGGAGAGAATATGGTGCAAGATAGGGGCCTGGACTCGAGAAGAGATTGTGAAGTGCATAGATTAGGACACTGAGATATGACTTACCTGTGTCGCTTGGTCCAACGAACACCGTGAGCGGCCGCAGCTCCACATCGGCCTCGACAATCGGCCCAAAGTTCTTTACGGACAACGTCGTCGGCAAGACGCGAACCGGGACATCGTATTCCACATCGTAGGACATGATCAGACCCTCTCTCAGTCCAGACTGGACTTCGCGCCAAAGTGCCATCAAGTCTACACGCCGGACCGCTAGTTGTCACTAGAGAACGTTTGTTTTTATCAAAGAATTCGAATTGCTCAACATTCGGTAGCCAGTTTATGCTCACAGGAGTAGGCATCTGTGCTGATGTGCGCTAGCTCGGATGAAGAAGCCGGCATCGCGCTTCCAGCTGCCGCCGGTACGTGTCTTCTTCGTACTGGGAACTGAAAGAGCCCGCTAATCGCTGAATCTCCGTCGTCCTATGCGCATCTAGGATGCATTGGACCCGTGGTGACGGTTCGGGTTCACTCAGAACACCGGCCATCTGCAAGACAACCACAACAACGAACACCAAGACGACGATGGCAAAGACCCCTCTCAGCATCCGACCAACTCCGAGTTGCCAAGCCTAGCCGCGGCGCAGACAAGACCGCGGCGGAACCACCAGCCGTCGTTGCCGTGCAGGATGTGGTCTACGTTTTCGAGGACGACCAGCTTGGGGCTCTGGCGAGCGGGCCATTCCTTGAGGAGGCGGGGGATTTCGAAGAAGACTTCGCCGCGGTGGTCGTCGAAGCCGCGGCGGTCGCCGGCTTGGGAGAAGCTCTGGCAGGGGAAGCCGGCGGCGAGCAGGTCGACGGGGGGCAGCGCTGCATCTTCGATGCGGAGGCCGCGGATGTCCTGTTCGAGCACGCGCACCTGCGGCAGGCGGTGGCGGAAGGTCGCGCAGGCGCGGGGGTTTTCGTCCACGGCCCAGGCGATCTCGAACCCGGCGCCGGCCAAGCCGCTGGCGAATCCGCCCATGCCCGAGAAGAGGCAGCCCGCCGTCATCTTCGCAGCCGTCGGCATGCGCGGCATTCTACAGCCCCTCCGCGCAGCGCCCGGATCGCGCCACGCTGTTCGGCGCCAGCAGCAGCCGTCGTAGACGCTCTTGTTGGCGTACTCGCGAAAGGCGTCGTCGTTGAAGATGTTGCAGTTCTGGAACACTTCGACGAAGGATGCGCCCTTGAGCCGGCCGGGGGCTGGTTGACCTTCGGGCGATTTCGGCAGATCACCGTTGATAGGCTTCGACTAGGGCTTCTAGCGCGAATTTCTTCTCGGCGAGAGTATCCAGCCTCAGCCGCACTAGGTCCCGGCCTCTGCTGCCGGCCGCTTCGGCACATTCGTCCCAGAAGGCAAACAACCGCTTCTCCATTTGATTGATCGTCTCTAGCCATTCCCCTGAAGCGTCCAAAGCCTCATCAAGGCTGCTGACCGTGCCGGCGAGGAAAGCCGGCCAAGCATCCTCAAACCACTTGGCATCTGAGTCGGTCGCTGAAGCAAGATCCGAACAGCGATCGCTCGTGGATCCGCAGGCTGCGATCAACAGGGTCATACCAGCCAGCAGTGCGGACCCAATCTGCCATTTCATCCTCCCAATCCAATCCGCGCCGCCAGCCTTGATTCCGCGCTTGGCGCAGGAGGGGGCTACTCGACTTGCCAGGTGCTGGGGCCTTTGAGGAGGGCGGTGAGGTCGCCGGGGCCCTTGGCGGAGCGGGCGTTTTCGATCTGCTCGTTGAGGCTTTCGCCGTAGTCGGAGGCTTGGACTTGGCGGATGACGCCCATCGGGACGGGCATGGCCGGGAATTCGCAGCGGGCGAGCAGCTGGTGGATGTCGGGGCTGGGGCGGTGCGCGTCGTGGTTGAGCAGCAGGCCGGCGTCGGGGCCGTGCGCGTCGACGACTTGGAGGCCGTGCGCGGTCAGTTCGAGGCCTTTGTCCTTGTTTGCGCCGAAGAGCATCGGTTCGCCGTGCTCGAGGTAGATCAGGCGGTCGTCGCGGACGCCCTTGTCGGTGTATTCGCGGAATGCGCCGTCGTTGAAGATGTTGCAGTTCTGCAGCACTTCAACGAAGGAAGCGCCCTTGTGGCGGGCGGCGGCTTCGATGGTGGCGGTGAGGTGGGCCGGGTCGGTATCGAAGCTGCGGGCGACGAAGGTGGCTTCGGCGGCGAGGGCGATGCTGAGCGGGTTGAGGCTGCGCTCGATGGTGCCCATGGGGGAAGTTTTGGTGTTCTTGCCCAGCTCCGAGGTCGGGGAGTACTGGCCCTTGGTGAGGCCGTAGATGCGGTTGTTGAAGAGCAGGATGGTGATGTCGACGTTGCGGCGGAGGACGTGGAGGAGGTGGTTGCCGCCGATCGAGAGGGCGTCGCCGTCGCCGGTGACGACGAAGACGAGCAGGTCGGGGCGGGCGATTTTGAGGCCGGTGGCGATGGTCGGGGCGCGGCCGTGGATCGAGTGCATCCCGTAGGTTTCCATGTAGTAGGGGAAGCGGGAGGAGCAGCCGATCCCGGAGACGAAGACCATTTTCTCCGGGGCGACGCCGAGGTTGGCGAGTCCGCGCTGGGTCTGGGCGAGGATCGAGTAGTCGCCGCAGCCGGGGCACCAGCGGGCGTCGGCGTCGGAGGCGTAGTCCTTGCGGTTCATCGCGCCTTCGGCGAGCGGGATGAATGCGCCGTTGCCGGGCGCCGCGGGGGTTTCGGTGAGGACCATGGCTGTCTGTCTCCTGCGCTGCTGCGCGTTGGCCGGCGCCGGCGGGCTATTCGGAGAGGATGCGGCGGATGTCGGCTTCGAGTTCGCGGGCCGGCAGGGGCTGGCCCGTGACCTGGTTGAAGCCTTCCGCGTCGACCAGGTACTTGCCACGGATCAGCAGCCGCAGCTGGCCGGTGTTGGACTCGGGGATCAGCACCTTGCGGTAGCGGGAGAGCACGTCGCCGAGGTTCCTAGGGAAGGGGTTGAGGTACTGCAGGTGCGCGTGGGCGACGCTGAGGCCGTCGCGCTGGACCTCGTGCACGGCGGTGAAGACGGAGCCGAAGGTGCTGCCCCAGGAGAGGACGAGCAGTTCGCCGGTTTCGGGGCCGTCGACCTCGAGTTCGGGGATGAAGTCGGCGATGCGCTCGATTTTGGCGGCGCGCAGGTCGGTCATGCGCTGGTGGTTTTCCGGGGTGTAGGCGACGTCGCCGCTGCCGTCGGCTTTTTCGAGGCCGCCGATGCGGTGGGTCATGCCGGCCTCGCCGGGCGGCTGGAAGTGGCGGGCCAGCGTCGCCGGGTCGCGGCGGTAGGGCTGGAAGTCGTCGCGCTGGATGCGGCTGAAGCCGGGGTCGATGCGGTCGAGCTGGGTCACGTCGGGCACGGGCCAGGGCTCTGCCGTGTTGGCCAGGTAGCCGTCGGAGAGCAGGATCACGGGGGTGACGAACTGGTAGGCGAGGCGGACGGCTTCGAGCACCATGAAGAAGCAGTCGCCGGGGCTCTTGGCGGCGAGCACGCAGAGCGGGGATTCGCCGTTGCGCCCGTAGAGCACTTGCAGCAGGTCGGTCTGCTCGGTCTTGGTCGGCATCCCGGTCGAGGGGCCGGAGCGCTGGATGTCGAGCACGACGAGCGGCAGTTCGGTCATCACGGCGAGGCCGATCGCCTCGGATTTGAGGGCGATGCCGGGGCCGCTGGTGCCGGTCACGCCGAGCGCGCCGCCGTAGGCCGCGCCGATGGCGGAGCCGACGGCCGAGATTTCGTCCTCGGCCTGGAAGGTGCGGACGCCGAACTGTCGCAGGTCGGCGAGTTCGACCAGCACGTCGGAGGCGGGGGTGATCGGGTAGGAGCCGTAGAAGAGTTCGAGGCCGCTGAGCTGGGCGGCGGTGACGAGGCCGAGCGAGAGCGCCTGGTTGCCCGTGATCGTGCGGTATTCGCCGGGCGTGAGCACGGCCGGGGGGACGCGCACGGCGGCGTCGGAGGCCTCGGCGGTTTCGCCGAAGGCGTGGCCGGCGTGGAGCGCGCGGCGGTTGGCCTCGGCGAGGTTGGGCGAGCGCCCGAACTTGTCCTCGATCCATTGCAGGGTCGGGCCGAGGTCGCGGTCGTAGAGCCAGTAGATCAGGCCCAGTGCGAAGAAGTTCTTGGTCCGCTCGGCGTGCTGGTTGGAGAGGCCGAGGTCGCCGACGGCGGCGACGGCGGCGGTGGTGACGGGGGCCTGGATGATGCGGTAGTCGGAGAGCGAGCCGTCTTCGAGCGGGTTCGAGGGGTAGCCGGCCTTCTTGAGGTTGCCGCTGGTGAAGGCGTCGGAGTTGACCACGAGCAGGCCGCCGCGGATCAGGGCGGAGAGGTGCGACTTGAGCGCGGCCGGGTTCATCGCGACCAAGGTGTCGGGCTGGTCGCCGGGCGTGAAGATCTGGTGCTGGGCGAAGGAGATCTGGAAGGAGCTGACGCCGGCGAGGGAGCCGGCGGGGGCGCGGATTTCGGCGGGGAAGTCGGGCAGGGTGCTGAAATCGTTGCCGAAGACGGCGGTGGCGTCGGCGAAGCGGTTGCCCGCCAGCTGCATGCCGTCGCCGGAGTCGCCGGCGAAGCGGACGGTGACGCGCTCGCGCTCTGCGGGCGCCCGCGCGGGTGACTCGATCGACGCTTCAGCCATGATTCGGGTTCCTCCATCCGATCATGCGGACCTCGCTTGGCGGACGCACGCGGAAGGGAGGAGCCGCATCGCTCATTCCCGCCGCAATCGAGTGGGGAGCAGCCGCATCAGACGCCTCGCACCCGCGCGCTTCGCCGCGCATTGACGCTACGCCTGATAGAGCAAACCCGCAAGTAGCCCGGGTCATTTTTCCCTCCCGCCGCGCGGCGCGCCGCGGCGCGGATCAGGGGACCGGCGCGACCAGCTCGTTGTTGAACTCGATCAGGTCGGCCCGCGTGAAGACGCGCGGCTCGATCCGCACGACGGCGCCGCCGAACCAGACGGCCGGGTCGACGTAGAGCTTCTCGGCGAGCAGCATCGAGGAGACCGAGAGGAAGGCCTGCAGCGCGGGCTGATCCCAGATCACGAAATCGATCTCGCCGCGCAGCGCCCAGTTGTACACGTCGCCGCTGAAGCCGACCGCGCCGACGGGGACGTCGACGCCGGCCCCCTGCGCGGCCAGGACGGCCCCGGGCGAAGCGACGGCGCCGAGGGTCAGCACGGCGCCGACATCGCCGATGCTCAGGCGCGCGGCGAGGACGGGCAGCGCATCGGCGCGCCAATCCTCGTACTCGTACAACGGGAATTGCTCGACGTCGCCGCCTTCGTAGATCGCCCCCGCCGCGTCGCAGCGCTCGCGCAGGGAGATGTTCTCCCGCTCGTGCACGACGCAGATCAAGGTCCCGGTCGCGCCGAGGGCGTTGAAGGTCTCCGCGGCCTTGCGGCCGATCGCCGCTTCGTCGGCGGCGATGTGGACGGCGGAGCCGAGCTCGGCCGCGGCGCCGGCGCCGGAATTGAAGGAAACCACGCGGATGCCCGCGGCGATCGCTTCGGCCAACGCCTCGCGGACGCCCTCCGGCGCGCCCAGCGTGGTCGAGATCGCGACCGCGCCGTCGGCGATGCATTCCCGGATCGCGTCGGCGTGATCCTCCGCGTCCGTGGTCGCGTAGACGAGCAGATCGATGCCGGCGTACGCGCCCGACCGCGCCGCGGCCTCCCGCGCGACCTGCCAGAATTGATCGGCGCCGTGGTGGACCATGCAGTAGCGGTCCAGCGGATCGGGGGGAATCGGCGTGATCAGCGTTCCGTCGTAGACGATGTCGATGGGCAGGCGCGCCTTGACCACCTCGCTGCCGACGATGGACACGCCCGGGTAGCTCGAAGCCGCGACGCCGCCGACGGCCGCGCCCGCCGCGATCGCGGCGGCGATATCCGCCGCGAACTGATCGGGATCGTCGCCGTGCACGCGGATGACCTCGCCCTCGAAGGTTTCCGCCATCCCGTCGCAGTACAGGTCCCGATTCTCGTCGCGCGCGTCGTAGTTGGCGCAAACCGCCCGCTCGCCGTTGCCGCGATTGGTCAGATGCGTCCCCGCTACCCGCCCGGCCCGCAGCATCCGCTCCTCGAACACCATCCGCGCCGCCTCGCGGCCGTCGTCGACCTCCAGCTGGATCGGCGAGCTGTGCAGGCGGCCGGGTTCCGCGCCGGCCGGGACGATCCGGTGTTCGGGCGCGTAGACGCGGCTCCATTCGCCGCCCAGGTCCCGCTGCTGCAGGCCGAGGGCGACGCTGCCGTCGGCGCGGGGCTCGGCCAGGATGCGGACCTCGGAGCCGCCGGCCGCTTCGTGGTCGTCGGCGCGGCCGATCCCGGCGATCAGGCCGGCCAGCAGCGCGCAGACCGCGAGCAGGGCGGCGGCGGAGCCGAGCCAGCGCCATCGAAACACAGTGAACTGGAGCATCGTCGCCTCTTCCGTTATCGCAGTGGACCGGTTGCGCGGCGCATTCTAGGGCCCCGCGCCCGCCGCGCCCGCCCGCGTCGGCGCGCGGGCGGCGAGCGGATGGCGATGCGCGTATCCTGCGGCGAGCCGCGGACGGACGCGGCACGCACGGCGGGGGCGGACCACATGGCGGATCAACTGCAAGGCAAAGCGGCCCTGATCACCGGGGGCGCGAGCGGAATCGGCGCGGCCTGCGCCGTTCGCTTCGCGCAAGAGGGCGCCGACGTCCTGCTCGCCGATCTCCTGCCCGACCGCGCCGCCGAAACCGTCGCCGCCGTCGAGGCGCTCGGCCGCCGCGCCGTCGCCGTCGCCTGCGACACCTCCAGCGAGGAGCAGAACGAGGCCATCGCCCAGCGCTGCGTCGACGAATTCGGACGGCTCGACGTCGCCGTCGCCGCGGCCGGGGTCTCCCACGCGGACTACGTCAGCGGCGAGATGCGCGAGCCCGACCCGGACCGCACCGCGACCTACATCGCCAACCAAGACGTCGAGCATTGGGAGAAGGTGCTCGCGGTCAACCTGACCGGGGTGATGCTGACCGACCGCGCCTGCGCGCGGCGGATGATCGAGCTGGGCAACGGCGGCGCGATCATCAACTTGGCCAGCATCATGGCCAAGTTCCCGATGCCCGGCGCGGCCAACTACTGCGTCTCCAAGGCCGGCGTCTGGATGCTGACCAAAGTGCTCGCGCAGGAACTGGCCGGCGACGGCATCCGCGTCAACGCGATCGGCCCCGGCTTCATCGAGACGCCGATGACGGCCGGGATCCAGAACGACGAGCTGCTCAACCAGTGGGTGCTCGGCCTGACCCCGATGCGCCGCTTCGGCAAGCCCGAAGAGATCGCCAAGGCCGCGCTCTTCCTCGCCAGCGACGAATCCAGCTACGTCACCGGCGAGATCCTGCACCCCGACGGCGGCTGGTTCACCGAGTGATCGGGAGGGCGCGACGATGCCCACGCCGCAGCAGACCGCAGCCGCCGCGATCGCCGCAGCCGCCGCGCCGCTGCGCGCGCTCAGCCTCGACATCCACGCGCACCCGGAGGAGAACTACGAGGAGCGGCACGCGCACGCCGCGCTGGCCGCCTTCCTCGAAGGCGCCGGCTGGCGGGTGGCCCGCTCGGCCTACGGGATCGGGACCGCGTTCGAGGCTGTGTCCGAGACAAACGGCAACGGCGGCGGGCCGGTCGTCGCGGTGCTCTGCGAGTACGACGCGCTGCCGCTGATCGGCCACGCCTGCGGGCACAACCTGATCGCCGCCTCCGGCGTCGCGGCCGGGCTCGGCATCGCGGCGGCGCTGGAGGAGCACGGCATCGCCGGCTCCGTGCGCGTGCTCGGCTCGCCGGCCGAGGAGGGCGGCGGCGGCAAGATCAAGCTGATCGAGGCCGGCGCGTTCGAGCACGTCGGCGCGGCGATGATGATCCACCCCGGCATGGCCGACGTGATCTCGCCGACGGTGCTGGCGATCGACACCTGCGTGGTCGAGTTCCGCGGGCGCAACGCGCATGCGGCGGCCGCGCCCTGGGAGGGCCGCAACGCGCTCGACGCGCTGGTCCACGCCTACAACGGCGTCGCCCTGCTGCGCCAGCAGCTGCGCCCGGAGACCCGCATCCACGCCGTCATCCACCACGGCGGCGAGAAGCCCAACATCATCCCCGACCGCGCCGCGGCCGAGTTCTACGTCCGCGCCGAGCGCGAGCGCCTGCTCGACCAGACGATCGAGCGGGTCGAGGCCGTCTTCCGCGGCGCGGCCGAGGCGACCGGCACGGAGGTCGAGATCAGCTGGCGCGGCGGGCGCTACAGCAACCTCGCCAGCAATGCGCCCCTGGCCGAGCGCTTCGGGCGGCATTTCGCCGAGCAGGGCGTCCGCGCGCTCGACCTCGAGCGGCCCAGCGACGCCGGCTTCGGCAGCACCGACATGGGCAACGTCAGCCACGTCGTCCCCAGCATCCACCCGATGTACCGGATCGAGGCCGAGAGCGGCAACCACACGGCCGGCTTCACCGCCGCCGCCGCGACCGAATCGGCGCACGAGGCGACGCTCAGGGCGAGCGCCGCGATGGCCGCCACCGCGCTCGACTGGCTCTCCAGCGAACCCCTGCGCTGCGCCGCCCGGGCCGCGTTCGAAGCCGACCACCAACGCTGACCGGCGGACCGGGAACAGCCGCGACCCCCGCCGCGACGGCTGGCGGGGGTCCGGATGCGGCGGCGGCGCGCGCGGCCCGGCGGGATCGCGCGGGCCGCCGCGGCGCTACTCGCCGAACCAGATCACGTCGCCGGCGGTGACGGTGAACTGCCGCGAGCCGGGCACCTCGGCGCCGTCGGATTCGCCGTAGCGGATCCACTCGACTCCGTTCCAGAGCCAGACGATGCTCGCGTTCGCGGGCGCCAGCCCGAGCAGGTCGGAGGCGGTGGCCGCGCTCGCGCCGCGGTAGGTCGCCCAGCTGCTGGCGGCGGGCTGGCGGTCGGGCGTGCCGTACTCGATCGCCGGGCCCGGGTCCGCCTCCTCATCGGGGACCGCGCGGGTGTCGATCGGCACGTTGGCGGACTTGCCGCCGGCGGTCGCGGTAAAGATCGAGATGCCCTCGCCAACCACGACCACGCTGGCCCCGGCCTCGCCGTTCTTGGTCGGCGCGCGCCGCAGCCGCACGGTCGGCGTCTCGGCGTCGCCGTCGTGGTCCACGTCCGTCTCCGGCGGCGCGCCCAGGATCGCGCTGGCGCCGGCGCTGCCGCGGCCGACGGCCATGAACTGCACCCACGTGCCGTCGGCGACGGGGATGCCGGCCTTGTCGGCGACGCTGACCGTCGCCGTGAACGGCTGGCCCAGGCCGGGCAGCTGGTCGGGAATGCCGATGCTGACCGTCTCGGCCGGCCCGGCCGCCGCGAAGCCGACCTCCGCGCTGCTGATGCCGCCGCCCGTCACCGTCGCGACGTACGCGCCCGACGCGAGCGGCGAGGCCGCGGGCGCGGTGACGGCGATCTCGACGCTGCACCTCAGCCGCGCCTCGTCGGTGCACTTGACCTCGGAGGTGAGCCGGCCGGCCGGCACGACCGCGCCGTCGATCCCGCGCACCGTCGCGGTCGCGTCGGCGGGCATCCGCGCCACGTTGCCGTCGGCGTCGCGGGCGCTGATCGCGATCTTGATCTCGTCGCGAGCGTCGTCCGCCGTCGCCGAGGAGTGGACCCGCGGCATCTCGCCGCTGCCGGCGATCTCGGTCGCCGAGCCGGAGATGACCAGCGCCAGCCGCTCGGAGAAGGTCGAGCCGTCGATCCCGACCACGGTCGCCTCGATCGTGGCCCGGCCCGGCGCCTTGGGCGCCTTGAAGGTCAAATCGATCTCAGCCGCCTTGGACGGATCCGACTGGACGGCGTCGAAGAGGGGGCCGGCGTCGGCCTCGAAGGTGCAGCTGGAGACGCCGCTGCAGCCGAATCCGCTGAGCGTGCCGCCGCCGATGATGGAGACGGTGATCGCGGAGACGGCGCTCAGCTGCGAGGCCAGGCCGTTCTCGTTCAGCAGCGCCAGCCGCACGGCCGCGCTGCCGTCGATCCGGATCGGGCCGGTCGGCACGCTGAGGTCGGCGTTCGGCGCGCGGCCCAGCGTGATGCTGGTGAGCTGGTCGACCGTTTGAACCTTGAAGGTGACGCTGCCGAACGCTTCCAGGCGCTGGTGCCAGACCGAGTTGCGGTGGGCTTCGGTGCCGAGCGGCATCCCGCTGGCGGTGCCTTGCTCCTCTTCCGCGTTGAGCGTCCAGAGCGGCAGGCTGGCGGTGATGACCACGTCCTCCGCGGCGTCGGCGGCGATCTCGATGACCGGCGCGCCGCCTTCGGAGTCGGTGATGAAGCAGGCGCTGGCGTCCTCGTCCGCGCCGGTTTCGACCTCCGTCGAGGCGACGCAGCTGAAGTGGTCGTAGCGCTTGTCCCCGTAGGTCTGATCGAGGCTGAGCCGGCGGCCGCCGTTGACCGACCAGCTGGCGGGGCCGCTGATCGACAGGTAGGACCCGGCGACGGCGGCGGGCGAGGGCCCGGAGCGCACCGCGTGCTCCTGCACGACCCTGAGCCGGCTGTTCAGCTCGGGGCCCACGTAGCTGGAAACGCCCCAGACGTCGGGCACGGGGCGGAGCAGCCGCCACGGGTCGCCGGCGCCGGCCGCGGGCACGTGGTAGCCGATCGAGACGGCGGCGGACTGCCCGGGCGCGAGCAGGCCGTCGGCGTCGCCGCGCGTCCAGCCGTCGACGGCCGGCGCGGAGCCGGCCGAAGCCTTGGCGATGTAGCTGAAGTTTTCGGTGCCGCCGCCGGCGAGCGTGAGGACGCCGCTGATCTCGACATCCTCGGTCGCGCCGGGAGCGTGGGAGTAGAGCAGCTTGGCCAAGTAGATGGGGGCGAGGTCCGTGATCTCCGCCTCCGTCGATCCGGTCCAGCCGGCGCGCGCGGCCGCTTTCAGGTCGGCGCGGCTGAGGGTCAGCGTGCAGGCCCCGCGCTCCGCGTTGCAGGACTTGACCGGGCCCGAGCGGCCCAGCACTTCCAGCCGGCCCGAGGGCACGGTCAGGACGACGGCACCGGTTTCGGCGACGTCGGCGTAGGTCGCGCCGGCGACGTAGCCCTCGCCGCCGGGTTCGGTGACCGGGCCGAAGCCCCATTGCGAGGGCAATCCATCCGTGTACTTGCGGCCGATCTGCAAGCTGAGCGCGTTGTCCAGCTTGCGCCGGCCGAGGTAGGCCTTGATCGGCTCCTGGCCGGTCGCGGTCACCTCGATGATGATCGTGTCCGAGGCGCTGAAGGAATCGTCCCACGCGGTGTCCGGATCGTCCTCTTTGGCGAAGGTCACGGTCGCGGTGAAGTTGCCGGTGGCGGTGGGGAAGAAGAGCGCCCCGTCGCCGTTCCAGAGCGTCGTCCCGGCCGCGTCGGCGACCGTGCTCCGCCAGGTGCAGCTGGCGAGCGCCGCGGCCGTCCGGTCGCGCGGGGAGAAGCGCGGCTCCACCTCTCCGGCGTGGACGGCGACGTCGACCGGGCAGAAGGTGTTGATCCCGACGAAGCCCGAGCCCTGGAGCACGGAGAGGGTGACCGTGTCGTACTGCCCGTAGGTAACGCGCGAGCTGCCCGTCCCGTCGAGCCAGCCGGCGCCGTTGCGCGCCGTGCCGGGCTGCACCAGCAGCGTGTTGGGCAGGTAGATCGCCTCGCCGACCCTGACGGCGCGGTTGCAGTCGCTGTTCGCGTCGTAGGCCGGGTTGCCGGGGGTCATGTGATTTTCGGTGCAGAGCTGGGCCGAGCGGTACGTGTGGTCGTCGTCCGGCGTGCTGCTCACATCGCCCCAGTTGATCGTGCCGTCTTCGCGGACCGCGTAGTAGGCCGGCTGGTAGAGGTAGATGTGGGCCTGGAAGATGGTCTCGCCGAAGGCCTGGCTGGCCCGGTTGCGGATGCGGTTCTGGGCTGCTTGGTTGTTGTCGGGATTGCCGGTGTACGAGCACGCGGTGTTGTCGGAACGGCAGTCGGTCAGCGATCCGAACCAGAACGAGGTCGTGCCGGCCGGCACGGTGATGGTGAAGTCGAGCGGGTGGACGGGGTCGTCGGCTTCGGTATCGGAGGCTTCGATGCTGGAGTCGGCCGCCATCGCGTTGGACACCCACTTCGCCTTCCCCAAGTTGCAGTCTTCGGGGCCGGCGCCGTAGAGGCCGGTTTGATCGGAGCAGAGGCTGGTGTCGGACCACGTGGCGCCGTCGAGCTTCGGCCAGACATTGGGGCCGGTGCCCACGCCCATGTAGATCTGGGAGAAGTCGCCGTAGCGGGCATAATCATCGACGGAGGGCAGCGTCGAGCGCGCCTCCTTGACCATGTAGGCGCGGAACTTGACGGTGGTGGCGGAGCCGGCCACGGGCTTGATCATGTAGGCGCCGTTCGCGAACGGCGCGATCGGCTCGTCGTTCGAGTCGAGCATGGCGGCGAAGAGGCGGACGCCGGTGTTGACGTTGCTGTGGCTCGAGAAGACTTGCGAGGCTTGGTTGCGGATGCGGTTCTGGGCCGCTTGGTTGTTGTCGGGATTGCCCTCGTACGAGCACGCGGAGACGTCGGAGCGGCAGTCGGTCAGCGAGGCGAAGGTGAAGGAATTCGTGCCGGCCGGCACGGTGATCGTGAAGTCGAGCGGATGCACGCGGTCGCCCGCCTGCACGTCAGAGGCGCGGACGCGGGAGTCGGCCGCTCTGGCGTTGGCCGCCCACTTCGTCTTCTCCAAGTTGCAGTCTTCGGGGCCGGCGCCGTAGAAGCCGGTTTGATCGGAGCAGAGGCTGGTGTCGGACCACGCGGCCCCGGTCAGCGCGGTCCAGATGCCGGGGCCGGCCGCGATGCCCATGTAGATGTAGGTGAAGTCGCCGTAGCGGGCGTAATCGGAGACGGCGGGCAGCGAGGTGCGCGCCTCTTTGACCAGGTAGACGCGGACCTTGACGGTGGTGGCGCTGCCGGGCACGGGCGCGATCTCGTACCGGCCGGCCGAATTGGGCGCGATCGGCTCGTCCGACGAGTCGAGCATGGCCACGAACGCCTGGACGTCCGTGTTGACGTTGCTGTGGCCGGTCGCGGAAGCCGGGCGGGCGGGCAGCGCCAGCGCGGCGGCGAACAGCGCGGCGACCGCGGCAAGCGCGAGCCAGCGGCGAACGGGGATCCCTGTAGGCATGCAGGCCTCCTCGAGGCGTTATTTCGTCTGGGCGGAATACAACTAAATATTATTCGGGGGGGGGGGGGTCTTAAGTCAACCCCCCAATTGTGGATAGATAACGCTCGTTTTACAAATCAGAATCGGGCCGTTCCAGCCCGATTCGCGGAGTCGCGATCAGGGCCGGCAGCGCTGGCGAGCGCCGTGCCCGCCCGCGCGGAACGCTGGCCGGCGGTTCGGGAAAAAGCGGGAGCCCCCGCCGGTGCTGCGCGGCGGGGGCTCCCTTGGGGTCTGCTGGCGCGGGTGTCTAGCTGGCGAACCAGAGGAGGTCGCCGGGGAGGATCGGGAAGGGGGTGCTGGCGGAACCGGGGAGGGGAGCGCCGTCGGCGGTCAGGCCCCAGCGGATCCACCTGCGGCCGTTCCAGAGCCAGGCGACGCTGGCGTCGGGCACCGCCGCCAGCGCCGCGCGCGCGTCGCTCTGCGCGCTGGTCCAGGTCGCCGGCAGGCCCAGCGCGGCCGCGCCGTCGGCCGTCCCGAACCGCAGCGACGGGCCCGTTTCGGCCGCGGCCGCAGCGGCCGCGCGGGTGTCGAGCGGCTCGTTGGCTGACTTGCCGCCGGCCGTGGCGCTGATGATGGCGACGCCTTCGCCGACCACGATCACGTTGGCGATGGCCGTCCCGTCCTTGGTCTGCGCACGCCGCTGCCGCACCGTCCGGCCGCCGACTTCGACGTCGGCCTCCGGCGGGCTGGCCAGGACGGCCGTCTTCGCGCCGGCCCCCGTCCCGGTCGTCCGGAATTCGACCCAGGTGCCGTCGGCCACGGGCACGCCGGACTTGTCGGCAACGCTCGCGGTCGCCGTGAACGTCCGGCCCAAGCCGGGCAGCATGGCGGGGATGGAGATGCCGACCTTGTCGGCCGGGCCGCCGACGGCGAAGCTGACTTCCGAGCTGCCGATGCCGCCGCCGCGCACCGTCGCGATGTAGGCCCCGGACTTCAGCGGCGAGCTCGGGTCGGCGGTGATGATCACCTCGACGTTGCAGCGCAGGCGCGGCTCGTCCGCGACGCCCTCGCACTTGACCGTGGCCGAGTGGCTGCCGTCGGGCAGGCCTTCGCCGTCGGGCCCGCGCACCGTCGCGGTCGCGTCCAGCGGCATCCGCGCCGCGTTGCCGCCCGCGTCCCGCGCCGTGATCGGAATCAGGATCTTGTCGCGGTCGTCGTCCTCGGTCGCCGAGGAATGCACGCGCGGCGTCGCGTCGCCGCCGCTCAGCGCGCTGGCGGTGCCGGAGATGACCAGCGCCAGGTTGTCCGTGAAGCGCGAGCCGTCGCGCCCGATCACGGTCGCGCGGATCGCCGCCTCGCCCGGCTTGTCCGGCGCTTCGTAGGTCAGGTCGATCTGCGCCGTCTGGTTCGGGTCCGTCTGGACCGCCTCGAACAGTGCGCCGCGGCTGGTCCGGATCGAGCAGCTCGAACCGCTGCAGCCCCAGCCCGTCAGCCTGCCGCCGCCGTCCAGCGTGAGCGTGATCGAGGAGAGCGAGGCCAAGCGCGCCGCCTGGCCGTTCTCGTTGGTGATCGCCAGCCGCAGCATTGCGCCGCGCGAGGAGACCCGGATCGGCCCCGTCGGCACCTCGAGGCTGCCGGCCGCGGGCAGCCGCGAGAGCGCGATCCCGCCCAGCTCGCGGACCGCGCCGACCTTGAGCGTGGTCGCGCCGAACCGCTCGCGCGGCAGCTCGAACACGGAGGCTTCGGCGTAGCGGTCGAGCGGCGTCTCCCGGCCGGAGCCGGTGAACAGGCGCAACGTGCGGCCCTCCGCGGCTTCGATGCTGGCCGTCAGCGTCAGGTCCTCGTCCGCGTCGTCGGCCAGCACGATCTGCGGGCGCTCGCCGTCGGCGTCGACCACCCAGCAGGCGATGTCGCGCTCGCCCGCGCCCGACACCTGCGCCGCCCGCGCGGGGCCGCAGCGCAGATGGCTCCAGTCCCCGTCCAGCGAGAGCCGCTTGCCCCCGTTCGCCGCGAACGTCGCCGGCCCGCTGATCACCAGGTACGCGTCGTCCGACAGCCACCGCGACGCCGGCGCCGGCGCCCCCGCCGGATCCGCGGCCGAGCGCGCGAGCAGGCAGCCGTGGTGCAGCTCCTGCTGGCCGGTCAGTTCGAGGAAGGAGGGCCCGAGGCCGGCGCAGCCCCAGCCGTCGCCCTCGGCGTCGATCGCGACCGTGAAGCCGGCCGCGATCGGCACGGTCTGGCCCGGCGCCAGCGTGTCGTCGGCGTCGGTCGGCAGCCAAGTCGAGGCCGCCTCGGCCGCGGCGACGCCGAGGTCGGCCAGCTCCAGGCTGGCCGTCACCGGGTCGTCCTCGCCGTCCTGCCAGGCCTTGATGCTCAGCGTGGCCGCGCCCGTGATCGGCAGCGGCAGCGCGTACTCGACCCGCAGGTTGCCGGTCAGGTCGTCGTTGTTCGGCGCCTGGGTGCCGGCCAGCAGCTGCGTCCGCGAGAGCGCCAGCGTGCAGGTGCCCGCCTCCTCGTCGGCCGCGCACTCCTCGTCCCCGTAGGCGATCGTGCCGTGGTCGATCGAGAGCTCAACCGCCTTGGCCTCGGCCAGGTCCTCGAACTTGAACCAGGAGAGCCCGCTCGGAATCGCCCGCATCGGCAGCGCTTGGCCCGTCCGCCCCACCGCGAACAGCGCCGCCGGCGTCGCCGTCGCGTACTCGCGGCCGGCGTCGGCCCAGTCGAGGAAGACGGCCGCGCCGGCGCCGTCCGTCGAGACCTCGTCGCCGTGCGCCAAAGTCAGCGTTTGCGATTCGGCGCTGTAGATCGTCTTGAAGGCCGCGCCCACGCTGCCCGTCGCCGCGCTGCCGATCTCGGGCACGTAGACGAAGTCGAAGGCGGCGACCTCGTCGTCGAGGTCGGTCGTGCCCTGCGCCTGCATCAGCGCCGTCCGCGAGATCTCGCAGCGCTCCGACGTCGCCATCGGCGTCGTGTCCAGCGGGTGCCGCCGGCCATCATCCAAGTGCGGGCAGAGCTCCTCGTGCACGATCGCCCCGTTGGTCGCGATCAGGATCAGGGCCGCGGCATCGTCGTCGATCTCGCGGTACTTCAGCCTGCCGTATCCGGTCGCCTCGCCCTCCTCGGACCGCCCCGTGGCCCAGCGCGCGGACGCGGTCACCCCCCGCGGCGCGCCTTGGTTCACGTCCGCGCAGGCCGGGGTGGGCGCATCGGCGCTGCCGACATAGAGCAGATCGCCCGAACTCACCGCGAAGTTCGTGCTGCCCGCCGTCGCCGTCCCCTGCGCGTCTTCCGCGTAGGACGACCAAGTCCGGGTGGTGCCCTCCCAGCGCTGCACGTTGGCTGCGCCGTCGCGCGTCGGCAGCAGGTTCGAAGCCGTAGTCGCCGCCCCCGCATGCACCTCCGCCCCATCCGCGCAGGCCTCCAGCCCGCCGCCGCCCTCGCTCAAAGTCGAGACCGACGGCCCGGACGCCCGCGGGTCGAGGTACTTGACCTCGACGCGGCGGGAAATGTTGTAGTGGATGTGGAAGTGCAGGTAGACCGGGCCGATGTGGCTCGAGGGCACGGTGAATTCGATCGTGGCGCGCACGTTCAAGTTCGCCAACGACGGCCAAAACCCGTCATCCGTAGTCGAGTTGGGGCGGCTGTCGCAGCCGGCCGAGGTGCTGCCTTGGCGGTAGCTGTAGTCGTCGCGGAGATCGTTCGACCACGATGACCAGCGAGCGGTGCCGCAGGTGTTTGGATATTGGACGGCCAAGCGGTTGGACCAGCCCGTCGTCGGCGAGGTCAGGACCGCGCCCTCAATCCGCGCCCCGTTCGCGCCCGGCTCGGATTGGACCGTGATCCGCCACTCCTGATAGGTCGAGTTCCACGAACCCAGCGGATCGATCTGGGACCAGACCCTAATGTCCGAACCGGAGAGGTAGTCGCCCATCGTCGTCGTGTGCTTGCTCCCGTCCAGCTTCCAGTAGCGGACATTGGCCAGCAGATCCCCCGTCTCGGTCCCCGGCCGGATGAACGGGCGCGTGTTGCCCAAGCTGGTCTGCGCATCAACCGCCGAAGGCAGCAGCACCGCCAAGGCCCCCGCCAAAGCGACGACGGCCAGCGCGAGCAAGGGCAAACGGCGGCGGAGCCGCGAGCCGATCATCAGCCTCCCCTTCACGCCGGCACCCGCGTCGCAAGCGCGAGTTTTTCCGCTACGGAAAGGCGACAGTAGGTGGGGGGGGGGGGGGGGTCATATGCATCCCTGTCTGCGTGCAGTGCATGGCGCGGTGAACCGGTGGCAGCACTATACGAGATTCCGCATCCTCGCGCCAAAGCCCGATCAAGCGGCAAGCCCCCCGCCGCCCGCGCCACCGGCTCTCTTTGATGAGAAATCTCCCAATCCCCGCCCGCATCGCATCCAACAGCCCATCACCCGCCCCCACCACAGCCGCGTCTAAAATCACAACAGCCCGCAAGGAGCCGGCCATGCCAGACGAACACGCAAAACCCCGCCGCAAGCGCCGCAACAACCGCCCCACCCGCGTCGACGAGCTCTTGGCGTCATGGCCCGCTGAGTTGACCTACTACCGCAGCCTCCGCCCTCTCTGGGACCGCAACCTCAAACGGCGGGTCATGTTGCCACCACTGCCAAGACCGCAGAGATCGCAAGAGAAATCCCCGTAAGCGTCGACAACGCGCCTTCCGCAGCAGCCACGGCTAGAATGGCGACAGCCCGCAAGGAGCCGGCCATGCCAGACGAACCCGCAAAACCCCGCCGCAAGCGCCGCGACAACCGCCCCCCCGAAGTCGACGACATCCCGCCGATACCCGTCGAGATGACCTATTACCACAGCCTGCGCCCGCTTTGGGACCGCAACCTCAAATACCGGGTCCTGATGCCGCCACCGTCAGAATCGCAGAAACGGCAAGAGAAATCCCCGTAATCGCCGATCAGACGCCCGCAAAGAGCCGACTGTGCCAAGTGAACCCGCAAAACCCCGCCGCAAGCGCCGCAACAACCGCCCCCCCGAAGTCGACGCGCTCCTGCCGATGCCCGTCGAATTGACCTACTACCGTAGTCTGCGCCCCCTCTGGGACCGCAATCTCAAATACGAGATCATGCTGCCGCCACCGCCAGAATCGCAGACACCGCAAGAGAAATCCCCGTAAGCGTCGACAACGCGCCCGCGAGGTTCACCCAGCGCGCCTTCCGCTGCAGCCGCTTCTCGTTCGCGTCAGTCGCGGCGGTCAGCAGCTCGCCGAGCATCCATAGCAGCGGAATCAAGTCGGCTTCTCGCGCTCGCTCCGAGAACTCACCCGGATCCGGCCAGCCGGCGGCGGCCTGCATGAAATAGGGCACCAAAGACACGGAGAAGGTGCAGATGAACAGCACCCCGGTCGTGATGACCGACCAGCGCACTTCTCCGTGCGCGAGCGTCTCGTTGGCCGAATCGCCGGCCAGGACGAGCGCGGCGACGAATACCGCGATCATCGCCGCGCTCACGGTGCGCGTGGTCGAGAGCCAGGTGTCGAGCGTCCGATCTTCCTCGCGCTGTTCCTGTCGGCGCTGCCGCGGCACCTCGTAGACCAGCCGCGCGACTTCCTCGGCGTCCCGGCGCTCGGCCGCGCTGAGCTCCTTGTCGTCTTCCAGTTCGTCGAACTCGCCGTCGAATGCGCCTTCAGCCGCCGCGTCGTCCGCCATGGGCGGCAGGCTAGGGCGGATCAGCGGGCGGGTATAGGCTCTCGCGGGACATCCGAGCGCTGGGGAGCGATGAATCGATGCTGAAACTGGGCCTGCCCAAAGGGTCGCTGGAGACGCCGACGCTGGAGCTCTTCCGCCGCGCCGGCTTCTCGATCTCGGCCGACTCGCGCTCCTACTTCCCCGAGATCGACGACCCCGAAGTCGCCTGCACGATGTTCCGCGCGCAGGAGATGGCCCGCTACGTCGAGGACGGCGTGGTCGACTGCGGCATCACCGGGCGCGACTGGGTGCTCGAAACCGGCGCCGACGTGGTCGAGGTGGCCGAGCTGCGCTATTCCCGCGCCACCCGCCGGCCCGCCCGCTGGGTCCTCGCCGTGCCCCGGGAATCCGGCGTCACCGAACTCTCCCAGCTCGCCGGCGGCGTCGTCGCCACCGAACTCGTCCGCACCACCCGCAAATTCTTCGAGCAGCGCGGCATCGACGTCCGCGTCGAATTCAGCTGGGGCGCGACCGAAGTCAAGGCGCGGATCATCGACGCCATCGTCGACATCACCGAAACCGGCTCCAGCCTGCGCGCCAACAACCTCCGCGTGATCGAAGAGGTGCTCGAAAGCACCACCCGCCTGATCGCCAACAAGGAAGCCTGGGCCGACCCCGCCCGCCGCGCCAAGATCGACGCGATCAACACGCTCCTGCAGGGCGCGATCGACGCCCGCGGCAAAGTCGGCCTCAAGCTCAACACGCCCAGGACCCGGCTCGAGGACGTGCTCGCCGTGATCGCCAGCAGCGGCGAGCACGCGCCCACGATCAGCCCGCTGATCGACGGGGACTGGGTCGCGCTCGAGATCATCCTCGAAGAGCGCGAGGAGCGCGACCTGATCCCGCGCCTGCGCGAAGCCGGCGCCTCCGGCCTCGTCTCCTACCCGCTCAACAAGGTGATCTCCTAGCAGGCGAACGGCCGGCCGCCGCGCCGCAGCCGATACTATCGAGGGCATCGGGCGCGGGAACGGGCCCGTTCTGCGCTTGGAGGCAGGCATGGCGCTCAGAACCGCCGCCGAATACGTCGAATCCCTGCGCGACGACCGCGAGGTCTGGTACCGCGGCGAACGCGTCGAAGACGTCACCCGCCATCCCGTCATCGGCAAGGCCGTCCGCCACGCCATGATCGACTTCGAGATGGCCGAGCGGGACGAGTACCGCGACCTCGCCGTCTACGAGGAAGACGGCGAGCGCTACAGCTACTACTTCAAGCCGCCGCAATCAGCCGAGGATCTGCTCCGCCGCATGCGCCTGATCGAGGCCGCGACGGCCGAGGGCGACACCCTGGTCGTGCTGATCAAGGAGATCGGCACCGACGCCCTCTTCGCCCTGCTCGCCGTCACCGCCGAGTTCGACGACCCCGTCTACCACCGGCGCGCGCTCGACTACTGGCGCCGCTGCCGCGACCACGACCTCGCGCTCGCCGTCGCCCAGACCGACGTCAAGGGCGACCGCATGAAGCGCCCCGCCCAGCAAAGCGACCCTGACATGTACCTCCGCGTCGTCGAGCGCCGCCCCGACGGCGTCGTCGTCCGCGGCGCCAAGGCCCATACTTCCGTCGTCACCAACACCAACGAAGTGATCGTCCTGCCCACCCGCGCGATGGGCCCCGACGAGGCCGACTGGTCGATCGCCTTCGCCCTGCCCGTCGCCACTCCCGGCCTGCGCTTCATCGCCAGCCCCTTCGGCGACGGCGCGGACCATCCGGGCGAGCGCCCGATCTCCGCCGTCCGCAAGATGATGGAAACCGTCACCATCTTCGACGACGTGTTCGTACCCAACGAACGCATCTTCCTCGACGGCGATGCCGAAGCGGCCGGCAAGCTCGCGCTCACCTTCGTCGAGTACCACCGCTTCACGGCGGTTTCCTACAAACTGCCCCTGATCGACGCGCTCGGCGGCTGCGCCGGCCTCGCCGCCGACTACAACGGCATCCTCGGCGCGGGCCACGTCCGCGACAAGCTGATCGACCTGATCGACTACGCCGAAACCACCCGCGCCCTGCTCGAAAAAAGCGCCGAGCGCTGCATCCCCAAGCCCAACGGCCAGGTCGCGCCGGACCCGATGACCGTCAACCTCGCCAAGAGCCGCTTCGCGCACGGCTACCACGAGGCCGTGCAGCACGTGCAGGAACTCGCCGGCGGCATCCTCGTCACCGGCCCCGGCGACGAGGACTGGCAATCGGAGGAACTGCGCCCGTTCCTCTCGAAATACCTCGCCGGGCGCGACGGCATCGGCGGCGAGCAGCGCATGCGCCTGCTCAACTTCATCCGCGACCTCACCTCCTCCGACTACGGCGCCTACCAGGAAGTGCTCGCGATCCACGCCGAAGGCTCGCTCCAGGCCGAACGCCTGCAAATCTTCCGCGCCTTCAACGAAAACGGCGGCGCGCGCCGCGTGCTCGGCCTCGCCTCGCGCATGGCCGGCCTCGGAAGGCGCGGCGGCGCATGACCCAGCTCGCCCTCTTCCCGCTCCAGATCGTCGTCTTCCCCGGCGAAGAGGTGCCGCTGCACATCTTCGAGCCCCGCTATCGCCAGCTCGTCCAGGACGTCGCCCAATCCGGCGACCCCTTCGGGATCGTGCTGGCCAAGCACGCCCCGCGCGGCCGCGAGGAATGGCACGACGTCGGCTGCACCGTGCGGATGGAGTCCGCCGAAGCCTTTCCCGACGGGCGCTTCAACATCGGCTGCCGCGGCGAGCAGCGCTTCCGCATCGTCGAGCGGCTCGGCGAGCGCCCCTACTGGATCGCCGAAGTCGACCTGCTCGACGACCCCGGCGACGGCCGCGAAGACGGCACGATCGACGCGGCCGAAACCACCGCCGAGCTCTACCGCGAGCACCTCGGCATGAGCCTCGCGCTGGAGAACTCCTGGCAGCGCCGCTACCGTCTGCCCGCCGACCCCGTCCGCCTCGTCAACCACATCGGCTCCCGCCTCGAAGCGCCCAACACGGTCAAGCAGGAAGTCCTGCGCTCCGAAAGCGCCCTCGAACAGCTGCGCCTGCTGGCCCGCATGCTGCGCTCCGCCAACCGCAGCCTCGAAGGCCGCGTCGCCCTCCACCGCCAAGCCCGCTGGCAAGGCCTAGGCGTCGCCAACTAACCCCGCGCTACTCCCAAGGAAATTCCCAAATCTGCTCGAATTCCAGCACCAACCCCGCCATCTCCGGCTCGCAGGACACGCTGGCAGGCCGCGAAAATTCCTCCACCGAAAATCCATCGCCATCCGGCCGGTACAGCCATACGGTCCGCGACTCCGGATCGACAAGCATCCCCAAGGCCACCCCCGCCGCCGCCCAATCCTCCATCTTTTCCCGTTGCCGCCAGACCACCTGCGCCGGCGACCGCACCTCAAGCACGAATCTAGGTGTCACGGGGTAATACCCGGTGCGCACGGCTTCCTTGCCGCGCTGCCGTAGATATGCGAACGTTGCGTCGTTCATCCAACTCCCGCTGGGAATCATCGGCCAAGCACCCGGCGGGGCATAGCCGCCAGTAGCACCGTTCGAGAGACCGCCGCCGATTGCGTGCGCCCAACCCACTACCTGCGCCAACAATTCCACGCAGATCGTGCTCACCCATCCGCCCGCCACTCCCCTGATGACGAGCTCTCCCCTGCGGTCGGCCTCGAACCAGAGGCCATCGAAACGCTGCGTCAATTCGAACAGAAGCTGGTCCGTAATCGGCACGTCGACCCGCAGCCGCACCTCGCGCCCTTCCTCGAACACGACCCGCGCAGCCTCCGCAACCGGATCCGAGACAACCGCCGCCACCATGTTCCGCTCCTCACCCCAGACACTACCCGATCCAGCCCCGACTACTCCCAAGGGAATGCCCAAATCTGCTCGAATTCCAGCACCAGACCGGGCATCTCCGGCTCGCAGGACACCTGCGACGGCTGCGGAAATTCCTCTACCGAAAATCCGTCGCCATCCGGCCGGTACAGCCATACCGTTCGCGACTCCGGATCCACCAGCACTCCCAGCGCCACGCCCGCGCGTGCCCAATCTTCCATCTTTTCGTGCTGATCTTGCAGCCGCTGCGAGGGCGAGCGCACTTCCAAAATGAAGTCCGGCGCAACCGGGAAGAAGCCGTCGCTGCGCTCGTCGGCGCTGAGCGCGTCGATCAGCGCTTGCGTCGCCGCGCTGACCCAGCTCGCATCCGGCGCCATTCGCCGACCGCCGGGCGGAAAGTAGCCGCCGCTCGTATGGAACGCGAACCGCGGTTCCCGCAGCTTCGCCCAATCGCGGATCTGGCCGAACAACTCGCTTTCCCGGTACCGCGTGTATCCGCCAGGTGCGCCGCTGATGATGATCTCTCCTCGCCGGCCCTCTTCGAACCACAGGCCCTCATACTCGACCGAAAGCTGCTGCAAGTACGCGGACGTGAGTGGCCGCTCCGGTTCGATCCGGACCTCGCATCCGCCCAGTGCGACCCGCGCGGCCTCCGCAATCGGATCCGCTGCAACCGCCGTCGCCATGTTCCGCTCCTTCCGCTTTCACGGTAACTGAACGGGTACGCCTTACCCTGCCTGGATGGACTACCCGTTGCCGCCCGACGACGCGGAGCTGCAGGCGCGCCTGCTCGCCTTCGTGCGCGATGAGATCGACCCGCTGACCGAGGGCGCGGACCCGGAAGCGCCGCCGGCCGGACTGCGCCGCGAGATCGCGGCCCGCTCGGAAGCAGCAGGCTTCCATCGGCTGGCGCTGCCCGAACGCGACGGCGGGGCGGGCGCGAACGCCGTCACCCTCGCCGCCGCACGCGAAGCGCTCGCGCTCAGCGGCAATCCCTTCGCCGCCGCCGCGCTCGGGCGCGGGCCCGGCGTCCTCCGCCTCGCCGACAACGACGCCCAGCGCGCCGAGCTCTACGAACCCGCCCTCCGCGGCGAGAAGACCGCCGCCTTCGCCTTCACCGAAGCGCCCGGCCCCGAACGCACTACCGCGCATCCCGCCATCCTCGACGGCGGCGTTCCCGGCTTCCGCGTCACCGGAGCCAAGGCCTTCGTCACCGGCGGGCAAGCGGCCGACTGGCTCGCCGTCATCGCCGGCGTCCCCGCGGGCGAGGATGCCGAAGCGCCCGAAGGCGGCCTCGCCCTGCTCCTGATCGACCGCGGCGGCGAAGGCGTCGAGCAGGGTCCCGGCGGCGCGACGCTCGACGGCTCCACCCACTGCTCCTTCACCTTCGCCGGCGCCCCCGTCCCGCGCAGCCGGCTGCTCGGCAAGATCGGCGACGGCCTGCCCCGCGCGATGGACAACATCCACCGCACCCGCATCGCCATCGCCGCCGAAGCCGCCGGCAGCGCCCGCTTCGCCTGCCGCTCCACGCTTGAACGCATCGCCGGCCCCCACCGCAGCGGAACCCCGCTCGCCGAGCGCGAACAGGTCCAGGCGATCTTCGCCGACATGGCGCACGACGCCTGGAACGCCCAGAACGCCGTCTACCGCGCCGCATCCGCATCCGACGCCGGCGCGCCCGACGCGGACGCCCAGATCGCGCTCGCCAAATGGACCGCCACCGAAGCGCTCGGCCGCGTCGTCGACCGCGCCATCCAGCTGCAGGGCGCGCAGGCCCTGCTCCGCGGCCACCCGCTCGAACGCCTCTACCGCGCCGCCCGCTCCCTCCGCGTCGCCGAAGGCCCCACCGAGCTCCTCCGCCTCTCCATCGCCAAAGACCTCCGCTCCGCCGGCCCCGCCGCCCTCTGAGTACGAGATGCCGGCTACCAGCGAACCCGAAGTCAACATCGCGCTCGGCGAAGTCCTGCGCAGCCTGCGCCCCGATGGGTGGACCGTCCGCACCGAGCCGATCGGCGCGATCAGCGGCAGCAGCAAGCGTCCCGACATCCTTGTCGAGGACGCCTCCGGCTGGCCCGTCGCCGTCGAAGCCGAGTGGGAACCGGCCGCGACGGTCGACGACGACGCGTTCCTCCGCATCGGCCTCGAACTCAGCAGCGGCGGCTTCGCCATCGAAACCGCGATCCCCGTCGTCTACCCGCTCGAACTGGATGGACTCTCCGGCGAGCCGCTCCGCGACGCCATTCGCGGCACCGAAAATCTCCAGTTCGCCCTGTATACGCATCGCGAGAACGAATCTGCTGAGCGCCTCCCTGTTGACGGCTATGTCCGCGGCAACGTCCGCGACCTCGCCATGCTGATCCACCGCGCCGCGACGCCGCCGTCCCGCGTCGACCGCCTCGCCGATCAATTGGAAGCCGGCGTCAACGCCGCCGCCGATCGCTACACCCTCGCGATCCCCTACGGCACGCCGCTCGGGGCCCGGCTCGCCGAGTTGATCGGGCAAGAGGACGACGACTCCGGCCAGACCCGGCGCATGGCGATGACGATCATCGCCAATGCCCTGATCTTCCACGCCGCCCTCGCCGCCGCGCAGTTCAAAATCGAAAACGACGGCATCGAACGTCCCGTCTCGCCCGTCGACGAGTTCCGCCCGCACGGCGATTTCAGGCCGGGCGACCTGCGCCTCGAATGGCAGCGCATCCTCGACCGCAACTACTGGCCGATCTTCTTCGCGGCGAGCGAGCTGCTCCGTACGATCCCGGCGCAGCCCGCCGCAGTCGTGATCTCCGCGTTGTGGGATGCCGTCCAAGACCTCATCCACGGCGGCGTGACCCGCTCCCATGACCTCGTCGGCGTCGTCTTCCAGCGCCTCATCGCCGACCGCAAGTTCCTCGCCACCTTCTATACCCGCCCCGCCTCCGCCGCTCTGCTCGCCGGCCTCGCCATACCGCCCGGCAGCGCCCCTGGCGGCGCGGACTGGAGTGACCGCGGCGCCCTCGCCGGCATCCAGATCGGCGATTTCGCCTGCGGCACCGGCACCCTCCTCGCCGCCGCCTACCAGCGCGTCTCCCTGCTGCACGAGCTCCACGGCGGCGACCCTGAAGCCCTGCACGGCCCCATGATGGCCGACGGCCTCGTCGGTCTCGACGTGCTCACCAGCGCTGTCCACCTCACTGCCACGATGCTCGCCGGCATCCACCCCGCCGTCCAATTCGACGGCGAGTGCCTGCTCACCATGCCCTACGGCGAACAGCGGGACGGCGTCGCCTACGGCTCGCTCAACCTGCTCCCGCCGCACGTCGAAGCCGACCTGATCAGCCAGGCCGCCGCCGTGACCGCGGGCGGCCGCGCGCCCTCGGAAGTGCGCGATCTCGTCACCCGCGTGGGGCACGGCAAGTTCGACCTCGTCATCATGAATCCCCCGTTCACCCGCTGGGGCGGGCAGGAGGCGGGCAAGAAGGGCGTGGGCAACCCGGCCGCAGCAGCGCTCGGCACGCCGAAGCCGGTGCAGAAGGAAATGACCGCGCTGCTCCGCAAGCTGCGCGGCGGCCCCCCGCTCGGTTCCGGCAACGCCGGCCTCGCCGCCGAATTCATGGACCTCGCGCTCCGCAAAATCCGGCCCGGCGGCACGATCGCGCTAGTACTCCCGCTCAGCGCCGTCAGCGGCGCGTCATGGCAGCGAGCCCGCCGGGCCCTCGTGGAGCGGAGCACGGAGATTGCCATCGTCACAATCGCCGCTGAATCGTCGCAGGGCAGTTCTTTCTCCGCCGACACCGGCATGGCCGAATGCCTGATCGTCGCCCGCATCCACGAAGAGGACGGCGACGCTCCTCCCCTGCAGAACGGAACCTTCGTCACCCTCGCGCGCGCACCGCGCACCACTGTCGAGGGCGCGCTGATGGCCGAGCGCATCTCCGAAGCAACCTCCCGGCCCGATCTATCCGACCTGGACGACGACGCCAACGGCGCGCGCATCCGCATCGGAGCGGAAGAGGTGGGGAGCATCATCCGAGCGCCTTTGCCGCAACAGGGCCCGTGGCCGGTCGTCGGCATCAGCGACCTCGAACTCGCCCAAGCCGCGCACCACCTCGGCAACGGGCGACTCCCGCGTTGGCGCAACGATGCCGGCGATGCGTTCATATCGGTGCCGATCGTCCGAATCGGCGATATCGCCGAGCGCGGCCCCTACCATATGGATATCTATTGGGACCTCACCGACGGCACCCCGCAAGGGCCGTTCGAATTGGTCAAGCCAGCGGTGCGGGCAGTTCCCACTTATCCAATGCTCTGGGAACACGACGCCCAGCGCGAACGCCGCTTGGTCGTCGCCCCCGATTCCGAAGGCCGCATCAAGATGCACGGCCGCGACAAAGATATCTACAACCGTGCTATGCAGATTTGGCAGACCTCGACTCTCGCGCACTATAACCGTGACCTTCGTTTCAATTCCCAATCGCTGACCGCCTGCATGGCCACCGAACTCTGCATTGGCGGACATGCTTGGCCATCAGTCCGTTTCGATAATCAAGAGCATGAATATCCATTCGTTCTTTGGTGCAATTCAACCATGGGCCTGCTGCTTCACTGGTGGGTAACAAATAAAACTCAACGGGGGCGGGGCAGAACAAGCGTCGCTGAGATTCCCAACATCCCAACGTTCGATATCCGCACGCTCCGCGATGATCAGATCGAAGCCGCACGACAGCTATTTGAAGATATCAAGCACTACCCTTTCCTGCCTTTCGATCAGATTGACGAAGATATCTGCCGGCATGAGCTTGACCGGCGGCTACTTGTCGGTATTCTCGGCTTTCCGCTTGAGACTTGCGAGCCGGGTGGGGCGATTGATGTCCTCCGCCGCAAGCTTGCGGCTGAACCGCAGATTCACGGGGGCAAGAAATCCCGCATTGAATTCGTTCATCCCGACGATGAGACGCCGATCAATCCGGCCCACGCCCCGCCTCCACCGGGCGTCCCGATCACCTGCATCGAGCGCAAGACCGCCCGCTGAACGCCGCGTCGGCCGCGCTTGAATTCGGCCTGCCCGATACAGTCCCATCGTGACTGTGAACGCCCCTGCACGCGCACCCGGACCGGCGCCGAGCAGCGTCCGCTTCAACGGCTTCCCCTGGTGGCTGCCGCTCTGCACGGCTGCCGTGGCGCTGCTGGCCGCGCTGGCCGTGCTCGGCACCGCCGAGGCCGAGTGGGAGGCCGCCGTCCGCATCTGGCTGCGCGACGACAGCCGGCCCGCCGAGGATTACGCCGCCCTCGCGCGCGACCCGCGCACGCTGGAAAGCGCGGCGCAGCTCTCGGGCGCGGCCTGGACCGCCGGCAGCATCGGCAAATCGCTCGACGTCGAAATCGAAGGCGCGACGATGATCGTCAGCGTGCGCGCCTCCTCCGAGTGGCAGGCCCGCGCGCTGGCGGCCCACGTCGCCGACGGCGCGGTCGTCGAAGCGCAGTTCGACTACGGCCCGGACGCGATGGAGGTGCTCGGCCCGGTCGGCGACGGCGCGCGCCGGATCAGCCCGCGCACGCCGGAATGGGCCGGCTTCGCCGCCGGGGCGGGCCTGCTCGGCGGCCTCGCCCTCGCCGCCGCGCTCGCCGGCAGGCGCAGCGACCGCCCCTCCGCAATCGCCCTCGCCGGCCGCAGCGGCCTCCGCCCCATCGCCGTGCTCACCGATGACCACGCCTACGGCAGCGCGCCCGAATCAGCCCTCCGCCTCGCCGACGAAATCGAACGCCTCGCGGATCGGAACGATGACGAGCCGGACGCCGACGGCACTTCGGCGGGCACGATCACGCTCTTCATCCCCGTCGCGAACGCGGATCCGGCCCCCGCCGCAGCCCAAGCCGCGAGGGCCCTCGCCGGACGCGCCCGGCACGTCGCCTGGATCGACCTCCGCTCGCCCACGCCGACGGTCCGCCGACTGCACGGCGTCCCCCGCCGCGCGCCGCAGGACGACCCGCCGAAATCCCGCTTCGGATTGCGCCAAGCGCCCGCCGGCGCAGGATCGGCTGACAACGCGCCGCTCGGGCCGGCCCCGCAGGCCGCTTTGGGCGCGCCCGATCCCGCCGCTCTCGGCAGCGCCCCGATTTGGCTCGCCGGCGTCCCCGCGCCCGCGCCGACCCGCGCCGAGCGCGCCGCCGCCCTGCTCGAAGCCAACGCCGCCCGTTTCCCCCATGTCGTCGCCATCGCCGACCCGCGCGACCTCCCCACGCCCATCTCCGCCAATGCGATCCTCGTCGCCGACGCGGCGGATCCCCCCTTCGGCCAGCACCTCGCCGATACCACCGCGACAGTCCGCTCCCGAGGCTTCCCCGCAACGGGCGCAGCGCTCAACGCCACCAATCTGGAGGCCGAAGAACTCCGCGAAGTCTCGCAACCGCCGAGTTAACGCTCGCCCGCACGGCTATCGTGCCAACGGGAGGCCGAGCGTGGCCACTGCAATCGCCGACGAACGCATCGCTGCAGCCGTCCGCCGCGTCGGCGTACTCGGCGAAATCCGCGTGCCCGCCGATCAGCCAGTCACCGGCGCATACCTCTGCGAACTCGGCGAGCGCTTCGAGCTCTACCGCTTCGAAGCGGGCCGCGAAGGAGAGATCGTCATCACCGCACCACCAGGCAGACCCACGACCCGCATCGAGCGCATCCTCGGAATCCAAGTCGGCATCTGGGAATTCGCAGACCGCTACGGCGAGTCAAGCGGCTCCAACGACGGCTACTTCCCGCTCGGCGGCCGCCCCTACAGCCCCGACGTCAGCTGGATCAGCCCCGAAACCAAGGCCGTCTGGGAAGCCGCCGGCAGCCCCACCGACGGCGGCTTCGCCGTCCTCACCCCCGACTTCGTGATCGAAGTCCGCTCAAAGAGCCAAACCCTCGCCGCCCAGCAGCAAAAGATGGAAGATTGGCGCGCTTGGGGCGTCGCCCTCGGCCTCCTCGTCGACCCCGAATCCCAAACCGTCCACGTCTACCGCCGCAACGCCGACATCATCGTCCACCAGCGCCCCGCCGCCGTCTCCTGCGAACCCGAACTGACCGGCCTCACCCTGGATTTCAGCGAAACCTGGACTCTCCCCTGGCCATAGCCCGCTCAACTATCGTGCCAGCAGGAGCCAAGCCATGACCACGGCAATCGCCAACGAACAGATCGCAGAGGCGGCGCGACTCGCGCTCGAATGCGGCGAGGTGCGCATCCCTGTCGATCAGCCGATCACCGGCGAGTTCCTCGCCGCCCTGTCCGCCGAATTCGACTGCCTGTGGTTCGAGGCAGGCCAAGAAGGAGAGATCGTCATCGCTGGTCCACCAGGCGGTTGGGTGCCGCACATCGAGGGAGTGCTCTACGTACAGATAGTGGCGTGGATCAACGCGCTGGCCAGCGGACTCGCCGGTACGTCTAACTCCGGTTTCCACCCTCCCGGCGGACTGCCGCGGGTGCCAGACGCGAGCTGGGTCAGCGAGGCGACCTTGCGGCTCTTCGCAGAACTCGGACAACCCGGATTGACCACTGGTTTTCCCCGCATCACGCCCGACTTCGTCGTCGAAGTCCGCTCTCGCAGTCCGTCCGTGGCCGAGCAACAGCGCAAGATGGAGGATTGGCGCGATTGGGGCACACCTCTCGGACTCCTCGTCGAGCCCGAATCGCAGACCGTCTACCTCTACCGCCTTGGCCGCGATGTCAAGCGGATCGAGCGCCCCGAAACCGTCTCCTGCGAACCAGAGATGCCCGGCCTCACCCTCGACTTCCAAGAAATCTGGGCGCTGCCCTGGGTCTAGCCCGCACGGATATCGTGCCCTCAGGAGCCAAGCCATGACCACGGCAGTCGCCAACGCACAGATCGCAGAGGCTGCGCGTCGCGTGCTTGATTGCGGCGAGCTGCGCGTCCCTGTCGATCAGCCGATCACCGGCGAGTTCCTCGCCGCCCTAACAGCCGAATTCGATGGCTTGTGGTTCGAAGCAGGCCGGGCAGGAGAGCTCGTCATCGGCGCTTCATCAGGCGGCTGGGTACCGACTATTGAACTGCGACTGGTCATGCAGCTCGTGGCTTGGCTGGAAGCCATGGCCGGCGGCATCGCGAACGGACCTACGTTCGGCTTCCATCCTCCGGGCGGCCTGCCGCGGATCCCGGACGCGAGCTGGCTCAGCGACGCGACCTTGCGGCTCTTCGAAGAACTCGGACAACCGGGATTGAGCGCCGGTTACTCCCGCATCACGCCGGATTTCGTCATCGAAGTCCGCTCACGCAGCCAGTCCGTCGCCGAGCAGCAGCGCAAGATGGAGGATTGGCGCGACTGGGGCACTCCCCTCGGACTCCTCGTCGAGCCCGAATCGCAGACCGTCTACCTCTACCGACCCGGCCGCGATGTCGAGCGGATCGAGCGCCCAGACGCCGTCTCCTGCGAACCCGAGATGCCTGGCCTTGCCCTTGACTTCCAAGAAATCTGGGCGCTGCCCTGGGTCTAGTGGCGACTGCCGATCAGAGCTGCTTCCGCGTCGGCGGGCGCACCGCGCCGAACTTCCGCAGGTCGGCGATGGTCACGATCCGCCCCGTCCAGTCCGGGCCTTGCGCGACCATCCAGAGGCAGGCGTCGCTCATGATGATCGGGTCCTCGAAGTTCATCTGCTTCGCCTGGTCGCCCAGCGTGAAGGCGTAACCCTCGCTGTAGACGCTCAGTTCCAGCCGCAGGCAGTTCACGCTCACGCCGCTGCCCGAGAGGTCGCTCGCCAGCGATTCCGTCATCGCCTCCAGCGCCCGCTTCGTCGTCGTGTAGCTCGCGCGCCCGAAATCGGGCGACACCGACGCGCCCGAACCGATGTTGATCACCGACCCGCCGCCGGACTCGGCCATCCGCGGGCAGATCGCGTGCATCAAGTAGAACGGCGCGTTCACGTTGATCTCGACGGCCAGCCCCCAGCGGTGGCGCGGGTCCTCCAGCGCCTTGCCCGGCGGCGCGACCGCCGCGTTGTTGATCAGCACGTCCACCCGCCCGAACCGCTCGTAGGTCTGCTCGACCACGCGGTCCAGATCGTCCAAGCTGGCCAGGTTCGCCCCGATCGGCAGGCACTCGCGCCCGACGTCGGCGACGATCTGCGCCGTGTCGTCGATCGTGCCCGGCAGCTTCGAGGGCGAGTCCGACGTGCTCCGCGCGACCGCGGCGATGTCGTATCCGGCCAGCGCGAAGTCCTGCGCCAGCTGCTTGCCGATCCCGCGGCTCGCCCCCGTGATCAGCGCCACTTTGCCGGCCATGTCCCTGCCTCCTCTGCGCGCGCCCGCCGCCACGGCCGGGCGGGCTCTCCGTCAGAATACGCCCGCCCGCTAAACTCCCGCCCAGGAGTCGCCATGCCCCGCCCCAAGCACAGCCCGCCCAAGAGCGACGCGCTCTCCCATCTCCGCATCTGCGACTTCACCGGGCAGCTCGCCGGCGCCGGCGCAACCAAGTTCCTCGCCGCCTTCGGCGCGGAGGTGATCCGCATCGAAGACCCCTCCAACCACGGCCGCTGGGACATCCTCCGCGGCATGCCGCCCTACGTCGACGACCGCCGCGGACCCGAGCTCGGCACCCCCTTCAACAACCACAACGTCGAGAAGCTCGGCGTCTCGCTCAACATCAAGACCCCGCGCGGCCGCGAACTCTTCGAGCAGCTGGTCGCGATCTCCGACGTCGTCAGCGAGAACTTCTCCGCCGGCGTCTTCGAGCGCTGGGGCTACGGCTACGACCGCCTCAAGGAGCTCCGCGAAGACATCATCTACGTCTCCAACTGCGGCTTCGGCCACGACGGCCCCTACAGCCGCTACAAGACCTGGGGGCCGATCGTGCAGGCGATGTCGGGCCTGACCATGTCCTCCGCGATCCCCGATCAGCCCCCCGCCGGCTGGGGCTACTCCTACATGGACCACACCGGCGCCTACTTCATGGCCATGGCGATCATGCTCGCCCTGCACTGGCGCGACCGCACCGGCGAGGGCCAGTACGTCGACGTCGCCGCCACCGAGGCCGCGCTCGCGCTCAACGGCCCCGTCCTGCTCGACTACACCGCCAACGGGCGCGCCCTGCGCCGGCCCGGCTACCCCGACGCCAACCGCAGCATCCACCCCCGCCGCGCCCCGCACGGCAACTTCCCGGCCAAGCCCGTGCCCGGCACCTTCGACGAGGCCTGGGTCGCCATCGCCTGCCGCGACGACCACGACTGGATCAACCTGCGCGACGCGATCTCCGAAGAATGGGCCCATGAAGGCCGCTGGGCCACCGTTGACGGACGCCTCGCCGACCAAGACGAACTCGACCGCCTGCTCTCCGAGTGGACGCTCCAGCGCGACGCCTTCAAGACGGCGCGGATGCTGCAGGAAGCCGGCGTCCCCGCCGCGCCCGTGCAGACGCCGCAGCAGCGCATCGACCAGGACCCCAACTCCGCCGAATGGGGCCTCTGGCCCACCGTCGACCACGAGGAGATGGGCCGCATCCGCGTCGACGGCATCCCGATCCACATGAGCGAAACCGACTGGGCGATCCACCGCGGCGCCGGCACGCTCGGCCAGCACAACCGTTACGTCTTCGGCGACCTGCTCGGCCTCTCCGACGCCGAGATCGCCGACCTCACCGAACAGGGCGTCCTGTGACCACCAACTCCGACATCCCCGCCGACCTCGCGCCGATGCAGGCGCTCGACGATCTCCGCGTGATCGAACTCTGCGACGAACGCGGCGCTTGGGCCGGCAAGCTGCTCGCCGACATGGGCGCCGACGTGATCAAGATCGAGCCGCCCGACGGCGACGCGACCCGCGACTACGAACCCTTCGTGGACGATGTCCCCGACTCCGAACAGAGCCTCTACTTCTGGTACTACAACACCTCCAAGCGCAGCGTCGTGATCGATCTCGCCACCCGCAAGGGACAGGCCGACTTCCGCCGCCTCGTCGAATCGGCCGATATCGTGATCGATACCGATGACAAGGGCGAACTCGAAGAGCTCGGCCTCGACTACGAGGATTTCGCCGAAGACAATCCCGACCTGATCTGGGCCTCGATCACCCCGTTCGGGCGCAACTCGGTCCGCTCCCAAGAGGTGCATACCGACCTGACCCTCGCGGCCAACGGCGGCTTCTCCTGGATGAACGGCTACGACGATCACTCGCTGCCGCCCGTGCGCGGCGGCGGCCCGCAGGCTTGGCACACCGGCAGCCACTACGCCTTCATGGGCATCCTCGTCGCCCTGCTCGAACGCAATCAGAGCGATCAGGGCCAATTCATCGACGTCAATATCAACGCCTCGATCAACGTCACCACCGAAGCCGGATCATACGTATGGCTGGTCGGCCACGACACGGTGCAGCGGCAAACCGGCCGCCACGCCGGCGTGTCGCCCAGCATGCCCAGCCAGCTCGAATGCGCCGACGGACGTTACGTCAACACCGGCGTCCCCCCGCGCCGCCCGGCCGAGTTCGGCTTGGTCCACAAATGGCTCGAAGAGGAAGGCCTGCTCGACGAATTTCTCGAAGCGCCGCTGCTGCTCGCCGGCGCCGCGCTGGAGAGCTTCAGCCTCGCCGAAGCGATGGTCGATGAAGAAAAACAGGCCATCTTCGGCGCCGGCCGCGACGCCTTCAACCTCATCGCCAGCCGCATCCCCGCCTACGAGTTCTTCAAGAAGGGCCAAGAGTACGGCTTCCAAGTCGGCATCATCCACAGCCCCGAAGAGGCCCTTGAAGATCCCCATTTCGTAGACCGCGGCATGCAGCGCGAAGTCCATCACGAAACCATTGACCGCACCATCACCTACCCCGGCGCCCCCTACAAGCTCTCCAAAGGCGGCTGGAACATCACCCGCCGCCCGCCCCTCTTGGGCGAGCACACCGACGAAGTGCTGGACGCGCTTGAGTAACCGGACGGAGCAAACGGATGACGAAAGATGCCACTGATCAGCGGCCGAAGATGCCGAAGCACACACCGGCGATCTTCGAGATACTCAAACGATGCGCAGCTGGTCAAACTACGATCAGCTATGGCGACTTGGGCGACCAAGTAGGAACTCATCAACTCGCGGTCATTCGGCCGCTCAACTACATCCGGGATCATGTGTGTCTTCCCTGTGACCTTCCATGGCTGTGGGTGCTCGCCGTGAACCAAAAAAACTGGTCAGCCGGGCCCTGGCGCGTGGAACAACACCGGGGGCAAATCTGGGGGTGGCGGGCAGTGGGGCGATATCCTTCGAGCGATCTACGTCCACGACTGGTCTGATGTCAAGATCGAAGACCCGTGCCCCGACCAGCGGTCCGATGTCCCGCGCCGCCGACCTTGACCGTCGCACGCGCTGGATCCTGATCGTGGTCCTCGCCGTCCTCTTCGCCCTCGCCTTGCTCTGGGGCACTGGCGGCGACGAAGTCGGTCCCGCGACCGCCGCCTGCATCAATGACAACGGCGGCACCGCCGTCCAACAAGAAGACGGCGCCTGGCAAGTCGAAGACTGGGCCGAAACCCGCCCCATCTGCGCCCCCTGAGCCCGAACCCGCTACGCTGGCAACGGAGCGTTTTTGGGCTGGGCGTCTCTCGGCCGGCGGCTCACGAACCGCTTGACACTGGGCTCTCTCGGTGGGCGCTCCACGGCAGGCACCGGCCGCGGCCGGTGCCTGCCGTCCTTTCGCCTGTAACCGGAAGTCGGCAAGGGTGCGGAGGCCCATCCCTTGCCGGCATCCTCGGCCATCAAGGCGTTGACCGCGCGGTGCGGGAGCTGTACCATTCCGCACAGGGCGCAGACACGGGGGATCCCGTGGGCGGTGGCCAAGACAAGCCGCCGTTTCAGGTCGCAATCTTGTATCGCGCGGCCGGTGCCCCGAGTGCGAATCCATCACCTTGCCGACGGAGCGCTTCTGGGCTGGGCAGCTGGCGGCTCGCGAACTGCTTGGAACTGGGCTCTCTTGGAGGGCGCTCCAAAGCAGGTGCCGGCTGGTGCCTGCCCCGCTCGGAAAGCGCGTTGCGCGAAGTCTCCGATTTCGTGCTACACTGCTCGCGGAGCGTTTAGAGGCTGGGCGTTCTCGGCCGGCGGCTCGCGAACCGCTTGACACTGGGCTCTCTCGGTGGGCGCTCCATGAAGAAGCACCAGCTCCGGCTGGTGCTTCTTCATTTCTCGGCGGGAATCACCAGAATCCCGTCCGGCCCGTGCCCTCCTACGAGGTGCCCTCGAATGACCTCCCACGCCCGATTCGCTTGATTGGGATTGAGGAAATGCCGCGCAACCGGGTGAGCTACGAGATCCGCGATCTGCAGGCCGGCGGCGTTCATCGCCTTCTCTGTGAACACGGGCTTGAGACTTGGACGATCTCCGCGCTCTTCAATAGCCCGATTGACGCGACGAAACGCCTCCCTCAGTCGTCGATCGCTTTGGGATCCCCGGCTCTCCACTACGACATGCACCACCTGTGATGAGGTGCTGCCACTAGGACGAGCAAGCACTTCGGAGAGCTGCGCGAGGCCATGCTCGCCCGTGAGTCCGACCAAGTCAATCCACTGCGCAAGGCCGGTTGGCATCCGCCGTCTGTCTGCCAACGCGACGACGATGCTCATCTCGATCTCATCGATCAGACGCCCGAGGTCTTCGAGAGATTCGTCTTCCGCGCCACCGGGCGGGAAGCGGAACGGCGGCTCGCGTCGGCGGATCTCGTACTCGTGGAGAATGATCTGATCGTGGCCGAAGTGCTTGAACTTCAGCTCCGAAACACGCGGGAGCACCTCCCGTGCGTAATGCTCTTTCTCAAAGGCGCAGAATGCCAGCCCGAACACGGGGAAGGCCGGATCGATCGCCTCCGGAGTGTCGGATCCCGTTTCGTCGGCGAAGACGATGAAGTCGCTGTAGCGCATCAAGGCAGGCTACAGCGCCTTCGTCGTTGCGCTAGCCTGTGGCGCGGAATGCGAGGGACGCGATGCACCTGATGTACTTCACCGAACAGCCGATGTCGGCCTACGACGAGGCCGCGGCCGAGGAGGGCGTCACCGCGCTGCTCTTCTCCAACTCCAACTTCGATCCGGCAGCCGGCTCCGAGCTCTACCGCCAGCGCCTGATCGAGTACCAGCTCGCCGAAGAGGTCGGCGTCGACGGGATCATGCTCAACGAGCACCACAACGCGCCTTTCTGCATGCAGGCCAAGTGCAACATCTGGGCCTCCGTGCTCGCCGGCGCCACCGAGCGCGTCAAAATCGTCCTGCTCGGCAACCCGCTCCCGCTCGCGGAGAACCCGATCCGCTTGGCCGAAGAGCTGGCGATGATCGACATGATCTCGCAGGGCCGGCTGGTCTCCGGCTTCGTCCGCGGCGGCGGCACCGAGCAGCTCGCGACGGGCGTCAACCCCGCCTACAACCGCGAGCGCTTCGAGGAGGCGCACGACCTGATCGTCGAGGCCTGGACCCGGCCCGGCCCCTTCCGCTGGGAGGGCAAGCACTACCAGCACCGCGTCGTCAACCCGTGGGCGCTGCCGATGCAGCAGCCGCACCCGCGCATCTGGATTCCCGGCGTGCTCAGCCGCGAAACCGTCGTCTGGGCGGCCAAGCACCGCTACCCCTACATCGCGCTCAATACCACGATCGAAGCGACCAAGCGCATCTGGCAGAGCTACGACGATGCCGCGCACGAGGTTGGCTACGATCCCGGCCCCGAGAACCGCGGCTACCTGCTCCGCGTCCACTGCGCCGATACGACTGAAAAAGCGCTGGAGAACGCATCCCAATTCATGTGGATGCAGGGTGAATTCACCGGTCTCGCGCATCCGGTCTGGAGCAACCCCGCCGGCTACGCATCGCCGCGCAACCGCGAGGCGCTGGTCGAAGTGATGAACGGTCGCCGCCCGCCGCCGCGCGCCGTCGCGTTCAAGGATCAGGTCGAAAACATGCAGATCATCGCAGGCACGCCCGACGAGTGCATCGCCAAGCTGCGCGTGATTCTCGAGGAAACGCGGCCGGGCATCCTCGCACTGTGGGGCAATGACGGCCGCGTCAGCCACGAAGATACCAAACGCTGCATCGAGCTGCTCGGTACCGAAGTAATGCCCGTCGTGCGCGAGATCGGCGCAGAACTCGGCCTCGACGGCCCGTTCGATTCGGAGCCGCCAGTCAGCATCCGCTACGACGAAGCGGCCCAAGCCCGCGTCGCGGCCGGCGCGGCTGCCGGAGCATAAGTACAACATCCCCCAAGGGATGCTAGCGAGGAGGCGAAGATGGCGACCGTAGACATACTCCTGAACGGCTACTCGTTCGGCACTGATAGCGGCACGCCCGCCTTCTGCGCCGTCATCCTCGTCGAGTCGGAGGGCCGTCGCATCCTCGTCGATACGGCCCATGTCGGCCGTCGCGTCGCGCTGCAAGAGGCGCTCGCCCAGCGCGGGTTGTCCGCCGGCGACATCGACGTGATCCTGATGACCCACTCGCATTGGGACCATGTGCAGAACTTCGATGCCTTCCCCGGCGTGCCGATGGCGATCCACCCGTGGGAGCGGAAGTACGCATCGAGTCCGCACGTCAACGATTGGGCGACGCCGCAATGGACCGGCGCGGCGATCGAAACGCACCCGATGCAGGAAGTCGCCGACGGCGACGAGCTGGCCAAGGGCGTCAAGGTGATCCACCTGCCCGGCCACTCGCCCGGCAGCATCGGCCTGCTGGTCGAAACCGAAGCCGGCATCGCCGGGCTGACCGGCGATGCGATGCATACCGCAGCCGTCGGCGTCGCCGGCCGCAGCCCGCTCGTTTTCTACAGCGAGTCGCAGGCCGCCGAGTCAATCGCCCGCGTGATGAGCGAATCCGACCTGCTCTACCCCGGCCACGACCGCCCGTTCCGTATGGTCGACGGCTCTCCAGAGTACATCGAAGAGTACAAGCTCACGCTCAGCGGCGTGCAGCCCGGCATGCCCGGCCTCGCCTTCGCCGAACCGCCCAAGGAGATGCCGCCCACATGGGTCATGCCCGGCATCGAGGAACAGCCCAAGTTCAACTGAGCATCACGTCGCGATGCTCGCCAACTCCCGAGTCGCTCTGATCGGTGGCCGTCGAGTCGCATACGAAACGCAAGGCGACCCCGATGGCGCACCGCTGCTCGTCCTCCGCGGTGCATGGGGCGGCCCGGCCAGCACCCTCTGGCCCGGCCCCAGATTGCGCTGGCGGGCGGCGCTGGACGGCATTCGCCTGATCCTCTACGACCGTCGCAACAGCGGCGGTTCAGCTTATAGCGATGAGCCGATCGGCCTGACTGATTTGGCCCAAGACGCCATCGATCTGCTGGATTATCTTCATATCTCCACGACGAGCATCGTCGCGACCAGCGCCGGCGGCCCCATCGCCCTCCGCATCGCACTGGATCATCCCGCCCGCGTCGAACGCTTGGCACTGCTTTCAACCGGCGCAGCCCTGATGCACCCCGATCCGCCATTCCTGCAGAAACCATATTCCGCCTTCGTGGAAGATCGCCTCGCAACTGTCTGCCAACGCTTAGCGATGCTCGATATCGCCGCGACCGAAAGCCCTGCAGCCGCAGTAGCCATCACCGAATCAGAGTGGCGCAACCCGCCAGCCCCGCCGTCGCCGGACCCCGAATCCGACCAATACCGAGCCAACCGAGCCGCAGCCTTGACCAAACTGTCCGGCAACGAGTTAACCCGCCTAGCCGCCGGCGCAATGAGAAACATGCAAGCCCAAGCCCATCAAGATCTCACCACCGAGCTGCGCAACCTCAAGCGCCCCGCCTGGATCATCCACGCCCAAGACGACACCACAGTCCCCCACGAATACGCCCAAGCCCTCTCCACTGCAATCCCCCAAGCCAAATTCACCACGCTCCCAAGCGCCGCCCACGCCCTCATAGACACCCCCGAAATCCAACAAGCCCTAGCCCGCTGGATTCTGGCCGCGAGCACCGCCCCATCAAGCAGATAACGAGAAGCCCCGGCAATGCCGGGGCTCTCGCGGCTGGCGTCAGTCCGCCTGCCTCAAGGACAGCGTACACCAGTTCCGCTTGCGCGTCGCAATGCTCGGCACTAGAGTCGCACAAATGTCGCAGCCAACACACTTCGCCTTCGCGGATGAAAGCGGCGACGCCGGGATGGATCGGATCGATCTTGGATTCCCGGTACTCTCATTCGCGACTTGCCTGTTTGCCGTGAATGTCTACCAAGAAACCGTGGTCCCGGCTGTACATGACCTGAAGATGCGCTACTTCGGCGACACGACGGTCATCCTGCACGAACGCGAGATCCGGCGCGCTCGAGGCCCATTCACGTTCATGGGCGGCAGGCAGGTCCGTCAAGCCTTTGAACAAGACCTCATCGACTTGGTCGAAACCCTGCCGTTCGTGATCATCGCATCCGTCGTACACAAAGTGCGGCTCCAAGAGCACTACCCGCGACCGGACGACCCGTACTCGCTCTGCCTCCGCTTCGTGTTCGAGCGGATGCGGATGTTCCTCGACGCGGCAAGCGGACCGGAGACGCCGGCGCATCTCATTGCGGAGAGCAGGACGCTGACAGCAGATCGCAGGCTCTGGGGAGCGTTCGACAGATTTCGGCGCGGCGACTACATGGGACAACCGCTGCGCAATGTACAGCTGGAATTCGCGCCGAAGAGCGCAGGCCATGTCGGGCTCGAGATCGCCGATTTGATCGCCAATCCGATCGCCCGCCATGTCCTTCGCCGCCAAGCCGGGCTGATCCCGTTCAGCGCGATCGAGCCGAAGTTGCGAAGAAGTCCGCAGGGCGTTACCGCAGGCTGGGGACTGAAGGTGTTCCCGTAACGCTCGGCGCGGATACGACGAGCCCCGGCAGTGCCGGGGCTGTCGCGACTGGCGAAATGCCGCCTGTCTCGCCGTAAGGATACGCGGTCAAGCACGACTTTGCAAATCGCCAAGACCCGTCGTCCTCAGCCCAAGTGCTCGGTGATCAGGGCGGCTAGGGCTTGGGGTTGCTCGGCTTCGGCTAGGTGGCCGGCGGCTTCGAGCTCGGCCAGTCGGGCGTTGGCCAGGCCTTGGGCGTATTGCTCGGCGCAGATTGCGGGGACGACCGTGTCCTCGGCGGGATGCACCACCAGCGCGGGGATTTTGATGCTGGCCAGCAGCTGCGGGAGGGACTGGCTGTAGAGGAATGGCTTCCAGGCCACCCTTGCTGTCATCTCGCGGTTCGCGTCCCACGCGATCAGCTGCTCCGTATCGGGCGCTTCGCCGTAGACCGCTTGGAAGTTGGCCGGGTCGGCGAAGCAGCTGCGCACGTAGTCTTCGTGCGCCTCCAAGAACTGGTCGCGGATTTCGCCGTCCTCGGGTTGCAGGCCCATCGCGCCGACCAGCGCGAGGCCGCTGAAGCGCGATTGCCCGGCCGCGGCCATCTCCGCCGCGACGAAGCCGCCGAAACCGAGCCCGACCAGCGCGCACTCGCCGACGTCCAAGGCATCGAGCAGCAGCGACATCACCGTCGAGATGTCGCGCACCGAGCGCATCCATTCGCCCCGCTCGGTGCCGTCCCAGCCCGGCAGGGTCGGCGCGATCACGTCGCGCGACGCAGCCAGTGCGTCGTGGAAGGGCAGCCAGCCGGGCGAGCCCGTCTCGTGGCCGAGCACCAGCAGCGCCGGGCCCGCGCCGCCGCGCAGCACGCGGATCGGCAGCCCCGCGACCTCGACCGACGACTCTGCATGCGCCGCTTCGCTCATATCGGCCTCCCCCGACGGCGCATGCGATCCGCGCCGCGCCGCCGGCGGCAATGCTAGGGGGCGGGTGCCGGCAAGGGGGCCGCGCGGCGCCCTGATACCCTCGCGCCATTCCGATTACCCAGATGGTTGCGGGCAGAGGGAGGCGCAGGATGGCTCGAACAGCGGCGGAATCGGCGGCGGGCCTGAACGTGTTGACTCAGACCGAGGCGGTCGAACGCGCCGCCCTCGTCTCCAACGCCGCCTACGAACTCGCGCTCGACCTGGCCGCCGGCTCGCCCGACTACCGCGGCGACTGCACGATCAGCTTCGACCATGCCGCGCCCTCGCTCGGCACCTTCCTCGATTTCACGACCGCCGAGGTGCTCTCGCTCGAGATCAACGGCGTCGAGGCCGAGCCGCAGCTGGAGAACAACCGCCTGCTGCTCGACGGCGCGATGCTGGCGCCGCGAAACGTCGTCCGAGTCGCCTACCGCAACGAGTACGACCACATTGGCGCCGGGCTGCACCAGTTCACCGACCCGGAGGACGGCGCCGAGTACCTCTACACCCACTTCGAGCCCTACGACGCGCACCGGCTGCTGCCCTGCTTCGACCAGCCCGACCTCAAGGCCTCGCTCCGCCTCCAAGCGACCGCGCCGGCCGAGTGGCAGGTCGTCGCCAACTACCCGGCCGAATCGTCGGAACCGCAGGACGACGGGCGCACCCGCCATTCCTTCGCCGAGACGCCGCGCATCAGCACCTACCTGCTCGCGCTCGTCGCCGGGCCCTACGTCCGCTTCGACGATCAGTGGGAGGACGTCGCGCTCGGCGTGCTCTGCCGCGGCTCGATCGCGCCCCACTTCGACGCCGACGAGTTCTTCGAGGTGACCCGGCAGGGACTCAGCTTCTTCAGCGACTTCTTCGACTTCCGCTACCCGTTCGACAAGTACGACCAGGTCTTCGTGCCCGAGTTCAACATGGGCGCGATGGAGAACGTGGGCTGCATCACCTTCTCGGAGCGGATGATCTTCCGCGACCCGCCGACCGAGATCCAGCGCCTCAACCGGGCCGAAGTCGTGCTGCACGAGATGGCCCACATGTGGTTCGGCGACCTCGTCACGATGCAGTGGTGGAACGACCTCTGGCTCAACGAATCGTTCGCCACCTACATGGCCTACTTGGCGATGGAGCAGGCCACCCGCTGGTCCGATTCGGCTTGGTCCGCGTTCCACTCGCGCATGAAGGCCTGGGCCTACCAGCAGGACCAGCTGCCCACCACGCATCCGATCGCCGGCGACGTGCCCGACACCGACGCGACCTTCCTCAACTTCGACGGGATCACCTACGGCAAGGGCGCGGCGGTGCTCAAGCAGCTCGTCGCCGCCATCGGCCGCGACGGCTTCCGCGACGGGATGCGCGACTACTTCCGCACCCACGCCTGGGGCAACACCACGCTGGCCGACTTCATCGCCGCGCTCGAACGCGGCTCCGGCCGCGACCTGCAGGAATGGTCCCGGGCCTGGCTCGAAACCGAGGGCCTGAACACGCTCGCGCCCGACTGGAGCACCGCGCAGGGCGAGGTCAACTCCTTCACCATTCGCCAGGCCGCGCCCGCCGATCACCCGCGCCTGCGCCCGCACCGCACCGAGATCGCGATCTACGACGCCGGCGACGACGGCCCCGTCCTCCGCGACGCCGTGCCGGTGGACCTCGATGGCGCGGAGACCGTCGTCGAGAACCTGATCGGCGCGTCCGCGCCGGCGGCGGTGTTCCCCAATCACGGCGACCACGCCTTCGCCAAGATCGCCCTCGATTTCCGCTCTCTCGCGTTCGTGCGCGAACAGATCGACCGGTTCCAAACGCCGTTCGAGCGCCTGCTTTTCTGGCACACCCTCTGGGACATGGTCCGCGACCAGCACTTCGCCGCCGGCCAGTTCGTCTCTCTCGCAGCCGACAAACTCGCCGGTGAACACACGCTCGAAATCACGCAGAACGTCGCCGGCAACGCGCTCTACGCCGTCGGGCGCTACATCCCGGAGCAGTACCGGCTCCAACACGCCAACCAGATCTTCGACCTCGCTTGGAACGGCCTCTCCGCCGCCGCCGAGCAGGATTTCCGCATCGTCTGGGCCCGCGTCCTGATCGGGGCGGCGCAGGACCCGGAACACGTCGGCCGGCTCGTCGCCGCGCTCGACGGCGGCGTCCACGGCTTCGAGTTCGACCAGGACATGCGCTGGAGTCTCGTCACCAAGGCCGTCGCCTACGACCTGCCAGGCGCGTTCGACCTGCTCGATCCCGAGATCGCGCGCGACCCCTCCGACCGCGGCACCCGCGCGGCCGAGACCGTCCGCGTCACCCGCGCCGACGCCGAGGTCAAGGCCGAGGCCTGGCGCGGCTTCCGCGAGGACGAGGAGGCGTCGCTGCACATCCTCAGCTCGCGAATGCACGGCTTCTGGTGGAAGCCGCAGGAGGCGCTGCTCGCGCCTTACATCGACCGCTTCTTCGACGAAATCCGCGACGTCTTCGCCGAGCGCGACAAGGAGTTCGCCTCCCGCTTCTTCGGCGCGCTCTACCCCGGCCACGTCATCACGGACGATCTCGTGCAGCGCTCGCGGGCGCTGCTCGACTCGCTCGAGCCGGACGACGTGCTGCTGGGCCGGCCGCTGCGGGAGGCGCTGGACGAACTTGAGCGGGCCCGCGCCTGCCGCGGGTTCACACGCGACGGCTGACCGATGCCCGCCCTGCCGTCGGTCGAGGCCTGTTACCTCTACCCCGTCAAGGGCATGACCGCGCATCGGGCCGACGCGCTCCGGCTCGCGCCCGGCTGCAGCGCCGAGGGCGACCGCGCCTTCGTTTTCGCCTTCGCCGACGCGGAGCGGCGCGGGCCGATCGGCTGGGTCTCCAAGCGCCAATCTGTGACCCTGCTCAACACGCCGGAGCTCGCCCGCATCGCCGCCTCATTCGACGGCGAACGCGGCCGGATCGAGATCGCGGCCGAGGGCGAGACCCGCTCCGCCACCGTGGACAGCCCAAGCGAGCGCGAGGCACTCGCCGCCTGGTTCGCGGACATCGTCCGCGCGCTCGACGACAACCCCCTCGCAGGCCACCCGGAGCGCGAACCGCTGGAGCTGCTCGGCGACGGCGCGAGCCGCTTCACCGACCGCGGGCCGACCCAGATCTCGCTCGCCTCCAACGCCAGCCTCACCGATCTCTCGGCCCGCGCCGGCGGCGAGGTGGACATGCGCCGCTTCCGCCTCAACCTCGCGCTCGAGGGCGCCGCGGCTTGGGACGAGTTCAGCTGGGTCGGGCGCCGCCTCCGGCTCGGCGAGGCGACCGTCGAGGTCAGCGCCCGGCTCCAGCGCTGCGGCGCGATCAACGCCGACCCGCAAGGCGGCGGGCGCGATATGGACCTGATGCGCCAGCTGCTCGACCACTACCAGCACCTCGATTTCGGCGTCGAAGCCAACGTCGTCGCGGGCGGCATCGTCCGGCCGGGCGACCCGGTCCTCCCGCTCTAGTCCGATGGACGGCTTCCCCGAACACAACTGGCACCCGCTCGACCCCGAAATCGAGCGGCGCTTGCGCGAATCCGAAGTCGTCGACGGCGGCCGCATCCCCTACGCATCCAACTACGTCTTCCTGCTCGAACTGCGCGACGACGGCGCGGACGAGCCGGGCTACGCGATCTACAAGCCGGCCCGCGGCGAAAACCCGCTCTGGGACTTCCCGCCCGACCTTTACAAGCGCGAGGTCGCCGCCTACCGGCTCAGCCGCGAACTCGGCTGGAACCTGATCCCGCCCACCATCGAACGCGAAGACGGCCTCGAATACGGCGCCGGCTCGCTGCAAACCTACATCCCGACCAACTATCGCTGCACCTTCTTCGAGCTCCGCGAAGAGCACCCGGAACGTTTGCAGCAGTTCGCCCTCTTCGACGCCCTGGCCAACAACGCCGACCGCAAAGGCGGCCACATCCTGCAAGCAGCCGACGGCAGCCTCTGGGGCATCGACAACGCGCTCTGCTTCCACGAGGAAGAAAAACTCCGCACCGTCATCTGGGATTGGGCCTCGCAGCCAATCATCGAAACGCATCAAGCCGATATCGCCCGCCTGCTGGAAGACCTGAACGCCGAAGGCGACATCCAAGAAGCACTAAAACCGTACCTATCAGAATCAGAACTAATCGCCCTAGCAATCCGCGCCACCGAACTCCTGCAAGCCCGCGCACTCCCCGAACCCCCACCAGACCGCCGCAGCTACCCTTGGCCGCTGATCTAGTTTTTAATTATACCGACGGCGCGCTCATTCGGACGCGAATCGCTTGGGGCGCGGCTTCCTCGGCGTCCCGTAGAGGTAGTGCTGCGTCTGCTCGGAGTAGTCGGTTGGAACGTCGTCCCATTCCTCAGGCGGGATGTCACCGAAGTGTTCCTGGATCAGCTTGAGCGCCCAGAGGCCGCCATGCCGCTTCTGCTCTTCCGTCCACTCGGCCAGCGGCGGCATCGCGGCGACTTTGGCCTCGACCTCCTCCGCACGCAGGCGCACCCACTCGTCGGACCACTTGCGGGGCTCGGCGTCCGTGCCGTTCTGGCTGGGCTCGGGCTGATTCTCGGTCGGCATCGCTGGCTCCTTCGGAGCAATAGTAACAGGTTGGATTGGGGTGCCGGAGCCGTCATTGGATCGGCGTTGTTGCCCTTGGCCGCTGATTTAGTCCGTGATCGGCTGCGGCAAGACTGTGAATCTGCCATCTTTCGCGAAATCGCTGTCGAATGTGAGGATTTCGGTGATCGCCATGTCTTCCATCACCGTCATTTCGACTGAATCGACCAGGCTGAGACGGTCTTGCAGGCGTTGCTCGCAGTGGTCAAGGCCGCGTAGCGCCAATGGCGGCGTTGGAAAGATCACGGTCCACTGGCTGCCCGGTGCGAGCACTTGCCGTGCCATTGCCAGTGCGTCCAAGCGGTATTGACGGTTGCGCTTGACTGAGTGCGCGATCAGCTCGTCCAGCGCCCCGGAGACCGTCACCAGCGGCACGCCGGCCAGATCGTCGAACTCGAGCAGCGCCCGTGAACGATGGCGATCTTCAAGCCAGATCAAGGCGATCAGAAAGGACGCATCAACGAATACACGCCTCATTCGTACCTCATCGGCTTCTTCTTCGGCGTCCCGTACATGTAGTGGCGGAACTGCTCGGACAGATCGGGCGGCTCGGCGCTCCACTCTTCCGGCGGGACATCGGCGAACGTCTCTTGGATCAGCTTGAGCGTCCAGAGGCCGCCATGTTTCTTCTGTTCCTCCGTCCACTCGGCGAGCGGCGGCATCGCGGCGACCTTGGCCTCGACCTCGGCAGCGCGTTGGCGCACCCACTCGTCGGACCCCTTGCGGGGCTCCGGGTCCTTGCCGTTCTGGGTGGGTTCGGGCTGGTTCTCGGTCGGCATCGCGGGCTCCTTCTGGGGCAGGATAGCAGGATTGGCGGTCAGCTGCCGGAGCCTTTTAGGGTGATCTGCGATTCTTTGCCGGGCTGGATTCGCTTTGCTGCTAGGGCGATGCGGTTGTCGCGGTCTAGGGCATTCCAGTATGCATCGACGGTCTCGTCTGCTGTGGTTTGCAGCGGGGTGATGAACGGGTCGCCGCGGAAGGGGGGGAGGGGGGTGCCGTCGTTGGTATATGTGTGGATGCAGCAGGCGAGGCCGGGCGGGGGGGCGGGGATGCGCCAGAGGACGCGGTCGGATAGGGAGGGGTTGATCTCGTTGGCGCGGAGGATTCCCAGCGATAGTTGCAATTCGACGCCGTGTACCAGGCCGCGCTGGTCTAGGACGGCGAATATTCTCGGCGTGTAGTGCGGCGCGTCGTCCTCGCGCTCGCGTGCGTTGAGCGCATCCTGCACGGTGCCGCCCGACGATATGATCTCGGCCAGCGTATCGGTATGGTCGCCGTTGGTCGTGATGAACACCTCCGGCATCGCCGCCAGCGCTTCCGGGCCGGCGCCGCGACCGGCGGAGGGCAGCTCGCACATCGCGCGGTAGATCACGTTGGTCGGGTCTTCCAGCTCGGCGGGGCGCAGCGCTTCGGTGCGGAGGACGCCGTTGGCCTCGGCCACGAAGCGGCGGTTGCGCGAGTTGGCCGAGCGGCCCATGATCCAGTACAGCATCAGCCAATCGCCATCGGCGAGCCGCCCGACCACGATCCCGCGCCCCGGATAGGGATTGCCGGCAATCCGCTCCGCCAGATTTCTCCGCGCTATTTCTCGCAGCGCCACCAAGTCAGTCGTCTCAGGCATTGGCAGAGGATACACGGGCGAGCGGGACGCGCGACCATGCGGGGACGCGGGCAAATCCCAAGATGGGCTGGCGTCTCCGACGCCAGCCCATCAAAAAGGGGCAACGCTCCGCTCAAGCGGAGAGCAGCCGCCCGACAAGCTCTTCGACCCGTCGCCCCTCAGCCGACTCCGCCAGCCAAGCCCGAATCTCCCTCCGCGCAACCGTCACCGATACCGACTTTCCTGCGGCTACCCGTTCCGCCTCAATCTCCCTCCACATCGCCTCAGCCCCAACCGCCGCATCCGCCCCCGCCTCAGAAATTTCTAGATGAAGCGCATCGCCCGGATCAAACTCCGGAATCGGCAAGCGCCATAGCTGTTTCTGAATATCTCGAGAGTTGCCGGCCCAATTTTTAGTCGTGAGAGGAATAACGGTTTCCCAAATCGCAGTCGAGTTGATAATCGTGTTCAGATAGTATGCCTCAAAGATCGTGTGGCATGGAATAGCGAACAATTTATAGTCGATCACTGTTGGAGAGTCTGTTAATATGGCACTCGTAGGACGACCAGCTGATGTATATAGGATAGTGGGATATTTTATTGGATTATCTGCGTGACTAGATTCTCCATTCGTTCTGCGGCTGATGATTCTGTTTGCCACTCCCGTAGCATCCGTCGCGCTATCGTCACTGATATGCTTTGGCCGCTCGCCGCTCGAATCGCTCGCCTTTCTGTCCAGACTGTCCTGGTTTCTTGAGCGTATTGATGGCTGAGACTGGCCAAGTCTCGATGCAATGGTATCTGGTTGTCGAATATTGGAATCGAGACTCTCCATATCTGCTTGTGGATGTCGCGGGCTCCCCATTGCCCTTTTGACATGAGTGGGTTGATCGCGACGGCGAGTGTTTGTGAGTTGATGATCGCTGCCAGATAGTTCGCTTCCTCGTGGGACTGACACGGCACTGCGTATAATTTCGACTCGATGATCGCTGGCTCGTGGCCCAGCAGAATCGCTGCTGTCGGACGTCCTGCTGTTGTGTACAGTAGTGTCGGCTTGTGGTATATATTGTGGGCGGGGCGGGGCGGGGCGGGGCGGGGCGGGGCGGGGCGGGGCGGGGCGGGGCGGGGCGGGGCGGCCGCGAGTCGCTCTCGCTGAGCAGCAAGACCCTTAACGTAATCCAAGCGGGCAACCAAATCCAGCTTGTTGTTTGGCGACTTGTTCTCCTCCCAAATCCGGTTGATCTCTCGCCAGCGGCGGGCCATATTCCGCTTCAGCGTGTCGCGGGAGACGCCGTAGACGCCGGCTTCATCGCGCTCGATCATCGGCGAGTCGGGCGTCATCGGCAGGACTGCGCGGAGCGGATCCAGCAGCACGAACGGGGCGACCGTTTCGCCTAAGTGGACATCCCAGACGTATTCGCGCTCAATCGGGCGGTTGTCGATCTTGGAGAGATCGAGGCTGCGCCACGGTTCCTTGTCCTGCGTACCGCGACGGGAGCGGACCCGCACGACATCGGCGGCGATGCTCGCATCCGATTCCTCTTCCTCGACGAAGAACAGGCAGCGGGGGACGATGGTCGCGCCTTGCCGGGCGCGTTCGCCGTAGGGCGAGGCGTAGCCGCCGGAGGTATCGTGCAGCGGCACCTCGCGCCGGCTGTAGGGCCCGCCCGCCGGGCCGAGCCATTGCGATGCGGACAGCGGCAGGCCGCGGGGCTTGCGGCGGCCCTCGCGGGTTTGATCTTCCAGCCGCTCCGCGAAAACCACGCAGCTGGGCACGGGGAAGAACGTGTTCGGTTCGATCCGCTCCAAATCCCAAGGCGGCCGATGTGCGAGGTCGGCGTTGATCTGAACCCACTGCCCCGTGCGCCATTCGCGGTACTGCCCCGTTTGCAGCGCGCTCTGCGGCATCACCATCCCGATTTTGCCGCCGATATCGAGATACAGATCGACGCAGCGGGTGAAGAACAGGCCGGCGACATCTTGATGCGTCGCATACCGCCCGCCGGTCCAGATTCCGTACGTCCCCTTGCTCTGGCGCTCCAACTCGCTGCGCACGATCGATTGCGTCTTGTTGTACGTCAGCCAAGGCGGGTTGCCGATGATCACGTCCACTTTCTGGTGGCTCAGCACGGTCGGCCGCACCATATTGCGCGTGTAGTAGCCCCAGATATGGTCGCGGCCCTCGGCGTGGAGCGCTTCCATCGTGGCGATAGTCTCGTCCAGCATCCGCCGCTCCGGCGTGCCTTCCGTAATCCCGTAGGCCTCCAGCGGATGCCGCGGATCATCCCGGGCCTCGATCGCTTCCGAAATTTCGAGCACGACCTGATCGAACCAGTCGGACTGCTGCACCAGCGACAGCGGAAAATCGAGATGGCGATCATCCTCTTCGTCGATCTCGATCCGCACGCGATCCGCGGTGAACATGTCCTGTCCCGCGGTGCGGAGTTGGAGGGAGTCGCCGAGGTAGATCGGGGCGACGGTTTGGACTGGGAGGCCGGCGTCGCGGGCTTGTTCCAGCGCGTCTCTGGCGGCGAAGGTCCAAGTGGCGCGGGCGAGGTGGACGGAGACGGGGTGGACGTCGATCCCTTGGATCATCTGCGGCAGCTGGTCCAGCGTGCGGGTCGGGCTCCAGCCGGCCTCGCGGGCGGCTTGCAGGAACTTTTCGACGGCGGCGTAGATGAAGGTGCCGGAGCCGCAGGCGGGGTCGAGCACGCGCTGCTCCAGCGGCTTGCCGACCAGCTCGTCGACGATCGCGCGGGCCAGCCAGAGCGGCGTGTAGTACTCGCCCAGCCGCTTGCGATCCTCGGCCGGAATCACGGATTCGTAGAGGATGCGGGCGATGTCGGTCTCGGCGTTGCGCCAATCGAAGTGGGCGACGCGACGGGCCATGCCGCGCAGCCAGCGCTCGCCGCCGACCTCGGCCGGCCAGCCGAAGAAGTCGGATTCGACCACGCCACGCACGCCGGTTTCGTCCTGGAAGATGCGGCCCTCGATCAGATCGCCCGGTTCCGACTCGGCCTTGGCCACGATGTCGATGCCGAACGCGCCCTGCACGGCGAGGCCGACGACGACCGAGAGGTAGGTGTGCTTGAGGAAGAGCGAATCGAGGTCGGGCTCCTCCTCGACGGCGACGCCGAGCGCGGCCGAGAGCAGGCGCCGCCAAAGTTCGCGCTTGACGCGGATCGTCTCGTGCTCGCGGTTGGCGTCGTAGAGCGCGCGCAGCTCGCCGATGTGCTGGTCGAAGCGCGGGCCGGGGCCGAGCCGGCGGCGCACCTCCTCGTCGCTGGCCGGGATGTCGCGCTCCTCGAGCGCCTGCGAGACCTGCGAGAGCCAGCGGTAGAGCTCGAGCCAGCCCTCGGGCGATTTGAGCTCGTGCGCGTACTGCGCGTCGGTGCGCAGGCTCTGCATGCCGGGCCAGCGGGCGATCCAGTTGCGCCCGTCGGTCAGCACGCCGACGCGCTGGGGCCGGCCGGAATCGCGGGCCGAGGCGAGGTAGCGGTCGAGCTGGTCGACGTAGTCCTGCTCGGGCTGGAGCCCCCTGCGCGAGCCGATCCGCCGCTTGAACTCGAAGATCACGTCATCGGTGCGGAGGTCGCACCTGCCGCCGTCGCCCGCCGCCCCCTCGAGCTCGATGCCGGCCGGCTTGGCCAGTTCGACGGCGACCAGGAAATCGCGCACCGCGGCGCGGACGTTGTCCTCAGCCTGGTCGAGGTCGTGTCGTTCGAGGATCGACTTGGCTTTCTCAAGCGCGACAGGATCGTCCGGAGCGGGCGGCGGCATGGGCCGCAGGATAGGGGCGCGTATCCTACCCGCGATGAGCGGCAATCACGGGACTTTGGCGGCGCGGCGGGCGCGGGTGACGGGAGCCTGGGAGGGGCTTGATCGGCCGGCGCTGATCGCGGCGGGGCTGCCCGTGCCGATCGCAGGGACGGACCAGTTCCACGACTTTCACGCGCACGGGGAGTTCCGCTACCTCTCCGCCGTGGCGGAGCCGGGCGCGGCGCTGGCCTTCGAACCGGGCTGCGGCTGGACGCTGTTCACGCCGGCGATGTCGCTTGAGGAGCGGGTCTGGTCGTCGCCGCCGCCCTCGCCCGATCAGCAGGCGGAGCGGACGGGGCTGGCCGACGTGCGCGAGTCGGCGGCGCTGCAAGGCTGGCTGGAAGAACGGCGCGGGCAGCCGCTGGCGCTGCTGGGCAACGGCGACATCGCGCAGCGCCCGGCGGAGTACGGGGCGCCGGGCTGGCATTCGCTGGAGCTGGAGGTCGACGAGGACGCGTCGGAGCGGCTGCGGCTGGCGCTTTCGGAGCAGCGGCGGAGCAAGGATCCGCTGGAACTCCGGCACTTGCAGGCGGCGGTCGACGCGGCGGTCGACGGGCACCTGCACGCCTGGGCGACGGCGCGGCCGGGGATGACGGAGCGAGCGCTGCAGATCGAGATGGAGGCGCAGTTCTTCCGACGCGGCGGCGAGCGCACGGCCTACCACTCGATCGTCGGCAGCGGCCCCAACGCGGCGATCCTGCACGGCGACCCGGGCGACCGCGTCCTGCGCGACGGGGACCTGGTGCTGATCGACGCCGGGCCGGAGGTCCAGGGCTATGCCTCCGACGTCACGCGGACCTTCCCGGTCGGGCCGAGGTTCACGCGGATCCAGTGGCAGCTGTACGAATGCGTGCTGACGGCGCAGCGCGAGGCAATCGCATCGGCCGGGCCGGGCGTGGAATACAAGTCGCTGCACCTGCGCGCGGCGGAGATCATCGCCGCGGGCCTGATCGAGGCGGGCATCCTGCGGGGGCGCCCGAAAGAGCTGGTCGAGCGGGACGCGCACGCGCTGTTCTTCCCGCACGGGCTGGGCCACATGCTGGGCCTGGCCACGCACGACTGCGGCGGCTACCTGGCCGGGCGCGAGCCGGAGGATCGCTTCGGGCTGTCGTACCTGCGCGCCGACCTGCCGCTGGAGCCGGGCTACGTGGTGACGATCGAGCCGGGCATCTACTTCATCCCGGCGCTGCTGCAGGACCCGGCCAGGCGCGAGCGCTACCGCGACGCGGTGAATTGGGAGATGGTCGACGGAATGCTCGATTTCGGCGGCATCCGGATCGAGGACGACATCGTGATCACGGAGGACGGCTGCCGCGTTCTGAGCCGGGCGCTGCCCTCGGAGGCGGAGGAGATCGAAGCACTGCGGCGGGAAGCGCTCGGATGAGCCGGCTGACCATCGCCGACGTGGCGCGGTATCCGCGGCCGGGGATGTCGGCGCCCATGGGCTTGGGCTTCACGCCCGACAGCGCGGCGCTGACCTGGCTGCACGCGGGCGACGGCTCGCTGATGCTGAGCCTCTGGCGGATCGACGCGGAGACCGGCGCGCGGACGCTGCTCGCGGGCCCGGGCGACGAGCGCCCGCTGACCCGCGAGGAGGAGCTGCTGCGCGAGCGCACGCGCACGCGCGAGCTCGGGGTGACGTCGTACCAGTGGGCAGCGCGCACGGAGGAGCTCGGCCTGCCGCCGGCGCTGCTGATCCCGGGCCCGCTGCTGCGGGTGCGAATCGGCGATGGGGATGATGGGGATGATGGGGATGATGGCGGACTGCGCGAGATCGCGGGCACGGAGGGCGCGGTCACCCCGAAGCTGAGCCCAGACGGGAAGCTGATCTCGTTCGTACGCGAGGGCAACCTGCACGTGATCGGCAGCAACGGCGAAGGCCCGCGTGCGCTGACCGACGGCGCGGAGGACGGGCTCACTTTCGGCCTCGCCGACTACATCGCGCAGGAAGAGTTCGGCCAGCTGCACGGGCACTGGTGGAGCCGCGACAGCAGCCGAATCGCATATTTGCGCGCCGACTCGCGGCATATCCCGCAGTACTCAATCGTGCATCAAGGCGGCTCCGCGGTGGACGCGGAGACGCATCGCTATCCGTTCGCCGGAGCGGAGAACCCAAAAGTCGAGCTGCATCTCACGGATGTGGCCGGTGGCGAAGCGCGACAGTTGCCGCTGCCGGACGAGGACGGATACCTCGTGCGGGTCGCGTGGTGGCCGGATCCGTCCGCGGAGACCGGGCGGTTGATGATCCAGTGGCTGGATCGGGCGCAAAATCGGCTGCGCTTGATCGCGTTCGACTCCGCCGGCACGGCGACGACGCTGATCGACGAGGTGCAGGAGCCGTGGATCAACGTGACCCACGACGCGCGCGGGCTGGAGGATGGCCGTTTCATCTGGTCGAGCGAGGAATCGGGGTACTGGCATTTGTATCTGCACGCCGCCGACGGCGAGCGCATCCGCGCGCTGACATCGGGCGACTGGCCCGTCAGCGGCATCATCGGCGTGGACGAACCACGCGGGCAGTTGTACGTTTCGGCCGCCCGCGAATCTCCGCTGCAACGGCACGCATACCGCGTCTCGCTGGAGGGAGGCGGGATCGAGCGGCTGAGCGCCGATGGCGGACTCAACGGCGCGGTGCTCTCCCACGATGGAAAATGGCTCGCAACGGTGCGACACTCGCTCAGCGAACCGCCGTCGATCTCGCTGCAACCGGCGCAAGGCGGCGAACCGCAGGTGTTGTTCGAGCAGCCCGAGGTGACCCCGGAAGCGCTTGATCTGAACGTGCCCGAATTGATCAGTCTGCCCGCATCGGACGGCACTGAATTGTACGGCGCGTTGTACCGTCCCGATGACTCGGAAGCGCCGCCGCCGCTCATCGTCGCCGTCTACGGCGGGCCGCATGCGCAGACGGTACTGGACGCTTGGGCGCTCACGGTAGATCTGCGCGCGCAATATCTGGCGCAGCAGGGCTATATGGTGCTCAAACTCGACAACCGCGGCATGGCCGGGCGGGGCCTCAAGTTCGAATCGCACCTGCACCGCAATATGGGCACGGTCGAGGTAGAAGATCAGTCGGCGATCCAGATCAGTCGGCGGCAGTTGAATACTTGGCCGCGCAGGGGCGGATCGATCCCGATCGAGTCGGCATCTACGGCTGGTCCTACGGCGGCTATATGAGCGTGATGGCGATGCTGCGCGAGCCGCAACGCTACAAAGTCGGCGTCGCCGGCGCACCCGTTTCAGATTGGGACGGATACGATACGGGCTACACCGAACGCTACATGGGAACGCCGCAGGACAACGCCGAAGGCTACAAAGAAGCGAGCCTGCTCACGCATGCGGCCAACTTGCAGGGCAAGCTGCTGCTCGTCCACGGCGGCATCGACGAGAACGTGCATTTCCGCCACACGGCGCGGCTGATCACGGCGCTGACCCAGCAGGACAAGGATTACGATCTGCTGCTGTTCCCCCAAGAGCGCCACATGCCCCGCGACCGCCAAGGCCTCGAGTACCAAGAACGCAAGCTGGCCGAATACTTCGCCACGAATCTGTAGGAGCGTCTGCGGGAGCGCCGGAACGGGTCAGGACTGCGCCCGTCCGATCGGCTTGGCTGATCCGCCCGCCCGGTCGCGGCCATGCGTTGCGGTAGGATGTGGGCGATGCCCGTGCCGACGACCGTTTCGGAGGCCGCCGATCTGCTGGGGATCGGGATCGACGCGCCGGTAGACGCGGTGCGGGAGCGCTACCGATCCTTGGCGCGGGTCTTCCACCCCGACCGCAATCCCGACGACGACGCGGCCGGCGAGCGGATGCTGGAGCTCAATGCCGCCGTCGACCTGCTGCTCGGCTCCGACGCGCCCGCCATCGAGCAGATCGTCGAGCCGGAGGGCCCGTCGCGGTCGCTGACCCGGCGCGAGAAGCGGCGCGAGGCGGCGATCCGCGAGGCGCTGCACAACCTGCCCTACGGCGTCTACGTGATCGGCACGGTCACGGCCGAGGGCCAGCCCAACGCGATGGTGGCCGACTGGGTGATGCAGGTCGCCTTCAAGCCGCGCATCCTCGCGGTCTCGTTCGAGCGCGACGCCTCCTCGCTGCGCAACGTGCGCGACACGCGGCAGCTCACGGTCAGCCTGCTGCCGGAGGAGGGGATGGACCTGGCCGCGCGCTTCCTGCAGCCGTCGGACCCGTCGAAGGTGAAGGGCCGTTCGGCGGCGGCGACGGCGGAGCGGGTCGACAAGATGCGCGGCGCCGCCTACCGCCGGCTCGAGGGCGGCGCGCCGGTGCTCGACGACGCGCTCTGCTGGATCGCCTGCGAGGCGCAGCAGTTCGTGCCGATCGGCGAGCACGTGCTGGTGCTCGCCCGCGTCGTCGACGGCGCGCGCGACCTGCTGGAGGGCGCGCCGCTGACCTCGACCTATACCGGCTGGGTGTATGGCGGCTGATCCGCGCGCCATCGCGCTCGCGCACGGCCAGCACGCGACGCCGGCGCCGCCTCCGACCGCCGCCGTCCCCTCCGCGCCCGCCGCTGCGCCCGCCCGCGGCCGGCTGCGGCTGCGCACCTTCGAGTCGTTCCGCGAGCCCGGCTTCGCCTGGTTCTACGTCTCGACCCTGGGCCAGATGGGCGCGGCGATCATGCAGATCTTCGTGCGCACCTTCCTCGTCTACGAGCTGACCGGCTCCTACCTCGCGATCGGGATCACCTCCATCGCCGGCGCGATACCGCAGCTGCTGCTCGGGCCCTACGGGGGCGTGATCGCCGACCGCTTCCCCAAGCGCACGGTCACGCAGGTCTTCCAGCTGGTGGGGCTGGCGAACACGCTGGTCATCGGCACGCTGGCCGTGCTGGGCCTGCTCGAGTACTGGCACCTGGTCGTGACGGCGATCTTCCAAGGGGTGCTGGTGGCGATGATGGTGCCGGCGCGGCAGGCGATGGTCTCGGAGATCGTCAGCCGCGAGCAGATCATGAACGGGGTCTCGCTGAACAACTCGGCGATGAACCTGATGCAGTTCCTGGGCCCGGCGCTGGGCGGCGTGCTGCTGGCCACGATCGGGGCCGGGCCGACCTTCTACGTGATGGCCGGCGGCTACGTGATCGCGATCCTGACGATGCTGAAGATCCCGTTCGTGCCGGCCCAGGCGCAGGGGCGGGGCGGCGGCTGGCGCGAGGCCGGGGCCGACATCGCCGGCGGCTTCCGCTACATGGCCGCGCACCCGACGCTGCGGCTGGTGCTGCTGCTCTCCTTCGTCGTCTCGGCGCTGGGGATGCCGTTCCAGCAGCTGGTGCCGGGCTTCGTGCAGGACGTGTTCAACGCCAACGCGGCGACGGCCGGGCTGGTCGTGATGATGTCGGCCTTCGGCGCGGTGGTCGCGTCGCTGATCCTGGCCTCGCTGAAGCGGGTCAGGCGCGGCTGGATGCTGCTCGGCGCGAGCGTCGTGCTGGCCGCGGCCCTGCTCGGCATCTCGGTCTCGAATTGGATCGTGCTGACCGGGCTGCTGATGCTGCTGCTCGGCGTCGGCCAGGCCGGGCGGATGTCGCTCTCCTCGACGCTGGTGCAGGAGCAGGCCGACCCGAAGTACCGCGGGCGCGCGATGAGCGTGCTGATGATGCAGTTCGCGCTGATGCAGCTGGGCGCGTTCCTGCTCAGCATCGTCGCCGAGGGCACCGGCATCCGCCCCGTCGTCGCCGCCATGAGCATCGGCCTGGTCGCGCTGACCGCCCTGGCCGCCGTCGCCATGCCCGCCCTGCGGCGGCTCGACTGAGACCGGACGGCGCAGTCCCGCTCAGTCGGCCCAAATGCGGCTGAAGTCGAGCGTGAGGCTTGGAAGTTCCGGGCCGACTTCGAGTTCATCGGGGCGCTGGTGGGTTTCGGGCGCGTTGCCGGGGCGGTAGACGAGGACCTGCTTGTCGAAGGGGTCTACCAAAAGGCCGACGGAGACACCGAGTTCGATCCAGTGCTCCATCTTCTCTTCCTGCTGGGAGCGGCGATCCGAAGGCGACTGCACCTCGATCACGAACTCCGGCGCGACCGGCCAGTAGTCGGGACGCTGATCTCGGGGGCCGAGCGAATCAGCCCGCTCGCGGCTGATCCAGCTGACGTCGGGCGCGTATTTCACGCCGGGGATCGGTTCATAGCCGCCGGAACTCTCCCGCGTCACGCCGCGGGGGCCGGTGTGGTCCCAAGTCCAAGTCTGCACGTAGCAATCGCCGCCGATTTCGGACGAGCCGCCGCCTGCGGGCATGGTGATCACCAACTCTCCCTTGGGGCTCACCTCGAACAGCAGGCCCGGATGTTCGTCGTGAAGATCGCGGAGCAGCTCGTCCGTGATCTCGAATCCATCGGTCGGCTCGATCCGGGCCACCCCGATACAGGGCGGCAACTGCAAGTCCAGCGCCGTCCGCCCCGCCACTGCCGGCGCATGTTCAACGGGTGCTGTCGCGATAACCATCAGAGCTCCCAGATGCGGCGGAAATCGATGGTCAGGCCGGGCATCTCCGGGCCGACCTCGAGCGTTTCGGGGCGGTCGTAGACGACGGGCTCGCGCTCCGGGCGGTAAAAGTGGACCTCTTCCTCGAACGGGTCGATCAGCCAGCCGACCTCTACCTCGTTGGCGATCCACATCCGCATCTTGCCGCGCTGCTGATCGATGTCGTCGGACGGGGACACGACTTCGGCGACGAAGCTGGGCGGGACGGGCAGGGCCTGCGGCAGCGCGTTGCCCTCGCCCAGCAGCGCCGCTCGCGCCGCGCTCAGCCAGCTCACGTCCGGCTCGCGGCGGCCCAGCCCCTTGATCAAGTACGCGCCGGCCGATTCGCGCAGGCGTCCACCGCCGCCCGCCAGCAGCCAGATCCCGATCTGAATGATCAGTTCGGCGTGGATATCCGCCGATTTGCCGCCTGCGCCCACGGTGATCACCGCCTCCCCGTTCTCATCGACCTCGATCAGGAAATAGCCGTTGCCGGCATCGTCAAGCGCCGCGAGCAACTCGTCGCCGAGTCCCGCCTCGCACAACGCGCGCCGCACCGGGCGCGGGAACAGCTCCGCGATCAGCGCGTTGGCGTCGCCTTCAAGATCATGCCCGCGCAGCCGCTCGATCAGGTCGGCGACGATCTCGGACGGCGTCTCGACCGGTGCGGTAACCATCAGTCGGTCCAGATGCGGGCGAAGCTGATCGTGAGGCCGGGAAGTTCCGGGCCGACTTCGAGACTGGCCGGACGCTTGTGCAACTCGACCTCCGCGCCGGGGCGGTAGATGTGGACTTCTTCCTCGAACGGGTCGACCAGCCAGCCGACGGAGACTCCTCCCTGCATCCATTCGGCCATTTTCTCGTGCTGCTGCGAGAGCCGATCGCTGGGAGAGACGATTTCTATGATGAACTCCGGCACTGTCGGCCAATAGTCCCGCCGCCGCTCATCCGCCGTCAGCGCGTCGTAGCGCCGCCTGCTGATCCACGACAGGTCCGGCTGCCGCTTGGCGAAGCCGAGTGCCGTCTCGAATTGATAGCCGCCCGAACTCTCGCGCGTGATCCCGTCGCCGGGCTCAACCGTCCAGTTGCCGACGATCCGCCCGAACTCGTTGCCGATCTCCGAACCGCGGTCGCCCGCCGCCATGGTGACGACCAGATCCCCGCGCGCGCTCACTTCGAAGAGCAGCTCCGGCCTCGCTTCGCCGAGCTTGCGCAGGAAATCATCCGTGATCTCGCAATCCTCGGCGAACGTGTACGTCGCTGCGGAAGCGCCGCAGGGCAGCCAGTCGCGCGGGCCCGTTTCGGCTGCCTGGACGGATTCCACCCTTGGCTCCGCCACGGCCGCGGGCGGGCGCGATACCGGCGCCTGCGCTGTCGTCATCCCCGTCTCCGTTCCCTTCACAGGGTACGGCAGCCGGCACGCGCGCGACGGCTTTTACATTGTCGAGGGGCGCTAACCTGCGGGGGATCGAACGGAGGCGCGGCGTGATCATTTCGCTGGACCATGTCGGCATCGTCGCGCACGATCTCGACGAGGCGGGGGACGTGCTGGTCGACCAGCTCGGGCTCGCTTACGACACTGAGCGCACGCCCTTCCCCGAGGGCGGCTACTTCGCGCCCGAGCGGACCAAGATCTTCTTCGTCAAGGTCAACCTCGGCGAGACCCGGATCGAAATCCTGCTGCCCGACGACAACGACTCGGGCATCGGCAAGTTCCTCGAGCGGCGCGGGGCCGGGCTGCACCACCTCGGCTACGGCTCGACCGACGTGGTCGGGGATACCAAGCTGTTCATCGAGCGCGGGCTGCGCTACATCGATTTCGGCGGGCCGATCGAGGAGATCACCGCCTCGTTCTTCCATCCCAAGTCGGCCGCCGGCATCCTGACCGAGATCGTGCCCGACCGCACGGGGCTACGGCCCGAATAGCCCGGCGGGTAACCGCCGGCTAACCGATCCGCGCTCGCGGCGGCGGGTCGGCTCCATACAATTGCGGCATGACCTCGCCGCTCGAAGCGCTGATTCCCGGCTCGCCGCGCAAGCGCCTCGCCCTCGTGCTCTCGGGCGGCGGCAACCTCGGCGTGGTCCAGGTTCCCTTCCTGCAGGCGCTGATCGATCTCGACGTCCGCCCCGACCTGATCGTGGGCGCGTCGGTCGGCTCGCTCAACGGCGCGTTCCTCGCCTTCCATCCCGACAACCTGCACGGGCTCGCCGAGCTCTGGCTCTCGCTGCGCGATCAGCGGCTCTGGTCGCGCAACGTGCTCGAGATCGGCCAGTCGCTGCTGTTCAAGCGGATGTCGCTCTACTCCAACGACTTCCTGCGCCGGCTGATCGAGCCGCACGTGACCATCGACGAGATTTCCGCCGCGCAGATCCCGCTCTTCATCACCGCGACCAACCTGACCACGGGGCGCAAGCACATCTTCTCCAACGGCCCCGTGATCGACTCGATCATGGCCTCCTCGGCCGTGCCCGGGCTGTTCCCGCCCGTCCGCATCCGCGGCGAGTGGTTCGTCGACGGGATCGTGGCGACGGGGCTGGACTTGGACACGGCGATCTCGCAGGGCGCGACCGAGATCATCGCGGTCGACCTGGGCGCGCCGCCCTCGCCGCACCGGCCCAAGTGGATGGGCGACGTGATCGCCCGCAGCTGGGAGATCGCCGTCGAGCGGCGCACCGAGCGCGAGCTCGATCACCTCGCGCCCGAAGTGCCCACCGTGGTGCTGCGGCCCGGCCTCAGCGCGCACCGCTCGGCCTCGTTCGAGGACGTCCAGCACCTCTACGAGTCCGCGCAGGGCATGGCGCCGCACCTGATCGACCGCGCGCGGCGGCCCGACGGGCGCTGGATCCCCGGCGTCTACGAGGGCGCGGTGCCGGTCGGCACGGCCTGATCCGGCCCTGCATTCGGCGCGGGATCCGGCATCTGCCCGGCCCGCATCGGCGGCAGCACCGTCGTCCGCCAGCCGCAGCGGTGGCAGGGCGGGAACTCCGCCGCTCCCGCCACGTTGCCCAGGAAGCGCCGGCAGCTGGGGCAGCTCATCCGCACCGCGCCGGGCGGCGTCGCTTTGGGCCGTTCGCGTCCCGCCTCGCTCATGTTTCCGTTCCTTTCACCGAATCAGCAGTCAGGCGTAGCGCCCGTATTCGGCAGCGCCGCGCCGGGCCGGCTGCGGGCCGCGGCGCGGGAACTCGATCCGCACTTCGCGCGCCCGCCGCGCGGCGGCCTTGCGCCCGCGGCCCAAAGACCCACCCGCGCGCTCGGCCTGCTCGTGCATGTAGCGGTCGGCGTCCATCAGGTCGTCGTCGCGCTTGGCCGGCTGCTGCACGCCGCCTTCGCGCTCGGAGGGCGGCTCCCAGACGTAGTCGCGCATCCGCTCCGGGAAGCGCTCCAGATCGGGCGCGTACCACGAGCGCGGGCGCCCGTCGCCGCCCGGCTCCAGCAGCCGCTGCACCAGCGAGATCCCGCGCAGCACGGAGCCGGAGCCGCCCTCCGACGGCTCGATCCGGACCTGCTGCCGCCGCATCGCGTCGATCCAAGCCATCTGCGTGCGGTCCGCGCGCCAGCTGATCCTGCCGAAGCGTTCCTGCTGCTCCTCAATCCAGCGCTCGAGCCGCTCGTAGACGCCCGGTCCGCGCTGCTCGAACTCGGCCACGCGGATCAGCTGCCCCTCCTCCGTCAGCCCAGCCACGACCGCTGCCGTGAAATGCGCCCACGGGCTGGTGCCGCCGAAATCCAGTCCGCCCACCATCCGCCGGAACTGCGGCAGCGGCGCAGTCCAGCAGTGCACCGACGGCTCGAAGCGCTCGTAGACGGTGCCGAAGGGCGCGTCGAACCGGCCCTCGATGAAGCGGTCGACCCACTCGGCCGGCTGCATCGCGCGCTGCTGCGCCTCGTAATTCGACGCCAAGTGCGGGTTGTCGGCGATCTTCGACTGGATGAACAGCACCCGCCCGCCGCACGCCTCCAGCTCCCGCTCCGGCAGCTCGCGCTTGACGAACCACTGCTCGAACCAGCCCGGATGCGGGTTCGAGGCGGCCACGAAGTAGTAGTAGAGCTGATTCGGGTGCCGCAGCCGCGTCAGCAGCATCCGCGCCGCGTTGACCGAGACCTCGCCCGCCTCGTCGATGAAGACCGCCCCGTACTCCTGCGAACCCAGCCCGGCCCACTCCGTCAGGTGCCGGAAGTAGATCGTCGACGTCACGCCCGGCGGCCAATCGTGGCAGCGCAGCGAGACCGACTGCGGCTGCGAGCGCCGCTGCTCCTCGATCCAGCCGGGCGGGCAGCTCTCGAAGAACTCCTCCATCGTCGTCGTCCGCAGCGATTCATAGCGGTGCCGCGCGACCAGGATGCGCGTGCCTTGGTGGTGCAGCGCCGTATCGATTGCCAGCTCGACCAGCGCCCGCGTCTTGCCGCCGCCCATCGCGCCCCCGTAACCGACCAGCGCGATCCCCTTCTCCGGCGTCCGATCCAGCGTCAGGTAGAGCTCGCGCTGCTTCGCCGTCGGCTCGAACCCGCGCTCCGCCCACAGATGCGGGTCGCGCTCCCAGGCCGGATCGTGCCATTGCAGGTTCGGCTGTGCTTCCGTGTCTTGCATGCGCCGCATATTAGCACTGATGTACCAAAACTGCGGCTGCCCGCGGTCACTCCCGCGTGAGTGCCGCCAAGGGCTGCCGCAGGCGCAGGGCGAAGAGGAAGACCACGGCCGCGGCCCCCGCCGAAACCGCGTACATCACCAGCGCCCAGTCGTAGCTGCCCGCCTCGTCGTAAATCTCGCCCGCGATCACCGGCGAGCCGAGGATGCCCATCGTCTCGAACATGAACGCCGCGCCCAGAATCGTCGCGAAATGCCGCGTCCCGAACCCGCGCGAAAACATCAGCGCCTCGACCAGCGGCGCGGCCGCGTAGCCCAGCACGTAGAGCGGGATGTAGAGCCCGATCCCCAGCGCGTCTCCGCCCGTGAAGCGCAGCGCCAGCATCCCCGCCGCCATGCACAGGCAGCACCCCGCCGCCGTCAGCTCCGGGCGCCGCGGACGCCCCAGCACGTTCCCCGCCGAGAGCAGCCAGACCGCCGCCAAACCCGCCGTGCCCGACACGAACAGCGCCCCCGTCCCGTCCGACCAGCCCACCGACGAGAAGTACGGCTTCGCCTGCGACAGCCAGCCGAAGACCACGTAGAAGTAGAGCATCATCCCCAGCACCGTCACCCAGAACAGCGGCGTCCGCACCGCCTCCCGCGCCGTCACCCCGATCTCCCCCGCCTGCCCTCCTCCGCCCGACTCCGCGCCGTCCTCCGTCGAAGACGACGCCTCGCCCGCCGCAACCTGCCCGCCGCCGGGCGCCGCATCGGGCTGCCGCTCGCCGGCGGACCCGGCCCCTGCCCCCGTCGCGACCGATGTCGCGTGCCGCCCCGCCCGCGCCGGCAGCGGGCGCCGCACGACCGTCGTCCTGCGCCGCTCGCGGTCCCCGTGCGCTTCGCCCGGATCGTCCCGCACCAAGATCAGCGCCGCCACATAGCCCGCCACCAGCAGCCCCGACGACACCAAAAACGCCGTCTTCCAGCTCGCCCCCGTGATGATCGCCTGGATGATCGGCACCATCACCAGCTGCCCGATCCAGACCGACGCCCCGATCGCCGAAACCGCAATCGAACGCCGCCGCTCGAACCAGCGCACCGCCAGCGACTGCGCCGGGATGTAGGCGATCGCCGCCAACGTCGCGTTGTTCAGCGCCAAGTACAGGTACCACTGCCACAGCTCCGACAACGTCGCCAGCAGCAAAAACGTCCCCCCGCACAACGGCACCGAGATGAACAGCAGCCGCCGCACCCCCACCGTGTCGATCACCCGCCCCACAATCGGCGCGAACAGCCCCACCGTCCCCACAGCCACCGAGAACCCGGCCGACACCGCAGCCCGCGACCACCCGAACTCCCGCTCCAACGGCTCCACATACAGCCCGAACGCCCCAAACGAGATCCCCTCAGAGACGACAAGCGCAAACACGACAGACCCCAGCACCCACCACCCGTAGTAGACGCGCTGAGGAAGCAGACGAGCGAGCATCGGGGCAGCGTACGCGGTTCCTTGTCTCTCAGCCCTTGTCCCATCCCCACCAGCCGTGTAGCATCCGGCACACGCTGAGTCGGGGATTCGGACGGCACCAATGGCAGACCGGACAACGACAATCACGGGCGAAGACATCTCCGTCCGTCAGCTCTTTACCACGAGCGATCGGCGCTTCCGTGCGCCAGAGTTCCAACGCCATTACGTCTGGAAGGCGAAGGATTCGGACGACCAGATTCCCGCTTTCTTCAGCGACCTCGAGCGCCTCCGCGAAGAAGGGGCGAGCGAGGACGGTCGACATGATTCCCTGTTCTTAGGGGCTGTCGTGCTCCAGATGGACGATGCTGGCACTGGAGGGCGATCTCCGCAATATTCCATCATTGATGGCCAGCAACGAATCACGACCCTTTATCTGACACTCACGGCGATCGCTGAGATTTTCCAAGAGGTGGGCGATAACGATCTCGCCGAGGACATTGAGACTGAATATTTGTTGATCCGTACCGGAAAGGCGAAGGGCACGCCCCGACTTGAGCCGACGGTGAGCGATACGCGACAGTTCTATCAGGTGCTACGATGCCTGAAGAATCCTACGCCACGTCTGACTAATCTGGGCTTCGGGCCTGATGACCATTTCTTGGCAAAGGCTTGGAATCGAATCCGTAGATCGGTACGAGATTTCGTACTTGACGATGAAGGAATGATCTCGATTGAGCGCATCAGCGAACTTCGAGATCTAGTTGTTGATCAGCTTGAACTGGTTGAGGTCACTTTGGATAGTCGCCACGATCCGCACGAGGTCTATGAACGATTGAACACGAGAGGCGCCAAACTCAAGCCGATAGATCTGATTCGAAACGCAGTCTTCTTAACTGCGGGTAGCGAACCCGAAGTCGCTGGTCAGATATATGCAGAGCATTGGGAACCGTTCGAGAGAGATCTGGGCCTTGAACACCAAGACCGTTTCTTCTTTCCTTATGCGATGATTCGCGTGCCATCAACGACTAAGGCTAGAATGTATCGAAACATACGTGATTATTGGGAAACTTCCGTGACTCACGGTCAGACTGGCATTGAACCGGCGAAGAAGATCGTCGCTGATCTGCATGCATATGTCGAAGAATTCCGTGCCCTCACCGGGCTTGCCAAGATACCGGGTGCCAGCGAAGAGTGTGCCGAGGCTGTTGCCAGACTTCAGCGCTTGGCTGTTCCGGATATGATGTATCCATATCTGATGCAACTCATTCGGTCGCACCGAGACGATGAAAAGCAATTGACAGGCCAGGCGCTACTCTCAATTGTGGACGCCCTTGATGCCTTCCTCGTAAGACGCGCGTTCTCCGGCATCCGGAATACTGGCTTGATGCCTGTGTTTAAGAGCCTTTGGCAACAGATAGGCGCTGATCGCGACGATCTCGTCCAGCGAATCAACACTGGGCGCGTGCAATTTCCGGATGATGAAGAATTCATTGATGGCATTTGCACCATAGACATATTCAATTCGGGAATGCGCAATTATATCTTAGGGGAGTACGAGCGCCGGTACAGTGCGGGCGACACAGAACATTGGGACATTCCCTTTACAGGCGATCACCTCCTGCCACAGAATCCGCCTGCAGGATCTTGGGCGCACATCTCCGATGAGGCGCAACAACGACTCAAGGACACTTGGGCGAACCTTGTCCCTGTGACATCGAAAGGAAATTCAGAAAAGGGTGCCGCGTCTTGGGAGGACCAACGAAGGCTGATGATCGACGAAAGTGGCGCGTGGTTCAAATCGACTCGCGCCGTCTTCGACAAATATGAGCAGTGGGACGAAGACGCCATTAACGATCGCGCCAGTGATCTCGTAGCGTGGGCCCTTGAGCGCTGGCCCAAGCCTGAGGTCTAGATCGCCCCCGCAGCCGCCAGTTCCTTCAGTTCCGCTTCGCCCAGGCCCAGCTCCGCGCAGAGAACCTCGTGCGTGTGCTCTCCCAGAAGAGGCGCTCGCTCGTTGTTTGCGGGGGATTCGCTGAGGCGGATGGGGCAGCCTAGGAGGGTGACTTTGCCGCGTTGAGGGTGGTCGATCTCGATGTGCATGCCGCGTTCGGCCAGGTGTTCGTTGCTGTAGACCTCGCTGCTGTCCAGGACGGGGCCGCTGGGGACGCCGACTTTGCTCAGGGTTTCCATCACCTCGAACTTGGTGCGCTGGGCGGTCCAGGCGGCGATGGCTTCGCGGATTTCGGGGCTGCCTTGGCGGGTGATGCCGCTGCCGAAATCGGCGTCGAGCAGGTCGGGGCGGTCGATCTGCTCGATCAGCGCCTGCCACATGTGCTTGCCGGCGACGACGACCCAGACCCAATCCGTGCGCCCGCCGGGCTTGCAGGGGAAGAGGCCGGTCGGCGCCGTCTGCGCGTCGCCGAAGGGGGGCACCGGGTCGCCGAAGATGTCGCGGCGCGTCATCGGCACGCGGGTGTAGTTGGTCAGCGCCTCCTGCATCGAGAGCTCGACCTTCTGGCCGACGCCCTCGCGCTGGCGCTGCCAGAGCGCGGCCAGCATCCCGATCGCGGCCTGCACGCCCGTGCCCGTATCGCCGATCGTCGGGCCCGGCTTCAGCGGCAGCGTCTCGTCCGTCCCGGTCAGCGCCATCGCGCCGCCGGTCGCCTGCGCGACCATATCGAACGACTTCGCGTGGGCCCAGGGGCCGGTCGTGCCGAAGCCCTTGATCGTGCAGTAGATCAGGCGCGGATGCAGCTCGCGCAGGGTCTCGTAGCCCAGCCCCAGCCGTTCCATCGTGCCCAGCGTGAAGTTCTCGACGACGATGTCGAAGCGCGGCAGCAGCCGCAGGAAGAGCGAGCGCCCCGCCTCCGACTTGAGGTCCAGCGTCAGCGACTTCTTGTTGTTGTTGAGCGTGATGAAGTAGAGCGAATCGCGATCCGCCGACCCTTGCAGCCTGCGCCCCGGCTCCCCCCGCCCCGGCGGCTCCACCTTGACGACGTCCGCCCCCAGCCAGCCCAGCACCTGCGTAGACGAAGTCCCCGCCTCATACTGCGTCAGATCCAACACCCGAACATCCTCAAGAGCCGTCATGTCCCACCTCCGTGCCCGCAGGCTAGCGCCTCAAGCGGCGATGTGCACAGTCGTGCCTTAGTCGGAGATTGCCTCGACTTCCGCCAGTCTCTGCGCCAACTCGCTTTCGGAGAAGACGATGCTGAGCTTGGCGTGAGTCGGACCACGAGGCACGATCATCTGGCCGTTGTTGTACACATCCTCAAGTGCCTGCATCAAGCGCTCTTTGTACCGCGTGTCGGCGTTGTCCCTGAGGTGCTCGCCCTTGGATTCGACCGCCATGAGAACGGGTTCACCACCGCCACTCTCGACAATCGCGACGAAGTCAGGCCACATCCGTTCTTCTTTCCATCCACGCAGATAGTAGTCGCCTCCCTGCCGCGCGGCGATGCGATGCCACCATTGCAGGGCTTCATCTTCGTCGAAATAGCAGGCAATCGCCTTCTCTAGCTCAGAATCGAACTCGCTCTCCAGCACAGGCTCAAACAGGCTCTTCTTGACTGGCACTCCGGGGCGCACCTCCAAACCTCGGTCCCCTTCCGCTGTTTCGATCTCGCGTGGTTCCTTCCAAATGCGATGCATCGGCGTGTCAGCTTCAAGGGTGAAGCGGATCAAGTCATTAGCCACCTTGCTCCGGAATGCGCGCTCGGCTTTATGCTCAATCTGTTCCGCTAGGCTTTGGCGCATACCGGCGAGATGTTCAACGCGCATCGCGTAGATATCCTCATCTGACTCTCCAGCGTCGCGTAGACGTTTCAGCGACGTTTGGACCAACGCAGCGGCAACCCAAGGATTGGAAATCACGCTGCCTAATCGCCTGACGAACCAGGAAAGCGAAACCGAACCGTCTTCCTCGGTGATCGTGCGTTCCTCATATCGCGGACCCGTCCCATCCACATCAACCTCAGCCTTGGGGCTACGCTGGTTATGCTTCAAGCGCGGAGTCAGCATCGGCGCCTCAAGCGATTTCCAGTCAATCTCTGGAATGATGTGCCGCAGATAGTCAAGTTCTTCGAATTCATCGCCCTCGGTTGGATCGTCCGCCTTGTGCAGCACTTTCGGCAGAAACAAGTCAAGGTGCGCGAACATGTCGCGTCGTTGGATGGTAACTGGTTCTAGCTTGCCACCGGATAGGACCACTTCGCCAGCCAAACCACTCATGCCTTCATTTTCCAAGCCTTGTCGAATTTTCTTGACTGCTTCTCCGACAGCGGTATTGCTACAGAATACGTAGCAGCGATCGAGGGCTGCCTGACCCGTCAATTTAGCGTTAGGCTGTCGAAGGACTCGTCCGATCATTTGCGTCAGCGCTGTTGGAGCAGTTGTCGAGTCGAGCATCACGAGGATGTAGGCGAACGAGCAATCCCATCCCTCTTTCAGCGCATCTTTTGTGATGATCCACCTCACTGGAGACATCGGTGACATCAGATCTTCACGGCCGAGTTCGTCAACGTCGCTTGACTTGATTCGAATCGCTTGCTCGTCAATCCCCATCCTGAGCAATTGGTCGCGTACGTCCAAAGCATGCACGTATTTCCCGTCCCGCTGTTTTTTACCAGTGCGATCCACCCGAACTACGACGATTGGGCGAATGTAGCGGCCTGTATCTTGTGCTAACGTATGGGACTTGACGTCAAGATCTTGCAGTTGTTTGTGGGCGCGTGAAAGTGTGAAGTGCCAGTCCTCGCCTTGTTCCGCAGTGATCACCACAGGTACCTTGATCATCTCTTCACGCTTCAGTCGAGGGCCGTCGATCTCAACTAGAATATTGCTGACCGACCGTTGGGGCGTTGCCGAAAGTTCAACAACGGTTCGCGGGTTCATCCTGTTGACCGAGTTGACGAATTGCTCGGGGCCACGTTTTTTCGATCCATAGGCCTTGTGTGCCTCGTCAAGAACGACGATCGGTCGATACATCTTGAACACATTGTGGAGACTGCGCGTCACTCGTTCTGATAAAGGATCAATCGCCAAGTCGGGATTGTTCTGAAGACGAAGTTCATCAGATCTCGACCCTTGGGTATCAGGAAAGAATCGGTCGTACGTGCCGGCGTCTCGGAACATCCGCAAGCCTTCGGGCTTCTCATACCAATTCGTCGCCGCGAGCGACAACAACATGACGCACAAATGATTCTGGAGGTCATCGGGTGTGAGCAGGTCGCGTTGCGTGAACACCTTGACACGGCCACCCGTAGCGCGATCTAGGCGCTTCCGGTAGGGATGGTCGCGGGTCCAGAGAGCGGATTTGGTCTGCTCGAAAATGGCGAGACTCGGCACGATCCACAGAACAAGGCCAGTGGTGACCTCCATCGCCTCAATGGCTGCGACGCCGAGCAGGGTCTTTCCGCCACCCGTAGGCACCTTGAGGCAGATGTGCGGGATCGGGCGACCGGCACCGTCAAGCCTTGGGATGTACGGCACGCTTCGTGGCACGATGCCTCTGTCCCTCATTGCCTCCCACGCATTTGCCGGGAAATCACGTATGGCATCAGGGACAGGCCTACCCCGCTGGCTGAGAGCGCGAGCATCTTCATCGGCCCCTGATTGTGCTTCACGAATCGCGTCAACCCACTGGCGGAAGTCCGCGATCGCTTCTTGTTGGTATTCCTTGAGCTGCATGGCGACAGCCTATCACCGACCGGGAAGCTGGAACGGCAATTGGCTGAAGGTGATGCCCATCGGCGTGAGCTCCACTTGGCCAATCCATGCGTCAGCAGCCCAGACAATCGCGTGGGTCGTTTCCTTCGAGTCACGGATGTCCCGTGCCCGTGGCCCTGATAAAACCGCACCTTCCTCTCGGAGGAATGATGGGTCTGGTTCATATAGCAGATAATAGCTCTCATCACGTTCAACATCAACATGGAACGGTGCCAGATCTTCAGGAGACCAGATATCCGATGCCACGAGCGTCTCGCCAGTCGCCGTGTGATAAAGATAGGCCGCCAAATCGCTGAACGACGGAAGGCTATCACCTGTGAGCATCCCTTCTATCGTGACGGCTTCTCCCAGTTCGCAGAACGTGAAAGTCCCTCCAAGTCCAGATCGGAGGGGTTCGTCTTTTGCTGCTGGGACGCCGGAGGAGACGCGACGAATCCGCTCCGCAGTAATCGTATCTGCATAATCCATGCATTCTATCAAAATAAATTGACATTCTCGTCCATTTTCGCGATTCAGTTCCAGAACCGCCTGTGCCGTAGTACCGCTACCAGCGAATGAGTCAAGCACAATCGCGTCGCTAGGTGCGTTGGCCAGTCCGATCTCCAATAGCGCTCGGATCAGTCGTACCGGCTTAGGGTTATTAAATTTCTCCTCTCCAAGCGCGTAGGGGAGTAGGTCTGCAAGCTGCCTAGTCCCTTCATCTGTAGTGCCAGCCTGATCTGCTAACAGTAGATCAACAGGGACAATACCTTTGGTTTCCGCATCGCTCAGGAAGACCTTCAGTCGTGGATATTGTTGCCCTCCGTCGGCACCCCACCAAAGACGGTCCTCTGCCACATGCGCATCATGAGTCTCACGACTGTATTTCCATGCATGAGTAGGGTGATTTACCTCACGTCCAGTGTGGGGGTTCAGAATTGGATAGACAAGATTGGGGCGCTCTGTTTTAGTGACAGGGTTTTGATAGGAAACACTGCTCCACGGCCCTCGAGGATCGTCGTCGGGATTGCGGTATGTCTCATTCAGTTCAGGATCTCTTCCAACTCGGATACGCTCAACGCTCTCAGAACGCCGGTATACCAAGATATGTTCGCGCTGGTTTGAGAAAAGCCGGGCATTGTTGCTTCTACCGTACCGCTGTTGCCAAGCGATCCAAGCCATGAAGTGGTCTTCGCCGAAAATCTCGTCCATTATACTTCGAAGATGATGTACTTCGTTGTCGTCGATTGACACGAACAGCGTACCTGTTTCTGCGAGAAGCTCACGCAACAAAACCAGTCGAGGCCACATCATGCAGAGCCATTTATCGTGACGCTCTAAATCCTCATTATCGACCGGGGATTGCTTCTCGATCCACTTGCGCATCATCGGACTGTTGACGTTGTCGTTGTAGACCCAGCCTTCATTTCCCGTGTTGTACGGCGGGTCAATATAGATACAGTCAATGCGCCCAGCATATCGGGGCATCAGAGATTTCAGTGCTTCCAAGTTATCCCCGTGGATGATCAAGTTGTCATCCGCTGGAGGCGCGTCACTCCCAGACGGGAGGACGGAGCGCTCAAAATCAGGCACGAGCGGCCTGAACGGGACAGAGAGGTGATGTGCGTAGACGCGGGGCTTGCCTGCGAAATCAAGATACGGCATTGCGGGCTCCCCCGAAGCACATGCCTCGTGCGCAGCAGACTAGCGAGAGATGTTCGGCTCCGCAAGCGTCGCGACACTCTCAGCGATCAACCTCGCAGATGGTAGATTCGATGAGGGAGGCCGCCGTGAACAGCGCAGTGGACGTCGCCCGGGGGATTCTGACCAACGCTGCGAAGCGCGATGTGGCGTTATCCGATGCGGAGCTGCACCGGCTCGCGATGCGGGCGCAGGCGTGGTTCATGGCCAGCCACGAGCGGCCGCTGTTCGAGGAGCCGATCATCGCCGGCGCGGACGGGCCGGTCGTGCCCGCCATCCGAGCCGCGCAGGAAAACGGCGGGATCGCGCGCTTCAGCGACGATGACGAAGGCTACGAGGTGCTGGGCGAGTACGCCTTCTGGCAAACCACGTCGGCCGTGCTCGACCACATCGGACCGCTGCTGGGCGAAGACGAGATCAACGCGGAGGTGGACGGCGTCGCCGCGCGCACGGCATGCGAGCGCGAAGTGGACCGCGAGGCTCTGGCCTGCCGGGTGCGCGAAGAGATCGAGAAGCGGCGAGGCCCGCCCCCGGATCCGGACGCCGCCCTCCGCCGCTTGGAAGAAGACCCGGAGCTGCTCCAGCGCATTCTCGACCGGGCCGGCGGGCCGCACGACAACGACTTCCGCCCTCGATGAACGGCGACGCGCCGGGGTTCGACTTCATCTACGACCCTGAGGTTCGAGCGTTCGCCGACGATCTGACCGGGCGGCTGCGCACTCAACTGAAGCAGGCGGAGGCCGAGCTGCTGCGCGACCAGACGGAGTCCAACCCGAACATCCGCTACTGGCTCGGAATCACCGTGGTCGGCATGGTCTCGACCGAAAATCTGGAAGTCTTCTTCGTCCCGATCGACTCGCGGGTGGCGCGGATCACGGAGATCCAGATCAGGCTCTAGCCAATGCCTCCGCGAGGGCGGCGTCGGCTTTTGCCAGGAAATCCTCGATTGTGCTGTTGTTGTGGAGGATTCTGTCGGACTTGGGGGCTCGGTCTTGCCAGGGGGTGGCGCTGGACATTCGTTGGCGGGCGTCTGGTTCGGTTAGGTCGTTGCGGTGCATGAGGCGCTGGAGGGCGGTTTCTTCTTCGGCGGCGATCAGCCAGGATTCGTCGCAGAGGGGCTGGTAGGGGCCTTCGATCAGGCGGACGGCTTCGAAGACGGCGAGGTCGTGCCCGCTGGTGCGGAGGTCTTTGAGGAGCTGGATGAAGTGGGCTTCGAGGTCGCCGATGGCGTCGCGCAGGGCTTGCAGTTCGTCGGGCTTGCCGAAGACTTTGGCGCCGAGGATTTTGCGGTCGATCGCGCCGTCGGGGTCGACGACGTCCGGGCCGAAGCGGGCGATGATGCGGTGGTAGGCGGGCTTGCCGGGTTCGTAGAGCAGGTGGACCTGTTGGTCGGCGTCGACGTGATGGGCGCCGTGCTGGTCGGCGAGGTGGCGGCAGAGCAGGCTTTTGCCGCTGGCGATGGCGCCGGTGACGCCGATGATGAAGGTCATGCGGCTACGGTAGGCGCGAGATGACGGATGCGCAGCGCTGTGCCTGGGCCGACGGGGACGCGGCGATGGCGGCGTACCACGACGCGGAGTGGGGCGTACCGCTGCTCGACGACCGCGCGCTGTTCGAGTGCCTGACGCTGGAGTCGGCGCAGGCGGGGCTTTCGTGGGCGCAGGTGCTGGCGCGCCGCGAGGGCTACCGCGCGGTCTTCTTCGACTGGGATCTGGGCCTGATCGGCGCGCTGAGCGACGCGGATCTGGAGCGGCTGCGGACGGACGAGCGGATCATCCGGCACCGCCAGAAGATTGAAGCGACGCGGGCCAATGCGCGGGCGGTGCAGGCGCTGGCCTTCCGCCGCCACGTGCTGGTCGGCGATGATCCGCGCACGTTCGCGGAGGTCGCCTGGTCGTACGCGGAACCGTCGCCGCCGCGGGCGGAGGCGGAAATCCCCGCGCAGACGCCGGCCTCGCGGGCGCTCTCGCGCGAGCTGAAATCGCTGGGCTTCCGCTTCGTCGGCCCGACGATCGTCTACGCGTTCATGCAGGCGGCCGGGATCGTGAACGATCACGCGCCGTCCTGCTTCCGCCGCGAGGCGGTGGAAGCGCTGCGCGCGCCGCTGATCGGCGCGGGCGGCTAGCCTGCGGGCGGAAACGGAGGCGGACATGACCTACCAGTATTTGCGCCTGGAGATCGCGGACCACATCGGGATGATCACGCTCGACCGGCCGGAGAAGCTGAACGCGATCTCGCCGGACCTGCGCAAGGAAATGGTGCACGCGGCGGCGGCGCTGCAAGCGGACGACGACGTGCGCGTCGTGATCGTGACCGGCGAGGGTCGCGGCTTCTGCTCGGGCGTGGACCTGATGATGCGCTCCGGGCAAGCGCCGCGCGAGACGCAGAACGAGCGGATGGACGAGTACGGCTGGGTCGGCCGGCAGGCGCTGGCCTTCGGCGGGATGGACAAGCCGACGATCGCCGCGGTCAACGGCGTCGCCGCCGGCGCGGGGATGTCGCTGGCGCTGGCCTGCGACGTGCGGATCGGCTCCGAGAAGTCGCGATTCAAGACGGTCTTCCTGGAGCGCTCGCTCTCGCCCGACGCGGGGATGACCTGGTTCCTGCCGCGGATCGTGGGCTACGCGCGGGCGGCGGAGATGGTGCTCAGCTCGCGCTTCGTCGAGTCGGACGAGGCGGCAGCGATCGGCCTGCTCAACCAGGTCGCGCCGCACGAGGAGCTGATCCAGGCGGCGCGTGCGAAGGCGGCGGAGATCGCGTTCTGGCCGCCGATGGCCGCCCGCGCGGCCAAGCGCGTGCTGCAGCGCAACCTCAACGCGACGCTGGAGGAAGGCCTGCGCAACGAGATCGTCTCGATCTCGCACGCCGGCCGCGCCCCGCACGACGTCGCCGAGTCGCAGGCCTCCTTCGTCGAAAAGCGGAAGCCCGTCTTCACGGGCGAGTAGCGAGGCCTACGTGGGCCGCGCCGAACGCGCTCAGTCGGCCCAGATGCGGTTGAAACTGATCGTGAGGCCGGGCAGTTCCGGGCCGACTTCCAAGGCGGCCGGACGCCGGCGCAGCTGCGGGTCGACGCCGGGTCGGTAGATGTGGACCTCTTGCTCGAAGGGGTCGATTAGCCAGCCGATAGAGACGCCGCCGGCGAGCCACTCGGCCATCTTCTCCTGCTGCTGCGAAAGGCGATCGGTCGGCGAGAGAACCTCGATCACGAACTCGGGCACCGTCGGCCAGTAGTCGCGCCGCCGCTCCTCCGGCGTCAATGCTTCGTAGCGGGCGCTGCTGATCCATGAGACATCGGGCTGCCGCTTGGCCACGCCCAGCGGCGTCTCGAACTCGTAGCCGCCCGAACTCTCCCGCGTCACGCCGTCGCCGGGCTCAACCGTCCAATTGCCGATGATCCGGACGCACTCCCCGCCGATCTCCGACCCTCGGTCGCCCGTCGCCGTCGTGACCACCAAATCTCCCCGCGCGCTGACCTCGAAGAGCAGATCGGGACGCTCCTCCGCGAGCTCGCGCAGGAATTCCTCGCTGATCTCGCAGTCGGGTGGGAAGGCGTAGGTGGCGACCGCAGCACCGCAGGGCAGCCAATCGCGTTGCAGCGATACCGGCTCAGCCGGCGTGGATTGGGACTCCGCGACGGGGCGCTCGGCGACGGCTCCGGCAGTCGGCATCACCGCCTCCATTCAACGCCACGATAGGGCTTGCCGAATGCGCTCAGTCGGCCCAGATGCGGTTGAAGCTGATCGTGAGGCCGGGCAGCTCCGGGCCGACTTCCAAGGCGGCAGGACGCCGGCGCATCTGCGGGTCGGCGCCGGGGCGGTAGATGTGGACCTCTTGCTCGAAGGGGTCGATCAGCCAGCCGACCGAGACGCCGCCGGAGAGCCATTCGGCCATCTTCTCCTGCTGCTGCGAAAGCCGGTCGGTCGGCGAGAGGACCTCGATCACGAACTCGGGCACCGTCGGCCAGTAGTCGCGCCGGCGTTCCTCCGGAGCCAGCGCTTCGTAGCGGGCGCTGCTGATCCAGGAGACATCGGGCTGCCGCTTGGCCAAGCCCAGTGGCGTCTCGAACTCATAGCCGCCGGAACTCTCCCGCGTCACCCCGTCGCCGATGATCTCGGACCACTCGTCGATCTGCCGGCCGGAGCGGATTCCGATCTGGGCACCCCGATCCCCCGCCGCCATCGTGACCACGAGGTCTCCCCGCGCGCTGACCTCGAAGAGCAGATCGGGACGCTCCTCCGCCAGCTCGCGCAGGAATTCCTCGGTGATCTCGCAATCGGACGGGAAGGCGTAGGTGGCGACCGCGGCCCCGCAGGGCAGCCAGTCACGCGGCGGCGCGGGGTCGGACTCCGGCGCAGGCTCGTCCGTTGTGGCGGAGGCTTCGGCGACGGCTGCGAAAGTCGGCATCACGGCCTCCGTTCAGCGCCACGATAGAGGCTGCGGATCGGGCTAGGCGGCCTTGAGTGTGGGGCCGGCGGAGTCGACGCGACGGTAGGAGGGAGGGCGGACGGGCACGCAGCTGGGGCGGATTCGGGCGGGCTTGAAGGCGTCGCCGAGGACGGACGTGTCAAGCACGATGGGGCTCGCCTTGGGCTTGGCCTGCTTGGCGTGGCGGAAGAGGGTGAGCAGCGTCATCGCGCCCTCCTTCAATGCCGGTGAGCGCTCCGTTTCAGCGCTTATGTTCCACCGTTACGTCCAGTGTAGATCGCTGAGCACGCGTTCGCGCAGCCAAAATCGGGCCTCTGTAGCGTGCGACACACTCAGCAACGACTCGGATGAGCGCCGGCGGATCAGACGAAAAAGCAAAGAGAAGGATGGTCGGGGAGAGAGGATTTGAACCTCCGACCTCTTCGTCCCGAACGAAGCGCGCTGCCAGGCTGCGCCACTCCCCGATTGGGCCGAGTGTACGGCGAACGGACGCTATGCGCCCGCCACGACGCGGCCGGGTAGTGCAATCCGCGTGACAGAGCCTGATCGGCCGCTAGTTGCGCCCGTCGTCGCGACCGTCGTAGATCGGCTCGTCCTGGATGATGTCGCCGTTGCGGATCTTGAGGTTGTACTGGCACTTGGGGTTGTTGCAGACCCAGGCCTTGAAATGGACCGGCGCGCCCTGCCCGCCGAAGTCCGAAAGCGGCACGAGCACGCCCTCTTCGCAGACCAAGCAGCTGGGAAAACCCGTCCCCGCAGCCGATTCGCTCGCCATCGTCCCCTCCTCCTGAGCCCGCGCCCCGCCACCGCGGCATCCACAGCCCGGTCCGCCGTGCGGCTCGCGATGCGTCGCCGCACGCGGGCCTCGCTTCGCAGGATAGCGCCCGCCCGCGCGGGGCGCGAACCGGCCCGTTCTGAACCTGCCCGTGCTCAGGCGACCGCGTCGGCGTGCGCCTCCTCGGGCGCCCACTCCGCACGGTGCTGGAGGTAGTACTCGTAGGCGTCGGCCAGCGCCAGCCACGAAGCCTCGACCACGTCCGTCGAGCAGCCGACCGTGTTCCAGATGTGCTCGCCGTCGGTCGATTCGATCAGCACCCGCACCTGCGCCTCGGTGCCTGCATCCGTGTCGATGATCCGCACCTTGTAGTCGAGCAGCGAGACCCGTTCGAGCCCGGGGAAGGCCTGCGAGAGCCCGGCCCGCGCGGCCTGATCGAGCGCGTTGACCGGCCCGTTGCCGTCGGCAGTGGTGGGGAACATCGTCTCGCCGACGCGGATCTTGGTCACCGCCTCGGCCTGCATCATGCCCGAACCGTCCGGCCCTGCGGCGGCTTCCGGGTTGCGGCGCTCGACGACGAGGAAGTCGTCCAGCTCAAACAGCGGGCGGTAGCCGGGCCGCAGCCGCAGCGCCAGCAACTCGAACGACGCCTCCGCGCCCTCGTACTGGTAGCCGCGCGACTCCATCTCCTTGACCCGCTCCAGCAGCGTCGCCGTCTCCTCGTTGGTCAGCGGCATGTCCAGCCCGCGCTCGGCCAGCTTGTAGCGGATGTTGCGCCGCCCCGAAAGTTCCGAGACGAGCACGCGACGGTCGTTGCCGACCTCGCGCGGCTCGATGTGCTGGTAGGTCGCCGGGTCCTTGACGATGGCGGCGACGTGGTAGCCGGCCTTGTGCGCGAAGGCCGACGCGCCGACGTAGGGCGACTGCCCGGAGAGCGGGCGGTTGGCCAGCTCGGCCACGAAGCGCGAGGCCGAAGTGAACTCGCGCAGCTGCTCGCCGGTCACGACCTGCATGCCCATCTTCAGCTGCAGGTTGGGCACGATCGAGGAGAGGTTGGCGTTGCCGCAGCGCTCGCCGTAGCCGTTGATGCAGCCCTGCACCTGGGTCGCGCCGGCCCGGATCGCGGCCAGCGAGTTGGCCACCGCCAGCTCGCAGTCGTTGTGCGCGTGGATGCCCAGCCGCGCACCCGGGCAGGCCTCCAGCGCCGCCCTGCAGGCCTCGCCCACCTCGGCCGGCATCCGCCCGCCGTTGGTGTCGCAGAGGATCAGGTACTCGGCCCCGGCCCGCTGCGCCGTGCGCAGCACCTGCAGCGCGTAGTCCGGGTCCTCCGCGTAGCCGTCGAAGAAGTGCTCCGCGTCGAAATGCACCTCGCGCCCGGCGCTGCGCATGTACTCGACCGACTCGCGCACCATCGCCAAGTTCTCCTCGCGCGACGTGTTCAGCACCGACTGCACCTGCGAGGCGATCGCCTTGCCCACGAACGTCACCACCGGCGTCTCCGCGTCGCGCAGCGCCGCGATGTTGAAGTCGCGCTCGACGTCGGAGCCGGGCTTGCGGGTGCCGCCGAAGGCGACCAGCTTGGCCCGCTCCAGCGGCGCGTCCTTCATCTGCTCGAAGAAGGCGCGATCCTTCTCGTTCGAGCCGGGGAAGCCGCCTTCGACGTAGTGGATGCCGAGCTGATCGAGCCGCCGCGCGACCGCGATCTTGTCGGCCAGCGAGAAGGCGATGCCTTCCATCTGCGAGCCGTCGCGGAGCAGCGTGTCGTACAGCGCTACGGGGGGGTTGTCGATTCCGGTGGTCATGGGAAGGTCCGTCGTGCAAGGCCGCGGGGAGGAAGATCCATCAGCGGGCAATCAGCAGCGCCGCGGCAACCGCGGCAGCACCACCCGGACCGAAACCTGCGCGCACGCGGCACCTCGCCGCCACAGCCCGGGAACTCCCGCGGGCGCGGCCGTTTCAGCCTACAGCACGCCCGCCTGTAGCCTGCGCCGCGCCGGACGGACGGGCCAGCCCCGGGAGGACGACGTGGCATATCTCAACACCTTCGCCCCCGGCGTCGACGCGGTCGACATGACCGCGACCGGCGAGTTCGCCTCGCTGCTCGAATCGGCCGCCGACCTCGGCATCGCGCACGCGCCCGAAGTCCGCTATGTCTCGCGCAACGCGGTGATCAACCACCTGCGCCTGCACCTGCTCGAATGGGGCCCGCCCGCCGCGCCGCCGCTGCTGATGCTGCACGGCGGCAACCAGTCGGCCCACTCCTGGGACCTCGTCTCGCTGCACCTCGCCGACCGCTTCCGCATCATCGCGCTCGACCAGCGCGGCCACGGCGACTCCGAATGGGCGCGCGACGCCGCCTACGGCCCCGACGAGATGGCGCGCGACGCGCTCGCCCTGCTCGCCGCCGAGGGCATCCAGCGCCCGATCGTGATGGGCCACTCGATGGGCGGGATGGTGGCGATGCGCCTCGCCGCGCTCGAACCGGAACTGCCCCGCGCCGTCGTCCTCGTCGACGTCGGCCCCGAAGTCTCCCAGCGCGGCGCGGAAGCGATCCGCAACTTCGTCACCCGCAACGTCGAGTTCGAGCACCTCGACGAGTTCATCGACCGCGTCGCCGCCTACGACCCCTTCCGCTCGCGCGAGCACATGGAGCGCACCGCCCGCTACAACCTCGTCCAGCGCTCCGACGGCCGCTACGTCAGCAAGTCCGACCGCCTGCTGCACGATTCCGAGTTCCGCCTGCGCCGCGAACGGCTCCAGCGCGAGACCCGCCGCGACGCGGCCGACGGCTTCCAGCGCTACGCCGGGCCGACCCTGCTCGTGCGCGGCGAGCGCTCCAACATCCTCGAAGCCGGCGCCGCCGCCCGCTTCGCCGAGTCCCTGCCCGACGCGGCGCTGGTCGAAGTTCCCGACTGCGGCCACAACGTCCACTCCCAGAACACGCCCGGCTTCTTGGCGGCCGCCGCCCCCTTCCTCGACGCCGCGGCCGGCCGCTGAGCGGGTCGCTTGCAGGCGCGGGCTACCATTGCCCCATGCCCGAACAGTACGTCGCCACCGACAAGCGCACCGGCTTCGAAGTCCAGGTCACGGGCGACTTCCCCGAACACCCCGACGACCGCATGCGGATCGCCCGCACCACGACCCTCTTCACCCGCCTGATGTCGACCCTGCTCCAGCGCGACGAGAGCATGCGGCGGATGGGCTTCCGCGCCATCGAGACCCAGCTCGAACTCGCCGACGCGCTGATCCGCCAGGACCACGCCGAAGTCCAGCGCCTGATCCGCGAGACGCTCGGCAACATGGGCATCAGCATGGACGCGCTCAGCGACCTCGCCGACCGCCTCGCCGACGCCAGCCAACTCGACCCCTCGATGAAGCAGGAGCTGCGCCGCGCGCTCGGCATCGACCCAGACGCCGAAGGCGACCCGGACTCCGAGCCGATCGAGGCCGAAGCCGCGCTCGACCCCAAAGTGCTCGAAGAGATCCGCAGCGCCCTCGCCGGCATCGAACTGCCCGATCCCCCCGCGCCCGACGACCAGCCCGGCGACGAGCTCGAAACCGACCCGCCGGACGGGGACGGGGAGTCCGACGACGATCCCGGCGAACCGCCCCTCGCGGGCGCCGGGCGCGCCTGAGCCGGCACGTAAGGAGACCGTCATGCATGTCGTGATCACCGGCGCCAGCGGCCTCATCGGCTCCGCCTTGGTCGACGCGCTCCGCGCTCGCGGCACCTCCATCGCCGCCGTCTCCCGCAATCCCGCCGGCCAGCCCGCGCGCGACGGCATCCACTGGATCGGCTGGGACGGCGTCCCCGACGCCGTCTCCGGCGCGGCCGGCGTCGTCCACCTCGCCGGCGCCGGCATCGTCGACCAGCGCTGGAGCGACGCCCGCAAAGCCGAGCTCCGCCGCAGCAGGATCGAATCGACCCAGCAGGTCGTCGAGGCGATCCAATCCGCCGCCGAAAAGCCCGCCGTCCTCGTCAGCGCCTCCGCCATCGGCTACTACGGCTCGCAGGTTCCCCGCGAAATCACCGAAAACGCCCCCGCCGGCAACGATTTCCTCGCACGCCTCTGCGTCGACTGGGAGGAAGCCTCGCAAGGCGCCGGCGTCCGCACCGTCAACCCCCGCATCGGCATCGTGCTCTCCGATCAAGGCGGCGCGCTGCTCAAGATGATGCAGCCCGCCGGCCCCCTCAACCTCTTCAAGCTCGGCCTCGGCGGCCCCATCGGCCGCGGCAAGGCTTACTGGAGCTGGGTCCACCTCGACGACGCCGTCGGGATCATCATGCACGCGCTCGAAACGGCCTCGCTCGAAGGCCCGATCAACGTCACCTCGCCCAAGCCCGCGACCAACGCCGAGCTCGCCCGCGCCGTCGGCCGCGCCTTCCGCCGCCCCGCCCTCTTCCCCGTCCCGCCGCAGCTGCTCAAGCTGCTCTTCGGCGAGGGCGCTTCCGTCCTGCTCGCCTCCCAGCGCGTCCTGCCCACCCGCACGCTCGACTCCGGCTACCGCTTCGCGCACCCCGAAATCGGCGAGGCCGTCCAAGACCTCGTCGGCTGAGGCCGCCGCCGTGGCCGCGGAACGCATTGAGCTCCGCTACGGGCTCAACCCGCACCAAGCCCCCGCCTCGGCCGAAGCCGTGGCCGCCGCCCTCCCCTTCGAGGTGCTCAACGGCCAGCCGGGCTACATCAACCTGCTCGACGCCCTCTCCGCCTGGCAGCTCGTCCGCGAGCTCGACGCTGCCATCGGCCTGCCCGCCGCCGCCAGCTTCAAGCACGTCTCCCCCGCCGGCGCAGCCGTCGGCCTGCCCATCTCCGCGCCGCTCGCCGCCGCCTACGAGCTCGACGCGGCCGCGCTCTCGCCCGTCGCCGCCGCCTACGCCCGCGCCCGCGGCGGCGACCTCGTCTCCAGCTACGGCGACTTCGCCGCCGTCAGCCGCCCCGTCGACGCCTCCCTCGCCGAATATCTCCGACGCGAAGTCTCCGACGGCATCATCGCCCCCGCCTTCGACGACGACGCCCGCGACATCCTCAGCCGCAAAAAGGGCGGCCGCTACCTGCTGCTCCGAGCCGACCCCGATTTCCAGCCACCCCAACGCGAAACCCGCGAACTCTTCGGCGTCCGCCTCGCCCAGCCCGCCGACCTCGAACCGCTCGGCGACGAACTCTTCGCCAACCCCGTCACCGAACGCGCCGAATTCCCGCCCGACGCCCGGCGCGACCTCCTGATCGCCAGCATCGCCCTCCGCTACGCCCAATCCAACTCCGTCTGCCTCGCCGCCGACGGGCAGGTCATCGGCCTCGGCGCCGGCCAGCAGTCCCGCATCCACTGCACCCGCATCGCCTGCGCCAAAGCCGACCGCTGGATGCTCCAGCAGCACCCGCAGGTCCGCAACCTCCAGTTCCAGCCCGGCCTCCGCCGCGCCGACCGCTTCACCGCCCGCGAGCAGTACATCGCCTACGCCGAACTCTCCCGACCCGAACGCGAACGCCTCCGCTCCCAAATCCAGTCCTGGCCTGGCGATCTCGACCAGCCCGCCCGCGACGCCTGGCTCGCCGACTACGACGTCGCCCTCAGCCACGACGCCTTCATCCCCTTCCGCGACAACATCGACCGCGCCCAAGCCAGCCAAGTCCGCTGCATCCTCCAACCCGGCGGCAGCCAAGCCGACCAAGACGTCATCGCCGCCTGCAACCAATACCAAATCGCCATGTCCCTAACCAACCGCCGCCTCTTCCGCCACTAGAGTGCGGGCAGTATGCGGACTGGCAGGAAAGGTCAAAATCGTGGCCGAGGCCGTGCTCATCCAGCAGGACGTTGAAGAAGCGCTGTCTCGGCGATATGTCGAAGTCGTGGCGAACCGCGCCGGATTCAACACGTCCCGCGCCGACTGGGATCGAGACGGCGTCGACCTTCAGATCCAAGCGGGAGGCAAGCGAGCGCCGCGGCTCGACGTCCAGCTGAAGGCCACGATCAACCTGCACCGACTGCAGAGCGGTCAATTTTCGTATGACCTTGACACGGACAACTACGCGCAGCTGATCCAACGGGACTGCCAAATCCCCAGGATTCTCGTCGTCATGGACCTGCCGAGGGATGAGGCGCAGTGGCTTGAAATCACGGACGAGGCGCTGCTGCTGCGCCATCACGCATATTGGGTCCACCTCGCCGGCAAGCCCGAAACCGACAATGCCGAGACAATCGCGGTACACTTTCCATTTGAACAAGTGTTCACTGTCGAGGCGCTCAATGAGCTGATGGACCGTTCAGCAGCCGGGAGTTTCGAATGACTTCGCCGCTCAGGGACCCGGACCGCTTGCACGAGATCAACCCCGCGAGCCTGAGCGCCTACGCTCAGCTGCACGGCTGGAAGAAACAGGAGCCGTACCGCGGGAACTCCGACATCTATGTGCATTCAGAGCACCACGACCTGATCCTCCCGCGCCATCGCCGCTTGCTCGACTACGCGCGAGTCGTCGCAGGCACGATCGAGGACTTGGCGAAGATCGAGGACGACGATGCACTGGCGATCTACCAGCGCCTCCGCTCGGCTGACCGGGACGAAATCCGCGTCCGCGGGATCCCTTCCCGTGACGGTTCCGAACCGAGCATCCGAGATGCGGCGGAACTGATCGGCGGCGCCCGCTCGATCATCCTCACCGCGGCCTGCCAAGCGCAGGATTCGGGGCCCCGCGTCGTCCTCCGGCCCGAGGCGAACAGGGATGCCGTAGCGTTTACGGACCGGATCAGCCTCGACTACACCCAACCGGGCAGTTTCGTGGCGATCTTCCGAACCGGGCCAGTGCTGCCCATCGCCCAGCCCTCGCTGGCCGCCGAATTCGGTAAGCCTGAAGAAGTCGGCGACCGCAAGTTCACCAGCTGGATCCCGTCGGCGCTCACGGCTGCCAGCACCGCCATCGAGCGTGGCATCACCGGCGAGTCGAACAGCTTCGACGACACTGTCCAACGCGGCGTCAGCGCCAACCTCTGCGAGAGGCTTGCAGCCCTGCTCGAGCCGTTCCGCGAGCTCGAGTTCACGGTCCAATGGGCGCTCACCGCGCCTCGCGAACAGCTCCGCGAGCAGGCGGCGTTCGACGATTCCGCGATCCCGATCCTCCGCGCTGCCGCAGCCTCCTTCCGCGAGCAGGAACCACGCGAAAACATCGACCTCATCGGAATGGTCGAGCGCCTGGATCGAGCGGCCGATGAAGACGACGGCAGGATCAACCTCAAGACCTTCGTCGACGGCCGCGCCGCCACCGTGACCGTGCAGCTCAAGCAGTCGGACTACCGGCGCGCGATCAGGGCGCACGACGCGCAGTCGCCCATCTCCCTGAAGGGCGATCTCGAGCGCGTCAAGAGCCGCTGGCAGCTGCTCGGCGCCGAGCTGATCGCGGATCACGCCAGCGGATAACCTCTCGCCCCATGCCCGAACAGCCGACGATGTCCGTGGACGAATTCGTGGCCAAGTGGTCGGCGGCGGAAGGCGGCGAGTCCTCGCTCTCGCAATCCCAGTTCAACGATCTTTGCGCCGTGCTCGGCGTCGAGACGCCGGCGGAGGCCGCGGCGGCGGGGCGCGGCGACGACTACTGCTTCGAAAAGCGCACCGCCGACGGGAAGGCCGCCGACGTCTGGAAGCGCGACTGCTTCGCCTGGGAGTACAAGAGCCCCGGCAAATCGCTCGACGACGCCTTCCTCCAGATCAACATCCGCTACCGCGACGCGCTCGGCAACCCGCCGATCCTCGCCGTCTCCGACATGAAGCGCTTCAGCATCCGCACCAACTTCACCGGCACCCAGCGCCGCGACATCGACTTCTCGCTCAAGGATTTCGGCGACAACCCCGCCCACTTCCTCAAAATCCTGCGCGACGCCTTCCTCGATCCCCAGGCGCTGCACCCGGACAACGACCCGCGCCACATCACCGAGCGCGCCGCCAGCCGCATCGGCGAAGTCGCCGACGCCCTCCGCGAACGCGACGGCTGCGACCCCGCCGTCGTCGCCCGCTTCCTGATCCGCCTCATCTTCTGCATGTTCGCCGAAGGCGTCGACCTCTTCCGGCCCGACGGCCCCCAGCCCGCCGCCGCCCCGCGCGAGCGCCGACGGCCCCTGCGCGACGTGCTCCACTACCTCCGCATGCACCCCGATTACTCGCAGGAAACCATCGCCGACCTCTTCGACGCCATGGCACGCTCCGATCGCCACACTTGGGGCACCGTCGTCACCCCTTGGTTCAACGGCGGCCTCTTCGACGATTCCGCCAAAGAGGAAATCCTGCGGCTCAGCGGCGACCTGCTCCTGATCCTCGAAGAGGTCGACGCGCTCGACTGGTCCAAAATCGACCCGGCCATCATGGGCACCCTCTTCGAGCGCGGCCTCAACCCGGCCATGCGCTCCGCCCGCGGCGCCCACTACACCGACGCAGACAGCATCATGCGCGTCGTCCAGCCCGTCATCATCGACCCGCTCCGCCGCGAATTCGAACAGCTCCGGCGCGATTGCGCCCCCGACACGGACGACCTCTCCGTCGGCGAACCCGAGCCCGAGCCATACAACGGCAGCCTCCCGCTCGAACGCGAGCAGCTCAGCGAACCACAGAAACTTGCCGCTGCATTCCACGACCGGCTCGCCGGCATCCGCGTGCTCGACCCCGCCTGCGGCTCCGGCAACTTCCTCTACATCGCCCTCCGCGAACTCAAGCAGCTCGAACAGGAATTCCTCGATTGGGCCGCCGCCGAACTCCAGCTCGGCACCCTCACCCGCCGCATCGGCCCCCACAACATGCTCGGCATTGACATCGACCAGTTCGCCGTTGACCTCACCCGCGCCTCCCTCTGGATCGGCGAAATCCAATGGGCCCAAGAACACGCCACCGAATACACCCGCCGCCCCATCCTAGGCAGCACCGACCAAATCGAACACCGCGACGCCCTGCTCGAAAGCGATGTGCTGGGAAGAACCATCTCTAAGCCCGCCGAATGGCCTGAAGCCGAATTCATCATCGGCAACCCACCTTTCTTAGGCTGGTTTCGCATTCGAGCGGAGCTGGGCGATGAATACGTCGACAAGCTCCTTGAGGCTTGGGGCGGTGCTGTTCCCGGCAGGACGGATCTCTCTGTCTATTGGCATGAATCCGCACGCCAAGCAATCTCCAAAGGTCGCAGCCAACGCGCTGGCTTGCTATCGACTCAGAACATCAGGGGCGAACAGGGCCGTGTCGTCCTGCAACGCATTGTCGACTCCGCGGGCATCTTCGCGGCCTACGGGGACGAACCTTGGATCGGCGATGGGGCTGCTGTCCGCATCGCCATCGTCGCACAAGACGACGGATCGGAGCAGTACAGACTCTTGGACGGGCAGCCAGTTGAGCGGATCAACTCGAATCTGACGAGCGGCCCTGATGTGGTTGGCGCACATTCCCTATCTGAGAACCTTGCAGTCGCGCACCGTGGCGGAACGAGGAACGGTCAATTTGACCTGACTTCCGATGAGGCAGAGCAGATGCTCAACGCTCCTGTCAACGTCAACGGTCGGCTAAACTCCGATGTCGTCCGCCCGTTCGTCACGGGTAAAAGTTTAGCTGATGCTACCCGAACCCGCTCCGTGATCTATTTCCAGCCAGACACGTCTCAAGAAGACGCTGCAGAATATGAACTGCCTTTTCGTCATGTTGAAGTGTATGTACGCCCAACCCGTGCACAGAATCGAGTGAAGCGACTTCGCGAGCGCTGGTGGATTTACTCTCGACATGCAAATGAGTTTCAGGAAGCGGTCAAGCAGTTTCATCGGTGGATCGCAACACCGGAGACAGCCAAGCATCGTTTCTTCGTTTGGATTCCATCGGGAGCGATTCCCGATATCTCGGTGATCTGCATCGCTCGCGACGACGATTATGCCTTCGGGATTTTATCATCAACCATTCATTCTATATGGGCGCTCGCTGCCGGTACCCGCCTCGGTGCCGGCAACGATCCGCGATATGTGCATACGCAAACCTTCAACACCTTCCCATTCCCGTGGCCGCTCGACACGTTGGAAGAAGCGCTTGACGATGGACAACGAGAGCATCACGCTGCCATCTCCGAAGCGGCGAAGGACCTTGACGACGCTCGCGCCAAATGGCTCGTCGCCGATAGCGGGCGCACGATGACCGAGCTGTACAACGAAATGCCGACTTGGTTCCGCAACCGCCAGCAAGCGCTCGACGAAGCCGTGCTCTACGCCTACGGCTGGCCGCACGACATCTCCGACGAAGAAATCCTCGAACGCCTGCTCGCCCTCAATCTCGAGCGCGCAGCCGAGGGCGGCTGAGCGGAACCAATCCACAGCCGCCAACGTCTAGTCTGCGAGATGGAGGTGCGGGATGCGGATGCTGGCGCTGCTGATTGTCGTCGCGTTCGTGGCGGCATGCACGGATCAGGTCCGAGTCGCGCCGGAGCCTGTCGCCGAGCAGGTTCAGGAGCAGGCGCGGGCCGAGGTCGCGGTGATGGAAGGGCGCGTCTGGTTCGCGGGCGGCGATGTCGCGCTGCCCGATGGCGCGGTCGCCACCGTCTCGCTGTTGGATGTATCTTTGCAGGACGTCGCGGCGATCCTGATCGGCGAACAGGCGATGCCGGTCGTGGCATTGCCCTTCGATTTCCGCGTCCAGTACGACCCAGCGCGGATCGATGAGCGCAACGAATATTCGCTGCAAGCGCGGATCGAATTCGATGGCGACCTGCTCTACATCAACGATACCGTCCATCCGGTACTGACCTACGGCGGCCCCGCGCAGAGCGATATTGAGGTGATCCGGATCACGCCGCCCAAGGCCGGCGAAGCGTTCACGACGATCACCGTGCGGGCGCTGCCGGCGGACGGGGTCGAGATTCCGCTCGGCAGCGAGATCACTGCGCAGATGGTCAATTCGCATCGCCCCTTGGAGGTGATCGACGAAATTTCCATCCCGGTGCTCGCGTTCCCCATCGAGCTGAACCTGCTCTACGACTCATACGGGCTCGATTCAACCTATACGTACGAGATATCGGTCACCATCAGGGACGGCGACCGCGTCCTCTTCGGCAGCTTGGAGCGGGCCCTCTTCGACCCTTCCGCGCCGCCGGCCGAGCCGTTGCAGGTGCGGCTGGAGCCGCTCGGCTCGGACTGATCGCGGACGGAGCCGCGACGCGGCACCGGGGCCTCCTGCGCGAGCGGGCGGCGCGTGCGATAATGGCGCGGCACTGAGGAGGGCATCATGCAAGTTCCGCTGCTGGTCAACGACTTTCTCAACCGCGCGGTCAAGCTCTACGGGCGCTCGGAGGCCGTCGTCGACGGCGATCTGCGCCTGACTTGGGCCGAGTTCGGCGAGCGCGTCCACCGCTTCGCCAACGCGCTGCTCGCCGCCGGCATCGGCAAGGGCGACCGCGTCGCGATCATCGCGCCCAACTCGCACCAGTTCCTCGAGACCTTCTACGCCACCGCCGCCATCGGCGCGATCATCGTGCCCGTCAACTACCGCCTGATCCCCTCCGACTTCGAGTACATCCTCCAGCACTCCGGCGCCAAGGCCGTCCTCGTCGACGCCGAGTACCTCGCCATGGTCGACGAAATCCGCAGCGCCGCGCCGACCGTCGAGCACTTCATCGCGCTCCCCTACGACGACGCCCAGATCGCGCCCGGCTGGATGGACTACGAGGCTTGGATCGCCGGCTACCCGGCCGACGCGCCGGCGGACCCGGGCCTGGACGAGAACGACCTGCTCAGCATCAACTACACCTCGGGCACGACCGCGCGGCCCAAGGGCGTGATGATCACGCACCGCAACGCCTACATCAACGCCTACAACTTCATCGCCCACCTGCGCGTCACCCAAGATGACGTCGAGCTCTGGACGCTGCCGATGTTCCACGCCAACGGCTGGGGCGGCGTCTACGCGATCACCGCGATGGGCGGCAAGCACGTCGTCCTGCGCGCGCCGGAAGCCGACGATATCTACCGGCTGATCCAAGACGAGCAGTGCACCTTCGCCTGCATGGCGCCCGCCGTGCTCGCCCGCATCCTCGAATTCGAGGACAAGGAGTCGTACAACATCACGACCCGCCCGCGCTTCACCATCGCCGGCGCGCCGCCGCCGTACACCTTCATCGAACGGCTCGAACGCGAACTCGGCTGGGAGTTCCTGCAGATCTACGGCCTGACCGAAACCTCGCCGATCCTGACCGCGGCCGAAGTCAAGCCGTACCTCGGCGTCGAGGGCGACGACTACTTCAAAGTCAAGGTCCGCGCCGGCCACGACGTGATCGGCACCTGGGTCAAAGTCGTCGACGAAGACGGCAGCGAAGTCGACTGGGACGACGAGTCGATCGGCGAGGTCGTCGCCCGCTCCAACGTCGTACTCAAAGGCTACTGGGAGCAGCAGGAGGAAACCGACAAGGTGATCGTCGACGGCTGGTTCCACACCGGCGATATGGCCACGGTCAACAAGCACGGCTACATCAACATCGTCGACCGCGCCAAGGACGTGATCATCAGCGGCGGCGAAAACATCAGCAGCATCGAAGTCGAAGACGTCCTCTACCAGCACCCCAGCGTCCTGGAAGCCGCCGTCATCGGCATCCCCAGCGAACGCTGGGGCGAAACCCCCTTGGCCCTGATCGTCCCCAGAGAAGGCGTCAGCCCAAGCGCCGACGAGATCGTCCAACACTGCCGCGCCAACATGGCCGGCTTCAAAATCCCCCGCCAAATCGAGTTCGTAGAAACCCTCCCCAGAACGGCAACAGGCAAACTCAAGAAGTTCGAACTCCGAGAAACCTACTGGCAAGGCATAGGCAAACGCGTCAACTGAGGCTGGCGCGACGGGATTCGCAATGCCTCCCCGCAAGTTCAAGAGCCGTCGCCTCCGGCGGTTCTACGACAAGCACCAGCGCGGCCTACTGCCTGAAGGCACTGAGGCAGTGGTCCAAGAGATGCTGTCATCGCTTGATGACGCCGACGTACCAGAAGACATGGACAAGCCGGGCTGGGGCTGGAAGGAGATGAAGGGCGATATGGCAGGCACCTATAGAGTCGAAGTCAACAAGAAGTGGCGGCTGCTGTTCCGCTGGGAGAACGGCGGGCCTGTCGCCATCGATCTGGTGGACTATCATTAGACGGAGGAGCACGCCATGCCGATGAAGAACCCCGCACATCCAGGCCAGATTCTGCTGCACGCGCATCTTGAGCCGCTCGGCATCTCCGTCGCCGAGGCAGCCGACGCCATCGGCGTCAGCCGCTGGAAGCTTTCGGAGATCACGAAGGGCCGGGCGCGCATCACCCCCGAGATCGCCATCCGCATCTCCAAGGGCATCGGCGGCCGCGCCCGCCACTGGTACCGGATGCAGTCCAGCTGGGACATGGCCCAAGCCGAGCTGGCCGCCGACCAAATCGACGTCAAGCGCTGCGCGAAGGCCGCCTGATGCCGATGAAGAACCCCGCACATCCAGGCGAAATCCTGCTGCACGGGTGGCTCGAGCCCCTCGGCATCTCCGTCGCCGAGGCAGCCGACACCATCGGCGTGAGCCGCTGGAAGCTTTCGGAGATCACGAAGGGCCGGGCGCGCGTCACCCCCGAGATCGCCATCCGCATCTCCAAGGGCATCGGCGGCCGCGCCGCCCTCTGGTACGACCTGCAGGCCGCTTGGGACATGGCCCAAGCCCTCATGACCGCCGACCAAATCAAGGTCGACCGCTGCGCGAAGGCGGCCTGACGATGCTGGCGATGGAACCCTCCCATCCCGGTGGCGTCTTCCTGCGCGCTTGGCTCGGGCCGATGGGCATGTCGGTGTCGGCGGCCGCGCGGGCGCTGGGGATCAGCAGGTACCGCCTCTCGGAGATCACGAAGGAGCGGGCTCCGATGACGCCCGAAGTCGCGATCCGGATCGAGAAGGCATTCGGTGGCACCGCCCGCGGCTGGTGCCAAATGCAGCTCAACCACGACCTCTGGCACGCAGAATCCGGCGCCAGCCAACTCAAGGTCAAGCCAGTGCCGAGGGCCGCCTGATGACGCTCAAGACGCCCACGCACCCCGGCGAAAGCGTGCTCTACGACTGCCTTGAGCCGCTCGGCCTCTCCATCACCGCTGGCGCCGAAGCGCTCGGCATCAGCCGCTACCGCCTCTCCGAGATCACCAAGTGCCGCGCCCGCGTCACGCCAGAGATCGCCATCCATCTCTCCAAGGCCTTCGGCGGCAGCGCCAAGGTGTGGTACGAACTCCAAATCGCATGTGATACGGCTCAAGGCGAGCAGATTGGCGAAACGCGACGGACCGGCAGGCCAGTGCCACATTGGACCCCATCAGCTGTTGGGGGCTCGCAATGAAAGCTGAAGATCCAAGCGAGGTCATCGCGAATTCGGATGCCCGCTACCTCCGTGTTCAAGCTGGACCAGGGACCGGGAAGTCGTATTCGATGAAAAAGCGGATTTCGCGTCTGCTGGAAGAGGGAGTATCGCCTCGGGAGATTTTGGTCGTGACCTTTACTCGCGCCACAGCACGTGATCTACAAGCAGAGCTCACAGCGATAGATGTTCAAGGCGCAGCTGATTTGCAGCCAACGACGTTGCACGCCTTGGCGTTCGGGCTGCTTTCGTCTGCCTCTGTACGAGAGAAATTTTCCCGTGGGCTACGGCTCATTTCCGATTTTGAGCTAGATGTCCTCAAGGCCGACATGCAGGTGGGTAACCACACCAAGAAGGATGTAGACGCAATGCTGAAAGCCTATGAGGCCGTATGGGCGCGTCTGCAAGATCAGGAGCCACGATCTGCGATGACAGCAGCCGAGATTAAGTTTGAAGAAGATCTCGAAGCTTGGTTAAAATTCCATCAAGCAATGCTTGTGGGCGAGGTGATTCCTAAGCTTTATAGGCATCTGGAAACTTATCCGTCATTGATCGAAAAATCTCGCTATCAGCACGTTTTAGTAGATGAATTTCAGGACCTCAATAAGGCCGAGCAATCTTTAATTGACATGCTCGGAGGTGATGCTAATATGGTAATTGTAGGCGATGAAGATCAGTCGATCTATGGATTCAAGCATGCACATCCGGAAGGAATCAGAGGTTGGCGTGAAGGGCATTCGGAACGGATTGATCAAGTGTTGAGTGATTGTCGTCGTTGCCCTATGGCGGTGGTAACGGCGGTAAATCATCTGATCTCGTGCGCTCCACGTGAAGACCGGATTTTACTCAATCCAATGCTTTCAAACGGTATTGGTGAAATTCATATGTGGAAATTCTGGATGCCAGTCCATGAGGCCAAACAGGTTGTTCGGGAAGTTGAGCGTCTTGTATTCGAAGAGGGTGTATCACCATCTGAAATATTGATCCTCGTACGCAATAAAATTTATGGACAAACGATCGATCTGCAACTGTCCAATAGCCGACTTTCGCATCGTTCTTATTTGTCGGAGGCGAGCACGATCAACGATACAGTGCGCCACAAGCTGCAGATACTCAGTTTATTGATCAATAATAATGATCGAGTCGCACTCCGATGGCTACTCGGGGAAGGCTCGGCGACATGGTATAAAGGATTGTATGCCAAAGTGCGAAAGGCATGTGACAAAGGCTCGCAGAAGACGCCGTGGGAAGTACTTGAGGAACAAGCCGATGGACAAGAACAGCATAATATTGACAAGCGCCTTGTTAAATGTTTCCGACGAATTCGCGAAGAGATAGGCATCTTGCGCGAGATGGAAGACGCCAAGGCAATCATTGATGATGTTTTGCCTGAGAACGAGTCTGAAACGAGCGTTCTCCGGAAAATCGCTCTAGAGGTGATAGAGGAAGAAGAAGAACTAAATGATCATTGGTGTGCTGTCCTTGATGACGTTCATTCCGCCATCCGACGACACGTAGCAGCGCCTGAGGAAGAAGATACCGGTGATGCAGTTCGACTAATGACGCTCCATAAAAGCAAGGGACTGAGTGCGCCTTTCACCTTTGTGCTAGGATGCATTGATGGAATTTTGCCCATGCGTGGAGATATCGATAAGGAAGAAGAACGTCGCCTTATGTATGTTGGAGCAAGCAGGGTGAAAGCATCACAGGATAAAGGCCGGGCTGGCGTGCTTGTTCTGACAAGTGTCCATCGCATTCAATCCCAATCCAGAATCGCCAAGCATTTTCAAATTGGAACAGAGGACTTGGAAAATTCTGGGTTAGTACAGGTTGCGGTTAGTCCGTTCATCAAGGAGATGAAATTGTCGATAACTCATAATTTCTATCCACGCGATACAGAGATATTAATTAATGGGAAATTCAAGATGCTCGAAACGTAAACTTGGCTAATCCAAGTAATGCACTGAGGTGATTCATTGACGTAGTTATCAAGCGTTGTGCGTATTGGCAAATTGGCATCCGTAGCCGCTTTAATATTGCTTCATTAATGTCATCCATATTCGCGTTCCAATTGACAGGCTAGGGTGGCGAGTTCTTGTTTTCTTCCCTCTGTTATATTCAATTGATCCCAATTTATCGCATCGCCATAAGCCAGTGCCTCCTGCACGCATATCTCGAAATCAGATTTATGCCACTCGCTGATCCCATATATGATGGCTCCGATTCCGATCAGGAATAAGATGGTGTATGCCTGAGTAGAACGTCGGGTACGCGGATCGTCGTAAAATCGTTTCCACCACCCAAGACGGGAATGGAGTGGTATCCAGAGGAGGGCGATCAATAATATAATCCCGATCGCGAAACCCCAAGTTCCCATCTCAAGGATCATTACAAAGCTCACGATCAGAGCTCCGATATAGAGAAAGGCAACAAGGCATCCGCAACCTGGAGGATCAGTGAGACCAGTGGGTTCCGGTTGCGGAGAATCTTCTGACATTGATATCGCTCGCTTTCTGGTGACACTCCGAAGCTCTTTACTAGTGAGCGCTCAGGAATCCGTTGATGCGGCCGTTGGCGTCTGCTCCTGCTGGTGTTGGGAAGCTGGTGAAGCCGTGCGGGGCTTCCTCGAAGACGTTGAGGACGGTTTCGTGGCCGGCGGCTTCCCAGCGGGCGGCCATCATGAGGGTGTCGTCCAGGAGGGGGTCCAGGGTGCCTACGCTGAAGATGGCGGGGGGCATTTCTCGGAGGTCGGCCAGGAGGGGGGTGACGTCGGGGTTGTCGCGTTCGGATTCGGGGACGTAGTGGTCGATGAACCAATGCATGATCGGGCTGCTGAGGATCAGGTTGCGTTCGCCCCAGAGGCGGGCGCTGGGGCTGTGGCGGAGGTCGAAGACGCCGAAGGTGAGGTTGGCGGCGCGGAAGCCGGTGTAGCCGTGCTTGTCGCGCATGCGCAGCAGGGTGGTGGCGCTGAGATGGCCGCCGGCGCTTTCGCCGCCGATCGTGAGGGCGTCGGCGCCGAACTCGCCTTGCGCGTTCTCGACCAGCCAGACGGCGGCGGCTTCGCAGTCGTCGTTGGGCGCCGGGTAGGGATGTTCGGGCGCGAGCCGGTAGCCGACGGAGACGACGGCCTGCTGCGTCGCCTGCGCGCGGGCCCAGAGCTGCACGTCCTGCGCGTCGTGGCTGCCGATCACCCAGCCGCCGCCGTGGATGTGGAGGTAGACCCCGCGCACGGCTTCGGGCACGAAGACGCGGACGGGGATCTCGCCGGCCGGCCCGGGGATGGTCCGCTCCTGCGCGATGTCGTCGAGCCGCGGCGGGGGCGGGCCCAAGACGCCGCCCTGCGCGAGCGTGTCGCGCAGCTCCTGCGCCTCCATCTCGTGCCAAGGTTTGCCTTGCGCCGATGCGGCTTCGATCATTCCGTTGAGTGCGACGGTCTGCGGGTCGGGCTTGATGTAGGTCATGCTGCGCCTCCACGGGCTCTGCGCGTAGGCTAGCGCGGACGCGGACACGACCCGGCGAAAGGCGGCAGACGATGAGCTTGAACGGCTACGAGGCGACGATCGACGGTCTGGCGGACGAGCTGATCCAGCGGATTCTGTCTTCCTTGGACGGGCTGACGCAGGAGCAGCTGGACGCGACGCCGCCGGGCGAGACGTCGTCGCTGCTGGTGATCGCGGGCCACGCGATCGCCGCGGTCGAGTGGAACCTGGTGCAGATGCTGGCCGGCGGCCAGGTCGACCGCAACCGCGCGGCGGAGTTCGAGGCTCGGGCCGCGGACGCGGGCGATGCCGCCGGCGTCATCGCCGTCCTGCGCGAACGCTGGGACGACGCGCACGCGAACATCACGTCGGCGCTGGACGGCCTCGACGGCAGCGAGTACGCCGCAATGAAGTTCCACCCGTTCCTCGAGACGGAGCTGAGCGGGCAGGAGTTCGTGGTCCGAGCGCTCGCGCACACCGCGGAGCACGTCGGCCACGCCGAAATCACCCGCCAGTGGCTGGACAACCGCTAAGTGCGACTGCGATGGCGCGGCCTGCGCGAACGGGCGGAGCGGCACTGGCTCGCGCTGGTCGCGGCGCTGTCGCTCGCTGGCCTGGCGATCATGGCGCTGGTCGGCGCGCTGACCGACGCGGGCGCGGCGGAAGTGAACGGCTACGGCACGCTCGCCTTCGCGATCATCACCGTCCCGGTCGTGCTCTGGGGCGCATTCTGGCGGCAGCGGCAGGCGGCGGCGAGCGGGAGGCAGGCCGAGACGACGCACCGCGAAGCACTGGACGCGCGACTGCGGCACGGCGCGGAGATGGTCAACAGCGAGCACGCCGGGGTTCGAGCAGCCGGGCGGCACTTGCTCGCCTCGCTCGCGACGGAGCATCCAACCGAGTATTCTGCACTTATCGCCCGGATTCTCCGGCTGACCAAGATCGAGGACGATGATGGCCGAGCCGACGACCTTGGCTGAATGGCGAGAAGCACGGGCGCTCGCGCGCGAAAAGCGCTTGGAGCGCGAGTTCCAGCAGGGCGTGACGAGCTTCTTGATCGATCCGCAATGGGTGCCCTACCGCAAGGGCCCTCCCCTCGATCTGAGCCGCAAGATATTCCGCGGAGAAGACCTCTGCGACGGGAACCTGGTCGATTTCATCCTGCGCCGCGCGGACTTCCGCAATGCGACCATTGACCGCGCCGACCTCACCGGCGCCGACCTCACCGGCGCCAAGCTCGGCGGCGCTTCGCTGCGCGACGCGATCCTCGTCAGAGCGAACCTCACCGATGCCGATCTGACCGATGCGGACTTGACCGGCGCCGACCTCACCGGCGCGATCCTCGACGGCGCCACAATGCCGGACGCGTCAGCTTCCCCCGCCACCTAAACGAGACCATCCGATGCGCGATTTCGCCGAGCGCCACGCCTTGGCGCTCGTGTTGGCCTTGGCCGTCGCGGGCCTGGCAGCCGCCGCCCTCGCCGCCGCGATCACGGATGCATCAGCCGGAGACATCAGCGCCTACGGCCTCTTCGTCGTCGCGATCGTCGCCGTCGTCTTGGCGCTCTGGCGCAACCTCTCCTCGCAGCGGCAGGCGGCGGCGACGGGCCAGCAGGCGGAGACGGCGCGGCGCGAGGCGCTCGATTCGCGCCTCCAGCGCGGCGCGGAGATGCTGATCAGCGAGCACCCATCGCTGCGCTTGGGCGGCCTCTACCTTCTCAACGCGCTCGCAGTGGATCGCCCCGGCGAGTACGCTGAACTTGTCGAGGCGATGATCGAGGCTGCGGAAAGGGCGAGGTTGAGCGATGTCGGATAGCCGATGGGAACAACACCGGGCGAAGATGGATCAGCACTTCGAGGAGCTCGAGCTGGAGTTCATGTTCAAGTTCTTGATCAGCCCGGATCGCGCCCTGCACCGCAAGAAGGGCAAGGGAGTCGACTGGCCCGGGCGCGATCTGCGGGGAAAGGACATGAGCGACGGCTACGTCGTTGATGCCCGGTTGGTCGATGCCGATCTGCGCAATGTCCCGCTCGACCGTGCGAACCTGACCCGTGCCGATCTGACCCGGGCCAAGCTCTGCGGGGCTTCGCTGCGCGACGCGATCCTCGTCGAGGCGAATCTGACCGAGGCCGACCTGACCGACGCGGATTTGACCGGGGCCGACCTGACCGACGCGATCCTCGACGGCGCGGTGATGCCCGCCCCGGCGCGCGCCTGAACGACGCGGGCCGCGCGGCGGTTATCCTGCGTCTGCACGACTTCGGCGAAGGAGGCCCACGATGGCTGTTGACCCCGCGGCGCAGGTGATCTTGGACATGCTCGAGCAGGCCGGCGGGCCCGACATCTCGGAGCAGACACCCGCAGAGGCGCGCGCGATGATCGGCAACTTCGCCGCGATGCAGGCCGGTGCTCCCGAACCGGCGCGGGTCGAGAACCGCGCCGTGCCCGGGCCCGGCGGCGACATCCCCGTCCGCATCTACGCCGCGGCGGGAGACAACCTGCCCGTCCTCGTCTACTTCCACGGCGGCGGCTGGGTGATCGGCGACCTCGATTCGCACGACGGCACCTGCAAGCAGCTGCTCTCCGAGCTCGGCGACGCCGTCATCGTCGCGGTCGACTACCGCCTCGCGCCGGAGCACAAGTACCCCGCGGCGGCGGAAGACTGCTACGCCGCCGCCAAGTGGGTCGCGGAGAACGGCGCGGAAATCGGAGCCGACGGCTCGCGCCTCGCGGTCTGCGGCGACAGCGCCGGCGGCAACCTCTCCGCCGTCGTCTCCCAGATGGCGCGCGACCGCGGCGGCCCCGCCATCGCCGCGCAGGTGCTGCACTGCCCCGTCACCGATCACGGCTACGAGTGGCCCTCCTACTCCGAAAACGCCGAGGGCTACCTGCTCACCCGCGCCTCGATGGTCTGGTTCTGGAACCACTACCTGCCCAGCGACGAGGCCGGCAACGAGGCCTACGCCTCGCCCTACAAGGCCGCGAACTTCGCGGGCCTCGCGCCGGCGCTGGTCCAGACCGCGGAGCTCGACCCGCTGCGCGACGAGGGCGAGGCCTACGCCGAAAAGCTGCAAGCCGCCGGCGGCGAAGCGGTGGTCAACCGCTACGACGGCAACATCCACGACCCGTTCATGATGTTCGCCGCAATCCCCGCCGGCGCAGCCGCGCTCAAGGAAGCCGCCGAGTTCATCACCGCCCGCTGGTAGAGCGTCAGCCCTCCTCGAACAGGTCGCCGAACGTGGCCGAGGGGTCGTAGTCGATCGGCTCAATCGGCGGGAAGCGGCCGGGCAGCGGTTCCGCGAACGCGCCCGCATCGTGTTCCAAATCCAGCACCCGCACCTGGCGGGACTGTGCGAACTCCGGCCCGAACTGCTCGAGGAAGCCGACGGCATAGACGCAGACGCCGCCCGCCTCGGCCAGCTGCTCCAGCGCGGGCAGATGCTCGGCGTCGTGCCCGGCCAAGTACAAATCCCCGCTCCAGCGGCGCTCGATCAGCATCTCCAGCGCCTTCCCAATCGCCACTCGCGACGCCCGGCCCGGCTGCGCGAACCCGCGCAGCACCACCGGCGCAATCCCCGCGGCCGACGCAGCGGCTGCGCCGGCCTGGTCATCTTCGATGTAGGCAGCTGCCCGCATCGCCGCGCTCGGCGAACGCTCGCGCAGCCAGAGGCCGACCTGCGGCCATTGCGCCGCCGCGATCCCCGACCCGGCCTGCTCGCAGATCGCTGCCAAGCATTGCCCGATGTCGCTCCAGTCGATCAGCAGCAGCACCTGCTCCGCCGCCGCGGCGGGACGCGGGGCCGCGCCGGCCTTGCGCAGCGCCGTCGCCAGTTGCGGCTCCGTCCCGTTCGCTGACGATGTCGATGGCCAGCGCTGCGACGGCTGCATCGATGGCGGCAGCCGGCTGTAGATCGTCTCCGGCATCGCGCCCGTGTCGCGCACGATGTCGTAGATCCGCCACGGGCCCTCCGGAATCGTGCGGAAGCCGTCGAAGCAGGCGATGGCCAGGCCGCGGCCCTCCCGCTCGGCCAGCCGATGCAGTTCTGCGGTGATCCGCCCGCTGTAGGAATCGCCCCCGCAGTACAGCACATCGCAATCCACCTGCCGCAGCGTCCGCAGAATCGCCAGCAGCGCCTCCTTCTGCGTCTGCCAGCCTTGCTCCCGCGGCGTCAGGTGCAGCGTCCAGCCCAAGCGTTCCAGCGCTTGGTGGAACGTCCCCGCCGCTTCATGATCGCGCTGGTAGTAGTGCCCTGCCGCCATCCGTTCCCCGAATGGCTCCACCTCAGCCCACTCCAACAGCGCCCCGTAATCCATCCGCTCCCGCGCCTCAGGCCCCCGCCCCGCCACCTGCCACGGCGCACGGAGCAGGTCCTCCCCATCCACTAACACGCACAGCCGCCGTTCCAACATCGCCATCCCCTGCCAGAAGTATCGCCCAGCAGGAAGAGACGGGCAAGATCGCTACGCAGGGCAAATTATTCGGCATCCCCCTCTATGCTCGGAAGAATCATATAGGTTTCAAGCCACTCAACAACTTCAGGGGTAAGGTAGGGGCTGGTGTCGAAGTCGCGGATGTTGATGCCCAACGCATATTTACCAGTGCCTGTCCAATAATATTGTTGGTAGCGATAATTACTTTCCAAACCCATTTTATCCAAAAAATACATAGAACATAGTTCTGCAGAAAGTTCTATAGGACTAAACGAATATATATTCCTATATATATTATCAACTGATAAATACCATCCCCACGGATCAAAGTGGCCATTATCAAGGCGAGGTCTATTGTTAGTAAATCCTATCATGTCAATAAACTCTCTACCATGTTCACTATTATGAAAAGCGTTAGAAGCATACACAAAATTATGAGGGTCTTTGTATTGGAGATGTAGTTCTGAACCTAACGCCTGAGATATGTACCAATACTGATTAATGTGACACAATTCATGTATCTCTTTTTTGATTAAAAAAAGTTCACTCTCTTTGTCGCTTCTGTAGTAGTTGTGAGAACCCCAGAAAAAAATGAATGGCGGGGTGTTGAGACGCGGATATGATATTGCAACACCACTAAATCCCCAATCTCTAAAAGGTATTTGTTTTATAATACAAGTGTTGGGATGAATGGGGAGAGATGGGAGTACCTGTTTTTTGACTTGTGGGTGAAAACTATCATCACACACAACATTTTTGTCTAATTTAAAATTAATGAACCGTAGAGAGCCTATGGCATAAAAAACTGCACTAAAATTATCCTCTCGTTCTTGCAACTGTCTAAACGACAAACATCCCTCATCGCTTACATCACAGATATTATAACAATCAACAGAAAAGGTGCCTGCAGGGAGGAATTGTTCAAAAGTGTTAAGGAATTCTTGATTTGTTCTGTCTGTTGAGTTGGTGTTGTATTGATTGTAGGCGTAGGTTGTGTTTGTAGTTGGATCCGTGAATTGGATGTTGTTTACAATGCATCCCATTGTTGCAAGGCGTCCTTTAAAGTGGAGGAGAGATCCTCCTCCCCATTGAGCTGAGAACAGTGTGTCGTATTCCTCCGGAATATCGGCGACGATCTGCGTCGGCTGCAAGCCATTGCCGACGGGCTGATCCGCGCAGGTCGCCCAGAGCGTTCCGGCAGGCACCTCGGCCTCGTACCGCTGAATGAATTGCCGGTTGATCGGGAAGTCGTATGTCAGATCGTAGCGGTTGTATCCGTGCCAGCCATCCTCGTCATGGAGCCACAACGTGTTCATCGCACAGCCGAGATCAGCCAACCGGCCCTTGAGTTGAGGCAAACTGCCACCACCCCACTCAAGCGGGAATAATGTTTCATATCCCTCAGGAATCTCAGCAACCACCCGCGTCGGCCGCAACTCAGTTGCCACAGCCGCCACGGCGGTCTCTTCATCCCCGTTGTCCCCGGACACGCCCGCCACCGAAACGGCCAGCAGTCCGACTGCGACGAGCAGCGCAGCCGCCCGCCGAAATAGCGCCATTAGGCCCATCGCCGCCGCCCTCCCGTCTGCCCCGCCGTCATATACGTGGATGCGGGCCCCGCGGTGCTCGCCGCGAACCCCGGCCGGCTCTCGCCAGCGCGCGCAAGGTAACCGCCAGCCGGCAGTCTGTCTAGGCCTCTTCCGGTGCTCCCGCTTGGGGCGCCCGAAGACGCGAGAGCGACGATCAGCCGAGTACGCCCGTCGCCACCAACGCCACAACCACGCCCGTCACCGCGATGATCAAGCCCGCCAGCCCGAACGCCGCCCGATGGATCGTCGAATTGAGCCGCGCGTAGTTGGCGTCCGCCTCCGCCCGCAGCACTGCGATCTGGCCCTCCAGCTTCGCGACCCGCCCCTCAAGCCCCGAGAATCGCCGCTCCATCTGCGTCTCCAGCTTGGTGAAACGACGCTCCGTCTCCGTCTGAAAGTCGGTGAGACGCTTCTCGAGCCGCGTCTCCAAGTCGGCGATCTCGGTTCGGATTTGCGAGGCGACCTCGCGGATGGTCGACTCGATGACTTGGAACTGGGCCTCGTTCTTCGTGTCTTGGCTGTCAATGCGGCCGTTGAGCAGACCGGCCGAGTGCGCGACCTGCTCCATCGCCCTCGCGACGGCCGCCTCCACCGCCTCATCGCGCACCGCCACGGCCACGCCCAAGATCGCGTCGGCCAACTCTTCGTCGCATCCGCCTGCGACCAGCTGCGCACGGTGTTCCGCCGTCGGCATCGCCATGCCGCTCATCCTAGCCCACCAGCGGCGCGACTGCCTACGAGGTCTCGGTTAGGATCGCGGCGATTGACCAGTGCGCGTGATCATCGCGTGAGGAGGCCGAGATGCCGTTGACCGCTGAGACGCAGGCCGTGTTGAAGATGCGCGAAGGGCTGCCACCGTCGCACACGCTGACGCCGGAGGAGGCGCGGCGGCAGTCGGACGCGATGCGCGTCAGGGGCGAGGAGGAGCCCGTCGCGCGGGTCGAGAACCGGACGATCCCCGGACCGGCTGGCGAGATTCCCGTGCGCATCTACTCGGCGCAGCCGGATGCGGCGCTGCCGACGCTGGTCTACTTCCACGGCGGCGGCTGGGTCGTCGGCGATCTCGATTCGCACGACAACGTCTGCCGCGCGCTGGCCAACCGCTCGGGCTGCTCCATCGTCAGCGTCCACTACCGCCGGGCGCCGGAGGCGGAGTACCCGGCCGCGGCCGACGACTGCTACGCGGCTGCGGCATGGGTCGCGGAGCACGCGGACGAGGCAGGCGGCGACGGCAGGATCGCGGTCGGCGGCGACAGCGCCGGCGGCAACTTGGCGGCCGTGGTCTCGCAGATGGCGCGCGAGCGCGGCGGGCCGGAGATCGCGGCGCAGATCCTGATCTACCCGGTCACCGATTTCAATTTCGAGACCGAGTCGTACCGGGTCAACGGCGACGGCTCATACGGCCTGTCGGAAGCGGGCATGCGCTGGTATTGGCAGCTCTATGCGCCGGACGAGGCGCGGGCAGCGGAACCGTACGCCTCACCGCTGCGGGCCAGCGACTTGGCCGAGCTGCCGCCGGCGCTGGTGCAGACGGCCGAGTACGACGCGCTGCGCGACGAGGGCGAGGCCTACGCGGCGGCGCTGGAGGCGGCGGGCAACACGGTCTGCGTGACCCGCTACGACGGCGTCATCCACGGCTTCGTCAGCATGTTCGCCGCCGTGCCCGAAGGCTCGGCCGCGCTGGACGAGATCGCCGAATGCCTGCGCGCCGCGTTCGCCGGCGAGTGCAGCTGAGCCGCTACTCCATCTGCGCCCGCATCGAGGCCAGGTCGAAGTAGTCGCGCCACGCCGCGATCTTGCCGTCGCGGATCTCGAAGACGCCGCAGACCAGCACCTCGACGTCCTTGCCGTTCAACTCGAAGCGGTCGACCCGCTCGTTGAGCACGACATCGCCGTTGACCGCTTGGTGCACGGTCTCCCAGCCGCGATGCGAGAGCTGCGAAACGCCGACCAGCGCCTCGCGCACCGCGTCGATCCCCACGGCCGGCTCCATCGGCATGTTGTGGTAAACCGCGTCATCGGTGAAGTACTTCGCCAGCACCCGCGGATCCGGATGCACCGCATCGAACTCCCCCACGAACGCCGAAACGATCTCTCCAGCAGAAGCCATGTCAACTCCCTCCCTCTCCCCCGCAGTCTACAACCCCGCCAACCGCTCCACAGCCGCAACAGCCCGCCGCAGCGAATCAGAACGCTCGGCCGCTTGGACGGGATCCCAGATTTCTTCAACGAAGCGGCGCAGTTGCAAGGTATAGGCATTGCCAATCTGATGCGTTCCCGCCGTACCTCCGATGGCTTCACGAACTTCAGCCGACCTGCTCGATCGAGCCAGATGGAGCAAGAAGCGTTTCGGATCTGGCACGACATCCGGATTCGGCGGCAGAGCGGACTGCCGGACGCTGAGGAAGCGCGCGATCTGCGCGTCGGCCATCAACCAAGACTCAATAGAACGAACGGCAACGCGGAAGCAGAATTTCGGAGGGAAGTCCCACTGATGTTGCGCCATCAGGCTGGGTGCGCAGGCGTCTCTGTCAAGATCGCAGATCACGAGCCACGGGGTGTAGCGAGCCGCCGAGGCATAGCCGGCAACTCGCTCAAGCAAAGGCTCCCGACCATTGCTTTCGAACGGCTCACGAGCAGGGACTGCGCCCGCATGCGCAATCAAGCGCTCAGCCACGGCTGCGTCAAGGCGGCCTTCCACTGCGGATTCGATGAAGGTCATCGCGCGAAGGTCAGCCGCGGAGAGGGCAGCCCCGTCCACGGAACGACGATCTCGCCAAGCGGCATTCCCGCCTCTCTCAGGGCGCACACCTGAGGGTCCTCTGTGGCAAGCGATGCATGCGTCCCGTCTTTATCAGTCCGCAGCAAGACGACTTCGCTCAGCGAGACGCCTTCATCGTGCAGCAGTGGCGGAGAGTGGCTGGTGATGAATATCTGCCGCTTGGATGTGAACGAGACCATTGCAAATGCTCCGGCGAGCTCGCGGATCACGGCGTCATGGAGCGATAGCTCAGGTTCCTCCAGCAGCAGCGGGCCACCGGATTCCTGCGCCATCCACATCAGCGCGACCAGCCGCAGCGTGCCATCGGACAGTTCATGGTCGCGCTGCCAAGCGCCCTGCGAGCGCCAGTGATCGAACTTCGCTTCCAGATGCGGCCGCCCGGTGATCTTGTCGTTGACGGCGCGCAGCTCGCTGAACTGCGGAATCATCGTGCTCAGCGATTCGTTGATGCGCCGGAATCGCGCCTTGCGCGTGTTGCTCGGCGTCGCCATGACATGCTCAATGAAGCCTTGCCCGTACGGATCATCGGGGAGACGTTGCATATTGTTCTCTTGGCCGAGCCGCAGCAGCTGGGGCACCAAGTTGAGGTAACGGACGGAGCCGAGGAAGTCGGCAAGCTCGCGGAATTTGATGTTCGAATCGATCTGCTCGAGCGCGGTCGCAGTACGCCGGCGATCGTCGTCTTTGTCTTTCCCGTCTGGGCGTTCGAGCAGAGGTTTACCTTCCTTGACCACCCGCTCCGACTTGACCAGCGTTCGGTGGCGCCCGCTGCGCTCAAGTTCCAGCTCGAGTGCGTAGGTCCAAATCGGATCCGCGTCTGGCGTCGGCGCGACATCGATCTCGATACCCACGTAATTGTCGCGCCCATGCGCCATCAAGGATCTGATGTGGCGGAAATCTTTGCGGGCGCTGATCGCCGCGCGCAGCCCGCCCCCGTCTTCTTTGGCGATGTCGCGCAGGAAGCGGAGCGCATCCAAGAGGTTGGATTTGCCGGTCGCGTTCGCGCCGACGATGAACACGCGACGTTGAAGCTGAAGTTCGATATCGCGGAAATTGCGGAAATTGTGGAGTTTGAGCCGCGTGATGAACATGTCGATTTCGCCCTCGGCAACTCAGCGCAGTGTGATTCGGCCGCCGGGGCCTTCGAGTGTCGCTGCGAGCGCTGGCGCATCCGCTCGCTCGACCCGCAGTTCCACGCCCAAGGCCTCCAACGCGGCCCCGACTGCTTCCGGATCCGGATGCTCGCCGTGGAAATCGACCAGCGTGCAGCCGGCCACCGCGGTCGTGCTCGGGTGCCGCGCATCGCCCCAATCGATCAGGAAGGGGACCAGCCCGTCGAGCAGCGGCGGCCAGCTGGCCACGCTGAGGCGCCAATCGAGCCGCGTCCCGTCGGCCAGGACGCGCCCGAGCGGGCGGACTTCGCCGATGTCGTAGCCGGCCTCGCGGGCGGCCGCCACGCGCTGCTCGATCTCCGCGCCCGCCTTCGCGCACCAGTGCGGCACCCGCCGCTGGTCCGCAAGATGCAGCCCGAACGGCAGCGGACCCTCGTGCCCGGCCTGCTGCGGGTCGGGCCCGATGATCTCCAGATACGCCCCGTCCTGCAGCGCCAGCAGGTGGTTGTAGACGCCGCGGCCCTCGAACCGCCCGCCCAGCTCGGCGCGGACGCCTGTCGCCTCGGCCACCTCCTCGACGGCGGCCTGGACATCCTGCACGGCGAGCACGATGTGGTCGATCACTCGGCACCTCCGCCGCCAGTCTAACCGCCACGCGCGGAACGACGCAGGCTGGCGCGGCGTTAGGCTCCCTGAACGGAGAGCGCGCAATGGCCGGCAGGTTCGCAATCGCAATCATCGCGGCGCTCGCGCTCCTCGCCGGTCTCCGCGCCGCCAGCGCCGAGCCGCCGACCAGAGCGCCTTGGCCGCACGGCGCTGCCCCACCCGCCGAGTACGACCCGGCCAGCGGGCGGATCAACGTCTCATGGCAGGCCGCCGCCAACGCATCCGCATACATCACCTGGTGGGTCAACAACAGCGACCGATTCGACTCCGGCGCGGCGCGGACTACGGAGACGGTCATCTCGCTATCGCGCAACGGCGGGTTCACAGACGGAGAATGGAAAATCCGCGTCCGCGCAGCGAACGGCGGCGCGTGGTCCAAACCAACGATCGTAGCGATCTCCGGCGCGCCTCCAGAGCTCATCCTAGATATTGAATCCTCGCGCGAACTCTGCACCGAAGGCACCCTCACCGAGCTCCGCTGGTCCGCCGACGGCGGCACCAGCCCGCTGAATCTCCAAATCAACGGTGAACCAGTAGGCGAGCTGGATGGCACCGCCAAGGTCAACTGCGGCCTGATCCCCCGCACCGCAGACGGCGAGATCGACGAATCCCAGCGCGACGCCGTCATCACCGGCTTCCTCCGCGACGGCCGCGGCACCATCAAGTCCGCCTCCATCCGCGTGCCCCGCGCCGAAGCCCTGCCGGCTCCGATTATCGATCGCAAATGGGGTCACATAGATAACGTCACCGTCGATTGGATCAGCGCTGCTACGCACGACGATTCCGCAACTACGCTCGTCATGCAGCGATACATGTTGTCCGGTGATACTCAATGGATGTATACGTCGAGAAATTCTGGATCTGACCAAAACGGCGTATGGCTTTCCACTGCCCGCACGATACCTGCCGGTGGTTTAGTTCGAATACAAGGTGCCGAGCTGCGTGATCCAATCGAAATCGAAACGCCGAGTGCCTTGCGGTGGAGTGAAATAGTCGAACATCAAGTGCTGGGGGAACCCCACAGTCTCACCGTCCAATCTACGCATGATACTGCAACGATTTCTTGGATCCCAGTGCCATCTACGGATGCCGGCTGCCACGATGTCGCTGTGGTCCGTGGCCCGGAACGTGGCGAGAACGTCGCATATGCACCCGCAGTCTCCGGGCAGCGCAGCCAAGTTTCGATCACAGGCCTGAGTCCAGACACGGAATACGAGATTATCGTGAACGCATGTACATGGGAGTACGGATATTATATCAACACTACCATACGCACGGACATCGCTCCAGCCGACTGGTCGCCCCCCCTCCGTGGACCTCAGAATCTCCGTGTTGCTGCGACATCGCGCACAATCAAGGTGCAGTGGGATGACCCGTTCGAGGGCGCGACTCCTTATTATACTATACAGCTTTTCGGCAATCTCGGTGACAAGCGACTGGCCGGCGATGGCATTTATGCCCCTAGTAGTGACGGCTGGTCTTATACTTTCACTGATCTTGAGCCGAATACTTCATATCGCATTCGCGTCGGACATGTCGGCCTAGTAATATCTCACAGTGAGATCATGGCTACTACCCTTCCGGTGTCAAGACCTCCCGCAGAAGAAGATATATCAAACATATCGACTATCCTGTTGGGTCAATTGCCCTTCGCCGTTCCTCCTTTCACATCACTAGCGGAGTTCAGCGCGGAGGTCGGCGACAATCCTTGATCTTCATCCTACGGAACCAAGAATGAGCCGCTAGTATGTGGCGCGGGGACGGCCGGGTTGCCGGCTGCGGAGGTGCGCGATGGCTTGGGGGACTTGGCTGCGGGGGGCTGGCTTGGCGGCCGTGCTGGCGGCGCTGCTCTGGGCGGCGGCGGCGCAGGCGCAGGAGCGGCCGGTGCTGGCGCTGGTCGAGGCGGGGAGCGAGCGGCTCGTCGTCGGCTGGACTTGGGACGGCGGCGACGATCCCGCGGCGTTCTCCGTGCATTGGCGGCGGCGCGTGAGCGGGGCGGCGTGGGAGTCGGCCCAGGCCGACGGCGCGGCGCGGCGCTTCGAGATCACGGGGCTGCGGCCCGACTCGACCTACATCGTGCGCGTGCGCGCGCTCGACGCGGAGGGCAGGGGCATCCGCGCGCCCGGCGGCGCCAGGCCCTTCGACTTGCGCGGCGTCTTCGACACGATCCAGCTGCCCGTGCCCGATCCGCCGCGCGTCGTGTTCGACGGGGAGCGGGCGACGGCTTCGTGGGACGCCGTGGAGGGTGCAACGGGGTACGAGCTCGCTTGGGGATTGACAGGCGAGACGGCCGCGACGGAGCGGCTCGGCGCGGACACGCTGGAGTTCGCGACCGGCGCGCTCGCGGCGGGGAGCCGCTACGAGTTCCGGCTGCGCTCGCTGCACCAGCGCGACCGCTCGGCTCCCTCCGCCGCTGCGACGCTGACGACGGCCGCTTGGCCGCACCCCGCTCCGCGCGCTCGCTTCGAGTTCCACCGCGCCGCCGGGATGCTGGTCGAGTGGGACGCGGTCACCGGCGTCAACGACTACGTCGTCGCTTGGCAGAAGGAAGGCGACGACAGCAGGGCCGGGGAGACGGCGGCGACGGGGACCAGCGCGCTGGTGACGCGCGAGGGCGGCTTCTTCACCGGCTCCTGGCTGCTCCGCGTCCGCGCCGCGAAGGCCGGAACGTGGTCCCAGACGACCCGCGTCTGGGTCGACTCGCCCGCGCCCGAACTACGCTTCTCGCTCGAATCCTCCCGCGACCTCTGCACCGAAGGCACCCTCACCGAGATCCGCTGGCGCGGCGGTGGTGGCGGCGGCAACCTCTGGCCCCACGTCAACGGGCGGATGATCGGCGAAAACACCTACCGCATCAAGGTCAACTGCGGCCTCATCCCCCGCACCGCAGACGGCAAAATCGACGAAACCCAGCGCGATGCCGTCATCACCGGCTTCCTCCGCGACGGCCGCGGCACGATAAAGTCCGCCTCAATCCGCGTGCCACGAGCACCAACGCCTCCGCCTCCTTCCAATATCGAAATTTGGCGGTCATCTACTGAGCTCGATTTCGCGTGGCAAAAGAATTCCAGCGATACCTATTCTGATCAATCTCTTCATCATGTGTTGCGCTGGCGACCCGTCGAGGAAACTGCGTGGAAATACGAAAATCGATCTTCCTTCGGCGATCCTTTCGTCGTATATGGGGAGATTACCGATCTCCAAATCGATACCGCTTATGAATTTCAAATCGCCGCCGTCCGCGATCCTGCTGATCTGGAAACTCCATCCGCGCTTGACTGGTCGGCAATTACCACAACCCGCACCCGCAGCACACCCAAGGGAGTCACAGCAAGAGCAACTCACGACACCGTGTCGGTTCAGTGGCAATCGCAAGCAGGCGTCCTGCACTACGTAATTACGATCGAATTGACGAGCGGTACGCCATCAGAGATGTCCGACAGTATCATCATGAGCCAGAGTTTCGATCCCAGAGATCGCCAAGAGGCTGTCCATACCGTGGAGTTCTCTCAATTGATGCCGGATCGCTCATATCAACTAACGGTCGGCACGATCGACGATCCATATGATCAACTCGTTTCTTCGGTTTTGATCCGAACCAATCCAGCACCTCTGGGATGGACCGCGCCCATGAGGCAGGTGCAGAACCTGCGGGCAACGTCAACCCGCGACAGCATCACCGCGACTTGGGACCCTCCATATCCCGATCCTGATGGCGGTTACCTATTATCTTTGTTCCACCCTGTATATTCTGTCCCCCGATATGAACGGACCATCGATGGCGAGACGACCTTTACGTTCACTCATTTGAAACCTGGCTTGACTTATACCGTCGTCGTCGAACATCTCGCGGTACATACCGAGGAACGGCGAATCAAGATATCCACCAAGCCACCAGCGGATGCCGGTGGCGCGGAAGATGCCGAATCATCAATCGCGCCACCTACCGAGTGGCCTTTCCCAGCACCAATTTTCGCATGGCCGTATTTCTTTTCAACAAGATTACAGCTTAGTGAAGATATGTGGGCGGGTCGAGACAATAAATTCCATGCCGGGCTTGATATTGCCGGCGGGAATCTTGGTGGCGGCCGAACCGGCATTGATCCGATCTTGGCATCTGCACCGGGTACTGTACGGGTATTCGATTTACGTAAAAAACCAAGAAGATTCGCGGTTTACTGCCCAACACTGCCGACTGAAACCGGTTCGCTTAGTGAAAAGATTCGCATTAGCAATGACCCTTGGAGATATATTTCCAAGGACACAACCTACGCTTGTGGTTACCTCGTCGCACCAGCGCATGGAGTCACTGCGCTCGTCTTTCACCGTGCCATAGACGGACGCCATTTCCTAACTAAATATGCGCATTTTAATGAGGACCCTAGTGCATATCCAATAAGTGTGCCCGATTGGGACATTGAACGATTTGATGATGATCGTGTCAGTAATCCACCAAGCATATCTAGAGGGGCGGTTTTAGGCCTTGAAGGCAATACTGGAGATTCTCGTGGCCCGCATCTACATTTCGAGATACGCCATTTTGACGGTTCATCAAGAGATGTATCGAAATATTGGTTCACCACTAACCGAGAATTCACCAGGGGATGTGTTTTGCTTGGCACTCGAACCGATCCCAAAAACCAGCCGTTCAAACGGTGCGCATGGCCGGTTAAGGAAAATAATGGTGCGCTGATCAGTATCGAACCGGACCCACGATCTATGACCACCTTTCTCGATCCGGAATTAATGTTGTCTCCGCCACCAGCGTCAGATGTGCCGACCTCAGCCACTGGCCAAATTGTTGATAACACCGTACCGCTTTTCCAACTTGAACAAGTGGCAGCCCGGCAAACCGACAATCGAACGTTGGCAGATATAAATCTAACCACCTCATTCTGGCGTCCGAGTTTCTATGATACAAAGGAAAAATGGAAGGACCCGGCTTCAGCCCCAGGTGGTCCGTCACGGCCAGAAATTCCCGGCATCGGCGGTACTCGGCCAGGTGTCTCCGAGTATGCGGCACGTGTGAACTGTAGCCCTGAGGCATCACGATCTCGGCTGGATATTGCCGCTGGTGGGGAACACGGCGAAGTGCTGCCAGTCACGGTTACGGTGCCTCTGAGCTTAGGTGCCGAATGTAGCGTGGTAGTCAGGACCGGGAATTTCGTGTGGCCAACCAGCCGTGCTATAGCTCCGGAAATGTACGGGCCCCCGATCGACTTCACCCCCGCGTCCGAACTACATCCGACCGGTAAGTTGGCCAATTATGGCGTGTCGTTCGCGTCGAACGGTATCACAAGTACAACAAATAGACTGCTGAACAACAATCACTTCCATCTCTATGAGGTACGGGCACAAGCCAATCATAAATACGAGTTTTCCGTGGAACCGGAAGTGCCAACAGCGTTAAATAGCATCGTGCTGAAGCTTTGGAAGGACGGGAATGACGCATCCGGTGGCGACCGCGAGGATGAATCCAAGATCGAGAATTGGATGACATCCGTAACGGGGACTATTTTTCTTTCGATCGAGGGCGCAGTGCAATCTGGCAACCAACGGTGGTCGGGCATCTATGATTTTTCTTACTCTGAAGTCGCGCCTCTCGCGGTCAATGCGACCGCGAATCCGGTGACTTGCTTGCCGGATGGGAAGACGACGATCTCTTGGACCGTCACGGGCGGGACTGGGGACGTCACCGTCACCATCAAAGATGCGAATAGCATAGATCCTGCGTTTAGCGAGAAGACCTTTATTACGCGGTCCGGATCTGCAGAGGTGAAGTGCCAGCGAGCTGAGGGTCGACAGACGGTGCTCGTTTCCGTTAAGGACAGCGAGAAGAATGAAGATTCTGCACCACCAATAGGCGTGGCGGTGCATCGTCCGATCTGCGCTCTGCCATCGGGAGGCGTGTCCGGGCAGGCGGCTACGGACGGGAGCACTCCGGATTCGGCGACCTGCAAGCCGCCCGCGCCGACGCTTGCTTCCAGCTCGACGGCGACCAGTTCGAGCATCACGGCGAGCTGGTCGGCCGCCACCGGGGCGACGCTGCACAAGGTGCAGATCGGCGAAACGCCCTCGACCGGGACGGCAACTTACGGCAGCGAGCAGACGCCGAGCGGAAGCGGCGGAACTTCGCATACGTTCACGGGGCTGACCGCGAACAAGAACTACAGCATCCGCGTCACCGCCTACAACGGCGCCATCACCGGCGGTTCGGACGAAGCTTCCGGCTTCTGGACCAAGCCCGCCGCTCCCGCCAACCTCCGCGTCAGCAGCCGGCAGCCGACCAGCCTCACGATCACCTGGACCGCCGTCTCCGGCCTCACCTACAAGGTGCAAAGAAGCGGCCGCACCACCTGGTCCACCCCCTCCGGCACCGGCACCCACAAGTTCACCGGCCTCACCGCAGGCACCACCTACACCCTCAAAGTCCGCGCCGAAAATACCGCCGGCGCCTCCACCCCCTCCAGCACCAAGCCGACAACCCCCTCCGTCCTCTCAGCCACCCTCTCCCCCACCAGCGCCAGCTGCCAAACCGGCAACACCGTCCGCCTCACCTGGACCGCCACAGGCGGCACCGCCCCCTACACCTCAACCCCATCATCAAACCCCTACACCTACCGCTGCAGCAGCACCGGTACCAAAACGGTCACCTTCACCATCAAAGATTCCGGCACCCCCAAGCAATCAGTCACAAAGCAAGCAAGGATCACCGTCACCAGCCCGCCGGCACCGCCACCAACACCGCCGTATGAACCAGAGGATGATCTCGTGCTGACGGCAAGCGCCGACAAGTCGGCCTGCGAGACTGGTGGAACGGTCAAAGTCACATGGTCCACTGAGGGCGGCAGCGGGACGATCCGCGTCACCGTGGACGGGACTTCGGTGACGACGAGTCCAACTACGGTCACCTGCAAAAGCGAAGCCGGAACGCAAGAGATCAGGGTAGTGGCAACGGACGGTGCCGCCAATAGCGATACGGAGAGAATATCGCTGACCGTGGTGCCACCGCTGACGGTGAGGCCGGGCTCAAGCACGATCAATTGCACGACCGGCACCCAAGCAGAAATCAGCTGGTCGGTCAGCGGCGGAACGTCGCCATATACCGTGACGGTGGACGGAGCATCCACTTCCGGCAGCAAAAAGACGGTGCAATGCCCGGCCACGGTGAGCACGAAAACGATCAGGATCGTCGCGACGGACAGCACCAGCGCTCCCAAGTTGCGCAAATCTGCCGAAGTGGCGCTGAAAGCAACCTGCACCATCAGCGCTCCAAGCGGCCTCTCCGCTTCGCCCGTCGCAAACAGCGCCCACCACACAATCGCCCTGAGCTGGACGGCAGTAAGCGGCCTGTCATACCGAGTGCGGAAATCGTCAACGGACGCCACCGGCGTTTCCGCATCCGGATCGTCGCACCGGTTCACCGGCCTGAGCTCGGACACCGAATACGACTTCTCAGTGCAAGCAGTCAAAGGCACCTGCAAGTCGTCATGGGCAGCATCAGAGTCCGCCCGCACACATGCCGCAGTGCGGATCGTCATCCGACAACACGAAAATGATAAATTCGAGGTTGGGATGCGGCTTGGGGGTTCCACAGAGGAATTGCTCCCACGGCTCCGTTCTTTCACTGCACAAGATATAGAGGAATCTGTCACTCGTGCACTTCGTAGCAGTGAGGTCATAGACACGGAGAAGAAGAGAAACTACGGCAAAGTTCGCGTGTCATTCTCCTCAAGGCATCTTGGCGATATTCTCGTGCAGGCAGTTACGCCAGCTGGCGAGATCAAATCACCGAATCTAAATCGTTTTGATGTGATCGAGATGAAGGGAACCGGATGGAAGAGATCGTCCATCATCTACTACGCTTCAGCCGTGGCGGGGTCATCGACAACTGGAGCGCAGAGCGCGGATGGAATGATGGATGCTGCGCCCGCTGATCATGTCGACGCGCCGTTTGTTGACGGCGGGCTGCTGGAAGCAGACGAGGAACCGAGTGAGTGAGCGGGGGATATTCGTGCGGGCCACAGCCGGGCAGTGATAGGATCAGTCGAGCGAGAGGAGTCGCATGATGAGCGGGATCGAGTCGCCGTATCTGGTGTCGTCGGAATGGCTGGGGGAGCATCTGGGGGATGAGGACCTGCGGGTGTTCGAGTGCACCGTCTTCCTGCGGGCGCGGGAAGGGGGCGGGTACCGCGTCGAGTCGGGGCGGGCGGAGTACGAGGCGGGGCACATCCCCGGCGCGGGCTTCCTCGACCTGCAGGAGGATTTCTCGGACAACGCGCAGCAGCTGCGGTTCATGATGCCGTCGGCGGAGGCCTTCGGCGAGGCGGCTGGGCGGCAGGGGATTTCGCGGGATTCGCGGATCGTGCTGTACGACCGGCTCGGTTCGATGTGGGCGGCGCGGCTCTGGTGGATGTTCCGCGCGATGGGCGCGCGGCAGGTGGCCGTGCTGGACGGCGGCTGGACGACCTGGCTGGCGGAGGGCCGCGAGGCGTCGACTGCGCCGTGCGCGTATGAGCCGGCCGAGTTCCGGGCGCGGTTCGACGCGGCGCGGTTCGCGCGGAAAGAGGAAGTGCTGGAGGCATCGCTGGTGGGCGGCTGCCTGATCAACGCGCTGGGGCGCGACCAGCATTCGGGCGAGGACGGCGGCAAAACGTACGGGCGGGCGGGCCACATCCCCGGCGCGGCGAACGTGCCCGCGATGGAGCTGGTGGAGCCGGAGACGCAGCGCTACAAGCCGCGCGAGGAATTGCAGGAAGCGTTCTCGATCGCGACCGCGGGCGAGACGGTGCCGAACCTGAAGAAGCGCGTGATCACCTACTGCGGCGGCGGCATCGCGGCCTCGAACGACGCGTTCATCCTGACCCTGCTGGGCTACGAGGACGTCGCCGTGTACGACGCCTCGCTGTCGGAATGGGCGGCCGACGAATCGCTGCCGATGGTCACCGAAGAAGGCGAATCCCGCACCTTCGGCCGCTCCCCGCCGATGTTCTAGCCGCAGGACGGCGCGAACGCGGCGGGACTAGAGTGAATGCGCCCTGCGGACGGGGCGCCGAACAGGGGGCAGACGATGCAGCCGGTGGTCGATGAAATGCGGGAAGCAGTGGCGTTCATCGTCCACTGGGAGAGAGAAGTGACGCTGCGCGAGCTGGAGCTGATCGCGTTCCGCGCGCAGGCATACTCGCTGGCCGTCGATGGCTGCCGCGTGTTCGACGAGCCGATCCGAGTGGAGGAAGGGCGGCCGGCGATCGCCGAGTTGCGGCAGGAATTCGGGCGGTTCGGCGAGCAGCCGATCACGGGCTGCTGCGACGGGGTCAAGCCAGGCCTGCGCGAGGAAGGCCCATGGTGGGTCGGCGCGGCCTGCCTCGACTCGATGTCGGAGGAGATCCAGCAGAGCGCCGTCCCGGCCGGCCTCGACTGCTTCCTGGAGGAGCAGGAAGACGGGGCGATCGTGGAAGATGAAGCCCTGCAATCGCGGGCCGCGGAGCTGATCAAGCAGGCCCGCGCAACCGTGCACTCCGGCCAATCCGACTGGGGCGTCCGCCTCTTCGTCAACAGCCCGCAATCGCGGGCGCAGACGGCAAGGGGCGTTGCAAAAGTGTGGGACGGGCAGATGGTGCGCCGCGACGGCACGCCCGTCCCTCCCGAAGAGCTTTAATCGGATGGCGGAGCACGAAGGCGGCTACGACTTCTACTACGCCACGGGCATCAACGCCCTGGTAGACGCGCTGGAAGAGCCGGCGAAGACCGATCTGGCTTGGATTGCCGCTGAGCTGTTGAGGGATCCGTCGCCGTCCAATCCGGCAGCTTCGCCGCTGCCCGGGTTGCCGGGCTCGATGATGTCGATCAAGCGAGGGCAAGTCAAAGTCACTTTTCTCCCAGTAAACGCCTTGGTCTCGGCGGTCGTCGACATCGAGGTCATCGCCGACGGGTAACCGCTGCGGGGCCGGCACGGGTTCCGCTAGCCTTTGCGCGAGTGAGCGAGGAGGGTTGAATCATGAGCGAGCGGCTGGCGGGGAAGACGGCGGTGATTACGGGGGCGGGGGCCGGGATGGGGCGGGCGACGGCGGAGCTGTTCGCGGCGGAGGGGGCGAACGTGCTCGTCGTCGACCGCTGGGAGGAGCGGGCGCGGGACGCGGCCGGCGTGATTTCGGGCGCGGGCGGATCGGCGCTGGCCTTCACTGGCGACGTGACGCGGAGCGAGGACGTGCAGGCGATGTTCCAAGCCGCCGCAGGCGAGTGGGGCGCGATCCACGTGCTCTACAACAACGCCGGAATCGGCGGTCGCGAAGGCTCGACCGTGGACTGCCCGGAGGAACTGTTCGACGAGATCATCGCGATCAATCTGAAGGGCGTCTGGCTGGGGATGAAGCACGGCATCCCGTACTTGGAGCGCGCCGGCGGCGGCTCGATCATTTCCACCGCGTCGGTCGCCGGGCTGACGGGGCTGCCCGGCATCTCCGCCTACTGCGCCTCCAAGGGCGGCGTGATTGCGCTGACCAGAGCCACGGCGGGCGAGGTTGCGGCGAAGGGCATCCGTGTCAATTGCATCTGCCCGGGCGCGATCGCGACGCGGATCGGGGATGATTCGACGGGGCCGCAGACCGAGGAGCAGCTGGAGCGGCGGCGGGCGCGCTCGGCGGGGATTCATCCCGTCGGCCGCAGCGGCGAGGGCTCCGACATCGCGGCCGCGGCGCTTTATCTGGCTTCCGACGAATCGACGTTCGTGACCGGCCAGGAGATCGTCGTCGACGGCGGCTGGTCCGGCGTCGACCGCCGCTGGTTCGACCTGACCGGCATCGACTTCAGCTAAGCGCCGGTTCAGCCAGCCGCTCCCGATCAACCAGACGGCGGATCTCGGCCACGACCATGCCGGTAGCCGAATACGAGCCGGCGACGAGGCGAATTGACTCTGGCTGAATACAGGCTGCCGTGACATCCGTTTCGCTATCGTGCAACGATGAAGCGCCGTGGGATCGTAAAGGTTTCTGTAGAAGTTCAGATATCGACAGGAGATATCCGTTGATTCATGTTCTCGAGGATTGATGTAGAACCGCCCATGTTTGGCTTGGGAAATTCGGAAGTTCTTGCGATCCGCTGTGCAGGTTTCTAAGGCGGGTTCCGCGGGGGTCAGGCTGTTGGACTGGCGGACCAATGGGTGACGTTCTCTATCGTGAGGCGGATCAGGGGGCGCTCTTCCAGCGCGTGGGCGGCGTATTGCGGGTAGCGGGTTCGGAGTGCGGAGATTGCGTTGTGGGCTTCGTCGGCGTCCCATGTGTCAGGGAGCAGGACCTCGGCGCGGCCGCGGAGCATGATCCACCAGAGTTTTGTCCAGTCATCGTCGTAGCGGTCGATCAGCAGCGCGGCTTGCGGGTTCTCTTCGATGTTGCGGAGGCGGCGGATTCTGGTGGTGGTCTTGGGTTTCTCGTCGATGGCGATGTAGACGGCGCCGCCGCTGAGGGCGAAGACGACGGGGATCAGGTGCGGCGCGGCGCTTGCCGAGGCGGTGGCGAGATGGGCGCTGCGGGCCGCGCCAATGCGATCGCGGACGGCGTCGAGGTCTGCGACGACCGCGCCGATGGGATGCTGCGCGTCGGGCATGCGCGGCGCGACTACCAGACCGGGCGCGACGGGTCGCCGCCGTAGATCTTCCAGTAGTCCGATTGGGCCCGCTTTTCCATCGCCTCCGGGTCGTCCCAGAGCCTGCGGACGATCTCGTCGAGGTAGTCCATCACCGATTCGGGCAGCAGCTTCTTGTCAACGTAGTTCTTGCGGTGTTCGAGCACGGCCTTGGGCGGGTCCTCGCAGAAGCACCAAGGCGCGCCCGGGTGCTGGATCAGGTAGGTGTCCATCGGGTGGGCGTTGAGGTGGTCGATGTTGAGCCCGGTCTGGCGGCTGATCGACTTGGCGATCCGTTCCGACATCTCCTCGGTGTTCTCAGTGTCGAGTTCGATCAGTGCCATAAGGCGCTCCAGACGCTCGCGACGGCTGCTTCCATTATGCCCGAAACGGACCCGACGCGGGAGCGAGACGACTCGGGGTTGCAGGCAACCTATGATTGAGTCGGAGCGGGAGGCCGACGCGATGACGACGCGAACCGCAGCCGGAGCGCTGGTGGAGGAAACGGGACCGAAGGAGGCGCTGGAGCAGCGTTTTCTCGAGTTGGCGGAGACTTGGCGCTTCGAGACGGGGTGCTTGGCGTTTTGGTCATACATGGTCGACCACGACGCCTACCGCGAGATCGTTGCGATGGGGAATGCCGCAGTGCCGTGGATCCTGCGAGAGCTGGAGCGCGACGACGCGCCCTGGTTTCTGGCGCTGGCCGAGATCACCGGCGAGAATCCCGCCGCGGGTGCGACGCCCGGCAAAGTCGACGAGATTCAAGCAGCCTGGCTCGACTGGGGCCGGCGGCGATTCCCGGCCAAGTGACGACCGAGGAAGAACGGCTCACCTCGCTGTTCCCCGGCTTGCGCGGCACCCGCTACGCGATCACGAGCCCGCCGTCGATCGGGTACAACTGCGTTGCGTGGGCGGCAGGCATTCCGCATAGCTGGTGGGAGCCGCTGCGGCCCGGGGCGATATGGCTTCCTGGGATCGCGCAGGAGACGAGCGTCAGAGCGGTCACGGCAGTACTCGCGCTGGTCGGATACGAGCAGTGCCGAGATGGCGAGCTGGAGGAGGGGATGGAAAAAGCGGCGATCTTCGGCGACGGCGAGCAGTTCACCCACGTGGCGCGGCAGCTGCCGTCGGGCTTGTGGACGAGCAAGTTGGGCGCCCAGTGGGACGTCGAGCATGAGCTGGAAGTGCTGACGAGCTCGGCCAATGCAGGCGGGCCGGTGCAGTATAGCGAGGTAGTCGCGTTCCTGCGGCGGGCGCGCACTTCGTAGCCGGGGCGGAACGGGAGGGCAGTTCGGTGACTTGGAATGCTCGGCTGCGGGTCATCGGCTTGGCGGCGGCGCTGCTGATGGCGCTCTGGGCAGCGGCGCAAGCGCAGGAGCGGGCGGCGCTTTCGCTCGCTGAGGCGGGCAGCGACCGACTCGTTGTCGCGTGGACTTGGCAAGGGGACGAGCCGGACACGTTCGCCGTCCACTGGCGGCAGCGGGTGAGCGGAGCGGAGTGGGCTTCAGTGGAGATCGCGGAGTCTGCGCGGCGCTACGCAATCACGGGGCTACGCCCGCTCTCCGCATACATCGTGCGCGTGCGCCCGCTGGATGCCGAGGGGAACCGCATTCGAGCCCTCAACGGCCGCTCCCTCGACCTGCGCGGCGTCTTCGACACGATCCAGCTGCCCGTGCCGGATGCGCCGCGCGTCGTGTTCGACGGGGAGCGGGCGACCGCGGCTTGGGACGCCGTCGAAGGCGCGACCGGCTACGAGCTCGCTTGGGGATTGGCAGGCGGAGAGGCGGCGACGGAGCGGCTCGGCGCGGACGTGCTGGAGTTCGCGACCGGCGCGCTGGCGGCGGGGAGCCGCTACGAGTTCCGGCTGCGCTCGCTGCACCAGCGCGATCGCTCGGCGCCCTCGGCCACGGCGACGCTGACGACGGCTGCTTGGCCGCATGCCGCTCCGCGCGCTCGCTTCGAGTTCCACCGCGCCGCGGGGATGCTGGTCGAGTGGGACGCGGTCGCCGGCGCTGAGGACTACGTCGTCGCTTGGCAGAAGGAAGGCGACGACAGCCGCGCGGGGGAGACGGCGGCGACGGGGACCAGCGCGCTGGTGACGCGCGAGGGCGGCTTCTTCACCGGCGCCTGGCTGTTCCGCATCCGCGCCGCGAACGCCGGGCTCTGGTCGGAGACGGCCCGCGTCTGGGTCGACTCGCCCGCGCCGGAACTGCGCTTCTCGCTCGAATCTTCCCGCGACCTCTGCACCGAAGGCACCCTCACCGAGATCCGCTGGCGCGGCGGCGGCGGCGCAGGCAACCTCTGGCCCCACGTCAACGGGCGGATGATCGGCGCAAACACCTACCGCATCAAGGTCAACTGCGGCCTCATCCCCCGCACCGAAAACGGCGAAATCGACGAATCCCAGCGCGACGCCGTCATCACCGGCTTCCTCCGCGACGGCCGCGGCACCATCAAATCCGCCTCAATCCGCGTGCCACGAGCAGAGGCTCTGCCGGCTCCGACTATTGATCACAAATGGGCCTCGACAGATACTGTTTCGGTCAGGTGGCTCAGCGCCGCAGTTCATGACGATTCAGCCACGACGCTCGTCACGCAGCGGTACATGCTTCCAGGCGATATTCAATGGACATATACGCCAATAAATTCCGGACCTGCTCGAACCAGCGTGCGGCTCTCTACCACCCGCCCGGTGCCTGCCGGTGGTTTAGTTCGAATACAAGGTGCCGAGCTGCGCAATCCAATCGAAATCGAAACCCCGAGTGCATTGCAGTGGAGCGAAACAGCCGAGTATCAAGTGATGGGAGAGCCTTATAGTCTCAGTGTTCAGTCCACGCACGATACGGCAACGATTTCTTGGATCCCAGTGCCATCTACGGAGTTGGTTCGGATCAACGGCTGTGATGATGTTGCTGTGGCTCGCGGCCCGGGGCGTGGCGAGAGTGTTGCATTCGCCCGTGCGGTCCCCGGACAACGCAGTCAAGTTTTGCTCTCAGGTCTGAGTCCGGACACAGAGTATGAGATAGTCGTGATTGCATGCTCAGCTGTATATGGCTATTCTGTTCGCACTACCATACGCACGGATGCCGCCCCGGCTGATTGGTCGCCTCTTCCTCGTGGACCGCAAAACGTCCGAGCAACCGCAACTCAGAGCACGATCACTGTGCAATGGGATGAACCCTTCGCAGGTGCGGTGCCTGTATATCAGATGTTATTGTCTGACGGCAATACCGGGCAAGGACTAGCCATTGAGGGTTTGTATGAAAAACCGGCGGGCGGTTGGTCTTATACGTTCAGGGCGCTTTCGCCCGGGACGCTCTATCGCATCAAAATCCGGCACCATGGTCTCGTTTATGGTCACCAAGATGTCTTAGTGGAGACAACGCCCATTCCGGTAGGCAGCAGTCCTTGATTTTTCATCCTGCTGAGCCGCTAGCATGTGGCGCGGGCACGGCCGGGTTGCCGGCTGCGGAGGTGCGTGGTGGCTTGGGTGACTTGGCTGCGGGGGGCTGGCTTGGCGGCTGTGCTGGTGGCGCTGCTCTGGGCGACGGCCGCGCAGGCGCAGGAGCGGCCGGTCTTGGCGCTGGTCGAGGCGGGGAGCGAGCGGCTCGTCGTCGGCTGGACTTGGGACGGCGGCGACGATCCTGCGGCCTTCTCCGTGCATTGGCGGCGGCGCGTGAGCGGGGCGGGGTGGGAGTCGGCGCAGGCCGAGGGGGCGGCGCGGCGGTTCGAGGTCACGGGGCTGCGGCCGAGCTCGGCCTACATCGTGCGGGTACGGGCGCTCGACGCGGAGGGCAGGGGCATCCGCGCGCCCGGCGGCGGCAGGCCCTTCGACTTGCGCGGCGTCTTCGACACGATCCAGCTGCCCGTGCCCGATCCGCCGCGCGTCGTGTTCGACGGGGAGCGGGCGACGGCTTCGTGGGACGCCGTGGAGGGTGCGACGGGGTACGAGCTCGCTTGGGGATTGACAGGCGAGACGGCGGCGACGGAGCGGCTCGGCGCGGACATGCTGGAGTTCGCGACCGGCGCGCTGACTGCGGGGAGCCGCTACGAGTTCCGGCTGCGCTCGCTGCATCAGCGCGATCGCTCGGCACCCTCCGCGGTGGCGGCGCTGACGACGGCTGCTTGGCCGCACGCCGCTCCGCGCGCGCGCTTCGAGTTCCACCGCGCCGCCGGGATGCTGGTCGAGTGGGACGCGGTTGCGGGTGCCGAGGACTACGTCGTCGCTTGGCAGAAGGAAGGCGACGCGAGCCGGGCGGGAGAGACGGCGGCGACGGGGACCAGCGTGCTCGCCACGCGCGAGGGCGGCTTCTTCACCGGCACCTGGCTGTTCCGCGTCCGCGCCGCGGACGCCGGGCTCTGGTCGGAGACGACCCGCGTCTGGGTCGACTCGCCCGCGCCCGAGCTGCGCTTCTCGCTCGAATCTTCCCGCGAGCTCTGCACCGAAGGCACCCTCACCGAGATCCGCTGGCGCGGCGGCGGCGGCGCCGGCAACCTCTGGCCCCACGTCAACGGGCGGATGATCGGCGAAAACACCTACCGCATCAAGGTCAACTGCGGCCTCATCCCCCGCACCGCAGACGGCGAAATCGACGAATCCCAGCGCGACGCCGTCATCACCGGCTTCCTCCGCGACGGCCGCGGCACCATCAAATCCGCCTCAATCCGCGTGCCACGAGCAGAGGCGCTGCCGGCTCCTGAGATTTTCCACCTGATTAGCGGGCGACGGGGCGCGGGCATGGCTTGGCGGGAAGTGCCGGGGGCGGGAACCGAGCAGCACTTCGGGCATTATCTCATCCGATGGCGAACAGTCCCGGACGGCGTTTGGACCTACGCCGAAGACCGCGATGAACGTCATTCGTGGGCAACTGATCCCGGCTACTCGTGGGGCGAGCCGTTCGGGCCCAACCTCGAGGAGGACATCGCTTACGAGGTCGTCATCGCCGCCCTGCGCGAGGCGATCGAACGTGAGACACCCGACGCTCTCAATTGGTCCAACCCAAGACCGCTCGTGACGGTCTCCGAAGTGGAAAACCTGACCGCAACCAGTACCCACGACAGCATCACCGTCTCGTGGGATGTGCCTACCACTGATCGCGCGTACGTCATCACAGCTGCACACTCTCGGGGCAGTGCGCTAAAAACAATCTGGCCAACAGCTGCCGAGCGACAAAGTGTCACTATCGAGGGCTTGCCGTTTGATACTAGTTATAATGTAACCGTCGCTGACTGGACCATGGAGGAAAGAATAGTAGCATCGCTTCGAATCAGGACTAAGCCTGCGCCTCTAGGTGCAGTGCCATTGCCAATCGGGCCAAAGAATTTACAGGCGACCAGTACTCATAATTCGATCACCGCTACTTGGGATTTGCCACATCCGGCTGCGCTTTCCGAGTTTCGCGTATCTCTAAATTATGCCGGCACCAGCCAAAGGGCAATCTATCCTTATATTATCCAAAACTCCACCTCGCATACGATCAGCGATCTTCTGCCGGACACCTTGTACGATCTTGAGATCAGACATCAAGGCGTCGTGCTCAAAGCCGCCACAATCCAAGTCAGGACCAAGGCTCTGCCATCAGACACGATTGGAGGACAGCAAGATGCGAGTGCAACCGAGGATGTGCGTCCGCCCATGCCAAACCTGAGAAGCATCGGGGCAATGGATTGGCCGTTTGAATATGATGCCAGATGGTGGATCACAAGCGATCCGTGGGTCTGGCGCAACTGCCCTGTTCACGGGAGGCTGATATCCGACTGCGTTTGAATGTTGGCGCGGGGGCTATTGGAGCGCGCTGGCAGCGGTGATTGGCCAGACTTCTTCTACGATGCCGCGGCGGTGGGCGTGGATTTGGCGGTGGAGGAGGATGGTGCTGTCGCTGTAGTGGGGGACTAGGCGGATGCGTTCGCCGACTTCGACTTTGCGCCATTCGTCGACTTCGAGATGGGTGTGCTCGGCGCTGAGGCCGCGGCATTCCATGCCGCGCGGGGGGACGACGGCGGGCAGGCCGGTGTGGCGGCCGGTCGTCTTCCAGCCGGCGTCGGCGGCGACCAGCGGGTAGTTGGCGACGGAGACGAGCTGGGCGGCGATGACGAGGGCACGGAGGTGGCCTTGGACGCCCATCTCCTCATAGGTGAGGTCCATCAGCACCGCGCCGCCGGCTTGGAGCTCGGTCCAAGCCTCGCGCGGGTCGTGTTGGAGGACGAAGCGGTAGTTGCCGGAGCCGCCGCCGGAGGCGTGCGCGATGTGGATGCCGGTCGCCTCGCAAGCGCGGCGGGCGCGGGCGAGGATGCTGGCCGAGGCCGCGGTTTCGCGTTCTTTCGCCTCCGGTTCGAGGTGCATCACGTGGCCTTCGTAGCCCATCAAGCCGCGCAGTTCGAGGTTGGGGAGATCGAGCGCCAGCTGGGCCAGAGGAGGCGCATCCTCGGGCGCGACGCCGCAGCGGTGCAGGCCGACATCGATATCGATCAGGATTTCGATGGTCGAGCCGGCGGCCTCAGCCGCAGCCGAAAGCTGGCGCAGATTGACCTCCGAGTCGGCGGCGACGGCGAGGGCGGCCTCGCGGGCGAGCCGGGCGGCGCGGGCGGCCTTGAACTCGCCGACGACTTCGTTGGCGATGAGGATGTCGCCGATGCCGCCGGCGGCCATGGCTTCGGCTTCGGAGACTTTGGCGCAGGTGACGCCGACTGCACCGGCGTCGAGCAGGCGCTGCGCGATCTGCGGGGTTTTGCAGGCCTTGACGTGAGGACGCCAAGCGATGCCGGCCTCGGCGCAGCGCGAGGCCATCAGCTGCGCGTTGTGGTCGAGCGCGTCGAGATCGACGAGCAGCGCGGGAGTGTCGAGCTGCTCGACGGGCAGGCCGACGACGTCCGCGGCGGCCGGCTCAGGCATCTTCGGGTTCGTCGGCCGCGCCGACGCGGAAGAAGTGGTGGTAGAGGACGGCGGCGAGGATGGCGCCGGCGCTGGGGGCGAGGATGTAGACCCAGAAGGAGTCGAAGGCGTTGGAGATCAGGGCGGGGCCGAAGGTGCGGGCGGGGTTGACGGATGCGCCGGTCATGGGGATGGCGACGAAGTGGATCAGCATCACGGCCATGCCGATGGCGATGGGGGCGGAGACGCCCCAGTTACGCTTGGCGACGACGGAGCCGATCACGACGGCGAGGAGGGCGGCGGTGAGCACCATCTCGACGAGGAACGCGCCGCCGTTGCCGCCGACGACATCCGTGCTGATGCCGTGCGCGCCGAAGTTGCTCAGGTTGCCGAGGTCGTCGTTGACCATCGCGTAGAGCAGTGCGGTGGCGCAGCAGGCGCCGACGAATTGGGCGAGCATGACGATCAGGCCGGGCGCGACTTTGACTTTGCGGATGACGATGAAGGCGAGTGTGACGGCGGGATTGAGGTGGGCGCTGCCCATCTTGTCAAAGGCGAAGAGCATGACGGAGATGGCGAGGCCGTGCGAGATCGCGATGAAGGCGACGCCGGCGGCATCGAAGGGCGGGCCGCCGCTGATGGCGGAGACGGCGATGATCGAGCCCGTCGCCATGAGGACGAAGAGCATGAATGCGAAGAACTCGGCGACGTATGAGCGGATGTTGGCCGGAGAAGTGATTTCGTCGAGGCCGATGCGTTCCGACATTGCCACTGCCTTTCCCCGAAGCCGGTACCGGTGCGCGGATGCTACTAGAACGGAAGGCGGAGACGGGATGGAGGATCCCGCTTATGTGGAGGAGGACTCTCGCTCCCGCGCGCGGAAGTAGTCCGCGGCGCTGCGAATGGCGGGGAGGCAGCCGCGGTCGAAGGAGATCGCATCGCGCTCGTCGTCCCTGGGAAGTGTGAGCGCCCAATCGAACGCGATCTCGAAGCGGGGGAACAGCTCGAGCGAAGCGGCGACGGAGTCGCAGAGCGAGGCCGTCGCGCCATCGCGGACCGCGCAGGCGAGCGCGTCGGCGTCGCCGGGGAGGTCCGCGGCACTGCGGAGAGCGGCGAGGGCGGCCGCCGCGGCCGCGGTGCACCGGCGATCATCGGGCCGGGCCGGCGGGAGGTCCTCGCCGACGAGCTGATCAGCGTCGTTCCGAGTCAGGGGCGCGGTCTTGAGGATGACTTGGCCCGCTGCTGGATCGATGTGCTCGAGCGTCACTCGATCCATGAAGCCCCGGGCCGCGTCGTTGCCGCCGTCCGCGCAGACAGCCGCGGCGAGGATGTCGCGCGCGGACGCCAAGAGGTCGGCGACGGGTTCGATGGGCGCGCCGTCCGCGTCAGTCGGGAACGGCGCCCGGACGGTGATGCAGTCGCGCTCGGCGGTGCGGAGAGCGCGGAGGACGTCGTGCTCGTCAAGTTCGAGGGTCTTGGCAAGGTCCTCGATCAGGCGGTCGACCACGAGCTTGTAGTCCCGCAGGTCCTGGATGCGCGGGATGATCACTCCCGAGAGCGACGGGTGCTCATAGACGTCGGAGAATTCGCGATAGGTGCCGGCTTTCCGCCATCCGCGGCGTTCTACGAATGCCATGAGGGCCGAGGGCGTCACCGCGTTCAGGGCATCGCCATGCCAAGCAGGCTTCACGTGAGGCCTCCGCTCATGTCGCCATCCATCAACGCATTCAGGGTAGCCAAGTCGAGACGATTTCCGGCGGGGATGTCGATCGTGACCGTCTGCTGTCCGCGACGGGGAGGTGCGCCGGCAAGGCTCGCCCAATAGGCGCGACGACGCAGCAGCAGCGCATCATCCGATACTTCGAGCCAGCGAGCGGAATCGCGAGGCAGATCGAGAACGATCAGGACGATCGGAGCCTTGCCGGAGCTGCGCAGGATGTCGTAGCTGCGCCGGTTGATCCGGAACCTGAACATCCCGTCTCTCGGCTCCCCGAGGTTCACGGTCGCCTTCAGCTGCACATCCAAGATTCTGCCGTAGACGCCGCTCCCGGCGCGGACCTGCATGTCGATGCCGGCCATGTCGAAGTCGTATTCGGCGGTGATGAAGCCGGCGCGGCCGGCCAGCGCGCGGAGGTAGGAGCGGGAGAGGGCTTCTTCGATCTGGGGCTGCGTCAGCAGGGGTTCGGCCATTGTCAGCGCGGCCTCAGGTGAGGGCGTCGGCGATGGCCAGTTGGGCGATTTTCTCGTCGTCGTAGTCGAGGATTTCGCGGAGGACGTAGTCGTTGTCGCGGCCCCAGGGCGGGGCGGAGGCGCGGTAGCGGGCCGGGGTGGCGGACATCTGGGCCTTGGCGGCTTCGATGGCGGTGTCGCCGTGTACGGGGTGATCGAGGGTGATGAAGTGGCCGCGGTGCTGGAGCTGCGGGTCGGCGAGGCAGTCGGCGGAGTTCTGGACCATGTAGGCGGGGACGCCGGCCCATTGGAGCTCGCGCTCGGCCTGCTGGGCGCTGCGCTGCGAGGTCCAGGCGGCGATGGCCGCGTCGGCGTCGGCTTGGTTGTGGCGGCGGGAGACGGCGCTGGCGAAGCGGCGGTCGCCAGCGAGCTCCGGCCGGTCGATGGCGGCGCAGAGACGGCACCAGTCGGAATCGTCGCGGACGGCGACGGCGACCCATTTGTCCTCGCCGTCGGCCGGGTAGACGCCGTGCGGGGACATCACGGGGTCGTCGTTGCCGCAGGGGAGCGGGACGCGGCCGTTGACGGAGTAGTCGAGCAGGGCCGTGCTCATGAAGTGGAGCGAGGATTCGGCTTGGGCTTGGTCGATGTAGGTTCCCTCGCCGGTGCGGTCGCGGTGGTCGAGCGCGGCCAGCAGGGTCGTGGCGGCGAAGCGAGGGGAGAGGTAATCGGTGTAGGCGGAGTAGGGGCCGATGGGGTCGCCGCCGAGGTTGCCGGCGAGGGCGATGTAGCCGCCGATGGCCGCGCCCATCGTGCCGAAGCCGGCGACGTCGGAGAGCGGGCCGTCCTGTCCGAAGAGGCAGGTGCTGAGCATGATCAGGTCGGGCTTGATCTTGCGCAGGTCGTCGTAGCTCATGCCCCAGTTGCGCATCGCGCGGGGGGAGAAGGACTCGCAGAGCACGTCGCACCACTGGACGAGATCGAGCAGCGCGCCGCGGCCCTCTTCCGTGGCGAGGTTGAGCGAGAGGCCGAGCTTGTTCGCGTTCATGTTGCCGAACAGGCCGGAATGGTCGGGGCCCTGCGCGTTGCCGTGGAAGGGGCCGATCGAGCGGGCGGTTTCGACGCGGTTGGAGGACTCGATGCGGACGACGGTCGCGCCGAAGTCGGCGAGCAGCCTGGTCGCGGTGGGGCCGGCGACGACCCACATCAGATCGACGATCTTGATGCCTTCCAAGGCGGTCGACATGGCGTCGGCGAGGGCGTGTTCGGCGTTGGACATCAGATCACCCCCGCTTCGGCGAGGCGTTGCCGTTCGGCGTCGGAGAGGCCGAGTTCGGCGAGGATTTCGTCGTTGTGCTCGCCGATGCGCGGGGCGCGGCGGCGGTACTCGATCGGGCTGTTGGAGATGCGGACAAACGGGCCTGGCAGCTTGACCGGCGCGTTCCAGCCGTCGTGGTCGTGGTAGCGCCAGAAGTCGCGGGCAGCGAACTGCTCGGAGCCGGAAACTTCGTCGACGGTGGTGACGGGGACGATCAGCAGTGCGCGCTTGCGGGCTTCGCTGAACAGTTCTTCGCGAGTGCGCTTGCGGATGAAATTGCCGACGACGTCGAGCAGGCGATCCCATTCGGCGATGTCCATCTGGCCGCCGAGGATGAGCGCGCCCATGCCGACCCAGTCGAGGTCGCGGTCTTCCTGCGAGCACTCGCCGCACTCGTGGATCCAGGCCATCAGGCGCTGGGAGAAGGGGCCGATGCCGGCGCCGAAGAGGAAGGTGAGGGAGATGTGGCCGTCGACGGCGGGCCAGATCAGGCGGGTGCGGAAGGGGCCGACGGACATGCCGCCGGCGATGCGGCTGGTCTCGTTCGCGCCGATCGCGTGGGAGAGGATGGTGGACATCGAAGCGGCGGCGACGGACTGCTGAGCGGAGATATCGACGTGCTGGCCGCGCCCGATCCGCTTGCGGGCGTGGAGGGCGACCATCGCGGCGGCCGCGGCCTCGCCGGCCGCGTGATTCCAAGCCTGCGGGACGGAGACGCGGACGGGCGCCTGGCCGGCATCGCCGGCGAGGATCAGCGGGCCCGCGGCGGCCATCAGGATCAGGTCGGTCTCCTCGTAGCCGGCCTTGGGCCCGTCTCGGCCGAAGGCGGAGACGGAGACGTAGATCAGGTCGGCGCAGGTCGGGCGCAGCTGCTCGTAGCCGAGCCCGCGGGCCGCCATCACGCCGGGCCGCTCGTCTTCGATCAGGATGTCGGCGGACTGCGCGAGCCGGCGGAAGATCGCCTGTCCGTCGCGCGAGTCGAGGTCGAGCGTGATCCCGCGCTTGTTGCGCCCGTAGGCCCACCAGTAGAGGTTGCGTTCGGGGTCCTCGACATCGCCGGCGAAGGGCGGGCGGGCGCGGGCCGGCGAGCCGCCGGGAGGCTCGACCGCGACCACATCGGCGCCGAGGTCGGCGAGCATCATCCCCGCGAGCGGCGCCCGCGCATGCGCAAGGTCGAGGACGCGGTACGGCGACAGCATCGCGCTCATGGCACTCCTCCCGCGCGAATCCTATCGCAGGCGCCCGTACGGGGATTCGATGCACCTCGTATGAATAAATGTTCTGCTAAGGTCTGCGTATGCCCGACATGCTGGAAGCAGTGATCGACGAAAGCGGCGACGCCGGCACCGGTGGCAAGGGCACGTGCTGGCTGGTCATCGCGCTGGTGGCCGACCTCGGCGAGCGCGGCGCGTTCCCGTCGTTGCTGGAGTCGATTCGCTCGGAGGTGCAGCGCGCGAAGCAGCACCTGCACTTCACGGAGATCAAGAACGTGGTCAAGAAGATCAACGCGTATCGGCAACTGGCCGGGGCGCCGCTCGCGACAATCGTGGTCGCGATTGACACGGTTGCGATTGCGCCGCCGAGCGGACTAGCCGGGCACGGGCGTCTGTACGGTTACGGTCTGATGCTGCTGCTGGAGCGGGCTTCACGGCTGGCTGCATCGCTGGAACGTCCGCTCGCAGTGACGATCGAGAAGTCGCCTTACGTGCAGGCTGAGCAGCTGCGAACGACCCTCCACCAACTTCGCGACGACCCGCGCCGGCGCGGGTCGGCCATGCTGTGGGACTGGATCGACATCTCCGGCGTCAGGACCCATACGAAGGCGTCAGATCCGCGCTTGGGAGCAGCCGATGCCGTGTCACACGCTTTCTTCAGGGCGCTTGAGCCCAAGTTCGCCAATGACCCTACGGCATTGATGTACGCCGACATCCTGCATCCAACGCTGTGGCGAGGCACCAGCGACGAAGGGATCAACGGTCGCGGGTTCATCTTCGCACCCGCGAGCCGGGCACGGCACGTGATCGCGGAGCACGAGGCCTTGCAGACATGGTTGATCGATGAGAAACAGGTCGCCCCCCTCTTGTGGCATCATCACGCCCGCAAGCGCTAGCCGCTCAGAGGGGGGCTCAATACTGCGGATAGAATAATGCGGCTGCGAGTTACGCGTCAACCCGTGCAGCCTGCCAAACCACAGTCTGCTGGACACCGGCTGGTGGTGCCCAAACAAGGCACCCCGCTCCTGTGGCATCATCACGCCGCACGGCGCTAGCCCCACCCAGAGCGGGGCTCATATCTGCGGAGATGATACGGCTCTGGAAGGCGAAGCGGCAAGCCGCGTGCCGGCCGCAGGTGGTCCGCTGGTTCCGGCATCAAGCCACAGTGCGATCTGGGACAGCCTCGGCCGTTGACGGGCGGGATGGGCGATGGTCCGCCATCGCCATCGCCACAGGCCGGGAGACTCGAAACGGCAGGGAGAATCGCATAGACTGGCGATGGACGGGAGCCGCCCATGACGACGCATTCGCCGACAGCTGAACCGGGTTCCGCGGAAACGGCGCTGGAGGAGCGCTTTCTCGAATTGGCGGAACAGTGGCATCGGGAGACGGATTTCTATTCGATGAGCTGGCAGATCTGCGATCATCCGGCGTACCAGGAGATCATCGCGATGGGCGAGGTTGCGCTGCCGTGGATCCTGCGAGACCTTGAGGATCGCGGAGGCCAGTGGTTCCAGGCCTTGCGGGAGATCACGGGCCAGAGCCCGGTCCCTGCAGCTGATCGAGGGCGAATCCCAAAAATGACGGCGGCATGGCTGCGCTGGGGTGAAGAGAATCTGCCCAAGTGATGAGGCCCGAACTGACACCGGAACGGTGGCATCTCGAGATGATGTTCTTTGGTCTCCGCGACTCTGATTACGCCGTGACGAGCCCTGCCGATCCGCGATACAACTGCATCGCTTGGGCGGCGGGCTTCACCGACGACTGGTGGGACGCCCGCAATCCTGACACGTTCTGGCCAGCAAGTCTGCCACGCGGTGACACCGTTGACGTAGTCGTTGGCGGGCTGGCAACGGTGGGCTACGAGCGGTGTGAAGATGGTTCGCTTGAAGACGGCGTGGAGAAAGTTGCCATTTATGCCAACGGTGAGTACTTTCAACATGTCGCTCGACAACTGCCATCCGGGAAATGGACGAGCAAATTGGGCTCGCAGTACGACATCGAGCATGAGCTGGAGGCCTTGACTAGTACGGCGAATCGGGGCGGGCCGGTGCAGTATGGGGAGGTGGTGGCGTATATGCAGCGGGCTTTGCGCGGCTAGGGGGCGGCCAGCCAAGTGGAAAGTTGGGCGCGGGTGGCGTTTGCGCCGGTGAGTATGATTACTACTTTCTTGTCGGCGATGCGTTCCGGGGCGGTTCGGGAGAGCAGTTCGCCGGCGGCGACGGCGGCAGCGCCGGCTGGTTCGGTCATGATGTGCTGGAGGTCCCAGAGGGTGCGGAGGGCGGCCAGGATTTCAGCGTCTTCGACGAGGATGAAATCATTGAGGCGGGCGCGGAGGATGTCGAGGGCGAAGGCGAAGGGGACGGCGGTGGCGAGGCCTTCGGCGATGGTCTCGTTGGGGCGCGGATCGTTGGCGCCGGAATGGAAGGCGTCGTGGGCGGCCGGTGATTGGGCAGATTGGGCGGCGATGATCTGGGCCGGGTGGCCGAGCGCGTCGCGGACGGTGACCCAAGCGGACGCGCCGGTGCCGCCGCCGAGCGGGATCAGGACGAGTTCGGCATCGGGCCGCTGGGTTTCGAGGACCTCGAGCGCGGCGGTGCCGACGCCGGCGAGCAGGCGCGGTTCGTTGACGGGCTCGACGTAGGTCGCGCCGCGCTCGGCGGCGAATTCTTCGGCGGCGGCGCGGGAGTCGTCGAAGCGGTCGCCGGTGAGATGCACTTCCGCGCCGAGCCGTTCGATCGCTGCGGCCTTGTCGGGGTTGGCGCCCGCGGGCATGAAGATCGCGGCCTTGGCGTCGAAGGCGGCCGCGCCGTAGGCGACGGACTGGCCGTGATTGCCCGTGGAGGCGGTGACGAGGCCGGCGGAACGCTCGGATTCGCTCAGGCGCGAGGCGAGGAAGATGCCGCCGCGCACCTTGAACGCGCCGGTCGGGGTGGCGAGTTCGAGTTTGAGCGAAACTTCGGCGTTCCAGCGCTGCGAGAGGCCGGGGCTGGCGATCAGCGGCGTCGGCAGCGAGAGGTAGGGCTGAATAGCCGCCGCGGCGGCGCGGACATCTTCGAGCGTGGGCGGTGCGGGCTGCTCGGTGCTGGTCATGCGCGGTACTTCCTGATCTGCTCGTCCTGGCGTTCGGCGATGGCTTCGGCCGAGCGGGCGTAGATGTCGGGCGGGTTCCAGCCGTTGAGACCGGCGTAGGTATCGATCTGGGAGCGGTGATGGATGTCGTGCTCCATCATCATCAGCAGCAGGCGCCAGCCGTTGAGCGTGGCACCGGGGGTGTCGATCATCTCGATCTTGTTGGCCAGGCCGTCGTCGCCGAGTTCGGAGACGAGGCGGGAGAACTCGGCGAAGCTGTCGTTGAGCGCGGGGGCCCAGAGTTCGGGGCGGCTGACATCGGGCGGGTCGGGATTGATCCAGCCGGTGCCGCGGTAGGCGGAGGCGAAATAGAGGCGGGAACCGGCCATGTGGCCGATCAGCTTGTTGATGCTCCAAGCGTTCTCGCCCTCGCCGCCGACCGGGGTCCAGCCGTCGGCTTCGGGCGGCAGCGCGGAGACGTCGCGGACGGCGCGGTTGTTGACCGAGCGGAAGTAGCGGAGGAAGGCATCGATGCTTGTGAACATTTCTCGTTCCTTTCGATTAGAGGAGCCGGAGCGCCTGCGGCCGGGCGGCGTCGAACGCGGCGGGAGCGATCTCCTCGATCAGGTCGGGGGCATCGTTCCGCACGTAGTTGACGCGGGTCGAGACGGGGCGCGCGGTGAAGGCGTCCATGTTGACGTCGGCGAGCAGGCGCAGGGCTTGATCCGGATCGTCGAGCGCCGGATCGATCCATTCGGCGGCGCGGTCTTCGGGCAGGACGACGGGCATGCGGTCGTGGATCGGCTGGAGGCGGGTGGCGGCGCCGGCGGTGAGGATGGTGAAGGTGGCGAGCGGCTGCTCATCGCCGGGCGGGGTCCAGAGTTCCCAGAGGCCGGCGAGGAGGAAGGGGCGTTCGTCGCCGCGGTGGATCCAGTGCGGCCGCCGCGCCGACTTGGGGCCGCTCCACTCGTACCAGCCGTCGAAAGGAACCGCGCAGCGGCGGCGCTTGAACGCGCGCGCGTAGGCGCGGGATTCGGCGGCGGTTTCGATCCGCGCGTTGATCTGGCGGGCGGCGCGCTTGGCGTCCCCGGCCCAGGAGTTGACCAGGCCCCAGCGGGCGGGGCGGGCGGCGATGCGCTCGGCCTCGCCGGTCAGGATGAAGTGCGGCTGGGTCGGCGCGATGTTGTAGCGGGGCCGGTATCCGGCGGGCGCGGCCAAGCCGGGCTGCATCCCGTCAAGGTACGCGGCGAGATCGGAAGGCGCTTCCTTCATGGTGGTCCTGGCGCACATGGCGCTGCCTCCCGGCGCCGCCGCGCGACGGCCTGCCCTAGCATTGCACGAACTGCGGCGAAGGCGAAACGGAGCACGAGATGAGCGACAACGGCGCGCGGGAAGAGGCGACGGTCCTGTTCGAGAAGCGGGACGACGGAGTGGCGCTGATCACGCTGAACCGGCCGGAGCGGATGAACGCGTTCGGCGAGGACCTGCTGCCGCGGCTGAGCGCGGCGCTGGAGGACTGCGAGAACGATCCGGACGTGCGCTGCGTGGCGCTGACGGGGAACGGGCGCGGGTTCTCGGCGGGCGCCGACATCAACAACATGGGCAAGGGCGGGCGGCGGCCGATCGGGCCGGGCTGGTCGCAGCGGCAGAGCCAGAAGAGCCAGATGCAGACGTCGGGGATGTTGCACGAGATGGGGACGCCGACGGTCGGGCTGATCAACGGCGCAGCTGCGGGCGGCGGTCTGGGGCTGGCGCTGGCCTGCGACTTCCGGATCGTGTCGGAGCGGGCGCGGTTCGTGACGGCGTTCCGCAACATCGGCGTGTCGGGCGATTACGGCTGCGCTTGGTTCCTGCAGAAGATGCTGGGGATCACGCGGGCGCGGGAGCTGCTGATGCTGGGCCGGCAGCTGTCGGCGCAGGAGGCGGTCGATCTCGGCGTGGCCAGCGAGCTGGTGGCGCACGACGATCTGCTGCCGCGCGGGCTGGAGTTCTGCCGCGAGATCGCGCAGGGTCCGTCGTCGGTGCTGGCGATGATGAAGTGGACGCTGAACTACGGCGCGACCTCGACGCTGTCCGAGTCGATGTACCAAGAGGGCGCGCACGTGATGCTGTCCTTCATGGGCGAGGACAACAAGGAAGCCGCGAAAGCGTTCCTGGAAAAGCGCCCGCCCAACTTCGTCGGGCGGTAGGGGGTCAACGGCGGAGATCGAACCTCGCGCCGTGATCTTCGAAGAGCCTGAACGGGCTGGAATGCGCGATGCCGAGGGCGTCGCAGACATCCGGAATTTTGGCGCGCGGCCGCTGCTTGTCAGGGGATTCTGGACGTTCCAAGGTCACGATCCTGTGCTTTCCAGCTGCAGCGTGGGCGATCAAGTGGAAATCCGCACCCTTCATGAACCGCTCCAGTGAAACGGGCTCGATACGCATAGCGGTGAGCTGTTCTTCAACGACCTCGTAGGCGCGAGCCAAGGGTTGCGATTCAGTCGGTTCCGAGACCACTGCGCGAGTCGCGATCCAAGTCTCGAACTCATCGTCGCTGGGCGTGAGCTCCGCCCGAACTTGGGGGATCAAGATGATCCGACCGTCATTCAAGGCATGCTCGAACCACTCCCAAACGCCTGGGAATGCGGCGGGCCGATAGTAGAAATGCCACGATCCGATCAATGCGCTTGTGTCAAGCAAATCAGCCATCAGCGGGCCAGCCCAAGCTCACGGGCGATGTTGTCGAACGTGGAGAGTCGCTTGACGCCTAGAAGGCTCGACATTTCCGTGTATGTCGTTTCGCCTGCCAAGGTGCTGGACACGACCGACCAAGCGAATTCGCGTCCGTGGCGGGCGAAAAAAGTGCGGTAGAAATCGCCGCCGCCATCGGCCTCCCGGGCAGCCGGCTGGTCGCTCCGCCGGTATGCAGCGAGGAAACGGCTGTACAGTTCGCGGTACCCGCGCCTGCTGATCAGGTCCGCAGCCAACAGGCGGCGCAAGACGACCAAGCGACTGACCTTGTAACGGGAAGCAAGTCGCATCACCTGATCCCCGATTTCGCCGCCAGCACTGAAACGTGTTCGCAAGTCAGCCAACGGAACAAGCAGCTCAGCCGCGAAATTGTCACACCATCGTTCGGCCGAGGCATCCGAGGCGCGCAAGCTAGGCACATCATCAAGGCCGGATTCGCCACGCAGGATGTGGCCGAGCTCGTGGGCGAGCGTGAACATTTGGGCAGCCTTAGCATCGCGTCCATTCACGAAGATCAGAGGGGCAGCGGGGTCTGCGAGCGCGAAGCCGCGAAATTCGCCGACATTGAGGGTACGACGGGTGTTCGCGCCGACGATGCCGCTGATGAAGACGAGAACTCCGGAGGACCGCAACCGCTGGACAATGCGTCGAAACGCCGCGGACCAATTCGGATCCTGATCTCGCTCCGGCAAGCCGAAGCCGGTTGCGTCGGCGACGGCGCGCGCGGCTGCGTCCGCACGCTCGTTTGGCGCAGCGACATCTGCAAAAACCAGTGCTTCTTCCGGACTCGCATCCAGGTAGTCCAGATACCAGAGTTGGCTGAGACGACAGTGGGAAATCGTGTCGCGCAAGTGGGGAGACGGACGCACCGGCACGTTCGGACCGACGCGGAAATCAGGAATTGACAAGAGATCGCTGGGGGGTTCGCGCATGAAGAGCTGCCCGAATGCTGTGTAGGTCACGTCGGCGAAATGCTGCAGCTGCCTTGTCGTGGGCTGCGTTTCGCCGGCAATCCAAGCGTCGAGCTTGGGGAATTTTGCGCGGAGATCGTCGCGCGTCTTGCCTGAGCGATCGCAGGCCCATTCGAGCATCTTGGGTTCGACGGCGAGGCGGGGGGACGCGGCCATGACGGCTCCTAGCGCGATCCGGATTGGACCGGGCTCCGCGATTCTACGGGTGATCTGACGGGTTAAACGCCGAAGCCGGGGCTTTGGGGGCCCCGGCTTCGGGCAGGAGGCGGGCGGGGCGAGCGAGGTACCCCGGCCCGCGTGATCGTCGGGCGGAGGACCCCCGACGCCACTCCATACGGGCTGCGGCCGGAGCGACCTGTCGGCGCGGACGGATGTCCGCTGCGCGCCTGTCGGGCGCGCATGGCGCTGGGACGCGGACGGCCGACCATCTGGGAACGGTCGGCCGGCAGCGGCGAAGCGCGACTCCTTCGGTCGCCTACGGGGTTAGCTGACGGGTTCGGCGCGAAGGAGTGCGCCTAGGCGGGCCCGGACGGGCGCGCCATTCACCCCAAGAGTTGGGTCCCCCGCTCCCCGCGCCGCTTATGACGAGCTGCGCGGGGACTCGGCCCAGATATTCAGTTGTCCTGCGAGCATACGCGGTTGCGCGAAGGATTGCCAATTTGCGCAGATTCGCCCAAAAAAGAAGGCGGACAGCGCCCTCATTCGCGCCTGATTTGCCGCGAGATCGTCGATTCCGGGCAGCGGTTTCAGCGGATCAGGGCTTGCAGCCGAGCGCGAGCAGCTCTTTGCGGAGGTCGTTGATTTTGTCGTAGATGCCGCGCAGCTCCTGGTTGCCGGCACCGACGCCGGTCTCGGCGGGCAGTTTGCCCGGCAGGTCGTCAGCGAGCTTGTTGAGGCGGGCGCGTTCGGCGCGGATTTCGGCGCAGCGGGGGTCGTCGGGCATGGTCAGGCTCCTTCGGCGGCGGCCGACCGCAGCGCGTGGGCGCGGTCGAGCGCTTCTGCTTCCGCCCGCGGATGGGCGGGGCGGGATTTGAGGACGATGCCGCGCCGGGCGGCCTCGAGCGAGACGCGGGCCAGCGAGGCGTCGTCGGGCAGTTCGACGGCAAGGGCGAGGTCGCGGGCGTCGAGCACGTAGGCGCGGTCGAGATTCCCGCCGGTCGCGCGAATCGAGGATTCGATGGCGGAGAGGTCGTCGGCGAGCGCGCCAATGCGGTCGGCGGGCCTGTCGCCCTCGATCAGGTAGAACGGCATGGCGCGTACGATATCGGGCGGCTGCCGCGGGCCGCGCCGAAGGAGGCTGAGATGGAACGGATCGGGTTCATCGGGCTGGGGATCATGGGCGTGCCGATGGCGGGCAACCTGATCAAGGCGGGCTACGCGCCGACGGTCTGGAACCGCTCGCAGCCGGGGATCGATGCCTGCGTCGCGCTCGGGGCGACGGCGGCCGCGAGCCCGCGCGCGGTGGCGGAAGCGTCGGACATCCTGATCACGATCGTGACCGATTCGCCGGACGTGCGGCAGGTGCTGCTGGACGGGGAGGACGCGGCGGTCGGCGGGCTGGCGGCGGGGTCGGTCGTGATCGACATGTCGACGATTTCGCCATCGGTGACGCGGGAGATCGCGGCGGAGCTGGCGGAGCGCGGCGTCTCGATGCTGGATGCGCCGGTGTCGGGCGGTGACAGCGGCGCGAAGGCGGGGACGCTGTCGATCATGGTCGGCGGCGAGGCGGAGGCACTGGAGCGCTGCCGGCCGGTGCTGGAGGCGATGGGCAAGGCGATCACGCATTGCGGGCCGAGCGGGGCGGGACAGTCGGTGAAGCTGTGCAACCAAGTCGCCATCGCGGGGGCGCTGGTCGGGGTCTGCGAGGCGCTGGCGCTGGCGCAGAAATCGGGCGTGGACCCGAACACGATGGTGGAGGCGATCAGCGGCGGCGCGGCGGGCTCGTGGCAGCTGAGCAATCTGGGGCCGAAGATCGTGGCGCGGGATTTCGCGCCGGGCTTCATGGTCGGACTGATGCAGAAGGACCTGCGCCTGGCCCTGGAAGCGGCGGCGGACACGCGGCAGCCGCTGCCCAACACGGGCTTCGTGCACCAGCTGTTCCACCAGATCGAGGCGCAGGACGGCTCGGGCGACGGCACGCAAGCGCTGGCCCGCGCCATCGAAGCGCTGGGCGCGACGCAGATCGGCCGGTAGCGCGGGCAGCGCGCAGCGATAGCGGAGTTGGCATTCGCGATCGCAAAGGAGTACTGCTTGCGGCAAGAGCGGGCGTTGGGGGAGGTGCCCGGTGCTGCACGGCACATCACGGCGCGTCCGGCTGGGCGCGGGGATGGCGGCGGTTGCGCTCATCGCGACAGCCCTGGGCTGCGGCTCGGACGGCGGCAACGAGGACAAGTGCGAGGGTTTCGAGCCGGTCAAGCTGCGGATTACGGAGGAACTGTTCGAGCCGGATGGGGAGCCCTACTTCGTCTGGGTCTGGAACGAGCAGCGCACCTGCGGCTACAGCTACATGCTCAGGCCGGGAATCGGCACGGCCGGCGGCGGCATTTGCGTGATCGAGCTGAACGAACTGAGCGAGTATCCGCCGGAGTGGCCGTTCCGCGACCGCCTGTTCATCCGCCCCACGATTGTCGGCGGAACCTGCAGCGACCTCGGGCAGCATTGGCACACGGGCGTTGAACCGCCCGTCAACATGCCCGTGATCAACTGAGCCGGCAACCGGGGTTCCAAGACTGACGCCGCGGGGCCGGCAGCGGAGCCTCGGCTCGCCGGAATCCGGTCTGTAGCGCAGTTGACTCTCCGTCGCCGGCGGCGTTGGCATTCGCGATCGCAAAGGAGTACTGCTGGCGGTAGACGGAGCAACGGGAAGGACGATTTGGAGCAATGACGATGTAGCGCGAGACACGCGGAACGGAACTGGGAGGTTCGAGATGCCGCGTCCCCATTCTCGATGAGTGCAACACCGGGGCGAACCTCCGATGACCTGGCTGCGTGCAAGGGGAGGAACCTCGATGCGGCGCGAGGCGTCGCGGCGCGTCTGGCTGGGCGCGGGGATCGCGCTCATCGCGGCGGTCTGGGGCTGCAGCCAAGGCGAGCCCGCGCCCGACGCAGCGGACGGCCGCGAGTGCGCCGGGTTCGAGCCGTTGGCAGTGCAGATCACGGCCGAGTCGTTCGAGCCGGACTGGAAGCCCTATGTCCTCTGGGTGCGGAACCGACGGGAGACGTGCAGCTTCGTCGCCCGTATCACGCCCGGTGCGCAAATCGCCCACGGCGGCACATGCTTGATGAGCATCCGCGCCGGTCCGTCGTCCGCCCGTTGGGACAAAGGGCTCCGGATCGAGACCAAGTTCCTCAGTGGTCCCTGCCGCGGAATCGGGAGGACCATGCTGATGTTCGCCCCGCCGCCAGAGGGCGCGATCCCGGTGGGCGGGAGGTCGGGAGACCTGCCGCCCGGCATGGAACGAACTCGATCCAGCGGATGAAGGCAGCGAGGAAAAGGGGGCGGGCATGTTCCGCATGACCGAGAGCTGGACGAGTGCGCTGGGCGCGGTTCGGTACGCGGTTGCGTACGAGCTGCTGTCGCTGTCGCTGGCGGGGGCGCTCGCTTGGCTGGCGTACTTCGCGGCGCTGCCGCTCGTGATCGCTTCCTATGTGCTGCTCGCGGCCGGCCTCGTGCTGCATCCCTGGGATGATCGTCCCGGCTTGGCGCGGCGCTGCGTGCTCTTGATCGCGGGCCCGCTCACGGCGGTTCTGATCGTCTGCGGAGCGGCGGCGCGGGCGCGCGGGCGGCCGTCGATCTTCGTCCAGCAGTTGCGTCGCAGCGGCGAATCGGCTCCGCGAACATGGCTGGTTGCGGCGCTGAACCTGGCTGCTTGGGGCGGGTTCTACGCCGCAGTGCCCCTGCTCCGGTCGTGAAGGCCGCAGCGGTCGGGCGGAACGGGGAAGGAAGCAGCGATGACGGTGCTCATTGACCACGCAGTCGTGGATGGCGGGCAGCCGACGCGGATTCAACGGGCTGCCGGCCGATTGAGCGGGACTTGGTCCTCGCCGTCCGGCCGGCGCACGCGGGCGATCTTGAGCGCGGCGCTCCTGCTCGGGGCGGCAGTCGCGGGAGTTTGGCTGCTGGCGATGGAGAGGGTCTACACGCTGCAGCCGCTGCTCACGGCTTGCGCGGCGCTGGCCGGGCTGGCGCTGCATCCGTGGCCGCGGCGGGGGCTGATCGCGACGGTGCTGATCGCGCTGAGCTGGGGGGAGAGCGGCCTGTACGTCGGCGCTTGCGTCGCCGGGATCTACGCGCTGTGGGTGCTGTTGCCGCGGGGCGGGATGTCCGGTCCGCGCGATGGGTCGGCGCTGCTGGCGGAGGCGCCGCTTCCGGCTTGGGCGCTCGCCCTGATCATCGCCATCGCCGTGGGCATCCGGCACATCGCGGAGTTCGGCATCACTATCTCCTGGAGGTTGTGAGATGAGCGCGATCGCGATTGGCGGAACAGTCGGGACGGCGGCGCGATCGGCGCGGATGATCGCGAGCATCGCGTTGATGTTCGGCTCCGTCTACGGCGCGATCTGGACGCTGTTCTTCGTCACTTGGCCGAGCGGCGGGCGGGAAACGGCGGACGCGAGCGCCTGCGTGCTGGCCGCGATGCTGCTGTGGCCCTGGCCGCAGCGAGGGCGGCTGACGGCGCTGCTGCTCGCGGTCGCCTGGGGCTGGGTCGGCCTGCTCGCCATGGCGGGAGCCGCGGCGGCCTCATGGGCTTGGATCGCGCTCGCCGCACGGGTGGAGCCGCCGGAGGCGCTGCAGCGCATCAGCTTGGGCCGGACCGTGTGCGGAGTTCCGCTTTGGGCCGCCGCCTGCGTGCTCTCGATCCTGATCGCCTTGGCACTGGACGAAGCCGGAATCCTGCTATCGGAACCCCTGTGGAGCCTGATCCAAGGCGGCTTCGAGCCAATCGAAGACCTCTGATGCACGGCATAGCCCGGCAGAGCCGCAGCGTTGCCAATATCGGATCTGTCACGCAGTTGACACTCCGCCGCCGGCGGGATTGGCATTCGCGATCGCAAAGGAGTACTGCTTGCCGTAGACGGAGCAACGGGAAGGACGGATTCGGAGCGATGGCGATGTAGCGCGAGACGCGCGGAACGGAACTGGGAGGTCCGAGATGACGCGTCTCAACAGCCAACAGCCGGAGATCCGGCCGGGGCGGGGAGCGGCGGCGGTTCTCTTGGTCCGGCAGGCGGTCAGCGCGGGGCTGATCTTGGGGGTCGCGGTTTGGGGGTCGTACTTGGCCGGGAGCCGCGAGTTCAACGCTTGGCTGCCGTTGCTGGGGAGCGTTGCGCTGCTGGCGGCGCTGGCGCTGCATCCGTGGCCGTATCGCGGTTGGATCGCGGCGCCGCTGCTGTTCCTGTGCTGGGACATCATCGGACTGCTGATCGGCGCATGCGCGCTGTGCGCCTTCTTGGCATGGGGCGGCCTGCAGCGGGCCGGCGGGGACAGGCGCGTCGATCTTGCCGGCCTGCTTCCCGGCGTGCGGCTGCCCTTGTGGGCAGTCTCCTGTCTCGCGTCGGCCCTGCTGGGCGCTTGGCACGCGGCGGGGTGGGTGCGGGAACTCGGATGGTATTGGTGAGATGACCGGAGGCATGTCCAGCCAGCGGATACCCGCGCGGGCCTCGACGGGACTGCGCTTGTTGAGCGCGCTGATGATGATCATCGGGGCGCTCTCGGGCGCGACCGGCACGATCGCGTACGGAGCCGGAGGCGCGTTCACCGTCGCGACGGGGACCGCGCTGCTCTTCATCGGCCTCGCGGTCTGGCCGTGGCCGGAGCGCAATCGGATCGCGGCGCTGCTGGCGCCGATCGCGTGGGGCTGGATCGGCTTGCCGATTTTGGCCGTGCTGTGCGCGGCGGTTCAGGCGCGGCGGATGCTCGCCGGCGACGGGAGCGGCGCCGGACGCCGCGGAACGCCGCGTCCGCGCATGCCGCAGGTTCCGCTTTGGGCGCTCGCGTGCGCAGCCTCGCTGGGGATCGCCGTCGGACTCGGCTTGAGCGGCGTCGAGATCGGGTTCTGGATCACCGGCTTGGGGTGAGCAGGACGGGCGCTAGTGGGAGAGTTCGCCGATGCGCTCGCTGGCGTGGGCGAGGCGCTCGGCGACGTGCTGGAGCATCGCCCAGAGGACTTCGCTGCTGGCTTCGTCCTCGAAGGTGGCGCGGAGGATCTGGATGCACTCGGTCGGCCCGCGCGCGATGATCGTGGCGCTGCGCGGGTGGCCGAGCAGCAGCGCCATCTCGCCGAAGAAGTCGCCTTCTTCAAGGTCGGCGAGGTGCGACTCCTCCGCCTCCCCGTAGTTGTGGTAGATCGCGACCGAGCCCGAGCGGATCACGTGCAGGGCTGTGCCGAGCTCGCCTTGGCGCTCGATGATCTGGCCGTCGTTGTAGCTCTCGATCTGTGCCTGCGAGGCGATGTGGCCGAGGTGCACGCGGTCGAGCCGCGAGAACAGCGGGGTGTTGGCGAGCATGTCTTCAATGGCCATCGGCATGGGGATCACCTCTCCTCGGAACGCCGCCGCGCCCGCGGCGTGCGGGCAGGATAGGCAGGCGGTACCGCGAGCGTCTAACGCGAGTGTGGCGCGGGCGACATCGGCTCAGCTGGCCAGCCCGCCGCGGAAGTCCGGATGGGCGATCGCGGCGAGCGCGCGGGCGCGTTCGGAGAGGCCGCGCAGGCGCAATTCGGCGCTGCCGAATTCGGTCGCGACGCGGTCGGCGTAGTAGCGCGGCGTCGTCACGACGGCATCGGGATCGAGCCGGCGGACGATGCGCGAAACCTTGCCGCGGGCGGCCGTCGCGGGCATGGCGACGACGGAGATGCCGCCGTTGAGCGAGGCGCCGGCCGCGAAATCGGGCTGGCCGCCGGGGCCGGAAATCTGGCGGCCGCCGACCGATTCGGCGTTGACCGAACCGTCGAGCGCGACTTGGACGGCGGAGTTGATGCCGACGAAATTGCGCTGCCGGGCGAGAATTTCGAGCGAGTGCGTATACCCGGCCGGGGCCATGCGCACGAGCGGGTTGCGGTCCAGCCAGCGGTAGAAGGCCTCGCCGCCGGCCGCTTCGGTGGAAACGACGTAGCCGGGCGCGGTCGCCTGCTCGGCCGCGGTGATCGCGCCCGACCCGGCCAGCTCCATCACGCCGTCGGAGATCAGGCCGGAGTGGACGCCGAGGTCGCGGCGGTCGCCGAGCATCCCCATGATCGCCTCGGGCACGGAGCCGAGCCCGAACTGCAGCGTGGCCGCATCGGGCACGAGCGCGGCGACCGAGCGGGCGATGGCGAGCTCCGCCGGCCCCGGCTCGGCCCGGCGGAGCGACGGCAGATCGCTTTCGAGCCCGACCAGGAAATCGAACTCGTCCGCCTCGACCTCCGCAGCGCCGAAGGTGTAGGGCGCGCGCGGGTTGACCTGCGCGATCACCAGCTGCGCGCCGCGCATCGCGTCGAGCATGCCGCCGACGGAGGTCGAAAGCGAGTAGCACCCCTCGTCCGAGGGCCCCGCGACTTGGACGAGCACGGCATCGGCGGGATGGGGCCCGCCCGGCGCATAGAGCAGCGGGACCTGCGCATAGGAAGCGGGAATGTGCTCGACGAGGCCGGCCGCGTCCGCGTCCCGCAGCAGCCCCGAAGTTTGGTAGGTCGAGAACCGGAAGGGCGCGCCCGCATGAGCGATGGGCGCGATGCCCTCGAGCAGCGACCCGCAGGCAAGTTCCAGCTCCGACCAGCCGCCGCGCAGTTCATCCAGCGCCGCGCAAAGCGCGACCGGCGTCCCCGAAAGCGGCGGCACGACGACCCGCGCCCCATCGGGAATCTCGCGCAGCGCATCGCCCGCCGACGCAACCCGCGCACCGCGCGAGCGCGTCTTACCCGCGAGATACGGCGTGAAATCCGGCTCGGGGAAGGTCACGTCCGGCCGTTTCCCAGCAACCGAACATTGGCCGGGTTCCGCAGTTCGCGGCGCCTGCCTTCGTGAACGACATCCCCGTCAACCTCAATGATGATTCCGCTCTTGAAGGCTTTGAGCACTTTGTCTTGGTCGGCCTTGCTGAAGATCGTGTGCAGAGCGGTGGGCTTGCCGCCGAGATCCGCCATGATCACCGCTTGTCCTTGGAAAGATTCTCGGTACTCGCTGTCTAGGTGGACGATGTCTGCAATCAGGTGCTGGTCCTGATCCGGCGCCTTCTCCCGCAGAAACTCACTGGCGTTGAGAAGAATCGACGCCTCGTTCTTACCGAACTGATACGAATTGCTTGCTCGGCCGTTCGGCTGCCGGACAGCGGCCCAGCGCAGGCTAACGCTGATTCCGTCGCCATAGATGCTAGAACGATCTGCCAGCTTTGCCATCGCTTGGCAGAGGTTAGCGCTGACCCCGCTCTCTACAGAGCGCTCAAAGGGATCGAGCCTATCTTCGGCCGTCGCTGCAGACACCGCGCTGCCGAGCTCGCCGAGCGCCCGATCAAGCACAGTTGACGCACGCCGGCCGAACGGCAGCGTCCGGTCGTCATCAAAGAGATCGCTCTGCCCAATTCGAGATCCCACGGGGACCAGCAGTGTGACGCCGAATCGTTCAGGGGAAGAGGGTGCCAGCTCAACACTCTCCAAAAAGTCACGGACAGTGTCGCTCAGCCCACCTGCGAATGCGTGCCTGTGCCGTTCTGCTGCACGTGCTGCGGCGGTGATCATCGCCGCAGCTTCTGTTTGCATGTGGGCGCTTTGATGAAGTGAAATCGGAGGGTGGTGAGTTTCGTTCAACGCGCCCAGCGTGATGACATCGGCGCCGGCCGCGACGATGTCTGCGTGCACATCGAGCTGGCTGCGCTCTTCGATCTGGCTGAGGAGATCGATGGCCTGTCCGATTTCATTGGCATACGTCCGTGCGGTCTCGCGCAACGGCACGGCAATCTCCAACTTGCCGCCGTCCGTCTCGATGGCGAGCACCTCGGCATAGTCGCCCCAAGTGCCCTCCGATGCCCATCCGCTGCCCAGCAGGTACGCGCGCAGGGAAGCTCGCGGAATTGCAGACAAAGCGTCGCGGTCGACGATTCGCACATCCATCAGGCCGAGTCCCCTCCGCGCGCCCTGTCGAGCAGGCCGAGCAGCTGCAGAGAATCGAACACCTGACCACGGGGAATCCGAACGGCCACCGTCTGGCGATTGGGGCTCTCCGGCATTCCTCGCAGATCAAGCCAGTACGCGCACCTGCGCAGGCACAGATCCGACTCGGCTTGGCTTATCCAGTCACTCTCGTCCGGCGGGATCAGCATGAGGATCAGGATATGCAACGGGACATCGGGCTGCCGCAGATCGTCGTAGTCCTTTCGCCTCAGCGAGTAGCGCACTTCGTCATCGTCAATGGCGGCAGTGGTCGAGCTCTTTGCTTGAAAGTAGAGGGAGTGGCGGATGCCCAGTGGACCCCGTATCTGCCCATCAACACTGTCCGTGTCCACTTCCGGGATGATGACTTGGCAGTCTGCCGCGGTGGATACGGCCCGGATATAGGCGAGCGAGAACTGCGCTTTCCGGAGGTTGGGATTCACGGCGATGCCTACTGTAGCGGCGGCGCCCGGCCAACTCGCCCGGCGCCGCCGCTGATCTCCCGCTAGGGCTGGGAGATGTCGAGGACGCCGCGGGCGACTTCGCCGTTTTGCATGGCGGCGAAGGCTTCGTTGATCTGGCCGAGCTCGAAGCGGCGGCTGACGAGGCCGCTGAGGTCGAGCTTGTCCTGGCGGTAGAGGTCGAGCAGCTTGGGCATGTGCTCGCGGAAGCGGGTGCTCCCGTACATGCAGCCGATCATCTTCTTTTCCTGCAGGAACTCGGGGCCGGGCACGCTGACCTCGGAGCCGAGCGGCATCATCCCGACGATGCAGGCGGTGCCGCCGGCGCGGACCATGTCCCACGCCTGCCGCGCCGCGTTGACGTTGCCGATCGCCTCGAAGGCGATCTCGACCCCGTCGCCGCCGGTCAGCTCCTTGATCGCCTCGACGGCGTCGACGTTGGCGGCGTTGACCGTGTCCGTGGCGCCGAAGTTCTCGGCCATTTCGAGCTTGTTGTCGAGGATGTCGACGGCGATGATGCGGCTGGCGCCGGCGATGCGGCAGCCCTGGATCACGTTGAGGCCGACGCCGCCGCAGCCGATCACGGCGACGATCGAGCCGCCGGGCACCTTGGCCGTGTAGAGCGCGGCGCCGACGCCGGTCATCACGCCGCAACCGACCAGCGCCGCCTCGGCGGGCGGGATGTCCTCGGGGATCTTGAGCACGCCGGACTGGGTGGTGAGCATGTACTCGCCGAAGGAGCCCACGGAAGCCATCTGGACGACGGGGCGGCCGTCCCAGTTGAGGCGGTCGCGGGCGAGGGCGGCGTCGTTGGGCGCGGGGCAGAGGTTGGGCTCGCCGCGCAGGCACCAGTAGCAATCGCCGCAGAAGGGGCGGAAGCTCATGATCACGTTGTCGCCGGGGGAGACGTAAGTGACGTCGTCACCGACGGATTCGACCACGCCGGCCGCCTCGTGGCCGAGCACGGCCGGCATGCCGCCGAAGGCGGCGGCCCACTTGCCGTCGACGAAGTGGAGGTCGGAGTGGCAGACGCCCGACGTGGTGGTGCGGACGAGCACCTCGCCGGGGCGCGGGTCGCGGACGTTGATGTCGTGGACTTCGAGGACCGAGCGGTCGCCGTCCTTCGCTTGGTTCGTCGGATCGAAGATGGCTGCCTTCATGATCGCCCTCCTAGGCCGATGCGAGCACCGCGAGCCGTCCGCGGCAGCAGGCACCTCAATTCTAGACGAGCGGCAGGGGCATCTCAACCGGGCGCGGCGGCCGGGCCGGCCGTCAGCCGGCGGGCGGCAGCAGCCCCCAGAGCCGGCGGCGCTTCTTTTTCTTGCGCGGACGGACGCGGGCGAAGGCGGACTGCGCGGCGGGGCGCAGCACCTGCCAGTTAAGGCTGCCGTCTTCATGCGTCGCCTGCTTGACCAAGCCGTCGAGCCGTTCGAGGAACGAGGCGACGCGCTCGTCGTGCAGCCGCTGCGCGCCGCGGACCGCGCGCCAGCCGATTCTGCCCGCGACCAAGATCAGCGCCAGGTAGCCGAACGCGACCAAGCCGAGGCCGGCGACGGCGATGACGAGGATTACGTCGCGGAGCTCGATCAGCGTCATCGCGGGCCTCCGGCCGCACCGTACCGTGCCGTATGCTGCACGCATGCCGAAGCGGGGACCGACCGAACTGCTGATTCTCTTCCAAGTCGGCTTGGGCGCGGCATTTGTCGGAATGCTCGTCTGGACGGTGCTGGCCTGGGCGGGGGCATTTTAGCGAGGCCTACCGGGGCCGGGCGAAGAAACAGCCGCCTCTTTCCAGGTCATTCGGCGGCGTTCTGCTCCGCGAGGGTGCCATCTTCAAGCGCGAAGCGGCGGATCACCGCGACGGTCGGCTCCGACGCCATCGCCGCGTCCGGCGCGCGATCCAGCAGCGCGACCGTGATCACGCCGTCGTGGATCGAGACGCCTTCCACGCGGATGCGGTCGCCCAAGAGCACTGCCCCAGCGTCTCGCAGCCCGTCCTCCCCGGCCACCAACGCATGCACGAAGTAGAACGTGCCGCTGCCGCCAGGTTGTTCGACGGTGATCGCCGCCGCATCCTCGCCGCCTCGCCCGTCCAAGTCGCCCGCAGCCCATTTGCCCAGCTGGATCACCAGCTCGGCGGCCGAGTTGGGGGCAGCCGGCGCACGGAACTCTCCACTCTCGAGCGTGGCGACGCCCGTGTTGGTGCTCTCCGTCAGGTACGTCGCCCGTTCAAGCTCCGCGGCGCTGACTCGGCCGTCATCCAGCTCCACGAGGGCTCCGCCCTCTACCGCGAAACGGCGAAGCACCGCGACATCCGGCTCCGACGACATGGCGGCAGACGGCGCGCGATCCCGCAGAACGACCGTGATCGTGCCGTTGTGAATTGCGACTTCCTCGATGCGGATACGGTCGCCGAGGAAGACGGCACCGACATCGCGCAGCCCGTCTTCCCCTGCCGTCAGCGCATGGATGTAGTAGAATGCGCCGCTCCCGCCGGGGCGCTCGACCGTGATCGCCGCCGCATCCTCGCCGCCTTGCCCGTCCAAGTCGCCCGCCGCCCAGCTGCCCAGCTGGATCACCAGCTCGGCAGCCGAGCCGGGCGCGGCCGGTGCGCGGAATTCGCCGGACTCGAGCGTGGCCACGCCCGCGTCGGTGCTCTCGGTCAGGTACGTCGCTCGTTCCAGATCCACGGCGCTCACCCAGCCGGCATCAGTCGCCGTCGTTGTTCGCGTTTCGGCAAGGCCGTCTTCCGAAGCGTCTGCCGACGATTCGATCTGCGCTTGGATCGTTACAGGGGTGCTTCGCAGCCAGCTGTTGTTTCGCGCGTTGATCTGCCCTGCGGTCATGTACCTGCGGCTGGGCAGGACCCGCTCGCCGTCGTACTCGATCGCCAGCTCGATCCGGCCGTCTTCGACCGAACGCGCGGCTATGCCGACTTCGACATCTTGAGTCCGCGATTGCCCCCAAGCAACAGCGGCGCCCGCCGCCACCACCGTGGCCATCATCACCAGCCCGATCATCTTGAGCTTGCTCATCAGATCACTCCTTCGCCGGGCCCGACCCGGACTCGCGTGGCGCGGGCCCGCTGATCGAAGCTCTTGAGAATTGGGCCAACAGGCAGGCCGTCATCGTCAGCGCCACGCCGATCCAAATTGCCCGAGGCCCATTTGACGAGGCGGAGCACAAGTCCGGCGGACGCGCTTTCCGTCAGGTACGGGGTCTGCTTGAGGTCCGCAGCAACTGCTCGGTCATCATCGCCGGAGGTGCCGCCGTCGCGCGCGATGAGCGGGAATCTTCGCAGACGGCCGCCCGAGATCGCGGCCATCTGCACCTGCGTGGAACCGCCGGCCTTCATCGCAGCCATCTCCGCACCTCCACATCATGGCGTCAGTGTAGGTCGCGAAGAAGGAGATTGAGGCCATCAGGCGAAGAAACGGTCTTGGATGTTGCGGGCGATGACCATTCGCTGAATCTGGTTCGCGCCCTCGAAGATCTGGAAGATCTTGGCGTCGCGCATCCATTTTTCGAGCGGCATGTCGCGCATGAAACCGACGCCGCCGCAGACTTGGACGGCATCGGTCGTGACCTTCATCGCCATATCGCTGGCGAAGGTTTTGGCCTTGCTCGCCTCTTCGAGCTCGAAGGGAATGTTGCTGGAGGCCATTTCGCCAGCACGCCAAGTGAGCAGGCGGGCCGCGTCGATGGCGATGTCCATGTCGGCGAGCATGAAGCCGATGCCCTGGTGCTCGATCAGCGGCTTGTTCATCGTCTTGCGTTCGCGCGCGTAGTCGGCGGCGTACTCGAAGGAGGCGCGGGCGAGGCCGACGGCGAACGCGCCGATCCAGGGGCGGGTCGCCGCGAGGGTGCCGAGCGCGCCGCGGCCGCCGGAGCGGAAGTCGGGGTCGGAGGGACCGAGGCGGTGGTCGGCGGGCACGCGCACCTCGTCGAAGGCGAGGTCGGCCGTGTGGCTGGCGCGGATGCCCATCTTGTCCCACTTCTTGATCTGGCTGAAGCCTTCCGCATCGTTGGGCACGACGAAGGCGGAGACGTCGCGCCAGCCCTCGCCGTCGGATTCGCGGGCGAAGACGACGGTGATGTCGGCGATGCCGCCGCCGGTGATGAAGCGCTTGGTGCCGTTAATCACGTACTCGTCGCCGTCGCGGACGGCGCGGGTCTTGATCATGCCGGCGTCGGAGCCCGCGTCGGGCTCGGTCAGCGCCAGCGCGCCGAGCCGTAGCTTGCCGTCTTCGGAGGTGCACATCGGCAGGAAGCGCTCGTGCTGCTCTTCAGTGCCGATCACCGAGATGGCGGTAGCGGCGAGGCCGGAGATCTGGGTGCCGAGCGCGATTCCGGCGCAGCCCCAGGAAAGCTCTTCGGCGGTGATCATCGAGGTGATGCCGGGCTCCGCCGCGCCGCCGCCGAGCGGGCCGCCGGTCAAGCCGATCCGGGCCGCCTTCTGCGCGACGTCCCAGGCGTATTCGTCGCGCTCGTCGTACTCCATCGCGACGGGGCGGACTTCGTTCTTGGCGAACTCGTGCGCGGTCTTCTGCACGAGGGCATCGGCCTCGGAGAGGGCGAACTGGGGCATGGCGGGTTCCTAGTCGAGCTGGAGGACGGCCTGGCGCGGCTCAGCATACGCGGGAGCTGCGGCGCGCCGGCCGCGGCCGGCCGTCGGGCGCGGCTCGAAGACCGCGGCGCGGAGGTCGTCATGCCCGGCCAGCATCGCGGCGATGCGGGGGCGCACATCGCGCCAGTCGAGGCCGCCGAGGTCGCAGCCGAGCGCGGGGACGGCGATGGAGGCGATGCCCTGCTCGCGGATGACGCGGGAGAGGTCGGCGAGGCCCTCGTCGATCCACTTGAGCCGGCTGGGGTCGCGCCAGTCGTCCTTGGTCGGGAAGTTGATGATGAAGCGGGGCATGCCGATGCCGCTCGCGCGGTAGACGAACATCCGCCCCGGCCGCACCTCGCCCGCCTCGCAGGCGGCGCGGTAGGCGGCGTAGTTGCCGGGGAAGCGGCGCTTGAACTGGAGCGCGAGCCCCTTGCCCATGGCGCCCCGGCAATTGACCGTGTTGACAATCGCGTCCGCGGGCTCCGTGAAGAGGTCGCCCGACTTGAATTCGGTGGCTGCCATGAGGCGCATCCTAGCCGAAGTACCAGTCGCGCATGATCTCGACGCGCGGCTGATGTTCGCTGCCAGTCAGTATATCGCACACTCGTTCGCGATGCACGTCGCCGTAAACGCCGATCCGCGAGACGAGATGCCAAGAAACGGAGTCTTCGACCAAGAACTCGGCCTGCCTTCCGTTCTTGTGCTCCCAACGGAACTCGCGGGCGTTCACCGCTTCCCAATTGATCCGGTGCAGATCGCCCAAGTCCGCATAGTCGCGGAAGCCGTATGCCCCTGCGTTGGAGGTGGTGAAGGCCCAGCGCAGCCCCTGCCGGCCGGCCCATTCGACGACCTCGCTCAGGGCGAATTCCAAGTGCAGGATCGGCTCTTGGCCGCCGCGGTAGGCGAGGTCGGGGTCGCCGCGCTCGTGGATCGCGTGCAGCATCACCGGGCGGGGGCAGAAGTAGAACGGCACGCACTGGCCGACCCTGAGTCCCAAATGGCTGCTCAGCGCCAAATCATTCAGGCGGCGCTGCTTGATCGAACTCATGCCGATCGTGGTGCCGCCGCGCTCCAGATCGAGCACCTTCGCGTCGCTCCACAAGCAGGCATCGGCGACGATCGACGCGAGACGGTCGATGTGGACCAGGTGGTAGAGCCGGACTTCCGACGGCGGCGGGGCGGGCAAGGGCGGTCAGCGCTTGAGCGGGGGGAGCTGGCGGAGCAGGTCGGCGGCGGTTGCGGCGACCTCCGCGACCGCATGCTCGAAGGGCGCTTCGTTCTTGGCGCTGGGGTGGCGCATGCCGCTGATCTTGCGGATGAACTGGCGCGCGGCTTCCTCGACCTCCGTCTCGGAGGCGGGGCCTTCGGGCGTGCGCAGGCGCTTGATGCTGCGGCACATGGGGCGGCTTAGAAGCCCGTGAATTCGGGCTCGCGCTTCTCGACGAACGACTTGACGCCTTCGATGCGGTCGTAAGAGTTCTGCACGAGCGGGAGCACGGCGCCGGAGATCTCGAGCGCGTCCTCGTAATTCAGGTTCGCGGTGCGGTAGGCCATCAGCTTGCCGACCTTCTGGCCGATCGGCGGGCCGGCCTCGACTTCGCGGGCGAACTCGTCGAGACGGGCCGCGAACTCCTCCTGCGGGACGAGGTAGTTGCTGACGCCGGCGGCGTGGCCTTCCTCGGCCGACATGAAGCGGCCCGTGAACATCATCTCCATCGCCTTGCGCCAGCCGATGATCCTGGGGATCGCCCAGAAACCGCCGAGGTCGGCGTAGAGGCCGCGCTTCACGTAGGCGACCTGGTAGCGCGCGCTGGTCGAGGCGACGGCGAGGTCGGCGAGGCAGGCCATGTCGAAGCCCGCGCCGACGCAGGCGCCGTTGATTCCGGCGATGACGGGGATGTCGAGCCGGCGCAGTTCGGCGAAGGTGCGCGTCTCGTAGCGGAAGTTGAGCCGGTCACCCTCGTTGTCCGGGTGGTCGGGCGCGGGGCTGCCTTCGTGGGGATGCGGGAAGTCACCGTGGCTCGCGCCGGCGTGGTCCATGCCGGCGCAGAAGCCGCGGCCCTTGCCGGTGATCACGAGGCAGCGGACGGAGCGGTCCATGCGGATGCGCTGGAGCGCGTCGAACATCTCGGCCAGCAGCGGGAAGGTGAGCGCGTTCAGCTTCTCGGGCCGGTTCAGCTCCATCCAGGCGATGCCGTCGGACGCGCCGCGCCGCTCGACGGTGATGAATTCGTAGTCCATTCGGGGTTCCCTTCTCCGTGCTAGAGGAGTTTCGGCAGCACTTCTTTGGTGAAGCGCATGAATGATTCGTGGCTGAGCGGCGCGCACATCAGGTAGTCAAGCCCGATCGTCTCGCGCAGCTCCGCCAGTTGATCGGCCACTTTGGCGGGCGAGCCGTGGATCATCACCTGGTCGACGTAGCGCTTGACCGGGTCGGCCTGTTCGGTGTTCTGGGCAATCACGGGGATGCGCCCGCTGGTCTTCTCGTTGGCATAGGAGCCGAGCGTCCACTCCGCTCCGCGCGTCGCGACCTCGCGTGCCTGCTCGTCGGTTTCGGCCAATGCCAGCAGCCTGGCCGTCGGCAGCACCCGGTCGGCGGTCTCGTGGCCGTGCCGTTCGAGGCCGCTGAAGAAGCGCCGCTTTTTCTCGTGGATCGTCGCGTGCGGCGAGTGCGGGTCGAGCAGGATCGAGTAGCCCTTCTCGGCCGCCCAATCGATCGCGTCGGGCGAGCCGGCGGCGACCCAGAACGGCGGCGTCGGCTGCTGGAACGGCTTGGGCAGCACTTCGATGTCCTCGAAGTCGTGGTAGTCGCCGTGGAAATTGATCCGCTCGTCGCGCCAAGCGGCGAGCACCACTTCCACCGACTCGCGGAAGCGCGCGGCCGATTCCTCGGGTGGCACGCCGAAGGCGCGGAATTCGGTCAGATCGAAGCCGCGCCCGGCGCCCCAGTTGATCCGCCCGCCGGTGAGCACGTCGAGCAGCGCGATCTCCTCGGCGATGCGGAGCGGGTGGTAGAAGGCGGCGAGCGTGACGGCGGTGCCGATGCGCAGATTCTCGGTGCGGTCGGCCGCGTGCATCGCCATCAAGTGCACCGACGGGCAGACCGAGTAGGTGGAGAAGTGATGCTCGGCCAGCCAGACGCAGTCGTAGCCGGTCTCGTCCATGATCCGGATGCGATCCAAGGCGCGCTCGTAGACCGTGGGCAGCGGCACGCGACGGCCCGGCCAAGAGAAGAATTGCAGCACGCCGAACTTCATCGCCACCTCCTCGGAACGCAGGCTACCCGCCCGCGCCGTCGCGCCGCCGGACTGCGAGGGCGCTCAGGGCTTCCAGGACGATGCGGTTGCCGAGCAGGGCGGTCACGTCGGCGTGATCGTAGGCGGGCGCGACCTCGACGACGTCCATCCCCAGCACCGGCGCTTCCATCGCGATCCGGCGCACTGCGTCGAGCAACTGCCGCGAGGTGAGCCCGCCGGATTCCGGCGTGCCCGTGCCGGGCGCCATGCCCGGGTCGACCACGTCGACATCGACCGAGAGGAAGACGCCGTCGCAGTCGTCCGCGGCCCGTTCGAGCGCCTCGGTCAGGCATTCATCGAGGCCGCGGCGGACGACCTCGAGCATGTCGTACCAGCGCATGCGCTGCTCGGCCATCCACTCGAAGATCGGGGGGTCGGGCCAGTAGCCGCGCAGGCCGATTTGGAAGAAGCGGTCGCCGCGCACCGCGCCGGAGGTAATCAGCCGCCGCATCGGCGTGCCGTGGCCCCAGAGTCCGCCCTGCGAATCGCCGGTGTCGGCGTGCGCGTCGAAGTGGATCAGGGCGACGCGGCCGAGCCCGTGGTGTCGCGCGACGCCCGACGCGGTGGCATAGGTGATCGTGTGGTCGCCGCCCAGGACGACCGGGACGGCCCCGCCGGCCGCGACCTGCTGGCAGGCGTCCATCAGGCGCTGCAAGCCGCCCTCGCTGTCCAGCTGCGGCATGTAGACATCGCCGGCGTCGACCACTCCGAGGGCGTGCAGCGGGTCGACGCCGAGCGACAGGTGCGGGCGGTATCCGGTCTGCGGGAGGTAGTCGGTCGAGCGGATCGCCTGGGGTCCGAAGCGCGCGCCCGGCCGCCACGAAGTGCCGGCATCGAACGGCGCGCCGAGGATCACGGCCTGCGCGCCGGCCCAACTCCCGGCATCCCCGAGCCGGGCGCTGGGAACGCCGAGGAACGTGACCGAGGGGCCGTACTGTCCGGACGGTTCCGCGGCTCGATGCGCCTCGTTGTACGAATCGGGCGCAACCTGCTCGTCGGGCATGATCGGCTCCTATTCGGATGCGCCTCGACCGCGCGTTCGCCCGGCGTCCCGGCGCTCACCATCTCTCCGCTTCACCGCCTCGTCCTGCTTCTTCGCCGCTTCCGCTGCTTCGCCGATTAATTGGTAATCGCGCTGGCGGAGAACGGGGCCCGGTTGGTAGCCGAGGTAGGGCTGGTTGGGCGGCGACTGCTGGAAGGACGCGGCGGCGGCATGGATGTCGTCGTGCAGGTCTTCCCACGGGCGGTCGTTGTAGGACCAGAGCTTGCGGATGAAAAGCATGACTGCGGAATAGGCCGCGACTGCGAGGGCGGCCAAGCCGATGATGCCGATGATCACGGCGGCTGCGATTTCGAGGCCGGACATTCGGCTGCCTTTCCGCTGCTGCCTAGAATTCGCGGCGCAATGAGAGGGTAGGGAATCATGGCGGACGCGGGGACGACCGAAGAACTGGACGCGGCGCTGGCGGGGCTGCCGCGGCGGCGGACGCAGGGCTTGCCGGCACTGCACGCGGCGCATGATCTGATCGGCTGGCTGCCAGCTTGGGCGGTCGAGCGCGCGGCGCGATGGGTGCATGTGCCCAAATCGGAGATGTGGGCGATCGCGACCTCGTACACCGAGTTCCGCTTCACCGAGCCGACGGAGGGGACGACCCGCGTCTGCAACGGGCTCTCGTGCCGAATCGCTGGCGGGCGCGAGCGCTCGGCCGAGCTGCTCGGGCGCGGCGTGCCGGTCGAGGAGCACGAGTGCATGTTCGCCTGCGCGGCCGCGCCGGTGGCGGCGCCGGGCCACGGGCCCGTTGAAGAGGCGCTGAGCGGCACGGCCTTCGCGATGGCGCGGAACGTGATTCCGGGCGGCCTGCCGCGGCTGACGGCGTTGCCGGCGGCGGATGCGGCATCGTGGCCGGCTTGGGCTTCTCTTCGCGCGGACGCCGGCCGCTGGACGCCGGAGGCGGTGATTGAATTGGTCGAAGAGGCGGGCCTGCGCGGGCGCGGCGGGGCCTATTTTCCGGCCGCGATCAAGTGGCGCGGCGCGGTCGAGGCGTCGGCCGCGAACGGCGAGCCGATCTTGGTGGTGAACGCGGAGGAGGGCGAGCCCGGCATCTTCAAGGACCGTTTCTTGATGGAGCGCGACCCGCACCGACTGCTGGAGGGAATCCGCATCGCCGCGTACGCCATCGGCGCGTCGACGGCCTATTGCTACATCAACGGACAGGCGGACCGGTCGGCGGCGGCGGTCGCCGGCGCCTTGGCGGAGGCGCGCGCGGCCGGCCTGCTGGACGAGCCGGCCTTGGAGATCGAGGTCCGGCGCGGCGCGGGCGGCTACGTCTGCGGCGAGGAGACCGTGATCTTGGAGTCAATCGAGGGCAGGCGCGCGGTGCCGCGGCTGCGCCCGCCGCTGCCCGTGCATGCCGGACTCTGGGGCCGGCCCACCGTGATCAACAACGTCGAGACGCTGGCCAACCTGCCGGGCATCGCCGCGAACGGGGCGGATTGGTTCCGCGGTGCCGGGACGGAGGACGCCCCGGGCACGAAGGTGCTCTCGATCTCGGGCGCGTTCGAGCTGCGCGGCGTGCTGGAAGTGCCGCTGGGGACGACGGCGGCGGAAGCGATCGAGTTGGCGGGGCCGTCGGAACCGCTCGCCGGCGTCGCGATCGGCGGGCCCAGCGGGGGCTTCCTCGCGCCGGAGGCGTTCGATGCGCCGCTGCTGCCGGGTTCGCTGGACGGGCACGGCGCGGTGCTGGGCGCGGGCGGGATCGTCGCGATCCCCGAGCGTTTCGGCATCCGCGAGGCGCTGGACGTCCAAGCGACCTACAACGCCGTCGAGAGCTGCGGCAAGTGCACCCCCTGCCGCGAAGGCTCCGAGCGCATGCGCGACGCGCTGCGCCGCCTGCACGCCGGCGACGCCGCCGCCCGCGAGGACCTCGACGTCCTCGTCCCGATCCTCGCCCAAGCCAGCCTCTGCGGCCTCGGTCAAATGGCTCCCAACCCCGTCACCAGCGCCCGCCGCCACTTCGGGGATTCCGTTGCCTGAGCAAAGCGGCCCGGAGCCGCCCCCTTCCGTCAAGCCCAGCGAGTACATTGCTTTCGGCGACGAAAGTGGCGACCACGGACCGTCCACCAGCCGTAGCCGTGCGTTCGTCATCGTCATCGCGATCTTCCGCCGTGACGACTACACGCAGTACTTCGTACCCGCTCTCCGCGAATTCAAGCGCCGCTGCTTCGGAGATGAAGACATCATTCTTCATGAACGCGATGTCCGCAGGGGAGATGGCGCATTCCGTCGACTCAGGGGCCTTGAGGAACGCGCAAGAGTGGTCCAGCTCTTGCGGCTGTTCGTTGCCGCCGCGCCATTTCGACTCGCCGCGGTCGGATACCACAAGGATCGGTACCAGCCGAGCGAACTGGAGCAGGCGCATCCCTATGACCTTCCGGTTGTAATGGGGTTACTCGCGCAACAAGCCGCGATGCCCCATACGATCGGGGTGGAGTCTCCCACCGAACTCGTCTTCGACGCTCGCGGAGCGGTTGAAGACGGGAGGCTGGCAGAGACGATCCGGGCGGTTGCTGAAGTGCCGCCAATGGCGGAGCAAGACCAAGGTGACCTGCAGTTCAACCTGCGCTTTGTGTCAAAATCCGAGCGTGAGGCCGGTGTTGAGCTAGCCGACTTGGTTGCGAACCCGATTGCATCAGAGATACTTGGGGAGCCGCACCCGTTGATCCCATTCGAGATTTTGGAGCCGAAATTCCTACGGCATCCCAGCGACCCCACACGGTTCGCACTCATTCGAATGGATGCCAGATAAACCAAAGGCCCCGACTCGCGTCGAGGCCCTCAGCCGAGCGGGGATGTGCCCCAGTCCGAGATCAAGCCTAACAGATCCCGGAGAGTTCTGGAACTGTCGACACAGAAGACCAACAAACAAACCGAAGGCTCCGGCGGCCATCTCCGGAGCCCTCAGCCGGACGACTAACTGCGCCATCCCAGCGGGGATGGTAGCGCGAACGGCGGAGCTTGGCGCGGCGGATCGGCGGAGACACCGGAGGCTCCCTTGCGGGAGCCTCCGGACGATCGGGGATATGCCCCAGTCCGTCTCCAGCGCAGCCGGGCGCGGCATTGGCCGGAGCGGCTGGGATAACATCGTTCCAGGAGCGCTTGATGGCTGCTGGGACTGTCTCGATCACGATTGACGGGGTCGGCCGCGATGCGGCTGCGGGAGCATCGGTGCTGGATGCGGTGCTGGCGGCGGGGATCGATCTGCCGCATCTGTGCAAGGACGCGGACGGGCCGGCGCTGGGGGCGTGCCGCACCTGCCTGGTCGAGATCGAGGGCGGGCGCGGGCTGCCGGCGGCCTGCTCGACGCCCGTGGCCGACGGGCTGGTCGTCCGCACCGATGCGGAAGCGGCCGTCGCGGCGCGGCGCGGCGTGCTGGAGCTGACGGCGGCGATGCGGAGCAACGGCGCAGCGGCCGGCGACGAATTGACGCGGCACGCGCTCGCGCACGGCGCGGATGCCCGGCGCTGGGGCAAGCGGGTCAACGAGGCGGCGGATTCTTCCAACCATTTCTACGATTTCGACGCATCGGACTGCATCCTCTGCGGGCGCTGCGTCTCGGCCTGCACGGATCGGCAGCACATCGGCGCGATCGGCATCGCCGGCTCTGGCCACGCGGCGCGCATCGCGGCCTTCGCCGACGAGCCGCTGGGCGAGTCGACCTGCACCTCCTGCGGCTCCTGCGTCGCCGCCTGCCCGACGCTCGCGCTCGCCCCCAAGCGGGAACCGGTCGGCGAGCGCACGGTCTCGACGGTCTGCCCCTATTGCGGCGTCGGCTGCGGGATCCTGATCACGGCGGATGCCGAAGGGCGGATCACCGGCGTCGACGACGACCCCGGCAACCGCTCGTCGGGCGGGCTGCTCTGCGTCAAGGGGCGCTTCGGGACGACGTTCGTAAACCATCCGGACCGGCTGACGACGCCGCTGATCCGGCGCGCGGGCGGGCTCGAGCCCGCGTCCTGGGATGAGGCGCTGGACCTCGTCGCCGAGCGCTTCGCGGAGCACCGCGGCGCGTTCGGCGCGTTCTCCTCGGCCAAGGCGACCAACGAGGACAACTACCTGCTGCAGAAGTTCGCCCGCGCCGTGATGGGCACGAACAACATCGATCACTGCACGCGGCTCTGCCACTCGCCCTCGGTCGAGGCAATGCTGGCGCAGCTGGGCAGCGGCGCGACTTCCAACTCGTACACGGACTACGAAGCGGCCGACTGCCTCTTCGTGGTCGGCGCGGACCCATCCTCGAACCATCCGGTCGCGGCCAGCCGGATGCGCAAGGCGGTCGACCGCGGGGCGGCGCTGATCGTGCTCAACCCCAAGCGGGTCGAGATGTGCGACCACACCGATCTCTGGCTGCGCCATTACCCGGGCACCGACGTCGCCGTGCTGAACGGAATGGCGCGGGCGATCTTGGACGCGGGCCTGGCCGACGAAAGCTTCATCGCGGAGCGGACGGAGGGCTACGACGCGTGGCGCGCGGAACTGGACGATTACACGCCGGAGTACGTGGAGATGGTCTCCGGCGTGCCGGCGGAGCTGCTCGTGCGCGCGGCCCGCACCTACGCGGCGCCGAATCCGTCGGTCGACGGCCCCGGCAATTCCTGCCTGATCTGGGGCATGGGCGTGACCCAGCACACGAACGGGACGGCCAACGCGACGGCGCTGCTCAACCTCGCGCTGCTGACCGGGCAGGTCGGCCGGGTCGGCAACGGCGTCTCGCCGCTGCGCGGGCAGAACAACGTGCAGGGCGCGGGCGACGCCGGCTGCATCCCCGACGCGCTGCCCGGCTACCAGCGCTACGTCCCGGAGGTGCTGCAGAAGTTTGCAGCAGAATGGGGCGCGCAGCCGCCCGCCGAAGAGGGCATGCGCGCGACCGACATGGTCGAGGACATCCTGCGCGGCGGCATCCGCTGCATGTACATCGTCGGCGAAAATCCGCTGCTGACCGAGCCCAACCTCGCCCACGCGCGCGCAGCTTTCGAGCGGCTCGATTTCCTCGTCGTGCAGGACATCTTCCTGCACGAGACCGCGGAGCTGGCCGACGTCGTCCTGCCCGCGGCTTCGTTCGCCGAGAAGGAAGGGACCTTCACCAACTCCGAGCGCCGCGTCCAGCGCGTGCGCCGCGTCGTCGACCCGGTCGGCGAGTCGCGGCCCGATTGGGAGATCGTCCAAGACTTGGCGCGGCGCGCGCTGGAGCGGATCGGCGCGGACGCGAACGGCTTCCGCCACTCTTCGGCCGCGTCGGTCTTCCGCGAGATGGCGTCGTTGACGCCGATTTTGGCAGGACTCACGCATGCACGGCTCGACCGCGAGGGCGGCATCCAGTGGCCCTGCCCGGAGCCGGACCATCCCGGCACGCCGCGGCTCTACGGCGAAGAGTTCCCGCGCGGGCTGGGCAGGTTCATCCCCGTGCAGCAAAGCGCGCCGAGCGCGGAGGCGCCGGATGAGCGCTACCCGTTCACGCTCAACACGGGGCGCGTGCTCTACCACTGGCACGGCGGCACGATCACGCGCCGGGTTGCGGGGCTGGTCGACAGCTGGCCCGAGCTGCGCGCGGCCGTGCATCCGTCCGACGCGGCGCGGCTGGAGCTGGAGGCGGGCGAGGCGATCAAGGTTGTCTCGCGCCGCGGTTCGCTGGAAGCGGTCGCGTTCGTCACAGACGACGTCGCCCCGGGCTCGATCTTCGTGCCGTTCGCGCGCTTGCAGTCATCGGCGGCCAACTGGCTGACCAACCATGTCTACGACGACCAAGCGCGGATTCCCGAGTACAAGGTCTGCGCCGTCGCGATCGAGCGCGCGGCCGACCCGTCCGAGTGGCGGCGCGGCCGCAAGCGCGGCAAGCGCGGGCAGTACTGGTAGCGGGCGGCGCAAACGGCCGAAATGCAGGCTCAGGCCCGCGCGCGGGTCTGGAAGATGCCGACGATGATCAGCCGCTGGGAATACTCGAACTCTTCCCGGTCGAACTGGCCGTGGCAGGTGATCAAGGTGAGCAGCGGCCGGTTCCGGGCCGAGAGGTAGCGGTTCGATTTCGCGTCGTTGGGATCGACGATCGCCTTGGTTCCGATCTCGTAGACGTAGGCGATGTTCGTATCGCGGTCGCGCACGATCATCTGATCGCCGATCTGGACCTGGTTCAGTTCGTAGCAGACGCCGGGGCCCGTTTCGCCTTGGATATCGGTGTAATCGAGGTGGCCGACGAGCAGCGCGTTGCCGCCGGAGCCGGGTTCGGCCCCGTCCTCGTACCAGCCGATCACTTCCGGATTGTCGGGCGCGCCCAAGCCGCCCCAAGGCGTGCGCCCGACCCGCACGACGTCGGCGTAGAGGCTCGCCTTGGGGATGTACAGCTCCCAGCCGGTGCGCCTGCTGGGGCCGGACGAGCGGACGATGCCGTTGGCGATCGGGAGCACCTGCCCCGCTTCGCCGCGGCCGCCGAAGCGGGCGTTTTCGGGTTCGAGCCGCGTCTTCGAGACATCCGCGAGATCGGGCAGCTCGCTGCGCTGCCGCGGCGTGACCGGGGCCGCCCGCTGCGCCTCCGGCGGCGCGGCGTCGGTTTCCGCGTCCGAGCCTCCGGTCCTTCCGGCCGCCGCGGGCGGGGGCGAATCCCCGCTCGAATCCGCGACGGTCGCCGCGGGGCTGGCCGTGACAGCGGTCAGGCCGACCTGCGCATCGCCCGACTCGACCGCGCGGTCGAACTCCCGGTCCAGCTCGACCGCAGCTTCCGAACGCTCCAGCGACGCGGCGACCGGGGGCGCCGGCCGCGCCCCGTCGTCGACCACCCACCAGAGCACCGCGAAGGTGAGGCCGAACACGATCGGCGAAAGCGCCGCCGCCAGGAAGACGGGGCTCTGCTGCCAAAGTTCGCGGATGGCGCGGAAGATCCCCATTGTGCTTTCCGCCCCTTGCTCCGCGATCCGCTCGGCGACTCGTCCGACGCTATGTCTTGCAAATTACGCCGACTGCGCCGCGCATGCCACCGGGCGCGGTAAGCGCCTCGTCACGATTCGGTAAAGCGCGGCGGCCCGGGCCGGCCGCGGCGGCGGGCGATGTGGCGCGGAACGGCGCAGGGCGCGTACCATCTCCCTGATGGACAAGGGGCTGTAGCTCAGCTGGGAGAGCGTTTGACTGGCAGTCAAAAGGCCGGGGGTTCGAGTCCCCCCAGCTCCACCATCGCCCGCTTCCCGTTCCCGGCCGCTGCGGAACCTTTCCGTGCGCCGAGTCGTTGATCAGGCATCCGCCGAATCCGCGGCGGAGCTGAACGGAGCGGACGATGCGCATCCCGCGACCTTTCCACCTCGGACCCATCCAGATCGGACTTGCGGCAGCTGCAGCCCTGGCCGTCGCCCTGCCGATCCTGCTGACCGGCGGCCGCGCCGCCGCCGCCCCGCTCGCGCCGGCCGAGAACTGCGAGGCGCTGACCAGCTATTTCCGCGCCCAGCTGCTGCTCGACGGGTTCTACGGAGGGTTCGGCCACGGCGGCGTGCCGGAAATCGACGTCGCGGTAGAGGACGAGTGGGAAGAATCGGCGGACTCGATGGAGTCGAGCGCGTCAACGTCGAGCGCCGCCATGGTGGAGGAATCCGCCTTCCCCCAAAGCGACGGGGGAGACGACTCGGCTGAGGCGGCAGCCGCGCCGGACGATCTCGGCGCCCGCTCGGAGGGCGGCACCAACGTCCAAGTCGCCGGCGTCGACGAGTCCGACATCGTCAAGACGGACGGCGAGCACCTCTACATCGCGCGCGATAATCGCCTGCACGTCGCCAAGATCCGCGAGGGCGGCGTCGACTTCATCGCCTCGCTGCGGATCGGCGGCCGCCATAGCGGCACGGGCGGCCCGCGCGAGCTGCTGATCTCCGGCGAAACGCTGCTCGCCATCGGCTCCTCGTTCGACGAAGTCGCCCACTTCGGACTCGGCAGCCGCGCCCCCCGCCGCGCCGACCGCACCTGGGTCTACGAGATCGACATCTCGGACCCGGCCAGCCCGCGGATCGTCCGCTCGCTGCACAGCTACGGCACCTTCTCGACCGCGCGGTTGGTCGGTTCCAGCGCGCGGCTGGTGCTCGAAGCCGCGCCGCAGCTCGACTATTTCCACTCCAGCTTCTTTTCCGGCGCCGGCGCGTCCGAATCGGGCGAGAACTGGGAAGACTGGATCGCGCGGGTTCCGCTGAGCGACTGGCTGCCCCGCTTCGCCATGATCGATCACCGCAATTTTTCCTGGCGCACGGGCTACACCGTCGCCTGCGAGCGGGTGCATCTGGCCCCCGACCGCGACGGGGCCGCGTCCGGCCCGACCCCTCCGCCCGCGTTCGACCTGACCACGCTGATCACCTTCGATCTGAGCGGCGACGACGGCATCTCGCGCTGGGGATCGACTGCGGTCGCGACGGATGAAGATGCCGTCTACGCCACTTCGAATTCGCTCTACATCGCCTCATCGGACAGGCTCGGAGACACGGACATCCACCGCTTCGATCTCTCCGATCCGTCCAAGCCCGCCTACGACGCGACCGCGCACGCCGGCGGGACCCTGCTCAACCAGTTCGCGATGAGCGAGTACGACGGCCACCTCCGCGTCGCCGCGACCGTCTGGCGCACTTGGACGCCGGAGAACACGCTGACCGTCTTCGACATCGGCGACGATCTCAAGGAGGTCGGCAAGGTAACCGGGCTGGGGCCGACGGAATCGATCTTCGCCGTGCGCTTCCTCGGCGACCGCGGCTTCGTCGTCACCTTCCGCCAGGTCGATCCTCTGTACGTGCTGGACCTGTCCGATCCGACCGCCCCCGCCGTGACCGGCGAGCTGAAGATCCCCGGCTTCTCGCGCTACCTGCATCCGCTCGGCGGCGGGCTGCTGCTCGGCGTCGGCCAGGACGCCGACCCGGAGACCGGCTGGGCCGAGGGCCTGCAAGTCTCGCTCTTCGACGTCTCCAATCCCGCGGCGCCGGCCCAGATCGCGCGGCTCCCGTTGGGCCGGGCCGAAAGCGCGGCGGAATTCGATCACCGCGCCTTCACCTACCACGACGGCGTCGCCTACCTGCCCGCGCAGGCATCGACCAACCGCTGGTGGGTCGAACCAGACGACCCGGAGGGCGTGCTCTACGCCGTCCGCGTCGGCGAGCGCTCGCTCTCGCTGGCCGCGACGCTGCCGTTTCCCTCGTCGCCGCTGCGCAGCATCCCCGTCGCGGAACAGCTGCACGTGCTCAGCAACGCCGACGTCCGCACCTTCGCGCTCGACACGCACGCCGAACTCGGCGCGACGCAGTACTAACCAGCCCGAAACGCAGCGCTACCCATCCTGCAGATCGCGCGGAGCCCAGATCTCCGCCATCGGCACGACCAGCCCCGGCAGCTCCGGATCCCCCCGCAACTCCTCAGGCTCGCGCAGTTCCTCTACGGCCCGCCCCGGCCGGTAAACCCAAACGATCCGGTCATACGGATCGATCAGCCAGCCGAGCAGGACGCCGCGCTCGATCCAGCGTTCCATCTTGCGCTGCTGGTCGGCGATGTCGTCGGTCCAAGACACGATCTCGACGACGAATTCGGGCACGGCGCCCGGGCCCTCGCCGGTTTCGCCGCCCGATGCAGCAGCCCGCTCATCGCTCATCCAAGAGGCGTCCGCAATCAGCCAAGACCCGTCCTCCGCCTCGCTGATCGCCGAGGATCCGCCCACGATGCCGGCTGGTCCCGCGTCCGACCAGCCAATCAACACCGCCGCGACCCTGGCCGCCCGCGCGTCGCTTCGCAAGCCGCTGCCCATAGTGATCACCAGCTCATTTCTGCCATACCGCTCAAAGCGGTAACCCGGATTGTCGTCGCGCAGCCTGACCAGGTCTTCCCAAGCCAGCGCACCGTCAGGCAGCGGAATCCGCACCGGCGCGACGCAGGAGCGCGCAACAGTGCTGGGGGGCGGAGCGGGACGTGCCGGCGCTGAAACCATCTCGTTTCTCCGTTGCTCAGTCCTCGCGCGGGGCCCAGATATTGTCCATCGGGACGACCAAGCCGGGCAGCTCCGGATCCCCGCGCAGCTCCGCCGGCTCGTGCAGTTCCTCTACGGCCCGGCCCGGCCGGTAGACCCAGACGATCCGGTCGTATGGGTCAATCAGCCAGCCCAGTAGGACGCCGCGCTCGATCCAGCGTTCCATCTTGCGCCGTTGGCCGGCGATGTCGTCGGTCCAAGACACGATCTCGACGACGAATTCGGGTACGGCGCCCGGTCCCTCGCCGGTCTCGCCGCCCGATGCCGCGGCGCGCTCATCGCTCATCCAAGAGGCGTCCGCAATCAGCCAAGAGCCGTCCTCCGCCTCGCTGATCGCTGACGACGCGGCTACGTCGCCGCCAGCGCCCGCATCGGCCCAAGCGAGGAGCACTGACGCGACTCGGGCAGCCCGCACATCGCTCTTCCGACCGCTGCCCATGGTGATCACCAGCTCATTCTTCCCATAGCGCTCGAAGCGGTAGCCCGGATTGTCATCGCGGAGTTTGGCGAGGTCTTCCCACGCGAGCGCGTCCTCGGGCAGCGGAATCCGCACGGGCGCGACGCAGGGGCGCGCGACGGCGCTGGGCGGCGGGGCGGGACGTGCCGGCGCTGAAACCATTTCGGCCTCCGTTGCTCAGTCCTCGCGCGGGGCCCAGATATTGTCCATCGGGACGACAAGGCCGGGCAGTTCGGGATCGCCGCGCAGCTCTGCCGGTTCGTGCAGCTCCTCTGCGGCCCGGCCCGGCCGGTAGACCCAGACGATTCGGTCGTACGGGTCGATCAGCCAGCCGAGCAGCACGCCGCGCTCGATCCAGCGTTCCATCTTGCGCTTCTGGACGGAGATGCGGTCGGTCCAAGACACCACTTCGACCACGAATTCGGGTACGACCCCCGTGCCTTCGCCCGAATCTCCTCCCGAGATTGCCAAGCGCTGGTCGCTCATCCACGACGCGTCTGCAATCAGCAAGGAGCCATCTTCCGATTCGCTCAACGCTTGCGCCCCGTTGGCAATGCCGCCGGCGATGCGATCGGACCATTCGAGCACGATCGCGCCGATCCGAAGACCTCGAGCATCGCTGCGAATACCGCTGCCCATCGTGATCACCAGCTCATTCTTGCCGTGGCGCTCGAATTTGTAGGCGGGGTTCGCTTCGCTGATCGCGAGCAGCCGCTCCAGCGTCAGCTCGCCGTCGTTGAAGCGGATGTGAAGCGGCGCGACATCCGGGCGCGGCGTCGCGCGGCGGCGGGTAGTCGGGCGCACGGGTGCTGAAACCATGTCGGCCTCCGTGCCGCCTAGGTTACCGCTCAGGCGCTCGCGGGCTCGTAGCGGAGCAGGGTGATCTCGGCGCCGGGCTGGTCCTCGAAGACGGGGCGCACGCGCATGCCGATCTTGATCGCGTCTTCGGCGATGTTGACCAGCGTGGTCGTGAGGCGGGGGCCCTCGTCGAGTTCAATCACGGCGATGATCTGCGGCTCCTCGCCGGTGAAGTCGGGCGAGGTCGGCCGCCGCGCGATGGTGTACGTGTAGAGCGCGCCTTCGCCGGAGACGTCGCGCCATTCGAGGTCGTCGGCGAGCGTGAGGGGCGCGTGCGAGCGCGGGTAGAAGACCCATTGGTCCGAGGACGGCGAGTACTGGATGCGCACGCGGCGCTCGCGCAGGCCCTGCCAGAACGGCTTCGTCCTGGGCGTGGGCTGCGGCAGCGGGCGGCGGATGTCGGAAGGGTCGGCCATGTCTACGCGCCCTCGAGGATCAGGGCGACCTGCTCGCTCATCAGGCCGCCGTTGCCGGTGATGAAGGCGAGGTCGGCGTCGGCGACTTGGTGCTCGCCGGCGCGGCGCATGATTTGGCGCGCGCCGTCGGTGATGTGCGACATGCCGCCGGCGAGTCCGGCCTGGCCGAAGCCGAGCTGGCCGCCGTAGGGGTTGACCGGGAAATCGCCGCGGAAGGTCAGGTCGTGCTCGCGCACGAAGGCCTGGCCCTCGCCGCGCGGACAGAAGCCGGCGTCCTCGATCGTCATCAGCACCGTGATCGTGTAGCAGTCGTAGACGTCGATCAGATCGATCTCTTCGCGCTTGCGCCCGGCCATCTCGAAGGCGGCGTCGGCGGCGGGCAGCAGCGGCGTTTCCAGCAGATCGCGCGCGTAGGTCGGCGTCTTGTGCAGCACGCGCTCGCCGAAGCCGGCGATCTTGACGGGGCGGTTCTTCGAGCGCTCGGCCGCCTCGGGGCCCGCGACGACGATGGCCGCGCCGCCGGCGCAGGGCATCACGATTTCCAGCATGTGCAGCGGATCGGAGATCATCGGCGAGTTGAGCACGTCCTCGACCGTGATCTCCTGGTCGCGGAAGACGGCGTTGGGATTGCGGTTGGCGCCGGCGCGCTGGTCGACCGCGATCTTCGCCAGCGCCGCCGGGTCGTAGCCGTAGGCCGCGCCGTAACGGTTGGCGATCTGGGCGTAGCCCGCGTTCTGCGCGAGGTTGCCGTAGGGGATGTCGAACTCCGCCTGGGGCGAGCCGTAGTTCGCGCTCGACGCGCCGTAGCGGGCGAAGTTGGCCGCCCCGTCGCGCCCGCCCGGCGCCGGCGGCCGCGGCGAGGGCCAAGACGGCGCCGCGATCACCACGACGTTGGCGATGCCCAGCTCGATCGCGGTGGCGGCCCGCCAGACCATCGCCGCGCAGGACGCCCCGCCCAGATCGACGGTCTCCGCGAAGTTGACCTCGATGCCGAGGTACTCCGTAATCGTCGAAGGCACGAACGAGTCCGCCTCCCGAATCCCGGTCGCGCAGATCCCGTCCACCTCCTCCGCCCGCAGCCCGGCATCATCCAACGCCTCCCGCGCCAACCGAGCCCACTGCTCCAACGTGAACAAGGGCTCCGAAGAAGGCCGCCTCTCAGCCCTCCACTCCGAAATCCCCACGATCGCCGCCTTGCCCCTGAGTCCTGGCATCACAGCCTCCTCTCATGCCCACTTACTCTACGACGCGTTGCCGGCAGGAGGCGGAACGGCCGAGAGCCGCCGCGCCCGAATGCGAACGAAGCACGCTGCTGCATCTCAGATCTGGGCACGTGGTCTGCATGCTGTCCAACCACTAGGCCAAGCGTGGCTGCCAGAGCGATCTGGCCACGGCTCTTCCACAACGCCACCGCGATCTCTCTGAGCAGCGAGTGAGGCGAACCCTCATCCGCGTTCTCCAGTCCCTCTCTCAGCGTGAATAGGTCACGGACCCGCTGTGTGTGGCTACCTGCGCCGGGCAAAGTGCGACATTCGTCTTATTTGGCGTTCAGATTGCCTTTGTCATCCCTCTTGACAGTCATCGCTTCGGCGGCTAGCCTCTGGTCATGGCGATTGTGTACAGGGCTATCTGGCAAGACAGATCCCCCGGTCCCGCCCATCGCGCGGAGGAGGCCTTTGCGCGATTTGTCAAAGGTGGCAACGCAGCAGAGCATTCATTCTCCCTTGGGACCATTGAAAAGGCAATTGCCGACTTCACGATGGCAGACGTTGATCTTGCAGATGGTCCTGATGCGCTAGCGGCTAGCGGTTCGTCTGACAATGGGGGACGAACGTTCTGTTTTCTGGGGCAGGCTCACGAATGCGCTTGATGAAGAGGTCGTATGGCAGACAACTATACGGGCCACGGTTGACAACACCGAGCCCGGAACTAATTGGTTCTCAGTTGACGTTGAACGGTTTGCCTCAGGTCCCTATGATAAGCGTTTTTCACCAGCTGCACCTCGGCTCGTTCGTGAGCTCCTTGATCAGAGCGAAAAGATAAAAGACTATCCTTTCCTCGGTCCTAATTTTTTACAAACTACACCATATAAATTACACAGCTCTGAGCGAGGAAAGAAATTAGCATCATCAATAAAACGCCAAAATCGATCCGTCCCATACATCGTTTTCACTGAACCGAATCGCAAATACGATGACCAAGAGGAGCGCGAAGAACAAGAAAAGCGTGCTCTTGCGTGTGCTAGGCGACTAGCAGGCATCGCAACTGTAATCCTAGTCAACGGAGATGCTGACAGTGCGTTCTTTGAACACATGCCAGCAGGCTTGGAGGTTTGGGGCGGAGCTGCTCGAATCTATCTGCCAAACCTTGATTCGCCCATTGGACACCGCTATATCAAAATAGGTACCCTGAGGAAGTCTGTCGCAGTGGCAGCACACATTTTTGCATTGGACCTGATGACATATGCCCCGGCGAGGACGTTGCCTCAATCCTTATCTGATATTGAGCCGTCACAGCTAACAAAGGTGGCCGATGATACCACTGATCAGCTCTTGCAGATGCAAGATGAAGAGTTGCGACAATACAAGGGAAAAATAAAAAGACTTGAAGGGCAAGTCGCAACTCTGGAAGAAAAACTGGAGCATGCTGAAACTGCGGAATTTCAAGCAACAAACGAGTGGGAGCACTGGGAAGAGGTTGCAGATGGACGTCGCGACTGGGCGATTGAGAAGGAAGAGACGCTACGCAAACTAGTCGTCGCAAACAAGATCACGTATGAAGATATTGCCGAAATCGAAAGGGCAAACGAATTTTCTCATGCGATACCAGAAACCGTTGAGGCTGTCGTTGAATGGGCCAAGACAAAATGTGCTCATGTGCGAATCCCCGAATCGGCTATTCGAATCAAAGGCATGCAATCAACCCCGGAGGATCTATATAACGCTTTCCAAGCATTGAATCAATATGCAACTGCACCTGAGGATTCCAACGGATTTCTCTCTTGGTGCGAGAATTATGGCGAGGGCATCTGGATGCCGAATCGCGTCGCGATGACCGAGACTAATCAAACTAAAGGTGATAATCGTCTTATGCAACTGCGTACTTTGCCGGTTGATAGGCGAATCAGCGAAACTGGATTTATTGAAATGGTGCAACATCTGCACCTCGCAACCGGGAATACAGATGGTGTTGGTCGGCTATATTTCCACGATGACGTCTGGGGTAAGACAGGAAACATTCATATCGGATATGTTGGCCCGCATCTCACGAACGCATTGTCGCGCAGACGAACATAATCGCTTATATTTATGCTGGATGATGCTTGCTTTATTATACTGGTTCGGACCAGACGACGCCAGTGGTCCGAAGCTGGTCGTTCTCTGCCGTTCGGCCGATCTCTCTGAGAATGGCGTCCGTCTCGGCGCCCGCAAGGACGCCGGGGCCGTAGTCCTTGCGGCCGGCGGCGCATTTGGTGAGGGGGCCCCAGCGGCGGAGGGGGCCTAGGCGTTGGTGGGTGGCGATGGGGGTGAAATCGTTGGTGAGGACGTGGGGGTCGTGGGCTAGGAACTGGCCGGCGGTTTGGGCGTCGGCTCGGACGCAGGCTACGGCGGGAGCGAGCATTTGCTCCCATTCGTCGGCGGTGCGTTCGCGGAAGCGGCGGGCCAGGTGGACGCGGAGGTCGTCGTCGTTGGCGGCGCGGTCGGCGATGCCGGCGAAGCGCTGGTCGGAGGCGAGTTCGGGGGCAGCTGTCTTGCAGAAGGCTTGCCATTCGGCATCAGTAGGGGCGGCGAAGAAGATCCAGCCTTCGGCTGCTTCGTAGAGGCGGTAGGTGGCGGCGGGGCCGTGCAGTTCGGCGTCGACTTGCGGCGCGGGCGGCTTGCCGTCGTACTTGATGAAGTCGTCGGAGTTGGCGTAGGCGTTGGCGGCGAGCATGTTGACGAAGATCTGCTGGCCGATGCCGTGGCGGCGCTGGGCCCAGAGGCCGAACAGGGTCGCGGTGGCGACGCAGACGCCGGTGTTCGGGTCGGGGTTGGCTTCGTTGGCGCGCATCAGCTGGCGGGCGGCTTCGCGGATGTCGGCGATGGATTCGCAGCCCGCCGGGGGCATCGCGGCGCCGGCTTGGCGGAGCGCTCCGCCGACGGCTGCGCCGGGCACGGGGTGGGCGGAGGGGCGGTGCGCGCCGGGCGCGTCGGGGCCGTAGCCGTTGGCCGAGACCCAGACGATGCCGGGGCGCAGAGCCTCGGCGGTTTCGTAGCCGATGCCGAGCCGCTCGGGCACGCCGGGGCGGTAATTGTGGACGATCGCGTCCGCGCCCTTGATCAGGTCGGCGACGATGGCCTGGCCCTGCTCCGACTTGAGGTCGATGCAGATGCTTTCCTTGCCGGCGTTCATTTTGGCGGCGAGCAGGCCGACGAGCGGGCCGGCACCCATGGCGCGGAAGGGGTCGCCGCCGATCGGCTCGACTTTGATCACGCGTGCGCCGAGGTCGGCCAGCATCGAGACGCCGATCGGGGTGGCGATGATCGTGGCGAACTCGAGGATCGTGACGCCTTCGAGCGGCTTGCCGGCCGGCGCCGCGCCGTCGGGCGGCGGACAAATCGGCTCGCGTGCGGGCCAGCTGAAGCCGTCGTCCGCGCCGATGGCGGGAGCGGGGCAGCCGATTTGCGCGGGCGTGCGGCGCAGGTGCGCGACGGGACCGAGCTGGCGGACTTCGCCGAGCTCGGGGTCGTCGATGCAGGCGACGTCGCCGTTGGCGATCATCTCGCCGCCGTCGACCGCATCTTCGGTGGCGGTGAAGATTTCGGCGGCGACGTTGCCGGAGGCGCGGAAGATCTCCATCCACTCTTCGGCGGGGCGCTCCTGCATCCGCATCAGGATGCGGTCGCGCATCTCTTCCAGCGCGTCTTCCGTCCACTCGGCCTGGCCGCCTACCCACTTCTCTTCGGCGAGCAGCGGCGTGAGATCGGCGGCGGCGAGGAAGGCGTAGAAGAGGTGTTCGAGCAGGTTGCCGAGCTGGATCCAGCGGCCGTCGGCGGCCATCACCGGGTGGTAGTTGAGCGTGGGCATGCCGCCGCCGATGTTGAAGCTGCCGGGATAGACGTCGGGTTCGCGCTCGTGCAGCTGCTGGAGCGTGAGCTGGACCAAGTCGAACGGCATCATCCCCTGCAGCAGGCTGGTCTCGACGATCTGGCCGCGGCCGCAGCGGTCGCGTTCGAGCAGGGCGGCGAGGATGCCGTGGACGGCGCCCTGCGAGGCGGCATGGGAGCCGACCGGGACGGCGGCGAAGGCGGGCCCTTCGCGCTGGCGCTGCCCGCTGAAGCCGAGCATGCGGCCCGACTTGGCCGCGACCACGCCCTCGTAGGCGGGATAATCGGCGTACGGCCCTTCCGGCCCCCAGCCGGTGATCGCGCAGTAGATCAGCCCCTCGTTGGCAGCGCGGAGCGAGTCGTAATCAGCGCCGAGCCGCTCAGCCGAACCGGGACGGCAGGTCGTCAGCGCGACATCGGCCTCCGCCGCGAGTTCGCGGAGCCGGGCTTGCCCTGCCGGAGCGGAGAGATCGAGTTCGATCGAGCGCTTGCCGCGCAGCCACATCGGCGCGGCGGCGAGGGAGCGCCAAGGGTCGCCGCCGGGGCGCTCGATCTTGACCACCTCTGCGCCGAAGTCGGCGAGAATCATCGTCGCGATGCCGCCGACGGGGCCCGACGAAAGGTCGAGCACCCTGATTCCGTCCAGCACCGCGGTATCGGTCATCGTCCTCCGCTCCGAGCGGCATGATAGGCGCAGGCACGCGACCGACGGCTAGGATCGGGCGCAGGGAGGCCGCAATGGTTTCAGCACCGCCGCGCCCGCAGGCCAAACCGCGCGCGATAGCCCGCCCCTGCGTCGATCCAATCCGCATCCCGCTGCCCGACGGGGCGCTGACGTGGGAAGACCTCGTCCGCCTCCGCGACAACAACCCGGGCTACCGCTTCGAGCGCTACGGGAAGAATGAGCTGGTGATCAGCATGGGCAGCGGACGCAAGAGCGAAGAGCGCGCAACGGAGATTTCGACGGAGTTGAGCCTCTGGAAGCGGGCAGGAGCGAATGGAAGCGTCGCGGGCTCCTCGGCCATCAGCGAGGCCGAGGACGGGTCGTGGCTGCTGGCGGATGCTTCTTGGATGAGCGATGAGCGTGCCGCCGCATCCGGCGGCGAGACCGGTGAAGGCCCGGGAGCGATCCCCGAACTGATCGTCGAAGTCGTCTCTTGGACGGATCGCATTTCCGTCCAGAAACGGAAGATGGAGCGCTGGATCGAGCGGGGAGTGCTGCTGGGATGGCTGATCGATCCGTATGACCGGATCGTCTGGGTCTACCGGCCGGGCCGGGCCGTAGAGGAACTGCACGAGCCGGCAGAGCTGCGCGGCGATCCCGAACTGCCCGGCCTCGTCGTCCCGATGGACAACATCTGGGCGCCGCGCGAGGACTGAGCAACGGAGGCCGAAATGGTTTCAGCGCCGGCACGTCCCGCCCCGCCGCCCAGCACTGTCATGCGCCCCTGCGTCGACCCGATCCGCATCCCGCTGCCCGACGGGGCGCTGGCGTGGGAAGACCTCGTCCGCCTCCGCGACGCCAACCCGGGCTACCGCTTCGAGCGCTACGGCAAGAATGAACTGGTGATCACCATGGGCAGCGGATGGAACAGCGACGAGCGCGCCGCCGATGTCTTGATTGACTTGGGAATCTGGAAGCGAAGCGGGGCCGGCGGCCATGTGACCGGCTCGTCCGCGTACACGGAGGGCGAGGACGGCTCCCTGTTGATCGCCGATGCAGCCTGGATCAGCGACGAACGCCGCGCAGCATTCGGAGGAGAGGCAGATGAGGGACCCGCTGGCGTGCCTGAATTCGTGGTTGAAGTCGTGTCTTGGACGGATGACATCGCCGACCAGCAGGAGAAGATGGAACGCTGGATCGAGCGGGGAGTGCTGCTCGGCTGGCTGATCGACCCTTACGACCGAATCGTCTGGGTTTACCGGCCGGGGCAGGCTGTAGAGGAGCTGCGCGAGCCGACGGAGCTGCGCGGGGATCCGGAGCTGCCCGGGCTCGTCGTCCCGATGGACAACATCTGGGCGCCTCGTGAGGATTAGGTCCGGCCCGCTCCTCGCCGCCGCCTTCTTCGCCGTCTTGGTCGTGGCGGCTTGCACCGACGACAACGTTCAGTCGCAGCCCGTCCTTGAGCCGGCCGTCGAGCAGCAGCAACAACAGCAGGTGCCTCAGGCCGAAGAAACGCAGCAAGACCAAAAGGAAGATGCCGCTGCCCAAGGGCAACCGGCAGCAGTGCAGAGCGAAGACGAAGACGAAGCAGCCGCCCCTGTCGCGGCGCGGGAGGAGCGGCAGGTCGAGTCGGAAGAAGAGCCGGCTGCGCCTCGCCTCGCGGATGTCCGCATCGAATTCGAGGAGGCGATCCGCGACGGGCCGAAGTTCGGACGGCCGACCGATGCCTTCGCGCGGCACGGCGGCCGCATCTTCGTCGCCGAGCAGGAGGGCACGATCATGATGTTCAATCCGGCCGACGGCTCCTCCAAGCTCATATTGGATCTGCCGGTGCAGGTCGGCTTCGAGGAGGGGCTGCTCGCCATCCGCCGCGGCCCGTACTCCGAGGACCCGTTCTATATCTACGCTTGGTACACGCCGCCCGGCGGGCGCCTCTCGCGGCTCTCCCGCTTCCATTTCGAGGACGGTTTCACCTTTGAAAGCGGCGCCGTCACCGAGCTCGTGATCCTCGAAGTCGCGCAGCCCTACCCCAACCACAACGGCGGCGCGATCCGCTTCCGCGACGGGATGCTCTACCTCGGCATCGGCGACGGCGGCGCGGGCGGCGACCCGCTCGGCAGCGGCCAGGACCGCTCCACCCTGCTCGGCAGCATCATCCGCATCGACGTCTCAGAAGCCTCGCCCGAAGAGCCCTACCGCATCCCGCCCGACAACCCGTTCGTCGGCGATCCCGACGCGCGACCGGAGATCTGGGCCTACGGCCTGCGCAACCCGTGGCGGATGGATTTCGACCAGCGCACCGGCGATCTCTGGGTCGCCGACGTCGGCCAGAACGCGCGGGAGGAGGTCGCCATCGTCCGCCGCGGCGAGAACCACGGCTGGAACGTCTACGAGGGCGACCTCTGCTTCAACCGCAACCCGAACTGCGGCGAGCTGGAGGCGGTCGCGCCGATCGCGACCTACGGACGCGGCGACGGATGCAGCGTCTCCGGCGGCGTCTTCTACGGCCGCGACAACAACAACATCCCCGGGCTCGGCGGCGCGTTCATCTACGGCGACTACTGCAGCGGCAAAATCTGGGCCGCCACGGCCGACGGCGAGGTCGTCGAGCTGGCCGACACCGACTGGCCCATCGTTTCGTTCGCGACCGACTCCGAGGGCGGGCTGCTCGTGCTCGCCCAGGGCCAGCCGATCCGCCGGATCATCGCGGCGACCGATTAGCCTGCGGGCACTCGGAGGAGGTGCGCGATGGCTGACGTGCGGGCGTTCGGGGAGCAGCGCGCGCCGGAGATTCCGGACGGGCTCGAGTGGGTCAACACGGGACGCGGCCTCTCGCTCGACGATTTCGCCGGGCGGCTGCTGATTCTGCATTTCTGGACCTACGCTTGAATCAACTGCATGCACGTGCTCCCGCAGTTGCGGGAGATCGAGCGGCGGCATCCGGACGCGGTCCAGGTCGTCTCCGTCCACTCGCCCAAATTCCCGACCGAGCGCGAGACGCGGAACCTGCGCGAGGCCGTGCTGCGCCTGCGAATCGAGCACCCCGTCCTCAACGACGCCGACTTCGAGTACTGGCAGCGTTACGGCGCGCGCGCCTGGCCGACGCTCTTCTTCATCGACCCGCGCGGCAACGTGATCGGCCGGCACGAGGGCGAGCTGCCCGCCGCGCAGGCGATCCCGATCGTCGACGCGATGATCGACGAGTACGAACGGGCCGGAGCGCTCTCGCATCAACCGCTGGAAATCTCGCGCGAGACAGGCGCCGACAGCGTGCTTTCCTTCCCCGGCAAGGTCGAGTGGGATGACGCCGGCGGGCGGCTCGCGATTGCCGACACCAACAACGACCGCGTGCTGATCGCGGACATCGAGGGCAACGTCTCGCTCGTAATCGGCGGCGGCGGGCCCGGCTTCCGCGACGGCGCGGCCGACGAGGCCAAGTTCAACCAGCCGCAGGGGATGGCGTTCGACGGGGACGCGCTCTACGTGGCGGACAACGAGAATCACGCGGTGCGGCGGATCGATCTGCGCGACGGTTCGGTCGCCACCGTCGCCGGCACCGGCGAGCAGGCGATGATGCTGCCGCAGGGCGCGCCGGCGCGGCAGACGCAGCTCTCGTCGCCATGGGATGTCGCCGTGCACGACGGCACGCTCTATGTCGCCATCGCGGGCGTGCACCAGATTTGGCGGATGCCGCTGGGCGACGAGCAGGCGCGGATCGAGATCTGGGCGGGCAAAATGGCGGAGGGGATCGTCGACGGCCCGCGACGCGAGGCCGAGCTGGCGCAGCCCAGCGGCTTGGCCGCGGGCCCGGACGGACTCGCCTTCGCCGACAGCGAATCGAGCGGCGTCCGCGAAGTCACCTGGGACCCCGACGGGCGCGTCCGCACGATCATCGGCAAGACCGGCCAGGGCGGCCTCTTCCACTTCGGCGACGCCGACGGCGGCCGCCAGCAAGCCAAGCTCCAGCACCCCTTGGACGTAGCCTGGTGCGGCGACGAGCTCTACGTCGCCGACTCCTTCAACCACAAGATCAAGCAGGTCTACCCCCGCATGGAAAACGTCAAAACCCTCCTAGGCGGCCAAGGCGAAGCAACCGGCGCCCTCCAAGAAACCCGCCTCAACGAACCCGGCGGCCTCTCCCAAGGCCCAACCCGCACCCTCCTCATCGCCGACACCAACAACCACCGCATCGTCAAAGTCGACTTGGCCAGCAGCACAACCCAAGAAATCCAAGTACGCCTACCCGGCTGACCCGCCCCAGCCCGCCCGCACCTCAGCGGTCGTCCCGTCTCTCCGTCCGCTCCCGCCACATCAGCCCGGTCTTCGGGTCCGGCTCATCCAGATCCTCGAAGATGATCCGCGTCTTCTTCCCCCCATGAATCTGCGGCTCCGCCGCCAATTTCCGCCGCAGCAATTCCATCGCCCCACCCGGTTCGCACAATTCCTCCGGCAACCCCAGCACCTCAACCAACAACCGCCGATCCAACTCGGCCCGAGCCGGATCCTCGTCAATCTGGTCAAACGGCAGAAATCTATCAGAGCTGAGCTCCTCAAATATCTGCTTCGCTACCGCATGCTGATCAGCGCTGAGCACTCTCACATCTAGTGCCGGGAATTCAGGAATGGCGGTCACTGAAGTCGTACCACGACCAGATTGCGTCTTGTTAGATAACCACCAATGCATGAGAATTCCCAGTGATGAATTTGCCCATAGCGCGAAGGCATATTCATGATCTTCATTAGCGAAAATAAGAGAGGGCCATGCACGCCCGCCGATACAGGGAGTATCGGTCATTGACACGACGAGCGACTGTGAATTAAATCGTAGATCACGATTGTAATGCAAGCGGGTAGCAGTTTCCCAGATTTGAGCAGCGCGAGCCTGTCTGGCTGCCATGTTACCACCAAGAGTTATCTGGCCTTCAGCATCGGCTACAACTATGAATTGGCGTTCAAGTTTGGCGTGGTGGGCCCAGAGCACCGGATATATTGGATGCGCCGTCACCAATGGACTGATAATTTCTAGCGGACCTTGCTCGATGGATATCTGCGGCTCATAGCGGATGCTGCGCGCGTGAGGGCCACGCTTCGCGATCTGTCCAATTGTTGAGAGTGGGATCGAAGATCCACTATCACTGCGACGGCGCGGATCGCGCAGAACCCCCTCAGTGAGTTCCCAAGCCATTGCTGCGAGGTCAAGATCAGCGATGCCCACGAGTTGCCAAGGGCCAGAATCAGGGAGCGGCCCCTTAATTACTGAACCCAAGAATCTGTCATCGCCGAAGTGCAGCGCTGTGGTGCCAGCAAGAGATTCAAGGCTCGGGATTTCATCGTCGTCGATCATGCGGGATATATTGGTCGCGATGATGTTTGACAGGACAGTCGATATCGGCTTTGATCGGAGCACGACAAATGTCCCATGCTTAGCCTCAGGTTCAGTACTTCTGTGATATCGCTTCGCTATCACGAGGCACTCGGCCATTCCAGTATCGGCCGAGAATGACAAAGCATCAGAGCCAGCTGCAGCGATTGTGACTGTTATGATTTGAGCAAAGTCTTTCCGCAAACGTTGTCGTACCGGTTCCCAAGCAGAGCCGACCAAAACGCTCAGTGGCAAGACTAGTGCCAACGTTCCTCCAGGTCCGAGTTTTCGTATCGCTAGATCAACGAAGTCCGCTGCAACGCCGGCGTTTCCGGTAGCTAGATAATCAGTGCCTCGTAGGGCACTGAGGGTTGTGCGCATCGCGCGTTGTAGATGCTCGCCTGTTCCAAAAGCAGCGAATGCTGGGTTATATGTGCCGACAGTCTCACCTTCTTGCGAATTGTATCGAGTGAATGGAGGGTTCATGATGACTAGCGAGAATCGATCATGTCCAACTCTAACAACAAGATCGCGAACTTCCTCCGACTCTCGCCCACCTGCGGTCTTGGCAGCTGCTCCTAGCAGCCGGATTTGAGGTTCTGAAGATAATAAATTCAAGGATCCGAGGGCGACCTCGTCATCCTGTTCACCGTAAGGCATAGTGAGGAGACATTCCCCGTCAAACGAAATACGAGGATGGCTGCCAGCCAGCATTGTGGCGGTAAGATGTACCGCACTAGTGAGGACGTCAAGTCCAACCAGGCCATGCCTCATCATCGGGGCGTGCAGCGCCTCGGGATCACCCCCGTGGAGTTCGTGGAGGAGGGAGACGCGCTGGTAGGCGGCGGAGAGGAGGGTGCCGGTGCCGCAGGCGAAATCGCCGATCTGCATTGCGGCGAGCGTGTCGGCATCGCCCCAATCCGCGCCGCCGGGGGCTTTGTCGGCGGGTAGGGCGAGGCCGGCGAGCAACGCTGCCGACGCGGGACGGGTATAAAAGGTCGCCAAGAACTTCCGATCCGCGATCAGTCGCTGGAAAACGATGCCAGTGAGGTCATGCGAGCGGGTGACGCCGCCAGTTACCAGTTCTTCCGCTGTTTCCCAGAGGCGGTCAAGGATTTGACTGGCGACGCCGGCCGCCATCGTACCGAGCATCTCGCGGGCGGACCAGAAAATCGGATAGTAATTGCGCTTAAGAATCAACGCCCACTCGTCAGTAAGTCCCGTCTTGGAAAAATGCCCGCCCTCTCGGAACGCATCAACCGGGCGCACGGAGCGTTCAGCCCTGCCCCCCCCCCCCCCCGTCTATATTTCCATCGATATCACTAATCTGAAAATGGGCGGCGGCGAGCGCGGAGTGGAAGACGAGCGCGTTGGCGATGATGGTCATCGCCATTCGGCGGGTCTGGCCACCATCGTCATCGGCTTGACCGATGATCTCCGCCAGCGCCGCGCCGCCGGGATTGCCGTACGGATTCGATTTGGTGAAGAGGTCGGCCGCCTGCTCGACGCCGCGCTCCAACTCCTCCGCCAAGGCGTCGACGCGGCCGGCGGGGGCGGCGGCGCGGTGGAGGAGCATCGCCAGATCGCGGACGTTGCCGCGCAGCCAGCCGCTGCTCGGCAAGCGCTCCGCCGCCTCGTTCTCGCGGTGCGTGTAGAGCGCGTACTGCAAGTCCTCCGTCGCCAAAATGGCATCGCGCAGGTCTTGGCCGCTCTTGTCGTCGAGTTCGAGCGGGTAGATCAGCGCGATGGCCGTCTCGATGAACAGCCCGCTCTCGGACAAGCGGCGGTAGAGGCGGTTCTGCGCCTCCTCCTCGACGCCGGCCGCGGGCGGCCATTCCGCCTCAATCGCGACCGGCCAGCCCGCCGCGTCCTCGACCAGGATGTCGGGCCGCTCCGCCGAGCCCTGCACGGCGCCGGTCTCCTCGGCCCGCACCGTCCAGCTCTTCGGCCGCAGCCCCTGCAGCACCTCGGCCAGCGCCACGTTCACCGTCGGTTCAAGCACTTTCGGCATGCCCGCAAGATAAGCGCGCGCCGGGCTACGCGGTTCCTCCATCGTCCGGGCCCGGCGAAACAGGACGCGCGAGCTGCAAATCCTCGCGCAACGCGCTGATGAAACCAAGCCAGAGCAGGGCCTTGCGTTCGTCGTACCGGACTTTCTCGCTGTGGGTGACGATGTTTCTCAGGTAGCGGGTCATGCCGAGTCCGAGGTAACGGAAGCCGTCGTGCTCGTCCTGCTCAAGCGGGGTCAGGCGCTCACTGAACTCGAGCAACGGAGCCTGGGCTGAGAACGCGTGATTGAGGAGATTCTCGCCCTCCAAGTCCTCGCGCTTGGTCAGTCTCTTGATTTCGTTGAGCAGCGCTTGCGCAGCGCGCTGAACCGCTTCCTCGTAATAGCCGGCGCGGAAGAGGCGGACCGCGCGGTCCGAGCCGAGATTCAGGTCGTCAATCGTGACTGCGGGCAGCGCCGCTTCCTCAGCCGGCAAGTGCGGCCGCACGTTCTTTGGCTGCCTCGACGCCCAGCGCCTTGAGCCGCACAATCCGATTGGCGCGGCCGGGTTCCCCCAATACCGCGATCTCGTCCATCTGCTGCAGCACTTTCGGCACCGGAATCAATCCGCGATCGTCCATTGGGATCATGGGACGGTGTGCGATGGCCGCCTCAGTGATGTCTTCTACCGTCGTCTCCAAGCCGACAGCGGCCCGCGCACCCGCAACAAGCAGCGCGATCGTCTCGATCGCCCGAATAACATCCTTCGGGACTTGGTTCGATGCGAGCTGCAACCTAGGTTTCCGATTAGAGAGGTCGAACAGCTCGGCGGCGCTCTCCGCGTCGATCCCGAAGTACATCGCGATCAAGCCGGCGCGGCGCACCTTGGTTCGCGGCGGCCAATCGTCTTCGGCTGCGCCGTTCGAGGCAGCGGCGGCATCCGGGGCGTCGCCGCTGAGCATGTGGTCGAGGATGCGCTCGAAGGCGATGCGGCGGAGGTCGGCGTCGTCTTCCTTGAAGTCGGCCACGGCTTCGCGGGCGACTTGGACGAGTTGCTTCATCTGCTGGGCGGTTGCGGGCATGGACGAGTCCTCCGCAGATCAGGGTATCCGGACTGCCGGCCGGTCAGCGGCGGGCTTCGCCGGCTTGGAGCACGAATATGGAGTAGCCGAGCGTCCGGAGATCTTTTGCCGGGTCGTGGATGTAGGCCACGAGGTCGGCGGGGAAGCCCTTGGCGATGCGGCCCGCTTCCCGGGCGATGCCGAGGCATTCGGCGGTGTCGGCGGTGATCAGGCGGATCGCTTCCCACCCCGTGAAGCCGAGTTCTTCGTGGAAGCTGAGGGCTTCCGCGTGCGCCTTGTCGAAATCGGCGTAGGCCATGCCCATGTCGAGGCCGCCGGTAAAGCGGGCGCCTTTGGCGCGCATGTCGCTGAAGATTTCGATGATGCCCTCGCGGGTGGCGGCGCTGCGGGTCATGTTGGGGTTGCGGCGCGGCGCTTCGGCGCCTTGCCGCCGGGCTTCGGCCGCGAGCAGGCCCATGCCGATGGTCGGGTTGACCCAGATGCCCTCGTCGGCGATCCGCCGGCCGTATTCGGGGTCGTAGTCGTAGCCCGCATCGGGGTCGTCGGCGAGCCAGCGGCAGTGGACGAGGCGGTGGACGCCGGCGTCGACGGAGGCGCGGACGGCGCTGGCGGAGTGCGCGTGGGCGTGGACGCCGAGCCCGGCGCTGCGCGCGACCCCGACGATCTCGGCCAGCGTCTCGGGCGGGAACTGGCGGCTGCGCGGATTCGAGGTCGGCGTGAAGTTGCCGCCGCCGGCCATCACCTTGATCGCGTCCGCCCCGGCCTCGACGAGATCGCGGGCCTTCTCGACGGCGGCCTCCGGCGAGTCGACTTCGCCGCCCCAGAACCAGCAGTGATCGTTGACGCGGGTGATCGGCGAGCCGGTGGCGAGCAGGCGCGGGCCCCGCGTCTCGCCGGCCGCGATGGCGTCGCGGAGCGGGAAGACGACATCGTTGTGTCCGCCGAGGTCGAGCAGCGTGGTGACGCCGCTGCGGAGGGCCTGGCGGGCGGACTCGGCGGCGCGGATCAGCGCGCGCTCGTGCGGCTCGGCGGAAACGATGTCGAACGCGCCCGGCACCGGCGGGCAGGAAAGGTGGGCATGGCCCTCGACGATGCCAGGCAGGACCGAGACGTCGCCCATGTTGAGCGTGCGGTAGTCGTCCGGCGCCTGCGCGCCGGGGATGACTTCGACGACAATGCCGTCGCGCACGCACACGGCGTGGTCGGGCAGCCAGCCGTCGAGCGCCTCGTTGGCGACGCGGTCGGCGCGGTAGAAGCGGGTCTCGCGGGCCAAGGCGTTCATCGGGCTACTCCGCCCGCCAGGCCGGCGCGCGCTTCTCGCGGAAGGCCTGCGGGCCCTCCTTGGCGTCGGCCGTGTCGCGGGCGACGCGGCGCATCGTCTCGCCGAAGCGGATCGCCTGGACGAAGGGGAGCTCCTGCCCGCGGTGGGCGACCTCCTTGGTGGCGCGGACGGCGAGCGGCGCGCCCTTGCAGAGGCGCTCGGCCAGCGCGCGCGCCTGGTCCATCAGCTCGTCGTGCGGGACGACGTCCCAGACGAGGCCCATCTGCTTGGCGCGCTGGGCGTCGACGCGGTCGCCGATCAGGAGCAGTTCCATGGCGTGGTGCCACTGGATTTTCTTGGGCGTGCGGATCGCGCCCTGGATGGTGGGGACGCCGATCTGGACTTCGGGGAAGCCGAATTGGGCGCGGTCGGAGGCGATGGCGAAATCGCAGGCGGTGACGAGGGTGAGCCCGAAGCCGAGCGCGAAGCCGTTGACGGCGGCGATGGTCGGCTTCCAGACTTCCATCCCGCTCTCGAGCGAGGTCAGCGAGGGAACCTCCCAGAAGGTGTGCTCTTCCGGCGGGGCCGGGCTGCGCAGGTCCGCGCCGGCGGAGAAGGCGCGCCCGCTGCCGGTGACGATGCCGACCCAGGCCTCGTCGTCGTTGCGGAAGGTCTCCCAGGCGGCGTTGAGATCGCCGCGCAGCTCGTGGTTGATCGCGTTGAGCGCCTCGGGCCGGTTGTAGGTGATGGTCGCGATGCGGCCGTCGCGTTCGTAGAGCACGGTGTCGCCCATGGCTCCCCCTTTCGGATTGCCGCTACAGGGTAGGGGGCGCGATCAGAGCGGCTCCGCGCCCTCGGAAAGGATGTCGATGTACTCGGCGTAGCCGAAGACGCGCCCGCGCCGGCGGCCGGTCACCTCTTCCAAAATGCCCAAGTCGACGAGCTTGTCGACCGCAGTCGAGACGGTCGGGAAGGTGAGCTCGAGTTCGCGCGCGACATCGGAGATGGCGTTCATCGGACGGCGACGGAACACCTCGTGGACGCGGAGGGCGGAGTCGGGGCGCGCCTCGGCGGCGAGCACCCGTTCGCGATCCGCGTCGAATGCGCGGAGCAGCCGCCGGGCGGTGGCGACGCCGTCTTCGGCGGTTTCGCGCACCCCCTCGACGAAGAATTCGAGCCAAGTCTCCCAATCGCCGTTGACGCGGAGCTGGCCGAGCAGGTCGTAGTACTTGGCGCGCTCGCGCTTGAGGTAGAGGCTGAGGTAGAGCACCGGGGCGTCGAGCACGCCGGCCCAGCGCAGAATCAGCGCGATCATCAGCCGCCCGATCCGGCCGTTCCCGTCAAGGAACGGATGGATGGTTTCGAACTGCGCGTGCGCGACGCCGGCCCGGACCACGGGAGGGAGGCCATCGTCGTCCGCATGGACGAATTGTTCGAGGTCCTCCATGCAGTCCTCGACCGCCGAATGCGGCGGGGGCACGTACATGGCGTTGCCGGGACGGGAGCCGCCGATCCAGTTCTGGGAGCGCCTGAACTCGCCCGGCCGCTTGTCGCTGCCGCGCCCGCTGCGGAGAAGTTTGGCGTGCATCTCGCGCAGATAGCGGTTGATCAGCGGGCGATCTTCCTTCAACTGATCCCAACCATGGTCGAGCGCCGCGATGTAGTTCGAGACTTCGCGCGCATCCGTCTTCAAGGCCGGAGGTTCCCCATCCGCGTCGACCTCGAAGAGCAGCAGATCGGAAAGGGACGACTGCGTGCCCTCGATCTGCGAGGAGAGCAGGGCTTCGCGGCGCACGTAGTGGTAGAGGAACAGATCGGGATCGGGCAGATTGCGGGCTTCCGAGTCCAGTCTCCCCAAGGCAGTGTTGGCTGCAGCCAAGACGACCTGCATGCCGGACAGGTCAACCGGCGGTTGCGGCGGCAATGGGGCGGGAACGAAGGCCCGCACATCCTCCGTCTTCTCGCCGTCGAAAAAGCGCGTGATCTCGTAGGAGCCGGGATTCTCGCGTCTCATGGTTCCTGCCTTCCTAGCGGTTCAAGGGCGCTATTCAAAAGATCACGCTGTCCGCTTGATCCACATGCCCGCTATTCAGATTATTGCGGACAATCTTGAATTGCCAAGCACTTTATTCAAATCCGGCGAGCAGAATCAGAGGGAGGACGGAAGACATCCAAAACCGCTCTCCCCTTTTTGAATGACAGGGCAAGATCGTCGCCGATCATCAAGGAATTTGAAATAGCGCGGCCCGTTATTCAGGTAGACACGGTTCTTTTTGAATAACGCCTCGTGCAACTAAAGAACGCTGAATAACCACTCCGGGTAACGCGCTCAGCCCTGCAGGGCGGGGAGGTGATCGGCGGCGAACTTGTGGAGCAGGGCTTCGGCGTCCCTGACCGCTGGGTGGATGCCGGCGATGGCGTGGTCGAAGCCGCGCTCTTTGACGGCGGCCAGGTCTTGGGCGGCTTGCTCGAGGCCGTCGTCGGCCAGCATCGTGATCCGGTTGATGCCCAGCTTGAGCGCGGCGGGATCGCGGCCGGCCTCTTCGGCGGTGCTGCGCACCAGGTCCCAGTCGGCTTCGAGCGTGTCGAGCATGGCGGGGTTGGCGAGGTAGCCGTCGGCGAGGCGGCCGGCGCGGCGGAGCTGGCGGGGGTGGTTGCCGCCGAGCCAGATCGGGACGCGGCGCGGCGGGCGCGGGCGGCAGTACCAGCCGCGGGCGTCGTAGAACTCGCCGGCGAAGCTGCCGCGCTCGTTCTCCCAGAGATCGCGGAGGACGGCGAGGTACTCCTCCATCCGCGCGCCGCGGCGGTCGAAGGGCATGCCCAACGCCTCGAACTCCTCCTTCCACCAGCCGACGCCGGCGCCGAGGATGACGCGGCCGCCGGCGAGATGGTCGAGCGTCGAGATCCACTTGGCGTGCAGTACCGGCTGGCGCATCGGCAGGACCAGCACCGCGGTGCCCAGCTCGACCCGCTCGGTCGCGGCGGCCGCGTAGGTGAGCAACGTCAGCGGCTCGTGGAAGTCGGCCTCGGCCGGAACGAGAAAGCGCCCGTCCTCGGAGTACGGGTAGTCGCTGCCCTGATCGGGGCGCAGCACCACGTGATCGAAGGCCCAGAGCGAGTCGAAGCCGGCGGCTTCGGCGGCCCGGGCGACGCGGATCACCTGCTGGCCCGTCGCGGACGGCCCGACTTGGGGCAAGTAGACGCCGATCTTCATCACGCACGCTCCTCGCTGCCGCCCGGCCGCGCGGGGGAGGCGCGTCGGCCGGGACGGGATAGCCTGCCCCGATTATGAAGCAGCGCGGGCGGGGACGTCGGCCGGCGGGCCAGCGGCGATGAGCGAGGGCGGCCGGCCGGAGCCGCCCCCGGCTCCGCGGGGCCCGGCCGGGCCGCCGCGCGTCTGGCACCTGATCAGGTTCTCCGACTACCGCCGATTGTGGATTTCGGCGCTGGCGATGATCATCGCGCAGCAGCTGCGCTTCGTGGCGCTGCCGGCCTGGCTGCTGATCGAGACGGGGCGCGAGGAGGTGGTCGGCATCGTCGGCGCGGTGCAGCTGCCGGTCCAGATCGTCTCGGTGCTCTGGGGCGGCGTGCTGGCCGACCGCTTCGACCGGCGCTGGTTGATGGCGGGCTGCAACGCGTTCGTGCTGGCGATGCTGATCGCGCTGGCCGCGGCCGAAACGGCCGATCTGCTGGAAGTCTGGATCGTCTACGCCGCGATCGGGGTGCTGGCGGCGATGCAGGTGATGGTCGCCCCGGCGCGGGCCACGATCACTCCGCGCGTGGTGCCCCGCCGCTACCTGAGCACCGCCGTGACGGTCGACACCGGGACGCAGATCGGCGGCTGGATCCTGGGCGGCATATTCAGCTTCGGCGTGTTCTCGCTGGCGGGAATCGACACCGCGCTGTGGCTGGCGGCCGCCTTCGCGGCCGCCTCGATGGCGCTGCCGCTGCTGATCCGCACGCCGGCGCGGGTCGAGTCGGGCGCGGCGCGCGAGAACCAGCTGCGCAGCGTGCTCGCGGGCGCGCGCTACATCGCCAAGCACCCGATCCTGCCCGGCCTGTTCGCGCTGGACTGGGGGATCACCGTCGTCTCGTACTACCGCGACATCGTGCCGGTGCTGGCGACGGGGCTGTTCATGGCGGGCACGGCCGGCGCGAGCGCGCTGAGCACGGCCAACGCGGTCGGGTCGGCCCTCGGCGTGATCGTGGCGCTGGCCTTCGTGGGCGCCCGGGCCAAGGGGCTGCTGGTGCTCGGCGCATCCTGCGTCTACGCCCTGCTGCTGTTCGCGCTGGGCGTCGCGCCCGCGCTCTGGGTCGGCATGATCGTGATCGCCGGACTCGGCGCGGCCGACGCGGTCACCGTCGCCGTGCGCCAGACGACGGTGCAGCTGACCACGCCGGACGAAATGCGCGGGCGCGCCTTCTCCTTCATGGTGCTGGCCGCGCAGACCGCGAACAACCTGGGGATCATCTGGATCGGCTTCTGGGCCGGCTCGATCGGCGCGCCCGACACGATGCTGCTCGGCGGCGCGCTGGGCCTGGGCGCATCGCTGCTGATCGCGCTGGTCGCCAAGTCGGTGCGGCAGTACCGCGCCCCGCTCGACGAGGCAGAGCCGGCCGCCGCGGCCGGGAACGGCTAGCATTCCGCGCATGACCTCCCCCTTCACCGACGAGACGTTCGCCTACTTGGAAGAACTGGCGCTGCACAACGAGCGCGACTGGTTCAACGCCAACCGCGAGCGCTACGAGGCGGCGGTGCGCGAACCGGCGCTCGAATTCATCCGCGCGATGGCGCCCGAGCTGCGCCGCATCTCCCCCCACTTCACCGCCAGCGACAAGAAGCAAGGCGGTTCGCTGATGCGGGTCTTCCGCGACGTCCGCTTCTCGCCCGACAAGACGCCCTACAAGACCAACATCGGCATCCAGTTCCGCCACGAGCGCGCGAAGGACGTGCACGCCCCCGGCTTCTACGTCCACATCGAACCCGGCCGCTGCTTCCTCGGCGCCGGCAGCTGGATGCCCGACAAGGACGCCCTCGCCGCCTACCGCACGGCAGTCGCGGAACGCACCGCCGACTGGCGCAAAACCCAACGCCGCCTGGGCGATTGGAAACTCGACCGCGGCCAATCCCTCAAACGCCCCCCACGCGGGTTCGACGCCGATCACCCGGCCATAGAAGACATCAAGCTGAAATGGTTCATCCTCTCCCAAACCACCGAAGACGAGAATTTCCTCTCAGACGACGCCATAGAGGAAATCGCAGCAAAGTTCCGCCAGTCCAAGCCCTTCCTCAAATTCCTAGCCGACGCCCTCAAAGTAGAGTTCTAACCACCAGCAGGCGTCGCCGATTCCGCGACATCCGCAATCGCATCCAGTTTCTCCGTGATCTCGGGATCAAGCGCCTCGTCCGGGATGTATGCCGCTAGCCGATGCAGGTTTGGTTTGGACATATCATTGTATTGATTCCGTCGTTGGTTGAATTCTCGGAAGATCGGCACCAGCACATCATCGCTCATCTTGGCATCTGCACTCCAGATCGGCGGCTGTCCAAGCACCCGCGCTGCTGCTTCAACGCTGGCAATCGCCTCCGACATGGCGACAACTGGATCAACGGCAACCTCCGCCCCCTCGTCCTGCTGAGCTCGCGCATATGCTTCGAGTGCAGCTCGCCCGCCCAAATAGTTTTCGATTTCTCGAAGATGCCAAGTCTGGACTTCTGCGTCAGGAAAGGCGGGAACAGGTTCATCAGGACGATCGAGGAGAACGTACGCCTTGAGATTCGGAACCGCGATGCGCAAGCCATAATAGTGCTCTTGTGCACGGCTGATGACATTGCCAATGTACTGCACGAATGGCCGTTCAAGCGCTCGAACCGCTCGCTGGTGATTCAGGCGTTGAGCGAGTGATTGCAGAACTCGAAGATCAGTGGCTCCTTCCAAATAAAGTACCCAGCCTTTCTCTTGCGCCAGCGCGTATTGTTCCCAGCCAATCTGGTTCAGTGCTTTCGCGATCTGACTTTGACGGCCTGTGATTCGGTGCGGACGGCCGACGAACGCAATCACCGTATCGGTCTGGGCAGAATAATTCAACAGCGCTTCGGAGTGGCTCGCGATGATGATCTGGTTGCCGTTGTGCGCAGCCGATTCAGCGAGCACATCATAAATCTCTCGCTGGCGCAGGGTCTCGAGATGGGCGTCCGGTTCATCCAAGAGTAGAATGTAATCCAGATTTGCATGCATGTGGACCAGCAGAAGCAGCGTTTGGAGCATGCCTCGGCCACTGGCGGTGAGATCGAGATTGATGCCGTTCTTATCGTAAGTCATGGCGATCGAGCCGCGATCGGGCAGATACGATGGGGGATGGAGCGAATCGCCGAACAGCTGCTGGATTCGTTCCGAAACTTCCATCCAACGTTCAGGATATTGTTGGTAGAGATCCAAGCAAATATTCCGCAGCACCTCGGCGGTCCTGCCTTCGCCGAGCCGAACGTTGACGGCGCCGGGCTGCACCAGCACCTCTTCATCGATCAAGCCGGACATTGGGGGGAGCAGGGCGACTCTCACTGATCTGGCTGCGACTGGTACTTCAATGCTCTGCAGCGGCCGGCAGTAGATGGATTCCGGGTTGGCGTATTCGAATTTGAGCCCGCACTCCCAGTCTTCATCCATCGCGCGTCCGTTGACGATGATCTCTATGGGCACGTTCGAATCATCATGTTGATGGCGTTCGCCGGGCGGCTTCGCCACGATGCGGTTGCGCCATAGCTCGTCGGTTTTGCGGCCGGGTATCGCGGTGGCGTCGCGACGATTAATCGCGACGCCGCGCTCGTCCGCCATGGAATCTCCTTCGTCCCGCCGGCCGTTCCACCGACGCAGGCCGAGTTCCCACAGAGTCAATGCCTGCATCGCGGTTGTCTTGCCGCTGTTGTTGGGGCCGATGAAGACGACGCGGTCGCCGAGCTCGATGTCGAGCTCCTCGAGCATCTTGAAGTTGCGGACGCGCAGGCGAGTGAGCATCGGCGGCCTCCGTTGCGCCTACCATACCCGCGCGACAGAACAGCGGGGAGGCGCGAGATGGCCGAGCAGGACGAACGACCGGGGATGCCGCCGGTGGCGGCGGAGTTCGAGGGTGAAGTGACGGAGCCGCCGGCGGAGGCGCGGTTCGTGGTCAAGTCGCCGAGCGAGGTGCCCGAGACGGTGGGGCGGAACATCCACGCGCGGCGGATGTTCGCCGCGGCCGAGGGCCGCTTCGAGAGCTCGCTGGACTTCGTGCTGCTCAACCGGCTGCCGGCGGGCGAGACGAACGTGCGGCACGTCCACGAGGACATCGAGAAGGTCTACTACTTCCTCAAGGGGCGGGCCGAGATCGACTGCGGGCCCTGGCGGACGACGGCGGAGGCGGGGCAGTTCCTCTTCTTCCCGGCCGACATCCCGCACCAGATCCTCAGCCTCGGCCCGGATGACTTGGAGTTCATCGTCTGCGCCGCCAAGACCGTCTCAAAGGCGGCCGGGATGGAGGACGGCGGCCTGCTGCCCGGCACCGACTGACGGACGAGACGCGAAGTCCCGGCGGCATCGGCGGCATGCCCTGCTTGCCGCCGCGCCGTGGGAATGATACATATGTGCTATGTACATCTCGCGCGTCCGCATCGTTACCGGCTCCGCCGCAGCACGCCTCGCCATCTGGATACTCGCCGCCGTGCTCGTCGCCGGCGCGTGCAGCGGCGGCGACGACTCCGCTCCCGCACCGCCAGCGTCTGAGGCAACGGCTGATCCGAGCGATTCATCCCCGCTCCTGCCGAGAGACGACGCCCTGCTGTCCCGCCTGCGGATCGCGGCGGAGAGCGACCAAGGCGTCGATTACGACCGCGACGACTATGCGCCGCGGGGCTGGGACGACGCCGACGGCGACGGCTGCAACACCCGCGAGGAGGTGCTGATCGCGGAAGCGATCTCCCTGCGCGGCGCGACGGCGAGCTGCCGCCCCGTCGACGGCGTTTGGCGGAGCTGGTTCGACGGCCGGCGGCTGACCAGTACGGGCGAAGTCGAGATCGACCACCTGGTGCCGCTGGCCGAAGCGCACCGCAGCGGAGCCGCCCGCTGGAGCGCGGCGGCGAAGCGGGCGTTCGCCAACGATCTCTCGAGAACCGAGTCGCTCACCGCGGTCTCGGCGGAGAGCAACCGCGACAAGAGCGACTCGGATCCGGCCGAGTGGCGCCCGCCAGTCCCCGGCGTCTGGTGCCGCTACGCGCGGGATTGGATCACGGTCAAGAATGCCTGGAGCCTGAGCGCCGATCGCGCCGAGGCGGCCGCGCTGCGCGAGATGCTCGCGACATGCGTTGAGCAGCCCGCCCCGCAAGCGCGGGAGCAGCCGGACCGGCAGGTCCCGATCATCCCCTACGACGATTGCGCCGCCGCCGAAGCCGCCGGGCTGCCGCGCCGGCAAGGCGCAAGCGGCCAAGGCAGGGGCTTCCCCGCCGCCCAGATCGCCTTCGCCAAGGACGGCGACGGAGACGGCATCGTCTGCGAACGCTGAGGCGCGCGGGATTCACTATCCTGCGGGGGCTGAATGAGGAGGGCGACATGGCCAGTTCCGTCTATTACTCGTGCGATTCGCACGTGGTCGAGGCTCCGGAGGTGTTCGACGGGCTCGCTGAGCGCTTCGGCGAGCGCGGGCCGCGCGTGGTCGAGGGCTGGAAGGAGCGCGAGGGCGTCTTCGTCGCCTGGCCCTCGATCGACTTCGCGATGTCGGTCGGGCGGCTCGGGATCGCGGGCGCGAACCTGAACCTGCCGGAGACCAAGGAGAAGATGAAGCGCGGCTGGGAGCAGATCAATCCCGGCGTGCGCGACCCGGTCGCGCGGCTCTCCGAGCAGGAGACGGACGGGATCGTCGGCGAGGTGATGTACCCCTCGATCAACATGCTGACCTTCATGGTCGACGACGTGGAAGTCGTCAACGCGGTCTTCCAGCGGCACAACGACTGGATCCGGGACTACTGCTCGCACGCGCCGGAGCGGCTGATCGGCGTCGGCTGCTTGCCGCTGCGCGACGTCGACCTGGCCATCGCGGAGCTGGAGCGCTGCGCGAAGATGGGCATCCGCGGGGTCGCGATCCCCTGCACGGCGCCGAAGGAGCGGCCCTACTCGGACGAGTACTACGAGCCGTTCTGGGAGCGGGCGGAGGAGATCGGGCTGCCGCTGACGATGCACATCTTCTGCGGCTCCGAGCCGGGCATGGGCCTGCCCAAGGAGTGGGACGAGGTGGTCTCGTACACGCTGGCGCACGCGGCCGCTTGGAACACGGTCTCGAACCTGGTCACCTCGGGCGTCTGCGAGCGGCACCCCAGGCTCCGCTTCGTGATGGCGGAATGGGAGACGGGCTGGATCGCGCACGTGCTGCAGCGCTGGGACCACGCCTACTACCGGGCGCGGGCCGTGGACCAGACGCCGGAGCTGCCGATGCTGCCGACGGAGTACTTCAAGCGCAACTTCAAGGTCACCTTCGAGGACGACGAGATCGGCGTGCGGACGCGGGACCTGATCGGGGTCGAGAACCTGCTCTGGGGCAACGACTACCCGCACCACGACGCGATCTGGCCCAACAGCCGCCGCATCCTCTCGGAGATCATGGAGGGCGTGCCCGCCGAGGAGGAAGAGCGGATGGTCTGGGGCAACGTCCAAGCGCTCTACGGGATCGACCGCGCAGCCCTGCCCGCCTGAGGGCGCATCCGCGCCCAACTATCGGATTGATAGAAACCGATAGTTGGCTGATAGTTGCGCGATCCCGTCGCCAGTGGCTGGATGCGGTCTGGTGTGCGCATGAACTGTCAAATCGATCGCATTTGATGATTCGCTGATAGATCGGCTCCGCAAGGCTCCGATCTAGTGATATTATCAATTTGATACAGATCGATAGTTCACTGATAGTTGGTGCGCCATGGCCGGTCGCGTCCTTCCTCCGCCGACATTCGACGACTTGGTCGCCCGCGTGCTGCGGCAAGGTCGGCCCGACCTCGCCGAGATCGCCGCCGATGCGGCCCCGCTGCACCCGCAGCTCGGCTACATCCACTGGACGGACCTGCGCTTCCGCACGCCGCCGCCTGGGCGGACGATCGAGTCTTGGTGGCTGTCGATGGTGCTCGCGCGGCGGGCGGCGTCGCGGCCGCTGGCGTTCCTGCCCGACCACGCCGGCGAACCGCTGCGGCTCTCCGAGATCCCATCGATCCACCACTCCCTGCGGCGTTTCGACTCGGCCATGAAGCAGCTGACCGACTCGGTCCGCGCCTCGGCCGTGCATCTCTACGGGCCGCTCTTCGAGGAGGCGATCGCGTCGAGCCAGCTCGAAGGCGCGAACACGACGCTCCAAGTCGCCCGGCAACTGCTGCGCAGCGGCCGCCAGCCGGCCGACAAGGGCGAGCGCATGATCGTGAACAACCTCGCGGCGCTGCAGTGGATGAAGCCGCACGCAACGGCGGGCGTGCCGCTGACGCTGGGCATGCTGCTCGAGCTGCACGCGATCGTGACCAAGGGCACCTTGCGCGATCCCGCAGACGCGGGCCGGGTGCAGCTGCCGGGCGAGGACAGGGTGGTCGTGGTCGACAAGGGCCGCGGCGAGATCGTGTACGAGCCGCCGCCGGCCGAAGACCTGCCCGACCGCTTGGACGCGCTGATCGGATTCGCCAACGCCGCGCCGGACGAGGATGATCTGCACCCGGCCCTGCGCGCGATCCTGCTCCATTTCGCGCTCGCCTACGCGCACCCGTTCGTCGACGGCAACGGGCGGGTGGCGCGGGCGCTGTTCTTCTGGTCGATGCTGCGGGCCGGCTACGGGCTGATCGAGTACCTGCCGATCTCGCGCGTGCTGCTCGACGCGCCGGGCAAGTACGCGCGGGCCTACGAGCATGTCGAGACCGACCATGGGGACGTCACCTATTTCGTCGTCCACCACCTCGACGTGCTGGAGCGCTCGATCGCGCTGGCCCGCGAGCAGCAGCTGAACTGGCGGGCGGCGCCCGAGATCGAGGGCCTCAACCCGCGGCAGACGGTCGTGCTGACCGAGGCCCGGCGCGATCCCGCCCTGGCGATCTCCGTCGAAGCGCACCAGCGGATGCACGACGTGGCCTACGCGACGGCGCGCACCGACTTGCTGGACCTGGAGGAACGAGGCTTCCTCGCGAAGCAGAAGCGGGGCCGGAAATTCGTCTTCCGCCCCGCCGACGACTTGGAAGAACGGCTGGGCGGCTAGCCTATCCCGCAAGAGGAGAGGGAACCCATGGCTGTAGACGACATTCGCCACACGCTGCCCGCCTATCCAATTCTCAGATCGGCAACCATTGCCGTCATGCGATACATGCCCATGCCTGCCAGCAATGCAGACATCAACCGTGAAGTTGCGGACAAGTTGGGGCTCTCTCCCGACCAGCGGGCACTGCTACACAGCCCAAGAAGCCGGCAGACCGAACTCGCATACCGGGTCGCGTGGGCGCGAACTGCCCTTCACGTGGCAGGTGCCATTGAGGATGCAGGTCGCGCCTTGTGGCGGATTACTGAAGAGGGACATGAGATCGAATCAAGCACAATTGAGCGTCGTTGGGCATTGCATCTCAAGAGCAGAAAAAATGCGAGAGATGGAGCACCTGCTGCTGCTCGCGATAAGGGGGTGGCAGACGAGATTGACGTGGATTGGAAAGAGCAGCTCCTCACACGTGTCCGCCGGATCGAGCCTCCAGTCTTTGAGCACCTAGCTACACGACTGCTTGAGGCAGCAGGGTTCCGAGAAGTCCAAGTCCTAGGCCGAGCAGGAGATGGTGGACTAGACGGCGTAGGCATCTATCGCCCGACACTGATCTCGTTTCCTGTGTATTTCCAGTGCAAGCGTTATAGGGGCGCTGTGGGCTCCGGGGCGGTGCGCGATTTCCGCGGAGCGATGCAAGGGCGCGGCGATCACGGGATGCTGATCACGACTGGCACATTCACGGCAGCTGCCATCAAGGAAGCAGGTAGAGACGGTGCGACCACTATCGATCTGATCGATGGGCTCGATTTGTGCGACCTGCTTCGAGACCACAACCTTGGTGTGCGAACCACAGAACGCCGGGTCATTGATTTCGACGTAGATGAGGCGTACTTCAACCGTCTAGAGGAGCAAGTGCCATGACCGATCAGCCGACCATCGCGGTTTTGCCGGGGGATGATGCGGCGCCGGAGGCGGTTGCGGCTTCCGTTGGGGTGTTGGCGGCTATGGAGCTGCCGTTGGAGCTGGAGGTCTTGCCGACGGGGGAGGAGATCGCGCGGGAGATGTCGCGGGGGGAGGGGGAAGAGCTGGTGCGGGAGGCGGCGCTGCGCTGCGACTCGGTGCTGTTCGGCTCGACCAACGGGCAGACGCCGGGGGTGGGTTTCTTCCGCTGGGGGCGGCAGACCTACGCCAACGTGCGCCCGATCCGCTGGCGGCCCGGCTTCCGCTCGCCGATGGCGCGGCCGGAGGGGATCGACTACGTGATCGTGCGGGAGAACTTGGAGGACCTGTACGCGGGCATCGAGGGCGAGCTGAGCGAGGTGGCGGCCGCGGGGCTGGCCGATCGGCCGCGCTTCGGCGGCGTCTCGCGGACGGCGGTGCCGGGCGGGTTCGGGCATTTCGCGGAGGCGGAGGGGCGCTACGCGATCAAGTACTTCACGCGGGCCAACGTGGAGCGGGTGGCGCACTTCGCCTGCCGGCTGGCGCAGCGACGCAAGGCGCAGGGCTACGCCGGCAAGCTGACCTGCTCGGCCAAGACCAACGTGCTGGCCAAGAGCGACGGCTGGTTCGTCGAGATCGCGGCCGAGGTGGCCGCGGGCTATTCGGACGTCGAGTTCGAGTCGTTCATCGCCGACGATTTCGCGCGGCGGCTGGTCGCGAGCCCGCACGACTTGGACGTGGTGCTGCTGCCCAACCTCTACGGCGACATCTTCTCCGACGAGGGCGCGGGCACGATCGGCGGGCTCGGCCTCGCCCCCTCCGGCTGCTTCGGCGACGACTGGGCCTACTTCGAGAGCGTGCACGGAACCGCGCCCGACATCGCCGGCGAGCACAAGATCAACCCCACCGCGACGCTGCTCAGCGCGGCGATGATGCTCGAATACCTCGGCCTGCCCGAGCAAGGCAAGCAGCTGGAAGCCGCAGTCGAACAGGTCTACGCGGAAGGCCGCACCCTGACCCCCGACCAAGGCGGCAGCGCCAGCACCGAAGAGTTCGCCGAAGCCGTCATACAGGCGCTGGGCTGAGCCGCCTCAGTCGGCCCGCGCCTCGACGGCGGAAGCCTCCGCGGGACCGAGCATGTCGAGCAGGCGATTCAGTTCCGTTCGCCTGACGACCTTCGCGCCGGCCGCCAGCCGCTCGACGATCTCATCAGGCCATTCGCCATCAACGTCATCGAGGATCGCGACCGCGCCGGCGAACCCGCTGCCATCCACCCCGTCTATCGGCAGATCGTTGCAGGCCCGCAGCACGTGGTCCGCCACTGCCGACGCTTGCAGGGCCGTCGCCCCGGCCAAGAGGAACAGCGGGGAAGCGCCATTGGGCGAGAATGCCATGAGGCTCGCCCGCCATGTCCTGCCCGATCGTCCCCGGTACTCCGGAGTCAATTCGATTTTGCAGCCGCGGTTCTCAAGAAGCGCTTTGACTTCCTTCCGGAATGAGCGGTCGGGCGGCTGCCGAAAGGCGTAGAGCAAGCTGCCCATGCGCACTGCCGCTTGGGCGACGTCGACGATCCGCTTGGCGACGTCCCCATCGCATTCCGGCTCCGCGACGAGCGATCCCCGTTCGAGCTTCACACCCGGAATGGAAGCCGCCTCGACGACCAGATCCTGCTCGGCGTCGGTCAGGTCGCGCCCTCCCGTGAGCAGCCACAGCCAGCCGGAGGTGTCGCCGAAGTCGGTGACGATCAGCTGCGGGCCGCCGGCATCCACGTAGACGTCGACCATCGTGCCGTCGGGCAGCTGGAACGGAGTGCTGACATGATCGACGCCCTCGTCATGCGGCCGGACCTCGAAGAGGGCGGGCAGTTGCTCCTGCAGGACAGTGCGGTTGACGAGGCTGGTCATTCGCCTGTCCTCACATGTCCGGGGGGCCGGCGAAACGGCCGTGATGGGCGATGCGGGCTATCGCGCAGAAGTACGCCCAAGCCTCATCCGGACGGCTCCAGTCTATCGCGGCGGCGGCGAGCGCCTCGGCCCTGCCGTCACCATATTCCTCTTCCCACAGGTGCAGATGGGCGCCGGACACGATCGTCCCGTCCGGATTGGCGTGGTTGATTTCCGGGCCGACATCGAGGCCGACGATTCGGCCGCCTTGGTCATGCACCAGCACGAGCGACATTTTCCGCGCCGTCGTGTTGCACCATCCGACGACGCGCAACGGCCAACCGGCGCGCGAGCGGACAGCAACGCGGAACCGGTAGATGTCTTCGCGATCGGGATCGCCGACCCAAACCAATTCTTCCACGATCTGCTTGAACTCGTCGGCGATGATCTCCCGGAACTGCGTTTGGTCGAAGAGAGACACATCGTCGCCCGATTCGGGAAGTGATTCTTGGAACGTGGCGGGAGCGCGTGGGGGTTGAACCCACCCGGGACGGCGCGGGCCGCCCCGCTACGGTTTTGAAGACCGCGAGGGCCACCGGGCCCCTTCCGCTCCCTTCGCTGCGGCGCGCGCCTTGCGGCGCCGTGAGTGCGCTTGCATGGTAGGCGGCCTCCGGCGGCGGCCTTGATTTGCTCAGCTGGCGTGGATTTCCGCTTCGGCGGGGGCGATGGCTTGGTTGAGGTCGCGGCGGAACTCGGCCCAGCGCTCGTCGTAGCTGCTGCGGCGGAAGCGGATGTGGAGGCTGGCGCTCTGCGCGGTCTGGGCGGCGCTTTCGGTGCGCACGCCTGTGAGCGCGCCGTCGAGGAAGGCGTGCAGGGCCTGCTCGGCTTCGGCGTACTGGTCGGTCGGCAGGACGATCAGGAGGTCGCGGCCGCCGGGGAGGAAGCCGCTGAGGTCGAAGTTGAGGCCGGCGAAGCGGCCGATGAAGAGGACGGCGGCGGCGATCAGGAAGACGAGGCCGACGAGGGCGTAGTTGTAGGTGGCGGCGCTGATCGAGGAGGCGATCACGAGCAGCAGGAAGCCGATCTCGGCGGGGTCCTTGACCGGCGTGCGGAAGCGGACGAAGGAGAGCGCGCCGAGCAGGCCGAGCGAGAGCGGCAGCGAGAATTGGATGGCGATGAACATCGCGGTGATGGCGGGGCCGCCGAGCAGGAAGGTGCGGTGGACGCCGGCCCCGCGCTCCCAATCGCGGTAGAAGATGACGTAGAGCAGCCAGGCGGCGAAGGCGCCGGCGAGCGAGATCAGCATCGCCAGCCAGTAGTCGTTGAAGCTCGCTTCGGAGGTCGGGCCGAGCCAGTCGGGCAGCATCGGTCAGGCCCTCGCGGCGCGGTCGCCGAGCACTTCGGCGACCGCGAGCGCGTACTTGGAGTGGGCGGCGCGGCGCAGGTCGAGGCGGTCGAGGCCGCGCAGCGAGATCGGCAGCGGGCCCGCCGATTTGAGTTCGAGCACCGCGCCGCCGCGCAGCGGGATCCAAGCCGGCCGGCGGCCGGCGAGCGGTTCGGCGGCGCGGACGGCGCAGTCGAGCGAGATGCGCAAGTCGCTCGAGCGGTCGATCCAGCGCCGCCGGCTGTAGCGGATCAGCATCGTCGGGCGCAGATCGGCGGGCGGCGGGTGTCCGAGCCGGATCAGTTCGGCGGCCATCGCCGGCTTGGCCGGCAGGCGCAGATCGGAGCCGAGCGGGTCGCCGTCGGGCGCTTCGAGATGCGCGCGCGCCTTGCCGCTGCGTTGGCCTTCGCGGAATTTGACTTCGAGCCACGCGCCGTCGGCGGGGTCGACCGGATCGCCGTACCAGCGGACGCGATGCTTAGCCTTGGCGTAGTCGCCGTCGAGCGATTCGTACCAAGCGGCGAGGCGCGGCGTGTCGTAGTAGCAGGAGGTGATCACGCCCTCCGGGTACTGCGGATCGGGGGTGAAGCGCGCGTCGAGCCAAGCGGCGACGAGCGGGACGCGCGCTTCCGCGAGCGGGTACTTGCGCTCCTCGCGTTCGCCTGGACGGGCATCGGAGGCGGCCATGCGGGCAAGTTAGCATCAGGCAAACGGAAGGCTGGGGCGGGCGATGCGGCGACGGGCGGCGGTTGCGCTGGCGGCGGGGCTGCTGATCGCGGGGGCGGCGATCTCGATCGTCGGGACGGGGGTCGCGCCGCTGACGACGGAGAATCCGTTCGAGGAATCATCCTCGTTCGGCGTCAACCGGCTGCGCAGCGACCCGCGCGGGTACGTCTTCGACGACGCGGTCGTGCGCACGTACGAGATCATCCTCTCCGAAGAGGCCGCGGCGGTGCTCAAGGCCGACCCGACGGCGGAGGAGTACGTCGAGGGCGCCGTCATCATCGACGGGGAGCGGCACGACGGGATCGGCGTCCGCTACAAGGGCTTCTTCGGCGCGCTGCGCGCCTGCTTCGACGCGCAGGGCAACCAGATCTGCCCCCGCCTCTCATACAAGCTGAAGTTCAACGAGTACGACCCGGACGGGCGTTTCCATGGGCTGAAGCGGCTCAATCTGCAGTCGATGAACGGCGACGAGACGCATATGCGCGAACGGCTCTCGTATGAGATGTTCCGCTCCGCCGGCGTCACTGCGCCACGCTCGGTCTACGCCTACTTGATCGTGAACGGCGAGCATCTGGGGGTCTACACGTTGACGGAGGACATCGACGATCGCTTCATCGCCGACCGCTTCGGGGACAGCGGCGAGGGCATCCTGTTCAAGGAAATCTGGCCGGGCAACGTGGGATCCGGCGTCCCGTTCGCATCGAGCATCGCCGAAGCCGTGCGACGCGGGCCGGACGAGCCGGATCTTTCGCGCTTCGAAGCGTTTTCGGACGCCATCGCGGGCGCGGAATCAGAGGACGACGCTTGGCGCGTGCTGCTTGATTATGTTGAGGAAGATCAGATCTACCGGTACATGGCTGCGGATCGGCTGACCGACAACTGGGACGGGATCGTTGCTTGGTACTGCGTGCCGGTCTGCGCGAATCACAATTTCTTCTGGTTCGAGGACGCGCGGACGGGGCAATTCACGCTGATCCCGTGGGATGTCGAGCAGTCCTGGCGCGAGCCCAGCCCGATCCGCGCGAACTACGGCATGCATGATTGGGACGAGCCGGAGAAGGGCTGCGGCAGGCTCAAAGTGTTCTGGGACCTGGACGCGCGCGCGCCCTACTGCGACGCCATAATCGGCGCGATCGCGAGCGAGGGCTGGGAGGGCTACATCGAAGCGTCGCGCCGCCTGATTGCGGAGTACCCCGAGCAGCGGCTGCATGCGCGGGTGGACGAGATCGCCGCGCAATACGAGTCGGTCTTCGCGGACATCCCGGAGGCGGGGCGGCCGCAGGCGCTGCGCAGCTGGCTGCGGCAGTGGCGCGGAGCGGTGAAGCGGCTGCACGGGGAGATCGGCGGGCGCTACGCGTACATCGAGAAGAAGATCGCGGCTTGGGATCGGGATCGGGCGCAATCCGGCCGGTGATCGCCGCCTGCGCGGTATGATCCGCACTTGCGCCCGGCTCGGGGAACGGAACGCAAGGTGGCGATTCGCGCGGCGATCATCAACGTGACGGGCTACGTCGGCGCGGAGCTGGCGCGGCTGCTGGGCCAGCATCCGGATGTCGAGCTGATCTCGGTCACGGGCCGTTCCGAGGCGGGCAAGCGGCTGGCGGAGGTGTTCCCGCACCTCTGGTCGGTGGACATGCCGATCACGGAAGAGGTCGAGGGCGAGCCCGACGTGATCTTCTCTGCGCTGCCGCACGCGGCGGCGGCGGAGCGGCTGGCTCCGTACGTCCGCGCCGGCGTGCCGGTCGTGGATGCGAGCGCGGACTTCCGGCTCTACGACGAATCGCTCTACGAAGAGTGGTACGGCGAGCATCCGACGCCGGAGCTGCTCGAGCAATCGGTCTACGGGCTGCCGGAGCTGCACCGGGACGCGATCGCGGAGACGCGGCTGGTCGGCGTGCCGGGCTGCTATCCGACCTCGGCGATCCTCGCGCTCGCGCCGCTGGCGGCGGACGGGCTGCTGACGGGGCGGACGATCGTGGACGCGAAATCGGGCGTCTCGGGCGCGGGGCGGGCGCTCAAGATCACTTCGCACTTCTCGGAAGTCGACTCGAATTTCAGCGCCTACGGGCTGGGCGGGCACCGGCACTCGCCGGAGATGGGGCAGGAGCTGGGCGCGTTGCAGCCCGAGGGCGGCGAAGTCGCGGTGAGCTTCGTGCCGCATCTGGTGCCGATGACGCGGGGGATTTTGGCGACCTGCTACGCCGCGACCGATGCGGCGGATGCGGGCGGCGCGGAGGGGCTGCGCGAGCGCTACCGCGAGTACTACGCATCGCATCCGTTCGTGCACGTGGCCGAGTCGCCGCCGTCGACCAAGCAGACCTTCGGCGCCAACACCTGCTTGGTGTATCCGACCGTGGACGCGGCGACCGGCGCAGTGACCGTGGTGAGCGCGATCGACAACTTGGTCAAGGGCGCGGCGGGCGGCGCGGTGCAGTGCTTCAACCTGATGTTCGGGCTGCCCGAGACGACCGGGCTGTCCAGCATCGGCATCTATCCGTAGGGCCGTAGGGACAGGGGTCCGCGATGCCGAAGGGCGAGAACGCGGGGGCGATCACGGCGGCGCGGGGCTTCCGTGCCGGCGGCTTTACGGCGGGGATCAAGGAATCGGGACTGCCCGACCTGGCGATGCTGGTTTCGGACGAGCCTTGCAGCTCGGCGGCTGTGTTCACGCAGAACCAGTCGTGCGCCGCGCCGGTGATCGTCAGCAAGCGGCAGGCGGCCGGGGGCGGCTTGCGCGCAGTGGTGGTGAACTCGGGCAACGCGAACTGCGCGACGGGGTCGCGCGGGATTTCGGACGCGGAAGAGATGATCGGGCTGGCGGCGGAGCGGGCGGGCTGCGACGCGGGCGGAATCTTCGTCAACAGCACGGGGATCATCGGCCATTTCCTGCCGATGGGACTGCTGCGCAGCGGGATTCCGCAGGTGCCGCTGGCAGCGGAGGGCGGGGCCGATTTCGCGCGGGCGATCATGACCACGGACACGTTCGCCAAGGAGGCGGTCGCATCGTTCGAGGCCAACGGCGCTACTTACCGACTGGGCGGATGCTGCAAGGGCGCGGGGATGATCCACCCGGATATGGCGACGATGCTCGCGTTCTTCACGACCGATGCGCCGATTGAGCGCGGGGTGCTGGAGGCGCGCTTCCGCCACGCGATGGACCGCTCGATCAACATGGTCACGGTCGACGGAGATACGTCAACCAACGACTCGGCGCTGATTTTGGCCAACGGAGCGGCGGGCGGGCCCGTGATCGGCGCGGGCGATGCGGAAGCGATCGCCGCCTTCGATGCGGCGCTGGCGGCGGTGAGCCGGTCGCTGGCCAAGGATTTGGCGCGGGACGGCGAGGGCGCGACCAAGCGGATCGCAATGACGGTGACCGGCGCGGCGCGCTGGGAGGATGCGCGGGACGTCGCGCGGACGGTGGTAAAGTCGCCGCTGCTCAAGGCGGCGCTGAGCAAGGGCGACCCGAACTGGGGTCGGGTGCTGATGGCCGCGGGCTACGCCGGCGTCAATTACGAGCTCGACAAGGTGCGGGTCTGGCTCGGCGACCTGCTGCTGTTCGACGGGATCTCAACCGATGTCGACCCGTCCGAAGCGACGAAACGGACGCGCGGCGAGGAAGTCGAGCTGCGCATGGACCTCGCCGCGGGCAGCGAAGAAGCAACCGCCTGGGGCTGCGACCTGACCGAGGAATACGTCCGCTTCAACGCCGACTACGTGACCTGAGCCGGACCCTCACTGCACCGGCGATCTCAGGTGGTGCCGCTATTGAAGCGACAATCTCAGGTGGGTGCCGCTATTGAAGCGACGATTCAAGTGGTGCCGCTATTGAAGCGGCAACGGGGGTTGCCACCAGGCTGGGCGGGGGCTGAGTTCGATTGATTGGACCCATTTGACCCAGTGGTAGCCGCGGCGGCCGGGGGCGACCAAGCGGGCGGGGGCGCCGTGGCCGGCGGAGAGCGGTTCACCGCCGACGTGGGTGGCGAGGATCAGGCGGTCGGCCTCGCGGATCGGGAAGCGGCGGTCGAAGCCGGTGACCGAGGTGACGACGATGCTCTCGGCGTCGCCGCGCGCGCCCGACTGCCGCAGCAGTTCGGCGAGGGTCGCGCCGCGCCAAGTCTGGGTGCTGAACCAGCCGCCGGTGCAGTCAATCGTCTCGTCGCGTTCGGTCTGCGGCAGGTCGGCCAAATCGGCGTATGTGAGTTGGACCGGCGCGCCCGCGCCGCCGTCGAGGCGGAGCCGCCAGGACTCGCGGTCGATGCGTTGGCGGTCGTCGCCGAGCCATTGGGTGACGGGGAAGGCGTTGCCGGAGAAGCTGCGTTCCTCGCGCGAGCCGGTGAAGCGGGTGGCGGCGTTGGTGAGCGGGCGCGTGGCGGCGGAACTTTGCGAGAGGACGATGCCGGCGACGGCGACGAGGCCGAGCCGGACGGCGTTGCGGCGGCTCGCGAAGTCGGTCTTGCGCGGCTTGGTCCAGTGGCCGGCGGCGTGCAGGATCAGGGGCACCGAGATGACGATGCCGAGCGCCGAGTGGATCACGAGGATGCGCACCTCGCCGTAGAACGGGATATCGACGCTGCCGCGGCCGGCCAGCGACCACCAGACGCCGGTGCCGACGGCGAGCAGGAAGATGACGAGCAGGACGACCGAGCCGGCCGCCCAGAGGCCGAGTCCGCGGCGCGCGAAGGAGCGGAGGACGATGCGGTATTTCCAGGCGATCAGGGCGACGAGCGAGAAGCCGGCGGCGGCGTGGAGCCAGAAGACCCACTGCCAATCGGGGCGTCCGACGAGGAAGGAGCCGAGCCCGGAGGCGAGCTCGAGCGAGAGCAGCGCGAGGATGGCCAGGTTGGTCGTGCGGACGTTCATGGGGCGGGCCTTGCGGCAAGCGTAGGCGCGCGGAATTGTCGGGTAGGCTGCCCGCATGTCTTCGAGCGGCGCGGGCGACGCGGTGGTGGTGAAGATCGGCGGCAGCACGATGGGCGCGCGCGATACCTCGCTGGCCGACTGCGCGGCGCTGCACGCGGAAGGGCGCCCGGTGGTGATCGTGCACGGCGGCGGCGCGGAGGTGACGGATTGGCAGCGGCGCCTGGGCGTCGAGGCGGAATGGGCGGACGGGCTGCGGCAGACGACGGAAGAGTCGCTGGAGGTGGTGATCGCGGTGCTGTGCGGCTCGATCAACAAGCGGCTGGTGCGCGAGCTGCGGGCGCTGGGCGCGCCGGCGGCCGGGATCAGCGGCATCGACGGCGGCACGATCCGCTCGCCCAAGAGCGAGCGGCTGGGCCATGTCGGCGAGGCGCCCTGCTGCGAGCCGTCGCTGCTGCGGGCGCTGCTCGACGCGGGCCGGCTGCCCGTCGTCGCGCCGGCCGGGATCTCCGACGACGGCGCGGCGATGCTGAACATCAACGCGGACTCGGCGGCCGGCGCGGTCGCGGCGGCGCTGCGGGCGTCGGACCTGATCTTCCTCACCGACGTCGCCGGCGTGCTGGACGGGGAGGGCGGGACGGTCGCCGAGCTGGACGGGCGGCGCGAGGCGGCGCTGCGTGAGGCGGAGGTGATCGCGGGCGGGATGCTGCCCAAGCTGGCGGCGGGACGGGCGGCGCAATGCGCCGGCGCGCGGGTGCGGATCGCGGACGGGCGGGCCGGGGGCGCGGTGCGCGACGCGGTCGCGGGCCGGGCCGCGGGAACGGCGCTGATCTAGTGGAACTGCCGGGCAGGCTCGGGGGAATCATGCTGCTGCCGTCGATCGTGCGGCAGGTCTCGGGCAGCTGGCGCGAGGACGACGAGCCGCAGAACGTGCCGCCGTCGGACGAGGGCCGTTCGGGCGATCTCGGCCCGCCGCCGGCGCTGTTCCGCGAAGGGCTCGGCGGAGGCGGCGGCGACGCGCCCGTCGAGGAGGGCGGCGGGGAGCGGGAAGGCCCGCGGCGCTGGCCCGCGATCATCGGCATCGGCACCGCGATCCTGGTGCTGATCGTCTTGGTCAACATCGGCGTGGGCGTGTTCGTGGACCGGCTCTGGTTCGCCGAGCTGGGCTACCGCGGCGTGTTCGACACGCGCATCGGCGCGCAGATCTGGCTCTTCTTCGCCGGCTTCGGGGTCGCCGCCGCGGTGATCGGCGGGACCCTGTTCGCTGCTTGGCGGCTGCCGATCGAGGCGCTGGCGGAGCCGCTCGAGATCCCCGGCGTGGGCCGGCTGATCGGCGTGATCGCGACGGTCGCGACGGTGCTGCTGGCGGTCGTCTTCGGTTCGATCGCGTCGAGCAATTGGGAATTGATCCTGCAGCACCTCAACGCGGAGCCGTTCGGCGTGCGGGATCCGCAGTTCGACCGCGACATCGGCTTCTACGTGTTCAATTTGGAGGCGCTGCAATTCATCCGCGGCTGGGCGACGGGGCTGGGCATCGTGGCGCTGCTGGGCACGGCCGCGCTCTACGGGGCGCGGCTGCTGCTGCACCGCGGCGCGGCGCGCTCGACCCTGCCCGTCCGCCTGCACGTCGCCGTGCTGATGGCGATCGTGCTGGGGCTGTTCGTCTGGAGCTACTGGCTGGCGCGGCTCGAGCTGGCCGTCAGCCCGGGCGGGTTCGTCTTCGGCGCGACCTATACGGACGACAACGTGCGGGCGCCGGCGCAGCTGGTGAAGATGGCGGCGGCGATCATCGCGGCCGGCGCGGTGCTGGCCTGGCCGTTCCACCAGCGGCTGCGGCTGGCGGCGCTGCCGCTGGCCGGCTTGGCCGCGGTCACGATCATCGGCAGCGCGATCGTGCCGGCGGCGGTGCAGCGCTTCACCGTCGAGCCGAACGAATTGACCCGCGAGACGCCGTACATCGAGCGCAACATCGAGGCGACCCGCGCCGCCTTCGGGCTGGATCAGATCGAGGAGCGCGAGTTCCCCGCGAACGACGCGGTCTCCGACCAGGATCTCGAGACCAATCCCGAAGCGCTCGCCAACGTGCGGCTCTGGGACCACCGCCCGCTGCGCGATACGTTGAACACGATCCAGACGATCCGGCCGCTCTACCTCTTCCATGACGTCGATGTCGATCGCTACATCGCGGGCGGCGAGGAGCAGCAGGTGTTCGTCGCGGCGCGCGAGCTGTCGCAGGCCAACTTGCAGCCGAACCAGCAGTCGTGGGTCAACCGGCGGCTGCAGTACACGCACGGTTTCGGCGTCGCGATGACGCCGGTCGACGTGGTCACGACATCGGGCGAACCGGAGCTGTGGATCTCGAACATCCCGCCCGAGGTGCGCGAGACGGAGACCAGCGGCGAGCTGGACCTCGAGATCGTCCAGCCGCGCATCTACTACGGCGAGGAGACCGATTCCTACGTGATCGCGAATACGAATACGGCGGAGTTCGATTATCCGCTGAGCGGCGACGAGCTGGCCGATTCGGGCGACGCGAACCAGGCGACGACGCGGTACTCCGGCGAGGGCGGCGTGAAGCTGGGCGGATTCCTGCGGCGGCTGATCTTCGCTTGGGAGTTCACCGATACGAACATCTTGATTTCGGGCTCGCTCTCGAGCGACAGCCGCATCCTGTTCCGGCGCTTGATCCAGGAGCGGGTGACGGCGCTGGCCCCGTTCCTGCGGCTGGACAATGACCCGTACATCGTCGTGGGCGAGGACGGGCACCTGTACTGGATCCAGGATGCGTACACCAGTACTGATCGGTATCCCTACTCGCAGCCGCATCAGGACGGGTTCAACTACATCAGCAATTCGGTCAAGGCGGTGATCGATGCGTACGACGGGACGGTCGATCTGTACATCGTCGATCCGGACGATCCGATCATCAACGTGTGGAGCAATGTCTTCCCGGACCTGCTGAAGCCGGCTTCGGAGTTCCCGCAGGATCTGGTGGCGCACTGGCGCTACCCGCAGGATATGTTCCAGTACCAGGCGGATCAGTACATCACGTACCACTTGGAATCGCCGCGGGCGCTGTTCACGCGGGAGGACTCGTGGGCGATTCCGCAGGAGCTGTTCCAAGAGCAGCAGATCGACGTGGAGCCGTATTACGTGACGCTGCGGCTGCCGGATTCGGACGCGCCGGAGTTCCTGCTGATCCTGCCGTTCACGCCGCGCAACCGGATCAACAGCATCGCGTGGCTGGCCGGCCGCAGCGATGGCGAAAATTACGGGCGTTTGTTCGCATTCCGCTTCCCCGCGAACAAGAACGTGGACGGTCCGCTGCAGATCGAGAACCGGATCGATCAGGACGTCGAGATCAGCCGCCAGTTCACGCTGCTGGGACAGCAGGGCAGCGAGGTGATCCGGGGCAACCTGCTGTTCGTGCCGGTGGGCGATTCGTACGTGTACGTGGAGCCGATCTACCTGCGGGCGGAGAACGGGCGCTTCCCGCAGTTGAAGGCGGTGATCGTGGTCAACGGCGACACGATCGCGTACGAGGAGACGTTCGCGGAAGCGGTCTCGGTGGCGTTGGCGGGCGCGGGCGGCGCGCCGGCGGCGCCGTCCGCGGCTGCGGAGGACGAGGAAGAGGAACCGGCGGCGGAGCCGCGGCCCGCGCCGGCGGAGGTGACGTCGTCGGATGTGGGCGAGCTGGCGGACGAGGCGCAACGCTGGTTCGACGAAGCGCTGCGGCGCTTGCAGGCGGGCGACTTCGCGGGCTACGGCGAGGCGATCGACCAGCTCGGCGCGGTGCTGGAACGCTTGCAGTCGGTCTCCGAGTAGCGCGCCGAGAAACCGGGCGGCTTGCGCGACGCGAGCGCCCGATAGACGCACTGATCGCGCTCGCGTAGCCTTGATCGCGGCCCGAGGCGCGGCGATGCCCGCGGTCGGCCGTCGCGCGCCGCGCGGGGGCCGGGAACGGGCGCGGATGGAGCAGCCGATGCCGACCACCGCTGAACGGGAAGCCGCCGTCTTCATGATGTCGGCCGGGCGCCTGCCGCTGACGCTGGTGCGCGGCGAGGGGACCAAGGTCTGGGACGACGAGGGCAACGAGTACCTCGACTTCGTGGCCGGGATCGCGTCCGACGCGCTGGGGCATTCGCACCCGGCCGTGGTCGAGGCGGCGCGCGAGCAGATCGGCACGCTGACCCACGTCTCGAACTATTTCTACACGCTGCCGCAGCTGGACTTGGCCGAGCGGGTGCTGCGGCTGAGCGGGATGCACCGCATCTTCTTCGTCAACAGCGGCGCCGAGGCGACCGAGGGAGCGATCAAGATCGGGCGCAAGTGGGGCCGCACGCGGCGCGACGGGGCGACCGAGATCATCGCGACGACGGAGAGCTTCCACGGGCGCACGCTGGCCTCGGTCTCGGCGACGGGGACGCCGCGCTACTCGGAGCCGTTCGGGCCGGTCGAGGGCTTCCGCCACGTGCCGTTCAACGACGCCGACGCGGTGCGCGCGGCGGTCGGGCCGCAGACGGCGGCCGTGCTGGTCGAGCCGCTGCAGGGGGAGGGCGGCGTCAACGTCGCGGATCCGGGCTACCTGCGGGCGCTGCGCGGGATCTGCGACGAGCACGACCTGCTGCTGATGCTGGACGAGGTGCAGACCGGGATCGGGCGGACGGGCAAGATGTTCGCGTTCCAGCACGAGGGGGTGCTGCCGGACGTGATGGCGCTGGCCAAGGGGCTGGGCAGCGGCGTGCCGATCGGGGCGATCGTCGCCTCTGAACGGGGCGACATCCTCGAGCCGGGCGACCACGGCTCGACCTTCGGCGGGCAGCCGTTCACCACGGCGGTGGCGGACGCGGTGGTGCGCACGGTCGAGGAGGAGGACCTGCCGGCCCAGGCGGCGGAGCGCGGCGCGCAGCTGATGGACGGCATCCGCGGCCTGCAGGACACTCATGCGGTGATCGATAGCGCGCGGGGGATGGGCCTGCTCTGCGCGGTGCAGTTCAACGCGGACATCGGGCCGGCGCTGGTGGCGGCCTGCCGCGAGCGGGGGCTGATCTGCAACGTGGTCAAGCCGAACGTGCTGCGGCTGGTGCCGCCGCTGACCGTGAGCGAGGACGAGATCGACGCCGCCGTGGGCATCATCGGCGACGCGCTGGCATCGCTCGACTAAGCCGGGACCGACCGGCCACTGAAGGAGATTCCCCGTGCCCAAGAGTGACGAAAAGCGGGTCGTGCTGGCCTACTCCGGCGGGCTCGACACTTCGGTGGTGACGCGCTGGCTGGTCGAGCACGGCTGGGACGTGACCTGCCTGACCGCGGACATGGGCTTCCTGGAGGCCGATGCGGACCTGGAGCGGCGGGCGCTGGCGGCGGGGGCGACGCGGTTCGAGATGCGCGATCTGCGCGACGAATTCGCGCGGCTGTTCATCTTCCCGGCGCTGATGGCGGGCGCGCTCTACGAGGGCCGCTACCCGCTGGCGACGGCGCTGGCGCGGCCGCTGATCGCCAAGGCGCTGGTCGACGCGGCGCGGGAGCACGGCGCGACGGCGGTCGCGCACGGCTGCACGGGCAAGGGCAACGACCAGGTGCGGTTCGACGTTTCCGTGCAGGCGCTCGCGCCCGACCTGCAGATCCTGGCGCCCGTGCGCGAGTGGGAGCTGACCACGCGCGAGTCGGAAATCGTCTACGCGCAGGCGCACGACATCCCGATCACGGTGAGCAAGGAGAAGCAGTACTCGACCGACGAGAACCTCTGGGGCCGCTCGGTCGAGGCAGGGCCGCTCGAGGACCCGTGGGCGGAGCCGCAGGACGACGTCTGGGAGTGGACGGTCAGCCCGGAGGACGCGCCGGACGAGCCGGAGTACGTCGAGATCGGCTTCGAGGCGGGCCAGCCCGTGTCGCTGGACGGCGAGGAGATGGAGCCGGTGGCGCTGATCACGCGGATGCACGAGCTGGCGGGGCGGCACGGGGTGGGGCGGATCGACATGGTCGAGGACCGCCTGGTCGGCATCAAGTCGCGCGAGGTCTACGAGGCGCCGGCGGCGACGGCGCTGCACGCGGCGCACGGGGCGCTGGAGGCGCTGACCCTGAGCAAGCAGCAGCAGCGGCTCAAGCACCTGCTGATGGAGGACTACGCCGACCTGATCTACAACGGACTCTGGTTCACGGCGGTGCACCAGGACATGGCGGCGGCGACGGCCTCGATGCAGCGGCACGTGACCGGCGCGGCGCGGCTGAAGCTCTACAAGGGCCAGGCGACGGCGGTCGGCGTGCAGAGCGATTACTCGCTCTACCAGTACAACCTCGCCACCTACGACGAGGGCGACGTGTTCGACCAAACCTCGGCCGTCGGCTTCATCGACATCTGGGGCCTCCCCGTCCGCGTGCAAGCCCAGCAGCAGCTGCTCAAGCAGCCCGGCGGCCCGCTCTCGCTCACGGACCCAAGCGCGTCCGAGTAGCCCACACCGGCAAGCCTGCGACGGCGCAAACCCTGCAAAACACCGTTCGTCCGCGTCCAGCGGGCCCGTCTGCCGCGACTTGGAGACCGGCGTCCCCAGCTACAAAAGAGTCAGCAGAGATTCGGCTCCGAAGTTTCCAGCGTAGGGATGCGATTTCGTCATCGGGCGGCACGAAATCGCTCTGTAGTCCACGACACAGGCAACAGATTCTTGCAATTTGACAACCCGAGTCGCCGGGTATCTGCTGGCAATGTCTCGCAGGCCACAGCTCCGAAAGCGAGGTCGAGATGAGACGCCTCAGCAAGACCGCCAGCCTCTTCGGGATCGGAGCCATCGCCCTCATCTTCGCTGTCCTCACCACGGTCGCCGCGCCCAGCACGGCGTCCGCGGACGGGCCCGGTGAATCGCGAACATCCAGCATTGAGCCTCGGGAGCAGTGCTCGGTTTCCACTTTCACGCGGCGAGTCACCACGTACGAGCACGTGTTCGCGGCGGCCAGGATCAACGGCATCTGCGGAACGCTCTGCACGCTCTATCTCCTGGTCACGTTCGAAACCGTAGAACGCACGATCTGCGGCTCTGAGATCACGGAGCGGGTCCTGAGCTCAGTGACCGACAGGTTCAACACGGGGACGCAGTTCGACCCTGACGCGGATCAAAGCGAATGCGGCGCCTGAGCGGGCGAAACTGCATCGAATCATTCGAGGGGGGTGTGGGATGGCAGGGAAGAATCAGTGGAGCCGCATCATCTTCGGGATCGCCTTGCTGGGTTGCGGCGGTGCGGCAATTGCGGGGCTGCTTCTCACCGGTGCGCTGGACTCCAGCGCGGGGGCGCAGTCGCGCGATTGCCTCTCGCGACGCGAGTACATCGTCAACCCGCGCACGGTCAGCTACCAGTTCCACGACCAGCAGGACGGGAAGGTCCGAGTCGAGCGCTGGTACTCGGAGACGGAAGAAACGTGGCTAGTGCAAACCTGCGATGAGGGCCGCAAGAAGCGGAGAAGCCTGCAAGACCGGGTCGACCAGTCGTGGATGGGGTGGGCGAAAGTCTGGCCGGATGACTTCGCCGAGGGCGCCATCGAGCGGGGCTGGAGCGAGGCAGTGATCGCGCAGTGCAGCGAACCTCGGCACCTGATCGGCCGCGGGTGGCCGCGCGTCAACACGTGCTGGCGGGTGGTGTTCGCCGTGGTCGAGGGCCGGGCGCCGTCCTTCCTGTCTCCCAGCATGCGGATGCCGCCCGAGTAACGGCGAAAGAACCGCGGCGCGCGCCGGCATTGGTCCGGCGGCCCGGGAAAGGACGGACGGAAGGAGGCCGAAATGAAACGCATCGGCAAAGCAATCAGCCTCTTCGGGATCGGAGTCGCGGCGCTTGTAATCGCGGCCGGAGCTTGCAGCGATTCGATCGAGCGGGCGGAGCTAGTTGGCCACGAAGACACCGCCGACAAGACAGCTGCCACCTCACCGGAGACCACTGCCAAAAGCTGCCCGGCGGGGTTCACGATCGCAGAGCCCAACCCGAGCGGCGACGCGATCGAATGGGCTACTAAAGACGACGGGACGTTGAGCGTGCGGCGATGGAGTTCGCGCACGCTCAAGACGTACAGCGCGGAGCAGTGCGGCGATGCGCCCGCGGGCAGCCTCGTACGGGCGCGCACCGGCCGCCAGCTGGTCTGGGAGAAGACCTGGCCCGACGACTTCCGCGAGGACGCAGTCCGCTTGGGCTGGCCAGAGGGGATGGTCGACCGCTGCAGCGCCCTCGGGCCGGACGATGAACTCGAACGCTTGATCTTCCTGCAGTGCGGAACGATGGAGCACGAACTCTTCCTCGACCCGCTCGACCTCGATATACGCGTGCCGCCGGAGGCGTTGCAACGGGGCCCGTTCATCGTGGCGGCAGCCGAAAGCGGGCGCTGGCAAGCGCGCCGGATCACTTACTGCGCGGACCTGATTTTCGCGCGGAACCAGCCCAGGTCGTGGGACCAAAACGGGTCGGCTCCGTCCAGCCGGGACTGCTGGACGATGTACGAAGACGCGCACGCCCGACACGTCGCCACCAGAACCTGAGGCAGCAAGAGATCGGCCAGAGACGCGGGAAAGGACGAGACGATGCAGAAGTTCAAGATCGACAGGCGGATCGCTGCTGCCGCGCTGGCGGCCGCCGCGGCGGCAAGCGTCGCCGCCGCGGCCGTCCTCGGCTTCGGCGGAGGAGACACGGATACCACCACCGTCACGGAAACGGCATTCCACCAGCTCATCCCTGAGTTCCAGTCGGACGGCCAAGGCGGCGCCCATGTCGCTGTCTGGGAACACCTGACGGAGAAGACCTACGAGGTGCGGGAGACGGAGACCCTGCGGGAGCGCCGTCTCGTCGACACCGTCGAGACGCGCCGGTTGGCCGGCGAGGGATCCTGGCCCGCGGACTACGTCGCCGCGGCACGCGCGAACGGCTGGGGGCTCGACCAGCTCAGCGCCTGCACCGAGTACCTGCTGCCACGGCCGGCCTCGGGCCGGGACGGCGATTCGGCTGCTAGCCACCTCGTCAACTACCAGTGCCGGACGCTGGCCTCGGGGATCGTCAGCGGCGATTTCGAGTCGCTCCGGAAGCGAGTGGGCGTCCTCGTCTTCGATACTGCCTCGCCCTGAAGAGCGCACACGAACGAGGAGGCTGAGATGGCACAAGCGGACTGGCCCTCAAATGCCGGACGACTCGCGGGCTGGCTGGTCTTCGCAGCAGACGCGATCGGCGTGGCAACTGCCTCTCCCGAGTCAGTGATGATCGTCGATGCATCAACGGCAGCTGACGGGGCCCAGGCAGCAACCATCGACCTCGCCCAGCCGCCCGCGGGGCAGGCTGCTCAGTGCCCTGATCGCCTCAACGAAGAGATTCCCGGCACCTCGACCGCGGAGGACCAGGCCTGGCACGGAGACGGACAACTGCGGGAGTCCGGTGACGATGCCTGCAGCGTGCCCTACCCATCCCACCGCATGCCCCACCAGTCCCGGGAGCGTGCGAGACCGGAATATCCCGGCACGCTGGTGCTCCGGACTGAATCGGTCGAGGAGGCGCAGGAGTACTGCGAGACCCTCGCCCGGAGCGCACCCGAGGTCGCACTGTCCGATCCCGTTTGCATGATCAGGAACAACGACATCGTCCCCGTGCCCATGGGTCCGCTGCCGCAGCACCCCGGGCTCGACCGGGAGAGTCTCGTGCCGCCCGACGCTGAGGGCTGGGACTTCCTCCGGCGCTGGCGGCACGTACCGCCACGCGCGACACAACGGGATGGCCAGTCCTCTCGAGCATCGTCGACTGGCTAAGTCGTGGTACCCGCGGCGCGCTAGGGCGAATGGGGATGCTCGGTTAAGATGCGGGGGAGGAAGCGGCCAAGCGAGGGACGGCATGACGACGCAAGCGCCGGCGATCGAGGTGACGGTCGAGTACCAGTCGGCGGTGCCGACGGCAGGGGGGCCCGACGCGGCCGATTTCACGATCCGCCGGCCGAGCCAGGCGACGCTGGAGTGCGCGCTGTACCTCGCGCTGGACGCGAAGCAGGCGTTCGAGCAGCGCTGCGGCGCGCTTTCGGATGATGCCGTGCAGGCGGTGATCCGGGCGCTGGCCGACGCGCTCTATCCGGAGTTCATCTCGGGCGGGGCCGAGCCGCCGGCGATCTGGACGGTGCGCGCGCGGGACCTGGGCGAGGAGCGGATCGCCGCGGTGATCGCGGCCGCCGGCCTGGCGCCGCTCGAAGCGTGACCGAGCGGGAAGCCCGGCCGGAATCGAGCCGGCTCTGGGGCGGGCGCTTCGAAACCGGGCCCGACGAACTGGTGCAGGCGTACACGTCGTCGATCGCCTCGGACCTGATGCTGTACCAGCAGGACATCGACGGGTCGCAGGCGCACGCGCGGATGCTGGCGAAGCAGCACATCATCCGCAACACCGAGGCGAAGCGGATCATCGAGGGGCTGGAGCAGATCCGGCGGGAGATCGACGAAGGCGAGTTCGAGGTTTCCGACGAGCTGGAGGACATCCATACGCACGTCGAGGCGCGGCTGGCGCGGATCATCGGCGCGGAGACGGCGGGCAAGCTGCACACGGCGCGGTCGCGCAACGATCAGGTGGCGCTGGACGCGCGGATGTTCGTGCGCGACGCGATCGTGCAGGCGGCGGGGGCGATCCACGGCTTGCAGGCGGCGCTGATCGATCTGGCCGAGCGGAACATCGAGGCGGCGATTCCGGGCTACACGCATTTGCAGCGGGCGCAGCCGGTGCTGTTCGCGCACCATCTGCTGGCCTACGTCGAGATGCTGGGCCGCGACGCGGAGCGGCTGGTCGACGCGTTCGGGCGGGTGGACGTGATGCCGCTGGGCTCGGCGGCGCTGGCGGGGGCGGCCTACGACCTCGACCGCGAGGCGGTGGCGGCAGAGCTGGGCTTCGAGGAGATTTCACGCAACAGCATCGACGCGGTGGCGGCGCGCGACTTCATCGCGGAGTTCCTGGCCGACGCGGCGATCTGCATGGTCCACCTCTCGCGGCTCTGCGAGGACGTGATCCTCTGGAGCAGCACGGAGTTCGGGCTGCTGCGGCTGGCGGATTCGTTCACGACCGGGTCGTCGATCATGCCGCAGAAGCGGAACCCGGACATCCACGAGCTGGCGCGGGGGAAGACGGGCCGCGCGGTGGGCAACCTGATGGCGCACCTGACACTGATGAAGGGGCTGCCGCTGGCCTACAACCGCGATTTGCAGGAGGACAAGCCGGGCCTGTTCGACACGACGGAGACGCTGATCGGCTCGCTGCACGTGCTGGCGGGGGCGATGCTGGGCGCGGAAGTGGACGCGGCGCGCGGGCGCGAGATGCTCGAGGCGGACCCGTTCATCCTGGCCACGGAGTACGCGGACCATTTGGCGCGCAAGGGGGTGCCGTTCCGCGAGGCGCACGGGGTCGTCGGCGCGCTCGTGCGCAGCTGCGAGCAGCGCGGCTGCCGGCTGGCCGATCTGTCGCTGGAGGACCTGCGCGAGGCGCATCCGCAGTTCGGCGAGGACGCGGTCGGGATGACGGTCGAGGACGCGCTGGCGGCGCGTTCCGTCTCCGGGGGGACCGCGCCGAAGCGGGTGCGGGAGGCGATCGAGGAGGCCAAGGAGCGCTTGCAGCTGAAGCCGGCGGCGGCTCCGCGGTGAGCCGCCGCGTCGAGATCGCGCCGTCGATCCTCGCGGCCGATTGGACGCGGATCGGCGAGCAGGTGCGTGAGGCGGAGGCCGGCGGCGCGGACGCGATCTCGCTGGACGTGATGGACGGGGCGTTCGTGCCGCCGATCACGTTCGGGGCGCAGATGTGCGCGGCGGTGCGCGGGGCGACGGCGCTGCCGATCGAGGCGCATCTGATGGTGGCCGAGCCGGAGCGGCAGGTCGGCGGCTTCATCGAGGCCGGCGCGGACATCATCACGATCCACGTGGAGTCGGCCGCGGACCTGCGCGGCCTGCTGCGCGAGATCGCGGCGGCGGGGCGGCAGGCGGCGGCGACGCTGAAGCCGGGCACGCCGCTCTCGGCACTGGACGGGCTGCTGGAGGAGTGCGCGCGGGTGCAGGTGATGAGCGTCGAGCCGGGCTGGGGCGGGCAGCGGTTCATGCCGGAGGCGCTGGAGCGGATCCGCGAGCTGCGGGCGCGGCTCGACGCGATGGGGCGGGCGGACGCGGTGATCATGGTCGACGGCGGCGTCAACGCGGAGACCGCGCCGGCGGCCGTCGAAGCGGGGGCGGGCTACCTCGTCGCGGGCTCGGCCGTGTTCAACGAGCGCGAGCCGGCGGCCGAGGCGATCGCGCGGCTGCGGGCGGCGATCGGCTGAGCCGGCCCAGCCGCGTCACAGGTCTTTTTGGTAGATCCGGTAGACCTTGTGGACTTCCGCGTCGGTGCGGGCGAGGGCCGAGTTGAGCAGGCGGTTGTCCTCGAGCACCCAGCCGAGTTCGGCCCATTTGTAGCCGCGGGCGCGGCCGCGTACGTGGACTTCGGCCATCAGCATCGCGCCGAGATGGGCGTAGCGGCGGGTGCGGAACTCGGGCCGCACGCCGAGCAGCATCACGCGGCCGCTCTCGAGCCGCTTGCGCGGGGGCATGATCGGCAGCCGCCAGGCGAGCTTGGCCCAGCCGAACGGCAGCATGCGGCCGTCGAGGTCGCGCGCTGCTTCGTTGAGGTTGGGGACCGCGATCACCATCGCCGCTGGCTCGCCGCCGATCTCGACCATCGCGGTGAGGCCGGGGTCGGCGAACTGCGCCAGCGCGTCGGCGAGTTCGTCGGCCTCCGCGTCGGTGATCGGGATCGAGCCCCAGTTTTCCGACCAGGCCTCGTTGTAGATGCGGGTGGCGAGGCGCACGTCCCGGCGCAGCCGGCGCCTGTCGAAGGGGCGGACGACGACTTCCTCCATCGCGTGGATGCGCTCGTAGGCGTCGCGGCGGCGGCGCTCGAGCGGCGAGTCGACCGGATAGCGGTAGGCCCAGAGATCCTTGGCCTTGCCGTAGCCGGCGGCCTCGATGGCGGGGCCGAACCAGGGCCGGCCGTGCGGCATCGCGACCATTGAGGGCGCGTCGAAGCCGTCGACGAGGCAGCCGGCTTCATCGTTGAGCGTGAAGGAGATCGGCCCGCGCGCGTATTCGGCGCCGCGCTCGCGCAGCCAGTCCTCGGCGGCCTCGAACAGGGCGGCCGAGGCTTCGCGGTCGTCGATGCAGTCGTAGTAGCCGAAGAAGCCGGCGCGCTCGCCCCATTTGGCGTCGTGCAGCGGGTTGATCTGCGCGGAGATGCGGCCGACGGGTTCGCCGTCGCGTTCGACGATGAAGAGCTGGGCCTGCCCGTAGGTCAGGAACGGGGCGCGGCGCGGATCGAGCCGCTCGCGCTGGACGCGGCGCAGCGTCGGTATCCAAGACGGATCATCGTGGTAGACGCGCCATTGGACGTCGATGAAGGGCCCGGCCCCGCGTCCGAAGCCGATGGGACGGACGCGGACCGGCATCTCGCGCGGCGAGTCGGCCGCGGGGTCGTCTACCAGCGGCGCTCGCTGTGGCGGGAACCGCCGCGGTCGTCGTAGCGGGAGCCCCCGCGATCGTCGTAGCGCGGCGCCCGGTCGCGGTCTTCGTAGCGGTTTCCGCGATCGCCGCGGTCGTCGTAGCGCGGGCGATCGTCGTAATTGCGCGGGCCGCGGTCGTAGCCGCCGCCACCACCCCCGCCGCCGCGGTAGCCGCCACCGCCACCGCCATCGCGGAAGCCGCCGCCACCGCCGCCGCGCGGCCGGGCTTCGTTGACGCGCAGCTGGCGACCGTCGAAGTCGATGCCGTCGAGCGCCGAGATCGCGTTCTGGGCGTCGGCGTCGTCCATGTCGACGAAGCCGAAGCCGCGCGAGCGCTGGGTCTCGCGGTCCATCGGGATGACGCAGTCTTGGACTGTGCCGTGTTCTTCGAAGAGGCTGCGGAGGTCTTCCTGCGAGGTGCGGAAGGGGAGGTTGCCCACGTAAATTCTCATGCTGTCGATCGGTCCTGTCGTCTCGGTCTGGGTCTCGAAGCTAGGCCGCGGCCCGCTTCAGCATCGTGCGCAGGCAGCCCGTGCAGACGTTCAGGCGCACGGTCTTGCCGTCGATGGTGAGCTTGCGCCGCTGGATGTTGGGCTTGAACGTCCGCGAGGTGCGCGGCGCCTTCCGCTTCCAGCGGCCCGAGTGCTTGTGGCGGATGTTGCGGCCGAACGTCGTGTGCTTGCCGCACACATCGCACTTGCCTGCCATTGCCCGCACCTTCGCCTGCCGACCGTGCGTGCCGCCTGACTCGACCGCCCCGCACCATGCGGTGCCTACCATATCACCGAAGCGCGCAACGGCAAGATCGGGGCAGCGATGCGGGACCCGCGATGACCGGGGACGGAAGCGCCGAAGAGCGGCTGCGGCGCATGATCGCCGGCGCGGCCGGCATGGTCGCGCTGCACCGCGACGCGCTCGACGCGATCAACGTCTTCCCCGTGCCCGACGGCGACACCGGCGCCAACCTCAGCCGCACCCTCGCCGGCGCGTCGGCCGCGGCGGCAGACGCGGCGTCCGGCCGCGCCGCGGCGGAGATGGCCGAGGGCGGCCTGCGCTCCGCGCGCGGCAGCTCCGGCGTGATCGGCTCGCAATGGCTGCGCGGCTTCGCATCGGCGCTGGACGGGCGCGAGCTTGGCGCGGACGCGATCTCGGCCGGTCTCCGGGCCGGCGCGGAGGCTGCCCGCGCGGCCGTCGCCGAACCGCGCGAAGGCTCGATGATCAGCGTCGCGCGCGATGCCGCGCGGGCGGAGGGCGACGACGCCGAAGCGATCTTCGAGTCCGCGATCGCGGCGGCCGAAGAGTCGGTCGAGCGCACGCCGATGCTCAACCCGGTGCTGGCCGACGCGGGCGTCGTCGACGCCGGCGGGCGCGGGCTGGAGCTGATCCTGCGCGGCATGCTCGCCGGGCTGCGCGGCGAGGAGCCGCCGCCGGCCGCGGCCGACTTCGGCCGGATCGATCCGTCCTGGCTGGCGGGCAGGCTCGACGAGGCCGCCGGCGACGGGTTCTGCACCGAGCTGATCGTCGCCGGCGCCGGCGAGTCCGCGCTGGCCGGGCCGATGCGGGAGCTCGCCGCGGCCAACCCGGAGACGGTGATGATCGCGCCCGATCCGGCCGGCTGCCGCGTGCATCTGCACGTGCCGGAACCGGAGCGGGCTTGGGCGCGGGCCGCCGAGCTGGGCGAGCTGCGCCTGTTCCACGCGGTCGACATGGCGCTGCAATCGGCGCGCGCGCACGGGGGCGACGGCGATCCCACGGTGCTGGCCGTGGTGCAGGGGGCGGGCTTCGCCCAGATCTTCCGCGAGCTCGGCGCGGCCGCGCTGATCGGCGGCGGGCCGGGCGACAATGCCAGCGTCGAGCTGATCCGTTCCGCGGCCGATTCGACCGGACGGGCGGAGGTGATCGTGCTGCCCAACCATCCCGACGTCGCCGCGGCGGCGCGCAGCGCGGCGGAGGCCTCCGCCGAACCCAAGATCCGCGTGGTCGAGACGGCGACGCAGGCGGCCGGCGTGGCCGCGATCGCCGCGTTCGTCGGCGGCGTCCCGGGCGGCGACGCCGCGGCCGAGATGGAAGTCGGGCGCGACTCGGTGCTGGTCGGCTCGCTCACCCTCGCCGCGCGCGACGCCGGCGGCGCAGTGCCCGTCCGCGCCGGACTGCCGCTGGCGATGTTGGACGGCCGCGTGGCCGCCTCCGCTCCCTCGTTCGAGCAGGCGGCCGAGTCGCTGATCGCCGAGATGCGCGCCCGGTCGCCGCACGGTGCGCTGCTGACGTTGTTCCAGGGCGCGCCGGTCTCCGACGACGAGGCCGACGCGCTGATGGACGCGGTCTGCGCCGCGACCGATCTCGAAGTCGAGCTGGTCGCCGGCGGCCAGCCGCTCTACCACTGGCTGATCGCGCTGGAATAGCGGGAGGGAACGCCGCATGAGCACCGACATCGCCGGCCGCGTCGCGGTCGTCACCGATTCCACGTCCGAGCTGGCGGCGGGCAACGCGGCCGGCGCGCGCGTGGTGCCGCTCCATCTCCATTTCGGCGACGAGCAGTTCACCGACGGCGTCGAGATGAGCAAGGAGCAGTTCTGGGCGCGCCTGACCGCGGCCGAGCCGGGTCCGCACCCGTCCACGTCGCAGCCGGCCGCGGCCGCGTTCCGCGACGCCTACGCGGAGCTGGCGGAGGCGGGCGCGACGGGCATCGTCTCGATCCACATCAGCGGCAAGCTCTCGGGCACGCTCAACGCGGCGCGGCAGGGCGCGGAACTGCTCGACGCGGAGATCGAGTTCGCCGCCGTCGACTCGCTCACCACCTCGTGGGAGCTGGGCTGGGCCGCCGAAGCGGCCGCAGCCGCCGCCGCGCAGGGCGCGGGAATCGATGCGGTCGCCGAAGCGGCGCGGGACTCGCTGGCGCGTTCGCACCTGATGCTCTTCGTCGAGACGCTCGATCACCTGCTGCGCGGCGGGCGCATCGGCCGCGCCCGCCATCTCGCCGGCAAGCTGCTCCGCGTCCGCCCGCTGCTGGAGCTGGCCGACGGCGAAGTCACCGACGCGGCCAAGCCGCGCACGCGGGCCAAGGCGATCGACCTGCTCGTCCGCCGGATCGAGGCGGAGTCGCCGCAGCGGGTGCGGATCATGCACGGCGCCTGCGAGGCCGACGCGGAGACCCTCGCCGAGCGCGTCCGCGCGGCCGGCGTCCCCGACGTGGACGTCGCGCTGGGCAGCACGATCCTCGGCGCGCACACCGGCCCGGGCTCGCTGGGCGCGGCGCTCCTGCGCGGGCCGTCGTGAGCGCGGACGCCGGCGGGCCGGCGGCCAAGGCGGCAGCGGCTCCCAACCCGATCGCGCTCCTGTCCCGCGTGCTCGAACACGAGCAGAAGCAGGGCTGCCACGACACCGCCGTGATCGGCGGCCTCGACGGGATGCTGCGCAACCTGCGCGAACGCGCCGGGCCGGAACAGAAACGCGCCATCACCGGGCTGATCGCCCAGCTCCCCCGCGACGGCTACCGCTCGCTCGGCGAAGAGCGGCGCAAGCGCTGGATCGCCGAGGCCCGCACCGCGCTGCGCCCCGGCGCGCGGCCGCCCGCCGAGCCCACCGGCCGCTCGCCGCAGCCGTCCGCCGAACGCCCGGCCAAACGCCCAACCCAGCGCGCGCGGGCCGAGATCGACGACTCCGGCTCGACCGGCGAACGCGCCCGCCCGCGCAAGCGCCGCCGCCCGCCGGAGGGCCCGGCCGACCTCGATCAGCCCGTCGCCGCGCTCGGGCGGATCGGCCCCGACCAGCGCCGCGCGCTCGACGCGCTCGGCATCGAGACCGTCCGCGACATGCTCTGGCACCTGCCCGCGCGGCACGAGGACTGGCGCAATGTGCAGCCGATCGGCGCGCTGCGCCCGGGCGAGAAGACCACCGTGATCGGCGAACTCCAGTCGATCCGCGAGGTGCGCCTGCGCGGCGGCCGCCAGGCGACCGAGGCCCGCGTCGCCGACGCCACCGGCTCGGTCGCCGTCTGGTGGTGGAACCAGCCCTACCTCGCCAAGTCGCTCAAGCGCGGCGACCGCGTCGGACTCTCCGGCGCCGTCTCCGAATACCGCGGCCGCGCCCGCTTCGATTCGCCCACCTGGGAACGGATGCCGGACGGCGACGAAGACGGCGTCCACGTCGGCCGGCTGACGCCGGTCTACCCGATGACGCGCGGGATCCAGAACCGCACGCTGCGCCGCCTCGCCCACCGCGCCGTCGCCGACTACGCGCCGCTGCTGCCCGAATCGCTGCCCGCCCGCCTGCGCGGGGAGCTGCGCTACCCGCCCGAGCACGAGGCCGTCGCGGCGCTGCACTTCCCCGAGCGCCCCGAAGCCGTGCACGCGGCGCGCGAGCGCATCGCCTTCCAGGAGCTGCTCGCGATCCAGCTCGCCGTCGTCGCCCGCAAGCGCCAGGCCCGCCTGCGCATGGACGCGCCGCAGATCATCATGGACGGCGCGTTCCTCGACGCCTTCCTCGACTCGCTGCCCTTCCAGCTGACCCGCGCCCAGATGCGGGCGCTGACCGACATCCGCAACGACATGATGCGGCGCGAGCCGATGGCCCGCCTGCTGCAGGGCGACGTCGGCAGCGGCAAGACCGTCGTCGCCGCGGCGGCGATGCTGGCGACCGTCAAATCGGGCCGCCAGGCCGTGCTGATGGCCCCGACCGAAGTGCTGGCCCAGCAGCACTTCCAGACCTTCAGCCAGCTCTTCGCCGGCGGCGACGGCTCCGTCTTCCACGAGTACGACGTCTCGGCCGCGCTCGGCCGCGCCGTGCGCATGGCGCTGCTGACCGGCAGCCTCTCCGAGAAGCGCAAGCGCGAGGTCCGCGCGCGCATGGAGGCCGGCGAACTGGACCTCGTGGTCGGCACCCACGCGCTGATCCAGGAGAGCACCGCGCTGCGCAAGCTCGGCCTCGCCATCGTCGACGAACAGCACCGCTTCGGCGTGCTCCAGCGCGACGCGCTGCGCGCCAAGAGCGCCGAGGGCGGCAGCCCGCACCTGCTCGTGATGACCGCGACCCCGATCCCGCGCACGCTCGCGCTCACCCTCTACGGCGAGCTCGACAACTCCGTGATCGACGAACTCCCGCCCGGCCGCGTCCCGATCTCCACCCGCGTCGTCGATCCCGCCGGCGTCGACGCCGTCTACGAGCGCATCCGCGGCGAGGTCGCGCAGGGCAACCAGGCCTTCATCATCTGCCCGCTGATCGACGAATCGGAGGCGAGCGAGTCCAAGGCCGCCACGGCCGAGTTCGAGCGCCTGCGCGGCGGGCCGCTGCGCGATCTGGCCGACCGCATGCGGCTGCTGCACGGGCGCATGAAGGCCGACGAGAAGCGCGCGGTGATGGACGACCTCGCCTCCGGCGCGGCCGCCGTCGCCGTGGCCACGATCGTCGTCGAGGTCGGCGTCGACCTGCCGCGCGCGACGGTGATGACGATCGAGGGCGCCGAGCGCTTCGGCCTGGCCCAGCTGCACCAGCTGCGCGGCCGCGTCGGCCGCAGCGACCGCGCCTCCTACTGCTACCTGATCTCCGGCTCCGAGGGCAGCGACGCGCAGACCCGGCTCAAGCACATGGAGCGCACCGCCAACGGCTTCGAGCTGGCCGAGATCGACCTCGACCACCGCGGCCCCGGCGAGTACTTCGGCACGCGCCAGGCCGGCATGCCCGACCTCCGCGTCGCCAAGCTCACCGATCACGAGCTGATCGACAAGGCCCGCAACTGGGCCAACCGCATCCTCGACGACGACCCCAACCTGCGCGACCCCGAAATCCAGCTGCTCAAGCACCGCATGCAGGGCTTCGACGTCAGCGGCGCATCCGCCGTCCACTGAGGCTCGCTTGCAGCCCAAAACTCGCTTGTCCGCACAGCAGCCTCAACGAGCACGCTCCTGCGTCTGTTCGGCCGGCTATCGGCAAAACAGCAGGTCGGCGCGTATCCTGATGAGCGTCCGGCATCCGAGCGGCGCGGGCCGCGCAGAGCGAGTGCGAACGCCATGAGCAGCGATATCCGCGACCTTGCCGCCGCCGCCGTCGCCGATGCGCTGGAGCGGGCGCAGGACGACGGCGCGCTGCCGCCGGTGCCGGCGCCGGAGATCCGGGTCGAGCGGCCCGCGAATCCGGAGCACGGCGACTACGCCTGCAACGTGGCGATGCGGCTGGCCAGCGCGATGCGGATGCCGCCGCTCGAGGTCGCCAACGCGATCGCCGCCCGAATCGAGCGCGGCGACGCGATCGCCGGCGTCGAGGCCGTGCGGCCCGGCTTCCTCAACCTGCGCGTCTCGCCCGAGTGGAAGCGGCGGCGCTTGGCGGAGGCGGCCGAGGCCGGCGAGGACTGGGGCCGCGGCGATCTCGGCGGCGGGCGGCGCGTCCAAGTCGAATTCGTCTCGGCCAACCCGACCGGGCCGTTGCAGGTCGGCAACGGGCGCGGGGCCGTGCTCGGCGACGCGCTCGCCTCCGTGCTCGACGCGGCCGGCTACGAGGTCCAGCGCGAGTACTACGTCAACGACGCGGGCACCCAGACGCAGACCTTCGGGCGCACGCTGCTCGCCCGCTACCTGCAAGCGCTCGGCCGCGAGACGGCGCTGCCGGAGAACGCCTACGCCGGCTCCTACATGCGCGAACTCGGCCGGCGCTTCGCGGAGGAGCACGGCGAGCGCTGGGCCGATGCCGCGGTCGACGGGCCACCGCCCGCCGATCTGACCCGCGCCGGGCTCGACGCGATGCTCGACCTGATCCGCGCCGACCTCGAACTGGCCGGCGTCAGGTTCGACCGCTGGGCCTCGGAGCAGGCGCTCTACGAGGCGGACGGCGAGCTGCCGCCGGCCTACGAGCAGGCGATGGCGCTGCTGCGCGACGGCGGGCACGTCGTCGAGCGCGACGGCGCGGTCTGGTTCCGCTCGGCGGCGCTGGACGAGGGCGAAGAGCAGCTCAAGGACAACGTGCTGATCCGCAGCAGCGGCGAGCCGACCTACTTCGCCTCCGACGCCGCCTACCACTACGACAAGTTCATCCGGCGCGGCTTCGAGACCGTGATCGACGTCTGGGGCGCGGATCACCAGGGCCACGTCGCGCGCACCAAGGCCGCCGTCGCCGCGGTCGGCGCGGACGGCGACGCGCTCGAAGTGCTGCTCTACCAGCTGGTGCACCTGATCCGCGGCGGCGAGCGCGTCCGCCTCTCCAAGCGCACGGGCGAGATCGTCACCCTGCGCGAGCTGGTCGAAGAGGTCGGCGCGGACGCGACCCGCTTCTTCATGCTCCAGCGCTCGGCCGACGCGCAGATGGACTTCGACCTCGGCGCGGCCGAATCGCAGGACCCGCGCAAGAACCCCGTCACCTACGTGCAGTACGCCCACGCGCGCGCGTGCAGCATCCTCCGCAACGCCGAGGCGGAAGGGCTGGCGGCCGCGGCCGACTCGCTCGATCTGCTCGGCGAACCCAAGGAAGAGCAGCTGATCGGGACGATCCTGCGGCTGCCGGAACTGGTCGCCGACATGGCCGCGCGGCGCGAGCCGCACCATCTCGCGACCTACGCGACCGAGCTCGCGCAGCACTTCACGCAGTTCTACGACGCCTGCCGCGTGGTCGATCCCGATGCGCCGCAGCGCTCCGCCGCGCGGCTGACCCTGGTGCGCGCCGCCCGCTCGGGGCTGGCCGCGGCGCTGCGCATGATCGGCGCATCCGCGCCCGAGGAGATGTGAGCCATGCCCGACGAACCCACGCATCAGGACCGCGTCTTCGCGGGCATCCGAGCCACCGGCCGCCAGCACATCGGCAACTACCTCGGCGCGATCCAGAACTTCGCCGCGCTCCAAGCGCGCTACGAGTGCATCTACTCGATCGTCGACCTGCACTCGCTGACCACGCTGGAGGAGACGCGGGCGCTGCGCGGCAACGTGCGCGAGACCGCGCTCGACCTGCTCGCGTCGGGGATCGACCCCGACGATTCGATCCTCTACGTGCAGAGCCACGTGCCCGAAATCGCGGAGCTGCACCTGCTGCTGAGCATGGTCACGCCGCTGGGGATGCTGCTGCGCGTGCCCACCTTCAAGGAAAAGGCGCGGGCGCAGCCCGACAACGTCAACTACGGGCTGGTCGGCTACCCGGTCCTGCAGACCGCCGACATCATCCTCTACAAGGCCAACAAGGTGCCCGTCGGCGAGGACCAGCTGCCGCATCTCGAACTCGCCCGCGAGATCGTGCGCCGCTTCAACCGCAATTTCGGCGATACCTTCCCCGAGCCCGAAGCCGAATTGACCAGCGCCCCCATGGTGCTCGGCTTCGACAACCGCAAGATGAGCAAGTCCTACGGCAACGCCGTGGACATCGCCAGCACCCCCGAAGAAACCGCCAAAGCAGTCCGCAGCGCCATCACCGACCCCCAACGAGTCCGCCGCACCGACCCCGGCCGCCCCGAAGTCTGCAACGTCTACAGCCTGCACGGCTTCTTCAACGCCGACAACCAACCAGAAATCGCCACCCAATGCCGCAAAGCCGAAATCGGCTGCGTAGACTGCAAAATGCACCTAGCCCAAAGCATCAACCAAACCTTCGCCCCCATCCGCTCCAAACGCGAAGACCTAGCCGCCGACCCAAAAGCAGTAGACGAAGCCCTCCACACCGGCGCAGAACGAGCCCAAGAGATCGCAAAGGAGGTGCTCGCAGAGGTCAAGGAGAACGTAGGGCTGCCAAAAGCAGGATAATTTGGTCGTTCAATGCCGTTCTGGTCACGCAAGCGCAGCGGTAGTGGCATAGACAGTGATGTGGCGCTGGCGGAATTCGATCCGCTGGTGCGCGAGTGGTTCACGGAAAAGTTTCCGAATGGCGCGACCGAGCCGCAGCGCGAAGGTTGGCCCGCCATCCGCGACGGATTGGATACGCTGATCGCGGCACCGACGGGCACGGGCAAGACATTGACCGCGTTCCTAGCCGGGATCGATTCGCTGATTCAGGAACAGCGGGCAGGCAATCTTCGGAGCGAGCTGCGAATCCTCTACATCTCCCCGCTCAAGGCGCTCGCGAACGACATTCAGCAGAATTTAGATAGGCCGTTGGCCGAGATTTCTGAGTTGGCACGCAGGCGCCGCGATTTTGATGTCAACATCACGACGGCTGTACGCCATGGCGACACGACACGGGAAGAGCGAGAAGAAATTCTCGCGAGGCCTCCGCATATTTTGAATACCACGCCCGAGTCGCTGCATATCATGTTGTCAAACCGGCGCTCCCGCGGCATCCTGCGCACCGTTCAGACGATCATCATTGACGAGATCCACCAGCTCGCTCCGACGAAACGCGGAAGCCATCTGGCTTTGGCGCTGGCCCGGCTGGACGCATTGGCTGATGAACGTCCGGCACGGATCGGGCTAAGCGCGACGCAGCGCCCCATGGAGCCAGTGGCGGAGTACCTCACAGGTATCAGTGAGGGTGGAGAGGCGTTGCCGTGCGAGATCATCGATCTAGGGCATCGGCGAGAAATCAAGGTGTGGCTTGAGCCGCCGTTCGATCCGAAGAAAGATGTTGTAAAATTCAAAAGCGATTTCAACTACGTCTCGTTCCGCATCGCCGAACTCGCGGAAGATCGGCATATGACTCTGGTGTTCGTCAAGAGTCGAGCCGAAGTGGAAGAGTATGGCAAAGAATTGGCAGAGTATTTTGGTGATGATGCGGTAGGCGTACATCACGGATCGATGTCTCAGCTCCGACGGAAAGAAGTTGAAGACGGGATGCGGTCGGGAGCACTGCGGGTGGTGGTCGCGACGGCGACATTGGAGCTCGGTATTGATATCGGGATGGTTGAATTGGTTTGCCAAATCGGTTCGCCGAGTCGAATCGCGACATTTCTCCAACGCGTGGGACGCTCCGGGCGGGCGCTCGGGGCAACGCCGGAGGGGGCGATTTTCCCGGAAAGCGTGGAGGAGTGGATTGAAGCAGCGGCGCTCGGCGATTGCATCGATCAGGGAGTGCTGGATTCGCTGTCGGTACCACGAATGCCATTAGATGTACTCGTCCAGCACATATGTGGCGAAGTTGCAGTCACTGGCCGGGCAACATTGCCCAATCTGCTCGCTGTCGCTCGCCGAGCGGCACCGTATCGTTCTCTGGCGTCGGATGGGTTCAACGCTGTTGTCGATCTCTGCCGCTATGGTCCTACACCTGCACAGGGTAATCAGCCAGGGCTGCTGTCGTCGGCGAGATCCGAGAACGAGCTCGCGCCGTTGCAACGGACATCCACGATCGTCAATCTGAATTCCGGAACGATCATTGATGATGGTCGCGTCTTTGCAGTCGATGCGGCCACTAATCAAGAGATCGGAGAATTGCCGGATGAGTTCGCCGCAGCATTGACGGCGGGCGACGTATTCCGCCTCGCCAAGATCAGCTGGGAAGTCATGGATCTCGACGAATCCGGGAATGTTTGGGTCGTTAGGTACCGTGACCGCGCCGCCCCGGTACGATACGGAGGCGATGGCATCGGGCGAAGCCGGGAACTATCGGTCGCGGTCGGCGTGCTGCGGGGAGAGATCGAACGGCGGCTCAAAGGAGGCGTGCAAGGCGCACAACGGCAATTGGAGGCGACAACCCCCACGGGCAAGGGAGTCTCGGCCTCGAACGCCACGCGCTTGGCCGTCGAGCACCTTGCTGATGCCGTGAGCCGCTTCGGCGTGATGCCGACCGACCGCACTCTTGTGTTCGAGCTGGGCTGGACAACGCAATCGAATGCGACGGTCGTCTGCCACAGCTGCTACGGACTGGGAATCAACCGGGCTTGGGGAACCGCATTGGCGCAGTTGACGTTCGAACGGACGGGGGAGAAGCCGATGCTCCGCGCATCGAATGAAGGCTTTGCCTTGCTCGGGGCAGGGCGCGAGGCTGTCGAGCAGATCGAGCCGGACGACTTGGAAAATCTGCTGACGCGGGCAGCGCAACGAGATCCTTCGTGGCGGAACCGATGGCGGGAGGCGGCGACGATTTCGCTGTGCGTGCTGGGCTTCAATGGGAACAATTGGATCAGGGTACGGGATCAGGTTAAAGAAGCTGAACGGTTATATCGCGCGGTACTTCAGGATCCCGCGTGGGAGCAGCCGGGGGACGTAGCTTGGATTTCCAAGCGCGAGCCGATCATGCGGCAGGCGATGCAAGATTACCTGCACACCTTCAATGATTTGGACGGTCTCACGATGCTGTTGGAATCAGTCGCGAAAGGCGATATCAAAATTCACATCGTCGAGACCCATTCAATGTCGCTGATGGCGCTCGCACTGCTGCCCGATTGGTGGCTTGATGCGAATGATCGGCCGGGGATTGGCCAACAACGCAAGCCGGAACTAAGCGAAGCGGGGGCACCCTCACAATCGTCTACAGATGCAGGGATGCCCATGCCGAAGGCCAAGAGCAACCAGCAACGGGGCCTGCGCGCGCTCAGACGCCCAGACCGGGATTATCCGGCTGGTCCTCGCCGTCCGCCATACCGGCGCAGTTCACGGGATTAGATCGGCTGGCGCGTCAAGGCGCAGGCCGAAATTATCCGCCTACCGGCTCCAGGACGACGATGGGGATTTCTCGGGGGGCGGCTTTCTTGGCGTAGTCGTTGTATGGGGAGAACTGGGCGGCCATTTTGGTGAAGAGCTGCTGGCGTTCTTCGCCTTGGGCGGTGCGGGCTTTGGCCTTGGTTCGGGTTGGGCCGACCATGATCCAGACGTCTTCGTCGGCGGCGAGGTTGAGGTACCAGGAGGGGTGGGCGGGCGCGCCGCCCTTGCTGGCGACGATGACGTATGCGCCGTCGTGTTCGCCGTAGATCAGGGGGAGGGTGCGCCATTGACCGCTCTTGCGGCCCTTGGTGGCGAGCAGCAGGCAGGGGAGTTCGCCGCCGTCGCCGCCGGGGCGGGTCCACATGTGGCCCTGCGCGCCGTCGGATTCGAGGTACTCGCGGGTGTGGTTGACGATCCAGTCGGCGCCGGATTCGGGGACGGAGAAGGGTGCGTCGGACATGGGGCTGCTCCTTTGGTGCCGTTGCCGTGCAGGGTACCGCCCCAGCGATCACGATTGCCCGCCGGCCGCCGTCAGCCGGGGCCGATCGCGCCGAACCAGCCGACGAGCAGGGCGAGCAGGGCGGGGGCGACGAGGGCGCGCTGCCAGTTGAGCCGGCGTTCGCTGACTTGGAGCACGAGGGCCGCGCCGGTGCCGAGCGCGGCGGCGAGCAGGCAGGCGAGCGGCGCGTAGATCCAGAGCGCGTCGCGCCCGTCGATGTTGACGGAGGCGACGGAGAAGGCGAGGACGGCGGCGATCGCGCCCCAGGCGAGCGGGAGCGCCGCGTCGATTCCGACCCAGTGGAGGATGCCGCGCGCGCCGTCCTCGTCGTCGCGCTCGAAGTCGGGCAGCTTGCAGACGGCGAAGAGGGCGAGGCCGGCGGAAGCGCCGACGGGCGCGGCCCACCAGAGCACGGCGCGGCCGCCCGCCTCCGGCAGCGCCAGGGCCGCGCCGAGCGGGAGCAGGATTGCGGCCAGCGCCCAGGCGAGCCAGCCCAGCGGGGAGCCGCGCAGCCCGTGCGAGTAGGCGGCGGCGCAGAGCGCGAGCCCGGCCGCGACGGCGAGCACCAACGGGCCGAGCGATCCTGCCAGGGCCAGGCCGGCGGCGGTGGCGGCGGCGGCGGCGATGCGGGCCGCGCGGACGGAGATCTGGCCCGCGGGGACGGGCCGCCAGAGCCGCGTGCGGGAGTCGAGCTCCGCGTCGGCCGCGTCGTTGGCGGCGGCGGCCGCGACGGCGAGCAGGGCGGCGGCGAGCGCGTAGCGCAGGACGACGTGCCACTCGGCCGCGGCGCTCCAGCCGAGCACGAGGCCGGCGGCTGCCAGCGCGGCGGCGGCGGTCGCAAGCGGACGGCAGAGCCGCAGCCAGGCGACGGCGTGGAATCGGCGGATGCGCCTGCGGTTCATCGCAGCCGGCTCCGCGCGCGGACGTGTGCGGGTAGCATGCAGCGGATCGTACGCGGGCGCGCGGACCGCGCCGGCGGCAGGGAGGCGCGGCATGTTCATCATCAACTTCGTGCGCGACTACGAGCGGGTGGCGAAATTCCAGCTGGGGCGCTTCGTCGGGATGAAGGGGCCGGGCGTGGTCTGGGTGATCCCGATCATCCAGAGCGGCTCGAGCGTGGACATGCGCGAGCAGTACTTCGACGTGCCGCCGCAGCGCAACATCACGCGCGACAACGCGGGCGTGGACGTCGACTTCGTGGTCTACCTGCGGGTGATGGACCCGGAACGGACGGTGCTGGAGATCTCGGACTACCTCGGCGCGGCGCGGCAGCTGGCGACGACGACGCTGCGCGCGGTGATCGGCGAGATGAACCTCGACGAGGTGCTGTCGCGGCGCGACGACATCAACGCGCAGATGCAGGTGAAGCTGGACGAGGTGACGAACCGCTGGGGCGTGAAGGTGACGGCGGTCGAGATCCGCGAGATCGAGCCGCCGCCGGCGATCGCCGAGGCGATGACGCGGCAGATGTCGGCGGAGCGGACGCGCCGCGCCGCGATCACCGAGTCGGAAGGCACGCGCGACGCCGACATCAACGTCGCCGAGGGCCGCAAGCGGGCCGCGATCCTCGAGGCGGAAGGCGAGCGCGAGGCGCAGATCGCGCGGGCGGAGGGCCTGCGGCAGGCGCAGATCCTGGAAGCGCAGGGCTACCAGGAGGCGTTGACCTCGATCAACCAGGCGGCCTCGCAGGTGCACGGCAACACGATGGGCCTGCAGTACCTCGAGATGATGAAGCAGCTCGGCGACGGCGCCAGCACCAAGTGGATCATCCCGATGGAGCTCACCAACGCCGCGCGGACGATCGCGGAACGGCTCGGCGTGGGCGGCGGCGCGAACGGCGGCTCAAACAACGGGGCGAACAAGGAAGCGAACGGCGGCGGCTAACCGCGCGGCGCGGGTTCGGATTTGTCGGCCAGCGTCCAGAGCGGCTCGAGGTCGAGGATCAGTCCGGGCATCTCGGGTTCGCAGGAGACGGTCGCCGGGCGTTCGAGGATTTCCGCTTCGCCGTGCGGGCGGCAGCGGTGGACGGCGCGGTTGCGCGGGTCGACGAGCAGTGCGAGCCGGGTGCCGCTGTCGGCCCAGCCTCGGACCTTCTCCCGCTGCACGCGGAGCGAGTCATTGGGCGACCGCGTCTCGATCACGAAGTCGGGACTGACCGGCCAGTAGGCCGGAAGCGGATGCGAGATTCGCTGCACGCGTGCTTGCGTTTCGTCGCTGACCCAGCTGATCGCGGGAATGCGCCAATCCCATCCGGGCGGGTGATAGCCGGCGTCGTAGCCGAACGCGCAACCGCCGGCGTCGCCCGACCAGAACACCGTCTGGCCGCAGAGACGGGAGTTGATGATTCGCGTCTCGCCCTTGCTCGCGTTCGTGATGATCAGATCGCCGTCGCGCGACGCTTCGAAGCGGAGGAGCTCGTAGCGGCGTCCAAGCTCTTCCAGGTACGCATCCGTGATCGGGCGCGGCGCGGGCAGGCGCAGTTCGCCGCCATCCTTCTCGATGAGGTGAGCGGCTGCCTCCCAGATCGGGTCCGCGGCCGGGAGAGCGGTCATTTCAGTCCTCCGACTGGCTGTCGGAACCCTAGCCGTCGGCGGGGACGGGCGCGGCGCCGGAGTCGATGGCTTGGATGTACGTGGAGAGTTCGTTGAAGACGAGTTCGGGGTCTTCTTGGAGTCCGTGGCCGCCGTTTTCCATGAGCACCATGCGCTTCGGTTCGAGCGCTTTTTCGTAGATGATCTCGCTGGCTTGGTGGGGCAGGATCGCGTCGCTGGTGCCGTGGATCAGGAGGATCGGCTTGCCCTGTTCGCCGAGGTGGTCGACGTGGCGCGCGCCGAAGAGCTGGGGGGAGAGCGAGGCGACGGCGTTGATCGCGGGCGAGATTTCGGCTGCCTTGATCACGACGGCGCCGCCGAAGGAGTGGCCGATCAGGACGATCTTTTCCGCGCCGACGCGGGTCAGGAAGGAGGCCGCGCCGAGCACGTCGAGCACGCAGTCGCCGAGTTCGCCGGCGATGCGGTAGTGGATGCGCATCACGGTGACGCCTTGGCGCGGCAGCGCTCCGGCGAGGCGCTCGTAGACCTTGTCTGCAGGGCCGAGCACTTCGTGGTCGCCGCCCATCGCGCCGGAGCAGGTGATCACGGCGGTGGTGCCGCCCTCGGCGACGTCGAGCAGGGCGCGGATTTCGCCGCGGGTGGTGCCGAGCCGGAGTTCGAGCTTTTCGGGGTCGGGCTCGCCGCCTTCGGCGGGCGGGCGCGGGCGTCCCTCGACCTGCGTGATCCGCAGCGTCATGTCCTCGCCCGGGCCGTCGTCGGGCAGGGAATCGAGCGGACTGGCGCGCTCCGTCATTTGGAGACGCGCGCGTTGCGGATGAAGCGCTGGATGCGTTCCAGCGCCTCGACGATGTCGTCGTGGGCGGTGGCGTAGCAGGCGCGGACATGGCCGGCGCCGGCGGCTCCGAAGGCGCTGCCGGGGACGACGGCGACCTGCTCCTCGACCAGCAGGCGCTCGGCGAAGGTGGAGTCGCTGAAGCCGAGCGCGGCGACGGAGGGGAAGCAGTAGAAGGCCCCGCGCGGCTCGGCGCAGGGCAGGCCCATCGCGTTGAAGCCCTCCCACATCAGGCGGCGGCGGCGGTCGTACTCCTCGCGCATCAGGACGACATGCTCCTCGCCGGCGCGGACGGCCTCGAGGGCGGCCCACTGCGCGACGGTGGGAGCGGACATCATGGCGTACTGGTGGATCTTGAGCATGCCGGCGAGCAGCTCTGCCGGGCCGGCGGCCCAGCCGACGCGCCAGCCGGTCATCGCGTGGGACTTGGAGAAGCCGCCGAGCGTGATCGTGCGCTCGCGCATGCCGGGCAGCGAGGCGACGGGGACGTGCTCGGCTCCGCCGTAGACGAGCCGGCCGTAGATCTCGTCGGAAATGACGAGCAGGTCGTGCTCGATGATCGGCGCGGCGATCGCGGCCAGCGCTTCCGCGTCGAGCACGGCGCCGGTCGGGTTGGAGGGCGAGGCGAGGATCACGGCCTTGGCGCGCGGGGTGATCGCGGCGGCGAGGGCGTCGGCGCGGAGCGCGAAGCCGTCGGCCGCGGCGGTCGGGATCGGGACGGCCCTAGCGCCGTTGAGCGTCGCGGCGGGAGCGTGGGCGGCGTAGGACGGGTCGGGGATGATCACCTCGTCGCCGGGGTTGAAGAGGGCGCGGCCGGCGAGGTCGAGGCCTTCAGAGACGCCGGTCGTGATCAGCAGCTCGTCTTCGGGGTCGTAGCGGAGGCCATAGCGGCGCTCGAGGTCGCGGGAGATCGCGTCGCGCAATTCGAACAGGCCGAGGTTCGAGGTGTAGTGGGTCTGGCCCTGTTCGATGGCGCGGATCGCGGCCTCGCGGATCGGCCAGGGAGTGACGAAATCGGGCTCGCCGACGCCGAGCGAGATCACGTCGTCCATCTGCTGGATGATGTCGAAGAAGCGGCGGATGCCCGACGGCGGCACGTCGTGGACGCGGTCGGCGAGGCGCGATTCGCGGCGGGACTCGGCGCGGGCGGCGGCCATCAGAACGACACCTTCTGGCGGCCGCTTTCCTCTTCCACCTCGAGCAGGACGCCGGCTTCCTTGAAGCGCTTCATCAGCATGTGGGTCGTCGTGTGGCGGACGGCGGACATCGGGGCGAGTTTCTCCGAGACGAATTCGGCGATGTCGCCCATCTCGCGGCCCTGCACCATCACCATCAGGTCGTAGTCGCCGGAGACGAAGTAGACGGTGCGCACCTCGTCGAAGCGGGCGATGCGGCGCGCGACCTGGTTGTAGCCGGTGTTGTCCTGCGGATCGACGGTGACCTCGATCAGGGCGAAGATGCGGGACTCGCCGGCGGCGTCCCAGTTGATGCGCGCGCCCCACGAGGTGAAGAGGCCGCGCGCCTCCGCGTCGGCGATGATCGCCTCGACCGCTTCGACCGTCCGTCCGGTCTCCTCGGCGATCGCGGCCGGCGTCCGTCGCGCGTCGCGCTCCAGCGCCTTCAGCACATCCTGCATGGGAAGCTCCGCTTCCATCCTACGCGGGCAGCTCGGGCAGGCGCGCATTCCAGCCCGAAACCCGTTCGTATGCATGCGCCGCTCGGAAGAGCAGCGGCTCTTGCCAGCGGTCGGCGATCAGCTGCAGGCCGACCGGCATCCCGTGCTCGCCGAGGCCGCAGGGGATCGAGATCGCCGGCAGCCCGGCGATGTTGGCGGGAATCGTGTAGATGTCGTTCAGGTACATCTGGTACGGGTCGGTGATCTCGCCGCGGCGGAAGGCGACGGTGGGCGCGGTCGGCGCGACGATCAGGTCGGCCCGCTCGAAGATGCGGTCGAACTCGCGGCGGAGCACGGTGCGGACCTTCTGCGCCTGCAGGTACCAAGCGTCGTAGTAGCCGGCCGAGAGCGCGTATGCGCCGAGCAGGATGCGGCGCTTGACTTCCGGGCCGAAGCCGTTGCGGCGGGTGGTTTCCATGTCGTCCCACATCGACTCGCCGCGGCGCTCGCCGAGCCCGTACTTGGCGCCGTCGTAGCGGGCCAGGTTCGCCGAGCACTCCGACGGCGCGAGGATGTAGTAGACCGGCAGCGCCTGCGCGGCGGTCGGCAGCTCCGCATCGCGGTCGACCGCGGCCCCGCCGGCCGCGAGCGCGTCCACTGCGGCCGCGACGGCGGCCGCGACTCCGTCGTCCATGCCCTGCTCGCCGGTCGTGAAGAACTCGCGCGGCGCGGCGATGCGGAGGCCGTCGAGGCCGCGCTCGAGCTCCGCGCGGTAGTCGGGCGGCGGCTCGGGCGAACAGGTCGCGTCGAGCGGATCGGGGCCGGCGACTTCCTGCAGCAGCAGCGCCGCGTCCTCGACGGTGCGGGTGAAGGGGCCGATCTGGTCGAGCGAGCTGGCGAAGGCGATCAGCCCGTAGCGCGAGACGGCGCCGTAGGTGGGCTTCATCCCGACCGCGCCGCAGAAGGAGGCGGGCTGGCGGATCGAGCCGCCCGTGTCGGAGCCGAGCGCAGCGAAGCACTGCCCGGCCGCGACGGCGGCGGCGGAACCGCCGGAAGAGCCGCCGGGTACGCGCTCCAGATCCCACGGGTTCGCGGTCGGGAACCAGGCCGAATGCTCGGTCGAGGAACCCATCGCGAACTCGTCCATGTTGGTCTTGCCGACCGACGGGACGGCGGCGGCGCGCAGGCGGGCGACGCTGGTCGCGTCGTAGGGCGGGATCAGATCGCCGAGCATCTTCGAGCCGGCGGTGGTGCGGACGCCCTCGGTCATCAGCACGTCCTTGAGCGCGATCGGGACGCCGGTGAGCGGGCTCGGCGCGTCGCCGGCGCGGAGCAGATCGTCGGCGGCGGCGGCTTGTTCGAGCGCCTGCTCGGCGGTGACGGTGATGAACGCCTTGACCCGGTCGTCGGTCGCGGCGATGCGGTCGAGCATGGCCCGCGTCAGCGCCGCGCTGGACGTCCCGCCCGCGCGCAGCGCCGCGGCCGCCTCGGCGATCGTCGCGGGCGCGGTCGGCGCCGTCACTCGAGCACCGCGTGGACGCGGAAGTAGTCGTTTTCCCGCTGCGGGGCGTTGGCCAGCACCGCCTCGACCGGCAGCGGCGGGCGGGCGACGTCTTCGGCATCGACGTTGATCAGGTCGGCCCCGTTGGCGGTGGGCGGGACTCCGTCGGTATCGACGGATTGCAGCGCGCTGATGTGCTCGAGAATCTGGCCCAGCTCGTCGCGCAGCGCGGCGACCTCGTCGTCGCCGATCCCGATCCGGGCGAGCGCGGCGAGCCGCCGCACCTGATCCTCGCTGAATTCGGCCTCGGCCATCGACGGAACCCCGACCTGGTGCGGAGCGTCCTGCCCGCAACGGCAGTATACGATTCGCCCGTTGGGAGGCTGCGCGGTGGCGCGGATGACGGAGCGCGAACGCGCGCTGGCCCTGTCCCGGTCGAGGCGGCGGACGGCGCAGCGCCGGCTGCGCGAGGCGCGGCGGCCGCGGCCGGCCTGGCGGCCCTGGGCGATCCTGCTGGCGCTGGCCTGCGGCGCGGCGATCGTGCTCGCCGGCGGCGCCGCGGCCGCGGGATACGTCGTCTACCGCGGCTTCGCCGACGATCTCGCCGACCCGTCCGCCATCGTCGACGCGCAGCAGGGCCTCGGCACCAGCCGCATCTACGACTCCGGCGGCCCCGGCGGGACGCTGCTCTACGAATACGTCGACCCGCTGCTCGGCCTGCGCGACCCGGTGCGCCTGCACGAGGTCTCGCAGTACATGATCGACGCGACCATCGCGACCGAGGACGCCTCCTTCTGGACCAATCAAGGCGTCAACTTCCGCGGCCTGATCCGCGCCGCCTGGGAGAATCTCGGATTCTCCGGCGGCGGCCTCTTCGCCGGTTCCGGCGGCTCCTCGATCACGCAGCAGCTGGTCAAAAACGTGCTGATCGAGCCGGAGGAGCGCTCCGGCCGCACGATCGAGCGAGTGCGCGGCAAAATCAAGGAGACGATCCTCGCGATCGAGCTGACCGACCGCTACTCGAAGGAGCAGATCCTCGCCTGGTACCTGAACACGATTTTCTACGGCAACCTCTCGTACGGGATCGGGGCGGCCAGCCAGCGCTACTTCGGCAAGCCGCCTTCCGAACTGTCGCTGGCGGAGGCGGCGATGCTGGCCGGGCTGCCGCAGGCGCCCTCGCGCTACAACCCGCTGATCGACTTCGAGGCCGCGAAGCGCCGCCAGGAGACGGTGCTCGATCTGATGGCCGGGCGCGGCTTCGCCAGCTACGCCGAAGCCGACGCCGCCAAGCGCGAGCGGCTGGACTTCGACTCGCCCGAGTTCCCGATCCGCGCACCCCATTTCGTGCTCTACGCGCAGGACGAGGCGCTCGCGCTCTGCGAGGCCGGGCGCTTCCCGCTCCCCGCCGGCGCGGGCGGCTGCGGCGAACTGATGTCGAACGGCGGACTGCGGATCACGACCACGCTCGATCTCGGCATCCAAGAGCTGGCCGAGCGCGAGCTGGGCCGGGGCATCCGCGAGTTCGGCGAGGAGTCCGGCGCGGGCAACGGCGCGGTGGTCGCGATCGACCCGGCCGGCGGGCGCATCCTGGCGATGACCGGCAGCCGCGACTTCTTCAACGAGGAGATCGACGGGCAGGTCAATTCCGCCACTTCGGCACGCTCGCCGGGCTCCGCGATCAAGCCGCTCACCTACCTCTCCGCCTTCGAGCGCGACCCGCTCCGCTGGCATCCGGCCGCCATCATCTGGGACGTCCCCGTCGCCGCCCGCCAGCCCGACGGCACGCTCTTCCAGCCGACCAACTTCGACTCGTCCTTCCGCGGCCCGGTCGCCGCGCGCAGCGCCCTCGCCAACTCGATGAACGTGCCCGCCTTCCGTCTGGTCGAGGCGCTGGGCACGCCCGCCGTGCTCGCCACGATGCAGCGGATGGGCCTCACGACCCTGCACGACCCATCCGCCTTCGGCCCCTCGATCACGCTCGGCGGCGGCGAGGCGACCCTGCTCGACCTGACCTACGCCTACAGCGCGCTGGCCAACAACGGCGAGATGCGCGGGCGGCGGACGACGCTCGAACTCGGGCCCGCCTACCGCGCCCTGGACCCCGTCGCCGTGCTCGAGATCCGCGACTCCTACGGGCGCGTGCTCTACCGACATGGAGCAGCGGAGGCTCACCGCGCCGCGAACCCGGCGCACGCCTACCAGATCACCGACATCCTCGCCGACGGCGACGCCCGCGCGCTGCTCTACGGCGCCGGCAGCAACCTCGAACTGGACGGGGGCGAGCGCCCCGCCGCGGTCAAGACCGGCACCGCGGGGCAGCCCGGCATCAACGATCTGCGCACCGACTACTGGACCATCGGCTACACCCCCTCGCTCGTCGTCGGCGTCTGGATCGGCAACGCCGACAACGCCCTGATGTTCGGCGGGCGCTCGTCGGGCACGGCCGGGCTGGTCTGGAACCGGATCATGTCCGAGTGGCACGAGGACCGCCCGATCGAGCTCTTCCGCGAGCCGCCGGGGCTGCGCCGGGCGGAGGTCCGCGTCCCGCTGGTCCCCTCCGGCAGCCGCGGCGAGGGCCCGCTGCCGGCCTGCTCGCGCGTCGCGACCGATCTGTTCAGCGCCGCCGCGCCGCTGCCGCCGCCCGGCAACGGCGTCTGCATCGAAGCCGAGGTCGACTCGCGCACCTTGCAGGCGGCGACCGCGGGGACGCCGGACGAGTTCCGGGAAACGCGGCGGCTGATCGCGCCGCCGACGCTGGCCCGGCGCGGCGCGACCGCGCTCGACAACGCCGCCCTCGCCTGGCTGCACGAGCGGCGGGTCGCCTACCTGCACCCGCCCGGCGGCCCGCCGCCGCCCTACGTCGAGCTCCGCACGCCCGCCGACGGGGCCGAGGTGCCGCGCGGCGGCGCGCTGATCCTCGGCCGCGCCGACAGCCCCGATCTGCGCGGCTGGACGCTGCGCATCGACGGCGAGCCGCTGGCCGCCGGAACCGGCGCGGTCGAGGCCGGCCGGCTCGCGCGTTGGGACACCGCCGATCTCCCGGCCGGCGAGTACCGCATCGAATTGGTCGTCGACGACGCCTACTTCGGCCCGCTGCGCCACGAGATCGCCGTGCGCGTGCCCGAGCCGTCGTTCGACGAGTTCGAGACCGAGTTCGAGGATCTGCTGCTGGAGTGACGGTCACTCCAGCGCGGCCAGCAGGTCGCCGCGGCCGGTGAAGCCGCGCACCCGCGCCATGAACGCGGCCAGCGTCGGCGAGGCTTCGCGCAGCGCCAGCAGCTCGGCGCCGATCGGGTTGACCGAGTCGGGGCTGTCGGCGTAGCCGCCGCGGAACGCGAAGAAGGCCTGGTTGATGCGGCGGATGTTCCAGCCCTCCCCGTTCAGTTCGAGCCGCGTCCGCTCCATCAGCGCCTCCGCCGCGGCGATCCCGCCCGCCGCCAGCAGCTCGTCGACATCCAGCCGCAGCTGCCGCATCACGGCGTAGAAGCGCTCCCGTTCCGCCTCCGCTCCGGGATCGCCGGCCCGCGCCGCGCCGGCACCCGCGGCGGCGGCGCCCAGCTCGTCGCCGGCGATGTCGGCGACGGTCTCGTTGAGCGCGCGCAGCTCCTCGCTCAGCCCGTAGCGGATGCCGAGCGGGTGGAACGCGAGGTAGTGATGCACCCACTCGTGCGCCGCCAGCTGCAGCATCGACCGCGCATCGCGCAGCGGCCGCACGATCGCCGGGTACAGCGCCACCCCGCCGACCCCGCCGATCCAAGCCGACCATTCGCCGCCCGCCTCAATTTCGGCCTCGATCTCCGCGTATTCCTGCGGCCCAACGCCCGGTTCGAGCAGCACCCCGGCGACGTAGTCGATCTCCGCCCGCGGCGAAACCGCGAGGATGCGCGGCGGCGGACTGAACTCCATGTCCACGGGCGGCCAGACGATCCGCTGCCGGCCGAACAGCGGCAGCGGCGAATCCAGCCCCGCGTCCGAGATCGCGCGGGCGAGCAGCCGTTCGAGCGCGCGCTCCGCCGGATTCTCCAGCCGCTCGGAAGGCTCGTCGAGGAACGCGTCGAGATCCGCCCGCCCGCTCTCGGGGCCGCCGATGCCGGCCGCCTCCGCGGCGACCGAGAGCACGCGGTTGAAGGCCGTCTCCAACTCCCAATCGACGAAGCTGAAGCGCCGCCCGTCGGCCGCTTCGCCGAGCAGCCCGCCCAGCGACTGCGCCGCGGCCGCTCCGATCACGGCGAGCGCGAGGCAGGCGCCCGCGAGCGCCGCGAGCAAGGCGGCCCATCGTGCTGTCCGCGTCGCGGTTCGGCGGGGAGGGTCCGGCACGTCTCGATACTATCCACGCCCATGGATGCCGAATCGGGCGCTTGGCGCCCCGCCCGGCGCGAGGCCCGCGCCGTCGCCGCCGCGATCGATGCCGCGGTCGTCGCCGTGATCGGCGGCGTCGCGCTGCTGGCGGCGACGGCGTTGATGCTGATCCAGGTCAACCCGCTCGAACGCGACCCGACCGGCGGCGAGTGGACGGCGGGCTACATCGCGGCGGCGATGTGGTTCCCCGCGGCCGCCCTGTACATCGGCCTCGCGACGCTGCGCGGCGGCACGCTCGGCGCGCGCCTGACCGGCCTGCACGTGCGCGCGACGCCCCCGCAGGCGGTTTCGCGGGCGCTGCTCTGGTGGCCCGGCCTGCTGCTCTTCGGCGCGGCCCTCTGGCTGCCCTGGCTCGACGCCGAGGGGCGCGGGCTCTCCGACCGGCTGACCAGCACCCGCCTGCTGGAGCGCGCCGATGGCTGACGCGGCCCGGGTCCGGCAGCCCGTGCGCTGGGCCGAGCGCGCCCGCCCGCCGCGCAGCCGCGCCCTCCCCCGCGCCTGGCGCGGAGCCGCCCTCGCGCTCGCAATCGTGCTCGCCGCCGCCGCCCTCGCCGCCGGCACCGCCTGGCAGCTGACCGAACGGAACGCGGCCGAACGCCTGCTGGCCCGCATCGCCGCGCCGCTCTTCGAAGTCGACGCCGCCGTCGCCGCGGCCCTCCCGTCGCTCGCCGCCCGGCCCGACGGCGCGCCGCTCCCCGGCTACCCCGTCGACGTCCCGATCCCGGCCGGCCTGCACGGGGCCGGCGCGGCGGAGATCGCGGAGCACGTCCTCGCGGAAACGGCGGCGCGGCTCTACGCCGAGGGCTTCGGCATCGCGGCCCGGGAAGACGCGCCGCGCGGCGGATTCTTCTCCGACGGCAGCGCCTTCGCGTGGACCATCGGACGGCTCTCGGCGGGCGGGCACCTCGTGGCCGCGGCGGCGCTCGGCACGGCGCTGATCGCGTGGGCGCTGCTGATGCTGGCGCTGCTCGGCATCTCCGGCTGGCGCGCCTGCTTCAACGCGCTCGGCGCGGCGGCCGCGGCCGGCGGCGGCATCGCCCTGATCGCCGCGCTCGTCCTGCGCGGATGGGCCGGCTCGAACTTCGCCGGAGCCCCCGACGCGTACACGCGGGCGACCTGGGCGGCGATCCTCGACGCGGGCGATCTGCTCCTGGCCAACGCCGGCGCGGTCGTCGGGCTCGGCGCGGTGCTGCTCGCCGCCAGCGCCGCCGCCTGGTTCCTGCAGCGCGGCCCCGCAGCGCCCGCGCGCTGAGCGTTCGATGCTGCTGCGCGCATTCCTGCTCCTGCTGATCTTCGCCGCGACGATCTCGGCCATCGGCGCCCGCGCCGCTTGGAAGCTGGCCGAGCCCGCCCAGGCCGAACGCCTGCTGTTCCGAGCCGCGGCCCCCGTCATCGATATCGAAGCGCGCATCCAAGACCTGATCGAGGAAGTCGAAGCCGACGGCGGCGGAGCGGCCGAGACGGACGCCGCCGAAGAGTGGCGGGCGCTGATCGCGTACGGGGCGGATCGCGTCGCCGAGGAGCTCGAGTTGGACGAGGAGGTCGAAGCCTCGCTGCGCCGCCTGGTCGACGAGTACGACTTCGCCGAGCTGACCGGCGGCCGCCCGCCGGCGCTGGCCGTCGAAGATCTCGCGGATGTCGACTGGCGCGCCTTCACCTACTACGTACTGACGGAAAGCACCGACATCATCAGCGCCGATGCGATCACGGGCATCCGAACCGACGCAGGCGACGTGCGCCTCGACGCCGTAGTCGAGCGGATCATCGAAACGTTCGACCAGCAGGGCATCGATCGGATCGAATCGATCCCGCCCGGAGAGATCGATCTGCTCGCGCAGACCGCGGAGCTGCTCGAAGCGCTCGGCGCCGCCCCCTCCGGCGAGCGGACCGGCGCGCAGGAAGAGCTCGCCGATGCGGCCGAGACCGCGGCCGAACTCGCTTCCGGCATCGCGGAGGCCCGCCGCGCCGCCGGCATCGCCGCAATCGCCGCCGCGATCGCGGTGTTTGTGCTGATCATCGGGCTCGCCGTCGCCGACGGCCCCGCTCGCGGGATCGGCTTCGGCGCGCTGGCGGTCGCGGCGGCTGCCGGCCTGCTCGCCATCGCCGGCGCGGTCGTCGAAAGCCAAGCGCCCGGCCGCGCAGCGGAAGCCGGCGAGGCCGCCGTCGAATCGGGCTGGATCATCGGCGAAGCAGCCGCTTCCGCGCTCTACGGCGAGGCGATCATCGTCCTCATCGCGGCCGCCGTCGTCGCGGCGGTCCCGCTCGTCGTCGCCGGCCGCCGTCGCGCGGCGGGCGGCTAAGATGATCGCGTGCGCCCAGCGCGCGCGGGAGTAGCTCAGCTGGTAGAGCATCTGCTTCCCAAGCAGAGGGTCGCGGGTTCGAGTCCCGTCTCCCGCTCCAAGCCCCGCCCAACGACCGGGAAGGATTGACCATGGAACTCCGATTCTCCGAGCAAGAGGAACAGCTGCGCGGCGAAGTCCGCTCCTTCCTGCTGGACAACATCCCGGCGACCGAAGGAACGGACGGGATCGGCCAGACCCGCACCGACGAGGACTTCGAGAACGCCAAGGCGTTCAACGCCAAGCTGGCCGAACGCGGCTGGATCGCGCCCGCCTGGCCCAAGGAATACGGCGGCCTCGGCGCATCGATCACCGAGCAGATGGTCTTCAACGAGGAGTTCGGCTACCACGGCGCGCCCGACACCGGCACCCGCGGCTTCGGCGTCGGCATGATCGGCCCGACCCTGATCATCCACGGCTCCGACGACCAGAAGGCCGAGTACCTGCCCAAGATCACCTCCGGCGAGCACATCTGGTGCCAGGGCTACTCGGAGCCCGGCTCCGGCTCCGACCTCGCCTCGCTCCAGACCCGCGCCGTGCGCGACGGCGACGACTACATCATCAACGGCCAGAAGATCTGGACCTCCGGCGGCCACCGCGCCAACCAGATGTTCTGCCTCGTCCGCACCGACCCCGACGCGCCCAAGCACAAGGGCATCTCCTTCCTGCTGATCGACGACATCAAGGGCACGCCCGGCCTCTCGATCCGCCCGCTCGTCAACATGGCCAACCGCCACCACTTCAACGAGGTCTTCTTCGAGGACGTCCGCGTGCCCGCGCGCAACCTGATCGGCGAGGAGAACCGCGGCTGGTACGTCGGCATGACCCTGCTCGACTTCGAGCGCTCCGGCATCGGCACCACCGCCTCGCAGCGCAAGACGCTGGAGGATATGGCCGGCTACCTGCAGAACGGCGGCTCGCACAAGCGCGGGGACTACCGGCTCGGCCTCGCCGACCTCGTCGTCGCCAACAACGTCGCCAAGTACCTCGGCTACCGCATCGGCCACATCCAGGCCTCCGGCAACGTGCCCAACTACGAGGCCTCGGTGATCAAGATCTTCCAGTCCGAGCTGGGCCAGCGCATCTACAACTACGGCATCAGCATGCTCGGCCTCTCCGGCCAGCTGATCCCGGAGGAGCCGACCGCCCCTTGGAGCGGCGACATGCCCGAGCAGTACCTGCTCGCCGTCCCCAGCACGATCTACAGCGGCACCAACGAGATCCAGCGCAACATCATCGCCACCCGCGGCCTCGGCCTCCCCAGGTCCTAGGCCGCGGGCGCAAGGAAGCAGAGGAGCAGCATGAATGTCACCTTGGCCCTCCTCTGCGACTCCGCGAACGTCACCGCCGACGGCAAGCTGAACATCCTCGGCCAGTTCGACCAGATCGCGGCCCCGGCGTTTCCCACGCTGCATCCGCGGATGTGCTTGGCGCTGCAGCTCGACTCGACGCTGTCCGGGGAAGGCCGGCAACGACGGCTCGCCGTCCGGCTGCTGAACGCGGACGGGTACCCGATCGGCGAGGTCTGCGGATCGCTCGATATCGCCGATGCGCGCCGGCCCGGCGAGTCGGCGTCCTTCCCCGCCGTTGTCCCGCTCCCTGCCCTGACCCTGCCCGAACCCGGCGACTACTCGCTGGAAGTCGCGATGGACGGCTGCGAACCCCGCAGCATCAGCCTGCTCGTCACTTGCGCCGATTCCGACTCGAAGGCGAGCGCGGCGGCCGATCACGCGGCCCCGCTTGATGCCGGCTGCACCTTCCGAATGTCCGAACGCTGGGGGGTGTTCGACGAGATCGACCCCGACACGGCGTATTTCTGGACACGCGAATGGCAGGCCGGCGAACGCGAGGCCGATGAAGATATCCGCGAGGGCCGCGTGATCTCGTTCGTCAATCTGGGGTGGGAGGAGATACAGAGCATGGCGATGGAACCTCAGCCGACATTCACACGCGATGGACCGGGACTGAAGGCGGCTTTCGATTTCGTGGGGTTGGAGGTTCGCCATTGTGAGCGTTGCGGCCGGCTTGAGTACCGCGGCGGTGAGGCGATCAACATCCAGTACTACAGCTCGCTTGATGATGATCCTGCGGCTGACTGTGGCGAGTGGCGGGTCTTCTGCCGGGACTGGGAGCAAGAATGGGTGAAGTCCCAGTTTGGGAAACGGTTCTGCGCCGACGATGGCAACAGCTACTACTGGCTTGATGACGAGCACTGGAGTGATGCACTTCGCTGGGTGGTCGGCCGTGGCGGCCGCTGACTTCAACGACCTACATGAAGACGCCGACCGCGCGGTTCACCTCGCGCTTCGAACGACAGCTGAAGAAGAAGCGGAGGTCCGATCGGCGTCTTGCCGACGCCGTCATCCGAACAGTTGAGTTGGTGCTTACCGAGCCAGCCAATCCAGGGCTGAACCTCCACAAGGTCGACCGAGAAAACAACATCTGGGATGCCTACGTCACTCGCGCGATCCGCGTGACCTGCCAGCGCGACGGCGATGTCGTGATCTTCCGCAACAACTGCCGGCACGACATCATCGACCGCGGGCAGTGGTGAACCGCCTCCGCCGCACCGAGCGGCTACCGTATCGGCGTGTTCGCGCCGTGAACGGAGGCTGCTGATGACCGACGCCCAACCGCCCTTGCTCTACGAGAAATCGCCCGCGGAACGGCGGGCGGTGATGACCTTCAACCGGCCCGAGCGGATGAACGCGATGTCGCCCGAGCTGCAGGAGCTCCAGCGCGACGCCATCGCCGACTTCAACTCCGACCCCGACCTGTGGGTGCTGATCGTGACCGGCGCGGGCGAGCGCGCCTTCTCCGCCGGGGCCGACCTCGGCTCGACCATCCCCAACATGTCCGCGCGCACGCGCGAGCAGCCGCTGCGGGTCTCCGACACCCGCGTGCTGCACGACGTCCACAAGCCCGTCCTCGCCGCGGTCAACGGTTACTGCATCGCCGGCGGCCTCGAGTTCATGCTCGGCACCGACATCCGCGTCGCCGCCGAGCACGCCGAGTTCGGCTTGCAGGAAGTGCGCTGGGGCATCGTCCCGATCTCCGGCTCGCACATCCGCCTGCCGCGCCAGATCCCCTGGTGCTGGGCGATGGAACTGCTGCTCACCGGCCGCCGCCTGAGCGCGCGCGAAGCCCTCGCCTGCGGCCTGATCAACCGCGTCGTCCCGATGGACGAGCTGATGCCGACCACGCACGGCATCGCCGATCTGATTTGCGCCAACGGACCCCTGGCCGTCCGCACGGCCAAGGAGATCGCCGTCCGCGGCGCGATGGGCATGTCCTGGGAGCAGGCTTGGAGCCTCGAATCCCTGCTCGGCGCACGCGCGTTCGGCAGCGAGGACGCGATCGAAGGCCCCAAGGCGTTCATGGAAAAACGCCCGCCCGAATTCAAGGGCCGCTGACCGCGCCGCGCCGTTCCGATGGGCGTCGCCGGCCGGACCGGACTCCGCCGCGTCAGAGCTGCGCTCCTGCCGCTCATCGCGGCGCTGCTGCTGCTGGCCGCAGCCGGCTGCACCGACGCGCCGCCCGCCGCGTCGCCGCAAGCGGAGCTGCCGCCATTCTCCGTGCATGCCCGGGCGACGACCCCGACGGAACGGATGGCGCTGCTGCTGGCTCCGGCGCACATCACGCTGCACGGTTCGACGATCCGCTACACCGGCGTCATCAACGGGGAAAACGCGAGCGCCCTGCTCAATCGCGCGCGCCGGGCGCCGGAGCCGATCGATACGCTGGTGATCAACTCGCTCGGCGGCCAGACCACCGCCGGCAAAACCATCGGCAACTGGGTGCACGAGAACGGCATCACCGTCGCGGTGCACGACGTCTGCTACTCCTCCTGCGCCAACTACATCTTCACGGCCGCGCCGCGCAAGATCATCCGCGACGGCGCGATCGTCGCTTGGCACGGTTCCGAACAACAGGTGCACTACATCGCCGAGGCGCTCGGCCTGAGCATCGAGGAGTACGCGGATCGAGAGATAGAAGAACAGATCGACCAGCGCGAAGCAGAGCGCGGGCAGACCTACAGCGAGGAAGAGCGCGAGGACCTGCGCAACGGCAGCTGGGCGACTGCCCTGCGCGCGTTCCTGCTCTCCGACGACGGCTCGGAGCAGAGGTTCCTCGACGAGATCGGCGTGCAGGTCGAGGCGCTGGTCTACGGGCTGATGCGCGGGCGGTACGACATCTACCTCGACAGCGAATCAGCGGGCTGGACCTTCGGCATCGACGACATGGCGGCATTCGGCATCGGCGAAGTGACCTACGAGGGCAAAGGCGAATATCCGAGCGCCGCGGCGGCGGAACAGTACTTGGTGCTGCTCTTCGAGCTCGACTGATTTTCGCCCCGATCGGTCCCGCCCGCCGGCGCGGCCATATCATCCGAACGGTGGCGCAGGCATCCACGCGCTCGCGCTCCGGGATTCGGGAAGGAAACGCCGATGCCCAAGATCGTCCAAGCGGTCGCGATTGAGGACGACCTGCACGAGAAGCTCGCCGCCGCCGGCGAGGTCGCCGTCGTGCCGCCCGGTTCGCCGCGCGCCGACCTGATCGCCGCCTGCGAAGGCGCAGACGGCATCCTGCTCAACCCGATCATCAAGGTCGACGAGGAGCTGCTCAACGCCGCGCCGGAGCTGAAGGTGGCGGCGACCACCTCCGTCGGCTTCGACGCCTTCGACATCCCCTTCCTGACCGAGCACGGCGTGGCGCTGTGCAACACGCCGCGCGTGCTCAACAACGCGGTGTCGGACCTCACCATCGCGCTGATGCTGATGCTCTCGCGCGGGCTGATGCAGTTCGAGGCCTACTCGCGCTCGGGCGCCTGGGGACGGCGCGAGCCGCAGCCGGCGCTGGCGCACGACCCGCAGGGCAAGACGCTCGGCATCATCGGCTTCGGGCGGATCGGCCGCGAGGTCGCCCGCCGCGCCTCCGCCTTCGACATGAACTTGATCTGGTACGACGTGTTCGACCAGGCGCCCGCCGACGCGCCCCCCGCCGAGCGCGTCGAGATGGACGACCTGCTCCGCGCCGCCGACTTCGTCACCGTCCATACCGACCTCAACAACAGCAGCCGCCACGTGATCGGCGCGCGCGAACTCTCGCTGATGAAGCCGAGCGCCTACCTGATCAACACCAGCCGCGGCCCGACCGTGGACCAGAAGGCGCTGCAAGCCGCGCTGGAGTCGGGGCAGATCGCCGGCGCCGGGCTCGACGTGCTCGAACAGGAGCCGCCCGACCCGGACGAGGAGATCGTCAAGCTGCCCAACGTGATCACCTTCCCGCACATCGGCACCGCGACGGAAGAAACCCGCCGCTTCATGCGCGAGATGGCCGTCGAAAACCTGATCAGCGTGCTCGAGGGCCGCGAGCCCCCCGCCATCGTCAACCCGGCCGTGCTCGGCTGAACGCCACGCCCGCGCACCCGCAGGGCCGTCCCGGCAGCGGCTAGCCTGCGCCCATGCGAGCGGAAGGTGGGTGCGATGCCTGAGACGGAAGCATTCGGCGGACGGATCGGGCGGACGTTGCAGGAGTCGGCCGCATGGTGGCCGGAACCGCCCGATCATGGCGACCGCCCCAACGTCGTCGTGATCCTCTTCGACGACCTCGGCTACTCGCATTTCGGCTGCTACGGCTCGACCATCGCCACGCCCAACATCGACGCTCTCGCCGGCGGCGGCCTGCGCTTCACCAACTTCCACGTCACTCCGATGTGCTCGCCGACCCGCGCCGCGCTGCTCACCGGCCGCAATCCGCACACCGTCGGGATGCGCGCCATTGCCAACTTCGACAGCGGCTTCCCCCACCAGCGCGCCCGCATCACCAGCCGCGCCGCCACCCTCGCCGAGATGCTCGGCGCCGAACGCTACGCGACCTATGCCGTCGGCAAGTGGCATCTCAATCCCGTCGAGGAGGCGTCCGCCGCCGGCCCGTTCGACCATTGGCCGCTGCAGAAGGGCTTCGATCGCTTCTACGGCTTCCTCGGCCCCGAAACCGATCAGTTCCATCCCGAACTGACCTACGACAACCATCACATCGACCCGCCGGCGGCCCCGGACGACGGCTACCACCTCACCGAAGATTTGGTCGACCGCGCCCAATCCTTCCTGCGCGATCACCAGTCGATCCGTCCAGAGCAGCCCTTCCTGCTCTACTTGGCGTTCGGCGCGACCCATGCGCCGCACCAAGCGCCGGCGGAATACATCGACCGCTATCGCGGCAAATTCGACAAGGGTTGGGACGCCGTCCGCGAGGAGTGGTTCGCGCGCCAGCTCGAACTCGGCATCATCCCGCAGGACACGCAGCTCGCGCCGCGCAACCCCGGCGTCGAGCCTTGGGCCGAACTGTCGGACAACGCGCGGCGCTTCATGGCGCGGCTGCAGGAAACCTTCGCCGGCTTCCTCGAACATACCGACGCCGAAATCGGCCGCTTGGTCCGCTACCTCGACGAGTCGGGGCAGCTCGACAACACCTTGCTGCTCATCCTCGCCGATAACGGCGCGAGCCAGGAAGGCGGCCCGCAGGGCGTCTCCGATTCCGAACGCTCCTTCAACCAGCTGCCCGACGATCTCGACGAGGTGCAGTCCCGGCTCGACGAGATCGGCGGGCCGCGCAGCAATCCCAACTTCCCCTGGGGCTGGGCGCAGGCCGGCAACACCCCGCTCCGTTGGTACAAGCAGAACACGCACGGCGGCGGCGTCCGCGTCCCGCTGATCGCCCATTGGCCGCAAGGCATCTCCGACCGCGGCGGCATCCGACGCCAGTTCCATCATGTGACCGACATCGTGCCGACCGTCCTCGACGTGATCGGCTCCGAAGCGCCCGCCGAGCATCGCGGCGAGCCGCAGATCCCCGTCGCCGGCTCCAGCCTCCTCTACGCGTTCGATCAGCCCGATGCCGACTCGAGCCGCCGCGTGCAGTATTTCGAGCACTTCGGGCACCGCGGCATCTGGATCGACGGCTGGAAGGCCGTCACCTGGCACCCGCGCGGGCAATCGTTCGATGAGGACGAGTGGGAACTGTACGACCTCGCCACGGATTTCTCGGAGACCAATAACCTAGCCGCCGAACAGCCGGAACGCCTGCGCGAGATGATCGATGCTTGGTGGGTCGAAGCCGGCAAGCACGGCGTGCTTCCGCTCGACGACCGCACCGGCGAACTGCTCGCCCCGTCCCAGCAGCCCGGCGGACTGCACGAAACCGGACGCTACAGCTACAAGCATCCGATCTCGCATCTGCCCAGCGATATCGTTCCGCCGCTCGACGGCCACTCGTGGACGATCTCGGCCGATATCGAACGCAGCAGCACCGACGATGAAGGTGTCATCATCGCCTATGGAACACTGTACGGCGGCTATAGCTTCTACATCCAAGCCAACCGCTTGCACTTCCACTATAACGCGCTCGGCTCCCACACCGATATCGCCGCCGAAACCGAACTCCCCGCCGGCCGCTGCACCGTCTCGGTATCGATGCAAGGCAACGGCATCCGCCGCCCCGGCAACGCGACGCTGCACCTCGACGGCGAACAGATCGGCAGCGGCACGATCCCGATGCAGGTCCGCAGCCACCTCGCCCGCGGCGGCGACATCGGCGCCGACCGCCTCTCCCCCGTAGCCGACACCTACACCGCCCCCTTCGAGTTCACCGCCAAAATCCACCAAGTAGACGTGGGGATCCAACGCGGGCGGACCACGCCGGCCGACGCCGAAGCGCGGGCCCGCGCCGTCTTGAGCCGGCAGTAGCCGGCCGGCGTCAGCGCAACTGCGGAGCGACTTCCGTGGCGAAGCGCTCGTTGGCTTCCGAATCGGGCTGGGAGGGGTCGAGCGGGCCGCCGCGCAGGATGAAGCGGTCGATGCCGAGCTCGATCAGCTCGCCGATCCGCTGGACGCAGTAATCGGGCGGGCCGAAGACGCCGAACGCGCGCCCGAAGTCGGCGGTCACGGCGGCCGCTTGGGCGCTGCCGGGGCGGCCGTGCTCGTGCATGTCGTAGGCGTCGTGGATGTTGCGCAGGACCTGCTGCTGCGAATCGCTGGCGGGGCCGACGATGGTGCCGTACATGTTCGAGAAGCGGGCGAACAGCGAGACCTGCGATTCGCCGATCCGCAGCGCCTGCTCCGGGTCGTCGTGCACGGCCAGCGAGATGTAGGCGGCGTAGGGCATCTCCGGCGCCAAGCCGGCCTCGCGTCGCGTCTCGCGGGCCAGATCCATGCCCCAAGTGAGCCGCTCGATGTCCGCGCCGACGTTGAAGCTGATCCGGTCGGCGTGCCGCGCGGAGGCGGCGATCACGCGCGGGCCGGTCGCCGCCACGTCGACGGGCACTTTGGGCCCGGAGTGGCGCATCCAGCGGATGCGGCTGGCCTCCGGCGTGTCGGCGAGGCCCAGCGCTTCCGCGCCCGCGTCGCCGCCCGACGAGTCGAAGGGCACCTCCTCGTCGCGCAGGTAGCCCTGCAGCTGTTCGAGGTAGCGCTCGAACGGGCCGACGGCGTGCGGGGCGAGGCCGAGGTGCGCGAGCGCGGAGTCGCCGCGCCCGATGCCGAGGTGCGCGCGCCCGCCGCTCTCGGCCTGGATGCTCGCGATCGCGCCGGCGGTCACGGAAGGATGGCGCGTATAGGAGTTGGTCACGCCGGTGCCGAGCTGGATGCGCGTCGTCGCGTGGGCCGCGAGCCCCATCGCCACGTAGCAGTCGCCGGCGAGGTTCTGGCTGTCGACGTAGACGATCCCGTCGTAGCCGAGCTCCTCCGCCCGCACGGCCTGCTGGACCCCGTTGAACATCCCGTTCGCCATGTTCGCCGGCGTCCCCGCCCCCATCGTCCAAAACTCAGCCATCGTTCCACCCTCCGCTGATCGCCGTCACATGCGTGCAAGGCGATGCTAGCCATCTCGCCGCGCCTGCGGGTCCAGCGCGCAGCGGTGTCGGGGTCGTTCGCAGCCGCGCCGTAGGCTGTGCGGGCATGGATGATGGTGAACTGGGCGCGGGGCGGGACGGGCAGCCGATTGAGATTGCGGTTCAGCAGGCGCTGTTCGTCTACGGGGACCTGCGGGGCAAGCTGGATGCGCAGCTCGAGGCGGCGGATCGGCTGGACCGGAAGCTGGGGACATCGATCGGACTGAGCGGGGCGATGATCACGCTGTTCGTGGCGGCAATCGTGGCCGTCTATGGCGCGACGGGATCGGCGGAGTTCCTCGCGGACTTGGCGGTGATGATCGCGGTCACGGGCTCGATCTTCCTCGCGAATCTGGTCATCACGATCTACGCCTATGCGTTCTTGTCGAATTGGAGCGTTGCGCCGGAAACTGCGGACCTTGTGCGACACGGGGCAGACGACGACTTGATCCATCTCATTGATTGGGCATCAAGCGCGGTACGCAGCGCGATTGCCGCCAATCAGGCTCCACTCGCGGGCAAGCGCACGCTGACGACAGGGTCGCTCGTGCTGGCGGGGGCAACCGCCGCATCCGTCGTCATTTCGGCGATCGTGGCGGCGTTCGCTTGAACAGGTAGCGCCACCAGCCGGGAGCGAAGGCGGTGTAGACGAGCTCGGTCCCCGGCGCCGCCTTCTTCGGCCGCTTGAACATGCCGCGCCACCAGCCAGGCCCGAACGCGCCGTAGACGATCTCCGTGCCAGGCGCGGGCTTCGTCTGGCGCTTGAACATGCCACGCCACCAGCCAGGGCCGAACACCCCATGGACGATCTCCGTGCCAGGCGCGGGTCCCGTGCCGCGCGAGTCGGCTCGCGGTGAGGCTGTGTCGCGGAGCGGGGCGTCGGCTCCGCCGATCCGTTCCCGTGTCGCCATCGGGGGTTCCTTCCGGTGCGGCGATTCTACGCCTTTGGGCGGTGCGGGATCACGGCAGTTCCTCGGCTACCGCGCCTTCGGCTATGAGGCGATCGATCTCGGCGTCGGTGTAGTCGTATTCATGGAGGACTTCTCGGAGATGTTCGCCGAAGGCGGGGGTTTGGCGGGCGGCTTTGTACTTGCCTGCGCTGAATTGGACGGGGGCTTCGGGCATCGTGTAGGGGCCCACGGCTTTGTGGTCAGCGGTGTAGACGAAGTCGTTGGCTTCGGCTTGTTCGCTTTGCATGGCTTCTTCGAGGGAGAGCATTTCGGCGTTGGGGATGCCGGCTTCGCGCAGGCGGGCTTGGAGGTCGTCGGCGGACCAGCTGCGGACTTCGGCGCGCAGGCGTTCGCGCAGGGCTTGGAAGTGGGCACGGGGATCGTCGGGCATCTGCCAGGCCGGGTCGCTGCTCGGGTCCTCGACGCCGAGGATGCCGAGCAGTCCGGCCATCGCCCTGGCGGTGGAGCCGAGCGCGAACCAGCGGCCGTCGGCGGTCTCGTAGATGCTGCCGATCTGGATCGCGGACTGGGCGCGGCGGCGCTTGGAGATCTCGGCCGGCTGCGGCCGCTCGGCGGCGACCCAGGCCGGGGTTTCGCGCTTCCAGGAGTCGATGGCGTCGAAAATGCTGGCGTTGGCGTGCTGGAGGACGAGGCCGGCCTGGTAGAGCGAGGTGGCGACGTGCTGGCCGCGGCCGGTGCGCTCGCGTTCGTAGAGCGCGGAGGCGACGCCGAAGGCGAGCAGGGTGCCGGCCATGAAGTCGGAGGGGAAGGCGTCGAGCAGCTGCGGCTCGTCGCCGTCGAAGGAGCTGCTGGACATCATCATGCCCGAGGCGGCGGAGGCCTGCGGATCGGCGCCGCCGTCGTTGCCCAGCGGGCCCTTGGTGCCGAAGGCGGAGATCTCGCCGACGATGATGCGCGGGTTGTCGGCGCTGAGCGAGCCGTAGTCGAGCCCGCGCCGGGCCAGCGCGCCCTGGCGCATGTTGGAGATCACGACGTCGCTGGCGAGCGCCATGCGGCGGGCCAGGGCCGCGCCCTCGGGGTGCGAGAGGTTGAGCGGGACGCCGCGCTTGCCGCGGGCCTTGATGATGTAGTGGCGGCCTTCGCCGGGGATGATCGTGCTGTTGAAGCGGGTCGCGTCGCCGCTGGTCGGCTCGATCTTGACGATGTCGGCCCCGCCGTGGGCGAACATCTCGGAGGCCCAAGGCCCGGCCACGAACAATCCGAACTCGAGGATGCGCACGCCCTCGAAGATGCCCCGCTGCTGTTCAGCCATCACGCGATCCTTCCGCCGGCTTTCCGCCGGGCGCCGCCCCAATGCTAGGGAGTCCGCGTCCGCAATTCCCTATCCTGCCGCCGCGTACACCCGGAGGCCCGCAATGACCACATCCGAGCAGTTCCACGGCCGCATCGGCCGCACCTTCCGCGAGTCGGAGCCCTGGTGGCCCGAAGCGCGCGGGCGCGAGGGGCGCCCGAACGTGCTGATCATCCTCTTCGACGACACCGGCTTCTCGCATCTGGGCTGCTACGGCTCGACGATCTCGACGCCGAACATCGACTCGCTCGCGGCGGGCGGGCTGCGCTTCACCAATTTCCACGTGACCGCGCTCTGCTCGCCGACTCGGGCCTCGCTGCTGACCGGACGCAACCATCACGCCGTCGGCATGCGCGGGATCGCGAACTGGGACCCGGGCTACCCCAACATGCGGGCCGGGATCACCAAGCGCGCGGCCACGCTGGCCGAGATCTTGCGCGACGAGGAGTACGCGACCTACGCGGTCGGCAAGTGGCACCTCAACCCGACCGAGCATTCCTCCGCGGCCGGGCCGTTCGATCAGTGGCCGCTGCAGCGCGGCTTCGACCGCTACTACGGCTTCCTCGGCGGCGAAACCGACCAGTGGTACCCGGAGCTGACCTACGACAACCACCACGTCGATCCGCCGCGGACGCCGGAGCAGGGCTACCACCTGACCGAGGACCTGGCCGACCGCGCGATCGGCTTCCTCAGCGACCACCAGGGCATCTACCCCGACCGGCCCTTCTTCCTCTACTTCGCGCTCGGCGCGACCCACTCGCCGCACCACGCGCCGGCCGAGTACATCGACCGCTACCGCGGCAAGTTCGACCAGGGCTGGGACGCGGTGCGCGAGGAGTGGTTCGCGCGCCAGCTCGAACTCGGCGTGATCCCGCCCGGCACGCAGCTGGCGCCGCGCAACCCCGGCGTCGAGCCGTGGGACTCGCTCTCGCCCAACGCGCGGAAGTTCATGGCGACGCTGCAGGAGGCGTTCGCGGGCTTCCTCGAGCACACCGACGCGCAGATCGGCCGCATCGTCCAGTACCTCGACGCCTGCGGGCAGCTCGACGACACGCTGCTGCTGCTGCTGGCCGACAACGGCGCCAGCCAGGAGGGCGGGCCGATGGGCGTCTCCGACACGTCGCGCTACAGCCAGCCGCTGCCGGACGATCTGGACGAGGTGCAGGGGCGGCTGGACGAGATCGGCGGGCCCAGGAGTTCGCCCAACTATCCGTGGGGCTGGTCGCAGGCGGGCAACACGCCGCTGCGCTGGTACAAGCAGAACACGCACGGCGGCGGCGTGCGGGTGCCGTTCATCGCCCACTGGCCCAACCGCATCTCCGACCGCGGCGGCATCCGCCGGCAGTTCCACCACGTCTCCGACGTCGCGCCGACGGTGCTCGACGCGGCCGGCGCGGAAGCGCCCGCCAACTACCGCGGGGCCGAGCAGCTGCCGATCTCCGGCACCGGCTTCAGCTACGCGTTCGACGACGCCGACGCGGAGTCGCGCAAAGAGCGGCAGTACTTCGAGATGCTCGGCCACCGCGGCATCTGGGCCGACGGCTGGAAGGCGGTCACGCGCCATACGAAGAACGACCCGTGGTCGGACGACGAGTGGGAGCTGTACGACCTCGACACGGACTTCTCGGAGACCAACAACCTCGCGCTGGAGGAGCCGGAGCGGCTGCGCCAGCTGGTCGACGCCTGGTGGGTCGAGGCCGGCAAGTTCGGCGTGATGCCGCTGGACGACCGCAGCTGGCAGATCGGCGGGCCGGCGCGGCGGCCGGGCGCGATCCACGAGCACTTCCGCTACCGCTACACGCCGCAGATGTCGCACATCCCGTCCGACTCCTCGCCGCCGCTGGGCCTCGGCCCGTGGACGATCCGCGCGCGGATCGAGCGCGACGACGCGACGCAGGAGGGCGTGATCTACTCGCGCGGCGGGATGTACGGCGGGCTCTCGTTCTACGTGCAGGACAACCGGCTGCGCGTCGTCTACAACCTCTTCGGCACCGAGTTCGAGGGGGCGTCGGAGGGCGAGCTGCCGCTGGGCGACTGCACCGTCGGCGTGCGGATGGACGCGGCCGCGCCGAGCGCGGCGGGCACGCTGCGGCTCAGCGTCGACGGGACCGAAACCGGCTCGGTCGACGTGCCGCTGACCATCCGCAGCTACGGGCGCGGGGCCGACGTCGGCGCGGACACGCACTCTCCGGTCAGCGCGAACTACGAAGCGCCCTTCCGCTTCGGCGGGACGCTGCACGAGGTCGAGATCGAAGTCGCGCCCTACGACAAGACGAGCAGCGCCTACCAAGAGGCGCGGGTGCAGTTCCGCCAGCTGATGGTCCAGCAGTGAGCGGCTGCTGCGCTCCGTCCGGCCGCGGCCGGCGGACCGCGGCGCGGGCGGCCTCCGCCCCTGAGGATGCCGCGCGGCGCGGCGGGCGGATGGTCGAGATTCCCGGCGGCGGATTCCGCATGGGATCGGAGGACCCGCTCGCGTATCCGGGCGACGGCGAGAGCCCGATCCGCGCGGTGCAGCTCGCGGCCTACCGGATCGACGCCTGCGCCGTGACCAACGCGGAGTTCGCAGAGTTCGCCGCGCAGACGGGATATGTCACGGAGGCGGAGCGCGAGGGCTGGTCGTTCGTCTTCGCGGGGCTGCTGCCGGACGAGTTCCCGCCCACGCGGGCCGCGGCCGACGCGCCGTGGTGGCGGCAGGTGCCCGGCGCATCCTGGCGGCAGCCGGAGGGCCCGCAGTCCGGCATCGACGAGCGGCTCGATCATCCCGTCGTCCACGTCAGCTGGAGCGACGCGGCCGAGTACGCGCTCTGGGCCGGCAAGCGGCTGCCGACGGAGGCGCAGTGGGAGCGCGCGGCGCGCGGCGGCAGCGACGACCGCTGGCCCTGGGGCGACGAGATCGCGCCCGGCGGCGAGCAGCGGATGAACGTCTGGCAGGGCGTCTTCCCGACCGAGAACACGCTGGAAGACGGCTGGCTCGGCACCTGCCCCGCCGATGCGTTCGAGCCCAACCCGCTGGGCGCGTTCAATATGTGCGGCAACGTCTGGGAATGGTGCTTCGACTGGCTCGGCCCGCCCGAGCGCGATCCGCCGGCCGACCCGCAGGGCCCGGCTTGGGGCGATATGAAAGTGCTCAAGGGCGGCAGCTACCTCTGCCACGAGAGCTACTGCGCCCGCTACCGCCCCGCCGGCCGCATCGGCCAGCCCCCCGACGGCACCGCCGGCAACATCGGCTTCCGCTGCGCCGCCTGAGCACGGACGTCGCGCGCGACACCAGCAGCATCCGCACATATGCCCTAGAGTGCTCGCAGCGAAAGGCTGCGGGCAATGGCAGAGCCGAATTTCGACAACCGGACGCTCTTCCACGGCGACAACCTCGCCTTCCTGCGCGGGATCAACTCCGAGTCGATCGACCTCGTCGCCACCGACCCGCCCTTCAACAAGGGCAAAGATTTCCACGCGACGCCGGATTCGCTCGCCGCCGGCGCCAGCTTCCACGACCGCTGGAGCTGGGAGCGCGACATCGAGGGCGAGTGGGAGGACGCAATCAAGGACGATTGGCCCGCCGTCCAGCAGGTGATCGAATCCGCCAACGCCGCCTGGGGCCGCGATATGGGCGCGTTCCTCTGCTACATGGGCGTCCGCCTCCTCGAAATCCACCGCGTCCTCAAGCCCACGGGCTCCCTCTACCTCCACTGCGACCCGACCGCCAGCCACTACCTCAAGGCGATGCTCGACGCGATCTTCGGGCGCGAGAATTTCCGCAACGACATCGTCTGGTGCTACACGGGGCCCGGAAACGTCACGCGCTGGTTCCCGCGCAAGCACGACGACCTGCTCTTCTACGTGAAATCGGATGCGGCGGCGTTCAACCGCGATGCGGTCCGCATCCCTTACAAGCAGCTGAACGTCCAGCATGCCGAGGAAGGCGGCGGCGGAATCGGCGGCGATCTCACGCCGGAGAATGTCAGGGACTACGTCGAGAAAGGCAAAATACCCGAGGACTACTGGCTGGAGGACCGCGATGGGATGTCGCCAGTCGGACGACGTCCATCGGAGCGCACCGGCTATCCGACGCAGAAACCGATTGCCTTGTACCGCCGCATCGTTGAAGCATCATCGAAACCCGGCGATGTCGTCCTTGATCCGTTCTGCGGCTGCGCGACCACGCTGATCGCGGCGGAGCAGGCGGGCCGGCAATGGATCGGCATCGACCTCTGGGACGAGGCGCTCCAGACCGTCCGCAACCGCGTCGAAAAGGAATGCCAAAACCTGTTCGGCGGCGACGTCCTCTACAGCGAGGTCGCGCCCAACCGCACCGACGAGGGCGAAACCGCCGCCCCGCCACTCAAGTCGAAGACCAAGCGCCGCATCACCGAGCCACCTGGCCCAAAGATGACCCGCCAGCAGATGGTCGAAATCCTGATCGAAGAACACGGCATCGTCTGCCAAGGCTGCGACCGCGAGTTCGACGACCCGCGCTACCTGGACCTTGACCACAACACCCCAAGGTCGCAGGGCGGTCTCAACCACATCTCCAACCGCCTACTCCTCTGTGGCCCCTGCAACCGCGCGAAGGGTGATACCCTGACTTTGAAGGGGCTCAGGCAGCTCAACGCCAAGAAGGGCTGGATGGTAGGAGCAACCTCATGAGTAAGCGCGAGAAACTAGCAGAGCAATCGCTCTTCGGAGACCGCTCCTACGTGAGGTTCGAAGCTCGCTTCAAGGCGGAGAAGAAGACAGGTGCGGAGAAGTTCGTCAAGACTGGTGACGCATGGGAGGACTGGTCCAATAAACTAGGTCCCGAACTTTCGATGCCTGTTGATCGGGCAGCCCTAGTCCTGAGAGAGAATGTGGCGTATGTCCACGTCACCATCTTCGACAATGAGAGGGAGCAGCGCCTCAAGGCTCGTGTTCTTTGGATCGACCAAGCGGTATCGCGACCGAAGGGCGTGCGCGTCTTCTGTGCCATAGCGGATCGTGGTTTCGGGGAAGAGCAGCAAGCTGTACTGAGGGGGATCATTGCTAAGCCCGGAATTGCTGGACGGATGTTGCTCGCACGCTCCAAGCCCCGCAATACAAGGGCGTCGGAGCGTGAAGCCGAAGCGTTCGAGCGCTGGCGTAACGAATGGCCGCAGGTATTCGGACTCATGATCACTGGCGAACCACAGGACGGATTCTACGTGATCAACGCCGATACCGAAGAATTGCTCCGACAGACCATCGCCGATATCGGCGGGAATGTGGACCGAGCAATGGATGAGCTTTTTGGCGAAGACGATTAGCCAAGCCAAAATGCAGTAAAGCCATGCTCGGCGCGGGTCAGTGGCGGCGGTGGGGGTCTATGGCTTCTACTACTGAGTCGGCTACGAAGTTTAGGGAGAGGAGGATGAGGCTGAGGCCGAGGGTGGGGAAGAGGACGAACCACCAGGCGCCGGCGAAGAGCCAGCGGCGGCCGTCGGCGAGGATGATGCCGAGCGTGGGGGTGGGCGGGGACGCGCCGAGGCCGAGGAAGCTGAGGGTGGCCTCGGCGATCACGGCGAAGGCCATGGCGAGGGCGGCCTGGACGAGCAGCGGGGGCAGCGCGTTGGTGGCGATGTGGCGCCAGACGATGCGCGGGGGCGATGCGCCGATGGCGCGTGCGGCGAGCACGTAGTCGCGCTCTTTTTCGGTCAGCAGCTGGGCGCGGGCGATGCGGGCGAAGACGGGGACGTTGGCGATGCCGAGCGCGAGCGCGACCTGCTCGGTGCCGGTGCCGAGGATGGCGAGCACGGCGATGCCGAGCAGGAGGAAGGGGAAGGCGAGCAGGGTGTCGACCAGGCGCATCAGGATCGTTTCGACCCAGCCGCCGGCGTAGCCGGCGAAGAAGCCGATGATGGTGCCGACCGCGCCGCCGCCGGCGACGCCGGCGACGGAGACGTAGAGCGAGATGCGGAGGCCGAAGAGGATGCGGCTGAACATGTCGCGGTTGAGGTCGTCGGTGCCGAACCAGTATTCGGAGGTGGGCGAGAGCAGGCGCGCGCCGCGGATCTGCTCGGCCTCGCCGTAGGGGGCGATGATGTCGGCGAAGATCGCGATCAGGATCAGCCCGCCGAAGACGACGATGCCGATGAAGCCCTGCGGATTCGTGAGCGTGCGGTAGAACGCGTCCATCGTCAGCGACTGGTCGCGCATGCGGCGCAGCCAGGGGCGCGCGACGGGCGGGTCGAAGGCGCTCACGACGCCAGCCCCGAGACCCGGATGCGCGGGTCGAGGTAGCCGTAGGTGATGTCGGCGGCGGTGTTGGCGGCGACGAAGAGGAAGACGAGGATGGCGAGCATGGCCTGGATCACGAGGTAGTCGCGGCCGATGATCCCGTCGATGATCAGGTTGCCGAAGCCGGGCCTGGTGAAGACGATCTCGACCACGATGGCGCCGGCGAGGAGGTTGCCGATCTGGAGCGCGGCGACGGTCACGATCGGGATCAGGGCGTTGCGCAGGGCGTGCGAGATCACGACGCGGCGGTGGCGCAGGCCCTTGGCGTGGGCGGTGCGCACGTAGTCCTGCGCCAGCGCCTCGGCGACGGAGGTGCGGACGAAGCGGGCCAGCACGGCCGCGATCGTCGCGCCCGCCGCGATCATCGGCAGCACCAGCCGGTGCAGCCCTTGGATCGGATCATCGAAGATGCTGACCCGTCCCGAGACGGGGAATAAATCAAGTTCGACGGCGAAGACCCAGAGCAGGATGATGCCGAGCACGAAGTTGGGGATGCCGAGCGTGAAGATGTTGAACAGGCTGGCGCCGTAGTCGGGCGCCTTCTTGGCCCAGACGGCGGCGGCGACGCCGAGCGGGACGCCGACGACCAGCGCGAACAGGTAGGCGGCGACGGCGAGCTCGATGGTCGGGGGGAAGGACTGCGCGACGAGGTCGCTGACGGGCACGCGTTTGGTGAAGGAGCGCCCGAAATCGAGCTGGACGGCGCCGGAGATCCAGTTCCAGTACTGGGTCAGGACGGGATCGTTGAGGCCGAGCTGCTCGCGGACCAGCTCGACGTCCTCGGGCGTGGCGTCCTCGCCGGCGAGCTGCTGGGCGGGGTCGCCCGGGATCAGGCGGATGATCAAGAAGATGACGATGCTCGCGAGGAACACCACCAAGACGCCTTCGAGGAAGCGGCGGATCAGGTACCTGCCCACGTGCCCCCGCTCCCGCCTTCAGCTGCGCGCGCTCGCCTCTCCCCGCCGTTCACGCGGTCCCCGGCACGCTAGCCGTCCAGGTAGACGTGGTGCAGCCGCGGGATGCCGGTGATGTCGTACCAGAGGTTCTTGACCTTGGACTGCATCGCCCAGATCTGCACCGTGGTGCTGATCGGCGAGACCCACGGCTCCTCGTCCAGGATCTTGTTGAAGTCGTCGATCAGCTGACCGCGCTTGGCCTCGCTGTTGGCGGTGGGCCAGCCGTCGATCATCGCCTGGTAGTGCGGCGTTTCGTAGGCGCAGGAGTTGGGGATGCGCATCTGGAAATTCATCACCGGCAGCGATTGCGGGTGCATCGCGTAGAAGCCGTAGAAGGAGACGTACATCGCCTCGTGGGTGCCGGCGAGGAACTGCTCGATCCAAGTCGCGCTCTCCATGCGCACGGGTTCGACGTTGATTCCGGCCTTGGCCGCGTCGGCTTGGATGATCTGGGCGATCTGGATGCCCTCCTCGCGCGCGGCCTGGCAGGCGATCGGCAGCGTCGGCGTGCCGTCCGGGTAGCCCGCTTCGGTGATCAGCCGCTTGGCTTCGTCGAGGTCGAAGTAGTCGACGTCGAGCGACTCGTCGTAGGCGGGCGAGAACGAGGGCCAGACCACGTTCTTGACCGAGGCGAGGCCCTCGAAGAGTTCTTCGGTGATCCGCTCGCGGTCGATGCAGCGGTAGAGCGCGCGGCGCACGGTCGGGTCGTCCATCATCGGGTGTCCGCCGCCGCGGCCGGTGCCGACCATGCCGAGCACCCAGATCGAGCCGGTCGGCGGGGCCAGCTGGAGGTTGAAGTCGTCGTCCGAGGCGAGGCCGGAGTAGAACGCTTTGGGCAGCTGGTGGGTGAAGTCGATCTCGCCGTTCTGCAGCGCCAGGGACATCGAGTCGGAGTCCTGGAAGATGTGCCACTCGATCGAGTCGAGGTTGGCCGGCTCGTAGTAATTCTCGAAGCGCTCGGCGCGGGAGAAGACGTCGACTTCGTACGAATCCGGGTCCCACTTGAATGGGCCGGTGGCGTTGACCCGTTGCAGGCCCTCGAGTCCTTCGATGTCGTCGGCGTCGTGGATGTGCGCGAACTGGAAGACGTCGAAGATGACGGTGCCGGGCCAGGCGAGGTCGAACTGGAGCGTGGTGTTGTCGATCACGGTGACGTCGTTGACGTACTTGGCGTAGATGCTCTTGACTTGGCTGTTGGCGACGTCGTCGTCGCCCATGCGGTTGAGGCTCTTCTTGACCTCTTCGGCGTTGAGCGGCTTGCCGTTGTGGAACTCGAGGCCGGGGCGCAGGTTGACCTGCAGCATCGTCTGGTCGTCGTTGAATTCCCAGGATTCAGCCAAGTGCGGCTGCGGGGTCAGGCCTTCGGCGTCGTACCTGGTCAGTGTGTCCCAGAGCGCGGGGTAGAAGGAGGTGTCGGGCGAGGCGGCGTAGGGGGCGAGGTAGATCGCGGGGGAGCCGTTGGCCCAGCCGGCGCGGAGGGTGCCGCCCTTCTTGCGGACGCCGTCGTCCTTGTAGGCGATCGCGCCGGAGGGCGCGGTGTCCGGTTCCGCCTGCTGCTGCGCGACGGGCTGCGCCTGTTCTTGCTGCTGCTGTTGCTGCGCGGCGGCGGCAGCGGGCGCGGCCTGCTGCTGCGCTTGCTGCTGGTCGTCGCCGCCGTCGCCGCAGCCGACGAGGGCGACGCCGGCCGCGCCCACCGCGGCGCGCCCCCCGGCTCCGATCAGGGAGCGCCGGTTCAAGCGCTCCGAACGGATTCGGTCCCAGTAGCCGCGATCGCTCATCGTTCTGCTCTTTCCCGGACGGGCCCGTCGCGCCGGCGGCGCGCTAGGCGTCCATCCAGATCTTGTTCATCGAGGGGATGCTGAGTACGTCGAATTCGACGCCGTTCACGGCCGAGGTCCAGGCCCAGACGTCGCTGCGGGTGACGATCGGCGCGATCCACGGCTCGTTGTCGAGGATCACGTTGAACTCTTCCAGCAGTTCGCCGCGGCGCGCGTCGGTGTCGGCGGTGCCGAAGTTGTCGATCAGCGCCTGGTAGTAGTCGGGCCCGTAGGCGCAGGAGTTGGGGATGCGCATCTGGAAGTTCATCACCGGCAGTGTCTGCGGGTGCAGCGCGAAGAAGGCGTAGGAGGAGAGGTAGGCCTCGTTGCCGGCGCCGAGGAAGCGTTCGCGTGCGACCGCGGCTTCGAGCAGCTGGATGTTGAGGTTGATCCCGGCCTCGGCCGCGCCGGCTTGGATCACCTGCGAGATTTCGTTGGCCTCGCCGCCGCTGTGGGCGAGTTCGACGGTCAGCTCGCCGGGGCCGTAGCCGGCCTCTTCGAGCAACCGCGCCGCCTCTTCGGGGTCGAAGTAGTCGCGGTCGCGCGCGGCGTCGTAGCCGGGCGAGAACGAGGGCCAGAGGATGTTCTTGGGCTGCGCGAGGCCGGCGAAGGTCTCGTTGGCGATCCGTTCGCGGTCGATCACGCGGTAGAGCGCCTGGCGGACCTTGGGGTCGTCGAACGCTTCGTGGCCGCCGTTTTCGTTGGGGATCACCATGCCGAGCACCCAGATCGCGAGCGTCGGCGGGGCGACCACGACTTCGAAGTCCGGGTCCTCGTTGAAGCGCTCGTAGTCCTGCTTGGGCAGGCGGTTGGTGAGGTCGACCTCGCCCGCGTTCAGCGCCAGCGACATCGCGGCCGCGTCGGAGAAGGCGTAGAGCTCGACGCCGTCGAGGTAGGCGGGGTCGTAGAAGTTCTCGAAGCGTTCGCCGCGCGAGAACTCGTCCACGCGGTAGGCGGAGGGGTCGAACTTGAACGGGCCGCTGCCGTTGAGCTGCTCGTAGCCTTCGAGCGCCGGGATCGTGTCGGCGTCGTGGATCTGGGCGTAGTTGAGCACGTCGAAGATCAACGTGCCGGTCCAGGCCAAGTTGAATTGCAGGGTCACGTCGTCGACCACGTCGACGCTCTCGACGTACTTGGTGAAGATGCCCTTGACCTGGTTGTTGGCGGTGCCTTCGTCGTCCATCGCCTCGAGGCTCTTCTTGACCTCTTCGGCCGTCATCGGCTTGCCGTTGTGGAACTCCAGCCCGGGCCGCAGCTTCACTTCGAGCATCGACTGGTCGTTGTTGAATTCCCAGCTTTCGGCCAGGTGCGGCTGCGGGTCGAGCCCGTCGGGCGAATATTTGGTCAGGGTGTCCCAGAAGGGGATGTAGAGCGGGATGTGGGCCGAGGAGGACAGGTAGGGAGCCCTGTAGGTGGTCAGCGAGAGGTCGGAGCCGATCCGCAGCACGCCGCCACGCTTGGGCTCGCCCGAAGCGGCCGCGGGGGCGGCCTCTTGCTGTTGCTGCTGTTGTTCCGCCGCGGTGGAGGTGGAGGATGCGGCCGGCTGCTCGGCCTGCTGCTGTTGCTGTTCCTGCCCGCCGTCATCGTCGTCGTCGCCACAACCGACCAGCGCCAAGCCCGCCGCCCCGAGTCCGGCCCGTCCCGATGCTGCCAGCAGCGACCGCCGCGACAGTCGATCCGAGCGGATCCGTTCCCACATCTCGCGCTTGCTCATGTTCACTCTCCCCTGCTCCCCGTCCCGGCGGGGCAGCGATCCGTGCATTTCGCGCAAACCTAACAGAATCAAAACGTCTTTGTCGGGCAGCGGAGCGTCGCGGGAGCCCGGCGCCGCCGGCGCTCGCGCTACCCTCGTGGCGGCTGCGCGACGGCCGCGCGGATTTCTGGAGCACTGCATGTCTTGGCGACCCCGACGGATGAAGTTCGGCATTTTCCTCGCGCCCTTCCACCGGGTCGGCGAGCACCCGACGCTGGCGCTCCAGCGCGACATGGAGCTGATCGAGCTGCTGGACGAGCTGGGCTACGACGAGGCTTGGATCGGCGAGCACCACTCGTTCGCGCGCGAGTTGATCTCGAACCCGATGATCTTCATCGGCGCGGCCGCGCAGCGCACCAAGTACATCCGGCTCGGCACCGGCGTGGTTTCGATCCCCTACCACCACCCGCTGATGATCGCGGACGATCTGCTCCAGTTGGACCACATGACGCGCGGGCGGACGATGCTCGGCGTCGGGCCCGGCGCGCTCACCTCGGACGCGGTCCAGATGGGCATCCCGCCGGAGGAGCAGCGGCGGCGGATGCACGAGGGCTTCGACGCGATCGTGCAGCTGGCGACGAGCGCGGAGCCGGTCACGATGGAGACGGACTGGTTCTCGCTGACCGAGGCGCGGCTGCAGATGTCCTGGTATTCCGACCCGCACCCGGAGCTCGCCGTCGCCGTGATCCTCACGCCGTCCGGCCCGCAGCTGGCCGGCAAGTTCGGCGCGGGCATGCTCTCCGTCGCCGGCACTTCGGACCCCGAAGGGCTGACCCGGGTCTGGGACTGGTACGCCGAAGCCGCGGAGGAGAACGGGCACGCGCCCGACCGCTCGAACTGGCGGGCGGTCGTCCCGATCCACGTGGCGGAGACGCGCGAGCAGGCGATCGCGGACGTGGGCGAGGGCTACAAGCGGCGCGCCTACATCGGCGACGTGCGCGACGAGGGCCGGCGCGGCGGGCTGTTCGCCAACCAAGCGCCGACGATTGAAGAAGCGATCGACCGCAACGAGGTGCTGGTCGGCGGTGTCGACGAGGTGATCGAGCAGGTCGAGGCGCTGCACGAGCGCTCGGGCGGCGTCGGCGGGCTGATGGGGATGGCGCACGAATGGGCGTCGAGCGATGCGACGCGGCGCTCCTACGAGCTGTTCATGCGCTACGTCGCGCCGCGCTTCCAAGGGCAGATCGACCGCATCGTCGAGTCGCGCGACTTCGTCGAGGATCGGCAGCTGGACATCTTCGGCGCGGGCACGAAGGCGATGGCGCGGGCGTTCGCGGACGGCGGCAAGGAGATGCCGGAGGAATTCGCCAAGGGCGTGGCCGCGCTCAACCGCGCCGCGGAGAAACAGCCCGAGCCGGCGACGGCGGATTAGTCCGCGTCGCAAGCGCCGATGCAGGCCGTCGTCGCGCTGGGCGGCGAGATCAACGACTCGGCGCTCGTCCGTTCCGCGCTGGACGGGGCCGGCCTGATCGTCGCGGCGGACGGAGGCGCGCGCCGGCTCGCGGCGCTGGGCATCGTTCCGCACGTGCTGATCGGCGATTTCGATTCGCTCAGCCCGGACGAGCTGGCGGATCACCGCGGGGCGGGTTCCGCCATCGTCCGGCATCCCGCGCCGCAGCAGCGCACCGATGCCGACGTGGCCGTCGAGGAAGCGCTCGCCCGCGGCGCGACCTCCCTGATCGCGCTCGGCGCCTTCGGCGGCGACCGGCTGGACCACGAGCTCGGCAACCTCGAGCTGCTCGCCGGCGACCGGCTTCGGGACATCCCGACATGGGCGGTCGACGGCTGGACCGCGATCACCGTCCTGCACGGCGGCGGGATCAGCGAGACGCACTTCCACGGCGCGCCCGGCGATTACGTCAGCATCATCCCGATCACCGAGACGGTCGCGGGCATCGAAACCGTCGGCCTCAAATGGCCGCTGGCCGGCGCGGCGATGGAACGGGGAAGGGGCCAAGGCATCAGCAACGAGCTGGCCGCCGACCGCGCGATGATCCGCATCGCCGCCGGCAAAGCCTTCGCCGCCCACCATTTCCGCCACCGGCGGCTGCCCCGCTAATCTCCGCCACATGGACAATCTGCACGGCAAGCTCTTCTACGGCAACAATCTGGAGGTGCTGCGGGAGCATTTCCCCGACGAATCGGTCGATCTCGTCTATCTGGACCCGCCGTTCAACTCGAACGCTACCTACAACGTGCTGTTCCGCGACGAATCCGGACAGGCGCCGCAAGCCCAGATCGAGGCGTTCGTGGATACATGGCACTGGGGCGCGGAATCGCAGCGCGCCTTGGAGGATTTGCTGCGTGACGATTCGCCGTCGCCGCAGGCGGGAACGCTGCTCGACGCGCTGGTGTCGGCGCTCGGAACGAATCAGATGACGGCGTATCTCGCGATGATGGCGATCCGGCTCGCGGAGCTGCGCCGCGTGCTCAAGCCGAGCGGCTCGATCTATCTGCACTGCGATCCGACGGCGAGCCACTATCTCAAGCTCCTGATGGATGCGGTGTTCGGCGTCGAACATTTCCGCAACGAGATCGTCTGGTTCTACCGTCGATGGGCGGCGGCGGCCAAGCGGTTCCAGCGGATGCACGACGTGATCCTGTTCTACGGCAAGTCCGACGATGTCGCGTTCAATCAGCTGTACGTCCCCACTTCGCCGACGCGATCGCCGATGGTGCGCGGCTGGAACACGAACACGTACGAAAGCGGCGGCGAACGCAAGCGCCAGATCATCGTCGAGGATGCCGAGATGTTCGAGGCAGCCGTCGAGCGCGGCGAAGTGGACCCCGCCGAATATGAGCGCGTCGTCTACCGCGAGCATGACGGGACGCCGGCATTCGACGTCTTCGAAATCCCGATCCTCAATCCGCAGGCCAAGGAACGGCTGAGCTACCCGACCCAGAAGCCCGAGGCGCTGCTCGAGCGAATCGTCCTCGCTTCGTCCAACGAGGACGATCTGGTCCTGGATCCGTTCTGCGGCTGCGGCACGGCCATGGCCGTCGCCCTCAAGAACGATCGTCGCTGGGTCGGCGTGGACATCACGCACTTGGCAATCGGCTTGGTAGAGGAGCGCTTGCAGGCGCTCGGCGCGACGCCCGAGGTGGTCGGCGCGCCCGAGGATCTGGAGTCGGCCCGCCTGCTCGCGGCGCAGCCGTTCCAGTTCGAGACCTGGGCGGTCACCCGCGTGACCGGCTTCCGTCCGAACAAGCGGCAGACCGGCGACGGCGGGATCGACGGCCGCATGCGCTACGTGCAGGCCGAAGGACGCGGCAAAGACGAGCGAACCGAATACGGGACGGTCGTGATGCAAGTCAAAGCGGGTCGCGCCACCCGCGGCGACATTCGCGCCTTCAAGGCCGCGATATCCGACGCCGACGCTGATCTGGGCGTATTCGTCGTGATGGACTCCACCTCATTCACCGCAGGAATGGAAGAGGAAGCCGTCACCGCCGGGTTCGCGGAAGTGCTCGGCCGCGAGTACCGCAAGCTCCAAATCTGGACCATCGAGGATTATTTCGACGGCAGATTGCCCGACCTGCCGATGCCGCTCGGATACGAGAGTCGGCGGATGCGGATCTAGCCGCTGAAGGCGTCGCGCTTGTTTTCGCGGCTGCTGGAGGCGGCGAAGGCGAAGATGCCGCGGGCCATGCTCGAGTCTTGGGCGGCGGCGCGGCGGTCGTAGATCTCGGCGCGGAGCGCGTGGGTCTCCGCATCGGCCGGCTCGGCGGCGGCCGCGCCTTCGATGATGTGGCTGGCCATCACCAAGTCGCCGGCCTCCAAGAGGGCGCGGGCGCGCTCCAGGACGGGGGCGATGCCGCCGGCGAGGGCGACCCACTCGGCCGCTTCGGCGCCGCGCGGGGCGGGCATCAGGCGGTCGGGTTCGCCTTCGTACCAGCCGCCGAAGTAGCGCCAGACCGTGTGGATGATGAACTCCGGGTGGTCGTAGGCGGAGCTCAGGTAGGGCTTGCCGAGCAGGTGCGTTGGCATCTCGACTTCGTGCAAGATGCGGTTGAGCGAGCAGCCCTCGTTCATCAGCGCCAGCGTCTGGTTCTCGATCGACTCCAGCAGCTCGGCCGTGTCGTTCAGGGCCTGGGCGATGCGGTCGGCGCCGAAGATCGGGAAGCCGTGGCCGGGCAGCATCGTCTCCGCGCCGAGCGAGGCCATCTTGCGCAGCGCGGCGGCCCACTCGCCGACCCAGCGCTGCGCCTTCTGCGGGTTGCCCGCGTTGGGGACGGCCCAGATGAAGAGGTCGCCGGGGCAGAGCACGCCGCGTTCGGGCACCCAGGTCCAGACCGCGTCCTCGGTCTCGCCGCGGGCGTGGTGCAGCTGGAAGCCGAGCCCGCCGACGCGCAGATCGAGCCGGTCGCGGAAGGTCACGTCGGGGTAGCGGTACTGATCGGGCCAGGCGATGCGGAACTCCGCGCCCATGCCGGGGCGGAAGAACTGCCGCGAGTTGATCGCGGTGTTGTAGCCGACCGTGCGCAGGTAGCGGTCGAAGTGCTCCGGGATCGCCTCATGCGCGTAGACCGGGATCGGCGTTCCCGCCTCGGCGTCGAACGGCGCGACGCCGAAGGTGTGATCGACGTGGTGATGCGAGTAGATCGCGGCCCGCAGGGGCGCGTCGGGCCGCCAGTGGCGGACGCCGGCATGGATGTTCTCCGCGTCGCGCTGGCCGCCGGTGTCCACCATCACGAGGCCGTCGCCCGTGTCGAAGGTGTTCGCGGACGCGACCGACTTGTAGTAGAGCAGCCCGTCGGCGATTTCGTCGGGCTGGCGGTCGTTCCACATGCCGCCGATCGGGTGCGCCTCGCGGATCGTGTCGATCTCGCCGTTCCAGAGACGGTCGCAGTAGTCGCGGATGTCGGGCATCGGAGCGCTCCTCTCCAGGGCGGCGTCGGGGGCGATTGGCGGGCCGGGGCCGAATGGCGGGTAAGATAGGCGGGCCAAGCCGTGCGCGAGCTGGAGGGGACAGTGCCGATCTACGAATACCGCTGCGAGCGGTGCGCGAAGACGTTCGAGCAGATCGCGAAGATGGGCGAAGCGCCCGAAGCGCCGGACTGCTCCTCCTGCGACGGCGTCGGCTCGCGCATCTTCGGCGCGGGCGTCGCGATCCACACCGGCGCCGCGTCCAGCTCGTTCGGCGACGGCTTCGGGATGGATGACGATTTCGACATGGGCGCGATGGGCGGCATGGGCGGACACGGCCACGATCACGGCCACAGCCACGACGACTTCGACTTCGGCGACGACGATTTCGACTTCTAACCGCCAGCGCCAAGCCGCCGGCGCGTCCGACGCCGGCCTCTCCGCCCCGCCGATGCGCAGGGCCGATGCAGCGCGCTCGCGGCAAGCCCGTTCCGCAGCAGTCGAGCGCCCGCGGCCGCTGCTCCGCTTCCGGACTTGGGAGGTTGCGGGCGACAGCATGTCGCCGACGCTCGAGGCGGGGGATTGGGTCGTTTCGCTGGATTCGCGCTTCCTCAAGCCGGCTGCGGGGCGCATCGCGGTGCTGCGGCGGCCGGGCAGCGAGGCTGAAATCTTGATCAAGCGCCTGCTCACGCGGGAAGCGGCTGGCGGCTGGTACGTGATCGGCGACCAGCCCGCGCGCAGCACCGACTCGCGCCGCTTCGGCCCCGTGCCCGAGCACCTGATCGAGGGCATCGTCCTCTTCCGCTACGGCCCCCTGCGCCGACTCGGCCGCATCTGATCGCCCGGCTCGGCACCGGCGCGGATTGCAGGCCCGCGGGGCTACTTGCGCGGCGGGCGCGGGGGGGTACAATGCGGGGGCTGGCACTCTCATGCTGCGAGTGCCAACGATGCGAACCACCGGGTCGCGCACGGGCGCGGCCGTCGGCAGAAGGAGACCGGACGAAACATGGCGAAGGCACTGCTCTTTGACGAAGAGGCCCGGCAGGCGCTGCGCGACGGGATCGACGCGCTGGCCGACGCGGTCAAGATCACGCTCGGGCCCAAGGGCCGCAACGTCGTGCTGGCGAAGACGTTCGGCGCGCCGACGATCACGAACGACGGGGTCACCATCGCGCGGGACATCGATCTCGAGGACGCGTTCCACAACATCGGCGCGCAGCTGGCCAAGGAGGTCGCCTCGAAGACCAACGACATCGCCGGCGACGGGACCACGACGGCGACGGTGCTGGCCCAGGCGATCGTGGCCGAGGGGATGCGCAACGTGGCCGCGGGGGCGAACCCGATGGCGCTGAAGCGCGGCCTCGAGCAGGGCGTCGACGTGCTCTCCGACACGATCCGCGAGAAGGCGATGCGGGTGACGACGCGCGAGCAGATGTCGCAGATCGCCGGCATCTCCGCGGCCGACCCGGCCATCGGCGAGCTGATCGGCGAGGTGATGGAGAAGGTCGGCAAGGACGGCGTGATCACCGTCGAAGAGGGCAAGGGCATCCGCTCCGAGGTCGAGTACGTGGACGGGATGCAGTTCGACCGCGGCTACATCAGCCCCTACTTCGTGACCAACCCGGACCGCATGGAGTCGGAGATCGAGGACCCGTACATCCTCGTCACGGACAAGAAGATCTCGGCCGTGGCCGATGTGCTGCCGCTGCTGGAGAAGGTGCTGAAGGTGACCAAGAACTTGGTCATCGTCGCCTCCGATGTGGACGGCGAGGCGCTGGCCACGCTGGCGGTGAACAAGCTGCGGGGGACGATGAACGTGGTCGCGGTGAAGGCGCCGGGCTTCGGCGACCGCCAGAAGGACAACCTCGGCGACATCGCGACGCTGACCGGCGGCGAGGTGATCAGCGAGACCCTGGGCGGCCAGCTCGACACGGCGGAGATCTCGGCGCTGGGCCGGGCGCGGCGCTTCGTCGCGAGCAAGGAAGACTCGACGATCATCGAGGGCCACGGCGAGCCCAACCAGATCGACGAACGGATCAACCAGATCCGGCACGTCTACGAGGCGGCCAAGAGCGACTGGGACCGCGAGAAGGCACAGGAGCGGCTGGGCAAGCTGAGCAACTCCGTGGCCGTGATCAAGGTCGGCGCGGCCACCGAGGTCGAGCTGAAGGAGCGCAAGCACCGCGTCGAGGACGCGCTCTCGGCGACCCGCGCGGCCGTCGAGGAGGGGATGGTCCCCGGCGGCGGCGTGGCGCTGATCAACGTGATCCCCGGGCTGGACGGGGTCAGCTTGGACGGGGACGAGGCGACGGGCGTCTCGATCCTGCGCCGGGCGCTGGAGGAGCCGATGCGCCGGATCGCGATCAACGCGGGCCAGGACGGCTCGGTGATCGTGCAGTCGGTCAAGGACACGGACACGCCGAACTACGGCTACAACGCGGCCACGGACGAGTACGGCGACATGATCGAGATGGGCATCGCCGACCCGGCGATGGTGACCCGCGCGGCGCTCGAGAACGCGGTCTCGATCGCGGGCATGGTGCTGACCACCAACTGCCTCGTGACCGAGAAGCCGGAAGCGAACGGCAGCGCGGCGTCGCCGGCGCCCGCCTACTAGGGCGAGCCGCCGCCGCGGGGCCGCGGACGCGGCCGATGATTGAAGGGCCGCCCGCGATGGGCGGCCCTTCGCGCGTCCGGATGCGCGAAAAGCGGGAGGGCCCGCGATGATCCAAGTCGTCACCGACGATCACGGGCAGCGCCACGCCAAGATCGTCGCCACGCTCGGCCCGGCCAGCTCCGACCCGGACTCGGTGCTCGAGCTCGCCCACGCCGGGCTCGACGTCGCCCGGATCAACTTCTCGCACGGCGACCGCGCCTCGTGGACCGCGGCCGCGGCAGCAGTCCGCGCCGCCCAAGCGGAAACCGGCAAGCCGATCGCCATCCTCGGCGATTTGCAGGGGCCGAAGATCCGCATCGGCGAAGCGCCCGACGGCTGCGAGATCGCCCGCAACGACCGCGTCGACATCATCGCCCGCGAGGATGCCGCGCCCTCGCTCGAAGGCGGCCGGCTGAGCCTCGGCTGCCCCTATCCCCCGCTCGCCGGCGAAGTCGGGCCGGGCGCGCGCATCTTCCTGCGCGACGGCGAGATCGAGCTCCGCGTCGACGCCGTCGACGGCGACCGCATCGAAACCACCGTGCGCACGGGCGGGCGGCTGACCTCCCGCGCGGGCCTGCACGCGGCCGACGTCGGCGGAGCGCTGCCGGCCGTGACCGGCGAGGATCGCGAAAATGTCCGCTTCGCGGCCGAAGCCGGCTTCGATTACCTCGCGCTCTCGTTCGTGCGCCGGGTGCAGGACGTGCGCGAGGCGAGGGCGGCGATTGAAGCGAGCGGCCGCGGGCTCGCGCTGATCGCGAAGATCGAAACGGTTTCCGCCATGCGCGCGCTGGGCGCGATCATCTCGGAGACGGACGGGGTGATGGTCGCCCGCGGCGATCTCGGGGTCGAGGCCGGCGCGGCCGAAGTTCCGGTGATGCAGCGCGAGATCGTGGCCGAAGCCAGCCGCGCGATGCGCCCGGTGATCATCGCCACGCAGATGCTGGAGAGCATGACCGAGCGCGCCCGGCCCACCCGCGCGGAGGCCAGCGACGTGGCCAACGCCGTCTGGGACGGGGCCGACGCGCTGATGCTCTCGGCCGAAACCGCCGTGGGCCGCCACCCCGCGCGCGTGATCGAGATGATGGACGGGATCATCCGCCGGGCGGAGCGGATCGAGCCGGCCGAGCCGCGCTTGCCGGCGGACCAGTGGGATACGGGCGGGACGATTGCGCGGTCGGTGCGCGCCGCCGTCCGCGGGCGGCCGCATGTCCGCGCCGTCGTCGCCTTCACCGTCAGCGGCCGCACCGGCCGCCTGATCGCGCGCGAGCGGCTCGGCGTGCCCGTGCTCGTGCTCGCGCCCAGCCGCGACATCGAGCAGCGGCTCGCGCTGCTCTGGGGCGTGCAGCCGTGGCGCTGCGACCCGCCGGCCAGCGTCGAGCAGATGCTGCACGACGTCGAACGCGGCGCGCGGGAGGCGCTGGGCCTCGAGTCGGGCGACGAAGTGGTGGTCGCCGGCGGCCTCCCGCTAGGCGAAGGCCAGCCGACCAACTTCATGAAGCTGCACGAGATTCCGTAGGCTGCCGATATGACTGCCCAGCCCGAACCGCCGCCAACTTCCGCAGAAGCGCCGGAAGTCGTGGTCTACACGACCGAATGGTGCCCGCAGAGCCGCGCGACCGAGCGCTTCCTGCAGGAGCACGGCATCCCCCACCGCGCCATCGACATCGATCAGGACGAAGCAGCCGCCGAGCATTGCATTGAACTGAACAACGGCTACCGCAGCACCCCGACCATCCTGATCAACGGCGAACACGCCGCCACGGAGCCAACGGGTGCCGAACTCCGCCGCCTCTTCAACATCGAAGAAGACGGCTTCAGCCCCACGCGCTGGCTCGCTGGGCGCTTCCGCTCTTCCGGCGGGCAAAAGTAGCCGCACCGGATGCCGAATCCCCGCGCCTGTGGCACAATGGGCGCAACTGGAGCATGACATGGCAACGACGCAAGAACCCCTTCCACAAGGCGGTGAGGGGCCCCGCGACCCGTATGGAGAGATCGAGCGGTTGCGCGACATCCGCGAGCGGACGAGGAAAGCGCGGGAAGGCAAGCCTTCGATCATCGAATGGCGGCGGCGCCCGCCCCGGTCCGCCTTCAAGCGATGAGCGGAACGGGCGAAGACGGACAGCCCCTGCCGCGCTTGGAGCAGTTGACCGGCGATCTGGTTCGCGAACGGCAGCGTCAGATTCGGGCATATGAAGCTTTGACGGGTTCGCGGCTCGTCGTCTTGATCGGCTACCTCGAAACGTTCAGCATCACGTTCTTCGAAGATCTGCTGATCGACGTCAACCCGGGCGATGATCTGCACTTGCTGCTGGATACACCGGGCGGCGACGGGGAGGCGGCCATTCGCCTTGTCCGGCAGGCCCAGTCCCGTTGCCGCGAACTGAACGTGATCGTTCCCGATCAAGCCAAGAGCGCCGGCACGATCCTCGCGCTCGGCGCGCACCGGATCGTGATGGGCCCCACCAGCGATCTGGGACCGATCGATCCTCAATTCCTGTATTCCGACGGACGAATTGCGGCAGCGAAGGCGATCTTGGCGGCGTTTGATCGCGCCGAACGCCAAGTGCTCGAGTTCCCCGAAACCGCCCTCTTCCACGTCGCGATGCTGTCCGACGTTACGGCTCTGATGGCGCAACAGGCGCGCGACGCGATCTCCCGCACCGGATCGCAGCTGCGCGAGGCGCTCGCGGCCAATCCGCAATACGATGCCGTCGCCGTCGAAATGCTCGCTGAGCGCCTCGCGCCCTTGCTCATCGTCGACGCGGACAGCCACGCGGCCGTCGTTTCCGGCTCGGTTGCCGCTGATCACGGCCTGCCAATCGAGAATCTCGGCGCTGCCGACCCGCAATGGCGCGCGATCTGGCGGCTTTGGACGAGATATTTCGCGCTGCCGGAAGACACCGTCTATGAGAGCGCATCCGCCTCGCATGTCTTTTCATCCGCGCCGCCCGACTGACGACGGAACCCCCGCATCGCCGGCGACAGGGCTCGGCTGGCGCGTCGTCAGTCGCGAGCGGAGCCCGGCGTGCCGGCCGGGCCGCGGGGGATGATGTGGACGGCGGCGGCTTTGAAGGTGGCGCGGACGGGGTCGCCGGGCTTGAGGGCCATTTCCTCGTAGCTGGCGCGGCTGATGTCGGCGATCAGCGTGATTTCGGCGCCGGGGCGGCGCAGGTCGAGGGTGACGCGCCAGAGCGGGCCGCTCGGGTAGGCGCTGCGCACGTCGCCCAGCACGTGGTTGCGGGCGCTGGTCGGCGGGCCGCCCTCCGTCGGCGGCGACAGCGTGATCTGCTCGGGGCGGATGCACGCGTAGGCCCGCTCGGATGCGTTCTCCGTCGCGACATGCACGAGGAAGTCGGCGGTCCGGTACGTCGCCACGCCGGAGCGCGACGAGACCAGCTGCGCCGGCCAGAGGTTGTCCGCGCCCACGAAGTCGGCCACCTCCGCGTCGGCGGGGGCGGAGAACACCTCGGCCGGACGCCCCCATTGCCGCAGGCGGCCGCCGATGATCACGGCCAGGCGGTCGGCGAGGCGCAGCGCTTCGTCGCGGTCGTGCGTGATCAGCACGGTCGTCGGCCGGGTATCGGCGAGGATCTCGGCGAAGCTGTCGATCAGGCTCAGCCGGGTCGGCGCGTCGACGCCGGTGAAGGGCTCGTCGAGCAGCAGCACTTCGGGACGGGCGGCGAAGGCGCGCGCTAGGTTGACGCGCTGGGCCTCGCCGCCGGAGAGTTCGCGCGCGTGCCGGGCGGCGAGTTCGGCGACGCCGAAGCGGGCCAGCCAGCGCTCCGCCTCAGCGCGGCGCTCGCGCCGGCCGGCACCGCGCAGCCGCAGGGGCAACTCGACGTTGGCGCGCACGCTCATGCTGAGCAGCAGCGGGTCCTGCGAGACGGCCGCCATCCGCCGCCGCGCCGCCACCGCGTCGCGGGCCATCGGCTCGCCGCCCAGCAGCAGCTCGCCGCGCGCCGGCCGCACCAGCAGCTGCAGCGCCGCGAACAGCGTGCTCTTGCCGGCGCCGTTGGGTCCCAGCACGGCTGTGACGCGGCCGCCGGGGAAGTCGAGCTCGGGCAGTTCGAGCACCGCTCGCCCGCCGCGCTCGACCAGCAGATCGCGCACCTGCAGGTGGGCGTCGTCGCCGCGGCCGGCGCCCGCGTCCATCGGTTCAGGCGAAACGGCGCTGCTGCACCGCGGTGAGCAGCAGGTTGACGGCGTAGGCGAGCACGACGAGGACGATCACGAGGGCCAGCGCCAGCTCGAAGTTGCCGCGGCCGGTTTCCTGCACCGTCGCCGTCGTCAGCACCCGGGTTTCGCCGGCGATGTTGCCGCCGACCTGCATCGACGCGCCGATCTCGGAGATCGCGGCGCCGAACCCGGCCATCACCGCGGCCAGCAGGCCGAGCCTGCTCTCGCGGACGATCAGCCAGAGCATCTGCGCGCGGTTCGCGCCCAGCGCGCGCATCTGATCCAGCAGCCGTGGCGGAATCGCCTGGATCGAGGCCAGCGAGAAGCCCACCACCATCGGCGCGGCCAGCGCGAATTGCGCGATCACCATCGCCTGCGGCGAGTAGATCCAACCCAAGTCGCCCAGCGGCCCGTTGCGCCACAGCAGCATCGCGACGATCAGGCCGACGGCGACCGGCGGCATCCCCATCCCCGTGTTCACGCCGGCGACCAGCAGGCCGCGGCCGGGGAATCGCCGCAATGCTAGGGCCGCGCCGATCGGAATCCCGATGATCAGAGCCAGCGCCGTCGCCGCGCCCGAGATGGCCAAGGTCCGCAGCGTGATCTCGATCACCGCCCGGTCGCCCGAAGCCAACAGCCGCAGCGCCTCCCGAATCCCGTCCCAGATCAGCTCCATCCGCTCAGGCTACCGCCCGATCAGGAGCCGCCGCCCCCTGCCGCGTCCGCGCCCTTCTCCGCCGCCGCGAGCTCCGCCTCCCGCGCGTCGATCGCCGCCAGCGCTGCATCGCGGAGGAATTCAGAGGTGGGTTGAATGCCCAACTCGCGAATGGCGTACCGCAGGCGGTCGAGCGAATCTCCCTCGAAGCGAACGGAAACCTCCGCCGCAAGCGGACCATCGAGGACGACGTCGACGCGGACTTCATCCTCGATGCTGCCGAAACGCTCATCCGCCATCGCGCCAGCCCCCGTTCCTCTCAGATGCCCGCGTAGTAGCGCTCGGCCTCGCGGGCGTCGGCCTCCCAGCCAGGGACGATATGGCTGGCGAGACGATCATCCGGCACCTCAAGGATAATCGTGAGCAGCCGCCCCGTGGCGGTCGGGCCGACCATGCGCAGGCGTTGCGGCCTGACTTGGAAGATGCCGCGGGGGGAGATTTCGGCCGCCGGCGATTGGGCGAAGAATTCCGCATCGCCCTCAAATACGTCGAGCGCATCAGCGACTGTCAGATCGTGTGCCGCCAACTCTGCAACTGTTGCGCTGTTCCACGTCAGTGTCGCGGGTACCCGGATCGGCGGCATGTGTTCGCCAGTCCCGTCTGCAACCGGTACTTGGATGCAACGCTCGCAGCGAGCGCGTGGAGGAAATCGTATCCGAGCACCTGCAGAATGCCCGCTGTACCCGCGGTATGCCGCCTGTTGCAGCCGCTGTCTACACAGCGTCGCGCCCCTGTTCAGAGCAGTAGTCCCCATGAACATTGACTGCGGCGGCGCGTGGGCGCCGTCAGGTCATGTCGCCGAAACATGGGCGGAGATCGCGGCTCTTGCCGCTTCCGTTCGCTTGGCTTCGATCGCGGCGAAGGCGGCCTCGCGGAAGAACCGGTTGTCCGGTTCGATGCCAAGCTCGTTGAGCGCATCGAGCAAGCGGAGCAGGTCTTCTTCCTCGAACCTCACGCGGAACTCGCCCCCGCGCGGGCGATGGCCTGCAGCATCCACGCGGACCGCGTCTTTGATGCTGCCGAACTCTGCCCTTGCAGGATGAAGCTGCTGCTCGTCAACGCGCGAGGTCATAAGCCTCTACCTCTTCCGGGGTCGAGTCCCAGCCGGTGACGACATGACACCGCTGCTGAGCGTCCGGCAGTTCAAGGATAAAGCTCAACATGCGACCGGATCGGGTCGGCCCGATCATCATCAGCCTCTCCGGCCGGTAGCGATACACGCCACGACGATCGATCTCCGCGGAGGGATCCTGCGCATAGAATTCCGGCTCGTTGAAGAACACGCCAGCGGCATCCCGGATCGTCAGCTGATGAGCTGCGAGCTCCGCGACTGTGGCATCGTTCCAAGACAAATCGATGGGCAGTTCGGCCATGGATCACCAGTTGCGGGCAGCAGGAATGCAGCTGCCGAAACGCGCTTGTCACTCTCGCGGGGCGCCGCCTCTGGCGGCGATGTCTTGCTCGGTGTCGGCGGCGGCGGGGATGAAGAGGGGGCGGCCGTATTCTTGGCGGCGGTAATTGCCGATTCGGGTTTGGATGCCGGGGCGTCGGATGAAATCGGCCCAAGCTCTTGCGCCGGCGGCGTTGATGCCGCCTTTTCGTTCGGCGACGGTGAGGACGCTGTAGTAGTTGAGCAGGCGGGCGTCGCCTTCGACTGCCACGACGAGCTGCAGGCGGTTGCGCAGGGAGAGGTACGTGCCGCGGTCGGTGAGGACGTAGGCGTCGCGCTGGTCGGCGACGGTCAGCGTCGCGGACATGCCTTGGCCGGTTTCCAGGTACCAATCGCCCGTCGGCTCGATGCCCGCGGCGGCCCAGAGCGCGAGCTCCTTTTTATGGGTGCCACTGTCGTCGCCGCGCGAGGCGAAGGGGGCGCCAGCGGCCGCGATGGCGGACAGGGCCGTCGACGCATCCGATGTTCCCGATACGCCGGCAGGGTCGGTGGCGGGTCCGACGATTACGAAATCGTTGTAGGCGACCAGCTCGCGCGAGGCGGCGTGACCGGCCGCCAGCAGTTCCCGTTCGGAATCGGGCGCGTGCACCAGCAGCGCGTCGGCGTTGCCTTCCTCGCCCATCCGCAGCGCCGCGCCCGTGCCGACGGCGATCACTTTCACGTTCAGGCCGGTCTCCGCTTCGAAGATCGGCACCAGCTCGTCCAGCAGGCCGCTGTCGTTCAGGCTCGTGGTCGTGGCCAGGATCAGTTCTTCGCCCAAGTCGGGCGCATCATCGGAGCCGCAGGCGGACAGGGCCAGGATGGCGGCCAGTCCGAGCGCCAGAGCGGCGGCAGCGCTCCGCACGCGCCGCAATGCGGTACTCCCCACCGCGGCCACCCCTCTTCGCGCGGCTGCTAATCGAACGAGTCGACCATCCCGGCTCCGACCGTGGCGCGGGAGGTCTCGTCGATGAGGATAAACGCGCCGGTGCTGCGGCTCGATTCATAGGCGTCGACGACGAGGGGCGACATCAGCCGCAGGCGCACGCGGCCGATGTCGTTGAGTTCGAGCCGCTGCGCGGTCAGGTCGTAGTCGAGCGTGTTGACGTCCAACCGCGCCGTGACTTCGTCGACCAAGGCGCGGGTTGAGCGGGTCGCGTGCTTGATCCGCAGCCGCTGGCCCGCGGCCAAGGGCGAGCGCTCGCTCATCCAGCAAACGTGCGCCGACAGCTCGTTCGCCGCGTGCGGCGGCTCGGCGGTGCTCGCGATCATGTCGCCGCGGTCGACGTTGAATTCGTCCGCCAGCCGCAGCGTCACCGCTTCGCCGGCCGAGGCTGCTTCCCGCGCGCCGTCGAAAGTATCGATCCCGGCGACGGTCGTGCGGTGCCCGGCTGGGAGCACGATGACGTCGTCGCCGACGCGCAGGCGTCCGGCGGCGACGGTGCCGGCGTAGCCGCGGTAGTCGCGGTGCGATTCGCGGCGGGGCCGGATCACGTACTGCACGGGGAACCGGGCCGTGACTTCGGGCGGGTCGGCCACGTCGATGTTCTCCAGCAGATCCAGCAGCGGCGGCCCGTCGTACCACGGCGTCCGCGCCGAGCGCTGGACCACGTTGTCGCCCTCCTTGGCCGAGATCGGCACCGCGCGGACGTCGATCCGCGGGGCATCGGCCGCGTTCGCCAGTCCCGCCATCCGCGAGAGGAAACGCGACAGTTCGGCGGCGATCGGACGGAAGATCGCCTCGTCGAAATCGACCAGGTCCATCTTGTTGACGCAGAGGATGAAGTGGCGGATGCCGAGCAGGGCGGAGAGGTAGGCGTGCCGCCGGGTCTGTTCGAGCACGCCGCGGCGGGCGTCGACCAAGATCAGCGCGCAGTCCGCCGTGGACGCGCCGGTGACCATGTTGCGGGTGTACTGCACGTGGCCGGGAGTGTCGGCGAGGATGAATTTGCGGCGCGGCGTCTGGAAGTAGCGGTAGGCGACGTCGATGGTGATCCCCTGCTGGCGCTCCGAGCGCAGGCCGTCGGTGAGCAGGGCGAGCTCGACGTAGTCGGAGCCGCGGTCGCGGCTGGTGCGCTCGATCGCGGCCATTTGATCGATGAAGGTCTGCTTCGAGTCGAACAGCAGGCGGCCGATCAGCGTGCTTTTGCCGTCGTCGACGGAGCCGGCCGTGGCCAGCCGCAGCAGCGGGCGCTCGCGCGCTTCCCCGGCGTGGCTGTTTTCGGCCATGGCGCTCAGAAGTAGCCCTCGCGCTTACGGTCCTCCATGGCGGCGTCGGAGGTGCGGTCGTCGGCGCGGGTTTCGCCGCGTTCGGTGATCCGGGTGGCCGCGATCTCCGCGACGACCGCGGAGATCGCGGCCGCTTCCGAGCGGACGCCGGCGGTGCAGGTCATGTCGCCGACGGTGCGGAAGCGCACGTGCGCCGCGAACGGCTCTTCGCCGGGCAGCAGCTCGATGTACTCGCTGGCCGGGAACAGCATCCCGTCGCGCTCGAACATCAGCCGTTCGTGCGCGAAGTAGATGCTCGGGATCTCCAAGCCCTCGCGCTCCACGTAGCGCCAGACGTCGAGTTCGGTCCAGTTCGAGAGCGGGAAGGCGCGGATGTGCTCGCCGGGCGCGATCGCGCCGTTGTAGAGGTTCCAGAGTTCGGGGCGCTGCGCGGACGGGTCCCATTGGCCGAAGGCGTCGCGGAAGGAGAAGATGCGCTCCTTGGCGCGGGCCTTTTCCTCATCGCGGCGCGCGCCGCCGAACAGGGCGTCCAGCTTGTGCTCGGCGATCGCGTCCAGCAGCGTCGTCGTCTGGAGGCGGTTGCGGGAGGCGCGGGGGCCGGTTTCCTCGACGACGCGGCCCTCGTCGATGCTGCGCTGCACCGATGCGACCAGCAGGTTGGCCCCGATCTCGTCGGCGCGGCGGTCGCGGAACTCGATCGTTTCGGGGAAGTTATGTCCGGTATCGACGTGCAGGAGCGGGAACGGGATGCGGGCGGGCCAGAACGCCTTCTCGGTCAGCCGCAGCATCACGATCGAGTCCTTGCCGCCGGAGAAGAGCAGGGCCGGGCGCTCGCACTCGGCGGCGACCTCGCGGATGATGTGGATCGCCTCCGCCTCCAGCGCGGCCAAGGTTCCGGTGGCGAACGGCGCGGCTGCGGTCATCTGGTCAACATCCCGATTGCCCAAGGTTCGATTGGGGCAATCCTGACTAATCATACCAGTTCACTATAGATTGACCGCGAGCAGCGCCCGCGCGAGCCCCTAGCCTGCGCGTGGCATTCCGCGGAGGTCCAGCATGCAGATCGGCCATGTTTCCGAAGTCTGGCGCTATCCCGTCAAGTCGATGGGCGGCGGCCGCGTCCAGCGCGCGGCTTTCAACGAGCTCGGCATGATCGGCGACCGCGCCTGGGCGGTGCGCGAGGACGGGGACACCCGCAGCGCCCGCCAGATTCCGGGCCTGCTCCAGTGCGCCGCCCGCTTCACCGCCGAACCGGCCGCGGACGCGGAGTCCGCGCCGATCTCCATCGAGCTGCCCGACGGCAGCGAGATCGACCAGGACGCCGGCGGCCGCCTCGGCGCGGCGCTGGGCCGCGAGGTGGCGCTGGTCCCGCTGCGGCCGGCTTCGGACTCCGCTTACTTCGCGCGGCCGGCAGCGGGCGGGGAGGTCGATCAGGCGGCGCAGCTGGCGATGCTGCGGCAGGTGTTCGGGCTGGAGGACGACGACCCGCTGCCCGATCTCAGCGGGCTGCCGGAGTCGCTGCGCGAGTTTTCGACTCCGCCGGGCAGCTTCGTCGATTGCTACCCGCTCCACGTGATGACGACGGCCTCGCTGCGGCAGCTGGCCGAGTTCGGCGGCGGGGGGGACGTTGACGTGCGCCGCTTCCGCCCCAATCTCGTCATCGATACGGGCGAGGCCGAGGGCTTGGTTGAGACGGGCTGGCCCGGCCGGGAGCTGCGGATCGGCGGCATCGTCGCGCAGGTCAAGACGACGACGGTGCGCTGCTCGGTTCCCGCGCACGCGCAGCGGGGGATGGAGCGATCCCGCGCCGTCGGGCGGGCGCTGATCGAGCGGGCGTCGCAGCATCTCGGCGCGTATGCGGAGATCAGCGTCGCCGGCGAAGTCGCGGAGGGCGATCCGGTCGAGCTGCTCTAGCCCTCGGCGTCTTCCAGCCCGTAAACCTCGGTCTCGGGGTGGAAGGCGGCCCAGGCGAACCAGAAGTAGTCGGCGTGCAGCACGGGCTCCAGTTGGGCGCTTTCGTAGGTGCCGGAGATCGCGCGGCCGAAGATGTTCCAGACCGTTCCGGTCGAGACGTCGATGAACGTCTGATCGTCGTCGGGGTTCGGTTCCAGAATCAGGGCGATGTCGCCGATCAGTGTGGTGAAGACGGCGGCCGCGCCGATGTCTTCGGCGTCCGCGATGCTGCGCGCACCCAAGGCGGTGTTGGTGCCCGGAGTCCAGAGCACCGCGATCGGCAGGCCGCCGCGCGCGTCGTTGATCGCGCGGCGCTCGGAGACGACCGACCACGGATAGGCGATGAACTCGGCGTCGCCCGTGGCCGGGTCGGTCGTTTCCAGCGCGACGACGCGCTCGACGCCGGGGAGGCGCGGGTCGATCTCGCCGGAGAAGAGAAACGGCGTGTTGTCGCGGTCGTAGCCGCCGTACGGATTTTCGCCATAGGGGCGGCCGCCGCGCGAGAGCATCAGCCCGTCGGGATACTCGTCCGCGAACTGGCCGAAGGAGACGATCGAGGCGGGCACGTGATCGAGCCGCGCACCGACGTATGCGCCGACGATCGCGCGCCGCGTCGCCTGCTGCCAGAGCGAGTGCGTCGCGCGGTCGTACATCACCAGGTCGCTGTTGCGGAGCAGGCCGGAGACGCCGAATTCAAGCACCTCCTCGCCGACGGTGCGCTTGAAGGCGATTGCGGTGTTGCAGAGCGGGCAGAAGGTGACCGCGACGGGCTCGCCGCCGATTACGTCGTTGACGATCTCGTGCCGGGTCAGGATGTCGAGCGGGTAGCCGCGGATGTCGCCGTCGACCTCGACGTGGACGATCGGGATCGCGTCGACCGTGACCGCGGCCGCTTCCTCGATGGTCTCGAAGCGCGGGTCTTCGATTGAGGGGATGCAATCGCGCCAGGGGCAGCCGGAGCGGAGCTCCTCGAACTCGACGATGCGGATGCCCCAGATCGTGCGCCATTCAAGCCCGCCCAAGCCCGGCGGCGAGCGCAGGTCGCGGATGATCGGGATGCCCTCGGGCGTCTCCGTGGCATCGGTCGGCAGGTAGGTGAAGAGCGGCGGTACGGGGCGTTCCGCTTGCTCCTGCTGTTGTTCCTGTTCCTGTTGTTGAGCGGGCTCTTCGGTCTGCTGCTGCTCGGCGGATTGTCCCTGCTCTTGAGCGGGCGGCTCGGCTTGCGCTTGCCCCGCGGCTTGCTCCTGCTGCGCTTGGGGAGCAGGGGCCGCGTCCTCTTGCTCGACTGCGACGGCGGGCCCGGCTTGCGGCGCGGGCTCGGAGTCGCCGTCGCAGGCGGCCAAGCACAACGCGGCGGCGGCGAGCGCGATCAGGGGGATGAGGGAGCGGGAGAGCACGCGGCTTAGCATATGCGCGAGCCAGCGGACGGCGGGAGTGCGCCGTGACAACCGATGCAGACGTCGAGGCGGTGCTCGCCGCCAACCGCGCCTTCTACGACGCCTTCAACGCCAAAGACGTCGAGGCGATGGCCGCGATCTGGGCCGAGGGCGAAGTCACCTGCATCCATCCGCACCACGCCATCATCGCCGGCCGCGCGGCCGTGCTGGAGACTTGGCGGCAGATCCTGACCAATCCCGATCAGGGGCGGATCGTCTTCGCGGCGGAACGGCCGCGGATCGGGGGTGACATCGGCGTGGTCGCGGGGCGGGAGCTGGTCGCGGGCGTGCCGATCGCGGCGACCAACGTCTTCCTCCGCAGCGGCGGGCGATGGCGGATGATCCACCACCACGGCAGCCCCGTCCTGCACGGCCTCGGTTCGGGCGGCTGAGCGGAGCTGGCCGGTTTCGCGGAGGGCCGTGGAGGAGGCACCGCGAATCCCTTAGCCTGCGGCGCGCAGCTTGGAGGTGAGCGATGCCGGAGCGGAGTTTGCTGGGCGATGAGGTGGTGGCGGCGCGGCTGGGGGAGATCCCGGGCTGGGAGTTCGCGGAGGGCGAGCTGCGGCGGGAGTTTTCCTTCGGCAACTTCGTCGAGGCCTTCGGCTTCATGAGCTCGGTGGCGCTGCTGGCGGAGAAGCTCGACCATCATCCGAACTGGTCCAACGTCTACAACACGGTGCGGATCGGCCTGAACACGCATGACGCGGGCGGCGTGACCGATTTCGACTTCACGCTGGCCGGGCAGATCAACGAACTCGCGCCGTAGCCCGCGCGGAGGAGGGACGCCATGGCCGTGACGCTCGAGGCGGGAGACGCCGCGCCCGACTTCTCGCTGCCCGATCAGGACGGCAACGTCCACAGCCTTTCCGATTACGCCGGGCGCACGCTGGTGCTGTACTTCTATCCGAAGGACGACACGCCCGGCTGCACGGCGCAGGCCTGCTCGCTGCGGGATTCGCTGGACGAAATCGCGGCCGCCGGCGCGGCCGTGCTCGGCGTCTCGGTCGATGATGCGGAATCGCACCGGGCCTTCATCGCCAAGCACGGGCTCACGTTCCCGCTGCTGGTCGACGAGGGCGCGGAAGTGGCGACGCGCTACGGCGCATGGGGCGAGAAGGTGCTCTACGGCAGGAAGACCATAGGGATGACGCGTGCTACCTTCATCGTCGGACCAGACGGCGCGCTGTCCAAAGTCTGGAAGCGCGCCCGTGCCAAAGAGCACGGAGCCGCGGTCCTCAAGGCGTTGCGCCCGGCCTGACCCAACGGGGCGCCTAGATGGCTCTTCCCATGTCCCGATTCTTCAAGCTCGCGATCGTCGCGCTCGCGAGCGCAGCGGTGTTCGCCGCCGCCTGCGGAGGCGATGACCCGCCCCAACAGACGGTTGCGGATAGCCAGTCGCAACAGGCGCGCGCGGATGACCAATCTCAACAGGCGCGAGCGGATGATCAGCCCCAAGCTCAGGCCGAGGAACGGCTCTCGGTCGTCGTCTCCAACGGCATCATCGGCGATTGGACGCGGCAGCTGGCCGGCGACTTTGCCGACATACGGGTGCTCACCCCCGCGGGCGCCGACGTGCATACGATCGAGCTCTCCGTCGACGATGTCCGCGCCGTGGCCGGCGCGGATGTCGTGATCATGAACGGAGCCACCTTGGAATCGTCGTGGCAGAGCGTGGTCGAGGAGAACGCCAGCCGCGTCCTCTGGCTGGCGGAAGAGATCGAAGCAGCCGGCATCGAGCTGGCCCCGTTCTCCTCCGCAATGGCCCACGACGATCATGATGATCATGACGACCACGGCGACGAGGAAGAGCACGGGCACGAGGACGAAGACGAACACGCGCACGACGATCAGGACGAGCAGCACGAACACGAGGGCGAGGAAGAGGAAGGTCACGACGACCACGAGCACGAGCAGGACGAAGAAGACGAGCACGACCACGACGAGCACGGGGACGAGGAAGAAGACGGACACGATGCGCACGCGGGGCACGCCCACGGCTCGGAGGACCCGCACTTCTGGTTCGACCTCGAGCTCGCTTCGGTTGCGGTGCGCGCCATCGCCGATGAGCTGATGGGGCTGCTGTCCGAAGACGCGGCGGCCTCGATCCGGGAGCGGCTCGACGACTACCTCGAAGAGATGGCGGAGGCCGATGCCGAGGCCGCGGCGCTGCTGGCGGATCTGGAAGACGGCGAACGGCTGCTGGTCACCTTCCACGACGCCTTCGGCTACTTCGCGCGGCGCTACGGGCTGGAGATCGCCGGATTCCTCATCGAGGGCCCCGAGCAGGACGTCGGCGCGGGCCAGGTGGCGGCGCTAATCGAAGAGATCGAGCACGAGGGCGTGGCGCGGATCTACCGCGAGCCGCAGTTCGAGAGCTCGTTGATCGAATCGATCGCCGATCAGACGGGGACGGAGATCGACGTGATCTACTCGCAGCCCAGCGGCGACGTCCTGACTTGGACCGAGATGCTGGTGGCCAATGCCCGGGCCGTCGCGGGCAAGTAGACGGCGCTAACCTCCCGGCATGCCGCCCGCGCCGGGGAACCTCGTCTGGATCGATCTCGAGATGACCGGCCTCGAGCCGGAGCGAGACGTGATCATCGAGGCCGCGGTGCTGATCACGGACGCGGACCTGGAGATCATCGCACACGGGCCCGAGATCGCGATCCGCCGCACCGAGCAAGAGCTCTCCGTGATGGACGCTTGGAACCGCCGCACCCACCACGGCAGCGGGCTGATCGAGCGGGTGCGCGAGTCGGACATCTCGGTCGAGCAGGCGGAAGCGGAGATTCTGGAATTCGTGCAGCAGTGGACGCTGGAGCGACAGTCGCCGTTGTGCGGCAACTCGGTCCACAAGGACCGCGAGTTCCTGCACAAGGAGATGCGGCAGCTGGACGACTGGCTGCACTACCGGATCATCGACGTCTCGACGCTGAAGGAGCTGTGCAAGCGCTGGTACCCGGAGGCGGCGAATTTCGTCAAGCAGGAGCGGCACCGGGCGCTGGACGACATCCGCGAGAGCATCGACGAGCTGCGCTGGTACCGGAACGAGATCTTCAAGCCCCGCTGAGCGCGTGCGGGCGGGTCAGCCCCGCTCTCATTCAGCCCTGCCCGTGGCGGTGATCCGGCGGCGGAGCCTCGGAAACGCGGCTCAGCCCGCGGACGAGCCCGCGCGGCGAGATCAAGAAGCAGACGGCGACGGCGGCGACGGCGACGATCACGATCGCGGGGCCGGCCGCAAGATCGGCGTGGAAGGCGAGATAGAGGCCGATCACGGTCGATGCGATGCCGATCGCGCCCGAGAGGATCATGATCCAGTGCAGCTGCCGCACGACCAGCGCGGCGGCGGCCGCGGGCGCGACCAGCATCGCGACGGAGAGCACGACGCCGACCAGGCGGAAGGCGACCACCGCGGCCAGCGCGACCAGGACCAGCATCCCGATCCGGAAGGCGGTGACGGGCACGCCGGCGACCGCCGCCATCTCCGGGTCGTAGGCGACGAAGCGCAGCTCGGGGAAGAACCAGACGGCGGCCGCGAGCACGACGGCGGCGAGCGCCGCCATCAGCACGATGTCGGAGAGCGGCGCGCCGAGGATGTTGCCGACCAGCAGCGCGCGCAAGTCGATCGTGAACGTGCGCTGGCTGCTGATCAGGAGTATGCCGACGGCGAACAGCCCGGCGAACACGATCCCGATCGCGGTGTCCTCGCGGACCCGCGCGCGGATCGTGAGGAAGGCGATGCCGAGCGCCGTGGCGACGGCCGCGACCGCGGCCCCCAGCGTGATCGCGATCGCCCCGCCGCCCAGCACCAGCGCGACCGCGGCCCCGGCCAGCTGCGTGTGCGCGACCGCGTCGCCGAGGAACGCGAGCCCCTTGAGCACGACGTACGCGCCGACCGCGGCCGCGGCCAAAGACACGAGCACGCCCGCGAGCAGCGCGCGCTGCATGAATTCGAACTGCCAAGGATCCGTCAGCCAGTCCACGGCTCAGGACCAGCGGGAATCGAAGCGGGGGAACAAGGTCACGTCCCGGCCAGCGGCGGCGATGGGCGCAGTCTACAGATCGAGCGCGGGGAAGCGCCGAATCAGCCGCGCCGCCACGTGATGATCGCGTGATTCATCGCATCCGGCAGGCGGAATCCAGCTCCGTCGGGCACGAGCAGATCGTCGAGTGCGCTGCGCATCGCGGGGATTTTGGGCGAGTCCGGGTCGAGCCAGAGCCGCATGCGGGCCGCGCGCTCGGCCGCCTCGCGGTCGGGGAAGCTCCAGCCGCGGGCGGGAATGTGCTCGACCGAGACCGCCGCGCCGCGCGCTTCCAGCAACTCGGCGAGGTCGCCGGCCGCGGGCAGGCGCACCTGCGGCTCGCCCAGCACCGGCTGCCAGAGCTGATGGAAGAGGCAGCCCGGCGCGAGATCGAAGAGCATCGCGATCGCCTCGCGCCCGGCGGCGCGGTCGACCGTGTCGAGGAAGGGCTGGATCGGCTCGATGTCGTAGCCGACGTGCGACATCAGCAGCATGTCGGCGCGCGGCGGGTGGGGATGCGGCCAGCGCTGGTTCCAGACTTGGATGTTGCGGACTTCGTGCTTCTGCAGTTCCTGCTGCAGCGCCTGCCGCATGCCCTGGCTGGGCTCGATCGCGATCATCTGGCGCAGCCGGCGCGCCAGCGGCAGGGCGAAGCGGCCGGCGCCGGCGCCGAGGTCGATCCAGGCATCCGCGCCGTCCGCGCGCGCCAGCAGCGCGTCCAGCGCCTCGTCGCCGGAGCGGTCCGGATCGGCGCGGAACCAGTCGGCGATGGGCGCGTAGTGGTCGCCGCCGGCGGGGGATTCGCGGACCCGTTCGGCCTGCTCGCGGTTGCCGCGCACGGCGGCGTCCCACTGTTCGGCCAGCTCGTTCGCGCGCCAGGGGTTCGCCATCGCCTGCGCCTGCCTGTCCGCCGCGGGGCGGGTAGACTGCAAGTATGGCCGATCACCCCGATTCCGCGAACGAAGACCTGCGGATCAACTCGCTGCCGCAGCTGCGCGAGCCGCTGCTGATCTTGGCGTGGGAGGGCTGGAACGACGCCGGCGAGGCGGCCTCGGCGGCGGCGGAGTTCCTGGTCGCGCAGTTCGGCGACCCGGATCCCTTCGCCACGATCGACGGCGAGGAGTTCTACGACTTCACCGAGGCCCGGCCGATAGCGCGGTACGACGCCGCAGGCGAGCGCGAGATCGAGTGGCCGAACACCAAGTTCGTCGCCTTCAGCGATGCCGGGCGGGACGTCGTGATCGGCATCGGGACCGAGCCGCATTTCCGCTGGAAGCGGTATCTGCGCGCGATGAACGGCCTGCTCGAGGCGATCTCGCCCTCGCTCGTGATCTCGCTCGGCGCGGTTCCCTCCGGCACGCCGCACACGATGCCCGTGCCCGTCTCCGGCTCCGCCAACCGCCCCGATCTGATGGAGCGCTTCCGCATGTACCCCTCGCGCTTCGAGGGCCCCAGCGGGATCGTCGGCGTGTTCCACGACTACTGCCGGCGCCGCGAAGTCGGCGGGATCAGCCTCTGGGCGCGGGTGCCGCACTACCTGCCCGGCATCCGCAACCCGATGGGCGCGAAGGCACTGATCGAGGCGATCTCCGGGATCGAGCCGCTCAACTTCGATGAAGCGCCGCTCGAGCGCGCGATCGCCGCATTCGAGGAGCAGCTGTCCGGCGCGCTGCGCGAAAACGAGGAGCTGCGCGCCTACGTCGAGCACCTCGAACGGGCCGAGGAGGCGCGTGGCCAGACCTCGGCCCCGCCGCCGCCCGACGGCGACGTCGAACTGCCGCCGGCGGACGAGCTGATCAGCGACTTGGAATCATTCCTCCGCAAGCAGAGCGAGGACGACTAATGCCCGAGATCGAACACGTCAGCGAAGACGATTGGGCGCAAGCGTCCGAAAAGAACGTCAAGAAGATGCGCAAGTTCGTCGAGAGCTTCGCCGAGAAGAGCGGCACCTTCCTGCATCCGCAGAAGGACCTGACCGACTACCTGATCATCGGCCTGGCCAAGAACATCGACGAAGTGGGCCGCCCGCTCTGCCCCTGCAACCACTACGTGGACAAGGAGGAGGAGGCCAAGTCCGCCGTCTGGTCCTGCCCCTGCGAGGAGATGCAGCGCTGGAAGTACTGCCATTGAATGCTCTTCTGCGATGAGGAAGGCTTCCCCATCACCGAATACCTCCCCGAAGACCACGAAGGCCACGAGATGTACCCCGGCCGCACCGACCCGATGCCCGACAAGGGCCGGGCCCTCGGCCGCCTAGAAGAACGCGACGGCCGCAAGATCGAAAAGAAGAAAGTCGGCCGCGGCGGCCTGATGGGCGACCCGGGAACCCAGAGCTGCTGCTGACGGCGTCCGTCAAGCCCGAATCTGGATGTCGATGATGCGGACGACCAGCGGGTTGATCGGCGTGAAGTAGACCTCGAGATTCGCAGTGCTCACCACCCCGATGATCGTGAGGCCGTAGCGATAGCGAATCTTGGGGTTGTCCTCGCTCCGATCGGCCAGCAGTATCCGCTCGGCTTCCCTCAGCTGGTCCTTCAGATCGCCGATCAGCGAATCCACGATGATCCGTACGTCATCTTCGTAGACGAAGTCCCAGCCGGCGGGCTCGTCCGCCATCAGGGCCGGAGGCGGCGCGGGAGGGGCCGCGACGCCCGATCCAGCAGCTTCTGCAGGAATTCGGGGTCCTCGTCCAATCGGCGGATCGCGGCATCCGGATCGAGCGGAGGGCCGCGGTGCTTGTCGATCTCGGCGCGCGTGCGGCGGCGCAGCGTCTCGCGGTCCACCTCCGCGTCGCACTGCGTCCCGGCGACCACGGCGTCGATCTCCGCGATGACCTTGGGGCCGGACAACCGCGGCTCCATCTCGATGTGGTCGAGGACTGCCGCACTCGTCTGCCAATACGCTCCGCGCCCCAGCTGGTCATAGGCCTCGTCGTCGTGCGCGAAGCGGGCAATGCCGCCGTTGGCCAGGGCTTCGGCAATGGCAGGAACGACTGCGCCCTCATCGCCGGCAATGATCGGGTCCGTGAAGAGCGGTTGCTGATGCCCGGCCATGAACCAAGCTTGCGCGTGGACTGCGAGGCGGTGCAGGTCGCGTTCGGTCAAGTCGACCCCGCGCTTGGCGGCGTTGGTCAGCAGGCCCCGCGCGATTTCCACGGCAGTCGGCATGAATGCCCTCCGCGGCCATTGTACCAACGCGGAGGCTCGCGCCGGGCGGGCGGGTGCTAGGCTGGATGGGAAGTTCGCTGGAGCGAGAGGCAGTTGCGTTGGCACGGAAGAGCAACATCAACCGCGATCAGAAGCGCCAGGGCTTGTACGAGAAGCACAAGGCCAAGCGGGCCGAGCTGAAGCAGCAATTGCTGAACACGGACGATCCGGGCGAGAAGATCCGGATCAACATCCAGCTGCAGAAGCTGCCGCGCAACAGCAGCCCGACGCGGCTCAAGAACCGCTGCGCGGTCACCGGCCGCTCGCGCGGATACATGCGCAAGTTCGGCCTCAGCCGCATCCAGTTCCGCGAGGATGCCTCGCTCGGCCTGCTCCCCGGCGTCCGCAAGTCCTCCTGGTAGCCCCGCGCCGGGCTCCGAACACGGAACACGACTCAGCCCAAGCACCCGTCCGAGCCTTCCTCGGCCCCGCTTGCGCGTTTTTCCGTTTTAGTTCATTATTTGGCTCTAAAGCAGCGATACCGCCGACGCAGGTCGGCGCGGCAAGCGGCAGAGGAGCGAACGTGAAGCAGATCATCCGATGGGGAGGCGCGGCGCTCGCGCTCCTCGCATTGGCATTGGCGGCTGCGGCATGCAGCGATTCGGGCGACTCCGGAGCAGCCGACCGCGCCGCCAACGCCGCCCAAACCGCGGCCGCATCGGCCGGTGAAGCCGCGAATTCGGCCGGCGCCGCCGCCGATTCCGCCGGCAGTGCCGCGGATGCGGCCGAGCGCGCCGCCGACGCGGCGTCGAACGCCGCCGACCGGGCCGGCGACGCGGCCGATTCGGCGGCATCTGCAGCGAACACCGCGACCTCGGCTTCCGCCGCCTCCCAAGCCGACGACGAGGACCCGGGCGAGATCACCGTCTACTCCGGGCGCACGGAAAGCCTCGTCGGGGCGCTGATCGAGCAGTTCGAGGCCGACACCGGCACCCGCGTCAACATCCGCTACGGCGGCACCGCCGAGCTCGCGGCGGCGATCCTCGAAGAGGGCGGGCGCAGCCCCGCGGACATCTACTACGGACAGGATGCGGGCGCGCTCTCCGCGCTGGCCGAGGGCGGCGCGCTGGCCGTGCTGCCCAGCCGCATCACCGGCCTCGTCGACCCCAAGTTCCGCGACGGCGAGGGCCGCTGGATCGGCACCTCCGGCCGCGCCCGCGTGCTGATCATCTCGCCCGAGCGCGTCCCCAACCCGCCCGATTCCGTCTTCGATCTCGTCCGGCCCGAATGGCGCGGCCGCGTCGGCTGGGCGCCCGCCAACGGCTCCTTCCAGGCCTTCGTCACCGCGATGCGCCGGATCCACGGCGAGGACGAGACCCGCGAGTGGCTGGAAGGCATGATCGCCAACGGCGTCCGCGAGTACCCCAAGAACTCGCCGCAGGTGCAGGCCGTCGGCGACGGCGAGCTCGACATCGGGCTGGTCAACCACTACTACCTGTTCCGCTTCACCGCGGAGGACCCCGACTTCCCGGCGGCCAACCACTTCACCGATGCGGGCGACGCGGGCGAGCTGATCAACGTCGCCGGCGTCGGCCTCGTCGCGGCGTCGGACGATACCGGCCCCGCGCTGCGCTTCATCGAGTACCTGCTCAGCCGCAGCGGGCAGGAGTACTTCCGCAACCAGACCAGCGAGTACCCGCTGTCGGCCGGCGTCGAGGCGCGGCCGGAGCTGGTCCCGCTGGAGGACCTGAACCCGCCCTCGCTGGCGCTGACCTCGCTGTCCGACCTGGACGGCACGCTGGAGCTGCTGCGCGAAGTGGGCGCACTGCCATAACGGGGCCGCAACGGGCCGTCTTCCAGCGGCGCGGGGGCGCGCCGCCGGGGAAACTGGCGGATAATCGGCCGGGCGCCGCGCGGGAGCCGCGCGACGCCGGAATGCGAGCCGGCACGTGAGTTTCCCCAGCGCCCCGCGTTCCATGGCGCGCACGGCAGGGCTCCCGCTGCCGCTCGCGCGCCGCTTCTCCCCGCTCTGGGCCGCCGCCGCGCTCGCCGCCGCCGTCGCGCTCTGCCCCCTGATCTACCTGGCCGTGCGCGCCGCGGAGGCCGACTCGGACGCCTGGCTCGACGTCCTCAGCGGCGACACTCTGCGACTGCTCGGCAACACCGCCGGCCTCGCCGCCGCCGTGACCGCGACCTCGGCCCTGATCGCCGTGCCGATCGTCTGGCTGACGGAGCGCACGGATCTCGCCGGCGCGCGCTGGTGGCGGACGCTCTGCGTGGCCCCGCTGGCCGTGCCCTCGTACGTCGGCAGCCTGGCGATCATCGCCGCGCTGGGGCCGAACGGCGCGCTGCAGGGGCTGCTCGCGCCGCTCGGCGTGCAATCGATCCCGGAGATCTACGGGTTCTGGGGCGCTTGGCTCACGCTGACCCTGTTCACGTTCCCCTACATCGTGCTGGTGCTGCGGGCCGGCATGCGCGACATGGACCCGGCGCTCGACGAGGCGGCCCGTTCGCTGGGGGAGGGTTCATGGGGCGCGTTCCGGCGGGTCGCGCTGCCGCAGCTGCGGGTGCCGCTCGCGGCCGGCGCGCTGCTCGTCGCGCTCTACGTCGTCTCCGATTTCGGCGCGGTCTCGATGATGCGCTTCGACACCTTCACGAGGGCGATCTTCATCCGCTTCCAGGCCAGCATCGACCGCTCGACCCTCGCCGTGCTGAGCCTCGTGCTGGTCGCGCTGGTCCTGATCGTGCTCGCCGCCGAGTCGTCGCAGCGGCGGCGCGGGCGCTACTACCGGCTGGGCGGCGGCGCGGCGCGGATGGCGCGGCCGGTCGCGCTCGGGGCGCGGCGCTGGTGGGCGCACGGCTACCTCGCGCTGGTCGTCCTGATCGCGCTCGCCATCCCGCTCGCCGTGCTGGCCGAGCAGTTCGCCGCGGGCATCAACGAATCGAGGACGTTCGACGGCCTCGGCGGCGCGATCCTCGGCTCGCTGCAGGCGGCCGCGCTGGCCGGCGCGGCCGCCGTCGTTGTCGCGCTGCCCATCGCCGTCGCCGCGGTGCGCCGGCCCGGGACGGTCTCCGGAATTCTGGAGCGCTGCGCCTACGTCGGCTACGCGCTGCCGGGGGTGGTCGTCGCCTTCTCGCTCGTCTTCCTCTCCGTCAAAGTGCTGCTGCCGACCGTGCCGGGCCTCTACCAATCGCTGGCCGTGCTCGTCTTCGCCTACGTGGTGCTGTTCCTGCCGCAGGCATCGGGATCGATCCAGTCGGCGCTGATCCGCGTGCAGCCGTCCGTCGAAGAGGCGTCGCGCAGCCTCGGCCGCGGGCAGCTGCGCACCTTCTTGACGGTCACCTGCCGGCTGGCGGCGCCCGGCCTCGCGAGCGGCTTCGCGCTGGTCTTCCTGACGACGATGAAGGAGCTGCCGGCGACGCTGCTGCTGAGCCCGATCGGCTTCGACACGCTCGCCTGGCGCGTCTGGGACGCGACCGAGGACGCCTATCTCGCGCGCGCGGCGGCGGCCGGGCTGCTCCTGATCGCGGCCGCTGCGCTGCCGCTGCCGCTGCTGCTGCGGCACGGGAGGGTCGAGCGTGTCTGAGCAGCCGGCCGCGATCCCGGCCGCGATCGAAGCGGCCGGCCTGCGCAAGCGCTTCGGCGGCGTCGCCGCCATCGCCGACGCGGGCTTCGCCGTCGAGCGGGGCGAGCTCGCGGCCATCCTCGGCCCCAGCGGCTGCGGCAAGACGACCGCGCTGCGGATCATCGCCGGCCTGGAGCGCGCCGACGCGGGCGAGGTGCGGATCGAGGGCCGCCGCGTCGAAGGCAGCGGCGCGTTCATCCCCGCCGAGCGCCGCCGCCTCGGCTTCGTCACGCAGGACTACAGCCTCTTCCCCCATCTCGACATCGCCGGCAACGTCGCGTTCGGGCTGCCCGGCGCCGGCTGGCGCGGCTGGCTGGCGGAGCGCCTGCCCGGCGTCCGCCGCGCGATCCCCGCCCGCGTCGGCGAGATGCTGGAGCTCGTCGGCCTGGCCGGATTCGAGCGGCGCTACCCGCACGAACTCTCCGGCGGCGAGGCGCAGCGGGTCGCGCTGGCCCGCGCGCTGGCCCCCGCGCCCGCGGCCGTGCTGATGGACGAGCCGTTCTCGAACCTCGACGAGAACCTACGCGCCTCGCTGCGCCTCGAGATGCGCGAAATCCTCAAGGCGGCCGGCGCCGCCGCGCTGTTCATCACCCACGACCGCGAGGAAGCGCTCAGCCTCGCCGACCGGATCATCGTGATGCGCGCCGGCCGGGTCGAGCAGATCGGCGCGCCCGGCGAGGTCTACCACCGCCCCGCCAGCGCCTTCGTCGCCCGCTTCGTCGGCGACGCCAACCTGCTGCGCGGGACCCGCGCCGGCGACGCGGCCGAAACCGAGCTCGGCCCCGTGCCGATCTTCGGAGCCGACGCCGCGGAAGGCGCGCCCGTGTCGCTGCTCGTGCGTCCCGATCAGGTCCTGCTGCGCCGGCACGACACGGGCTCCGGCACGCCCGTCCGCGTCGAGCGCTGCGAGTACTACGGGCACGACCAGGTCATCCGCGTCTCCCTCCCCAGCGGCGTCCGCCTGGACGCCCGCCTGCAAACCGCCGAAACCTGGCGCGAAGGCGACCGGGCCCTCATCGAAATCATCGAGCCCGCCTCCGCCTTCTCCGCCGATGAGCCGGCCGGTTGATCCCGCGAGCCGGCGCCCGCCCGCAGCCGCGGCGCGGCCTTAGCATGCGCGGACCGGGGAGGGCCGCCGCATGCGCGTCGCGTTGATGGTCGAGGGGCAGAACGGGCTGACTTGGGAGCGCTGGCGGCGCATCTTGGCGCTGGCCGAGCGGCTCGGCTTCCCCTCGTTGTTCCGTTCCGACCATTACTTCACGGGACCGCAGCAGGATTCGCTGGAAGCGTTCCTCTCGTTCGCGCTGGCGGCGACGGAGACGAGCTCGCTCCGCTTCGGCCCGCTGGTGGCGCCGGTCACCTTCCGGCGGCCCGTCGACATGGGCCGCATGGCCGCGCAGATCGACGCGCTCAGCGGCGGCCGCTTCGTGATGGGCCTCGGCGCGGGCTGGAACGAACCCGAGCATCGCGCCTACGGATTGCCGTTCCCCGCCGTGCGCGAGCGTTTCGAGCGGCTCGAGGAGGCGATCCAGCTGATGCAGGCGCTCTGGGCACCGGGCGAATCGCATTACGCGGGCGAGTACTACTCGCTCGACGGCGCGGACTGCCTGCCGAAGCCGTCCTCGGGGCGGCCCCCGATCCTGATCGGCGGCGGCGGCGAGAAGCGCACGCTGCCGCTGGCCGCCAAGTACGCGGTCGAATGGAACTGCGTCACGCTGACGCCGGAGGGCTATGCGCACAAGCGCGATGTGCTCGCCCGCGCCTGCGAGCGGATCGACCGCGACCCGGACGAGATCGAGCACTCGATGATGATGTTCCACGCGGTCGGCCCGCCCGATATCGGCGAGGCCGGGGCCGCGTTCGCGCAGCGCATCTTCGGGCAGCCGGGGCAATCGCGGGACGAATTCATGGCCGGCTTCCGCGGCCGCGGCGCGCTGGCCGGCGGCGCCGGCGAAGTGGTCGACGCGCTCGGGCGGCTGGCCGAGGCTGGCATCGCCGAGGTGCAATTCCAGCATTTCCTCTTCGACCGCGACGACGTACCCGAATTCCTGGCGCGCGACGTCGCGCCGCAAGTCGCCGGCATTCCGGCGGGAAGGCATGGCTGATGACGCCTGGAGAATTGCTCGCGCACTTCCTCGAAACCACCCACGGCGGCTACATCCGCGCGATCGAAGACTTGACCGACGAGCAGCTGCACTGGACCGCGGACGACGTCAAAACCGTCTCCATCGCCTTCCACGCCTGGCACTACTTCCGCACCAAGGACAACATCGTCAACTTCGTCTGCCAGGACCGCAAGCCCCCGGTCTGGCTGCGCCAGGAACTGCCGGGCAAATGGGGCCTGCCGAAGGTCGAGCAGGGCACGGGCATGCCGGACGGCGACGCCGCGGCGATCCGGGTGCCCTCGGTCGCCGCCCTGGTCGGCTACGGCAACGACGTGCACGAGGACGTGATGGCGTACATCGCCGCGGCCGGCGAGGAGGCGCTGGCGGCGGAGGTGCGCGTGGTGCAGTTCGGCCACCAAGCGCGCTCGCAGCAGATCCTGCAGACCTGCATCGCGCACGGCAACGGGCACCTCGGCCAGATTTTCGCCATGCGCGCCTTCCAAGGCTTGGACGGCGAGGGCTTCTGATGCGCGTCTCCGACTCCGTCCGCATGGTCGCCGTGCCGGAAACCGAGCCGATGCGCCCGGCCTCGACCAACATCTACATCGTCGGCGAGGGCCAGACGCTGACGATCGATTCCGGCGAGGCGATCGATAAGTTCAAGTGGATGCTGCAGGGCTACCTCGCCGCGATGGAACGCAGCGAGATCGGCATCGCCGCGATCACGCACCACCACTTCGACCATTCCGGCAACCTCAAGCACGTCAACGAGACCCTGAAGGCCGAGGTGGCGGTGCCGGAGACCGGAGTCAAGCTGCTCAAGGGCCGCCTGCCGTCCGACGGCGTGCGCACGTTCACGGACGGCGACGTGATCGACCTGGACGGCGGCGTCAAGGTGCAGGTGATGACGTCGCCGGGCCACAGCGTCGATTCGCTCTGCTATTACATCGAGGAAGACGGCGTGCTCTTCACCGGCGACACCGTGCTGGGCGTCGGCACGACCGTCGTCGGCGACGTCGGCTCCTACATGGCCTCGCTGCGCCGGCTGCTCGAGCTGCCCAATTTGCAGGTGCTCTGCCCGGGCCACGGTCCGTTGATCCACGACGCCCGCCCGCGCTTGGAAACGTACGTCAGCCATCGCGAGATGCGCGAGCAGCAGGTCCTGGAGCAGCTCGCGGACGGGGAACCGAAGACTTCGTGGGAGATCATGGAGGCGATCTACGGCGACTCGATCGACAAGCGCCTGCGCCGCGCCGCCGACGGCAACGTGCAAGCGCACCTCAAATCGCTCGCCCGCTCGGGCATCGTCAGTGTCGGCAAAGGCACGCCCAAGCGCCCCAACCCGGCGGCCGCCGCGAAACGGCGCATCAAGGAACGCGAACGCAACAATCTGATCCGCAAGGCCAAGCGCTACGAACGCGACGCCCAAAAGCGCGCCGTGGCCCGCCAAGAGGCTCCTCCGACCGAACGCTGGTCCAAGCCGCCCAGATACGAACTCAAGCGCGACAGCTGAACCGCGCGGGGCGCCAACGGCGCGGGCCAGTCCGCGGAATGAATCCTGCGGCCAAGAAATGCGACAAAGAATGCGACTAGTCGCATTAGAATGCGATAGCGTTTCATTTCTCGAATGGAGACCTATTCGCGATGAACTCGGACGAACTGCGCGGAATCCTCGATCGGCTGGACGGCGAGACGGCGGACGCCCTCGAATCGGAGACGCTCGAGTTCAAATCTTGGCATGAGTCCGTTTCATTCCAGCGCCGCCGGCGCTTGGTGATCGAGGAGATCGTGGCGCTGGCGAACCAAGCCGGCGGCACGCTGATCCTCGGCGTCGATGACAGGAAGCAGACTCGGGCGGACGCGATCCACGGCGTCGGCTCGCTCGACGCGAACCGGCTCCAACGGGAGATCTACGACGGCACGGACCCGCACATCACGGTCAGCATCACGGAGCTGAACGAGCCGGAGGGCCGCGTGCTGGCCCTCGCCGTCCATGATCGCATGCCGCCGTACACGACCAGCGACGGGATGGCCAAGATCCGCGTCGGCACCGCCAGCCAGCCGCTGACCGGACGGGCGCTGGCCGATCTGGCCGCGCAGCGCGCCTTCCGCGACCACACGGCCGAGATCGCGCCGGAGATCGAAATCGGCGACTTGGACCAAGCCCAAATGCAGCTGCTGCGCGAGGCGATCATCGCCAACGGCGCTTCGCGGGCGCTCGCCAACTTGGAGGATGCGCCGCTGCTGGCGGAACTGGGGCTCGCCTCCCGGCGCGGCATCGCCTTGGCCGGCGTGCTGCTGCTGGGCAGCCGGGCCGCGCTCGCCGCCGTCGCGCCCTATCACGAGGTGATCATCGTCCGGCGGTCCGGCGACGCCGCCCCCCACGACCTGCGGATCGATCTGAAGCAGCCGCTGCTGGCGCTGCTGGCCGAAGCCGAGCGGGTGCTGGAGGCCAACAAGCGGGTGACGGTGCTGCAGACCGAAGGGTTCCAGCAGCTCGAAGTGCCGGACTTCAGCTGGCTCGCCGCGCGCGAGGCGCTGCTCAACGCGCTGGTCCACCGCGACTACCGCCTGCCGCAGTCGATCCATGTCGAGCTGATGCCCGGCCGGGTCGAGATCACCAGTCCCGGCGGCTTCATGGGCGACATCACGCCAGCCAACATCCTGCGGCAGTCCTCCGTGCGCCGCAACCCGCTGCTGGCCGAAGCGCTGCAGCGGATCGGCCACGTCGAGCGCGCCGGCAGCGGCGTCGCCAAGATCTACGACGAGCTGATCCGTTTCGGCAAGGACCCGCCGCGCTACGACGGCGGCGAATCCCAGGTGCGGCTCACGGTGCCGACCGCCACCCGCGGGGAATTCGCCCTCTTCGTCCATGCCGAGCAGCGCGCGGGCGCCGCGTTCTCCGTGGACGATCTGATCCTGCTGCATGGGACTTCGCGACGGGGCGCGCTGAACCGCTGGTCGGCGGCGGAGCTGCTGCAGCTGGAACCGGACGCTGCCGCCGAGCGGCTGGCATCGCTGCGCGAACGCGGTTATCTGGCCTCGCAGGGACGCGGGTCTGGCACGCATTACGAATTCGCCGGCCGGTTCGAGCACTTGGCAGCGGGCGCCGACGAGGGCGAACCGGCGCCGCGGGCGCAGCAGGAAGCGACGATGCACGTGCTGGCCGCCCTGCGCCAGCGGGGCCGGCTCGCCAACGCCGACATCCGCGAGCTCACGGGCTTCTCCGCGGCCGGCGCCAGGCGGCTGATCAAGGGCCTGCGGGAACAGGGTTTGGTTGAACTGCGCGGGCGCGGGCGGGGGGCGCACTATCTACCCGCCCGCTCCATCCCGAGCGGAAATGGATCAGCCGCCCGCGAATGATTCGATCAGCGATCGATTTGCGGTTCGCGCAGGCGCAAAATCGATCAAGAAATGCGACATCCAGTCTTCGTGTCGCATTCTTTGTCTCATTTAGCGTCAAATGAGACAAAGAATGCGACAGTGCCCTTCCGAATCGCATTTCGTGTCGCATTTCCCGACTGAAACAGTCCATCGAAGCGAACGGTGCCTAGCTGGATCCTCTTCTCAACGTGTGGCCAGTAGGTTCGCGCGCATCGGCTAGCCTCGCGGCATCCCGGGAGAGCGAAAGGGCGCGGTCATGGAATTCGGCATCGGCATCCCCAGCTACGTGGACGCTTGGCGGGAGGCAGTCCAAGCGGAAGAGGCCGGCTTCACCCATGCTTGGTTCTACGATTCGCAGCTGATCTATTCCGACGTCTACGCGACGATGGCGCTGGCGGCGCACCATACGAGCCGGATCAAGCTGGGGACGCTGGTGGCGATTCCCTCGAACCGGATCGCGCCGGTGACGGCTTCGGCGATCGCGACGATCAACAAGATCGCGCCCGGCCGCGTCATCCTCGGCATCGGCACGGGCTACACGGGGCGCAACACGATGGGGTTGCCCGCCTATCCCATCGCCAAGTACCGCGAGTACGCCTTGCAGGTGCGCGGGCTGCTGAACGGCGAGGACGTGCTGTTCCGGGAGGGGGAGCGCGAGCGCTGGATCCGGCTGATCCACGGGCGGCGGAGCGAGTTCCTGAACATCGAGGACTTCATTCCGATCTACGTCGCCGCCAACGGCCCGCGCGCGCTCGGCGTCGTCGGCGAAGCCGGCGACGGCTGGGTCACGACCGGAATGGGCGCGCAGGCGGCTCGGGGATTCCCGGTCATCGCCGCGGCGGCCGAGGCGGCGGGCCGACCGACCGTGAAGCCGTACACGGTCGGGCTGACCTCCTCCTGCGTGCTGCGCGACGGCGAGGACGCCTCCTCCGAGCGGGTGATCCGCCGCGTCGGCCCTTCGATGGTGCCCGGCGTCCACGCCATGTGGGAGGCTGCCTTCGGCCCCGGCGCGAGCTTGGGCATGGACAACCCGGACATGGCCGGCGAGTACCATCAGTACATCAAGGAATACTCGGCTGCGAAGGGCACGCCCGAAGACCGCCTCTACCTCGACGTGCACGAGGGCCACATGGTCTACCTCAAATCCGGCGAGGAGCGCTTCGTCGACCCGGGCATCCTGCAGCGCACGCTGACCGGCACGGGCCCGCAGATCATCGAGCGGGTCGAGCAGCTGGAGGCGGAGGGGGTGGACAACCTCGCGCTGGCGGCGAATGACGCAGAGGGCGCACGCGAGCTGATCGAAGACTTCTCGCGCGAGGTGATCAAGCCTATGGCCGGCTGATCGCGATCCGCCTAGCCGTTCCATTCCACGATTGGCCGCTTGCGTTCGGCGGGCGGGTGCGGGGCATCCTCGGCGGGGCGGCCGAGGTTGACGAAGGCGACGATGCGGTCGTCGGGGGCCAGGCCGAGCACCTGCTTGGCGGCGGGGGAGTCGACGAGGGCGCCGGTGCTCCAGCGGGTGGCGAGGCCGGCCGCGTGGGCGGCGAGCATCAGGTTCTGCACGGCGCAGGAGGCGGCCGCGTAGTCCTCCAAGTCCCGCACCGGATCTTCGGCGTGCGGCTGCGCGACGACGATGCAGACCGGGGCCCGAGTCAGTTTCACCGTCGGGTCCTTGCCCTGCGGGTCGGCGGCGCGGAGGCGGTCGACCAGCGACTGCCGCGCGGCGCCGCTGAAGACTTGGAAGCGCCACGGTTCGGTGTGCTTGTGGTTGGGCGCCCAGGTGGCGGCCTCGATCAGATTCTCGATCTCGCCGCGCGCGACGGGCTCATCGCTGAATTTCAGCGCGGTGCGGCGCTCGCGGATGGCCTCGATCGCGTCCACCTTCATCCTCCGCCGATCATCCTACGCGCGCGGCGCGGCAGGGCATAGCATCGCGTAATGCTGCGGGCCGGCGCGAGGCAGACCTTCGCCGCGTTCTCCGTCGGGCGCTACCGCCTGCATTGGACGCAGACCGTCGCCGCCTTCATCGCCTTTTCGATGTCGTTCACGGTCCAGAGCGTGGTCGCGTTCGACCTCACCGGCGCCAACGCGGCGGTCGGGCTGGTCGGCGCGGGCAACGGCATCGCCTGGCTGATCATCGGCCCGCTGGCGGGGGCGCTGGCCGACCGCCTGCCCAAGCGCCGCCTGCTGGTGCTGGCCCAGAGCGTGATCGCGCTCTCCTTCCTCTTCCTCGCGATCATGATCGTGACCGGATACATCGCGATCATCTGGCTGGTCGTCAGCAGCTTCCTGCTCGGCGCGTCGTTCGCGTTCACCGGGCCGACGCGGCGGGCCTACATCGGCGATCTCGTCCCCGTGAACCTGGTCGGCAACGGCGTCGCGCTGCTCCAGTCCGCGCTCTCGCTGCCGGCGATGATCGGCCCGGCGATCGCGGCCGGACTGCTCGCGGTCCCGTTCGTCGGCCCGGGCGGGGCCTACTTCGCGATGTCGGGGCTGCTGGCGCTGACCATCGCCTCGCTCTGGCTGCTGCCGCCGGGCGCGCCGCGACGGGCCCGGCGGGGCGGCATCTACCGCGAAATCTGGCTCGGCCTGCGCTACGCGGCCGCGCAGCCGCGCCTGCGCCTGCTGCTCGTTTCGCTGCTGCTGATCTCGGCCGCGGGCCAGCCCTACCAAGTGCTGCTGCCCGGCCTGCTCGAGAACGTGCTCGGCCGCGAGGCCGAGGCGGTCGGACTGCTGCAGGGAGTCGCCGGCGCCGGTTCGCTCGCGATCGGCCTGGCCGTCGCGGGGTTCGTCGGCACGTCCTGGTCCGGCCGCGTGATGTACGCGATGGCGCTGCTCTTCGGGCTCGGCGTCGCGTTGCTCGGCCTCGCGCCCAGCGCGGCCGCCGCCTTCCCGTTCATGTTCATGATCGGCGCCGGTGTCAGCGCCTTCCAGGCGATCAACACGGCCGAAGTGCTGGTGCAGAGCGAGCCCGAGTACCACGGGCGCCTGACCGCTCTGACCTTCTTCCCGTTCGGCGTCTCGACCCTCGCCGGCCTGCTCTTCGGCAATCTCGCCGACGGAATCGGCGAGCGCGCCGTGCTGATCGCGATGGGGCTCGCCGTGATCGCCGTCGCCGGCGCGGCCGGATTGCGCTACGACCGCCTCCGCGTCGCCCCGGCCGATGCCGCGCGCGCCGCCTTGCGCCCGGTCGCCGCGCTGATGCGCGGGCAGAAGACTCAGAGCCAGCGCTCGAACCAGCCCGTCAGGCGGTCGTAGTACTCCTTGCGGAGGGCGGGATGGGCGACGCGCATCATCAGGTGCGAGCAGCCGGGGAAGCGGACGAACTCGACTTCCTTGCCGTGCATCTTGAGCGCTTGGAAGTATTCCTCGCCCTGCGAGATCGGCACGCGGTGGTCGGTATCGCCGTGCATCAGCAGGACGGGGCAGTCGACGTGCTCCGCGTAGTTGATCGGCGAGCGCTCGATGTACCACTCGCGCCGTTCGGCCAGGCCGCCGCCCCATTGCCACGGACCCCAAGGCGGGCCGATGTCGGAGGTGCCGATCATCGAGAGCAGATTGATCACGGGGGCGCCGACGACGGCCGCCTTGAAGCGGTCGTAATGGCCGATCAGCCACGAGGTCATGTAGCCGCCGTAGGAGTAACCGTGCACGCCGACGCGCGCAGCGTCGATGTAGGGGCGCGCGCAGACCTCGTCCAGCGCCGCCATCAGATCGAGCGAGTCCTCGCCGGCCCAATCGCCCAGCACCGCGCCGGTGAAGTCCGCTCCATAAGTGCCGGAACCGCGCGGGTTGACGAACAGCACGACGTTCCCCGTGCCCGCGATGATCTGGTGCAGCGGGTTGAAGCCGCGCCCGAAGAAGCCGTTGGGGCCGCCGTGGATCTCGAGCACGAGCGGCCACTCGCGCTCGGGCGTGAAGCCGGGCGGGAAGACCAATCCGCAGGGAATCTCGAGGCCGTCGCGCTCGATCGTGAAGTGCTCGGTGCGCCCGATCTCATGCGAGTCGAGATAGCCGGCGGAATGCGAGGTCAGCCGCACTGCGCCGGCGCGGTTCGCTGCGCGCTCCTCCTCCGAGTAGTGGCCGACCGCCTGGGTCGCGATCTCGCCCGGCGCATCCGGAGTCGACGCGGTGAAGACAGCGCGGGCGATCCGCGCGCCGGGCTCGCCGACGAGGTGCAGGTCGCCGATGATCTCGTCCTCGGCCCGGTCGGCGTACCGCTCGTGGCGGTGTCCTTCGGCGACCAAGTCGGCGACCGTGCGGTGGCGGTCGGCCCGCCAGGGGCCGAGCCTGCGCCAGTCGACGTGGTAGATGCCCGAAGCGCCGTCGGAATCCGCGGCGAAGGTCAGCTCTTCGCCGATCAGCCGCACGCGTGGCGGCGGGCCGATCGGGAAGAACCCGGTTTGCGGGTAGAGCGAGTCGTCGTGCAGGCGCACGCGGTCTCCCGTCGCCGCGTCGACGAGGTACACGTAGGCATGCTGCCGCTGCACCTCGTCGGTGATCGCGGCGGCGAGCTCGTACTCGTCCGCGTGGTCGGGGTCGCCCCACGATTCGGGGCCGGCGAGGTTCCAGGAGGGCGCGCCGACTTGGAAGGCATCGGGGGTGACGACGCGTATCTCGCCGCCGCCGGCCGGCATCAGGCAGAGCTGGCTGGTGTAGGGCCGACCGTCGTGCCGCTGTTCGGTGCGGTCGGAGCTGAACGCGATCCATTTCCCGTCGGGCGAAACCGCGGGGTGCGCGTGGTCGTAGTCGCCCCCCGTGAGCTGGACCGACTCGCCCGACTGCGGATCGATCCGGAACAGGTGGTGGCGCGCGTCGACGACGTAGCCGAGCGTGTCGCCGCGGTAGTAGGTCTCGCGGATCACCATCGTGCGCGGCGCGGCGCCGTCGCCCGCTTCCCGGTGCGGGTCCACGTCCACCACCGCGATGATGAACTCGCCCGTCGGCGACCACGTATAGGCAACGACGTCATGGGCGAGATCCGTCACCCGCGCCGGCTCGGCCGCGTCCAACCGTTTCAGCCAGAGCTGCCTCGGCGGATTCTTGCGGCCGGCGTCCGACCCGCCCGGCCGCAGAAACGCGAGGGCCGCGCCGTCCGGCGACCATTGCGGCGCGGAGTCCTTGGGTCCCTCCGTAAAGAGGCGGTCGCTTGTTCCGTCGATCTTGACCAGCCGGATTGCGGAGCGGGGCGACGCCTCCCCGCGATGGGCGCGGCTGTAGACGTAGGCGACCTGCGCACCGTCGGGCGAAAGCGCGGGGCTGCCGGCGGAGGGGAGGTCGTAGACGATGTCGGAGGTGACTGGATCGGGCATTTGGCGCTCCGAATGTTGAGGCGGGGGCTGGACGGTCGTCCGGCCCGCATCGTACCGAGCGGCCGATCCCGGCCCCGCGCGGGATCGCGATTGGCGTAGCCTGAGTCCAGCGGAGGTGCGCGATGCAGGTCAGTCTCTTCTTCCTTCCGTCGGTCGGGAACCGCGAGCAGATCGAAGCAGGAATGGCGGGGGCGCGGCCCGAGCTGTACCAGGAGATGCTGCGCGATATGACCGCGTTCGCGCAGGCCGGCGACGCGCTGGGGTACTCCTCGATCGGCTTCACCGAGCACCACTTCCACATCGAGGGGTTCGAGGTTTCGCCGAATCCGATCATGCTCGACCTCTACTTGGCGATGCAGACCGAGCGCATCCGCGTCGGACAGCTCGGCGTCGTGCTCCCCGCCAACAACCCGATCCGCGTCGCCGAAGACATCGCCATGCTCGACCACATGTCGGGCGGGCGGGCGCTGGCCGGGTTCGCGCGGGGCTACCAGCGCCGCTGGGTGGACACGATGGCGCAGCAGATCCACGGCGTGCACGGCGCGCGGCCGGGCCAGCACGACGAGATCGACGCGGCCAACCGGGCGGCCTTCGAGGAGCATTTCCAGATCATCCGCAAATGCTGGACCGAGGAGATGCTCGAGTACCGCGGCGACGCCTGGCAGATTCCGCCGCAAGGCACGCCTTGGGACATCGAGGCGACGCGGCTCTACGGCAAGGGCGTGGACGACGACAACATCGTGCGGCAGATCGGCGTGGTGCCCAAGCCGCTGCAGCGGCCGCACCCGCCGATCTTCCAGCCATTCGCTTCCAGCGAACGCACGATCCGCTGGTGCGCCCGCGAAGGCATCACCGCGATCCTGCCGCCGATGTACCCGGCGATGCAGAACCGCCTCTACGAGGTCTACCAAGAGGAGGCCGCCGCCTGCGGCCGCGACCTCGAGCCCGGCGAGGGCCTCGGCGTGCTCCGCGACGTGCTGATCGCCGACAGCGAAGCGGAAGCGATGGAGACCTGGTACCGCACGGCCGCCTTCTGCGGCGGTGCATGGTTCGCCCCCTTCGGCTTCAGCGAAGCCCTGCGCGAACCCGGCGCGGACCGCCCGATGGGCCCGCAGGAGATGAAGGAAAACGGCCTGCTCTTCGCCGGCACCGTCGACGACGTCAAGCGCCAGATGCAGCGGATGCTGGAGATCACCCCCGTCAGCTGGATCTTCATGTGGCAGTACAACGGCCTGATGGAACAGGGCGCGATTCTGCGCAGCATCGGAGATTTCGCAGAGAAGGTACTGCCCGAGTTCGGCGGAATCGAGGCAGGGTAGGAGGCGGCGCGGGCCTAAGCCTGCCGCCAGCTCGAGACAGCGTCTTTGAGCGCCTCGATCAACGGCTGGATCGCGCTGGCCGGATCATCCGCGACGGCGGACGCCACAATGCGGCTCACCTCCGCCGGAGTCCGCTCCAAGTAGTCGGCGAGGCTCCGCAATTTGGACTTGGCGATTTCGGACGAGGTGCCTGAAGAGGCGTCGTACAGCGCGTTCGCCCGGGCGATTTGACTTTCGAGTGCCGCAGGATCAACGCGAAGCGCGTTTGACAGTTCTTCATTGCGACTGCCAAGTTCGTCCCACACCCAGAGTTCGGGCGCCCGCTCGCCGGGAAGGAACAGCACCGGTCGTTCGCCGGCTTCCTTTTGGAGCAGCTCGGCTGCCCGGCTCGACCGCTGGTCTCCGTCCAAGACGAAGATGAAGCTGTCCAGCTGCCCGAACTTCCGGAATGCGCGGGCATGCGCCGGGAAATCGCCCGCGCCGGTGTCGCGCCCGATGCGGAGCAATTTCCCTTGCAGGCGTAGGTCGCGGGAAACCTCTCCACTGATGGCGAGCAGGATTGCCTCCGCCACTTCGTCTTCGCAAAGCACGTTGAGCGTGTCATTGGAGCGTCCGTACAGCGCGTCTTGGACAATGTCGCGGTACGGGGGTTGGACGCGGACTGTTCCATCCGGATCGCGCGACAAGAAAATGCGGGCATCGCCGGGGACGGAGTCAAGGATCACCGGGCTGTGCGTGGTGACGACGATTTGGAGATCGTTCCGGATGGCGACCTGTTGGAGTTGGAGCATCAGCAGTTGCTGGATCCATGGATGCAAGCCGGCTTCGATCTCATCGATCAGGATCAGCGCGCCCCGTGCTTGGGCGATCTCCTGTGCCAAGCGGAAGATGGATCGTTCGCCGGCTGCCATGTGCAGCTCCGAATATGCCGCTCCGCCGCGCTGCTCGGCGAACAGCAGCGAGCGTCCGTTGTTGCCGAACTCCAAGTCGATGACATCGTCGTAGCGGAATGGAAGCACTTGGTGCGCGAATTCAACCTGTGACGGGGTGAGCGGATGTTCCGCGGCCGTTTCCGCGCGGCGCGATGCGGAGAGGATGCCCCGCACTTCCGACGGGTTACTGAGATTCGCCAATGTGCGTAGGTACACGGGGCGCTCTGGCTGCTTGGCACCGGCGCGGCCGCGGAAACTCCGATTCCATCCCTTGCCATAACGCCAGATCATCGGCAGCCGGCCCTCCGGCGTCTTGTGGTCGTATTCGATCACGACCGGGCCGGCCGGGTCCGCGCGATGGCCGGCTTTGGGGCGGAAGCTCGGGAACAAGGTCGAAGGCACGAATGTCCGCGAGCCGGCACCGGGAACCGCGTAGGCGCAGGCAGCAGCGAACAGGACGGTTGATTTGCCGGCAGCGTTCTCGCCAGCGATCACGCTGACGGGATAGGTGAATTCGACGCGGAGGTCGGAGATACCGCGAATGCCCTGCAAACGCACCGATTCCAAGAAGTACGGCATCTGCGGCCGCCGGCCGCGAAGCTGTTCCCACAGGTTCTTGAGCCGTTCCTCGATCATGGCGCCACCCGGACCTTCGCTGCCTCCGGAGTCTAGGCCGAAGTCAGGACAGGGCGTTGGCTCGGCGTTGGATTTCGGCTAGGTTGGCGGGGTCGGGGGTGATGGCGCCGGTGGGGTATTGCTTGACCGTTTCCGTTACGGCGGCGTTGTAGGGGGTGGGGATTTCGGCTTCTTTGCCGCGCTCTACCACCCAGCCGTTGAGGGCGTCGATTTCGACGCGGCGCTTGCGGATCACGTCTTGGAGGAAGCTGGGGCGGCCTTCGCCGAGCGCTTGGGCGCCGGCGATCAGCTCGCGGTCGAGCTCGGCCGGGTCCGCGCCTTGCGCGACATCGACGAATTTCTGCGCGTCGATGCCCCAGACTTGGCCGATCTCGCGGCCGTTGGCGCGGCCGACCTCGATCACTTCGGCGGCGATGCGGGTGAGGATGCGGCGGCTGTCATCGCGGCTGCGCACTTCGCGCGAGCCGTAGCCGGTCAGCCCGGCGATGGGGTTGGCCATGCAGTTGACGGCCAGCTTGCCCCAGCGCTCGCCGATCAGGTTGGACGTGACCGACGCGCCGCCGACGTGCCCGATCAGCCCGGCCAAGGCCCGCGCGCGGTCGCTCTCGCCGCCGTCGAGCTCGCCGATGCGGAAGCCTTCGGCGCGGGTATCGGTGCGGATGCAATGGCCGGGGTCGTAGAGGCCGGCGCCGATGGTGATCACGCAGCCGAGGGTGCGCCCGCGGCCGACGACGGCGGCGACGCGCTCGTCGTTGATGCCGTTCTGGAAGTCGATGATCGCGCCATCTTCGCGGACGAGCGGCGACAACAGGGCAGATGCCCATTCCGTGCTCCACGATTTGACCGCGACGATGCCCACGTCGAACTGGTCGTCGAGCCGCTCGACCTCGTGAACGTGCAAGGCGCGGACGGGAACGGTGACGTCGCCGATCAGCGGGCCGGAGATGCGGAGCCCGCGCCGGCGGATGGCGTCGACGTGGTCGATCCAAGGGTCGATCAGGGTCACGTCGAAGCCGGCGCGGGCCAGCTGCCCGCCGACGATGCCGCCGATCGCGCCGGCGCCGATGATGCCGATGGAGGGGGATTCGTTCATGGAGCGGAGGCTAACAGCGCGCCGGCAGACGGCGGCGAACGCGCGATCCGCTCCTGGTCAGCGGCGGAGGGGTTGGAAGCGGCCGTAGGTGGCGGCGCGCCAGAGGTACTCGAAGGGGCCGAAGCGGAAGCGGGCGAGCCAGGCCGGCGACCACGCGAGCTGGAGCGCCCAGACGGCCAGGACGAACAGGAGAATCCAGCTGCGGGTGAGGTCGCCGGGGTCGAGGGCGACGCGGAGGACGAGGATGCCGATGATGCTCTGGGTGAGATAGTTGGTGAGGGCCATTCTGCCGGCGGCTTGCAGGGCGCGGTGGGCGCGCGTTTCGCGGCGCATGTTCCAGAGGATGATCAACGAGACCATGCCCAGCGCGGCGGGCAAAGTGCCGATCGTGTTGGGGATGGCGGCGAGCAGCGCGATGCCCGGCGAGTAGTCCTCGACATCGGCGATGACGACGCCGAGCACGGCAAGGGGAAGGCCGATGCCGAGTCCGAGCACGGCGGCATTGCGGTACCAACGCGGGGACTTGGCGCCGCTGAAGATGCCCATGCGGAAGAGGGCGACGCCGATCAGCATCATCCCCAGCGCGCGCATGAAGAAGTCGAAAAGGACGTAGAGCTCGATGCCGCCCGATGGGTCGCCGGAGGACAGCCAGAGGTTGCCGAGCTCGCGCCCGTCGGCGCTGATGCCTGCCTGCACCGCGGCGGCGACCGGCACGATCACGAGGATGCAGGCGATGCCGGCGGCGAGCAGCAGCTTGGGCGGGGCGTTGCGGCTCAAAATCAGGATCAACGAGCAGACAGCGTAGGTGGTGAGGATGTCGCCCTCCCAAATCGCCGTGTGGAGCAGTCCGATTCCGAAGAGCAGCAGGTTGCGCCAGAGCGAGAGCCAGTTGGCGCGGGCGCCCTTGGCGGCGGCGCGATCGGCGAAGAGCACGATGCCGGCGCCGAAGAGCATCGAGAAGATGCCCATCATCTTCTGGTCGATGAAGATCTCGCCGAAGACGGCGATGGCCCAATCCAGCCCCGTCTCGGTGCCCGCCGAGGAGATGTTGAAGTAAGCAGCGTCCGCCAAGCCGTAGGACACGGCGTTCATCAGCAGGATGCCGAGCACGGCGACGCCGCGCACCATGTCGAGGTGGGTGATGCGCTCGCCCTCGCGCACCGGCGCGGCGTTGTCGGCGGCGGGATCGGGCTGGCTCGGCGGTTCGGTCATCGCCGCGCACGATAGTCCTCCGCGCCGATTAACCTGCACGGAACTGGCAGCGAGATAAAGGAGGCGGCGATGATCGAGCCGGCGGCAGCAGTCGGGCGGATGGGCACGGAGACGGCGTTCGAAGTGCTGGCCGAGGCCAACCGGCTGGCGGCGGAGGGCCGCTCGATCATCAATCTCGGCATCGGCCAGCCCGATTTCGCGACGCCGCCCAACATCGTCGAAGCCGGCGTCGCCGCGCTGCGCGATGGCCGGCACGGGTACACGCCGGCCGCCGGCATTCCCGAGCTGCGCGAAGCGGTCGCCGCGGATCTGCGCCGCAGGCACGGCGCGGAGATCGATCCGGGCTCCGTCCTGATCACGCCCGGCGCCAAGCCGGTGATGTTCTTTTCCGTCCTGCTCGCGGGCGAGCCCGGCGCGGAGATCATGTATCCGAACCCCGGCTTCCCGATCTACGAGTCGGTGATCAACTATTCCGGCGCGACGCCCGTTCCGATCGAGCTGCACGAATCGAGCGGGTTCACTTGGGATCCGGAGCAGGTGCTCTCGCAGGTGAACGAGCGGACGCGGCTGATCATCCTCAACTCGCCGGCCAACCCGACTGGCGGCGCGTCGACGCGCGAGCAGGTCGACGCGCTCGCGCGCGGGCTCGAGCGCTGGCCCGATGCCGCGGTGATGAGCGACGAGATCTACAGCAACATCCTCTACGAGGGGCGCGAGCACGTGACGCTGCTGGACTACCCGCAGCTGCGTGATCGGCTGATCCTGCTCGACGGCTGGAGCAAGACCTACGCGATGACCGGCTGGCGGCTCGGCTATGGCGTGTTCCCGCCAGCGCTGTTCGCGGCGGCCGAGCGGATGGCGATCAATTCGTACTCCTGCCCCAACGCGGCGACGCAGTACGCGGCGGTCGAAGCCTTGGAGGGACCGCAGGACGCGGTCGGCGAGATGGTGGCGGCGTTCGACCAGCGACGGCGGGTGATCGTGGAGGAGCTGAACGCGGTGCCGGGCGTGAGCTGCGTGGACCCGGCAGGCGCGTTCTACGCCTTCCCGAACATCACGGAGACCGGCTTGGACGCGCGGACGCTGCAGGCGCGGCTGCTGCAGGAGGCGGGAGTCGCGGTCATCGCCGGCACCAGCTTCGGCGCCCTCGGCGAGGGCTACCTCCGCTTCAGCTACGCCGCAAGCGAAGCCGAAATCCGCGAAGGCGTGTCAAGAATGCGATCCCTGCTGGCGGGGTGAGGGCGCGGTTTTGGAGGCGGTCAATTCCGCACCTCCGTAGAGACGAGCCTCGCGAGGAACCGGCTGCGAGACCACGCTGACGGTCGTCTCCGCCGGCGAGGCGATGGCTGCCGACCCGCCACGGGCGCGCAGGTCCGCGAGCTGCACTTCAAGTTCGCGGAATGCAGCGGCCTTGAGAAAGCGGCTGGGCCGGCGCTCGCCAAGTCGATTCATTCCGTCCCGCAGGCGGCGGAGCTCATCTGGATTGAAGCGCACGGAGATCACGGCTCCGGCAGGACGCGTTCGGATGACCTGTATCTCTTCCGCATCGGTGATGTCGTACTGGTCGCGCTCGTCCATCTTGGGCACCTTTCTTGGATTCGCCGGGCTCAGCGGGCTTGGTTGTACCGCGCCCGCTGAGCCCGACTTGCAGGCCAGCCGGATACGACATGGGTGGCTCCCGAGGAATCAGGATACTCAAGCACGAAGGTGAGGAGGGGACGTCCGGGTGCTGGTCCGACCATCAGGATTCGCGGGGCGGGCGCATGCGCCGCCTGCCACTGCGATCCGCTTCAAGCACCGCCGGCTGGTCAAAATAGCGCGGAGAGCCGTCGAACACTCTGAGGGCATCATTGACGTCAAGCCCGTGAGCGGCCAACTTGTCCTCAGCCACTTCGTTCCACGAGAGGTCGTCGATCGGCTGTGGCGGGAACACCGAATCGCCTTCATCTGTAGTACATTCATGATAGTAACACAGCAGAACGGGGTCCTCATGGACGTTGATGCGCTGATTCTGGCACGAGCGGCAGAGGTCAACGATGGGCTGGTCTCAATGCTCGGCGGAGGGTGGATGCGGTGCGCGCCGCCGCCTCAGGAGACCTATCCGTTCGTGCATGTCGTGGTCGTGGTCGCCACACTGCGGGTCGGATACGCGGAGACCAACGCGCCGCATCGGTTCGGGCTGGAAATCCGGGACTCTGATGAGATAGTGCTCGGGCCCTCGCAGGCGAACGGGGACTTCAACGTCGGCCGCCCGCATGACCTCACGCCGGGGATGAGCCAACTCGTCCAGTTCGCCATCCCGATGCCGGTTGAACTCGCGAAACCGGGCATCTACTCCGTTGTGCTCACGATCGATGATGGGGAGGCGCGGAAGATCCAGTTTGAGGCGCTGCCCCAGTCATCGGCTCCCGCAACGCAATAGGTGAACAGCCGGAACCGCGTCAGGCAGGCCGGCGGGCTTGCCAGACGATGTCTTTGGGCTGGGGGGCGGGCTGTTGAACGGGGCGGTGGCGCGGGCGTTCGGCCAGGGGGCCGGCGGTTTCGGCGACGAAGGCATCGAAATCGAGGGCGCGGCCGGCCACGCTGAACTTCGCCGCTGCGCGGTTGAGCGGCCAAGTCGGATCGTCTTGCTCGTCGGAGTCGTCCGTCGCTTCGGCCGCGTCTTGTTCGGGTTCGTCGTCGGACATGGGCGCAACTTAGCATGAGCGGCGATGCCGCTTGATTATGCCCATCTGGAGTTGCCGGAGCCGCCGCCGGGGCGGCCGTACGCGGCGATCAACATGGTGATGACCGCCGACGGCCGCACGGTCGTCGGCGGCAGCGAGCGCGGGATCGGCTCCGCCGTCGACCAGCGGCTGATGCGCGAGCTGCGCGTCCACTTCGACGTGGTAATGAACGGGGCCGGCACTTTCCGCGCCAGCGGCACTTCGGCGCGCTTGGGCCGGGAAGACCTCGAGGCGCTGCGAGTCTCGCGGGGAATGCAGCCGTCGCCCATCGCCGTCGTGCTCACCGCTTCCGGCGAACTGCCGCGGGAGCGGCGCTTCTTCAGCGACGACTCCTTCGAGGCCGTCGTTTACCTCGCATCGGACGCGCCCGCCGGCGCGCGCGAACGCTTGGCGGAGTTGGGCCGGCCCGTGATCGTCGTGCCGGCCGATGATGCACCGCGCGCCGTCCTCGCGCACATGCGGGACGAGCTCGGCGCGCGGCGCGTGCTGGTCGAGGGCGGCGCGCAGCTCAACGGCGAGTTCCTCCGCGCCGGGCTGATTGACGAGTTCTTCCTAACGCTGGCCCCGAAGATCGCGGGCGGAAGCGAATCCAGCCACTCAGTCGATTGGGGCGGCGCGGCGATGGTCGAGGCGATGATCGATATGAAACTGATCGCCGCGGTGCCATGCATCGAAACGGGCGAGGTGTTCCTCCGCTACCGAATTCAGTCCGAGTAGCGCTACTCGTCGAGCAGGAGCGCATCTTCGGCGCCCGCTTCGACTGCGGCCAGAATCGCCTCAACGTAGAGCTCGATGCCGGGCGGCCTGAGGTGCGCCCCGTCGTACGTGAGCTCCTCCGCGCGGTGCCCGGCCAGCCGCTGCCAATCGACGAGGGTGACGCGCGGGTGGCGCTCCGCCTGCTCCCGGAGCATCTCGTTCACGGCGGGGGCGAGGCGGCTGAGGTTGCCGTGCCCGCCCTCGAAGAGATGGGTGAGGACGATCAGGTGCTCGGCGCCCGCGGCGGCATCAAGCAGGAGCTGGAACTCGGCCGGGGTAGTAAAGCGCCAGCCAATGCCTTGGAAGATCACGGTGCCGCGCAGTCCGTGCATCTGCATGTGGCCGCGCAGGGCAGTGATGCCGGCAGCGGCCGGGCGGGCAGGGACGGCGTCGACTTCGATCCCGCCCGCTTGCAGGGCACGGGCCGCGCCGGCCATCACGGAATCGCCGATGGCCAGCGGCGGAGCGCCGCGCATGATGCCGAGCATGCGCACCGGCGGATCAGTCGCATCGGCCAGCTCGGCATCGAGCACGAAGCGGCCCGTGCCGCGCAGCGGGGTCGCCCCCGCGCCGGCCCAAGACCAGCGCACGGACAAACCGTCGCGGGCGGGGGCGAATGCGAAGGCGACGGGCAGGGCCGCGATCAAGCGTCCGGGACCGCAGGCCGAACCGTCGCCGGATGCGCTCGACCAAGATGTGCAGACGCTGCCGACCGGCGCGATCTCAATTGCGGCGCAGGCGTCCGCCGTCGGACACGGCGCTTGCAGTACTTGGCCGATGCGAATGCCCTTGCTCACTTGGGCTTCTTCGTTGAGGTGTTTGAACTCTTCCAGCGTTATGCCGAATGCGGCTGCGAGCCGGCCGGGCGTGTCGCCGGGAAGTACTGCGAACTCAACCAGCGGAGCATCGTCGGGTGGCCGCGTGGCTATGGGTGGCGCCGCTGCGGGTTGCGGTGATGCACTGGACTGGTCGGAGGGCTCGGTTGCCGGCTCCCGCGCTGGGGTCGGCGGAGGCGCCGGCTCGGGCGCTGGCGGTTCCGGTGCCAACGTCGGAGGAGGCGACGGTGACAGCTCGAACGCTGCCGGGGACGGCGATGCGGTCAAGGCATGGTAGGTACTTGTTTCGATTTGGCCGGGTGCTGCACTCGGGGCGGGTTCGCGCTCAACCGGAACCGACGGCACCGGCGAGAACGTCGGCAGCGGCTCCGCATCGGCCGAGTCGGCTGCCGGGAACAGCTCGGCGCGTTGGGCGGGGAAGACCAGCAACCCGGCTGCGGCTGTTGCGATGACGATTGCGGCCGACGCGACCCAGACCGTGCGCGGCACCCGCAGCTCGCGCAATCCAAACTGCTCTCGGAAACGTCCCTCGCGTACGGGACGCTCGACCCATTCGTAGCTGGCGGCGGCCAAGGCCAAAGTGATCGCGGCCCCCGCAGCCAACAATGCGGGGCCTGCTTGGTCGAGCCCGAGTTCCCACTCGAGCGCGATCAGCACGGGCCAATGCCAGAGGTAGACGGCGTAGGAACGCTCCCCGAGCCAGCGCAGCGGAGGTGCGGACAGAGCGCGCGAGAGGACGCTCCCGTTGCGGGCGGCGGACGCGACCGCGGCAACCGCGGCGAGGGAGAGCGCGAGCAGGCCCCATGGGTACATCCACGCATCCGACTCGCGGGCGAGCACCATGATGACAGAGATCGCGGCGAGCCCGCATGCGCCGGCGATGTCGAGCATCACGGCGGAGGCGCGGCCCCACTCCCTGCGCCACGGCTTCCAGTGCAGCCCCAGCAGGACGCCGAGCAAGATCGTGAACGCGCGCGCGTCGGAACCGAAGTAGACCCGCGATGGGTCGGCGCCGGGCTCGTAGAGCGCCGCCATCCAGATCAGCGATGCCAATGCGCCGAGCGCCGCGACCCAAGTGAGCCGCGCGAGCCAGCGGCGGCCGGCGAGGCGCAGCACGGCGAAGAAGACCAGCGGCCAGAGCGCGTAGAACTGCTCTTCCACCGCGAGCGACCAGAGATGGCGCAGCTGCGACGGCCGCTCGAATTGCTCGAAGTAGGAGATTTCGCGCAGGATCAGGTCCCAATTGGTCAGATATGCCGCCGCGGCCGCGACCTCGCGGAGATGATCCAGCAGGTCGCCGCGGAGCAGCACGGCCGCGAAGATCGTCGTCCCAATCAGCAGCGCCGCGAGCGCCGGCAGCAGCCTTCTCGCGCGGCGCTTCCAGAATTCCGCCAGCGCGACGCCGCCGGTCCGCTCCCGCTCGGCGACCAGCAGCGCGGTGATCAGGAAACCTGAAACGACGAAGAAAACATCGACGCCGAGGAAACCGGCGGGGAGGAATTCAATTCCGGCGTGGAACAGTACGACCGCCGCGACGGCGAGCGCGCGGATTCCGTCCAGTCCGCTCAGCCAAGGCACCTTCGCATCGGCATCCGGCGGGTTGGCGCGGAAGCGCCTCACCGGTGGATGACTCATTCCCGCATCCATTCGGCCCCGAACACCGCCTCGAAACGCGCGTAGACTACCACGCGACCCGAGCGCGACCAGAGGGGGATCGGCCATGCCGGCGACGCTGAGCGACAACGAATTCACCTATACGGCGCTGGACTCCTGGGAGCAGCTGCCCGACGGCGTGCGGCTGGTCGAGACGCCCGGCGTGGCCGTCGCGCCCGACGATTCCGTGATCCTGCTGACGCGGAACACGGAGCATCCCGTGATGCACCTTTCGCGCGAGGGCGAGTGGCTCGGCTCTTGGGGGCAGGGCGTGTTCACCGACCGCGCCCACGGCGTTTGGATCGGGCCGGAGGGCGACATCTGGTGCGCCGACGACGGCACGCACATCATCACCCGCTGGTCGCCCGAGGGCGAACTGCTGCAGACCATCGGCGACAAGAACGACCCGGCCCCGATCTGGTCGGGCCGGCCGTTCAACCGGCCCACGCACGCGGCCGTCTCGCCGCGCACGGGCGACATCTTCATCACCGACGGCTACGGCAACTCGCGCGTCCACCGCTTCTCCGCCGACGGCGCGCACAAGGCGAGCTGGGGCGAGCCGGGCATCGACGCGGGCCAGTTCATCCGCCCGCACAACATCGCCATCGACGAGGACGGCCTGATCTACGTCGCCGATCGCGAGTGCCACCGCGTGCAGATCTTCAGCGAGTCGGGCACGTTCGTGACGATGTGGAACAACATCCACCGGCCCGACGGTTTGACGCTGGCCGGCGACGGCAACATCTACATCGGCGAATTGAACGCGATTCCCGGCATGGAAGGCGCGCCCAACCTCGGCCACCGGGTCAGCATCTACGACCGCTCGGGCAACCGCCTGGCGCTGATCGGCCATCCCGACGAGGGCGAAGAGGACGGCAAGTTCATCGCCCCGCACGGGATCGCCGTCGACAGCCGCGGCGACGTCTACGTCGGCGAAGTCAGCAACACCATCGCCGGCGCCCGCCTCGGCCGCGAACCGAAGTCCCTGAAGAAACTGGCGCGCGAGGCCTAGCCCATCGCGGCCCGCCACACCGCATCAAAGTCGATCTCCAAACCGGGAACTTCCGGGCCGACTGGCAGCAGGCCGGGATCATCGTGCCGCTCGATCAGCGGGCCGGGCCGCACCACATGCACGACCCGCTCGAACGGGTCGACCATCCAGCCGACTTCGGCCCCCGCAGCGACCCATTCGCAGACTTTCCCGACCTGCTCCTCGACGCTCTGCGAACGCGAACGGACCTCGACGACGAACGCGGGAACGATGCGCGGATATTCCCTGCGTATGCCGTCGGCGGGCCGGCTGGCGTTGAGCGCGGCGACTTGGCCGGGCGTGAGCCAAGCGGCATCCGGATCGCGCACGACGGGCAGGTCCGAGCCGGAAGCCGGGTCCGGGTCTTCGGTCGCCCAGCCTTGGCCGCAGCCCGTCGCCTCGCCGCCGTCATGCTGCTTCTGGAAAAGCCACATCTGGCCGAAGACCTCGACATTGGCGCGGGTACCGATGTTGTCCTTGACGGCTGAGATGATGAGCTCCCCTCGGCGGCCGCGGCCGACTTTGCGGCCGGGCAGGAGCCGGCCGAAGAGTTCGAGCAGATGATCGGTCAACGGTTCGCGCGACGGGAACTCGACGACCAGCTCGCAAGAGCGCTCGTCGACCGGCGCTCGCTCCGCGATGGGCGCTGAAACCATCGTCTGCCTCCCGTCTTCGTCAAGCCGCGCGCAGACTCAGCGTTTGCGGTCTTCGTAGGTTTCGAAGAAGCGGTTCTTCACGGCTTTCTGGTTTTCGTAGATGCTGCCCTGCGCGGGGGCGGGGGGGAGCGGGAGGTAGGCGGGGACGTCGGTTTGACGCGGCTGGTCGACGTGTTCGCCGGCGCACATCAGGCCTTCGTAGGCGTCGAGGCTGAGCTTGCCGAGGCCCATGATCGGCCAGGCGTCGGCGGCGGCGTAGCCGTAGAGCAGCAGCCGGCGCTGGATCTCGGAGCGGTTCAGGGCGCTCCCGTGCATGATCCGCACGTGGTGGAAGCTGACCGAGCCCGCCGGGCCCTCGAGCGAGACGAGGTCGCGGTCCATGTCCCAGTCGAAGTTCTCCGGCTCGACGGCGCCGGTGAAGTAGCCGCCCTCGGCGTGGTGGTGGTCGTAGATCGGGCGCTTGTGCGAGCCGGGCACGACCAGCAGCGGACCGTTGATCTCGTAGCAGTCGTCGAGCAGGATGCCGGCGGCGAGCAGGTCGTCGTTGGTGTGCGGGTAGAAGGGCCAGTCCTGGTGCCATTCGACCGGCGCGCCGTACTCCGCCGCCTTCATGTTGAGCTTGTCGTTCTGCAGGCGCACGTTGGGGCCGATCAGCCGGGTCACGACCTTCATCAGCGCGGGGTGCTGGGCCAGCTCGCGGAAGAAGGGCCAGTGGAACGAGGGCGACTTGAGCCGGCGCACGCGCGGCTCTTCCGCGGTGTGCGAGTCCTCGAGGTCGTACTGCGCGTTGTGGTCGGTCAGCCCCGCGGCCTCGGCGACGATGCGGTCGGTCTCGAGGCGCAGCGATTGCAGCGCGTCGTCGGGCAGCAGGCTGGGGATCAGGAGGTAGCCGTTCTCGTGGTAAAACGCGACCTGCTCATCGGTGATGTCGGCCGGGTCTGAGGCATTGACGGGCGGCGCGATCGCCGCTGCGACGGTGGGCATGCGGTGCTCCCTGCTCGAATTCGGGTTCTTCGCGGTCATTCTAGGGCGGTGCGCGGGCAGCTAGTCGGGGGCGGGGGCTATGTGGGTGACTTGGATTGGGGTGTTGTTGGAGGGGGGGCGGAAGTAGACGCGGAAGTTGATTTGGGGCATTTGGGCGTAGCGGTCGGCGCCGTCGATCGGGGGATCGGCCGGGTGGACGAAGGGGCTGGAGAGGTTGGTGCCCATTTCCAGCGGGCGCATGGTGGTCTTGAAGATGTTGTGCCCGCGGGTGGAGAGCTGCAGCCACTGTTCGCGGGCTTGCGGGGTGAGAACGTAGAAATCGTTGTCGAGCGGGTCCGGCGTGACCATCGGTGATCGAAGAGCGTTGCTGCGTTCAGTCGCCGTTGGCGGACTGGTTGGCGGCTTCGGCTTCGGCCCACGCTTTTTCGAGCCATTCTCGAATCTCGCGCTTGGCCCAGACTTTCATGGCGTCGTGCTCGACGGCTGCGCCGTCTCCGTGCTCGCGGCGGGCTGCGCGCCACGGTTCGTCGGGCTGGGACAAAGGCGCGGGCCAGCCGTGGATGACGATGTGGTAGACCTCGGAGAGCAGGCTCGGCTGCATGAAGTGCGGGAAGTCGAGCGGGAGGTTGGCATCGCCGGGGGGCGGGATCGGGGCGTCGCCGCAGGCTTGGTAGAGCGGGTTGAGGGCGGGGATCAGCGGGCCGTCCGGGCCGGTTTCGACGGCTTCGGTGAAGAAGGGGCGGCCCCAGTCGGCGAGGTGGTACGCCTGCCCGACGGCGCAGAGGCGCTGCAGCATTGCGAAATCGAGTTGGCGGCCGTTGCCCGCGGCTTCGTGCAGCAGGTATTCGGCCACCCGCTGGACGGGGATCGGGTCGGAGGTCGACGGGCCGGCCCGCCAAGACAGCGGACGCGCGAGCTCGCCCAGCAGCTTGCCGCTGCGCTCCGGGCGGCGATCCGCAACGGCGCGATTGTCGGCGGCGGTGGTCATGGGGTCGGCCTCCCGGTCACGGGCAGCCATGTTATCGCGAGGCAATCGGTCAGTCGGGGAAAGGGGAGTCGGGGTCGGGGTAGAGGTTGTGGACGATGGGGGTGTCGTCGTCGGCTTTGGAGAAGATGACCCAGATGTCGTTCCATTTGTAAGAGAAGAGCGGGCGCCCGTCCGGGTCGGTGTCGTTGAGCGGGCGGACCATCCGCTGTTCCTTGTCTAATCGGAGGGCGGGCGACTGCATGGTGACGCGGAAGCGGCCTTGCTGGAGGAGGGTGAGCTGGTAGTACAGGCGCAGGGCCCGTCCGGTCATCCGATAGTTCGGGGCATTTTCGGGGTGCGGGATCACCACTGGCGGGCGCGTTCGGTTCAGGCTTCGGCGGGCTCGCCGGCAAGGACCTCGTTTCGGGTTCGTTCGAGGACATCCGGAGCGATGCCGTCCGCGTCGTCGGGGGGCGGGGGGCCGGGGGGGAAGATGCGGTCGAGGGAGCGGCCGTGGGCTGCCAAGACGTCGTCGGGAATCTCGGCGCGGGCGTCCGTGTCCAAGTCGTGCCAAGGGCCGAACCAAGCCAAGTTCATGAGCTCGACGACGTAGAGCCTGCCGTAGCGGGCGAAGATTTCGTCCAGCAGCGCCGCGCGAGCCGGCTGCGCGGCGAGCCGGGCGACGCTGGCAAACGGCACGGCCTCGCCTTCCCATTGGCCGTAGCGGTACCAGAGATCGGGGATGGTCGGGGTGCCCGGCCATGCTTCGACGGGGTCGGCGAAGAGGGGGGTGTTGAAGCGGCTCCAGTGGAAGATTTGGGCGTAGTAGCAGAGGGCTTGGAGCTTGAGGTGGGTGAGGATGACGCCGGATTCGGCGGCTAGGTGGGCGAAGTGCTTGACTACATCGTCTAGGGGGATGGCGGGGGTTGGGGGGGCGGGGGAGGGGGAGGCGGCCGTCATGCGGGACTTCCTCGGGTTGGCGGGGGTCATGTTACCGCCGCGGGGGATCGGGGATGAAGTTCTGGACGATCGGGAGGCCGTCATCGTCTTGGGTGAAGATGACTTCGACGTCGGTCCATCTGAAGGAGTAGAGCGGGGAGCCATCGGCGGCTGTTTGTGGAAGCGGCTGCTTCAGCTCGCCGCCGGGCTTGATGTTGAGGACCATCGCCAAGGCCTGCATGGTGATGCGGAAGCGGCCTTGTACGCCTCTGTCGTGCTGTTCCCAGAGAGTACGCGCTTCGGGGCTCAGCCGGTAATGGGTTGCGTCATCCGGGTGCGGAATCATCGGCGGCGGACGGGTTCGGCTCAGGCGTCGCGGGCGCTGCCGGCATGGAGACCGTTCCGGATTTGCGCGGGCGCATCCGGAGCGATGCCGTCGGCGTCGACGGCCCCCGGAGGTTCGGGCGGGAGCAGCCAGTTGAGCCGGTCGCCGTAGCGGCGCAGGGCGTCGAGGCTGAGTTCGGCGTGGTTTTCCCAGTCCGCCTCTTGCCACGGGCCTTGCATGGCCAAGGTGACGAGCTCCATCACGCTGAGCGCGCCGTAGCGCCGGAACACGTCGGCGAGCAGCGATTGGCGGGCGGATGGAAGATCGGGCGGCGCGGCGGCGGACGACGGGATCGAGGAGTCTTCCCACTCCTGGTAGTCGCGGTAGAGGGCGGGAACGATCGCGAGGCCGGGCCACGCTTCGACGCGCTCCTCGAACAAGGGGCCGTCTCCGCCGCTCAGGCTGAGCGCTTGCGCGTTGCAGGAGAGCACTTGCAGCTTGGTGTGCGTGAGTATCCGCCCTTCGGCGGCAAAGAGGTGGATGAAGTGTTCTACGACGTCGTCTAGGGGGATGGCGGGGGTTGGGGGGGCGGCGGTTTCGGGGGCGGTGGTGGCCATGCGGGGGTCCTTGGGTTGGCGGGGTTTATGTTATCGGGGGTTGGGGGGGTTGTCGGGGGCGGGGGCTATGTGGGTGACTTGGATTGGGGTGTTGTTGATGGGGGGGCGGAAGTAGACGTGGAAGTTGATTTGGGGCATTTGGGCGTAGCGGTCGGTGTTGGCGATTGGGGGGTCTGCTGGGTGGACGAAGGGGCTGGAGAGGTTGGTGCCCATCGCTAACGGGCGCATGGTGGCGTCGAATATGGATTTTTCGCGATCATCCAGCCGGTGCCACTGCGCGAGAGCTTGCGGGGAGAGGACGTAGAACTCGTTGTCGAGCGGGTCCGGCGTGACCATCGGTGATCGAAGAGCGTTGCTGCGTTCAGTCGCCGTTGGCGGACTGGTTGGCGGCTTCGGCTTCGGCCCACGCTTTTTCGAGCCATTCCCGGATCTCGCGCTTGGCCCAGACTTTCATCGCGTCGTGCTCGACGGCTGCGCCGTCTCCGTGCTCGCGGCGGGTTGCGCACCACGGTTCGTCGGGCTGGGACAGGGGCGCGGGCCAGCCGTAGATGACGATGTGGTAGACCCCGGAGAGCAGGGTCGGCTGCATGAAGTGCGAGAAATCGAGCGGGAGGTTGGCGTCGCCGGGGGGCGGGATCGGGGCGTCGCCGCAGGCTTGGTAGAGCGGATTGAGGGCGGGGATCAGCGGGCCGTCCGGGCCGGCTTCGACAGCTTCGGTGAAGAAGGGGCGGCCCCAGTCGGCGAGGTGGTACGCCTGCCCGACGGCGCAGAGGCGCTGCAGCATTGCGAAATCGAGCCGGCGGCCGTTGCCCGCGGCTTCGTGCAGCAGGTATTCGGCCACCCGCTGGACGGGGATCGGGTCGGAGGTCGAGGGGCCGGCCCGCCAAGACAGCGGGCGCGCGAGCTCGCCCAGCAGCTTGCCGCTGCGCTCCGGGCGCGGATCCGCAACGGCGCGATTGTCGGCGGTGACGGGCATGGCTTGGCTCCGTTCCGGGGGGTGGGGGGCATTTTATGGGGTTAGGGGTGGAGGGTGCCTGGTGGGGTGTAGGGGTGGGGTTCTAGGCTGACTATTTCGTATCGGGGGTCGCGGGGGACGCGGCGGTAGCGGAGGCGGAGGCGGCACCAGTAGATGGTGAGGGTGCGGTAGGGGTCCGCGGCGGGGTCGTGGCGCTCGTACACGAATGGGTTTTCGGCGGTGCCGGTCATCGCGAGCGGGCGCATCGCGGCGTGGAACGTGCGCTGCAGCTCGCCGGGGAGATCGGGCCATGCCTCGGCGGCTTCGGGCGAGAAGAAGTAGAAGGGGTTGTCCAAGGGATCGGGCGTGGTCATCGAGCGATGCCGGCGCTGATCGGGATCAGTCGCCGACCACGGAGAGGCCCACGCGCGCAGTGCGGGCTTCGGCTCTGGCGGAAGCAGGCGCGTAGTTGCCGCGCACGGCGGGGGGTGCTTCGCTTGTGCGGAGGTAGTCGAAGCGCTTGCCGAAATCTTTCAGAGCTTCGGGACGGATTTCCTCGTGCGCGAGGTTGTCCGCGTCTTTCCACGGCGTCATCGTGATGATGAAGGCGAGGATTTCGATGTCCGTGATGTTGCGGTAGCGCTCGAACAGCTCGCCGACCAGCGCCTCTTGGCTCGCGTGCGGCAGGGGGGGCGGCTGCGGGCCGGACGGCGGCACGGAATCGATCTGGCAATCGCCGTAGCGCTCGAAGAGGCTGGGCACGACCGGCATGCCGGGCCAGGCTTCGAGCCGTTCGTCGAACAAGGGTTGGCCGTGACGGGACCAGTGCAGCGCCTGCGCGTAGTAGCAGAGCGCTTGCAGCTTGCCGTGGGAGAGGCTCGCACCGGCATCGGCGGCAAGATACGCGAACCGCTCGGCTACATCGCCGACCGGCGCGGGCGGGGGAGAGGCGGTCGTCATGTGGGACTTCCTCGGGTTGGGTTGGTGGGGTTTATGTTATCGGGGGTTGGGGGGGGTTGTTGGGGGCGGGGTCTATGTGGGTGACTTGGATTGGGGTGTTGTTGGAGGGAGGGCGGAAGTAGACGTGGAAGTTGATTTGGGGCATTTGGGCGTAGCGGTCGGCGTTGGCGATTGGGGGGTCTACTGGGTGGACGAAGGGGCTGGAGAGGTTGGTGCCCATCGCTAGCGGGCGCATGGTGGCGTCGAATATGGATTTTTCGCGATCATCGAGTCGGTGCCATTGCGCAAGAGCCTGCGGGGAGAGGACGTAGAACTCGTTGTCGAGCGGGTCCGGCGTGACCATCGGTGATCGAAGAGCGTTGCTGCGTTCAGTCGCCGTTGGCGGACTGGTTGGCGGCTTCGGCTTCGGCCCAAGCTTTTTCGAGCCATTCCCGAATCTCGCGCTTGGCCCATGACTTCATGGCGTCGTGCTCGACGGCTGCGCCGTCTCCGTGCTCGCGGCGGGCTGCGCGCCAAGGTTCGTCGGGTTGGGACAGGGGCGCGGGCCAGCCGTAGATGACGATGTGGTAGACCCCGGAGAGCAGGGTCGGCTGCATGAAGTGCGGGAAGTCGAGCGGGAGGTTGGCGTCGCCGGGGGGCGGGATCGGGGCTGCGCCGCAGGCTTCGTAGAGCGGATTGAGGGCGGGGATCAGCGGGCCGTCCGGGCCGGCTTCGACCGCTTCGGTGAAGAAGGGGCGGCCCCAGTCGGCGAGGTGGTACGCCTGCCCGACGGCGCAGAGGCGCTGCAGCATTGCGAAATCGAGTTGGCGGCCGTTGCCCGCGGCTTCGTGCAGCAGGTATTCGGCGACCCGCTGGACGGGGATCGGGTCGGAGGTCGAGGGGCCGGCCCGCCAAGACAGCGGGCGCGCGAGCTCGCCCAGCAGCTTGCCGCTGCGCTCGGTTTCGGCAACACCATCAGCGGCAGTTGCAGGAGTCGCGGGGTCGGCTGCTGTGGTGGGCATGGGGGATATCCGTTCCCGGGCTAGTTGGGGCATTCTATCGGCGCTTAAATGCGCGGGAGGGGCTTCCTTTTGGAAGCCCCTCCCGGGGTGGTGACGCCCTACGGGTTTGCCGCTGGCGGCTTGGCCTTTCGGCTAGCCGCCGATGAAGAGGGTGTCGTAGCGGACGGCGGTGAAGTTGTCGCCGCTGCCGGGGAGGGGGGTGCCGGCGGCGTCGGTGGCGTAGCGGACCCAGGAGCCGGCTCCGCGGAGGTAGATGGCGTCGGCGCCGCGGTTGCGGAGCACGCTGAAGAGCGCGTCGGCGGTGAGCGTGGCGTCACAGATGTAGGTGGAGTACTCGCCGACTTCGACCTTGGAGAGGCAGGCGAGGACGTTGCTTTCGGCGCCGACGGCGCTGGCGGAGGCGGTGGTGTCGGCGATTTGGCTGTCGCTGACGGCGCCGCCGGAGGCGGTGGCGACGAGCAGGACTTCGCCGTTGCCGACCACGGTGGCGGTGCCGCCGACGGTCTTGCCGGCCTTGGTCTTGAGGTTGGTGCGGGTGCTGTCGCTGCCGGCGCCGCTGAGGATCAGGTTCTGGGCGTTGCTGCCGTCGGTGTTGGTCGCGGAGAGCGCCACTTCGGTGCCGTCGGCGACGTTGTTGCCGTCGGCGTCGGTCACGGTCGCGGTGATCTCGAAGGTGCAGCCGACCTCGGCCAGCGAGGCGCGCCCGTTGGTGCATTCGTCGCCCTTGACCAGTTCGAGGTTGGCCGCGGGGCCGACGACGCGGAAGGTGGTCGTGGCGCTGAGGTTGCGGGCGGTCCGCTTAACGGTCAGCGTGTATTCGCCCGTCATCAGCGGCTTGGTCGCCGCCGCGGTCACGTCGATCAGCACCTGGTTGACGCTCGACGTATTCGCCGTGTCACCGGTCGACGGGGTCGGACCGACATCGACGATGATCCCGCTGGTGCCGAGGTTGTTCAGCTTGCCGGCGAGCACGCGGCGCGAGTCGGGGCCGGTCAGCTCGTAGGTGTAGATGCGGTCTTGGGTGACGACGTTGCCGTCGGCGTCCTTAGGAGTGATGGCGAGCACGATCGAGTCGGTGCCCTTGGCCACGTCGTCAAGCCCCGCGTCGGCGGCGTCGACGTTGCGGTTGAGGACGGTGCTGGGCACGTCGGAGAGTTCGATCGAGGTGGCGGGGCCCGTGAAGATCAGCGGGATGTTGATGGGATCGCGACTGCCGGCACGGGGCACAACTTGGAGACGCAGGGTGGCGGTACCAGGCGTGCTCGGCGCTTTGACCGTGAAGATCGAGCTCCCCGTTTGGCCCGAGGTGAGATCAGGGGTGCAGGACGCGCTGTTGACGGCCATGTCGCCCGCGCAGGTTGCGAAGGTGGCGTTGGTGCTGCCCGTTTCGCGGATGAGGGTGCCGACAACGGCGATGACCTGGCCGGACACGACGCCTCGACCAGCGGAGTTGAGGATCTTCAGCTCGAAGTGGCTGTAGCTGCCACCACTGGTGCGGAGGGTCTTCGAGCAGATCGCCGTGTTGCTGGTTTCCGGATCCGCGTCGTTGTCCAAGCCCTTGTTGGGACCACGACCGATGCACTTGTTGGCGGAGTCGAAGCTGACGTTGGCGACGGAGGCCACGGGGCCGATCGCCAAGGCGAAGCTGGCACTGCCCTCGTTCAACTCGGTCGCACCAGTGAGGGTGCGCGCATTCACGTCGGCGGTGCTGGTGAAGGCTTCCGAGGCCATCGTGCGGTCGGCACGCGTGTCGGCGGCGTCATCAGTGGCGTCGGTCAGACCGCTGTCCTGTTCGTAGTCGACGAGGAGCTCGCCTGCTGCCTCGAACGCGACGCGGCCGCGGATGTTGTAGGTGTTGTCGGGGACGGTCTGAGGAATCGAGATGAAGATGCCGGTGCTGAGTGCGCAACGGGCGGTGGCGGGCGAAGAACCGTTGGACTTCGCGGCGGCGGTGTCCGGGGTGGTGCAGATGAACCCGCTCACCGGATTGGTCTCTGTCTTTGCGTTGAGGTGCTCGCCGCGGAGTCGGTCGATCTGCCGGTTGGGTCCGAGCTGGAACTCAATGCCTTGTCCGCCCGAGATGCGCAGGCTGGTGGCCTCGGCGTACACCAGAGCAGTAGGGGTCGTGATCACCGCGTCGGTGATGCCGCCGCCTGCTTGGTCGGAGGCGTCGGGCGTGATCGCGGCGGCGAAGGTGACCTGGAGTTCGGGGGTGTCGCCTTTTTCGAAGATGCCGTCGTTGTTGCCGTCTGCCAAGGCGAGGCCGATGCTCCAAGTAATCGTCTGCTGCGAGCCTTCACCGCTCTGAGCGCCTGCGGGGGCGAGGGCAGCGAGTGCGGCGGCGAAGAGGGCCGCGACGACCGCGAGCGCGAGCAGCGGCCGCTGGCGCACGAGCAGCCTTGAAAATGCTTGGGTCATGTGAGCACCGTTCCTTCTCCGCTGCGAGGGGCGCACCCCCGGCTCGGTTCCACGTTCGGGCAGCATCCTACGGCCTTGAGGCGGTAGCGCCAAGTGCGGGCCGCGGAATCTTTACGGCGGGGCAACAGAGCGGGGAGCGCGTGTGGGCGCGGCTCCGCGTGCGCTTCGTGACAGCCGTAGAATCGCTGCATGCCGCAACACTCTATCGCATGGCGCTCGCGGCGTTCGCCGGTGCTCGGTAATCGGGGCGTTGCGGCGTCTTCGCAGCCGGCGGCGACGCGTGCGGCGGTGCAGGTGTTGGACGCGGGGGGGAACGCGGCGGACGCGGCGGTGGCCTGCGCGGCCGTGCTGGGGCTGGTCGAGCCGACGTCGACGGGCTTGGGCGGGGATTGCTTCTGCCTGTTCTACGAGGCGTCGACGGGGGAGGTGCAGGCGCTGAACGGGAGCGGGCGCGCGCCGGCTGGGCTGACGCTGGAGGCGGCGCTGGGCGGGAAGGCGGCGGCGGATTGGGATCGCAAGGACGGGGATCGGAAGGGGGTGCACGCGGCGACGGTGCCGGGGACGGCGGCGGGCTGGGAGGATTCGCTGGCGCGGTTCGGGCGGATGGATTTGGCGTCCGCGCTGGGGCCGGCGATCGCGCTGGCGGAGGGTGGGACGCCGATCACGCCGGTGATCGCGCGGGGCTGGGAGTCGCAGGAGGAACTGCTGCGCGAGCGGAACGGGGAGGGTTGCGCGCTGCTGGTCGAGGGGCGGGCGCCGCGCGCGGGGGAGGTTTGGCGGAACCCGGGTTTGGCGCGGGTGATGCGTGATTTGGCGGAGGGAGGGTCGCGGAGTTTTTACGAGGGTTTTGCAGGCGGGGCGATCGCGCGGGCGCTGGAAGAGCGGGGCGGGGCGATGACGCGGGCGGATCTGGCGGCGCACCGCTCGACGCACGAGGCGCCGATCTCGGCGCGCTGCGGGGAGGCGACGGTGTGGGAGTGCCGCCCGAACGGGCAGGGATTGACGGCGCTGATGGCGCTGCGGATCTTGGCGGGGACGGGGACGGCGGAGCTGCCGGCGCGGAGCGCGGCGTGGGCGCACCGGGTGCTGGAGGCGCTGCGCTTGGCGTTCGCGGACGCGCGGGCGCGGATCGCGGATCCGGAGGCGGCGGCGGTGCCGGTCGAGGCGCTGCTGGCGGAGGAGTACATCGCGGGGCGGCGGGAGCTGATCGCGGAGGACGCGGCGATCGAGCTGGCCAGCGCAGGGGAGCTGCCGGGCGCGTCGGACACGGTTTACCTGTGCGTCGTCGACGAAGAGGGCAACGCGTGCAGCTTCATCAACAGCAACTACGAGGGCTTCGGAACGGGGATCGTGCCGCCCGGCTGCGGGTTTTCGATGCAGAACCGCGGGGCCGGGTTCTCGCTGGAGGCGGGACATCCCAATGTCTTGGCGGGCGGGAAGCGGCCTTACCACACGATCATGCCGGGGATGCTGACCGACGCGGAGGGCCTGCTCGGCCCGTTCGGCGTGATGGGCGGCTGGAACCAGCCGCAGGGGCACGTGCAGGTGGTCCTGCACGCGCTGGAGCGGGGGCTGGACCCGCAGAGCGCCTTGGATGAGCCGCGGTTTTCGATCTACCAGGACCCGCCCAACGGGGAGGTCTGGATCGAGGAGGGCTTCGCGCTGGAGACGATGACGGAACTGGCGCAGATGGGTCATCCGGTGCGGCCCGCAGCGGGCCCCGTCCGCAACCACGTCGTCGGCAAGGGCCAGATGATCCTGCGCGAACGGGAGACGGGCACCTGGTGGGCCGGCAGCGACGGCCGAGCCGACGGCTGCGCGATGGCGCAGTGAGCGCGGGATAGGATTGGGGCGGAGGAGCGGAGATGGCGAAGGCGATCAACCGGCTGGCGGTGCAGCAGTCGCTCGTGCAGAACGGCATGGCCGAGCACGAGGCGGCGGGGAACGTGGCCAATGTCCTGGGCGACGAGATCGACGCGGCGATGGCGGATTTGGTGACGAAGCGGGACTTGGACGAGGCGGTCGCCCAGATCAACAAGCGGATGGACGACAACGACGCCGCCCTGCGCCTGGAGATCGCGGAGCTGCGGGGAGACTTCGAGACGCTGCGCGCCGACTTCGCAGGGCTGCGCGCATTCGTGGAGGCGCGCGACCGCGAGCGGGCCGAACGCGAGTCGGAGTGGTGGCGCCAGCAGCAGGAACGCGACGACGCCTGGCGCAAGGAGATACAGGCGCGGGACGATGCTTGGCGCAAAGAGCAGCAGGCGCGGGACGACGCGCGGCAAAAGCGCGACGACGAGTGGCGCAAGGAGATACAGGCGCGCGACGATGCGCGGCAAAAGCGCGACGATGAGTGGCGCAGGGAACAGCAGGCGCGGGACGATGCGCGGCAGAAGCGCGACGAGGAGTGGCGCAAGGAAATGCAGGCGCGGGATGACAAGTGGCGCGAGGAGATGCAGAAGCGCGACGACCGGGCGCATGCGCGCGAAGTGGCGGCGGCTGAGGCCGCGTCCAAGATGACGTCGCGGATCCTCTGGGCGATCTTCGGATCGGCCGCGGCCTTGGGGGCAGCCGCCGGGATTGCGCTCGCGTTCACCGGCGGCTAGGCCGAAGATCCGCTGGACGGACGCGGATTCGACGCTGGCGGAGGAGTACATCGCGGCGCGGCGGGAGCTGATCGCGGAGGACGCGGCGATCGAGCTGGCCGGCGAGCTGACTGGCGCGGGGGAGCTGCCGGGCGCGTCGGACACGGTCTACCTCTGCGTCGTCGACGAGGACGGGAACGCGTGCAGCTTCATCAACAGCAACTACGAGGGCTTCGGGACGGGGATCGTGCCGCCCGGCTGCGGCTTCTCGCTGCAGAACCGCGGGGCCGGGTTCTCGCTGGAAGCGGGGCATCCCAACGTCTTGGCGGGCGGGAAGCGGCCGTACCACACGATCATGCCGGGGCTGCTGACCGACGCGGAGGGCCTGCTCGGCCCGTTCGGCGTGATGGGCGGCTGGAACCAGCCGCAGGGGCACGTGCAGGTGGTGCTGCACGCGCTGGAGCGGGGCTTGGATCCGCAGAGCGCGCTGGATGAGCCGCGGTTTTCGATCTACCAGGACCCGCCCAACGGCGAGGTCGGGATCGAGGAGGGCTTCGCGCTGGAAGCGATGACGGAGCTGGCGCAGATGGGTCATCCGGTGCGGCCCGCAGCGGGCCCCGTCCGCAACCACGTCGTCGGCAAGGGCCAGATGATCCTGCGCGAACGGGAGACGGGCACCTGGTGGGCCGGCAGCGACGGCCGAGCCGACGGCTGCGCGATCGCGCAGTGAGCGGGCAGTGAGGAGGAGCGATACCGGCGCGAGGTGGATTCGACGGAGGAGTGGGCGCATTTGGTGCTGGCGATGTTCCGGCTGGCGATCTTGGGGTTGACCGTGCTGGTCGTGCATTTCGCGTCGCAGGCGGGGTGAACGCGGCGCGGGTAGGATGAGGACGGGAGGCGGAGATGCCGAAGACGATCGACCGGCTGGCGGTGCAGCAGTCGCTGGTGCAGAACGGCATGGCCGAGCACGAGGCGGCCGGGAACGTGGCGAATGTGCTGGGCGACGAGATCGACGGGGCGATGGCGGATTTGGTGACGAAGGACGATTTCGAGACGTTCAAGAACGAGATCATGGCGCTGATGGATCAGCGCTTCGAGGAAGCGGAGCGGCGGTCGATCGAACGCGAGCTCGAGTGGCGCCGCGAACAGCAGGCGCGGGATGATGCGCGGCTGGCGCGGGAAGATGAGTGGCGCAGGGAACAGCAGGCGCGCGACGACAAGTGGCGCGAGGAAATGCAGAAGCGCGACGATGCGCGGCAGAAGCGGGACGATGACTGGCGTAGGGAGCAGCAGGCGCGGGATGACAAGTGGCACGAGGAGATGCGGAAGCGGGAGGCGGAGGCGGCCAAGATGACGTCGCGGATTTTGTGGGCGATCTTCGGATCCGCGGCGGTTTTGGGGACGGCCGTCGGCATCGCGATGGCGTTCACCGGCGGCTAGGCAGCCTTAGAAAAAGCCTGTTGAAACGAGGAAGCGGCCGCCTTGCGGCGGCCGCTTCGCGGGTGCGGAGCCGCGGCGGGGCGGCTAGCCGCGGGGGAGGCCGAGGCCGCGGGTGGCGATGATGTTGCGCTGGATTTCGCTGGTGCCGGCGGCGATGGTGCCGCTGACGGAGCTGACGTAGCTGCGGGCGAGGCGGCCCTGCAGGGCGGCGTAGCGCTCGTCGGCCGCGCCCTCGCCGCCCCAGAGTCCGCCGTCGAGGCCGAGCAGGGCGACGCCGGTGCGGGCGATGCGCTGGCCCAGCTCGGAGCCGAACAGCTTCGACATCGAGGCTTCGTGGTTGGCGACGATGTCCTGGCTCTGCATGTGCACGATGCGGTAGGCCATGAAGGTGCCGACTTCGACCTCGATCATGCGCTCGGCCAGCTCGTAGCGGACATGCGGGCGCTGCTGCAGGTAGCGCGGGTGATCGGCGGCGAACTCGGTGATCTCCTCGACGGTGCGGCGGCCGCCGGCGAACGCGCCGATGCCGCTGCGCTCGAAGTCGAGCGCGACGGCGAGGTGGTACCAGCCGCGGTTGACCTCGCCGACCACGTTGGACTTGGGCACGCGGACATCCTCGAAGAAGACCTCGTTGAAGCCGTGCCCGTCGGCCATGTTGATCAGGGGGCGGACGGTGACGCCGGGGGTGTCCATGCGGAGCATGAACATGGTGATGCCCTTGTGCTTGGGCGCGTCGGGGTCGGTGCGGGCGGCGAGCCAGCCCCAGTCGGCGCGGTGCGCGCCGGAGGTCCAGATCTTCTGGCCGTTGATCACGTAGTCGTCGCCGTCGGCGACGGCGCGGGTCTGGAGCGAGGCGAGGTCAGAGCCGGAGCCGGGCTCGGAGTAGAGCGTGCACCACCAGGAATCGGCGTCGGCGATGCGCTGGAGGTGCTCCTGCTTCTGCGCGTCGGTGCCGTAGAGCATCAGCGAGGGGCCGACCCACTGGACGCCCATGTTGGCGCCGGAGCCGGGGGCGCGGCGGTAGGCCATTTCTTCCGACATCACGGCCTGCTGCCAGTGCTTGGCTTCGAGGCCGCCGTATTCCTTGGGCCAGGCCATCGTCAGCCAGCGCTTCTTGGCCATCTCGGACTGGAAGTTGCGCAGGATCGGGAAGGTGTAGTCGTCGTAGCCCTCGCCGGCGGGGCGGCTGCCCCAATCGCCGGGGAGGTTGTCTCCGATGAAGGTGCGCACCTCGTCGCGGAAGCCTGCGATCTCGGCATCGTCTTTGAAGTCCATGCTGCGAATCCCTTCAGGGCCGCGGGCCGCCGACATCAGGCCCGCGCCGGGACTCATCCTAGCGCAGCGGCCGCGCCGGCCCGCGCGCGGGGGCGCGGTGATAACATGTCAAGCGGCGGGGAGCTTGCGTGGACAGCGTGCGGGAGTAGGGAGCGGAAGCGGTTGTTCCGCCGTCTCGGTGCAGCGATCGGATTCGGTTCATCGGCGCGGGCGGCCGCGGGCGCCGTTGCGTGCCTGCTCGCGGGAGCCGCCCTCTCGGCCTGCATCTTCGGCTCCGAAGCGAACAGCGACCGCGACTTGAGCCAGGCCTTCGAGCAGCCGCAGCAGGAACAATCTCAAGACGGCAGCGGCAGCGCCGGCGGCGCTGAACCCGCAGACGCGGCGCCGAGCGCGGACGGCGCGGACGGGCAGCAGGCGGACGAACAGGAAGACGCGGCAGGCTCGGGCTCCGCCGGCGGCGGCAGCGGCATCGCATGGGCGACCCGCCCGGCGCCTCCGCCGCCGCAGCACTTCCTCGAAGATCTTTCGATCCCGCCCGAGACGCCGCTCGCCGCCGTGCAGCGCTTCTTCCACTTGATCGAGCGCGAGCGCTACGAAGACGCCTGGGACAGAATCACCGAAGAATCGCGCAGCGCCGTCCCGCGCGAGGCCTTCGCGCAGCGCTACCGCGACATCAACCGCGAAGCGACGATCCGCGGGATGTCCTGGGCGATTGACTGGCAGGGCGACGCCGAAGCGCGCAACTTCGACGTGATCCTGCGCTACCAGACCGGCTTCTACGGCGAGGTCGTCGAAACCGTGCGCGCGATCGTCTTCCGGCAGGGCGAGTACGTCGTGCACTGGACGCCGGACTTGATCTTCGACGGGCTCAACTGCAACGGCTGCCTGGTCCGCAACAACATCGCGGTGCCCGACCGCGGGCGCATCCTCGACCGCAACGGCGAGGCGGTGGCGGAGGATCGCGACATCGCCATCGTCGGCCTCTACCGCGAGGCGATCGAGCCCGAGGAGCGCGAGCAGGTGATCGCGTTCTTCACCGAACGGCTCGGCCTGCAGCGGGCCGACGTCGAGCAGCGCCTGGCCAGCAGCAGGCCCTACTCGGAGTTCGTCCCCGTCGCCTCGCTGCCCATCGAAACGCCGCGGGAGCTGATCGACGAGTACAACACGCTCAGCCACCTCGGCATCCTGCTCGACTTCGAGCCGCGCCGCTATTACCCGTTCGGCGATTCCGCCTCGCACGTGATCGGCTACCTGCAGGAGATCAACGCCGAGGAACTGGCCGCGAGATACGACGACGGCTACCGCTCGGGCGACTTGATCGGCCGCGACGGGATCGAGCGCTCGTGGAACGACGCGCTGGCCGGCCGGCGCGGCGGGCAGCTGGTGATCGTCAACGGCGACAGCTGGCCGCTGCGCGTGATGGCGGAGCGGCCGGCCGTGGACGGGTCCGACATCCGGCTCACGCTCGACATCCGCGTGCAGCAGCTGACCGAAGAGGCGCTGGGCGAGCAGCCGGGCGCGGTCGTCGCGCTCGACCCGCGCAGCGGCCACATCATCGCGATGGCCTCCTACCCCCGCATCGATCTCAACGACATCGTCGACGGCTTCACCCAGGAAGAGGTCGACCGCTACTTCAACGACGAGCGGCAGCCGTTCGTGAACCGGGCCACGCAGCAGGTCTACGCGCCCGGCTCGACCTTCAAGACGATCAGCTTGGCGGCCGCGCTCGAAGAAGGCGGCTTCGACATCGACGACCGCATTTCCTGCCCCGCGCTGTGGCGGCTGGGCAACCAGGCCCCGCTGCGCAACTGGAAGACGGTCGACCGCGGCGAGATGCCGCTCTCGCAGGCGCTGGCCGAATCCTGCAACACCGTCTTCTACGAGATCGCGCGCGCGCTCGACCGCCAGGATCCGTCGCTGCTCTCGCGGGTCGCCGGCGGCTTCGGCTTCGGATTGCCGACCGGAGTCGTCGGCATCTACGAGGAAGCCGGGGTCAACCCCAGCCCGTCTTGGAAGATCGCCAACCGCGGCGACAACTGGTACACGGGCGACGCGATCAACGCCAGCATCGGCCAAGGCTACGTTTCGGTCACCGCGCTGCAGCTCGCGAACGCCTATGCCGCGATCGCGACCACGGGCGTCCTCTACACGCCGATGGCCGTGATCTCGATCGAGCCGCCGGGCTTGGAACCGACCCTGCTCGAACGTCGCGCGATCAGCGTCCTGCCCGTCTCTTCCAAGACGCTCGGCGACCTGCAGCAGTCCCTGCGCGACGTGATCGCCAAGCCTTACGGCACCGGCTTCCTGCCCTTCACCAACAGCCCGCTGCAAGCGGCCGGAAAGTCCGGCACGGCGGAAGACCGCGTGATCGACGTCGAGACCATCGCCAGCGTCGAAGCAGAAGACGACGCCGATGAAACCGATGCCTCCGAAGAACTTGAAACCGAGGATGAGCCGCAGGCACCTCCGCCGCCCGCGCCCGCGTTCAGCACCCATGCCTGGTTCGCCGCCTGGGCCGAGTACGAGAACCCGCGCCTGCTCGCGGCCGTCGTCCTAGATGACGGCGTCTCCGGCGCCGACAACGCCGGCCCGATCGCCCGGCGCGTGCTCGAGGGCGCGCTCGGCAACGATTGGGTCGACTAGAGATGCTGCGCGTCCACTTCCGCCGACTCGTCGCCAAGGCGCTCGAGGAAATTCCCGACGAGCTGGCCGCGCGGATGGAGAACGTCGTCGTCCTGATCCGCTCGCGCCCGTCTGACGAAGACCTCGCCTCCGTCGGCCTGCGCCCGCCCGACACCCTGCTCGGGCTCTACGTCGGCCAGCCGCTCACCGCCCGCGGCACCTACGGCAACACGCTGCCCGACCGCATCTACATCTACGAAGAGCCGATCCTCGGAATCTGCCGCACCCGCGAAGAGGTCATCGAGCAGGTCCGCGAAACCGTCCTCCACGAAGTCGCCCACCACTTCGGCATCGACGACGACCGCCTCGACGAAATCGGCATCGCCCCCGCCCAAGACGCCCACTTCCACGCCCAGCAGCGCCACGACCCGTTCTGACCCCGCCACCGAATTCCGCGTCGGCCGGCGTCCCGGGTGCGGCGCCCCGCACAGGGCAGGAACGGCTGCGGCGTTGCTGGCGGTCAGGCGTCGGCGATGCGCCAGATGCGGGCGAAGTCGAGGACGAGGCCGGGCATCTCCGGATTGCAGTCAACCTCGTCGGGCCGGTGCAAGACCCGCTGTTCCTCGCCGTCCCGGTAGATGTGGACATTGCGGTTGGCCGGATCGACGAGCAGCCCGAGCAGGACGCCATGAGTGGTCCAGCCGACCATCTTTTCCTGCTGGCTGCTCAGAGAATCGTTGCGCGAGCGGACTTCAATCACGAACTCCGGCGCAATCGGCCAGTAGGTCGGCCGGGGGCCGCCCGTCGGCGGGAGCAGGGCGATGCGCTCGGCGCTGATCCAGCTGACGTCGGGGATGTGCGCCTCCCAGCCCGGCGGCCAGTAGCCGCCATCCTTGTCGCGCGTACCGATGTCGAACAGCTCCACGTCCCAGTTGCCGACCTGTCGGCCCAAGTCGGAGGTGATGTAGGGGATTTCGTCTTTCGATGCGCCGCTGATGATGAGCTCCCCTCGATGGGTTTCGACCCAGATGCCCTCGCAGCTCTCGCCGAGCCCGGCAAGGTAGTCGTCCGTAATCGCGCAGTCCGGCCGCACCCGGACGGGCCGCCCCAAAGCAAGAACCGCCGCAATGGCGTCCGAAACGGGGTCTGCGACGGCGGTGGTCACGTGCGTTCCTGCGCGCTTTCTCGCGGAGTCAGGATAAGCGGCTGGTCAGCGGGATGATTGCTGGAGTAGGGCGCGGAGGTGGTTGATTTCGCCGGCGTGGTAGATGTCGTGGATGGCGATGGCGTCGACGATGGCGCGGGTTTCCCATTTGGCGCCCCAATAGGTGGGCCTGAGCACGCGCAGTTCGCCGTCGTCGTCGAGCGCGGCGACGGCGAGGGAGACTTCGTCGTGGGTGCGTTCGAGCCAGTCGAGCAGTTCCTCGAACGATGCTTCGGTGGGCAGGCCGTCGCCGTCCCAGGCGGACCAGAAGGTGCGGGTGGCGTCGCCGAAGGCGTGGTTGGCGTGCATGGACTTGATCGAGCCGCAGTGGATGATCAGGTCGCGCATGGTGCGGCCGCCTGAGGGCGGGAGCTGGTCGAGGCCGGCGTTGGTGACGGAGGAGAGGTTGGCGAGGAGGGAATGTTCGGGCTTGCCCTGGAAGGCTTGGTCGAGCTGCCAGATCAGGTGCTGGAGGACGTCGCGTGGCACGCGAGCGGCCCTTTCTAGAGGACGAGGACGCGCTCGCCTTCGGGTGCGCGGCGGGTGTGGATGAGATCCTGCAGTTTGAGGTTGCAGAGATCGGCTTGGTGTTCGAGGCCGCAGACGTTGCAGCCGCTGCGGCAGTCGGCGGTGGTGAGTTCGTTCCAGGTGCGCTGCCATTCCTTGCGCAGGAAGGCTTCCGAGAGCCCGGAGGCGATATGGGACCAAGGGAAGCGTTCCCAGAGGTCGCGTTCGCGATGCGTATAGAACGCAGGGTCTACGTTATGTTCGCGGAAGGCGGAGTCCCAGACTTCGGGCTTGAAGTGCTCGGACCAAGCGTCGAAGACCGCGCCGTTGCGCCAGGCGGTTTCGATCACGGGCGCGATGCGGCGGTCGCCGCGGGAGATCACGCCTTCGAGCAGCGATTCTTGCGGGTCGTTCCAAGTGAGGTCGAGGCGGGCCTTGCGGCATTCGGCCTTGAGCAGGTCGTGCTTGGGAGCGAGCTCGGCCGGGGTTTCCTGGCGGGCCCATTGGAAGGGCGCGTGGGCCTTGGGCACGTGGTTGGAGGTGGAAACGCGGACGCGGGCGCGCTTGCCGGCGGTGCGGCGGCCGATGGCGAGGACTTGGGAGGCCCAATCGACGATGCCCCGCACGTCGGCCATCGTTTCGGTCGGGAGGCCGACCATGAAGTAGAGCTTGATCGAGCTGAAGCCGTTGTCGAACGCGTTTTGGGCGGCATCGAGCAAGTCTTGGTCGGCGACGACTTTGGAGACGGCGTTGCGGAGGCGCTGGGAGCCGGCTTCGGGGGCGAAGGTGATCGAGGATTTCTTGCGGGGCGCGCAGAGGAGGGCGACATCGACGGAGAAGGAGTCGACGCGGGTGGAGGGAAGCGAGATGCCGATGTCGTCGCCGAATTCGCGGCGCAGTGCGCGGACGATTCCGCCGATCTGGGAGTGATCGGTGGAAGAGAGCGAGACGAGCGAAAGTTCGTCGAAGCCGGTGCTGGCGAAGAGCTGCCTGGCGGCTGCGACGACCTCTTCGGGGGTGCGCTCGCGGAGCGGGCGGTAGATCATGCCGGCTTGGCAGAAGCGGCAGCCTTGGGTGCAGCCGCGCTGGATTTCGATCCCGGCGCGGTCGTGGACGGTCTGGAGGTAGGGGACGATCGGGTCGGTCAGCACCGGCGGAAGGCCTTGGATGAAGCGCTTGACGATCGGGATCGGCGCGCCACCGTCGGGGACGATCTCGGCGGGAGTGCCGTCGGCGGCGTAAGTCCACTCGTAGAGGGAGGGGACGTAGACGCCCGGGATGCGGGAGAGGGCGCGGAGCAGCTCGGCGCGGGATGCGCCGGCGGAGTCGAGCAGCAGGTCGTTGATTTCGAGGATGACGTCTTCGGCCTCGCCGAGCACGAAGGCGTCGATGAACGGGGCAAGCGGCTCGGGGACGAGCGCGCCGGAGCCGCCAGCGAAGATGATCGGGTCGTTTTCGGAGCGCTGTTCAGAGCGGATCGGAATGCCGGAGAGATCGAGCATTTCGAGGATGTTGGTATAGGTGAGTTCATACGAGAGGGAGAAGCCGAGCGCGGTGAATTCGCGCAGCGGGCGGCGGTTTTCCAGCGAGAAGAGCGGGGCGCGACGGGCGCGGAGCGAGGCGGCCATGTCGGGCCATGGTGCATAGGCGCGCTCGGCCAGCGTCTCGGGCGTTTTGTTGAGCAGGTCGTAGAGGATGGCGAGGCCGCCGTTGGACTGTCCGATGTCGTAGACGTCGGGGTAGATCAGGGCCCAACGGGAGCGGGCGTCGTCCCAGATCGGGGCGCGCGCGTTCCATTCGCCGCCGATGTAGCGGGCTGGCTTGGAGACGCCTTGGAGGAGCGGATCGATCTCGATTTGCGACATCGTGAGGGCCTCGCGCTGCGGGGAAATCACGCTATCAGAGATCGATTCGGGTATGATGAGAGCGTCTCCGCAACGATGAGGCGGAGGCACGGCCTTATTCGGCGGGCGACCGCCACGGTCTCATCCTGGCGGCCTCATGGCCGCCACATTTGTCTTCGGGCGGGATGGCGATGGAGGTTCCGGATCGCCGGCGGTTCTCGCGTTCCGGGCTGCTCGAGGCGGCGCTGCTGCCGATCGAGCGGTTCCGACGGGGGATTCTGCACTCGGTTTCGACGCTGGAGATGGTGCTGGGCGGGTTCGGGCTGATCGCCGCGCTGGTCACGGTGCTGCTGCTGACGCCGGTGCTGAACAACCTGCCGGAGCCGGCGCGGTCGTTCGTGCCGATCGGCTTGGCGGTGCTGTTGGCGCCGGTGGGGATCGCGGTGGCGCTGGGACGGCGCGCGGAGGTGGAGCGCTGGATCAACGCGCTGCGCGGGCGCGGCGCGGAGATCGGGGCGCTGGCCGAGCCGGCGCTGCCGCGCGAGGTGCTCGTCGACACGTCGGCGATCATCGACGGCCGTTTGGAAGGGCTGGCCGAAAGCGGGTTCCTGCTGGTCGAGCTGGCGGTGCCGCGATTCGTGATCGACGAGCTGCGGCGGGTGGCGGACTCGGGCGATCCGCTGCGCCGGCAGCGGGGACGGGCGGGATTGGAATTGCTGTCGCGGCTGCAAGCGTCGGAACTGGTGCGCACGGCGATCTTGGACGATGAGCCGGGGTCGGCGCGGCCGGACGAGGATGTCGACGCGCGGCTGGTGCGGCTGGCGCGGGAGCGGGGCGGGGCGCTGATCACGACGGATGCGAACTTGCAGCGCGTGGCCGGGCTGGAGGGGGTGCGGGCGCTGAACCTGCACGGCTTGGCCGACGCGGTGAAGACGCGGGTGCTGCCGGGCGAAGCGGTGCGGGTGCCGCTGGTGGAGCGCGGCCGCGGCGAGGGGCAGGGAGTCGGTTACCTGCCCGACGGGACGATGGTCGTGGTGGAACGGGCGGCGGGGTTGGTCGGCGAGGAGATCGAGGCGCGGGTGAAGCGGGTGATCCAGACGCAGGCCGGGAAGATGGTGTTCGCGGAGATCGTCGAGCGCGTCAAGGCGGCGGAAGACGCGGCCGCGCGGTGAGGGTCGGGTGCGTGCTGCTGGCGGCGGGCCGGAGTACGCGGATGGGCGGCGGCGACAAGTTGATGGCTCGCCTGGGCGGCCGCCCCGTGCTGGCTCATTCCCTCGCGGCGTGCGAAGGGGCGGCTTCGGTGACCGATGTCGTGGTCGTGACATCGACGGGGAATCGGCGCGATGCGGCGGAGATCGTGCAGGAGCATTCGACGGGCAAAGTCCGCGCGCTGGTGACGGGCGGCGAGGAGCGGCAGGACTCGGTCGGGGCGGGCCTGTCCGCGCTGCCGCGGGTTGACATCGTGGCAGTGCATGACGGGGCGCGGCCGCTGGCCGGCTCAGCGGCGTTCGAAGAAGGGATCGCGCGGGCGCTGGAGACGGGCGGGGCGATCGCGGGCGGGCCGGCGGTCGACACGATCAAGGTCGTAGATGCCGGCAATGTCGTGCGGTCGACGCCCGACAGATCGAGTCTGCGGCGGGCGGCTACGCCGCAGGTGTTCCGGCGCGAGCTGCTCGTTCGGGCGCATGCCGCGGCGCGGGCGGACGGCTTCGCCGGCACCGACGATGCTTCGCTGGTCGAGCGGATCGGGGAGCCCGTGGCCGTGTATGAGACCGCCGGGCCGAATCCGAAGATCACGACGCCGGGGGATTTGGCGGTTGCGGAGGCCCTGCTGGGCGGCGGAACGCCGGAGACGAGAACGGGGATCGGGATCGACGTGCATCGCTTCGCCGATGCGGATGCGGGCAGGCGGCTGGTCCTGGGCGGGGTCGAGATTCCGCATCCGCGCGGCTTGGCGGGGCATTCGGATGCGGACGCGCTGGCGCATGCACTGATCGACGCGCTGCTGGGGGCTGCAGGGATGGGCGACATCGGGGCGCGGTTCGGGACCAACGATCCGGTTTGGCGGGACGGCGACAGCATCGAGATGCTGCGGCTGGTCGTCGGCGACTTGGAGGCAGCGGGGTGGAGGCCGGCGTCGGCGGATGCGACGGTAATCGCGGAGGCGCCGCGGCTGCGGCCGTTCATCAAGGCCATGCGTGAGCGGTTGGGCGCGGCGCTGGGGTTGGATTCGCCGCGGGTGAACGTGAAGGCGACGACGACGGAAGGGATGGGCGCGATCGGTTCGGGCGAGGGGATCGCGGTGCAGGCGGTGGCGACGATCAGGCGCGGGTAGGATCAGTTGCGGAGGACTGCAATGGTTTCCGCGCCGCTGCGCCCAGTAGTACGTCCAGCAAAGCTGCCGGCTTGGGAGGCGGACGCTTGGCCGTCGCAGATCGTGATCGAGTTCCCGACGGATGTGCCGCTGACCGACTCGCAGTTCGAAGGACTGCAGGGGATCGGGGTTGATTGGCGCTTCGAGCGCGGGGCGCGAGGGGAGTTGATCATGGCACCACCGCCGCCGGCGACGGATCCCGGACCGCGGATGGCGCCGCTGCTGATCGTCCAGATCGTGCTGTGGATACGCGCTGGCGGGGGCGGGATTCTGGTCGACTCCAGCGGGACCTACGCAGTGCCCGGGACCAATATTTTGGGCGCTCCGGACATCTCTTGGATTTCGGCGGCGCTGGCCGCGGCCTTGCCGCCGAAGCGGGCGGGGTCGAACTACCGGGAGCTGGTGCCGACATTCGCCGTCGAGATCCGTTCGCGTTCGGACTCGGTGGCGGCTCAGGTGCGGAAGGCTTCGTTCTGGGTCGAGCACGGCACCGCCGTCGGCTGGATGATCGATCCGTGGACGCAGCGGGTGCACGTGTTCCGGCGGGGCGAGCCGGAAGTCGTGCATGAGCGCCCCTCGACGCTCGAAGTCGGGCCGGAGATGCCCGGCTTGACCATCGATCTGGACGAGCTGTGGAACATGCCCGAGTTGGGCGTGGAGAGCTGAACCAGTGGGCGCGATCGGGGCGGGCGAGGGGATCGCGGTGCAGGCGGTGGCGACGATCAGGCGCGGGTAGGATCAGTTGCGGAGGACTGCAATGGTTTCCGCGCCGCTGCGCCCAGTAGTACGTCCAGCAAAGCTGCCGGTTTGGGAGGCAGCAGATTGGCCGTCGCAGATCGTGATCGAGTTCCCGGCGGATGCGCCGCTGACCGACTCGCAGTTCGAGGGGCTGCAAGGAGCCGGGGTCGATTGGCGCTTCGAGCGCGGGGCGCGAGGGGAGTTGATCATGGCACCACCGCCGCCGGCGACGGATCCCGGACCGCGGATGGCGCCGCTGTTGATCGTCCAGATCGTGCTGTGGATACGCGCTGGCGGGGGCGGGATTCTGGTCGACTCCAGCGGGACCTACGCAGTGCCCGGGACCAATATTTTGGGCGCTCCGGACATCTCTTGGATTTCTGCGGCGCTGGCTGCGGCCTTGCCGCCGAAGCGGGCGGGGTCGAACTACCGGGAGCTGGTGCCGACGTTCGCGGTCGAGATCCGCTCGCGTTCGGACTCGGTGGCGGCTCAGGTGCGGAAGGCTTCATTCTGGGTCGAGCACGGCACCGCGGTCGGCTGGATGATCGATCCGTGGACGCAGCGGGTCCACGTGTTCCGGCGGGGCGAGCCGGAAGTCGTGCATGAGCGCCCCTCGGCGCTCGAAGTCGGGCCGGAGATGCCCGGCTTGACGATCGATCTGGACGAGCTGTGGAACATGCCCGAGTTGGGCGGGGGGAGCTGAGGCGATGGGCGGGATCGGGGCCGTCGCGCGGATGCTGGGCTGGTTGGACGCGATCGGCGACGACGTGCGGTTCGCGATGGATCGGGATCCGGCGGCGACTTCGGCGCTGGAGGTGCTGCTGACGTATCCGGGCGTGCATGCGCTGGCGCTGCACCGTGCGGCGGCGGCGCTGCGGCGGGCGGGGCTGCCGCTGCTGCCGCGGCTGGTTTCGCACACGGGGCGCTGGCTGACGGGGATCGAGATTCATCCGGGGGCGCGGATCGCGTCGCCCTGCCTGATCGATCACGGGATGGGGGTGGTGATCGGCGAGACGGCGGTGCTGGGGCGGCGCTGCCATTTGCACCAAGGGGTGACGCTGGGCGGGGCGAGCCGGCAGCGGGCGCAGCGGCACCCGATCTTCGGCGACGACGTGCTGGTGGGCGCGGGGGCGAGCGTGATCGGCGCGGTGCGGGTGGGCGACGGGGCGAAGATCGGCGCCGGCGCGGTCGTGGTGCAGAACGTGCCGCCCTACTCGACGGTGGTCGGGGTGCCCGGCCACGTGGTCTCGTATTACGATCCGGGCGACGACACGGTGCTGCGGCTGCCCGATCCGGAGCATGATCGGCTGGAGCAATTGGAGGCCCGGGTGGAGGAGCTGGCGATGCAGGCGCGGCTGGCGATCGAGGCGTCGGAGCAGGGGAACGGTCGGCGCGCGCCAACCGAGCCGGCGGCGAATCCGGCGTCGGCCGCGTGGCTGGGGCGCTGAGGGCGATCGGTGCAGCTGTACAACACGCTGACGCGGCGCAAGGAAGAGTTCGAGCCGAGGGACGATCCGGTCTCGATGTACGTGTGCGGGATCACGCCGTACGACGACGCGCACATCGGGCACGCGATGAGCATCATCATCTTCGACTCGCTGCGGCGCTACTTGGAATGGCGCGGGCGGCGGGTGCGGCTGATCTACAACTTCACGGACGTGGACGACAAGCTGATCGCGCGGGCGGAGCAGCTGGGGATGACGGTGGCGGAGCTGGCGGAGCGGCAGATCTCGGCGTTCCAGGGGGAGTGGCGGGAGCTGGGGATCGCGGCGGCGGACGTGCATCCGCGGGCGACGGAGGAGATCCCGCAGATGCAGGAGATGATCGCGGGGCTGATCGAGCGGGGGACGGCGTACGCGGCCGGCGGCGACGTGTACGCGCGGGTGGGGAAGATCGCGGAGTACGGGAAGCTCTCGGGGCGGCGGCTGGAGGACATGATTTCGGCGGAGCCGACGGAGATCGGGACGGAGAAAGAGCACCCGATGGACTTCACCCTGTGGAAGGGGGCGAAGCCGGGCGAGCCGCAGTGGGAGTCGGCGTGGGGGCCGGGGCGGCCGGGCTGGCACATCGAGTGCTCGGCGATGTCGATGCGCTACTTGGGGGAGACGATCGACCTGCACGGGGGCGGGATGGACCTGATCTTCCCGCATCACGAGAACGAGATCGCGCAGTCGGAGTCGTACAGCGGGGAGCAGCCGTTCGCGCGGCACTGGATGCACCACGCGATGATGCAGTTCGGCGGCGAGAAGATGTCGAAGTCGACGGGCAAGATCGTGCGGCTGCGGGAGGTGCTGGACGCGCACGGGGCGGACGCGCTGCGGCTGTTCGTGCTGGGCGGGCACTACCGCTCGCCGCTGACCTATTCGGCGGAGTCGCTGGCGGCGGCGGCGCGGGGGGCGGAGCGGCTGCGGTTCGCGGCGGCGGAAGCGGTGGCCGAGGGGGCGACTACGGGGGAGATGCTGGACGAGGAGACGGAGTTTTCCGTAGAGGCGGCGCGGGAGCGGTTCACGGCGGCGCTGGAGGACGACCTGAACACGCCGCGGGCGATGGCGGTGGTGTACGAGCTGGGACGGATGGTGAACCGGCGGCGGGCGGCGGGGCTGCCGGCGTCGGACGCGCAGGAGCTGCTGCGGGAGCTGGGCGGAGTGCTGGGCTTGCAGTTCGCGGCGGCGGGCGGCGGGGGGAGCGGGGACGCGGACGCGGCGATTGATCTCTTGGTGGAAGTGCGCGGGTGGCTGCGCGAGGCGAAGCAGTTCGAGCTGGCGGACCGGGTGCGGGATCGCATCGGCGAGCTGGGCGTGGTGCTGGAAGACTCGCGGGAGGGGACGGCGTGGCGGCGGGCGGCGCCGGCGCTGGAGGAGGAAGACGAGGGGCCGGCTGCGGATCCGCTGGTGGAGAGCGCGCTGCGGTTCTAGCCGCGCTCGGCCGCTTCAAATTGCGCGGATAGCGAACCGCCCGGCGCGGGGGCCGGGCGGTTCGGTGCTGTTTCCGGGTCGCGGGGTTAGCGCCTGCGGCGGAGGCCGAAGGCGACGGCGAGCGCGGAGAGGATCGCGCCGGCGCCGACGGAGATCAGCGGCAGCGCGGAGCCGATGCCCGAGGCTGCCGAGAGCAGGCCGCCGGTGCCGGATGCGGGCATGGACATGGCGTCATCGTTGTCCATCGCGTCGTCGCTGTCCATCGCGTCGTCGCTGTCCATCGCGTCGTCGCTGTCCATGGACATGGAGTCGTCGCCCATCCAGGGGCAGTCGACCAAGTTGACCTTTTCGCCTTCGATGGTCATGACGTTGGCGTAGGCCGGGGCGAGGCCGGGGAGCGCGCCGATGGCGACGAGGTCGAAGCCACCGGGTTCGACGAGCGCGGTGATTTCGCCGCCCTCTCCGATCGTCGCCCGCAGAGCGGCCGCATCTTCGTCGCCGATGGCGGGCACGTCGATGATGTAGTCGCCGGGCGCGCGGTCGATGCAGATGCCGTGGTCGTCGGCGGAGGCCGGTTGCGGCGAGAGCAGGGTTGCGCCGAAGAGGGCGGCTGCGGCTGCGGCTGCGGCGATGGCCGCAAGGGAGAGCAGGGAGCGGTTGATCATGGGGCGGCCTTCCGAGCTGGACGGCACCCTCGGCGGGTGCCGCTATGTCCTGTATAGGGCGGCTGGTGATTCAGCGCAACTAATGGCGTTTATTCCGCGCCGCCCGTTACGCGGACATAACGTTGGGCGGGGCGGAAGCGCTGCGGGATCAGCCGCGCGCGGCGGCCGATCCCGCTGATTGGCGGGCTCCGCGGCTAGACGGAACCGCGGCTGCGGCGCAGGCCGAAGCCGAGCGCGGCGGCGGTGATGATGGCGCTCGCGACGAGCACGATGATCGGCGTCGAGGGAGCGCCTCCGGCGGCGCTGAAGAGGCCGCCGGTGCCGCCGGTGGGGAAGCCCGTCGCCGGGAGGACGTAGTTGTAGACCTCCAGCTGCCACGGGCCGAGGTTGGCGCTGTCGGGCACGTGCTCGACGTCGACGGCGTAGATGCCGGCGGCGGCGCTCACCGTGAATTCGACGGTGTGCAGGCAGATGTCCGCGTCGGGGCAGGCGATCACCAGCGTGCGCTGCTCGACCTGCGGGCCGTCGGGGATGTCCTTGTAGACGTTGACCGTGGCGATGGCTCCGTGGGGGCCTTCGATGTAGGCGACGACTTCGAAGATGCCGTCCTCGTCCTCGATGATGAGCTCGCCACGCACGACTTTTTCATCGGGGGAGTTGCGGTCAGAGACCCGCAGGTGCGCACTGTCATCGTACGTCGTGCCGTCGCCGCGGATAGCGTGGACGGGCGGCGCGGGGAAGGGCGGGAGGAAGAGGACGGCCGTGCCGACGTCTTTGTAGACCTCGAGCTGCCAAGCGCCATGATCGCCATCGCCGTACTCGACGTCGACGGTCCAAGAGCCGCCCGCGCCCGCGTCGACGTGAAAGTCGGAGGCGGACATGCACTCGTTGGCTTCGGGGCAGCCGATGTAGATCTCGGACTGCCGGACGACGATGTCGTGATCCTCGTGTTCGCGGACGTAGACGGTGGCGGTTGCGCCGTCGCCGCCAATCACGTAGGCGCGGACCTCGAACGAGCCGTCGTCATCGTCGACGACCAGCTCGTGGTGGTCCAACCTGGCGTCGTCGCTTTGGGCGTCGACTGCGAGATGCACGCCGTCGTCGGCCAATCTGCCGTCGCCGCGGAGATAGAGGGAGCCTTCTTCGTGCGGGGCCGCCGGCAGTTCGAGCGCCGGGGCCTGCGCGGAAGCGCCGGGAGCGCCGAGAATCGAGAAGCAGAGCGCGGCGGCGAGGGCCGCGAAGAGTGAGAGCGCGGTGATCCGCGTGCGCAAGTGGGTCATCTGTCGGCTCCCTCGTTCCGTCAAGCAGCTGGCCTGTCGGGGGCAGGATAGCGCTGAGGCGGGTTGCGACAACCAGCGCGGGGGAGGAGTGTGGAATCCGTGCGGAATCCGCTGATATCCGCAAGGCGATGTATGCTGATCGTCGGGCATTCGCGCCGCGGGGCGGTTCCGGCCGCGCGCGGCGATGCGGGCCCAGGTGGCGCAATTGGCAGCGCAGCCGATTTGTAATCGGCAGGTTGGGGGTTCGAATCCCCCCTTGGGCTCCACGAGCGCCGCGCACCCGCTGGGGTGGGTGAGTGGCTAATACCACCGGTCTGTAAAACCGGCGCCGAAAGGCTACGCAGGTTCGAATCCTGCCCCCAGCACCAGATATTCCAGATGCGCGCCCCGCCCAGCGGGGCGCGGCAGCCGGGAGCGGCGCCCGCGTAGCTCAGTCGGTAGAGCGCGTTCTTGGTAAGAACGAGGTCTCCAGTTCAAATCTGGACGCGGGCTCCACGCAACTCAGGGACGAACACGGCGGGGATCGAACCGAAAACCCGCGAAGGGAAGGCTGGACGAGATGGCGCGAGCGGTGTACGAGCGGACCAAGCCGCACGTGAACGTGGGCACGATCGGCCACGTCGACCACGGCAAAACCACCCTGACGGCGGCCATCTCCAAGGTCCTGTCCCTCGCCGGCGGCGGCGGCGAAGTCCGCACTTTCGATTCCATCGACAACGCCCCCGAAGAGCGCGCGCGCGGCATCACCATCGCCATCGCGCACGTCGAGTACGAGACCGACGCACGCCACTACGCCCACATCGACGCACCCGGCCACGCCGACTACATCAAGAACATGATCACCGGCGCCGCCCAAATGGACGGCGCCATCCTCGTCGTCGCCGCCCCAGACGGCCCCATGCCACAGACCCGCGAGCACATCCTCCTCGCCAGACAAGTCGGCGTCCCACGCATGGTCGTCTACCTCAACAAGGTCGACCAAATGGACGACGAGGAACTGCTCGACCTCGTCGAACTCGAAGTCCGCGAACTGCTCAGCGCCAACGACTTCCCAGGCGACGACGTCCCCGTCATCCGCGGCTCCGCACTCCAAGCCCTCGAATCCGCCGCGGACGACCGCGAACACCCCGATTACGCCTCGATCGTCGAACTCATGGCCGCCGTCGACGACTACGTCCCCACCCCAGAACGCCCCGTCGAACGTCCCTTCCTGATGCCCGTCGAGGACGTCTTCGGGATCAAGGGCCGCGGCACCGTCGCCACCGGCCGCATCGAGCAGGGCGTCGTCAACTCCGGCGAGGAAGTCGAGATCGTCGGCCTCACCGATACCCGCACCACCGTCGTCACCGGCGTCGAGATGTTCAAGAAAACCCTCCCCACCGGCGAAGCCGGCGACAACGTCGGCTGCCTCCTGCGCGGCATCGACCGCGACGAAATCGCCCGCGGACAAGTCCTCGCCGCGCCCGGCAGCATCACCCCCCACACCGCCTTCGAGGCCGAGGTCTACATCCTCGGCAAGGACGAAGGCGGCCGGCACACGCCGTTCTTCGACGGCTACCGCCCCCAGTTCTACATCCGCACCACCGACGTCACCGGCTCGATCGGCCTGCCCGACGGCATCGAGATGGCCATGCCCGGCGACAACGTCACCATGACCGTCCGCCTGATCCAGCCCATCGCCATGGAAGAAGGCCTCCGCTTCGCCATCCGCGAGGGCGGCCGCACCGTCGGCGCCGGCGCCGTCACCAAAATCCTCGAATAAGCTGGCGAATAAGCTAGGAGGCGTTCCGGCGGCGCGTGCGCATTGGCGGCGCGCGTGCGAAACTGGACAGTCTTGGCGCGCACCCGCGCGGGAGGTGACGAATGGCGAAGGGCGACCGCGTGTTCATCACGCTGCGCTGCCGGGAATGCCAGTCGTTCTCGTATCACACGACGAAGAACCGTCGGAACGACGCGGATCGGCTGGAACTGAAGAAGTACTGCCCGCGCTGCCGCTCGCGGGCGGCGTTCCGGGAGACGCGCTAGCCATGCCGCGGAGCGGAGGATCGCGGAGGCGCGGAAGCCGGCGCAACCGGGGCGCGGCCGGCCGCACGGGCCCCGTCACGCCGCGCCCGACGCGGGCTGATGCCCCGATCGGCGGCGCGGACGGGCAGGGAGCCCCGGACGAGGCCGCGGCCGAGCCGCAGGCGGCGTCCGTTGGCGGCGGCGGGACGATCCCGGCGCGGCCGCGGCGGCAGATCCAGTCGGAGCGGCCGACGACGGAAGACGCACCGCGAGTGCGCAGCCTCTGGTACCGGATCACGCATCCGCGGGGGATCATCGCGATCATCGACGAGCTGCGGAAGGTGGTCTGGCCGTCGCGGCAGGAGACGATGAACCTGACGGTGGTGGTGCTGGTAGTGGCGATCGCGGTCGGCATATTCTTGGGCGTGATCGACTTCGGGCTGAACCGCCTGGTCGAGAACGTGCTGCTGCCCTAGGCGGTGATGGAGATGGCGGAAACGGAAACCGGGCAGGAGGATGCCCCGCGGCTCGACGAACCGCTGGCGCCGCAGGGGATGACCGCGGCGCAGCGCGAGCTGCAGAACGTGCTGGCGGCGGCGCGGGCGCTGGGCCTGGACACGGACGAGCCGCCGGAAGAGGGCGACCGCGAGGCTGAGCAGGCGGTGGCGGAGCTCGGCCTCGATCAGCCGGTCGAGGAAGAGGAGCCGGAGCTGCCGACGTTCCTGGTGGAGGAGGAGCCGGAGGAGGAAGAGGACGAGACGGCGGTGCCGGTCGAGTCGGTGCAGAGCGAGGGCGCGGCGTGGTTCGCGATCAACACGTACGCGGGCTACGAGGAGCGGGTGCGGGGGCAGCTGGACCAGCGGATCCGGGTGATGGACGCGGGGCACGAGTTCGTGGAGCTGAACCCGGAGGAGGACGAGGAATCGCGGCGCTACGCGCTGGTGCCGACGCAGCAGGAGGTCGAGATCCGCGGGGGCAAGCGGCGGGAGGTGGAGCGGAAGCTGCTGCCGGGCTACGTGCTGGTGCAGATCCGGCTGGATCCGGAGACGCAGCGGCTGGGCAACAACAGCTGGCACGTGGTCAGCGGGACGACGGGGGTGACGGGGTTCGTGGGCAGCGAGGAGACGGCGCGGCCGCTGCCGCCGGAGGAGGTCGCGTCGATCATCGGGCAGACGCGGGTGGAAGAGCCGCGGGTGCGCGTGGGGTTCGCGATCGGCGACCGGGTGCGGGTGAGCGACGGGCCGTTCCTGGACTTCATCGCGCAGGTGGACGAGATCAATTTGGACAAGGGCAAGGTGCGGGTGCTGGTATCGATGTTCGGGCGCGAGACGCCGGTCGAGCTGGACCTGGATCAGGTCGAGAAGGAATAACGGGAGAGGAGCGGGGGGATGGCGAAGCGGGTACGCGCGGTATTGACGCTGCAGCTGGAAAGCGGGAAGGCGAGTCCGGCGCCGCCGGTGGGCCCGGCGCTGGGGCAGCACGGGGTCTCGATCATGGACTTCGTGAAGAGCTACAACGAGCGGACGGCCTCGAGCGCGGGCGAGATCACGCCGGCGCAGATCACGATCTACGAGGATCGCTCGTTCAGCTTCGAGCTGCGGACGCCGCCGGCGTCGGATTTGATCCGGCGCGCGGCCGGGATCGAGAAGGGCTCGTCGGAGCCGCGGCGGGAGACGGCGGGGGCGATCACGAGCGCGCAGGTGCGGGAGATCGCGGAGAAGAAGCTGACCGACCTCAACGCGAACGACGTCGAGGCGGCGATGAAGCAGGTGGCGGGCACGGCCCGCAGCATGGGCGTGGAAGTGAGGGACTGAGATGGCCAAGCGCGGGAAGCGGTACCGGGCGGCGGAGGAGAAGCTGGACCGGGCGCGGCACTACCAGCCGGAAGAGGCGGTGGCGCTGGTCAAGGAGCTGGCGACGGCGAAGTTCGACGAGACGGTCGAGCTGCACATCCGCACGGGGCTGGACACGCGGCACGCGGACCAGCAGCTGCGGGGGACGGCGCGGCTGCCGCACGGCTTGGGCAAAACAGTGCGCGTGGCAGCGTTCGCCGAGGGCGACGCGGCCAAGGCGGCCGAGGACGCGGGGGCCGAGGTCGTCGGCGCGGACGATCTGATCAAGCGGGTGGAGGACGGCTTCACCGATTTCGACGTCGCGGTGGCGCAGCGCGAGCTGATGGGCAAGGTCGGGCGGCTGGGCCGGGTGCTGGGCCCGCGCGGGCTGATGCCGAATCCGCGGTCGGGCACGGTCGTGGACGGGAACGACGTCGGCAAGGCGGTGTCCGAGGCGATGGCGGGGCGGGTCGAGTTCCGCACCGACCGCGAGGCTTCGGTGCACGTGCCGGTGGGCAAGGCCGGGTTCGAGGACGGGGCGCTGCTGGACAACTTGGCGACGGTGGTGCAGGAGATCGTGAAGGCGAAGCCGTCGGGCTTGAAGGGCACGTACATCCGCAGCCTGCATCTGACTTCGTCGATGGGGCCTGGCGTGAAACTGGAGCAGACGAGTACACTGGCAATGAAGGCTGAATAGCCGCCCCAGACCGTCGGCGGCGTCCCCAGCCGGGGGCGCGGAAGTCCGACGCAGGCAGGCGAAGCCGGCGGATGGGCGCGATCGCGCCCGGATGTCCGGACTTGCGCGGCGATCGGGGCGGGGCGGAAGCCGCCGGAGCGCAGGGAACGGGCGGAGCGATGGCCACGGAACGGAAGATCGAGCAGGTCGCGCTGCTGGAGGAACGGCTGCGCCGCAGCGAGGCGGTGATCGGCCTCGACTACCGCGGGCTGTCCGTCGGGCAGATGCAGGAGATGCGGCGGGCGGTGCGGGCGGAGGCTCCTGAGACGGAGCTGCGGGTGGTGAAGAACACGCTCTGGCGGCGCGCGGCCGAGGCGGCGGAGCTGCCCGAGGCGGCGGGGCTCGCGCAGGAAGCGACGGCGCTGCTGTTCGGCTTCGGCGACGTGCCCGACGCGCCGCGCGCGCTGCGGGCGTACCTGCGGCAGGCGAATCTGGACGTGCCGCTGCACGGGGTGTTCGTCGAGGGCTCGCTGGAGCCGCCGGAGCGGATCGCGGACTTGGCGGAGATCCCGACGAGGCCGGAGCTGATGGCGAAGCTGGCGGGCGGGATCAACGGGCCGATCGGCGGGATCGCCGGATCGCTCAACGCGATCATCCGCGATGTCGCCGCGATCGTCGAGGCGTACGCGGCCCAGATGGAGGAGTCCGACGGGGCGGCGGAGGCGGCCGGAGCGAAACCGAACGAAGAAGCCGACGGCAAGGCGGAGGCCGCGCCGGATGGCGGAGCCGAGGCCGAAGAGGCCGAGTAGCGAGCACAGCGCCGGGCGACCGGCTGGCAGGAGAGTCCGATGAGCAATGCGGTGAGCAATGTGGACCAAGCGTTCGAGCTGATCAGCAACATGTCGATCCTCGAGGCGCGCGACTTGGTCAAGAAGATCGAGGAAGAGTTCGGCGTGACCGCTGCGGCGCCGGTGGCGGCGGTCGCCGTGGCCGGCGCGGGCGCGGCGGATGCCGGGCCGGCCGAAGAGGAGCAGACCGAGTTCACGGTCACGCTGCAGGACTTCGGCGCGAACAAGATCAACGTGATCAAGGCCGTGCGCACGGTCACGGACCTGGGCCTCAAGGAGGCGAAGGATTTCGTGGAGGGCGCGCCGCAGCCGGTCAAGGAAGCGGTGGGCAAGGAAGAGGCCGAGCAGATCAAGGCGGCGCTGGAAGAGGCGGGCGCGACGGTCGCGATCTCCTAGCGCGGGTTCTCCCGGTGGCGGACGATGCGCCGCTCCGCGTCGGGGTAGGATGGGCGCTGCGCCCGCGCATTGGCGGGCGCGGGACGGGGCGTGCGCGTTGAGCTGGCGAGAGATCGAGGAATCGGGCACGCAGGCGCGGGACGCGGGGCGGGCGCGGAAGCAGGTTATCCGCGGGGTCGCGATCTGGACGCCGATCTTCGCGGCGCTGACGGCGCTGGCGACGGCGCTGCTGGTCGAAGCGGCGACGGGCGGTTCGGGCGCTTGGTTCGGATTCGCCCTGTCGGCTCTGATCGGGCTGCTTTCGGGATCGCTGGCGCTGATCCACTGGCGCGACCTGTTCTCCGCGCCGACGGAAACGACGGGGATGATCCAGCGCAAGTGGCGGAAGGCGGACTTCCTGTTCTTCTTCCCGGGCCATTACGTGAAGGTGGGGAAGCGCGTGTTCCGGGTCAGGAAGGACATCTACTTGGAGATGCCCGAGCCGGGCGGCTGGATCTATACCGAGCACTACCCGCACTCGAACGCGCTGGTCGCCTGGCGCCCGGTGCCGGCGGAGGCGGCTGCCGAGGAGATCGCGGAGACGCGGCGGGATGAGGAGCGCGCGGCCGCTTCCGATTGGGGCGCGCAGAGCGAGCGGCAGATCGCGGAGGGAACGCGCGAGCAGGTCGAGGCGCCGCAGTTCGGGAGCAAACGGGACGAGTGAGCGGGGAGAGCGGAGCAGGCGGGCCGGTCGGCGTCCGCGAGCTGCCGGACGACCAGCGCCCGCGCGAGCGCCTGCTGCAGCACGGAGCGCGGCATTTGGGCGCGGACGAGCTGCTGGCGATCCTGCTGCGGACAGGGACCAAGCGGCAGGACGTGATGTCGCTGTCGCGGGATCTGCTGAGGCGCTACGGCCTGCTGGGGCTGCTGCGGGCGCAGCCCGACGAGCTGCTGACGCAGGTGTCCGGCTTGGGTCCGGCCAAAGTGGCGACGCTGCTGTCGGCGATGGAGCTCGGCTTCCGCGCCGGGCGCGAGGAGATCGGCGGCGACGGGCGGATTCGCACGCCTCGCGACGCGTGGAACCGCTGGGGCGCGGAGATGGCGGCGCTGGGCCTGGAGCAGGTGCGCGTGATCTCGATGAATTCGAAGGGCAAGATCATCGGCGAGAAGACGTTGTACGAAGGGACGGTGCACGGCGCGCAGGCGCGGGTGGCCGAGGTGCTGCGGGAACCGATCGTGCGCGGGGCGACGCAGATGCTCATGCTGCACAACCACCCGTCCGGGGATCCGACGCCGTCGGGGCCGGACCTGACGCTGACGGACCAGATCGAAGAAGCGTCCAAGTACATGGGGATCGAGCTGGTCGACCACATCATCATGGGGACGAACGAGCAGTACGTGTCGATGCGGAGGGAAGGCCTGATCAAGGGCGGGCCGGTGAAGCGCGGCGGGCTGAGCGCGCCCGATTTCGAGTATTCATGGCTGGCGGACGATGAATTGGGTTGATTTCGCCCTGATCGGAGCCGCGGCGGCGTTCGCTTGGGCAGGCTGGCGATCGGGCTTGGCAGCGTCGCTGGTGCGGCTGGCAGGGGTGGTGCTGGCGGTGGCGGTGGCGGGCGCGTGGCACGACCGGGTGCTGGTCGATTTGGCGCTGGTGTCGGAAGCGCCGACGGGCTGGGCGCGGGCGGCGACGTTCGCGGTGCTGATGGCGGCGGTGATCGCGGCGGGCTGGTTCGCCGGGCAGGTCGCGCGGGGGATGGCCAAGGCGCTGATGCTCGGCTGGGCCGATTCGGGCGGCGGCGCCGTGCTGGGCCTGCTGTTCGCGGTGCTGGCAACGCAGGCGCTGATCGCGATCGCCGTGATCGCGCCGATCGCCGAGGTGCGCGACGCGGTGGCCGGATCCGCGATCGGATCGGCGATGATGGAGGCCGTGCCTTTGGTCGAAGCGCTGCTGCCGGCCGAGTTCGACGCGGCGATCGTGGAGTTCGTCGAAGAGGCGCGGGCGCGGGCGTCGGCTGCGGGGTGACGGGCGCGAGCGGTTCGGAATCGGCAGGGCGCGACGGCCTGATTCCGCTCGGAGATTGGTAGACTTGGGCGCGGAAAGCGGTGCGAGATGCCTGTTCGATCCCGCGCGCGGCGGTAAAATGATGGTGCTCGGGCAGTCGGTGCTCGTGCTGAATCAGAACTACGAGCCGCTGCATGTATGCAACGTGCGGCGGGCGATCGTGCTGGTCGCGCGGGGCAAGGCGGAGATCGTCGACCGGGCGGCGTCGCTACTGCGGACGGTGACGGACGCGTTCGCGGTACCCTCGGTAATCCGGATGGTCTATTACATCCGCCGGCCGCGGCCGGTGATGAGGCTCTGCCGGCGCGAGGTGTTCGCGCGCGATCGGCATACCTGCCAGTACTGCGGCCGGCGCGTCTCGGCCTCTGATCTGACGCTGGATCACGTGATGCCGCGGGCCCGCGGCGGCGGGCACACTTGGGAGAACCTGGTTTCGGCCTGCCGCGACTGCAACCACCGCAAGGCCGGGCGCACGCCCCGGGAGGCGCGGATGAAGCTGCGGACGGAGCCGGCGCGCCCGCCGGTGACGCCGGCGCAGCTGTTCGGGCGCTACGTTCCCTCGCGTCCGACTTGGGCGCCGTTCATTCCGGGCGCGGAGGCGCCGGCGGCGAGCTGACGCCTAGTCGGGCGGCTGGCAGCTCCTGCAGAACGAGGTGATGCGGCGGTTGGGCGTTACCTCCGAGATCGGGCCGCCGCAGTTCGGGCAGGGCTCGCCGGATTTCCGGTGCACGCGGAGGAAGTCGCGCGGCTTGCGGTCGATCCGTTCGCCGATCAGTTCCGCGGCCCGGGCCGAGGCCCACTCGATGGTTTCGCCGACGGCTTCGTGCAACGCGGCGCGGCGCTCCTCGTCCAGCGACGAGACCTTGGTGAACGGATGGATTCCCGCCGCGAAGAGGATCTCGTCGGCGTAGGCGTTGCCGATTCCGGCGATGAATTCGGCGTTGACGAGGACGTTCTTGACTTGGCCGCGGTAACGCTTGAGCCGCGCGAGGAACACAGTCCGGTCGAGGGACGGATCGAGCGCGTCGGGCCCTTGCGCGCCGAGCACGGGGACATCGGCGTAGTCGCTGGCCGGCGCGAGGTAGGCCTTGGCCAGGAAGCGCTCGTCGATGAAGCGGACGCACTCCGGCTCGCCGCCGCCGGGGGCCGGGCCGAACGCGAGCTCGAAGGCGGTGCGGGCGTGGCGCTTAGCGTCGGTACACCACTGGAAGCGTCCATTGAGCATCGGCGCGACGGCGACGTCGGTCCCGTTCGACAAGCACAGAACGAGGAATTTGCCGAGGCGGACGACGCGATCTAGGCGCGCGCCCTCGACGGCCGCGCGGAATTCGTCGGCCGGCGCTCTGATGATGATCGGGCGCAGAATCTCGACGGCGCCGATCTCGCGTCCGGCGAGGCGGCGCGTCATCACGGCGGCGACGTGTTCGAGCTCGGGTATCTCGGGCATGGCGGGCCGCCGCGTCAGGGGGCGTGGACGGGGTAGGAGCCGATCACGCGGAGGCGGGCGACGCGCTGCTCGAGTGCCGCGAGCGCGGCGGCGAACGGTTCGTCCTTGCGATGGCCGTCGCAGTCGACGATGAAGAGGTAGGTGCCGATCCGCTCCTTGGCCGGTCGCGATTCGATCCGGGTGAGGTTGATCTCCTGCTCGGCGAAGATTTGCAGCGCGCCGAACAGGGCGCCGGGGCGGTTGTCGGTGGAGAACGTGATCGTGGTCTTGTCGCGCCCGGTCGGCTCGGCGTCGGCGCGGGCGAGGACGACGAAGCGGGTGGCGTTGCGCTTGTCGTCTTCGACGCCGGCTTCAGCGACGCGGGCGCCGTGCAGGCGGGCGGCACGGCGCGGGGCCAAGGCCGCCGCGCCCGTGCCGTGCCGGATCGCTTCGGCGACGGCTTCAGCGGTCGAGAGGGTCGCCTCGGTGCGCACGCCGGGGAACCGGCGCTGGAGGTAACCGTGGCACTGCCGCAGCGGTTGCGGGTGGGAGATGATCAGGTTGATCTCGGCGCCCTCCGGCGCTTCGGGCGGCAGGATCAGGCAGAGTTCGATGGGCAGGACCCGCTCGCCGGCGAGCGAGAGGGCGTCGTGCTGGAGGATCAGGTCGTGCGTTTCGCCGATCGAGCCTGCGAGCGAATTTTCGAGCGGGAGGATGGCGCGGTCGGCCTCGCCGCCGAAAATCGCTTCGCAGGCGGCCGTGATGGTCGGGTAGGGCACGTGCTCGGCGGCGGGGTCGAACTCGATCGCGGCCTGTTCCGAGAAGGTGCCTGGCGGGCCGAGGTAGGCGAGCGGGGCGGTCATGGGCGCGGCTCCGCTTCTTCGGGCGGCGGCTGGAAGAGCGCGAGCAGCGCGTCCTGCTGGCGCGGCAGCGCGAACGCGACCACCGAATCACCGGCCTCGAGGCGGTCGTCGGGCGCCGGTTTCCGCGGCGGCAGGCCGGACGGGATGATCAGCGCGACCTGGCTGTCGGGCGGCAGATCGAGGTCGGCGATCCGCGCGCCGTCGGCCGCGCTGGACGGGTCAACCTCGATTTCGAGCAAGGCATGGCGGGAGCCGCGCAGTTCGAGCAGGTTGACGGCGCCGGTTTCGACTTCGTGCTCGATCGCGGCGACGATCGAGCGGGTGGCCGAAATCGTGTGATCGATGCCGAGCGCGCGGAAGATGCGCTCGTTGCGCGGGTCGTTGATGCGGGCGATCACGCGGGGCGCGTCGAACTTGAGCTGCGCGACCTGGCAGACGGCGAGGTTGGCCTGATCGCGCCCGGTGGCGGCGACGACGGCGTCGGCGCGGGCCATGCCGGCCGCGCGCTGGACGCGGACTTCTGTGCCGTCGCCGAGCAGCGCGACTTCGCCGAGCGCGGCGGCGACGGCGCGGACGGTGGCCGGATCGCGGTCGACGATGCAGACCTCGCGGCCCGCCTCGATCAGGTCGCTGGCCGCGCCGAAGCCGACTTTGCCGCCGCCGACGATGATGATGTACACGCGCGGTCCTCCGCTGCGGAGGCTACTGATCGAAGGCCGCGCGACGGACGAGTTCGTCCAGCGCGGTCGTGGGGTTGACGACGCGGATGCCGAGTTCGCGGTAGATCTCGGCGCGCTCGGGGTCGAAGATGCGGGCGACGACGCGCTTGGAGCCGGAGATGCCGCGGGCGACCTGCGCGGCCATCGCGTTGCGGTTGTCGCCGTTGGCGAGGGCGAGGAAGACGTCGGCCGCGGGCGCGCCGGCCTCCCGCTGCACGTCGGCGTCCTCGCCGCGGCCGACGATGGTGCGGCCGCCGAAGGCGTCGGGCAGCCAGGCGAAGGCGGACGGGTCCTCGTCGATCACGGCGACGTCGTGGCCCTCCGCGTCGAGTTCGGCGGCGAGGGTGGAGCCGAGCCGGCCGCAGCCCATGATCACGAAGCGCATCGAGTCGCGCGGCGGTTGCCGCGTGGAAGGGGAATCCTGCGCCTGGTCGCCGCCGGCCATGGCTCAGGCGGGCCGTTCGGGGCCGGGGCGGGCGGCGCGGTCGCGCACGACGATCACCTCGCAGGTGGCGTGGGAGATCACGTAGTCGGCGGTCGGGCCGAGGTCGATGGCGGCGGCGCTGTAGCGCGAATGGGCCGTGCGGGCATGGTTCGCGCCGTCGACCGAGGTGGCCGAATCGACGCCGATGACGACGAGATCGACCTCTTCTTCGGCCGCCTGCTCGACGAGGCCGGGGCCGGCCTGGCGGGCTTGGAGCAAGAAGGAGTCGCACTTGACCTTGGCCTTGGCGGCTTCGGTCTCCGCTTCGGAGAGGCACTCTTCGCCCCGCGCCTGGATGTCCGGCACCAGCGCGTCGAGCGGGAGCGCGCGGTCGACCTCGACGACGTAGGCGGGATGCACGACGGAGTGCTTGCGATCGGAGGAGGACGAGAGCTTGAGCGCGACGTCGAGCGCCCGCTTGGCGGCGGGCGAGGCGTCGTAGGGCACGAGCGCGCGGATGCCAGGCATGATCAGTACGCGTACTTGGGCTGCTCGCGGACGACATGCGAGCCGTGTTCGTCGAGCTGCTCGAGCCAGGCGCGGGCCCCGTGCCGGCCGATCTCGAGGAAGGCGAGCGTGCCGAGGCGGGTGTCGAGGTTGCGCGGGTACATCGGCGAGCCCGGGTTGATCAGCAGCACGCCGCGGACGGTCTCGACCGAGGCGACGTGGGTGTCGCCGTGGACGACGATGTGCTGGGGCCGCCCGAAATAGCGGTCCATCATCGTCTCGACGGTGCGGTAGGGGGGCCATTCGGGCAGGGCCATATCGTGTGTGAGGCCCACGCGGTAACCTTCGATCTCCAGCGACCAGGCCTCGCGCAAGCGCGGGTCCTCCGGCTGGACCGGTCTCCCGCCCGAGCCGTCGTCGCCATTGCCGCGCGCGACATAGATGGGCGCGATTCGCTCCAGCTCGTCGATCAGGGGAAGCTCGTGGATATCGCCGCCGTGCAGGATCAAGTCGACTCCGGCAAGTCGGTCGTAGACTTGCGGCCAGAGTTCGGCGCCGGCTTCTGGCACGTGGGTGTCGGAGATCAGACCGAGGAGCATCGGTGAACAGCCTAACGGCACGAGCGGCGGAGGCGTGGAAGTGGCTGCGGGTCCACCGGCGCGGCGTCGCGCAATGGACGATCTCGCTGACCTTGGTCACGCTGGCGATGGTCGCCGCCTACATCTGGCGGGTCGATCTGGATTCGGTCGGGGACGCCTCCGCGTCGTCGCTGCCGCATCGCCAGCTGCGGATCGCGTTCGTGCAGCACGGCGGCTTGGCGGATCCGTTCTGGGAGCAGGTCGGAGCCGGCGCGGAGGCCGCCCAGCGCGAATTCGGCGTGGACCTGACGTACACCGGCAGCGGCATCGTGGTCGATCAGGCGCAGATGGTCGACGGGGTGGTCGCGGAAGGAGTCGACGTGCTGGTCGTGTCGCTCGCCGACCCGGACGCGATGGAGCGCTCGATCCGCGCCGCGGTCTCGGCCGGGGTGACCGTGATGACGATCAATTCGGGCGAGGAGCGGGGGCGGGAATTCGGAGCCGTGACGCATTTCGGGCAGCCTGACTGGCTGGCGGGCCTGGCCGCCGGAGAGCGGCTGGTGCAGCTCGGGATCAACCACGTGCTCTGCGTGATCCACGAGCAGGGCAACGTGGGACTGGACAGCCGCTGCCGCAACGCGGCGGGGCCGATCGAACGCGCCGGCGGGCAACTCGAGACGTTCTGGGTCTCGGGCACGGGCGACCGCATCCTGACCGGGGGCGAGATCGAAGCGAAGCTGAAAGCCGATCGGAGCATCGACGGCGTGCTGGCGCTGAACGCCACGATCGCGGAGCTGGCGGCAGGATCGATCGCCGGGGCCGGCTCGTCGGCGCAGCTGGCGACGTTCGACACCTCGGATTGGGCGCTGGAGGCGATCGAGAACGGGGAGGTGCTGTTCGCGATCGACCAGAATCCCTACATGCAGGGATTCCTGCCGGTGGTGGCGGCCTACGCGATGGCGGCGGGGGAGGCCAACGGCGGCGCGAGCGTGCAGTCGGCGATCCGCCGCTGGGCCGCGCAGGGGCGCTTCTTCACGGGTCCGGGGCTGGTCGACTCCGACAACGTGCTGCGCTACAGGACGCTGGGTGAAGATACGGAGCGGGTGCGATGATCGGGCGGCGCGCATTGGCGGCGGCCGCGGCGCTGCTCGCGCTCTGCGCGTGGGCGGCGGCGGGCTGCTTCGAGGCGGTCTCGGACCGCTTGAATCTGGACGAGGGGGAACCCGTGACGGTCGGCTTCGTGGTCCACGGCGCCGACGACGATCCCTTCTGGCAGGAAGTGCACGCGGGCGCGGACGAGGCGGCGGTGGCCTTCGACACGTCGGTGGTCTGGTTCGGCAGCCCGGACATCGAAGAGCGGCGTCGGCAGATCCGCACGCTGACGGAGCAGCGGGTGCACGTGCTGGTGGTGTCGCTCGACCGATCGGACGCGCTGTCGGAAGAAGTGCTGGGCGCCCGGTCCGCGGGGATCACCGTGTACGTGGTCAACGAGGGCGCGGAGCACGTGGCCGCGCACGAGGCGACCGCCTTCTTCGGGCAGCTCGACACGGCGGCCGGCCTGGCGGTGGGCGAACGGCTGCTGGGGGCCGGCGCGGACAACCCGCTCTGCGTCCTGCCCGATCGGGACGACTGGGTGGCGCCGCTGCGCTGCCACGAGATCGAGATCGACGTGGGGGCCGGATCGTCGCTGCGCCTGGACATGGACGCGGCCGAGACGCCGGTGGAGCAGATCACCGCGCGGCTGGAGCTGGACCCGGAGATCGACTCGGTGATCACGATGACGCCGTGGATCATCGAGCACGTGGACGAGGCGCTCGCGGCGCTGCGCGCGCAGGGGCGCGAATTCGTGCACGGGGTGTTCGACGTGAACGAGCAGGTGCTGGACGGAATCGAGTCCGGGGAGATCCAGTTCGCGGTGGCGCAGCAGGGCTGGCTGCAGGGCTATCTTCCCGTCGTGTACGCGAGGCTGGAGGAGTTCTGGAGCCGCACGGCGGGCGATGACCTGGCGGCGGCGCTGCTGCAATGGGCGGCGGGAGGCGCGATCTACATGGGCCCGGCCTTCATCGATGAGAAGAACTTGGAGCGCGTGCGCGCGGCGGGGCTGATCCAGTGAGGCGCGGCACACACGAAGGCTGGCGGATGGTGCTGCGCCCGGAGCTGGGCTCGGTCGTCGCCGCGGCGCTGCTCTTCACCTTCTTCGGGATCGCGTCCAGCGGCCAGCTGATTGAGATCGAGCACATCTCGAGCATCTTCGATTCGTCCTGGCCCTTCGGGATCGTCGCGATCGCGGTCGGGCTGCTGATCATCGGCGGCGAGATCGACCTGTCGACCGGCGTGATGGCCGGGACCGGCGGCGTGGCGATGGGCGTGTTCGCGACGGTGGTCGGGATGAACATCTGGGCGGCGCTGTTCCTCTCGCTGCTGATCTGCCTCAGCCTGGGCGCGTTCAACGGGCTCATGACCGTGAAGACGGGCCTGAACTCGTTCGTGGTCACGCTGGGCATGTTCTTCGGGCTGCGCGGGGCCAACGTAGCGCTGTCAAAGGCGATCACGGGCGACGCGTTAATCGAGGGGCTGGACGAAGTGCCCGGCTTCGAATCGCTGGAGATGGTGCTGGCGAGCGTGATGGGAGCACCGCCGGCGGACTTCCGGGTGACGCTGTTCTGGTGGGGCGGGTTCATGATTTTGGCGACTTGGGTGCTGCTGCGGACGCGCTGGGGCAACTGGATCTTCGCGTCGGGCGGGGATCCGGAGGCGGCGCGGACGGTCGGCGTGCCGGTCAACGGGACCAAGGTGGCGCTGTTCATGCTGACGGCGGGCGCGGCCTGGTTCGTCGGCGTGGCCAACGCGGTCCGCTTCACGAGCGTGCAGGCGGGCCAAGGCGTGGGCAACGAGCTCTTCTACTTCATCGCCGCGGTGGTCGGCGGCTGCCGCATCGCGGGCGGGGCCGGCTCGGCGGTCGGGCCCGCCATCGGCGCGCTGATCTGGGGCATCTCCTTCACCGGGATTCCGCTCGCCGGCTGGAACTCCGACTGGCGTTGGGCCTTCCTGGGCGTGCTGCTGCTCGTCGCGGCCCTGATCAACCACGCGGTCAGCCGCTTCGCCGAACGGGAGACGGGACAATGACGATGGCAGCGACGGCCGACGAGATGCAGGCGGGCGCCGACGCGACGGTGCTCGAGATGCGGAACGTGTCGCAGCGGTTCGGGCCGGTCGAGGCGCTGCACGAGATCAGCACGCAGATCCGGGCCGGCGAGGTTTCCTGCATCGTCGGCAGCAACGGAGCCGGCAAGTCCGTCTTCACCCAGCTGCTCTGCGGCGTCCTGCAGCCGTCCGAAGGGGAGGTGCTGGTCGACGGCGAAGTGGTCCACATGCATTCCGCCCGGGACGCGCGGAAGCAGGGGATCATCATGGTCTACCAGGACCTCGCGCTGGTGCCGCTGATGTCGGCCTGGCGGAACTTCTTCCTCGGCGGCGAGCCGACCGTCGGCCGCGGGCCGATGAGCCGGATCGACGTCGTGCGCGCGCGCGAGCAGGTCGTGGCGGCGCTCGATCACTTCGGGGTCGACATCATCGATCCGGACCGCCCGGTGGAAACGCTGTCCGGCGGCCAGCGGCAGGTGCTGGCGATCGCGCGGGCCGTCAACCAGGGCGCGCGGGTGTTGATCTTGGACGAGCCGACGTCCGCGCTGGGCGTGCGCCAGTCGAGCATCGTGCTGCGGGTCGTGCAGCAGGCCGCGTCCGAAGGCGCGGCGGTACTGTTCGTCACCCCCAAATCGGGCCATGCCTACCTGGTCGGGCACCGCTTCCTGATCTTCCAGCGCGGGCGGCTGGTCGGCGATTACCAGCGCTCGGAGATCACGCGCGACCAGTTGACCGCGGCGATGTCGGGCTTCGACGAGGCCTCGCGGCTCGAGCGCGAGCTGGCCGCGGCGGAGGCGGGCGAGGCGGACGAACCGGACCTGGACGGGGCGGCGGATCGGATAGGCTGAAATCCGCGCCGCGCGCGGGGACGGGAGCTGGAATGGCAGTCGAGGTCGCAACCCACACGGTCAAGGCCGGCTTGGCGCAGATGCTCAAGGGCGGCGTGATCATGGACGTGGTCACGCCCGAGCACGCGATCATCGCGCAGGAGGCCGGTGCCTGCTCCGTGATGGCCTTGGAGCGCGTGCCCTCCGACATCCGCGCGGCCGGCGGCGTGGCGCGGATGAGCGACCCGTCGCTGATCAAGGGAATCATCGAGTCGGTCTCGATCCCGGTGATGGCCAAGGTGCGGATCGGCCACTTCGTCGAGGCCTCGATCCTCGAAGCGCTGGGCGTGGACTACATTGACGAGTCGGAAGTGCTGACGCCGGCGGACGAGGCGTACCACATCGACAAGCGCGAGTTCCGCGTCCCGTTCGTCTGCGGCTGCCGCGACTTGGGCGAGGCGCTGCGGCGGATCGCCGAGGGCGCGGCGATGATCCGCACCAAGGGCGAGGCCGGCACCGGCAACATCGTCGAGGCCGTGCGCCACATGCGCGCGGTGCAGGGCTCGATCCGCCAGCTGCAGGCGATGGGCGAGGAGGAACTCGTCTCCTATTCGCGCGACATCGGCGCGCCCGTCGGCCTGGTCCGCGAAACGCGCGACGTCAGGCGCCTGCCGGTCGTGAACTTCGCCGCCGGCGGCGTCGCCACGCCGGCCGACGCGGCGCTGATGATGCGCTTGGGCGCCGACGGCGTCTTCGTCGGCAGCGGCATCTTCAAGAGCGAGGATCCGGCCCGGATGGCCGAAGCGATCGTGAAAGCGGTGACGCACTGCGACGACGACGAGGCGCTGGCCGAACTGTCGACCGATCTGCCCGTCGCCATGCGCGGGATCGAGCTGTCCGAGCTGTCGGCCGACGAGCACTTGGCGAAGCGGGGCTGGTGATCGCGGCGGAGGCGCGCTGATCTTGCGGCGCGACGGGAAGGTCCGCGCCGGGGTGCTCGCCCTGCAAGGCGATTTCGCCGAGCATTGCGCGATGCTGCGCCAGTGCGGAACCGAGCCGCTCGAAGTGCGCACCTCCCGCCAGCTCGACCAAGTCGACGGGTTGATCATCCCCGGCGGCGAATCGACCACGATCGCGCGGCTGCTGATCGCGTTCGAGATGCGCGAGCGGATCATCGAGCTCGGCCGCGCCGGGCTGCCGATCTGGGGCACCTGCGCCGGCGCGATCCTGCTCGCGACCGAGATCGAGACCTTGGACCGCCCGGCCCTGCACCTGATGCCGATGACGGTCGAGCGCAACGCATGGGGGCGGCAGGTCGACTCCTTCGAGGCCGATCTGGACGCGCCCGCCCTGGCTGGCGGCAGCCTCCGCGCGATCTTCATCCGCGCCCCGCGGATCAGATCCGTCGGGGAAGGCGTCGAGGTGCTGCTCGAACTTCCCGACGGCGAACCAGTCGCCGCCGCTTGCGGCGCGCTGACCGCGACCACGTTCCATCCGGAGCTGACCGGGGATCGCAGGATGCACGAGCGCTTCACTGCGCAGTGCCTGGCCTACGCTGAATCCCGCAACGATGAGGAGGACGCGATTGACGCATGACACGGCCGATCCGGCCGCCGGGTTGACGGTGCGCGAGGACGCCCCCGCGCCGGACCCGCCGCCGGAGACGACGCGGGAAGAGCTGGACGAGGTCGGCGCGCTGCTCGCGGTGCTGCCGCGCTCGGTCAAAACCGCGCTCGACGATCACGACGACTTCGACGCGCTGCTCGAGATCGTGCTGGATCTGGGCCGGCGGCCCTGCGCCCGCTACCTCGAGCGCGAAATCGAGCTGGGCTCGTTCGACGTGACGGAGGAGGAGCTGCGGCTGATCACGGAGCGGATCGGAACCTTCGGAGCGGACAACCGGGCCGGCATCCCGCGCACGCTGCACCGGATCGCCTGCATGCGCAGCCGCCGCGGCGACGTCGTCGGCCTGACGATGCGGATCGGCCGCGCGGTGGCCGGGTCCGTCGCGGTGATCCAGGACCTGGTCGAGGCGGGCGAGAGCATCCTGCTGCTGGGCCGCCCCGGCGTCGGCAAGACCACGCTGCTGCGCGAGGTCGCGCGCGTCTCCGCCGCGGCCGGCAAGCGGGTCGTGATCGTGGATACCTCGAACGAGATCGGCGGCGACGGCGACATCCCTCACGCGGGAATCGGCCGCGCGCGGCGGATGCAGGTCGCGCACCCCGAGCAGCAGCACGCGGTCATGGTCGAGGCGGTCGAGAATCACATGCCGGAAGTGATCGTGATCGACGAGATCGGCACGGAGCTGGAGGCCCAGGCCGCGCGGACCATCGCCGAGCGCGGGGTGCAACTGGTGGCGACGGCGCACGGCAACGCGCTGACCAACTTGATGCTCAACCCGACCCTGTCGGACCTGATCGGCGGCATCCAGACCGTCACGCTCTCGGACGAAGAGGCGCGCCGCCGCGGCACTCGGAAATCGGTGCGCGAGCGCAAGGCCCCGCCGACGTTCACCGCGCTGGTCGAGATCCACTCGTTCAGCCGCGTGGCCGTCCACCCCGACGTGGGCTCGACGGTCGACGCCCTGCTGCGCGGACGCACGGTCGAAGCGGAGCTGCGCGAGCTCGACGACGAGGGCGAAGTGCACGTGCATCCCGGATCCATGACCGGCGCGCCCGCGTGGAACGACGGAGATGCGCAGGAGGGCGGGATCGGCTCCGCCGGGAACCGATCCGAGCGCCGGCAGCGGAGGCGGCCGCCGGCTGCCGCGGAGCGGCCGCTGCGGCGGGTCTTCGGGCTGGGACTGTCGGAATCGCGCTTGCGCGAGGCGGTCCGCGAGAGCGGCGCGAACGTGTCGATCGCGGAGCGGGTCGAGGAAGCCGACGTGCTGATGACGCTGCGGGGGGCGTTCCGCCGCCGCCCGCCCGCGCTGCGCTGGGCCGAGTCGCGGCGGCTGCCGATCATGGTGCTGAAGCACAACACCGTCACCCAGATGGAGCAGAGCCTGCTGGCGCTGGAGCGCGGCGCGGCGACGGGCGATACGCTCACGGCGGCGCTGAGCGAAGCCGAGGAGGCGATCGCCGAGATCCACGCCGGCCGCGAGCAGGCGGTCGAACTGGCCCCGCAGCGGGCGCACATCCGCCGCCTCCAGCACGAGCTGGCCTCGCGGCAGGCGCTCGACTCCAGCAGCAAGGGCCGCGAGCCCAACCGCCGCGTGCGAATCCACGCCTGAACGGAGAAGACCATGCCCGGAATGTTCATCGCGATCGAGGGCGGCGACCGGACCGGCAAATCGACCGTCGCCGCGGCGCTGGCCGAACGCTGGGAAGCGGCGGGGCTGAGCGTGCTGCGGACGCGCGAGCCGGGCGGCACCAAGCCCGGCCGCAAGCTGCGCCGGCTGGTCAAGAACCCGCGCTACGAGTTCAACGACTGGGCCGAGCTGTTCACCTTCCTCGCCGACCGCGCCCTGCACGTCGAGCAGCTGATCCGCCCCGCGCTGGAATCGCACGACGTCGTGCTCTGCGACCGCTACGCCGACTCGACGCTCGCCTACCAAGGCCACGGCCGCGGCCTCGATCTCGAGACGCTGCGCCGGCTCAACACCCGCGCCACCGGCGGCCTCCACCCCGACGCGACGATCGTCCTGCACCTGACCGCCGGCATCCGCGTCGGCGCGGAAGGCCATGTCCCCGGCGACCGCATCGAACAGGCCGACCTCTCCTTCCACCAGCGCGTGGCCGACGGCTTCCTGGAAATCGCCCGGGAAGGCGGCGATTCCTACGCCGTCCTCGACGCATCAATGGCCAAGGACGCCGTCCTCGACGCCGCCATCGCCGAACTGGAACCCCGCCTCCGCGCGTTCGGGCTGGCGCTGGAGTAGCGCCCGTCGGGGCATACGCTCGCGCGAGTTGAGCGGAGGGGACTGCCGTGGCCGAGATGGTGCGGGTGCGGGTGCCGGCTTCTACGGCGAACTTGGGAGCCGGGTTTGATGCGGTGGGGATCGCGCTGGGGCTGCATGCCCGGATCACGGTGCGGACGGGGGCGGGCGGCGGGGATGCGGGGAATGGGGAAGGGCTGCACCGGAAGGTGTGGCGTGCCTTCGGCGCGGCGTTCGAGGCGGCCGCGCTGCGCGCGCCGGAGATCGCCGTGCACGCGCAATCGGAGATCCCGCTCGGGCGCGGGCTGGGCGCGTCGGCCTCGGCGCGGGCCGCGGGCTTGATGATCGCCAACCGGATGCTGGGCGGCGTGCTGTCCGATGCGCGGCTCTTGGAGCTCGGCTCGGAACTGGAGGGGCATCCGGACAACATCGCGCCGGCCCTGTTCGGCGGCTGCCAGATCGTCTCGGTGGACGAGTCGCGGGCCGCGGCGGCGGATGGCGGCGAGGGCCGTGTCGTGCGGGTGCCGCTGCCGGTCGCGCCGGGGCTGTCGTTCGTCGCCTTCACGCCGGATTTCCGCATGTCGACGAAACGGGGGCGGGCGCTGCTCCCGGAGTCGCTCTCGCGGGCCGATGCCGTGCACAACATCACCCGATCGGCTCTGGCGACGGCCGCGCTGGCCACGGGATCATGGGAGGCGCTGCGGACCGCGGTCGATGATCGACTGCACCAGCGCCCGCGCTCGTCGCTGTTCCCCGAGATGTACGAGCTGTTCGCCGCCGCGGAGGACGCCGGCGCCTGGGCCGCCTACCTCTCCGGCGGCGGCTCGACGGTGATGGCGCTCTCCGCGCCGGAGCGGTCGGACGAGGTGCTGGCGGCCTTCGAACGCGCGGCGCTGCGGCTCGGCGTCTCCGGACAGGGGCGGATCGCCGGGATCGACGAGGAGGGGGCTGTGGTCGAGGAGATCGCCTAGTGACCGTCGTTCAGAAATACGGCGGCAGCTCGGTCGCGTCGGTCGAGCGGCTCAATCATGTCGCCGACCGGGTGGCGGCGCGGGCGGCCGATGGCGAGCCGATGGCGATCGTCGTATCGGCCATGGGCAAGACGACCGACCAGCTGCTCGGGCTCGCGGCGGATCTCGCATCCGAGCCGCGCCAGCGCGAGATGGACATGCTGCTCGCCACCGGCGAGATAGTCTCGGCCGCGCTGCTCGCGATGGCGCTGCGCGAGCGCGGCCACCCCGCCTCGGCCCTAACCGGCGCGCAGGCCGGCATCTTCACCGACGATACGTTCGGCCGCGCCCGGATCACGCGGATCGACGCCCAGCGATTGGAAGGACTCTTCACCGGAGGGGAGATCGCCGTCGTAGCTGGATTCCAAGGCTCGAGCACGACTCGGGACTTCACGACGCTGGGCCGCGGCGGTTCCGACACGTCCGCGGTGGCGCTCGGCGCGGCGCTGGGCGCTGATCGGGTCGAGATCTACACGGATGTCGATGGCATCTTCACGGCGGATCCGCGGATCGTGCCGTCGGCGCGGAAGCTGCGGGACATCACGTTCGAGGAGATGCTCGAGGCGGCGCAGCAGGGCGCGGGCGTGATGCACCCGCGCGCCGTCGAGCTGGGCCTGCTCTACGAGCTGCCGATTTTGGTCGCGTCGTCGTTCACGCCGCCGGGGCGGCCGCCCGGCGGCACGATCATCCGAGGGGAGGTCGAGATGGAGCCGGACAACAGGGTGCGCACCGTCACGTCGGACAAGGACGTCGCGTCAGTGACCCTGCGCGCCGTTCCCGACCGGCCCGGCCTCGCCGCGGCGCTGTTCGGGCCGCTGGCCGACGCCGGCATCTCGGTCGACACCATCGTGCAGAACGCGAGCGAAGCGAATTTGACCGACCTCACGTTCACCGTCGGCCAAGCCGACGGCGAGCGCGCGCGGAAGGTGGCGGAACCGCTCGCGGAGGAGATGGGCGCGGCCGGAGTCCGAATCGTCGATGATCTGGTCAAGGTCAGCGTGATCGGAACCGGAATGCAGAGCGGTCCCGGCTATGCGGCGACGATGTTCCGCACGCTCGCGGACGCGGGGATCAACATCGAGCTGATCACGACCTCGGAGATCCGGATCACGGTGCTGGTCCGCGCCGAGCACGGCGATCGGGCGGTGCAACTGCTGCACGACGCATTCCGGCTGGACCAAAACGGCGACGGTCCCTAGACGGACGCGCAACCGCGTTTCCCGAGTTTGCACAGGGAATTCCACCGGTTTGTGCAGTTCCGGGCGAACGGCGGGATCAGCGGTTCCGTCCCGCCCCATCGCCTGCCATAATCTGGTAGCGCTGAGGCGGGCCCGAAAACATGGGCTGCGGCTAGCGCCGTGCCGGGATAATCTGCTCATATGTTTACCCACCTGCACACGCATACCGAGTACAGCGAGCTGGACGGGCTGTCGAAGATTCCCGCGCTCGTGGAGCGCGCGAAATCACTCGGCCAAGAAGCCCTCGCAATCACCGATCACGGCAACCTCTACGGCGCGGTCGACTTCTACCGCGAATGCACCTCGGCGGGGCTGCGGCCGCTGCTGGGCATGGAGGCCTACGTCGCGCCCCGCGACCGCCGCGAACGCAAAGGCGGCGGGGCGAACGAGGATGCATCGGCGTACCACCTGGTGCTGCTCGCGATGGACAACGCCGGATGGCGGAATCTGATCCAGCTCTCCACGCGGGGCCACTTGGAGGGCTTCTACCGGAAGCCGCGAGTGGACCGCGAGCTCTTGGAGCAGTACTCGGAGGGCCTGATCTGCCTGTCCGGCTGTCCCTCGAGCGAGATGGGCCGGGCGCTGGAAAACGCCGAGATGGAGGAGGCGCACCGAATCGCGGCCTGGCACCGCGAAGTGTTCGAAGGGCGCTACTACCTCGAAGTGCAGCGGCACGAGGCGCTGCAGAAGTTCGAGCCGATCTTGGAGCGGACGGTGCAGCTCGCCCGGGATACCGGGCTGCCGCTGGTCGCGACGCAGGACGCGCACTACTGCGAGCCGGGCGACCACGACGCGCACGACCTGCTGCTCTGCATCGGCACGAACGCGACGGTGGCGGACGAGAAGCGCTTCAAGTTCGACGGGGAAGACTTCTACCTCACCGACGAAGAACACATGCGCCGCATGTTCCACGACCTGCCGCAGGCGCTGGACGAGACCACCGCGATCGCGGAACGCTGCGACGTCTCGCTGGAGTTCGGGCGGATGCAGCTGCCCAAGCCCGATCTGCCGGACGGGAAGCAGGCACAGGAGCACTTGGCCGACATTGCCTGGAAGGGCTTGGAGCAGCGGCTGGCGAGGCCGGTGCCCGATAAGTACGCGGACCGGCTGCGCTACGAGCTCTCGGTCGTCGAAGAGACCGGGTTCGCGGAATATTTCCTGATCGTCGGCGATTTCGCGGACTTCGCGAACCAGCGAGGGATCGCGAAGGCGGTGCGGGGCAGCGCGGCGGGATCGCTGATCCTGTACTGCATCGGGATCACCGACATCGATCCGCTGGAGCACGGGCTGACTTTCGAGCGCTTCCTCAACCCGGAGCGCAAGGAGATGCCCGATATCGACATGGATTTCGCCGACGACCGGCGCGATGAAGTGATCCGCTACGTCTCCGACAAGTACGGGCGCGATCGGGTGGCGCAGATCATCACGTTCGGGACGCTGGGCGCGAAGGCGGCGATCCGCGACACCGGGCGGGCGCTGGGAATGTCGTTGGGCGACACGGACCGGCTGGCGCGGATGGTGCCGGGGACGTTGAACATCACCGTGGCGGACGCGATCTCGCAGTCGGAGGAGCTGCGGCAGGCGCAGCAGGAAGACTCGGCGACGGCCGAGCTGCTGCGGCAGGCGGAGCGGCTGAACGGCGTCGTGCGGCACGCCAGCACGCACGCGGCGGCGGTCGTGATCTCCGAGCGGCCGCTGTCCGAAGACGTTCCCCTGCGGCGGCCGGCGGGCTCGTACGACGAAGACGCGATCCCGATGACCCAGTGGGCGATGGACCAGATCGCGGCCGTCGGCCTGCTGAAGATGGACTTCCTCGGCCTCTCGAACCTGACGATCCTGCAGAACGCGGTCGAACTGATCGAAGCGGAGACGGGGGAGCGAATCGACTTGGAGGCGCTCGAAGACGGCGACCGAGCGACCTTCGCGATGCTCGCCGAGGGCGACACGTTCGGCGTGTTCCAGCTGGAATCGGGCGGAATGCGCCGCATGATCACGGAGCTGAAGCCGGAAACGACGACGGATCTGGCGGCGGCGATCGCGCTGTTCCGCCCGGGCCCGATGGATCACATCCCGCGGTTCATCGACGGGAAGCACGGCAAGATCGAGGTGCGATACCCGCACCCGGACTTGGGCGAGGTGCTGGACGAGACCTACGGGGTGATCGTGTACCAGGATCAAGTACTGCAGATCGCGCGCAAGTTCGCGGGCTACTCGCTGGGCCAGGCCGACGTGATGCGGAAGGCGATGGGCAAGAAGATCCCCGAGGTCATGCGGGCCGAGCGGGGCCGCTTCACCGAAGGCGCGCTGGCGAACGGCTACGGCGAAGGCGATGCCGCCGCGATCTTCGAGCTGATCGAGCCGTTCGCCGGCTACGCCTTCAACAAGGCGCACGCCGTCTGCTACGCCCAGATCGCGTACCAGACCGCCTACCTCAAGGCGCACTACACGGCACCGTACATGGCGGCGCTGCTGCGGTCGGCGGGCGGCACCGAGCGGGTGCGCGAAGCCGCGGCCGAGTGCAGCCGGATGAAGATCGGGCTGCTGCCGCCGAACATCAACCGCTCCGACGAGAGTTTCTCGCTCGAGCCGCTGGCCGGCGGGCGGACGGCGATCCGCTTCGGCTTGGCGACGGTGAAGAACGTGGGCCGCGGACCCGCCGCCAGCATCATCGAGGCGCGGCAGGAGCACGGCGACTACGAAACGCTGTCGGACATCTGCGAGCGGCTCGACACCGCGGCAGTCAACAAGCGGGCGCTCGAATCGCTGGCGATGGCGGGCGCGCTGGACGATTTGGGCGAGCGCGGCGCGGTCGTCGCCCTGGCCGACCGGATCCTGAAGCAGGCGCGGCGGATGCAGGAGCTGAAGGCCAGCGGGCAGACCACGATGTTCAACATGTTCGGCGAAGAAGTCGCCTCGCCGCTGCCCGAGATGGAGCTGGACGAGGAAACGCCGGAGGCCGCAGTCTCCGAGCGGCTGGAGTGGGAGCGCGACCTGCTCGGCACCTACGTTTCCCAGCATCCGCTGCAAGCGGCGGCGGACGAGCTGGCGCAGCGGGTGACCGCGCAGCTCGCGCAGCTCGATCAGGTGAAGGGCTCGCGCGTCAAGGTCGGCGGGCTGGTCAACTCGCTGCGCGAGCGCCAGACCCGCAAGGGCGACACCTTCGCCGTGGTCGAGCTCGAAGACCTGTCGGGAACCGCCGAGCTGACCGTGTGGCCCGAGCAGTACCAGCGGACCAAGCCGACGTGGTCATCGTCCGGCATCTTGGTCGCGGAGGTGACGGTGAAGGAGCGCCGGGAGGGCTTGCTGAGCGCGGTCGTCGAGAAAGTCGAGACCCTCGCGCCGGGCGCGTCCCGGCCGGCTCCGCCGACGGATCGCCCCGCCGCGTCGAACGGCGCCTCGGCCGGACCGGCGCCGATGCCGGCGCCGCCTCCCCCGCCGGCCGCGATGCCCGCGCCGGCTCCGCCGCCGCCCGCCCCCGCCCAAGCGCCCCCGCCGATGGGCGACGCGCAGCCCGGCGAGCTCTGGATCACGATGGCCGAGAGCGGCGATCGGACGGCCGATTCCGGGCTGCTCGGCCAAGTCGAGGATCTGCTGATCTCGTTCCGCCACATGGGCGGCTCGGCGCCCGTATTCATCGAGGTCCGCTCGAACGGATCGGGAACGGTGCTCGCCCTCTCGGAGCAATGGCGGGTGCCGCCAACGTTCGCGGTCGCCAATTCGCTGGACAACCTGCTGGGAGATCGCGGTTCGGCGGGCTTCCGCGCCCCGGCCGCCGCCGGCGCGGCTGCGGAGTAATCTGAGTCGCGGGGAATGCCGCCGCGCCGAAACGGCGCGGCGCGGGTACGCTCGAACGACCCGCCGGCGGAGCCGTTCAGGGAGGCACCAGATGAAGGTCGTGTTCTTCGAAGAGGTGGAAGGCACCGCCCGGGTGGGCGAGGTCAAGGACGTCAAGAACGGCTTTGCCCGCAACTACCTGCTGCCGCGCGGGATCGCCGGGCCGCCGAACAAGAACAACATGATGCGGGCCGAACGGCTCGCCCGCGCCGACGCGATCCGGCAGGAGAAGCTCGACGCCGTCGCCGGCCCGATCGCGCAGGCGATCAACGGCAAGGAACTGGTCTTCGAGGCGCGGGTCGGCCAGCAGGGCCGGCTGTTCGGCTCGATCACGGCCCGCGACATCGCCGAGCGGCTCTCCGAGCTGGCCGACAAGGCCGTGCGCGGCTCGACCGTCGACCACCGCCAGGTGCAGCTGCCGCAGTCGCTGCGCGAACTGGGCACGGTCGCCGTGCCGATCCGCCTCACCCGCAACGTGCAGGCCGAGATATCGGTCGAAGTCCGGCCGGACGAGGACTCGATGGAGATCGGCATCACCGAGTTCGTCTCCGACTTGGAAGAGGCCGAACAGGCCGAAGAGGCCGCCGCTGAAACCGCGGACGCGGAGTCCGAGCCGGTCGAGGCGGCGGCGCAGTAGCGGCAACGGCAGCGCCTCGATGGTGATGGAAGAGCCGGTCGAAAGCGCCGAAGAGCGGCGCAACGGGGCCCCGCGCCGGCGCTCCGTCCCCCAGGACGCGGCCGCGGAACGGGCCGTGATCGGGTCCGTCCTCCTCAGCCCCGGCGTCATGGATCGCATTTCCGCGATCGTCCTGCCGGACGATTTCCTGGACCCGCGCCACCGCGTGCTGTTCGGCGCCGCGCTCGACGTCTGGCAGCGGGGCGAGAAGATCGACTCGATCACCGTCGGCGCCGAGCTGGAACGGCGCGGGCGCTTGGAAGAAGCGGGCGGCCATGCCTACATGGCCGAGCTGCAGGCGGATCAACCCACGACCGTCGGGGTCGAGCACCACGCGCAGCTGGTGCAGCGGGCGGCGACCTACCGCGGCATGATCTCGGCCGCCGGCGTCATCGCGGACCTCGCCTACCGCGCGGACCCGAACGTCGAAGCGACGCTGACCGAGGCGGTCGACGAGCTCTATTCCGTGCGCGGCGCGGATCAGCGGCGCGGGTTCCGCCCGTTGCAAGACCTCCTCGCCGCCGTCCTGGCCGAAGACGAGGACGCCGCGGACGCGACGGAACCCGTGCGGACCGGCTTCGCCGACCTCGACAGCCTGCTCAACGGCGGCATGCACCCGTCCGATCTGGTCGTGCTGGCCGCGCGGCCCTCGGTCGGCAAGTCGGCGCTCGCGCTGGCGATCGCGCGCAACGCGGCGCTGGGCCAAAACGCGACCGTGGCGATGTTCTCGCTCGAAATGTCGGCCGAGCAGGTGGCGGCCCGGCTCGTCTCGGCCGAATCCGGAGTCGAATACTCGCGCCTGCCCGCGGGACGGCACACGGACGAGCAGGAGCATCAGATCTCGGGCGCGATCGCCTCGCTGAGCCGGGCTGATATCTACATCGACGACACGGCCGGGCAGCGTCTCGCGGACATCCGCACGAAGGCCCGCAACCTGCACAAACTGCTGCGCGACCAGCGGGCGCGGGCGGGCGCGGATGACGGCGGCCTGCAGCTGGTCATCATCGATCACATCCAACTCGTACATGCCTACGCGCGCGCTCCGATCGAGACCAACCGGGTCGCCGAGATGAGCGACATCTCGCGCACCCTGAAGGAGATCGCGCGCGAGCTGCGCGTGCCCGTCCTCGCTCTCTCGCAGCTCTCGCGGGCGATCGAAAGCCGGCATCCGCCGATCCCGCGGCTTTCCGATCTGCGCGACAGCGGCTCGATCGAGCAGGATGCGGACGTGGTGATCTTCCTCACCCGGGCCGACAGGAACGGCGCGCGCGACGACGGGGACGACGATCTCGCGCTGCGGCCGAACGAAGTCGCCGGGCTCTCGGTCGCGAAGCACCGGCACGGCAAGACCGGGCCCTTGGAGATCCGCTTCGTGCCCAGCGTGGCCCGTTTCGAGGATTTCTACTACATCGACGCCAGCCCCGAAGAGCAGTACGCGGGGCGCTGATGACGGCGCGTCGGCGGTTCGGCGGCTTCCCGGCAGGCGCGCAGCCGGTGCCGCTGCCCGACATCTTCTTCGAGGACGCAGCGCCGCTGATCGAAGACCCGGCCGAGCTGCTGGTGACGCTGTACGCGCTCCGCGCCCTCCGCCGCGCGATGAAGTACCCCCGCCTGATCGCCTCCGCCTCGCTGCGCGGGGAGCGGCCGCTGATCGAGGCTTTGGCGGCGATGTGCCCCGACCGCGATGCCGACCGCGCGTTTGAAGACGGCCTCTCGGCCGCGCTCGAGCGCGGGACCCTGCTCTGCGGCGGCCGGGCCGGGCCCGAGGGCCGATCCGTGCGCGTGATCGCGATCAATTCGGACGAGGGCCGCCGGGCGATCGCGCGCGAAACCGAGCCGATGGACGCGGCGGAACCGGCCGAAGCCGGCCGCCCGCCGCGCGGCACGGGGATCTACCCGCTGTACGAGGATGCGATCGGGCCGGTTCCGCCGGCGCTCGCGGCAGAACTCGCCGAGGCGCAGGCCGATTACCCGGAAGAGTGGCTGGCCGACGCGTTCCGCGAGGCCGCCGCGGCCAACGCGCGATCTTGGAACTACGTGCGCGCGATCTTGGAGCGCTGGCAGCGCGAAGGCCGTGACGAAGCGGCAGTCGACGGCGGCGATTCCGGCGCTGCATACGAGCATCTGGTTCAACGTTGACGAGGCCGCGCCAAGGCGGGCGCGGATTTTGATATCACTCGAGGGTGAATCCCGCGGCCGAATTGAATGGTCTGAGCGGGTTGAATTGAGTCGCGCCGCAAACTGCGGCCGCTGCGATGCTGCAAGCCTGATGGAGCAGCGCGAGTGAAGCGAATGGCAGCGGTATTGGCGGCCGCCGCGGCGGCCCCGCCGATGGACGCCGGCGGCATCCCCGAACCCGCGCCGGTGAACGAGCGGGTCGATTGCGCCCGTTGCGGCGGAGCGGGCTACGTGCGGGTCGAGCGGCCCGTCGATCATCCCGAATTCGGGCGCGCGATCGAGTGCGGCTGCGAGGCCTCGCGGCGGGCCGCGGCGGAGCGGGCGCGGATGCGCGGGTTGAGCAACCTGGGCCCCTTGTACGGCTGCAGGATCGCGGCCGGCGAAGGGGAACGGCTGCCGGGATTCGCCGAGTCCTGCGCGTTCGCCGACGAGGAAAGCACCGAACGCTGGCTGGTCATGACCGGCGAGTCCGACGACGCGCGGATGCGCCTCTTGGCGGAAATGGCGAACCGCAGGCTCGACGCGGGCCGGGACGCGCTCTATTTCGTCGCGCCCGACCTGCTGGACCGGCTGCGCGGGGCCTATTCCCGGGATGACGGCGTCGCATACGCGGCGCTGTTCGAGTACCTGCGCGAAGCACCGTTCCTGATCGTCGACGACTTGGATCGCACCAACCCGACCGCGTGGGCGCGGGAGAAGATCTGGCAGCTGCTGTCCGACCGTCGCAAGCGCGGCGCGCGCACGGTTCTCGCGCTGCGCTCGGCTTCGCGCGATCCGCTCGAACTGGGCCGTCTGCTCGACGGGGGCGACGGCGTGCTCGGCATCGCGGCCGGGAACGGCCGGCGGGATCAAGCGGCCGCGGCCTACCGCGAAGTGGGCGGCATGAGGCTGGAAATGCTGCGTCGATTCACGTTCGACGGATTCCGCATCGATACGGCGGCCGATACGAATCTGCGCTTGGTGCGATCCGTCGTCGAAGCATGGGCCGAGGACCCGAACGGCTGGCTGACGCTGCTCGGCGCTACCGGGACGGGCAAGACGCATCTCGCCGCGGCCGCGGCCGGACAACGGCTGGACGCCGGCGATTCGGTCTATTTCGCGGTCGTGCCCGACCTCTTCGACGCCCTGCGCGAAACTTACGGCGCCGAAAGCCCCGCCAGCTTTGCCGAGCGCTTCGGCGATCTCCAAGAGGCCGACGTGCTCGTGCTCGACGATCTGCACGCCCAAGCCCGCTCCCCTTGGGTCGAAGAGAAGCTCTACCAGCTGCTGGCCCGCCGCTACCTCCAGTGCCGGCCGACCCTGATCACCTCGAACCTCGGCCGCGGCGAACTGGGCGAGCTCAACCCCAGAATCGCCTCCCGCTTGGTAGATCCTCAGGTAGGCGCGGTCTACGAAATCAACGCTCCCGACCATCGCACCGGCCAGCGCCCACCTACCCGCTCGACCCGCCGCCGCTGATCCACTTGCTTGCGACAGCTCGAACGCGGTGAAACCGCTCCTCGCTCAATAAATCAGCCGGACAGCTCTTCGGTTGGCGTGAGCGAGCCTTCGATCCACTCTTCGCCGTCGGTCCAGACTTCTTTTTTCCAGATCGGGACAATGGCTTTGAGGCGGTCGATGCCGTGATGGCAGGCGTTGATCCCGTCTTGGCGATGGGCAGACGAGACGGCGACAGCGACTGAGGCTTCGCCGATTTCGAGGCGGCCGATACGGTGGTGCATGGCGACGTGGATGATGTCGAATTGTTCGCGCATTTCGGCGGCGATCCGCTTCATTACCGAGACCGCCATTTCGGGGTATGCGTCGTATTCGAGATGGCCGACTCGGCGTCCGAGGTTGTTGTCGCGGACGACGCCGAGGAAGAGCGAGATCGCGCCGGCGCCGGGGTCGTCGACCAAGCGGTGCATCGCCTCCGCCGTGATCTCCGAGCGGGTGATCTGGAACCTCGGATCGCCGTCGGAACCGCCCGATACGGGCGGGATCAGCGCGACCGCGTCGCCTTCGCAGATGCGGTGATCGGCGCCGACGTATTCGGCGTTGACTGCGAACATGATCGAGTCGCGCATCCCGGCCAGCTGCGGGTGCAGCGCGACGACGGCGTCTGCGACGTCGCCGACGGGCGGTGCTTCCGGGAGGCCGTCGATGGTCAATTCGCGTGCGCCGATCTGCTCGGCCAGCGAGGCGAAGACCTGTACGGTGCAGCGCATGGCGGCAGTCTATCGAGGGGCGCCGGCGATCCTGAAAGCCGGCGCGCGGGACGCGGCGGCGATCATTCTCGACCTGCTGCTGCCGCCGTCGTGCTCGCTTTGCGGCATCTCGGGCGAGCTGCTCTGCGAGACCTGCGCCGCGCGGATGCGGGAATCCAAGGAAGCGGCGCTGGATTGGCCGCGGGCGTGGTTCCGCTGCGAATTCTGCGAGCGCTGCCGCCGCTGCGACCACTGCGCGCGCTGCGAACTGTGGCGCGAAGCCCGTCCGATCACCCCCGAGCACGTGCGCGCCTGCACGATCTGCCGCCTGCCCTGCCGGCGCTGCGATGCCGACCTGGAGCGCGAGAACGAAGAGCAGACGGTTTGCCCTGAGTGCCGCGCCCGGCGCACGGCGGCGTGCGGCCCGCAGTATTTTCCGCCGCAGATCCCGCTGCTGCGCTCGGCCTTCCGCTACGGCGGAGCGGTGCAGCAGCTGATTCTCTCGCTGAAGTACGAGGGCATGCGCACGCTCGCGGCCGCGCTCGTCGAAGCCGCCCCGGCGACGCGGCTGCCGAATCCTTCGCGTTCCGACGTGATCGTGCCGATCCCGATGAAAGCGCGGGATGCGCGGCGTCGGGGCGGGAATCACGCCGGAGCGCTGGCGACGGCGCTGGGCGCGCGGATCGGAGTCCCGGCCGACGGCAAACTGCTGCGGAGATCGAAAAAGCGGACGGTGCGGCAGGCCTCGATCAGCGCGAACGGCCGAGATGCCGCGGCGCGCTGGGACGTGGTCGAACGGCGCTGGGAGAACGTCTACGGGGCGTTCGAGGCGCGGGCCGATATTGCCGGAGCGCGCGTCCTGCTGGTCGACGACGTCGCCACGACGACGGCGACGCTGCAATCGGCGGCGATGGAGCTGCGCGCTGCGGGGGCGGCCTCGGTTGAAGCATGGGCGCTCGCGCGACGCGAGTCCGCCCGCGCGAAGGCGATCGACGGCGGCGTCTGGGACGATTTCCCGTGAAACACGCGGAAGTTTGGCTCAGCTTCGCGCCCGATGGCCGGTCGAGTTGGGAACAGCGCGTCGATGCGGCGCGGGCGGCTTGCTTGCTCGACACGGCGGCGCGGACAGCGGGCGGCGGATGGGGCCGCGCCGTCGTGTTCACGACGGCACCGTCGCTCTTCGCCGGCTGCCGCGGGCTGGAGATCGTCCAGACGGATCCCGCGCAGCGGATCGGCGACATCATCGGCCGCGCCGCCTCCGAACGCGGCGCTGCGCCGGTGCTCTACGCGGGGTCGGGCATGCCGGCGATGACGGAGCAGGACTGGCGGGAGGTGCGGGAAGCAGCGGTCGACGCGACGGTCTCGAACAGCCTCTTCTCGGCCGATTTCGTTGCCGTTCCCGATGGGCGGATGCTACGAATCGCAGGCGGCGCGGCAGTCGACAACGGGTTCGCGCTGCGCCTGCGCGACGAGTGCGGAGCCGAGCCGCGGATCGTGGAACGCTCGGCGCGGAGCCTGTTCGACATCGACACGCCGACCGATCTGGCAGTGCTCGATTTCGCGGCGCGTTGGGGGGATTTGCCGGTCGGCGACAGCGTGCGTTCGGTCCTGGATGGAGGGGCATCTGCGCTCGAACCGCTGATCGAGCGGGTCGCCGCGGCGTTCGCGGTACTGACCGAGCGCGAGCGGCAGTTCCTGGCGATCGGCCGGGTGGGCAGCAGCGTCTGGTCGGCGCTGGATCGCGACACCGCCTGCCGGATCCGCGTGATTGCGGAGGAGCGGGGACTGCGCGAGCGGGCGGCGAGCGGTTCGCAGGCGCGGTCGCTGCTGGGGCTGCACGCCGAGGCCGTCGGGCCGGCCGCGCTGGCCGAAGCGCTGGCGGAGGTGGCCGATGCAGTCGCGTTCGATACGCGGCCGGCGCTCGCGCACCTGGGCTGGGCCGCCTCCCGCGCGGACCGATTCGCGTCGGATGCCGGCGACGCGGCCGCGATCTCCCAGCCGGCGCTGCGCGAGTTCAGCGCGGCGGCGCTGCGCTCTCCGGCACCCATCGTGCTCGGCGGCCACTCGCTGGTCAGCGGCGGGCTGCTGGCGGGAATCGACGCGGCCTGGGGCCGCACGGAAGCCGCGCAGGACGGGTGATAGGCTGAATTCGCCCTCCTATTCGCGCGCTGCACGGGCGCAGCGGCTCCCGCCGGAGTCTCCGAGACGCGAAGGTTCCACCCGTGACGCTCACTTCCACCGCGGCCGCGCTGTCGTCCGCCGACCCCGACTTGGCCGCGTCGATCGAGCGCGAGGCGCGACGGCAGCACGAGTGCCTCGAACTGATCGCGTCCGAGAACTACCCGTCCGAACCGGTCCTGGCCGCGATGGGCTCGGTGCTGACCAACAAGTACGCCGAGGGCTACCCCGGCAAGCGCTACTACGGCGGCTGCGAGTTCGTCGACGAGGTGGAGACGCTCGCGATCGAGCGGGCCAAGTCCGTGTTCGGCGCGGCGCACGCCAACGTGCAGGCGCACTCCGGCTCGCAGGCCAACATGGCCGCCTATTTCGCGCTGCTGACGCCCGGCGATACCGCGATGGGCCTGGAGCTGAACCACGGCGGGCACCTCACGCACGGCCTGCCCGTCAACGTCTCGGGCAAGTGGTTCGAGTTCGTCTCCTACGGCGTCGATCGCGAAACGGAGCGGATCGACTACGACGCGATGGCGGCGACGGCGCGGGAGCATCGCCCGAAGGTGATCGTGGTCGGCGCGACGGCGTATCCGCGCCATTACGACTTCGCCCGGGCGGCCCAGATCGCCGAGGACGTCGACGCGACGCTGATGGTCGACATGGCGCATGTCGCCGGGCTAGTCGCCGGCGGGGTGCACCCTTCGCCGGTCGGATGCGCGCCGGTGATCACGACCACGACCCACAAGACGCTGCGCGGCCCGCGCTCGGCGCTGATTCTGACCGACGAGGAGATGGCGAGGCCGATCGACCGCGCCGTGTTCCCCGGCACGTCGGGCGGGCCGCACATGCACACGATCGCGGCCAAGGCGGTGGCATTGAAGGAAGCCGCGACGGACGAGTTCCGCGACTACGCGCGGCGGATCGTCGCCAATGCGCAGGCGCTGGCGGAAGGACTGCTGGGCGAAGGCCTGCGGCTCGTCTCGGGCGGCACGGACAATCACTTGGTGCTGGTCGATGTCGGTGTCAAGGGGCTGACCGGGAAAGCGGCCGAGTCGGCACTCGACGCGGCGGGAATCACGGTCAACAAGAACACGATTCCCTACGATGAACAGCGCCCGACCGTGACCAGCGGCATCCGCATGGGGACGCCGGCGCTGACGACGCGGGGGATGGGCGCGGATGAAATGAGGCAGATCGCGCGGCTGGCCGGCCGCGTGCTGGATCGGATCGACGACGAACGGGAGCAGGAGCGGGTGCGCGCGGAGATACGCGAACTGACCGCGCCGTTCCCGATTCCCGGCATCGCCGCCTAGCGGCGCAAGCAGAGCGGAGCAGGCAGTGGCGCGCGATTACGAGATGATGGTGGTGCTGCACCCCGATGTAAGCGGGGATGCGGTCGACGAGCGGATGGGCCAGCTGCGCTCGCTGCTCACCGAGCACGGCAACACGGTCGATGAAATCATCGACTGGGGCCGGCGGCGGCTCGCGTATCCGATCAAGCAGTCGTACGAGGGCCACTACCTGATCGCCCACTACGCGGCCGAGCCGGAAGCGGATTCGAAGGAACTCGAGCGCGCGCTGCAGATCGACGACGGCGTGCTGCGGCACCTGATCGTGCACCGAAACGAATAGGAGCTCGAGATGGCAGGCATCAACAAGGTGATACTGATCGGGAATCTGGGCGCTGACCCGGAGATGCGCTACACGCCCAGCGGAGCAGCCGTGGCGAATTTCAATGTCGCCTGCAGCCGGCAATGGACGAACCGCGAGACGAACGAGCGGCAGGAACAGACCGAATGGGTGCGGGTGGTGCTCTGGAACCGGCTGGCCGAGATCGCGAGCCAATACCTCCAGAAAGGCCGGCAGGTCTACATCGAGGGCAGGTTGCAGACACGCGAATGGCAAGATCGGGACGGCAACCGCCGCTGGACGACCGAGGTCGTCGGCAATGAGATGCAGATGCTTGGAGGCCGCAGCGATAGCGGCGGCGACTTCGGTGGAGGCAGTCCAGACGGCGGGAACTGGCAGGGCGGGCCTCCGGCCGGCAATCCAGTCGATGCCGACGATCTCCCGTTCGAGTAGGAGGAGCAGACGATGAGCGAAGAAGCACCGCAAGCAGCGGCTCCGGCGGAGGCCGCACCCGTGGCAGAGGCTGCACCCGCGCCCGAGCCGGCTCCGGTTCCCGAGAGCCCGCCGCCGGCCGCCGCAGAGCCAGTTACCGAGATGCCGGCAGTCGACGAACGGCCGCGGATCACGCCGGGGCCGACGACTGCGACCGGCGAGCGGATGCCGCAGATGATCGAGCGCACGCGGCGGCGCGGCCGCCGGCGGCGCGCGCCCGTCTTCACGCCGAAGGAAGTGAAGACGATCGACTACAAGGACGTGGACAAGCTGCGCAAGCTGATCTCCGACCGCGGCAAGATCGACCCGCGCCGCAAGACGGGGCTGACGGCGAAGGACCAGCGCAAGCTGGCCCGCGAAATCAAGCGGGCGCGGCACGTCGCGCTGCTGCCCTACACGGCGGAGCACCAGCGGCAGACCTCGCGCTTCCGCACCGCGACGCGGATGGCCCAGCGGATCGAGCGCGGCGACGTCGAGCTCGCGCCCGCCGCCCCCGCCGACGGACAGCCGCCCGCGAGCGCGGAGCAGGCCGGTTCGCCGCCGCCCGCAGCGGCTCCGGCCGCACCGCCCCCCGCGCCAGCCGCTCCCGCGCCGGCGGCTCCGGCACCCGCGCCGGCCGTCGTAGAACCGGCGCCGGCGCCCGCCGCGGAGGCGCCGCCCCCGGGCGGGACCGGCGGCTGACGATGCCGGAGCGCGAGATCGCCCGCGTCGGGCTGCTCGGATTGGGCGTGGTCGGAACCGGCCTGCTGGAGACGCTGCAGCGCCGCGCCGACGACTACGAACGACTCTGCGGCCGGCGGATCGCGGTGCAAGCCGCGGCCGTGCGCGACCTCTCGCGGGATCGCGGGCTCGACTTGGCCGGGGTGCGGTTGACGGACGACCCGATCTCGATCTGCGCATCCGAAGACGTGGACGTCGTGGTCGAGCTGATGGGCGGCGAAGAACCGGCCGCTGAATGCATCGAGGCGGCGCTGGCCGCGGGGAAGCCGGTGGTGACCGCCAACAAGGAAGTGATGGCCAAGCGGGGACCGCAGCTGCTGGCATTGGCAGCGGAGCGTGACGCGGAGCTGCGGTACGAGGCGAGCGTCGGCGGCGGCATCCCGATCATCGGCGTGCTGCAGCGGGACCTGCCGGCCAACGAGATCGCCTCGATCCGGGCGATCATCAACGGCACCACGAACTACATGCTGACGGAGATGTCGCAGCACGGCTCGTCGTACGGCGACGCGCTGGCCGAAGCGCAGCGGCTGGGTTACGCCGAGTCGGACCCGACCAGCGACGTGGACGGGATCGACGCCGCCTACAAGCTGGCGATCCTGTCCTCGCTCGCGTTCCATGCGCGGGTCGCGCCCGAGGCCGTGCACCGCGAGGGAATCCGGCAGCTGGGCGCGAGCGACTTCGCGCACGCCGAATCGCTGGGCTACAAGATCAAGATGATGGCGACGGGGCGGCGCACGGAAGCCGGCATCGACGTCCGCGTGCATCCGACGCTGGTGCCGGCGGGCGATCCGATGGCGGGTGTCGACGGCGTGCTGAACGCGGTCGCGGTCAGTGGCGAGCCGCTGGGCACGGTCGTGCTGCAGGGACCGGGCGCCGGCGCGGGCGCGACGGCCAGCGCCGTGGCGGGCGACCTGCTCGAAGTGATCGCCGGCCTCGACGCCGGCCCGCGGAGCGCGCGCGCGATGCATGAGATGGGCGACGCCCCGCTGGTGCCGCTGGGCGGGGTCGAGCTGGCCAGCTACATCCGGCTCGAAGTTCCCGACCGCGCGGGCGTGCTGGCCGAGCTCGGGGCCGTCTTCGCCGAGGAAGACGTGAGCATCTCTTCAGTGCTGCAAGCGCCGCACGAGCGCGGCGAAACCGGCACGGCGGACCTGATCATCACCACGCATCGCTGCCAGGACGGCAAGATCGACCGGGTGCTGGAACGGCTGCGGAGCCCGGAGAGCGAAATCGACGTCGGCGTACGGCTGCGGATCGAGGAACGGGATGACGACGCTGGGCGCTGAGCGCGCGACGGCGGCGGACGGCCGCTTGGCGCGGCTGGAGGACGAGCTACAGCGCGTTCGCGAGGAGCTCGCCGAAGCGCGGCAGCGCGAGGAGTTCCGTTCCGCCGAGATCTCGGCGCTGCAGGGGCGCGTGCACGAAGCGGAGTCGCGGGCCGCGGAACACGCCGCCGGCGCGGAGCTGCAGGGCGCGCGCCTGCGCGAGATCGGGGCGCTCAAGGAGCGCGCGCAGCGAATCGAAGAAGCGGCCGCGGCGGATCGCCAGGAGTTCCAGGAAGAGGCGCGGAAGCTGCGCAAGGAGATCGAGGGCGGGCGCGAGCGCGGCGCGGACCTGGCCCGCCGCATCGACGGGCTGGAGCGGCTGGCCGCCGACGCGGCTGCCAAGCGCGAGGCGATCGAAGACGGGCTGCGGCGCGTCGGCGACGATCTGGCCGCGGCGCTGCAGCAGATCGCCCGGAGCGAATCCGACGCGGAAGCCGCCGCGGCGCGGATCACCGCGAACACGGACGCGGTCCGTCGGTCCGGTTCCGAAACGCGCAGCGCCGCCGCGCGGACGGAGACTCTGGAACGGCAGATGCGCGACATCCGCGACCGGGTCGAATCGGCCACGTCGGGCGTGCGCGAGATCGCGGAGACGGCGGGGCGCTGGCAGGAGCTGGGCGAACAGGTCGAGGCGGTGCGCGGCAGGCTCGACGAGTCGCGCCGCCTGGTCGACGACGCGGTCGCCGCGTCGAGCGCCGCGAAGCGGACGCAGGACGCCGTCGACGAGCGGATCGGCGATGCCGAGCGGGTACTCGAGCAATTGCGCCTGCGCGACGCCAACCGCGAACGAGAGGTGCGCGGCGTGCTCGATCAGCTCGACGCCGTCCGCGAGCAGTCGAACCAGGAGCGCGACCGGTTCCTGGTCCTGCAGGAGAAGGTGCGCCGGCGGCAGATCGAGGACTTGGAACAGGAGATCCGCGAGCTGAAGGCATATGCGCGGGCAGGCGCGGATGTCTGAGCGGGCGACGCTGATGGAGCGCTACGCGGAGTGGCTGCCGGTGACGGACGCGACGCCGCGGCTCACGCTCGGCGAGGGCGGCACGCCGCTGGTCCGCTCGGAGCGGCTGGCGGAGGAAACCGGCGCGGCCGAGGTCTGGCTGAAGCTGGAAATGTGCAACCCGACCGGTTCGTTCAAGGATCGCGGGATGGTCGTCGCCGTCGCCAAAGCGGCGGAGTCCGGAGCCGAAGCCGTGCTCTGCGCCTCGACCGGGAACACGAGCGCGTCGGCCGCGGCCTACGCGGCGCGCTGCGGGCTGCGGGCGTTCGTCTTGGTGCCCGGCGGCAAGATCGCAGCCGGCAAAATGGCGCAGGCCGTGGCGCACGGCGCGCGCGTGATCATGATCGACGGGAATTTCGACCAAGCGCTGGAACTGGCGCGCGAACTGACCGCCCGGCTGCCGATCGCCCTGGTCAACTCGGTCAACCCGCACCGGATCGCGGGGCAGAAGACGGCCGCGATGGAGATCGTCGACGCGCTCGGCGCAGCGCCCGACCTGCACTGCATCCCCGTCGGCAACGCCGGCAACATCACGGCCTACTGGCAGGGCTACCGCGAGTACGGCGAGGCCGGGCGCGGCGAGGGCGCGCCGCGCATGCACGGCGTCCAAGCCGCCGGCGCGGCGCCGCTCGTGCTCGGCGAACCGGTGGCGGAGCCGGAGACGATCGCGACCGCGATCCGGATCGGCAATCCGGCATCGTGGCAGGGAGCGATCTCGGCCCGCGACGAATCGGGCGGCGGCATCTCGGCGGTCTCGGACGACGAAATCCTGTCCGCCTATGCGCGGCTGGCGCGCGAGGACGGGATTTTCTGCGAGCCGGCATCCGCCGCGTCGGTGGCCGGCCTGCTGCGGCTCGCGGGCGAGGGCGGACTGGACGGCCAGCGGATCGTCTGCACGATCACGGGGCACGGACTCAAGGACCCCGCCGCGGCCGAGTCGCTCGAGGCCGACGTGGAGCGGGTCGATGCGACGCCGGAAGCGGTCTCGCGCGCGATCTCGGACGGCCTCGCATGAGCCGCGTCGACATCCCCCGCGCGGAAGCCGCGGTGCGCGAACTGCTGCTCGCGATCGGCGAAGATCCGGAAACGGAGGGCTTGGTCGAGACGCCGCGCCGCGTGGCCGCCGCCTTCGAAGAGGTGCTCGGCGGCCGCGACGTGGAGCCGGCCGAAGTGCTGCGCGTGGGCTTCGAAGAGGGGCACGACGAAATGGTGATCCTGCGCGACGTGCCGTTCTTCTCGATGTGCGAGCACCACCTCTTCCCGTTCCACGGCGTCGCCCACGTCGCCTACGTCCCGCGCGGCCGCGTGGTCGGCCTCTCGAAGCTGGCGCGGTTGATCGACGCGGTCGCGCGGCGCTTGCAGCTGCAGGAGCGGATGACGGCGCGGATCGCCGACCTGCTGATGGAAGAGCTGAACCCCGACGGCGTGGCCGTCGCGGTCGAGGCCGAGCACCTCTGCATGACCATGCGCGGGATCAAGAAGCCGGGCGCGCGGATGGTGACCTCCGCGATGCGGGGCAGCTTCCAATCGCAGGTCGAGACGCGGGCGGAGTTCCTCTCGCTGGTGCGGGCGGGCGCGCGATGATCGAGCGGCGGATCTTCGGCGCGCACGAGGAGATCGCCGAGCGCTGGTCGGCGCTGGCGCGCGCGGCCGGCGGCCCCTCCGCGCCGTTCACCGGCCCCGATTTCGGGCGGGCCTGGTGGTCCGTGTTCGCGGCGGCGCATCAGAATCGCCGCTTGGAGATACTCACCGTCGAAGACGAAGGCGGACTGATCGGCGTCGCTCCGCTGCTGCGCGGGGAAACCGTCGTTTCGTGGGCCTGCGATCATGAAATCTCCGACTATCTGGGCATCGCCATCGCGCCGTCGCGCGAGCAGGAGGTCGCCCGGCAGCTCTTCGGCTACTTGGACGAGGCCGGCGTCGAACGCGCCGACTTCCGCGGCCTCGACCCGGCCCGCGCCGCTGTGGCCGAACGGATCGAAGCCGAAGCGATCGCGCGCGGCTGGTCGGCCGAGCCGTCGCAGGAAGCGATCTGCCCCGTGATCGACGTCTCCTCCGGCTGGGAGGCCTACCTCGCCGGCCTGAGCGGACGCGCCCGCCGGGAGACGCGGCGCAAGCTGCGCGGGCTGCGCCGCCTGGGCGGCGCGGTTTCGTTCGACGCGCTCGAACGCCGCGACGAGGTGATGGAGCAAATGCCCGCCTTCCTCCGCATGATGGCGGAATCGCGCGACGACAAGGCAGAGTTCCTCAGCCCGCGGATGGAATGCTTCTTCCTGACGCTGGCCGGCGCGATGTCGGAGGCCGGCCTGCTCCGCCTCTACCTGCTGCGCGTGTCGGGCGAGCCCGCCGCGATGGTGATGTGCTTCGTCTCGGACGGCGAGCTGCTGATGTACAACTCCGGCTTCGATCCGGAGTTCCGCGAGCTGAACGCGGGCCTCGCCTCGAAGGTGCTCTGCATCCGCGACGCGGCCGGGCGCGGCATGTCGCGGGTCAATTTCCTGCGCGGCGACGAGCCCTACAAGTTCGAGCTGGGCGGCGTCGGCGAGCCGGTGCGGCGGCTGCAGCTGCGGAGGAACGGGTCATGAGCGGCGGGCGCGTCGCGGTGATCTCGGCGCACACGTCGCCGCTCGATCTCCCGGGCACGACCAAGGCCGGCGGGATGAACGTCTACCTCGCCGAACTCTCGCGCCAAATGGCCGGCCTGGGCTGGGAAGCGGACATCTACACGCGCCGCACCGATCCCTCGCAGCCAGATGCCGCCCCGCTCGGCGATGGCGTGCAGGTCGTCCGCGTCGACGTCGGGCCGCCCGCGCCCCTGCCGCCGATCGAGGTGGCCGCCCACGCCGACGCGCTCGCCTCCGCGATCGAACGGACGGCCGCCGCCCGCGGCCGCCGTTACGATCTCGTCCATTCGCACTACTGGGCGGCGGCGCTGGCCGGCATCAAGCTGGCGCAGCGGCTGCAGCTGCCCCATGCCGCCACTTTCCACACGCTGGGCGAAATCAAGAACCGGCACGGTCCGCCGCGGCCGCCGGAGCAGATGGAACCGCCGATGCGGATCGCGGGCGAACGCCGCGCCGCCGCCTGCGCGGATCTGCTGATCTGCGCGACCGGCGCGGAGCGCGATTTCGTCGCCGGTTTCTACCGCGCCGACGCCGACCGCATCCGGATCATCGCCGGCGGATTCGACGCGTCGCGCTTCCACCCCGGCGACCGCCCCGGCTCCCGCGCGCGGATCGCGCTGGCCGAACCCGAACTGGACCCCGCGCGCGGGCCGGTGATCCTCTTCGTCGGCCGGCTCGATCCGATGAAGGGCGCGGATCTGCTGCTGGAAGCGTTCGGCCTGCTGCCGGCCGGATTGCGCGCGCAGCTCTGGATCGTCGGCGGCGACGAGCGCGACGCCGATGAGCGCGCCCGGCTCGACGTGATCGCGCGCCGCGCCGGCGTCGCCGACCGCGTCTTCTTCCACGGCGCGGCCCCGCACGAAACGCTGCCCGACATCTACCGCGCCGCCGACATCTGCGCGGTGCCCTCGACGACCGAGAGCTTCGGGATGGTCGCCGTCGAAGCGATGGCCTGCGGCACGCCCGTCGCCGCCACCGACGTGGGCGGGCTGCGCACGACGATCCGCGACGGGGAGACTGGATTCCTGGTCGCGCCGCGCACGGCCGCGGCCTTCGCGGAGCGGCTCGAACTGCTGATCGCGGACCCCGCCCGGCGCGAGCAGATGGGCCAGGCCGCAGCGAGCTCCGTGCTCCGCTACGCCTGGCCCCGCGTCGCCCGCGCGATGGCCGATGAGTACGCGGCGCTGGTCGACCGCGAGCCGTACGGCTCGCCCTGCCCCGAGGTCGAAGCGCTGCTCGCCGGAGCACCGGCCTCATGACCGCGGCAGAATCCGCGCCGAAGCGCATCGCGCTGGTCGTGATGGCGCATCCGGACGACATCGAGTTCACCTGCGGCGGCACCGCGGCCAAGCTCGCGGACGACGGCTGGGAGGTCGTCTTCTGCCTGGTCACCAGCGGCGACAAGGGCACCAAGGACGAAGCGATCTCCGCCTCCGAGCTGGCCGCGCTGCGCGAAGCCGAGCAGGAAGGCGCCGCGCGCGAGCTCGGCGCGGCCCGCTGCATCTTCCTCCGCATCCCCGACGGCTTCGTCGAAGACGGCCCCGAACTGCGCGGCGCGCTGGTCCGCGTGATCCGCGAAGTGCAGCCCGGACTCCTGATCACGTGGGACGGCTACCGCGGCTTCAACCACCGCGATCACCGCACCGTCGGCATCGCCGCCCTCGACGCGGTATTCCCCCTCGCGCGCAACCCGCACACGTACGCCGAGCAGAACGCGGAAGGCCTGCGCTGGCACCGGGTCAACACGGTGCTGCTCGCCGGCTCCTCCGAACCGGACTTCCAAGTCGACGTCAGCGCCCAAATGGAGCGCCGGATCGACGCCCTGATGCGGCACGGCAGCCAAGTCGCGGCCGCGAAGCGCGAAGACCTGGTCAAGCGCATGCGCGAACGGGCCGAGGCCGCAGCCGCCGAAGGCCGCGTCCCCTGGGCCGAAAGCTTCCGCCGCATGCACTTCGGCGGCCGAGGAACCCCGCGCCGCTCCGAAGCGCTCAAAGCCGAACGGAAGGCCGCGGAAGAGGCGGAACAACCGGAGTCCGCGGCTTCCGAATAGGATCGGCGCCGGGAGGTGCCAGCGATGGAAAGCACGGCGCTGTTCCTGCTCTGGGCGAGCTTCACGGGCGCGGGCGTCGCCGCCGCCGCCTACCTCGCCTACGCGGTCCAGCCATGGCTCGCGCGCTCGGCCTCCGCCCGCGCGCGGCTGGCGACGGATCCCCCCGCCGAAGTGGACGTGAACGTCGGCGTCGAGGACGAGCGCCCGATCCGCTCGGCCGCGCTCGGCGGCGCGGCGACGCTCAGCGCCTGGATCGCCGCCGTGCTCGGCGTGGCCGGGCTCGTCACGCGCTCGATCGCGCTGAACCACGCGCCCTACAGCAATCTGTTCGAGTTCTCGATGGCCTTCGGCATCGCCATCGTCTTGCTCTACGTCCTGTTCGAGCCGCGCTTCAGCACCCGGCTCGCGGGCGCGTTCGTGCTCCCCGTCGCCGTCGGCCTCTACGGCAGCGCGCTCGCGTTCCCCAGCCAGGGCCAGGACGTGCTCACCCCGGCCCTGCAGAGCCCGACCCTGCTCACGATCCACGTCGCGCTGATGATCCTCGCCTACGCCGTGCTCGCCGTCGCCTTCGGCGGCGCGGTGCTCCACCTCGTGCAGGGCTTCCCGCAGCGCGTCGCCGATGCCGGCGGGCGCTTCGAGTTCCTGCCCTCGGCCGAGCGCGCCGACGCGATCACCTACAGCGCCGTGCTGGTCGGCTTCCCCCTGCTCGCAGCGGGCATCGCCCTGGGCGCGTTCTGGGCCAACGACGCCTGGGGCCGCTACTGGGGCTGGGATCCGAAGGAGACCGCCGCGCTGGCGACTTGGCTGATCTTCGCGGTCTACATCCACTCGCGCGGCCTGCGGCAGCTGCGCGGGGCCCGTTCGGCTTGGATCGTGATCGCCGGATTCGCCGCCGTCCTGTTCACCTATTTGGGCGTGAATCTCTGGATTTCCGGGCTGCATTCGTACGCCGGCGTCTGATCGCGCCCGCGCTCTTGCGGATACGGCGGCGATGCGGGTAAGATGGGCTGCCGTGCGCGGGGCGCTTGCCGTGCGCCGTGCTGGACCGAGAGGGAATGACCACCGGGCGGTCGGCGAGGCTCCCGGCCCGGCGCGATTCCCCAAGCGGTTTCCCGCGGACATCGGAGATTGAAGCATCGCCGCCGGGCGGCAGTCCGGCGGATTGGCGATTGCAGCGCCGGCCGACCAGCCGGCGCGGAGACGAGCGAACAGTGCCCACGATCAACCAGCTGGCGCGGAAGGGCCGACGCAAGTCGCGCAAGAAGGCGAAGGCGCCCGCGCTGCGCTTCCGCTACAACGCGCTGACCAACCGCACCACGCAGGACTCCGGCTCGCCGCAGAAGCGCGGCGTCTGCACCGCCGTCCGCACGGTCACGCCCAAGAAGCCCAACTCCGCCCTGCGCAAGGTCTGCCGCGTCCGCCTCACCAACGGAATCGAAGTCACCGCCTACATCCCCGGCGAGGGCCACACCCTGCAGGAGCACTCGATCGTCCTCATCCGCGGCGGCCGCGTGCGCGACCTGCCCGGCGTCCGCTACCAAGTCGTGCGCGGCGCGCTCGACGCCCTCGGCGTCGCCGAGCGCAAGCGCGGGCGTTCCAAGTACGGCACCCGCAAGACGGCCGGACTCCAAACCGCGGCCACCCACTGACGGGTGGCCGTTTTCACGCCCGCGCTGCCGCCGGGTTCGGGAAACGACTGACGAGATGCCGCGACGACGACGCCCGGACCGCCGCATCATCCGCGGCGACGCCCGCTACGACAACGTCCAGATCCAGATGGTGATCAACCGGCTGATGATGAACGGCAAAAAGGGCGTGGCCGAAAAGATCGTCTACAAGGCGCTCGACGTGATCCGCGAGCGCGTCCGCCAGGACCCGGTCGACGTCTTCATGCAGGCGCTGGCCAACATCACCCCCGAAATGGAAGTCCGCCCCCGCCGCGTCGGCGGCGCCACCTACCAAGTCCCGGTCGAAATCCGCTACGAGCGCCGCTCCTCGCTCGGCATCCGCTGGCTCGTCACCGCCGCCCGCAGCCGCAAGGGCCGCCCCGCCTACTTCTCGCTCGCAGACGAGCTGCTCGACGCCTACAACCACACCGGCTCCGCGTTCCGCCGCAAAGAAGAAACGCACCGCATGGCGGAGGCCAACCGCGCCTTCGCCCACTACCGCTGGTAGCAGGCGGCCGGGAACGATCAGGGAACGGGCGAGGGACGAGATGGCCGCCGCGAAGACGAAAGACCTGCCGCTCGAGCGCGTCCGCAACATCGGCGTGATCGCGCACATCGACGCCGGCAAGACCACCGTGACCGAGCGCATCCTCTACTTCACCGGCCGCACCTACAAGATCGGCGAAGTCCACGACGGCACCGCCGTGATGGACTTCATGGAGCAGGAACGCGAGCGCGGCATCACGATCATGGCCGCAGCCACCTCCGCCGATTGGCGCAGCCACCGGATCAACATCATCGACACGCCCGGCCATGTCGACTTCACCGTCGAAGTCGAGCGCAGCCTGCGCGTGCTCGACGGCGGCGTGGTCGTCTTCGACGCCGTCGCCGGCGTCGAACCGCAGTCTGAAACCGTCTGGCGCCAGGCCGACACCTACGCCGTGCCCCGCATCTGCTTCGTCAACAAGATGGACCGCGTCGGCGCCGACTTCTGGCGCACGATGGACATGATCCGCGACCGGCTGGGTTCCGCGCCGGTGCCCCTGCAGATGCCGATCGGCGCCGAAGAGCGGTTCGAGGGCGTGATCGACCTGATCCGCATGCGGGCCTGGTTCTTCAGCTCCGACCGCGACGCGGATCCGCGCGAGGACGACATCCCCGAGCTCTACCGCGGCGACGCCGAGCGCTGGCGCGAGACGATGATCGAGCGCATCGCGGAACACGACGAGCAGGTGATGATCTCCTACCTCGAGGGCCATGAGCTCTCCGAGGACGAAATCCGCAAGGCCGTCCGGCGCGGCACCGTCGCCAACCAGTTCACCCCCGTGCTCTGCGGCAGCGCGCTCAAGAACGTCGGCGTCCAGCGCCTGCTCGACGCCATCGTCGACTACCTCCCCTCGCCCGATCAGGTGCCGCCCCCGCGCGGCATCGACGCGCAGGGCCGCGAGGTCGTGCGCGCTGCCGACGACGGCGAGCCCCTCACCGCCCTCGCCTTCAAGATCGTGACCGACCCCTACGTCGGCCGCATCGCCTACGTCCGCATCTATTCCGGAACCCTCAAGGCGGGCGAATCGGTCTTCAACGCCACCCGCCGCGAGAACGAGCGGGTCGGCCGCCTGCTCCGCGTCCACGCCGACTCCCGCGAGGACATCGATCAGGTCCGCGCCGGCGACATCGCCGCATTCGTCGGCCCCAAGGAAACCTTCACCGGCGACTCGCTCTGCACCCGCGATGCCCCCGTGCTGCTCGACGAAATCAAATTCCCCGAGCCCGTGGTCTCCGTCGCGATCGAGGCCAAGAGCAAGGAAGATCAGGACAAGCTCGGCGCCGCGCTGCGCAAGCTGGTCGAGGAAGACCCCACCTTCAAGGTCGAATTCAACGAGGAGACCGCGCAAACGGTGATCTCCGGCATGGGCGAGCTGCACCTCGAAGTCATCGCCGACCGCCTCCGCCGCGAATTCAACGTGATGTGCTCCGTCGGCCGCCCGCAAGTCTCCTACCGCGAGACGATTCGCCGCGGCAGCGAGGCCGACGGCCGCTTCGTCCGCCAGTCCGGCGGGCGCGGGCAGTACGGCCACGTGGTCCTGCAGATCGAGCCGCAGCCCGCCGGCGACGGCTTCGAGTTCGAAGACGCGACCACCGGCGGCGTAGTCCCCCAGCAGTACATCCCCTCCGTCCGCCGCGGCATCGTGGAAGCGATGAAGATGGGCGTGGTCGGCGGCTACCCGGTGGTCGACGTCAAGGCCCGCCTCGTCGACGGCAGCTACCACCAAGTCGACTCGAACGAAATGGCCTTCGCCACGGCCGCGAGCATGGGCTTCCGCGAAGCCATGCGCAAGGCCGACCCGATCCAGCTCGAACCGATCATGAAGGTCGAGCTGGCCACCCCGGATGAATTCTTCGGCGACGTCCTCGGCGACGTCAGCGGCCGCCGCGGCCAGGTGCAGGGCACCGAGGTCCGCGGCCCGCTCCAGATCATCCGCGCCCAAATCCCGCTCGCCGAGCTCTTCGGCTACACCACCTCCCTGCGTTCGATGACGCAGGGCCGGGCCACGGCGAGCATGGAATTCGATCACTACGCCGCAGTACCCCAATCGGTGCTGGCGGCGACACACTAGGAAGCAAGCGGCCCCGAGCGGGCAGGGAAGGCTGGACGAGATGGCGCGAGCGGTGTACGAGCGGACCAAGCCGCACGTGAACGTGGGCACGATCGGCCACGTCGACCACGGCAAAACCACCTTGACGGCGGCCATCTCCAAGGTCCTGTCCCTCGCCGGCGGCTCAGGCGAAGTCCGCACCTTCGATTCCATCGACAACGCCCCAGAAGAGCGCGCGCGCGGCATCACCATCGCCATCGCGCACGTCGAGTACGAGACCGACGCACGCCACTACGCCCACATCGACGCCCCCGGCCACGCCGACTACATCAAGAACATGATCACCGGCGCCGCACAAATGGACGGCGCCATCCTCGTCGTCGCCGCACCAGACGGACCCATGCCACAGACCCGCGAGCACATCCTCCTCGCCAGACAGGTCGGCGTCCCACGCATGGTCGTCTACCTCAACAAGGTCGACCAAATGGACGACGAGGAACTGCTCGACCTCGTCGAACTCGAAGTCCGCGAACTGCTCAGCGCCAACGACTTCCCAGGCGACGACGTCCCCGTCATCCGCGGCTCCGCACTCCAAGCCCTCGAATCCGCCGCGGACGACCGCGAACACCCCGATTACGCCTCCATCGTCGAACTCATGGCCGCCGTCGACGACTACGTCCCCACCCCCGAACGCCCCGTCGAACGCCCCTTCCTGATGCCCGTCGAAGACGTCTTCGGGATCAAGGGCCGCGGCACCGTCGCCACCGGCCGCATCGAGCAGGGCGTCGTCAACTCCGGCGAGGAAGTCGAGATCGTCGGCCTCACCGACACCCGCACCACCGTCGTCACCGGCGTCGAGATGTTCAAGAAAACCCTCCCCACCGGCGAAGCCGGCGACAACGTCGGCTGCCTCCTGCGCGGCATCGACCGCGACGAAATCGCCCGCGGCCAGGTCCTCGCCGCGCCCGGCAGCATCACCCCCCACACCGCCTTCGAGGCCGAGGTCTACATCCTCGGCAAGGACGAAGGCGGCCGCCACACCCCGTTCTTCGACGGCTACCGCCCCCAGTTCTACATCCGCACCACCGACGTCACCGGCTCGATCGGCCTGCCCGACGGCATCGAAATGGCCATGCCCGGCGACAACGTCACCATGACCGTCCGCCTGATCCAGCCCATCGCCATGGAAGAAGGCCTCCGCTTCGCCATCCGCGAAGGCGGCCGCACCGTCGGCGCCGGCGCCGTCACCAAAATCCTCGAATAAGCTGGCCCGGCTGCAGAACGGAAACGGGAAGAAGGAACAGGATGCCGCAGCAAAGGGTCCGCATCCGTCTCAAGGCCTACGATCACCGCGTGCTCGACGACAGCGCCGCGCGCATTCTCGACGCCATCGAGAAGACCGGCGCGACCGTCGCCGGCCCGATCCCGCTGCCGACCGAGATTCGCAAGTACACGGTAATCCGCGGCCCGTTCGTCCATAAGGACGGGCGCGAACAGTTTGAAATCAGAACCCATAAGCGAATTATGGATCTCTCCGACTACACCTCGCGCACCGTTGATACGCTGACCAACCTGCAGCTGCCCAGCGGCGTCGACGTCGATGTCAAAGTAGTGATGGTGGACGACTGATGCCGGTACCGGGGCTCTTGGGCGAGAAGCTGGGGATGGTGCAGGTCATCGGCGACGACGGCGAGGTCGCCGGCTGCACCGTGCTCGAAGTCGGCCCATGCTCGGTCACGCAGGTCAAGACCGAATCGCGCGACGGCTACGCCGCCGTCCAGATCGGCTTCAAGCCCGCGCCGGAATGGCGGGTCAACAAGGCCGAGCGCGGCCACACGGGCAGCAACGGCCCGCTCAAGCATCTGACCGAGTTCCGCTTGGCCTCGGAGGCCGAAGCCGACTTCGAGGTCGGCACCGTCTTCACGGCCGAGGAGATCTTCAGCGTCGGCGACCGGGTCGACGTGCAGGGCGTCTCCAAGGGCAAGGGCTTCCAAGGCGGCGTCCGCCGGCACGGCTTCCGTGGCGGGCCGCGCACGCACGGCCAGAGCGACCGCCACCGCGCACCCGGCTCCGTCGGCGCCGGCACCACGCCGGGCCGCGTCCTCAAGGGCACCCGCATGGCCGGCCGCATGGGCGGCCAGACCAGCACCGCGATGTACTTGAAGGTGATCCGGGTCGACGCCAAGCGCAACCTCGTCTACGTCAACGGCTCCGTGCCCGGCGCGGCCAAGGGGCTGATCAAGATCCGCAAGACCAAGCGGGCGGGGGGCAAGCGGTGAAGCTCCCCGTGCTCGACCAGAACGGCGCCGCGGCCGGCGAGGTGGATGCCGACGACTCCGTCTTCGGCATCGAGCCCAATTTGGGCGTGGTGCACCAAGCCGTGCTCTACCACCGCGCCAACCGCCGCCAAGGCACCCACAGCACGCTGAACCGCTCCGACGTGCGCCAAGCCAACGCCAAGTCGCGGCGGCAGAAGGGCAGCGGCTCGGCCCGACTCGGCGGCCCGTCGTCCCCGACCCGGATCGGCGGCGGCGTCGCGCATGGACCGCACCCGCGCTCCTACCGCCAGCGCATGCCGAAGCGGATGCGCCGCTTGGCGATCCGCTCGATGCTGTCGCAGCGGGCTGCCGAAGGCTTGGTCGCCGTCGCCGACGACTCGGTCGAGTTCAGCGGGCGGACGGGCGAGACCGCCAAGCTGATCGAAGCCCTCGGCGCGACCCGCACCGCGCTCGTGATCAGCGACGGGGTTGACGAGCGCCTCGTCCGCGGCACCCGCAACCTGGCCAACGTCAGCGCGTCGCCCGCCGATTCCATCAATACCTACGCCTTGATCACGCACGACCTGCTGATCCTCACGCAGCCGGCGCTGCGCAAGATCGAACAGCTCTGGGGCACGGACGAGGCCGCTGCGGCCGCCGAAAACGGCGAAGCCGCCGCGCCGGAGCCGGAAGCGTCGGTCGCTGACGGCGGGGAGGAACCGGGCGATGCCTAAGGAAATCCACCCCTACGCCGTGCTGCGGCGGCCGATCATCACCGAGAAGAGCACCGAACTCTCGGAGGACCGCAAGTACGTCTTCGAGGTCGACCCGCGCGCGAATAAGATGCAGATCCGCGAGGCGATCGAGATCGCGTTCGGCGTGCGCGTCCGCAAGGTCAACGTGATCACGGTGCACGGCTCCAGGCGGCGCAACCCGCGGGGCGGCTACGGCCGCGAGCGCGACTGGAAGAAGGCGATCATCTCGCTGGCCGAGGGCTACGAGATCCGCCTGTTCGAGGGCGTCTAGGAGGGCCGCGGCATGCCGTTGAAGAAGTTCAAGCCCACGTCTCCCGGCCGCCGCAACGCGTCGGGCCACACCTTCGAGGAGATCACCAAGAAGAAGCCCGAGAAGTCGCTGCTCGCTCCGCTCAAGAAGAAGTCGGGCCGCAACGCCAAGGGCCGCATCACCGTCCGCCACCGCGGCGGCGGCCACAAGCGCCGCTACCGCATCATCGACTGGAAGCGCCGCGACAGGATCGGCATCGAGGGCCGCGTCGTCGGCATCGAGTACGACCCCAACCGCACGGCCCGGATCGCCCTGATCGTCTATTCCGACGGAGTCAAGCGCTACATCCTCGCCCCCGTCGGGCTGGAAGTGGACGCGGTCGTCCAAGCCGGGCCCGAAGCGCCGATCCGGGTCGGCTGCGCGCTGCCGATGTCGGCGATCCCCAACGGCACCCAGGTGCACAACGTCGAACTGACCGAAGGGCGCGGGGCGCAGATGGTGCGCAGCGCCGGCGCCAGCGCCCAGATCATGGCCAAGGAAGGCGACTACGTCCTGCTGCGCCTGCCCTCGGGCGAGATGCGCCGCGTGCGCTCGGCCTGCTACGCCACGATCGGCCAAGTCGGCAACGTCGACCACGCCAACATCAAGCTCGGCAAGGCGGGCCGCACCCGTCATCGCCGCCGCCGCCCGCAGGTCCGCGGCTCGGTCATGAACCCCGTCGACCATCCGCACGGCGGCGGCGAGGGCAAGGCCCCGATCGGCCTACCCGGGCCCAAGTCGCCCTGGGGGTGGTACACATTGGGGCGGCGCACGCGCGGCAAGAAGCCGTCGGACAAGTACATCGTGCGCCGCCGGCGCCAAGGCCGGCGGCGTTAGGGGGATCGGATGTCGCGCTCGACCAAAAAGGGCCCCTACGTCGACTACAAGCTGCTCCGCAAGGTGCAGAGCGTGCGCGCGTCCGGCGCCCGCACGGTGATCCAGACGTGGTCGCGCGCCTCGACCATCGTGCCCGAAATGGTCGGCCTCACCATCGCCGTCCACGACGGGCGCCGCCACGTCCCTGTCTTCGTCACCGAGAACATGGTCGGCCACAAGCTCGGCGAGTTCGCGCCGACGCGCACCTTCCGCGGCCATGTCGGCCGCTCCGACCGCGGCACGAGGGTGTCATGACGCAGGTCCGGGCCGTCGCCAAGTACGTGCATGTCTCGCCCCGCAAGGCGCGGATCGTGATGCAGGGCCTCCGCGGCCTGCCGGTCGAGGAGGCGAGCATCCAGCTGCGCTTCACCCCCAAGCCGGTCGCGCGCGAAATCGGCAAAGTGCTCGACTCCGCCGTCGCCAACGCCGAAAACAACCACGCGCTCGACCGCGGCGACCTTACGGTGGCGGCCGCCTACGCCGACGACGGGCGCACCCTCCGCCGCTTCAAGGCCAAGGCCCGCGGCCGCGTCGGCCGCATCCTCAGGCGCACCTCGCACATCACCATCGTCGTGACCGACGGGGAGGACGGGTAGGGACATGGGTCAGAAGGTGCACCCCACCAGCTTCCGGATCGGCACCATCTACTGGTGGCGCAGCCAGTGGTACGCCGAAAAGGACTACTCGGACCTGCTCACCGAGGACCGCGCGATCCGCAAGCTGATCGACGACCGCCTCAACGACGCCTCGATCGCGCGGATCGACATCGAGCGCAGCGAGGGCAAGCTGGGCGTCAAGGTGCACACGGCCAAGCCCGGCATCGTGATCGGCCGCGGCGGCCAGAACGTCGAAGAGCTGCGCCGCACGCTGGAGCGGCTCACGCGCAAGCCCGACAAGCCGGTGCGGGTCTCGGTCGACGTCGAGGAGATCCGCGTGCCCGAGATGCACGCGCAGCTGGTCGCCCGCAACGTGGCCGAGCAGCTCGAGCGACGGATCGCCTTCCGCCGCGCGATCAAGCAGGCGGTGACGCGGACCATGCAGCGCGGCGCGGAGGGCGCGAAGATCGTGATCTCCGGCCGCCTCGGCGGCGCCGAAATGCGGCGGCGCACCCAGGAAATGGCGGGCCGCGTGCCGCTGCACACGCTCCGCGCCGACATCGACTACGGCTTCGCCGAAGCGCTGACCGTGTTCGGCCACATCGGCGTCAAGGTCTGGATCTACAAGGGCGAGATCCTGCCCTTCGAGTCCGTCGAAGGCGGCGGGCAGAACCTCGGCCCGGCCACCGCCGTGTCGCCGCCGCCCGGTTCGCCGCTGGCGACGGGAGGAGGCGGCTGATGCTGCAACCGCGAAGGGTCAAATGGCGCAAGCACCACCGCGGCCGCCGGCGCGGCATGGCGCAGGCCGGCAACTCGGTCGCCTTCGGCGAAATCGGGCTGCAATCGCTCGAGGCCGCTTGGATCGACGGGCGCCAGCTCGAAGCCGCGCGCCGCGCCATCACCCACTACGTCAAGCGCGGCGGCAAGGTCTGGATCCGCGTCTTCCCCGACAAGTCGGTGACCCAGAAGCCGGCCGAAACACGGATGGGCAAGGGCAAGGGCGCGCCGGAAAAGTGGGTCGCCGTGGTCAAGCCCGGCCGCGTCCTGTTCGAGATCGGCGGCGTCGCCGAAGAGGACGCCCGCGAAGCGCTCCGCCGCGCCAGCCACAAGCTGCCCGTGCGCACCAAGGTGCTCGTGCGCGAAACGGAAGTGGTGTAGCCGTGTCCAACCCGGTCGCCGACGAAGCCCGCGCGATGACCGACGCCGACCTCGCGGAAGCGATCAACGAGGCCTACCGCGAGCTGTTCAACCTCAACTTCCAGCGCGGCACGCGGCAACTGCAGGACCCGAACGCGCCCCGCACGGCGCGGCGGCAGATCGCGCGCCTGCGCACGATCCTGCGCGAACGCCAGCTGGCCGCCGAGGCCGGCGAACCGATCGCCCCGCTGCCGCCGCCCGAGCCGGTCGCGAACGAGCAGGCGGAAGAGGCGGGCGGCGGCGACTCCGCGGCCGCCGAAGACCGGCAGGACGGGGAGTAGGCGGCCATGGCACGCAAGCGACGCGAAGGGGTGGCCGTCGCCGACGCGAGGCACAAGACGGTGTCCGTGCGAGTCGAGCGCACGGTGACGCACCCGCTCTACCGCAAGGTGCAGCGGCGACGCAAGCGCTACCTCGCGCACGACGAGACCAACGAATGCAAGATCGGCGACCGCGTCTTGATCGAGGAATGCCGCCCCCTTTCCAAGCGCAAGTCCTGGCGCGTCGTCCAAATCCTCGAACGCCGCGAGGTGGCCGAAGTCCAGCCGGCCGAGATCGGCGCGCCCGTGATCGAGCCGGAGCCCGCCGAACAGCCGCCGGCGGAACAACCCGCCGCGGCCGCTCCGACCGAAGAAACCGCGGAAGCCCCCGCTGCACCAGCCAGTGCCGTCGAGCCGACCGCCGCAGCCACCGAAGAAGCACCTGCCGCTGAACCGGCGCCCGAAACGCCCGCTGTCGCCGAGGCGGCCGAACAGCCGCCGGCGGAACAACCCGCCGCGGCCGCTCCGGCCGAAGAAACCACGGAAGCCCCCGCCGCACCAGCCGCTGCCATCGAGCCGCCCGCCGCAGCCACCGAGGAAGCACCTGCCGCTGAACCGGCACCCGAAACGCCCGCGGCCGCTGAAGCGGCGGCTGAGGAATCAGGCGATGCACCGAAACAGGGAGGCGCGGCGTGATCCAGCAGGAATCTTCGCTGCGCGTCGCCGACAACTCCGGCGCCCGCGTGATCAAGTGCATCCGCGTGCTCGGCGGCACCAAGCGCCGCTACGCCGGCGTCGGCGATACCATCGTGGCGTCGGTCAAGCAGGCCGACCCCGGCCGCGACATCCGCTCCGGGCAGGTCGTCCGCGCGGTCATCGTCCGCGTCGCCAAGCAGTACCGCCGTCCCGACGGCTCCTACATCCGCTTCGACGACAACGCCGCCGTGATCCTGTCCAGCGACGGGCGCAACCCGACCGGGACCCGCATCTTCGGCCCGGTCGCCCGCGAACTGCGCGAGAAGGAATTCATGCGCATCGTCTCGCTCGCTCCGGAGGTGGTCTGATGAGGCGCATCCAACGCGACGATCTCGTCGAAGTCCGCTCCGGCAAGAACCGCGGCGCGCGCGGCGAAGTGCGCCAGGTCCTGCCCAAGAAGAACCGGGTGATCGTGCAGGGCGTGAACATGGTCAAGCGCCACATGAAGGCGACCCAGCTCGGCGCCCCGGCCGGCATCATCGAACGGGAAGCGCCGATCCACCTCAGCAACGTCTCTCCCGTCTGCCCCGCCTGCGACCGCGCCGTCCGCGTCGGCTACCGGCTCCGCCCCGACGGCGTCAAGGTCCGCGTCTGCAAGCGCTGCTCCGAGGACATCGAATAATGGCCGCCCCCCGCATGAAGCAGAAGTACCAGGACGAGATCGTCCCCCGCATGAAGGACGAGTTCGGTTTCGAGAACGTGATGCAGGTGCCGCGCGTGGTCAAAGTCGTGGTCAACGCCGGCATGGGCGAGGCGCTCGAAAACCGCGCGACGCTCGACCGCGCCGCCGAGGACATCACCGCGATCTGCGGCCAGAAGCCCGTGATCACCAAGGCCAAGCGCTCGATCGCCAACTTCAAGGTCCGCGAAGGCAACTCGATCGGCGTCATGACGACGATGCGCGGGCGCCGCATGTGGGAATTCCTCGACCGCGCGATCAACGCCGCGCTGCCCCGCATCCGCGACTTCCAAGGCGTGCCCCGCCGCGCCTTCGACGGCCGCGGCAACTACAGCCTCGGCATCCGCGAGCAGATCGTCTTCCCCGAGATCGACTACGGAACCGTCGACCGCGTGCGCGGGCTCCAGATCAACATCGTCACCACGGCGCGCAACGACGCCGAGGGCCGCCGGCTGCTCGAACTGCTCGGCATGCCCTTCGAGCGCGACCAGTAGCCGAAGGCGGAAGAGGACAGCGATGGCCGTCACCGACCCGATCGCCGACATGCTCACGCGCATCCGCAACGCCATCCAGGCGGGGCACCCGCGCGTCAGCATCCCCTACTCCAATCTCAAGGCCTCCATCGCCGGCGTGCTCGAGCAGGAGGGCTACATCAAGGCCTTCGAGGTCCGCGACCGCGTCGGCCGCGCCGGCAGCGACATCGACGTCGAGCTGCTCTACGCCGACGACGGCCGCTGCATGCTCAGCGGCCTCAAGCGCGTCAGCCGGCCCGGCCTCCGCGTCTACGTCCAGCAGCGCGAAATCCCGCGCCCCTACGGCGGCCTCGGCGTCGCCATCCTGACCACCCCCCGCGGCGTCATGACCGGCCAGCAGGCCCGCCGCGAAAACGTCGGCGGAGAAGTCCTGTGCTTCGTCTGGTAGCGCCGCAGCCGCCAAGGAGGGCCGCACGATGAGTCGCGTGGGCAAGCGGCCGATCCCGATCCCCTCGGGAGTCGACGTCCAAATCGAACCCGGCATGGTCCGCGTGAGCAAGGGCGGGAACAGCCTCGAGCAGCATATTCACCCCGATCTCCACGTCGTCCAAGACGGCGGCGAGGTGATCGTCACCCGCCCCAGCGACCGCCGCGAGCACCGCGCCCAGCACGGCTTGGCGCGAGCGCTGATCGCCAACATGGTCACCGGCGTCAACGAGGGCTTCCAGAAGACGCTCGAAATCCAAGGCACCGGCTACCGGGCCGAGATGAACGGCGAGACCCTTGTCCTGCGGGTCGGCTTCTCGCACCTCGTCCCGGTCGAGCCCATGGACGGCATCTCGTTCAAGGTCGAAGGGCAGCTCGTCCACGTGCGCGGGATCGACAAGCAGGTGGTCGGCGAGCAAGCCGCCAAGATCCGCAGCGTGCGTCCGCCCGAGCCCTACAAGGGCAAGGGCATCCGCTACCAGGGCGAGTGGGTGCGCCGCAAGCAAGGCAAGGGAGCCGTGGGCGCCGGCTAGGCGTCCGCGCACTGAGAGGAACGCAGCAGATGGTCGCTCGCCGCCGACGCCGAACCGTCCGGGCCGCCCGCCGCCGACGCCACGGGCGGGTCCGCCGCAACGTGCGCGGTACCGCCGCCCGCCCGCGCCTCTGCGTCTTCCGCTCCGCCAAGCACATCTACGCCCAGCTGATCGACGACGACCGCGGCGCCACCCTCGCCTCCGCCTCCGATTTGGGCGGGATCGAGATCGGCGACGATGACGGCGAAGGCAAGACCGCCCGCGCCGCCGCCGTCGGCCGCGCACTCGCCGAGCGGGCCAAGAACGCCGGCGTCGAGCAAGTCGTCTTCGACCGCGGCGGCTACCGGTACCATGGCAGGGTGCGCGCGCTGGCCGAAGCCGCGCGCGCGGTCGGCCTCGATTTCTAGCGGAACGGGCAGGAGGCCGAAGATGGCTGAACGGGACAGGGGAGGCGGCAGGGGCCGCGCCCGCGCCGACGGGCCGCAGGACGATTACATCGAAAAAGTCGTCGCCGTCAACCGCGTCGCCAAAGTGGTCAAGGGCGGGCGCCGCTTCTCCTTCTCCGCCATCGTCGTCGTCGGCGACGGCGACGGCCGCGTCGGCATCGGCATCGGCCGCGCCAACGAAGTGCCCGACGCGATCCGCAAGGGCGCGACCACCGCCCGCCGCGAGATGATCCGCGTCCCGCTCAAGAACGGCACGATCCCGCACCCGGTCACCGCCCGCTTCTGCGCCTCCAACGTGATGCTCAAGCCAGCCGCACCCGGCACCGGCGTGATCGCCGGCGGCGGCGTCCGCGCCGTCCTCGAAGCGGTCGGCTGCCGCAACGTGCTCACCAAGTCGCTCGGCTCCAACAACGTCGTCAACGTCGTCCAAGCGACCCGGCAGGCCCTGCTCGAACTGCGCGATCCGATTGAAGCGCGGCGCGAGCGCCTGCATCTCGCCGGCAAGCTGCCGCCGGAGCCGGAAGCTCCCGCGCCTCCCGCCGAAGCCGCCGTCGAACCGGCCCCCGTCGAGGCCGCCCCCGCGGAGGCCGGTGCATGATGGCCCGACTCAAGGTCACCTACGCCAAATCCTCCATCGGCTACCGCTCCGATCAGGTCCACACCATCCGCTCGCTCGGCTTGCGCAAGCTGGGGCAATCCGTGATCATCGAAGACACGCCCGACCTGCGTGGTATGGTGGGCAAGGTCGCTCATCTGGTCACGGTCGCCGAAATCGAGTCCGCTGCGGAGGAGTCGTAGGTGGTACTGCGCATCAACGATCTCCGCCCGCCCGCCGGCGCGAAGCGCAAGAAGAAGCGCGTCGGCCGCGGCAACGCCTCGGGCAAGGGCACCTACTCGACCCGCGGACTCAAGGGCCAGCGTTCCCGTTCCGGCCGCGACTACAACGCCGTCTTCGAGGGCGGCGGCATGTCCATGTTCCGCACGCTCCCGCGCAAGAAGGGCTTCAAGAACCGCTTCCGCGTCGAATACAAGCCGATCAACGTCGTCGACCTCGACCGCCGCTTCGAGGACGGCGCGGTGGTCGACGCCGAAGCGCTGCAGGCCGCCGGCCTGCTCAAGCGCGCGACCGACCCCTTCAAAGTGCTCGCCGGAGGCGGAATCGAACGGCCGCTGACCGTCCGCGTCGAGCGGATCTCGCCCGCGGCCGTCGAAAAGATCCAAGCGGCCGGCGGGGCCGTCGAGGTGTTGAATGCAACGAGCGCAGACAGCAGCCGGGCCGACTAGGCCGAAGCTGCTGCAGGCGCTGGTCGACGCCTGGCGCCAGCCGGACGTCCGCCAGAAGGTCGCCTTCACGCTGGCCATGCTGGTCGTCTTCCGGCTCGTCGCCCACGTGCCGATCCCCGACATCAACCGCACCCAGCTCGAAAACGCCCTCGACAACAACCCCGTCCTCGGCTTCCTCAACCTCTTCTCCGGCGGCGGCCTCGACAACCTCTCGATCGTCGCCCTCGGCGTCTACCCCTACATCACCGCCTCGATCATCATGAACCTGCTCCAGCCGGTCGTGCCCCGGCTGCAAGCGCTCGCCCAAGAAGGCGAATCCGGCCGCAACCGCATCCAGCTCTACACCTACTGGCTCGCCGTCCCGATGTCGCTCGTGCAGGGCTACGGCCAGCTGCTGCTGCTCGAAAACGCCCGCGCCATCACCGGCATCGGCTTCGGCGCCGAAGAATGGCTGCCCACCGTCTCCGCCCTGATCACGATGACCGCGGGCACCATGTTCCTGATCTGGCTCGGCGAGCTGATCACCGAAAAAGGCGTCGGCAACGGCATCTCCCTGATCATCTTCGCCGGCATCGTCGCCAGCTTCCCCACCCTCTTCAACTCCGTCCGCCTCTCCGACATCGGCTGGTCCGGCATCGCCGTCGTCATCGCCATCGCCATCGCCCTGGTCGCCCTGATCGTCTTCTTCCAGGAAGCCCAGCGGAGGATCCCCGTCCAATACGCCAGATCCGTCTTCAGAGGCGGGCGCATGTACCGCCAGAGCGGGCAGAGCTACATCCCGCTCCGCGTCAACTCGGCCGGCATGATCCCGCTGATCTTCGCCTTCTCGATCATCATCTTCCCCTCCGTCCTCGCCGGCTGGGTCACCGGCGCGGCCACCGAGGAGAGCCAGACCCGCGTCTCCGTCGAAGTGCCCTTCCCCTCGGCCGACGCCGATGAGCCGCTCAGCACGCTCTTCCAGAATTACGACCTCTCCGAAGACGGCTCTTTCTACGTCAATGAAGCCCTGATCACTTGGTCGCAGGCCGACACCTTCGAAGAGGTCCTCGACCGGATCAACCAAGAGGCCGACGCCAACGTCCTCACCCGCGTCGAATCCCGGCCCGACCCGGCCAACGTGGGCGAGTCGATCAACGCCTGGCGGATCGACGCGAACCAGATCGGCACGATCCCGATCACCCTCGCCGATGAGGAAGGCAATTTCATCGCGGAATCCGGAATCGCGACCCACGAGGAGCCGCCCGACGACCCGCTGACGCCCAACATCGCCGAAGGCCAGACGCTCGGCGAGCGCCCCGGCTGGGTGATCCGCGCCGCCGACTGGGTGCAGCGCAACTTCTCGCCCGGCCAAGCGCTCTACTGGGGGCTCTCCTTCGTCCTCGTCGTCGCCTTCACCTTCTTCTACACGTTCGTCACCTTCCAGCAGCAGAACCTCTCCGAAAACCTGCAGAAGCAGGGCGGCTTCATCCCCGGCATCAGGCCCGGCCGCCCGACTCAGGAGTACATCAACCGCGTGCTCACCCGCATCACCTGGGCCGGCGCGATCTTCCTCGGCTTCGTCGCCGTCGTCCCCTACCTCGCGACCGAATTCATCCCAGACAGCACCGCCCTCACCATCTCCAGCACCGGCCTGCTGATCGTCGTCGGCGTGGCCATCGATACGATGCGGCAAATCGAGGCGCAGCTGCTGATGCGCAACTACGAGGGGTTCATTCGCTGATGGCCTACATCGTCATGCTCGGCCCGCCCGGCGCCGGCAAGGGCACCCAAGCGGCCAATCTCGCCGGAGCCACCGGCCAGGTCCATGTCGCCACCGGCGACATGTTCCGCGAAAACGTGCGCGGCGGCACTGATCTCGGGCTGCTCGCCAAGGGCTACATGGACCGCGGCGAACTCGTCCCCGACGAAGTCACGATCTCGATGCTGCTCGAACGCCTCGGCCGCCCCGATGCGGCCGCGGGCGCCCTGTTCGACGGCTTCCCCCGCACCGTCGAGCAGGCCGGCGCGCTGGACGGCGCACTGGACGAGCGCGATTCGGCGATCTCCGTCGCCCTGCTGATCGACGTGGGCGAGGAAGAAATCCTCCGCCGCCTCGGCGGCCGCTGGAGCTGCGCCGACTGCGGCGCGGTCTTCCATGAGGTCTTCAATCCGCCCGAGGTCGAGGGCAGGTGCGACGCCTGCCCCAACGATCTGATGCAGCGCGACGACGATCGCCCCGAAGCGATCTCCCGCCGACTGCGCGTCTACGAAGAGCAAACCGCCCCGCTGATCGAGTTCTACGAGCAGCAGGGCAAGCTCGTCCGCGTCAACGGCGAGCAGTCCCCCGACGCAGTCGGCGCGGACCTGCTGGCAGCGCTGGACGACTAGGAAAAGCGCCACGTGCCCGCCGCCGACAAAGACCGCACGGTCATCCTCAAGACTCCCGCCGAGATCGACATGATGCGCCCGCCCGGCCGCATGGTCGGCGAAACCCTCGCCGAGCTGCAGGAACTCGCCAAGCCGGGCACGCGCCTCTGCGACCTCGATCACTACGTGATCTCCAAGTTCGGGCGGCTCGGCATCATCCCCACCTTCCTCGGCTACCAGGACTTCCCCCATGCGATCTGCGCCTCCGTCAACGACGAAATCGTGCACGGCTTCGCCACCGAGCGCGTCATCAACGACGGCGACATCCTCAGCATCGACCTCGGCGCGACCATCGACGGCTGGGTCGGAGACTCGGCCGTCACCTTCGGCATCGGCAACGTCTCGGCCTCGGCGGCCCGGCTGATGCAGGTCACGCAAGAGGCGCTCGCCGCCGGCATCTCCGAGACCAGGGTCGGCGCGCGCAAAGGCACGATAGCCGCTACCATTCAGGAGGTGATAGAGTCGGCGGGCTACGGCGTCGTGCGCGGCTACGTCGGCCACGGCGTCGGCCGCGACATGCACGAGGCGCCCAACATGCCCAACTACGGGCGCCGGGGCACCGGCATGCGCATGCGGCGCGGCATGGTCGTCGCGCTTGAGCCGATGGCGACCGAGGGAGCCCCCGCGACCAAAGTCTTGGAGGACGGCTGGACGGTGAGCACGCAGGACGGCAAATTGTCGGCGCATTTCGAGCACACGATCGCGCTGCGCGAAGGCGCGGCCGCCGAAGTGCTGACGCTGCCGGGCTGAGCGGGGAGACGGAGGCGCGGTGGCCAGGCGAGGCGGCGGAGGCCCCAGGCGGCAGCAGCGCGCGCCCCAGCTCGCGCCCGCGCCCAAGCAGGACAAAATCGAGGTCGAAGGCGTCGTCAAGGAGCTCCTGCCCAATGCCAGCTTCCGCGTCGAGCTCGCCAACGGCCACGAAGTCCTCGCCCACCTCGCCGGCAAAATGCGCCAGCACCACATCCGCGTCCTCCGCGGCGACCGCGTCCTCGTCGAACTCTCCGAGTACGACCTCACCCGCGGCCGCGTCGTCTACCGCTTCAAGAGCTGACGCAATGAACGGGAAGAGCTGATGGCCAGAGTCTCCGGTGTCGACATCCCCGACGACAAGAAGATCCCCTACGCGCTCCGCTACATCTACGGAATCGGCCCGGCCCGCGCCAAGGACATCGTGGACGCGGCCCAGCTGGACCCCGAAGAGCGCGTGCGCAACCTCACCGAGGCCGAACTCGCCCGCCTGCGCGAGGAGATCGACCGCGCCAACTTCCTCGTCGAAGGCGATCTCCGGCGTCTGGTACGCTCCCATGTCCAGCGCCTGATCGACATCAACTGCTACCGCGGGCAGCGGCACCGGCGCAACCTGCCGTCCCGCGGCCAGCGCACGCGCACCAACGCGCGCGCGCGCCGAGGCTCCAAGAAGACCGTCGCCGGCCGCCGCCGCGCCGTCAAGCGCTAGCGAGGGGAACGCCGCCATGACTACGCAGCGAGGACAGGCCCGCGGCCGCCGTCGCGAACGCAAGAACGTGCCCCGCGGGCGCGCCTACATCCAATCAACCTTCAACAACACGATCATCACCCTCACCGACCTGCAGGGCCAGACCGTCGCTTGGAGCAGCGGCGGCAGCGTCAGCAGCGCCACCCGCGGCTCGCGCAAAGGCACCCCCTTCGCCGCCCAGCTCGCCGGCGAAGAGGCCGCCCAGAAGGCCATGGCCAACGGCATGCGCGAAGTCGACGTCTACGTCAAGGGCCCCGGCAGCGGACGCGAATCCGCCGTCCGGGCGCTCCAGGCCGCCGGCCTGATCCTGCTCTCGATCCGCGACGTCACCCCGATCCCGCACAACGGCTGCCGCCCGCGCAAGCGCAGGCGGGTCTGACCCGATGAAGATCCCACCCACCCCGACACTGATGATGGAGCGGCGCTGATGGCGCGATACACCGGACCCGTCTGCCGGATCTGCCGGCGGGCGGGCGAAAAGCTCTTCCTCAAGGGCGACCGCTGCAACAGCCCGAAGTGCGCGATCGACCGGCGCAACCAGCCGCCGGGCCCGCGTTCCCAGCGCCGGCGCAAGGTCTCCGACTTCGGCATCCAAGTCAAGGAAAAGCAGAAGGTCCGCAAGAGCTACGGCGTGCTCGAGCGGCAATTCCGGCGCATGTTCAAAGAAGCCCAGCGGCGCGAGGGCGCGACCGGCGAAAACCTGCTCCAGATGCTCGAACTCCGCTTCGACAACGTCGTCTACCGCCTCGGCCTCGCCGAATCCCGCGCCCAAGCGCGGCAGCTCGTCCGCCACGGGCACCTCACGCTCAACGGCCGCAAGGCCGACATCCCCTCGATCGAAACCAAGGTCGGCGACAAGATCGGCTGGACCGACCGCGGCCGCTCGCGCACGTTCTACAAGATGGCCCGCGACTGGCAGGGCGGGCGCATCGTGCCCGGCTGGCTCAGCATCGACCCGGTCTCGCTCGAAGGCGAGCTGACCGCCCTGCCGTCCCGCGAAGACATCGATATTCGCTTCGATGAGAATGCCGTCGTCGAGTATTACTCGCGCTGACGGCCGGCCCGGCCGCCGTCCAGTTCCGGAGGAGGGACCTGCTCCCGTGATCCTGCAGCAAGAAGCCGCCATCCCGCAAATCGAGGAAGTCCGCGACGACTACGTCCGCGTCACCGTCGAACCGCTCGCACGCGGCTTCGCCCATACGCTCGGCAACGGCATGCGCCGCGTCCTGCTCAACTCCATCCGCGGCGCCGCCATCACCTCCGTCCGCATCGAGGACGTCCTCCACGAGTTCTCCACCATCCCCGACATGAAGGAGGACACCACCGAGTTCCTGCTCAACCTCCGCGGCATCCGCCTCCGCGCCAACGTCGACCGCGTCGTCGAGCTCCTGCTCGATGTCGAAGGCGCGCGCACCGTCACCGCCGACGACGTCCAAGTGCCCGGCGAATACGAGATCGTCAACCCCGACCTCTACCTCGCCACCCTCGATTCCGCCGACGCCAAGCTGCGCGTCACCATGAAGGCGCAGACCGGCTACGGCTTCCAGCCCTCCGAAGTCAGCGCCAACGGCGAGCACGTGATCGGCGTCATCCCCGTCGACGCCGTCTTCACCCCGATCCGCAAGGTCTCCTACGAGGTCCAGCCCGCCAAGACCGCCGTCGGCGTCGAAGGTGCCGGTGCCGAGCAGCTCCTGCTCGAAGTCTGGACCGACGCCAGCATCGACGCCACCGACGCGATCCGCTCCGCCGCCCGCCAGCTGCAGGAGGAACTCTCCCGCTTCACCACCCTGGGCGCGCCCGAAGCCCCGCAGGCCGCCCCGGCCCACGAGCTCGTCGGCCTCTCGGCCGAGCAGTACAACACCCCGATCGACGTCCTCCAGCTCTCCGTCCGCGCCCACAACTGCCTCAAGCGCAGCGGCCTCATGTCGATCGGCAACCTGCTCGAGATGTCCGAAGAGGAACTGCTGACCTTGAAGAACTTCGGAGAGAAATCCTATGTCGAGCTGATCGAGCGGCTCGCCGAGATGTCCTACCTCCGCAACGACGACATCCGCCTCCAGCGCGTCCGTTCCGGCGCCATCGGGGGCGACGATCAGCCGCTCAACACGCTCCCGCCCGCGCCGCCGCCGGGCTCCGAGCCGGAGATCGCGCCGCTCCGCCCGTCCGACGGCGAAACCGACCCGGAAGAGGAGCGGACCGCGCTCGGCGCGGCCCTGCTCTCGGCGCTGCGCGAGGCGGGCTCGGACGGGGACGCGGAAGAGCTGGACACGTAGCCGCTCGCGGCCGGCGGCCGCGAGCAATCGGAAGGGGCCGACATGCGGCATCGAAAACGGGGGCGCGCGCTCAGCCGCAGCCGCTCGCACCGCGCGGCGCTCGTCCGCAACCAAGTCACCGAACTCCTGCGCCACGAGGCCATCGTCACCACCGAGGCCAAGGCCAAGGAAATCCGCCCCGTCGCCGAGCGCATGATCACGCTCGGCAGGAAAGGCACCCTCCACGCCCGCCGGCTCGCCGCCGCCACGCTCACCGACAAGACGGTGCTCAAGCGCCTCTTCGACGATGTCGGCCCCCGCTTCGCCGACCGGCCCGGCGGCTACACCCGCATCGTCAAGCTCGGCCCGCGCCGCGGCGACGGCGCGCGCATGGCCCACATCGAACTCGTCGAGAAAGCCGCCGTCGCCGTCCCGGCCGCCGATTCCGCCGAGGAAGACGGCGACGCCGAGGACAACTAGCCCCGCCCCGCCAATCCCGGCCCATGACCCTCCGCCGCTTGGCCCTGCTGCTGCAGTACGACGGCGCGCCGTTCGCCGGCTCGCAGCGCCAGCCGCATGCGCCCACCATCCAATCCGCGCTCGAATCCGCCATCGCATCGCTCACGGGCGAAGAGGCGCGCGCCTCCTTCGCCGGCCGCACCGACGCCGGCGTCCATGCCGCCGGCCAAGTCGCCTCCTTCCTCACCGCGTCGAACCTCGAACCGCGCCGCTTCATCCGCGGCCTCAACCATTTCCTGCCCGCCTCCATCGCCGTCCAGGCCGCCCGCGAAGTCGACCCGTCCTTCGATCCGCGCCGCTGCGCCCGCTCCCGCGAGTACCGCTACGCGATCCTCGTCGCCCCCCAGCGCCAGCCCCTGCACGAGGATCGCGCCTGGGTGCTGCCGCCGCCGTTCGACGCCGGCAGCGCCCGCCGCGCCGCCGCCCTGTTCATCGGCCGGCGCGACTTCGCCGCCTTCGCCAAAGCCGGAATCGAAGGATCGGCCATCCGCCGCGTCTCCGCCTCCGAGCTGCTCGGCGAGCCTCCCGGCTTCGTCTACCGCTGCGAAGCCGACGCCTTCCTGCAGCACCAAGTGCGCCGCATGATCGGCGCGATCGTCGAGGTCGCCCGCGGCCGGCGCTCCCTCGCCGACCTCCAGCGGCAGCTCGAAGAGGCCGTTCCCGGCTCCGCCGGCCCCGTCGCGCCCGCCAAGGGTTTGACATTGGCCAACGTCCGCTACGATGGGGAGACGCTCCCTGATTGGATGGATTCCGGATGCCCACGCCCGTACTGAGCACGCGCGACGTCGACCGCCGCTGGCATGTCGTCGACGCCGCCGACCGGCCCCTCGGCCGCGTCGCCACCGAAGTCGCGACGCTGCTGCGCGGCAAGCACAAGCCGCAGTTCCACCCCTCGCAGGACGTCGGCGACTTCGTCATCGTCGTCAACGCGAAGCAGGTCGTCGCCACCGGCCGCAAGCTCGATCAGAAGATGTACTACCGCCACTCCGGCTACCCCGGCGGCCTCCGCGCGGTCCCGCTCAAGGACATGCTCGCCAAGCGCCCCGAGCGCGTGATCGAGCACGCCGTCCGCGGCATGCTGCCCAAGAACCGCCTCGGCAAAAAGCAATACGGGCACCTGCGCGTCTACGCCGGTCCCGATCACCCCCACCAAGGACAGATCGCGGAGGCCGGCGCAGAATGACCACCCCGACCGGACAGTACTTCTACGGACTCGGCCGCCGCAAGGAATCCAACGCCCGCGTCCGCCTCTACCCCGGCGACGGCTCAATCACCGTCAACGACAAGAGCGCCGACGAGATCTTCGCGCGCGACGAGCACCGCCGCCTGATCAAGGAGCCGTTCTTCGTCACCGGCACCGAAAACCGCTACAGCGCCTACGTCAAGTGCGCCGGCGGCGGCCTCACCGGCTGGGCCGGGGCCATCCGCCTCGGCATCGCCCGCGCCCTGCTCGTCTCCGACGAGTCCTTCCGCGCCCCGCTCCGCACCGCCGGCATGCTCACCCGCGACCCCCGCGCCAAGGAGCGCAAGAAGCCCGGCCTCAAGCGCGCCCGCAAGGCCCCCCAGTACACCAAGCGCTAAATCGGACGGCGCTGAGCGGACGCCGGCGAACCCGGCTCTAAACCGAAATCGGCTTCGGCTGCTCCCATGGCAGGTTCGGGCGCCCGAAATGCCCGTGCGCGGCCGTCTGCTGGAAAATCGGCCGCTTCAGATCCAAGTCGCGGATGATCCCCGCCGGGCTCAAATCGAAGTTCTCCGTGATGATCCGCGCCAGCTCGCCCGGCGCCAGCTCCGACGTGCCCGAATCGTCGACCACGAGCGAGACGGGCTGCTCGGCCCCGATCGCGTAGGCCACTTGCAGCTCGACCCGCTTCGACAGCCCCGCCGCGACCAAGCTCTTCGCCGCCCACCGCGCCGCGTACGCCGCCGAACGGTCCACCTTCGACGGATCCTTGCCCGAAAACGCACCGCCTCCATGCCGCGCGACCCCGCCGTACGTATCCACGATGATCTTCCGCCCCGTCAATCCGGCGTCCGCGGCCGGCCCGCCGATCGTGAACGCGCCCGAAGTGTTCACGTGGCACTCCGTCCGTTCGTCGAACAGATCCGCCGGAATGATCGGCTCGATCACCGCCTCCAGCAGCGGCCCGACGATCTGCTCCTCGCCGACCGCCTCGTCGTGCTGCGCCGCCAAGATCACCGTCTCCACATGCGCCGGCCGGCCCTCCACGTAGCGCACGGTCACCTGCGACTTCCCATCCGGCCGCAGCCACGGCAGCTCGCCGCTGCGCCGCACCTCCGCCAGCCGCTCCGTCAACCGGTGCGCCAGGAAGATCGGCATCGGCATCAGCGGCTCCGTCTCGTCGCAGGCGAAGCCGATCATCATCCCCTGGTCGCCCGCTCCCGTCCGCGCCGCTGAATCGATCTGCGGCGACTGGCCGATGATCCGGTTGATGAACGTGCAGCGTTCCGGATCGATCCCGCTCTCCGAATCGGTGTAGCCCACCTCGCCGATCGCGTTCCGCGCGATCCGCTCGAAATTGACGTCCGCCCGGGTCCGGATTTCCCCGAACACCATCACCAAGTCCTTGCCGATCGCAGTCTCGCAGGCGACGTGCGACTCCGGGTCCTGCGCCAGGCAGGCGTCGAGAATCGCATCCGATATCTGATCGCAGAGCTTGTCCGGGTGCCCCTCGGTCACCGACTCCGACGTCCACAGGCCGTGCATTGCGTGCGCCATCAGGTCCCCTGCCCCCAGGATTTCAGGTACTGCTCCTGCTCGTCCGTCAGCGCGTCGATCTCCGCGCCCAGCGCCGACAGCTTCATCGCCGCGATCCGCCGATCCAGCTCCGCTGGCATCTCGTGGACGCCCGCTTCCAGCTCTCGGCCGCAACGCGCCAAGTGCTCGACCGCCAGCGCCTGGTTGGCGAACGACATGTCCATCACGCTCGGCGGATGCCCCTCCGCCGCGCTCAAGTTCACCAACCGCCCCTCGGCTAGCACGATCAGCTCGCGTCCGTCCGCCGTCTGCCAGGCATCGACGTACGGCCGCAGCGGCCGCTTCCGTTCCGACGCGGCGTCGAGCGCGTCAAGGTTGATCTCATGATTGAAATGCCCCGCGTTGGCCATGATCGCGCCCGACTTCATCCGCTCCAAATGCGGCGCGTCGATCACGTGGATGTCGCCCGTCGCCGTGATGAAGATGTCGCCCTCCGCGGCTGCCTCCAGCATCGGCGCGACGCCGAACCCGTCCATCACCGCTTCCAGCGCCCGCAGCGGATCGACCTCGGTCACGATCACCCGCGCGCCCATCCCTCGCGCCCGCGACGCGATCCCGCGCCCGCACCAGCCGTAGCCCGCGACCACCACCGTCTTCCCCGCGATCAGGATGTTCGTCGCCCGAATCACCCCGTCCAGCGCGCTCTGCCCGGTCCCATAGCGGTTGTCGAACATGTGCTTCGTCGCCGCGTCGTTGACCGCCAGGATCGGGTACGCCAGCGCCCCGTCGGCCGCCATCGCCCGCAGCCGGATGATCCCCGTCGTCGTCTCCTCGCAGCCGCCGATCACCCCGTCCAGCGCATCCCGCCGATCCCGGTGCAGCGTCGAGACCAAGTCCGCCCCGTCGTCGATCGTGATCTGCGGCCGCGCATCGATCGCCTGCCCGATGTGCCGGTAGTAGGTCTCGTCCGTCTCCCCCTTGATCGCGAAGACCGGAATGCCGGCCCGCTCCGCCAGCGCCGCCGCCACGTCGTCCTGCGTCGAGAGCGGGTTCGAAGCGCAGAGCGAGAGTTCCGCGCCGCCGGCCTGCAATGCCAGCGCCAAGTTCGCGGTCTCCGCCGTGACGTGCAGGCAGCCCGCGACCCGCAGCCCCTCCAGCGGGCGCTCCTCGGCGAAGCGCCGCCGCAGCTGCGCGATCACCGGCATCTCCCGGGCCGCCCAATCGATTCGGCGCTCGCCGGCCTCGGCCAGCGAGCGGTCGGCGATGTCGCTGGGAGTCGTGGACGTCATCGGCTGCCGTGCATCTCGTCGGCGAGGCGTTCGTGGCGCCGGCGGGCGAGCCAGCGCCGCATCAGATCGCCCGGGCTGACCGCACGGCGCCGGGCCGCGGTCTCGATGATAGGGCCGACGTCGCGGTAGCCCAGCCGCCGGTACGCCCGCACCGCCGGCGCGTTGGCCGGGTCCACCGACAGCACCACCTCCGGCACTTCCCGCAGCAGTTCCGCCGTCACCGCGCTGGTCGCCAGCCGCCCGCAGCCGCGCCCGCGGAAGTTCGGGTGCGTGAACACGTTGCCGAGTATCGCGATCCCGTGCGATCGCGCGATCGCGTGCGTTCCCGCCGCCGCCACGAGGCAGTCGTCGACCGCCACTCCGCGGTAGCAGCCCTCCTCGATCTGCTCGCGCAGATAGCGCGTCCGCCCGCCCTCCGACGAGTACAGCTCGTTCAACGCCCGCGTGTGCCGCCCATCCAGCGCCAGCGTCGGCCCGAACGCCGGCTGGAAATCGCCCCGCGTGACCAGCATCCGCCGCATGTGCCGCGCCAGATCGACGTGATGCGCCCCGCCCAGCGCGTCCAAATGCCAGGGCGAGCAGATCGCGAACGTCGCCGCCGCCCCGGGATGCAGCCGCAGGATCGCCTCCGTCGCCGGCGCATCGCCAGTGATCGTCGTCGCGTGCCCCAGCCCGCCGGTCGAATGGCAGACGATCCCCTCGCCGCCCGGCCCCTCGCACGACCACCACTCCGACTGGTCCCAAGCGAACGGCTCCAGCTGCGCCAGCCCGTAGGCCGCGACGTATCGATCCGCGTCCAGCTGCGCCCGCAGCCGCGATGCGTCCAGCCGCCGCCGCACCGGCGGCTCCCAGGCCCGCTCCGACAACCGCAGCGTCAGCGTCATCCCGCCGCCCGCCCCGTTGCCCGGCCCATGACCCGTCCCGGCGCCTTCGTCCGCACGTCGCCGAGCCGCTCCGCGACTCCGGCCCGCGTCGCCGCCAGCACCCCGCTCAAACCGAATCCCTCGACCGCGAACGACGCCGCCGCGCAGCCCCACCGCACCGCCTCGACCAACGTCTCTCCTTCCGCCAGCGCGCTCAGCGCCGCCCCGACGAACGTATCGCCCGCCCCCGTCGGATCGACCGCCCGGATCCCCGGCACGGCCGCCACGCGCGCGACCTCTTCCCCGTCCTCGCAGACATCCGCTCCGCGCGATCCGCGCTTCAGGACGAACCGCCGCGGGCCGTGCGGCAAAATCCAAGCCGCGGCCGCCCGCGTCAGCTCCTCGTCTTCCGGCGAGCCCGGCCAGCCGATCAGGATCGCCGCCTCGGCGTCGTTGATCATCACGATGTCGGCCAGCGGCAGCTGCTCCACGAATGCCTCGTGCCTGTTCTGAATCTCGCGCTCGATCGTGTCCAGCGCCACCACCTCCGGCCCGCGCATCTGCTCCGCGCAGGAACGGTTCTGCAGCATGTTCCCTGCCGTCAGCGCGACATGCGGCGTGTCCCGCAGATGTTCCGGAATCGTCGTCGCGCGGCTCGCGTAGACCCCCGCCCGCGTGTACAAGTGCTCGCGCGAGTTGCCCGTCTCGTTGTAGCGGCAGCCCCAGCGGAAGGTCGGGCCCTCGGCCCGCTCCAGCCCGTCCAAAATCACTCCCCGCTCCCGCAGCGGCTCCAGATTCGCCTCGTCGAAATCGTCGCCCACGACCGAGATCAGCGCCGCCCGCGCCCGCAGCGCCGCGGCCAGCGCCCCGTAGGACCCCGACCCGCCCATCACGTTCTCGACCGCCCCCTCGGCGCTGTGGATCTCGTCGAACGTCACCGCCCCGACGTAGGCCACGTCCGCCGCGCTCACGGCAGCCGCCCCTCGAGCAGCAGCCCGTACCGCTCCAGCGCCTCCGCCGGAATCCGCGACGGATCCGTCATGATCGCCCCGTGCAGCGCCCCTTCCGCGGTCGACCGCCAATCGGCCGGCAGATCCCGCGCCAGCGCCGCCACGATCGCCCGCGCCGCGTCCACGTTCCGCCGCACGATCTCGGCCACCGCGTCGGCCGATACGTCCTCCGCCTCCTCGTTCCACACGTCGTAGTCCGTTGCCGTCGCCAGCATCGCGTAGGCCAGCTCCGCCTCCCGCGCCAGCTTCGCTTCCGGAATCGCCGTCATCCCGATGATCGCCGCGTCCCACGAGCGGTAGATGCGCGACTCCGCCCGCGTGCTGAAGTGCGGCCCCTCCATGCAGACATACGCCCCGTCGCGATGCACCGGCTGCCCGACCTCGTCCGCCGCCGCCGCCAGCCGTCCGCTCAGATCCGCGCAGAACGGGTCCGCGAAACCCGCGTGGACCACGACCCCGTCCCCGAAGAAGGTCGACTCGCGCAGCCCCCGCGTCCGATCGATCAGCTGGTCCGGCACGACCATCCGCCCCGGCTCGATCTCCTTGCGCAGCGAGCCGACCGCCGAAACCGCGATCACCGCCTGCACCCCCATCGCCTTCAGCGCCCAGATGTTGGCCCGGTACGGCACCTCCGTCGGCAGCAGCCGGTGCCCGGCCCCGTGCCGCGGGATGAACGCCGCGCTCTTGCCGTGCAGCTCCCCCACCACGATCTCGTCGCTCGGCCGGCCGAACGGCGTCTCCGGCAGCCAGCGCGCCGTCTCCGCCAAGCCGGGCATGCGGTAGAAGCCGGAGCCGCCGATCACGCCGATCAACGCTCGCGGTGCGGTCGCCGGATCAGTCGTCGCGGGCACCGCCACAGCCTAAACCCGCCTCAGCACGCGATCAGCGCGTGCAGCGCCGCCGCCGAAGGCAGCCGCGCCCGCCCGCCCAGCTCCGCCAGCTCGAGGATCACCGAGATCGAATGCAGCGCCGCCCCCGCGTCCCCGACCAGCTCTGCCGCCGCTTCCAGCGTCCCTCCCGTCGCCAGCAGATCGTCCACCAGCGCCACCCGCGCCCCCGCCGCGAACGCATCGCGGTGGATCTCCAGCCGCGCCGTCCCGTATTCCAGCGCGTACTCCCTTCCCAGCGTCGCGCATGGCAGCTTCCCCGCCTTCCGCGCCGGCGCGAACGGCAGCCCCAGCCGCAGCGCCGCCGGCATCCCGAAAATGAACCCCCGCGACTCGATCCCCAAGATCGAGTCCGCCCCCTCCGCCCGTTCCGCCAGCCAGTCCACCGCCGCCGCGAACGCCTCCGGCGACGCCAGCAGCGGCGTGATGTCGCGGAACAGGATCCCCGGCGACGGGAAGTCCGGCACCTCCCGGATCTGCGCCGCCACCAGCTCGCGGATTCCGTCCTCGTCCATCCCGCAAGCCTACGCAGCCCGCCGCCGCCCGTTCAACGCCATTCAGACAACCCCGATGGGTTCGCGGGCGCCCCGCGCTGATAGTGTGAGGCGGATCGGGCGGCAACTCGAACGGCGTCACATGACCGCAGCGCGCGCTTCGCAACCGTCCGGCCACGAGCGCGCGATGACCGCCATCGCGCCCTGGTACGACCTCGACTTCGGCGCGTTCGACGACGACATCCCCTTCTACCGCGAGCTGCTCCTCGCCCATGACGAGCCGCGCCTGCTCGAGCTGGGCGCAGCCACCGGCCGCATCGCAGTCGCCCTCACTCCCCACGCCCGCGTCACCGCCATCGAGAACAACCCGGCAATGCTCGCAGCCGGACGTCGCCGCATGACCGACGCCGGCGTCGAACTGATCAATGCCGACATTTGCTGTCTTGGCAACGAGCTGGAACCCGGCCGCTTCACCCTCGCCGCCTTCGCCCTCTCCACTTTCCAGCACCTGCTCGCCCGCCGCGACCAGATCGCTGCCCTCCGCTCCGCCGCCGCGGTTCTGGCCCCCGGCGGCCGCATCGTCCTCGACCTCACCGCCCCCTCTCCCTCCGACTTCGAGAGCGGCCCCCAGCCGCTTTCGCTGGAATGGGTCCGCACCGCGCCCGACGGTCGCGTCGTGACCAAACTCGCCGCCCAGGAGATCCGCCCCGGCGGCTGCGGCATCGACGCCGCCTCCCCCGTCGCCGACGTCACCTACATCTACGACGCCGCGGCAAGCGACGGCGCCGTCGCCCGCTCGCTGGCCCGCTTCCCGCTCCGAGTCGGCATCACCGCCGGCGAAGCGCTCGGCCTGCTCGAAGCCGCCGGCCTCCGCGCGACCGCCTGCTACGGCGACTACGACCTCGCCCCGCCCGGCGCGGGCGACCGCCTCATCCTGGTGGCCGAGCGATGCTGACCGCGACGACCGCCCCGGCCCGCCTGCTCGCCGGACTGGCCGCGCTGATCTTCCTCGCCGCCCTCGCCGCCGCCTGCGCCGCCGACAACCCCAACGTCAACGTCGAATCAAACGAATACTTCCGCGCGCCCGCGCCCGAACGCCCGGAACCGGTCACCGCGACGAACGGCCGAGAAGAAGCACCCGCCCAAGATGCCGCGGAAGAGGATGCCGACACCGAAGCGGCCGAAGAGCAGGCCGAGGACGACTCGACGATCAGCCTCGACGACGAAGCCGACTCCGAAGAGCAATCGCAGGCCGAGCCCGCCCCGCCTCCGCAAGCCGACGATGTCGTTCGCCGCTACCGCAACCCCGTCTACGGATACAGCTTCGAGCTCGTCTGCCCGCCCTTCTGCAACGCCAGCGCCAACGGAGTCGACGAAGTCGGCTTCGGCGCGGCCGACCTCCGCGCCGTCGTCGCCGTCTCCGTCTACAGCCCGCCCGCCGACTCCTCCGGCGACATCCCCCAGCGGCTGCTCCGCGACTCCGTCAACATCTCCGACGCGGTCGATCTCGAATCGGCCCGCTCCACCCTGACCACGCCCAACGGCGTCGACGCCGTGCTCTTCGAGTGGGACGACGACCAGCGCGCCGTCGGCGGCCTCCGCGTCCACTGGAAGGGCTGGGTCGCCCCCATCGGCGGACTCTTCTACGTCGTCCGCGGCGGCGCGGCGGACGAGGATTGGGAAGCCGCCGCCGAGGCCGTGGACCGCGTCCTCAACACGTTCTCCGCCCCGATCGAAGCAATCGCCGAACCCGGCGCCTACAACCGCTTCGATTTCGCAGTCGCCTACGATCCGGCCGATCTCCGCGCCGCCGAGTACGGCCAGCCGCTCGACAACCCCGCCACGGCCGCCGCCGGCGCGCTCGTGCTCTCCGACGCCGGCTCCGTCGTCGCCGTCCTCGCCTGGGAAGAGATCGGTGAGGCCTTCTTCAACGCCGAACGCGCCATCGAGCGCACCCTCCAGGACCTGCTCGGCGTCGAGCTCGGCACCGGCGCCCGTGAAGCCGACCAGATCGACGGCCGCGACGCGCAGACCACGATCACCCTGACCACCTTCGGCGCCAACCAGGTCCAGATCGCCTCCTGGGCCTGGTACTGCCCCCGGCAGGGCCGCGAATTCTCGCTCCACTACATTGACGCGGACGACCCGCGCGCCGCGGCCGACCCGCTCCTCGCCTCGTTCCGCTGCTCCGTCGGAGGCAACTGATGCCCGCCCCCGCGAACCCATCCGGCGAACGCATCGTCATCGCCGTCGACGCGATGGGCGGCGACCACGCGCCGGCCGCCATCGTCCGAGGCGCAGTCCGCGCCGCCGCCGACAAGTCCCTCGACATCGTCCTCGTCGGCCGCGGCAGCGAGATCCGCAGCCTCCTGCCCTGGCCCGACACCCCGCTCCGCATCGTCGAGGCCTCCGAGGCCATCGCCATGGACGCCCAGCCCACCCAGGTCCGCCAAATGCGCGACTCTTCGATCATGGTCGGCTTGGGCCTAATCAAGTCCGGTGACGCCGACGCCTTCCTCTCCTTCGGCAACACCGGCGCGGTCATGGCCGGCTCCCTGCTCCGCCTCGGCCGCATCCCGGGCGTCGACCGCCCCGCGCTCGGCGCGCTCTTCCGCAACGGCCGCGGCACCACCTCGCTCCTGCTCGACGTCGGCGCGAACGCCGTCGTCCGCCCCCAATCCCTCGCCCAATTCGCCACCATGGGCAAGGCCTACTTCGAGCGCGTCCTCAAGCACCGCAACCCCAGCGTCGGCCTGCTCAACGTCGGCGAAGAGAGCGGCAAGGGCCACCCTGTCGTCCAAGTCGCGCACGAGCTCCTCACCCGCCAGGAACCCAACTTCGTCGGCAACATCGAAGGCGGCGGCCTCGTCGCCGGCGAAGCTGACGTGATCGTCACCGACGGCTTCACCGGCAATACCATCGTCAAGCTCACCGAAGGCCTCGTCGCACAGCTGATGCTCGAACTGCGCCGCGAAGCCGGTTCCAAACTCACCCATATGGCCGGTGCATGGCTGATGAAAGGCGCGTTCGAGGGCCTCCGCGAGCACTGGGACTACGCCAAGGTCGGCAGCGCGCCCCTCTTCGGCATCGACGGCGCAGTCCTCGTCGGGCACGGCCGCGCCGACGCCGAGGCCGTCGCCAGCGGCATCCAATCCGCCAAGAACGTCGTCTCCGCCCGCGTCGTCCAGTCGATCCGCGAAGCCGTCGCCGGCACCGCCACCGACGACCCGGAAGCTCCCGCCGAATCCCGCGCTGCGCCGCAAGAGTCGCCTGCGCGACATTCGCGCTCCCGTTGACCCGTCGCGGGGCGGCAGCTCCCCGCGCGGCGGGTTAGGATGATCGACGACAGCATGACGCCGCGCGCACGGGCGCGGCCAGCGCGGAGGAGCGGAACCATGGCAAAGCCCCAGGAAGTCACCGACGCCAGCTTCGAAACCGACGTCATCCAGAGCAACCTGCCCGTCCTGGTCGACTTCTGGGCGCCGTGGTGCGGACCCTGCCGCATGGTCGCCCCCGTCGTCGACGAACTCTCCGACGAGTACGACGGCAAGGTCGCCTTCTACAAGCTCAACACCGACGAAAACCCCAACGTCGCCACCACCTACGGCATCCGCAGCATCCCCACGCTGCTCGTCTTCAAGAACGGCGAAGTCGCCGGCCAAATCGTCGGCTTCCGCCCCAAGAGCGACCTCGCCAAGCGCCTCGACGAGGCCCTCGCCTAGGGCTGCTCTCCCCTCGATCCCGTCCCGCGCCCGCCGCGGCGATGCCGGCGCTCTGCACCATCGGCTACCGCGGCCGCTCCTTCAGCGGCCTCGCGGACCTGCTCCGAGAGCACGGCGTCTCCGTGCTCGTCGATGTCCGCTACGCCGCCGAGACCCGCCAGAAGGCGTTCGCCAAGAGCACCCTCTCCAAACGCCTCCCCGCCGAGGCCGGCGTCGAGTACGTCCACTGCGAAGTGCTGGGCAACCGCAACTACCGCAGCGGCCCGATCAGCATCGTCGACCTCGACGCCGGCCTTGAAGAGGTCGAGCGCCTCGCCGCCGGGCACGGAACCGTCGCCGTGATGTGCGCCTGCCGCGCCGTCCAAGGCTGCCACCGCGAAGGGATCGCGCGGGCCCTCTCCGAGCGCAACCCCGGCTGGACGATCGCCCACATCTGAGCCGTTCCGCCCCCGCCGCGCTGCTAGCCTGCCCCCACATCCGCCGGCCGCACGCGCCGCGGACAGCGATGGGGCAGCAGCATGAAGGTCGGCGTCCACTTCAACTTCCAGAACTACCACGACTGGGAACGCTTCGAGTCCAAGCGGGCAGCCGAAGACCCGACTGCTAGCGACACCCGCCTCTACGAGGAAGAACTCCACCTCGGCGGCCTCGTCGAGCCGCTCGGCTTCGACTCCTACTGGGCCATCGACCACCACTTCTCGCCCTACATCATGACCGCCGGCGCGCTCCAGAACCTCACCTACTTCGCCGGCAAGACCGAGCGCATCGATTTCGGCACCATGGTCATCGTCCTCCCCTGGTACGACCCCGTGGTCGTCTCCGAGCAGATCAGCGTGCTCGACAACATGCTCCAGGGCCGCAAGCTCACCATCGGCCTCGGCCGCGGCGCGGCCAAGCGCGAGTTCGACGCCTACCGCAGCCCCATGGGCGAATCCCGCGACCGCTTCATGGAGTCGCTCGGCGTCGTCCGCAAAGCCCTCACCCAGGAATTCTTCTCCCACGAAGGCGACTTCTACACCATCCCCGAAACCACGATCCGCCCCCGACCGCGCAACGCCGACGCTCTCGTCAACTCCATGCGCGCCGCTTGGATCTCCCCCGAAACCCTCGAAATCGCCGCCGACGCGGGCCTCGGCATGCTCTTCACCAACAGCAAGAAATGGGACGAATACCAAGACGACGTCAAGCGCTTCAACCAGCTCCGCGCCGAACGCGGCTGGGCCCCGATGCAGCCCACCGTCGTCGTCAACGTCTCCTGCTTCGACACCGAAGAAGAGGCCTGGGACGTGATGCTCGCCCATACCCGCGAAGCCCAGGAAAGCGTCCAACGCCACTACCAGTTCCAGGACTCCGCCCGCTTCGAGAACACCAAGGGCTACAAGTACTACGCCAACTTCGGCAAGACGCTCAAGGAGCACTCCGAAGACGAACGCGCCGCCTTCGCCGCCAAGCCGCAGGCTTGGGGCACGCCCGACATGGTGCTCGACAAGCTCCGCCACATCCAGCAGATGACCGGCGCCGAAGAACTCGTGATGAACTTCCGCTTCGGCGGCATGCCCGCCGAAACCGCCGAGCGCAGCATGCGCCTCTTCGCCAGCGACGTCCTCCCCGGCGTCCACGAAATGGAGGGCGTCCTGCCCGCCGAACTCGCCGGCGCAGCCGAGGCCGTCGCGTGACCGCCGTCGAAATCCAAGGCGTCTGCGACCCGCGCTTCGAGCGCGTCCGCCAAGCCTTCGCCGCCAACTTCTCCGAGCGCGGCGAAGTCGGCGCATCGCTCTGCCTGATCGTCGGCGGCGAAACCGTCCTCGACCTCTGGGGAGGGCACGCCGACGCTGAACGCATCCGCGCTTGGCAAAGCGAGACCATCGCCAACGTCTACTCCTCGACCAAGGGCGTCGCCGCCCTCGCCGCCGCCATGCTCGCCGACCGCGGCCTCCTCGACGTCGAGGCCCCCGTCGCCCGCTACTGGCCCGAATTCGCCCAAGCCGGCAAAGAAGCGATCACTGTCCGCCAGTTGCTCACCCACGAGGCCGGACTGGCCGGCATCGACGAAGAACTCCCCGACCTCGGCGTGCTCGACTGGGACCATATGATCGGCGCGATCGAGCGCCAAGCCCCGCTCTGGACGCCGGGCGAGGGCCTCGGCTACCACGCCGTCACCTACGGCTGGCTCGTCGGCGAAGTCATCCGCCGCATCACCGGCAAGACCTGCGGCGAATTCGTCCGCGACGAGATCGCCGCCCCGCTCGGCATCGACTTCTTCATCGGCCTGCCCGCCTCCGAAGACGCCCGCACCGCCGACATGATCCCGCCCGCAAGCGGCAACCCGATCGAACCGCCCGACCCCGACTCGCTCGCCGCCAAGGCGCTCGGCTTCGTCAACCCCCGCGTCGCCGGCACGGTCAACTCCCGCGAATGGCGCGCCGCGGAACTCCCCGCCGCCAACGGCCACGGCAACGCCCGCTCGCTCGCCCGCATCTACGCCGCCATGGCCCGCGGCGGCGAACTCGACGGCGCCCGCCTGCTCTCGCCCGAAGGCGTCGCCGCAGCCGCCGCCCATGCCGTCACCGCCGACGACCTCGTGCTCGGCTTCCCCGTCAAGCGCGCCCTTGGCTTCCTCATCAGCCTCCCCGGCGGACGCTATGAATGGGGCCCCAACCCCAATACCTACGGCCACAGCGGCGCCGGCGGCTCCATCGGCTTCGCCGACCCCGACGCCGAAATCGGCTTCGGCTACGTCATGAACCAAATGTCCGCCGGCCTCGGCGCAGACCCCCGCTGGGCCCCCATGATCAACGCGGTATACGCCAGCCTCTGATGATCCCATGGGCATCCAAGACCGCGAGTACTACCGCCGCTGGCTGCGCGGCGACAGCCAGCCGAAACGCCCTCCCTCCCCGTCTCCGCCATCCCCGCGCACCCCATATCGCCCGCGGCCGGCCCCGGCCCGAAAGCCGTCCACGCCGGGATACCTCGTCCGCCAGCAGCGCCAACAACGCCAGCGGCGGCGACGGCTGGCCAAGCTCGCGCTCCTGCTCTTCGTCCTGCTCGCCATCGCCGCCGGCATCTGGGCCCTGAACAACTACGGCGTCCTGGACAACCTCTTCAGCAACAACGCCAACGAGACTCCGGAAACCGCCCCAACCGACGGTGCGGGCACCGCCTCGACCCAACCGCCCAGCGCCGCTGACGAGTCTCCCAGCAGCCCGAATGAACCAGGTTCGACGCCGGCAACGGGCAATGCCCCCGCCGCCGCGCCGCCAGCCGATACGCCTCCTCCGGCCGAATGTCCAGACCCCGCTGAAGCCGCTGATCTCGATTCGGATGCCGGGTTTCCGACCTACATCGTCAAGCCGGGAGACACGATGTCGGCGATCTCGCGACGGATCGGCATTTCCGTGCATGAGCTGATCGCGCTCAATCCAGATGTTGATCCGGATATCATCCACGCGGGCGATGTGCTGCGGATCGGAATGGGTGCAACGCGAATGCTGGAACTGCGTCCCCGCGCCGGCATTGAACCGGACGAGATGACCGACCTCCAGTGGCTGGCCTTGTCCTTGGTCAATGATGCCCGCCAAGCGGAAGGGTTGAGGCAGGTCGCGCTCGGCACGAACTTGGCGCCCCAGGGCCACGCCGAGGATATGGCCGAACATTGCTTCCTCTCCCACTGGGGAACCAACGGAATGAAGCCCTACATGCGCTACTCGCTCGCCGGCGGCGCGCAGGCCAACGCCGAAAACGTCAGCGGGGCGTCATTCTGCCCGGACGACCCGTCCCGCTACGAGATCCAGCCGCTGCCGGACGAACTGCGCGATGCGTTCAACCGACTGATGAACAGCCCCGGCCACCGCGCCAACATCCTGCGCCCGCAACACCGCGAGCTGCACCTTGGCATGGCCTACCGGGCCCCGAACTTCTGGCTCGTGCAGCACTTCACCGGCCACTACGCCGCCTTCGCCCAACTCCCCGAGATCGAGAACGGACGCCTCAGCTTCGATATGTCCGCCTGCAACGGAGCGCAGATATCGGACGACGCCCTCGGCGTGCAGGTGCGCTACGACCCGCCCCCCTCGCCGCTGGTGCCGGGGCAGTTGCAGCGGACTTCTTGCTATTCGAGCGGCCGCGCGATCGCAGCGCTGCGACGCCCGCCGGGACCGAACCGGTACTACACGGACCATGACTTCACGCTGCCGGCGGGCGAATGCTTGGACCCGTACTCGCTCGATTCCGGCCTGCCCGCTGCACGCTCATACGAAGAGGCCGCATCGCTGGAGACGCCGGCCCGCTCAAGCCAATCATCAACGGATGAATCGGGCGTATGGATCACCGCCGACCTGTGGGCAGTCGAAAACTCACGGGCGCGGGTCGGCGCGGATCTCAAAGCGCTGCTCGCCGCAGCCGGCAGCGGCGTCTACACGATCGTGATCTGGGGCTCCATCGACGGGGAGAGCGTTCCGATCTCGGAATACTCGATCATCGCCTACTAGGGCCGCCGGCAGCGGGGGCGATGGCCGGCCATCCGGCCATCGCCCCGCGGGGATCTCCTATTCGCCTGTGACCTGGATGTTGATCGTCGTGGTATCGCCGTCTTCATCGGTGGCGGTGTATGAGGCCGTGAGCGAGTAGCCCTCGGAGGGGGCGGTCCCGGAGAGCACTCGGCTGGATGGCGTGAAGATCACGTCCTGCGCGGCCGTGCTTTCGGACGCATAGGAGATCGGGCCGAGCGAGTAGGTCAGCGTGCCGTCGCCCCCGCTGGCCGCGGGCAGCGTGCAGCTGAACGCGGACTCCGGAGATCCTTCACATGACCAGACGGTGACCGGGCTGAACGTCGGGCGTAGGTCGGGCGGCGCGGCGCCCGCGATGATGACGCTGACGTTGTAGTAGTCCCGGTCGCCGTCCGCATCGGTCACGGAGAAGGTGAGGACGTGGTTCCCCGCCTGCGTCGGCGTGCCCGAGTACACCCGCGTGGCGCTGTTGAGGGCGAGGCCGGGGACCGGGCCCCCTTCCATTGCGTAGGTGAGCGGGCCGTCGCCGCCCGTCGCCTCGCGCATCGTCGCCGTGAACGGCTGGTTGACCGTGCCCCTCACGGTCATGACGAGTTGCGATGAGAACAGCGGCTGCAGATCCACGGGCGGCGTGATGCTGACCGTGACGGTGAGCGAGCCCGTATCGCCGTCTTCATCGGCAGCCGTGTAGGTGAGGCTGTAGCTGCCGCTCGCCGCCACGGTGCCCGAAAGCACGCGCGTGGAGGCCGCGAAGCTGAGCCCCTGCGGCGGCGTTGTCACCGAGTAGGTCACCGTGCCGTCCCCGCCGCTCGCGGCCGGCAGCGTGCAGCTGAGCGCCTCGCCGGCGGTGCCGCTGCACGTGTGGGTCGAGCTGCTGAAGGACGGCGCTTCGCCGCTGATCCGGACGATGATCCGGATCTGAATGCTGTCCCCGTCCGCGTCGGTCGCCGTGTAGGTGAGGCTGTGATTGCCCGCGGCCGACGGCGTGCCCGACAGCACGCGGGTCGCCCCGTTGAAGGCGAGCCCCGGTATCTGCCGGTTCAGCGAATAGGTCAGCGTGCCGTTCCCGCCGCTCGCGGCCGGCAGCGTGCAACTGAAGGCCTGGCCGGGGGTGCCGAGGCAGGTGCCGCCCGACGCGGCGAACGAAGGCGTCAGGTCGGCTGCCGGCGGCGCCGCCTCGGCGATCCGCACGATGATGTCGATCTGGATGCTGTCCCCGTCCGCGTCGGTCGCGGTGTAGGCGATCCGGTAGTTGCCGGCAATCTCCGGCGTGCCGGAAAGCGTGCGGGTCGGGCCGTTGAAGCTGAGCCCTTGGATCCGCCGGTTCAGCGTGTAGGCCAGCGTGCCGTCACCGCCGCTCGCGGCCGGCAATGTGCAGCTGAACTCCGCACCCGCCGTGCCCTCGCAGGTGTGGGTCGATGCGGCGAAGGACGGCATCCGATCGGGCAACGCGGAGATGATGACCGTGTACCAGATGCTGTCGCGCCTGCCGTTCGCATCGGTCGCCGTGAGCTGCACCCGGCCCCGGAACGTCGCCGTCGGCGTGCCCGACATCACCGCCGTCGAGGAGTTGACCACCACGCCGTCCGGCAGCCAGTTGGTGGAGTAGGTCAAGTCCCCTGTGCCCCCGTTGGCCGTGGCCAAGTTGACCGAAAGGGCTTGGCCGACGCGGCCCGAGATGTCGTCCCCGTTCTCGGAGGCGAACGCCGGCCGCGCAGACGAAGGCACGATGATGAGGGTGACGGTCAGCGTCGCGGCATCGTCGTCGGCATCCCTCGCCGTGTAGCGGAGGTTGTAGGTGCCGCTCGCCGCCGCGGTGCCCGAGAGCACGCGCGTGGACGCGGCGAAACCGACGCCCTCTGGCGGCGTCTCGATGCTGTAGGTCAGCGTTCCGTCGCCGCCGCTGGCCGCCGGCAGGGCGCAGCTGAACGCCCTCCCAGCGGTGCCGGAGCAGCTGAACCGCAAGTAGCCGAAGGACGGGCTCGTATCGCCCGGCGCGGCGGGGGCCCTGTCGGCGATCCGCACGATGATGTCGATCTGGATGCTGTCGAAGTCCGCGTCCGTCGCCGTGTACGTGATCCGGTAGTTGCTCGCGGTCGACGGCACGCCCGAAAGCGTGCGGGTCGAACCGTTGAAGACGAGCCCCGGGATCTGCCGGGCCAGCGAGTAGGTCAGCGTTCCGTTCCCGCCGCTCGCGGCCGGCAGCGTGCAGCTGAATTCCGACCCGGCCGTGCCGGAGCACGTGTGGGTCGACGCGCTGAAGGACGGCGTGCGGTCGGCTGCCGGCGGCGTCGCCGCGGAGATGCGGACGATGATGTCGATCTGGATGCTGTCCCCGTCCGCGTCGGTCGCGGTGTAGCCGATCCGGTAGCCGCCAGGAATCTCCGGCGTGCCCGAAAGGGTGCGGGCCGGGCCGTTGAAGCTGAGCCCCTGGATCCGCCGGTTCAGCGTGTAGGCCAGCGTGCCGTCGCCGCCGCTCGCGGCCGGCAGCGTGCAGCTGAACTCCGACCCGGCCGTGCCGGAGCACGTGTAGGTCGACGCGACGAAGGACGGCATGAGATCGATCCGGGGGACGATGTTGATCGTGAAGAGGACCGTGGCCTCGTCGCCGTCGGCGTCCTCGGCGGAGTATTCGAGGACGCGCCTGCCCGCGGCTTCCGGCACGCCGGAGAGCACGCGCGTGGCGGCGTTGAAGCGCAGCCCCTCCGGCGGCGTCGACAGCGTGTAAGTCAGCGTCCCGTCCCCGCCGGTCGCGGCCGGCAGCGTGCAGCTGAGCGCCGTCCCGGCCGTGCCGGAGCACAAGCGGTCGCCCCTGGAGGAGAGGAAGGACGGGGATCGATCTTGGGCCGCGCCGGCGGCGATGGTGAGCTCGATCGTCATCGTCGCCCGGTCGCCGTCTTCATCGGTGGCCGTGTAGCTGAGGCTGTAGGAGCCCGCGGTGCCGGCCGCCGCCCGGCCGATGAGCCCGCGGCTGGCGGCGTTGAAGCGCAGCCCCTCCGGCGGAGTCTCGAGGGCGTAGGTCAGCCTTCCGTCGCCGCCGCTGGCCGCGGGCAGCGTCTCCGAAATCGCGTGCAGCCCGGGACCTTCGGTCGTGCTGGCCGTGAACGTCTCCGCCGGGAACGTCGGGACCCCGGCCGGCGCCGGGGGCGGAGCCCCCTCCAGCGACGATCGTTCGATCTGGACCAGGAACGTGATGAACGCGCCCCTGTCGGACGCATCGGCCACGTTCAGCGTCACCCAGCCCGCGAACCGTTCGCTCGGCGTCCCGCTGAGCGTCGCCGCGGAGCTGTCGAACGCGAGCCCGGGGAACGTCCGGTTCAGCGAGTAGGTCAGCCCGCCGCTGCCGCCGCGGGCGCGGGGCAGCGCGACCGAGAGCGGTTCGCCGATCCGCCCCTCGAAGCCGCTGTACCTGATGTTCCCGAAGGTCGGATCGTCGCTGGGCGCCGGCTCGATCTCGAGCCAGATCGAGAGCTCGGCGACGTCCCCGTCTTCGTCGGTCGCGAAGTAGTCGATGAAGTTGCTGTACGCGGCCGCCGGCGTGCCGGCGAGGACGCGGGCCGAGGCATCGAAGCCCAGCCCCTGCGGCGGCGTCTCCAGCCAGTACGTCAACGCGCCGTCGCCGCCGCTCGCGGACGGCAGCGTGCAGCTGAGCGCGGTCCCGACCGTGCCCGGGCACGTGTGCCCCGTAGTGGTGAAGGACGGCTCCAGGTCGAGCGGCGGCGCGACGACGGAAACCGTGATCGAAATCACGTCGCTGTCGCCGTCGGCATCGGTCGCCGTGTAATCGAGCGAGTACCTGCCGGCGGCGGCCGGCGTCCCCGAAAGGATGCGCGTCGCGGCCGTGAACCTGAGGCCCTGCGGCGGCGTTGCCAGCGAGTAGGACGGCGCCCCGTCCCCGCCCCGGCTCGCGGGCAGGAGGCAGCGGAAGGCCGTCCCGGCCGTGCCAGAGCAGAGATGGCTCGTGAGCGGCGCGAAGGACGGCGTCCGGTCTTCCTCGGCGCCGGCCGCGATCGTGAGCTCGATCGTCATCGCGTCGCTGTCGCCGTCGGCGTCGGTCACCGTGTACGCGAGGCTGTGGAAGCCCGCCGTGCCCTCGGCCGCGAGGCCGGACAGGACGCGGCTCGCGGCAGTGAAGCTCAAACCCTCCGGCGGCGTCGCCAGCGAGTAGGTCAGCGGCTCATCTCCGCCGGACGCGGCGGGCAGCGCCGCGGAGATGCGGTCCGTGCCGGGTGCGGCCGTGGTGCTCACCGCGTGCGTGTTCGACGTGAAGGCCGGGCCGTCGGGCGACGGCGCCGCGCCGACGTTGATGGTGACGGTCATCCGGGCGGCGTCGCCGTCCATGTCCGTGGCCGTGTAGGCCAGCCGGTGGCTGCCCGCCTCGGTGGGATTGACCGAGAAGACGCGCGTGGCCTCGACGAACCGGGCGCCCAGCGGAAGATCGGTGAGCCGCATGACCGAGTAGCTCAGCGTCCCGTCGCCGCCGCTCGCGGCCGGCAGCGTGCAGCTGAGCGGCCGCCCGGCCGCGCCCGAACACGTGTAGTCCGATGCGCCGAAGGACGGCGCGCGGTCGGCCGACTCCGGGGCGACGTTGAGCGCGAAGCGGCGCGTGTCGATGTCGCGATCCGCGTCGTAGACGATGTAGACCAGCTCGCGGCTGCCCGCCACGGTCGGCGTCCCGCTGAGCGTGCGGGTCGCGCTGTCGAACTCGACCCCGGGCACGGTGCTCAGGGCGTACTCCAGCGGCGGGTCGCCCCCGGTCGCCCCGGGCAGCACCACGGACATCGCAACGCCCTGCATCGCGTTGATGTTCTCCGGCGAGGCGCTGAAGACCGGACTGGAATCCGCGTCATCGGCGTCGGTCGGCGTCGTCTCGCCGGGCGCTTCCGAAACGACCATCTGGCCGCTGGTCGAGGCCGTATCGCCGTCCGCATCGGTCACCGTGTAGGTGACGCTGAAGCTGCCCGCCCGCAACGGGGTGCCGCTGATCCGGCCCCCGCTGGACGCGGCCGACAGGCCCGGCGCGCCGCTCAGGCTGTACGTGAGCGGCGGATTGCCCCCGCTCGCGACGGGGACGGCGGCCGTGAAGGGCTCGCCCGCGATGAGGCCGTAGAAGTCGCCCAGGATCTCATCTCCGAAACTCGGCTGCAGATCGGGCTCTTCGGAGCCGCGCACCGTGATCGTGAAGGTCAGCGACCGGGAAGCCCCCGCGTCGTCCGTGGCCTTGTACGTCATGCGGTACGTGCCGGCTTGGTCGGGAGTCCCGGAGTGCGTCCGGGCGGCCGCGTTGAAGGTCATGCCCGGGACGTCGGGAGTCAGCGCGTAGGTGATCGCGCCGGCCCCGCCCGCGGCCGCCGGATACGTGTCGGAAGCGGGGCTGCCGGCCGTGTAGCTGCGGTCCAGCCCGCTGTCCGAATCCGGGAATCTCGGCCCGGTCGAACTGCTCACGACGACCAGAAACGCGAGCGAATCGGAATCGCCGTCGGCGTCCGTAGCCGCGTAGATCGTGTTGTAGCTGCCGGGATCCGTCGGCGCGCCGCTGAGCGTGCGGCTGCCCGCATCGAAATCCATGCCCGGAATGTCGGGCGCGAGCGAGTAGAGCAGCGCCCCGTTGCCGCCGGTCGCCAGCGGCAGCATGATCCGCTGGAAGTCGCCCGTCGTGAACGCGAAGTCGAGCGAGATCTCCGGGAACTGCGGCTCGCTGTCCGCCTCGCCCGCGATCTGAACCGGGAATCGGATGCTGGCCCCATCGCCGTCGACGTCGCTCGCGGTGTAGCGCATGCTGAAGCTGCCCGACGCGGCCGGCGCCCCGCTGACGGTGCGGGTGGCTCGGTCGAAGCTGATGCCGGCGATGGCCGGATCGAGGTCGTAACGCAGCGGTTCGTTGCCGCCGGCCGCTGCCGGCAGCGTGATCGGCGCGATCGCGGCGCCGACGGTCCAGACCTGCGGAGCGATCAGCTGCGCGCCGAACGTGGGCCGCGTATCCGGACCCCGGCGCGTGGGCGGAGTCGGCTCCGCCGTCCCCTCGACGGTGATCGTGAAGGTGGTGTTGGCGGCCGCGCCGACGGCGTCGGTCGCGGTGTAGAAGACGAGATGCCGCCCCGAGGTCATGGGCGTGCCGCTCAGCGTGCGGGTATCGCGATTGAAGGCGAGTCCGCGGATGCGGTGGATCAGGTCATAGCGCAGCGTCCCGCTCCCGCCGCCGGCCGCGGGCAGGACGATCGCATCGATCTCCGCGCCCGCGTCGAAGGTCCGGTCGGTCGGCTCGGACGTGAACGCGAGCGGGGCCGCATCCGGCTCGTCTCCGCCCGGCGGGGCCGGCGCCCCGTCCTCGCCGCCCCCCTCATTCGTCGGAGTGCCCGGATTGGGCTGTTCATCGCCTTGTCCCGGCTCGTCTTGACCGCCCCCGTCGCCCTCCCCGCCGGTCTCCGTTTCCGTCTCCCCGGATTCTTCTTCCTCGTCGGCCGGCAACGTCACAGCCGAGAACGGGATCCATCGTCCTTGGAACAAGTTCCGATACGACGCGGTCGCGTATCGAACCGTCGGCAGCAAGATCTGGCCGTCGTACATGACGGCGACCTCGTAGCGTTCCGACCCGCCGCCCTGCGCCGGCTGGATCCGGATCGCCGCCCGCAGCTCGCCATCGATGCCGTCGACCTCGACGCTGGAGCTGCGCAGCCATCGGCCTGGACTGTCAGCCGCCGCCTGCGGGGTCAGGAACCGCAGCGTCGGCAGGCGGCGGGTGCCGTCGTAGTTCAGCGCCAGCTCGATCCGGCTCTCGCCGAGCGGCATCCGCATCTCGACCGAAACTTCCCGCGAAGGCGCCGATTGCTGCGCCATCGCCGTCCCCGTCGCCAAAACGGCGAGTAAGACCGCGACGGCCATGCACGCGAGCGGGCGCGAACGGATCAAGTTGAGCATGGCAGCACTCCGCGGCTGTGCGCAGCGACAAGGGACCGGTTGAGCCAAGCCGCGCAATGGACGGAGCGTATCAGCGGAAACGCAGCCGAATGCAGGTCGTTCGCGGAGGCTAAATGTTCGGCCGCGCGGTCATGAGATCGAGCCCCGACCGGGCAAATCAGCCACCCGCATTCGCCGTCGCTGCACCCACTCCGCGTTCTAATGCCGCTTGGCGCGGAAAAAGCGCATTCGGCCGGGACGACTCGATCCGCGCGAAGTGGAAGTGATCGCGGCTGAATGGGCATCCATGCCATTCGGCGCGGCGCCGCGCCGCTATCCGCCGGCGGCCTCCACTGCCGCGGCCGCGGTCTTCGTCGTCGTCCCATTCGTTCCGTTGCGGTGCCGCATCCGGTCCAGCACCGCCAGCGCCGCGTCCTCGTCGAAATGCGCCGGCTCCTGCTGCTGGTACATCATCCGGTACAGCTCCGCGTACTTCCCGTCCCGCGCCAGCAGCTCGTCGTGGCTGCCCTGCTCCAGGATCCGCCCGTACTCCAGCACGATGATCCGATCCACGCTGCGGATCGTGCTCAGCCGATGCGCGATCACGAACGCCGTCCGCCCCCGCAGCACCCGCGCGATCGCCGTCTGGATCAAGGCCTCCGTGTGCGAATCCACGTTCGCCGTCGCCTCGTCCAAGATCAGGATCCGCGGATCCGAAATGATCGCCCGCGCGAACGCGATCAGCTGCCGCTGCCCGATGCTCAGGTTCTGCGCCCGCTCCGCCACCGGCGTCTCGTAGCCCTGCGGCAGTCGCTGGATCCACTCGTCCGCGCCCACCACCTCGGCCGCCGCCTCGGCCTGCTCCGGCGTCGCCTGCAAATTCCCGTACAGGATGTTCTCCCGCACCGTCCCCGAAAACAGGAACGGATCCTGCAGCACCACCCCTACGCGCTGCACCAGCGACGCCCGCGTCACCCCCCGCACGTCCCGCCCGTCGATCAGCACCGCCCCCTCCGTCACCTCGTAGTTCCGCGTGATCAGCGACGTGATCGACGTCTTCCCCGCGCCCGTCTCCCCCACCAGCGCCACCGTCTCGCCCGGCTGCACCTCCAAATCCAGATCGAACAGCACCCGCGTCCCTTCCACGTACTCCAGCGACACCCGCTCGAACCGCACGTGCCCGGCGATGTCCGGCAGCGCTTCCGCGTTCTCCGCGTCCTCGATCTCCGGCGCCGTGTCCAGCACCTCGAACACCCGCTCCGCCCCCGCCATCGCCCGCTGGAACATCGTGTACTGCAAGACCAGGTCCCGCACCGGATCGAAGAACCGCTGGATCCCCAGCGTGAACGCGATGATCGTCGCGATCGACTCGGCCGGGTCAATCGACCCGCCGCTGATCCGCACGGCCGCGAACACGATCACCAGCGACGTTGCCACCGCGATCAGGATCTCCACCAGCGGCATGATCGCCGCCGACAGCATCCCCGCGTGCCGCGTCGCCCGCAGGTTCCAGTTGTTGATCCGGTCGAACCGCTTCGCGTTCTCCGCCTCGCGGTTCAGGCTCTGCACCACCCGCACCCCGTTCAAATCCTCGTTCAGCGTGCTGTTCACCGCCGCGATCGCCACCCGCGTCTCCAAAAACGCCTTCCGCGCCCGCTTGCTCCAGAACGCCATCGACACCACCAGCACCGGCAGCACCGCCATCGCCACCAGCGCCAGCTGCCAATCAATCACCAGCATCACCGCGAAAATGATCGCCAGCCCGAAAATGTCCCCGATCACCGTCAGCACCCCGCTCGTCAGCATCTCCTGCAATACCTGCACGTCCGACGTCACCCGCGACATGATCGCCCCCACCTCGCCGCGGTCGTAGAACCGGTGCTCCAGCCGCATCAGGTGATCGAACACGTCCTGCCGCATCCGCCGCAGAATCGGATGCCCCACGTTCGCCATCACCCACTGCCGCGTCCATTCCGTCAGCCACGCCACCAGCACGATCACCGTGAAGACCGCCACGATCACGTTCAGCCGCCCCCCGTCTCCCGTCGCGATCGCGTTCTCAATCGAATCCGACACCACCAGCACTTGGATGTTCAGCGCCGCCGCGAACAGGATGTTCGCGATGATCGCGACCATCAGCCGCCCCTTGAACGGCGCGATGTAGGCCCCGAAGCGCCGGATCAGCTGCGGGTTGTAGAGCGACCCGTACTCGTTCTCCCAGCCGTCCATCTTCCCAGCCGACGACGCCCAAGACGAGCGCGGCCCGCTCCCGCCGCCGCCGAGATTGCTCGACCAGCCCCCCGCCATCCCGCCGCCCATCATCCCCATCAGGCGCCCCTTCCCGCCGCCGCGACCGGCTCCCCGGCCGCCTCTCCCGCCGACTCCTCTTGGTCCCGCAGCTCCAGCTCGTAGATCTCGCGGTACAGCCCGCCCTCCGCCAGCAGCTCCTCATGCCGCCCCCGCTGCACGATCCGCCCCTGATCCAGCACCAGTATCTGATCCGCCTCCCGCACCGAACGCAGCCGGTGCGCGATCACGAACGTCGTCCGACCCCGCATCAGCGCCGCCATCGCCTGCTGGATCTCGTACTCCGTCGCCGCATCCACGCTCGACGTCGAATCATCGAAGATCAGCACCCGCGGATCCATCAGCAGCGCCCGCGCGATCGCGATCCGCTGCTTCTGCCCGCCAGAAAAGTTCGCCCCCCGCTCCCCCACCCACGTCTCGTAGCCCTGCGGCAGCCGCTCGATGAAATTGTGGATCCGCGCCAGCTTCGCCGCCGCCTCGATCTCCTCATTCGTCGCATCCGGACGCCCGTACGCGATGTTCTCCCGCAGCGTCGCCGCGAACAGGAACACCTCCTGCTGCACGATCGCCACCTGCCTCCGCAGCGCCTCCAGCGGCCAGTCCCGCACGTCCCGCTCGTCGAACCTCACTGCCCCGTGGCTCGCGTCGTAGAACCGCGGAATCAGGTTCACCACCGTCGATTTGCCCGATCCTGTCCGCCCCAGCAGCGCCACCAGCTCGCCCGGTTTCGCCTCGATGTCGATCCCCGCCAGCACCGGCGAGCGCTGATCGTACGCGAACGACACCCCCTCGAACCGCACCTCGCCCCGCGGCTCCGCCACCGCTTCCGCACCCGGGCGCTCCTGCACGTCCGATTCCTGATCCAAGATTTCGAAGATGCGCATCCCCGCCGTCGCCGCCCGCGGCACCATCATCACCATCCAGCCCAAGCCCCGGATCGGCATCTGCAGAAAAGTCAGGAACACCAGGAACATCGCCAGCGCCCCCGCGTCCAGATTCCCCGCGATCACCTCCCGCCCGCCGTACCAGACCACCGCCACCATCGCCAGCGTCCCCAGCGCCGTCATCATCGGCTGGTTGAACGACTGGATCATCGACGCGTCGTGCGAGCGCCGCTGCAGCCACGCCGCCGACCCGCCGAATTTCCTGCCTTCGTGCTCCGCCCGCCCGAACGCCTTCACCACGCGAATCCCCGACAAGGCCTCCTGCAACACCGTCCCCAGCTGCGCCTGCGACTCCTGCACGTCCGTCCAAATCGGCCGCAGCCGCCCCGACACGATCGCCGAACGCACCGCCACTATCACCAGGAACGCCCACACGATCAGCGTCAGTTCGATGTTCGTGATCCCCATCAAAATCAACGTCACGATCGCCAGCAGCACGGTCGACGTCAGCTGCACCGCGCCGAAATTGATGAACATCCGCAGCACTTCCACGTCCGCCGTCGCCCGCACCATGATCTGCCCGGTCTCCGACGAGTCGTGGTAGCGGAACGACAGCGTCTGCAAGCGCTGGTAGATGTCGTTGCGCAGGTCGTACGCCACCGTCTGCCCGATCCACTCGGCCAAGTACCGCTGCAGGAACAGCGCCAAGCCCCGCAGCAGCGCCGTCGCGATCAGCGCCGCCGCCGCGATCGCCACCAGCCCCGGCGCGACGTCGACCAGCGTCACCGTCTCCAGCGTCTCGGGGTCCTCGATGATCTGCGTCCCCAGCGCGCTGTTCACCGCCCACCGCAGCAGCGTCGGCGTCGCCACCATGAACGCGACCGCCGAGCCGATCGCGACCGCGACCAGGAACAGCCCCCGCCGGTAGGGCCCCGCGAAGCGCAGCACCCGCAGCACCACCTGCACCGAGGCCGGCAGCCTCGGCCCCCTGCGCGGAGCGGACGCGATCTCGGGAGACGCGGTCATCGTCGGCGCCGGGCCGGCGCGCTCGCGGCTTCCCGGCCCGGATTCTGTGAAACGATCATCTGCACTGCCCAAGATAGCAGTCTACGATCACCCGCCCATGCCCCCGCCCGAGTCTCCCCCTGAACCTCCATCCGAACCACCGTCCCCGTCCGGGCTCCTGCTCCGCCCGATGCGCGACGAAGACCTTCCCGCCGCCGCCGACCTCCAAGCCCGCGCCTTCGAATTCGGCGCTTGGAGCCGCGCCGCCCTCGCCCGCGACTTCGCCGATCACCGCCTCTCCCGCTATTTCGTCCTGGCCGGGCCAGACGCCGGGCAAAGCGGCATCGAACAAGGTGGCGCGACCCCCGGCCTGATCGGCATGTTCGGCTGCTGGCGCATGCCCTCGGAGCTCCACCTCGTCACCATCTGCGTCGACCCCGCCAGCCGCCGCCGCGGCCTCGGCAGCCTGCTCGTCCGCCTCGTCCTCGCCCTCGCCGGACGCGAAGGCGCAGCCACCGTCCACCTCGAAGCCCGCTCCCGCAACGCCCCCGCGCGCGCCCTCTACCGCAGCCTCGGCTTCTCCGAAGACGGCATCCGCGAGCGCCTCTACCTCAACCCGCCCGACGACGGCGTCCTGATCAGCCGCGCCGTCGGCGACGGCCCGCTCCGCGCCGCCCCCCTCCCGCTCCGAATCGACTGGGGCGGCGAAATCGAGCATTGGCCCGCGGACTCCTCCGTATACTGCACCGCCCGACCCCGAATCGCGGCTCCCTCGCCGCCTGCGGAGGCCACATGAGCGAACCGTCCGTCGCCGGCGCGATCGAATCCGCGCTCGAACGCGCCCGCGCCATCCGCGCTACCGGCCCCACCACCGACGAATTCATGCGCTGGCGCGACGAAGTCGACGAGATCCTGCTCGCCGCCCTCGGCGACGGCCACGAAGCCCTCGCCGCCTACCGTGATGCCATCGGCGAACCCGGCCGCCTCGACGCCGAAGGCCTCCAGATCCACGGCCCCTACGGCATGGCCCCGCGCCTCGTCCGCGCCGAGGCCGTCCTCCGCGATCTCGCCCTCTGACCCGCCTCAGCCCCCGCCCGCCTTCTTCTTCGCCACTTCCTCCACCAGCGCGCAGGCCTCGCGGTACGAAATGTGCGTCGTGTTGATCACCAAGTCGTACAGCACCGGCGACCACACGTCCACGTCCCAGAATTTGCGGTGGAACTCCGCCCGCCCCTTGTTGAAATCCTCGATCCGCTTCTCCGCCGCCGCCTCGTCCAGCGACTCCCACTCCTGCACCCGCTGCAGCGCCACCTCGCGCGTCGCCACCAGCTGCACGTGCGTCACCGCCGGCTGATCGGCCAGGATCATCTGCGCTCCCCGCCCCAGGATCACCACGTTGTCCCGCGCCGCCACCTGCGCGATCACCTCGCTCGTCGTCGCCACGATCGCCTTGTCGTCCATCACCCCGCTGCCCCCGTCCGACAGCTCCTGATAGCTCTGCGACAGCATCAGCTCCAAGTTCCCCGCGCCCATCATCGGGTCGATCGCCCCGCCCGCCGCCGAACGTTCCAGCCCCCGCTGCAGGAAATTCGCGATCCGATCCTTCAGCGAATCCGTCCGCTCGTCCTTCGACGCCACCTCCGTCACCGTCCGCCCCAGCTGCCGCGACGCGTCGACCAGCACCGACTGATCGATGAACTCCAGCCCCATCTGCCGGCACAAGCGCCGCGCCACGTCGCGCGCCCCGCCGCCGTACTGGCTCGAAACAGTGATCACCGGCATCGGCAGCTCCGTTCCCCCGCGGGATTCGCGCTGAGGCTATCCTAGCCCGCCGCCCCGTGCAGGCAGGTCCGTGCAGGCGCCCTCATTCGATCAGCATCCCGCCCAGCGGCAGCGACCTCCGCAGCGTCCAGGCCCGCTCCGGATCCCCGCCGTCGTTCGCCCCCTCCGCCGGCAGCGCCTCCTCGTCGAAGATGCCCGCGTGCGTGATCACCAGGAAATAGCGCTGCTCCGCCAGCGCCGACGCCGCTTCCGCCGCCTCCCGCTCGCGCCGGAACCGCCCCAGCGTCAGCGCCGTCCGCTCGATCGGCGAGCGCGGCCGCTCGATCTCCGTCGGCGCCTGCTCCGGGAATAAATCCCGGTACAGCATCCCCGCCAGCCGCCGCGCCTCATCCCCGCCCTGCGACGCCGTCACCTGCAGCAAATGCTCGTCCCCGTCGAACCACGCCCCCGGCGCCGCCAGCTCCAGCATGAACGGCTGGAACAGCCCCAGCACCACCTCCAGCATCTGCTCCAGCTCCCCCAGCCCGTAGCCCGCGTCCACCGGCCCCGTCAGCGGCACATGCGGCGGCGTCCGTTCCACCGTCCCGCGGTCGTACAGCGCCCGCACCAGATCGATCTGATCCCGCGCCGCCTCGTCCGGCACCAGCGCCAGCATCCGCCTCATTGTCCCGCCCCCGAGATCCAGAGCACGTCCCCGGGCGCGATCAGCAGCTCCCTCGAACCCGGCGTCCCGGCCCGGTACGGCAGCCATTGCCATCCGTTCCACAGCCACAGCGCCGCCTCCTCCGGCAGATCCGCCAGCAGCTCCGACGCAGCGATCGGCCGCCCCTGCCAGCCCGCGAACCCGCCCGACGCCGCATCCCCCCGCATCGCCAGCAGCTCCGCCGGCCGCCGCTCTTCCTCCTCGCGCCGCGTATCGATGATCGCCGAGGCCGTCGCATCGGGCTCCGCCCCCCCGCCCCAGGCCTGCAGCCGCAGGATCGACAGGCCCTCCCAAGTAGCCACGAACGACGCCGTCGCCTTCCCGTTCTTCGTCCGCGCGATCCCGTCCGCCGGCGACGACGCCTGCAAGCTCCCCGCCTCGCCCGGCGTCGGCCCCTCCGCCGTGATCCGCACCTCGGTCCCGTCCGCGACCGGCTGCCCATCCGCGTCCAGCACCGTGATCTCCACCTCCAGCACCCCCCCGATCTCCGGAATCTCCCCCGCCTCCGCCGAGATCGACGCGGCCTTCCCCGACACCCCGAACGACGCCTCCGCCGTCACTCCGTCGCCCGCCCGCGCCGTGAACGAATACAGCCCCGTCGCCAGCGGCCGCTCCGCCGGCGCCTCCACGTCCAGCACGAACCGGCAGCGGCTCCGGTTCTCTCCCGCCCCCGGCACGAGGCAATCCACCGTCTCGATGATCCCCTCCCCCGCCAGTTTCCCGTCCGGACCCCGGATCTCCATCCTCACCGTCTCCGGCAGCGCCGTCGTCCGCCCCATCGAGTCGAGCGCCTCCGCCGCCAGCTCGATCACGTCCCGATCATCCCGTTCCTCGCCCTCGTCCGGCGTCCCGATCCGGTGCACCCGCGGCACCCCGGACGCCAGCGACAGCTTCGCCGCATCACCCGTGAATTCGATCGTCAGCGGATCCGGATTCAACGGCAGCGCCCAGCTCGACGGCGCGACCGTCGCCGTCACCGACGCAGCCCCCTCCTCGTCCGGCGCCGCGAACCGGATCGGAATCTTCCCCGGCAGCCCCGGATCCGCCTTCGCCGCCGCCGTGATGCTCCCGAACGGGCTGATGCTGCACACCGTCGACGCGCTCCCCCGCTCCGTCGCGCCGCTGCAGTACGGCCCGTACAGCCCGCCTTCCGCCGCCGTCACCGTGATCGACGAAATCGCGCCGATCCGCGCCGCGAATCCGCTCTCGCTCAGCACTCCAAGCTCCAGCGCCGCCGTGCTCCCCGTCCGAATCGGACCCGACTCGTCGTTCGCGCGGCGCAGCTGCGCCGAGGAAACCTGCTCGACCGTCCCCGTCCGCAGCGTCGCCGTCGTGAAGTACTCCGGCTCGCCCTGGTGCCAGCGCCGGTGCAGCCCGCGGTGGTACCAATCGTCCAGCAGGATGCGCCGCCCCTGCAGCCCCTGCAGGCTCGCCGTCAGCTGTACCTCCTCCCCCGCCCCGAAGTCCACCGTCAGCTCCGGATGCCGCCTCGGATCCGCCGCCGTCCCCCGCCCCGTCCCGTAGGCGCAGAAGTACGCCGTCAGCCCCGCTCCGCTCTCCTCCTCGTCCTCCCGGCACTTGAAGTCGCCCCCCGCCGCCGTCAGCCGGCGGCCCGAAGCCGGCGGCGCCCACTGCGCTCCCGGGCCCAGCGCGAACCAGGACCCGTCCGGATCCAGCACGCTCTCGTTCACTAGGTCGCAGAAATGCGTCTCGTGCTCCTCGTCGCACTCCACCGACAGATCCGTCCCCAGCACCGGGTCGTCCGCCGGCGACCCGCTCGTCGCGAACGCGAAGCCGATGTGCACCTCCGTCGTCTGGCCCGGCTCCAGGATCCCATCCGCGTCCTGCGGCGTCCGCACCTCGAACCGCAGCGCCGACGTATTGCGGTACGGATGCACGTGCTCCTTCCCGTGCCCGACCCCCTGCGCGTCGCTCACCGTCGCCGAGATGATCGCCGGCCCCGGCTCGTCGAACGGCGCGAAGTAGTACAGCTTCGCCCGCAGGGGCACACGGTGCTCGTTCGACCCCGCCCCCGTCGGAATCGCTAGTTGATCCGGCTCCCGATTCGAGTCGTACCCCCGCTTCATCTCCTCCCGCGTGAACGAAAGCGAACAGCCCGTACTCGACGGCTCGCACCTGCGCCCCCACATCCTGAACGTGCCCCGGTCCGCGTTCACCGTCAGCGCCGTCCCCGTCGCCGCCAGCTCTTTGAACAGCGCCGGCCCCGCGTACGTCGTCTCGATGTCGTAGCCGAACAGCAGCCAATCGAAGTGCCGCGGACTCCCGATCAGCAGATCCACCTCGTTGCCGATCTCGTCCGTGATCGCGTAGATCGTCGGCCGGCTCGGCGCCGTCGCCCCCTCGATCGTGATCGATGCCGTCTCCGGCGTCTCCGTCACCACCCCGTCCTCCGGCACTGGCTGCCGGTACAGCTTCGCCGTGATCTCGTGGTCCGTCGGCGTATCCGTCGGCAGCACCGCGAACGCCACCGCCAAATGCCCCACGCTGTCGTCGTGCGCGAACGCGAAGCTGTACGACCCCAGCGCGTACGAATCGAACCAATCCTCGCTCATCAGCGTGCACTCCCCGCCCGCCGCCAGCGTCCCGTGCGGATGGCACCCCCTCAGCGGACGCGCGTGCAGGATCACCGCCGGCCCGTCCCACTCGAACAGGATCCGGTCGAAATCCAGGAACCGCCGCTGGTGATCTCGACGCTCCGTATGCCCGATCACCGCATGGTCGATCCCGTTCTCGCCCGAAGGCCCGTTCGTGATCGTCAGCCCGATGTTGACGATCTCCCCGTCCGTCACCGGCGGATCGCATTCCCCCATGTCCTCCGCCGCCATCTCCGCGCTCGTGCACGGCAGGTAGTGATGCTGCTCATCCGTCTTGTAGAAGAACAGCTCCGGCTGCACCCCGCGGTCCGGCTGCAGGTGGATCCGGTGCTTCGACCCCGCGATCGCCGTATCCCGCGCCGACCAAACCACCGCATCGACTTCCACGTTGCGCGACTCCGCCGCCCCGGTCGTCAGCACCAGTCGCAGCGGCATCGCCGCATCCCCGTCGGCCGAAGCCCCCTGCGCCGTCTTCCAATCCGCCTTGCTGATCACGCAGACGCTGCCCGGAATCGCCGCGCCGCCCGCGGTCTCGCAGAACGTCCCCGTCTTCGGCCCGATCCCCTCCGACGCGCCGAACACGACCTTGAACTCCCCGTCCGCATCGGGCAGGTAGGCCGTCACCTGCACATGGCTCCAGTCGTCCTCGAAGGTGATCCTCCCGCACTCCGCGTCCGCATCGTCCTCATCCGCCCACCACGGGCAGCGCGCGCCCCGGTGCCGCTCCACCGGCGTCCGGTACCTCTGGCTGTAGTCGTACTCCCGCCGGATCGCCAGCTCGAATTCCAGCGCGTTCGCCCCCGCCTCGTAAAAATGCGGATGCAGGAACGGCCGCCCCTCCTCCTCCGACCCGTCCGGCCGCGGCACCGACAAGTACGCCCCGAACGGCGTCGGCGGCTCCGCCGGCTCGGCTGGCCCGATTGGTCCGGTCGGTCCGAAGATCAGCTGCGCCCGCGCCGGCGCCTCGATCAGCACCGCGCCGATCGCCGCAGCCGCCAAGACCGCCAGCCAGAACAGGGAACGCACCATCGGAACGCGCATTATGCAGGACGCCGCCGCACGCTCCACACTCTAAACATGCCCCCGCCAATTCCCGAAACGCGATGGAGCCCCCGCCGAAGCAGGGGCTCCATCGCTCGCCGAGCGCATGACGCGCCGCCGCCCGCGGGCGCGGCCGGCGGCTCCGGCCGGCCTACGAGTCCGAGCCGACCGAGATCGGGATCCGCTTCGGCTGCGCCTCCGGCCGGCACGAGAGCGTCAGCTCCAGCACCCCGTTCGCCAGGCTCGCCGTCGCCGACTCCGGGTCGTACTCGTTCCCGATCCGGAAGCTCCGCTCCAGCGCCGTGCGGCGGATCTCCCGCCGCGTGTAGCGCCGCTCCGCGCCCGCCTCCGCGCCGGTCCCGGACTCCCCGTCCGAGTCGTCCGCGCCGTTGCCGGCCTCCGACTTGTGCTCCGCGCTCACGGTCAGCAGCCCGTCCTCGATCGTCACGCCGATCTCGTCCTCGCTGAAGCCCGGCAGCGAGAACTCCAGCCCGATCCCGGCCTCCGTCTCGAACAGGTTCACCGGGATGCCGCCGCCGGAGCCCGACCGCGCCGGATTCGGCGCCCAGCCCTGCGGGGCGAACAGGTTCACCGGCCGCCAGCCGGGGCTCCGGCCGAAGGCCGCGTCCGCGATCGCGCTCAGCTCCGCGAACGGGTCGCGCCGGGTGATGTGGGTCGTGCGGGTCATCTTTGCTCCTCCCGCCACCGGTCTTGCGGTCGTGGTCTCCAGCGGCGTTGACCGAAATGTAGATCGAGTTCGAGAGATTTGTCAAGAAATCTGAGTGTCTATCACGCAACTAATCTCCTGCAAAGAAAATCTGATATCCTGTCGCTCAAGGATTCCACCGGTATGGCCACCGACTTCTACCGCACCCTCGGCGTCGACCGCTCCGCCTCCGCCAAGGAGATCAGCGCTGCCTACCGCCGACTCGCCCGCCAGTACCACCCCGATGTCAGCGGCGGCGACCCCGCCTCCGAAGCCCGCTTCAAGGAAATCAACGCCGCTCACGACATCCTCGGCGACGAGCAGAAGCGCGCCGCCTACGACAAATGGGGCGACCAATGGGAGCACGCCGAACAGCTCGAAGAGATGCAGCGCCAGCGCGGCGGACACTCTGGTTTCGCCGGTTTCGGCGGGCCCGGCGGCACCCGGATCGAGTTCGGCGACGCCTCCGGTTTCCACGGCGGCCTGGGCGATCTCGGCGACCTCTTCGGCGGCATCTTCAGCGGCGCGGCCGCCGGCCCCTCGCGCGGGCGCGACATCGAGCACCCCGTCTCCATCAGCCTCGATGAAGCCTTCCACGGCGTCACTCGGGCCATCCAATCCCCCGCCCCGACGCCGCCGGCTTCTCCCGCCTCGAAGTCAAAATCCCCGCCGGCGCGGCCGCCGGCACCCGCGTCAAAGTCCCCGGCAAGGGCCGCCCCGGCCACGCCGACGGCCCCCCCGGCGACCTCTTCCTCGTCGTCTCCGTCGCCGACGATCCCCGCTTCGAGCGCCGCGGCGACGACCTCCGCAGCGAAGTCGCCGTCCCCGTCCACGACGCCGCCCTCGGCGGCGAAATCACCGTCCCCACCCTCACCGGCCAAGTCGCCCTCCGCATCCCCCAAGGCACCGCGAACGGCCGCGTCTTCCGCCTCGCCGGCCAAGGCATGCCACGCCTCAAGCGCGGCGGACGCGGCGACCTCCTCGTCGCCGTCCGCCTCGAGCTGCCCGACCCGCTCGATCCCGAACGCCTCGACCTCTTCCGCCGCCTGCGCGAACTGGAGCACCGCGATGCCCGATCATGACGCGCCCCTCTTCACCATCCGCATGGCCGCCCGCATCGTCGGCATCCACCAGCAAACCCTCCGCGCCTACGAGCGCGAAGGCCTGATCCGCCCCGCCCGCAGCGACGGCGGCCACCGCCTCTTCTCCGACGCCGACATCGAGCGCGTCCGCACCATCCGCCGCCTCGTCACCGAACTCGGCGTCAACCTCGCCGGCGCCGACATCATCCTCCGCCAGCGCGACGAAATCGCCCGCCTCAAAGCGGAAAACCGAACCCTCCAAGCCGCGCTCCAGCGCAGCCGCGACCAGCGCCTGCCCGCCGTCCGCAACCCCTTCCCCCGCGCCTGATCGGAGCCACGCCATGATGCGCCAGGAACGCTTCACCCAGCAGGCCCAGCAGCTGCTCGCCGACAGCCAGCAGCTCGTCCGCCGCAAGCGCCACGCCCAATGGGACGTCGAGCACCTGCTCGCCGCCTTCGCCGCCATGCCCGCGGCCGCCGACGGCCTCGCCGGCGCCCTGATCGGCGCGCTCGCGCTCGACCGCGACCGCTTCCGCGCCGACGCCGACGCCGCCCTCGACTCCCTCCCCAGCCTCGCCTACGACGTCGTCCAGCTCGCCGTCACCCCCCGCATCAACTCCCTGCTCGAACGCGCCAACGTCGAGGCCGGGCGCCTCAACGACGAGTACATCGGCGTCGAGCACCTCCTCATCGCCCTCGCCGGTGCAGCCGACGGGCCCGCAGGGCGAGTCCTCCGCGACCACGACATCGCCCCCGAACGCATCTACGCCGCACTCAAAACCATCCGCGGCGACCGCCGCCTCGACGGCCCGGACGCCGAATCCAAGTACAACTCGCTCGAAAAGTACGCCGTCGATCTCACCCGCCTCGCGGCCGAAGGCAAGCTCGACCCGGTCATCGGCCGCGACTCCGAAATCCGCCGCGTGCTCCAGATTCTCAACCGCCGCACCAAGAACAACCCCGTCATCATCGGCGAAGCCGGCGTCGGCAAAACCGCCATCGCCGAAGCCCTCGCCCAGCGCCTCGCCGCCGGCGACGTCCCCGCCAACCTCGCCGGCAAGCGCATCATGGCCCTCGACATGGGCATGCTCCTCGCCGGCGCCCGCTTCCGCGGCGAGTTCGAAGAGCGCCTCAACGCCATCATCGAAGAGGTCCGCGGCGCCGAGGGCGAAGTCGTCCTCTTCATCGACGAACTCCACAACGTCGTCGGCGCCGGCGCGGCCGAAGGCGCGATCGACGCCGCCAACATGCTCAAGCCGCCCCTCGCCCGCGGCGAACTCCGCGTCGTCGGCGCGACCACCCTCGACGAATACCGCCGCCGCATCGAAAAAGACGCCGCCCTCGAACGCCGCTTCGCGCCCGTCTTCCTCGACGAACCCTCGACTGAGGACGCCGTCCAAATCCTGCGCGGCCTCGCCCCGCGCTACGAGCAGCACCACGGCATCGGCATCGGCGGCGACGCCATCGAAGCCGCCGTCCGCCTCTCCCAGCGCTACCTGGCCGAACGCCGCCTGCCCGACAAGGCCATCGATCTGATCGACGAAGCCGGCTCCCGCCTCGTCATCGCCAACCAGCTCTCCTCCGCCGACCTTTCCGATCTCCAGCCGCGCGTCGACGATCTCCGCAGCCGCCAGCAGGAAGCCGCCGAACGCGAAGACTACGAAGCCGCCGCCAAAATCAAGCAGGAACTCCTCGCCATCCAAGCAGAAGTCCGCGACCGCAAGGCCGCCGCCGCCCAAGACGCCCCCCCGCGCACCGAAGTCGCCGAACAAGACATCGCCGAACTCGTCGGCGAAATGACCGGCATCCCCGTCTCCCGCATGCTCGCCGACGACGCCGAGCGCCTGCTCAAAATCGAAGACGACCTCCGCAAGCGCGTGATCGGCCAGGACCAAGCCGTCGCCACTGTCTCCGACGCCATCCGCCGCGCCCGCGCCGGCCTCAAGGACCCTTCCCGACCGATTGGCTCCTTCATCTTCGTCGGCCCCACCGGCGTCGGCAAAACCGAGATGGCCAAGGCCCTCGCCGAATACCTCTTCGACGCCGAAGACGCCCTCATCCGCCTCGACATGTCCGAGTACCAAGAGCGCCACGCCGTCAGCCGCATCACCGGCGCGCCCCCCGGCTACGTCGGCTACGACGACGCCGGCGGCCTCACTGAAGCCGTCCGCCGCCGCCCCTTCCGCGTCATCCTGCTCGACGAAATCGAAAAAGCCCACCCCGACGTCTTCAACGTCCTCCTCCAAGTCCTCGACGACGGACGCCTCACCGACGCCCACGGCCGCACCGTCGATTTCCGCCAAACCGTCATCATCATGACCAGCAACCTCGGCACCGGCGCGACCCTCAACGCCGGCTTCGGCTTCAGCCGCGACCACGAAGAGCAAGCCACCCGCGCCGAACGCGCACTCAAGGACTTCTTCCGCCCCGAATTCCTCAACCGCGTCGACGAAACCGTCGTCTTCAACCCGCTCCGCGAGCCCGAACTCCTCCGCATCGTCGACCTGATCGCCGACGAAGAACGCCAACGCCTCGCCGAACTCGGCCACGCCCTCGAACTCACCGAAGCCGCCCGCAAGCAGCTCGCCGCCGAAGGCGCAAACCCCGCCTACGGCGCCCGCCCCCTCCGCCGCGCCTTCCAGCGCCGCATCGAAAACCCCCTCAGCAAGCACCTCCTAGCCGACGATTTCCCCCAAGGCTCCAAAATCACCGCCGACCACGCCAACGGCGAGTTCTCCTTCACCTCGAACGCAGAAGCATCCGTCGAGGCAGACGTCCGGCAGGCTTGAGCAGATCGGGTACACTGGCTCCATCGAAACCCGCGCACGGTGAGCCCCCCGCAGATCACTTGGGGATGATTCCGGGCGCTGATTCATTCGCCGACGGGGGCTGCGCCAGCGGCCCCCGTCCTATGTCTAGGCTGTTGGTGCCGGCGAGAAAGGCAGACTCATGGCAGCCCAGAACGACTCGGCGGACACTGAGCGGCAGCCCGCGCGTCGCAGCGATCGCTCTCGGATACAGCTGTTCATCGATAATTCGAACATGTCGCTGACCATTCAGAATCGCGCCCGTCAACGCGGCGAGAGCTGGCGCGGCTTCGATTGGGGGAAGCTCCCCGATTGGCTCGTTCGCAGGGCTGCTGCGCTATGCCGGTTGTCTGACTACGAGTACGCCGGCGCCAACGTGTATGTATCGCACGACCCGAACGACGCATCGCATGACGCGCTGCGGCGATGGGTGGACTGGCTGGATCTGGAGGTCGGAATCCAAGTGAGCCTGATGGAACTGAGACCTCGATCGCCCGAGCGTTGCCGGCAATGCGGGCATCGCTTCGAGATCTGCCCAGCCTGCTCCAAGCAGCAGCACCCCCGCGTGGAAAAGGGCGTCGATACGGCGATGGTGACCGACATGATGCGGATGGGCTGGGATGATCTATTCGACATCGCGGTGCTCGTCTCCTCCGATAGCGATTTCGCACCGGCTGTCGACGCGCTTACCAACCGGGGGCTCCGCGTGATTCAAGCTGGAGTTCCGCCATTGGGCGTGTATCTGAGGCGCAAGTGCTGGGGCTCGTTCGACATGTACGGCCCGCGGACGGAGTTCGAGCGGCCCGCGTCGGGGCGCTGAGGCGGGCGGGGTTAGACTGCGGACGGAACCGGGAGGACTTGCCATGACCACTGCCGAAGCGCCGACGCTGCCCGACTCGCTGCTCTACGAACGCCGCGGGCGCGTGGGCCTGATCACGCTCAACCGCCCCGAACGCCTCAACGCCATCTCCGTCGAGATGCTCGACGCCCTCTCCGCGCAGCTGATCGCCTGCGACCGCGACCCCGACATCCGCGTCGTCGTCATCACCGGCGCCGGCCGCGGCTTCTGCGCCGGCCTCGACCTCGTCGACCAGCAGCAGCGCCTCAGTGCCAACGGCACAGGCTCGACCGCGCCGAGCTACTCCTTCTTCGACCTCCGCAACGCGCCCCCCGTCGTCCTCCAGAAAATGGACAAGCCCGTCATCTGCGCGCTCAACGGCCCCGCCGCCGGCTACGGCATGGACATGGCCCTGCTCGCCGACATCCGCATCGCCTCCGACCGCGCCAAGATGGGCGCCGTCTTCGCCCGCCGCGGCGTGCTCCCCGAAAGCGGCGGCACTTGGATCCTCCCCCGCCTGCTCGGCTGGGCCAAAGCCGCCGAGGTCGCCTTCCTCGGACGCGTCCTCGACGCCGAAGAATCCGAGCGCGTCGGCCTCGTCAACCAAGTCGTCCCCCACGAGCAGCTGATGGACCGCGCCATGGAAATGGCCGACGAGATCGCCGCCAACGCACCCCTCTCCGTCCAAGCCACCAAGCGCATGATGCGGATGGGCATGGACGAGCCCTTCGAGGCCGCCGTCGACCACATCTTCCTGCAGCTCCTGCCACTGATGCGCTCCGAAGACTTCAGCGAAGGCGTCCGCGCCTTCTCCGAAAAGCGCGACCCCGTCTTCACGGGCCGCTAGCCGGAGGCACCGACATGCCCCAACGACCGATCGTCGACGACGAACGGCAGCGCGTCAGCACCTACCTGCGCGGGCAGGCCGAGAAGTACACCTGGATCCAGCTCTGGCCCCGCGTCGTCGCGGGCCGCATCGAGTTCCTCGACTCGATCTCCCGCGTCACCCCCGAGCAGGCCGCCTTCAAGCCGGCCGAAGACGACTGGAGCATCGCCGAAGTCGCCCTCCACGTGCTCGACGGCTCGCGCCGCACCGCCGACCTGATCCGCACCCTCGCCCGCGGCGAAGAACCCAATGAAACGCCCCAGGAGATCGGCGCCGTCGACCCCGAGCGCCGCGCCGTCGATTCTTCTTGGGCCGCCCTCCACCGCGAACTGATCGAGGACTCCGTCAATTTCGCCGGCATCGTCGACGGGCTGCCCGAACCCCCGTCGTTCACGCCCGAACGTCCGCATCCCTTCTTCGGCCCCCTCCACTCACGTGCCTGGTACCTCTTCCAGCGCGTCCACGACCAGGACCACGCCCGCCAAGTCGCCGCCATCCAAGCACTCGACGGATACCCCGCATGAAAGTCTCCATCGGCCTCCACCGCGACCGCATCGACGACTGGGACAGCGCCGCCCTCTACGCCCGCGAGGCCGAAAAACTCGGCGTCTTCGCGATCTGGTCGGCCGAGGCCTGGGGCATGGATGGCATCACCCCGCTCGCCTACCTCGCCGGCAAGACCGAGCAGATCAAGCTCGGCACCGGCATCGTCCAAGGCGGCACCCGCAGCCCCGCCCTGCTCGGCATGACCGCGCTCTCGCTCCAGTCCATGTCCGACGGGCGCTTCCTGCTCGGCCTCGGCACCAGCGGCCCCCAAGTCGTCGAAGGCTGGCACGGCGTCCCCTTCGCCGGCGCCGTCAGCCGGCTCAAGGAAACCGCCGAGATCGTGCGCATGGTCTGCAACGGCGAACGCCTCGTCTACGAAGGCCGCCACTACACGCTGCCCCTGCCCGGCGGCGAAGGCAAGGCGATCCGCACCGGCTCCCCGCCTTGCGAGCCGCCGCCCGTCTACCTCGCCTCGCTCGGACCCGGCAGCCTGCGCATGTGCGGCGCCGTCGCCGACGGCTGGCTCGGCACCTCTTTCATCCCCGAAACCGCCGACGTCTTCTTCGACGACATCCGCGCCGGCGCCGAATCCGCCGGCCGCTCCATCGACGACATCGACTTGGAAGCCGGCGGCGCAGTCGTCTTCACCGACGACCCCGAGCGCACCGCCGCCGAGCACGCCCGCGGCATCGCCTTCACCCTCGGCGCGATGGGCTCCGCCAAGACCAACTTCTACAACGACGCCTTCTGCCGCCAAGGCTGGGACGACGCCGCCAAAGAAGTCCAGCGCCTCTGGATCTCCGGCGACCGCGACACCGCGCGCGACCGCGTCCCCGTCGAGCTCGCCTACAAGATCAACTGCATCGGCGACGACGAAATGATCAAGGATCGCCTGCGCGTCTACCGCAATGCCGGCGTCGATACCTTCCGCGCCGGCATCGAAGGCGAAACCGTCCGCGACCGCATCGCCAACCTCGAGCGTTTCATGCACCTGCTCAACGAAGTCAGCGCCGAAACCCCCGCCTGACTCCCGCTTACGGCGCGCCCAGCACCGCCTCCGCGAACACCACCCGGAACGGCCAGCAGAAAATAATCACCGCGGCGTAGTCGTCCGGATCCGTCCCTTCCGGAAAGAAGTAGTTCTGGTTGCCGATGTTGCCCTTCAGCTCGCCCAGCTCGATATAACCCTCCGCCAATACGTCGTCGCGGCCGACCGGCGTCAGGATCACCCGCAGATCCGGCCCGTTCCGCACCCGGAAATCCTCGAAGCGGACGACATGCGTCCCGTCGGCCAAGCGGTAGACAGTCGCGCTGCCCTCGCCCGTATGGAACGGATCCCCATCCTCGAACTCGCCGGCCAGGACCGCGACGACTTCGGGTTCCTCCATCGCCTCCATCATCGCTTCCGCAACCGGCTCCTCAACCTCGGCCGCCGCTTCCATCATCTCCTCCGCCTCGGCCCGCGACATCCCCTCCGGAATCGTCGCGTTCGCCGTCAGCGGGAACTGCCCGTCCGCAGCCGCGGCATTCCCCGCCTCCGACGATTCGTCGTCCCCTTCTGCCTGCTCGGCCGCGGCTCCGCCTTGTTCCTCCTGCCCAACCTCCTGCTGCCCGGTCTCCCGCTGTTCGGTCGGCGTGGAAACGGGGAACGCCTCATCCACCTCCTCGTTCGTGAACAGCGGCGAGATCAGCCACCACGCGAAGTAGATCAGCGGCGCGGCGACAGCGATCAGCACCAGCGCCGACGCGGCCTGCCGCCGCCGCGTCGCCACGAACGGCCGGATCAGCCTCTTGATGAAGTCCAGCACGCGGCGAAGTCCGGCCTACTCGAAGAAGCCGTCCCAAGCTTGCCGCTCCGGCTCGCGCCACGCATGCTCGACCCGCGTCTCTGCCCCCAGCACGGTCACGGCCCGCTCCGCCTCGCCGAAGCGCGGCCACTCGCGCCCCCGCGAGCTCGGATTCCCCGTCCGCGCGAACGCCAGCCAGCCGTCCATCACCGTCTCCGCCAGCTCGTCCGCCTCCGGCCCCGTCCCCGCGAACTCGGCCGCCAGCCCGTGCGTCCCGAACGTGAACGGGATGTCCAGCGCGTGGCACGCGCCCAATGCCCCGTCCAGCGCCGGCGACTTCCAGTCGTAGATGTACGCGTAGGTGTCCGGCTGCTGCGCCGCCTGCGCCGTCGCCAGCCGATCCGCCGGAATCCGGAACAGCCGGTCGCCCGCCGCCTGCAGGAAGATCTCGCGCGGCTCGGTCGACTCCCCCCGCGCCGCACGCGCCTCGCGGTAGGCGTCGTAGGCCGCCCGTCCGTTGCCGTGGAACCCGTCCAGCCGCGCCACCACGTCCTCCTCGTTCGGCGGCTCGCCCGGCATCATCGCATCGAACAGCTTCCACTCCTCGTCCAGCGCGCCGATCAGCAGCGGCACCCCGGCCGAACGCCCGCCGCGCACCGCGTTGATCGCCGGCGCCTCCAGGAACTCCCCGTCGACCACGGGCTGGAACGACATGTCCGGCATCGCCCCCTCGCCGACCGCCGCCAGCGCCGCCGCTTCGAGCACCGCCGACGCCTCCAGCACCTTCCCGACCGGCGCCGAGCGCAGCCCCGCCGCGTCGCCCGGGTCGACTCCCAGCGCCTCCGCGAACTGCCGCCCGACCTGCTCCGCCCGCTCCAGCGCCAGCGAGTGGTGCGCCGCGCCCGACTGTGGAATCGCCTTGTGGAACAGCCCCTCCGCCTCCGGCGAACCCATCAGCGTGCCCACGCTCATCCCCCCGGCCGACTCCCCGAAGATCGTCACGTTGCCCGGGTCGCCCCCGAACGCCGCGATGTTCTGCTGCACCCAGCGCAGCGCCTGCGCTTGGTCGCGCGACCCGAAGTTGGTCTCCCCCAGCGCCGGCAGGTGCAGGAACCCCAGCGCCCCCAGCCGATAGTTGATCGTCACCACCACCACGTCGCCCCGCGCCGCCAGGTTCGCCCCCGTGTAGTAGCTCTCGCTGCCCGACCCGATCGTGAACCCGCCGCCGTGGATCCAGACCATCACCGGGCGCTTGCCCCCGTCCAGCCCCGGCGTCCAGACGTTCAGGTACAGGCAGTCCTCGTCCTGCGGCTGGTCGTCGCCGCCGATCAGCGAGTTCAGCGCCTCGTTCGGCACCTGTGGCGCGATCGGCCCGAACTCCGCCGCCGAGCGCACCCCCTGCCAGTTCTCCGGCGCCTGCGGCGCGCGGAACCGCAGCTGCCCCAGCGGCGCCTGCGCGAACCTCACCCCCCGGAACACGGCCAGCCCGTCCTCCATCTGCCCTTCCAGCTTGCCCTGTGCCGTCTGCGCGATTGCCGTCATCTCGTCACCTCGATTCGCCTGGTCGCGTAGGCTAGCCGCCAAACCGCCGGCGCGTGAACGAGCGTGACTGAGCGCGTGAACGGGGCAGCCGTCATGAGCGCCCGAAACCAGAATCCCGTCCAGCAAGCGATCCGTCTCCCCCGGCACCAGCCCCGAAACGGGACCCGCAAGCGAGGAGCAGCAACATGGACCAGACCGTGGGCGGAACCGGCATCTCGACGGAAGCATTGGCCCGGCTCAACCGCCACCTCACCGAGCAGTACATCGACAAGCAGCGCATCGCCGGCTGCCTCACCCTGATCTCCCGCCGCGGCGAACTCGCCCACCTCTCCGCGCTCGGCTCGATGGACCGCGAGCGCGGCAAGCCCATGCAGACCGACGCCATCTTCCGCATCTACTCGATGACCAAGCCGATCACCTCCATCGCCCTGATGATGCTCTTCGAACAGGGCAAGCTCCAGCTCACCGACGCCGTCCGCCGCTACATCCCTTCCTGGGGCTCGCTCCAAGTCATGGCCGGCGGCGAATGGCCCGATTTCGAGGTCGCCGCCCCCGCGCGCCCGATGACCATCCGCGACCTGCTCTCCCACCAGTCCGGCCTCACCTACGGCTTCATGGAAGGCCCGCTCGAACAGGCCTACGACAAGGCCGGCGTCTACAACGCCGCATCAATGCGCGGCCGCGACCTGCAATCAATGATCGACCGCCTCGCCGAACTCCCCCTCAAATTCTCGCCCGGCAGCGCCTGGAACTACGGCGTCTCCACCGACGTCTGCGGCTACCTCGTCCAGGAGATCAGCGGCCAACGCTTCGACGAATACCTGCAAGAGCGCATCTTCGACCCGCTCGGCATGGAAGACACCGGCTTCCACGTCCCGCCCGCAAAGGCCGACCGCTTCGCCGCCAACTACGAACGCGGCCCCGACCGCAGCCTCCGCCTGCTCGACGACCCCGGCGACAGCCCCTACCTGGAGGAGCAGACCTTCTTCTCGGGCGGCGGCGGACTCGTCAGCACCGCCGGCGACTACCACCGCTTCTGCCAAATGCTGCTCAACGGCGGTCAGCTCGACGGCGCCCGCATCATCGGCCCCAAGACCATCGAGCTGATGGCCTCCAACCACCTGCCCGGCGGCGGCGACCTCAGCGACGTCGCCCTCGGCACCTTCTCCGAAACCGCCAACGACGGCGTCGGCTTCGGCCTCGGCTTCGCCGTCCTGCAAAGCCTCCAGCGCAGCCAGAACGTCGGCAGCATCGGCGAGTACTACTGGGGCGGCGCAGCCAGCACCATCTTCTGGATCGACCCCGCCGAAGAGATGATCGTCATCTTCCTCACCCAATTCATGCCCAGCGGCACCTTCAACTTCCGCGGCCAAATCAAGCAACTCCTCTACCCCGGCCTCGTGGCCTGAGTCGGCGTCCTGAATCGGCGGTCTGACATGGAACGCTTCCGCCCCCTCTTCGATCTCCCGCGCCGCCTGCCTCCGGCCGCGCTCTTCACCGGCCCCATCCTCGCGGCCTTGGTCTTCGCGGTCGCATTCGCAGATGCGACTTCCGACCGCCGCGAGGCGGATACGGTCTGGATCGGGACCGAGCCCTACTACGAGCCGTTCACTTACCTCGTCGACGGCGAACTGGTCGGCTTCGAGGTCGATCTCGCCGCCGAGCTCTGCGAACGGGCCGCGCTGGACTGCGTCTGGGTCTACGAAGAGTGGACCAAGATGATCCCGTCGCTGATCGACGGAAAGTACGACGCCGTCATCGCCGACCTCTTCGATACGTCCGAGCGCGACGAGATCGTCGACTTCAGCGAACGGTACCGTCCGCCCGACGCGGCCGCCTACGCCGCCCTGCCCGGCGCGGACCCGTCCGTCATTGGCGCCCGCGTCGCAGTATTGGGCGAAACCGCCAGCCATGATTACGTCGCCACGACGGGCGCGACCGTGCAGACCTACGAAGCCGAGGCCGATGCCATGCGAGCCGTGCTCAACGGCGAAGCCGACGCCATATTCGCCGGCAAGCAGCATCTCGAGACCACCGATGAGATCATCGAAGGCACGCTCGAGTACGTCGGCGACGACGTGACCCTCGACTCCGCCCCCGCCGTCGTGGTCCGCGAAGGCGACGACGCCCTGCGGATGCGCTTCAACAAAGCGATCCAATCAATGAAAACCGACGGCTCGCTCAACGCCCTGCTCCGCGAATGGTTCGGCACCGACGCTCCGCAGTTCGATTAGCGCGTAACCCGCTCGGCAGCAGCCTGCTGCTCGGTCGCCGGACGCTTGACTTCCGCATTCCACTCCAGCACGCGGTACTTCGTTACAACGCTCGTGTCGCGCGCGCCGGATGAGTCCCCCACATCCCACTCGAGTCGGTAGACGTCTACCGATTCCGGCGCGCCCGTGTAGGGATCGAAGTAGACATGGATCGTGTCTTCGGTCCGATATTCGCGGGCAGGCTCGCCGTCGCCGGACGAGCGGGCCGTGCGGCTGTTCGGATCATGCGGCACGAAAAACGCGACGTACGCGCCCCCGTTATCCAGGTGAGCCGACCCGCGGTATTCGGCGCGGGCGAGATCGAAGTCGATCCCGACCGCTCGGGCCAGCGCCTCGGTCAGCGATGTCCAGCCGGGGTGGTCCGTCTCCGCGAGCCAGCCATCGGCCGGGTCGGATGCGTGCCAGACCCCTTCCGGCGCGGCGACGTATTGGCGCCGTTCCGCCTCGATCACGGCGCCTTCCGCGTCGATCGGCGCCGCGACGATGTGCATCCAGCGCTCGCGGAAGTGAATCGCGACCTGATCGTCGCTGCCGCGTTCCAGTTCGCCGCCCGGCCCGTACTCGCGCTGCTCGACCGATGCGCGGATCGTGTCCAGCCCGCCGACCCAGCGGAGCAGCGCCGCGCGGACTTCGTCCAGCGTGAACGCGCCCTGATCGGCGGGATGCTGCTCGCTCGCCGCCTGCGCGGGCCGCCGCTGCTCCGGCTCGCGATAGCGGCCCGGCAGCGCGATCCGCCTCGCCGCGTCCTCGCTCAGGATCGGCGCGATCATCGGCTGCGGCGGATCCGAGTTCCACGAGATCAAGTCGATCTGGAGGGACCAGTTGTTCCTGAACTCCGCCCTGTCTTCATCCCCGTCCCATTGCCTGCTCTCCGTAATCCGCCGCAGCGGCGCGCCGCTGGCGGGATCGACGTAGACCCGCACCGAATCGTCCCGTCGGAGTTCGATTTCGTAGTCCCCGTCCGGCCCCGATCCGCTGGCCGTGCCGCCGGGCCTGATCGCCTCGTACTCCACGAGCCAAGTGAAACGCCCGCCCAGATCGCCTTCCCGCACCACCGCGTCGTCAGGAAAAGGTTCGGCATCAACGAAATACATCCCGTAGTAAGCGGTGAGCCACCCCCAGCCAGCCTCATCGACCTCGTTGTCTTCATCCGCCGCGAACCACCCATCCTCGGGATCGAAGCTCTCCCAGACCCGTCCGTCCGCGACGGCGTAGTAGTCCGGCTCTGCCGAAGGCAGCGTGCCCGGACTGTTCCGCTCGCGGATGCTGGAACTCCAGACCCAGCGGTCGCCGTAGTGGATGCGGAGTTCGCTCGTCGTCAAAGTCCTGATCGAACCGTCCGGCTCGAAGTAGGCGACGCGGGACGCGACGGCGAGCGATTCCAACCCCTCGCGCCATGCCTGCACCTGCGCGTTCAGCTCCGCGACGGGCGGCGGCTCGCCGCGCGCGTCGTCGATCCGGGCCACCGGATCCGTGCAGGCCGCCGCCAGCAGCAGCACGACGCCGGCGATCAAGGCGAACGCGGCGGGACGGAAGAGTCGCGTCATCGCGCACCTCCGTCCCCTGCCGCCAGCCTACGCCCGATGCGCCCGAACGGCGGCGCTAGACTCCGCCCACGCGCTTCCCGTTTTGGAGTCCGCGATGCCGCACATCCCCAGCGAACTGCCGACCTACCGCTCGCTGCCCTACAAGCAGGGCAACCCCCCCAAGACCGCTTGGGGCCTCTTCGGCGACGATGACCAGATCGGGATGCTCAACCTCCAGACCCCGGAACGGATCGCCGCCGCCGCGCGGCTCATCCGCAAGGGCGCGATGTTCCCCGTCAACTGGGATCAAACGCTGCCCAACCCGCCGCTCTACAACCGCGGCGCAGTCCGCCACACCGTCATGCGCCGCCCCGGCTTCGGACACCACGGCGACGACGTGCTCGACAACCTCTACACCCAGCAGTCCTCGCAATGGGACGCCCTGACCCACGTCGGCGATTTCGAGCACGGCTTCTGGGGCGGCGTCACCGCCCAATGGCTGGCCGACAACCCCAAGACCCCCAAGCTCGGCATCGAGCACTGGGCCAGGCGCGGCATCGCCGGCCGCTGCGTCCTGATCGACCTCGGCCGCTGGTTCGAATCGCAGGGCAATCCCCTGCCCATGGACGAAACCGTCCGCATCGGCCCCGACCAGATCGAGGCCTGCCGCGCCGCCCAGGGCGTCGAATTCGAGCCCGGCGACGTCGTCCTGATCCGAATCGGCTGGATCGGCTGGTACGAGCAGCAATCGATGGGCAAGCGCCAAGCGCTCTCGCAGATGGTCAACCTCGCCTTCCCCGGCCTCGAATGCTCCGACGACACGGCCGAATACTTCTTCGACCATCACCCGGCCGCGCTCTGCTCCGACAACCCGGCCCTCGAAGCCTGGCCGCCGCCCAACTTCGCCGACCCCGACGGCTTCCTCCACCACTGGATCATCGGCCGCTTCGGCATGGCGATCGGCGAGATGTTCGTGCTCGACCAGCTCGCCGCCGACTGCGCCGAGGACGGCGTCTACGAGGCCTTCTTCGCGTCGGCGCCGCTCAACGTCGCCGGCGGCACCGGCTCGCCCCCCAACGGGCTCGCGATCAAGTAGGAGCGGAGCGGCGATGCCGGACACGAACATCGAGATCGTCCGCGGCGACATCACCAAGCAGGACGTGGACGCGATCGTCAACGCGGCCAACAACCACCTCTGGATGGGCGCCGGCTCGGCCGGCGCGATCGTCCGCGCCGGCGGCCGCGAGATCGAAGACGAAGCCATCTCCCAGGGCCCGATCGAAGTCGGCGAAGCGATCGTCACCGGCGGCGGCGACCTGCCGGCCAAGCACGTGATCCACGCCGCCGCCATGGGCGAGGACCTGATCACCTCGGCCGACCTGATCCGCGCCGCGACCGAAAACGCCCTCAAGCGGGCCGAGGAACTCAAACTCGACTCCATCGCCCTGCCCGCCATCGGCACCGGCGTCGGCGCCTTCCCGCTCGACGAGGCCGCCCGGATCATGCTCGGCGTCGCCAAGCAGCGCTCCGGCGGCGGCAGCGCCGTCCCCCTCGTCCGATTCGTCCTCTTCGACGAAGCCGCCTACGACGCCTTCAACGCCGCCTCCCAGGAGTGAAGCGGGAATGAGGAGCACCCCATGAGCCGCATCATCGACCGCTGCACCCTCGAAGCCCGCCCCGATGAATCCGCCGCCTGGTCCTTCGCCGCCTCCCTCAGCCGGGTCGAATGGACCGGCTTCGCCCCCGCCGGCTGCGGCGTCGACCAAGGCCGCGTCATCGCCGACCCCGCCGACGCGGATGCCGCCATCCTCGACCCCAACGCCGCCGACCAATGGTTCCGCCTCCTCGACCCGGACGGCCGGCCGCTCTTCGAGTTCCTCGGCTTCGTCGACGACCGCCGGCCGCGCCGCAAGGGCGCGATCGTGCTCGGCCTCAGCCTCGCCCCCGAACTGCTCGGCCAGTGGAGCGAGCTCCAACCAGCCCCCGCCTGAGCCGCCACCCCAGCGCCTCCGGCCGCCGGCTGAGCGCCTCCGGCTCGGGCCGTCGCGCATCCGCAAGTAGAATCGCCGCATGCCCCATTACACCGGAGCCGGCGACAACGGAGCCACCAGCCTCTGGGGTGGCGGGCGCATCCCCAAGTCCCATCCCCGCCCCGAAGCCTTCGGCGCGATCGACGAGGCCACCAGCGCGCTCGGCTTCGCCCGCGCCCTCGCCGAAGGCGGCCGCACCCCCGCGATCGCCCTCGCCATGCAGCAGCGCCTCTACCTGATCATGGCCGAGCTCGCCGTCGCCGAAGGCAAGCCCGTGCCACCCGAATTCGCCACCGGCGAAGGCCAGGTCGCCGAACTCGAAGCCCAGGCGGCCGAACTCGAGCAACTGGTCGCCCCGCCCGGCGAATTCGTCATCCCCGGCGGCTCGCCCGGCTCGGCCGCCCTGCACATGGCGCGCACGATCGTCCGCCGCGCCGAGCGCGAAACCGTGCGCCTGCGCGAATCCGGTGCCGACGTCAACCCGCAGACCATCCGCTACCTCAACCGCGCCTCGTCGGTGCTCTTCGACCTCGCCCGCTACGAAGAAGCGGAAGCCGGTCGCGAGGCCCTCTCCGCGCCCTCGCCGATCCGCGCGGCCCGGACCTGAGGCGACCCCGTGCCCGCCGACGCAGCGCCGAGCGCGAAACTCGCGTACATCACCGACGATTCGGGCCTCGCCGCCATTGAAATCGGCCCGGATGGGCCTGACGGCGCGGAGCCCCGACTGCTGCTCGACATGGAAACCGAGGGCATGGTCTTCATGTGGCCCTCATGGTCTCCCGACGGCGGCGCCATCGCCGTCAGCGCCTCCGCCAACCGCAAGGACGGCAGGCGGATGGAGCTCTGGCGGACCTCCGCCGACGGCGGCGGCGCGGTGCCCCTCTACGAGAACCCCGAAGACGGGCGCCAGGTGATCGCGCCCGGCCTCGCGCACTACGCCGCTTGGGCGCCCCAAGGCGCGGCGATGGCGCTCGCCGGCAACACCGGCGACGGGCTGAGCCTCTCCCTGGTCGCCGCCAAGCCCGGCCCCGCGCCGCGGCGGCTGGCCGAAGGCGCGCCGCTCTACCTCGCCTGGTCGCCCGACGGCCGCGCCCTGCTGATCCACCGCGGCGCCCAGCTCCTGCTCTTCGACCTCGCCGGCGACGAGGCCGGGCCGCGGCCGATCCTCCGCGCCCGCGCCACCTTCCGCGCGCCCGTCTGGACCGCCGACGGCGATCACTTCATCTACGGCGCGCCCAAGGCCGGCTCCGCCAGCGCCGTCTACCGCGGCCGCCGCCAGCCCGGCGGCGAAGCCGAAGAATTGCTCGAACTCCCCTCCGGCGCGGCCTTCGTCCGCGCCCCCCATGACGACCGCCTCGCCCTGATCGGCATCCAGCACGAAGACGCCGCCCAGCCCCGCGACGGCGTCACCATCCTCTACATGGACGAACGCGCCTCCCGCCGCATCTCCGAGCGCCCCGCCAACGCCGCCTTCTGGACCCCCGACGGGCGCTCCCTGATCGTCTTCGAGCCGACCCCCAGCTCGACCATGATCACGGTCAGCCGCTACGACCTCGCGCACGGCGGCGCTCCCCCGGCCCCGCTCGCCCGCTTCCAGCCCAGCGCCGAATACGCCGCCATGCTCGCCTTCTTCGACCAGTTCGCCGACTCGCACCGGATCATCTCGCCCGACGGCAAGTGGGTCGCGATCGCCGGCCTCGCGCTCGGCAACGGCGGCTCCTCCCGGCGCGGCTTCGGCCCACAAAACGGTTGCTACGTCGTCCCCGTCGACGGCTCCCGCCCGCCCCGCCGCGTCGCCGCCGGCAGCATCGGCTTCTTCTCCCCGGCCGGAGCGGCCCCATGAGCGATCCTGCAAGCGACCCGCCGGCAGCGCTGGCCCGCCACCACGAGGGCGTCCAAGCCGAGATGAAGGCCGTCCTCGCAGGCCGCGCCCTGCCGATCTACGACTACGCCCGCTACGCCCTCGGCTGGATCGACCAGCGCGGCGCGCCAGCCGACGCGGCCGGCAAGGGCGCGCGCGGCGCCCTCTGCATGCTCGCCGCCGAAGCCGTCTCCGACGGACCCGAAGCGCTCGCCCGCGCCCGCTGCGCCGCCGCCGCCGTCGAATTCGTCCATAACTTCTCCCTCGTCCACGACGACGTCCAGGATCGCGACGAAGAGCGCCGCGGCCGGCCCACCGTCTGGAAGATCTGGGGCATCGCCCAGGCGATCAACGCCGGCGACGCCCTCCGCGAACTGGCCGACGACGCCCTCCGCCTCTCCGCCTCGCGCGGCGCTCCGGCCGAACGCATCCTCGAGGCCGGCCGCCGGCTCAACGCCGCCACCCTGCGCATGATCGAGGGCCAGTACCTCGACCTCGAATTCGAGCAGCGCGCCGGCGTCTCCGTCGCCGAGTACACCGAAATGGTCGAGTGCAAAACCGGCGCGATGATGGGCGTCTCGCTCGCGCTCGGCGCGCTCTTCGCCGGCGCCGACCCCGACCGCTGCGACGCCTTCCAACGCGCCGGCGAGCGCCTCGGCCGCTGCTTCCAGCTGCGCGACGACTGGCTCGGCGTCTGGGGCGACGCCGCCGAGCTCGGCAAATCCACCGACAGCGACATCCGCCGCAAGAAGAAGGCCCACCCCGCCCTCTACGCGATCGAGCGCTCCGCCGCACGCCCCCGCCGCCGCCTGCTCGAAATCTACGCCCGGGAATCCCTCTCCGACGCCGACATCGAAGAGGTCCGCTCCCTCTTCGACGAGGCCGGCGCGGCCGAAGCGACGGAAGCGGCGACCCGCGAGGAACGCGAAGCCTTCGAACGCGCCCTCGCCAGATGCAACCCCCGCCCGCAGGCCCGCCGCGACCTGATCGAGCTGGCCGACTTCACCATCAACCGCAGGCGCTGACCATGATCTCCGACGAGCGCCTCGCCGCCGCCGTCGCCCGCGCCCGCGACTGGCTGATCGAGCGCCAGGACCCCGCCGGTTTCTGGTGGGGCGAACTCGAATCCAACGCCTCGATCACCGCCGAGTACCTGCTCCTCACCCACCACCTCGGCATCGGCGACCGCGAGCAATGGGACGGCATCGCCGCATACCTCCGCGCCCAGCAGCGCCCCGAAGGCTTCTGGTCCCAATACCGCGACGGCCCCGGCGACGTCTCCACCTCCGTCGAGGCCTACTTCGCGCTCAAGCTCGCCGGCGAAGAGCCCGACGCGCCCCACATGGCCCGCGCCCGCGCCTGGATCATCGAGCAGGGCGGCATCGCCCGCGCCCGCGTCTTCACCAAGATCTGGCTCGCCCTCTTCGGCCAATACGACTGGGACCGCCTGCCCGCCATGCCCGCCTGGATCAACCTGCTGCCGGCCCGCTCCCCGATCAACATCTACGACTTCGCCTCCTGGGCCCGCGCCACCATCGTCGGCATCACCGTGATCATGGCCGTCCGCCCGACCGCCGCCCTGCCCGCCGGCGCAGGGGTGCCCGAACTCTGGGCCGCCCCCGCCGACCGCCGCAAATTCGCCGCCGCCAGGCCCGCCCGCCTCTGGTCCGCCGGCGGCGGCTTCTGGCTGCTCGACAAGCTGCTGCGCGCGCTCGACCGCAACAACATCCGCCCCTTCGAGCGCCGCGCCCTCGCCGCCGCCGAGCGCTGGCTGCTCGACCGCCAGGAAGCAGACGGCTGCTGGGGCGGCATCCAGCCCCCCTGGATCTACGCCATCCTCGCCCTCCGCTCGCTCGGCTACCCGCTCGACCATCCCGTGCTCGAACGCGCCCTCGCCGCCTTCGATCGCTTCACCTGGCGCGAAGACGGCATGGTCTGGACCGAAAGCTGCCAGTCCCCCGTCTGGGACACCTGCCTCGCCTCGCTCGGCCTGCTCGACGCCGGCCTCGAACCCGCCCACGACGCGCTCCAGCGCGCCGGCCACTGGATGCTCCAGGAACAAGTCCTCGCCGGCGGCGACTGGCAGCAGGCCCTGCCCGACACCCCGCCCGGCGGCTGGGCCTTCGAGTTCGACAACGACGTCTACCCCGACGTCGACGACACCGCCGTCGTGATGACCGCGCTCGAACGCATCCCCCTGCCCGGCTCCGAAGCCGACCGCCAGCGCGCGCTCGACCGCGGCCTCCAGTGGATGCTCGCCATGCAGTCCCGCAGCGGCGGCTGGGGCGCATTCGACGTCGACAACGACAAGACCTTCCTCGCCGAAATCCCCTTCGCCGACTTCGGCGAACTGCTCGACCCGCCCACCGCCGACGTCACCGCCCACGCCCTCGAATACCTCGGCCGGCTCGGCTACAGCGGCCACTACCCCCCCGCCCGGCGCGGACTCCGCTTCCTCTTCGAACTGCAGGAGCCCGACGGCTCCTGGTGGGGACGCTGGGGCGTCAATTACATCTACGGACTCGGCGCCGTCCTGCCCGCCCTGGCCGCGCTCAACGAGCCCATGGACGCACGCCCCGTCCGCAACGCCGTCGAATGGCTCCTGCGCCACCAGCTGCCCGACGGGGGCTGGGGCGAATCCTGCGACACCTACGCCGACCCCAGCCTCCGCGGCGCCGGACCCTCCACCCCCTCCCAGACCGCCTGGGCCCTGATCGCCCTGATCGCCGCCGGCGAGGCCGAGCATCCCGCCGCCGCCCGCGGCGCCGCCTTCCTGCTCGAACGCCAGCGCGCCGACGGCACCTGGGACGAGCCCGAATTCACCGGCACCGGCTTCCCCTCCGACTTCATGATCAACTACCACCTCTACCGCCACTACTTCCCGCTCATGGCGCTGGGCCGCTACCAATCGGCCGTGGCGGCCGCCTGAGCCCATTAGACTCCAAATGTCGCGGCGCCCGAAGCGCCGACCGCAGCCGGAGGTGAACGACGTGACGGCCAACACCGGTTCCGCAGCGCCCGACATCGAGCTGCATCACCTGCCCACCTCGCTCCATTTCCGCGGCCGCGAGATCGAGCTGCGCAACCTCGAAGACGCCGACCGCGACTCCCTGCTCGAATTCGGCCGCCGCCAGCAAGAGGACGACCTGCTCTTCCTCGAACGCGACATCACCGACCCCGACGACGTCGCCGACTGGGTCGCCGACTCCGTCGCCGGCAACGTCAACACCATCGTCGGCCTCGACGCCGGCCGCGTCACCGGCTACGCCACCATCGAGCGCGGCCGCCTCCGCTGGACCCGCCACGTCGCCGAAATCCGCGTCATGGTCGACAAGGACGCCCGCCGCCTCGGCCTCGGCCACGCGCTCCTCGGCCTCGCCTTCGAGGCCGCCCTCGCCGACGACGTCGCCAAAATCGTCGCCCAAATGACCCCCGACCAGAGCGGCGCCCGCCGCCTCTTCGAAAACCTCGGCTTCGTCCAGGACGCCGTCCTCGCCCAGCACGTCCGCTCCGCCGACGGCAACAGCCACGACTTGATCGTCATGCGCTTCGACACCGGCCAGCGCCGCATCTGCGCCGTCTGCGGCCAGAGCGCGCTCACCCTGATCCCGCTCGAGGGCCGCGAACTCTGCTGGTCCTGCTACGAAATGGAAGACGTCGAGCTCGGCGCAGGCTGAGCCCGCCCGAAGGAGCCCCGACATGGCCGAACGCACCGATCACACCTACAAGGTCATCGAGCTCGTCGGCTCGTCCAGCGAGGGCACCGATCAAGCCATCCGCAACGCCCTCGACCGCGCCGGCGAAACGATCAAGAACATCAACTGGTTCGAGGTCCGGGAAATCCGCGGCGCGATGCAGGACGGCGAGATCGGCTGGTTCCAAGTCAAGCTCGGCGTCGGCTTCCGCGTCCTCGACCCCGCCGACCTCAGCGCCGAGTAACCCCCAGCCGGCGACCATGGCAACCATGGCGATCCGCGCGGCGCAGCCGCCGCCGAGCCCCGCCGACGCGCTCCGCTGGTGCGAGCGCTACGCCCGCCGCCATCAAGAGAACTTCACCGTCGTCTCCGCCCTCCTGCCCGAGCGCCACCGCGCCCCCATGTTCGCCGTCTACGCCTTCTGCCGCCGCACCGACGACCTCGGCGACGAAGCCGAAGGCGACCGCGTCGCCCTGCTCGAAGAATGGCGCGAGGAAACCGAGCGCGCCTTCGACGGCGAAGGCTCCCACCCCATCTCCGTCGCCCTCCACGACGTCGCCGTCCGCCACCCGCTCGAACCGCGCCCCTTCCTCGACCTGATCGAGGCCAACCTGCTCGACCAGCGCAAGCAGCGCTATGAAACCTTCGCCGAGCTGCTCGAATACTGCCGCCTCTCCGCCAACTCCGTCGGCCGCATGGTCCTCGCCGTCTGGGGCTACGACGACGAGTACCGCGCCGCGCTCGCCGACCACACCTGCACCGGCCTCCAGCTCGCCAACCACTGGCAGGACATCGCCCGCGACTGGAAGCAGGGCCGCCTCTACCTGCCGCTCGAAGACCTGCGCGACTTCGGCGTCGCCGAAGCCGACATCGCCGCCGGCCGCTGCACCGACGCCTTCCGCGAACTGATGCAGTTCGAGGTCGACCGCGCCGAAGCCTGCTTCCGGCTCGGCGCCCGCCTCGTCGACGAGCTCCCCCGCTCGCTCTCGGTCGACGTGCAGCTCTTCACCGATGGCGGCCGCGCCGTGCTGCGCGCGATCGAAGCGCAGAACTACGACGTGCTCTCGCGCCGGCCCCGCGTCGGCAAGGCCCGCCGCGTCCTGCTCGCCGCCCGCGCCGCCGCGCTCGCGGCCCTGCGCTGAGGAGCGCCCCATGCAGCCCCCCGGCGAAGACGTCCTCGACGCCTACGAGCGCTGCCGCGCCTTCACCCGCGACCGCCGCTCCAGCTTCTACCTCGCCTTCCGCATCCTCCCGCCCTCCCGCCGGCGCGCCATCTACGCCGCCTACGCCTTCGCCGGCACCGTCGATGACGCCGTCGACGATGCCGGCAGCGAAGCAGGTCGCCGCGCCGAACTCTTCCGCGCCGCCGCCCTGCTCGACGCCGCCTACGCCGCCGAGCACGACCCCGACGACTGGCTCGCCGCCGCCCTCGGCGACGCCGTCCGCCGCTTCGGCATCCCCCGCGGCCACTTCGACGAACTCGTCGCCGGCATGACCCAGGACCTCGCCGTCTCCCGCTACCAAACCCGCGACGAACTCGAGCGCTACTGCTACCGCGCCGCCTCCGTGATCGGCCTGATCTGCATCGAAATCTTCGGCTATGGCGAAGCCGATCGCGAAGCCGCGACCGCGAGCGCCATCGCCATGGGCAAGGCCCTCCAAGTCACCAACATCCTCCGCGACGTCCGCGAAGACGCCGAACGCGGCCGCATCTACCTCGCCCGCGAAGACATGCAGCGCCACGGCGTCGCCGAAGCCGATGTCCTCGCCGGATCGCTCACCCCCGAAATGCGGCATCTCCTCGCCGAATACGCGCAATGGGCCTACGCGCTCTACCGCGAGGGCGAGCGCCTGCTCCCGCTCCTCCCCCACGCCCGCTCCCGCATGTGCTGCAACGGACTGCAAGGCGTCTACCGCATGATCCTCGACGCGATCGTGGCCGCCGACTACGACGTCTTCGCCCGCCGCATCGCGCCCTCGCGGGCCGCCCGCGCCGCCCGCCTGCTCGAACTCTGGGCGCGCGCGGCCCTGCCGCCGCGGTAGCCCCCGTGCCCCCGATCCTCATCGTCGGCGCGGGCCTCGCCGGCCTCGCCGCCGCGCTCGATCTGGCCGAAGCCGGCCGCGACGTGCTCCTGCTCGAACGCCGCCCCTATGCCGGCGGCAAGGCCTTCTCCTTCCAAGACCCGCGCGGCGGCGCGCTGCTCGACAACGGCCAGCACATCACCATGCGCTGCTGCACCGCCCTCCACGACCTGCTCGAACGCGTCGGCGCGGCCGCCCTCGTCCGCTATCAGCCCGCACTCCGCGTCCCCGTGCTCGACCCCCGCAGCGGCCGCAGCGCCGCAATCGAATCCAATCCGCGCCTGCCCCCGCCGCTGCACCTCGCCCCGTCCCTGCTCCGCTACCCGCACCTGGACCCCCTCGAAAAAGCCGCCCTCGCCCGCGCGCTCCTGCCGATGCTGCAAACCGCTCGCAGGGGCCGCTCCCTCCCCGAAGATGAAACCTTCGCCGACTGGCTCAAGCGGCACGGTCAAGGCGACCGCGCCATCTCCGAGTTCTGGGACCTGATCATCCGCCCCACCTGCAACGACCGCAGCACCGCCGTCAGCGCCGCCCAAGCCTTCCAGGTCTTCCGCGACGGCTTCCTCCGCGACCCGCGCGCCTCCGCCATCGGACTCTTCCAAGACGGCCTCGGCCGAATCTCCGACGCCGTCCTGCAACGCTTCGCCCAACTCGGCGGCCGCGTCCGCCTCGCTGCCCGGGTCCGCGAGATCGGCATCTCCGAAACCGGCGCGCTCTGCGCCCGCACCGGCGACGACCTCAGCGCCGCCGCAATCGTGCTCGCGCTCCCTCCCGCAGCAGCCGCCCAAGTGCTCCCCGCCGAATGGCGCTCCCGCCCCCCGTTCGACGCCCTAGACCGCTTCGAAACCTCCCCCATCGTCAACGTCCACATGCATTGGGATCGCCCCATTGCTCCCGAACCGCTCACCGCCGTGCTCGACGAACGCCTCCAGTTCGTCTTCACCCGCCCCGCGCCCGACGGCGGCCAATGGCTGACCGCCTCCCTCAGCGCCGCCCATGATCAAGCCGCGATGCCGCGGGCCGCAATTGCCGCCGATGCCGAACGCGCCGTCCGCGACGCCTGGCCCTCCGCGCGGAACGCCGAACTGCTCGCCTGGCGGACGATCAAGGAGCGCGACGCCACCTTCCGCCCGCTGCCCGGCATCGCCGCCTCGCGCCCCGGCTCCGCCACGCCGATCCCCGGCCTCGTCCTCGCCGGCGCCTGGACGGATACCGGCTGGCCCGCCACGCTCGAATCCGCCGTCCGCAGCGGCCGCGCCGCCGCCGCCGAAATCGAGCGTCAGCTCGGCGCTTGACCCCTCGCTCAGCGCGACCACAGCGGATGCAGCCCCCGCCGCTCCCGGATCGCGTTCGCCGCCGCGAACAGCCGCGGCTCCGACCCGAGCACCCGGCTCAACTGCCCCGTCGAGCAGCCGATCGCCGCCGCCGCATCCGAGACCGCGCCCCCGGCCGCATCCAGCAAATCCAGCAGCTCCCGCGCCCCTGTCCAAAAATCCCGGTGCGATGGCCCGATCCGCCCATGCTTGGGCACTTCCCCGGCCCCGGCCGAAAACGGCAGGATCGCCTGCAAGCACGGCGGCGGATGGTACTGATCCAAGTCGACCGGGCGCCGCATCTCCAGCGCGATCGCGCGCCGCAGCCGCCTCAGCGCGTTGGCCCGGTTCTGCGCCTGCGAGCGCCGCTCCGTCCCCTGCGCCCGCGCTCCGCTCGGCTCGTGCACCAGCCGCACCGCCGTGTCGTTGCGGTTGCGGTGCTGCCCGCCGGGACCGGACGCGCGGAACAAATCCACCCGGCACTGCGCCAGCAGCGCCGCATCGTCGAGCGCCAGCCAGTCATCCATCCTGCCGAGCCTAAGCGCGGGGATACACTCCCCGCACCGCACGCCGCACCCCCGGAGCGCCCATGCCCGCCCCATCTTCCGCGACCATCTCCGTCAACGGCCTCGACCTCCACTACATCGACTGGGGCGGCGACGCCCCCGTACCCGCCGTCTCCCTGCACGGCTTCGCCCTCAACGCGCACTCCTGGGACGAAGTCGCACCCGCGCTCTCCGACCTGCTCCGCTGGCGCGCGCTCGACCAGCGCGGACACGGCCTCTCCGCCCGCGCCCCCGAACTCGCCGACTACTCCCGCGACCACATGGCCGCCGACATCGCCGCCTTCATCGACTCGCTCGGCCTCGACCGACCCGTCGTCGTCGGCCACAGCATGGGCGGCATGAACGCCATGACCTTCGCCGCCGCCAACCCCGGCGCCCTCCGCGCCCTGATCCTCGTCGACGTCGGCCCCGAAGTCTCCGTCGACGGCGCAACCCAAGTCCGCCAGTTCGTCGCCGGCCCCTACGAAATGGACTCGCTCGACGACTGGGTCGAGCACACCCACAAGTACTACCCCTTCCGCTCCAAGGAGCGCATCCGCGCCCGCCTAGCCGTCTCCCTCCGCGAAACCGCCGACGGCAAGCAGGCCAAGCAGTTCGACGAGCGCTTCCGCCAGGCCGAATTCCGCGGCGTCGCCGAAAGCCGCACCGACATCTGGGAAAGCGCCCGCGGCATCTCCGTCCCGACCCTGCTCCTGCACGGCGGGAAAAGTCCCGTCCTCAAGCGCGAGCAGGCCGAGCAGTTCGCCGCCGCCGTCCCGCAGGTGCGGCTGGTCACGATCCCCGAAGCCGGCCACTCCGTCGCCGGCGACCAGCCCGAAGCCTTCGCGGCGGCGGTCCGCGCCTTCCTCGGCGAAGTCCTCTAGCGCCATGCCCGACCCGCCAGCCGCCCGGCGCAGGCGGACCCCGGCCCTGATCCTGCCGATCATCGGCATGGCGATCGGCTTCGTCGGCGCGCTCCTCATCCTCTTCTTGATCAACTCCGGCGGCGACTCGCCCCCCGAAGACCCCGTCTACCCGCCCGGCTGGCGCGGCGACTTCCTCCGCACCGTCGACGAGTTCGACGCCGCCCTCGCCGCCACCGCCCCGCCCGAAGAAGGCGAAGCCTGCCGAGAGGCCGAGGGCCCCGCCTGCAACCGCCGCCGCGAAGACCTCCGCCAGGCCCTGCCCGACCTCATCCGCTTCCGCGACGAGCTCCTGATCACCGAAGCTCCGCTACGGCACGTGGACTGGCTGCAGCGCTACGCCGCCGCCGTCGCCAAGCTCGCCTCGGCTTGGGACGCCGAATTCAACGCCCTGCTCGATCAGGATCGCGGCGCGGTCCTCGCCGCCTACCAGCGCGGACTCGATGCCAGCGCCGAGGCGATCGCCCTGCGCGACGAGCTCAGCGCGCTTCCAGAATCGCCTTGAGCTGCCTCAGTTCCTTGCGCATTTGCCGCCTGAACAACCGAGACATCAGCGGTCGCAGGCCGACGAACATCACCGCCGTGAACCAATGGTCGCTCTCCGCCGTCATCGAGTTGCGCACGCGGGTGCCGTCCCCTTCGCGCGCCAGCGTGAGATCGCCGGTGAACAGGAACAGGCCCTCGAACCCCTCGATCGCCAGCCGCCGCTCCGGCTCGAACGCCGTGATCCGCAGCGCCACCGGGCCCTTCCCCGCGCCGCCCTCGTAGGCCCCGCGGATCACGGTGCCCACGCCCGGCGGCCCGTCGCCCTCGATCTCCGAACCCGACATCCCGTCCACCCACTCGTCCTGGTTGCAGGGATCGCCCACGTACCCCCAGACCGCGTCCGGCCGCCGCTCGATCATCATCTCCGCCGTCGCGCTCAGCGTCGCCATGGCGGGAAGGCTAGCGGAACAGGTCCTGCTCCGCCGCCCGGATCAGCGGCTGGTGATCCGCCTCCTCCAGCGCCACGTCCAGCCCCCGGATCACCGCCACCGGCACCGCGTCCAGCTTGTTCATCACCGGCTCCGCCGCCGACGCCAGCTCGTCCGCCCAGCACATCTCCGTCACCCGCAGGTCGTACCCCGCCGCATCCGTCTGCCCGATGTACGAATAGATCGGCCGCATCCCGCTCACCCCGATCGCCACGTTCGTCAGCCCGTTCCGCCACGGCCGCCCGAACGTGTCCGAAACGATCACCGGCACGTCCGCCTGCCCCCGCTCCGCCAGCCCCCGCCGAATCGCCGCGGCCGAGGCCGAAGAATCCACCGGCAGCAGGCAGACCGCCCCCTCGCTCACGTTCGACTGGTCGATCCCCGCGTTCGCGCAGATCCAGCCGTGCTTCGTCTCCGACAGGATCAGCCCGTTCGTCATCCGCACGATCCGCTTCGACTCCCGCAGCACCAGCTCCACCGCCCGCGCGTCCCGCTCCCACGCATCGGCCCACTCCTTCGCGAAATCCCCCGCCGTGATCGTGTCCAGCCGCACCACCCGCCCCTCCGCCTTGGACACGATCTTCTGCGTCACCACCAGCACGTCGCCCGCCTCCAGCGGCGTCTCCTGCGCCTCCAGCGCATCCGCGATCAGCCCCGCCAGATCATCCCCCTCGCGCACCTCCGGAATGCCCCCCACGGCGAACACCCGGTACTCGGACGGCGCGGCCACGATCAGCCCCCCTTCGCCGGGTCGATGCCGACCATCCGCACCGCCGCCTGCGCCTTGTAGCGCATGTTCATCCCGATGATCAGCGCCGTCAGATCCTCCACGAACTTCGACATCGCCAGCGGCCCCGCGTCCACCGCGCGCAAATCCGGCATCTTCCCCACCAGATCGGCCACCGCCGCCTTGCCCTCCGCGTCGTCGCCCGTGATCAGCACGTCCCCTTCCATCGGATTCTGCAGCGCCTTCAGCTTGCGCGCGCTCAAATTGTGGAACGCCCCGATCACCGTCGCCTCCGGCAGCAGCGCCTGCGCCTGCTCCGTCGCGCTCCCCTGCGGCACCTCCGACACCCCCGGCACTCCCTCGTTCATCACCAGCGGCACCGCCGCATCGATCACCAGCTTCGCCCCGATGTCGTCGCGCAGATCGTTCAGCGTCGCCTCGTGCCCGTCGAACGGCACCACCACCACCACGATCTCCGCCTCCCGCACCACCTCCGCGTTCACCCCGCCGCCGGCGTCCGCCGACCCGCCCGCTCCCGCCACCGCCTCGGCGATCTCGGCCGCCGCCGCGTCCGCCCGCTCCGGCCGTCGCGAGCCGATCAGCACCCGTTCGCCGGCCATCGCCAGCCGCATCGCCAGACCCAGGCCCTCGGGCCCCGTCCCGCCGATGAATCCGATCGTTGCCATAACAGGACGCCTCTCCGCACCCGCCGATTCGCGGCTCTACTGGGTCGCGGCGGATCGTAGACTGAGGCTCCCCGCGCCAGCTGCGCCGAAACCTCCGCCGCCCGCGGCACGATAACAAAGGCCTCCCTGCATGCCCGTCCCCGCCGCACCCGCGAGCCCGCCCGGCACCGCGGACGCGGATGCCCCGGCCCCGGCCGTCAGCCTGCGCGGCGTCACCGTCGCCTTCTCCGCCCCCGACGGCGCGACCGTCCGCGCCGTCGCCCCCACCGACCTCGAAATCCCCGCCGGCGAGCTCGTCGCCATCGTCGGCCCCAGCGGCTGCGGCAAAACCTCCCTCCTCCGCGTCATCGCCGGCCTGATCGAACCTTCCGCCGGCGACGCCAGAGTCTTCGGCGCCCCCCCCCGCCAGGCACAGGAAGCCAAGCAGCTCGGCCTCGTCTTCCAGGAACCTGCCCTCCTCCCCTGGCGCGACGTCGCCGCCAACATCGCCCTCGGCCGCCAGCTCAACCCCTCGCGCACCCGCGGCGGCGTCGACATCGACCGCCTGATCAACCTCGTCGGCCTCGAAGGCTTCCGCAGCTTCCGCCCCGCCGCCCTCAGCGGCGGCATGCAGCAGCGCGTCGCCCTCGCCCGCGCCATCGCCATCGATCCCCCCCTGCTCCTGCTCGACGAGCCCTTCGCCGCGCTCGACGAAATCACCCGCGAGCAAATGCGCTACGAGCTGCTCCGTCTCTGGACCCTCGACGCCGGCGGCCACCGCGCCGACCGCTCCGCCGTCTTCGTCACCCACAGCGTCAGCGAGGCGGTCGCCGTCGGCGACCGCGTCATCGTCATGTCCCACCAGCCCGGCGAAATCGTCGCCGACATCCCCATCTCCCGCCCCCACCCCCGCTGGCCCGCCCAAGAGCGCACCCCCGGCTTCCACGCTGACGTCGAAGAAGTCCGCCGCGCCCTGCGCGAACAGCAGCGCCTCCACCCGGCCCTCTGATGGCGCTCGATCCGCTCCCCGGCCGCAGCCGCAGGCCCCCGCTCGCGCTCCCTTCCGCACGCCCCGCCTTGGCGATGCTGATCCCGCCGCTGATCGCCCTACTCATCGCCGCCGTCGCCGTCGAAATCTGGGTCCGCGCCGGCGACGTCAGCGTCTTCGTGCTGCCGCGGCCGTCGGCCGTCCTTGAAGAATTTTTCGGCGACTTCGGCCGCTACTTCAGCGCCGGCTTGAAGACTCTCTCGGTCTCGCTCGGCGGCCTCCTCATCGGCACGCTCGGCGCCGTTCTCTTCGCAGCCGCCGTGGCCCACTCCCCCCTGCTCGAGCGCGCCCTGCTCCCGATCGCGATCATGGTCAAGGTCACCCCCATCGTCGCCGTGATCCCGATCCTGATCATCTGGCTCGGCTACGGCTGGGAGCCCAAAGTCGTCATCACCGCGCTGATCACCTACTTCCCCGTCCTGATCAACGCCATCTCCGGCTTCCGCGACCTCGACCCCCGCGTGCTCGACTTCTTCCGCAGCGTCAACGCCTCGACTTGGGAAACCCTGCTCCGCCTCCGCCTCCCCGCCGCCATCCCCTACCTCTTCGCCGCCCTCAAGATCTCCGTCACCCTCAGCCTGATCGGCGCCGTCGTCGCCGAATTCTTCATCGCCCGCGAGGACGGCCTCGGCTCCCTCATCCGCCTCGAATACGACCTGCTCGACCTGCCCGCCGTCTTCGCCGCCGTGCTCATGCTCACCTTGCTCGGCGTCTCCCTCTCCACCGCCGTCGTCGGACTCGAACGCCTCGCCTCCTGGAGTCCCCATAGCGGCCCCAGCGCTTAGGCTGATACGGCACGGGAGCAGCGGGACGCGCATGGCCGACCAAGAATCAGCCCAACCGCCCGCCCGCGAGGGCGACCACCGCCTGCCCGAACGACAGTCGGCCGCAGAAAGCGGCCGCGTCGTGATCAAGTTCAGCGACGATCAGATGCTGCTCGAATTGGAAGGGGACGACGTGGACCTCGGCACAGACCTCAAAGTCCGCCACGAACACCGCCTCGTGGCCGAATTCCGGCGCGACGCCGTCGACGGCTGGTGGTTCAAATCCGCCGTCCTCCGCCGCCCCCACCCGGTCGACCACCACGACGACCGCGAAGACCTGCGCTCCTCCGATGCGTAGGCGCGCAACCCTCGCGGCCGCCTCCATCGCCGTCCTGCTCGCAGCCGCATTCGCCGCGGCCTGCGGCGGTTCCGACGAACCTCTGACCATCGACTTCACCGCCGGTTTCAGGGCCCAGGCAAACCTCCCCTTCGTCGCCGTCTACGTTGCCCAAGAGCGCGGCTTCTTCGAAGACGAGGGCGTCGTCGTCAACATCGAGCACGCCGGCTTCACCGGCAACCACAAGGCCCAGCTCGCCGCCGGCGAGATCGACGTCACCACCCTCCCCGCCGCCGAAATGCTCCAGGTCCGCGCCGAATCCGGCGCCCCCTACGTCGCCGTCATGCTCTTCGGCCAGCGCGGCGACTTCGGCTACGCCGTGCTCGAATCCAGCGGCATCGAATCCCCCGCCGACTTCGCCGGCAAAATCGTCGGCACCAAAGGCGTCGTCCAAGCCGAATTCCTCGCCATGGCCGCCGCCAACGGCGTCCGCGAAGACGACATGGAAATCGTCTCCACCGGCTTCAACCCCGCCATCCTCGCCGAAGGCGAAGTCGACGTCTGGCCCGTCTTCCTCTCCAACGAGCCCGATACCCTCACCCGCGTCATGGGCGAGCAGATCCGCGTCTTCGAGCCCGCCGACTACGGCGTCCCCGCGCTCGGCGTCACCTACATCGTCAACGAGGAATTCCTCCGCGACGGCGACAACCGCGAAGCCCTCGAACGCTTCCTCCGCGCCGCCATCCGCGGCTTCCAGTTCGCCCTCGACGACCCCGCCGCCGCCATCGAAGACTCCCGCGGATTCTTCGACCCCGAAGCCGACCTGATCCACGAGCGCTTCATCCTCGACACCGAACTCGCCAACGCCGTCTCCCCCCTCACCGACGAGTACGGCCTCGGCTGGTTCACCGGGGAGCAGTTCGCCGACCTCCAAGCCGTCCTGATCAACTACGACGCCATGGAAGGCCAAGTCGACCTCAGCGTCGCCCTCAACCGTTCATTCCTCAGAAATATCCACGATCACTGACCTCGGCCGCGACCCGCGCCGCCGGCCCTCCGCCCGCGCCCGGCTCGGCCCCTACGTCCCCGCCACGACCCGCTTGCGCCCGAACTTCTCCTGCCCCGGCGTCGGCTTGTCCCCCGGATAGTGCAGCTTCTTCAGCATCGGCCGCTCCGGGAAGATGTGCACCGCGTCCCACCCGCACGACTGCTCGCAGAGCCGGCAGCCCGTGCAGTTCTTCTCGATCACCACCGCCTGCCCGAAGAAGTCCGACGCGCTGTCCGTGAAATCCAGCTCCAGCGCCTCGAACGGGCACACGTTGATGCACAGCTCGCAGCCCGATCCGATGCACTTGTCCGGATCCACCTGCGCCTTCGGCCACTCCTTCTTCGCGAACTTCCGGCAAATGTCCCCGTCGTCGTCCAGGATGCACTCGACCGGGCAGACCGCCCCGCAGGCTCCGCAGTCGATGCACAGCGCCGGGTCGATGTAGTGGATCGTGTTCCGCTCGCCCCAGATCGCGTTCGTCGGGCAGCGATTCGTGCAGGCCGTGCAGCCGATGCAGGTTTCGACGATCTCGTAGGCCACTGCGCACTCCCGCCGACGCGATCCACGGCCCCCCACGAACGGCATCGCGGCCCGGCCCGCGCCTCAATATATCAGCCGTTCGGCTGTTATCGTTCCTCCGTCTGGGACTCGGAGGCCCGATGCGACCCTTGGCCAAGAACGCGGGCCGCACGGCGGCGGCGATGCTCCTCGCCGCCTTCCTGATCAGCGCCTGCGGCAGCGACGAACCCGAGCCCGAACCCGCCCAATCCGCCGCTGCCCAAGCGCAGCCCGCCGAACAGCAGTCCCAAAGCACCGCCCAGCAACAGCAGGCGCAGCCCGCCGAGCAGCAGCAGGCCGCGCCCGCCCAGTCCGACGCGGCCGACGAGGACGACCAGCCCCAAGCCCAATCCGACTCCGCTTCGCAGCAACAACAGCAGGCCGAACAGTCCGACGCCGAACAGCAGGAGGCCCCCGCGGAAGCATCCGAAGGCGCGCTGCCCCTGACCCCCGGCGAGCCCTTCCGCTCCGCCGTCGGCGAAGGCGAAACCCGCGAATTCCTCTTCACCGCCTCCGCCGGCGACTGGCTCCGCATCCAAGTCGACGGCAAGCAGGGCATGGACCCCGTCCTCGCCCTCTTCTCCCCCGACGGCGACCGCATCGCCGCCAACGACGACGTCTCCCGCACCAACCGCGACTCCCTCCTCTACGCCCAAATCACCGCCGACGGCCCCCAGCTGATCCGCGTCGGCGGCTACGACGGCTCCGCCGGCCTCTTCGACATCACCGCCAGCCGCCACCTCCCCACCGCCGACAATGACAACGACATCATCGCCATCGACGGCGCGTTCGAGGTCGACGGCGTCCTCGACTCCCCCGAAGACGTCGACGTCTTCGAGTTCGACGGCCGCGGCGGCCAGGAGATCTACATCTACGCCGACGGCGCGCCCGGCGTCGACGTCTACATCCAGCTCTTCGACTCCGACCGCTCGATCATCGCCACCGACGACGACGGCGGCCACGGCCTCGACGCCCAGATCGCCTACGCCTTGCCCGAAACCGGCCGCTACACGCTCGAAGTCTGGCCCGCCGTCACCTCCGTCTACGAAGACATCGCCCAGCGCTCCCTGATCGGCTCCTACTCCGTCCACCTCCGCGAAGGCCCGCCCGAAACCCCCCTCGAAGACCCCGACGGCGCGATCGCCGCCGCCGGCGCAACCTTCCTCGCCGCCCTCCGCGAATCCGACTCCGCCGCCATCTTCTCCCTCGCCGGACCCGAAGCCGTCGCCGCCTGGGGCTGGGAAAACAAGGACGACGTCGACCGCGACCTCGACAAGCTCAAGAGCATCCCCCTGCTCGGCGACGACCTCCAATCCCTCGTCGCCGGCAGCCCCGTCAACGACGACTGGGCCCTCTTCTACATCCAATTCAGCGAAGACGACTGGTTCCGCATCGAACTCGTCCGCTCCGCCGGCCAATGGGCCGTCGACGGCTGGACCCACTCCCCCGCCCCCAACTCGGCCGACGCCGGCGACAGCTGACCGATTACCCCGAAGGAGCAGCGATGAGCACCCCCAATCTGGACGGCCGCGTCGTCATGACCAGCGGCGGCGAAGCCGAATGGTCCCAGCACCGCTCCGGCATGTCGATCCAATTCGGCGTCTCCGGCGACCTCTGCGGCTCCAGCCAGGTCTTCATGACCCACCAGACCATCCCGCCCGGCATGAAGAGCACCCCCCATTACCACGTCAACTGCGAAACCGCCATGTACATCCTGCAAGGCCCCATCGTCATGCGCCACGGCCCCGCGCTCGAAGACGAGCACGTCGCCCAAACCGGCGACTTCTTCTACGTCCCGCCCAACGCCGTCCACCAGATCGCCAACCCCAGCGAAAATGCGGACGCCGCCGTCGTCCTCTGCCGCAACGCCGCCGAAGAGATCGTCGAGGAAGTCGACGTAGCCGGCGCCTGACCGGCGTCCGGGCCCGCCCGGCCCGCGCTCAGCCCGCCGCCAGCGGCACCGCCTGCGCCTGCCGCAGCTCCGCCAGATACTCCGACATCGCCGGCATCGCGTCCCGCGCCCCGCGCAGCGCCGTCACCACCAAGTCCGCCCCTTGCACGTTGTCGCCGCCCGCGAACACCCCCGGCCGCGACGTCCGCCCCTGCTCGTCCGTCAGCACCTGCCCCCAGTCGTCCACGTCGATCCCCGACTGCTCCCCGAACACCTCCCGCCCCACGTCGTAGCCCACCGCGATCACCACCGAATCCGCATCGATCACGAACTCCGAACCCGCAATCGGCTCCGGCCGCCGCCGCCCGCTCTCATCCGGCTCGCCCAGCCGCATCCGCACGCACTCCACCCCCGCCACCGCCCCGTCGCGGCCCAAAATCTGCACCGGCGTCGTCAAGTACTCGAACGCCGCCCCCTCCTCGCGCGCGTGCCTCCGCTCCTCCTCCCGCCCCATCATCTCGTTCTCCGTCCGCCGGTACAGCAGCGTCACCTTCCCCGCCCCCAGCCGGATCGCGCTCCGCACGCAGTCCATCGACGTGTCCCCGCCGCCCACCACGACCACGTTCGCGCCCGCGTCGGGTGCGCTCTGCAGCGCCGTCGGCAGCTGCGCGTCGGGCAGGTTCGACCGCACCAGGAACTCCGTCGCCGCGTACACCCGCGCCAGCTGCTCCCCTTCCACCCGCAGCCTCTTCCCCAGCCCCGCCCCGTGCGCCAGGAACACCGCGTCCCATGCCGCCAGATCCTCCCAGGTCACGTCCTGCCCCACCCGCGTGTTGAAGCGGAACTCCACCCCGCCCGCCTGCAGCGCCGAGATCTTCTCGTCCACGATCCCCTTCGCCGACTTGAAATTCGGAATCCCGTAGCGCAATACCCCGCCCCCCGCCGGCCACGCCTCGAACACCGTCACCCGGTGCCCCTCCAGCCGCATCGCCTCCGCTGCCGCCAGCCCCGCCGGCCCCGCGCCCACCACCGCCACCCGCTGCCCCGTCTCCTCGCGCGGCCGCGGCGGCTCGAACCCCCCGCGCTGCTGCCGATCCCAATCCCCCAGAAACGCCTCCAGCTTCCCGATCGCGACCGGCTTCGCCTTCTTCCCCACCACGCACGACCCCTCGCACAGCGCCTCCTGCGGGCACAGCCGCCCGCACAGCTCCGGCATCGGACTCGTCGCCCGGAACACGGCCGCCGCCTCCGCCAGCCGCCCCACCTCCAGCAGCGCCAGCGCACCCGGAATGTCGTTGTCCACCGGACAGGCCACCGTGCACGGCGCGGCCGGACACTGGATGCAGCGCTGCGCCTCGAACATCGCCGGGCCCGCCGTGTACCCGTAGTACACCTCGTCCCAGTTGTGCACCCGCTCGTGCGGCGTCTGCTTGGTTACGTGGTGCGGCGGAATCCGCAGGCGCGACTTGCGGTCTATCGGCAATCCGGTCCGAGTCTGCGCCTTCGCGGCCATCGCGGTGCAGCCTCCCGTCGCGCCCGACTATCGCCGAGCATAACGGCGCTTGCATCAAGCGGCTGATACCTTGCCCCCGTGCTCGAGTTCCCCGATGAAACTCCCGTAAAATCCGACCGCGCCGAGATGGCCCTGCTCGCCGCCCGCTTCGGCGACCTCGTCCGCGGCCCCGACTCCGCCATCCGCCTCGACCTCTGCGCACTCCAAGTCGCGCGCATCCTCGACCAGCGCATCGACCCCCTCCCCGCCCTCCGCCTGCTCGACGAAGCCGCCGAAGACGCCGCCCGCGCCGGCGGCGGCCTCGACGGCGTCCGCGAAGCCGTCTACGAACGGCGCGGCTTCCGCGGCGTCGAAACCGACGGCTACTACGACCCGCTCAACTCCTGCCTCCACGCCGTCGTCGAGCGCCGCGCCGGCATCCCCGTCACCCTCGCCCTCCTCGTCATCGAAGTCGGCCGACGCATCGGCGTCGAAATCGAAGGCATCGGCGCACCCGGACACTTCCTCGTCCGCCTCGACGGCCGCTACTACGACCCCTTCCAGCAGTGCGGCGAAGTCGACCCCGCCCAAGTCATGGAACAGCTCGAAGAGCGCGGCCTCGGCCAAGGCGACCGCGCCGGCTCCCTCCTCGCCGCCGTCACCAAGCGCCAACTGCTCCAGCGCCTGCTCAACAACCTCGGCCAAACCTCCCTCGACCGCGGCGACCCCCTCGTCGCCGCCGACGCCTGCTCCTACCAGCTCGCCATCGCCCCCTGGTCCCTCCCCCATCTCCGCGACCGCGGCATGCTCCTCATGCGCGCCGGACTCGGCCGCCGCGGCCTCGTCGACCTCGTCGAATACGCCAAGCAGGCGCCCGAAAGCCCCGAACGCGACGAAGTCCTCCGACTGCTCGAAGCCATCCACGCCGAGGCCGATCGCCGCGGCGCGCTCTGACCCCTCCGGCCCCGCCATCCGCTGCGCTATATTTGATCCGTCTCCGCGCGGGAATGCTGCACCCGGGCGGGTGTCCCGATCTCATTCATCTCATCATCTCGCAGCCTGGAGATTGAGAGGCCCATGGCACCCGCAGCAACCGCGGAGGTTGCTGTGCCTGCTCCCGCACCGCTCGGCGGTCCCTTCCGCCATTCCTACCAGGAGCTGCGCTACCAGACGGAGTGCGGCCCTTGGTTCCGCGACATCACCGAAGATGTGCGCGCAATCGTGCGCGCCTCCGGCGTCGCGTTCGGCCAGGTGTCGGTCTTCTCGCAGCACACCACCGCCTCCATCATCCTCCAGGAACACGAGCCCCTGCTGCTCGAAGACCTCCGCGAGCGCCTCATCGCCTGGGCTCCCCCGGACGCCGACTACCGCCACAACGACTTCGAGATCCGCACCGTCAACATGCACGAGAACGAGCCCGAAAACGGCCACAGCCACTGCCAGCACATCCTGCTCGGCACCAGCGAAACCGTCCCCGTCCTCGATGGCGATCTCCAAATCGGCGAGTTCCAGAGCATCTTCCTCGTCGAACTCGACGAATCGCGCCACCGCTGCGTCGGCGTCACCGTCCTCGGTACCGCCTGACCGGCCGCCGCCGCACCGGCGCTCCGCACCAATGCCGCGGCGCCCCGAGACCGCGATCTCCCGCATCCTGCGCGACCGCATCCGCGCCGTCGGCCCGATCACCTTCGCCGACTGGATGCAAACCGCCCTCTACCACCCCGAACACGGCTACTACCGCCGCCGCCGCCCCTCCGTCGGCATCGACGGCGACTTCCTCACCAGCCCCGAAGTCCATCCCCTCTTCGGCGCCGCAGTCGCCGCCGCCGTCTCCGACGCCTGGCGCGAACTCAACCGCCCCAACCCCTTCCCCGTCGTCGAGGTCGGCCCCGGCACCGGCGCTCTCGCCGAATCAATGCTCCGCAGCCTCGACCGGGAAACCGCCCAAGCGATCTCCCTCGCCCTGATCGAACCCAACCATTTCGCCGCCGCCCGCCAACGCGAGCGCCTCCGTGAATTCCCCCGAATCGACTGGATCGAAGACCTCGCCGAAATCCCCCTCCGCTCCGTCCGCCTGATCATCGCCAACGAATTGCTCGACGCCCTCCCCGTCCGCCGCCTCGCCCATTGCCGCGAATGGCGCGAACTCCGCGTCGGCTGGGATGACGCCCGCGGCTTCCACGATGCGCCCGCCCCCATTGACGACTTGGGTGACAACCCGGCCCTGCTCGCCCCCCTCGAAGGCATCAACCCCGAACCCGGCTGGATCGCCGAAGTCTCCCCCGCCCGCGCCGAAATGATCTCCGCCCTCGCCGCCCGACTCGACCGCGGCTTCCTGCTCCTCTTCGACTACGGCTACCCCCGCGCCGACCTCTACTCCCACCGCCACCGCCAAGGCACCCTCGCCACCGCCCGCCGCCACGTCCCCGGCGACGACCCCTACGCCCATCCCGGCGACCAAGACCTCACCACCCACATCGACCTCGACCAAATCCGCGAAGCCGCCCTCGCCGCCGGCCTCTCCCCCCTCCCCGTCCTCGCGCAGTCCGACTGGCTCCGCGCCCTCGCCCCGCGCATCCTCCCCTCCGCCGACCTCGCCGCCCGCCGCGCCCTCGAAACGCTCACCGACCCCCAAGGCCTCGGCCGCATCTCCGTGCTCGGCTTCGCCAAACCATGATCTCCCCCGGCGACCTCCTCCCCGACATCGCGCTCCAAAGCCCCGACGCCCCCGTCCGCCTGCGAGACCTCGCCGCCGCCGGGCCGCTCCTGATCCTCTTCTACCAAGAAGACCGCACCCCCGCCTGCACCGCCCAGCTCCGCGCCTTCCGCGACGACTTCGACCTAATCCGCGAACTCGGCGCGACCATCGCCGCCATCAGCACAGACGACCACGCCTCGCACCAGCAGTTCCACGCCGACGAGCGTTTCCCCTTCCCCCTCTACTCCGACCCCGAAGGCGCAGCCGCCCGCGCCTTCGGCGTCTACGACGAAACCGCCAAGCGCTCCCGCCGCGCCGCCTTCGTCGCCCGCGACGGGCGCATCGCCCTCGCCATCCCCTTCTACCAGCCCGCCAACCTCGACCATTTCACCGCCGTCTTCACCGCGCTCGGCGCATAGATACACTCCCCCAATGCCCGACGACGCAACCGCCTACAACCAGACCGTGCTCGACCACTTCCGCAACCCCCGCAACGCCGGCGACCTGCCCGACGCCAATGCCGTCGGCGAAGACCGCAACCCCGTCTGCGGCGACCACATGAAACTCATGCTCCGCATCGACGACGGCGCGATCACCGCCGCACGCTTCCTCACCCGCGGCTGCGGCGCAGCCATCGCCACCAGCTCCCGCGCCACCGAAATCTTGATCGGCATGACCCCCGACGACGCAGCCCGCCTCCGCCGCGACGACTTCGTCGATGCCGTCGGCGGCCTCCCCAAGAGCAAAATCCACTGCTCCGTCCTCGCCGCGGGCGCGCTCCGGCGCGCCCTCGACGACTACCGCGTCCGCGCAGGCTGCTGACCCGGAGCCCGCGCAATGGCGCCCGCGCACCGCATCGACCTCCGCTGCCCGGCCGCCCAGCTGCTCAGCGCTCCCCAATCCGCCATCACCGACGCGCTCGGGCACCCCGCCGACGACATCCTCCTCGCAGACGCGCTCGCCCATCCCTCCCTGCTCGCCGCCCTGCTCGCGCACGACGCGCGCCTCGAACTCCGCGGCGGCGAACTCGCCCCGCTCGACTCCCGCCTGCTCCGCGGCGGCGGCATCGACATACACGGCATCGACGGCGCGCAGCCCGCCGACACGCTCGTCGTCCCCGTCTCCCTCGACGCCAGCGCACTCGCCCCGGCCGCCCCCTTCGCCGTCGCCGTCCGCATCTCCCCCGAACGCGACTGCTCCGTCGCACTCGCCGGCGCCGCTCCCCACCCCCTCCGCGCTCGCCAAACCGAAGCCGCGCTCCGCGGACGCTCCCTCAACGACGACGCCCTCATCACCGCCGCCGAAACCCTGCGCGGCGAAGCCCAGCCCTTCGGCATCGGCGACGTCACCGACCACGCCCGCCTCGACGCGCTCGCCATCGCCCTCATCCGCGCCTGCGAACAAGCCCGGGCCCGCCTCTAGCACCCCAATGCACCGCCGACCAATGCAGCGCAGAACCGGCCAGTGAACGCCGCCATCCTCCTCGCCGCCGGCGCATCCACCCGCATGGGCCGCCCCAAAGCCCTCCTCGACTGGCGCGGCGAGCCCCTGATCCACTGGCAAGCCCGGCAGCTCGCCGCCGCCTGCTCCCTCGTCGTCCCCGTCCTCGGCGCACGCGCCCCCGAAATCGCCGCCGCCCTCCCCAACCTCCCCAACATCCGCCCCGTCCGCAACCGCGCCTGGCAACGCGGCCGCTCCTCCTCGATCAGAACCGGCGCCCGCGCCATCCCCCCCAACGCCGAAGCCGTCATCATCGCCAGCGTCGACCAGCCAATCAGCGCCGAAATCGTCCAGCTCCTCCTGGACCATCTCCACAACGACCCCGCTGCCCAAATCGCCGTCCCCCGCCACCGCAACCGCAACGGCCACCCCCCCGCCTTCCGCGCCGACCTCCTCCCCCAGCTCCTCAAAATCAACGAACGCACCCAAGGCCTCAAAGCCCTCCGCCGCCAACACGCCCCCGCCACGGCCTTCATCGAAACCAACGACCCGACCATCCTCCTCGACCTCAACTCCCCCATCGACTACGAACATGCCGTCGCCCATGCCTGATGGGAGCGGACGGCAGCAGGGGCGCGGCCGGCAACTCGATATGGAAGTCCGCAACCCCCTCGGCATGGTCTTCGAGATCGAATTCGAAGGCGGCGTCTTCGAGCGGCTCGACGACATGGCCCTCGCCCACGGCCAACCCGAATTCGACCTCTTCGTCCGCGACCTCGCCGTGCAAGCGCTCGAAAAATGGGAAGCCGAGCAAGCCGAAGCCCATCAAGCCGCCGACTGATCGCGCTCGCGGCCAATGCCTTCGCCAATTGCACCCGCGCCTTGCCCTAGAGTCTGGAAGTCGGCGCAGCCCCGCCGGGAGCCTTCATGAGCCGCATCCGCCAGACCCTCTCCGTCGGCAAATACGTCATGTCCCAGCGCCTCCGCGGCGTCGAGCGCTACCCGCTCGTGCTCATGCTCGAACCCCTGCTCCAGTGCAACCTCGAATGCGCCGGCTGCGGCAAAATCCAGCACCCCGACGACATCCTCCGCCGACGCCTCTCCCCCGAACAATGCTGGGCCGCCGCCGAAGAATGCGGCGCTCCCGTCGTCTCCATCGCCGGCGGCGAGCCCCTCATCCACCAGCAAATCGGCGAAATCACCCAAGGCTTCATCGAACGCAAGAAATTCGTCTACCTCTGCACCAACGCCATCCTCCTCCAAAAGCGCCTCGACCAGTTCCAACCCAGCCCCTACCTCACCTTCTCCATCCACGTCGACGGCCTCGAACGGGACCACGACGACTCCGTCTGCCGCGACGGCGTCTGGGACGTCGCCATCGACGCCATCAAAGCCGCCAAAGACCGCGGCTTCCGCGTCACCACCAACTCCACCTTCTTCATCGGCGCGGACCCCGCCCGCATCCGCAGCATGTTCGACCGCCTCGCCGACCTCGGCGTCGACGGCCTCATGATCTCACCCGGCTACCCCTACGAAAAAGCCCCCGACCAAGAGCACTTCCTCGCCCGCAACCAGACCAAGCAGCTCTTCCGCGAAATCCTTGAAGACCCCCCCTCCCGCTGGACCTTCAACCACTCCGCCCTCTTCCTCGATTTCCTCAAAGGCGAAATCGAATACGACTGCACCCCTTGGGGCAACCCCACCTACACCGTCTTCGGCTGGCAGCGCCCCTGCTACCTCATGGACGAGGGCTACGCCGGCACGTTCCGCGAACTGATCGAAGAAACCGAATGGGACGACTACGGCGTCGCCAGCGGCAACCCCAAATGCGTCGACTGCATGGTCCACTCCGGCTTCGAAGCCAGCGCCGTCATCGACGCCACCACCAACCTCAAACGCGGCCTCCGCTCCTTCACCGCCGCAATCCGCTGACCCCGCGCCAACCGCGGCCGATACCTTCAAGCGCGTTGATCCTGCCGCTTGCGACGGGGAGCCATAGAACGATGAGCTGCGAAGCAATGCGCGAAGATCTGTACGGCGACATCCGCGACGCCGTCGAAATCAAGTTCGACGATCGCCCTTCCGGGCGATCCGGCGGCGTCTGCGAACTCCGCTTCACTGCCGAAGAGCTCGCCCGGCTCTTCGACGGCCTCGACCAACTCGGCGAGAACCACTCGGTCCGCTTCATCAAGCGCGCCGTCTTCGCCCAACTCGATCTCGAACTAGCCTCAGCCGGACAAGCCCCCCTCGGCACAAACGCCGCCGCCGATTGATCCAAAACACCGCACCCATGCCTTGCCAAGCCGAGTATGACCACGACGACTGGGAAGAGATCGACGTCCAAGTCGGCCCCCGAATCGGCATGACCTTCCGCGTCGTGATCCACAGCGACGAACTCGCCCGCTTCACCGAGATGATGTCGGCCCGCGGCGACCGCAACATGGTCCGCTTCCTCCGCACCCTCGCCTTGGAATCCCTCGAACGCTGGGAATCCGAACGCGAACTCCCCGCTCCGGCAGCCGCCAACTGAAGCTCCCGCGCCCCTCCCGCGATGCTGCCTCTCTGCACTAGCCCCCGGAATTCCTCCAGTCGCCGCAAACTGCGACACTGCACGCATGGCTAGGCAAATCGTGCTTGACTTGGATGTATCGCCAACTGCGGACCGCAAGCTGGGCTATCACGGCCTGCGCGCCCGCGACGCGGAGGAAGTCTTGGATGATGCACCCCGATTCGTGTGGGCCGACCAGGGAGGCAGACGGCACAGTGGTAGCCCAGCGTCCGAACAACCACGCCGAATCAAGATGATCGGATGGACCAAGCGACGACAGATGTTGAGCGTTATTCTGGAACCTCCCGATGGCGAGGGTCGCTCACTCGTCATCACCGGCTATCCGTCGGGGCGTCGCGACCGTGAGCGCCACCGGCAAGCCAGGAAACGCTCCGAGCGCTGAACCATGCCTTGCCAAGCCGAGTACGACCACGACGACTGGGAAGAGATCGACGTCCAAGTCGGCCCGCGCATCGGCATGACTTTCCGCGTCGTGATCCACAGCGATGAACTCGCCCGCCTCGACGACATGATGGTCGAACGTGGAGAGCGGTTGATGACATCGTTCCTGCGGGACCTCGCCCTCGAATCCCTCGAACGCTGGGAATCCGAACGGGAGCAGGCCGGAGCCGTCACGGCTGCCGATTGATCCGCGCCCCTCAGACCAGCCGGAACCGCACTCCGCACACGGTCACTTCCAGCTCGTCCTCCGAGATCGCCAGATCGTGCTCCCGCGCCGCCGCGATCACGCGGCCCCGGTCCGCCGCCCGCAGGTCCAACCCGCCCAAGCCGTCGCCGCGCCCGTCCGCCGCCGCGACGAACCGCAGGCTCGCGTCGTCCAGCGCGATCGACGCCCGCCCGTGCGCATCCGGCTCCACCGGCCGCTGCAGCACTTCCGACCACCGCGCCGCCATCGCGTCCGGGTCGCCGCTCTGCAGCTCCGCCGCCGCGAACTCGCTGATCACCTCCGTCCGCCGGTGCGGCAGCCAGTGATCCCCCGCCGGCTGCCACGGCCCCGCCGGATGATCGTCCCCGTGGTTCCAGCGCAGCTCCGCAATCGCGCCCGGCACGTCTTTCGGATGCAGCTGTATCCCGTCGCTCTTTTCGCCCGGCGAATCCACCACCAGCCGCACCCCCAGCGACGCCACGTGCGCCCGCCGCGCCGCGATGTCGCTGCACTGCATGATCACCATGTACCCGCCGTCGCCCCCGCGCCGCTGCAGGAACCGCCCGCCCGCCGTCCCCGGCCGCATCGGCGACACCACCTCCAGGAACGAATTCCCCACCGGCATCAGGAAATTGTGCAGCCCGAACCGGCCCACGCCCGGATCCCGGAAGCACACGTCCAGATCGAACACCCCGCGCAGGTGCGCCTCCGTCTGATCCAAATCCTCCGCCACCAAGCAGATCTGTCGCATCCGCAGCACGGCGCACTCCTCTCCCGGCGGCCCCGGCCCGCCCGATCAGCGGCCCGTGAAGACCGGCTTCCGCTTCTCGATGAACGCCCGCACCGCCTCCTTGCTGTCCTCGCTCCGGCCCACCCGCCGCATCCGGTCCGCCTCCCGCCGCAGCGCCTCCGAAAATGGAATCGCGTACGCGTCGTTCAAGTTCGCCTTCATCTGCGCCATCGCCATCGGGTGCGAATCCCGCAGCCGCTCCGCCACCCCCCGCACCCCCGCCGCCAGCTCGTCGTCCGCGAACACCCCGTTCACCAGCCCGATTTCCAGCGCCCGCGCGGCCGGCACCCGCTCCGGCAGCAGGTACATCTCCCGCGCCCGTCCCTCGCCCACCAGCCGCGGAATCGTCCACGTCCCCCCGAAATCGCCCGACAGCCCCGCGTTCAGGAACGCCGTGTAGAAGTACGCCGACTCCGCCGCGAAGCGGAAATCCGCAGCGCACGCGATCGTGCAGCCCGCCCCCGCCGCGCCCCCGTTCAGCGCCGCGATCGTCGGCTTTCCCATCTCGTGCAGCAGCAGCGCCGTCCGCTCGAAATCCGTCAGCCGCGCGATGCTCGCCTCGATGTTCGGCGGATCATGCGACCGATCCTTCAAATCCCCGCCCGCCGAAAACAGCCTCCCCGCCCCGGTCAGCACCACCACCCGCACGCCCTCGTCCGACGCCGCTTGCTCCATCGACGCCCGCAGCTCGTCCAGCAGCGTCGCGTTCAGCGCGTTCAAATTCTCCGGCCGGTTCATCGTCACCGTGGCGATGCCGTCGGAAGCCTCGTACAGGACGGTTTCATACATGGCGGCCGTCTCCCTTCGCGCGCCCGCAGTCTACGCGCTGCACCGCGCCCATACACCCGGCCCGCACGACCCGCCCGTACACTCGCCCCATGCTCCTGATCGTCGCCGCCATGCCCATCGAAGGCGCGGCCGCCGCCGCGGGAATCGCGCGGTCCAACGCCTCCGTCCGCCTCATCGTCAGCGGCATGGGCCCCGCCGCCGTGCAGCGCGCCGCCGCTTCCGCGCTCGCCCCCCCGATCAGCGCCGTGCTCAGCGCCGGCGTCGCCGGCTCCCTCGACCCCGATCTCCCCTGCCCCGCCGCCGTCGTGCCCGAGCGTATGACCGGCCCCGGCCCCAACGACGAATTCGCCCCCGACCAAGCCCTGGCCGCAACCGTCCGCAACGCCCTCCGGCAAGCCAGCCTCGACGCCTTCGACGGCGCCAGTCTCACCGCCGATCACGTCGTCAACGACCAATCCGAAAAACGCGAAGCCCGCGCCGCCGGCCACCGCATCGTCCAAATGGAAGACTCCGAATGGGCCCGCGCCTGCGCCGACGCGAGCATCCCCTTCGCCGCCGTCCGCGTCGTCCTCGACGAAGTCGCCGACCGCATCCCGCCCGAAGCCCTCGGCTGGGGCATCGATCCGCCGCCCTCCCGGATCGCCGCCGACATCGCCCGCCGCCCGCCGCTGCTGCCCGAACTGATCCGCCTCCGCAAGCTCCGCCGCGCCGCCCTCGCCGAACTCGAAGCCGCCCTCCGCGCCGCAATCCCCGCCGTCTCCGCCGCGTACGGCTGAGCCTCCTCCCCGCGAATGCAGCGCGCCCTCGTCACCGGAGCCAACGGCTTCATCGGCGCCCACATCGTCCGCGCCCTGCTCGAAGACGGCATCGAAACCCGCGCCCTCGTCCGCCCCGCCGCCGACCTCCGCTCGCTCCACGGCCTCGAGCTCGAAATCGTCCAAGGCGACTTCACTGATCCCACGGATATCGACGCCGCCCTCGACGGCATCGACGCCCTCTTCCACGTCGCCGCCCGCTACGACCTCGCCCGCTCCGCCGCCCGCGAGGTCGCGGCCGTCAACGTCGCCGGCGCCCGCACCGTCATGCAAGCCGCCCTCCGCCGGCAAGTCGACCGCGTCGTCCACACCTCGTCAGTCGCGACGATCGGCCCCCCGCCGCCCGGCGCAATCGCCGATGAAACCCGATACGCCGACCCGCGCCGCGCGCCCGGCCCCTACGAACGCTCCAAGATCCTCTCCGAGCACCTCGTCCTCCAGCTCGCCCGGCGCGAAGGCCTGCCCGCCGTCGCCGTCCTGCCCACCGCCCCCATCGGCCCGCTCGACCTCAAGCCCACCCCCACCGGCCGCCTCATCCGCGACGCCGCGACCGGCAGCCTCCCCGCCATCGTCGCCAGCGCCGGCCTCAACATCGTTCACGTCGCCGACGTCGCCCGCGGCCACATCCTCGCCGCCCGCTCCGCGCGCATCGGCGAGCGCTTCATCCTCGGCCACGCCCAAGGCAACCTCGCCCTCTCCGAAATCGCCGCCCGCGCCGCGGCAGCCGGCGGCGCGACGCCGCCCGCCCGCGCGATCCCCGCCTGGCTCGCCATGGCCGCCGCCCTCCTTGACGAAGCATCCGCCCCCCTCCTCCACCGCCCCCCCCGCGCCACCATCGCCGGCGTCCGCCTCGCAAAACGCCGCCAATGGTTCAACCCCGCCAAAGCCATCAACGACCTAGCCCTCCCCCAAACCCCGCTCCCCCAAGCCTTCGCCGACGCCGTCAAAGACATCCGCCGCTCGCCGCAACGGGTACGATGACTTTCAAAATCGAGCGATCGCAGGTATTTGTGCGTTGGTACGAACGCCTCCGCGATCACCATGGGAAGAGGCGGATTGATGAGCGAATCGTCGGCCTCGAACGTGGAGATTTCGGCGACGTCCGGTCCGTCGGCGACGGGGTACTCGAACTCAGAATCCACGCCGGACCCGGCTACCGCGTCTACTTCACCCGCCGCGACAACACGATCATCCTCCTCCTCTGCGGCGGCGACAAAGGAAGCCAGCGCCGAGACATCCAACGCGCCAAGCGAATCGCTGCTGACCGATGAAGAACTCGGCCTGACCCCCGAGGATTTCGTCACCGGTCCGTGGGACCCGATCGAACACTGGAACGATGACGAGGACATCGCCTACTTCCTCTCCTACGCCTTCGAATCGGATGAACGCGAGCACCACGAGAGGTGCCTCGAATACGCCGCCCGCGCCTGCGGCAAGACCGAACTCGTCCGAAACACCGCAACCGGCCCCCAAACGCTGCACGACGCCCTCGCCCGACTCGGCCGCCCGGCCCCGCGCGATGTCCTCAAGCTGCTGAGCCAATTCGACCTCCACATCCTGCCCAAACCAGAACGCCTCCCCCTCCCCGAACTCGCCGTCGCCGAAGACGCCCAATCCGCCTACACCGCGGACGACCAATAGCGCCCCCGCGCGGATCTTCCGCAATAGATCGCGACAGCCGCGTTGACGCCGGTCCAAGTTGAGACCACCGACGAGTTCGATACTTGGCTCCGCCGCCTCCGCAGTCCCGACGCCCGAGCCGCGGTCCTCCGCCGCATCGCGCTCTTGCGCCGCGGCAGCTCAGGCGATTCGAAACGGCTGGGCCCGCGCCTCTGGGAACTGCGGCTGCACCAAGGTCCCGGCTATCGTCTCTACTACACCAAGCTGGGCAACCGACTTATCCTCCTGCTCATCGGCGGGACCAAGCGCGCCCAGCGGCGCGACATCCGCCGCGCCGAACGGCTGGCGGACGACGCCCAACGGCAAGAGTGAGAACCATGCCCCGGATCGAGACCAAGCCTTGGGACATGGCCGCCTATCTCCGCGACGACCAAGACGTCGCCAGCCTCCTCGCGCTGCTGCTTCAAGAAGGCGACGACCCAGACTTCGTAGCCGAATGCCTCGCCGATGTCGCCCGCGCCTGCGGCAAAACCGAACTCGTCCGAAACACTGCCACCGGCCCCCAAACGCTGCACGACGCCCTCGCCGAACTCGACCGCCCGACTCCGTCCGAAGTCCTGCAACTCCTCCGCGAATTCGACCTGCATCTAACATCCGAATCCGAACTCGCCGTCGCCGAAGACGCTCGAACCACCTATAGCGCGGACACTGGATAGCCCATGCCCACAGCACTGATCACCGGCGCGAACAGCGGCATCGGCCTCGCCGCCGCTTCCGAACTCGCGAGCCGCGGCTGGAACATCGCCATCACCGCCCGCTCACCCGAACGCGGCGCGGCGGCCCTCGAACGCATCCGCGCCGGCGGCGATTCGAACGCCGAACTGATCCTGCTCGACCTCGCCTCGCTCGCCTCCGTCCGCCAAGCCGCCGCCGACGCGCTCGAACGCATCGGGCAAATCGACGTCCTGATCAACAACGCCGGCGTCAGCCTCTCCCGCCGCTCGCTCACCGAAGACGGCCTCGACGCCATGATGCAGGTCAACCACTTCGGCCACTTCCTGTTCACCAGCCTGCTCCTCTCCCGCCTGCTCGAATCGCCCGCCCCCCGCGTCATCAACGTCTCCTCGCGCGTCCATTACCGCGCCGCCCTCGACTTCGACGACCTCGCCCTCGAACGCGTCCGCAGGCCCATGGTCCGCTACGGCGCATCCAAGCTCGCCAACGTCCTCTTCACGCAAGAACTCCACCGCCGCCGCGCCGACTCCGCCCTCTCCGCCTTCGCCGTCCATCCCGGCGTCGTCCGCACCGGGTTCGGGGCCGACGGCGACATGACCGGCCCCATCCGCCTGATCATGCGCGCCGCCCGACCCTTCATGCTCAGCGCCGAGCAAGGCGCGGAACCGGTCGTCCACCTCGCCGCCTCTGAAGCGGTCCGCGAGCACTCCGGCGCCTACTTCAACCGCATGCACCCCGCGCAGCCCTCCAAACGCGCCACCCCCGAAGCGGCGGCCAAGCTCTGGACCGCCAGCTGCGAACTCACCGGAGCCGAATGGCCCGAGAGCGGAGCCGGCAGTGAACCGCGCTGAGATAATCGCCGCGCTCGAAACCGACGCAGCAGCCGTTGCCGACGCGGTCTCCGGCCTCCCCGACCGTCGCTGGAACGCCGGCGTCTACGAACACGGCTGGACCGCCCGCCAACTGCTCGCGCACCTCGCCGCCATCGAATGGACCTACCCCAAGCTGATCGACCGCGCCCGCGAAGCCTCTTCCGCATCCACATCCGGCGGCGAGGGCGGGGGCGGCTTCGACATGGATGCCTACAACCTCCGCCAAGTCGAAAAACGCGCCGACGTCTCGGTCGCCGATCTGCTGGACGAGTTCTCCAGCAACCGCGCGGCCACCATCGCCGCCCTCCGCGACGCCGACGACGACCTGCTCGCCCGGCCGGCCCGCTCCGCCGGCGGCGTCCAAGGCACCCTGCTCCAAGTCTTCGCCAGCGTCGCTGTCGACCACGTTCGCCAACACCTCGCCGACCTCCGCGGCGAAACCTAATCCGGCGACAGCCGCTCCGACACGTCCGCAGCCGCCGCGAGATAGACCGGCGCCGGATTGAGTTCGTACTCCCGCAAGCACGCCTCCGCGAACTTGATCGCGTGCTCGTCCCCGTTCGCCACCGCTCGCTCGACCAACTCCTCGCGCTCCGCCTCCGGCGCAGCGACCGGCGCGGGCGACGGCTCCTCCAGCATGTACCAGCTGTAGATCGCCGCGCACGCCTGCCACGCATACCGCGCCGCCAGCCGCGCATCGGCCTCCGTCAAGTACGGGGCCAGATGCCGCAACGCGCTCGGAGCGGTCACCGTATGAATGAACGCGATCGGTGCCGCGCGGTCGGCCAAGTACCAACCCGCGCAAACCTCCGTCAGCTGCGACAAGTACGCCGAGACATCGCCGCTGGGCCCCGACAGGCCGATCACCGGCTCGAAGGACGGCTCGTCATCCAATTTCGCCACTGATTCGAAGATCAAGCCCTCGAACTGGAAGCCCGCCTCATGCAACCGCTGCACCCGCGGCACGGCTTCCGCCGGCGCCAGCGCCGCATCGCCCTGCGCCGGCGCGCCGGGCAGCGGCTGATACCGCGCCGCCCAATAGCCCAGCCCCTGCGCCAGCTCCCGCAGACGCGGCTCCGTTTCCGCCTCCGTCAGGCTCCGCACCGCGTGCGCCGTCCGAATCGGCCCGTGCGTCGCCCCCGCCATCAGCCCCGGCGCCAGCCGCGCCGCCCACTTGCCTACCACCGACTGCCAAGTCGATTCCCGCAGCTCCCGCTCGAAGAACGCCGCCCAATCCGCCGCCCGCGAAATCTCCCCCAGCGCCCCGCGCCAATCCTCCCCCGAGATCGGCGCGAGCCCCCGCGGCGGATCATCCAGCCGCGCCCTGTACCGCTCGACCCAGCCGACCGCGCGCTCCCCGCGCCCCAGAATGCCCAAGGCCTCCGCCGCCATCGGCGCATGATTCGAAAGCCCCGGCCCGAACTCCGGCCCCGTCCGATGAACGATCTCCAGCGCCTCGTCCAGCCCGCCGACGGAAGCGCCGGCCATCTGGCTACTGGCGCGGCAGGCCCAGGCCGCGGGTGGCGATGATGTTGCGCTGGATCTCGCTCGTGCCGGCCGCGATCGTGCTCGGCACGGTCGACATGTAGGCGCGCCCGATCCGCGCCGCGATCGGCGCGCCCGGGTCGTCGGGGTCGATCCGCTGCGAGTGCAGGCCCATCATGTTCACGCCGAAGCGCGAGACCCGCTGGCCCAGCTCCGAGCCGAACATCTTCGACATCGAGGCTTCGTGGTTCGGCACCAGCCCCTTGCTCTGCATGTCCACCACGCGGTACGAGATCAACCGCGAAATCTCCGACTCGATCGCCAGGTTCGCCAGACCGTTGCGCACGCCCGGGTCGTCGATCAGGTTCGCCCCGCCGCGCCGGCCCGGGCGCTCCGACGCGTACTCCGACATCAGCTCGATGCTCTTGCGCGAGGTCGCCGACCACGCCACGCCCGAGCGCTCGAAGTCGAGCAGCGTCGCCGCCACGTACCAGCCGCGGTTGTATTCGCCCAGCATGTTCGAGGCCGGCACCCGCACGTCCGTGAAGTAGACCTCGTTGAACCCGTGCTCGCCCAGCATGTTGATCAGCGGCCGCACCTCGATCCCCGGCGTGTTCATGTCCAGCAGGAAGTAGGAGATGCCGCGGTGCTTCGGCGCTTCCGGGTCCGTCCGCGTCAGCACGTGGATCCAGTCCGCGTACTGCGCGCCCGAAGTCCAGATCTTCTGCCCGTTGATCACGAAGTCGTCGCCGTCGCGCACGGCCCGCGTCTGCAGGCCGGCCAGGTCCGAGCCGTTGCCCGGCTCCGAGAAGCCCTGCGCCCAGTACGACTCCGCGTTCGCGATCCGCGGCAGGTGCTCCCGCCTCTGCTCCTCGCTGCCGTGCAGCATCAGGCAGGGGCCGACCATCGAGATGCCCTGCCCGCCCGAGCCCGGCGCGCCGCGGTAGGCCGCCTCCTCGCGGTAGATCGTCTGCTGGATGTGGCTCGCCCCGCGACCGCCGTACTCCGTCGGCCAAGCCATCGTCAGCCAGCCCTTCGACGCCGCACGCTTCTCGAACGCCCGCTGCGCCTCGTGGTGCGAATCGTCGCCCGGCTCCGCCACCCCCTCCGGCGGCTCCCAGTTCCCCTCGATGAAGCTCACCACCTCGCCGCGGAACGCGTCGTCTTCCGGCGTGAATTTGTAGTCCATCTCGCACTCCCGATGCTCAGCTCTCGCAGGCGCGCGCAGTATAACCGCCTATCCTCCGCCCATGCCGCGCACGACCAAGTCCGGCCCCGCGACCGCTCCTGCCCCCAAGCCGCTGCGCCCGTCCGCGATCATCAAGCGGCTCGAACGCGAGGCCCCGCTCACTCCTTGGCGGCCCAGCCGCGCCCCCGTCGCCGAACTCATCCTCACCCTGCTCTCCCAGAACACCTCCGACACCAACTCCGGCCGCGCCTTCCAGCAGCTGCTCAAGCGCTTCGACGGCTGGGACGAAATCCTCGCCGCCCCCGTCGAAGACGTCGAAGACGCGATCCGCCCCGGCGGCCTCGCCCCGACCAAGGCCCGCCGCATGCACGCGCTGCTCGCCGAACTCCGCGACCGGCTCGGCCCCGAGTGGGACGCCTCGCCGCTTGCAACCATGCCGATCCCCGAAGCCAAGCAATGGCTCGCCTCCCTGCCCGGCGTCGGCCCCAAAACCGCCGCCTGCGTCCTCCTCTTCTCGCTCGGACGCCCCGCCCTCCCCGTCGACACCCACGTCCACAGAGTCGCCCAACGACTCGGCCTGATCGGCCCCAAAGTCGCCGCCCTCCCCGCCCACGACGCCCTCGAAGCCCAAATGAAGCCCGACCGCTACTACCCCTTCCACGTCCTCCTGATCCGCCACGGCCGCCGCGTCTGCCACGCCCGCGCCCCCAAATGCGAAGAATGCGTCCTAGCCGACCGCTGCCCCGCCCGCGCAACCGTCCCAGCCGGCACCGCCTGAACCAGCCCCCTACCATCCAGCGGTCAGCGCCTGCCAGCATCTGCGCGAAACGGAGCCTCCCATGCCGCTCAACCCCATCCCCCTCGACGACCTCGAAAAAGTCGGCCAGGGCGTCCAGCGCCCCGAAGATGTCGTCGTCGGCCGCGACGGCCGCGTCTGGCTCTCCGATCAGCAGAGCGCCGCCGCCGAAGCGCGGCCCGACGGCTCCCTCAACCGCGTCGGCGACGCCGGCGGCTCGCCCAACGGCATCAACATGGACGTCGAGCAGCGCATCATCATCGCCAACGTCGGCGGCCTCGACGGCGGCGACTCCGGCCCCGTCCAGCGCCTCGACACCGAAACCGGCCAAATCGAAATCCTCGCCGCCGAAGTCGCCGGCATGAAGCTGCTCGCCTCCAACTACCCCCACATCGACTCACGCGGCCGCATCTGGGTCACCCACTCCACCTTCCGCTCCGGCCCCGCCGCCTTCGACGGCGAACCCGACGGCTTCCTCTTCCGCATCGAAGAAGACGGCAGCACGACCCTGCTGGCCGAAAATATCGAGTTCGCCAACGGCATCACCCTCGACCCCGACGAACGCAATGTCTACGTCTGCCAAACCAGCGGCTGCAACGTGATCCGCTTCCCGATCAACGACGACGGCAGCCTCGGCCAACGCGAACAATACGGCCCCCTGCTCGGCAAAACCGCCGCCGAAATGCGCCAAACCGCCGGCGACCGCCCCCTCACCCCTCAAGAACGCAACCAAATGGGCCTCACCGACGGCTGCCAGTTCGACCAAGAAGGCAACCTCTGGGTCACCCTCCCCATGAGCAACAAAGTCGTCGCCATCACCCCCGACGGCGAGTCCGTCACCATCATCAACGACCCCGAAGGCGCCCTCATGCAAGCCCCCACCAACGTCACCTGGGGCGGCCCAGACCTCCAAGACCTCTACATCGGCAGCATCCGCACCAACTACGTCCTGAAAACAAGAGTCCCCACCCCCGGCGAACCCCTCATCCACCAGCGCTAGCTTGGCTCGACTACTGCCGGAATCGGCGGAAGAACTGTATCCAGTCGTCAACGGGGATGCCGGAAAGTCCGATCTTGAGCATCTCCGCGATGTACTCATCCATCAGCCCCGTCCGGGCGAGCCGGCCGAAATTGCCTCCGCGATCAACGGCGGGTTTGTCGGCGATCCGGTCGCCTTTGGAGGGATACGGTCCAACTTCGTCCGGTAGGACGATGTCGCGGTCATCATCGGACTCGCGTATCTCGCTCCACCAATGATTCCTGAACTCCGCTGCGTATCTCGCCGACTCGACATATGGCTTGTACGCCACCGGGCCGCCTGACAGAACATGCTCGAGTGCCCATGGCACCACGACGATCAAGTCGGCCTTGGCACAGGCCGACGACGTGACCTGAAACCGGAAGTTCGGCATCCGTTCCTTAGCCAGCAGGTACCAGCCTTTCAATTCAATACCGAGCAATATTTCTTCACCGTTCTGGTCCGCCTTCAGCAGGACGTCCGGGAACACCTGCGCTTGCCGGACGAAAGCGTATTGACCGTACCGGTCGGCGGGATCCCAGACGCGCCGCATCGAATTGAGCGTTGCGACGACTTGGCTCTCAATGGTCGCGCCGAGCACCTGATTGAGCGTCTGGAGATCGGTGGCGACCAAGCCCTCGATCACCGTGCTGCTCGCGAAATAGGCCGGCACGGCATAGAGCGCTCGGACGACGCCGTCATAGAGCTCTCGGTGCTCCCAGCTGTCGTCAGGAATCGATGTCGAGCGGGATGGTTGCGGCATGATTCGCCAGCCGTTCTTGCGCGGTCTCGAAGTAGTCGGCCAGCAGTTCGGCGCTGTAGCAGCGGCGGTTCGCGTTGATCGAGGCGATGGCGGCGGAGCAGAGCCCGCCGAATGGCTCCCAGACGACGTCGCCCGGATCCGATGAAGCGACGATCGTCTGCTCGAGCAGCGCGAGCGGCTTCTGGTTCATATGCACGCTCTTGGAGATGTTCTTCAGGCGCTCCTTTCCACGTACTGCTGGGTGCCGCCAGACATTGGTAACGCCTACATCACAGCGGAATTTCGCCCGCATCCTCGACCACTCGTCACCCGTCAGCGGCGTCTTTCCGTCGGCCGAGAAGTACGGGCGGCCCACCGGGTCGCCGTGCTGGTTGGAGTAGGCGGCAAGCTTCTCGAAAGCGTCGGCCGGCGGGAAGTACCACATGTGGCATTGTGTCAGGTACTTCCTCGTCGCGGCGTTCCGCACGCCGCATGCCTCGTTCGAGCGGGAGAGCGGGATGCCGCATCGCACCCACTCCGCCCGCAACCACTCCTTGAGCGGCAGTTCGACACCATCCGAGGGCAGCGTCACGCGGCGCACGTACTGCGCGCACACCTCGGTGATCACCGGGAACTTGCGCAGCGTCGCCGTGTTCGCGTTGCCGGCGATGTGGCCGATGCCCTTGTCCCAGATGTGGCAGGAGCGGTATTCCCAGCCGAGCTCTTCCAGCACGGGATGCACAGTCGCCCAGCCGACCTCCGTGTTCCAGAACCAGAGCGTGGTCTCCGGCAACGCCCGCTGTGCCCACATCGCGATATGCGGGCGATACCACTCCGCCAACTCCCCGTGAGTCGCCGGGTCGCCGGGGAAGCTCCCGATCCCGTAGGGCCCGTCGGAGATGATCACCGTGGGCGACGGCCAGCCGCCCGCCAACTCGAGCGAGTCCCCCTGCAGAATCACCACGCCGAACTTGGAAGCGCTTCGCGCACGGCCCCCGCCGATATCCGGGGAGCCATCGGATTCAAGCGTCCGGGCATCGCGCCGCATCCCGTTTCCCCTTTCGCCCAGCCGTTGCCGAGCACGAACCAGAGCATAGGGCATCTGTTCGCGCCCCGGCGCTGGGTGATTGAGCAGATGATCCGGGCCTACCAGCTCAACGAGCCCGTGTTGACCAGCATGCAGCGCTGGTCCCAAGCAGCTCAAGCCAGCACGTTCGTCGACGCCGTGTTCGCCGTCGCAACCGTCTACATCGTCCTGCTGAACTGATTCGGCCCCGGCCTACCCGTACCCTCGCGGCAGCGGCAGGGGCGGCGGCAGACCCAGCTCGCGGTAGCGCTGCTCGACTTCCTCGTCCGTCATCTCCGCGTAGCTCTTGCGCGGCCTGTTCAATTTTTCCTTCATCCGCTCGAACTCCTCGTCCGAAAGCGGCTCGAACTGCTGCTTCGCCATGATCGTCCTCCCGCCGCTTCCTCTCGGTATCCCAAGTCCGCTTGGGCGTCCCGTGCCCGCGCGGTTGCCAAGTTTAGCCGACCGCGAAGATCGCCGCGACGCCAACTCGGCCATCGGGCAGCGGCGCGTACGCGATGCGGACATCGCGCCACGGGAAGATCAGCGCTCCGCTCCCGCCCTCGCGTTCGCGGAGCCGGACGGCGAGCAGGTTGTGCTCCGTCGGGTCCACCATCAGCGCGCGCATCGCTTCGATGACGCGCAACTGCTCAGGACGATCCAGCGCCAGATACGCAGCGCGCGCCTGCTCGCTCAGTTCGTACCACTGATTGTCGAGCGGGTCGGGGATCACCATCGGTGCGAGCGCCCGGCCTTTAATTCCTCCATCCCTTGGGCGATCTCGGCGGCCACTTCCGGACGGCTCGCCCACTCGCGGATCTGTTCGGCGTCCGGCGATGGCTCGGCACGGAGATCCGGCGGGGCCGCGCCGGAGGCGATGGCCCAATTCTGCATCGATTCGTGGCTGATCTCGGCGTTCGGCCCGCGCTCCTCCCGCGCCCGCCGCCACGGTTCCTCGTAGTGCGTCTGGCCGGCGAGTTCGGTGGAGGTCATCGCGCCGTACATCTCGTAGATCTCGGCCAGCAGCGCCTCCTGCCGCATCAGCGGCAGCGGAGTCGGCCGCGCAACCGGCGCGGGAATCGGCCCGTCGCCGTATCTGCGGTACCGCTTGTGCAGCTGCTTGACGGCGGGCCCGTACTGCCATGCCTCCATCGCATCGTTGAAGAAGGGCCGGCCGTAGTAGCCGAGATGGAACGCTTGCGCGTAGCAGCACAGCTTTTGCAGCTTGAGTTGATCGAGGTCGTCGCCCGACTGAGCGGCGATCAGCAGGAAATGTTCCGCCACCTGCGTTGCCGTGACCATCGCGCCCTCCCGTATCGGCACGATACCCGTTGCCGCATTCCGAATCTGCGATACTGCTTCGGCGCGATTGGAGCTCGGCATGCATGACCTCGTGATTCGCAATGGAACCGTGATCGATGGGACGGGCGCGCCGGGACGGGCGGCCGACGTCGCCATCGACGGCGGGCTGGTCTCCGTCGTCGGGGTCGTCGAGCAGCCGGGGCGCGAGGAGATCGATGCTTCGGGCAAGCTGGTCACGCCGGGCTTCGTCGACATCCACACCCACTTCGACGGGCAGATCACTTGGGACCCGCTGCTGACGCCCTCGTTCTGGCACGGCGTCACCACCGTCGTGATGGGCAACTGCGGCGTCGGCTTCGCGCCGGCCGCGCCCGAGCGGCGCGACTGGTTGATCGGGCTGATGGAAGGCGTCGAGGACATCCCCGGCTCGGCGCTGGCCGAGGGCATCCAGTGGAACTGGGAGACCTTCCCCGAGTACCTCGACCACCTCGACGCGCTGCCCAAGGCGATCGACATCGGCACGCAGGTGCCGCACGGCGCGGTCCGCGCCTACGTGATGGGCGAGCGCGGCGCGGCCAACGAGGACGCCGGCCCGGAAGACATCGCCGAGATGGCGGAGATCGTCAAGCAGGGCATCGCCGCCGGCGCGCTCGGCTTCTCGACCTCGCGCACGCTCGCCCACCGCGCCATCGACGGCGTGCCCGTGCCCGGCACCTTCGCCGCCGAGGACGAGCTGTTCGGGATCGGCGGCGCCCTCGCCGACTTGGGCACCGGCATCTACGAAGTCGCGCCGGCCGGCGTCACCGGCGACGACGCCAACGCGCCCGGGCGCGAGATCGCCTGGATGCGCAAGCTCTCGGCCCGAATCGGCCGCCCCGTCACCTTCGCGCTCGCGCAGTTCGACAACGAGCCCGACGCCTGGCGCGAGGCCTTCGAGCTCTCCGTCGCCGCGCAGGACGACGGCGCAGAGCTCTACCCGCAGGTCGCCGCGCGCGGGATCAGCATCCTGCTCACCCTGCGCGGGCGCCATCCCTTCATCTTCTCCGAGGCCTACCGCGCGCTCGACGATCTCGACTGGCCCGGCAAGGCCGAGCGGATGCGCGACCCGCGGGTCAAGGCCGAAATCCTCTCGCAGGTGACGCAGCCCGACAACGCGCTCGGCTTCCTCAGCTGGGACAAGCTCTACCCGATGGCCGACCCGCCCGACTACGAGCCGACCGACGACGAAACCGTGCAGGCGCGGGCCGATGCGGCCGGCATCGCGCCGCTCGAGTTCGCCTACGACTACCTCGCCGCGGACGACCGCAACGTGCTCTTCGCGCCGCTGTTCAACTACTCGCGCGGCAACCTCGACGACGCCCGCGAGATGCTCTCGCACCCGCGCGCCGCGGTCGGCCTCTCCGACGGCGGCGCCCACTGCGGCGTGATCTGCGACGCCAGCATGCCCACCTTCATGCTGACCCACTGGACCCGCGACCGCGAGCGCGGCGAACGCCTCCCGCTCGAATGGGCCATCAAGCGCATGACCCAAGACACCGCCCGGCTCTACGGCCTCAACGACCGCGGCATCCTCGCCCCCGGCAAGAAGGGCGACGCCAACGTCATCGATTACCAGAACCTGCGCCTGGCCCGCCCCGAAGCCCGCCACGACCTCCCCACCGGCGCGATGCGCCTGGTCCAGGAAGCCCAAGGTTACGAAGCCACCATCGTCAGCGGTGAAGTGATCAGCCGCCACGGCAAGGAAACCGGCGCCCGCCCCGGCCAACTGATCCGCGGCGCCCGCTGAACCGCCGCGCCCCGGCCTTGCCGGCAACGGGCCGGCCGCATCGACGGAACGCCGGCAGCGGCATCCGTTGGCCCCGTCCCGGCCCGCTCGCCGGCGATGGGATGGCTGCATCGCCGAAACATCACCAGCGCATCCGCAAGGGCATTGCGTCCCCCGAATGCGCTGCCGCCCGTGGAGTTGCGGCCTGCTCGCCCGGCTCGATCAGCGCGCCTCGCAGCCAGCGGCCGACGTTCGCATCGGCGGGGAAACAGCACGACGAAAGCAAGATGCGCTGGCCGCCCGCGGGCGTGAAAGTGAACTTGATCTGCCTGTCCTCGGCTCCGGCGCGGATGTGGATTCTGCCCGCGCCGGCGGCCCTCCACCACGACGCCGGACGATCTCGGCCAGCGCCCGGTCGGCGGCGAGCCGGGCAAGTAGCATGGGGCGGTTGCGGGCGTGTTGAGCGATGCCCGCCTCCTCGCGGCGGGGTTTGGGGAGGGGGTGACTTGGCGGGGCGGAGGGGGTAGTATTCGGCGGTGCCTGAACTTGACGTGCATTATCGGATTGTAAATTCTTTGACGGACCGGTTTTTCGGGGGTCCGTTGATCGAGCCGGTGGAGCGGGCGGCGTACGTGGAGTGCATGGTGCAGTTCGCGCTGGGCGAGGAGTGGGAGCTGGCGGCGCAGTGGTCGCCTTGGGATCTGACGCATGCGGGCAGCGGGGTGCGGCTGGAGGTGAAGCAGGCGACGGCGCTGCAGCAGTGGGCGCAGCGGCCCTGCGATTTCGGGGGCGCGGCGACGCCGTTCCACGTCGCGCCGGTCGCGGGAGTCTGGGACGAGACGACGAAGTCGTGGCTGCGCTACCGCACGCGCTCGCGGGCGGCCGACGTGTTCGTGTTCGCCTGGCATCCGGGCTGCGACCCGGCGAAGATCGATCAGCGGCTGCCGGAGCAGTGGGAGTTCTACGTCGTGCCGGAGCGGGCGCTGCCGCGGACGCAGAAGGCGATCGCGGCGTCGAGGGTGCGCAAGCGCTGGCCGGATACGCCCTACGAGGAGCTGGCCGGCAAGGTGGCGGAGGCGGCGGCGAAGATCCCGCGCCGGCTGCTGAAAGCCAACCGGGTCCACGAGCTGGAAGCGCGTCGCGAGGCCGCGCAGGCAGCCGCCGAACGCGCCCGCAAGGCGCGGCTCGCAGCGCAGATTGAGGCGGGCGAGACCAGTCCGGATGGACAGGCGGCTGCAATTCAACCGCCGGAGCCGAACAGCGCGGACTGATTCGCCCCGCTGAGCGCGGGGGTTCGAGTGCCAAGCGCCGCCAAACTCCAAGAAGAGAGAGGCGGCCGCGGTCGGCACGGGCCGCATTGGCCAGAGCTAGGTGCGCCGGAGAGGGCGGATTAGCCGGCGCTGGCAGGGCGCGAGGGTTCGAGGCCGAGACGGTGCCAGGCCTTGGAACAGCGGCCATCTATGGATGGCGCGGGCATTCATCAGCCGAGTCCCGGCGCACTGAAGAGGGCGAGCTGATTCGGCGGAGACGGAGTGCGGAGGGAGGCATATCGAGGTGATGAGAGGCTTTGGAGAAGCGGCCGCGGGCGTTCATCAGCTGGGCGGAGGCGCTGACGAGAATGGGTTGATCGGCGCTGGCGAAGTGCGGGTGTTCTAGGTCGAGGCGATGCCGGGCCTTGGAACGGCAGAGGCGAGCGGGGCGGGCGTTTACCGGCCGGGGCCGGGTGGGCTGAAGAGGGCGGGCTGATCGGCGGAGGCGGAGCGGGGAGGTTCCAGGCCGAGGTGGTGCCAGGCTCTGGGGAGGGGGAGGCGGCCTCTGGCGGTGCGGGCGATGAAGCCTTGCTGGAGGAGGTAGGGCTCGTAGACGTCCATGACGGTGTCGGGTTCTTCGGCGATGGCGGCGGCGAGGTTGTTGAGGCCGATGGGGCCTTCGGGGGCGTGTTCGATCAGGGCGCGGAGGAGGGCGCGGTCGCGTTCGTCGAGGCCGGTTTCGGAGATGCCGAGCATGTCCATGGCTTCTTGGGCGAGGTCGGCGGTGATGCGCCCGTCGGCGCGGACCTGGGCGAAGTCGCGGGCGCGCTTGAGCAGGCGGTTGGCGATGCGGGGGGTGCCGCGGGCGCGGGCGGCGATGCAGTCGGCGGCGTCGGGGTCGATGGGGACGTCGAGCGCGTCGGCGCTGCGGTTGACGACGCTGCGGAGTTCGGGGGCGCTGTAGAAGTCGAGCCGTTCGATGATGCCGAAGCGGTCGCGGAGGGGCGAGGAGAGCATGGCGTAGCGGGTGGTCGCGCCGATCAGGGTGAAGGGCTTGAGCGGATAGCGCATGCTGCGGGCGGCGGGGCCGGCGCCGATGACGATGTCGATTTCGTATTCCTCCATGGAGGAGTAGAGGACTTCTTCGACGCTGGTGGGGAGGCGGTGGATTTCGTCGATGAAGAGGACATCGCGCTGGTCGAGGGTGCTGAGGATGCTGGCGAGGTCGCCTTGGCGCTGGATGGCGGGGCCGGAGGTGGTGCGCAGGGCGACGCCGAGTTCGCGGGCGACGATGCGGGCGAGGGTGGTCTTGCCGAGTCCAGGGGGGCCGTAGAGGAGCAGGTGATCGAGCGGTTCGCCGCGGCGGGAGGCGGCTTGGATGGCGATGCGGAGGGCGTTGAGGACGGTTTCCTGGCCGACGAATTCGCTGAGTCTGGCGGGGCGGAGTGAGCCTTCGCCGGCGTCGGCTGCTTCGTCGAGCTGGGCGTCGACGACGCGCCCGCTGGCCGCACCTTCCTCGATCAGCCCGTCGGCCGATCCGGCTGCCAGCTCTGCGTCGGGGGCGTCGTCAGGCACCGGCCGGCCTCGTGGAGCCGCGGACGGGCGCGGGCAGTCGGGCGGCGGCGGGGTCAGGCATGGGCCGGTTCGGCGCGGAAGGCGTTTCGGGCCTGGACGGAGAGGGGGTGGAGGAGTTCGCCGCGCTTGAGTTGCTTGCGCATGCGGCGTTCGAGGAAGAGCGCGGCGGCTTCGCGGAGGCTGCGACGCGATGCATCGGCGATTCGGGCGAGGCCGGGGTCGCGTTCGAGTTTGGCGGGTTCGATTTTGTCGGCGATGAAGACGGCGAGTCCTTCGGGCGCGAGGGCTTCGTGGCAGGTGGTGTGGAAACGGACGGCTTGGAGGATGTCGGGGTGGGCGATGCCAAGTTCGGCGGCGGCGTGGCGGGCGGCGAGCGGGCCGTGGAGGATGATCGGGGCGCAGCGCTCGGTCGGGCCGATCTCGATGCCGGCGGCGAGGGAGCGGGCGAGCAGCTCTTCGGGTTCGAGGTGGCGGAAGATGTCGTGGCCGGTGGCGGCGGCGGCGCAGACGTCGGGGTCGAGGCCGTGCGCGTCGGCGAGGTCGACGGCGGTTTCGGCGACGCGGCGGGTGTGGGCTTGGAGCCAGTCGGGCAGGGAGTCGACGGCGATTTGGAAACGGTTGCGGATTTCGGCGATGTCGGAGGAGCAGTTGTACATGGGCACGGGCGTGGCCTTTCGAGGTCAGGCGGCGTTGCGGAGGGGGACGCCGAGGAAGTCGGAGATGGCGCGGCCGATGGCGGCGATTTCGCGGTCGGTGTGGACGCGCGCGACGCGGAGGTCGGGAATTTCGGCGGCATCGGCGAATTGGAGGTGGGCGGTGTGGACGCTGCCGAATTGGAGGAGGATGGCGCGGCCGCGGCGCTCGCGGATTTCGATGCCTTCGAGGTCGTAGAGCTCGAACTGCCATTGGCGGCGGTAGGACCAGAGCAGGGCCTGCTGGACGCGGCCGACGTCGCCGGAGAGGTCGAAGTCGATTTCGAGGACGTCGCCGCCGACTGCGCCGAGGATGGCCCAGGCGATGCCGCCGCCGAAGTAGCCGACTCCGCCGCCGATGATCAGCGCAGTGAAGGTGTCGGCGCCGGACCAGACGAGCAGGGCGATGACCGCGCCGATGATGCCGGTGATGAAGCCGGGGGCCCAGATCGGGCCGGGCGCCCAGAAGGTGCGGAGGCGCATCGTATCCTCGTCGGGGAACGAGAATTTGACGATTGAGGAGGGGAGTTCCGCGGTGGGTTCGGAGTCGGGTCGCGGGGGACGGCGGCGTTTGCGTCTGGCCATGCTGCGAGGCTACCCGATGGCGGCGGCGATCGCGGCCGGGGCGGTCGCGTGGGCGCTGCGGGCGGGGCCGGCGCTGGCGGAGGGCGGGGGCGAGTACGGGCGGCTGGGCGCGCCGGCGTGGGTGTGGATCGCGTCGGCGGGGATCACGGCGGGCGCGCTGGCGCTGGGCGCGGCGATCGGCTGGTGGTTCCACCGGAAGCGGAGGGCGGGGCGGTAGGCGGCGCGCGCCAGTGCAGGGATGGCAGCGGGCAGGCGGCGAGGATCAGGCGATGGGGGGCGGGCGGGCTTCGGGCGGGGCGATGCGGAAGCTTTCGCGTGAAAAGTAGCCCGGCGGAATCTTCCTGGGCTTCGGGTCGGAGCCGGCACCCGGGTAAATGAGTTTCGGGGGGCCGATGCCGACCATTTGCGGTTCCGCGCCTTGGTCTTGGGCATCGGGGCCGGGCTGCCACCAGATTTCAGTGCTGCCGAAGCGGAAGGCGAGGTGGATCGCCCAGCCCGCGGGCGGGATGAGTTCTTCTGGGAAGCCGTCTCCGGCTGCGCGGAGATAGGATTCGGTCTCGGGGCCGTCATCGTGCGGGATGGGCGGCCGCGGGGGCGGTTCGGGATTTTCTTCGAGGTCTTCCCCGGTGTCTTCTTCGGGCTCTTCGATGTCCGCTTCGACGGGCGGGTCGATGGGATCGGCCGTTTCGCTCGTCGTGCGGGAGTGCGGTTCGCCGTCGGCAGGATCGCCGGCGAAGTCGTGGGCAGGGTCGTCGGCGGGGTCGTGGATCGGCGCGGGCCGGCTGGCGGTTTGGGCGATGCGGCTGGTGATTTGGTCGAGTTCGTCGGGGCTGGAGAAGTAGATGGTGATGGAACCGCCGGCGAGGCCACGCGGGCCGTTGATGCGGTAGTGCTCAATGCCGATGGTTTCTACGAAAGCGTCGGCGGCGCGCTGGGCGCGTTGGGCGAGGCGGCGCGGTGGCGGGCCGGCGCGGTCGATGAGGTCGTGGGCGGCGGCTTGGATGTCGCGGACGGAGAAATCGTCGGCGACGGCCGCATCGGCGAGGTCGCGGCGAAATTCGGCGGGCGCGGCGAGGATGGCGCGGGCCTGGGTTTCGGAGAGGCGGCCTTCGCGGACGTGGGCGCGGGCTTCGTCGGGGAGCTGAAGGAGGCGGAGGAGGTTGGAGAGGGAGGAGGGGGAGCGCCCGATGGAGCGGGCGAGGTCGCGGTCGGGCACGCCGTCGCGGCGGCGGGCGTCGAGCGCTTCGGCGAGGTCGATGGGGTTGAGCGGGAGGCGGTGATGGTTGTCGGCGAGGCAGAGGTCGACGGGGTGAATCTCGGCGGCGCGGCCGGCGAGGGGGATCGCGGGGACGGTTTCGAGGCCGGCGCGGACGGCGGCGCGGCGGCGGCGTTCGCCGGAGATGACGGCCCAGCGCCCGCCGGGCAGCGGGTCGATGATCAGTGGAGTGAGGATGCCGCAGTCGCGGATTGATTCGGCGAGCGATTCGATGCCGTCATCGCCGGGGTCGGCGCGGACGGATCGTCGGGGCGGGTCGAGGTCGGCGAGCGGGATCTGGAGGAGCGAAGCGGGCGATGCAGAGTCGGCCATGCCGAGATGATAGAACGTTAGTTCAATATCTGCACATCGGGCACGCGCTCGCCCCGCCCGGAGCGGAATCGCGCGGGCGGGCGGGGCCCAGCCCGGGCTAGATCTCGAGGAGGGCGGCGACCTTTTCGCGGTGGTGGTCGGCGTCGCCCCACATGAGTTCGGCCATCTTCTGGCGGCGGAAGAAGAGCTGGATGACGTATTCCTTGGTGAAGCCGATGCCGCCGTGGATCTGCTGGCCGTGGGCGACGACGCGGCGGGTGGCGTCGGAGCACCAGGCCTTGGCCATGGAGACTTGGAGGGCGGCGTCGGCCTCCTGCTCGGTGACGGCCCAGGCGGCGCGGTACATGATGAAGCGGGAGCCGTCGACGTCGGTGACCATGTCGGCGGCCTTGTGCTGGATGGCCTGGAAGGAGCCGATGGGGCGCCCGAACTGGATGCGCTCCTTGGCGTAGTCGACGCTGATCTCGAAGTCGCGCTGGGCGAGGCCGACGAGGTAGGCGCAGTAGGCGACGGTGTAGTACTTCTTGGCCTCTTCGATCATGGGCCAGGCGGCGCCGGCTTCGCCGAGGACGGCGTCTGCGCCGACGCGGACGTTGTCGAGCTTGACTTCGCACTGCTTGTCGGCGGCGATGGTCTTGAGGACGTTGGCTTCGAGGCCGGCGGCGTCGCGGGGGACGAGGAAGAGGGAGACGCCTTCGTCGCCTTGCGAGCCGGGCGCGCGGGCGGCGACGAGGATGAGGTCGGAGACGTGGGCGTCGGGGATGAAGAGCTTGGTGCCGTTGAGGACGTAGCCGTCGCCGTCGGGCGCGGCGGTGGCTTCGACGCCGGAGGAGTCGAAGCGGGCGCTGGGCTCGGTGAGGGCGAAGGTGAGGATCATCTCGCCGGAGGCGGCCTTGGTGCAGATTTCCCGCTTTTGGTCGTCGGTGCCGATGGCTTCGACGAAGGCGGCGGTGATGACGCTGTTGAGGAAGGGTCCGGGGACGAGGGCGCGGCCGAATTCCTCGAGGAGGACGCAGAGGTCGAGGAAGGACATGCCGGTGCCGCCGAGTTCCTCGGAGGTGATCAGGCCCATCCAGCCCTGCTGGGCCATGCCGTTCCAGAGGTCGTCGGTGTAGCCGCGCTCGTCTTCCTCCATCTCGCGCACCAGTTTTTCGGTGCAGTTGGCGGTGAGGAAGTCGCGCGCGAAGTTCCTGAGCAGTTCCTGCTCTTCGGTCAGACCCAAGTCCATCGGAAGCCTCCCGCCGCTCGTGTGCCGTGCTTGCGCTGTGCGCAGTCCGCCCGAATGTACCGGATGGGTTATGGACGCGCCAGAGGCTTCACATATGGGCTGTGGAAAGTCGCGTGGGCGCGGTGATCCTTGCCTATCATCGCGGGCATGGCGGCACGGGGCACGAAACTGCGGCGCGTGGCGGCGTGGGCTGCGCTGGGCGGGTTGATCGTCGCGGGAACGCTGGCGGCGGGGGCGGGCGCGGCGACGAATGGGCCCACGGGCGAACGGGCGGAGCGGGTGCCGGGGTTCGCGGGCGCGCCGCCGCCCGGTGTGTTCAAGGGGGTGATCGAGCCGCCGGTGCCGCCGCCGTCCGGGGTGTTCGAGGCGGCGATCGAGCCGTCAGTGCCGGCGCCGTCCGGGGTGTTCGAGGCGGCGATCGAGCCATCGGTGCCGGCGCCGGCGCGTCCGAAGCTGTGGGAGAACCGGGCGCCGGTGAGGCCGGGGGACGCGGAGTACGAGGCGGCGCTGGAGCGGGCGGGGGCGGGAGCGGAGCGGCGGGGGCAGCCGGTGGTGGTGTTGGATCCGGGGCACGGCGGGGGAGAGACGGGGGCGCACATGCACGGGGAAGGGATGGACGAGGCGGAGTCGAATCTGCGCTTCGCGCGGAATTTGCGGACGGCGCTGCGGGCGGCGGGGGCGCACGTGGTGCTGACGCGGGAGGACGAGGGACTGGCGACGCTGAATTTCACGGGCGAGCCGGGACGGGCGGATCTGCATGCGCGGGCGGAGATGGCGCATTTCGCGCGGGCGGACCTGTTCGTGTCGATCCACTCGAACGGCGTGTGGGACGAGGGGAAGCGGGGGCTGGAGGTCTGGTACGTGCCGGGCGATTTTGGCGACGGGGAGAACCGGGCCTTCGCGGAGCGGATGCTGGCGTCGATCGGGGCGGAGCTGGAGGCGGCCGGCTATTCGGCGCCGCGGCGGCTGGAGGACGGGAGCTGCATCGACGAGGAGCCGGGTTTCTGCGATCCGCTGTACGTGCCCGCGCCGTTCATCCTGCTGGACGCGTCGGTGGCGCGGGAGTGGGGGCGGGAGCCGGCGGATCTGGGTTTGAGCGAAGATCGGTCCGCGCCGGCGCCGCCGGTGGGTGATCGGGTGACGCCGGCGGTGCACAAGTACCACGGGCCGATTGATTTGACGGATCCGGCGACGCAGACGGGTCCGGCCGCGGTGATGCGGGGGACGCTGATGCCGACGGTGCTGGTGGAATTGCTGTACATGACGAACTGGCAGGAGGCGCGGATCTTGCGGGATTCGGCGAAGCGGGCGGCGATGGTGCGGGGGATGGCGGGAGCGATTTTGGAAGAGCTGCGGGAGCGGGGCGAGCTGCCGGCGGCGGAGCCGGCGCGGGGGCTGGTCGATTATCAAGATCCGGAGCTGAGACGGCTCCTGTCGCTGCGCTGAGGGGCGTGGTCAGGAGCCGCCGGCTTCAAGCTCTTCGATCAGGTCGATGAGGCCGTCGGGTTCCCAAGTGCGGTTGCGGCGGCCTTGGCCGGCGGGCCGGAGGACGCCGGCATCTTCGAGTTGCTGCATGCCGGCGTGGATGCCGGCGGGGGCGCGGTCGACGGATTCGGCGACGGACTGGGCGGAGACGACGGGATAGGCGGGGAGGGCGTCGATGATTTCCCAAGCTGCGGCGTCGGCTCTGGGGTTGGCGGCGGCGCGCAGCCGGCCGCGCCAGAATTCTTGGAGGTCGGCGACGAGCTCGGCGTATTGGACGGCGCGGAGGGCGGCTTCGGCGGCGGCTTCGGCGAAGATGCCGATCCACTCGGCGACGGCTCCTTCGCGGAATTTGGCGATGCCGTCGATGTAGCGGTCGCGGCGGCGGGAGAAGACGATGCTGAGCGGGGGGACGACATCGGGGGCGAGCCGGCGGCGGCGCAGGATGACGTGGATCAGCGCGCGCCCGGTGCGCCCGTTGCCGTCTTCGAAGGGGTGGATCAGCTCGAACTGGGCGTGCGCGATGGCGGCCTGCACGACGGGCGGGAGCAGGTCGTCGTTGCAGAAGCCGCAGAGGTCGTCCAGCAGGGAAGCGATTCGTTCGGGCGGGGGCGGGACGTAGGCGGCGCCGCAGGGGTTGTAGTTGTTGCCGCCGATCCAGTTCTGGGAGTCGCGGACGATGCCGGCGATGCGCGGGTTGGCGCGATCGAGCAGGACCTTGTGGATTTCGCAGAGATGTCCGGGCGCGAGGCGGCCGGCGTCGCCGACATCGCCGACGGCGCTGATCATGGCGTCGATGTTGGCCAGGATTTCGGCCGCGCGGGTGCCGACGCGGCGGCCGGCGCGGCGCTTCTCCTCGGCGCGGGCCAAGTCGCGCGCATCGAGGCGCATCTCTTCGACCTTGGAGGAGGAGATCGATTCGGAGCGGAGCAGCAGGCGGGCGAGGGCTCGCAGCTCGGGGCCGGGGTTGCGGTTGAGGGCGATGACGGCCTGTTCGGCTTCGGAGACGACGCCGGCGACATCGGCCGGGAGGTCGACGAAGTCGTCGCCGCCGAGCGCGGCGGGGACGAACGGGTAGTAGGAGCAGGCCCTGCGGTAGCGGGGAGGCGCGTAGATCGTCGGATCGTGCCGCCATGAGCGCCGGAGCGTTCGTCCGCGCATCGGAATCCCTCCTCAAGGGCGAATCCATATTATGGGATAGACGGTAAATGAAAATATGGATGAGGGCGAATTCTGGGATGCGCGGCGTGGAATCTCCGCGGCACTGGCGGATCATATTTCGGTTTATGGGGCAAACTGAAATATGGAAAGGGTGTAGGGCGGGCAAGGCGAGATCGGGGCGGGCGGAGGCTGATCGGCTTAGGCTGGGGGCATGGAGCTGGTGAATTGGGGGGAGTTCGAGTTGCGGCGGCCGGGGTTGGCGGATTTGGGGCGGCGGCTGCTGTGGGGGGAGGGGGACGGGCAGGTGGCTTGGTTGGCGACGCATGGCTACCGGGCGGCGCACATCGCGCCGGTTTGCCCGATTTTCGCGGGGGAAGGGCTGTACCTGCTGGTCGAGATCGGCTCGCCGAAGATGCGGGATCTGCTCTGGAACGGGCGCTACGCGCTGCACGCGCAGCTGGGGGAGGATGATCTGGAGTTCCAGATCAGCGGCTACGGGCGGATCGTGGGCGATCCGGCGGAGCGGGAGCCGGTGATCGCGGCGATCCCGTACGAGCATTACGACTTGGACAACTGCGTGTACGAGCTCTACGTGCGACGGGCGCTGGCGGTGCATTGGGACGAGCCGGGCGAGCCGCGGCGGGTGCGCTGGCGGGCGGATTGAGCCGGGCCGGGCCGGCGCGGCGAATCAGAGGTGCTTGAGGGCTGCGCCGTCCACTTGGATGGCTTGGCCGGTGATGTAGCCGGAGGAGGTCGAGGCGAGGTAGACGGCGAGGGCGGCGACGTCTTCGGGGCGCCCGAAGCGGCGGGCGGGGATGTAGCGGAGGAGGACGTTGGTCTCGGGGTCCGCGCCGCCGCGGCCGGGGGAGTCCTCGGTCCAGCCGGCGACGATGGCGTTGACGGTGACGCCGTGGGGGGCGAGTTCCTGGCTGAGCGAGCGGACGAGGCCGATGACGCCGGCTTGGGCGGCGGAGTAGGCGGAGAGGTTGGCGAGGCCGCGGACGGCGGGGGCGGCGAGCAGGGCGATCAGGCGGCCGCCGTCGTCGAGTTCGCGGGCGGCGCTGCGGAAGGCGCGGTAGACGGCGGCGAGGTTGCCGGCGAGGAGAGCGTCGAGGTCGGCGTCGGCGGTTTTGTGGAGGGGGGCGGCGCGGTAGGCGACGGGGGCGATGATGGCGATGTCGAGTCCGCCGAGCTGCTTGACGAGCTTGCGGGTGGCGACTTGGACGCTGCGGCCGTTGGCGAGGTCGACGGCTTCGGCGGGTCCGCCGGCGGCGGCGCGCTTGATTTTGAAGAGGGCGTCGCCGCCGGTATCAGCGCTGGCCACGGCGACGCGGGCGCCGGCCTCGCGGAAGGCCTGGATGATCGCGGGGGCGGCGGGGTGCTCGGCGGCGTAGAAGACGGCGCGGCGGTCTTCTAGGTCGAAGCCGCGCAGGCGGCCTTCGGCGACGGCGGGCGGGGGCAGCGGGTTGCGGGCGGTCACGGGGCCCGCTCCGCGAGGACGTCCCAGCCGGTCGGGGCGAGTCCGCCGGCGAGGCCGCCGCCGTCGATCACGACGGCTTCGCCGGTCATGTAGGCGGAGGCGTCGGAGGCGAGGTAGAGGGCGAGGGGGCCGAGTTCCCAGGCTTCGCCGACGCGGCCGGCGGGGATGCGTTCGCCGCGGCTGCGGGCGAGGGCGATCTCGTCCGGGTCGTGGAGGGTTTTCTGGAGCACGAAACCGGGCACGATGCAGTTGGCGCGGATGTGTTCGCGGGCGAGGCGGACGGCGATGGATTGGGTGAGGGTGATGACGCCTGCCTTGGCGGCGCCGTAGACGTGGGTGCGGGGGTCGCCGCGCATGCCGGTGCCGCTGGCGACGGTGATCAGGTTGCCGCCGCCGCGCCGGCGGAAGTGGCGGATGGCGGCGCGGGCGCTGTAGAAGACACTGGAAAGGTTGATGTCGATGGTTTCGCGCCAGTCGTCGTCGCTGATCTCGAGGATGTCCTTGCCGGAAGCGCCGCCCCCGCCGCCGGCGTTGGCGATGAAGATTTCGAAGCCGCCCCATTCGGCGGCGGCGCGCTCGGCGAGGGCGTCGACCTGTTCGGGGACGGCGACGTCTGTCGGGACGACGAGGGCGCGGCGGCCGAGGGCGCGGATTTCATCGGCGACGGCTTCGATTTGGGATCGGGTGCGGGCGGCGCAGACGATGTCGGCGCCGGCGGCGGCGAGGTGGAGCGCCATTTCGCGGCCGAGGCCGCGGCCGGCGCCGGTGATGATGGCGCGGCGGCCGTCGAGTCGGAGGGAACTGGACATAGCGCTGCTCCGCGCGGCTTACGGTCGCCGTCCGCGAGCGGGGATCATATAGCGTTGCGGCACTGCGCCGCGATTTGCGGGAGGGTGATGAGATGCCGCTCCGAATGGGCTTGTTCGCCCCGTTGATCCTCGCCTTGGCGGCGCTGCTGGCCGCGGCCTGCACGACGACGACCGACGACGAGCAGGAAGAGGAGCAGGCGGTCGCGACCGCGGCGGAGACGGCGGCCGCGGATGCGGCGCGGGCGGAGGCGGCCGCGGCGACGCCGATCTCGAGCCAGGGGCCGAGACCGGCCGCGCCGGCGCCGATCTCGCAGGGGACGCGGCGCGGCGAGAGCAGCGGCGCCCCGGTGACGGCGCCGGCGGCCGCGGAGCCGCCGGCCCGGATGGAACGGGTGGATCTGGAGGCGCGCATCCGTGCCGATTTCGCGGAGTTCCAAGATGTGGCGTGGACGGCATTGCCGACCTCGCCGAACCATGTGCTGGCTTGGGGAATCGGCGCGCCGAGCGGCGATCGCTACCTGATCCCGGTGCGGGTGTACGACGCGGCGACGGGGGCGATGCTGCGGGAAGTCGCGCTCGGCGGCGGACCGCTGCGCAGCGCCGATTCGGTCGTCGTATCGGTAGCGGAGGGGCGGACGGGGACGCTGATCGAGGCGCACGGGGAGACGGGCGCGCACGGAGTGACGCACGACGTGCTGGCTTGGAACGGGACGGCGCTGACGGTGGCGGCCTCGAATTTCAGCGATGTGCCCGGCAACTCGGTCGCGCCCGGACGGGCGGCGCGGCTGGAAGACCTGGATGGCGACCACATCCACGAGGTGATCGCCGACCGCACGGACGGCTACCCGTTCTGGTACGCGTCGGGCGTCTACCGGGGCGACGCGGCGGTGCTGCGCTGGGACGAGTACGCCTATGCGGAGGTGGAGCTGACGCTGGACGAGGCGATGCACGACGACGTGCGGGAGCACACGCTGATGGCGATGGAACTGGCGGAGGCGGGCTGGCTGCGGTACGCGGCGAGCCTGGCGGCGGCCGCGGCCTGGGCGGAGCCCGACAACGAGACGGTGGCGTGGAACGCGCTGGTGCTGGAACAGCGCGCGATGGCGGCGGAGGCGACGGCGGCCGAGAGCCCGCTGGCCTGGGCCGGGGCGGCGATCAACGGCGATTGGGCGGAGGCGGTCGAGGTGCTGCGCAGGCTGGGCGCGCAGGCGCTGGTCGAGCCCGACGCGGCCTTCACGAACAGCCCGCTGGAGTCGGGCCGGGAGGACGCGATCGTGGCGATCGGGGAGTACGCGGAGGCGGCAATCGCCGGCGGCGGCTCGCTTTCGGAAGCGGAACTCGCGCCGGCGTGGCTGATCTTGGGGCTGACGCAGTGGTGGGATGGGGAGGGCTACGAGGCGGCGGAGGAGAGCCTGCTGGAAGCGATCCCGGGCTATTGGGACGGGACGTTCCTGTTCGACCTGATGTACTACATGCGCATCTCCGAGTAGGCATCCGGCGGGTCGCGATCCAGCAGGGCGGGGGCGATCTCCGGGCACGATCTCCAAGAGGGGCGGCGGGCGCTATCCTGCGCGCGTCGTTTCGGGGGCCGCGGGAGTCCGCCGGCGGAATTTGGAGGTCGGACATGGCGATCGGGCTGACGGTGGAGTTCTCGGTGGCGGAAGGGAAGGCGGAGGCCTTCGAGGAGTTCATGGCGGGGGCGACGGCGAAGGTGAAGGCGGAGGACGCGGGCTGCAACAACTACGACCTGTTCCGCTCGGTGGACGACGAGACGCGCTACCTGCTGTTCGAGAACTGGGCGACGCAGGAGGACCTGGAGGCGCACGGGACGTCGGAGGCGATGAAGGGGATGGCGGGGATCCGCGAGTTCACGACGGCGCGGCCGGTGCTGCACCGCTACGACGTGCCCGACTAGAACGGGCCGGCTGGAACCGAGACACGGGAGCCGCGGCGAGCGGCGGAGAGGGGAATTTGCGATGCCGGAGCAGATGGGGGCGGAGTTGCTGGCGCGGCAGATGGTGAAGGAAGGGGTCGAGGACCTGTTCTACATCATGGGCGGGCCGATCATCGAGACGGCGGGGTTCGCGGCGGAGCACGGGATCCGCACGATCGACTGCCGGCACGAGCAGGGCGCGGCGATGGCGGCGCACGGCTACGCGCGGGTGAAGCGGGTGCCCGGAGTCTGCCTGGCGGCGTCGGGGCCGGCGACGACGAACCTGCTGACGGGGGTGGCGAACGCCTACCTCGACTGCGTGCCGATGGTGGCGCTGGGCGGGGCGGCGGCGTTTTCGTCGTTCGAACGGGATGATTTCCAGGAGTACGACCAGCTGGCGATGGCGCAGCCAGTGACGCGCTGGGCGAGCCGGGTGACGCATTCGTGGCGGATGCCGGAGTTCTTCAACCTGGCCTACCGCAAGGCGCAGGGGCCGAAGGTGGGGCCGACCTACCTCGATCTGCCGGGCGACACGCTGTACCAGAAGTTCGACGACGAGACGGTCTGGTTCCCGGAGGCGGAGGGCGAGCGGAAGCGGCCGGCGGCGGACCCGGACGACATCGCGCGGGCGATCGAGCTGCTGGCCGGCGCGGAGCGGCCGATCGTGATGAGCGGTTCGGGGATCGTCTGGTCGGGCGCGGCGGCGGAGCTGAAGGAGTTCGTGGAGACGACGCAGATCCCGTTCTGGACGACGCCGCAGGGGCGGGGGGCGATCCCGGAGGATCACGAGTTGTGCTTCCTGGCGGCGCGCTCGATGGCGTTCCGCGAGGCGGACGTGGCCTTGGTGGTGGGGACGCGGCTGAACTTCGTGATCGGCTCGGGGCAGCCGCCGCGCTGGGCGCCGGACCTGAAGGTGATCCACGTCGACATCGACGCGGGCGAGATCAACCACAACAAGGAGGCGGCCGTCGGCATCGTGGCGGACGCGCAGCGGACCCTGGTCGCGCTGACGGCGGCGGCGAAGGAGGCGGGGCTGACCGGGCCGAAGGATTGGGTCGGGCGGCTGAGCGAGGCGGACGAGTCGCGCAAGACCAACGACCGGCAGTTCGTCGAGTCGGAGGAGGTGCCGATCCACCCGCTGCGGCTGGCGGACGAGATCGTGCAGCGGATGGACCGGGACGCGATCGTCTGCGTGGACGGGAACGCGACGCTGGCGTTCGCGCGGCAGTACATCCCGGCGTTCGTGGACGGAGCGCGGCTGAATCCGGGGCCGAACGGGTGCATGGGCGTGGGGCTGCCGTTCGTGCTGGGGGCGAAGGCGGCGGCGCCGAACCGGCAGGTGATCGGGTTCGTCGGGGACGGGTCGTTCCTGATGAACGTGCAGGAGATCGACACGATGGTGCGGCACGATCTGCCGGCGACGATCGTGATCTGCAACAACGGGGGCTGGACGGCGGGCACGAACACGACGCCGGGGCGGACGCTGGGCTTCCAGCAGCGCTACGAGGACCTGGCCGTGGCGCTGGGCGGGCACGGGGAGCACGTGACCAAGCCGGAGGACATCGGCCCGGCGATCGAGCGGGCGATGGCGAGCGGGAAGGCGGCCGTGGTCAATGTCGAAGTGGAGGAGCACGCGATGCCGGGCCAGGCGCGGTACGGCGGCTACTCCGCCACACTGAGCCGCTGAGATGGGCGCGGTACCGGCGGAATTCGCCGATCTCTGCGACGCGCCCCATTTCGCGCACTTGGTCACGGTCAATCCCAACGGGGGGCCGCAGTCGACCGTGGTCTGGTTCCGTCCGGAGACGGTGGAGGCGGACGGGTCGGTCAGCGCGGTGCTGTTCTCGACCGGGTACCGCTACCGCAAGGCGAAGAACATGCAGCGCGAGCCGCGGGTGTCGCTCTCGATCCACGACGCGGCTGATCCGTACCGGACACTGGAGATCACGGGCCGGGCGGAGCTGCGTCCGCGCACGGATTGGGAGACGGTGGACGAAATCTCGAACTCGTACACGGGTCGGGATTATCCGCTGAAATCGGAGGAAGGCGCGCGCGGCTGGGACGTGGTCGTGCACGTCGAGCGGGCGGTCTGCCACCCGAACGAGGGGCTGCCCGAGCCGCTGGCGAAGCCCGAGTCGGGCACGGATCTGCTGGAACCGCCGCATTTTTCGCACGTAGCGACGATCGGGCCCGACGGGCAGCCGCGCTCATCGGTGGTCTGGCACCGCCGGGCAGCCGGCGGCGGGCCGCACGACATCGAGTTCTGGACCGGGGCGGGCACGCTGAAGACGCGGCATCTGCGGCAGAATCCGAGGATCGCCGTGAGCATCCACGACGAGGCGGATCCGTACCGCTACGTGGAGCTGCTGGGCGAGGCGGAGATCACCGAGGTGGACAACCACGATTTGCTCGACGCGCTGACCCCGCGCTACTGGCAGGCGGAGAAATACCCCGCCGAGGAGCCGATGCCGGGCGTCGAGATCCGCGTCCGCACGCGCAACCGGATCAGCGATCAGGGCTGAGCGGCGCGCGCGACGGCGTATTCGTCGAGCGCGAATTGGGCCGCTTCTGGCAAGCTGACGAGGTCGTCGAGGGAATCGACGCAGAGTTCGCCGGCTGCGGCGATCTCGCGGCGGTACTCCTGCAGGAAGATGAGCCGGTCGCTCTTGCGGAGGTTGTGCGACGGGCACATGGGGGCGCGGTTGGTGATTTGGTCGGAGCCGTCCTTCGAACGGGGCTCGATGTGGTCGAGGTGGAAGTTGCGCGTCGTCTCGATGATCGAACCGTCCGGCCGGCGATTGGCGAAACCACAGCACCAAGCTTGATAGCCGCTGAATTCAAGCAGTTTCCGCAGCATCTCCGGTTCCGGGATGATGCTGGACGGCACCTTGTATTTGCGTTCGGGCGGTTTGATCGACTTGGGCTGCGGCAGGCGCACGGGCGAGGTGCGGGCGGGCAGCTGGCCGGGGCCGTGGATCGTGACGACCGGCTCGTTGCCGAGCACCGCTTGGCCGCTGGTTTCGTCGTTGCATTGCAGCAGGTGCAGTTCCGATTTACTGAATTGCCGCTTGAGCACGGTCCAAGCGCGCGGGTTCATATCGCAGGCGATCCAATCGCGTTCCAGCTGTTCCGAGGCGATGGCGGCGTAGGCGCAGCCCGCGAAGCAGTCCAGCACCACGTCGCCGGGCCGCGTGCTGGCGGTGATGATCCGCTTCGCCAGCGCGATCGGCTTCTGGGTCCGGTAGCCGGTGTACTCGACCGAGACGTTCCGGACGGGAGGGATGTCCCAGACATCCGCGACAGCGACGCCTTTATCGGCGTAGTAGCGGTTGCCCGCTTTTTCGTAGTAGCGGCGCCCTTCGTCGTCAGTCTTGTTGAAGCGGCTCGGATCGCGCGATTCTTCGCGGGGGAGCTCGAACGGGTAGTCGTCGGTTTTCGAGTAGAAGAAGATCGTGTCATGCTTGCGGGCGAACCAGCGGCGCCCGATGCCGCCGGTGCGGTACTGCCAGACGATCTCGTTGCGCAGGTTGTCCTTGCCGAACACGCCGTCGAGCAGCTGGCGCAAGTAGCCGTTGGCCGTGTGATCGCAATGCAGGTAGAGGCTGCCGGTCGGCTTGAGCACGCGGTGCAGCTCGACCAGGCGGATGCCCATGTAGCAGAGGTACGCGGCGATGCCGTCGCCGTGCACGAGTTGCGCGGCATCGATCACGGCGGCGGCGCCGGGGTGGGCGTCGTCCAAGCTGTTCTTCCAGTCCTCGTGGATGTCCCGCTCCCAGGACCAGATGTCGCGGAAGCCTGCTTGGGTTGTTTCGGGCCAAGCGATGCCGGCTTCACGGGCATCGCGTTCGCTGCTGATGCCCCAGCCAGTGAGCAGGCGATGCTCAATTTCGCGCTCATGCTCGGTCAGCGGCGGTCGGATGCGATCGCCCGCGAAGGTTTCGTTCTTGGCGAACGGGGGATCGATGCAGACGAGATCGACGCACTCGTCGTTGAGGCTGCGCAGAAAATCGATGTTGTCGGCGATGTAGACGCCGCGGTTGATCGCGTTGAACTCAGCCACGCGCGATTCCCTGATTCCGGCGGTCACAGATGCTCGGAAGAACCGCCGGGCGCAGGCTACTCGTTGTCTTGGAGGGCGGCTTGGAGTTCGGATTCGGGGACTTGGCGGATGCGTTGGTGGAAGGACCAGCGTTGGCCTTCGGGGTCGAGGGCGCGGTAGACGCGGTCGCCGTAGAACTGGTCGGCGAGGGGTTCGGTGATGGTTGCGCCGGCTGCGACGGCGCGGGCGTGGTGGGCGTCTACGTCGTCCACGTAGATCATCACGAATGCGTGCAGGTGGGGGAGGTCGGCGGGGCCGGCGAGGCCGCCGTCGGGGTAGGCGGAGGCGAGGGCGATGGTGTTGCCGTGCAGGGTCAGTTCGGCGTGGCCGATGGAGCCGTCGGGCATTTCGAGGCGTTCGGCCACTTTGAAGCCGAAGGCACGACAGAGGAATTCGATGGCGGCGGGGGCGTCGTCATAGGAGAGGGCGGGGATGATCCGCTGGGTGTCGGGCGGGAGCGGGAGGGCCATGGGATCAGCCGCCGTCCTGCATCGCGGCCTGCATCTCTTCATGGGAGACGTCGCGGACCTTGGTGTGGAACATCCAGCGCTGGCCTTCGGGGTCGAGGGCACGGTAAACGCGGTCGCCCCAGAACATCTCTTCAGGTTCTTGGATGATCTCGGCGCCTTCGGCCTTGGCGCGTTCGTAGTGGGTGTCGACATCGTCGACGTAGACATCGACCGATGCGTGGAGGTGGGGGAGATGCTTGGGGGAGCCGGCGTTCACTTCCTCGAAGGCGGAGGCGAGCATCAGGGTGTTGCCGTACATGGCGAGTTCGGCGTGGCCGATGCGGCCGTCGGGCATGGGCATGCGCATGGTTTCCTCGAAGCCGAAGGCGCGGCAGAGGAACTCGATGGCGGCGGGGGCGTCTTCGTAGGTGAGCGAGGGGACGATTCGCTGCATGCCTTCGGGCGGGTTCTGGACCATGCTGCTACTCCTCGCCGTCATCCATTGCGCTGAAATCGACATCGCGGACATGCTGGTGGAAGGACCAGCGGCGGTCTTCGGTATCGAGGGCCGTGTAGGTGCGGTCGCCGTAGAACTGGTCTGCGGGCTCTTCGGTAATGCGCGCGCCTTCGGCCTTGGCATGTTCGTAGTGGGCATCGACGTCGTCGACGTAGACGAGGACGGAGCCGGTGCTCGCGCCGGCGGTGAGGGGCGATTGCAGGTTGCTGGGCGGGTATTCGCTGGCGAGCATCAGGGTTTCGCCGTCGCGGATCAGCTCGGCGTGGCCGATGGCCATGCCCTCGTCTTCGCCGGGCAGGACGAGGCCTTGCGTGAAGCCGAAGGCGCGGCAGATGAATTCAATCGCGGCTTCGGCGTCGCGGTAGTGGATGTAGGGGATGATCCGCTGGCTGTTTTCGGGCGGGTTCCGGACCATGTCGCTACTCCTCGGCTGCCGCGGCCCCGGCCGCTTCGGCGCGGGCTTCAGCGCCGGCCATCATGGCGTCGAAATCGACATCCTCGATGTGCTGGCTGAAGGACCAGCGCTGGCCTTCGGGATCGACCGCCGTGTAGGTGCGGTCGCCGTAGAACTGGTCAGCTGGTTCAGAGACGATCCCGGCTCCCGCGGCCTCGGCCCGGGCGAAGTGGGCATCCACGTCGTCGACGTAGATGTTGAGGGCGGCGTTGACCATGCCGTTGCCGGCCAAGGGCGACTGCATTTTGGCCGGCTCGTATTCGCTGGCGAGCATCAGGGTTTCGCCGTCGCGGTGCAGCTCGGCGTGGCCGATCTGCCCGTCCTCGGGGCCGGGGATGACGAGGCCCTTGCTGAAGCCGAACGCCTCGCAGAGGAATTCGATCGCGGCCGGCGCATCGCGGTAGGCGAGGTAGGGGACGATGCGCTGGCAGTTTTCGGGCGGATTCCGGACCATCGTTCGCTCGCTTGCCGGGCCGCTTACTGCTGACCCATTTGCGCCAGGGCGGCGGCCATCTCTTCTTCGGAGACATCGCGGACGTGCTGCATGAAGGACCAGTGGTGGCCTTCGGGATCGGCGGCGCGGTACATGCGGTCGCCCCAGAACATGTCGGCGGGTTCTTCGACGATGGTCGCGCCGGCGACGCGGGCCTGGGCGCAGTGGGCGTCGACGTCTTGGACGTAGACGGTGACGTTGCCGTTGACGGCGGATTGGCCGCTGGGCGAGGCGACGCCCATTTCGGGCATGGCGGAGGAGAGCATGAGGACGCTGCCGCCGTAGGCGAGCTCGGCGTGCATGAGGATGCCTTCGGGTCCGGGCATGCGCATGCGCTCGCTGAAGCCGAAGGCGCTGCAGAGGAATTCGAGAGCGGCCGGGGCGTCGTCGTAAGCGAGGTAGGGGATCACGTGCTGGTAGCCCTCCGGCGGGGATTGGGCCATATCGTTCGCCTCCTCATCGGATTCGCGCGGGTGCGGATCGCAGCATACGCGGTCGCGCGGGGGCTGCGGCCGGCCCGCGTCAGTACGCTTCGCGGCCCGATGCCTGCAGGGTCGCCCGGATGGCGTCTTTCATCGCGGGCGGGACGCGGCGCGAGCCGAGCGCGGCGAGCTGCAACCGGTAGAGCAGATCGGGCGGGAAGGGATCCGCTTGGGCGACACGGCCATGTCGCTTGTCGTCGTCGAGCGCCGCTACGGGGTTCAAGCTCGCATGCTGCCAGTACATGCATGAGTCGTTCTTGAGGAAGGAGTGCTCTTCCCGCATGATCACGTCGCATTGGCGGTGATCGGTGCGTTGGGGTCGCCCGTGCGTCGTGATGCTCGCGATCGCGACTTTTCCCGTCGGCCGTCGCGCCGCTGAGCACGACCCAGAGATGCCCGCCCATGTCGAGTCCGATGAACGTCTCGCCGGGCTCGATCATTCGCCGTAGCGGGAGAGGAACGAGCGCGCAGCCTCGGCATGTTGGGCAACTTCTTCGATTTCCCATTCGGCTCGACCGGCCGAACGGAGAATTTCGGCGGGGTCGATCGACGCTGGGTCCGGGCCGGGGTCGGCCCATTCCGGCAGCGCGGTCGTCCGTTGCTTGAGCTGTTGCCCGGTCAAGGCGCCGAATTCGTCGTCGACTGCGGCCAAGATGTCCGTTTCGTATTCCGAGAGCTTGCCGGTGTCGGCGCAGTCGCCCGGACGCACCATCGATTCGCCGACCGGAGCGACGAATTCGCACCAAGCAGCATTCCCCGTGCCGTTGCCCTTGATCAGGTCGTGGATCCGGCCCAGCACGGGGCCGTGCGGAGTTGCGAGGAAATGGTCGCCTGTGATCGGACAGCCGTCGTCGAGCAAAGCGCGCCTGTCGGCCAAGTAGAGCAGCGCGATCAGTCTGAAGCGCGGCATCTCGCCACCGTGGCGGCGCAGCAGCCAAGCGGCGGCTTGGGCGGCTTTGCGTTCGTCGAAGTGGAAGATGATCGGGAGGGTCATGGGGGCATCGTAGCGGCGGGGTTGGGCCTAGAATGCGACGGCAGTGCCGAGGGAGGCCGAGATGCCGGAGTTCGAGAACATTCTGTACGAGGTGCGGGACGGGAAGGCGTACGTGACGCTGAACCGGCCGGAGAAGCTGAATGCGCTGTCGGTGTCGCTGCAGGACGAGCTGGCGCGGGCGATGTGGGAGGCGGACGACGATACGGCGGTGCACTGCGCGGTGCTGTCGGGCGCGGGGCGGGCGTTTTCGGCGGGCTACGATCTGACGGCGTCGCAGTCAACGCCGACGGAGACGTACGACCGGGTGTACCGCGGGCGGGTCGATTTCGACGACGACACGTGGCGGATGGAGCAGGCGCAGCGGGCGCGGATGTCGATTTTCGACATGCACAAGCCGGTGATCGGCAAGGTGCACGGGTACTGCTTGGCGGGCGGGACGGACCTGGTGCTGCTGACGGACATCATCATCGCGGCGGAGGACGCGGTGATCGGGTTTCCGCCGGTGCGGGCGATGGGTTCGCCGCCGGCGCACATGTGGCTGTACCACGGCGGCCCGCAGTTCGCGAAGCGGATGCTGCTGACGGGGGATTCGATCACGGGCGCGGAAGCGGCGGAGCGGGGGCTGGTCTACGAGGCGGTGCCGGCGGAGCGGCTGGACGAGGCGGTGGAGGAGCTGGCGGACAAGATGGCGATGATCGATCCGCAGCTGCTGAGCGCGAACAAGCGGATCGTGAATTTGGGGCTGGAGATGATGGGCGCGCGGACGCTGCAGCGTCTGGCGAGCGAGAACGACGCGCGGGCGCACCTTGCGCCGAGCGTGCGCGAGTTCGGCAAGCGGAGCCGCGAGGAGGGCCTGAAGGCGGCGCTGGAGTGGCGCGACAACAAGTTCGGCGACGGCCGCGGCAGCGAAGCCGCGCAGCAGCGCAAGGCGACGACGGCCGGCTGAGGCGCTCTGCCCCGCGCATTCCCGGTCGCGGATAGGCTGGCAACGGATATGGCCAGTTTCACCTCCGACTTCCGCGCCTACTTGGCGGGCGTGCGCGAGACGTTCCGGACGGAGCAGGCCACCGAGCATTCGTATCGCGGGGATTTGCAAACGCTGATCGAGGCGGTCGCGGGCACGGGGGTCCGCGCGATCAATGAACCCAAGCATGTCGCCGTGGGTGCGCCCGACCTCGTCGTCACCGGGAGCGGCGGCACGATCGGCCATGTCGAATGCAAGGACATCGGCGTTTCGCTGACCGCGCAGCATGACGGCAGGCAGATCACGGGTTATCGGCAGGCGCTGCCGAACCTGATCTTGACCGACTATCTGGAGTTCCATTGGTTCCGGAACGGCCAGCTGGTCGAAACCGCGACGCTGGGCGCGATTTCGCGGGACGGTACTTGGACGGCCCGTCGCGGCGGCGTTGAAGAAGTGGAGCGGCTGCTCGGCGAGTTCTCGGCTGTCGAGCCGGCGGGCGCCGGGAGTCCCGAGGAACTCGCCGTCGCCATGGCCGCGCAGGCGCGGCTGCTGCGCTCCGCGGTGGAACGGGCGCTGGACGAGAACCACGGCGGGCAGCTGCCGCACATCTACGAGATGTACAAGGACACGCTCTTCGACACGGTCACGCACGAACAGTTCGCCGATATGCAGGCGCAGACCGTCGCCTATGGCCTATTCGCCGCCCGCTGCCTGCAACCGCACGAGCCTTTCAGCCGGCAAACCGCCACCTTTGCGAGAACGACGCCTTTCTTCCGCGACATGTTTTCCCAGATCGCCGGGCCCGCCATCGACGAACGCATCACCTGGATCGTCGATGCGATTGCCGAGCTGCTGGAAGCGACGGATTTCGAGGGGATCATTCAATCGCTGGCCACAGTCGTCGGACGCGAAGAGTCGATGCTCCATTTTTACGAGACGTTCCTCGCGGCCTACAACCCGCGCGTGCGCGAGATGCGCGGCGTCTATTTCACGCCGCGCCCGGTCGTCTCCTACATCGTGCGCAGCGTGGATCAGATTTTGCGCTCGGCCTTTGAACTGCCGTTGGGATTGGCCGATACCGGAGAGCGGGGCAGTCCCGGTCCAAGTGCGGGACCCCAGCTGCCGCGGGTGCTGATACTCGATCCTGCGACGGGGACGGGGACCTTCCTCAACGAGGTAGTGGACTTGGTCCGCGCGACAATCGACGGGGAGGGGATGGGGGGGGCGTGGGAAAGCTATGTTCAGGATCATCTGCTGCCACGGTTGCTTGGTTTCGAACTGTTGATGGCACCCTACGTGATCTGTCATCTGCGACTCGCGCTCGCGCTGGGCGGCCCGGATATGCGGATGCCCGATGGCGAGCGACTGCATGTGTACCTGACCAACGCGCTCGAACCTCCCCAAGAAGGGGATCATCGCATGATGGCCATGCATGCCATCGAGCAAGAAGCCCGCGGTGCCGACGCGGTCAAGCGCGAGCGCCCGGTGATGGTCGTCTTGGGCAATCCTCCGTATTCCGGCCATTCCGCCAATCAAGGCGAATGGATTTCCGGCTTGATGCGAGGCGACGATGCCGGCGACGAGACGCACAGCTATTTCACGATCGGTGGCGAATCGCTCGGAGAGCAGAATCCCAAGTGGCTCAATGATGATTACGTGAAATTCATCCGCTACGCGCAACGCCGAATCGAGCAGACCGGCAGCGGTATCGTCGCTTTCATCACCAACCACTCTTATCTGGCCAATCCGACCTTTCGGGGGATGCGCGAGGCATTGCTTGAATCGTTCGACGAGATTTACATCGTCAACTTGCACGGCAACACATTGGAGAACAATCTTGAACTTCGCGCTCTGGGAGACGAAAATGTCTTTGACATCCAGCAAGGAGTCGCCATTAGTATTTTCGTGCGTCACGAGCAACATTCCGACGAGCCTGCCAAAGTACAGTACGCCGAACGCACCGGTCCTCGAGGCGCAACCGGAGATTCGGGCAAGCTCGAATGGCTGGCGCGGGAATCAACGGCGACCACCGATTTTGAGGAAGTTCGTCCCGTTGCACCTCTATTGCTGTTCAAGCCAGTTGCAGAAGACGCGGCCGACGAGTTCAAGCGTTGGCCTTCGATCGTTGATTTATTTGAAGAGCATGCCGTCGGTATTGCAACAGCACGTGATAATCTAACGGTACAGATGACACGCGAAAATATGGATACCGTGCTGAGTCGGTTCTCTGAACTGGAGACCGAGGCAGCCCGCGAAGAGTTTGCACTCGGGCGTGATACGCGCGATTGGCAAGTTGAGTTAGCACAGCTGGATATCGAAGAAAATTCCAGCGAAGAAATGGAATCACCGCTTGGGAGAGTACTTCCATATCGTTATCGACCGTTCGATCATCGCTGGACTTGGTACTCCGGGCGTTCTCGAGGTTTCCATTGTATGCCACGACGCAAGGTGATGAATCATCTGACGGTTGGAGATGAAAACGTCGCGTTGCTGGTGGGTCGGCAGGGCCAAGTGACGGGTTCGCCTACTTGGGATGTGGCTTTCGTTGCTGAAGGCTTGGTTGATTTGAACGTGTTCCGACGGGGCGGTACCCGGGTCTGTCCGCTCTACCGCCTGCCGCTTGACGACGAAGGAAGATGGGCTGGCAAGCGCGAGGCGAACATCTCGGCGGATTTCTGCGAGGTGATCAGCGCGGCTACGGGGCTGCGCATCGCCTTCGCCGGCGGCCGCGAGGTGCCGGGTTCCGAATTCAGCCTGCGGGATACCTTCAATTACATCTATGCCGTTTTACAGAGCCGCGGGTACCGCGAGCGCTATCACGAGTTGCTGCAAGTGGATTATCCGCGCATCCCCGCACCGGGCTCGGCTGATCTCTTTCGGCGTTTGACCGCAGTCGGCGCCGATCTAGTCCAAGCCTCGCTGTTGCGTGAAACTGGGGGTGAGATGCCGCGGTACGCCACGGGCGGCTCGAACAAGATTGAGCGGGTCCGGTTCGTCAGCGGCAACGGGGTGCCGAGCATCGAGATCAATGCAGAGGACAAGTTCACCGGTGTCCCGGTGGCCGTTTGGGAGTTCACGATCGGGGGCAGGCATCCCGTGCGCGACTGGCTTGAAGCGCGGAAGGGCGCTGTCTTGACGTTCGACGACGTGCTCCACTTCCGTCGAATGTGCGCGGCCATAGCCCGGATGATCGAGCTCGCCGACCGTGTTGACGAAATCATTGAAGAGCATGGCGGTTGGCCGATTGACATCGCGCGCGGAGCCCAGCCATGACGACCAAGGGCGTCCTCGTGATTGGGGCGGGGGGCGGGGCTGGGCGAGAGTGCGCTGTTGCTTTAGCGGGGGCGGGGGTGGATGTGGCGGTGGCTTCGTTGACGCTTGAGGGGGGCGAAGTGGTGGGGGTGCATTCGGCGGCTAATGAGATTTGGTCGCTGGGGCGGCGGAATTTGGCGGTTGAGCTGGATGGGGGGGATGCTGCGGCGGTTGCGGATGCGATCGTGCGGGTGCGGGAGGAGTTCGGGCGGCTGGATGCTGCGGTCGTCGCGGGGGAGGGCGGGGAGGGCGTTGCAGCTGGACTGCGCGAGGGGGTTGCGGCCGTGTTGCGCGAGGCGGGGGTTGAGCGGGTGTTCGTGTTGGATGAGGGTGTTGAGGGCGGGGTGGCGGCGGTTGTTGCAGAGATCGTCGCGGCGACGGGCTAGGCATGCTGGCCACGGAGGCAGGCAGCAGCTGAGGCGAGCGTGAGTATCGGGCGGGGAGGCGTCAGACGATTACGTCCAGGCCTATGGCGGCGAAGATGATGGCCAGGTAGGCGATGGAGGCGAAGAAGGCGCGGATGGGGGGGTCTTTGCGGGCGTAGAGGCGCCAGGCGAACCAGATGAAGGCGGCGCCGGCGATGGCGGCGGTGGCTTCGTAGCACCAGCCGAGATGGCCGGCGGCGGGGCCGATCAGGGAGACGGCGACGAGGACAACGGAGTAGATCAGAATTTGCCTGCGGGTTTCGGCTTCGCCGGCGACGACGGGGAGCATGGGGACGTTGGCAGCGGCGTATTCGGCGCGGTATTTGAGGGAGAGGGCCCAGAAGTGGGGTGGGGTCCAGAGGAAGATGAGGGCGAAGAGGATGAAGGCGGTCCAGGAGAGTTCGCCGGTGACGGCGGCCCAGCCGACGAGCGGGGGGACGGCGCCGGCGGCGCCGCCGATGACGATGTTCTGGGCGGTGCGGCGCTTGAGCCAGATGGTGTAGGCGAAGACGTAGAAGGCGGCGGCGGCGAGGGCGAGGAGGGCGGAGAGCCAGTTGACGGTGAGCGCGAGCTGGACGCCGCCGGCGGCGACGAGGGCGGCGCCCCAGGCGAGGGCGGCGTTGGGCGGGAGCGCCTGCATGGGCAGGGGGCGGGAGCTGGTGCGGGCCATGATCGCGTCGATGTCGCGGTCGTACCACTGGTTGAGGGCGTTGGCTCCGCCGGCGGTGAGCATGCCGCCGAGCAGGGTGAGGAGGATCAGGCCGAGGCCGGGCCAGCCGTCTGCGGCGAGGGCCATGGTGGGGGCGGTGGTGACGAGGAGGAGGCCGATGATGCCGGGCTTGGTGAGGTCGGCGAGGGCTTTGGCGGCGGCGCGGGCGCGGGCGGGGAAGGGGAGCGCCGGCTCCGCGGGGGCGTCGATCGGGTGGTCGGCGCGGGGGAGTTCGGCGGACCGGAGTTTGGCTGGGCCGGTGGTCATGATCCGGCTCCGGGGACTTGGCCGGCGGGGTGCGGGGCGGCGCGGGCGACGGGGGCGAAGGAGATCCAGCCGGCGCGCTGGGCGGCGAGGACGGCGGCTGCGCCTGCGGCGGTCCAGGCGGCTGCGCCGAAGGCGAGGTGGAGGACGCGGACGGCATCGTCGAGGTTGGTCCACATCGTTGTCGCGCCGAGCAGGATTTGGAGGACGACGAGGGCGGCTGCGCCGTGGGCGGCGAGGACGACGGGGCGGGAGCGGGGAGCGAGTTGGACGGCCATCGCGCCGACGGCGAGGACGGCGGCGGTCGCGACGGCGGCGAGCAGGCGGTGGGTCATGTGCCATTGGGGGAGGCGCCCGTCGGGCCAGAGCTGGCCGTTGCAGAGGGGCCATTGGTTGCCGCAGTAGTAGGCGGCGTCGGTATGGGTGACGTAGGAGCCGACGACGACGGCGAGGTAGACGAGGATCGCGGCGGCGAGGGCCCAGCGGGCGAGGACGCCGGCGCCGCCATCGGGGTCGCCGGGGGGCGGGCGGAAGCTGCCGAGCCAGGAGGCGGAGACGAGCATGAGGATGGCCATGGCGGCGGCGAGGTGGGCGGTGACGACGACGGGTTCGAGCCGTTCGGTGACGGTGAGCGCGCCGAGGCCGCCTTGGAGGGCGAGCATGGGGATGGCGGCGAGCGCGGGGAGGGCGATCCAGCGACGGTCGCGGTGGCGGAGCCAGGCGATGATCGCGTAGGCGAGGACGGCGAGTCCGATGAGGGCGGCGGCGAGGCGGTGGGACCATTCGAGCCAGACTTGGTGGGCCTCGAAGCCGGCGGCGCGGTATTCGTCGACGGGGGGGATGACGCTGCCGTAGCAGAAGGGCCAGTCGGGGCAGGCGAGGCCGGAGCCGGTGACGCGGACCGCGCCGCCGAGCGCGACGAGGCCGAGCAGGACGAGGATGAGCAGCGCGCCGAAGGCTTGGAAGCGGGTCATCGGGAGGGCGGCTCCGCTTCGCGGCGTTCGAGATCGGCGGGTTCGGCGCGGGCGGCGCGGAGGGTGATGAAGAGGGCGACGGCGAGGCCGAGCGCGAGGGGGACGAGGACGATGGCGGCGGGGGAGACGCTGAGCGGGAGGGTCATGAAGCCGATGAAGGCGAGGGGGAGGGCGATGGCGAGGGTCCAGCCGGAGATGCGGAGCCAGAGGCGCGGGTCGGCGAGCAGGCCGCGGCGGAGGGGCGCGTTCCCGTGAGATGCGCGGGTGGGGTTCATGGGATTTTCCTGCGGCAGGGTTCCGCGGCTGGTTCCGCCAAGTGCAGGGTATCGCGCGATCTGCTGCGCGCCGACTGGCGGGAGTGGCGGGGGTCAGCGGTCATCGGAGGGGCGGATGGGGATTTCGGGCTGGAAGTAGTCGTCGCCGTGGATGCGGCGCTGCATTTCGCGGACGCGGTCGCCGCGGCGGCCGCGGAAGCCTTCGAGTTCGGCCCAGAAGTAGATGGTGGCGATGACGCCGATGGCGAACATCATGGAGCCGGGGACCCACATGATGCCGGCGCCGATGCGCTGGTCGGTGAGCGCGTCGGGGCCCCATTCGCGGACGGCGGCGGCTTGTACGTAGGTGTCGTAGGCGGGTTCGCCGATGTTGGTGAGGATCAGGCCGAGGCCGATGTTCTGGAGGATGGCGAGGACGAGGAGCGCGGCGCGCCAGACGTGGGCGGGGCGGAGGCGGGAGGCGTCGACGCCGATGATCATCCACCAGAAGAGGGTGGCGCCGAGCAGGAAGACGGCGTGTTCGAGGAAGTGGAGCGCTTCGGAGGCGATGGCGGCGTCGTAGGCGGCGGGGAGGTGCCAGAGCCAGATGCCGAGGATGAAGACGGCGACGGCGACGGGCGGGAAGGTGAGGAAGCGGAGCAGGCGGCTGTCGAGCAGAGGTACGAGGTAGTCGCGGCGGACGCGGGGGGAGGCGGCGCGGAGGGCGAGGGTGGCGGGAGCGCCGAGCAGCATCAGGGGGGCGATGACCATGGTGATCAGGACGTGCTGGAGCATGTGGGCCCAGAAGAGGTCGTCGCTGTAGGCGTCGATGGGGGAGGCGAGGCCGATGATCAGCAGGAACCAGCCGAGTCCGAAGCAGGCGGCGTGCCAGCGGGGGAAGCGGAAGGCGGGCGAGTCGCGGCGGACGCGGAGCCAGGCCCAGAGGTAGAGGCCGCCGGCAATGAAGGCGAGCGCGAGGCCGGGGGCGTCGAAGGTCCAGGTCGTCAGGACGGTGCCGAGCTCGCCGGATTCGGCGGCGCGGCCGTCGTGCGCGAGCGCAGATCGGGGCAGGAGGGCGAAGAGCGCGGCGGCGAGGGGGACGGCCGCGATGCCGGCGAGGGCGGCGGCGCGCCTGGTCACGGGCGCGTGCCGGCCGGGAATGCAGGGGGCCGGGTCAGCTGAGGAAGAAGACGAGCGGGAAGACGACGAGGAGCCAGACGAAGCCGACGAAGTGCCAGTAGAGGGTGGCGGCTTCGATGGCGGTGTTGCGCTTGGCGTCGAAGTGCCCGAGCAGGCCGCGGACGAACTGGGCGAAGATGAAGAGCAGGCCGCCGGCGACGTGGGCGCCGTGGAAGCCGGTGAGGGCGTAGAACATGGCGGCGTAGGTGCCGTCGGAGATGCCGAAGCCGGCCTCGGCCCATTCGAAACCCTGGTTGATGAGGAAGGCGATGCCGATGACGAGGACGATGCCCATGTTCCAGAGCATGGCCTTGCGGTTGCCCTTGCGGATGGAGAAGGCGGCGAACTGCATGGGGATCGAGGTGGAGACGAGGAGGACGGTGAAGAGAATGGGGCGGAGTTCGTCGCCGTGGAGGCGTTCGGCGCCGTTGGTGGGTTCCCAGAAGAGGGTGTCGCTGTGGAGCGCGAGGAGGGCGGCGATCAGGCCCGAGAAGAACATGATCTCGGAGAAGATGAAGAAGATGATGCCCCAGAGGCCGGTGGTCATCGGCTCGTCGCCGACGAGGAAGCTGCGGACGGGGTGGACGCGCTTGGCGGGTGCTGCGAGAGCTGCGGATGCCATGGTCTAGTCCTCCGCCTTGGCCTGGGCCGCGGGCCTGGTCGCGCCGCCGCCGGGCGGCGGGCCGTGCTTTTCGGCTTCGAGTTCGGCGAGCTGCTTGGCGAAGCGGATGTCGAAGAGCGGGCGCTCGGAGCGGATTTCGGGGAGGGAGTCGAAGTTGTGGGCGGGCGGCGGGGAGGTGGTGGCCCATTCGAGGGTGGTGCCCTCCCAAGGGTCGTCGGAGGAGCGCTCGCCCCACTTGAGGGAGTAGAAGATGTTGAAGAGGAAGATGACCATGGCGATGGCGGAGACGAACGCGCCGATCGTGGTGAGGGTGTTCATGAGTTCCCAGCCGGGGTTGTCGGCGTAGTCGTTGATGCGTCGGGGCATGCCGTCGAGGCCGAGCAGGAGCTGGGTGAAGAAGATCAGGTTGACGCCGATGAAGAGGAGCCAGAAGTGGAGCTTGCCGAGTCCCTCGTTGAGGAACTTGCCGAACATCTTGGGGAACCAGTAGTAGCAGCCGGCGATGAAGCCGAAGGTGGCGGCGATGGACATGGTGTAGTGGAAGTGGCCGACGACGAAATAGGTGTCGTGGAGGGCGAAGTCGACGGGGACGGCGGCGTGGAAGACGCCGGTGATGCCGCCGATCAGGAAGAGCATGAGGAAGCCGACGGAGAAGAGCATGGCGGTGGGGAAGATGTTGGAGCCGCGCCACATGGTGGCGATCCAGTTGAACATCTTGACGCCGGTGGGGACGGCGATGAGGAAGGTGGCGCCCATGAAGAAGGGGAGGAAGACGCCGCCGGTGGTGAACATGTGGTGGGCCCAGACGATGAAGCCGAGCAGGCCGATGCCGACGAGGGCGAGGACCATGGAGCGATAGCCGAAGACGGGTCGGCGGGTGAAGACGCCGAAGACGTCGGAGACGATGCCCATGGCGGGGAGGATCATGATGTAGACGGCGGGGTGGGAGTAGAACCAGAAGAGGTTCTGCCAGAGCAGGGGCTGGCCGCCGTTGGAGGGTTCGAAGATCGCGCCTTCGGCGCCGTTGCGGTCGATGAAGCCGAGCACGAGGGCGGCGGCGAGGACGGGGGTGGAGAGGAGGATCAGGAGGCCGGTGACGAGGGTGGTCCAGGTGAAGAGGGGCAAGCGCCACATGGTCATGCCGGGGGCGCGCATTTTGAAGATCGTGACGAGGAAGTTGACGGAGCCGAAGATGGAGGCCTGGCCGAGCAGGATGACGCCGATCAGCCACATGTCCATGCCGGCGCCGGGGGGTTCGGCGTTGGGGCCGCTGTCGAGCGTGATCGGCGGGTAGGCGGTCCAGCCGGCGGAGGCGGAGCCGCCGTCGACGGCGAAGGAGAGGGCGAGGAGGACGCCGCCGAAGAGGAAGATCCAGAAGGAGAGGGCGTTGATGCGGGGGAAGGCCATGTCGAGCGCGCCGATTTGGAGCGGCATGGAGTAGTTCATGAAGGCTGCGCCGACGGGCAGGAGGAAGAGGAAGATCATGATGCTGCCGTGCATCGTGAAGATCTGGTTGTAGGTCTCGGCGGAGTAGATGGTGCCGGTTTCGGCGAGTTCGGTGCGGAGGACGAGGGAGAAGGCCATGCCGACGAGGCCGAAGGCCGCGGCGGTCCAGAGGTACATGATGCCGATCTTCTTGTGATCGACGGTGGTCAGCCATTCGAGGAGCCAGCGCCAAGCGCCGGCACCGGCGTAAGGGGCCGCCTGCGCGCCCGCGATGGTTGCCATGTTCTTCCTCCCTCGCCTCTCTTCTCGCGCAGACGGGCGGCTAGCCGCCGGACTCGATCAGCTCGGCAAGCTTGCTGGGAACTACGTCCGCATCAGGCGGGCGCTGCAGGGTCTGCAGCCAAGCGTAGATGTCGGCGATCTCCTCGTCGCTGACTTGCTCTGGCGTGAACTCCAGCATGCCTTCGAGCGGTTCGCGGTACTGCTCAATGACGCGATCGAGCGGAATGACGGTCTGGGCGATGGTGGGGCCGATGCCGCCTTGGCCTTGTTCGCCATGGCACTGCTCGCAGCCCAGTCCCAAGTAAAGGCCCTGACCGGCGACGGGGTTGCCGACTGCACCTTCCTCGACGGGTGCTTCTTCTTGGCCGCCAAAGTCGCCTTCGACGGGTTCGGGTGCATCGGGCGTTTCGGCGACGAACCAAGCGTCGTAGTCGAGGCGGGAGAGGGCGCGGACGGTAAAGATCATGCGGGCGTGGTCGCGGCCGCAGTACTCGGCGCACTGGCTGGCGTAGTCGCCGGCTTGGTTGACGTTGACCCACATGGCTTGGACGCGGCCGGGGACAGCATCGAGCTTGTAGAGGAACTGCGGGGTGTAGAAGGCGTGGAGGACGTCGAAGCTGGCGATGTTGAAACGGATCGTGGTGCCGACGGGGACGGTGACGACGGGGGTTTGCTCGGCGGCCTGGAGGCGGTTCTCGGCCATGTTTTCGGTGCCGTTGAAGACGCGGAGCAGGGCTTCGCCGCGGCGGTGGGCGATGGGGACGGTGCCGTTGACGGCGCGCTGGACGGTGATCACGTCGCCCTCGCGTCCGGTGACGCGCATGTGCTCAACGCCCATTTTGATGGTCATGAAGTTGATCACGAGGGAGGGGTCGGAGATGCGGATCTCGGTGTCGGCGGGGTCGTTGGAGAGCGAGTCGGAGAGGGTCGCGCCGAGAGGCACGGCGTAGTTGAAGGTCCAAGCCCACTGGCGGCCCTGGACGTCGATCTCGACGTACTCCTCGCCTTCGGCGGCGGCCTCCTGGATGTCTTCGAGCACGGCGAGGGAACCGAAGAAGAGAGCGACGACGATGACGAGGGGGATGGCGGTCCAGAGGAATTCGGCGAGGTTGTTGTGGGCGACCTGGGTGGGGAATTCGTCGTCGGACTTGCGGCGGTAGCGGAAGACGACCCAGATGATCATGGCTTCGACGATGATGAAGACGCCGATGCCGATGCCGAGCAGGACGAAGAAGAGGGTGCGGATGTCGTCGCCCTGATCGGAGACGGCGGGGGGGAGCGAGACTTGTGCGGCGGCGGAGCTGAAGAGGCCGGCGCCGGAGAGGGCGAGGGAGATGAAGGCGGCCCAAGCCAACGCGAGGATCGCGGTGAGCCTGAGCACGCGCGAACGCGCCAATGCCGCGCCGACCCGCCCTGCCGCTCGCTTCGCCATGGCCGTGCCTATCCCGCGCTCTCGTCGGCCGCCGCCAGCGACGGGGCCTCGCCGTGTTCGTGTTCGTCGGAGTGTCCGGGTTCCTCGAAGGATTTGATGTCCTCGAAGAACCAGCCGGCGCCGCCGTAGACGATCAGGGTGATGCCGGCGCCGAGCAGTTCGGCGGGGAAGACCGCGCCGAGGCCGGTGAGGATGAGGCCGAGGGCGAAGATGAAGGGGGACATGCTGGGCGGGGGCATGTGGACGCCTGCGGGGACGTCGTCGGGCGCGCCGGGCATGACGGGGAGCGGGTTTTGGCGGAATTCGGCTGGGCCGCCGGCTTCGTAGTAGCCCATGTCTTCGGTGAACCAGCGGAGGGCGGAGACGAAGATGAGGGCGATGCCGACGCCGAGCAGCTCGCCGGGGAAGACCGCGCCGAGTCCGGTGACGATGAGGCCGGCGGCGAAGAGCAGCGGGGCGAGGCTGGGCGGGGGGAGGTGGGTCGAGTGGTCGTCGTGATCGGCTTCGTGTTCCGCTTCGCCCGAGGGGAGCGCGAGGACGGCCGGGGGCTCGGGCTGGGGCAGGGCCTTGGGGGGGATTTCGCCGAAGCGGTCGCCGGGCAGGGGCTGGAGGTAGCGGCGGAGGATGCCGGAGCGCTCGGGGCGGTAGGCCATGGGCTTGAGCGCGGAGGGGAGGAGCGCGGCGACGGGCCTGAAGAGGTCGGGGCCGCTGTAGGACTCTTCGATCTCGATGCCGAAGGCGGCGGGGCGCTGGCGCCAGATCATGAGCTTGTGGAGCTTGATGCCGTGCAGGCGGAGCAGCTGCTGGGCGCGGGAGGCCTGGCCCATGGGGACGTAGAGGACGAGCGGCGCGGCCTTGGCGAGGGGGGCCCAGCGTTCGAGCGCGACCTCGCTGGTGACTTCGTGGGCGAGGGCGAGGTCGGCGGCGAGGGCGACGAAGTGGCCGGGCTCGTCGGTGACGACGATGTCGGGGTAGAGCCAGCCGCGGCCCTTGACTTGGACGCCCATCTGCCGGGACGGGAAGTTGAGGGCGGCTTCGCGGTCGGGGAATTCGCCGGTGGGATAGGCGTAGCGGGCCTCCGCGATCTGCTGGAGGACGGCGCCGCGCGTGGCCCGGGCGACTTCAGCGGTGGGCATCGAAGGCGGCGCTCCTCGTTCGCGGGCGGCTGCAGGGAGCAGTATCCGCCATCACGCGCACTCGCTCAACAGCGGGGAGGTCAATTGGCGGCGGCGGAGCGGCGCTCCTGGCCGACGGGGATGTAGCGGGGGCGGTAGATGGCGACGCCCCTGCCGCCGCGGGCGTGGATGCGTTCGTCGACGATCTGGGCGGCGATGCCGGCGATGCGGGACCAGCCGAAGAGGGTGGTGTAGTAGTCGGGGTCGGTGAAGCCGAGCGCGTGGACGAGGGAGCCGGAGACGAGGTCGACGTTGGGGTAGGGGTTGGAGACCTTGGGGTTTTCCTTGAGGACGGTGATGCCGGCCTCGCGGACGGCCTTGACGACCTGGAACCAGTGGGCGTCGGGGCAGAGTTCCTCGCCGAGCGCGAGCTGGACCTTGGCGCGGGGGTCTTCCTGGCGGAGGACGGCGTGGCCGAAGCCGAAGATCAGGCCGCCGTCGGCGAGCCGCTTGCGGAGGACGGCTTCGGCCTGGGCGACGTCGGTGGTGTCGAGTTCGCGGACCATCTTGAAGCAGTCCTGGTTGGCCATGCCGTGGCGGGGGCCGGCGAGGCCGTTCATGGCGGAGACCATGGATTGGTACATGTCGGCGAGGCCGGAGGCGACGGCGCGTCCGGTGAAGGTGGAGAGGTTGCCGCCGCCGTGGTCGGCGTGGAGGACGTAGTAGACGGAGAGCAGGCGGGTGAGGGCGTCGGGGTCCGCATCGGGCATGCCGAGCATGTTGACGAAGTTGGCGACGTAGCCGAGTCCGGGCTGGGAAGGGATGCGGGGGCCCCAGCCTTCGCGGCGGCGGAAGATGGCGGCGAGCACGGCGGGGATGCGGGCGATCAGGTTGAGCCCGTCCTCCTCGTAGTCGCCGGTTTTGCCGGCCATGCCGAGGATCTGGATGGCGGCGACGAACTGGTCCATGGGGTGGGCGCCGTCGGGGAAGGCGGCGATCGCCTCGAAGACGGATTCGGGCAGGTCGGAGCGGGCGGCGATGTCTTCGGCGACGCCGGCGCGCTCTTCGTCGGTCGGGAGGCGCTTGCGGAAGAGCAGGTGGATGATGTCTTCGGCCGGCATGTGGGCGAGTTCGGCGATGGGGTAGCCGACGTAGGAGACGCCCTCTTCGGGGTCGACGTAGGAAGTGCCGAGGGTGCCGACGGGGTAGCCGCGCAGGCCGGTGTCGAGGTTGGCGTTGGTGATCGTGAATTCGATGTCGGGGATGTCGGACATGGGCGGGCTCCGTTTCGGGTTGCGGTGCTCGGTTCAGCCTTCGACGGCGACGATGCGGAAGCGGATGACGCCCTTGGGGGCGTTGATTTCGACTTGGGAACCGACGGACTTGTCGATCAGTCCGCGGCCCATCGGGCTTTCGATGGAGATCCTGCGGGCGACGGGGTCGACTTCGGTGGGGCCGACCAGCGTGTACTCCTCGACCCGTTCGGGGTCTTGGCCGAGCAGGGCAACTTTGACGGTGGAGCCGACGTGGGCGCGGCCGCCGGCGCCGCCTTCGCTGAGGTGGGAGTGGGCGATCTGGTATTCGAGCTCGTCGATCCGGCTCTTGAGCCGCTCCTGGTACTCGCGGGCGGCTTCGAGGGGCGCGTTTTCGCGGATGTCCTTGTCCTCGCGGGCCTGGGCGACGGCCTCGATGGCGCGGGGCATCTCTTCGTGGAGCTGTTCGAGGTCGGCGCGCATTTTTTCGAGGCCGGCCTGGGTGACTTCGAAGCGGACGCCTTCTTCGTGGGCGACGCTGGCCTGCTTGGAGCCGCCGGGCTTGCGGATGCGGATGTTGTTGCCGAGGTTGGTCGCGGTGAGGGAGCGTTCCTTCCAGCAGAAGCGGAGGAAGTCCTTGACCGGCATCAGGCGGTCGAGCATTTGGGTGGTGTTGGCGCCGATCAGGTCCTGGTAGGCGGTCATTTGGTGCGGGGTGAGATCGGCGATGGGGACCTGGGGGGTGACGTGCGAGACGAAGCGGGCGACGGCGACGCGGGCTTCGCGGGTGAGGGGTTCGGGATCGAGGCCGCGCTTCTGGCGGGTGGCGGAGCGCTGCTCGCGCCAGTCGAAGTAGAGCAGGACGGCCTGGCCGACGCGGATGATGCCGTCGTCGATCTCGTCCGCGCCTTCGACGATGTCGGCGTCCGGATCCTGGTCGGCGACGACCTGCTCCGGCTCGACGGTCTCAGCTACGGCGTCGACTACTGCGGTTTCTGCCATGTTGCGCGCTCCGCGGATCGGGCCGCTGCGCGGACACGCAACGGCAAGGTGCGGGGCCCGTGCCCCGCGTGTGTCCTGCAACACATTCTACCCGTGCCCGCGGCGACCCGTCTTATGGAAAGCGGGGACTTGGATAGGCTGGGTAAATGGGTGTTCGGAGGGGAGAGCTGCGGGCGCGGATCGAGGCGGTTCTCGGCGGGGCGGAGACGGATGCGCTGGCCGGACAGCTGGCGGCGTGGCTGGAGGCGGTGCTGGATGCGCCGCTGAATTTGACGGCGGCGCGGGACGCGGAAACGGCGGCGGCGAAGCACGCGGCCGAGCCGCTGGCCGCTTGGCGCGCGGTGCGCGAGGCGGTCGAGGTGCCGGACGGGCCCTTGATCGACGTGGGCAGCGGGAATGGCGCGCCGGGGCTGCCGATCGCTTTGGCGGAAGCGCCGCGGCCGGCGACGCTGCTGGACGGGAAGGCGCGCGCGGCGGAGTTTTTGCGGGGGATGCCAGAGCTGCTCGGCGCGCCGCAGATTTCCGTGGTCGAGGAACGCGCGGAGGACGCGGCGCGGGGCAAGTTGCGGGAGCAGTTCGCAATAGCGGTGACGCGGGCGGCGGCGAAGCCGGAAATCGTGCTGGAGCTGCTGCTGCCGTTCCTGCACGAGGGCGGGATCGTGGTCGCGTTCGTCGGCGAGGGGGCGGATCGGGCGGCGCTGCGCCGGGCCGCCGCGGAGCTGGGGGGAGAACTGCTCGAGGCGCCGCCGGACGACGGGCTGGTCGTGGTCCGCAAGCGTCAGCCGACGCCGGAGCAGTACCCGCGGCGCTGGGCATCGATGCGGCGTCGGCCGATCGCGGGCCCCGTGATTGATCCGTTTTACGAGCAGTCCATCGATCTGATCGTCGACACGCTGGTGGATCCGCCGGCGGATCGGCGGGGGCTGGCGGCGAAGCTGCGGCTTTGGACGGCGGCTTGCCGGCGAGCGACCAATGGCTTCTGGTTTCCGAAGCCGAGTTCCGACAACCCGGGGAATGCCAGCTGGTTCCCGGGGGATGCCAGCTGGTTCATCAGGAGGGAACTCCACGAACCGTTGCGTGCTTGGCAGCTGTTCCGCGATGTCGCGGCGATCCCCGACGGTCCGCTGGTCGATGTCGGCAGCGGACGCGGATCGCCGGGCGTGCCGATCGCGTTGCTGGAGCCCGAGCGCGCCATGACGCTGATCGAGAGGAACGACCATGACGCGCCGTTTCTGCGGACGCTGCCGGAACTTCTCGGGGCGCGGAACATCACCGTTCGGGAGGAGCAGGCGGAGCAGACGGCAGCGCTGTTCCGGGAGAGCTTCGCGGCGGGCACGGCTCGCGGGGTGCCGCCGACGCCGTACGCGTTCGAAGTCCTGCTGCCGCTGATCCGCGTGGGCGGGGCGGCGATGATCTGGTTCGTAGGCGACACGCGCTGGCTCGGTCGCGGAACGCTGCAAAGGTTCGCCCGGCGGTTCGGCGCGAGGATCGTCGGCTCCGGCCGCGCCGGTTCGGCCCATCCGTACCTCGAGGAGCCGGTGCTGATGCTGAAGAAAGTCGCGCCGACTCCGGCTGAGTTCCCCCGGGCAGACTGGCAGCGGCGCTGGGCGGACGATCCGTCGATGACGGGCTTCAAGGCGTGGCTCGACGCATCGCCGTTGCAGCGGGAGCAGTGATCCGGATTCGGAGAGGGATGGACCGCGGGCCCTCGATCCTCGAGCTGGGGATCCTCTGCATCGCGGGATTCCCGGCGGCACCGCCGTGGCGGCGGACGCACGCGGGAGCGGAGACATGACGCGGCAGATTCCCGTCCGGGACGGCCGCTCGGGCCGTGTCGGTCTGGCGCGGAACCTGCCCGTTTATTTCGCGGTGCGGGCGATCAGCGGGTTCTTCATTTGGGCTCCGATTTGGATGCTCTACCTGATCGACGGGCGCGGTTTTTCGCTGACGGAGGCGGCGGGCTTGGAAGCGGCGCTGATCGCGGCGTCGATTGCGGGCGAGGCGCCGGCCGGGGCGGCGGCGGACCGCTGGGGGCGGCGGGCATCGCTGCTGCTGGGGGCGTCCGCGTATACGGCGGGGGCGCTGGCGTTCGGGCTCAGCGGGAGCTATCCGGTGCTGGTCGGGGCTTGGGCCGTGATGGGGATCGGGCTGGCGTTCTGGTCGGGCGCGGGGCCGGCGCTGCTGTTCGACAGCCTGCTCGCCTTGGGCCGATCGGGCGAGTTCGAGCGCCATTTGGGGCGGGCGGAAGCGGCCGGGCAGACGGTCGAGCTGCTGGCGGTGATGGCGGCGGGGCCGCTCGCGTTTCTGATCGGCTACCAAGGCGTGGTGTTGGTCAACTGCGCGACGATGGCCTGCGCGGGGGCGGCGGCGCTGCTGCTGCGGGAGCCTCCGCGCGGGCGCGAGGGCGGCGGGCCCGGTTACTTCGCCACGCTGCGTGCCGGCCTCGCGGCGGTGCTGCGGCGGCGCGGGCTGCTCTGGGCGATCTTGTTCGCGGGGGCGGTCTGGGCGCTGCTGCGGATGGCGGAATGGGCGCGGCCGCTGTTCCTGCGGGAGCACGGGGTGCTGCCGCTGGACGGCTTGGCCGAGGGCGCGATCTATTCGGCCTGGTTCGCGCCGGTGCTGGCCGGCGGCGCGCTGGGGGCGCTCGCGGCGGCTCCGCTGGCGGAGCGCTTGGGCGAGCGGCGGGCGCTGCCGGCCGCGGCTGCGGCGGGCTGCGCGGCGCTGGCCGCGATCGCGGCGGTCGACGATCTCGCGGCCATCGCGGCGTTCGCGCTGGCCGCGGCCTGCTTCACCGCGGTCTGGACGCTGGCGACGGGGATCGCGAGCCGGCGCGCGCCGGCGGGACAGCGGGCGACGGTTTTGTCCGTCCTCGCCCTGGCCGGAGCGGTGCTGCTGTTCGGCCGGGTGCTGCTGATCGGTCCGGTCGCGGACGAGTTGGGGCTGCGTGCGGCCTTCGCGCTCGGGGCGGTGCTGATCGCGGCGCTGGGGCTGCCGCTCTGGGCACTTTGGCGCGGGGCGGAACGGAGCGGCTGAGCAGGGACGGGATTGGTCAACTGCGACACAGAGCGGGCTGCGCCGCGCGGCGGGAGCATTGCTACGATTCGGGTTCTTGGCGCGACCGCGGGGCGGTGCGCCGTTCTCCCGTGCGCGGGTCGGGGATGTTGGCCTGCAATGGCGTTTTCGACTGAAGCGAACGGTGCGGGGATGAGTGCCTTCGAGGCGTCGCGGGCGCGTTTCCGGCGCAACATCCCCGTCTTCTACATGTTCAATTTCACGGCCGGCTTCTTCATCTGGCTGCCGATCTGGATCCTCTACCTGATCGAGACGCGCGGGCTTTCGCTGACCCAAGTGGCGCTGATGGAGGTGGTGTTCTGGATCGCGGTGATCGTGGCGGAAGTGCCGACGGGGGCGGTGGCTGATCGGTTCGGGCGGCGGGTGTCGCTGGCGCTGGGCGGATTCGGCTTCACGATCGCGTCGGTGGTCTTCGCGCTGGCGGACAGCTTCGCGGTGCTGGCGATCTCGTACCTGCTGATGGCGATCGCGATGACGCTGTTCTCGGGGTCGGGGCCGGCGCTGCTGTTCGACACGCTGCGGCAACTGCGGCGGACGCGGGAGTTCGAGCGGATCATGGGCCGCTCGGAGGCGGTGATGGCGTTTTCGCTGCTGTCGGCGACGCTGCTGGGCGGGCCGCTGGCGTTCCTGTTCGGGTACCAGGGGGTGATCCTGATCGGGGCCGGGACGATGGCGCTGGGGGGTCTGGTGGCGCTGGCGCTGCGGGAGCCGCCGAGCACGGAGGAGGGGATCGCGGCCGCGAGCGCGTCCGGCGGCGCGGGCGGGGAACCGGCGCCGGCGGGCGAGCGGGCGTCGTACGTGCAGGGGCTGATCCGCGGCATCCGCCTGGTGCTGCAGACGCGCACGATCCTCTACGTCATCCCGCTGGCGGCGCTGGGCTGGGTGATCTTCGAGCTGCCCGAGTTCCTCTTCCAGTACTTCCTGCTGGTCAAGGAGATCAACCCGACCGGGAGCCTGCTGGACGGGTTCATCTTCTCGCTCTATTTCGTGCCGATCTTCCTGGGCTCGATGGCGGGGGCGATGGTAGCGGCGCCGATCGCGGAGCGGTTCGGGGAGAAGGCGGCGCTGCCGATCGTGCTGGTCGCGGGCGGGCTGGTCTACGCCTGCCTGGCGCTGTCGGACCATCTGGCGGTGATCGGGGCGATCACGGTGGTGGCGGCCGCGCGGCACGCGGTGCGGCCGATCGCGATGGGCTACATCAACCGGCGGGTGTCGTCGGACCAGCGGGCGACGGTGCTGTCGGTGTTCGAGCTGGTGGCAGGCGGGTCGATGGCGGTGATCGTGCTGATCGTGGGGCCTTCGGCCGACATCCTCAACTTGCAGGTCGCGTACGCGCTCGCGCTGGCGATCCTGGCGGTGCTGGGCACGACGCTGTGGGTGCTGTGGCGGCGGGCGCACAATGCGGAGCCGCCGCTGGCGGACATGGATGGAGACGAAGCGCCGTCCTACGTGCCGGTGCCGATCGGGCCGGCGGAGGCGGAGCTGGGCTGGTCGGTGGAGCCGATGCCGGCCTGGATCATCGCGCGGGCGAGCAGTCAGCAGCCCGCCGGCGACGGCGGGACGAACGGTCAGGCGACGATTCCGGCGGCGCGGAGCGCGGCGAGTTCGGAAGCGGGGATGCCGATCTCGGCGAGCAGCGCTTCGGAGTCCTGACCGCGGACGGGAGCGCCGGAACGGACGCGGCCGGGCGTCGCCGAGAGCTTGGGTGCGACGCCGGCCTGGGGCATGCTGCCGCCGTCGGGCGTGGGCACTTCGAGGACCATTTCGCGGGCGATGTTGTGCGGGTCTTCGAGCGTTTCCCGCAGCGAGAGCACGGGCTTGGCGCAGACGTCGGTTTCGTTGAGGATGCGGTGCCATTCGTCGGCGCCGCGCGTCTTGAAGGCGGCGGCGAAGGCGGCGCGCATCTCGGCGCGGCGGGATTCGTCGTCCGTCGCCTGGTCGCCGGAGAATTCGGGGCAGCCGAGCGCGTCGCAGAGGTTGGCGAAGAAGTAGGGCTCCATCGCGCCGACGGAGAACCAGCGGCCGTCGGCGGTTTCGTAGACGGAGTAGTAGGGAGCGCCGCCGTTGAGCTGGTGGCGGGCGGGGCGCATGTCGGCGCCGGCGCCGGCGAAGCCGGCCAGGGCGGAGGTGATCAGCGAGAGCACGCCGTCGGTCATGGCGGCGTCGATGTACTGGCCCGCGCCGGTGCGTTCGCGCGCTTGGAGGGCGCAGACGATGCCGAAGGCGGCCATCAGCCCGCCGCCGGCGAAGTCGGCGATGATGTTGACCGGGATCGACGGGCGCCCGCCGGCATCGGGATCGCCGATCATCCCCAGCGCGCCGGCGGCGGCGATGTAGTTGACGTCGTGGCCGACGTGCGCGGCATAGGGGCCGGTCTGCCCGAAGCCGGAGAGCGAGCAGTAGACGAGGCGCGGGTTGCGGCCGCGCAGGGCGTCCCAGTCGACGCCGAGCCGCTTGACGACGCCGGGGCGGAAGCCTTCGAGCACGACGTCGGCCGTTTCCGCGAGGGCGTAGAAGACGCCGCGGGCGCGGTCCTCCTTGAGGTTGAGGCCGATCGAGCGCTTGCCGCGGCCGAGCGCGTAGGAGGAATAGCGGCGGCGCTCTTCGTTGGGGTCCTTACCGGGCTGCGCGTCGGCCGCGCGGCGGCCCTTCGGCCGGCCGGCCTCCTCGACGATGATCACCTCCGCGCCCATGTCGGCGAGCAGCATCGAGCAGTAGGGGCCGGGCGCGAGGCGGGAGAGATCGAGGACGCGGATTCCGTCGAGGGGGCCGTCGAGCTGCGGCGCTTCGGTCATGGCGGGCTCCTTCCGGCTGCGGCCGGGGCAGGCTACGAGGGGGGCGCGGGAGGGGGCTGCGCAGGCGGGGGCGGACGCTCCGGGCCGGGCCGCAGCGGGACTTGGAAGAACCAGAGGAAGGCCAGCCCGACGACGGCGATCGGGATCAGCACCAGCCCGTGCAGCGAGACGGCGTAGGCGGTGGCGGCGGCTTCGGCGCCGGCACCGCCGTAGGCGGGCAGGTAGATCAGCAGCACCGCCTTGGCGGCCCATTCGAAGGGGCCTACGCCGCCGCTGGTGGAGGGCGCGGTGATTAGCAGGTTGGCGGCGGCCGCGACGAGCAGATAGACGGCGAAGGGCAGATCGAGCGAGAAGGCCTGGCCGACCATCCAGTACATCGCGGCCTCCAAGCCCCAGGCGGCGAAGCTGGTCCAGAGCGCGCCGCGGACCTGCCGGGGCCGGGCCTGCGCGCCGACGCCGTCGACCAGCGGTTCGAGCCAGCCGAGTTCGCGCGAGGCGAGCCCGGGCAGGCGGCGGATCCAGCGGCGGGCGAAGGCGACCACGGCCGCGGAGTTGCGGGCGGCCGCGCCGAAGACGAGGAACGCGCCGATCATGCCGAAGACGAGGAAGGCCATCGCGCCGGTCAGCCACCAGCCGGGGAAGGGCATGCCCCAGGCGCCGGCGGCCCCGGCGGCGACGCCGGCGACGAGGAAGAGGGTCAGCATCAGGCCGTCGTAGACGCGGGTCATGAAGATCGTGGAGAGCCCGGTCGCGCCGCGCAGGCCGTGGCGCTGGGCGAGCACGTGGGCGCGGACCAGCTCGCCGGTGCGCAGGGGCAGCACGTTGTTGACCCCGAAGCCGATGGCGACGATGGGGAAGAGTTGGGGCCAGGGGATGCGCTTGAGGTGGAGCAGGAGGTAGTGCCAGCGCCAAGCGCGGGCGGCGACGCCGGCGAAGTAGGCGGCGAGCGCGGGCGCGATCCATTCCAGGCGGGCCTCGGCGAAGGCGCGGCCGATCCCGTCGAAGTCGGCGTTGCGCAGGAAGAGGGCGATGAAGACGGAGCTGACGGCGAGTCCGAGCGCGGCGCGGGCGGCGGGCCGGGCGGCGAAGACGCGCGCGCGGGCGAGCGCGCTAGCGGCGCGGGGCCCCAATCATCACCGCATTCCCAAGCGGCCGGGCTTGCGCCGCATCCCCTCGCGGGCCTCGCCCCAGGCGCGGATCCAAGCGCGCTCGATCTCGCCCCAGCGCGAGCTCAGGGCGAGCCAGAGCCAGCGCGCGGCCTCGGCCCCGCCGAAGACGGCGGCGGCCACGATCGCGCCGGCGATCACGTCGGCGAAGTAGTGCTCGCCGAGGTAGACGAGCGAGAAGGCGAGCAGGGCGGAGTAGAGCGCGGCGACGGCGGTGATCGCGCGGGAGCGCAGGACCAGGCCGATCATCACGACGACGAAGGAGGCGGCGAAGTGGAGCGAGGGCATCGCGGCGACCGGGTTGGGCTCGGCCATCGCCTGGAAGGCCCAGTCGTAGAAGCCGCGGCCGAGGATGATCGGCCCGATGCTGTCGAGCTCGCGGACGACGCCCGAGAGCAGCCCCTGCTGGGCGGCCAGCCAAGGCGGGGCGGTGGGGACGAGGAAGTAGAGGGCGACGCCGGCGTAGAAGGTGGCGGCCATGATGATCGCGACGCGGCGGGTCTGGCGGCGGGAGATGAAGTAGGCGGCGAGGACGACGGCGTGGGGGAAGAAGAACCAAGTCCAGTGGGTGAAGGCGGCGAGCCAGGAGAGCCAGCCGCCCTCGCCGAAGCCGGGCGCGCGCGCCTGCAGCCAGGCCGAGGGCAGGTCGCCGGCGAAGAGCCAGCGCTCCCAATCGATCACGTAGGCCGACATCACGGCGACGCCGGTCTCGTCGGCGGCGTCGCGCAGCTGGGTGAAGAAGGCGATGGCCAGGGCGTAGGCCGCGAGGGTGGTCCAGTCCGAGCGCTCGCGGGTGATCCAGAAGCCAGCCAGGCCGGCGGCGGCCATGAAGGGGACGGCGGGGAGCGCGTCGATGGCGCCCGCGAGGCGCAGGGCGACCGCGATCGCGCCCGCGACGATAGCCGCCCAGGCGAGCCTGCGGGAATGCTGATCGAGCCAGTCGAGGGCGCGCTGCCAACGCGCGTCGAGCGTCATCGGTCCTGCCGGGTCCAAGCCGCATCCGCGCGCCGGCGCGCGGCGCGACGTTCGGTCCAATGGCTGCATCTTACCCGCCCCGCGCCGTCAGCGGGCGGCATCGGCGGCGACGCGGGCGAGCCGCTCCGAGATCAGGGCCGCCACGGCGTCGACGTCGGTGAGCCGCGCGCCTTCGGGCTCGGGTTCGATCAGCGAGTCGGCATCGGAGCGGCGCGGCGAGACGAGGAAGACGATGGCCGTGTCCTGGGCGAAGACGGAGACGGTGGTGCGCCAGCGCCCGCCCGAGTGCCCGCGCAGCAGCTCGAAGGTGACGGATTCGTCGCCCACGTCCGGCCCGCCGGTGGCCAGGGCGTCGAAGAGGTCGTGCTGGGGGCTGGTGAAGCGCAGGGCGACGGAGGCGGGGCGGACGGCGAGGGCGCGCACCCAGGCCGAGGCCTGTTCCGGGGTCTCGTCGGTGATCAGGTGGATCCAGAGCGTTTCGTTGGTGGAGCTGCCCGGGCTGGGGCTGAAGACGACCCCGGCGTCGTGCAGCGCGCGGGCCGGCAGGAGCGACAATTCGGGATCGCCCAGCTCGGCGATCAGCGCCGGCACGGAGGCGGAGAACTGCGAGTCGACGAGGTGGCCGCCGACATCGGCCGCGCTGATGGGCACCTCCCAAAGGATCGGCTCGGCGGGCGCGGGCGGCGGGGGGGCGGGATCCGCCGGCGCGTCGGGTTCGGGTTGGGGCGCGGGCTCGACGGGCGCGCCCGCTTCCGCGGCGGGCGCCGGATCCGCCGGCGGCGCGGGCTGCTCGCCGCCCCCGCAAGCCGCGGCGGCGAGGCAGATGGCGGTGCAGATCGCGGCCCAGCCGGTGCGGTCGGGCAATCGGGCAGTCGGGCGGGCGGCGGCGCGGACGCGCACGGCGCGGCTCAGCCGGCCGCGGCGGGGGCGTCGGGCGCGGGCTCCGCGGCGCGGAGGATGACGCGGAAGGTGGTGCCGGCGCCGGGGCGGCTGGAGACCTGGATCTCGCCGCCCTGGGCGCGGACCAGCTCGCGCGCGATGGCGAGCCCCAGCCCCGTCCCGCCCTGGGCGCCGGGCCGGTCGGTGCGGTAGTAGCGGTCGAAGAGGTGCGGCAGCGATTCTTCGGGGATGCCGACGCCGGTGTCGGCGACGCCGATGCCGACGCTGGAATCGCTCTCGCGGCGCATGCTGAGCAGCACCTGCCCGCCCTGCGCGGTGTGCCGCAGCGCGTTGTCGACGAGGTTGCCCAGCACCTGCTCGAGCCGGTCCCAGTCGCCGAGCACCTCGGGCACCTCTTCGGAGAGCACTTCGAGACGCACGTCGAGGTCGGCCGCGCGCAGCGCGAAGAGCTCGGCCACGTGGGAGACCAAGGGCCGCACCTCGACCCGCGCGAGCTCGACCTGGACCGCGCCGGATTCGATCCGGGAGAGGTCGAGCAGGCCCTCGACGAGGCGCAGCAGCCGCCGCGATTCGTCCTCGATGATGCGGTAGGCGTTGTCCTTGCCGGCGTCGTCGGCCATGACCCGGTCCAGCAGCGCGCGGGAGAAGCCGTTGATCGAGGTCAGCGGCGTCTGCAGGTCGTGCGAGACGTTGGCGAGGAAGTCGCGCAGCGCCGTCTGCTGGCGCTCGACTTCCTCCGCCATCTGGTTGAAGGATTCGGCCAGTTCGCGCGCCTCCTGGGAGCCGCCGATCTGGACCCGCTGGGAGGTCAGCCCGCGCGCCATCCCGCGGGCGGCGGCGGCGACCCGCTGGACCGGCCGGTAGATCGAGCGGGAGACGACGAAGCCGCCGGCGAGGGCGACGAGCAGGACGGCGATGCCGGCGACGAGCAGGCGGATCGAGAGGTCGCCGAGCAGCGTGCCGCCGGGCTCGGCGACGAGCGCGACGGCGACGCAGCAGAAGCCCTGGCGCGCTTCGGCGGCCGGATCGAGCCGCGCGGCGAGGTAGGAGAGGCGCTCGCCGCCGGCGGCCTCGACCGAGCCCTCGCTCCAGCCGCCCGCGGCCGGGGCGGCGACGGGGAGGCGCTCGCCGAGGAAGCGGTCGCCCTGCTCGAAGGCGCGCAGCACGGTGCCGTCGGGCGCGAGCCCGAGCACGGCCAGATCGACGTCGGCCGCGATCGAGCCGGTCAGCTGCTCGGCCGTCTCGAAGTTGACGAGCAGCGTTTCGAGCGTGCGGCTCTCGGCCGCCTCGGAGAAGAGCGAGGGTCCCCAGGCGGTCGCGATCTCGCGCACGCGGGCGGCGTCGAGGTCTTCCTGCAGGCTGCGGAAGACGAAGAAGAGGGCCAGGGCCGCGGCCCCGAGCGCGAGCAGGACGGTGAAGACGAGGACGAGGTAGATGCGGGCGCGGATGCTGCGCGCGCGGGCGGCGGCGGGCGCGGCCGGGCGCCGGCGCAGCGGCGCGAGCCAGTCGCGGCGGACGGCGGGAACGGGGAGGGGCGCGTCGAAGGGGCTGTCGGCCATGGCGGAATCCGCGTCGGCGCGCAGCGCTGGGGCCCCGCTTCCCGGACGGGAGCGCTAGCGCGCGCCCGCGAGGCTGGGCTCGGCCGGCGCCGGGCCGGCCGCTTCGCCGGCCACGACCAGCTTGTAGCCGACCCCGCGCAGCGTCTCGATCGCCAGCGCGCTGCCCGACAGGTGCTGGCGGACGTGGTTGATGTGCACGTCGACCGTGCGCGTCTCGCCCGAGAAGGTGTAGCCCCAGACCAGGGAGAGCAGCTGCTCGCGGCTCATCACCGTGTCGAGGTTCTGGGCCAGGGCGAAGAGCAGGTCGAACTCCTTGGTGCGGAGCTTGAGCGGGACGCCGCTGAGCGAGGCCTCGCGGCGCTGCCGGTTGAGGTAGAGGCCGGCGATGGAGACCTCGACCCCGGAGCGCTGGATGCCGTCGGAGCGGCGCAGGATCGCCTTGACCCGCGCGACCAGCTCCTTGGGGTTGAACGGCTTGGTCAGGTAGTCGTCCGCGCCGAGCTCGAGGCCGGCGACCTTGACCGGGTCCTCGCGGCGCACGGTCAGCATCAGGATCGGCATGTCCGAGTGCTCGCGGATGCCCTTGGTCACCTCGAACCCGTCCAGCTTGGGCATCATCAGGTCGAGCACGACCAAGTCGGGCCGGATCAGCAGCGCCTTTTCGAGCGCCTCCTGGCCGTTGGTGGCGAACTCGATCTCGTACCCCTCGCGGGAGAGGTAGAGGCGCGCCAGCTCGCGGATGTGCGGCTCGTCGTCCGCGATCAGGATCTTCATGGCCGTCCCGCCTTCGGAGCACGCCCCGCCCGCGAAATGATGCAGGCATCCGCTCGCCGCCGCCGAGCCCACTATAGGCACATTCCGTCAAGTTCACGCCACTCCGCGGGCGGCCGCGGGGGCCGCGTTGTTACGCTCGCGTGACAGTCGGGCCCGCAACGGGTGAAGAAAAGCGGGCGGCGAGGAGGCGAGATGGCGCGATCACTGGCGGCCGACGTCGAGGTGCGGGCGGCCAACCGCGAGGAGATGGATCAGCTCCGCTACATCAACCAGATGGTCTTCGCGGAGCACGGCCACGCCGAGCGCGACGCGGCCAACTGGCTCGAGCCGGAGTGGACGACCTGCGTGTTCGAGCGCGGCGCGATGGCGACCTCGTTCGCGGCCTGGCCCTTCTCGATGCGCTTCAACGGCGCCCGCGCGCACGTCGCCGGGGTCACCGCCGTCGGCACCCTGCCCAACAAGCGGCGGCGCGGCTACCTGCGCGCCGCGATGGAGGCGGCGCTGGCCGAGCAGCGCGACCGCGGCCAGTCGCTGGCGATCCTCTACGCCTCGCAGGCCGCCATCTACTACCGCTTCGGCTACGCCGTCACCTCGTTCTCGCACTCCTTCGAGATCGACCCGCTGGACCTGAACCTGATCCACCACCCGGAGCCTTCGGGCGAGGTGATCATCGCCGACGCGGCCGATCTGCCCGACGAGGGGCGGGCGCTCAAGGACGTTTACCGCGAGTTCGCCGAGCCGCGCAACGGGCTGCTGCACCGCGGCCAGGCGCTCTGGGAAGCCGAGCCGCTGGCCGCGCCGGCGGCGGCCGACGGGCCGATCCGCGCGCTGATCTACGAGGAGTACGGCAAGGCGCTCGGCTACATGCTGTTCACCAACCGCGATACGAGCCGCGAGGAGGCGATCTACGGCTACCGCGCCGCCTCCGGAGGCCAGCGCGACCAGCTGATGCACGTGCGCGAGTACGCCGCGCTGACGCCCGCGGCCGTCGCCGCGCTCTGGCGGACGGTCGCGTCGCACGACTTGGTCTCGCGGGTGATCCTGCGCGCCGCCCCGGCCGACGAGCCGCTGCGCCACCTCGCGCGCGACCCGCGCACGCTGCGCACCCGCGTGACCGACGGGCTGCTGACGCGCATCGTCGACGTCGAGCGCGCCCTGCAGATCCGGCCCTACGGCGCGGAGGCGGCGCTGACGATCTCGGTGCAGGACGACATCTGCGACTGGAACGCGCGGACTTGGCGGATCGACGCCTCGCGCGACGGCGCGGACGTGCAGGAGGCTTCGGCGGCCCCGCAGCTCTCGATGGACGTCTACGCGCTGGCGCAGCTGGCGACCGGCCACCTCTCGGCGACGGAGCTGGCGGCGCTGGGCCGGATCGAAGCGGCCGACGCGCGGGCGCTGGAAACGGCCGACGCGGCGTTCCGCACCCGGCACCCGCAGTTCTGCATGAACCACTTCTAAGCGCCGCTTCCGAGCGGATCTAGGGCGCGGATTCCCCCAGCAGGTACTGCCCGACGGCCTGCTCGAGGGCGGCGGTTTCCGCGCCGGTCAGATCGCGGTAGGGCGGCCGCGCGTGCGCCAGCGGCAGGCCGCTGGTGAACGCGATCAGCTGCTTGAGCGCGCCGATGCGGGGGAAGCGGTCGAGAATCGCGTGCAATTCGTTGAGCTGCGCCTGCGGCCGCTCCGGCTTGCCGCCCTCGCGGTGCGCGAACTGGATCGTCTTGACCAGCGCCGGCACCGCGTTGGCCAAGCCGCTCACGCCGCCGACGCAGCCGGCCGCGTAGAGCGCCGCATGCGCGCGGTCGGAGCCGGCCATCACGCGGAAGTCGGAGCCGGGACCGGAATCGGGTACCAAGTCGAGATAGCGCTTGGTCCGCTCGGCATCGCCGGATGAGTCCTTGATTCCGATCAGCTGATCGGGGAAGCGATCGAGCAGCACGCGCGCGACCTCGTCGGCGATCTCGATCTTGGCATGGGCCGGCATGTTGTAGAGCACGACCCGGCCTTCGGCGGGCAGCGACTCGATCACCGCCGCGAACCAGTCGGTCATCCCGCGCGCATCGACGTCCTTGAAGAAGTAGGGCGGCAGCAGCGCCACCGCGTGCGCGCCGGCGTCCAGCGCGTCGTTGGCCGCGCGAATCGTGTCCGGCAGCGAGACGCAGGTGGCGCCCGCGAACACGTCCAACCCGCCGCCGATTCCGCGGCAGGCCTCTTTGACCGACGCGATCAGCGCGCGGCGCTCGCCGAGCCCGACCGACGGGCCCTCGCCGTTGGTCCCGAGCGCGAGCACGCCGGTGATCCCGAACCCGCGCATCCAGTCCACGTGCGGCCCGACCCAATCCAGGTCGACCTCGCGGCCGCCTTGAATGAACGGCGTGACCTGGGCAGCGATCAGCCCGTCGAGGTTGAGCGTCCTGGGCATGCGCGCATCCTAGCCTCGCCGCGATGACCCGCCTCTACATCACCGCGGCCACGGGCGCGCTCTCGGCCGAGTCGGCCCCGGTCGGGGGCGGCGTCGCCGTAATCGAAGCGCTGCTGCCCGGCCTGCGCGAGCGCTTCGAGGTCACGCTGGTCACGCCCGGGCGCCACCCGATCCGCTCGCTGGGACGGCAGATCCTGCCCGTTCCGACCTTGGCTGAGTCGAATCCCGAGCGGCTGCTGCGGCTGAACGCGCGCGAGTATGCCCGCTTCGCACTCGAGTGGGAGACGGCGCTGGAGGACTATTTCGAGGAGATCGAGCCGGAGGGCGCGGTCGTGCTCGCCAACGACATCAGCGAGGGCCCGCCCTTCGAGCGCCTGGCGGCGCGGGGCTTCCGCCAGATCGCCGTCTTCCACGTCGTCGTGGCCGACTTCTTCGCGCAGCGCTACCTGCCCGTCGGCGCAGCCGCCGGCGCGCGCCTCTGGCGGGCCGCGGAACGGCTCCGCCTCGCCCGCGCCGCCCCCGGGCTGGCCCGCCTAGTCTGGCGCAAGGAGGAAGCGGCCGCGCGCTTCGCCGATACCTGCGTCGTCCCCTCCCGGCCGCTAGCCGACGCGCTCGCCGCCTGCTACCCCGGCAGCGGCGTCGAGCAGCGCACGCGCGTGATCCCCTGGGGCGTAATCGGCGAAGCCGACCCATCCAAGCGCGAGCGGCGCGGCGAAACGCTGGAACTGTTGGGCATTGACCGCAACCGCTTCACGATCGCGACGCTGTCGCGGATCAGCCCCGAAAAGCGGATCGAGCTCCTGCTCCGCGCCTTGGCCCGGATCGAGCGCGACTCGCCCTCGACCGCGCGGCAGCTCGCCGTCGTCATCGCCGGCGCCCCCGCCTACATGGGCGGCGAGCGCTATCTCCAGCATCTCCACCGCGAGGCGGGACGCCTCCGAATCGTCGAAACCGCCTTCCCCGGTTACCTCTCCGGCGACCAAAAATGGGATCTCCTCGCAGCCGCCGATCTCTTCGCCTCCCCCTCCTCCTACGAGGCCTACGGCCTCACCATCGCCCAATCCCTGGCCAGCGGCACCCCGGCTCTGGCCGCCCCCCACGCCGGCGCAAAATCAATCATCACCCCAAAAATCGGCTGGCTGGCCGACCCAACGCCGCAAACATGGGCCGCCGCCATCCGCCGCGCCCACGCCGAACACCCAAGCACCAAACACGAAACGCGCCGCCAAGCCGCAGCCAGATGGGGCGCGCATCGCCCGGTGGACCACGCCGCCCAGCAGCTGGCGCGGCTGATCGGGCAAGTGGGTGTCACAGCGAACCTTGGCGTTGACACCTGACACGTGACGGGTTACGATGAGGCCATCCGAGCTGTTGCGAAAGGGTCGCGGATTTGATCCAGAACATCACCGAGAAGAGATTGAAGAAGTTGCATAGCGGGAAACGCGTCAAGGGACTGCCGAATGGGCATGAGGAGAAACTCAAAGTGATTCTGCACTGGCTAGACAAGGCATCGAGCTCTGACGACTTGAAGGGCGTTCCAGGGTTCAACCTGAAGACCTTTACCACGTCTAATCGCCGTCTCAAAGGGTTTTGGCAAGTCGATGTGAAAGATGGCCACAGGGTCCGGTTCCGGTTCGAAGCCGGTGACGTGACTGATGTGTGGTACGGCGATGATCATTAGGTTGCCAAGCCATTCGAGCACCAAGAAGGAGGTCAGTGAGATGCCGATGAAGAACCCCCCCCATCCCGGCGAATCGATTCGCCTCCTCTGCATGGAGCCACTCGGACTGACGGTGACCGAGACGGCGCGGCGCCTTGAGGTGAGTCGCAAGCAGCTGTCGTCGATCCTCAACGGACATGCCGGCATCTCCCCCGAGATGGCGATCCGTCTCGCGAAGAACTTCGGCAGCAACGCCCGAATGTGGTACGCGATCCAAGCGGACTACGACATGGCACAAGCGTTGGCGTCCGCGGACGAGATCATGGCACCCGATCTCGAGCCTGCGACGACCTGAACTGCCCGCGCCGATCACTCGTCGGAGGTCGTTTGGTCCCGCAGCAGCAGGTGGGCGGCGGCGGCGATTGCGGCGCCGGCGGCGGGGGACAGCCAGTAGATCCAGTGGTCTTGCCAGTGCCAGGAGAGGGCGGCGGGGCCGAATGAGCGGGCGGGGTTCATCGATGCGCCGCTGACGGGGCCGGCCATGGTGACGGCGAGGGCGATGTAGAAGCCGACGGCCAAGGCGAAGACGGGGGCTTTGCGGCCTTGGGCGGCGAGCTGGAGGATCAGGTAGACGAGGAAGAACGTGAGCACGATTTCGAGGCCGATGGCCTGCCAGAGCGGGCCGCCGGGCTGGGTCGAGCCGAGCCAGGACGCGCCTTCGCCGGTGTGGTTGCGGAAGAGGCCGTGGAGGACGGAGCCGGCGAGCAGCGCGCCGGCGAGCTGCGAGGCGACGTAGATCGGCAGGCGGCGGCCGGGCAGTTCTCCGGCGAGCCAGAGGCCGAGCGAGACGGCGGGGTTCATCTGCGCGCCGCTGACCCGCCAGAAGGCGTAGATCATCACGGCCACGGCGAGTCCGTTGACCAAGCCGACGCCGAGCGCCCCGAGCGCTCCCTGCTCCATGCCCAGCGCCGCGGTGGTCCACCAGTCCACATGGCCGGCGCCGGCGCAGAAGAAGACCAGGCCGAAGGTGGCGATCACTTCGGCCGTCACGAGCCGCAACATCCGCCCCGCTTCGACGGGGTCGGCTCCGCGCGCCTCCAGCAGCGAGGCGGCCGCCTCCGCGAGCGGCGCGGTCAGGCGCTCCAGCGGCGCTCGCGGGCGCTTGGTTTCATGGGGCAGCCGCAGGGTCATACCGGCGGATCGTAGGCGCGCGCGGGAAGATGCCTGTTGCCGTCCCGTTAATGCGCGGCAACGCGATGTACCGTGAAATCCGGCGGCGCTGAGGTTGCCGCCGACTGAAGGGGGCCGTCATGGGCGAGAACGCCGGGCGGGTGTTCGTCTACTGGGACAGCTCGAACATCTTCCACGAGGCGCAGCGGCTGGCGGAGGAGCGCGAGGAAGGGCCGCAGGCGCGGTACCGGGTGCGGATCCATTTCGAGAACATGCTGCGTCTCGCGCACGCGGATAGGTCGGTCGCGCACGCGGTCGCGGCGGGCTCCATTCCGCCTGAGGTGCGCGGGCTGTGGAACCGGCTCGAAGCCCGCGGAGTCGAGGTCAACCTGTTCGACCGCGGGGACCCGTCGCGCGGCGAACAGGAGGTACCCGACCGGATCTTGCAGCTGGAGATGCTGGGAGACGCGCTGGACCACAACGGCGATCCCGGCATTGCAGTGCTGCTGACCGGGGATGGCGCGGGTTATTTCGAGGGCAAGGGCTTCCAGGTGGCAATCGAGCGGATGTACCGGAAGGATTGGCGGATCGAAGTCCTGTCCTGGACCCACGCCTGCAACCAGCGCATGCGCCTGTGGGCCGAGGAGCACGGCGTGTTCGTGCCGCTGGACGATTTCTACGAGTCGGTGACATTCCTTGAGCCGTCGCAGTCGGGGCATGAGCTCGCGCATGGCCGCGACGCCGCGCCATTGGCCCTCGACCGCCGGCAGGTTTCGCCACCGGCGGGGACTGCGGGGTAGCGGGCGGGGCCGGAAGAGCGCTGGTAGGTTGCGGGGATGGGCGAAGACGGACAGGGGGAGAATCGGCTGGCGGGGGAGACCTCGCCGTATCTGCTGCAGCATGCGCGGAATCCGGTCGATTGGTTTCCTTGGTCGGATGAGGCGTGGGAGCGGGCGCGGACCGAGGACAAGCCGGTGTTGGTCTCGATCGGCTACGCGGCCTGCCACTGGTGCCATGTGATGGAGCGCGAATCGTTCGAGGATCCGGCCATCGCCGCGCTGCAGAACGAGTCCGTGATCAGCATCAAGGTGGACCGCGAAGAGCGGCCCGACGTGGACGAGATCTACATGGACGCGGTGCAGATGATGAGCGGGCACGGGGGCTGGCCGCTGAACATGTTCTGCACGCCGCAGGGCGAGCCGTTCTTCGGCGGCACCTATTTCCCGCCGCGCGGGCGGACGGGGATGCCGAGCTGGCCGGACGTGCTCAACGGGGTGGCGCGGGCCTGGCGCGAGCAGCGCGCGCAGGTGGCCGAGCAGGCCGGGCAGCTGGTCAAGCACCTGAACCTGCGCGTCGAGCTGGCCGGCGAGGAATCGGTCGAGAGCGCCCGCGATCTGCGCGCGCGGGCGGCGGGCGCGCTGCTGCAGTCCAAGGACGCCGTCCACGGCGGCTTCGGGGGTGCACCTAAGTTCCCCCAGCCGGCCTATCTGCGGCTGATGCTGGCGCATGCGCTCGACGATTCCGCCGCCGGCGCGGATGCCGCGCGGGAGCATTTGGCGCTGTCGCTGCGGAAGATGGCCGAGGGCGGCATCCACGATCAGCTCGCGGGCGGCTTCCACCGCTACGCGGTCGACGCGATCTGGCTCGTCCCCCACTTCGAGAAGATGCTCTACGACAACGCGCTGCTGATTCCGCTCTACTTGGCCGCGCAGCGGCTGACCGGCGACGCGGAGTTCGGGCGCACGGCGGAGCGCACAGCGGACTACCTGCTGGAGGGCCTGCGCGCGCCCGAGGGCGCGTTCTACGCCAGCACCGACGCTGATTCGGAGGGCGAAGAGGGGAAGTACTTCGTCTGGACCCGCGACGAGCTCTTCGCGCTGCTCGACCAAGCCGACGCGGAAGCGGCCGCACGCGTCTGGGGCGTCGATATCGGCGGCAATTTCGAGGGCAAGAGCATCCTCCACGCGAGCCAATCGCCGGTCGATGCCGCGCGCTTCCTGGGCCGCTCGGCCGAGGAGGTCGAAGCCTCGCTCGAGCGCGCGCGGACGATCCTGCTCGCGGAACGGGGCAAGCGGGTGCCGCCTGCGACCGACACCAAGATCATCACGGCTTGGAACGGGATGGCGATCGCGGCGCTGGCCGAGGCGGGGGCAGCGCTGGATGCGCCGCGCTTCACCGAGGCGGCCGCGGAAGCCGCCTCGTTCATCCTCTCCAACTGCTGCACGGAGGAAGGCCGGCTGCTGCGCATCCACAGCGCCGGCCAGGCGTCCGTGCCCGCCTTCATCGAGGACTACGCGGCGCTGGCCGACGGGCTGCTCTCGCTCTACGAGGCGACTGCGGAGGAGCACTGGTTCGCCGGCGCGCGGGCGCTGATCGATGACGCCTGCCGCCTCTTCTGGGACGACGAGCACGGCGGCTTCTTCACCGTCGCCAACGACGGCGAACAGCTGGTGGCGAAACGCAAGCCGGCGCAGGACGGCGCGACCCCCTCGGGCAACGCGCTGGCGGCGCGGGCGCTCGCCCGGCTCTATGCGATGACCGCCGAGGGCATCTACGCCGACCGGATCGAGGCGATGCGGGGGGCGTTCTCGGCCTACCTCTCGAAGGCGCCGACGATGCTGGGCGACTTCGTCTCGACGCTGGATTGGCTCGCGGAGCATCGCGCGGTCGCCCTGATCGGCGAGCCGGACGATCCGGAGCTGGCGGCGATGAGGCGCGCCGCGCGGCAGGGCCCGCCGCTGCCGACGGTCGTGATGCAGCGGGCGGGAGCGGCGGAAACCGAGATCCCGCAGCTGGCCGACAAGCCCGCGCACGACCGCGCGGCCGCCTACGTCTGCCACGGCATGGCTTGCAGCGCGCCCGTGTTCAACGCCGACGATCTGGCCCGACTGCTCAAGGAGGGAGCACCGATATGACCACCCCGCACCAGACCGTGATCCCGACCCTGCGCTACGAGAACGCGCCGGCGGCGATCGACTGGCTCTGCGCCAACCTCGGCTTCCGCGAGCAGTTCGTCGTCCGCGACGGCGACACGGTGCACCACGCGCAGCTCGAATTCCGCGGCTCGCTGATCATGCTCGGCTCGCTCGGCAACCACCCGGAGCTGCCCTGGCTCGACCAGATCGCGCAGCGCGGCAGCACCAATCTGACCGCGGAATCCGCCGCGCAGGTGGACGAACTGCACGCGCGCGCAGTCGCCGCCGGCGCGGAGATCATGCAGCCGATCACCGATACCGACTACGGCTCCCACGCCTTCACTTGCGCCGATCCGGAAGGCAACCATTGGCACGTCGGCACTTACGACGCGCTCGCCGAAGACGGCTCCCCGGACGGCTGACGACGGCCCATCGGGAAAGGAACAGGCCATGACCGCTCAGCGCCAGACCGTGATCCCGTCCCTCCGCTACGACGACGCGGCAGCCGCGATCGAGTGGCTCTGCGCCAATCTCGGCTTCCGTGAGCACTTCGTCGTGCGCGGCGAGGGCGGCCGCATCGAACACGCGCAGCTCGAATTCCGCGGCAGCCTCGTCATGCTCGGCTCCGTCGGCAGCGACCCCGAGTACCGGTGGGTCGACAACGTGGCCCATGTCGGCAGCACCAACCTGACCGCCGAATCCGCCGCCCACGTCGATGAACTGCACGCCCGCGCGGTCGCCGCCGGTGCCGCGATCATCATGCCGCTGGAAGACACCGACTACGGCTCGCACGCCTTCACCTGCGCCGACCCCGAGGGCAACCACTGGCACATCGGCACCTATGACGCTCTCGCCGATGACGGCTCCTCGGCCGACTGACGACCGCCCGCGCACGCACTGCAAACGGCGGGCGAACACCGCTCGAACAATCGCCGCGTACCTTCGCTGCAGGGCGGGGACGCGCGTCGCGACGAGGCGCGCGGCAAGCACGCGGAGGATTCCATGAATCGCGTCGCACTCGGAATTTTGTTGACCATCGCCGCGCTGATCGTCGCCGCTTGCTCGGGCGGGCACGGCGACGGCGAATCGCGCGAGGGCCCCGGCGAACACGGCGGCGCGGCACACGACCGGTCGGGCGAGGGCGGCGGCGAGCAGGACGGCGAAGAGTCGGCCGTCCAGTACGACAAGTCGGAGACCTACGACCAAGTCCGCGGCGGCGCGCGGCTGATCCTCTCCTACGACGCCGTCGCGAACGCCTTCACCGGCACCGTCGAGAACACGACCGACGCCGTGCTCGACAATGTCCGCGTCGAGATCCACCTCTCCAACGGAATCGAGCTCGGCCCGACCGAACCCGGCGATCTCGCCCCCGGCGAGCGCCGCCCGATCACCCTGCCCGCCTCGGAAGAGGCATTCAGCACCTGGAACGCGCACCCGGAGGTCGGCCGCGAGGAGGCCAACCACGTCTCCGACCGCCAAGAGTCCGGCGGGCAGGACGGCGAGCACGGCGGCGGGGGCGACAGCGATTAGGCTGCGCGGGGAGCGGCGCGATCGCGCCGGGAGGAGCAGCGACATGTCTCGACGCATCGGCATCGGTTTCGACTGGCAGGGCAAACTCGACTACGACCGCGCGCTCGCGCGCGCCCAAGTCGCCGACGAGGTCGGGATCGACTCGATCTGGGTCGCCGAAGCCTGGGGCCGGGACGCCTTCACCACCCTGACCCTGCTCGCCGACCGCACGGAGAAGATCCAGATCGCGACGGGCATCGTCAACATCTACTCGCGCACCCCGGCCGCGCTGGCGCAGCACTTCGCCACCGTCGACGAGCTCTCCGAGGGCCGCGTCATCGTCGGCCTCGGCAACTCCGGCCCGCAGGTGATCGAGCACTTCCACGGCGTCCCCTTCCAGCCCGCCTTCACCCGCATGCGCGAGTACGTCTCGATCATGCAGACCCTCTTCCGCGGCGAGAAGCTGGTCCACGAGGGCAAGCTCTTCAACCTCGAACGCGGCTTCACCCTCCGCTTCGAAACCTTCCGCAAGGAACTGCCGATCTACCTCGCCACGCTCAACCCAAAGTCGGTCCAGATGACCGCCGAAATCTCCGACGGCTGGCTGCCGATCATGATCCCGATCGACCGCCTCCAAGAGGAGATCGGCCAGGTCAACCAGTGGGTCCGCGACGCCGGCAAGGACCCGGCCGACTTCACGATCCGCGCGCCCGGCGGCGTCACCGTCGCCAACACGCCCGAGGCGCAGGCACGCGCGCGGCAGGGACAGGCGGGCACGCTCGCCTTCTACTGCGCGCGGATGGGCGAGTTCTACTACCGCCAGCTCTCCCGCCAAGGCTACGAAGACGAAGCCAACGCCGTCCGCATCGCCTGGAACGACGGCGGCGCCGGCGCGGCCGCCCAAACCGTCCCCGAAGACATGCTGCACCAGTTCGGCTTCGTCGGCACCACCGAGGAATGCGTCGCCCGCCTAGAGCAGGAAGCCGCCGCCGGCGCCACCCTCCACAGCGCCAACATCATGGAAGAAAACCCCGACGAGTTCGGCAAAATCCTCGAAGCCCTCAAAGGCTGAGCGCGGGCAGTGTCGTCCTCGTAAGCGCGGTCCGCCAGCAACATCGGTGCGCCCCCTGCCACCGGGCCGCCTAGGCGGCGCTCATCCCCGCTTCGACCAGGCGCACCGCGCACAGCCTCGTCTCGAACGAGTAGCGCACCCACAACTGTGCTCCATTACCACCAGCCATCGGGGCCTCCTGCTTAGACTGGCGTCTCGTTCAACAACAGCAAGCCCTCCCTAGAGTGAACAGGTCTTAGGAACATCACCGATTCAGCACCAATCGGCCTAGGGGTGGTTATGTCGATGTGGCCGGTTGACGCATAACCGGCGCTCCCATAGCCTGTGCCGGTTATGCGCGGGGCAGGGTTGGGCAGGGTGATGGCGCGTTGGTTGGCGATCTTGGCGATGCGAGGTTCTCGGATTTGGTTTCTCGCGATCTTCGTCGCTCTCGTCCTCTCTGCCGGCTTGGTTGAACGCAGTGCGGAGGCGCAGGTGCCGGATTTGACGTTTGTATCGGGGACGGCGGGCGGGTCCATGGTTGCGTTGACATTTTCTTCGGCGATCCGGGCTTCGCCCAAACCCGCTACATCGTTGTTCAATGTATATGAATTACCGGGTTATTCGGAGCCGGGGGTCGCATCTTTATCGGTATCCGGGGCGACGATCACGTTGACTTTGAGCAATGCGATTGAGGCGGGAAGTGGAGTTGAAGTATGGCTTTGCCTTGACGATACCACCTGCGGTGGCAATTTGCTCACGGCGGCGAACGGCGCGACGATGGCGGGCCATCAGAAGCTGAGTCCGATCAGCGCGCCCGCGGCCGCGTTCAGTTACGCTTCGGTCAAGGGGTACCGCGTGCATATCTATTTCGATTCCGCGATCACCACGACGCAATTGCCGGCGAGCAGCGCCTTCAGTTTCAGCGGCCACACGACTGATATTTTGAACGTGCTCTGGAACGCCGATCATGTCGAACTGACGCTTTCCCGCCCGGTCGCGAACGGCAGCGAGCCGGATATTTCTTATACCAAGCCGGCCTCGAATCCGCTGACCTCGGCGGGCGGAGACGTTGCAAATTTCAACATCAAGAGCAGCAGTTCGACGACGTTCAGCGACCCCGGCCCGGTCATTACCGGATTGGTCGCATCGGGCGATATGCTCACCCTGACGTCGGATATAACACTGACTGCTCCAACCGGCGCTTCGGCCTCCGACTTCAAGGTCTGCACCGCTTGGTCGGCGACGACCGGCGAGCACGGCGGCTGCACTGACGCGAGCGCATCGGTGATATCGGGAACCTCGATCACGCTCACCTTCCCCAGCGGAACGCTGCCGGTAAATACGAAGCTCTGGCTGCGCTATACCGCCCAGAAAGTCAATCGCCTGCGCGACTCGTCCGACGCGATGCGCCGGCTGGCGGTGATCGAGACGCATCCATTCACGATCGCCGGAGCTTTGCCGACTGCATCGAGCGGCAGCGTGAACGGCAGCTCGATCTCGATCAGCTTCAGCGGCGCATTGAAGACCGCGACTGCGCTGGAGGCATCCGCCTTCAGCTTCACGCCCGCCAACACCGCCAGCGCCGCTTCCGCGAGCGGCACTACGCTCAGCCTCACGCTCGGCACGGCGGTCGCGGAAGGCGCGTCGCTGGCCATTTCATACTCGCCGCCCGCGAGTCCGGCCGTCGCCTTGGAGGCGCAGGACGGGCGCGGGATTGCCGCGTTTTCCCTGAATTTGACCAACGCGACCGACACGGCGCCGGCCTTGTCGTCGGCGTCCGTGAACGGCAATACCTTGTCGCTGACCTTCGACCAGTCGCTGAAGCAGACATCGGTTCCGGCCGCGTCGGCCTTCGCCGCAACCATCGCCGGGACCGCGACATCGGTCAGCAACGTCGCGATCAGCGGTCGTACGGTGACCCTCACCCTCGCGACCGCTGCAGCCCATAACGATGCGGTCACGATTGCCTACACCCCGCCCTCGCAGAATCCGCTGACCGATTCCAGCGGCAATGACGCAGCCGCGATTTCCGCGCGTTCGGTGGCCAACAACACGCCGGCGCCGCTGCCGACGCTCTCGACGGCGACCGTGGACGGCAGCGCGGTCACGCTCGCGTTCAGCGGCGCGCTCAGCGCGAACACGGCGCTGTCAACCGCGAGCTTCTCCTTCTCGCCGGCGAACTCGGTTACGGCTGCCAGCGCCAGCGGCACGACCGTCACGATCACGCTGGGCACAGCCCTGTCGGAGGGCGCCGCGTCGTCAATCACCTACACGGCGCCCGCGACCGCGACGGACGGCATCCAAGCGGCGGACGGGAGAGCGGTCGCGAGTTTCGCTTCCTCGCTCGTGAACAATACCGATACCGCGCCGGTGGCAGATTCGATTGCGGTCAACGGGGCCGCGCTGAAGATCGTGTTCGACCAGGCATTAGCTACTACCTCAGTGCCGGCGGCTACCGCGTTCACGGTGAAAGTCGGGACGATGACGAATGCCGTGACCGCTGTCGCGATCTCGGATCGCACGGTTACTTTGACATTGACCAGCGCAGCAACTCACAGTGATGCCGTAACTGTAGCGTACAGCCGTCCAGCGGCGAATCCCTTGAAGGACGGCACGAACAATCAGGTCGCCGACTTCGGGCCGAGCTCGGCGACGAACAATACCCCTGTTCCGTTGCCGACCCTGAGCAGCGCCGCCGTCAACGGCAGCTCGGTGACGTTGACGTTCTCGGGCTCGCTGAAGAACAACTCCGCCCTGGCGGCGGGCGCATTCAGTTTCACGCCCGCGACGACGGTGAGCAGCGCCAGCGCGAGCGGCACGACTGCCACGATCACCCTGCAGCAGCGCGTCGCCGACGGCGCGACGCTTTCTATAAGTTATACAGAGCCGGAAACTGCATCGTCCGGCCTGCAAGCGGCGGATGGCAGGTCGATCGCGGATTTCAGCATGTCGCTGGTGAATAATACCGACGACGCCCCGACCGCTGCGAGCGCGGAAACGAACGTCGCCGGCACCGAGATCGCCGTCTCGTTCAGCGAAGCGCTGACGACCGATGCATCGGGAACGCCGGCGGCATCAGCGTTCTCGATCACGGGTTCGGCCGCGGCGAGCAGCGTGGCGGTCAGCGGCAGCACGGCAACGATCACGCTGGCTTCAGCGGTCGCCGAGGGTGCTGCCCTCAACCTTGCGTATGCGAAACCGACTTCCGGCGGCGTCTTCAAAGATGCGGATCAAGGCCGGCTCGATGTCGCGGCGTTCTCGATCTCGGTGACCAATCGGACGGATGTAGCGCCGGTCGTTTCCGGCAGCATCGTCGGCAACGGCTCGACGATCTCGATCACGTTCGATCAAACTCTCGCGTCGACCGTTCCCGCAGCCGGCGCATTCGCGCTCACCGGCACGACGGCGACGGTATCGACGGTGGCGATCAACGCCGCGACGGTCGCGCTGTCGCTGTCGGCCTCGCTCAAAGAAGGCGCATCGGTTTCATTGGCCTATGCGCCGCCGTCCAGCGGGAAGCTCGCGGACCCGAGCGGGAACGCGGTCGCGGCGTTCACCTTGGCAATCGCCAACCAGACGGACACGGCGCCGGTTCCGCTCTCGGCCGCGGTCGCGGGAACGCAATTGACGATCACGTTCGATCAAGCGCTGGATTCGGCATCGGTACCGGCCGCGGCGGCGTTCGCGGTTTCAGTTGCCGGGAATGCCCGGAGCATATCGAACGTCCAACTCTCGGGCTCGACCGCTACGCTCACGCTGGCTTCCGCGGTACGGCGCGGGGAGGCCGTCACCGCGTCTTACACCAAACCGGCAGCCTCGCCGCTGCGCGATTCTTCAATGCTGGCCACCGTTTCTTTCGCGTCGCTTTCCGTCGTGAACCGGAGCCGCGCGATGGCGCTGAACGCGTCCGTGGATGGCTCGTCCGGCACGATCAGTTTTGACAGCGCCTTGGTCGCGGACAGCATGCTGGATACGGCGGCGTTCGTGTTCAGCCCGCGCTACATCGTGAGCAGCGCCGCCGCTACTGGCAGCAAGGTGCAGATCACATTCCAAGCGCCGGTCGTTGAGATTGATGCCGGCATTACGCTTGACTACGACGCGGCTGCGGCTTCCATGCATCCGCTCCGGGATTCAATCGGCGCGCTGCCCTCGTTCGCACTATCCGTGGCCAATAATACCGATACGGTGCCGGTCGTCTATCTCCCGGATAGCTATGTTGACGGGGACAGTGTCAGGTTGGTGTTCGATCAGGATTTGGACAGCCGCTTGCCGGATGCCGGGCAGTTCACGATCTCCGGCAGCACGGCTACCGTGACGGGGATCAATCTGGTCAACGGCACTACACCGCCCATCGCCACGTTGACGCTGACCCTGAGCGCAGCGGTGCAGGAAGACGCGGCGATCACGGTCGGCTACGCGAAATCAGAGACGGCGACGAAGAATTTGCGGGACCCTGAGGGAAACGACGTGGCCGCGTTCTCGCATGCAATAACCAACCAGACGGACACGGCGCCGGAGGCGGTGACGGCGACGGTTGACGGCGCGACGATTCTGGTGGCATTCGATCAAGATCTCAAGCCCGCGGCATCCGTCGTCCCCTCGCACTTCAGCTTGAGCGGCACCAGCCGCACCGTTGCCAGCGGCGAGGTCCGCAACGCGAACGGGCGCGGCCTGCTCGAGCTTTCGCTGAACGGCGACGTGCATGAGACCGATATCGTCAAGCTCTCGTACGCGCGGCCGAGCGATTATAGCGGTGCCATAGCAGTGCAGGACCCGGAAGGCAACAACGCCGAACTGAGCAATTATCTTCTGACGAATTTGACGGATACTGCGGCCGTACTCGTCTCGGCGACGGCCGACGGTTCGACTCTCGCGTTGCTCTTTGACCAGCCGCTGGCCAGCCAAGCGCCCGCGATCACGGCGTTCTCCGTATCCGGCAGCGGCAGGTCGGTGACCGGCGCCGCGGTCGCGGATCGAACCGTGACGCTGACCGTCAGCCCTCCCTTCAAGGACAAGGCGGTGGAGACCAGCGGCAGCGTCTCGTACACCCAGCCCGAGTCTGACGGACTGCAAGACGACGATGGCAATTTTTCCGAGTCGTTCGCCGGGGCGGCGCTGCTGAACGAGACCGATACGATTCCAAAGATCGTCGGCGGCATCACGGGTGATAAAGACAAGATGAACATCACGTTCGATCAGCCGATCCGGGAGACGCCGTTGATCGCGGCATCCGCATTTTCATTGAGCGGTACTTCTAGAACGATTGTCAATGTCGCGATTTCGGGCGAAACTTTGACGCTGACGCTTGACGCGCTGCTCAAAGAGGGCAACGACGATGTGAAATTATCGTATGCGCCGCCCGCCATGAATCCGCTGCAGGATCGATCCATGCCGGCCAATCTGGTCGCTGGCTTCACCCTGGCGGTGAACAACGTGACCGATGTCGGCCCGACCTTGGAATACGGATACGTCTCGAACAAGCAGGCCGTGTTGGTATTCGACCAGTTGCTCTCGCCCGCATCCGCGCCGAGCTTGCCCTCAACGTTGTGCGATCCGGGAGTGATGTGTCCTCCCGGCGTGCGGATTTTGGAGTCGGGAGCGGTGCTCGAGGCATCAGGATTCGAAGTCAGGGGACGGGAGCTGGTGGTGAAACTCCAAGACGATGCCAGTCCTGACAATATCGTGAAATTCCGCTACGACGAGGAGCATAAAGAACATATGGAATTTGCGGATACGTCGAGTCCCGGCAATCCGGTGAAGACGATCAGTCCGACGGCGCTGCTCAATCTAGCCGTGGCCGGGAAGATCGACGGCGATGAGGCGATCTTGCGGTTCGGAACGGCATTGGGCGGCAGCGCGGCGCCCAGCGCGTTCACCGTCACCTCCGACGGGCAAGAGATCCAGATCGCGATGGCGAGCAGTGCAGATAAGAAAACAACGCTGACGCTGGCCTCGGCGGTTGCCGACGGAGCGGATGTGCGGGCGTCGTATGCGGCGCAACCCGGCGGACTGTCGGGAACGGCGGCGACGGGCGATGCCGTGCTGGTCCCCTCGTTCGATATCGCGTTGGCGAATTGCACGGATGCCGACCCGGTACCGGCATCGATCACGGCCTACAGCCGGCAGGTGCGGATCACATTCGACCAAGCGGTTCGCGCCGCCGGGCGACTGGAGGCGGCGTTCTCCGTAATCGTGAACGGAGCGTTGAATTCAATTGCGTCCGCTGAAGCATCTGGAGACATAGTCACGTTGCATCTCCGCGCGGAAATTGCCGAAGGCGACGCGGTCACCGTCGCCTATGCGCCGGCTGGCGGAAACCATTTGCTCGATATCGAGCCGGGAGAGCGGCACGCGGCATGCCGGCAGGGCGGGGCGGGGAGCACGGCGCCGCAATTCAGCCGCGCCGCCGTCAATCGGGTGGCGCGGCCGCCGGCGCCGATCTCGGGCACGGTGAGGGACCGCATCGTGCGGGTGCGGTTTGACGACGCGCTCGACCGCTCGCAGGTGCCGGCGGGGACGGCGTTCTCGATGACGGCCGGCGCGCGGGTGCTGCGGGTCCTGGCCGTCCGCGGGAACCTCTTGGAGCTCGAATTGAGCCGGCCGCCGGCATGGGATCGTTCGGTGCGGCTGAGTTACGGGCCGCCCGCCTCCGGGGCCCTGGCGGATCCGGGTGGGCTGCAGGTGGAGGCGTTCCGCCGACTGCGGCTGGAAAATCTGACCGAAGGGCCGCGGCCCGTGCGGATCCTCGGCACGGGCCGGACGATCATCGTGGAGTTCGACAAGGAGCTCGATCCGGGCCGGCGGGCGCCGAGCACGACCTGGTGGGTGCACTCGCTGGATTTCCTCGTCGCGGTGCGCACCTGGGCGCCGAGCGGGCGGACGGCGGTGATCGAGCTGGAGGAGCCGGGGCTGCGGCCGGGGGCGCACGCCTTCCTGGTCCACGTCGCGGAGCTGCCCTACCGGACGAAGCTGGCGGACCGGTTCGGGTACCGGGTGGCGACGTTCGTGCTGCCGATCGAGAACTTCACCCGGGAATCTCCGTAAGCGCCCGTATGCGCAGACGCCCTTGCCCCGCCCGCCCTGCCGCGCCTCCGGCTGCCGCGATCAGGGCGAGTAGATGACGTCGTTGGGGGCGAGGGTGAAGTTTTGGGAGCCGGGGACGGGGGTGCCGGAGGGGGTGGCGGCGTAGCGGAGCCAGCGCTTGCCGTTCCAGAGGTAGATGGCTTGCGTGGCGGGGGAGGCGGCGAGGGCGGCGGCGGCGCTGGCGCCCATGCGGCCGGACCAGGTGGAGAAGCCGATTTGGATGGCGGGGGCGGAGCCCGCGGCCCCGGCTGCGCCGCTGCCGTCGCCGGCGGCGGAGCCGCTGCCGGCTGTGCCGTCGCCGGAGTCGGGGGTGAGGACGAGGGTGAGGGAGGCGGCGGTGCGGGGGCCGTCCTGGGCGTCGAGGGAGAGGATGGCGACGGAGCTCGAGGCCGCGGCCATGGAGGCGGCGGCGATGCCGTTGCGGGTGCGGAGCAGGGCCGAGGCCGGGTCGGCCGGGTCCGTCGGCGGCGGGTCGAGCGGGATCAGCGGCGAGGGCGAGCCGTCGGGCGAGCGGACGGAGAGGCGGACTTGGGTGCCGTCGGCGACGGCGTTGCCCTGCGCGTCGGTGAGGTCGGCGCGGATCGCGAGCGGGGCGCCGATGGCGGGCAGCGCGGGGGCGCGCGCTTCGATCGCGGCGGCCGGGCCGGCGACGCCGAACTCGGCGCGGATGTCGGCGTTGCCCTGGGCGTCGGTCAGGCCGGCTCCGGTGACGACCAGCTCGTAGCGGCCGGAGGGGAGCGGGTCGGCGGCGGAGGCGGTGACGGAGATGCGGAACTTGCAGGCAGTCGGCCCGTCAGAGCAGTCGCGGGCGATCGCGAAGCGGTCCTCGGTGGCTCCGTCTGGGCCTTCGACGCGGGCGGAGGCGCGCGGCGGCAGCTCGACGACGCGGCCGCCGGCGTCGGTTGCGGTGATCGGGATCTCGGCGATGCCGCGTTCCGCGGCGGGGTCGCCGGCGCCGGCCGCGCCGTTGCCGTTCGCCGCGCCGCCGTTGGCGCCGCTGCCGCTGCCCGAGCCGGCCGCGCCGGCGGCGGCCGCACCGCCGTTGGCCGCGCCGCTGGCCGCGTTGTCGGCGGCGTCGGTGGTGGCGTGGTGGTGGAGGACGGGGAGGTCTTCGCCGATCCGGATCAGGGCGGCGCCGCCGGCGTAGTCGAGCGGGAGCGCGGCCGAGAACTGCGCGCCGGCGGTGGAGACGACGACGGCGCGCAGGGTCAGCGAGCCTTCGCCGTCGGGCGGGGTCAGGGTCAGCGGGATGCGCGCGGTCAGGCCCGGGTCCTCGGCCGCCGCGGTCGCCAGGGCGGAGCCGGCGCGGGCCTGGAAGGTGCAGGCGCGGCCGCCGTCGCAGTAGTCGCCGCCCAGCTCGCCCTTGCTCGCCGTCAGCGTGATCGAGGAGATCCGCTCCGGGTCGGCCGGCCGCCCGCCGGCGTCGGCGATGCGCAGCAGCAGCGCGGCCGCCGCCCCGTCCGGGATCGGGCCGGTCGCGTCGCCGGCCCTGAGCAGGCTGGCGGAGGCGGGGATCGCGGCGGCGCCGACCGGGATCGCGGCCGAGCCGAAGACGGAGCCGGGCAAGGCGAACGCGGCCGCAGCGGCCGCCCGCGCGGCCGGCTGCTCCGCGGGCTGCTCGCCCGAGCCGAGGATGAAGTGGAACTTGCGGCCGTCGGCCGGGATCAGGTTGGCGGAGACGGTGATCGGCGCGCCGCTGGTGCTGGCCGCGGCCGTGATCTCGGGACGCGCGCCCTCCGCGTCCGTCACCCAGCAGGCGAGGTCGCGCGGGCCGGCGTCGGCCCCGGCCCCGCCGGGCAGGCCCTCGGCCGGCGCGCAGCGCAGCTGGTTCCAGCGCGAACTCCCGCCGATCTCCAGCTTCTTGCCGCCGTCGCCGGAGAAGACCGCGTCGCCGCCCAGCGCCAGGTAGGAGTCGTCGTCCAGCCAGGCGTGCAGCGCCGAGGGCGCCGGCTGCGGGTCCATCGGGTCGGCCGGCGCCGGCGCGCGGGAGAGCGCGCAGGCGTCGACGGCGGCGCCGGACGCGTCGAGCTCGAGGAACGAGGGGTCGGGCCGCAGGCAGGCCCAGCCCGCGCCGGAGTCGGCCACCGCGATCAGGAACCCGGCCGCCAGCTGCTCGGTCGCCCCGGCCGAGATCTCGCCGTCCGCGTCGGCCGGCAGGTGGGCCGCGCCGACCGGGGCCGAGACGGCCGGGTGCGGGATCGCCAGCGAGCCGGTGACGGGAGAGCCGTCGGCCGGGCGCGCGGCCGCGGTCAGCGTCGTCGGGCCGGAGCGCTCGAACGGCAGCGCGTACTCGGCCCTGAGGCTGTTGATCGGCCAGGAGTCGGAGGCCGCGGAAGAACCGGCCAGCAGCTCGGCGCGGGAGAGCGGGAGCGTGCAGGCGTCGGGGTCGGGGCAGGCAACGCCGTTGTAGGAGAGCGTGCCCTGGCTGATCGAGAGCTGCAGCGCCGCCTCTTCGTCGAGCTCGGCGAAGGTCGCGGGGACGAGCCGGCCGGGCAGGGCCGAGGCCGGCACCGGCGGCGCACCCGCGCGGGAGTCGCGGCGGCCGACCGTGAACAGGACGGCCGGCCGGGCCGCGTCGTAGTCGGCGCCGGGGTCGGTCCAGTCGAAGAAGACGGCCGCGGCCAGGCGCGGCTCGCCGGCGGCGGCCGTGAACGCCATCGTCGCCTCGATCACGTCGTCGGAGCCGGCGATGTCGTAGGCCAGCGAGACCGTGCCGGAGGCGGCATCGGGCACGACGACGAGCTCGAGCGGGCGGATCGGGTCGCTGGGCTCGGCCCCGTGGAACGCCTGCAGCAGCGCGCCCGGCACCGTGCAGTCGTTGGGCGCGGCCGCCGGCTGGGCCGGGTCGACCGGGTGCTCGGGCTCGGCCGCGGGGCAGAGCGCGCGGTGGATGATCGTGCCGCCGGTCGCGGTGATGCGCAGCGATTCGACTTCGTCGTACTGGACCAGCTCGTCGCGGTCCGGGTCCGGCTTGGCCGGATGCGAGTCCAGCCCGCGCGTGATCGCGGCCGCGAACCCGAGCGCCGCGCCTTGCTGGGCCGAGGGCGCGGTGCAGGCCGCGCCGGGTTCGTCCTTGGCGCAGACGCGCAGGCCGCCCTCGCCGTCGTCGAGCAGCGGCAGGGCGAACGCCTTCTTCACGGGAGAGACCATGCTCAGCCGGTAGTGGGTGCTGCGCGCGCCGGAGTCGTCGGCGATGCCGACCGTGACCGAGCCGACCGTGAACTGGCCGGACGGCAGCGCGGCGTCGGGCGCGTTGCGGCCGGAGTGCTCGATCACGGCGCGGACCGAGATCGCCTCGCCGTAGGCGGCCGGCACGATCACCGCGAACTCGAGCGGGGCCCGGACCAGCGCGCCGCCGCCCGGCTGCAGCGCGCGCCACTCCGCCCGGCTGATCTCGCACTCGTTGCCGGCCGGGCGGCAGGCCGAGAGCGGCGCCCCGCTGCGGGCCGTGATCCGCGCGTCCGCCAAGGGCGCCCCGTCGCGGTCCAGCACCGTCAGCGTGACCGTCTCGAAGTCCGACAGGGCCGGCTGGTTCGCGGCGGACGGAGCGGCGTAGGCCCCGGCCCGGCGCTCGTTGTAGAGCCCCAGCAGCAGCGGCGTGCGCTGGCCGCGCGGCTCGTACTCCCAGGGCACCAGGCCGATCGAGCCGGCCGGCGGCTCGCCGTCGTCGTCCAGCGGAACCAGCTGCGGGTAGGGCCAGGGCGCGTAGAGCGCGAACTCCCGCACCTTGCGCTCCTTCACGGCCGGGTTCGAGCCGGGCACGTCGTCCGAGCGCTGCACGCCGGCGCGGATCCGGATCGAGGCGGTCGAGCCCTGCGGGACAGAGACCGCGAACCGCAGCGGGTCCACGTAGTCGTCGTCCGTGGTCGCGCCGGAGTCGTAGGCCTTCAGCGCCGCCAAGCTGATCGTGCAGACCGGGCCGGGCCGCGACTCCGCGCAGGGCGCGAATTTTTCATCCGAATCGGGCGCCGTGATCCGGGCGCGGCGCGGGGCCGCTTCGCCCGTCTGCCCGTCCAGCAGCTCGATCGTGATCACCTCGGCGCCCGCGGTCTGGTCGAACTCCCAGTACTGCGCCGTGTTGTTCGTCGCGACCGCTTCGAACGAGGACTTCTCGGTGTTGTAGACGTGCAGCCAGACCGGCGTGCGGCGACCGCCCGCGGCCCATTGCTGGTTGCCCGCCGCGGCGCTGTAGGCCGCGTTCGAGGCCATCGCGAACGGCTGCGCGCGGGTGCCGCCGTCGAACGGCAGCGTGAACGTCTGCGTGCGCGAGGCCGGCGTGCCGCTGCCCCCGCGCCGCACCGAGATCACCAGGTCCGCGTTGCCGAAGTCCGCGTTGACGTAGCCGGCCGGCACCGTGAACGTGAAGTCCAAAGGCAGCGCGCGGTAGTAGCCGGCCGCGCGCGGCGGACCGGACGCGAGGAAATTCGCGCCCGTGATCGTGCAGACGTTGCCCGCCGCCTCCGTGCAGGCGCTCGTGCCGTCGTTCTTCTGCACCGTGATCGCGGCGTTCGCGATCAGCGCGTTCGGCGAGGGGCGGTCCTTGATCTCCAGCTTGACCTCTTCGACGCTCGCGTAGGGCACGAGGTTCACGGAGCTGCTGTACGTGTCCAGCGCGCTGGAGCTGGCGTAGATGCGCAGGTTGACCGGCGTGTCCTGGCCGCCCGGCGCGTAGCGGCGCTGCGGGTCCCGCGTCAGCACGTTGCCCTGCTCCGGCGTGCCGTCCGACCGCAGCTGCATCGCGAACGGCTGCGCGTTCGCCGCCGCCGCCGTGATCCCCCGCGCGTAGACGATCGTCGACTCCGAGCTGGCGCCCGCGATGTAGCGCCCGACGCTGGCTTGGACGGTCACGTCCCCGCTGTTGGTGAAGGCGGTCTTGATCGAGAACGCGAACTCCAGCTCGAACGTGCGCCGCGCGTCGGCCGCGCCGCCCACCCCCATCAGCGTCTTCAGCGTCGCCCGGGTCAGCGTGCAGTTCCCGCCGGCATAGGACGCTTCGCTGCAGCCCAGCGCGGTCCCGTCCGGCTTGGTGAACTCGATGTGGGCCGCGCCCAAGCCGGTCGTGGTCTGGCCGGTCGGGTAGCTGGCGCTGAGCGTCAGCGCGGCGGTCGAGTCGAGCGACTCGAACGAGGCCAGCTCGGCCGACCCGCTCCACGTCGAGCGCGCGGTCTTGTAGATGCGCACCGCCAGCCGCTGGCGGCTGCTGGCCGCAGTGTCGTACCAGCGCAGGTTGTCCAGGCGCGAGCCGTCGCCGTCGTCGTCCTGCTCCCGTTCTCCGCCCGAGAGCCGCGCGTCCAGCACCGGCCCAGCCGACCCGCTCAGCGACCCGATCGGCGCGTCGTACTTCAATGCGGCGACGCGGTCGCGCTCGCCCGCGTTCTCGGCACGCGCCACGAGGTAGGCGGCCGCCCCGTGCGCCAGCGGCACGCTGAAGTAGAGGTCGAGGTTGCCCGCGACCGCGCCCGAGACGGGCCAGTCCGCCACCGGCACCGTGCAGGTGTTGCCCACCGACGTCTCCGTGCACGCCCCGATCACGGTGCTGCCGGCGGCGTCGCTGGAGAGCTTGGCACCGCTGATCGGGCTGCCGCCGTCGGCGTCCGCGGCGACCGTGATGATCACCCGCTGGAAGGCCGAGGTCGAGGCGCCGCCGGAACCGCCCGCGCTCGAGCGCAGCTCGACCCGCGCGCGGTCCGTGCCGGCCATGGCGTCGAACTCGCCGGCCGAGATCACGCCGCCGGTCGCGTTCAGCGCGCGCGGGCGCGGGAAGGCCGAGACCGAGAGCGGCGCCTGCCAGCGCAGCGAGCCGGTGCGGTTGGTCTTGCCCGACTTGATCAGCGTCACGTGCACGTAGACGTCGCCGCGGTGCGAGTCCGGCGCCGAGAACTGGAAGTCCAGCTCCGTCGCCAAAGCCGGGCTGCCCGACTGCGGCCAGTCCGCCACCGGGATCGTGCAGGTGTGGCCCGCCGCCGATTCCGTGCAGGCGCTCAGCACCGCCGAGCCGTCGGAGGTGATCTCCGCCCCCGTCAGCGGCGAGGCGCCGCCGGCGTCGCTGGTGATCTTGATCACGGCGCTGTCCACGTTCGCCGCCGGCGCGTTCGCGTGCGCCGCGTCGTAGGAGCTGCGCGGCTGCTCGCGCAGGAAGATTCCCGCGCGCTGGTCGCCGCCTTCCGGCTGCCAGCGCCGCGCCTGCGCCAGGCTCGTATAGGTAGAAGCCCCCGTCTTCGGCACGATCAGCTGGTAGGCACGCACGTACGACGACTCGTAGCGCGTCGCCGCCTCGCGCGAGGGCTCCCCGGCCTTGTTCACCGCGACATGCAGGAACGCGTCCTGCGTCCGCGAGTCCGGCACCGAGAACCACAGGTCCAACCCGCCCGACGAGGGCCAGTTCGCCCGCGTGATCGTGCACGTGTTGCCGCTGCACCCGCGCAGCCCGCCGCTGCCGCTGGCCCCGCCGTAGAACCGCGCCCCGCTGATCGCCGTCCCCCCGTCCGCCGCCGTCGCAATCGTCAAGGTCACGCTGTCGAACAAGGAAGAATCCGACTGGTCCACGTTCGTGTCGGTCGCGTCGTACATGTTGCCGGGACTCTCGTCGCGCAGGAAGACGGTCGCCTTCTGGCGCGCGTTGTTGCCGGCGAAGGCGCCGGTACGCTCGCCCAAGTTGCCGGTCTCGTAGCCGTCGGAGGTGGTGCGCGGGACGGCGACCGGGAAGACGGGCAGGCCGGGCTTGTAGCGCAGCGCGTAGACGCGCTGCTGCAGCGACGCGTGGGCCGGGGTGATCGTCACGTAGACCGGGTTGGCGGTGTTGTCGGGCACCGAGAACCAGAGGTCCAAGGGCGCGTTGGTGCCGTCGGCGGCATCGGGCCAGTTGGCCCCGTTGATCGAGCAGTTGGCCGCGCCCGCGGTGCAGCCAGTCGACAGCGCCGTGTTGCCGCTCGAGGCCCCGTAGATCGCGGCCCCGGTCACGTCGGTGACGCCGCTGGCGTCGGTCGCGATCCGGATCGTGATCAGGTTGAAGGCGGAGTCGGCGACGTTGGTGTCGGAGGCGTCGTACTCGTTGCCGTGCCAGGAGTCGCGGAGGTAGATGCGCACCTGCTGGCGGCCGGCTTCGGGCTCGAAGGAGCGCTGGGCCGTGCTGAGGTCGCCGCTCTCCGGGTTGCCGCCGACGATCGGGACGGCCAGCGGGTGCAGCTTGATGTAGGGGTCGCCGTACTCCAGCGAGAAGACGCGGTCGTCCTGGCCCGCGCGGCGGACGATCGCGACCACGTAGGCGTCCTCGCCGTACTCGATCGGGACCTTGAAGTTGAACTGGAGCTCGCCGGCCGTGCCGCCGCTGCCGGCCGGCCAGTTGGCGCGGGTGACCGTGCAGGTCGGGCCGATCGCCGTCTCCGTGCAGTTCGTCTTCCGCTCGACCCCGATCGTGTCGTGCGAGATCCGGGCGCCGGGCACCTCGGTCCCGCCGGTCGCGTCGGTGGCGATCCGGATCTGGACCGAGTCGAACAGGTTCCGCGCCGCGTTCGCGTCGCCGGAGGCGTTGTACTCGTTCTCGTGCGCTTCCTCGCGCAGGAAGACCCGCACCCGGTGCCCGCTGACGCCGGTCGCGTAGGTGAGCGAGTCCGAGGTCACGTCGTCCCCGCTGTTCGCGCTGTGGTGCACCAGCAGCGGGAAGACGGGCAGGTTCTTGCCGTACTTGAGATGGAAGACGCGGGTGTCCTTGTTGGTCGCCGAGATGCTCACGACCAGGTAGGCGTCCGTCGTGGTGTCGTCGGGCACCGACCAGTAGATGTCGAGATGCTGGGTCAGGTCGTTGCCGTCGATGGCCCAGCTGGCGGCGGGGATCGTGCAGGTGGGGCCGGCGGTCGTGCCTTCGGCGCAGCCGCTGAGCGCGGTGCTGCCGCCGTCGGAGGTGAGCTTCGCGCCGGTCACCTCCGTGGTGCCGGCGCTGGTCGTGGCGATCTTGATCTCGGCTTGGCCGAAGCGGGCGCGCGGCGCGTTGGCGTGCGACGAGTCGTATGCGTCGGCGTGGACGGCGCCGCGCAGGTAGATCCTCGCGCGCTGCTGGCCGGCTTCGCGGTCCCAGAGCCGGTCGCTGCGCGTCTTGACGTTGCCCGTCTCCAGCGTGCCGGAGGAATTCTGCGGGATCGCCAGCGGGAAGGCGGGGGTGAGCGGGGTCAGGTAGGAGAGCGCCTGCACGCGGTCGGGTTCGCCGGCCTTGCGGACGGTGACGACGACGTAGGTGTCGGAGGGCAGGTTCTCGGGCACGGAGAACCAGAAGTCGAGCGCGCCGGCGGTGGTCGCGCCGGGCCAGTTGGCCCGCGTGATCGTGCAGGTGTGGCCGGGCGAGGACTCGGTGCAGGCGGAGATCGCCGCAGTGCCGGCGCTGTTCGAGGAGAGCACCGCGCCCGTGGCGGGGTTCGCGCCCTGGTTGTCGGTGGCGATGCGGATGACGGCGGAGTCGAACTCGCTCTTGGCGGTGTCCGTGTCGGAGGTGTCGTAGATGTTCGAGTGCCAGGCGCTGCGCAGGCGGACGGAGCCCTGCTGGGCCGCGCCGGCCAGCGCGAACTTGCGCGTGGCCGTGCCCAGGTTGTCCCCGCTCGAAGTGCCGGCCGGCACGATCAGCGGGAAGACCGGCAGGCCGGGGTCGTAGCGCAGCGCGAAGGTGCGGGCGGACTTGCCGGAGGCGGTCAGCTCGACCACCACGAAGACCGTGCTCGAGACCGTGTTCGGGACGGAGAAGTAGATGTCCCGCGCGACCGTCAGCAGCGGCGTGCCGCTGCTCGCCTGCGGCCAGTTGGCGCTGGTGATCGTGCAGGTGTTGGGCGTGCCGGTGCAGCCCGTGACGGCGGTGCTGCCGGCCGCGTCGCTGGAGATCTTCGCGCCCGTGATCGCCGTGCTGCCGTCCTCGTCCGAGGCGATCGTGATCTTGGCGCTGGTGAAGTCCGAGCGCCCGATGTTGGCGTCGGCGGAGGAGCGGTAGACGTCCCCGTGCCAGCCCGCGCGCAGATAGATGGACACCTGCTGGGTCGAGCCGCCGGCGGCGAAGTTGCCCGCGCCGCTGCCGAGGTCGACGCCATCCGTGCTGCCGCTCGGCGCGACCAGCGGGTAGCCCGCGTAGGGCGGGTCGTACTCGACCGAGAAGACGCGGTCGGCGTCCCTGTCGTCCTTCTCGACCGAGACCACCAGCCAGACCGGGTCGTCATGGTCGTCGGGCACCGTGAAGTAGACGTTCTGGACGAGCGTCCGTAGCGGCGTCCCGCTCGTCGCCTGTGGCCAGTTGGCGCTGGTGATCGTGCAGAGCTCGCCGGCCGTCGTCTCGGTGCAAGCGGTCAGCGCGGAGCTCCCGTCGGAACCCGTGATCTTCGCGCCGCTGACCCGGGTCGCGCCGTCCTCCGCCGTCGCCACCCACAGCTTGACCCGGTCGAAGTCGGCGCGCCCGACGTTGGTCTCGGCCGCCGTGTAGGTGTTCGAATGGCCCGCGCTGCGCAGGTAGAGCTCGACTTGGTTGGCTCCGTCGGACGCCGCGAAGTCGCGGCTCGCGCTCTTCACGTCGCCCGTCTCCCGCGTGCCGCCGGGCGCCGGCACCGCCAGCGGCCAGACCTGCAGGAAGGGCTCGTACTTGAGATGGAACTCGTGCGCGGTCTTGCCCGTCAAGACTGCGTGCACGCCCAGGTAAACCGGCTCCGACCGCGTGTCCGGCACCGAGAACCAGACGTCCAGCGGCAGCGTCGGCGGATCCGTCCCGCTCGCCTGCGGCCAGTCCGAGGCCCCGATCGTGCACTTGTTCCCCGCCGTCGTCCCCTCGCCGCAGTTGTCCAGCGCCGTCGTCCCGTCCGCCTTGGTCAGCTTGGCCCCGGTCAGCGGCGTGTAGAGCGTGCCGCCGCCGGTGATCGTCCCGTACTCGACTTGGATCGTGATCCAGCTGAACTCGTCCCGCTCCGCGTTCGCCGCGCCCGCGGTGAAGGACTCCCCGTGCGGCTCGTCGCGCACGAACAGCCGCGCACGCTGGCTCGCGCCGCCGGCCGCGAAGTCCCGCGCGGCCGTCGACAAATTGGCCCCGATCAGGTTGCCCGCCGCGTCCTGCGGCACCGCCAGCGGATAGGCCGAGATGTAGGGGTCGCCGTACTTCAGCGAAAACGTGCGGTCCGTCTTGCCCGCCTCGGAGACGGTCACGACCAAGTAGATGTCGCCCGTGTGGAAGCTGGCCCGGTTGACCCAGTAGTCCGGCACCGTGAAGACCAGCTGCAGCGGCTGCGTCACTCCGCCCGAAACGGGCCAGTTGGCGCTGGTCACCGTGCAGGTCGGGCCCGCCACCGCCTCCGTGCAGGCCGAGACCGCGCTCAGCGGGAACGGGCCGTCGGTGTTCCAGTCGCCGCTGCGATCCTCCGCCTGCAGCTGCACGGCAGGCCCCGTCAACGGCGTCGTCCCGGCCGCGTCCGACGCCAGGCGGATGCGCACGCTGTCGAAGGCGGACGGCGCGACGTTCGTCCCGGCCGCCAGGTAGCGGTTCCCATGCGCCGCGTCCCGCAGGTAGACCGCCACCCGCTCGCGCCCCGAATCCCCGCTGTACGAGTGCAGCCAAGTCTGCGCCCGCGCCGTCACATCCACGTTCGTCCATGTCCCCGCCGGCACCCCCGTCCGCTCCACCGGCGCCGCCAGCGGCGCGACGCCGACCGACGTGTTCCCGTACTGCAGCGCGAAGCTCTGGGAGACCCTGCCGGACTGCGCGGCCGTGAGCACCACGTAGGCGTCGCCGACGTGGTCCGAAGGCACCGAGAAATGGAAGCTCAGCGCGTCCGTCGTGCCGCCCGTCGCGGGCCAGTTGGCGCTGGTGATCGTGCAGGTGTTGGGCGTCCCCGTGCAGCCCGTGACTGCCGTGCTGCCGGCCGCGTCGCTGGAGATCTTCGCGCCGCTGATCGGGCTGGCCCCCGCCTCATCGGAGGCGATCGTGATCGTCGCGCCGCTGATCGCCGACGCCGCCGCGTTCGCATCGCCGCTCGTGAACGTCCCCGAATGCGCCGCCGCCCGCAGATTGGCGGTGACCTCCTGCGAGGCCCCGCCCGTCGCCAAGTCGCGCGTCCCCGCCGAAACGTCCGTCCCGCTGCTCGTGCCGGCCGGCATGACGAGGGGATGCGCGTCGACGGGGGTATTGCCGTATTGCAGCGAGAAGCTGCGCGGCCCGCGCCCGGAGCGGGTTGCGGTGACGACGACGTAGGCGTTGCCGGTATGGCTGGAGGGGACGGAGAAGTAGAAGTTCAGCGCGTCCATCACGCCGCCCGTGGCCGGCCAGTTGGCGCTGGTGATCGTGCAGGTGTCGCCGACCGACGTCTCCGTGCAGGCGGAGACCACCGTGTTGCCGGCCGCGTCGGAGGAGATCTTCGCCCCGCTGAGCGCGGTCGTGCCCGCGGCGTCGCTGGTGATCTTGATCGTGGCGTCGCCGATCGCCGCCGGCGCCGCGTTGGCCTCGGTGCTGGTGTAGGTGCCCGAATGCGCGGCCGCGCGCAGGTTCACGGTGACCTGCTGCGAGGCCCCGTTCGCCGCGAAGTTGCGCGCGCCGGCCGAGACGTTGGTGCCGCTCGCCGTGCCGGCCGGCATGACCAGCGGATGGGCGTCGAGGAGCGGCACGTCGTAGCGCAGCACGAAGCTGCGCGAGAGCTGTGCGCCATGGTTGACTCGGGCGAACAGGTAGGCGGGGCCGGTGTGACTGGAGGGGACGGAAAACCGGAACTCGATCGGGGAGGCAAGGCCAGCCGACGTGGGCCAATCAAGCCTGGCCCCCGAGCAGGGACTCGTGACGCCGCTCTGGCAGACGCTGCCGAGACTGCCGGTTCCGGGGGCGGAGATCCGGGCACCGGTGATGTTATTCACGCCGGCCGCGTCGCTGGAGACTAGGAAATCGACGGTACTGAATGAGTTGATGGCGATGTTGGCGTCGCTGCTGGTGAAGGTGCCGGAAGGGTCGGCCGCGCGCAGGTACAAGGCGGCGCGTTGCCATCCGCCGGCCGGGAGGTACCTGCGCGTCCCCGCCGAGAGGTCGGTGCCGCTGGCCGTGCCGGCCGGGACGTACAGCGGCCAGACCTTGATCCGCGGTTGGTACCGCTGGGCGGAGCTGCGCGACGTATTGCCGGACTTGGCCATGGTCACGTGCACGTAGAAGTCCCCGCTGTGGGCGGCCGGGACTTGGAAGTAGATGTCCTGATGGGTGGTCAGCGGATTCATCCCGCTCGCCTGCGGGAAGTTGGCGGACTGGATCGTGCAGGTGTTGCCGGCGGTGGCCTCGTCGCAGGCGGCGAGCGCGCTGCTCCCGTCGGAACCGGTGATCGTGGCGTTGGCGATCGCGGTCTCCCCGGCCGAGTCGCTGGTGATCTTGATCGTGGCGCTGTCGAAGGCGCTGCGGGCGGCGTTGGCGTCGCTGGCGGTGTAGGTGGCGGAAGGGTCGGCGGCGCGCACGAAGAGGCGCGCGCGCTGGCTCGTGCCGCCGGTCGGCCGCTCCTGCGTGGCCGAGGCGCTGCCGCTGGCGGGCAGCGCGCCGCCCGAGTCCTGCGGCACCAGCAAGGGGAAGGCCGCGATCGCCGTCTGGCCGGGCGGGGTGAACCTGAGGTTGAGGTGCCAGTGGGTGGGACAGCTGCACCCGGAATCTTCGCCGTCCCCCTCGAAGAGGAGGTAGACATCGCCGGTGTGCGAGTTGGGAACGGTGAACGTGATCGTCGCCGGTGTGGACCAATTCCCGCTTCGGGACCATTGGCCGTCCGTGCCGGTGCGGACGTCAGAGTTGTCCCCGGACCGGGGATTCGCCGCCGTGCTGCCGGTGTTGCGCTGCGGGAAGCTGGCCGGCAGCGTTCCGAAGGTCGCGCTCGCCAGCTTCGTCCCGCTCCGGCCCGACGTGCTGTTCAGCTGGAGTTTCCAGCTCCCGCTTTCGCTGCCGGCGGTGAACACCCCATTGCCGGTTTGCCAGGTGCTGGGGCAGCTGCCGCGGTAGACGTGGGCCTCGAAGCTGTTGGCGTTGGCGCCCTTCTTCCATTGGCCGGCGACGGGGATGGTGCCCGGGATATCGCCGGAATTGCAAAAGACCGTGGTGCCGACCCGGATGACGGGGTTCTGGGCGTTGCCGTGGTTGCCGCTCAACCCGTCCGCCGAAGCCGGCGCCGGCGCAAGCGCCATCCAGCCGCCGGCGAGCAGCGCCAAGGCCAGCCCCGCCAGCCCCGCCCGCAGCCGGAAGCCCCCGAGCGCGAAGAGATTCCGCATCAAAATCCCCCATCTTCCGCCCGCGCAGCCAAGGCCCCGCCGGCAAAAGCAGTCACCCCCCCCCCCCCCCGATCATCCGTTCCAATCTAGAACATGGAACGCGCCCGGAGAGGGCATCTGAGCTGCGCTCAGTCTACACGAATCAACCCCAAGGCACACGCCCGAAGCAAGTTCCGGCAAGCCGCCTCAGCCCGAGCGAAGCCGGCAAGCCCTAAGAGCCGCCCACGAAGAGCGCGACGGCCGCAACGGTTGCGCCCGTCCCGCCGATGACCAGCCCCGCCAACGCCAGCACCAACATCGTCATATGCCGCTCCCGCCCCGCGATCATCCCGGCCAGCTCCCCGAAACGCCGTTCGTTCTCGATCTGCGCCTTCGCCAGATTGTCCTTGAGCTCGGAGAAGTGCTTCTCGCTCTCCGCCCGCTGATCGCTGAACCGCCGCTCGTTCTCCGCCCGGAGCGCGTTGATTTCGCCCCTGACCTCGCTGAACCGGCGCTCGTTCTCCGCCCGGAGCGCGTTGATTTCGCCCCTGACCTCGCTGAACCGGCGCTCGTTCTCCTCGCGCAGCGCGGCGAGTTCGTCCTTGAGCTCTGTGAAGTGCTTCTCGCTCTCCGCCCGCTGATCGCTGAACCGGCGCTCGTTCTCCGCCCGGAGCGCGTTGATTTCGCCCCTGGCTTCAGCGATTTCGCCCCTGACCTCGCTGAACCGGCGCTCGTTCTCCTCGCGCACCTTGGAGATGGCTTTCTCAAGATCCCCGAACCGCCGCTCATTTTCCGTGCGGAGCTCACTGAACCGCCGCTCGTTCTCCGCCCGCTGATCCGCGAACGCTTCCTTGAGCTCCGTGAAGTGCTTCTCGTTCTCCGCCCGCTGATCGCTGAGGTTGCGCTCGTTCTCCGCCCGGAGCTCGCTGATTTCGTCCCTGACGTCGCTGAAGCGGCGCTCGTTCTCCGTGCGGAGCTCGTTGAAGTTGCGCTCGTTCTCCGCCCGGAGCTCGCTGATTTCGTCCCTGACGTCGCTGAAGCGGCGCTCGTTCTCCGTGCGGAGATCGCTGAAGTTGCGCTCATTCTCCGCCCGGAGCTCGCTGATTTCGTCCCTGACGTCGCTGAAGCGGCGCTCGGTTTCGAGCCGGAATGCGGCGAGTTCCTTGTGCGATTCCGAGATCTCCTTGCGGTTTTCGGCGATCTGGGCGGTGACTTCGTCGAGCGTCGAGCGGAACTGCCGCTCGTTCTCGGCAGCGTGTTCGTCGATCCGCTCCTCAATCAGCGCCGCCGAATGCCCGTTCCGCTCCCCCGCCTTGGCAACGGCCTCGGCCACGGCCTCATCAAGCACCGCCCCGAACGCAGCCGCAAGCGTGTCCGCCAGCCCCTCCTCGCAGCCCGCAGCAACGAATCGTTCACGAAGTTCAGCTGAAGCCGGCATGGCACCATCTTAGCGGAAAGCGGCAACCGCGCCGATCATCGCGCCGCCGCCGCCGAGCAGCAGCACCACGGAGCCGACCGTATCAGGTGAGCGCGCCGCTTAATCGACCGGCTCGAGCCACCAGCCATGGGGGGATGTTATTGCGAGGCGCTGGGTTTCGGCGTTGGCGGTGCGGTAGCGGCGGATGGCCAGTTCGTATTGTGGCGTTGGCGAGTCGGGGAAGGCTTCTAGCGAGACGCGCCAGATTGGGCGGTTGTTGCTTGCTTGAAGCAGGGTTTGTTCGATTGAGCGCAGCGTTTCTTTTGGGAACTGGTAGGCGGCTACGGTGTGGAGGACGGTGACGGCGGCGGCGGGCGGGGCTTCAGCGATCAGCTGCGGCAAGGCTTCCGATGCGTCGGCTTCGAGCAGGCGGGCGTCGCTTGAGGCGAGCTCGGCTGCGGCATCGATCAGGCGCTGGTGGCGCTCGACGTGCTCGGGCCAGATCAGGGCGCGGAGCCAGAGCAGCTGATCCTCGTCGGACGGGTCGATCACGTTCACGTCCACTCCGGTGCGAGACGCGACCGCGATTTCCGGTTCGAGCGCGGGCAGGTTTCCCCCGCCGCGGATCTCCGCCTCCATCTGCACCCGCGCCCCGTCGTTCCAGCGCGCGATCTCGGCGCCGGCCCGCATGTAACGGTAGCCGTAGCGGTCGAACAGCAGGTTGAGGCCGGCGGATGCGCCCAGGTCGATCAGGGCCAGCGGCTGCCCGGCCTCCCGGGCGACGATCGAGAACGCGGGCAGCAGGCAGGTGCAGCGGCGCACGACGTTGGTTTGGGTCCGTCGCGTGCGCAGCAGCTCCGCGATCTCGCCGCGGTGCAGGCGGCAGAACTCCTTGAACAGCGGCGCGGCCGGTTGCATCGGGCGTTCAGCTCCCGAGATGACGGGGTAGTGGGCGGCCAGCGGGTGTTCAGTGCCGCGCAGCAAGAGGTACTGGACCGCGGCCCAGAGCATGTTCGGCGGAGGCTGGCCCTTGCGCGTCTCCGACGCCAGCGCCAGCAGCTCCTCGTCGGCCGAGATCGCGTAGGCGAGCTCGCTGTACAGGGGCGAGGCAAGATCGACCGCGTCGACGCGCGCGTAGCGGTGGAAAAGGGTCGGAAGGTCCACGCCGGCAGCGTATGCGGGCGGGCGGCTCAGCCGTCGAGGAAGCTGCCCACCGCGGCCAGCAGCGCTTCGGGTTCCTCGACCTGCGGCATGTGGCCCGATTTGGCGAACTTGACCACCTGCGAGCCGGCGATCGCGGCGTTGAAGTCGTCCGCGTAGCGCGGCGGCACCAAGCCGTCGGACTCGCCCCAGCAGATCAGCGTCGGCGAGCTCACGCGGTGGATCCGCTCCGCCAGCCGCTTGTCGGGGATCGGCCAGAGGAAGCGCGCGGCCGTCTGCAGGTTCTTGGCCCGCTCGACGGCGGCCGCCTTCATCTCTTCGGGGTCTTCCGGCGGCGGCGCGGTCATCATCTTCGCGGCCGGGTGCTCGGCGTCGTGGAACAGCGCCGGCACCAGTTCGTTGGGCAGCATCGCGAAGAAGTCGGCGACAGGATACTCGTCGTTCCAGAGGCCGACCGGCGCGATCAGGACCAGATTCTTGACCCGCGCCGGCTGCATCGCGGCCACCTCGGTCGCGAACCAGCCGCCCATCGAGTGGCCCATCACGACCACGTCGCCGACGCCGAGCTCATCCAGCAGGTCCCAGTAGAAGTAGAAGACGTCGTGGTGGTCCATCAGCCACTCGACGCCGGTCGAGCCGCCCGTGCCGGGCAGCTTGGGCGCGATCACGTGGTAGCGCTGCGACAGCTGCTCGAGGAAGGGGTCCCAGATCAGCCCGCCGGCGCCGTGGATGAAGAGCAGGTCCGGCCCGTCGCCCGCCTCCATCAGCTCGACTTGGAACCTGCCGTTGACCACCGAGACCGTGCGTTCCTGCATTCCCGACCGCCTTCCGGGCGCGCAGCCGCCGCGCGCGTCATCGCTTGCCGCAGCGGAGAGGCTACGAATTGCGCCCGCCGCCTGTCAAACGGAGACGGCATAGAGTGGCGGCGATGAGCGGGCCCGACCCCGAGATCTTCCGCGCCTACGACATCCGCGGCACCGCGCCCGGCCAGCTCGACGCGGGCATCGCGCGTCGGATCGGCAACCGCTTCGCCGCCTGGCTGCGGCAGGAGGGCGGCGATGCCGTCGTCGCCGCCCGCGACCCGCGCTCGACCTCGCCGCAGCTGTACGAGGCGGTGATCGAGGGCATCCTCGCGGCCGGGCTCGACGTGCATACCGCCGGACTCGCGCCCACGCCGGTGGCGACTTGGACGGCGTGGAAGTCCGGCCCGCGCACGGCCGCGCTGATCGTGACCGCATCGCACAATCCGCCGCAGTTCAACGGCTTCAAATTGATCGGCCCCGACGCGAGGCCGCTGCTGCCCGAAGACATCCAAGCCGTCGCGCGCGCGGAGGAGGCCGCGTCGCCGTCGCGCGGGCGGATGGATGCAGTCGACGCGATCGGGGACTGGCTCGAGCTGGTCGCGGCGCGGTTCGGCGGTTCGGCCGACGGGATCCGCGTCGCCATCGATCCCGGCAACGGCGCAACCTCGACGACGGGCGCGGCCGCGCTGCGAGCGGCCGGCGCGCGCGTTTCAGCGATCAACTCGGTGCCGCGCCCCGATGCGCCCAATCATGTCGCCGATCCCCAGGACGCGGAGACGATGCGCCCGCTCGCGCGCTTGGCCGTCGCGCAGCGCGCCGAGCTCGGGATTGCCTGGGACGGCGACGGCGACCGGATCGGCGCGGTCGACCATCTCGGCCGCCGCCCCGAAGCCGACTGGCTCGCCGCCGTGCTCGCCCGCCCGCACCTCGCCGCCAAGCCCGGCGCGCGCATCCTGATCGACGCCAAATCCTCGACCAGCATCGCCGAAGACATCGCCGCCCGCGGCGGACGGGCGGTGACCGCGCCGACCGGCTACTCCTTCTTCCGGCGGCGCATGCGCGACGAGGGCATCCAGTTCGGCGGCGAGACCAGCGGGCACCTCATGTTCGGCCCCGAGTACGCGCCCGGCGAGCCGTACCCCTTCCTCGACGACGGCGTCTACGCCGCCTGCGCGCTGCTCCGCCGCCTCGCCCGCCGCGGCCGCTCACTGCACGAAGAGTTGGCCGGAATCCGGCCGCGACCGATCTCGCCCGAGCTGCGCCTGCCCTGCCCCGACGCGCGCAAGGCGGCCGTCGCGGCCGCAATCGGCGACCGCTTCGAGCCGTCCCATCGCGTGCTCCGCGAAGACGGCGCGCGGATCCTCTTCGCCGACGGCTGGGCCCACGCCCGCGCCTCCAACACCGCCCCCGCCCTGAGCCTCCGCTTCGAAGCCGACGACGAACCCGCCTACCACCGCATCTCCGAACAACTCGCCGCCGCCCTGGCCGCCCATCCCGAAGTCGCCGGCGCCGAACAGCTGGCCCGGCCCCCCGCAATCGGCCCGCAGCCGCTCGTTTAGCCGGGGCCGTCCTCGATGACCTCGACATCGAGCCGCGAGGCCAAGTCCGCGAGCTCGAGCGGGAGGCCGGCGGGGACGAGCAGGACTGCGCGCGTCTCGCGGGTGCGGGCTTCGGCGCGGTCGGCGGCTCGCTGGACCTCGCGGTACTTGACGCATTGGTAGAGGGCGCGGCGGAGTTCGGGTTCCTCCGGCTCGCCGGGGCGCACCTCGACAATCAGCATCTCGTCGGCGGCGATGAAGGCGGCGTCGGATTCGTCCCCGGAAGGGAACCAGACTTCGGTTTCGGCGCGCGCGCCGGGCGGAGCACCGAGTCGCTCGGGGTTCGCGGCAGCCCACTCTTTGAGCGCGCGGTGCGCGGCGCTCTCCGCCGTGCCGGAGCGCGTCTTGGTCGGCGGCAGGCCGAAGACGTAGATGCCGACCTGCACCCAGTCGTAGGCGGAGATCACCGGCATCCGCGCGGCATCGACGGCGGTCAGCAGCAGGTGCAGCGGCGGCGCGTCGGGGTACTCGGCGGCGATGCGCCGCTGCATCTCGTTCGCGATCACGCGGATTTCGACATCTGTCAGCCCGCCGCCCAACCGATCGGCGGCCGCGTCGACATTGGCGAGCTCGCCCTTGCGCGCCGCCTTGGAAAGGAAGCGGAACAGCGCTCGCTCGCGGTCTGCTTGCTCCATCGCGTCCTGCATCGCGGCTCCGAATCCCCGTCCGCGATCAGCCTACGGACTCGGCCGTGCTCCTAAGATCGCGGGGATGCAGATTCCGCGCCATGTCTTCCGCGCCTACGACATCCGCGGCATCGCGGAAGGGCCAGATGCCGAGATCACGCCCGATCTGGCCCGCGCCGTCGGCCTCGCGCTCGCCGCGATGCTGCGCGACGAGTGGCGGGCGTCCCAAGCCGTGGTCGGGGGCGATCTCCGGGCCACGACGCCGGCGCTGCGCGAGGCGCTGATTGCGGGCATCCGCGACGGCGGCTGCGATGTCGTTGCAATCGGCGATGTCCCCTCGCCGCTCGCCTACTGGGCCGCCGCCAAACTGGCGGCAGAGGAGCAGTCAACGGCCGCGGCAATCGTCACCGCCTCCCACAACCCGCCGGACGAGAACGGGATCAAGCTGATCGGCCCCGACGCGCTGCCCTTCCTGCCGGAGCAGATCGGCGAACTCGGCGGGCGCGCCGCCGACGCGTCCCCCGCCCAGGCCCGCGGCGCCCTGCGCGAGTGGAATCCGCTCGGCGAGTACGTTCGCTCCCTCGCTGCCGAGTACTCCCTGCCCGCGCCGATCCGCGTCGCGCTCGACCCCGGCAACGCCGTCCCGGCCCGCACCGCGCCCGCCGCCTTCACCGAGATCAGCACGGACAGCGCGGATGTCGCCGCCATCAATCTCGACCCTTCGCAGCACTCGCATCCCGCCGACCCGGCCGAAGCCGAAAACGTGCGCGAGCTGGAGCAGTTCGTCAACGACTCGCATTCCCAGATCGGCTTCGCCTTCGACGGCGACGGCGACCGGCTCGGCCTCGTGCTGCCGAACGGGCGCGTCAGCCCGCATTCCGTCCTGGCCCTGCTCGCGCGCATTCATTTGGAGGAGCATCCCGGCGCGCAGATCCACGTCGATGTGAAGACCTCGCAGGCGGTGATCAATGACATCGAAGCACACGGCGGCAGCGCGATCATGGGCCGCGTCGGCCACTCGTTCGCCAAGCGGCGGATGCACGCGGAGGGCATCGATTTGGGCGGCGAGGCGTCGACGCACTACTACTTGGGCTTGGCCAACCCTCCGCACGTGACCGACGACGCGGTGCGCACGGCCTGCCTGCTCGCGCACCGAGCCGCGCTCCGCCATCTGCCCAGCGAGATCGCGGATATTCCGCGCTACCAAACGTCGCCCGAAGTCAAAGTACCGTGCGAAGAGGGCCGCAAATCCCAAATAATGCAGGCTCTCAGCCGCGAGCTCGCGCGCAACCGCGACGTCAACACCATCGACGGCATCCGCGCCCAACTCTCCGAAATCGAACCCGGCGCCTGGCTCTTGGTCCGTCCCTCCAACACGACCCCGAACCTGACCGTCACCTTCGAAGCCCGCACGATCGACGGCTTCAAGCAGGTCCGCGTGCTGGCGCACGACCTCATCAGGGCTCAAGGCTTGGGGGCAGCGGGCATCCGCGCTGCCGAGCCGCTCGCGTAATGCCCGTTCGGGCTCATCTGCCGAGCATGTCGCGCGCGACCGCCCGGACGTCGGACGGCGTTTCAGGATCCCGCAGAGCTCCCTCCTGAAAGCGGCGCAGCAGCGCCGGCGAACACGGCGCATGCTGCCGGAGGGTTCCTTGCCGCTTTGCATCAACGAGCGGCCGGGCAGGCGTCAGCAGCGCGCGGCGATACGGCACGCAAGACGGTCGATTCACCCATGGATGATCATCGGGCTGGACGATGACGCACTTGCCCCTGCCGCAACGAGGGGAACGCCCGTGCGTGGTGAGGCTGACGAGCGCGAAGAAGCCGTCGCGGGTTTCCCGGCTGATGAAGATGTGCAGGTGATTACCGAAATCGAAGCCGAGCAGCGTTTCGCCGGGTTCGATCATCCTTCGCGCCGCCGGGCGAACCGGTCAAGATGATCGAGCAGCGAGGCATGCGCTGCGGCCTCCTCCACCGCCCCCTCGATCTCCCGCTCCGACAGGCCGGCCGCGCGCATGATGCGCACCGGATCAATCTCCTCCGCGCCGCCATCCGGCTCGCACCATTCGGGCAGCGAGCGCATGTAGTCGCAGATCTCCGCCTCATCCTTGGCGATGAATTGATCGTGCAATTCATCAAGCAGATTGCAGTCGTACTCCGAAAGGCCATCGCAGTCGGCCCGGCCCGCCCAGCACACGGCGCGATCCACGGGGACGGAGACGTAGTCGCGCCATACCGAGTCGGGCAAGGGCGCCGGGGCGTTGATCAGTGCCGACATTCGAACCGGCGCCGGTCCGCCGCTCGAAGCCATCCAGCGGTCGCCGGTGGTCGGGCATCCCGTCTCGATCAAGCCGCGGCGGTCCAGCAGGTAGAGCAGCGCGGCCAACTTGCCCTCCGGCATCGGTGCGCCGTGGCGGGCCAGCAAGCGCCCCGCGGCTTGCGCCGCTTTCCGCTCGTCGAAATTCAGGGCGAACGCCGCGCGCTTCATGCGCTGATCGTAGCGCCGTCCACCCGCTCCCCCAGCTCGAACTCCTGCGCCAGCAATCGCCAGCCGTCAGTGCGGCTCAGCGCGATTCGCCCAGCGTGTCGCGCACCGCCGCGCGCACCGGGTTCTGAATGCGGCGGAACTCGAGCGCGCCGTGTTGGATGCGCAGGAGCAGCTCGGGCGATGCGGGTTCCTGCGATTCGAGGGTTCCGCGCTGCTTGGCATCAGCCAGCGGTTTCGCGGGCGTCATGTCCGCACGCCGATAAGGGATGCATGAGTCGTGCCGCACCCAAGGGTGATCGTCGCGCGACACGATCACGCAGTCGCCGCGCCGGCAACGCGGCTCGCGGCCATGCGTGGTGAGGTTCGCGACGGCGATCAGGCCGTCGGTTTGTTCCCGGCTGATGACGATGAACAAGTGGTTGCCGAAGTCGAACCCCGTGAACGTCTCACCGGGTTCGATCATTCTCCGTACTTCGCCGCCTGCTCGCGCAGCTGCCGCCTGAACGCCAGCTCCGCGTCGAGCTGTTCCGCGACGGCGGCGATCGCGTCATCGGAGTGCCCCGCGATCTTCATGATCGCGGCCGGGTCGATCTCCGCCGGGCTTTCCGACGGACCGCACCGCTCCCATTCAGGAAGCTCCCGCGTGTATTCGGCCAGCTCCCGCTCGCTCATCCGGCCGAACTCCGCCGCCACTTCGTCCAGCAGATCGCAGTCGTAGTCGGACAGCCCGTCGCGGCACTCCTCGCCCGTGCTCCGAGCCGAATAGCCAACGGATGAAGTCACGTACTTCGACCATTCCGAGTCCGAAGATCCGCGGCGCATCAAATGCAGCGTGCCCTTGAGCGCCGGGCCCGTCGGCATCGAGACGAACCGGTCGCCCGTGATCGAATACCCGTCATCCGACAAGGATCGACGCTCGGCGAGGTACATCAGGCTGATCAGCTTGAGGCAGGGCAGCTCGCCGCCGGATGCGCGGAGCAGGCGCGACGCTGCCTGCGCCGCGCGACGCTCGTCGAACTCGAACCGGACACGCACGGCTGTCATGCAATCACGATACCGCTGCGCCGTCGGCTCAGACGGCGAGGGCGAACTCTTCCGCCAGCAGTTCGTAGGAGCGGATTCTCGCGGCGAAGTCGTGGGTGATCGTGAGTACGATGAATTCGTCTACGCCGTATTCGTCGGACATGGCTTCCAGGCGTTCGCGGACGCGTTTGGGGGAGCCGTGGATGCTGCGCTGCTGCATGTAGGCGATGTAGTCCAGCTCGGGCTGGGAATAATCGAAGTTGAGCGCTTCTTCGACGCTGGGGATGCCGCCGCGGGCGCCGCGGTTGCCTTGGATGCGCCAGCACCAGCGGCTCCAGCACAGGCGCTCCGCCTCCTCGTCGGTCGGGGCGACCGTGACCGATACGCCCAGGCTGGCCTGCGGCTCCGGCGCGGCCGGCGACGGCTGGAAGCGGTCGAGGTACTTGCGCACCACGCCCTCGCCGCCGTCGGGGCTGATGAAGTGCGCGAAGCAGAAGCGCCAGCCCAGCTCGGCCGCGACGTGGCCGCCGTAGTGCGAGGAGCCCAGCATCCACAAGTCGGGCATCGGCGCGTCGGGCGGCGATGCCCGCACCGCGCGGAACTCGTGATCCGGCGGCAGGTCGTCCGCCAGCCAGCCGTACAGGTCCAGCACCTGCTCCGGGAAGCGGTCCACGCCGAGCGCGCCGGGGCCGTGCACGAGCGCCCGCGCCGTGCGCCCGTCGCTGCCCGGCGCGCGCCCGATGCCGAGGTCGATCCGGCCCGGGAACTGCGTCGTGATCGTGCGGAAGCTCTCGGCCACCTTCAGGCTCGAGTAGTGCGGCAGCATGATCCCGCCCGAGCCGACCCGCATCCGCCGCGTCCGCGCCGCCACCTGCGGGATCAGGATCTCCGGCGCGGCGCAGGCCAGCGAGCCCGCGTTGTGGTGCTCCGCCAGCCAGTAGCGCGTGAAGCCCAGCGCGTCGCAGCGCTCCGCCAGCTCGAACGACTCCGCGATCGCCTGCGCCGCCGTCCCGCCCGAACGGATCGGGATCTGGTCCAGCACGCCCAGCCGCAGCTCCTTCGCCATGCCGCACCGCCTCCGTTGGGCTCCGTCGGGATCGTACCGCTATCCACCGCGTACCCTGTTGCGCAACCGCCGCGCCGCCGGAACGGACGATTGACATGGCCCTCGCTCCCGAATCCCCCGCACCGAACGGCGATTTCGCCGCGGCCGCCCGCGCCGCGCGCGAGGCGTGGCAGGACCGCCCGGCCGACGGCCTCGTCTCCGAAGCCGTCCGCTTCCTCACCGCCGGCACCGCCACCGACTGGGGACTCTCCGGCAAGCAGCCCACGACCGACAAGCCGCCGATCTCGCTCGGCGGCGGCATCCCCGACGCCGATACGCAGCCGCGCCAAGAACTGCTCGCCGCGGCCGGCCGCGTGCTCGACGAACCGGGCGACGCCGCGCTCGTCTACGGCGGCCCGCAGGGCTACGAGCCGCTGCGCGAGGAAGTCGGCAAATTCTTCGCCTCGCGCCACCCCTCGCGGCCCGGCGCGGACTGGTTCCTGATGACCAACGGCGCGGCCGGCGCGATTGAATCCGTCTGCGCGGCCGTGCTCGACCCGGGCGACGTCGTGCTCTCGGAAGCGCCGACCTTCGCCGGCTCGCTGCGCACGATCCGCGGGCGCCAGGCGCATGTCGTCGGCGTCGGGATGGACGAGGAGGGCATCCGCCTCGACGAGCTGGAGTCGGCCCTGGCCGCCGCGCGCGATGAGGGGCGCGAGGTCAAGATGATCTACACGCAGCCCACCTTCCACAACCCGACCGGACTGACGATGACCATCCAGCGCCGGCTCGACCTGCTCCAATTCGCCGCCGAAAACGGGCTCTTCATCCTCGAAGACCACGCCTACTCCGAGCTCTACTTCGACCAGCCGCCGCCGCCCACGCTGAGCGACCTCGCCGACGGCTGGGGCGTCTTCGGGATCGGCACCTTCTCCAAAGTCATCGCCACCGGACTCCGCGTCGGCTTCGTCCAGGCCCGCCCCGAATGGATCAACGCGCTCCTCCCCGCCCGCTTCGACATGGGCAACTCCCCGCTGCTCCACCGCATGCTGCACGAATACATGGTCCGCGGCGGCTTCCCCGAACACGTCGAAAGAATGCGCGCCCTCTACGCCCGCAAGATGCAGACGCTCCAAGACGCACTGGCCCAGTTCGGCGAGCCCTACTTCGACGTCTCCCCGCCCACCGGCGGCTTCTTCCTCTGGCTCCGCCTGCACGAAGGCATCCAAGCCGACCAAGTCCGCGACCACGCTGCCGAAGACGGCCTCTTCTTCCCCTCTGGCCACCGCTTCTACCCCGGCGACGGCGAAGGCTCTCCCCAAACCCTAAGGCTCGCCTACTCTTGGCCAAGACAAGAAGTCCTAAAAGAGGCAGCCGAACGGCTGGGGAGCGCCTTCGATCGCACAGCGGGCTAGGCGCGGTTGACCGAACTGCCGACGCGCCCTAGCATTCGCACGCCCGTTCCGATCTAGCGCGACGGAGGATTGAGATGCCCGCTCTGCACTTCCCCTCTTGGCTTTCGACACGCGGTATCGCCGTACTGGCGATCTGTGCCAGCGTCGCCCTTGCGCTACTCACCATTACTAGCTCAAGCGATGCACAAGTTCACGACTCAGATCGCGATCAGGTAGCCGTAGGTGGCAGCCATGTCTGTGCCATCAACCTAAACGAAAAACCCCTCTGTTGGGGCGTAAACGATGCCGGTCAGGCAAGTCCTCCTGAAGGCACACGAAGTTCATATACCTCTGCAGATGCGGGGTCAAATTGGACTTGCCTACGAACCGATGGCTACTTTTCATGTTTTGGTGGACGTTCGGATAAGAACATTTGGTACACGAGATATGCATGGTCTACACGCACCGGATCAAATCACACCTGTCCGCGGTCAAGCCAGCGAAGATCTGAGGCCTACATCGTCCAGTGCGAGGGACACAATACTTATGGGCAAGCCGCTTGGGGCGATGCGGCCTGGGGTGAAATTGACGACGGTCTGGGTTACTGGCGAGTAGGGGCGGATCATAATTGCCTGCTGGACGATTCGGGTGAAGTGTCCTGTTGGGGGCGCAACCACCTCGGGCAGACCGATGTACCAGATGCTCGCTTCCGCGAGATCGCTGCGGGCAGAAACCATAACTGTGGTGTAACCACAGATCGGGAAGTGCTGTGCTGGGGTGATAATTTCTTCGGGCAGACTGATGGGCCGCAGGGAAGCAACTACGTCAACGTCTGGAGCAAGTCGTCGGCTGATTTTAGCTGCGCCTCCACGACGGAGCGGCGGCTCGTCTGCTGGGGTGACAACTCGGAGGGACAGCTGGATGTGCCGCCATCGTTGGTCGTGCCGCCTGGTACTGCCTTCCCGGATGGGCGGCCTCCGGCTGCGTCTGGGACTGGCAACCGCGTGGTGCCGGCGGGCGATGTCTCGAGCACGGCTGGGTCTTACACCGTCGGCGTGCCGGTGCCTGCTTCCGATCTTGTCGTCCCGACTCTTGCCGGGCGCGTGGTGGCGCGGATCATCGATTGGCCGGCGGCGGGCGAGCGCACTTGTTCCTATCGCATCGAGTTCGGCTTCCTGCCGGAAACCGCCTTCGCGAAAGGGACGGCAGCCGCCGCCATCGAGGCCAACGCGCATCTGCTGCCCGAGCTCCGCTATCTCGGCTGCAACATCATTCTGCCGCGCGTCCGCACCGGCGACTCAGCTTGGCTGCGCAGCAGTCCCGTCATCTTCGAGCTCGACCCGTCTACCGATATCGACGACGGTTTCCTCGGCGGCGGCGAGGAATCGACGTTGGAAGGTCGGGTAATTGCACGTTGGAACAGCACATCCAATCGCGTCGAGTTCGGCTTCCTGCCGGCTTGGGCGCTCGATCGCTTCGGCACCGATGCGGCGGCGACACGATACGAACGGCTGCTGCCGCGCCAGCGCTACCTGACCCTGCGGCAGATCGACGCCCTCGAGCGCGACCGCTGGCTGCGCAGCAACCCGGCCGTCAACATCCCGATCTCCTACGCGCCGCCGTCGACGGAGGTCGACATCGCCATCTCGCAGGCGCAGGTTTCCGTCGTGCAGGGCGAGCCGTTCGCCGATGCCACGATCGCGACCGTGACCGGCACGCTGGCCAATGATCTCAACGCCTTCACCGTGACCGGCCTGCCGGCCGGCCTCTCGGTGCGGCTGCGCGACGCGGGCGAGAACACCCGCTTGGCCGTGCTCAGCGGCACGGTTCCGCGCGGTTCGGCCGCCGCGACTGCCCTGCTCACGCTCCGCGCCCTCGGCGTTGAAGGCGAAAGCGCAACGGGCACGGTCAGGCTGCAGATCTCGTCCGGCCCGCCGCAGCCGCAGCGCATTCACTGGAACGGTTATTCGCCGGCGAGCCAGGTCGTAGGCGGCCGCGTCCGCATCAGCCTGCCCGTGATCGAGCCGGGCCCGCGCTCGCCGCAGCTCCGCTACTCGGCCGAGCCAAGCAACGTCTGCACCGTCAACCCGGCCACCGGCGCGGTCACGCTGCTCTCCCGACCGGGCACCTGCACGATCACGGTGACCAGCGCGGCAGCCGAAAGCTTCGCCGCCGCGTCCGAGACCGCCACGGTCGTCGTAACTTCGCTGCCGCAGCAGACGCTGGTCTGGGACGGCTACGACCCGCCCGTCCAGCGGGTCGGCGGCTCGGTGCGGTTGATCCGCCCGATGGTGTCCCCCGGCCCGGATTCCCCGACGTTCCGTTACAGGTCCGATACGCCGGAGCACTGCCGGGTCACGGCGAGCTCGGGCGCGCTCACGCTGCTCTCGCATGTCGGTCCCTGCGTCGTCACCGTGACCAGCGCGGCCACCGCCGCCTACGCCGAAACGAGCGCCACGGCCGTGGTCCAGATCACCGACCTGCCCGCGCCGCGGATTACATGGGACGGCTACTCGCCGCTCGCGATCAAATTCGGCGATGCCGCGCCGAGATTGCGCCAGCCGAGCGCGACCAGCGAGGGCCGCAGCATCCGGCTCGTCTACCGCTATTCGGTGGGATCGGGTTCGGCCGCCGTCTGCGCCGTTAGCCCGTCCAGCGGCACGCTGACGATCCGCGGAGTCGGCAACTGCACCATCACCGCGACCAGCGAACGCACGTCCGCCGTCGCGTCCAGTTCCGCGACGGCCTCAATCGTGGTCGAACGGGCCAACCGCGACGCCGGCTGGAGTTGGAGCGGCTACGGGCGGGACGAGGGGCGCGTCGGCGAGACGCTGCAAGCCCGACCGCCCGCCAACGTGCCCAGCGGCGTCACCGTCGCCTACGCGAGCGAGGACGCGTCGATCTGCACGGTTGACGCCGGCACTGGCGCGGCCGCGCTGAAGACGGCCGGAATTTGCCGCGTGTCCGCGAGCTCCGCGGCGACCAACGCCTACGCCGCGAAATCCGTCTCCGTATCAATCGAGAGCCGCGCCAAGGATCAACCCGACTTGGCCTGGTTCGGCTACTCGCCCGAATCCGCCATCGTCAACGGCGAAGCGCCGCAGCTCGCCGAGCGCCCGTCCGAAGCCCGCGTCGGAGCGCTCAGCTTCAGCGCGGAGCCGCCGGAAGCATGCACGGTGAATGCCGCCACAGGAGCGCTCGCGATTGTCGGCGCAGGTTCGTGCATAGTCACGATCACATCCGCCGCAACGGTTGATCTGGCAGCGGCGAACCGGGCCGTAACTCTGACATTCACCGAAGAGGCGAACGGGGAGTAACGGTACGCGACGAGATCTTCGCTACCGTTCGCGAGTATGCCCGTCCGTAACCGGCGAACCTCCAGAGAACCCGAAAGCGGCTCCGTCCTGATAGACGGGCAAGAAGTTCCGTATGCGGTTCGGCGGTCGGCGCGGAGGAAGAAGACGTTGGAGTTGACTGTGCGGGATGGGGTGGTGGCTGTGGCGGCGCCTCGGCGGGTTTCGGGGCGGGATGTTCGGGAGTTCGTGTTGAGCAAGGCGGATTGGATTGCGGAGCGGCTGGCTCGGCCTGCGCCGCCTCGGTTGCGGGATCAGCTGCGGGAGGGCGGGGTGCTGCCTTGGTTGGGGGTTTCGCGCGCTGTCGTGATTGACCCGGCTGCTTCGGAGCCCGTGCTACTGACTTTGCTGGATATCCGCTTCAGGGCGGGCGACGGGGAAGAAATGGCGGCGGACTTCGAGCAGTGGGGACGGGCGCGGGCTGCGGAGCACATGCGCGAGCGGGTGGCGCATTGGGCGCCGGTGCTGGGGGTGCGGCCGGGGAAGATCACGATCCGGTCGCAGAAGCGTCGCTGGGGGTCGGCTTCGCGGTCGGGCAACTTGCAGTTCAACTGGCGGCTGATGCTGGTGCCGCAGCGGTTGATCGACTACGTCGTGGTGCACGAGCTGTCGCATCTGCGGCACCCGAACCACGGGGCGGATTTCTGGGCCTACCTCGACAGCCAGATGCCGGGCGCGAAGCGACTGCAACGCGAGCTGCACCAGCGCGGCCTCGAACTGGAGTGGTGAGCGCCGGCGGGGTGCTGGTCAGTCGGCGGCGGCTTCGGCCTGCGGCTCGCGCAGGAAGTCCGGCACCTCTTGGCCGGCGTCCTCGAAAGCTTTGGCGAGGACGTCCGCGCGGCTGAAGGAGACCGCGCCGCCGCCCGAGGCGACCCATTGCTGCGTCCCGCGCACCGAGTCGAGCTGCGACTGGAAGTGCGGCATCACGTGGCGGGCGAAGAGGTCGTAGGAGCGCATGATGCACTCGCGGTCGGCCCATTCGTGGGCGAGCATCATCAGCCCGCCGAAGCCGTCGGCGCTGTCCAGCAGGCTCTCGATCACCTCGATCGCGTCGTCGGGCGTGCCGATGATGGCCGCGCCGTTTTGGACCGCGCCTTCGGGCGTCTCGGCCGTGTTGGGCGCGGCCGCGCCGAGCGTGTCGCGGAAGTAGTCGATCTGCCAGGCGCGGTAGCCGTCGCGGCATTCGTCCATCGCGCGCTGCCGGTCGTCGGAGATGTACATCGGCATCACCAGCCGCCACTTGTTGCGGTCGACGACCTGCTCCGATTGCTCGGCGAACTGCTCGACTTCGGCCCACTGGCCGGCGAGGTTGCTGCGCCCGTCGGGCAGGTAGACGCCGATGCTGAGCAGGCCGATTCCGTACTTGCCGGCGATCTGCCTGCCCGCGGGCGAGACGGTGCTGGCGACGGCCATCTCGAAGTGCGGCTTGGTATAGGGCGAAAGCTGGAGGCGCGCGTCGACCAGCTGGAACCAGTCGGTCTCGCGGTTGACGGGGCCGTCGTAGCGCAGCAGCGCGGTGATCGCTTCGAGCGATTCGTCCATCCGCCGGCGCTGGGTGAGCGGGTCGATGCCCATCATCGCGGCGTCGGAGGAGAGCGCGCCGGGACCGACGCCGAGCATCGTCCGCCCGTAGGTCATGTGATCGAGCTGGACCATGCGGTCGGCGACGATCAGCGGGTGGTGGTAGGGCAGGCTGACCACGCCGGTGCCGAGCCGGATCTGCCGCGTGCGCTCGGCCGCGGCGGCGATGAAGACTTCCGGCGAGGCGATCAGCTCCCAACCGGCGGAGTGGTGCTCGCCGATCCAGGCTTCGTCGTAGCCGAGCCGGTCGAGGTGCTCGATCAGTTCGAGGTCGCGGTGCAGCGCCAGCGTCGGGTTGTCGCCGACGCGGTGGAACGGCGCCATGAAGATCCCGAAGTCCATTCGTCCCGGTCCGGCCATCTCGCGCCTCCGCTCTTGCCGCGACTCCTATAATCGCGCCCGCTGAGGGTACCCAATCGAGAGGAGCGCCCGATGAGCCGCTTCAACCCCGCCATCGACTGGCGGTCCGACTACGCCGCCAAGCTCTGCTCGCCCGAGCAGGCGGCCGCGCAGTTCAAGTCGGGAGACCATCTCTGGATGCCGCCCGGCCACGCCTGCCTGCCGGTGCTGGAGGCGCTCGCCGCCCGCAAGGACGAGCTGGAGGGCGTCGAGGTGCGCGCCGTGATCGTGCCCGACGCCGGCTGGTTCACGGAAGAGCACATGAAGGCCTTCCAGCTCGCGCCCCAGTTCGGCAGCCTCTTCGACCGCGACGCGGTCAACTCCGGCATCGCCGATTACCACCCCTACTGGCTGGTCGGCGGCCACAAGGCCTGGCAGTCCGGGCGCGGCGAGGACGAGGCCTGGCCCGTCGACGTGCACATGATCCGCGTCTCGCCGCCCAACGAGCACGGCTACGTCTCGCTCGGCCCGTCGGTCTGGGATGGCGTCACCACGGCCAAGATCGCGCGCAAGGTGATCGCCGAAGTGAACGAGAACGTGGTCCAGACCTTCGGCGACTCCTGGCTGCACGTCTCGGAGATCGACCATTTCGTGCCCGCCGATTCCCCGATCGTGGTCAACCTCGAGCACCCGCCGGCGAACGAGGTCGACAAGGGCATCGCCCACTACGTCTCCGAGCTGGTCAACGACGGCGACACGATCCAAGTCGGGGTCGGCTCGCATACCGGGGCGCTGCCGCGGCTCGGCGCGTTCGACGGCAAGGAGAATCTCTCGTACTTCGCCGAACTCACCGTGGAAGGCCTCGTACCGCTGGTCGAGCAGGGGGTGATCACCGGCAAGTACTCGCAGACCCATCCCGACAAATTCGTCGCGACGGTGCTGGGCAACACGCCGGAGGAGCACCAGACCGTCCACCGCAATCCGGCCTTCGAGGCGTACTCGCTGGAGCACCTGCTGGACCCGTGCGAGATCGCCAAGAACGAGAACATCGTGGCGATCAACGGCGCGCTCACGATCGACCTCAGCGGGCAGATCGGCGTCCACACCATCGGCCCGCGCGTCTACGCCGGCGTCGGCGGCCACCTCGCCTTCGCGCTCGGCGCGTTCCTCGCGCCCAAGGGCCGCTACGTCGCGGTGATCCCCTCGACCAGCCGCGACGGGGCGATCTCGACCATCCTGCCGCAGTTCGCCGAGGGCCAGATCGTCACGGTCCCGCGCGACATCGCGGACACGGTCGTGACGGAGCACGGCATCGCCAAATTGCTCGGCAAGACCGTCCGCCAGCGGGCCGAGGAACTGATCTCGGTCGCGCACCCCGACTTCCGCGGGGAGCTGCGCAAGGCCGCGCAGAAGCTCTTCTACCCGTAACCAGCCAGCGCTAGTAGTTGCCGGGGCCGGCGTCGAACCACAGCCGCCACCTCACGAGGTCCGTCCTGTCCGCCGTGCCCCCGGCCGATGAACAATCCCAGTAGCCGGTAAACTCGATCAGCTGCCCGGTCGTATTGCCGTAGTAGTCCGTGATCTCGCGGACGACGTTCGAGCCCGTCGCGATCTTGTGGCAACCCGCGTGCGGGGTTGTCACAGTCGAGGTCGACGAGGCGCTCTGCCCGCTCGCGACGGCCGTGAGCAGCATGATCCCGGCAACGATCGCGACAAGTGCGACAATCGTTCCCGCCGCCCGAGTTCCCACTCGCGTTGTCATCAGTCCCTCGATCTGAACACGCACATCCGGCATCGTGAGCAGTCTTGACCGCGCCCCGCTCGAATCTCGTCCGCTCGGGGAGCATCCAGTCTATGTCAACCCCCGTGCTCGGCGCAAGATCGGCGGCGCTAGGCGTGCTGTTCGACGAACTCGCCGATCTTGGCGATCGCCTCCCCGCCTTCGGGCAGCATCGGCGCGAAGGCGTGCCAGACGTGGAACATCTCGTCCCAGACCTCTTCGGTCACGTCGACGCCGGCCGCGCGTGCGCGCTCGGTGACGCGTCGCGTGTCGTCCAGCAGGACCTCGGCGTCGCCGACTTGGAGCAGCAGCGGGGGCAGGCCGGCGTAATCGGCGTAGAGGGGCGAAGCCAGCGGGTTCCGCGCGTCGGCGCCGCCCAAGTAGGCGCCGGCCATCTGCTCGATCATCGCGGAGTTGGTAATCAGCGGATCGGCCTCGGCGCGGGTCTGGATCGTCTCGCCGGTGATCGCGAGGTCGGTCCAGGCGGAGATGCCGATCGCCGCGTCGGGCATGTCGACGCCGCGTTCTCGCGCCGCCAGCAGCGTGGCCAAGGTGAGGCCGCCGCCGGCCGAGTCGCCGGCGACGAAGGTCGAGACGGCCGGGGCCGGCCCGTTCGGGCCGTTCGCCTGCATGAATTGCAGGCCCGCGATCGCGTCGTCGACCGCGGCCGGGAAGGGGTGCTCGGGCGCGAGCCGGTAGTCGAGGTTAAGGATCGAGCAGCCGCCGGCCGCGGCGATGTCCTCGCAGAGCCGGCGGTGGGTCCTGGTCGAGCCGATCACGTAGCCGCCGCCGTGCACGTAGAGCAGGCGCCGGTCGGGGTCGGAACCGGAGACGGTGATCCACTCGCCGGGCACGCCGTTGGCGTCGACAGCGGTGATCGTCGCGGCCTCGGTCGGCGGGAAGGAGCGCTCTTCCATCCCGGCCCGCATCTCTTCGATGCCGGGCGGCGGCCCGTCGCCTCCGAGCGCCGCGTTCTCGCGGAGCAGCTCCAAGACCTTGTCCAGCTCTGCAGATGCCATGTTGATCTCCGTCCCGTGCCGTTCGGCGGTTCACGCAGAGTAACGGCCGATACATTGTGCGGGCAGATGGCGGTTCCGGTGCCGCAGGTTCACGCGATGGGGAGTACGATTGGCCCCGACGGCGCGCCCGCGATCCGCTACAGTGGGCAGCGCCGACGAGAGGTTGAGGCAATGCCCGCCAAGAACATCCGCACCGCGCCCGTCAAGAGCACCCGGCCCGCCGGCGGCCGCTCCGCGCGCGAGCAGGACGACGCGCGCCGCCTCGCCGAGCGGGTGGTGAACCGGCGCATCGGCGCGCTCCGCGAGCTCGCCAAGCACTAGAGCGCGGCGGCCGCGGGCCGGGCCCGACCATGGCGAACCTCCAATACCTCTCCGACCGCGAGGTCCAAGCACTGATCGGCGTGATGGGCGATGTCTTCGAGGGCGCGCCCGCGTTCATGCTCCAAGGCAGCGCCGGCGCGGGCCGTCTCTCGAGCGCGTTGGCGCAGCCGCGCTGGCCGCACCACCGGACGCTCCAGCAGAAGGCGGCCGTGCTGCACTACCACCTCAACCGGGATCACCCGTTCATCGACGGCAACAAGCGCTTTGCCGTGGCCGCGATGGAGATGTTCGTCGAGCGCAACCGCGCGAGGATCTTCGCCACCGATGAGGAGCTCATCGACTTCAGCCTCCGAGTCGCGAGCGGCGAGATGAGCCGTGATGAATGCGCGTTCTACCTGCAACGCCGAATCCTGCGCCATGACTGGACGGGCGAGCAGATGGATCGCTGGTTCGAACGTCTGCCCGCGGCGGACTTGAACGCCATCGTCACCGCCGGAGAGTGGTTCTCGGAGCAAGATGACGCGCTGCCAGATCGCATCCACCGCGCCCTGACCGGCGCTGCGGCCTAGATGTCGAGCAGGCCGACGGTGCGGAGCAGCAGAATCGTCGCGGCGGCGAGGACGCCGACTACGGTCAGCGCCATCAGCAGGGGGTAGCTGGCTTCGGCTTGCTCGTCGCCGCGGTGCTCGCTGCCGCGGCCGATCCGCATCACGTCGCCTTGGCGGAACCAGAGGTAGGCGCCGGTCAGTGCGGCCGCGTAGCCCATCACGATCACGAGGATCTCGGTCCACTGCTCCATTCCGCCACGCTATCAGCCCGCCGGGGCGCGCCTGCTTAGACTTGCGGCCAAGCGCTGCAGCATCTGGGAAAGGCCGCGCCATGCCGCTCATGCTCGAAGTCCGCCACCGGGTCAAGCCGCTGACCAACTCCGCCTTCGATGCCTTCGTCGATTTCTACGCGGACGAGGTCTTCCCGCGCATGGCGGAGCACGGCATCGATCTCTTCGGCGCTTGGAAGGTCGGCGGCGGAGAGATGGGCTGGGATCTCTCGCTGCACCGCTACGAGTCGATGGCCGACGCCGAGCAGCGGCTCGCTTCCCTGCGCAGGGACGGCGACCTCGCCAAGGCCATCGAGCGCCTGCGCGGCGAGGTCGAGATCGAGGAAAAGACCAAGTTCGCCCACGCCGTTTCCTACGCGACCGCCGAGCGGCTCGAAGCCGCGCTGGCCGAGCCGGACGAAGAGCGGCAGTACATGCTCGCCGTGCTGCAGACCGCCGCCGGCGGCGCGCTCCCGGCCATCGACGGCATCGCCGAGCTGGTCGAACAAGTCGAATCAGCCGGCGTCCTCCAGCTGGTGACCGCGTACGCGACGGCGATCGGCAACACGGGCGAGATCACGGACCTCTGGATTCTCCCGCACGGCGCGCGTGGCATGCTCCGCTACCGGGCGGGCGCGGGGCTCGACCCCATCGTCGCGCCGCTGCGCCGGCATGCACCGGAGGAATCGGTGCTCTTCCTCAATCCGCTGCCCTATTCGAAGCTGAAGTAGCGATCGGGCCGACGTTCAGATCACCATCCGGCGCACGATCTCGTAGGTCAGCTCGACGCCCATGTTGAGGTTCTCGACGGTGAGGAACTCGTCGTTGCCGTGGAAGCCGGCGGCCTCTTCGGGGCTGAGCAGGACGGGGATGAAGCCGTAGGCGGGGATGCCCTGCTGGCGCAGGAAGCGGTTGTCGGTGCCGCCGACGCAGGTGGTCGGCACCACCGTCGCGTCCTCGACCGCATCGGCGACGACGGACTCGATGGTGCGGTAGAGCTCGGTGTCCCAGTCGACCGCGACCGGTTCGTCCTGCCCCCAATCGGAGAACTCGACCGTGATCCGGTCGTCGTCGATCACGCTGATCACCTGTTGGCGCCAGTCTTCGCGGTCCTGGCCGGGGATCAGGCGGCAGTCGATCGTCGCCTCGCTCTTGGCGGGGATCACGTTGGCCTTGATGCCCGAGTTGATCATCGTCACATTGAGCGTGTTGATGAACATCGCGTGCGTGCCGGGGTGATCCTTGACCAGCTCTTCGAGCTGCGCACCGTCGGCGATCTGCGGGATGTGGCCCTCCGCGGCGAGCCGGTCGAGCCAGACGCGCGTTTCGGGCGTGATCGTGACCGGGCGCTCCCAGGCGGCGAGCTTGGAGAGCGCGTTGACGAGATGCACGGCCGAGTTGTCGTAGTGCGGGCGGCTGCCGTGGCCGGGCGTGCCGATCGAGGTCAGCCGCAGCCAGCAGATGTCCTTCTCATTGGTGGCGACGCCGAAGATCGAGGCCTCCTTGCCCATCAGCTGAGTCGAACCGGAGCCGCCCTCGGAGAGTTCGAATTCGACATCGACCAAGTCGGGCCGGTTCTCGCAGAGCCACTGCATGCCCCAGACCGAGCCCGCTTCCTCGTCAGGCACGCCCGCGAAGACGAGGTCGCGCTTGAGCGAAATCTCGCCCGCGTCGATCTGCCGCTTGAGCAGCAGCATCGTCATCAGGTGCATGATCCCGCAGCCCTTCATGTCGACTGCCCCGCGCCCGTATACGCGCCCGTCCTCGATCAGCCCCTCGAATGCCGGCTTGGTCCAGTAAGCCTCCTCGACCGGCACCACGTCCGTGTGGTTGCACAGCATCATCGCCCGCTTGGAGCCGTCCCCCCGCAGCCAGCCGAAGACGGCCTCCCGCTCGGGCTGAATCCCCACGTACTCGACCTCGATCCCAGCCCGCTCCAGAATCCCGCCCAACCAACGGGCAGCCGGAGCCTCGTTCCCCGGCGGATTGGACGTGTCAATCCGCAGATAAGAGACGAAGTGCTCCAACGCCTCAGCCCCCGCCGAGCCCCAGTCAATCTGCGCCATGTCCAGCCTCCTTGTCCACGTGCTCACCCATCCTACGATCCCCACGCGCTATCATCTGGCAGCATGCCCAACGACGATGTCCTCCACGATTTCCATCCGCTCGTCGCCGAGTGGTTCCGTAGCCGCTTTCCTAAAGGCCCGACTGATGCGCAGCAAGATGCGTGGCCCCACATCCGAGCTGGTCGCGACACACTCGTAGCGGCACCGACGGGCAGCGGGAAAACGCTGACGGCCTTTCTAGCAGGGATTGATGTTTTGGTGCGCGAAGCCGAACGTGGCGATCTGAAACAGGAATTGCGTATCTTATATATCTCGCCATTAAAAGCTTTAGCCAACGACATCCAACGTAATCTTGATGACCCTTTGTCCGAATTGGTGGTGCTCGCTCGTAAACGAGGTGATCTAGTACCGGAGATCATCACTGCTGTTCGCACAGGAGATACAGAACAAGAAGATCGTGAGGAAATGCGATTAACGCCAGCGCATATCTTGAATACGACACCCGAATCGCTGTCAGTGATGCTCACAGATCACCGAGATCGCGACCTTCTTCGCACCATTGATACGGTGATCGTTGATGAGATTCATGCCCTCGCGCGATCTAAGCGAGGCTCGCTCTTATCGCTCGCGCTGGCACGCCTAGACGCTGTGGCCCATAGTCGGCCACAGCGGATCGGGCTCTCCGCTACACAGAAGCCCATGGATGAGATCGGTGGCTTTCTATCGGGTGTTGGACCCGATGGACAACTCGTCCCTACGGTCCTTGTGGATCGCGGTCACGTTCGCAAGCGCGACCTTGCTATTGAAATAAAAAGACGGCGTGCAAATTCGTTGATTCGGCAACATCGGCAGACTTTGGAGTTCGTGAATCAACGAAGTGGTGCCGAAGGTCGGGCAGCCGAGCTCAGTGACGCCATAGGAGAAGATAAAGTCGGTGTTCACCACGGTAGTCTAAGCAAAGAGCAGCGGGTGCCTGTTGAGAAACAGTTGCAGGGTGGCAATCTCAGGGTTGTCGCTGCGACGGCATCACTTGAGCTTGGGATCGATATCGGAGATATCGATCTCGTGATCCAACATAGATCGCCCGGTAACATTGCCACTTTCCTTCAACGGGTTGGGCGGGCAGGCCATAGTCTCGGAAGCATCCCGAAGTGTCGACTTTTCCCGGGTGGACCTCGTCCGAATGATGACCTGATTGAATGTGCAGCGATCATGCTCGGCGTCAATGAGGAAGCACTTGAGTCGTTGACCCAGCCAGTAGCCCCACTTGATGTTCTTGCACAACAGATTGCCGCCGAAGTGTTGGCTCGACCCGCGACGCCCGATGAATTTTATCAGATCTTCCGACGAGCATATCCATATCGTGATCTCACCCGTGATGATTTCAATCGAGTGGTGCGTTATGCGCTATCCGGATTGGAATCGGATCAAGCATTTCCATTCGGGCGCACGCTGGAGCATGATAGACGATCTGGACTATTATATCCAAGTCCAATGGCAAAGAAAAGTGCGAAGCGCAACGTCGGGACGATTCCAGATGATGGCGAGTACGCAGTTATTGAAGGGGGGCACAGCTACGGAATGCGCCCTTCGCAGCCGGTAGGCGATCTTGATCCTGATTATGTGGGCATGCTCACTGCCATGGCGTCACAAGGAAATGGCCAGTTTCGGATGGCGAATAAGACATGGGAACTTGAGCGAGTCGATCATGATGCACTCATCGTATGGGTTCGTCGCGTCTCAATCGAAGCCAAAATACCATGGTGGATGACTGAAGGTGGTGGGCGTAGCCGCATTGTGTCGCAAAATGTCAGCCGCCTTCGCCGACGTATCGTCGTGAAAGATTTAGGTTTCACTGCACTAACGGTATGGCTGGAGGAGCATTGCAACATCAAGGCTGTTGCGGCCCGTCACATGATCCAGTATGTAACGGCAAGCAATGATGCCTTGGGCATCGTGCCTTCAGATCGCAATATCGTAATTGAAAGAATCACCGATTCACTGAAAGGTTCGGTTTCAGATGATCCCGACTCATTTGAATTTGAATCCAGAGATACGGTAGTATTTCATGCCCCTTTCGGTTCGCGCATCACTCGAGCCTGGTCACTTGCAATCGCACAGCGTCTTCGCAAACTGACACCGGAAACGAGTGGCACTTTGTTCACGCAAGAAGGGTTCGCGTTCGCAAATCTCCCCGCAGGCGATGAGGTGCCGGTTAAGGCGTTTCGGGATCTAACGCCTTCAACTGTTGAATCTACGGTTTCGCAGGCAGTCGTCAACTCAGTGCTCTTCCACCGTCGTTGGCGTTGGAGTGCCACGATCGCACAGGCGGTGCATCGGATTGGAGATTACGGGAAGATACCCGTGAGCCGACAACGGGCAACTGCCGAAGAGCTTCTTGACCTCCTTTATCCCGCCACGCGCCTCAACCGCGAGGTTCGTGCCTTTGATGAATGTCCGGACCACCCAATCCTCAACCAAGCGATCCACGACTGCCTCTTTGACTCGCTTGACCTGCACGGCCTCCGTGCGGTCCTGCGACACATCGAAGAAGGACGCATCCGCGTCCACTATGTGGAGACCGAGAAACCGTCACCGATGGCGGAGAGCATGCTTGGAATGGCCAACGACGAGGATGAAGACCAAGAAGAGCAATCCGCTAATCTCCCGAACATATGACCACTGCAACCACCATTCCCGAGGTTGACGCGATGCCTGCTGGCGACGCGCTGGCGGCGTTTCATCCGTTGGTGCGGGATTGGTTCCGTTCGCGGTTTCGGACGGTGACTGATGCGCAGGGGGCGGGGTGGCCGGCGATCCGCTCGCGGGGGGATTGCCTGCTGGCAGCGCCGACGGGGTCGGGGAAAACGCTGGCGGCGTTTCTTTCGGGGATCAATGGCCTGCTCGAGGAAGACGCCGACGGGGGGCTGCCGGATGAGCTGCGGATTCTCTACGTCTCGCCGTTGAAGGCGCTCTCGAACGACATCGAGCGGAACTTGCGGGAGCCGTTGGCGGAGCTGCGGGAGCTGGCGGAGGAGCGCGGGGAAGCGCCGCACCGCATCCGCGCGGCGCTGCGCACGGGGGACACGCCCGCGGCCGAGCGGCAGCGGATCGTCAAGCGGCCGCCGCACATCCTGATCACGACGCCGGAGTCGCTCTACCTGCTGCTGACGGCGGAGAAGTCGCGGGAGATGCTGAAGACGGTCGAAACGGTGATCGTGGACGAGATCCACGCGGTGGTGCGCGACAAGCGCGGCTCGCACCTCGCGCTTTCGCTGGCGCGGCTGGACGATCTGATCGAGACGGCCCGCGGCGAGCGGCCCGTGCGGATCGGGCTCTCGGCGACGCAGAAGCCGATGGACGAGATCGCCCGCTTCCTTACGGGCCTCGATGCGGAGCGCCGGCCGCTGCCCTGCAAGATCCTCGACCTCGGCCACCAGCGGCAGATCGAGCTGTGGCTGGAAACCACCGACGTGCCGCTCGAGGCGGTCGTTTCGCACGACCAGTGGGACGCGATCTACGGGCGCTTGGCCGAGCTGGCGGCGCAGCACCGGACGACGATCATCTTCGTCAACACGCGCGCCTTGGCCGAGCGGCTGGCGCACCGGATCAGCGAGCGGATCGGCAAGGAGCACGTGGCGGCGCACCACGGCTCGCTGGCCAAAGAGCGCCGGCACGCGATGGAGCAGCGGCTCAAGTCGGGCGATCTGCGCGCCGTCGTCGCCACCGCTTCGCTCGAACTCGGGATCGACGTCGGCTCGGTCGATCTCGTCTGCCAGGTCGGCTCGCCGCGCCGGATCGCGACCTTCCTCCAGCGCGTCGGGCGCTCCGGCCACGCGCTCGGGCGCGTGCCCAACGGCGCGCTCTTCCCGACCACGCTGGATGAACTGGTCGAGTGCGCCGCGATGGTCCGCGCCGTGCGCGACGGGCGGCTCGACCGCATCCGCCAGCCCGGCGCGCCGATCGAGGTGCTGGCGCAGCAGATCGTGGCCGAGATCGCGGCCCGTTCCGCCGATGATCCTTGGACCGAAGACGCGCTCTACGCGCGCTTCCGCCGCGCCACGCCCTATGCCGAGCTCGAGCGCGGCCGCTTCGACGAGACGGTCGAGATGCTGGCCGAAGGCGTGGGCGAGGGCGGCGGGCGCTCGCGGCCGCTGATCCACCGCGACCGCATCCACGGCCTGCTGCGGCCGCGGCGTTCCGCGCGCATCACCGCGCTGCTCAACGGCGGCGTGATCCCCGAAACCGGCGATTTCCGCGTGGTCAAGGAGCCGGAAGGCTCATTCGTGGGCACGGTCAACGAGGATTTCGCGATCGAATCGCAGGCCGGCGACATCTTCCTGCTCGGCAGCACTTCCTGGCGGATCAAGCGGGTCGAGTCGAAGGGCGTCGTCCGCGTGATCGACGCGCAGGGAGCGCCGCCGACGATCCCGTTCTGGCTCGGCGAAGCGCCGGGGCGCAGTCCCGAGCTTTCCGAATCCGTCGGCCGCCTGCGCCGCGACGTGATCGCGCGGATCGACGACGCGGAGACCGCCTCGCGCGACCTCCAGCGCGAGTGCGGCATGTCGGCCTCGGCCGCGGCCCAGCTGATCGAGTACCTCGGCGCGGCGCACGACGCGCTCGGCATCATCCCGTCGGACCGGGACGTGCTGTTCGAGCGCTTCTTCGACGAGGCGGGCGGGCAGCAGCTGGTCGTCCACGCGCCCTTCGGCTCCGGCGTCAACCGCGCCTGGGGGCTGGCGCTGCGCAAGCGCTTCTGCGTGCGCTTCGACTTCGAGCTGCAGGCTGCGGCCAACGAGGAGGGGATCATCCTCTCGCTGGGGCCGTCGCAGTCGTTCCCGCTCGAGGAGGCGTTCGAGTACCTCAAGGCGGGCAACGCGGAACAGTCGCTGCGGCAGGCGGTGCTCTATGCGCCGTTTTGGAACACGCGCTGGCGCTGGGCGGCGACGCGGGCGCTGGCCGTGCCGCGGCGGCGCGGCGGCAGGGAAGTGCCGCCCAACTTGCAGCGGATGATCGCGGACGACCTGCTGGCTTCGGTCTTTCCGGCCCAAGTCGGCTGCCAGGAGAACCTCAGCGGGCCGCTGGAAGTGCCCGACCATCCGCTGATCGCGCAGACGATGGACGACTGCCTGCACGAGGCGGTCGACACCGACGGGCTGGTCGAGGTGCTGAAGCGGGTCGAGGCGGGCGAGATCACGCTGCACGCGCGGGACACGGTGACGCCGTCGCCGCTGGCGCAGAGCATCATCAACGTCAATCCGTTCGGCTTCCTCGACGACGCGCCGCTGGAGGAGCGGCGGGCGCGCGCGGTGATGACCCGGCGCGGGCTGCCCGACAGCCAGCGCAAGCTGGCCCAGCTCGATCCCGACGCGATCGAGCGCGTGCGGGCCGAGGCCGCGCCGCCCGTGCGCGACACCGAGGAGCTGCATGATCTGCTCGCGAGCCAGGTGCTCGTAGCGGAACACGAGCTGCTCGAGCACCGCGAGCTGCTCGACGCGCTGATCGCCGACGGCCGCGCGGCCCGCGCCCTCGCGGCGGACGGCCGCATCGCCTTCGCCACGGAAATGCTGCCGGCCGTCGAACTGCTGCTGCCCGGCGCGGAGATCGAGCCGCCGATCAGCCTGCCCGAAGGCGCTGCCGTACGCATCGCCGAGCGCGACGAGGCACGCCTGCGGCTGGTGCGCGGGCACTGCGAAATCTCCGGGCCGGTCTCGCCCGAGCAGCTGGCCGCGCGCTGCGGACTCGGCGCGGACGATCTCGAGTACGGGCTGCGGGCGCTGGAGGCGACGGGCGACTTGATGCGCGGGCGCTACACGCCGGACTCGGCGGAGCCGGGCGCGCCGGAGGAGTACGTCGACCGGCGGCTGCTGGCGCGCATCCACCGCTACACGATCGGGCGGCTGCGACGGGAGATCGAGCCGGTTTCGGCAGCCGACTACCTGCGCTTCCTGCTGCGCTGGCAGCATTTGGCGCCGGGCTCGCGGCTGCAGGGGAAGGCCGGGGTGCGCGCGGCGATCGCGCGGCTGGAGGGCTTCGAAGCGCCGGCGCGGGCTTGGGAGCACGAGCTGCTGGCGGCGCGGGTCGAGGACTACCGCGCGGCCTGGCTGGACGAATTGTGCCTCGCGGGCGAGGTCGCTTGGGCGCGGCTGACCCCGCGTCCGCCCAAGAACGGGCGCGGCGGCGTGCCGACCAAGGCGACGCCGATCACGCTGGCGCTGCGGCGCGACTTCCAAACGCTGCTGGCCGCGGTGCGGCGCGCACCGCCACCCAAGCCGGCGCGGGGACGCTCGGCTTCGCGCGACGAGCCCGACGCGATGGATGAGATCGCCGCATCCGGCGGCGCGGCGGCCGCGATTCTCGCCGCTCTGCGGGAGCGGGGCGCGCTCTTCTTCGATGAGATCGTCGAGCAGTCGGGACGCCGCATCGCCACCGACGTTGAGAACGGGCTGCGCGAGCTGGTCGCGGCGGGTCTGGCGCGGGCGGACGGGTTCCAAGGGCTGCGGCAGCTGATCCGCCCGGCCTCGGCGGCGCGGCGCAGGCGGCGGCCGCGCTACGGGGGCGGCGGCGCGTTCATCGGCGAGGGCCCGGCCGGGCGCTGGTCGGCGCTGCCCGCGGAGATCGCGCCGGCGGAGGATTACATCGAGGCCGACGAGCACGCGGAGCGGATCGCGAACATCCTGCTCCAGCGCTACGGCGTCCTCAGCCGCGAGCTGCTCACCCGCGAGTCGCTGGCGCTGCCCTGGCGCGAAATCCTCCGCGCCCTGCGCCGAATGGAAGCCAGCGGCGAAATCCGCGGCGGCCGCTTCATCCAAGGCCTGATCGGCGAGCAGTTCGCCCTCCCCGAAGCCATCGACCAAATGCGCAGCCTCCGCCGAGCAAAAAAAGAAGACGAGCGAGTAGAGGTCCCCGCAGCAGACCCAGCCAACCTGGTAGGCGTCCTAGTCCCCGGCAAGAAGGTCCCCGCAAGGGCAGGCGCGAAGATCACATTCAAAAACGGCGTGGCCAACGAGGATGCTCCGGGGGCGCTAGAATGATGGAGGACGGGAGGGAAGACATGGCCAAGGGCAGGAAGCGGATCACGGATGAGGAATTCGAGCGGATGAAGGAAATGTGGGCCAACGAGAAGAGCTACGCGGACATGACGTGGGAAGAGATCGAGGAGCACTTCCGCGAGCTGGGGCTGCCGCCGCCGGCACCGCTGCGCAAGGTGGCGTTCTAGCGCGACGCGTTAGTCGAACAGGGTCGACAACACCGTCGCCACGGCGAGTACTGCATCCGCGAACGCGCTGATCTGGGCGGCGCGGGCCCAGCGACGGGTGCTATCGACGACTCCTTCGTTGACGTCATAAGCGATGATCATCTGCTCGACGGCCCAATTCCGGGCGGCTTTCGATCCGGCGTCTCGCTTGATCTGGCGCACTTGCCGCGCGGTCGGGCCGCGGTGGCCGAGATTCTTGCCGATGGCGACCGTCGTGCAGCCGACGCTGAAGAGGAAGACGAGCAGCGTCGCGACGGCTAGGGCGAGCTGATAGTCGCGCGGCTCCTGGGAGATCAGGACGAAGGCGATGGCGGAAAAGCCGACGATGACCGAGATCAGCGCCGCGGTGACGGGCAGGCGCGCCAAGAGGCCTTGGAAGCGGGCCGTCTGATCTTCCTGCTGGTTTTCGGCGAAGCGGAGATCTAGATCGTCGTCCTCATCTTCGTACTCTTCCTCCGGGACATCGGCTTCGGGGGGCATTCGGGGACTCTAAACCGGGCGGAGGGCGACGGGGCTAGAATGGAGATGGACGGGAGGGCGCATATGGCAGAGAAGCGGATCGGGCGGATCACGGATGAGGAGTTCGAGCGGATCAAGGAGGAGTGGGCGAAGCCGCGCAAGAGCTACGCGGACATGACCTGGGAAGAGATCGAGGAGCACTTCCGCGAGCTGGGGCTGCCGCCGCCGGCACCGCTGCGCAAGGTGGCGCTCTAGGGCAGCGCGCCGGTTCGGTGTCGCCGGGGCTGCTCCGGCAGCGCTAGAATGATGGGACGGGAGGGAAGGCATGGCTAAGCGCAGGAGGCGGATCACGGACGAGGAGTTCGATCGGATGAAGGAGGAGTGGGCGAAGCCGCGCAAGAGCTACGCGGAGATGACGTGGGAAGAGATCGAGGAGCACTTCCGCGAGCTGGGGCTGCCGCCGCCGGAGCCGCCGCGGAAGGTCTACTTTTAGACCTTCCGGCTAGGCGAACAGCACCGACATCACCGTCGCCACCGCGAGCATTGCGTCGACGAGCGCGCTGATCTGCGCCGCCCGGGCCCAGCGCCTGGTGCTGGCAATCGCCAGTTCGTTGATCTCAAAGTCAATGTCCATCTGCTTGATGACCCAACTGCGGGCGACGCTGCGCCCGTCGCTCCTTTCGAGATCCAGGACCCGCATCGGCGATGGGCCGCTTTGCCGCAGGTTTCCTTGGAGGGCGACAGTGGTGCAGCTCACGCTGATGAGGAAGACGATCAGCGTGGCCGCCCCCAAGGCCAGCTGGTGGGGGGCGGGATCCTGAGTCAGCAGAGCGAAGGCGATCGCTGAAAATCCGACGATGACCGAGATCAACGCCGCGGTGACGGGCAGGCGGGCGAGCAGGCTTTGGAAGCGCGCTGATTGATCATCCTGCCGGCGCTCCGACATGCGGAGGGCCAGCTCGCCGTCGGCATCGTCCTGCTCTTCCTCCGGGACATCGGCGTCTGGGGGCATTCGGGGACTTTAGACCCGACGGGGCTAGAATGGAGATGGACGTGAGGGAAAACATGGCTAAGCGCAGAAAGCGGATCACGGACGAGGAATTCGAGCGGATGAAGGAAATGTGGGCGAACGAGAAGAGCTACGCGGACATGACGTGGGAGGAGATCGAGGAGCACTTCCGCGAGCTGGGGCTGCCGCCGCCGGAGCCGCTGGAGAAGGTGGCGTTCTAGCGCGATGCGCTAGTCGGTGCTGACGGGGGTGCTCCGGCGGCGCTAGAATGATGGGGACGGGAGGGAAGTCATGGCTCGGAAGCGGATCACGGACGAGGAATTCGATCGGATGAAGGAGGAGTGGGCGAAGCCGCGCAAGAGCTACGCGGACATGACTTGGGAAGAGGTCGAGGAGCGGTTCCGCGAGCTGGGGCTGCCGCCGCCGGAGCCGCCCGAGAAGGTCGCGATCTAGGCCTTCCGGCTAGGTGAACAACACCGACATCACCGTCGCGACTGCGAGCACCGCATCGATGAAGGCGCTGATCTGCGCCGCCCGGGCCCAGCGACTGGTGCTGGCAATGATCGGCTTGTTGTTTTCATAGTCAAAGGTCATCTGCTCGATCACCCATGCGCGGGCGACGCTCGGGCCGGCGCTCCTCTCGAGGTTCAGCACTCGCAGCGGGGATGGGCCGCGGTAGGTCAGATTCTTCTGCAAGGCGACGGTGGTGCAGCCCACGCTGATGAGGAAGACGATCAGCGTGGCTGCCCCCAAGGATATCTGGTGCGAGCCGGGATCCTGCGCCAGCAGGGCGAAGGCGATCGCTGAGAAACCGACGATGACGGAGATCAGGGCGGCGGTGATCGGCAGGCGCGCTAAGAGGCCTTGGAAACGCGCCGTCTGGTCGTCTTCGCGGCGTTCGGCCATGCGGAGGGCCAGCTCGCCGTCGGCGTCCTCCTGCTCTTCCTCCGGGGCGTCGGTTTCGGGGGGCATTCGGGGACTCTAGGATACGGGAATCAGAGAGCCCCCGCCTTGCCGGGCGGGGGCTCTCTGGGTGGGCCGCTCTTGGCGACGCTGGGTTACTGGCTGGCGGCGAACCAGAGGTAGTCGCCTTCGATGATGGTGAAGTTGGCGGCGCTGCCGGGGAGCTCGGCGCCTTCGGGGCCGGTGGCGTATTGGATCCAGCGGCGGCCGTTGTGCAGCCAGAGCACGTCGGCGCCCTCGACCAGCGCCAGCGCTTGCGAGGCGCTGCCGGCCGTCTCGCCGCGCCAGCTCGAGATCACGCCCAGCGCCGGCATCCCGTCGGCGCTCTGGAACTCGATCGGGCCGCCGTAGGCCTCGTCGGGCAGCGCCGCCGTCCGCGTGTCCAGCACGACCCCGCCCGACGTCGCGTCCGTCGTCAGCGAGTCGCCGCTGCCCGAAACCGCGCTCACGCTCAGCACTCCGCGGCCCCGCGCGATCACGGTCAGGTTCGCCGACACCATCCCGTTCTTCGTCTTCGCCGAAGCGACCCCGTCGCTGTCCTCGTTCGGCTTCGAGATCAGCACCACGTCGCTCGTCGTCGCGACCACGCCGCGCGCGTCCAGCCGCACTTCCGTGCCGTCGGCCACGGGGATGCCGTTCGAGTCCAGCACCGCGATCGTGACCGGCCAGTTGCCGCCCACGCCGGGCAGCTCGCCCAGCTCGACGTTGATCGTCTTCGCCTTGCCGGCCAGCGTGACCGGCACGTCGAGGTCCGCGATCCCGCTGCCGCTCACCTTGGCGATGTAGTCGCCCGAAGCCAGCGGCGCGGCGGCCGACTGGTTGATGTTGATCACCAGGCTGCAGTTGGTCCGCTCCGGGTTCGCGCAGTCGATCGTCGCCACGTAGGCGCTGCTGGGCACGGCCGCGCCGGCCGCGCTCTTCAGCTCCGCCTTCGCGTTGCGCGGCATCGCCGCCGCGTTGCCCGCCGCATCGCTCGCGCCGATCTTGATCGTCGCCGTGTCGCGGTCGTCCTTCGCGTCGCCCGAATCCGGCGTGTCGAACGAAAGCAGCCGCGGCTCATCGCCGCTCACCGCGATGCTCGACGCGGTCCCGCTGATCACCAGCTCCAGCGGCTCGGCCGAGTAGGTGCTCCCGTCGTTCCCGATCACCGTCGCCACGATCCGCGTGTTGCCGGCCGTAGTCGGCGCTTTGAACCTGAGCGGAATCGCGCCGATCACGCCGGGGGTCGCGCCCGCGGCCACCCGCAGGCTGTCCGCCGCGGTGCCGCCGTCGGTCATGCTGGTGAAGGAGACCGTGCAGGTCGGCGCGAAGCTGCCGGGGCAGTAGTCGCCCCTGCCTTCTTCGTCTCCGCCGTCGATCTGGCCGCCGCCGATCACGCTGATCGTGATCGCCGAGAGCGCCGTGATCTGCGAGGGCGCGTTCTCCGCGTTGCGAATCGAGAGCACCACGGCCTTGGCCTCGGGGTCGCCCACGCGGATCGTCCCGGTCGGCACGACCCCGCCGACGGGCGCGCGGCTCAGCGTCACCGTCTCGATCTGCTTGACCGCGCCGACCCGCAGCCGCGCCTGGCCGAACGCCATCACGCCCTGGTACTGCATCGTGCCCGTCGGCAGCTCGTAGAACGCCGGCACGCTGCCCTCCGGCACCGAAGCGGTCGGGTCATCCGCCGTCAAGCGCCAGACCGGCACGTTGCCGGTCACCACGATGTCATCGTCGCCCGCATCCGCGTCGACCCGCACCTTCGGCGCGCCGCCGTCCTCGTTGGTCATGTAGCAGCTGACCAGGCCCGCGTCGTCGGCCGAGCCGGTCGCGCCCCGGCGGTCGACGCAGTTGATGTGGTTGTAGCCCTCTTCGCTGAGCGACAGGCGCTTGCCGCCGTTCTCGTCCCAGACCGCGGGGCCGTTGAGCACCAGGTAGCCGTCGCCGAAGCCCTGCTCGCGCAGGTCGATCCCGCCGCTGCCCAGCGTCGCGTCGAGCCCCTCGTAGGCGGTCGCGTACCAGAAGCCGCTGACCGAGCCGTGGAAGCGCTGCGTCGCCTCGTCCTGCGCGTGGTAGCCCACCGCCACCTGCGCCACCTGCGACGCGCCCAGCCGCCCGTCCGCGTCGTCCGGCAGCCAAGCGATCACCCGCGCCGAGCCCTCGCCGTTCCCGCTCGGAGCCTTGGCCACGTACTCGGGAATCGGGTTGTTGACGAAGGTGCCGTCCTTGATCCGGCCGCTGAGCGTGATGTCTTCCGGGTTCTCGGTGTCATGCACGACCCGCAGGATCATGGGCGTCATGTGCATGAGATCCCACCCGTAGCCCGTCTCCAATGTGCGGCCGCGGAGCATGGCTTGCATCAACGTGCCCAGCCGGTCTTCCGGATCGGCGCCATCGGGATCGTTGAGGTGGCAGTCCGTCCCCTCGTCGGTCGTGCCGTCGTCGCTGCACTCCCAGTCCGTGTAGAGCAGACGCACCGTGCCCTTGCCCTTGACGTTCAGGGTGATCCTGTCAGCGTTCGACGCGCTGCCGCCGGTTTGGAAGTCGGAAAGGCGGACGGTGGTCATGTACTCGCCGTCGATGGCGCTCGCGGGGAGGCTGGTCTCCCGCATGAGGCCGATCCGCAGCGCCAAGTCGCCGCTGCTCCCGTAGGCGCCGATCCGGCCTTGCGGGCCCGCCTCATTCACATCGGGGGTGTCAGCATCGTTGTCCCGTCTCTTGCTGAAGGCATTGGCCGGGTTCGGCGATGCGAATTGGTACTGGCCGCTGGCGACTTCGGTTTCGCCCTTCATGTAGCGGACGTAGACGATGCCGTCGGTGGCCCAAGCGGAAGAGGGCGGGGTGCGGATCTCGCCGGCGAGGTAGTTGACGAACGGACCGACCGTCCCGTCGTAGTTGCCGCTGGTGTCGCCGAAGGATTTCTTGTTGTAGGTGCAGATGCCGAGTTGGTCGTTGCCGCTGCGCCAAGCGTCGACGAAGGGGCTCTCCACGCCGGCCCCGACGGGCGGACTCGAGACCGGGCAGAGATCGGGATGGAAGACGATGCCCGCGTTGTTCAGGCGATCGGAGCTCTTGATCTCGACTTCGACGGTGTCGAAATCGCTGTAGGGAACCTTGACCGGGTTGCCGTCGGCGTCGTTGCCATTGCTCAGGATCGAGCCCATGAGCAGGGCGCGCCCGAGTTCGGGGTTGTCGGTGCAATCGTCAACGGAGGTGTCCTCGCTGGTGCAGGGCGCGAGGCCGTCGTCAGTGTCCTTCATCCGGTAGACGCTGACCTCGCGGTAGTCGGGGCTGACGAAGCGGAGCGCGTGCTCCGTCCGCGTGCCTTCGCCGTTGGCCTTGGCGATGGCCGAGACGTAGAAGTTGTCGAGGTCGGGCGGGAGCACGAGCTTGAAGACGCCGCCATGGCCCGCCGTGTCGGCGTTCCCGGCACTGGCATGGTCGGGGTCACCGAGGAACCGTGCTTTGCCACCAGGACCGACTCCGTTGCCGGCGCCGCAAGGGAGGCCGAAGTTGCCCATGCCGCCTCCCCAGCGGTCGGGGCAGAGGAAGTCCACGAAATCGCCATCGTCGTCCTCCGCCTGGAGGCCGTATTCGTGCATAGCGCCGCCATAGCCGTCGCCGCCGGGGGGGATGCGGTGGTCGCCGCCACTGATGATGTCGGGGGTGCTCGCGTCGGGGTCGTCGTAGCGGAAGCCCACGACGATGAAGTCGATGCTGCCGGAGGATTGGTGGTAGGGCACGTTCAGGACCGAGGCGGCGGGGACGGCGCCCGCGGTCACTGCCGCGCTGGTGACCCAGACCTTGATGTAGATGTCATCGTCTTCGTCGTAGGCGAACCTGCCGTTGACGGCCTGGATGGGCGCGCCCGCGCCGGAGTTCGCGCCGGGGTCCCAGCGGACGATGTGCGGATACAGCGAGGGCGTCTGTGCGTCCGCGCGGGGGATGACGGCGAGGGCCGCGGCGGCGAGCAGCGCGGCCAACGCGGCGAGCAGGAACAAGCGGCGGTTCAGGAAGAGGGCAGAGACGGGCAGCACGGCGACTCCTCTACTCGCGCCGCCGCAAGCGCAGCCAGCGCATAGACACGCCCCCCACCATACAACACCCCCACCCCAAGCGCCCCCCGCCCCGCCAGATTTACACCCCCCTAACACACCGCCCTCCCTACCCCCCCGCCAAGATAGCCACCGCCGCAATCACCGCCGCCGCCCCGCCAAATGCGGGCTCCCGATCGCGGGGAGCGCTATTCGGCCTCGGCCTCGTCGCCCGGCGGCAGGGCCGCGCGGGCATCGACGGAGAGGATTTCGATGACGAGCTGGTTGAGGAAGCGGTAGACGATCACGAGCCGATCCCAGACCATGACGTGCTCGTAGCGGTGATAGGGCGGCATGTTGGAGGCATCGAAAACGGTGGGGTTGTCCGTCGTCGGGTCCTGCAGGAGCGCGTTGAGCGCTTCAACCCAGCTGAGGCGGTCCTGCGTGGCGAGGCGGTTGATGTCGGAGCCGGGAAGATCGGGATGCACGGCCTCCGAGTACTTGACGTCGTATCCGCTCGGGCCGGGCGGTTCGGCGGCCACTAGAAAGTGACGGGGCTGGTGGGCTGTCCGCGGCGGCGGGCGACGCGCTGCTGCAGTTCCACGTCGTTTTCGAGCATCGCGCGGACGGCATCCTTGTCGACGGGGGGCGGGATGGCGCGTTGGCCGAGCAGCTCTCCGTTGAAGAATTCGTAGATGGCGCGACGGGAGATTTCGCCGCCGCGCTCGTCGCGCCGCCAGACATCGTGCCAAGGCCGCTCCATGTGGGTCTGGTTGCGGAGGTTCCAAGAGGTCATCCAGCCCAAGCGGGCGTAGATCATCTCGAGGACTTCGATGCGCCACTGCTCGAGTTCGGGCTTTTCGCCCGTCGCGGGGATGGAGATGCGGCCGTGTTCCTTGTACTGGTGGTAGACGGCGGGGACGACGGGGCCGTGTTCCCAGGCTTCGATGCGGTCGTCGAAGATCGGCTTCTGCCAGAGCGCGAGCGAGTAGCCCTGCGCGTAGTAGCAGAGCTTCTGGAGCTTGAGGTGGTCGATCCGGTCGCCGGCATCGGCGGCCATGTGGACGATGCGTGCTGCGATGGCGGTCGCGTCCATGGCGGTCTCCCTACGGAATGCAGGAATCCAGTGTAGCGGGAGCGCGCCCGCCCGCCGGCCGACTCCGCAAGCGCTAAGATCAGCAGCAGGAGGCCGCCATGCTGAACTGGCTCAAGAGCATAAAGAAGCTCTGGGAACTGGACCCGCCCCCCGAACGCTGGGACCTCTCCTCCCTCAGCGAAGAAGAAATCGCCCGCTACAAGGCCCTCCTAGCCGACCGCAAGTCCTACGCCCACATGACCTGGGACGAGTTCCGCGAGTACATCCGAGAGCAGGGCCTGCCGCCGCCGCCGCCGTTCGGAAAGCGCAGCCTGCTGACCTACTAGGACAAGATCGCCGCGATGATCGTGGCAAGGGCAGGCTCAGGGCGCTAAGATCGGCTGCAGGAGGCCGCGATGCTGCTGAACTGGCTCAAGAGCGTGAAGAAGCTCTGGGAACTGGATCCCCCGCCGGAGCGCTGGGACCTCTCCTCCCTCAGCGACGAAGAGATCGCCCGCTACAAGGCGCTGCTGGCCGACTGGAAGGCCTACGAGCACATGGACTGGGACGAGTTCCGCGAGTACATCCGAGAACAGGGACTGCCGCCCCCGCCGCCGTTCGGAAAGCGCCCCCTGCTGACCTATTAGGACAAGATCGCCGCGATGATCGTGGCCGGGGCGATGACGGCGTTGGCGGCGGTGGCCGCGACGGAGACCCGGAGCCAGCGCTCCGCGCGGGCGATCCGGGGTTCGTTGGCGGCGTAGAGATTGAGCATCACGTCGGTTGCGAGGGCGATGGCGGCCGCTTCGCCGAACCGCCGCTCCACCGCGCGGATGGCATGCGGCCTCGCGTCGGGCGTCGAGAGGCTCCCGCTGAGCGCGGCGAACGAGCTGGTGATTCCAATGGCGAAGATGACGAGGATGATGATGCTGAGCGCTTGGATCGCGGCGCCCGGCTCGCGCACCCAAGCCGCGAGGGCGAGGGCGAAGAGGCCGATGACGATGGAGTTGGCGCTGATCGAGACGCCGATCCGGGCGCGAATCTCGCGGACGCGCTCATTCTGATGTTCAGTGAGCCAGAGGGTCGACTCATAGGAGAAGCGTCCGCCGTCTTGGTCGTCGTCAGGCATCGCGGGCAGTGTAGAGGGCGGGCGGCTGGGAGGATTCAGATCGCCTAGAATGGGCGACGAGGGGGGTGCAAGATGGCCCGGAAGGAACGGCGGATCACGCCAGAGGAGTTCGACCGCCTGAAGGCGAAGTGGAGCAAGCCGAGGAAGAATTTCGCGGAGATGACGGACGAAGAGCTGGAGGAGTGCTACCGCGAGCTGGGCCTGCCGCCGCCCGGCAAGCTGTTCGAAGTGCGCTGGTAGAAGGCGCGGGGGATCAAGCGAATAGGACGACGAGGACCGTCGCCACGGCGAAGGCGGCGTCGGCGGCTGCGAAGAGCTGCGCGGCGCGGGACCAGCGCTCCATGGCCACGATCACCGGCTCGTTGATAGAGAAGGCGCGGCCCATTTCCCCGGCCGCCCATCTGCGCGCAAGCGCTTCGCCGGCGTCCCGTTCGATTTCGATCACCTCTTTCACCGTCGGACCGCGCTGCGAACGGGTCATTTGCAGGGCGGCCGTGGTGCAGCCGACGCTGGCCAGGAAGATGATCAGTGCGGTGGCGGCGAGGGCGAGTTCCGGCGGCGACGGGTCGCGTGCGAGGAGCGCGAAGGCGATGGCGAAGAGGCCGATGATGACGGAGTTGAGGGCGGCGGTGACGGCAAGGCGGGCATGGATGGCGCGGAAGCGGTCGGATTGGTCGTCAAGCTGCCATTTGGCAAGATCGTAGGCGAGGCCGCCCCCGGGTTCTTCTTCGTCGTCCAACGGCTCAGGTTCCGGCATTCGCGTAGTCTAAGAGCAGTTGCGGCGCCGCCGGAGGTCAGCCGCCCGCGATGCGCCAGATGCGGGCGAAGTCGAGGATTAGGCCGGGCATCTCGGGATCGCAGGCGACTTCGTCGGGCCGGTGAAGGACCTGCTGTTCCTCGCCGTCGCGGTAGATGTGGAAATTGTGGTTGACCGGATCGACGAGCAGCCCGAGCAGGACGCCATGAGTGGTCCAGCCGACCATCTTCTCCTGCTGCCCGCTGAGCGAATCGTTGCGCGAGCGGACCTCAATCACGAACTCCGGCGCGATCGGCCAGTAGGTCGGCCGGGGGCCCCGCATGGGCGGGAGCGTCGCGCGGCGCTGCGGGCTGATCCAGCTGACGTCCGGGATGCGCGCCTCCCAACCCGGCGGCCAGTAGCCGCCGTCCTTGCCGCGCGTGCCGATGTCGTACAGGGACACGGCCCAGTTGCCGGCTTGTCGGCTCAATTCAGAGGTGATGTAGGGGATTTCGTCCTCCGATGCGCCGCTGATGATGAGCTCCCCTCGACAGGTCTCGACCCAGATGCCCTCGCAGCCCTCGCCGAGCCCGGCAAGGTAATCGTCCGTAATCGCGCAGTCCGGCCGCACCCGCACGGGGCGGTGCAGGGCGAGGACCGCATCAATAGCGTCCGAAACGGGGTCAGCAACGGCGGTGGTCATGGCGGTATCCCTGCGGATGCGAGGATCAGTCTAGCGAACCAGCGCAGGGTGATCCGCAGCCGTTAAGTATTGAGGCAAGTATTGAAGCGGAAGGCGGCGCGTTCAGTACGGCTAGCGTCGCTGGCTGGATATCCAGCGGCGGGTTGCGCGTTCGGCGGCGGCGGGGATGAGTTCGGGGGAGCGGGACATCGCTTCGGTTGCGGACATGCCGGGCGGGGCAGCGGACTCGGCTGCTTCAAGGCCCGGAAGGGATGAGGTGTCGCCCGCGATGGAGCCGGCGACGACGAGGCAGGGGGCGGCGGCGCGTTGGCAGAGCCGGGCGACGCCGGCCGTTGTTTTGCCGAAGGCGCTTTGGAAGTCTAGGCGGCCTTCACCGGTGATGACGAGGCCGGCGCGGGCGATGCGGTCCTCCAGTCCGACGGCAACGGCTACGGCATTGAAGCCGGAGACCAGCTCGGCGCCGCAGAAGGCGTGCAGCGCGGCCGCCAAGCCGCCGGCCGCGCCGCCGCCGGGTAGCTCCGCGATGCGGAGGCCGAGGTCGCGCTCGACGATGCCGGCGTAGTTGGCGAGGGCATCGTCGAGCTCGGCGACGCATCGCGGATCCGCGCCCTTCTGGGGGCCGTAGACCGCGCTCGCCCCCTCGGGGCCGAGCAGAGGGTTCTGGACGTCGCAGAGGACACTGATCGCGGCACCGGTGAGGCGGGGGTCTAGGCCCGATGCGTCGATTCGGGACAGGCGGGCCAGGGCTGCGCCGCCGGGCGGGAGCGGCGCGCCGCGATCATCGGTGAAGCGAGCGCCGAGCGCGGCGGCCATGCCCGCGCCGCCATCGTTGGTGGCGCTGCCGCCGACGCCGATCAGGATGCGGGCCGCGCCGGCTTCGAGGGCGTGCCAGAGCAATTGGCCGACGCCGAAGGTGGAGGCGCGGCGCGGGTCGAGCTGGTCTTCGCGCAGCAGCGCCAGCCCGGCGGCGGCGGCCATCTCGATCACGGCGGTGCGGCCGTCGCCGATGCGGCCCCAGCGCGCATCGACGGGCGCGCCCAGCGGCCCCTCGACCCGCGCCGTCGAGAGCCTCCCGCCGGCGGCCTTCACGATCGCGTCGACCGTGCCCGGACCGCCGTCGGCCAGCGGCGCGAGGTCGATCTCCGCGTCCGGCAGCGCGCGACGGACGCCCTCGGCGATCAGCTCGGCCGCCTCGACCGCGGCCAGGCTGCCCTTGAACTCCTGCGGCGCGATCAGGACGCGCACGGCGCATCAACCACTGGCCGGATCAGCCGCTGGCCAAGCGGACGACGGCGAGGGCGATGATGAAGCCGGCCCAGAGCAGGCCGGCCAGCTGGAGTTTGCCGATCGTCGAGCGCACGCCGCCGAGCTGGATGCGCCCGGTCAGCCACAGCCAAGTGCCGACCGCGAGCAGCAGCGCGAGCGCGATCCAGACGACGAGCGGCATCGCGCGGCTCCCCTTCAGCCGCCCGACGCAGGGCTTGGCTCGGGGCTCGGCGCCGTGCTCGGTTCAGGGCCTGCGGCGCGCCCGCCACGCGCGGCGGCGCTTACGGACCGCGGGGCGCGTGCCGTAGCCGCAGATGACGCAGGCGCAGAGCCGGCCCACGCAAGACATCGGCCCGTCGCAGACCGGGCAGCGGCGATCAGCCAAGCCGGCCGGCGCGCGCTCATCGGCGGCGGGCCGGGGAGCGGCGATCTGCAGCGGCAGCTGCACGGGTCGTCGGAGCATCGGAGTCGGCATCTCGCACCTCGCAGTCCGCCGCGGGCGGCGCATCGTTCGAGGCGATATTAGAACTCGTGTTCCGATAGGTCAAGCGTGCTATCCCTACTCCGGCCGGTCGATCCAGTCGACCATTTCGTTCATCCGCTCACGCAGCGCGGAGTAGCGCTCGCTGTCGAACGCGACGAGCACGAGGATGAACAGGATCGCGAGCCCGATTTCCGCCATCGCGGGCCTCCTTCCGGGTACGGGACTATGGTAGCCCCGTGAGCGCGAGCAGGACGGGCCCGGTCGTGGCGGCGCTGACGCTGGGCTGCAAGCTGAACCAAGCCGAAACGCAGCAGGCGGCGCGCCGGCTGGAGGCGGCCGGCTGCACCGTCGTCGACCGCCCCGCGCGCGCAGACGCCTTCCTGATCAACAGCTGCACCGTGACCCGGACCGCCGACCGCAAGGCCCGCCGCCTGATCCGCCTCGCCGGCCGGCTCTCGCCCGGCGCGCCCGTGGTCGTCACCGGCTGCTACGCCGAACGCGACGGCGCGCGGCTGCAGGACGAGCTCGGCGCGATCGTCGTCGGCAACCGCGGCAAGAGCGAGGCCGCAGCCGCCGTGCTGCGCGCGCTGCGCGGCGCCGAGCCCCGCCCGGACGCGGCCGCGGTTCCCGGCGGCCGCACCCGCGCCTTCCTCAAGATCCAGGAAGGCTGCGACGACGTCTGCGCCTTCTGCATCGTGCCCTACGTGCGCGGCCGCGAGCGCGCCGTCCCGATCCCCGAAGTGGTCGCCGCCGCCCGCGAGCGCGAGGCCGAAGGCGTCCGCGAGATCGTGCTCACCGGCACCCAGCCCGGCGCCTACGGCCGCGACCGCGGCGACGGCTCCGATGCCGCCGCCCTGATCCAGGCGCTGCTGGCCGGAACGGGCATCCCGCGCATCCGCTATTCCTCGATCCAGCCGCAGGACGCCTCGCCCGAGCTGCTCGCCTGCTGGGAGGATCCGCGCCTCTGCCGCCACTTCCATTTGGCGCTGCAGAGCGGCTCCGACGACGTGCTGCGCCGCATGCGCCGGCGCTATGACTCGCAAGGCTTCCTCGACGCGGTCGCCCGCATCCGCGCCGCCGCGCCCGGCGCCGCGATCACGACCGACGCGATCGCCGGCTTCCCCGGCGAAACGGCCGAGGACTTCGAGCGCACGCTCCGGATCGTGCGTGAAGCCGAATTCGCCGATATCCACGCCTTCCCCTACTCGACGAGGCCGGGCACTTCCGGCGCGCGGCTGGACGACGACGTGCCGCCGCCGATCAAGCGGGAGCGGGTCGCGCGGTTGATCGCCGAGGGCGCGGAACAAACGCGGCGGTTCCGCGAACAACGCATCGGACAAGTCGAGACGGTGCTCTTCGAGCGCCTCGCAGGAGGCGCCGCCCGCGGCCTGACCGACACCTACATCCCCGTCCGCGCCCGGCGGCGGCCCGGCGACGCGGATCTGGTCAACGAGATCGCCCCCGTCCGCATCACCGGCATCGACGAGGGCGTCCTGATCGGCGAGGCCGCGAGATGAGCGACCCGGCGGCAGAGGCCCCGATCCACCCCGACCGCCTGCCCGCGGTCGTGGAGGCGATGCTGCTCGCGGCCGAGGAGCCGCCGGCCATCGCCGCGCTCGCCCGCGCCGCCGGCGTCCCGGCCGACGCAGTCGAATCGGCGCTCGACGCGATCAACCTCCAGCAGGGCCGCGGCATCCGCGTCCGCCGCCACGGCGAAACGGCCGCCTTGGTCACTGCGCCCGACGCCGCGCCCTACATCGCCCGCCTGCTGGCGCTGGAAACGCCCAACCGCCTCTCCCGCGCGGCGCTGGAGACGCTGGCCATCATCGCCTACCGCCAGCCGCTCACCCGCGTCCAGATCGAGCAGATCCGCGGCGTCGGCGCCGACGGCGCGCTGCGCACCCTGCGCGCGCGCGGCCTGATCGAGCCCGTCGGCCAGGCCGATGCGCCGGGCCAGCCGCTGCTCTGGGCCGTCACGCCGGGCTTCCTCGACCACTTCGCGCTCGGCGCGGTCAGCGACCTGCCGCCGCTCGAAGGCATCGGCCCGCCGGCCCAGCAGGCCCCGCTGCCGCTGGACGGCGGCGAAGCGGCCGAGCAGCCCGAACTGCCCGTGCCGGACGGGGGCTGAGCCGCGTGGCCGCCTTCGCCTGCGTGCTCGAAGTCGAGCTCCTGATCCATGACGCCGCCGGCCTCAAGGACAAGCGCCGCGTCGTCCGCCGCGCCCTCGACCGCGTCCGCGCCAAGTTCAACGCCGCCGCCGCCGAAGTCGGCGACCTCGGCGACGCCTCGCGCGCCTCCCTGGCCTTCGCCGTCCTCTCCAATTCCGAAGCACACGCGCACCAGCAAGCCCGGCGCATCGCCGACTTCCTCGAAGCGCTCCCGCTCGACGCCGAGATCGGCGAGATCTCGACCGAGACGATCCTGCTCTAACGCCCTGCTCTCACAGGTTGAATTCAACCTCGTTCGAGCTGCAGAGTCGCGTTCTACCGCTGTTCCGAAGAGCTGTAACGCCTTGGTCTCAAGGGGTTGAATTCAACCTGTGAGAGCAGCGTGAGACCCCGTCCCGCCGATGTTCAGGCACCCTCGGTCGTCCAGTAGGCGTTCGGATCGTGGCGGCTCATGGCGACATGGCGGACCGCTTCGCGCTGTTCCAGGAGCGCGAGCGCCCGCAGGACGGTGGGCCGGGCCGAACCGGTCAGCTGCACCAGCTCCCCCGTCCGCAGCCGCCCGGCTTCATCGAGGTGCTCGACGATCTTGAGCGCCAGCGGCGGCAGCCCTTGCTCCTGCTTCCGCCCGCCCACCTGCGCCCGCAGGATCACCCGCACCGCGCCCTCCAGATAACGGATGTCCGGCGGCTCGCGCCCGCTCGACACCATCACCTCGTACATCCGCCGCAGCCCCTCGCCCCGCTCCTCCCCGTAGGACATCTCCGCCAGCACCCGCGCGATCCGCGGATTCCGCGCCATCCGCACGACGTCGCGCAGATCATTCTTCGGCCGCCCGGCCGCGAAGCTGCCTGGATTCGACACTTCGACGCGGTCGTCGAAGATCTCGAAGCGGATGTGATCGCCGAAATTCGAGTAGGCGCGGTGGACGACCGCGTTGACCAGGGCCTCGCGCCAGACGTCCTCGGGAATGATCGGCGACCACTCGAATTTGCCGTCGCGGCCGAGCGCCCGCCGTTCCGGCATCACGTCGGCGATCTGCTTCGTCGCTTCGTCGAGCTGCCGCGGCAGCGTCCCCTCGAACCGCGCGTCCGAGTGCGTGTTCTGCTCCGCTCCGAAGCGGCGCTCCGTCCCGATGTAGTGGATCACCCGGACATGCGCCGCCGGATAGGCATGCTGCGGCGCCGCGCCGAACAGCAGCTGCGCCGCGACGAACTGCGAGCCACTCGGGTCGCAGAGGCTGCGGGCCTGCAGCATCCGTTCCGCGCCGCTGATCCCGAGCGCCTGCGCGAACTCCGAGCAGCGCTCCCGGTTGAGCGCCGTATCGCCGAACCGGCCCGCCGGCGTCGCCTCGAACGCCACCTCCCCGCGCTCGTAGAGCAGCGACGTGCGCTCCGCGAAGGTCAGCAGCCGATCCACGTCCGCGACCCGCAGGTACATGTCGTCCGGCGTCCGCACGAGCGGCCGGTTTGATGGAGGCACCGAGATCACGCACAGGCGGTCCGGTTTGCCCGTATCCGTGATGCAGGGCAGCAATGCCGACTCGTAATGCATCCGCGGCATCGTCTGTTCGATCCCCGCCCGATCCCACCCGGGATGCGCTTCGGGGAACTCGTCAATGCCTTCGCAGCGGCCCCCGTGCAGCCCGATCGCGACGATCCCGCCCTCCGCATTGGCCATCGCGACCAGCGTCTTCGCCAACCCGCGCGAATCGATCCGCGCGCTCTTGCGGTCGAACCACTGGTCTTCAGGCTGCGACAGCAGCGTCGCCGTCAGCTCGGCCGGCGTCAGCATCCGCAATTGCTCGATCGGGGGAACCGGCATCAGACTTCCACTCTAGTCTAGTCTCACAATATGAGACTAGACTAGAGTGCACGACCCGGCAATAGGCCCATGGCCACCCCTCAAAGGCCACTGTATCGCACTCTCATATTGTTAGACTAGAGCCTATTGCTGCTTGGAGGAGAGTATCGGAGACGAGGGCACGGCGGGCGAAGGAGAGGAAGACAGTATCGAGATTGTCGTAGCGGGTGGCAGCAGCGGCGCAATCCGCACGTTACGGCGCTTGGGCCAGTTCCATCGGGCGATCCTCACCGCCCTGTCTCCGTCCCCGCCTTGGCCGCCACCGCGCACAGAGCGACGGGCCCTAATCAATCTCGGAAAAGACCGCGCGCGCAGCCTCCTCATCAAAAACGGCGAGTACGCCGGCGCAATCATTCACGGTCTGGTTCACACGGCGTCGAGGGATGTCCTTCACTGGTGGATGAGCCCACAGATTCCGCGCTTGATAGATGGCCCGGATCATTCGCGTTTTGTCCTCAGAGGCGAGCTCGCCGAAGATCGGGCGCCGATTGTCTACCGCGCCGAGGAAGATTGGGATGTCTAGCAGCTCTTGACGCAGCTCGTCGTCGCTCAGTTGGCGCCTGCCGTCCATCCGCTCGGAGAGCAATCTCTGCTCGCTCGCTTCGAGTTCCTGCCGATTGTTCTCCGGCAGGGCCTCCTTGAGTTTCTCCAGCCAATCATCGTCATACCGCTCCTTCCAGCCTTCCGCGATGTGCTGGCGCATCGCGCTCCGATAGATGTTCAGAACGCGCGTCAAGCGCTCGTGTTGGGGGAATTCCATCGCTGGCATGTTTCGCCCGCCTTCGTGAAGAGATATGGGCTGCTGACGCTAACGCCCTGGACCCGGCTTTTCCAGCCGATCCGCTGACTTCAGCGCCTGCTTATGCCAAGTGGCGCGTCAGAGATGAAGACGAGATGCGTGACAGGGAAAGCAGCGCGATGGGCGGGTCGTCGCATCCAGCAGCGGAACAGCAGGGACGCGCTCGTACGTGGGAAAGTTCTAGCGCCGCGCTGGCTCAAGCAGATGGAATCGGCGATGCCCAGAGGTCGTGGCCCAATGCGGCCTCGATTTGCACTTGGACCAGCTCGCCCGGGTCCGCTGTTCCGTTTGCGAAGATCAGGCCGTCTACTTCCGGGGCTTCGCGGTAGCTGCGGCCCGCGATGATCGGCTCGCCGTCCTCGTCTCTTTGCCCTGGTTCGGATTCGACCAGCAGTTCCAGCCGGCGGCCGACTTGCCTTTCGTTGATCTCGGCCGAAATCACCGCGAGTTCGCCCATCAGTCGGCCATATCGTTCCTGTTTCACTTCTTCCGGCACTTGATCGGGCATCTCGGCGGCGGGGGTGCCTGTCTGCGGCGAGAACGTGAACGCGCCTGCGCGGTCGAAGCGCGTCTCGCGGACGAATTCCAGCAGCTGCTCGAATTCCGCCTCCGTCTCGCCGGGAAAGCCGACCAGGAACGTCGTGCGCAGCGCGATATCCGGCATCGCCTCCCGCAGCCGCTCCAGCGTCCGCGCCACCATCTGCGCATTGTGCGGGCGCTTCATCCGCCGCAGCACCGACTCCGCGCCGTGCTGCAGCGGGATGTCCAAGTAGTTGCATACCTGCGGCACCGACGCCATCACCTCGATCAGGGCCGGCGTGACCGCGCCCGGGTAGGCGTACATCAACCGCAGCCAGCGCGCTCCGCTCTCCGCCGCCAGCCGTTCCAGCAGCCGCGCCAAGCCGTCGCGTTCGCCCCGCTCGACCGCGAACGAGGTGCTGTCCTGCGCCACCAGCACCAGCTCCTTCGCGCCGCGTTCCACCAGCTCGCGCCCCTCGGCGACCAGATCGTCCGCGCCGCCGCTGCGGAACAAACGGCCCTTGATGCCCGGAATGTTGCAGAACGTGCAGGGCCGCGCGCAGCCATCCGAGATTTTCAAGTAGGCCGAGGCCTGCATCGGCTGCGCCGGCCCGCCTGCGGGGATGTCCCGCTCGGCCTCCGCGCCCGCCGCCGGAGCGCGCGCGGCGATGGCGTCCCATGCTTCGATCCCGAGCACGTCGTCGACGCCGACGATGCCGCCCGCCCTGCCTGGTTCCAGCTCCGACCAGCAGCCGGTCACGATCAAGCGCTGGCCGTCCTCTTTCTGCTCGGCCAAAGCCCGCGCGACGGCTGCTGATTCGGCCTTTGCGTCATCGATGAAGCCGCAAGTGTTGAGGATCAGCAGATCAGCCGCCTCGCGCTCGGCCGGCACCGCTCCGCCGGACGCTAAGCGGCGCGCGATCCGGGCCGAATCGGTCGTATTCTTCGGGCAGCCCAGCGTCACGATGTGGTACGTGCTCATGGCGAATCCTCGTCTTCCGCTTCCGCCTCCGCCGCTTCAGATCCGCCGCGCGGGCCGGAGCTGACCACGATCAGCAGCGAGTCGCCCGCTTCCAGCTGCGAGCCCGCCGGCGGCGATTGCTCGATCACGGTCGACGCCGGTGCCGCATCGGCCACCTCGATCACCAAGTACGGCACTCCGCTCACGCGGGCGTAGGCCAGCGCCGCGATGCGCGGCACCCCGCTCAGATCGGGCACCGGCGCCGTATCCACCTCTACTTGGCCGGAGCCGGGCGCGGGCACGCGCGGTTCCGCCAGCCCCGCCACTTCGCGCTGCGCCGGCGGGGCCTCCTCGGCATCGCCCGACCTGAGCAGCACGAATGCCGCTCCGGCCACGATCGCGGCGACGACGAGTGCCGCGAGCCACGCTCCCAGGCTCGATCCGCTCGCCAGCTCCGCGCGCTGCCCGCCGCCCTGCGGCCTCCCGCCCGGGGTCGGCCCCGGCTCGGACGCCAGCCCCGCTCCCGGCGCGGTCGGCTCGATCGGCGCCTGCTCGAGCAGAACGGCCGGGTCCATGCCGAGATAGTCCGCGTACGACGAGATGAAGCCGCGCGTGAACGGGGCCGCCGGCAGGGCATCCCATTCCTCCGCCTCGATCGCCTCCAAGTACGGCATCGGAATCCGCGTCGCCTGGTGCGCCTGCCGCAGCGAGCGGCCGCGGCGGATCCGCTCTTCCTTCATCAGCAAGCCGGGCCCCGGCCGCGGCAGGGCGGCCGATTCCGTGTCCGGCAGCCCCGGCTCGTCCGGCGCGGAGGGCGCGGGTCCCTCGCTCACATCGTCACCATGGTCTTCAGCGCCGATGGATCGTCCCGCACGGAATAGGCCCGATCCGCCTCGGCCAAGTCGAATGCATGCGTCACGATCTTTCCCAGCGAGCCCAGCGACGGGAGCAGCGCGGCGGTGCGGCGGAACTGGTCCGGCGTCGCGTTCTGGGTACCCGTCAGGGTCACCTCGTCGTAGTGCAGCGCGTTCACGTCGATCGTCGCCGTCGAGCCCTTCACGAAGCCCGCGAAGAGGTTCACCGCGCCCTGCCGCGCCGCCAGCGCCAGCGCCGATTCGGTCAGCCCCTCGAGTCCGACCGACACGATCACCATGTCCGCGCCCGCGCCCCGCGTCGCCTCGGCGACCGCATCCGCCGCTTCCTCCGGCTCGACCGCGGCATCCGCGCCGGCCTCGAGCGCCGCCTCCCGCCGCGAAGCGACCGGCTCCGCGGCGATCACGGCTCCCGCTCCCAGCGCGCGCGCCAGCACGACGTGGATCAGGCCCATCGGCCCCGCCCCCAGCACGGCGACCGAGCAGCCCGCCCGGAAGCGGCACGACTCCAGCGAATTCAGCGTGCACGCGGTCGGCTCGGTCAGCGACGCGAGCCGGACGTCCGCCCCCGCCGCCAGCCGCACCGCGTGCCCCTGCGCCACGATCGGCGCCGGCAGCAGCACCTGTTCCGCCATCCCGCCCGAAAGGTCGTAGCCCAGCGTGCGCCGCTCGACGCAGCGGTTGCGCAGCCCGCGACGGCAGAACAAGCAGCCGCCGCAGGAAATGATCGGATACACCGCGACCCGGTCGCCGACCGCCAAGCCGTCCACGCCCTCGCCGATGGCCGAGATGGCGCCGGCGAACTCGTGTCCCGGCGCGATCCCCGGCTCCGCGTGCTTCTCGCCGCGGAACACCCGCAAGTCCGACGCGCAGACCGATGCTGCGGCCACATCCAGCACGGCCTCCCCCGGCCCCGGCCGCGGCGAATCCAGCTCGCCCACCCGAATCGCGCCCGGCCCATCGAAAATCAGCGCCCGCATCAGCACCCCAATCGACTCAATCGTAGAACAGCCCGCCAGCAGCGCTTAGCGGCCCAAGTCGTACTCGGACAAAAAAGTGATCGACGCAGACGACCTCGATCACGCCGCCCTCCCGCATCCGATGGATTCGGCGCGAACTCGTCGAATGCGGCGGCGTAGTCGCCTTCCGCATACGGTCCGAGCTCGCTGATGTCGGCCGTGAAACGCGGATCCCGCGGATTTGCGAGAAGCTCGGCTTCGCAAGCGAGATAGGAAACGGTAGCTGCATCGCTCAAACGCTCGAACTGGCGGCTGCCCGCCCGGTTCTGATGACCGTGAATCCGGTGCTCCCGGTCCCGCTCACGCCCACCGGCGCTTGCGGCCGGCGGCTTCGGGGCGGCGGCCGGTGACCGCCTCGATCACCTCCGGGCGTTGAAGCAACTCGAACGCGCGGTCCCAGTCCGGCCGGGAGCTGTCATCTGCCTCGTCCTCGGACGGCGACTGCAAGATGGAGCGGGCGATCTCCCCGGCCGTGATCTCGCTGCCGGAGCGGCACTCGCCGAGGCCCGTCCGCCACGGAACATCGCGGACGCGCAGCGCCTCGCGCAGCGCCCCGGCCTGGAGAATGCGCGGCAGCTCAACCGGGTCGACCGGCGGCGTCAGATCACCATCGCTGAATTCGGCGTCGAGAGCGGGAAAGACGGGGCCGGCATCAGTCGCGATGGCCGGCTCGATGAAGAGCGGCACCCCGCGCTTCACGTGATACAGCCCCTGCGCGTAGCAGCAGATTTCGTGCAGCCGCCTCAAGCTGATCGCGATCCCGTCACTGGCGGCCGCGTGCAGCACCCACCGCGCCCCGTCGACGACCAGAATCTGATGCGGCGGCTCTCCAGCGGGCATGGCGAACCCTCCCGGCGCCCGGTTTCTGCCGCGAGGCGGAAGCCGTCGTCGGGATCAGCCGGCGATCACGGCCTCGGGGCGGCGGGTGCGGGGGCGCTGTTCGCGCTCGGGGGTCCGCACGGCGTGGTAGTGGCGCAGCAGCCGGCTCTTGCGGCGGGCGGCCGTGTTCGCGTGCAGCACGCCCTTCTGCGCGGCACGGTCCAGCGCGCTCACCGCGCTGCGGATCGCCGCATCCGCCTCGTCCCACGAATCCGAGCCGCCCGCGTCGTCGATCGCCTCGAGCGCGGCGCGGACGGAGTGCCGCGCGACCGTGCGCACCGGCTTGTTCCGCATCCGCCGCCGCTGCGACGCCCGCAGGTATTTTTCCGCTGCTGCCTTGTTCGGCATCCCGTCCTCCAATGCCAGTCGGCGTGCCGCGGTTATCGTATCTGCGGGCGGGGGTGTCCGCAAACGTGCGCGATCAGAACTTGATCACGGGAGCGGGATGAGCGCCGCGCCGGACCAGCCCGCAGGCGCCGGACTGCGCAGCCGCGTCTTCGGCGCGCGCCACGGCATCTTCGGCGCGGCGCTGCTGCTCGCGCTCGCCTTCCTCGGCAGCCGCCTGCTCGGCGCCGCCCGCGCCATCGTCATCGCCGACCAGTACGGCGCTTCGGTCGAGCTCGACGCCTTCTGGGTGGCGATGCGCCTGCCCGACATCGTCTTCCAGCTGCTCGCCGGCGCCACCCTCGCCTCCGCCTTCATCCCCGTCTACGCCCGCGTGCTCGGCCAGCGCGGCGAGCGCGCCGCTTGGCGGCTGGCCAGCGTCGTGCTCAACTGGGTCATGATCGGCACCATCGCCCTCGCCGCCGTCGTCTTCCTCGCCGCCGATTGGATCGTGCCCGCGCTCGCCCCCGGCCTCGGCGAAGAGAGCGGCATCCAGGAGCAGGCCCGCCGTGATGCCGTCTTCCTGACCCGCGTGCTGCTCGCCTCGCCGATACTCTTCGCCGCCTCCGGGATGGTCACCGGGATGCTCCACGCCCGCCGCCATTTCCTGCTGCCGGGGCTCTCGCCGATGTTGTACAACTTGGCGATCATCTTGGCGGCGCTGCTCGTGCCCGAACGTTTCGGCGTCGACGCGCTCGCGATCGGCACCGTCGCCGGCAGCGGATTGCACCTGCTCATACAACTGCCCGCGCTGGTCGCCGCCCGGGCGAGGCTGCGTCCGCAGCTCAGCATCAGCGATCCTGATTCGCGTGAAGTGCTGCGGTTGATGATCCCCCGCATGATCGGGCTCGGCGCGGCGCAAATTAACCTGACCATCCTCACTTTCTTCGGCTCCCTAGTCGGCGATGCTTCGATATCGGCGCTCAATTTCGCCTGGTTGCTGCTGATGCTGCCGGTCGGCCTGCTCGGGATTTCGCTGGCGACTGCAATTTTTCCGACTTTGGCCGAGCGCGCGGAATCGGGCGGCGATGCGGCCGTCGCGGAACTGGTCACCCGCGCGTTGCGCTTCATATTGTTCCTCAGCGTGCCCGCGACCGTCGGCATGGTGCTGCTGCGGGACTCGATCGTCGCGACGTTATTGCAGCGCGGCGCGTTCGATGCGGCCGCGGCCGAACTGGTCTCCGACGCGCTGCTCTTCTACGGCATCGGGTTGTTCGCCCATACCGCCATCGAGATCCTCTCGCGCGGCTTCTACGCCTTGGGCGATACGCGCACGCCGGTCGCGCTCGCGGTCATGTCGATGCTGGTCAACCTGATCCTCGCCGCCGCTCTAGTCGATCGGTTCGAGCTGCGCGGGCTCGCGCTCGCCCTCTCCGCCGCGACCATCGCCGAAGCCGTGATCCTCGCCGCGCTGCTGCATGGGCGCTTGGACGGCCGCCTCTTCAACCGCGCCACCCTCGGCTCGACGCTGCGCACCCTGATCGCCTCCGCCGTGATGGGCCAGACCCTCTTCCTCGGCCTCGCCGGCCTCTCCGAACTCGGCATCGCCGCCGACTCCTGGATCACCCTCGCCGCCGGCACCGGCGGCGGCTTGGCCGTCTACCTCCTCCTCTCCGCCATCCTCGGCCACCCCGAGCTCAACGCCGCGCTCCAGCGCGTCCGCGCCCGCACAGCGAAATGATTTGATGCAGCATGACATTCGTCCAGCCTTGGACGCTCCAGGGAGATGGCCATGATCCGACGAATAGCCCATTCATACCGCAGCGTGCGCACAGCACATCCCACATGGGTGGATTGTGCGTGGGGAATCCCGATCTATGGCGGCACCTTGGTGTTTCAGTGGCTTGTGCTCGGCATCGAGCTCGACCGATGGACCGCCTACTTGGCACCCCTCGCATGCTCCATCGTCTATGTGTCAATAGGACGAAGCCTCCGTCAAGATCAGAGACCGAAGTGACTGCATCCCTAAATTATATATTTGATCAACGCCACGGCGGAATCGCATTCGCCGGCTCGATCGCGCAGGCCGATGGTCCCAGCGCCAAATTTCGCCGAACGCATGAAGAACTTCGAGTCGCTGTGGCGCTCGCTCAGCGAACAGGCACAGACCGACTTCACCGATCCAGCCCGTGAAGCAGTTTCGTCCGTTGTCGGGAGCTTCGTCGCAGGTGCCATCAGCCCTGTTTTGGGTGAAGAAGCCCAAAGGGCTGGCATTGGCGCAATGCTCGCGACAAGATCCGCGCTCATCGTGACCAACTCAGATCGGGCGATCGCTGAGAGCATCGTGACGCTGCCTGTGCTGGCATACGAGGCCGCCGCAGTCGACAGCGAGATTCGCCACATCCAAGCGGAGTGGAAGATCAACGCCGTGCGCAGCGTGGCGCGAGCCGTCCGCAATGCAGCCGTCGGAGCGGCGGAGGCGGTCGTCGAGACGGTTGATCGGGAGATGTGGAGCGGGCGGGGGCGCGTGATGCGCAACTGCGTCCGCGCGATGTTCAGCAGCCGCGGCTGCTGAGCTCCCGAGGCGCCGTGCTCCCGGCGCACGGGGCATCCGCCGGGAGCGCACCCATCTCTTTTCCTCAACGACCTTCGGATTCCCGGCCGGGCGCTGGTAGAGTGGCGGGACAGGGCGCTGGGATGCGCCGGGGAGAGGCCACTCGATGCAGGACCGTTCCATCGTCTGCCGCGATTGCGGCAACGACTTCATCTTCACTTCGGGCGAGCAGGAGTTCTACGCCTCCAAGGGCTTGCAGAACGACCCCGTGCGCTGCCCGGACTGCCGCTCGGCGCGGAAGGCGACCCGCACCACGCTGGAGGACGACTCCGGCTACATCCGCTACGCCGGCGCGGCCTCGTTCGGCGGCCGCATCCCCAAGCAGATGCACCCGGCCGCCTGCGCGCTCTGCGGCGACATGATCGAAGTGCCCTTCCTGCCGCGCGGCGACCGCCCCGTCTTCTGCTCGGCGGTCAAGCGGCTGATGACGCTGGGCTACATGATCGACGAGGTGCAGGCGCGCTGGGGCCAGCGGCCCTGCCAGGTTGAGGGCATCCACCAGGACCTGCGCCGCGGCCTGATCTCGCCCAAGCCCGGCGCCGAGCTGCAGGAAGCCGGCGACCGCGGCCCGCGCCCGCCCCGCTAGTACTACCGCGCGCCGCAACGCCGCGCCGGGGGACCTCCGCATGCCGGAACCCAGATTCCGCCCCGTCGGCACCGTGATGCCGCACGCCGAACTCGAGTCGCGCATCCGCGAGTGGTGGAAGCGCGAGCGCATCTTCGAGCGCACCGTCGAGGAGCGCCCTGCCGAGGACCTCTACTCGTTCTACGAGGGCCCGCCCACCGCCAACGGGGAGCCCGGCGTCCACCACGTGCTCGCCCGCGCCTTCAAGGACCTCTTCCCCCGCTACCAGACGATGCGCGGGCGCCGCGCCCCGCGCAAGGGCGGCTGGGACACTCACGGCCTGCCCGTCGAACTCGAGGTCGAACGCCAGCTCGGGCTCAGCTCCAAATCCGAGATCGAGCAGTTCGGCATCGCCGAATTCAACCGCCGCTGCCGTGAATCCGTGATGTCCTACGTCGAGCAGTGGGAAGAACTGACCGACCGGATCGCGTTCTGGATCGATACCGGCGACGCCTACCGCACCTATACGCCCGACTACATCGAATCCTGCTGGTGGATCTTCAAGACGCTCTGGGACGCCGGCCTGATCTATGAGGCGCGGCGGACGACGCCGCACTGCCCGCGCTGCGAAACCTCGCTCTCCAGCCACGAGGTCGCGCTCGGCTACAAGGACGGCACGGTCGACCCCAGCGTCTACATCCGCTTCCCCGCGATCCAGGAAACGCTGCCCGAAGCCCTGCGCTGGGACGGCCGCACCGACATCCTCGCCTGGACCACGACGCCGTGGACGCTGCCGGCCAACACCGGCCTCGCCGTCGCCGCCGGCGAGCGCTACGCCGTCGCCGAAGTCGAGGGCGGCGGGCGCGTCATCGCCGCCGAAAAGCTGCTCCATCAAGCCCTCGACGGGGCCGGCGAGTTCCGCACCGTCGCCACGGTCGGCGGCGGGGAGCTGGTCGGCGCGGCCTACGAGGGCCTCTACGAACCGACCGGCTGGGGCGTCCCCGCCTACCGCTTCGAGGGGCCGCAGCTGGCCGAGTGGCGCGGCGAGGACGGCGCGCTGCCGCCGCGGCGGATCATCGCCGGCGACTTCGTCTCGATGGAGGACGGCACCGGCGTCGTCCACATCGCCCCGGCCTTCGGCGAGGACGACTACCTGATCGGGCGCGAGCAGGGCCTGACCTTCATCCAGCCGGTCGACCGCAGCGGCAACATGAGCGGCGATTCCGCCGCCGCCGCGGCGCCGCCGTTCGTCGGCCGCTTCGTCAAGGACGCCGACGACCTCGTGCTCGACGATCTGCGCGAACGCGGACTGCTGCTGCGCCGCGAAACCACCAGCCACACCTACCCCTTCTGCTGGCGCTGCGATTCGCCGCTGCTCTACTACGCCAAGCCCTCCTGGTACATCGCCACCAGCAGCCTGCGCGACTCGCTGCTCGACAGCAACCGCAACGAGATCATCTGGCACCCCGAACACGTCCGCGAGGGGCGCTACGGCGACTGGCTCGAGAACAACGTCGATTGGGCGATCTCGCGCGAGCGCTACTGGGGCACGCCGCTGCCCTTCTGGCGCTGCGGCAGCTGCGGCGCGACCGAGTGCTTCGGCAGCTTCGAGGAGCTCCGCGAACGCGCGCTCGGCGCGGCCGACCTGAGCGACCCGCACCGGCCCTTCGTCGACGAGATCACGGTCGCCTGCGCCCGCTGCGGCGGCGAGGCCCGCCGCGTCCCCGAAGTCGCCGACGCCTGGTTCGACAGCGGCGCGATGCCCTACGCCCAATGGCACTATCCCTTCGAGAACCGCGAGCGCTTCGCCGAGCGCTTCCCGGCCGAGTTCATCTGCGAGGCGGTCGACCAGACCCGCGGCTGGTTCTACTCGCTGCACGCCGAGGCGGTGCTGCTGCACGCGGCGGAGGCCGTCCCCGTGCCCACTTCCTACCGCCACGTGCTCTCGCTCGGCCACATCCTCGACGAGGACGGCGAGAAGATGAGCAAATCGCGCGGCAACGTGGTCGACCCTTGGAGCGTGCTCGACGCGCACGGGGCGGACGCGCTGCGCTGGTACTGCTACGTCGCGGCCCCCGCCGGCAACCCGCGCCGCTTCTCGCAGCGGTTGGTCGGCGAGGCCCAGCGCCGCTTCCTGCTCACGCTCTGGAACACCTACGCCTTCTTCGCCACCTACGCCAACATCGACGGCTGGACGCCCGAGGACGCGCCGCCGGCCAGCGGCGCAGACGACCTCGACCGCTGGATCCTGAGCGAGCTGCACCTGCTCATCCGGCGCGTCACGGAAGCGCTGGACGACTACGACGCCACCGCCGCCGCGCGCGCGCTCGAAGCCTTCGTCGATTCGCTCAGCAACTGGTGGGTGCGCCGCAGCCGCCGCCGCTTCTGGTCCGCCGCCCGTACCGGCGACGAGTATGACGCCACCGCCAAGAACGACGCCTACGCGACGCTGCACCAAGTGCTCACTACATTGGCCCGCCTGCTCGCCCCGCTCACGCCCTACGCCGCCGAGGAGATCTGGCAGAACTTGGCCGCCGCACCCCAGCTCGCCGATGCGCCCTCCGTTCATCTCGCCGCTTGGCCGAGCGCCGACGAGGACGCGATCGATGAGGCCCTGAACGCCGAGATGGCGTTCGTCCAGCGCGCCGTCTCGCTCGGCCGGGCCGCCCGCAGCGCCGCCGGGATCAAGGTGCGCCAGCCGCTCGCCTCAGCCGTCATCTCGGCCTCGTCGCCCGCCGACGCCGCCGCAGCCGAGCGCCACGCCGGCATGATCGCGGCCGAACTCAACGTCAAGCGCGTCGAGGCCGGCGGCGCGGCCCCGGCCGCCGCCCGCTACACGATCAAGCCGAACCTGCGCGTGCTGGGCCCGCGGCTCGGCCCGGAGCTGCCCGCGCTGCGCCAGGCGCTGGCCTCGCTCGCCCCCGAGATCGCGCAGCAGATCGCCCGCGCCGTCGACGAGAAGCAGTCGATCGAGATCGAAGGGATCACCCTGCGCGCCGGCGACCTGCTGATCGAGCGCTCCGCGGCCGAGGCTCACCCAGCCTCCGCCTCCGACGAGGGTTGCAGCGTCGTGCTGGACCCGGAGATCGACGAGGCGCTGGCCCGCGAGGGCATGGCCCGCGAAGTGATCCACCGCATCCAGAACCTGCGCCGCGACAGCGGCTTGCAGATTGACCCGTCCGACCGCATCCATTTGCGCCTCGCGACGGAAGACGCGGAGCTGGCGGCCGCGCTGGCCGGCCATGAACGGTTGATCGCCGCGGAAACGCTGGCATCGTCCATCAGTTTCGATGGCGGCGCGCTCGCCCACGCGGAGACGGCGGAGATCGATGGCGCCGCGCTCGCCCTCTCGCTCGACCGCGCCTGAGCGCCCGTCCCGCTCAGTGGTGCTTGCGGAACACCCGCGGCCAGTGCGCCGCCACCTCCGCCCCGATCAGCATCGCCAGCGAACTCAGGAAGACGAAGAAGATCAGCGCGATCAGCGCCCCCAGCGTCCCGTACACCGCGTCGTACGAGGCGAAGTTGCGCAGGTAGATCGCGAAGCTGTTCTTGATGATCTCGAACAGCAGCGTCGCCAGCAGCGCGCCGGGCAGCGCGTCGCGCGGGCGCACGTTGATGCTGGGCACCATCACGTACACGACCATGAAGGTGATGAACGGCAGCACCGCCGGCAGGACCACGATCAGCACGTCGATCATGACGTGCGTGCTCTGGCCGAGGAAGCCGAGTTCGCCGGCGACGTCCACGCTCACGTGGCGCAGCAGCTGCAGCAGCAGCGTCAGCCCCACCGAAGTGACGATCAGCGCGCCCACCCCCGCGACCAGCAGCACGTCGATCGCCTTGCCGCGGATGAAGGGCCGGCGGAACGACAGTTCCCAGACCTGATCCAGCGCGTAGCGCAGCGAGGCCATCATCCCCGTCGCGCTCCAGATCAGGCCCACCACCGCCACCAGCCCCACTGCCGAGCGGCCCTGCGCGATCGGCTCGATCACCTCCTCCAGCTGCTCCCGCCCCGCCCCGAACGAGACCGGCAGCAGCTCCAGCAGCGACGCGATCGTCCGCTCCCGCAGCGATTCGTCGGTCAGCACCACCCCCGCGATCGAGACCACCAAAATCGCCAAGGGGAACATCGAGAACAGCACGTAGTAGGCGATCGAAGCCGCCAGCTGCGTGCAGTGATCGTCCGAGATGCCCTTGAGCACCCGCCGCACCAGCACGACGAAGTCGTGCTCCCACCAGACCAGCAGCCGCCAAGCGCGGTTGATCCGGTTGCGCGGATGCAGATCCCGGAGGCGGTCGGCCAGCCCTGCCAGCATCGGCCCATTATCGGGCAGATCGGCGCTTCGCCGTGACCGCCGGCCCGACTCGGCGCCCGACCCGCCGAGTGGTCGTCAAGTTCGGCACCAGCCTGCTCACCGCCGGCGGCGACAACCTCGATCCCGCCGCGATGGACGACCTCGTCCGCCAGATCGCCGAGGTGCGGCGGGGCGGGGCGCAGATCGCCGTGGTCACCAGCGGCGCGGTCGCGGCCGGGCGCGCGCGCGTCGGCGGCGGCGCCAAGATCCGCTCGATCGCCGCCCGCCAAGCGCTCGCCGCCATCGGCCAGGCGCATCTCGTCGAGCGCTACGACACGCTCCTCCGCCGGCGCGGGCTCACCGCCGCCCAAGCCCTGATCACCCGCGCCGACCTGACCGAGCGCCGCGGCTACCTCAACGTCCGCAACACCCTCCTCCGCCTGCTCGAATTCGGCGTCGTCCCGATCATCAACGAGAACGACGTCGTCGCCGATGAGGAGCTGCGCGGCGGCGCATTCGGCGAAAACGACGGCCTCGCCGCCCTCACCGCCAACCTGATCGACGCCGACCTGCTGATCCTGCTCAGCGACGTCGACGGCCTCTTCGACCGCGACCCGCGCCGCCACCCCGCGGCCCGCCTGATCGCCGAGATCGCCGATTTCCCCGCCGCGCTGGCGGCCGCGGACGAAGCCGCGGACAGGGTCGCCGCCTTCCGCGGGCGCGGCAGCATGCGCGCCAAGGTCGAGGCCGCCCGACGCGCCGCGGAAGCCGGCTGCGAGGCCGTGATCGCCAATGGGCGCCTGCCCGACGCGATCATCCGCATCGCCCGCGGCGAGCGCCCCGGCACCTCCGTGCCCGCGTTGCGCAGCCACGTCGAGAGCCGCAAGCGCTGGCTGCTCTCCGGCGTCGCCCAGAACGGCGCCCTGCATCTGGACGACGGCGCGGTCCGCGCCCTGACCCGGCAGGGCCGCTCGCTGCTCCCCGCCGGCGTCACCTCCGCCGCCGGCGTCTTCGAGCGCGGCGACGCCGTCGTCCTCGCCGCGGCCGGCGGCGAACAGATCGGCGTCGGCATCAGCAACTACTCAGCCGCCGAGGTCGAGCGCATCCGCGGGCGCAAATCGTCCGAGATCGAGGCCGTGCTCGGCTACTACTACGGTGCTGAAATCGTGCACCGTAACAACCTCGCGCTGACCGCGGGCCCCGATGCGAACCCGGGCCCGCTCTGACCCTGCGGCTTGGCCCTGCGGCTTGGCCCTGCGGCTTGGCCCTGCGGTACGATCCCGTCCGATGCCGGAACTGACCGACTACCCCGCCTCGCACGTCTACTTCTCGCAGCGCCTGCGGCTGCACTACGTCGATTGGGGCAACCCCGAAGCGCCTCCGCTCGTGCTGGTCCACGGCGGGCGCGACCACTGCCGCTCCTGGGACTGGCTGGCGCTGCGCCTGCGCGACCGCTTCCACATCATCGCGCCCGACCTGCGCGGACACGGCGACTCGCAGTGGGTGATCGGCTCCCGCTACGCGATGATCGACTACGTCTACGACCTCGCCCAGCTCGTCCGCCAGAAGCAGCTCGAACCGGTCGCGCTGCTCGGCCACTCGCTCGGCGGGCGGATCGTGCTCGAATACGCCGGCATCTTCCCCGACCGCGTCGCCAGGCTGATCGCGATCGAGGGCCTCGCCCCGCCCAAGTCCGAATCTGGCCCGCGCGCCGAAACGCCGGCCCACGAGCGGATGCAGGACTGGATCGACGAGACCTACGGCTACGCCGGCCGCCAGCCGCGCCGCTACCCGACGCTCGAAGACGCCGTCGCCCGCATGCAGCAGGCCAACCCCCGCCTCAGCGCCGAGCAGGCCCGCCACCTCACCATCCACGGCGCGAACCAAGAGGAGGACGGCGCTTGGACCTGGAAGTTCGACAACTACGCCCGCGGCTCCTCGCCCTATCCCTTCAATGAAGCCGACGCCGGCGAAATCTGGAGCCGGGCGCGGATGCCGATGCTGCTCGTCAACGGCCTCGAAAGCGCCGGCGACCCCAACAAGGGCGGCCGCGCCGCCGCCTTCCCGCAAGCCGAAAAAATCGGCATCGCCGACGCCGGCCACTGGGTCCACCACGACCAGCTCGACGAGTTCGCCGCCCACGTCGAACGGTTCCTCGACCGATGACCGCCCCAAAATTCTCGTGGTTCGTCCCCATCGACGGCGACGGCCATCGCATCGGCACCCTGCGCGCCGAACGCGAGCCCACCGCCGAGTACCTCCAATCCGTCGTGGATGCGGCAGAAGAGGCCGGCTACCACTCGCTGCTGATCCCCACCCGCTTCAGCAACGGCCTCTTCGAGGAATCCGCGCCGCTGGCCGAGACATGGACGACGGCGACGGCACTGCTCGCCCGCTCCAAGCGCATCCGCCTGCTGATCGCCGTCCGCCCCAGCTCCATCGCCCCCGCCCTCTTCGCCCAGCAGGCCGCGACCCTGCACGAACTTTCCGGCGGCCGCATCGACATCAACATCGTCCCCGGCGGTATCCAAGGCGACAACGAACGCATCGGCGCAACCCTCGACCACGACGACCGCTACGCCCACGCCCGCGATTTCATCGACGCCGTCAACAAACTCTGGACCGCCGACGGCCCGATCAACTACGACGGCACCGGCTTCCGCCTCCGCAACGCCATGGCCAATCCATCCCCCGAACCAAGACCTCAGTGGTACTTGGGCGGCGCATCCGATGCCGCCCTCAAACTAGCCGCCGAACAAGGCGACGTCCTCCTCTGCTGGATCCAACCCAAAGACAAGATGCAAGCTCTCCTAGCCCGAGCCCGAGCCGCATATAAGGCAGCAGGCCGAGAACCAAGATTCGGCCTCCGCACCCACCTAGTAGTCCGCAACACCGAACAAGAAGCTTGGCAAGCCGCCCAAGACCTCATAGCCGAAGCCGACCCCAAAGTCCTAGCCCAACGCGCCGCCCAAGTCAAAGGCACCAAAATGGTAGGCACCGCCGCCCAATCCCTCCGCGCCGAAGACGACCGCCTAGGCGAACGCCTCTGGAACGGCATCTCCCGAGTAAGAGTAAACCTAGGCACCGCCATAGTAGGCACCCCAAACCAAGCCGCCGAAGAACTCTCGGCTTATCGCGAAATAGGCTTCGAAGATTTCATTCTCAGCGCCTACCCCCACCGCGAAGGCGCTGAGCAGATCGCCGAACAGGTCCTCCCTCTAGTAGCTCAACCCTAACGTTCCATCGCATCCCGTTCTGCGTCGCGGACCATGAGTGCCACCACCAAGGTCCAGAAAGATGTTGCATGACTCCCATCGTTTGCGCGGGACTCTTTTGCTTCGTTTCCGGTTTCTCGTCACAACTAGCGAACCTTTCATCCATCAGCGCTGACGGTACGTGCTCGGTGATTGATGCGCTTGATGCGCACGGGAATCCATTATCTGATCCACCACCGGCGCGTTCCCAGCCGCCGGCCGCGGACGGACTGCTCACCTGCCTCCTCCGCCTCCTCTGCGTCAATGGATACGACCAGTTTCCCTTGCTCAATCTTGACGAGATCCTCCTGATCCAGCTTCAATATATCGAGTGCGATTTCCAACATCATCGGCTGCAATTTTCTATTGAAGTACGCGGCCCCGAGAATTCCCGATATCGTCCCCAAAGCGCTGCCGACCAATGGCCCGCCGGCCGGCACGATTGCGCCCGCGGCTGCACCGCCCGCAGCACCAGCCCAAGACATCACCGAGGCAATGCCGAACCGCGACATCAAGCTCAAGGTGCCCACTACTGCGATCTTGTTCTTTGATGTCCGATCCGCATCGGTCAGCTTGCGCTCGTTCCGTACGAGATCGGCAATGATCTGAATCCCGAGCGTGACCATGGACAGATGCGGCATTGCAGCGCTCAACCGATCCGGGACATCTATCCCCAGATTGCCGCAAAGCGCGTCCAAGCCGGACCGGGTCTTCTGGGTCAACTCCTCGCTCGGGCCGAGATCAGTCAGACGATCGGCAAAATTTCGAGATGTCTGAGCCACGCGGTCATACACCTCGGTGCTGACCAAGAACTCAACGCCCGGGGCCTGCTGCATCGCCTCCTTCACGTCCGTCGCGTAGTCGGCTGCGCCCGTCTTCACCTGCCACAAGATCGACCGGCCGTCGGCCGTATTCCCGCTGATGTCCCAGACTGCTTGAGTCGGGTTCGCCGCGATCTCTACATCTTTGTATCCAAGCTCAGTCAGCATTTCTGCCGCCTCGAGCTCGGCCGCCTTCCCTTTCAGGGCACTTACGAACCCGGTCTCCGCGCCGTCGCCGCGCATCCGTATCTCCGCCCAATGCTTCGCCAGTGATCCCTCATAGTTCCCGAACGCCAGCTCATGCGCCCGCTCCAACCGTTCGCGAAGGGCGTCGTTCACGTTGATCTCGGGGAAGAACGCCGCCAGCCCGGTCGTCCAGTCCACCGCGCCTTGCCATGCGTCCCGAACGCGACTGCCAGATCGGTCCGCCGCCGAATCTTCCGGGCTTCCCTCTTGCGAAGAGCGCAGCCTCTGCAACCGATCGTTCACGCGACCGCGCAGCCCTGAAACTCCATCCTGTTTTGCTTGCGACGCACGATCACGCCTCGTCCACCGAATCCGCATGTCCCTTCCTCCCAACACTCCGAAGCCGGCGTCGGCTCACTGGTTCCGTGCGTTCCGCAACTCCGCGCTTGCCAAGCTAGCCGATCACGAAAATCGCCTCAACATCGACCTGGCCGGCAGCAGCCCTACGCGACGCAGACATCCCGCTACGGGAAGATCAGCGCACCAGCCCCGCTCTCACGAGCCAAACGGGGAACAGATTGTGCCCTGTCATGTCATCGACCGCGCGTTCTATATCGTCGCCGTTCGCAAGAGCATCCCCAGCCTGTACGATTGCGGAGGGTGTCGCAAGACGGGTTCTACATGCCTCTTTCGACATCCGATGGAATTATTGATGATGTTCATTAGATGGGTCTTTCTGCCGGCTGTACGGGGCAAGGGTGCGAGTTGGGAGCGGAGGGCGCTAGATTGGGGGCATGGGGTGGGCTGTTCATCGGTCGGGGGGGTTGACGCATTTGGATGCGGGGCGGGCGTTTGCGGGGTATACGTTGATGTGTCCGGCGGGGGGCGGGGGGGCGGTGCTGCTGGATTTGCGGGGGCGGGCGGTGCATCGCTGGCGGGCGCCGGAGGGGGCGGGGTTCTTCAACGTGGAGCTGCTGGAGAACGGGAATCTGCTGGGGTTGTGCGCGCCGCCGGCGACGCTGGCCGGGCCGGGGGAGGCGATGCAGACGCAGGAGGCGATGCTGCGGACGGAGGCGCCGGAGCCGCCGGAGCTGTTCCGGCGCTTGGGAGGGGGCGGGCATTTGCTGGTCGAGCTGGATTGGGAGGGGGAGGAGGTTTGGCGGTTCGAGGGCGAGGCGCTGCACCACGATTTCGCGCGGCTGGAGGACGGGCGGACGCTGGCGCTGGAGTGGGTGGAGATTCCGGAGGAGGTGGAGCGGACGGTGCGCGGGGGGACGCGCTGGCGGCGGCAGCCGATGCCGCGGCGGATGATCGGCGACGACATCGTGGCGATTTCGGCGGAGGGGGAGATCGCGGAGCGGATCGAGCTGTGGCGGCTGCTGGATCCGGGCAAGGCGCGGATTTGCCCGCTGGAGCGGCGCTGGGAGTGGACGCATTGCAATTCGCTGGACGTGCTGCCGGACGGGGGGATCATTTTTTCGGCGCGGAACGCGAGCACGGTGGGGATCGTGGATCCGGGCGCGGAGGGCGCGGAGGCGTCGCTGCGCTGGCAGTGGGGCTGGCCGGAGATTTCGCACCAGCATCATGCGACGGCGCTGGAGGACGGGCGCATCCTGCTGTACGACAACGGGATGCACCGGCTGCAGGATCTGCCGTTTTCGCGGGTGCTGGAGGTGGATCCGGAGACGGAGGAGCTGGGCTGGACGTACCAGGGGGAGCCGCGCGAGCAGTTCTTCAGCGCGCACATTTCGGGGGCGGCGCGGCTGCCGAACGCGAACACGCTGATCACGGAGGGGGCGTCGGGCCGCATTTTCGAGGTGACGCGGCAGGGCGAGGTGGTCTGGGAGTGGGTGAGCCCGTTCCAGACGGTGGCGCTGGGGAGGCGTGCGAGCTGGGTGTTCCGGTCTTGGCGCTACGGGGAGGATCATCCGGCGCTGGCGGGGCGTGATTTGGATCCGGGCCGGCTGGCGGCGTTCAACCGCTTGCACGGGCTGGACGAGTAGTTTTCCAAGGCGGCCGGGCGGCGGGGCGCTTCGGCGCGGTCTTAGCCGCCGGGGCGCTGGATTTGCAGGCGGCGGGTGGCGACGAGGAGGTCGTGGGTTTTGCCGTCGGCGTCGATGACGTAGTCCCAGAGGACGGCTTCGCGCTGGAAGCCGAGGCGGCGGAAGACGTTTTGGGCGGCGCTCTGGTCGAGCACCATGCGGGCGGTGAGTAGCTGGAGTTCGAGCAGCTGTGCGATGGCGTAGATTTCTTCGGCGATGATGCGGCCGAGGCCGAGGCCGCGGGCGTCGGGCGAGAGCAGGAGGCGGATTTCGCCGAGGTGGCGGGTCCAGTCGGCGGCGTTGTAGTGGAGGTCGCCTTCGCCGAGCAGCTTGTCGCCGTCGAAGCCGAGCACGGTGTAGGTTTCGGCGGATTCGATCTCGGCGACCCATTCGTCGACGGCGTGTTCTTGGGTGATGTCGCGGCGGAGGAAGATGAGGTCGTCGGCGGGGAGGCTGCGGGCGAAGGCGAGGAGCAGGTCCTTGTCGCCGGGCTGCATGAGGCGGAGGGAGATCTTGTGGCCGTCGCGGAGCGAGGCGGAGCGGGGGTAGCGCACGCCGATGCGCTGTTCGGCGTCGGCTGGTGTGGCTTGGGCCATGGTGGATCGCTTTCACTGCCGCGACGGTTCCGCGCGGGTATCAGTATCAGGCAACGGAGGTATGCGCGATAGGGCGCGGGGGCAGGCTAGCGGGCGCGGAGCGGGGGCGGGGGTACGCTTGCCGTGCGGGCGCGCCGCCGGGCCGGGCGCGGCGCGCGGGAGCCGAGTGCGGATGCAGCAGTCGCGCGGCATCTTCTACGGCTGGTGGATCCTGCTGGCAGCGGTCGTGTGCATGACGATCGCGAGCGGGGTGACGTTCTGGGCGGTGGGCATCTACGTGGTGCCGTTGGAGGAGGAGTTCGGCTGGAGCCGCTGGTCGATCCAGTTCGGGGTGGCGATCGGGCTGCTGATGGCGGGGCTGGCGGCGCCGATCACGGGCAAGACGATCCAGCGCTTCGGGGCGCGGCGCTGCATTGCGCTGGGGACGCTGGTGACGTTCGCCTCGTTCGCGCTGCTGGCACAGGCGGAGACGCTGTGGCAGTGGTTCCTGTACCAGGGGATCAACAACATCATGCGCGGGTTCATGTTCTACGTGCCGTTCCAAGTGATCATTTCGACTTGGTTCGACAAGAAGCGCGGGCGCGCGGTGGGCATTCTGGCGATCGGCTTCTCGCTGGGCGGGCTGATCGTGCCGGTGATGCAGTGGATCGTGGACAATGTCGGCTGGCAGGAGTCGTTCTTCTTCGCGGGGGGAATCATTACGGCGTTCTTCCTGCCGGTGAGCCTGCTGCTGCTGCGCAATCATCCGCAGGACAAGGGGCTGGAGATCGACGGGGAGCCGCGGCCGGCGGGAGGGCCGGCGGGGACGCGGACGTTTCCGGGTCTGACGGTCGGGCAGGCGGTGCGGACGCCGAATTTCTGGGCGATCGCGTTCGCCTTCATGTTCTTCTTCTTCGGGATGTTCGGCTGGATGTCGAACGGGTTCAACGTGTACGAGAGCTACGAGATTTCGCGGCCGACGGCGTCGCTGCTGTTCATGGCCGGGTCGATCGGCGGGGTGATCAGCCGGCCCGCGTTCGGCTATTTGGCGGAGCGGATCCCGAGCATCGAGCTGGCTTCGATCGTGCTGGCGATGTTCATGGCTGGCGGGATGATCGCGCTGCTGCTGACGGGCGGTTCGTTCGTCGGGATCGGGATTTTCATTTGCTGCTGGTTCATCGGTTCGGCGGGAGGGCCGGTGCTGGAGCCGCTGATTTTGCCGCGGGTGTTCGGGCTGCGGCATTTCGCGGCGATCATGGGGACGATGTTCATGGTTGAGACGGTGGGGCAGTTCGCCGCGCCGCAGATCGGCGGGCTGATTTACGACTGGATCGGGACGTACGACCCGTTGCTGCTGATGTTCACGGGCAGCTTGGGACTCTCGATGATTTTCTTCGTGGCCGCTTGGAAGCTGCCCAATCCGCGGATTCCGCCGCTCGCGCCGGAGCCGGCCGCGCTGCCGCGGCTGGCGTTCGCGCAGTCGAACGGGACCGGGCCGGCAGTCGGCGGGGCGATGTCCGGCGGGGCGGGAGCTGCGCCGCTGATCGCGCGGGTTTCGGAGCAGCGGGCGGGGCGGGCGGCCGGCGGCTAGAAGATGCCGAGCTCGAATTTGGCCTCGTCGGAGGCCATTTCGCGCGGGTCCCAGGGCGGGCTGAAGACGAGCTCGGTCTCGACCTCGTCGACGCCGTCGACCGCGGAGGCGGCCTGCTCGATCTGGGCCTTGAGCATCGGGCCGACGGGACAGGCGGGCGAGGTGAGGGTGAACTGGACCTTGACCGAGTGCTCGCCGGGCGCGTCGATGCCGTAGATCAGGCCGAGGTCGACGACGTTGATGCCGATCTCGGGGTCGAAGACGGTCTTGAGCATGTCGAGGACGCGTTCTTCGAGCGGTGCTGGGGCGGTTTCTGCGGTCATGCCGGGCTCCTTACGAGCTGAGGATGCGGGTGGGGATGTCGGTGTCGTCGTCGATGGTCGCGCCGTCGGCTTGGGCGAGGGCCTGGTCGAGCACCTTCCAGGCGAGCAGGCCGCACTTGATGCGGACGGGGAAGCGGGCGACGCCGGAGAGCGCTTCGAGGTCGCCGAGGTCGACGGCGTCGAGATCGTAGTCCTCGTCGGTGAGCATCTGCTGGACCGCGCCGGAAAGCTGGCGGGCGTCGGCGATGCTGCGGCCCTCGGCGGCCTCGGTCAGCATCGAGGCGCTGCTTTGGGAGATGGAGCAGCCGGCGCCGTCGAAGCGGATGCCGGCGAGCGCGCCGTCGGCGAAGGCGACGGAGAGCTTGATTTCGTCGCCGCAGGAGGGATTGAAGCCCTCGACGGCGATGCCGGAGGCGGAGTCAACGCCGCGGTTGCGGGGGCGGCGGTAGTGATCGAGGATCACGTCGCGGTAGAGCTCGTCGAGCTGGACGGGGTTGGCGGCTTCGCGGCTGCTCATACGGTCACCCCGAGCCGGGCAGGCCGAAGCGGGCGCCGGCGTCGCGCAGGCCGTCGACCAGCGCGTCGATTTCGTCGCGGCGGTTGTAGAGGTAGAAGGAGGCGCGGGCGGTGGCGGGGACGCCGAGCGCGCGCATGAGCGGCTGGGCGCAGTGGTGGCCAGCGCGGATGGCGATGCCGTGCGCGTCGAGGATCGTGGCGACGTCGTGGGAGTGGATGTCGGCGTAGTTGAAGGCGACGACCGCGCCGCGGCGGGCGGGGTCTCCGGGCCCGTAGATTTCGAGGCCTTCGAGCCGGGAGAGGCGATCCATCGCGTAGGCGACGAGCTGATGGTCGTGGTCGCGGACGCGGTCCATGCCGACCGCTTCGAGGTAGTCGATGGCCGCGCCGAAGGCGATCACGTCGGCGATGTTGGGCGTGCCGGCCTCGAACTTGTGGGGCAGTGCGGCCCAGGTTGATTCTTCGCGGTTGACGACGCTGATCATTTCGCCGCCGCCGAGGAAGGGGTCGAGGTCGCCGAGCAGCTCGCGGCGGCCCCAGAGCACGCCGACGCCAGTGGGGCCGAGCATTTTGTGGGAGGAGAAGGCGGCGAAGTCGACGCCGAGCTCGGAGACGTCGACGGGCATCTGGGGGACGCTCTGGGCGGCGTCGACGATCATGCGCGCGCCGACGGAGCGGGCCATTTCGGCGATTTCGGCGACGGGGGCGATCGCGCCGAGCACGTTGGACATGTGGGCGACGGAGACGATGCGGGCGTTGGCGCCGATGGCGTTGCGGGCGGAATCGAGGTCGAGTTCGCCGTCGGGGCCGAGCTCGATGAAGCGGAGCTTCGCGCCGGCGCGCTGGGCGGCGAGCTGCCAGGGCACGAGGTTGGAGTGGTGCTCGAGCGCGGAGAGGACGATCTCGTCGCCTTCGCGCAGGCGCGCGCCGAGCGTGTAGGCGAGCAGGTTGAGCGACTCGGTGGTGTTGCGGGTGAAGACGATCTCGCGGCGGTCGGCGGCGCCGATGAAGGCGGCGGCGCGCTTGCGGACGTCCTCGTAGGCGGCGGTGGCCTCTTCGGCGAGCGTGTGCAGGCCGCGGTGGATGTTGGCGTTGGTGTTCGAGTAATAATCGACCAGCGCGTCGATGACGGCTCGGGGCTTCTGGGTGGTGGCGGCGTTGTCGAGGTAGACGAGGGGGCGTCCGCGGATTTCGCGCGAGAGGATCGGGAAGTCCGCCCGCAGCGCTTCGAGGGCCGGCCGCGCGGCGGTCATGGCCCGTCCGCGTCCACGCGGATTTCGCCGTCGGCGACTTCGACCGGGTAGCAGTCGACCTTGCCGATGGCGGGCAGGGTCTTGGCCTCGCCGGTGGCGACGTCGAAGAGCGCGCCGTGGCGGGGGCATTCGATGCGGTCGCCGACGAGTTCGCCCTCGCCGAGCGGGCCGTCGTCGTGGGTGCAGCGGTTTTCGATGGCATAGACGGCGCCGCCGTCGACGCGGCAGAGGGCGATGCTGCGGCCGTCGATCTCGACGACGCGGGCCGAACCTTCGGGGAGCTCGTCGATGCGGGCGACGGCGCGGGCGGTCATGCGGTGGCTCCGGCGGGCTCGCGGGCGGCCGCGTCGGCGTGCTTGATGTGGAGTTCGGCCTCGATCAGGTCCTCGACGGCGTCGCGGAGGTGTCCGTCGGCGATGCCGTCGGCGATCTCGGCGAGGAAGCCGCGCACGATCAGGCGCTCGGCCTCGTCGGGCGGGATGCCGCGGGCTTGGAGGTAGAAGAGCTGCTCGGGGCTGACCGGGCCGACGGCGGCAGCGTGGGAGCACTTGACGTCGTCGGCTTCGATTTCGAGCACGGGGATCGGATCGGCGCCGGCGCCCTCGTCGAGCAGGAGGTTGCGCATGGTCTGGTAGGCGCCGGTCTGCTGGCCTTCGGGTTCGATCCGGATGACGCCGTATTGGACGGCGTGGGAGTCGTCTTCGAGGACGCCGCGGATGAGCAGGTCGCTGGTGGCGCCGGCGCCGGCGTGGTGCTGGCGGGTGACGTGCTCGACGTGCTGGTCGCGGGTGCCGACGAAGAGGCCGCGGATGTCGGCGTGGCCGCCGCGCTCGGCGAGGCGGACGTCGATCCGCTGCTTGTCGAGGTCGCCGCCGAAGGAAGCGGTGGTGTAGCGCAGGCGGGCGTCGCGGCCGATGTCGGCGCGGGCGGTGGTCAGCGAAGCGGCGCCTCTGCGCCAGTTCTGGACGGCGGCGAAGTGGAGGTCCGCCCCTTCTTCCGCGATCAATTCGAGCGACAGGTGGATCAGCCCGCCGCGGCCCTCCTGCGGGCCGGGCGTGGCGGCTCCGGCCTCGACGAGGGAGAGCCTGCTGTTGCGATCGGCGACGACCAGCGCGTAAGTCCAGGCATCGGATTTGGCGGCCGCTTCGGAGACCAGGTGGTGCAGCGAGTCCTGCAGGTGCGCGCCGGGCGGCGCGTAGCAGAACATGCCCTGGGTCCAGAGCGCGCGGCCGAAGGCTTCGAAGCGGTCGCGCGGGCGGGGGTGGACCGAGCCGATTCGGTCGCGGACGAGGCCGCCGTATTCGCGGGCGGCGTTGGAGAGCGGGGCGAGGATCGCGCCGTCGGCGGGCGGGGAGCCGGCGACGGCGCGGCCGGCGAAGTGGTGCAGATAGGACTGTCCGGGCGTGGGGAAGAACTGGTGCGGCGGCTCGGCGGCAGCGCCATTGGCGGCCGCCGGGGCGGGGATGGCGGGGGCGGCGCGGAAGGGCAGGCGCTCGACGGGGGTGCGGCGCCAGTCTTCGGCCTTGAGGTCGGGCCAGTCCATCGCGAGGGCCGCGTTCAGGGCTTCCAAGCGCCATTCGAGCAGCCACGGGGGCTCGGCGAGGGCGGAGCTGATCGCCGCGACGTCGCGGCGCAGCGCGCCGGCGTCGAGCGACTCGGCGTCCGTGGCGGCGGCGGCCGTCGTTGCGGTCATCGGCCCGTCCGTAACCAGCGGCGCGCGGGGCGCGATCTCCCGCCGCCGGATGCGCGCCTAGCCAATGGCGCCGTCCATCTGCAGTTCGATCAAGCGGTTCATCTCGACGGCGTATTCGAGCGGGAGCGATTTGATGATCGGCTCGACGAAGCCGTTGACGATCATCTTGGTGGCCTCTTCTTCGGAGATGCCGCGGGCCATCAGGTAGAAGAGCTGTTCGTCGCCGACCTTGGAGACGGTCGCCTCGTGGCCGATGTCGACCTGCTTCTCGTCGATTTCCATCGTCGGGTAGGTGTCGGAGCGGGAGTGCTCGTCGAGCATGAGGGCGTCGCAGCGGACGTTGGAGCGGCAGTGGTCGGCGCCTTCGTAGACCTTGAGCAGGCCGCGGTAGGTGGAGCGGCCGCCGTCCATCGAGAGGCTCTTGGAGGTGATCACGGAGGAGGTGTGCGGGGCGGCGTGGACGATCTTGGCGCCGGCGTCCTGGTGCTGGCCCTGGCCGGCGGAGGCGATCGAGAGGACTTCGCCGTGGGCGCCGGGCTCCATCAGGTAGACGGCGGGGTACTTCATGGTGAGCTTGGAGCCGAGGTTGCCGTCGACCCAGGTCATGACGGCGTCGCGGTAGGCGACGGCGCGCTTGGTGACGAGGTTGTAGACGTTGTTGGACCAGTTCTGGATCGTGGTGTAGCGGACGTTGGAGCCGGCCTTGCAGACGATCTCGACGACGGCGCTGTGGAGCGAGTCGCTGGAGTAGATCGGCGCGGTGCAGCCCTCGACGTAGTGCACTTTCGCGCCCTCGTCGGCGATGATCAGGGTGCGCTCGAACTGGCCCATGTCCTCGGAGTTGATCCGGAAGTAGGCCTGGAGCGGGATGTCGACTTCGACGCCGGGCGGGACGTAGATGAAGGAGCCGCCGGACCAGACGGCGGTGTTGAGGGCGGCGAACTTGTTGTCGTTGGCGGGGATGACGGTGGCGAAGTGCTGCTTGACGATCTCGGGGTGCTCGCGCAGGGCCTGGTCGGTGCCGAGGAAGAGCACGCCCTTTTCCTCGAGGTCCTCGCGGATGTTGTGGTAGACGACTTCGGAGTCGTACTGCGCGCCGACGCCGGCGAGCAGGCCCTGCTTTTCGGCTTCGGGGATGCCGAGCTTGTCGTAGGTGTCCTTGATGTAGCCGGGCACGTCCTCCCAGGAGGATTCGTCGCGGTCGGTGGCGCGGACGTAGTAGTGGATGTTGTCGAAATTGATCTCGCCGAGTTCGCCGCCCCATTCGGGCATGGGCCGGGAGTTGAAGTGGTCGAGCGCCTTGAGGCGGATGGCGCGCATCCAGTCGGGCTCGTCCTTGATGTCGGAGATGGTGTTGACGACCGCGGGGCTGAGGCCCTTGGGCAGCTTGACCATGGGCTCGGCGTCGTCGTGGAAGCCGAACTCGTACTCGCTGCGCGGCCTGACGGGTGCTTCTGCCGTGGTCATGAGGCTGCAACTCCTTCGGCCGAGCGGGCCATGAACGGCTCGTAGCCGTCCGATTCGAGCCGTTCGGCCAGTTTGGCGTCGCCGGATTCGACGATCCGGCCGTCCATCAGGACGTGGACGTGGTCGGGCTGCACGTAGCGGAGCAGCCGCTGGTAGTGGGTGATCAGGAGGATGGCGTTGTCGTCGGAGTGGAAGGTGTTGATGCCTTCGGAGACGATGCGGAGGGCGTCGATGTCGAGGCCGGAATCGGTTTCGTCCATGACGGCGACCTTGGGCTGGAGCAGGCCGAGCTGGAGGATTTCGGCGCGCTTCTTCTCGCCGCCGGAGAAGCCGTCGTTGACGTAGCGGCGGACGAATTGCTCGTCCATTTGGAGGCGGGCGAGGACGTCGTTGAGCAGCTGGCGGAATTCGCGGACGGGGATTTCGGAGCCGCGGCGGGCGCTGACGGCGCGGCGGAGGAAGTTGATCATCGAGACGCCGGGGATGTCGGTGGGGTACTGGAAGGCGAGGAAGAGGCCGGCGCGGGCGCGCTCGTCGGGGGCGAGTTCGAGCATCTCGTCGCCGTCCATGCGGACGGAGCCGCCGTCGACGGAGTAGCGGGGGTGGCCCATGATCGTGTTGGCGAGGGTGCTCTTGCCGGAGCCGTTGGGCCCCATGATGGCGTGGACTTCGCCGGGGCGCAGGGTGAGGGAGAGGCCCTTCACGATCTGCTTGTCCTCGACGGAGACGCGCAGATCGTCGATCTCGAACAGCGGCGGCATCGTCCCCTCCTCCGCGCGATCGATCAGCAGTTGGCGGCCGCGGCGTGGAGCGGCACGACGTATTCGCAGCAGTCGTCGCCGCCGGCGACGCGGCCGGTCTGGAGCACCTCGACGCCGAGCAGCTTTTCGATGGCGAGGCGGTCGGCCTCGCAGACGCAGTCGCTGGCGGTGGCGGCGCTGAGGTAGGGGCAGGCGTTGTTGACCAGCACCAAGGCTTCCTTGACGCGCTTCCAGCCGTCGATGATGCCTTCGGGGCGCAGCGCGCCGACGACCTCTTCGACCCTTTCCTCGATGGTGCCGCCGCCGATTTCGGCGCGGTGCGCGTCGGCGACGTTCTCGGCCAGCGCTTCGGAGATGCGCGGGCCCGCGGCCTGCATCCGCTCGAGCTCGCCGAAGACGCGCCCGGCCAGGTCCCACGAGCGGTCGCGCACCGCCCGCACTCCCTGATCGGTGGCGCGGTAGACGTGGGCCGGGCGGCCGGGGCCGTCGCGGACGACTTCCACTTGGAGCATGCCGTCGGCTTCGAGGCGCTCCAGGTGGCGCCGGGCGGTGGCCGTGGCGATGCCGAGATCCGCGCCCACGGCGGCCGCGCTGGCGCCGCCGGCGTCGACGATGCGATCGAGCAGCTGCGCCCGCGTTGAACGAGGTCTCATGTCGGCTCCTGAACGAGCCGCCGCGCGAGCGGCCCGATGCACTCAGGTTACACGGGTTTGACTCATGTAGTTGCGCCCAACGATCCAAATGCTCCATATGCCGCATACGGCGGCGGACGGGCGGGCTACGGAGCCGGGCCGGCGGCGCGCTGGGCGAGCAGGGGGCGGTCGAGTTCCGGGTGCTCGATCCAGACGAATTCGGCTCCGAACGCCTCGCGCAGCAGGGCGGGGGCGAGGCTCTCGCGGGGCGGCCCGATCGCGGCGACCGCGCCCTTGGCCAGGACGACGGCGCGGTCGGCGTAGCCGGCGGCGAGGTTGAGGTCGTGCATCACGGCCGCGATCGCGGCGCCTTCGGCGGCGAGATCGCGAAGCAGCTGCAGGACCAGCTGCTGGTGGCGCGGGTCGAGGTGGGCGGTCGGCTCGTCGACCAGCAGGATCGGGGTTTCCTGGGTGAGCACGCGGGCGAGGGTGACGCGCGACTGCTCTCCGCCGGAGAGGGTCGGATAGGCGCGGCCGGCGTAGCGGCTGGTGTCGGTCAGGCCCATGGCCTCGTCGGCGAGGCGGGCGCCGTGCTCGCGCTCGCCGCGTTCGCCGTCCCAAGGGGCGCGGCCCATGCGCACGACTTCGCGGGCGGTGAAGAGGAAGGGCAGGTAGCCGCTCTGCGGCATCACGGCGCGGCGGCGGGCGAGCGCCCGCGCGTCGAGCTCGGCGATCGGGCGGCCGTCGACCAGCACTTCGCCGGCCGAGGGCGCGAGGTCGCCGGCGAGCGCCTTGAGCAGGGTCGTCTTGCCGGCCCCGTTGGGCCCGACGATGGCGAGCAGCTCGCCGCGGCGGACGTCGACGGAGACGGAGCGGAGCAGCTCGCCGCCGTCGACGGAGATGCTGATCGCGCGGGTTTCGAGCGGGGTGGGGCGGGCGGGGTCGGTCATGGCGTCCTACCAGCCCGACATCGCGAGGCGGCGGCGGGAGCGGTCGATCAGGAAGAGGAAGAGCGGCGTGCCCACGATGGCGGTGACGATACCGAGCGGCAGTTCGGAGGGCGAGAGGGCCATGCGGGCGCAGAGGTCGGCGGCGAGCACGAGGATCGCGCCGCCGAGCGCGGAGGCGGGCATCAGCTTGCGGTGGTCCGCGCCGACGGCGAGGCGGACGATGTGGGGCGCCATCAGGCCGACGAAGCCGACGACGCCGGCCGCGGCGACGCCGGCGCCGGCGGCGAGGGCGGAGGCGGAGACGAGCAGGATCTGGGAGCGTTCGACGCGGACGCCCATGTGCCGGGCTTCGGCTTGCCCGAGCGCGAGCAGGTTGAGATCGCCGCCGAGCCGCACGAGCACGAGCACGGCGAAGAGGATCAGCGGCGCGGCGGCGAGGGCCAGGTCCCAGTTGGAGCCGGCCAGGCTGCCCATCACCCAGAAGACGATGTCGCGCAGCTCCGGCTCGTCGGCGGCGAAGATGAGGAAGGAGATGCCGGCCGCGAGGGCGGCGTTGACGGCGACGCCGGCGAGCAGCATCGTGGCCGTGTCGGTGCGCCCGGAGCGGCGCGAGAAGGCGTAGATCAGCATCGTCGTGACCAGCCCGCCGGCGAAGGCGGCGAGCGGGCGTCCGAAGCCGGCCAGTCCGCCGACGCCGGCGACGATGGCGAGCGCGGCGGCGAAGGCGGAGCCGCTCGAGACGCCGATCAGGCTGGGGTCCGCGAGCGGGTTGCGGAACATCCCCTGCAGCGCCGCGCCGGCCGCGCCCAGCCCCGCGCCGACGGCGATCGCGAGCACCACGCGCGGCATGCGGATCGACCAGACGACCGCTTCCTCCTGCCGCGTCCAGGCCTGGGCGCCGAGCAGGGCGTCCAGGCCCAGGCGGTCGGCGATGATCGCGGCGACGCGGCCCGGGGCGACGTCGAACGCGCCGACGGCGAGGTTGGCGAGCGCGATCCCGATCAGCATGGCGGCGAGCAGCGGCCACCACATCGAGCCGGGCCGGAAGGACGCGGTCGCGCGGGCCCGCGGGCGTTCGGGCGCGTCGGACGGGGGCTGCCGCCGCCCCAGCACGCCCGCGAGCGGGCGGGGCTCTGCGGAGCCGCGCTCAGCCACCGGAGAGCTCGATGCGCAGCTCGCGCAGGCGGGCGGCGAGGTCGGCCAGCGCATCGGGGGCGCGCGGGCCGAAATCGAGCAGGTAGAGGTCGTCCATGATGATGAAGCGGCGCGCGCGGCCGGCGCGGGTTTCGGCGATGCCGGGGATCTCGAGCAGGCCCTCGATCCCGCCGACCGATTCGACGCCGCCCTCCATCAGCAGCAGCACCTCCGGGTCCGCCGCGACCAGCGCTTCGGGGGTGAGCGACTGGAAGCCGACCAACCCCGCGGCCGCGCCGGCGTCGATGCCGCCGGCCGACTCGATCATCACCTGCGAGGGGGAGCCTTCGCCGCCGGCGAATTGGAAGGCCGCGCCGCGCAGGTAGAGGAAGAGCACTTCCGGGCCGCGCTCGGATTCCGGGACCGAGTCGCGCACCTCGGCCAGCCGCCGCTCGATGTCCGAGGCCAGCGCCTCGGCGCGGCGCGGGATGCCGAGCGCGTTTCCGACGATCCGCACCTTGGCCGCGGGCGCGTCGAGATCGTCGTCCTCCTCGATCACCACGACCTCGACGCCGGCGCCGCGCAGGTGCTCGAGCGCTTCCTCGGGCCCGGCCGCCGGCGTGGCGAAGATGATGGTGGGGGAAAATGCCAGGATGCCTTCGGCGGAGAGCGCCTGGTTGAAGCCGAGGTTGGGCAGTTCTTCGGCTTCCGGCGGGTAGATCGAGGCGGTGTCGCGGGCGACGAGGAATTCTTGCGCGCCGAGCGCATAGACGACTTCGGTGAGGTCGCCGAACAGCGTGATGATCCGCGTGCCGGGCGCGATCGTTTCTTCGTCTCCTGCCGGCTCCGGCTCTTCCTGCTGTTCTTGGGCTTGCGGAAGCTCGTCGGCCTGCTGCTCCTGTTGTTCAGCCTCGGCCTGCGCTTGGGGCTCGGCCGCGGCATTCTCCTGCGCGTCCTGTTGCTCGGCCGCGGGCTGCGGCTGCGTTTCCTGCTGCTGCTCTTGTGGTTCAGACTCGGTTTGCGCTTGCGGTTCGGGGGCCGGGGCGGGCTGGGGCGGGTCGCCGCCTCCGCAGGCGGAGAGGATCAGGGCCGCGGCGGCGGCGACGGCGAGCAGCCGGGGGAAGGAGGGCGGGCGGAACGGGAAGGAAGCGCTAGAGGTCAATCGTCATTCCGTCGTGGACTGCGGCGGCGCGGGGGAAGATCGCGCCGGCCTCGCGGCAGGCGCGGTCGCGGTCGGCGTCGAACCAGAAGTGGGTCAGGTAGAGGCGTCCGACCGAGGCGGCGCAGGCCATCTCGGCCGCCTGCAGCGGCGTCAGGTGGCCGCGCTCCGCGCCGGTTTCGGGTTCGCTCAGCGTCGCCTCGGCCAGCAGGGCGGTCGCGCCGGCGGCCAGCCGTTCGATCTCGCGGCTGGGCGCGGTGTCGCCGGTGTAGGCCAGCGACGAGGCTCCGTCGTCGAGGCGCGCGGCGAACGAGGGGACGTAGTGGACGCCGGCCGCGAACTCGGCGCGCAGATCGCCGAGCTCGGCGCCGCGGCCGGGTTCGTACTCCTCGATCAGGAAGGTGTTGGCCAGGAAATCGGGCGGGAAGGAGACGGCGGCGACCACGGCGGCCAAGGTTTCGCGGCCGCCGGGCGGGAGCAGCAGGCGCACTTGCCGCGCGTCGGGGCCGCAGAGGTCGCGGCAGAGGCGGAAGCGCAGCGGCAGCAGGTCGATGAAGTGGTCCGCGTGCATGTGCGAGATCACGATCGCGTCGATGTCGCAATCGGGCCGCCGGGCGAGCAGGGCGGAGGCGACGCCGGGGCCGCAGTCGAGCAGCACGCGCGAATCGCCGGACTCGACGAGGTAGCCCGAGCTCGCGCCGCCGGGCGGCGGGCAGGCGGCGCCGGAGCCCAGAACGGTCAAGCGCATGGCGCCCCCACGCGAGCCGCGTCCGCCGGGGCCGCCTCCGGAGCCGTCCGCCGGAAGCGGCTGCGACAATGAGCCAAGTGTAGGAGCAGGAATGGCTACGGGAACCGAGCCGCGCCATAACCGTCCGCCGCCTCCCGGCGCGGGCCTCTGCGGCGGCTGCGCGCACGCGGCCGTCGTCGAGACCAGGCGCGGAGGCGCCTTCCTGCGCTGCGGGCTGCACGACCGCGACCCGCGCTTCGCCAAGTACCCGCGGCTGCCGGTCGGCGCCTGCGACGGCTACGACCCGCACGGGCTGCCGCGAGACGGCTAAAGTGCGCGCAGCGGGCGGCGCGGATCGGACCATGCATGGCTTCGTTCGTCGGCGATGAGTCCACGTGGTTCGGCCGGCTCGCCGGCGTCGCGCTGCGGGTGCTGCTGATCGCGGCCTTCCTGATCCTGCTCGGGCTCGCGCTCAACCGCATCCGCGTGATCCTGCTGCCGCTGATGGGGATGATCGTCCTCGCTTCGGCCCTGCTCCCGATCAAGATCTGGCTGCGCCGGCGCGGCTGGTCGGACCTGCAGGCGACGATCGGGATCGTGATCGCCGCGGCGATCGTCATCGGCGCGCTCTCGACCCTGACGATCTACACGATCGCCACGGATTTCGACGAGATCAACGACGACATCGAGGCGGGCATCACCGAGCTGGGCGATTGGGTGATCGAGACCTTCGACGTCTCGCAGGAGCAGATCAACAGCGCGCGGGACGACCTGATCCAGGCGATCCGCGACAACGCCTCGGCGGTCGCGGGCGGGGTCTTCTCCGGGGTGCTGCGGATCATCGAGATCGCGACCGGCTCGCTGCTGCTGGTCTTCCTGCTGTTCTGGGCGGTCAAGGACGGGGATCACTGGCGGATGGGGATCGCGCGGCGGCTGCGGGGGCAGGCGCGGCGCGACTTCCTGCGGCTGACCGCCCGGATCGGCGGCAATCTCGGCTCCTACCTGCGCGGCACGATCATCGTGGCCTTCATCGACGGCTTCCTGATCGGGCTGGGGCTGCTGATTTTGGGGGTGCCGCTGGCTGCGCCGCTGGGGGTGATCACCTTCTTCGCCGCCTTCGTGCCGATCGCCGGCGCGGTGCTGGCGGGGATCGCGGCGGTGCTGGTCGCGCTGGCGACCGAGGGGCTGGTCGACGCGATCGCGGTGGGCCTGCTGGTGCTGGTCGTGCAGCAGCTGGAAGGCAACATCCTGCAGCCGATCATCGTCGGCCGGGCGGTGGCGCTGCACCCGATCATCATCATCATCGCGGTCGGCACCGGCGGCGCGCTCTGGGGCATCCTCGGCGCGATCATCGCCGTGCCGATCGTCTCGACGGCCTACGCCGCCGTTTCCTACCTGCTCAGCGAGGAGCGCGTTTCCCCCGGCAGCCGCCGGCGCGTCGCGGAAGCGGCGGAGTCGGTTCCCGATCCGCCGCCGCCTCAGTAGCTGGCCGGCAGGCTGTAGGTCCAGTAGCTGGCCGTGAAACTCTGAATGTCGACGCCGTAGTAGCCGCAGCTGATCGAGAACGTTTCGGTCACGCGGTAGGCGATTCGGTTGTCCGAGGCGCGCACGCGCCGCTCGTGGATCTCGTACAAGCGCGGGCGGTTGAGGTAGGGGAGGTAATTGCAGGTGACCCAGCCGAGTTCCTCTTGGCGCGCATCGCCGCACTCGTCGGTGACGTTCACGCGCCAGTCGTACTGCCGCTCCCAAGCATTGCGGCCTTCGGCGTTCTCGAGCCGGACCAAGCGGCTCGCCACCGCCACCGGCTGGCGGGAGCGGTGGATCTGATCGCAGTTCGGAGGCGGGGACGCGAGCAGCATGTGGGGGAAGTTCTCGCGCGGCACCCAGGCCGTGCGGTCGTGGTAGCGCAGCGTGCCCCCGCAGTCGCGGCCCTCGCGGATCTGCACAAGCCAGGTGACGCCGCTCATCGCGCGGAAATACAAATCGGTCACCGGGCGGTTCCCCGCTCTCTCGATCCCCCACCTCGGGTCCGAGTCCAGCACCCCCTGGACCCAGCGCGTCAGCACCGGGCCGGTGCAATTGCTGGTACTGGTTCGGTCCGGGTCCGCGGTCGGAGCGATGGCAGGCGCGGCTGCGGCATCGGCCCGGCGCTCGCCGGCGAAGGTCAATGCGGCCGCGCCCGCCAGCACCGCCAACATGACGACCAGCGCGGACCGCGCGGGGATGTTCCGAGCGGCGAGGCGGGTGGCCAAGCGCATGGGGACGCTCCCTGTCCAGCTTGGAGGGTCTCGGGGAAGAGCCTACCCAACTGGGCCCGGATTCGGCGCTGGAGCCGGCGGCGAGACCGCGGCTGCGCAGCCGCGCGGGGCTTTCCCGGCCGGGCCGGGCGGATTGCGGGCGGCGGCTAATCCCAGCTGGGCTTGGATTCGGCGCTGGAGCCGGTGGCGAGGCCACGGTCGTGCGGGGCCTCGGAGCGGGCGCCGCGGAAGTCGCGGAAGGGGCCGTCGCGCCACTCGAGCGCGCCCTTGAGCCCGTCGCGGGCGACGCGCTCGCGCCACTCGCCGGCTTCGGGGCGGTGCTTGGACATCGCCTCGACATCGGTGCCGGAGATCATCGCGGTCTTGTAGCCCATGATCTCGAAGGCGCGGTTGACGGCGCGCTTGGAGTACATCAGCAGGTGGTTGTCGATGTTCGCCATGCGCTGGGCGAACTCCATCGTGAATTCGTCCAGTTCGTCGGCCGGCATCGAGTAGTTGGCCCAGCCCCAGCGGGTCATGTCGGCGCCGGAATGGGGGTCGCCGACGTAGGCGAACTCGCGGGCCTTGGCCTGCGGCAGATGCCAGGGCGCCCACATCGCGTCCATCGTGCCCATCGCGCGCACGGGCGGGTAGCCGACCTGGCAGTCGTCGGCGACGATGCGGAGATCGCAGGCGGAGGCGAGCTCGGTCGCGCCGGCGAGGCAGTAGCCGTGGACCTGCGCGATCACGGGCTTGGCCAGTTCCCAGATGATGAAGTTGCCCATCACCGCGTGGCGCGACCAGTCGTAGTGCTGCGGGTGGGTCGTGCCCGTGTCGGGCATGTGCGAGAACTCGCTGACGAAGGGCGAATCGGAGGGCGAGGGCTGGAGGTCGTAGCCGGCGGAGAAGGCGCGGCCGGCGCCCTTGACGATGACGACGCCGATGGCGGGGTCGGACTCGGCGCGCTTGAGCCCGTGGAAGAGCTCCCCGCGCAACTCGTTCGAGAGCGCGTTCAGCTTCTCCGGCCGGTTCAGCGTCACGGTCGCCACGCGCCGATCGGTGTCGTAGCGGATGAATTCGTAGTCGCTCATGCAGCGCCTCCTCGGAATGCCCGCAGTCTAGTGCGGGGCGTGCGAGCCGCGGGCGCGAAGGGGGACAGCGAGTAGCCTGCGGGGCATGGCGGACTTGACGACGGGGACGGTTTCGTTCGAGGTCGCGGAGCGCGTGGCGACGGTGACGCTGACGCGGCCCGAGGCGATGAACGCGCTGGACCCGGAGACGATCGCGGCGCTGGCCGAGTGCTGGCTGGAGATCCGGGACAACCCGGAGATCTGGGCGGCGGTGGTGACGGGCGAGGGGAACCGCGCGTTCTGCGCAGGGGCGGATCTGAAGAAGACGATCCCGGCGCGGCCGGGGGCGACGGATGCGAACTGGCCGATCTTCCAGCCTTCGGCGCGGCAGGCGATCGACAACGGGATGCAGATCTGGAAGCCGATCGTGGCGGCGGTGAACGGCTACTGCCTGGGGGCCGGGCTGACGCTGCTGTCGATGTGCGACATCCGGATCGCGGCGGAGCACGCGGAGTTCGGGCTGCCGGAGGTGCGGCGGGGGATCGTGCCGACGCTGGGGGCGACGCAGCGGCTGACGCGGCAGCTGCCCTGGTCGGTGGCGATGGAGCTGCTGCTGCTCGGCGACCACATTTCGGCGCGACGGGCGTACGAGTGCGGCATGATCAACAAGGTCGTGCCGTCGGGCGGGGAGCTGGCGGAGGCGCATGCGACGGCGCGGCGCTTCACGGAGGGCGCGCCGCTGACGCAGCGGGCGATCAAGGAGGCCGCCGTCCGCGGGCTGTCGCTGCCGATCGACGAGGGCATCCGCCTGGAGGAGCTGCTCAGCGCGCACATCCGGCGCACGGAAGATTTCAAGGAAGGCCCCAAGGCCTTCGCGGAGAAACGCGACCCTGAGTACCGGGGCAACTGACCGAGACGAGGAGACCGAGATGAGATTGACGTTCGGCGCGCAGATTCCGGGCAACCAGACGCAGTGGGCGGCGATGAAGGACACCGCGCAGGCGATGGACGCGACGCGCTGGCACTCGGCCTGGACCTACGACCATTTCGTGCCGCCGCTGGCGTTCATGGACGAGACCGCCGACTCGCTGGAGGGCTGGACGGCGCTCACGGCGATCGGCGCGGTGACCGAGACGCTGATGCTGGGCACGCTGGTGAGCGGCGTGACCTACCGCAACCCCGGCCTCGTGGCGAAGATGACGGCGACGCTGGACCACATCACCGAGGGACGGGCGATCCTCGGCATCGGGGCGGCCTGGCACGAGCGCGAGCACGCCGCCTACGGCTGGGATTTCCCGGCGCTGAAGGAGCGTTCGGATCGGCTGGAGGAGGCCTGCAACCTGATCCGCCAGCTCTTCCACGGGCCCGGCCCGGTCGACTTCCAAGGCGAGCACTACCGGCTCGGCAGCGCGCCCTTCGCGCCGCGGGTGCATCCGCGGCACGCGGAGCGGACGGGCGGCGACTTCATCCAGATCATGGTCGGCGGCAACGGCGAGAAGCGGACGCTGCGCACGCTGGGGCGCTACGGCGACATCCTCAACGCGCGGGGGACGCCGGAGGAAGTGGCGCACAAGATCGCCGTGGTGAGCAAGCACGCCGAGGATTTCGGGCGCGACCCGTCGGAGATCGTGAAGACGACGGTGATGCGGCCGGCGCTGGTCGAGGACGGGGCCAAGATCGCGCGGCTGCGCGACGTCCACGGCGAGGGGATGAGCGACGAGCAGAAGGCGCGGCTGCCGATCGGCCCGGCCGAGCACCTGATCTCGCTGTTCGAGGAGTACGAGGCGGTCGGCGTCGAGGGTTTCGTCTTCGAGTCGATCCCCAACAATCCCAAGCTCTACGAAGCGTTCGACGAGCAGGTGCTCTCGGCCTTCGAGTAACCGCGACCGGCACGCCAGCCGCCGGGGAAAGAGAACGCCATGCGCAGAGTCGGACCTTTCATCCTCGCCGCCGCCCTGGCCGGAGCGCTCGCGGCCGCGGTCGCCGTCATCCTCACCGTCGGCGGGCACGACGCGCCGCACGGCCCCGAGGCGCGGGTCTCGTACCAGCGGCTCGACGACGGCCGGGCGCGGCTGGCGGTGCAGTTCCGCCGCGACGGCGGGGAATGGAGCGAGCGGGCCGCGCCGGCCCTGAACGTGGTGCCGGCCGACGCGCCGGCCGGGCGCTGGCTGAACAGCTCGCCCGTCGCGGTGCCGGAGCGCGTTCGAGAGTTCCTGACGCTGGGCATCCTCGACGAGTTCGGCGGGCGCGGCGGGGCCAACACGGTGCGCGCCGTGCAGCTGGCGATCCGCCACGTCAACAACGCCGGCGGCGTGCTGGGGCAGCCGGTGCGGCTGATCTGGGCCGACAACGTCGGGCTGGAGATCGCCCCGCTGGCGCTGGAGATGATCGAGGCCGGCGGCGTCGACGCGTTCATCGGCCCCGGCACCAGCAGCAACGCGACCATCATCGGCAACGAAGTGGCGGCGCAGACGCGGACGCCGTTCATCACGCCCTCGGGCACCTCGCCGACGCTGACCGATCTGCCCGACGACGGCTACGTCTTCCGCACGATCATTTCCGACGCCGCCCAAGGTCCGGCGCTGGCCGGGCTGGTCGCGGACGAGGGCTACGACAACGTCGCGGTCGCCTACCGCGACGACCCCTACGGGAACAGCCTGTTCGCGCTGTTCGAGGCCGCCTTCGACGGGACCATCACCAGCGTCGCGATCGACCCGGACGACGAGGATCTGACCGACGAGCTGACCGAAGCCGCGAGCGGCGGCGCGGAAGTGCTGGTCGTGATCACCTTCACGGACGACACGCTGAAGATCGTGCCGCAATCGCTCGACAACGGCATCTTCGAGAAGTTCATCTTCACCGACGGCAGCCGCTCGACGCGGCTCACGGAGGCGCACGGCGAAGCGCTCGAAGGCGCGAAGGGCACCGCGCCGACCGGCCACAACCTGGCCGACGAGGAGACCGAGTGGGAGGCGGACTACATGGCGCTGCACGGCCTCGTCGACCGGACGGGCTTCGTGCAGGAGGCGTACGACGCGGCCGTGGCGCTGATGCTGGCGGCGGAGCTGGCCGGCTCGACCGACGGCACGGCGATCCGCGACGCGCTGCCGCGGGTCGCGGCCGGACCGGGCAAGCGCTACGCGGCGTCGGGCGACGGCATCGCGGCCGCCTTGGCGGCGATCCGCGGCGGCGGCGAGATCGACCTGGACGGGCAGGCGACGGACATCGATTGGGACGAAAACGGCGACATCAGGGCCAGCCTGATGAGCATCTGGCAGATCAGCGGGAGCGAGATCGAGGAAGTGCGCCAGTTCCCGGTCGACTTGGACAGCCCGGATTGAAAGGGCGATGCCGTCTCGATCGGCTCCTCGCCGAACTTCGCGCCGTTCACCTTCTTGGACGATGACGGCGAACTGGACGGCTTCGAGCGCGAGCTGGGCGACGAGCTCTGCCGGCGCGCCGGCTACGACTGCACCTGGATCATCGACGAATGGGCCGCCCTGATCGGCAACCTGCGCGCCGGCAAGTACGACCTGATCATCTCCGCGATGCCCCGCACCGCCGCCCGCGACGAGCTGATCGATTTCACGCAGGGCTACCACCCGCCGACCGACTTCGCCTACATCGCCCGCGCCGGCGCGGACGAAAGCGCCAGATCCGGCCGCGTCGCCGCGCTCGTCTCCACGATCGACGCCGAGTACGTGGCCGACCAGACCGACGCGACCCTCGTCACCTACGGCACCTATGACGCCGCCGTCGAGGCCGTCCGCGAGGGCGAGGCCGACGCCGCCTTCGCGGTCAAGGAGTACCTCCAAGCCTTCTTCGAGGGGAGCGGCGGCGCGCTGATCTTCGTCGGCGGCGACGTCTTCTTCGACGCCCAGCCGCAGGTCGGCTACCGCGAAGGCGAAGGGGAGCTCGGCGGCGCGTTCGATGCCGCGATCAGCGCGATGAAGGCCGACGGCTCGCTCAATCGGCTGCTCGCCAAGTGGTTCGCCGACGCCGATCCGGTCCCGCAGTACTAGCGACGGAACGGAGGCGGCAAGTGCGGCCCGCGGTCTGGATCCTGCTCGCCGCCGCGATCGGCGCGGCCGCCGGCATCGCCGCGGCCGTGCTGCAGCCGGGCGGCGAGGCGCGCGTCTCACTGCGGACGCTCGAAGACGGGCGCGCGGAGGTCGCGATCCAGCTGCGCCGCGCCGACGGCTCCTGGGGCGGACGCATCCTGCCCGACGCCCGCTTCTCACGGCCCGATGCGGAGCCGGGTCGCTGGCTCAACAGCTCCCCGGTCGCGCTCGACGGCGAGCCGCGGCCGCTGCGGCTGGGGCTGCTCGATCACTTCGGCGGGCACGGGGGCGTCACCTCGCTGCGCGCCGTCCGGCTGGCGATCAAGCACGTCAATGAGGCCGGCGGCGTCTTCGGACAGCCGGTGGAGTTCGCTTGGCGGGACACGCTGGAAGCGCCGGTCTTCGATCAGGCGCTGGCGCTGATCGACGAGGAGGGAGTCCACGCGATCGTCGGGCCGGGCACGAGCAGCGACGCGCTCGACATCGGCCGCGCGATCGGCGCGGCGCGCGGGATCCCGCTGGTCACGCCCTCGGCGACGTCGCCGGCGGTGGCCGCGATCGACGACCGCGGGTACGTCTTCCGCTCGATCATCTCCGACGTCGCGCAGGGGCCGATCTTGGCGCGGCTCGCGGCCGACGAGGGCTACGGGCACGTGGCGGTCGCCTATCGCGACGACGCTTGGGGCGCGGGCCTGGCCGAGTCGTTCTTCGCCGCGTGGGACGGCCGCGCCGACCGGGTGCAGCTCGATCCGGAAGACGATTCCTACATCGACGAGCTGCGCGGGCTGGCCGGCGGCGGCGCTCCGGTGCTGATCGCGATCGCGTTCACGGGGCAGGCGATCCAGGTCGTCGGCGACGCGCTGGCCGGCGGGACCTTCGACGCGTTCATCTTCAGCGACGGCAGCCGCTCGCCGCGCCTGCTCGACGCCTTCCCGGAAGCGCTCGAGGGCGCGCTGGGCACGGCCCAGTACGGCGCGAACATCGCCGAGGAGGAGGGGCATTGGGAGCGCGACTACCTCGCCGAGTACGGCGAGCTGGAAACGCTGCCCTACGTGCGCGAGACCTACGACGCGGCCATCGCGCTGATGCTCGCCGCGGAATTGGCCGGCTCCGCCGACGGCGCGGCGATCCGCGACGCCCTGCCGAAAGTCGGCGGCCCGCCGGGACGGCGCTTCCCGGCCTCCTCGTCCGGCGTCGCGGCCGCGCTCGCCGCGATCCGCGGCGGCGTCGAGATCGACCTCGACGGCGAGGCGACGAACCTCGACTGGGACGCGAACGGCGACGTGACCGGCGGGCTGATGAGCATCTGGCGCTTCGCCGACGGGGGCATCGAAGAGCTCCGCACCATCCCCGTCGACCTGTCCCGCTGAGGCCGCCCTATCCTGCCCGCCGGCGGCTGCGAGGTCCCGGAGCTGAATCGCGCGGAAACGCGGCATTCTCCCCTTCGCAGCGCTGATCGGCAACGCCGGCGGCGGACCCGGCCCGGAAGGGGCGCACCATGACGAAACTCCTGCTCACCCTGCTCGCCGGCGTCCTGCTCGGCGCGGCCGTCTTGACTTACGCGCTCTCGTCGGATCACGGCGAGGGCGATGCGCGCGTGTCGATCCGCCGGCTGGCCGACGGCCGCAACGAGGTGGCGGTGCAATTCCGCGGCGCCGAAGGCGCGTGGGGCGAGCGGATCCGCCCCGAGTTCAACATCCAGCCCGCCGACGCCGAGCCGGGCCGTTGGCTCAACAGTTCGCCCGTCGCGGGGGCGGGCGGGGGAGTTTCCTTCAAGCTGGGCATGCTCAGCATCCGCTCCGGGCCCTTCGCGGAGCTGGGCCGCCTGACCGAGCACGGCGTCGAGCTGGCCGTCGCGCACGTCAACGCGGCCGGCGGCGTCTGGGGCCGCCCGGTCGAGCTCGCCATCGAGGACACCGGGCACGACGCCGAGGCGGCGGTCGGCCACGCGCGGCACCTCGTTTCCGTAACCGGCGTCCACGCCATCGTCGGCCCGCTGACCAGCGCGAGCGTCATCGCGGTCGGGGAGACCGTCGCGCCCGAACTCGGCGTGCCCGTCGTCTCGCCCTCGGCCAGCTCGCCCGCGATCGCGGATCTCGACGATCACGACTACGTCTTCCGCACGATCGTCTCCGACGCGGCGCAGGCCGACGTGCTCGCGCAGCTGGCCCAAGACGAGGGCTACGACCGCGTCGCCGTCGTCTACCGCGACGACCTCTGGGGCCGCAGCCTGCACGACCATTTCATCGCCCACTACCACGGCGAGTCCGCCTCGGTCGCGCTCGATCCCGACAAGGACGAGTACTTCGCCGAAGTCGTGGCCGCCGCCTCCCACGGGGCGCGCGTGCTCGTGCTGCTCACCGTCCCGCACGAGACCATCCCGGTCCTCACCGCTTCGGCCGAACTCGGGGTCTTCGACACCTACCTCTTCGAGCACACCAACAAGCGCATCGACATCTACGAGCTGCTGCCCGATGAGCTGGAGGACGCGGAAGGCGTCGCCTACATCGGCCGCCACGTGACCGAGGCCGAGGGGCACTGGGAGGCGGACTACCACGCGATGTTCGGCGAGGAAGAGCCCTTCTCGCCCTGGGCCCGCGAGGCCTACGACGCCGCGGTCGCGCTGATGCTCGCCGCCGAACGCGCCGGCTCGACCGACAGCACCCGCATCCGCAACGCGATGCGGGAAATCGCCGACCCGCCGGGCGAGCGCTTCCCCGCCTCGTCCGACGGCATCGCCGGGGCCCTCGCCGCGATCCGCGCCGGCTCCGACATCGACCTCGACGGCGAGGCCACCTCGCTCGACTGGGGCCCGGACGGCGATCTCCTGAACGGCCATATGGAGTACTGGCAGTTCCACGAGGGCGAGATCATCACCATCCGCGACTTCGAGATCGAGTTCGCACACGCCGGGGAACCGCGCGAATAGACGCCGGGCGGCGGCTCCGCGACGGGTTCCGCGCGGGCGCGTGATATACAGCATCTGCAACGGGCGGCGCGGGCGCGCCGCCGAATCCGCCGACCGCGAAAACCGGGGGAAATGATCATGCGTGCCTTTTTCACAGCGCGGAGCCGCGCGTTCCGCTTGGCGGCGTTCACCGCCCTCTTCGCCGTCGCATTCGGCCTCGCCGCCGCCTGCAGCGATGACGTGCAACAGCAGCAGCAACAGGAATCCCCGCCCCCCGCTGCGGCCATCGAGCAACAGGAGCAGCAGCAGGATGAACAGCCCGCTCCCGAGCCGGCGGACGACGACGAACAGGATCAGGCCGTCGCGGCGCCGAGCGACGGCCCGGCCCTGAAGATCGGGCTGCTCTCGACCTACACCGGCGCCCTCGCCGAATTCGGCCCCGTCACCGAAACCGCCGTCCGCCTCGCCGTCGCGCACGTCAACGCCGCCGGCGGCGTCTGGGGCCGGGACGTCGAGATCGTCACCGGCGACACCGCCGCCGAGCCCAACACCGCGGTCGAGGAAGCGCGCCGCCTGATCGAGATCGAGGGGGTCCACGCCATCGTCGGCCCGCTCACCAGCGGCAGCACGATCCAGGTCTCGGACGCCGTCAGCGCGGCGTCGAACGTGCCGATCATCTCGCCCTCCGCGACCTCGCCGCAGCTGAGCCTGCTGCAGGACAACGGCTTCACCTTCCGCAGCACCGTTTCGGACGCGGCCCAAGGCCCCGTCCTCGCCCAGCTCGCCGTCGACGAGGGCTACTCCAGACTCGGCATCCTCTACATCAACGACGCCTACGGGCAGGGGCTGCACGACGCCTTCCTCGACGCCTACGGCGGCTGGACGAGCGGCGTCGGCTTCGACCCGAGGCAGGCCTCGTACCTCGCCGAGCTGCGCGCCGCCGCCGATGGCGGCAGCCAGGCGCTGGTCGTGATCTCCTTCCCGGTGCAGGCCCAGATCATCATCCGCGAAGCCGTCGAGAACGGCTTCTTCGACCGCTTCCTGTTCGTCGACGGCACCAAGAGCCAGGATCTGGTCGACGCCTTCCCGGACGTGCTGGACGGCGCGACGGGCACGGCGCCGGCCGGCGGCCCGGCCTCCGCCGCCACCGCGGCTTGGGAAGAGGGCTACATCGCCGAGTACGGCGAGCTCTCGCCGCTGCCCTTCGTGCGCGAGTCCTACGACGCCGCCGTCGCGATCGCGCTGGCCGCCGAGCGGGCCGGCTCCCCCGACGGCGCCGCGATCCGCGACGCGCTGATCGAGATCGGCAACCCCGGCGGCGCGCGCTTCGACGCCCACCCCGAGGGCGTCGCCGAGGCCCTGGAGGCGGTCCGCGGCGGCTCCGACATCGACTTCGAAGGCGCCGCGACGACGCTCAACTGGAACGAGGACGGCGACGTCACCACCGGCTACATCGGCATCTGGCAGTACTCGGACGGCGCGATCGTCGAACTGACGACCACGCCGATCGACCTCGCGGGCGGCTTCACCGTGGTCGAGCCGACGCCTTCCGACCCCGAGTTGACGCTCGCCTTCCTGGCCGACTACTCCGGCGCGATCGCGGAGTTCGGCCCCGCCATCGAAACCGGCGTGCGGCTGGCCGTGCAGCACGTCAACGCGGCCGGCGGCGTCCTCGGCAACCCCGTGCGGCTCGTCACCGGCGACACCCAGCTCGATTCGACCGCGGCCATCGAGGAGGCGCGCCGGCTGATCGAGATCGAGGGCGCCGACGCCATCGTGGGCCCGCTGGCCAGCGGCATCACCCTGGCCGTCAGCGAGGCGGTCACCTCGCCCAGCCGCATTCCCACGATCTCGCCTTCGGCCACCTCGCCGCAGCTTTCGATCGCCGACGATGACGGCTACCTCTTCCGCAGCACCATCTCCGACGCCGCCCAGGGCGTCGTCCTCGCCGATCTCGTCGGCGACGAGGGCTTCGACAACGTCGGCGTGATCTACATCAACAACCCTTACGGCCAGGGCCTCGCCGAGACTTTCGCCGCGAATTACACCGAGACCGCCACCTTGGTCGCGATCGAGGACGGCCAGACCAGCTACTTGGCCGAGCTGCAGCGGGCCGCCGCCGAAGGCGCGGCCGGGCTGGTCGTCGTCGCCTACCCGCAGCAGGCCGAAGTCTTTCTGCGCGAGGCGATCGAAAACGACATCTTCACCCAGTTCGTCTTCACCGACGGCACCAAAAGCGAGGACCTGATCGACGCGATCGGGGCCGAATACCTGAACCGCATGCGCGGCACCGCCCCGGTCGGCGGGCCCGACACGCCGGGCATCGTCGCCTGGAACGACGCCTACGAGGCCGAGTACGGCGAGCTGCCCTCGATCCCGTACGTGCGCGAGGCCTACGACGCCGCCGTGGCCCTGATGCTCGCCGTCGAAGCCGCCGGCACGACCGACGGGCGGATCATCCGCAACACGCTCCCGCGCGTCGCCTCGCCCGGCGGGGACGTGATCATCCCCGGCCCCGACGGCGTCGCCCGCGGGCTCGAGCTCGTGCGCGGCGGCGGCGACGTCAACTACGAGGGCGCGGCCACCTCGCTGGACTGGAACCGCGACGGCGACGTCACCAGCGGCTGGGTCGGCATCTGGGAATACCGCGACGGCGAGATCGCGGAGGTCGACCAGCAGCAATTCAACCTGCGCTGAGCCGGACTGCGGGAACGGCCGCGGGCTGATGCGCTCGGGAGCGCGCGCGATGCACGTCCGCGCGGCCGCCGCGCTCTGCGCGCTGGCCGTCGCGCTCTGCGCGCTGGCCGTCGCGCTCTCGGCCTGCGGCGGCGGCTCCGACGACGAGGCGGAACTGAGGCTCGCGTTCCTGCTCGACTACACCGGCGACCTCGCCGAGTGGGGCCCGGCGATGGAAACCGGCGTCCGCCTCGCGATCGATCACGTCAACGCCGCCGGCGGCGTGCTGGGACGGCCGGTCTCGCTGGCGACGGGCGATACGCAGCTGGACCCGGCCGTCGCGGTCGAGGAAGCGCGGCGGCTGGTCGAGATCGAGGGCGTCCACGCGATCATCGGCCCGATCGACGACGCGCTGGCGATCGCGATCACGGGCTCGGTGGCCAAGCCCGCGCAGGTGCCGATGATCTCCCCGGCCGCGACCTCGCCGCTGTTCTCGACCGCGGACGACGACGGCTTCCTCTTCCGTACCACGCTCTCCGACGTGGCCCAGGGCGCGGTGCTGGCCGACCTGGCCGAGGAACAGGGCTATTCCAACGTCGGCGTGCTCTACGTCGACAACCCCTACGGGCAGGGCCTCTCCCGCGTCTTCGCCGATCATTTCGACGGCGAAGCGGGGCTGGTCGCGTTCGAGTACGGGCAGGCGGCCTACCTCTCGGAGCTCCAGCAGGCGGCCGCGGGCGGCGCGGAGGCGCTGATCGCGATCGCCTACCCGCGCCACGCCGAGGTCTTCGTCCGCGAGGCGGTCGAGAACGGCCTGTTCAGCCGCTTCCTGTTCGTTGACGGGACCAAGAGCCCCGACGTGATCGAGGCGGTCGGCGCGGAGAACCTCGAAGGCATGCGCGGCACCGCCCCGATCGGCGGACCCGAGACCGCTTCCCTGCGGGCTTGGAACGCCGCCTACGCCGAGCGCCACGGCGCGCTGCCGCCCAACCCGTTCGTGCGCGAGTCCTACGACGCCGCGATCGCGCTCATGCTCGCCGCCGAGGCCGCGGGCTCGACCGACGGCGCGGCGATCCGCGACCGCCTGCGCGAGGTCGCCGGGCCGGGCGGCGAAACGGTGATCGCGGGCGCGGAGGGAATCGCCCGCGCACTCGAGCTGATCCGAGACGGCGCGGAGATCGACTACGAAGGCGCCGGGACTTCCGTCGACTGGAACGGGGACGGCGACATCATCAGCGGCTGGATCGGAATCTGGGAGATCCGCGACGGCGGAATCGTCGAGCTCGAACAGCGTCCGTTTACGCTTGAGTAGCGGCAGAACCTCGGAAGGGAGCACCGCATGCGGCACTTCGCCGGAATCTTGGCACTGCTCATCGCCCTCGGCCTCGCACTGGCCTCCTGCGGCGATGACGACCAATCGCAGAGCGGTGATCAAGCCCAGCCTGCCGCCGGGGCGCTCAAGCTCGGCGCGATCCTCGACCACACCGGCGACCTCGCCGACTACGGCAACAACATGATCAACGGCTTCCGCCTCGCCATCGAGCACCTCAACGCGGCCGGCGGCGTCAACGGACAGCCGGTCGAATTCGTCAGCGCCGACAGCAACGGCGACCCCAACGTCGCGCTGGAAGAGGCGCGGCGCTTGATCGAGGTCGAGGGCGTGCACGTGATCATCGGCCCCGTCTCCAGCGCCGAGGCCGGGGCCATCTACCGCTTCGCCGCGGATGCCCGCGTGCCCGTGATCGCGCCCTCCTCCACCTCGCCCCAGCTCTGCCTGATCGAGGACGACGATTTCCTCTTCCGCACCACGCTCAACGACTCCGCGCAGGGTCCGATGCTCGCCGCCGTCGCCGCGGCGCAGGGCTACGACAACGTCGGCCTGCTCTACCGCGACGACTCCTGGGGCCAGGGCCTGTTCGGCACCTTCCGCGAAGCTTGGACGGGCGAACTCGAGGCCCAGCCGATCCGTCCCGGCCAACCCTCCTATTTGACCGAGATCACCCATTCCGCGAGGAACGGCGCGCAGGCGCTGGTCCTGATCGGCTTCCGACCCGAGGCCGAGCGAGTCCTCCAGGAGTCAGCCGAGAATGGCATCTACGACAAGTACGTCTTTTCCGAGACGACGCGCAACGAAGCGATCTTCGAGACCATCGGAGCCGGCATCCTCGCCGGCAGCTACGGCGCCAGCTCGAGCGGCAACCCCGAAGCCGGCGCCCGCGAGGCCTGGGACGAGCAGTACATCGCCAAACACGGCGCGCTGCCCGAGATCGCCTACGTCCGCAAGACCTACGACGCCGTGATGGGCGCGGCCCTCGCCGCCCAAGCCGCCGGCCCGGAACTCGACGGCTTCAAGATCCGCGACAACCTCCGCACCGTCGGCGTCCTGCCCGGCGCGCGGATCGTCGGCGCGGACATCGACTCCCTGCGCCAGGGCCTCGAGACCATCGCCGACGGCGGCGACGTGGACTACGAGGGCGCGTCGGTCAGCCTCGATTTCGACGAGTGCGGCGACATCGGCAGCGGCTTCATGACGATCTGGCGCTACACCGACGACGGCATCGAAGAGCTCGGCGTCGTCCCCTACCCCGGCGACGCGGTGCCGGTGATCCAGCAGCTGATCGCCGACGCCGGCGGCTAGCCGCGGCGGCGGCGCGATGGCACGCACCCGCGCCGCGGTACTGATCGCGGCGCTCGCATTCCTCGCCGGCGCGTGCGGGGGCGAGGAGCGGGGTTTCCGTCTGGGGATGCTGTTCGACTTCAGCGGCGGGCTGGCCGAGTTCGGCGAGCAGCTCGAACGCGGCGTCGTCCTCGCCGTCGAGCACGTCAACGCCGCCGGCGGAATCGGCGGCCGCCCGGTCGAGATCGTCGCCGCCGACACCCAAGCGGACCCCAACATCGCGCTCGAAGAGGCGCGGCGCTTGATCGAAGCAGCCGGCGTCGACGCGATCGTGGGCCCGCTCAGCAGCGCGGAGACGCTCGCGGCGGCCCGGCTGGCGGCCGAATCGCGGATCCCGTTCATCACGCCGACGGCCACGTCGCCGCAGATCTGCCTGGCGGACGACGACGATTTCGTATTCGCCGCCACGATCGACGATGCCGGCTTGGGCGCGACGATCGCCGAGCTGGCCGAAGCGCTGGGGCATGAGCGAGTGGGCCTGCTCTCGCGCGACGACGCCTGGGGGCAGGGCCTCGCGACGGCCTTCCTCGGCGCATACGGGGGAGATGTCCGCGCGGTCGCCTTCCGCGACGGGCAGGCGTCGTGGCTGGCCGAACTGCAGCGGGCCGCGCAGGGCGGCGCGCGGACGCTGGTGCTCTTCGGCTTCCCGCCGGAAACGGAGCGGATCCTGATCGAGTCCGCCGAGCGCGATCTGTTCGACCGCTACCTCGTCGCCGATTCGGTGCGCACCGTCTCGCTGCTCGAGGCGGTCGGCCCGGAGATCCTGGCCGGCACCTACGGCGCGGCCGCCCTGGCCGACCCGGAGCTGGCCCCGCGCGACGCATGGGAAGAGGCCCATCTCGAGCGCTGGGGAGAGCCGCCGCGGCTCGCATTCGTGCACAAGGCCTACGACGCGGCCCTGGGGCTCGCGCTGGCAGCCCAGGCGGCCGGGCCGCCCTACGACGGGGCGCGCATCCGCGACGAAATCCGCAAGATCGGCGCTGGGCCCGGGCTGCGCGTGCAGGCCGCCGACCCGGCGGGCATCCGGGCCGGCTTGGAGGCGCTGGCGGAGGGCGATGCGATCGATTTCGAGGGCGCGTCGATTCCGTTCGAGTTCAACCGCTGCGGCGGGGTCGAGCGCGGCCTGTTCAGCATCTGGCGCTTCACCGAATCGGGAATCGAAGACCTCGGCACGGTCCCGTACCCGGGCCACGACGCGGAGGACATCCGCGCCATCATCCGCGAAGCCGGGGGCTAGGGAGCGCCCGGCTCCGCGCCATCGGGCGGTTCGGCCGGCGGGCCTGCGCGGCCGCCCCTCAGCCGATCGAGCCAGCGTCGGCCGCCGGGTTCGGGCGCGAGGTACCTGCTCACCCGCTGCCGCTCGGGCAGGATGCCCTGCGGCCGCCAGAGCAGGAAGCTGATGATCAGCAGCCCGACCATGATCTGGCGGATCTGGAACACCCGCGTGCCCAGCCAGTCGGGCAGCCGTTCCTGGATCAGCGGCGTCCCGAACCAGAACAGGCTGACCACCACCGCGCCGATCAGCGCCCCGCGGTTGTTGCCGCTGCCGCCCACGATCAGGATCGCCCAGACGAAGAAGGTGAAGATCACGTCCGAGAACGTCGGCGGCGAGATCGCGCCCTGCCGATGCGCCCAGATCGCGCCCGCGACCGCCATCAGGATGCCGCCGATCACGAACGCCTGCATGCGGAACCGCACCGTGTTCTTGCCCGCCGCCCGCGCCGTGTCCTCGTTGTCCCGGATCGACCGCAGCACGCGGCCCCAGGGGGAGGCCGCCGCGTAGTGCGCCAGCAGGTACACGGCCACGACCGAGATCAGCACGATCGCCAGCTGCAGCCAGCGGTAGTCCTCGCCCGTCAGCACGTCGCCCGCGACCCGCGGAATCCCGGTCAGCCCGCGGCTGCGGTTGACCAGCCCCTCGATCGAATTGGTCGTGCTGCGCAGGATCTCCGCCACGCCGATCGTTGTGATCGCCAGGAAGTCTTCGCGCAGCCGGATCGTCGGAATGGCCAAGAGCAGGGCCAGCACCGCGCCCGCCGCGCCCGCCGCCAGCCAGCCGACGAACGTGGGCAGGCCCCAGCCGCCGATGTAGCTCTCCAGCCCCTCGGGCGCGTCCAGCGTCACGATCGCGGTCACGTAGGCGCCGACCAGCACGAAGGCGGCGACGCCGAAGTTCATGATCCCCGCGCCCCACTGCATGTTCAGCGCCAGCGCCAGGATCGCGAAGACCCCGGCCGTGGCCAGGAAGCCCACGGTCCAGTTGACCACCCCGCTGGCGGTCTGCAGCGCCAATCCCTCGAGCAGCGCGGCTTCCGGCATCGCTCAGCGCTCCTGCCCGAACAGCCCGCGCGGGCGCGCCAGCAGCATCGCGATCGCGAGCACGAAGGGCACCGCCGGCTTCAGCCCGGTCGGGATCCACTGCGTCGACACCTCCTGCGAGATGCCCACGATGAAGCCGCCGGCCAGCGCGCCCCAGGGATTGCCGAGCCCGCCGATGATCACCGCCGCGAACATCGGCAGCAGCAGCCGGAAGCCGGCGTCGAAGCGCACGTCGGCCTGCACGCCCAGCATCACCCCGGCGATCGCGCAGAGCGCGCCCGCCAGCAGCCAGGTCGCCAGCCGCACCCGGTCGACCCGGATCCCGCAGGCCTCGGCCAGCTCCGGGTTGTCCGCCGTCGCCCGCATCGCCTTGCCCGCCTTGGTCCGGTACAGCACCAGCCAGAGCACGATCACGCAGAGGATCGCCATCCCGAAGATGAAGAATTGGTCCGGCTTGATCCGGATGCCCTCGACGATCTCCAGCGCCTTGAAGATGCCCGGTGTATAGCGCTCGTTGCTCGATCCCCAGACCATCTGGATCACCGCGCGGATCGCGATCGCCGTGCCCAGCGAAGCGACCGACCAGGCGAAGAAGGAGCCTCCCTGATCGCGCAATCTGCGGTAGATCAAGCGCTCCCCCCCGGCGGATAAGAGCGCCACGACGACGATCGCCAGCAGCAGCCCGACGACCAGCCCCCAGCCGAACGACAACGGCCCCAGCCGGCCGCCGGCGAAGCCGAGCCCGGCGCCCTCGGCCGAGACGACGAAGAAGGCGACGAACATCCCCACCGTGAGCTTGTCCCCGTGCGCGAAGTCGGCCACGCCGAGCACCCCGTAGACCAGCGTCAGCCCGACCGCGCCCAGCGCCAGGATCGAGCCCACGATCAGGCCGATGACGACGAGCTGCGCGATCTCGATGCCCATGATCAGTCCGCGTCCAGCTCGTCGTCTTCCTCGATCTCGGCCCCGCCCTCCGCCCCGATCGCGCCCAGGAAGAGCCGCCCCACCTCGTCGCTCTCCAGCAGCTCCGCGGCCGGCCCGTCCAGCACCCGGCGCCCGCTCACCATCACCACCCCGCGGTCGGACGATTCGAGCGCCTCGGTCGCGTTCTGCTCGACCATCAGCACCCCGACGCCACCGTCGCGGATGCCGCGCACGCGCTCGAAGATCTCCGCCCGCGCCGACGGCGACAGGCTCGCCGTCGGCTCGTCCAAGCAGAGCACCTTGGGATCGAGCATCAGCGCCCGCGCGATCGCCAGCATCTGCCGCTGCCCGCCCGACAGCCGGTCCGCCCGCTCCTTGGGCCGTTCCCGCAGCGGCGGGAAGAGCTCGAACAACTCCCCGATCCGCTCGTTGACCTCGCTCCGCGAGGTGCGGCGGTAGCCGCCCATCTCGAGGTTCTCGCGCACCGTCAGCGCCCCGAACACGTTCTCCGTCTGCGGCACGAAGGCCGCCCCCGCCGCCACCATCCGCGGACGATCCAGCCCGCTCACCTCCTCGTCCTCCAGCCAGCGCCGCCCGCGCATGTGCGGCAGCGCCCCCACCAGCGCCTTGACCAGCGTCGATTTGCCGGCTCCGTTGGGTCCGATGATCGTCACGATCTCGCCCGTGAAGACGTCGAAATCGACCTCGTGGATGATGTCCACCCCCGGCACGTAGCCGCCCGACAGGCCGCGCCCGCGCAGGATCGCCTCGTTTGGTCCCGGCCCCTCGCCGCTCACGACAGCCGCCTGCGCAGGTAGATCGATTGCGCGTCCGGGTCCTCCAGCACCTCCTCGGGATGCCCGATCGCGTGCACGCCGCCCTCGGCCATCAGCACCACGGGGTCGCACAGCTCGCGCACCAGATCGAGGTTGTGCTCGATGATCAGGAAAGTCACGCCCTCCTCGCGGATCTTCAGCACGTAGTCGACCAAGCGGCGCAGCAGGGTCGGGTTGACCCCCGCGGCCGGCTCGTCCAGCAGGATCATGCGCGGCTCGCTCATCAGCGCCCGCGCCAGCTCGAGCAGCTTCCGCTGCCCGCCCGAAAGCGCCCCGGCGCTGTGATGCGCGTGCGAATCGAGCCCGACCGTCTTCAGCACCCCGTGCGCCCGCTCCTCGCGTGCCCGCTCCTCGCGCCGCACCCGCCGAGGCAGCGGCGGCAGCCAGTTCGACCAGACCCGCTCGCCCAACTGCCCTTCGCCCGGCAGCATCAAGTTCTCCAGCACCGTCATCGTCGGAATTTCCTGCGGAATCTGGAAGGTGCGCACGAGCCCGTCGTGGAAGACCGAGTGCGTCGGCTTGCCCGTGATCTCGTGCCCGTCGAAGAAAACCCGACCGCCGCTGGGCTTGAGGAAGCCGGCGACGCAGTTGAAGCAGGTCGTCTTGCCCGCCCCGTTGGGCCCGATCAGCCCCGCGATCTCGCCTTCCCGGACGTCGAAGGTGACTTGGTCGACCGCCTTGAAGCCGCCGAACCAGCGGTCGAGTTCGCGGACTTCGAGCAGCGCGGGCATCGCGGACATGGTGGGCGCGTCCGCCGGATCAGCCGGGCGGCCAAGCGAGCCGCCGGCCCCCGAGCACGTGCAGATGCAGGTGCTCGACGCTCTGCCCCGCCGCCTCGCCGACGTTGACGACCAGCCGCCAGCCGTCGTCGAGCCCCTCGAGGTCGGCCACCCGCTTCGCCGCCTGCATCAAGCGCCCCAGCAGCTCCGGGTCGGCCGCTTCCGCGTCCTGCAGGCCGGAAAGCCCGACTCGCGGAATCACCAGCACGTGCGTCGGCGCTTGCGGATTGAGGTCGCGGAAGGCGATGCAGTGCTCGTCCTCGTAGACGACGTCCGCCGGAATCTCGCCGCGCACGATCGCGCCGAAGATCGTGTCCGACGACTGCTCCGCCGCAGCGCGCTCGCTCATCGCGGCCTCCGCACTGGCGGAAGGTACCAGAGGGCGTACCCTCTCCCGATGCTCGATCCGGAGGCCTGCAACCTCGTGCTGGTGCGGCACGGCCAGTCGCAGTGGAATCTCGAGAACCGCTTCACCGGCTGGATCGACGTCGATCTGTCCGAAACGGGCGAGGCCGAAGCGCGCGAGGCGGGGCGGCAGCTGCGCGAGGCCGGCCTCGAGTTCGACCGGGCCTGGACTTCGCTGCTCAAGCGCGCGATCCGGACGCTCTGGATCATGCTCGAGGAGACCGACGCGGCCTGGCTTCCGGTCGAGCGCACCTGGCGCTTGAACGAACGCCACTACGGCACGCTGCAAGGGCTGAACAAGGCTGAAACCGCCGCGCGGCATGGTGAAGATCAAGTCATGATCTGGCGGCGGTCGTACGCGACTCCGCCGCCGCCGCTGAGCGCGGACGACCCGACCCACCCCTCGCATGACCGCCGCTACGACGGCGCGCGGCCGCCGTCCTCGGAGTCCCTGCGCGACACGTTGGAGCGGGTGCTGCCGTGGTGGGAGCGGGAGCTCGGCCCGCGCCTGCTGAACGGCGAGCGCATCCTCGTCGCCGCCCACGGCAACAGCATCCGCGCCTTGGTCAAGCACCTCGACGGCATCTCCGACGAGGAGATCACGGACCTCAACATCCCCACCGGAATGCCGCTCGCATACGCCCTCGGCCCCGATCTGTCGCCGCTCGCGAAGGGATACCTCGCCGGCGAAGATGCCGCCGCGGCCGCAGCCGCGAAAGTCGCCGCCCAAGCCTCCGGCGCAGGCCCCGATTAGCAAAGCCCCGCGTCCGCGCAAACACCTTTCACGCGAAAAGTCAGCCGGATGAGGTTGCCTCTATCCGCCGAAACGACCTGAGCCGTCTGGCGGGCCGCTAAGCGCGGACGGCATCCAGGTACTGGCGGACCGCGTCGATGTGCGCGTCGGGGGAGTCGAGCCCGGCGTTCATCGTGGCGATGGAGATGGCCGTCGCGCCGATCTCGGCCCAGCGCTCCAGATGCGAGCGCCAGCGATCGGGGTCGCCGCCGCGGAACTGCGCCTGCGGCTCGATCGGGAATCCCTCCGCGTCGCGCCCGGCCTCGCGCAGGTAGCCCTTGAGCCGCTCCGTCATCGCGGCCGCCTCGGATGAAGGCGGCGAGATCGGGAACCAGCCGTCGCCGATCCGGGCCGTGCGCCTGAGCTGCGGCTCGGCCGCTCCCCCGAACCAGACCGGGATCGGCCGCGACGGCCGCGGCGAGATGCCGGCCGCGGTCACTTTGTGGAACTCGCCATCGAAGTCGACCACCTCCTCCGCCCAGAGCCGCCGCATCAACGCGATCTGCTCCTCCTGCCGCCGCCCGCGGTTGCGGAAATTCTCGCCCAGCGCCTCATACTCGACCGGGTTCCAGCCGCTGCCCACGCCGAGCCGGAAGCGGTTGCCCGAAAGCACCGCCAGCTGCGCCGCCTGCTTGGCCGCCAGCGCCGTCTGCCGCTGCGGCAGCACCAGGACGGCCGTGGCCAGCTCCAACCTCTCCGTCACCGCGGCGATGTAGCCCAGCGTGACGAAGACCTCGTGGAACGGGTCGTCCTTCGTGTACGGCCCGGTCAGATCGCGGTGCACAGAAGTATCCGCGCCCAGCACGTGGTCGTAGATCAGCAGGTGCTTGCAGCCCATCGCCTCGACCGCTTGGGCGTAATCGCGGATGCCGGCGGGGTCGTCGCCGATCTCGCTGGTGGGCAGCACTGCGCCGAAGTCCATTTCCCGCCTCCAAATCCATGCCGGGTCCATCCGTCGCGTCGGGGCCAAGATAGGCCGCGCCTACACTGCGGCGGAGCCGGGCGGACGGACTGGAGCACCCATGCGGCAACCGAGACGATTCCTGCAACCGCTCGCGCTGGGCGCGCCCGATCCGCCGAGCCGGCTGCCGGCGCACCCCTCGCGGATGATCCACTTCTTCGATCCGAGCAACGCCAAGATCGCCGCCCGGCTGCCCGAACTCGCGCCCCAAGTCGACATCTTGCTGGGCAACCTCGAAGACGCGATCCCGCCCTCGGCCAAGGAGTCCGCGCGGACCGGCCTGATCGAGGCCGGCCGCTCGCTCGACTTGGGCGCGACCAAGCTCTGGACCCGGGTCAACGCCGTCGACAGCCCTTGGTTCCTCGACGACATGCTCGAGCTGACGGCCGCGATCGGCGGCGTGCTCGACTGCGTGATGCTGCCCAAAGTCAACGGCCCGCGCGAGATCGAGTTCCTCGATCAGCTGCTGGCCCAGCTCGAAGCGCGCAACGGGCTGGCCCGCCCGATCCTGATCCACGCGATCCTCGAAACCGCGGCCGGCGTCGCCAACGTGGAAGAGATCGCCGAATCAAGCCCGCGCCTGCAGGGCATGAGCCTCGGCCCCTCGGACCTGGCCGCCTCGCGGCGGATGAAGACCACCCGCGTCGGCGGCCCGCATCCCGGCTACGTCGTCCGCACCGACGCGGATCCCGAGCGCCCCGAAGCCGAGCGGACGCCGTCGCTGCAAGACCCGTGGCACTACACGCTGGCACGGATGGTCGACGCCTGCGCTGCGGCCGAGATCTCGCCTTTCTACGGGCCCTTCGGCGACTTCTCCGACGACGCCGGCTGCGAGGACCAGTTCCGCGCCGCCTTCATCCTCGGCTGCGCCGGCGCATGGACGCTGCATCCGCGCCAGATCCCGATCGCCAAGCGCGTCTTTCGCCCGGATCCGGACGAAGTCGCCTTCGCCCGCCGCGTGGTCGCGGCGATGGAGGCGGCCGGCGGCTCCGGCGGCGTCGCCGTCGTCGACGGCAAAATGCAGGACGACGCGACCTACAAGCAGTGCGCCGTCCTGCTCGAACTGGCCGGGATGCTCTCGGAGAAGGACGAGGAGCTGCGCGGGCTCTACGCCGGCTGACCCGCGCTCCGGCTACGCTCCGATGCCGCCGCCGGCCCGCCCGCGCGAGGCCGCGTCCTCCTCCGCCCGGCCCGACATCCAGCCCATCAGCCGCCCGGCGTCGCGCGAGAGCATCCATTTGCCGCCGATCGCCAGCGCGCTGGCGAAGAGCACCGAGGCCCACTGGTCCGCGCTCATCGCCACGAACTCGAATCGCGTCCGCAGCGGCGGCGTGTAGAGCAGCAGCACGAACGCGCCGATCAGCAGCGCCCCGAAGAAGGTGACCAGGATCGGCCGCAGCGGCGCTTCCCGGCTCGCCCCGGCGTAGCCGATCACCTGCACCGTGTAGACCACGGCGACGATCAGGACGGTCGACGAGACCAGCGTCCGCCCCGCGTCGGTGGTGCGGCCCAGGCCCTCGGTCAGTAAGTAGACGCCCACGGCCGCGATCGCCAGCGTGATCGCGGCCGGGACGGCGAAGCGCAGCGTCTCGGCGATGAAGTCGCGCCCCGCGCCCTTGGGCGGCGTCGTCAGCGCGATGAAGGCCGCCGGGATGCCCAGCGTCAGCAGCGCCGTGACCGAGCCGTGCCGCGGCAGGAAGGGGAAGTCCAGCCCCATCATGCTGGTCAGGAAGATGATCAGGTAGACGTAGATGCTCTTGGTGATGAACAGCTTGGTCAGCTGCGCGCAGTTGCCCAGCACCGTCTGGGCCGCGCTGCTGCCACGCACCAGCGCCTCGAACGAGTCGTTGCGCAGCACGATCCCGGCCACGCTGCGGGCGATGTTGGTGCCCGATTCCATCGCCACCCCGATGTCCGCCCGGCGCAGCGCCGGCACGTCGTTCTGGCCGTCGCCGACCATCGCCACGTAGCGCCCGTTGGCCTGCAGCGCCGCCACCAGCTGCTCCTTCTGCTGCGGCGCGATCCGCCCGAAGACGCTGGTCCGCTCGACCGCTTCCCGCATCTCCGCCTCGCCCATCCGCTCCAGCTCGGGCCCCGAGATCAGCCCGCCCTCGAGCCGCACGCCGAGCTGCTGGACCAGGGCCGAAACCGTCTCCGGGTTGTCGCCGCTGATGATCTTGGGGCTGATCCCGAGCTCCTCCATCATCTTGAAGGCGTTGCCCACCTCGGCCCGCAGCTCGTCCGCGATCGTGACCAGCGCGACCGCGCGCATCTGCGGCAGCTCCCCCTCGGCCGACGGCATCTGCGGGGCCTCGGCGAACGCGACCCCGCGCAGTCCGCGGCCGGCGGCGCGGTTGTACTCGTCCAGCAGCCGCGCCCCGTCGGAGCAGGCGGAGAGCACGCGCTCGGGCTCGCCCAAGACGAACACGCGCTGTTCGCCGCCGGCCAGCAGCCGCATCGCGCTGTAGCGGCGCTCCGAGTTGAAGGGCGCCGATTCCAGCGCCGCCGCTTCGTTCGAGAGCGGGGCGAACTCGTCCGCCAGCGCCCGCGCCGTGCGGTTGTCGGCCGCCGCGGCCGCGGCGAACGCGCCCAGCCAGGAGCGCAGCGAGCGCCCGGCCCCGGCCCAGCGGACGTCCTCGACCTTGAGCCGGTTGGCCGTGATCGTGCCGGTCTTGTCGAGGCAGATCGTGTCCACGTAGTTCAGCGCCTCGACCGCCGTGTTGTCCTGCACCACCGCGCCCATCCGCGCCACCCGCAGCGCGCCCACCGCGAAGGCGACGGTGAAGCCCAGCAGCAGCCCGTCGGGCACGACCGAAGTGACGAGCGCGGTGACCGCCTTGATCGCCTCGCCCCAGGCCACGTCCTCGATCACGAACTGGATCACGAGCAGCCCGGCCAGCAGCAGCGTCGCCAGCATCAGCACCCGCAGCATCCGCTTGAAGCGCAGCTGCAGCGGCGTCTCCGGCCGGCGCAGCTGCCGCGCCGCCGCCGTTTCCTTGACCGCGCGCGATTCCGCGCCCACCCGCTCCGCCGCATACAGGCAGGCGCCCGAAGTGCAGTAGGCGCCCGACGCCAGCTCGTCGCCCGGTCCGCGCGCGACGGAACGGGTCTCCCCGGTCAGCACCGACTCGTCGATCTCCGCCCGGCCGTAGATGATCGGCCCGTCGGCGACGACCTGATCGCCGGCGTTGAGCCGGATCAGGTCGCCCTGCACGACCTCGTCCGAGCGCACCGTGTAGGGCGCGCCGCCGCGGATCACGACGGAGGAGGGGGCGGTCAGCGCGACCAGCTTGCGCAGGTTGCGGGTCGCGCGCAGCTCCTGCACCGTGCCGATGATGATGTTGGCGAAGACGACCAGGCCGACGACGCCGGCATCGGTGGCGTGGTTGCCGCCCGGATCGACGATGGCGAGCGCGAGCAGCGCCCCGACCAGGCCGAACAGCAGCAGGTTGAAGGCCGTGATCGTGTTCGAGAGGATGATCTCGATGTCGCTGCGCCCGCGGGTGACGCCGCGGTTGATCTGCCCCGCCTCGGCCCGGCGGGCCGCCTCGTCGAGCGCCAGCCCTTGCAGCAGCGCCGGATCGACCGCATCGGCGGGCGCAGCGGCGGCATCGGCCGGCGCGGCCCCGGCGGGAATCTGATCGGGCGGGAGCGGCCGCGCGAGCGGGGCAGGCGCGGCCCCGGTCAGCTCTTCCGAAACGCCACCCGCGGCCGCGCCGCCGTCGATCAGCAGCGCCGGGGCCTCGCCCGCGGCCAGCGCGTCCGGATCGGGCAGCTCGCGCAGCGCCAGCGACCCCTCGATCCGGGCCAGCCGCGCCTGCACGGCCTGCAGCGTCGCCGGCGAGAGCGGCGCCTCGCCCACCTCGAGCGCCGCCAGATCGATGGCCGCGGCGGCGTCCCGCGCGGGCGCTTCGGCGGCGGTTTCGGCGGCCATTGGGGAACTCTATCGGGGCGCGCTACTCGTTCAGCGCCCGCCCCAGTCCGGCCAGCCGCTCCGTCCGCCGCGCCGAGCGCCGCGAGCGCAGCGCCAGCAGCCGCTCCCCCGCCAGCACCACCGCGAAGACCGCCGCCTGCGTGAGCACCACCGTCGCTCCCGAGGGCACGTCCACGAACCACGAGACGTAGATGCCCGCGAAGCCCGTGACCGCCCCGATCGCGAGCGCCAGCCAGAACAGGCGCGGGAACGAGTCGGTCAGCATCCGCGCCACGACCGGCGGAATCACCAGCGCGGCCGCGATCAGCGTCACCCCCAGCACCTGCAACGACGCCACCACCGTGGCCGCGAGCGCGAGCGCGAAGACCGTCTCGACCCAGGGCGCGGGCACCCCGTAGGCCGGCGCGACGTCGCGATCGAAGGTGATGAAGACCAGCTGCTTCCACCAGGCGAAGAGCACGACCGCGATCATCAGCGCCATCCCGGCCGTGACCCAGAGATCGGTCTGGCTGATCCCCAGCACCTCGCCGAACAGCGCCGCCTCGAAATCGCGCGTGAACGTGCGCGCGCGGGAGATCACCGCGATCCCCACGGCGAATGCGGCCGTCGTGATGATCCCGATCGCGGCGTCGCCGCCGATCTGCCGCCGCCGCGCGGCCGCGTTGATCAGCAGCACCGAGAATGCCCCCCAGAGGCTCGCGCCGGCGAAGAAATTGAAGCCGCTGACGAACGAGATCACGGCCCCGCCGAAGATGCTGTGCGCGAGCCCGTGCCCGATGTAGGCCAGCCGCCGCAGCACCACGAACACGCCCATCGCCCCCGTCACCGCGCAGACGATCGTCGCGGTCAGCATCGCCCGCTGCATGAAGCCGTACTCGAACGGCTCAAGCACGGCGCGGATCCGCCCCCGCCGCCGCGTCGGCGATCCGCCCGACCAGCTCGACCGCGTCGCCGGCCGGCTCTTCGTCCTCGCCGTGCGCGCCGGGCGCCTCTTCGGGCACCGGCAGCACGTAGCGCTCGCGCCCGCTGCGGACGACCAGCACGGGCTGGCCGTAGGCCCGCTCCAGCACCTCGGAGACCAGCACCTCGTCGGCCGAGCCGTCGGCCAGCAGCGTGCGCTCGCCGAGGCAGATCAGGCGCGGCAGGTGCGACGCCACCCCGTTCAGATCGTGCGTCGTCAGCACGATCGCGACGCCGGAGCCGTTGAGCACGTCCAGTTCGTGCAGGATCTCGTGCTGCGTCTTGATGTCGAGCCCGTTGGTCGGCTCGTCCAGCAGCAGCAGGTCCGGCTCCGAGACCAGCGCGCGGGCGAGGAAGGCGCGCTGCTGCTGCCCGCCCGACAGCGCCCGGATCGAGCGCCCGGCCAGATCGGCGATGCCGACCTCCTCCAGCACCGCGCGCACCCGCTCCCGCTCGCCGCTGCTGACCCAGGGCAGCCAGCGGCGCTCGCGCCAGAGCCCCAGCAGCACCACCTGCTCGACCGTGATCGGGAAGTTCCAGTCGACCGTCTCGACCTGCGGCACGTAGCTGACCCGCAGCCGGCCGCCGTCGGGCCGGGTGCCCTGCGCGATCACGCCGCCGTAGGCCTCGACGTCGCCGATCAGCGCCCGCAGCAGCGTCGTCTTGCCGCAGCCGCTGGGCCCGACGACGCCGATCAGCTCGCCCGCGCGCACCTCCATGTCCAGCCCGCGCAGCGCGATCTCGCCCTCGTAGCCCACGGCCGCCCCGCGCAGCGTCGCCAGCACCGCGCCGTCGGCGCTCACGGACGCGCCTCAGGAGCCGGACGCCAGCGGCAGCCAGGTATCGCCCGTTTGCAGTCCGTCCAGCGCCGACGGGTCGCCGCCGAGGGCTTCGACGATCGTGCGTACATTCTCCACCAGCATCGCGGCGAGCGTGTTGCCCGGCTCGCCCGGTTCCCCGGGCAGGTCGTCGTCGGACAGCGTAGAGACCTGCACCGCCCCCGCCTCCCGCGCGATCGTCTCCAGCACTTCGCTGGGGAAGACCTCCGAGCCGAAGATCGCCGGCACGCCGGAGCGCTCGATCTGCCGGATCAGCTCCGCCACCTCGCGCGCCGAGGGTTCCGAGAAGTCCGCGGGCTGGATTGCGCCGATCGCTTCGTAGCCGTAGCGCGGCGCGAAATACGGGAAGGAGTCGTGGTACGTCAGCAGCTTGCGGCGCTCCGCCGGCACCGTTGCGAGCGCGATCTCGAAGGCCGCGTCGAGCTCCCGCATCCGCCCGGCGAACGCGGCCGCGTTGGCGCGGTAGTACTCCTCGTTGGCCGGATCGGCGCCGATCAGCGCGTCCCGCGCGATCTCCGCGTAGGTCCCGGCCAGCAGCGGCGCGGTCCAGAGGTGCGGATTGGGATTGCCTCCGGATTCGGGGAACGAGAAGTCGTAGACGTACTCGTCGGGCGCGACCGCCTCGTTGCCGAGCTGGATGATCGGCGCGTCCGGGCGCTTGTTCGCCTCGGCCAGCTCGAGCGTCGGCAGCTCGAGGTTGAGGCCGTTGACGATGATCAGGTCCGCCCGCTCGATCTCGCGCACGGCGTCGGGCGCGGGCTCGAAGGTGTGGCTGTTGACCCCTTCCGGCACCAGCGCGGCCACTTCGACCGCCTCGCCGCCGACGTTCTCGATGATGTTGCGCAGCGGCGCGACCGTAGTCACCACCGACAAGCGCCCGTCCCCGCCGTCCTCGCCGCCTCCCCCGCAGGCCGCGGCGAAGATCAGGGCGCAGATCGCGGAGCAGAAGACCGCCAGCGGGAATCGGGCGCGCGCGTGCATCCGGTGCAGCGTATTGGGCGTCCGCGGATCTACGACTGCGGCGTGACCAAGCCGGGCCGCAGGCTGTTGCGCGGGAACCCGCCGGAGGCGAGCGTCAGCGGCCAGGCCTCGAACAGTTCGTCCACGCCGATCAGCGGCTCGTCGAAGTGCAGGTAGCGCTCGAGCACCGGCTCCGAGAAGAGCGAGATGCGGTGCCCGCTCGCGCCGAAGATGCGCCCGTTCGCCCCGTCGCTCTGGTCCGACGCGAGCCAGACGGCGATCGGCGCGATGTTCTTGGGGTCGCGCACGGTGCCGGCGGCGCTCTCGCTCGGCGGCGGCCCGGCCTGGTCGACGGCGCGCCCGCGGTCGGTCATGCGGGTCGACGCGCCGGGCGCGATGCAGTTGGTCGTGATCCCGTAGCGCGAAAGGGCGCCGACGTTGCTGCGCATCAGCCCCAGCTTGCCCGCGTGCGCGGCCGAGTAGTTGGGCTGCCCGGCCGAGCCGCGGATGCCCGCGTCCGAGGTGAAGTAGACGATCCGCCGGTGCTCGCCCTCGCGGTTGGCGCGCCAGTAAATGCTGGCGAACTTGGTCGGCGCGAAGCAGCCCTTGAGGTGGGCGCGCACGAGGCCGTCCCACTCGTCCTCGTCCATGTTGAAGATCATCCGCTCGCGCAGGATCCCGTGCGCGCAGACGAGCGCGTCAAGCCCGCCGAAGCGGTCGAGCGCCGCCTCGATCATCGCTTCGGCCGTATCCATCTCGGCCACGTCGCCGACGAACGGCTCCGCCGTCCCGCCCGCGTCGCGGATCTCGGCGACCACCGCATCGACCTTCGAGGCGTCCATCCCGGCCCGGCCCTCGACGTCGAAGCCGGTATCCGCGACCAGCACCTTCGCGCCCTGCTCGGCGAAGACCTTGCAGAGGTTGGAGCCGATCCCGCCCGCGCCTCCGGTGATGATGCAGCTGCGCCCGTCCAAGTGCTTCGCCATGTCCCCTGCTCCTCCGCTGTCCTGCTGCGCGCCCCATCCGCTGCGAGAAGTCCGCTGCGAGAAGTCCGCTGCGGGAAATCCGCTACGGGAACTGCCGCGGCGGCGGCCCGACGCCCTGCACTTCCAGCGTCTGCGGCATCAGCTCGAACAGCGCGTCGATGTCCCAGAACGGCTCCGTGTGGAACAGCGTCGACTCCCACTCGGGCTCGCGCCAGATCGTGATCTTGCCGCCGGTCGTGCCGACGACGCGGCCGTTGATGCCCGCGCCCGCATCGGATGCGAGGAAGGTGATCACCGAGGTCACGTTCTTAGGATCGCCCATCGTGCCCGCGGCCGAAGCGGAGGGCGGCTCCGCCTCCTGATCCACCTCGCGTCCGCGGTCGGTCATCCGCGTGGCCGCGCCGGGCGAGATGCAGTTGCTCGTCGCGCCGTAGCGCTCCAGCGCCTCGGCATTCGAGAGCGAGAGCCCGATCTTGCCGGCGTGGGCGGCCGAATAGTTCGGCTGTCCGGCCTCGCCGCGCACGCCCGCCGCCGACGTGAAGTAGATGATCCGCCGGTTGCCCTTGTCGCGGTTGGCGCGCCAGTGGATCGCGGCGAACTTGGTCGGCGCGAAGCAGCCCTTGAGGTGGATGCGGACCAGCCCGTCCCATTCCTCCTCGCTCATGTTGAAGATCATCCGCTCGCGCAGGATCCCGTGCGCGCAGACGAGGATGTCGAGGTCGCCGAACTCGTCGATCGCGGTCTCCACGCAGCGCTCCGCGACGTCCATCTCGGCGATGTCGCCCGTCACGCCGACGGCCTCGCCGCCCGCGTCGCGGATCGCGGCCACCACGGCGTCGACCTTGGACGAATCCATCCCCGCCCGGCCCTCGACGTCGAAGCCCGTGTCGCAGACGACGACCTTCGCGCCCTGCTCGGCGAAGACCTTGCAGACCTCGGAACCCATCCCGCCCGCGCCGCCCGTGACCAGCGCGACCTTGCCTTCGAGATGACGCGCCATCGCCGCCTCCATCAGATGCACCCGGCTGCGCCCCGGCGGGCGCGACGGCAGGCTAGGCTCGCGCGATCCTGCCCGTCAATCGGCGCGCGAGCGGATCGGCGCGAACGGCGGCCTCGGGTTCGATTCCGGCCCGCGGCGCGGACGATCCGCGCCCGCGCGTCGACGGAGGGCGCTACGCCTTGATCGGGAACACCGGCGTCGGCTCGTCCACCAGCGCTTCCGGCCCCTCCTTGGGCAGCATGTCGGCGTAGTTGAGCGCCCCTTCGACGTCGCCCTCCCACTGCTCGCGCGGCAGCTCGTAGAGCACCTCGATGCTGTGCCCGTCCGGGTCGTGGATGTAGACGCTGTGCGTCATCCCGTGGTTGAGGCGCATGTCGAACTTGACGCCCTTGGCTTGCAGCCACTCGATCTGCTTGAGCCAGGACTCGCGGTCGGGGTAATGGACGGCGAGGTGGTTGAGCCCGGGCCGGCCGGCGACCATCGTCGGCTTGCCCTGCTCGGCCTCGCCCACTTCCATCAGCGCCAGGTCGTGGTGGCTCTCGGTCACCCCGTTGTAGAACTGCATCTTCATGTTGGAGCGATCCTTGAGATCGCCGATGTAGCGGAAGCCCATGACCTCCGTCCAGAACTTGTGCGCACGCTCCATCTCGCGCACGTTGAGCACGAGATGGTTGACGCCCATCGGCATGACCGCGCCGCCGCTGCCGCCGTCGCTCATGAGAACCCTCCGCGTTTGCGGGGCCGCCCGTCCGCGGCGCGGCCCGTACCGCAAATTTAGCGGAATTCGGAAGTCAGGCGGCGAAGAGGCGCGAACGGCGGAGCGCGGCGATCGCCGCCGCCGCGGCATCCTGATCGCCTGCGGCATCCGCGGCCGCCAGCGCTTCGAAGCGGCGGACCAGGCCCAGCCTGCGCACGCGGGCGAAGAGGTCGGCGTCGGCCCGCCCTCCCAGCTCGCCGTAGGCCGAGGCGACGCGCCAGCCGAACTCCGTCCCGTAGGCCTCGACCACGGCGGAAAGATCCCAAGCCGGGTCGCCGATGCGGATGTTGTGCCAGCCCGAAACGGCCGCGAGCCCGGTCGCGAGGGGATCGATCAGCAGCCGCTCCGCGTCGAGCGCCCCGTGGATCAGGGCCGGCTGCCAGCCGCGATCCGCCTCCAGCGTCCGCTCCCACCAGCGCCGCGCGCGGCCCGCCTCGGAGATCCGCATGCGGGCGCGGGCCGCGCGCAGGCCGGCCCGCGAGACGCTCTGCATGCGCTCGCGCCACTCGACCGCGGAGGGCGCCCCCAGCGAACGCGCCCGCTCGACCGAGAAGCCGTGCAGCTCCATCAGGAAACGGGCGATGTCGGCGACCATCCGGTCGACGTTCTGCTCCGTGATCAGCGCCGGCGACAGCGGCATTCCCTCGAGCGGTTCGGAGCGGTGCCAGCCGCGCCCGAAGGCCGGCGGCGCGACGGCCGGCGCCGGCAGCGGGATCGCCGGGCTGAGGAACCCGCGCAGATGCCGCAGCAGCCCTTCCTGCGCGGCCAGCGAGCGCTCCGCCGCGTCGGTCTGCGGGAACCACGCGATTCCGCCGGGCCAAGCCGCGGCGAGGCAGCCGGGCGCGTCCTCGGACACGGCGACGGACTCCGTTTCCAGCATCGGATCCAGGGCCCGCAGCGCGGAGGCGCAGCGCTGGCGCAGCTCTTCCGCGTCCTGCGCCAAGTCAGTTTCCGGGGCGGCGGCGGTCGGCATTTTCGAATGAACCGGGAGATCGTCCTACCCTTGCGGCGTTCCCCACGATATCCCCGCCCCGCCCGGCGGGGCGCGTTGAAGGGCCGCCCCGTGAGAGCAGCCATCATCGCCGAGCGCGCCAGCGGGATCGTGGCATCGCTGGAATGCCAGGGCGGGCCGGGCGGCGCGCGGATCCCGAAGCCTTGGGGCGAAGAGATCGTGATCCGCAGTGACGCCGGCGAAGTCCACAAGCTGCTGCGCATCCGCGCCGGCCAGCGCCTCTCCCTGCAGTACCACCGCCGCAAGCGCGAGACCCTGATCCTGATCGAGGGCGCCGCCCGCCTCTGCGTCGGCCCCGATGCGGGGCAGCTGCGGACGGAGCCGCTCTCGCCGGGTCTGCCCGTGACGATCGCGCCCCGCACCCTGCACCGGCTCAGCGCCCCGCATGAACCGGCGGTGCTGCTCGAAATCGCGATGAACGCCCCCGCCGGCGAAGACGACGTCGTGCGGCTGGCGGACGACTACGGCCGCGCCGGCGATCCGGCGCGCCGCTGAGCGGACGGGCGCGATGCCCGCCGCGGACGCACCCGACCTGGCCCGAATCCACGCGCGCGTGCTGCGTCGCGACGAGGCCGCCCTGCGCGAGCTGGTGCGCGAACACGGCGCCGCCCTCGCCCGCCTGGCCGAATCCGCCGGCGGCCGCCGGCGCGGGCGGCCGCTCGAGGGCGGGCCCGTGGTCGAGGCGGCGATGCTGCAATTCTGGGCCGCCGCCGGCGATTGGCTGCCGGCCCAAGCGCTCGACCTGCTGCTCTACGAGTGCGTGCGCGACACCGCCCTGGCCGTGCGCCGCCGCTCGCTCTCCCCCCGCCGCGCCGCCGCGAATTGGCGCCCGCGCCGGATCGGCGGCCGCCTGCCCGCAACCGGCCTGCTGGCCGCGATCCCGCCCGATCAATTCCGCGCCGTCCTGCAAGGCCTCCCGCCCGACGCGCGCGAGGCCATCGACCGCGCCTGGCTCGCCCGCGAGGAGAGCGGCGAGGCCGACGAAGCGCTCGACTCGCTCTGCCGCGCCGCCGGCATCTCGGCCGGGCCGTCCTCCGGCGGCCGCGCCGCCGGCCGCTTGGCCGCCTGCGCCGCGATCTCGCGCGACGAAGCCCTGCGCGCCGGGGCTGATCCGCCGGCAGGCCTCGAACACGCCCTGATCTCGCGCATCCGCAGCACCGAAGGACTGAAATCCGTCCCCGCGCCCCTGGAGAGTCCGCGCCGGCCATGGCGGCAGCGGGCCCTGCTCGCGGCGGCGGCCCTGGCAGCCGCCTGCGCGATCGCCGCGGCCGCCGCCGGGATCACCTACTTCGCCACCGACGGCCCCATCGACGGCAGAGCGCTCGCCCTCACGCCCGACGGCGCAACCGGCGTCATCCTCCCGCGCTGGGACGAGCGCCCGGCCGCGCTCGTCTTCTGGGGCCTCGCCGTCCCCGCCGGCGGCGAGCGCTGGCAGCTCTGGAGCGTCCGCGCCTCGGGCGCGCTTCTCGCCGGCCCCTTCCTCTCCCCCAACGACGACGGCCGCGCCGCCATCCCGCTCGACCCCGACCCCCAGGCCCGGGCCGACCCGGTCGTCGGCTACGCCCTCACCCTCGACGATCCGTCTGCCCGCATCGGCGACACCCCCTCCCGCGACGCCGTCCGCCACCAATTCCTGCTCGAATAGCCCCGGGCCGAGGCTGAGCTCGGGGTTGGGCAACCGCAAGCACCTCTGGCGGATCGCTACCGGCCGCAAAAAAAGCGCGCGGCATCTTTTGCCTTCGTCTAACTCGCACTCTCCTCAAAGGGCCGCTCAAGCCGATATCTCCCAACCGAACCTCGCCGTTCCACGGGCTGTCTCCGAGCCACAGTGGAGCAGCCCCCGAATTCGCCAACTACAGAGCATCTCAATGCGCTACCCTGAGATAGACAAGGAAAAGAAGCTGGGATGGTGTTTCGTGTGTACGATGGCATATCAGGCAAACTCAGGCAGCTATGGCATGCCGACTGTAGTACAGGGGGCACACCGATGGCCATTGATGTCGGCGCACAGGAATATCTGTTCCGATACCTCCACATGAACGTGGCATCAGATATCCCGTCCCCGCGCGAAGGGTGGAGCCGATGGACGGCTGTCCAGCCGGGCCATACAAGTTCGAAGATCCTAGGGACGATCTGCGCAGTTACTGCCAAGAAAGATTACCCGGGATGGCGGAACGGAGAATGCCATCAGGACGGGGGGACCACGGACATAGGCGGCATCTGTACATCGGGACCGCATCTGCATCAAGCGGCCTCGAACGGCATGGAAGATGGATGCTTGGGGGGCCGGGGGCTTCAACCTGGACGAGCGACGCTTGAGTCAGGCCAAGAGATCAGCACCGGTTTGGTCATCTATCAAGTCTAATTCTCGTGGTTCCTTCGTGGCAAATCCAGGGCGGCGTCGCGATCTTGGCACTCGTGCTAGTTGCCGTGATCGGGGGCTGTGGGCAGGATGAAATCCTGCTCGATCAAATCGAATTGGAAGGGGCCGCCGAGGTGCCGGAATTCGTCGTCGTGCTCGGCGATGACGGGGCGGCGGCATCTGAGTGGGTCGGGCGGCGCTGGGGGACGATTGGCTGGATTGAAGAACCGGAACTATTGCTGTTCACGATCGAGACATTGGGCGGGGCTGAGATCGTGGCGGGGGATCCGGCAGACGGAGTCGTTTACAGAGTTGCCCGGCTGGGAAACGGTTGGTACGAGACGGCAGAAGCGCGGGACGAGTTGATCTTGACGGACGGCACGGAGTCTCGGCGGGTGAGGCTGCCGGGGCGGTTGGCAAGTAATGAAGACGGGCAGGAGTCCGGCTCGGCAGGCGGCATTCAAGCGGGGGAAGGAGGCATAGTCCAAGAGAATCGATTGCTGCTCCCGCATCGCGGGTTGGAGCAGTCGGTTCTGCCATCACCATCAGGGCGCTGGTTTGCGGTGACGGAGCGGCAGCCGCGGAACACTTGGGCGATCTATTCAATCGGGACCGACGGGCGCGATGCGCGCTTCGAGGGCCCGGCCCGGCAGCCGGAGCCGGGAGACTGGCCCGAGGGTTCGTACCTGTCGCCGGATCGCCGCTGGGTGATGAGCGGGGGAAGCGTGCAGACGGTGCTGCGGCATGCCGACGGGCGGACGATCCTGCTGCCGGCGGGAAGCGATCAGGTTCCGCACTGGCGAGATGACGGAGCGGCGCTGGTCGCGATGTTCTTCCAGCTCGGAGCAGCCGTCGCGGAGCTGCCGGAAGGGCGGCTCCAAGTGCTCCTGCCGGGCGCAGCACCGGCCGCCATCGGCTGGCAAGGGGAACGGGTGCGCTGGCTCGCGCACACGTTGGGCGATGACGAATAGCGCCGCGCCGCCGGGCGCGGGATTAGACTGCGCTTTGCCGGCGCGAGTCCCGGCAGCGAGACGAGGAAGCCCATGGAGTTCGAATTCAGCCCCGAACAGGAGACTTGGCGCGGCGAGATCCGCGCTTGGATCCGCGACGAGTTCGGCCCCGATTGGAACGGGTTCGAGGCGGAAGGCGACGAAGAGTCCGACGATGCGGCCTGGGAGTTCAACAAGGGCGTCCGCAAAAAGCTCGCCGCCAAGGGCTGGACCGCCCCCGCCTGGCCCTCCGAGCACGGCGGGCTCGGCCTCTCCTTCGCGGAGCAGGCGATCTTCAACGAGGAGCTCGCCTACCACCGCGTGCCCGGCCCGGACCTGATCTCCGTCGGCTACGTCGGCCCGACCCTGCTCGTCTACGGCACCGACGAGCAGAAGCAGCGCCACCTGGACGAGATCGTGGCCGCCGATGCCGCCTGGTGCCAGGGTTATTCCGAGCCCGGCTCCGGCTCCGACCTCGCCTCGCTGCAGACCCGCGCCGTCAAGGACGGCGACGACTACGTGATCAACGGCCAGAAGATCTGGACCTCGCAGGCGCACCGCGCCGACTGGATGTTCTGCCTCGTCCGCACCGACCCCGACGCGCCCAAGCACCGCGGCATCACCTACCTGCTGATCGACATGAAGACGCCCGGCATCACCGTGCGCCCGCTGATCAACATGCTCGGCGGCCACGGCTTCAACGAGGTCTTCTTCGAGGACGTGCGGGTGCCGGCCCAGAACCGCGTCGGCGAGGAGAACCGCGGCTGGTACGTGGGCATGGCGACGATGGACTTCGAGCGCTCCGCCCTGAGCGGCTCGGCCGCGCTGCGCCGCAACTTCGAGGACTTCATCGAATACGTCGGCGGAATGTCCGGCGGCGGCGAGCGCCGCGTGCGCCACGGCGTCGCCGACATGGCGATCAACATCGAGGTCTCGCGCATGCTCTCCCTGCGCGTGCTCTCGATGCAGCAGGGCGGCCTCGCGCCCAACCACGAAGCCTCGATGGCCAAGCTGTTCTCCTCCGAACTCAACCAGCGCTTCGCCCGCTTCGGCCTCAACGTGATGGGCTCCTTCGGCGGCGTCCGCCAGGGCGACCCCTACGCGCAGATGAAGGGCTGGTTCACCGAGCAGTACATGTCCTCCGTGCCCTCCACGATCGCCGGCGGCACCAGCGAAATCCAGCGCGGGATCATCGCCACCCGCGGGCTCTCGCTGCCCCGCGCCTGAGCCTCCGATGGCCGATCTCTACGCGGACTTCGTCCGCTACTTCGACGCCGCCGCCGCCTACAGCGACCTCGATCCGGGCCTGCTCAGGCAGGTCAAGGCCTGCAACAACATCTACCGCATGCACTTCCCGGTCGAAAACGAGCACGGCCAGGTCGAGGTGATCGAGGCCTACCGCGCGCAGCACTCGCACCACCGCCTGCCGACCAAGGGCGGCATCCGCTACAGCACGATGGTCGACGCCGACGAGGTCATGGGACTGGCTTCGCTGATGACCTTCAAATGCGCCCTGGTCGAAGTCCCGTTCGGCGGCGCGAAGGGCGGCGTCTGCATCGACGCGCACGCCCGGCCGGCCGAATTCGTCGAGCGCGTCACCCGCCGCCTGACCGTCGAGCTCGCCAGCCGCAACTTCATCGGCCCCTCGGTCGACGTGCCCGCGCCCGACTACGGCACCGGCACCCGCGAGATGGCCTGGATCGCGGACACCTACCGCACGCTCCACCCGGAAGACCTCAACCACTGGGCCTGCGTCACCGGCAAGCCCGTCTCGCTGCACGGAATCCCGGGCCGCACCGAAGCCACCGGGCTCGGCGTCCTGCACGGCATCCGCGCCTACCTCGACGACGAAGACCGGCCCGGCGAGGGCCTGACCCGCGGCTTCGACGGCAAGCGCGTGATCGTGCAGGGACTCGGCAACGTCGGCCGCAACGCCGCCCGCGCCCTCCAAGAGGAAGGCGCGCTGATCGTCGGCATCGGCGAGTTCGACGCCGGCATCTACGACCCCGGCGGCCTCGACGTGGAAGCGGCCGAAGCCCACCACCGCGAGCACCGCGGCCTCAAGGACTTCCCCGCCGCCCAAGTCTTCGCCAACAACGCCGAAATCCTCGAACAGCCCTGCGACATCCTGATCCCGGCCGCGCTCGAGCACCAGATCACGCGCGGCAACGCCCCGCAGATCAAGGCCAAGCTCGTCGCCGAAGCCGCCAACGGCCCCTGCACGCCCCGCGCCGACGCGATCCTGCGCGACCGCGGGATCGACGTGATCCCCGACCTCTTCCTCAACGCCGGCGGCGTCACGGTCTCCTACTTCGAGTGGATCAAGAACCTCTCCCACGTCTCCTTCGACCGCATGCTGCGGGGCACCGAGCGGATGCAGAGCGAACGGCTGATCAGCGCCTTCGAGCAGTACACCGGCGCGCCGATCGAGCCGCGCCTCCGCCGCCAGCTCGCCGAAGGCCCCTCGGAGCTCGACATCGTGCTCAGCGCCCTCGAAACCTCGATGCAGGACGCCTACGCCAACGTCGCCCAGCTGATGCGGCAACGGGACCTCCCCGACCTGCGCACCGCCGCCTACCTCGCCGCGGCCGAGAGCGTCGGCCGCAGCTACATCGACCTCGGCTTCTTCCCCTGACCGCCGCGAACAGGCGCAGCAAGCGAAACGGAGCAGCAGATGGGCAACCCCGCGCACTACGTCGAACTGGCCCCGCAATGGAAGCCCGACGGCTCGCCCGAACTCAATTTCACGGCGGAGCCCGAGGCCAACCAGCTGCTCGCCGACGACCCCAACGCCTTCCTGATCGGGATCGTGCTCGATCAGCAGATCCCCACGACCAAGGCGTTCGCCGGGCCGCACGTGCTCAAGCAGCGGCTGGGCCATTTCGACATCGCCAAGATCGCCGCGATGGACCAGGAACGGTTCATCGAGGTCTTCCGCGAAAAGCCCGCCGTGCACCGCTTCCCGGCCAGCATGGGCAAGCGGGTGCACGACGCCTGCAACGCGCTGGTCAACGACTGGAACGGGGACGCCGCGGCGATCTGGCGCGATCAGCCCGACGCCAAGGCGGTGATGAAGCGCTTGGCCGGCATCCCCGGCGTCGGCGCGGCCAAGCAGAAGCTGGCCGTGATGCTGCTGGGCCGCTACTTCGGCGTCGACATCCCCGGTTGGCGCGAGGCCGCACCCGTTAGCCTGCCCGACTGACGGCCCCCTGCCGGCATCGAACGGGCGGAACGCGAATGTCCCAGCGGAGGCGAATGCGCCGGCGCAGAGCGGGCGGCAGAAGGGCGGCCAAGGGACTCGGCGCGCTGCTCCAAGCGGTCGCCCGCCTCGTCGGCCTGCTGTTCGGCGCCATCGGGAAGCTATTCGGCCGCGCCGGCGGCCGCGGCAGCAACTGAATCAGATTCGGAGGGCGCTCCATGTCCGTCTCACTCGGCATCCACACGGGCCAGCAGAACCAGACCATGGCCGACCTGCGCCGGCTCTGGCGCTGGGCCGACGAACAGGGCCTCGACTGGATCTCCGTCTGGGATCACTTCTACGAGGCTCCCCCCGTCGACGGCATGTCGCCGCACTTCGAGTCGACCGCCTGCATGGCCACGATCGCCGCGGAGACCGAGCGCGTCCGCATCGGCTGCCTCGTCTTCTGCGTCCCCTACCGCAACCCGGCGACCCTGGCCAAGACGCTGATGACGCTGGACCACATCTCCGAGGGCCGGATCGAACCAGGCCTCGGCGCCGGCTGGCACGAGATGGAATTCCGCGGCTACGGCTACGGCTTCCCGCCCCTGCGCGAACGCTTCGAGATGCTCGAAGAAGGCACCCAGATCATCAAATCGATGCTCGGCCAAGAGGAGCGCACCGACTTTGAGGGCGTCCACTACAACGCCGTCGGCGCGACCTGCCAGCCGCCGCCGGTGCAGGAGCACATGCCGCTCTGGATCGGCGGCCGTGGCGAGAAGAAGACCCTCCGCATGGCCGCGCAGTACGCCGACGGCTGGAACGTCCCCTACATCGGCGTCGAAGAATTCGCCCGGCTCGGCGGCGTGCTCGACGCCCACTGCGCCAACCTCGACCGGGACCCGGCCACGATCCGGCGCACGGTCAACCTCCAGTTCGCCCTCCGCGCCACCGCCGAAGACGCGGCCCAGGCGGAGGCCGATCTCCGCGAGCAGTGGGGCGAACAGGCCGCCCGCGTCTCCGAAGGCTCCCTGCTCGGCACGCCCGACGACGCCTTCGACCGCGTCTCCCAGTACATCGAATCCGGCGCCGACGGCGTCAACGTCGCCCTGCGCGCCCCTTGGGACGAGGCCGCGCTCGAGGCCTACGTGACCGAGGTCGTGCCGGCCCTGCGCGACAAGTACGGGGCCTGGCAGTCGTGAGCGGCGGACGGCGCGGCGGGTCGGCGCTAGCCTGAGCGCATGAGCGCCTTGCAGATCGGCGAGCTGCCCGCCCTGCGGGAACCCGTGCTGGTCACGGCCTTCTTCGGCTGGAACGACGCCGCCGAAGCCGCCACCGACGCGCTCCGCTACCTCCGCTCCCTCTCCGGAACCCCCTCGTTCGCCGAAATCGACCCCGACTCCTTCTTCGTCTTCACCGAGCACCGCCCCAAGGTCAAGTGGATCGACGGCGACGAGCCCCACCGCGAGGTGGTCTGGCCGGTCACCGACTTCACCGCCCTCAGCCTGGAGCCGACCGAAGAACGCGGGCGCCGCGATTTCGTGCTCGCGCTCGGCCACGAGCCCGACCTGCGCTGGCGCAAGTACTGCCGCCACATCCTCCGCGTCGCCGAATCGGTGCAGGCCCGCGAGGTCGTCACCTTGGGCGCGCTCCTGGCCGACGTCGCCCACACCCGCCCGACCAAGGTCGCCACCGGCTCATCCGACCCCGACCGCACCCGCGCGCTCGGCCTGGAACCGTCGCGCTACGAGGGCCCCACCGGAATCGTCGGCTCGCTGGGCAGCGCCTGCCGCGACGCCGACATGCCCCAGATCGGCCTCTGGGCCTCCGTCCCCCACTACGTCACCAGCCGCCACAACCCCGGCGCCACCAAGGCGATCCTCGAACAACTCGACCGCATCTACGACCTGCACCTGGACCTCTCCCATTTGGACAAGGCGACCGAGCGCTACCGCAGCCAGATCGACGCCGCCCTGGAAGACAAGCCCGACGTCCGCGACTACGTGCGCAACCTGGAAGAGCAGGCCGACGCCGAGATGGTGCGCCAAGGTGCCGGCGATTCGCCGCTCGAAAGCGCCAGCGTGCTCGAAGAGATCGACCGCATGCTGAAGGGCGGCAACTGATGCCGGAGCAGCAGGCGAGCGGCGCCGACGCGGAGCCGTTCGTCAACGAGATCGAGGTGCGCGGGCTCGTCGTCGGCGCATTCCAGGAAAACTGCTGGGTGATCGGCAACCGCCGCACCGGCGAGGCGATCTGCATCGACCCGGGCGACCAAGCCGACGACATCCTGCACCTGGCCAAGGACATGGGCGTCGAAATCAAGCTGATCGCCTGCTCGCACGCCCATGTCGACCACGTGCTCGGCGTGCCCGGCATCGTCAACCAAGCCGCCGCCAAATTCCTCCTGCACGAGAATGACTTGGGCATCCTCCAAGGCGCGGCCGAGAGCGCCGCCCGCTTCGGCATGCAGGCCGAGCAGCCGCCCGACCCCGATCACTACCTCGCGGAGGGCGACAAAATCGAAGTCGACGGCATCGCGCTGCACGCGATCCACACGCCCGGACACACTCCCGGCAGCGTCAGCTTCTACGGCGCCGGCATGCTCTTCAGCGGCGACACCCTCTTCCGCCAGAGCATCGGCCGTACCGACCTGCCCGGCGGCGACCACGAACAGGAGATGAGCAGCATCGTCGACAAGCTCCTCCAGCTGCCGGACGAAACCGTCGTGCTGCCCGGCCACATGCAGCAGACCACCCTCGCGCAGGAACGCGCGCACAACCCCTTCATCCTGCAAACGCTGGCCGCCCGCGGGCTCCGACCCGGCGAACGCCAGACCCCTTCGGGACTGATCATCCCGAACTGAAGACCGCGCCGAAGATCAAGCGAGGTTCGCCATGACCGACCGCGCCACAGTCCTTGAAGAACTGCAAGCGTCGCACGCCGAGTTGATCCGCCGGCTCGAACGGATCGACGCCGCGCACGGCGAATGGGCCGGCGCGGTCGGCGATTGGTCCGTCGTCAACATGCTCCAGCACATGACCGGCTGGCTCGACGAAATGTCGGACGGCATCGACCGCATGTCGCAGGGCCTGCGCCCGACGCCCGAGGGCGCGGACTACGACGACGCCGATCTGTTCAACCAAAACGCGGTGGAACAAGCCGGCGAGCAGGGCTGGGACGAGGCCCGTTCCGCCTTCGACGCCGCCTACGGCCGCTTCCGCGCAACGCTGTCAAGCTTCGACCCGCAGCGCTTCGGAGAAGGCAAGACCGTCAACCGCATGGTCGAAGGCGCGGCCACCGGCCACTTCAAGGAACACGTCGAGGACCTCGACGCCTATCTCGGCGGAGACTGCGCCTGAGCCGCCATGCTTTGCCCCGCATTGTGCAACGCGCGGCGCGGGGCGATAATCGAGCCAACCGCCCGTTGATTCTGAAAGCAGGGCCATGAGCGACGACGAGAGCCTGATCACGCCCGCGATGGAAGCCGCCATCGGCGCCGAAGGCGAAGCGGTGACCGCCACCGTCGAAGCCGCCGCCCTGCAGCAGCTGATGGAAGCGCTGGAAGAGGACGACCAAGCCCTGCTCGACGCCGCGGGCGCGGGCGACTCCTCCGTGGACATGCCGACCTACGCCCTCCTCACCATGTCGCGGCGCCAAGAGCAGATGTCCGTGCCCGACGCGCCGACCCGCGCCCTGATGGCCTCCGAGGCTTGGACCGTCTCCAACCCGATCCGCATCGGCGACGAACTGCGCATCCAGCCCCGCATCGCCGAAATCCAAGAGCGGATCGGCGGCCGCGTCGGCCACTCGCTCTTCGTCCACCACGAATGGGTCTATTCCAACGCCGCCACGGGCGAAGAACTGGCCCGCGTGCGCCGCACCATCGCGCACTTCAAAGAACAGCACACCGGGGAGTGACCATGCCGCTGAGCTACGACGACATCGAGGAGGGCGCGGAACTCCCCGTCCACCGCCGCACGCCGACCACCGAGCAGGTGATGGCCTTCATCGGCTCGCAAGGCGGCGCGATGCGCGCCGGCGGCAACCAGTTCCTCGACGCCGAATACGCCAAGGGCATGGGCCTGCCCGGCCCGATCATCCCCGGCAACATGAAGCACGGCTTCCTCGACCAGTACCTGCGCGGCCTCTTCCGCGGCGAAGGCTCCATCGCGCGCCTCCAAATGGCCATGCGCCGGCCCGACCTCCACAACGTCGAAATGACCATCGGCGGCATCGTCACCAAGAAGGAAGACGCCGACGGCAAGCGCACCGCGGAGCTCGAGCTCTTCATCGACAACCCGGAGGGCGAGCGGTCGGTGCGCGGGGCGGCGACGGTGGCGTTCGACTGATCCGCGCGGTCGGCGCTCCCTATACTCCGGGCGAACCCGCAAGACAGGGAGGCCGCCATGATCGACACCGCCGACCGGCTCGAAATTCTCGAACTCGCCGCGCGCTACAACCACGCCATCGACTTCGGCGACGGCGCCGCTTGGGCCGACACCTTCACCGAAGACGGCGTGTTCAAGGGCGGCGGGCCCGGCCCGGTCCAAGGCCGCGAAGCGCTCGCCGCGTTCGTCGGCGGCTTCGCGCAGAACATGGCCGGCGCGCGCCACTGGACCAACAACCACGTGATCGACGGCGACGGCGACAACGCCACCCACACCTGCTACCTCAACCTGATCCAGTCCAAGGACGGCGCCAAGAGCATCGTCACCGCCCGCTACCAGGATGAGCTGGTCAAGGTCGACGGCGCTTGGAAGTTCGCCAACCGCACCGTCGTGCCGGACGCGGCCGGCTGATCCGAATCTGGCCCGAATGCGCAACGGGGCGCCCCCCTCCGCGAGGGAACGCCCCGTTCGGATGCGCGCCGGGTCGGCTTCCCGGCTACTCCAGCAGCAGCAGGTCGTCCTCTTCCTCTTCCTCGTCCTCGAGGAACATCAGGTCGTCCCCTTCGGCGACCGCCGCCGGCGCATCCTCCTCGAACATCAGCTCATCGTCGGCGGGCGCCGTCGCGGCTGCCGACGGCTGGGCCGAAGCGACCGGCTCTTCGGCGGCGGGGGGAAGGCTGAGCAGATCGTCGCTCGTCTCCGCCGCCGCGGGCGGCAGCGTGACCGCCGGAGCCGGCGTTTCAGTCGTCTCGACCGCCGCCGCGGGTTCCGCCGCGATGGCCGAGCTGGCGACCGGAGCCGTCGCCGCTTCCGGTTCGGGCGCCGTCCACTCCGGAACGGTGACCGACGAGACCTCGGCCGAGTAGCCGATCGGGACGGTGAGGATGTCGCCGGGGTAGATCTCGTGCGGGTTGGAGATGTGGCTGAGCACCATGATCGCCTCGATCGAAGTGCCGAACTCGCTGGCGATGCCCTGCAGCGTGTTGCCGTAGACGATCTCGACCTGGGTGATGTTGGGCCACTGCGAAAGCGGCGTGCCGGGGGCGGCGGCCGCCTCGGTCGTGGTGTTGGCGCGCCAAGCCGTGGCGGCCTCGCCGGACTCCGCGCCCGTGTTGGCGAGGTCGAGCGTGAAGCCGATCGGAATGGTCAGGCGGTAGCCGATCTCCAGCGTCTGCGCGGTGATCGCGTTGAGCATCTCGATCGCCTCGACGGAGGTGCCGTACTGCAGCGCGTAGCCCCAGAGCGTGTCGCCCTCCTGGACTTCGACCACGGTCGTGTTCTGCCAAGAGGCGAGCTGCTCGGCCGGCGTCAGGATCGGCGCGGGCTCCGGCGGCGCGGCCGTCTCCGCCGCCGCGGGCTGCGCGGCCGCGCGTTCGGCCGCCTCCCGCGCCGCGTCGGCCGCCGGCGCGGCGGCGCTCTCGGCGTCGGCTGCGGGCGCGGCCGCCCGCACCTGCTCCGGGCGCTGGGCGTTGGGCAGCGTCACGCTCGGCTGGGCGGTCGTCGCGACCGGCTCGACCGCGGCGGTCTCGGCCGGAACCGCCGGCGAGGAGCCGCCGGCGAAGATCGCGACCAGCGCGGCCGCGGCGCCCGCGGGGATGATCACGGCCGCGCCGATGATCAGCCAGGCCCGCCGGCGCTTCGCGCGACCGGAGTCGCCGCCGTCGAGCGGGGCCTCGACGAACGCGGGCGGCGGCGGGGGGGCTTCGGACGACGGTTCCATCTCCGGGACCTCGAATGCGCCTGACGTGCTCGCGGGCGGCAGACGCTGGGCGTCAGCTTGCTGAGACATCGCGTCTCTCCACCGAAGGACCCCGGCCGCCAAGCCGAGAGGCGCTCGCACGGCGCGCGGCCGTTATGCAAACGCTCTCCGCGTTTCACTGTAGACGGTTGCGCGGAATATGCCATAGCCCCTCCTTCCCCGAGCCCGCAGGCGGCGGCGTTGCCCGATCAGGCGGGTAGTCGCTAGAGTGCGGCGAGGTGGCCGGGCGCGGCGCGCAGTGATTATGGCGAGCCGGTTCTGCGCCGCGCCCGACGCGGCCCTCCCCTGCTGCGGATTGAGACGCGATTCCGCATGAGCATCCCACCGCGGCGCATCCGGGCGGCCGCCGCCCTTCTGGCAGCGGCCGCCCTCGCCGTTTCCGCGATCGCCCCAGCCGCCGCCGACACCTACGTCGTCCGGCAGGGCGACACCCTCTCCGAGATCGCCGACGATCTCGGCATCGACTACGCCGACCTGCTCGCCGCGAACCCCGGACTCTCGCCCAACTCGATCCAGCCCGGCCAGCAGCTCCGCCTCCCGTCCGCCGCCGCGGCGGCGAGCAGCTCGCGCTACGAAGTCCGGTCCGGCGACACGCTGACCGCCATCGCCGAGCGCTTCGGCGCCACCGTCGACCGCCTGCTCGAACTGAACCCCGCGATTGACCGCGACGACCTCCAGATCGGCCAAACCCTGACGGTCAGCGGCGCAGTCGCGCGCCCGGCCTCCACTGCAACCGGCTCTTCCCCCGCGCCCGCCTCTTCCTCGGCGCCGGTCCAAGTCTTCCGCTACACCGTCCAGCCCGGCGACACCGCGACGGACATCGCCGTCGAATTCGACACCACGCTCAGCGCGATCGGCGCCCAGAACCCGAGCCTGAACTTGGACGTGCTGAGCGTCGGCCAGGCAATTCGCGTGCCCCGGCCGGCGCAAGGCGTGACCGTGCGGATCGGCGACACCCTCTTCGGCATCGGCCTGCGCTACGGAATCGATCTCGATTCGATGATCGAGCTCAACCGCCACCTCAATGTCGACTCGCTCCAGCCGGGCGACACCGTCTACATCCCCCACTCCGCGTCGGCCCCGGCGTTCGCCACTCCGGCGGCCGCAACGCCGCCTCCGGCCGCCGCGACGCCGCGGACGCACGTCGTAGCGCAGGGCGAGACCCTGTCGGGGATCGCCGAGCGCTACGAACTGGACTTGGCGCAGCTGCGCGCGGCCAACCCGCAGCTGTCCGGCGACTTGATCAACCCGGGCGACTCGCTGTCGCTGCCGACCGCCGGCTCGCGCTCATCGGGCAGCGCGGTCGCCGTCGCCGCCGTGCCGCCCCGCGTCTACATCGTCCAAGCGGGCGACAACCTGGGCGCGATCGCGGCCGAAAACGGAATCTCGCTGGACGCGCTGCGGGCGATGAACCCCCAGCTGAGCGGCGACTTCATCGACGTCGGCGACCGGATCGTGGTCAACGCCGGCACGGCCGCGGTGAACCCCGACGTGCCGGTGACCGTGCCCGTGCACGTCGTCGCGAGCGGCGACACCCTCTTCAGCATCGGCGCGCGCTACGGGCTCACCGTCGGCCAGCTGCGCGCGCTGAACCCCTTGGATCCGCAACGACCTGCTCGTGATCGGGTCCGACGTCAGGCTCTCGCTCTCGGCCAACGGCGGCCCGTCGGAAACCGCGGCCTACGCCGTGACCGGCGGAATCGCGCGGCGCCGTGCGCCCTCGTCCGACCTCGTCCAGTACGTCGCCGCCGAGCTGGGAACCTTGCCCCAAACGCTGCTGGACAACAACCCCCGGCTCGCTCCCGACCAGTGGATCCCGGAGGGGACGGAGCTGCTGGTGCCCGACCGGCCGGGCAAGCTGATCGCCGTCGAGGCCGGCGACACGCTCTACGGGCTGGCGCAGGAGTACGGCGTCGATGCCGACAACCTGCGCCACGCCGACGGGGCCCGCTTGGCCGGCAGCGTGATCGTGCCGGGCCAGCAGCTGATCGTGCCGATCCCGATGCCCGTCTTCGGCTGGCCGATCGACTCCGGCGAAATCTCCGACGGCTTCGGCCTCTGCCGCACTTGGGACTGTTCCTGGCGCCACCGCGGCCTCGACGTCGCCGATACGCACGGCACGCCGGTCCTCGCCGCGGCCGACGGCGTGGTCACCTTCACCGGCGGCAACCCCGGCACCGGGCTCGGCTACTACGTCGAAATCCAGCACGAGCACGACTTCCGCACCGTCCTCGCCCATCTCTCCAGCTGGAGCGTGAAGATCGGCCAGACCGTGCGCCGCGGCCAAATCGTGGGCTCGCTCGGCAACACCGGCAACAGCACCGGCCCGCACCTCCACTTCGAGGTGCGGCACGGCGACTGGTACGTCGACCCGGCGATCCTGCTGCCGCAGCGCTAAGCCGCGAGCGAGCGGACGGAGCGGAGCAGCCCCCGCAGCCGTTCAACTTCCGGCCGCCCGTAGACGGCTTCCGAACAGCTCCGGTAATCATCCCGCTCCCGCCACGGCGCGGCGCCCTCGATCAGCTCGTCCAACCGCAGCCCCGCCGCCGCCAGCGCCCAAGCCGCGCCGCCCGCATCCCCGCGCCGCTCCAGCGTCTCGGCAGCCCGCCGCGCCGGCTCGGCGATGCGCGAAATCCGCGGCAGCAGCGCCGCGCCCGCCTCGGGCAGCCGCGCGTCCAAATGCGAGCCGGCGAGCGATTGGAACGCCTCCAGCGCGTCCGCGCGCCGCCTCCGGATCAACCTAAATCGAGCCCCGAGGCCGACGCGAACGCCGCGGCCAGCTCCGGCTGCTTCAGCACGCGCGCCTGCCCGCGGATCCGCCGCGGCAGCCGGAGTTCGTCCAGCGGCTCGCCCGCAAGCGCCGCCAGCGCCGCGCCGCAATGCAGCGCCGCCTCGATCGCATGGAACGGCAGCCCCGACCCCGCGTAATCGTCAAGCGCCACCCGCGCCCCCTGAACCGCCCGCTCGAACCGCGCCTCCCGCCCCTCGGCCGAGTAATGGCGGTCGCGGATCAGCAGCAGCGCCTCCCGCAATCCCGGCTCCGTGATCCGCACCAACTCGAGATTCGCCAGCAGCCCGTCGAGCGGCCCCTCCCCGGGCCGTCCCTCCCCGGCCGCCAGCAGCCCGATCGGAATGCGATCGACCGCCGCCGCCACGCCCTCCTCCTCGCGCAGCGCCCCCCACTCGATCGGCCCCTCCTCCGCGCTGCGGAACAGCACCACTTGCAGCACCGAAGCCTGCCAGACCCGGCCGGCCGCATCGTCCCCGCCCACGGCGATCCCGCGGATCGAGTCGTCGCCCCCCCGCGCGCGTTCGGCGATCCGCCGCGCCAGCTCCAGCCGCGTCTCGTCCATCGGACGCTCAGAAGCCGCGGTAGCGGTTGGCGATCGGGAAGCGCCGATCCTTGCCGAAGGCGCGCGGCGTGATCCGCAGCCCGGGCGCCGCCTGCCGCCGCTTGTACTCCGCACCCGTCACCAGCGACATCACCCGCTTCACGTCCGCCTCGGGAAAGCCCATCCCCGCGATCTCCGGCAGCGAGCGATCCTCCTCGACGAACGCTTGCAGGATCGGGTCCAAGCGTTCGTAAGGCATCAGCGATTCCTCGTCCAGCTGATCCGGCCGCAGCTCCGCCGACGGCGGCTTCTCGATCACCGAGACCGGGATCACCTCCCGCCCCGCCCGCTCGTTCGCGTAGCGCGAAAGCTCGTAGACCATCAGCTTCGGCACGTCCTGAATCACCGCCAGCCCGCCGCTCATGTCCCCGTACAGCGTCGCGTAGCCCGTCGCCGATTCCGATTTGTTCGACGTGGTCAGCACCAGCGCCCCCAGCTTGTTGCTCAGCGCCATGATCAGCACCCCGCGCACGCGGGCCTGCAAATTCTCCTCCGTCACGTCGGGCGGAAGCCCCTCGAACATCGGCGCGAGCGTGTCCAAATGCGCCTGCACCGCGTTCTCGATCGGCAGGATGTCGAGCCGGATGCCGAGGTTGCCGGCCAGCGCCTCCGCATCGGCCACGCTGCCTTCCGACGAATACCGCGACGGCATCGAAATTCCCCGCACCCGCTCCGCCCCCAGCGCCTCGACCGCGATCACCGCCGTCAAGGTCGAGTCGATCCCGCCCGAAAGCGCGATCACGACATCCGAGAAGCCGGTCTTGCGCACGTAGTCCCGCGTGCCCAGCACCAGCGCTTCGTACACCTCCGCCAAATCGTCCTTCGCCGGCGCGATCCGCGCGGGAACGGCCTCGCGCGGCTCCGTCGCGGGTACGGAAACCTCGACCAGCTCCGCTTCAACGGGGTCGATCCGCCGCAACCTCGGGTCGTGCAGCCGCGCCTGGCGCACCGCCTCGATGTCGAGATCGACGGCGAGCAGTTCTTCCGAGAACGAATCCGCCCGCGCAATCAGCGCCCCGTCCGGCCCGAACGCGCAGCTGGCCCCGTCGAAGACCAGCGCATCCTGCCCGCCGACGAGATTGCAGTACGCGGTCAGCGCCAAATTGTCGGCCGCCCGCGCCGCCAGCATGTGCTCGCGGAAGCGCGACTTCCCCGCGTGGAACGGCGACCCGTTGATGTTCACGATCAGCTCGGCCCCGGCTAGGCACTGGTCCTGCATCGGCCCGGACGAGTACCAGATGTCCTCGCAGATCGTCACCCCCACCCGCGCCCCCGCGATCTCGAACAGCTGCACCCCGCTGCCGGGACGGAAGCTGCGCGCCTCGTCGAAGACGCCGTAGTTCGGCAGGAACCGCTTGTGGTAGACCCCGTGCAGCACCCCGTCGCGCAGCACCGCGGCCGCATTGTGGATGTCGAGCCGGTAATCCGCGAAGCCCACGACCGCGGCCACGCCGAGCCCCGCCGTCGCCCGGCGGATTCCGTCCAGCGCCTCGATGTTGTCGCGCACGAAACTGCGCCGCAGCACCAGATCTTCCGGCGGGTAGCCGGTCACCGCCAGCTCGGGCAGGGCGACCAGGTCCGCGCCCAGCTCTTCCGCCTCGCGGATGGCCCGGATGATCCGCTCGGCGTTGCCCTCGAGGTCGCCGACGGCGGCGTTGATTTGCGCGAGGCAGATGCGGAACACTTGGGCGGCCCCTCTTCGGCGGGCGCGTCAATCGCTGGATGCGCAGGGTACCGCAGCGGCTGCGGGCATAAACTCGGCGGGTGCACGCGCCAGACGCGGTTCCGCCGGCGGCCCTCAGCGGCGCCTCGTTCGCGTGGCCCGGCGGCCGCGGCGTCGCCGCGATCGACTTGCAAGTGGCCGCCGGCGAAGCCGTCGCCCTGATCGGCCCCAACGGCGCCGGCAAATCGACCATCCTCCGCCTCGCCTCCGGCGAGATCCAGCCCGACTCCGGTGCAGCGCTCCTCTTCGGCAACCCGCCCGATGCCGACGCCCGACGGCGCACCGGCGTCGTCTTCCAAGAAACGGCAGTCGATGACCTGATGGGCGCGCGCGAGCTGCTCGATCTGTTCGCTGTCGTGCAGGGCGTCCCGCGGGAAGTCCGCGCCGAACGGGTCGCGGGAGCGCTGGACGCCGCCGGCCTGCCGGAGCGGGGGAACGACCGCTGCGGCGCGCTCTCCGGCGGCCTGCGCCGCCGCTTGGACTTGCAGCGCGCCCTGCTGCACCAGCCCGATCTGATCGTGCTCGACGAACCCTCCCTGGGCCTCGACCTCGACTCCTCCCGCGCCATCCGCGAACGCCTGCGCGCCGCCCGCGACGACGGCGCAGCCATCCTGCTCGCCACCAACGACGTCGAGGAAGCCGAAGCCCTGGCCGACCGCGTCGGCTTCATCCTCGACGGGGCGATGCTCGCGCTCGACGCGCCCCAAGCGCTGACCAGCGACCTGCGCCGCGAATCCGTCATGCTCGAATGGATCGGAACCGGCGGTGCCGAGCTCGCCGACGCCGCCGAAGAAATGGCGGCTTGGGACGGTGTCGGAGCCGTCCGCATCGCCGACGGCGAACTGCACGCGACGGTCGATTCCGCCTCCGCCTTCCTCGCCGACGCGTTCGAGCGCTGCGGCGGCTCCATCAGCGGCGTCCGCATCCGCCCTTCCAGCCTCGCCGACGCCTGGTTCCACTTGGCCGGCTCGCCGCTGGAGCGGGAGCGGGCCGAATGACCGCCGCGGCCGCAGTCGGCGCGCTGGCCGCGCGGGAGCTCCGCGCCGTCGCCCGCTCCCGCTCGCAGCTCTATTCCTCGCTGCTCTTCCCGCTGATGCTCCTCGCCGTGCTCGGCACCGGCGTCTCGAGCGGCCTCAGCCCCACTTCCGCCGCCGTCGCCGACGGCGACTACACCTCCTTCCTCGCCCCCGGCATGGCCGCGATGACCGCCCTCTTCGCCTCCACCTTCGCCAGCGCCTCCTTCTACCGCGACCGCGAATCGGGCGTCCTCCGCGCCCTGCTCGCCTCACCGCGGCCGCCCTTCGCGATCCTGCTCGGCAAAACCCTGGGCGCGACCGCGATCGGCACGCTCCAGGCCGTCGGCGCGTTGGCCCTCCTCGCCGTCCTGCCCGGCATCTCGCTCGGCTGGCAGTTCGGCTGGCTCGGCGGCTTGGCCGCCGCCGCGGCCGCGATCATCGCCCTCAACCTCGCGCTGAACGGCTTCGCCCTGCTCGCCGCCGCCCGCATCCGCTCCATGCAGGGCTTCCACCTGGTCATGAACCTCGCCCTCTTCCCCCTCTTCTTCCTCTCCGGCGCCTTCTTCCCGTTCGACGACGCCCCGCTCTGGCTCGAAGTGATCCACTACGCCAACCCGCTCACCTACTTCGTCGACCTGATCCAGTACTCGACCTACGCGCGCGACGGCTCGTTCCTGATCGGCCCCGCCATCTGCGCGCCAGTCGCGGCCGGCCTCGCCGTGCTGCTGCTCGCCGCCGGCCTGCGCCGCGGCCCCTCGGCGCGATGATCCGCCTGCTCCCGGCCCTCGCCGTCGTCGCGCTCATCGCAGCGCTCGCAGCCGCCTGCGGCGACGATCGCGAGGTCGTCGAAGCCTCCGATGCACCCTTCGTGCCCGTGATCGAGACCCACCGGCCCGCCATCGGCGACTCCAGAATCGCGTTCACCCTGCTCGACCGCGACCGCCGCCCCTCGTTCGCGTCGGAAACCCAATTCCGCGCCCGCTTCTTCGAAGCCGTCGAAGGCGGCGTCCGCTTCCGCGCCGACGCGAAGCAGGTCGAGCGGATCGATGTCGCCGGCGAGGACTTCTTCATCGCCCGCGGCCTGCCGCTCGACCGCGCCGGCGAATGGGCGCTCTCCGTCACCGCCGCCTTCGCCGACGGCCGCTCGCAGACCAGCCCCCGTCTGCGCTTCCGCGTCTTCGAGCGCGGCCTCGGCCCGGCCGCGGGCGAACCGGCCCCGCAAGCGGAAACGCCGGCGGCGCGGGACGCCGAGCTGTCCCGGCTGACCGGCGATCCGCAGCCGCTCGACGCCCTCTACGCCCGCTCCGCGGCCGACCTCGCCGGACGCGAGCCGTTCGTGATCCTCTTCGCCACCTGGGCCCGCTGCGCCGGACGCCCCACCTGCGCCCGCGCCGTCTCCCAGCTCCGCGCCCTCGCCGACCGCATCGCCGCCGTCCACGTCGAACCTTTCCCTGCCCACCGCGGACCCGGACTGCAGCCCAAGATCGACGCGGCCGTCGCCGCTTGGGAAATCGAGGCCGAACCGATCTTCTTCGTGATCGACGCCGCCGGGATCGTCCGCGCCCGCTTCCAAGCCGTTGCAACCGGCGCCGAGCTCGCCCGCGCGGTGGACGCGGTCCTGCCCTAGCCCGCGCCGAACGCGCCCGCGCGGCGCGGCAGCGTAGCCTGTATCCCGCAGCGCATCGGGGGTGACGAATGACCTTGCCGGTCGATGGATGGGGCAATCCGCTGAGCACCAGCGAAGACGCGGCCGCGGCCTACCGCGACGGCGCCGACCGCATGCTCGCCTATGAACTCGGCGTCGACGACGCGCTCCGCCGCGCCATCGACCTCGACCCGGCCTTCGCCCTGCCCTGCGCGATGCTCGGCCTCTTCCACCTCTTCCGCGGCGAGCGCGATATCGCCCGCGAACTGGTCGACCGCGGCGAAGAACGGGCGGGCGCGTCGACCGAGCGCGAGCAGCGCCATTTCCAGATCCTCGCCGGCGCGGTCCGCGGCAAGCCCGAACCCCGGCTGATCGAGGAACACCTGCAGCAATCCCCGCGCGACGCCCCGATCGTGCTCCAATGGCTCGGCGGCAACTTCTACGGCGGCGGCCTGGAAAAGCGCGAGCGCATGCTGGAGCGCTTCGACCAGCTCGCCCCCGCCTTCGGCGACGACTGGTGGTTCCTCTCCTGGCACGCCTTCGCCAACCACGAGATGGATCGCCTCGAAACCGCCCGCGGACTCGTCCAGCGCAGCCTCGATCTGCGCCGCGGCAACGGCCAAGCCGCCCACGCCATGTCCCACGTCTACTTCGAGACCCGAGACACCGCCGGCGGCACTAACTGGCTCGGCGGCTGGCTCGCCGATTTCCCCCATCGCGGCGGCTTCCACCGCCACCTCTCCTGGCACCATGCCCTCTTCCTGCTCGCCGAAGGCCGCGACGCCGACGCCCTTGCGCTCTACGACGACGCCGTCGGCCCCCTCGCCGAGCAGGCCGGCGACGCGCTCGGCGCAGTCGCCGACTCCGCCTCGCTGCTCTGGCGCTGCTCGCTCGTCGGCGCCGGCGAAGCCTTCGATTGGCGGGTCATCGCCGAGACGGCCGACCGCGTCTTCCCCGCCGGCACCAGCGCCTGGGTCGACGTGCACCGCGCCATGGCCCTGGCAGCGCTGGCGGAAACGGAAGGGCTGGGCAAACTGCGCGACGCGCTCCGCGTCGCGGAGGAGCGCGGACATCCGACCGCCGCCACCGTCGCGGAGGTCGCCACCGCGCTCTGGGAGTTCGCCGCCGGCGATTACGCCGCCGCTGCCGACCGCCTCTCGGCAGTGCGCGATCAACTCGTCGCCCTGGGCGGCTCCAACGCGCAGCGCGATGTCTTCGAAGAAACCTTGGTCGAGGCCCAAATGCGCGCCGGGCGCGGAGACGAGGCCCTCTCCCTGCTCGACCAGCGCCTCGCCCGCGGCGCTAGCGGACGCGACCTCTTCCGGCTCGCCGAAACCCGCTCCGCCAAGGGCGAACTCGACGCCGCCCGGGAAGCGCTGGCCCGAGCCGCCGATGCCTGGCCCGGCGCGGACCCGGCCGCGGCCCAGCCCGCCGCCGCCCTGGCCGGAGCGCGCTGATGCCCGCAACCGAACAGCCCGCCGCCCCGACCCCCGTCCTCGAACAAGAGGATCAGGTCGATGAGACCTTGGACAAGCTCTACCACCTGATCCTGCACAACTCCGAGGACCACACCTACGACTACGTGATCGAGCTGCTCGGCGAACTGCTCGGATACACTCGCGAAAAGGCCTTCGCGATCGCCTCGGTGATCGACCGCGACGGCCAAGGGATCATCGAAACCGCCGACTACGAGACCGTGACCGAGCATCAGCACAAGATCCACAACTGGGGCCCCGACCCGCGCATCCCCCACTGCAAGGGCTCGCTCTCGGCGACCGTCGAAGAAGCCTCCTGATGCCCCCCCAGCGACCGCCGGGCGAGGAAGCGCCGTGGCGCGACGAGCCCCCGTGGCCCGACGAGCCGCCGGGCGATCTGTTCCCGGATTGGGATGATCCGCCCCCCGATCCGCTCGGAGAATTCGAACGTCCATCGCAAGCGGATGCGCCATTTTTGAAGCAAACGTTCGAGTTCGATCAATTCACCCCCGAACCGGGCCAAGATCCGTTCCTCGTGGCGCTGCAGCAGTACTTCGGCTACTCCGAGTTCCGCCCGCTGCAGCGGGACATCGTCGAACATGTCCGCGCGGGCAACGACGCGCTGGTGCTGATGCCCACCGGAGGCGGCAAATCGCTCTGCTACCAACTGCCGACGATGATGGAGGACGGCTACACGTTGGTCGTCTCGCCCCTGATCGCGCTGATGCACGACCAAGTGCAGGCGCTGACCGCGAACGGCATCCCGGCCGCCTACCTCAACAGCTCCCTCTCGGCCAGCCAGCAGGCGGCAGTGCAGCGGCAAGTGCTGAACGGCCAGCGGAAATTGCTGTACGCCGCGCCCGAACGGGTCAATACGCCTCGGTTCGAGCAGCTGCTGCAGCAGCACCCGCCGCGCATGATCGCGATCGACGAAGCCCACTGCATCTCGCAATGGGGCCACGAGTTCCGCCCCGACTACCGCGAGCTGCGGCGGCTGACCGAAACGCATCCCGATATCCCCGTGCTGGCCCTGACCGCGACCGCGACCCCGGAAGTCGCGAAGGATATCGTCGGCCAGCTGGCGCGGCCGCGAATGCAGACGTTCCGCAGCAGCTTCGACCGCCCCAACCTGACCTTCCGCGTGCTGCCCAAGCAGCGCGCCAAAGATCGCCTGATCCAACTGCTCCGCGAGGACCCCGAAGCATCGACGATCGTCTACTGCTTCTCGCGCAAAGACACCGAAGAATATGCCGACCTGCTGATCGCCTCGGGCATGAATGCGGCTCCGTACCACGCCGGCATGAACCCCGAACAGCGCCGCAGCGCCCAAGATCAATTCATCCGCGACGAAACCCCGATCATCTGCGCCACCGTCGCCTTCGGCATGGGCATCGACAAGCCCGATGTCCGTCGCGTCGTGCACATGGAAACGCCCAAGTCGATGGAATCCTATTACCAAGAAGTCGGCCGGGCCGGCCGCGACGGCGAACCGGCCGAGTGCATACTATTCTTCAGCCGCGGCGCTTGGGCCAAGCAGAAGTTCTTCATCGACCAGCTGAACGACGAGGAAGAAAAAAGCCGCGCCTTCAAGCGGCTCGGCCTGATGATGGACTACGGCCAGCTCGAAGGCTGCCGCCGCTCCGTCCTGCTCCGCTACTTCGGCGACCCGTCCCCCGAAGAAAATTGCGGCGCATGCGACAACTGCCTCGGCGACAGCGCCACCCGCATGCCGCAAGCCCGCCCGCTGCCGGCTCCGAGACCCTCCGACCGCCGCGAGATGCCGCGCTCCGATATCCCCCGTCCGCAGGGCGCTGCATATGATCCGGACGCGCAACCGACCGAGGCGGAACAACGGCGCTTCGACAAGCTCCGCGAAGTCCGAGCCCAACTGGCTCGGCGCGAAAGCATCCCAGCCTATGTCGTCGCGCACAACGCCGCCCTGCGCGCCATGGCCCAAGCCAACCCGCGCACCAAAGAAGAACTAATCAACGTCAACGGTTTCGGCCCCGCCAAAGTAGAACGTTTCGGCGACGAACTGCTGGCCGCCATCCGCGAAGAACCAGCCGAACCGCGGCTGCGCGAAGAACCGCAAGCCGAAGACTCCCGCAGCGAAACATTGCAAATGTTCGAAGCCGGCTACACCCTCCAAGCCATCGCCCTCTCCCGCCGCCTCGAACTCGGCACGATCATCACCCACCTCGAAGAACTCGCCGAATCGGGCCGCGCGATAGACCTCTCCCCCGAACTCCCCAACCCCCAGCGCCTGCACCAAATCCAAGCAGCCTTCGCCACCCAAGGCGAATACCCCCTCCAACCATCCTACGACCACCTAAACGCCAAAATCTCCTACAACGAACTCCGCCTAGCCCGCCTCCACCTCCGCCAATCCGGCTCGCCCCCACCCGAAGAATCAGGCAACCCAAGCGCACAACAGCCCCTGCTGTAGATCCCGCCAAGGAGCCGACCATGTCCCTCCGCGAAATCATCGAGCGAATCCGCAGCTTGGATGAGCCCTCCAACGAGGAGGCGACCAAGCTCCAGATCGTCCTCCCCATCCTCCGCGAGCTCGGCTGGGACGCCTTTGACGCATCCCGTGTCGTCCCCGAATATTCGGTCGGCAGCGGCAAGAGCGGCGGCCGAGTCGACTTGGCGCTCATGGCGCCGCGCCGAGGACCGCTTGCCCTGATCGAGGTCAAGACTGCCGGAGCCAGGCTGGATGACGGTGTAGACCAAGTCTTGGGCTACGCCTTCAAGGAGGGCGTCGATATCTGCGTCTTGACGACTGGTCTGAAGTGGTGGCTCTATCTCCCGCGCGAGAAAGGCCCGCCAGTCGAGCGCCGGTTCGCCGAACTTGACGTTGAATCTGATTCACTCGAACAGCTCGTTGACGACTTCGAGACCTATCTGGACTACGAGGCGTTGAATTCCGGACGGGCGGAGCGGCACGCGCGCCAAGTGCTCGCGGCCCGAATCGACAGCGAGCGCCTGAGCACCGAACTGCCCCGAATCTGGGCCTCGCTTCTGAATGATCCCCCGCAGCGCTTGCTCGATCTCATCGAACAGCGCGTCTTCAATTCGACCCGGCTGCGTCCTTCCCATGAACAGATGGCCGCGTTCCTCGTATCGCGCGCAGCGACATTGGGGCAACCAACGGAGATATCGCCCACGCCGTCCGTGCCGTCGCCGGCAATTCTCGTCGCGCCGAGAAAACCCAAGACGCGGTCAACGCAGCCAGTCGCGTTCGTCCTGTTCAACGAGCGGTATGAGGTTCGCTCATGGGGAGATGTCCTCATAGGCGTAGCAGAGCAGATGTACATCCAATATGGGGCAGACTTTGACCGACTGCTTGCCCTCCGCGGTTCGAAACTGCCTCTGGTATCGCGATACGAAGAGGATCTGCCACACCCTAAGGAGATCCGCCGCTCTGGCTACTGGATCAACACGAAACATCCCAGCGGACAACTCGTTCGATGGAGCCACCGGATACTTGAGACCTTCGGTCACTCGCCGGACGAGCTCGTGCTGGAGTTCCCCGATTCCTAAAGCAGGTCCGCCTAGTGGGAAGAACGAGCTCCGCCAGGCCCTGATCCGCCGTCGGCAGGCACCTGCGTCGCCCGAAGAATCGGGCGAGCCAAGCGCGTAACAGCCACTGCTGTAGCATCCCGCAAAGGAGTCGGCCATGCCCCTGCGCGAGGTCATTGAGCGGATTCGCAGCTTGGACGAGCCGTCCAACGAAGAGGCGACCAAGCTCCAGATCGTCCTCCCCATCCTCCGCGAGCTCGGCTGGGATGCCTTCGACGCCACCCGCGTCGCTCCCGAGTACTCGGTCGGCAGCGGCAAGAGCGGCGGACGGGTTGACCTCGCCCTCTTGGCACCGCGTCGCGGCCCCCTCGCGCTGATCGAGGTCAAGACCGCCGGCGCGAAGCTGGACGACCACGTGGTCCAAGTCTTGGGCTACGCCTTCAACGAAGGCGTCGACATCTGCGTGCTCACGACCGGCCTGAAGTGGTGGCTCTATCTCCCGCGCGAAAAAGGCCTCCCGCATGAACGCCGTTTTGCCGAACTTGACGTAGAAGCGGATGGACTGGAACAGCTCGTCGATGACTTCGACACCTACTTGGGATACGAAGCCCTGACCTCGCGTCGCGCCGAACGCCATGCGCGCCAAGTGCTCGCCGCCCACTTGGACAGCGAGCGCCTCAGCTCCGAGTTGCCTCGAATCTGGGCCTCCATGCTGAACGAGCCTCCCCAGCGGCTGCTCGACCTGATTGAGCAGCGGGTTTTCAACTCGATCCGGCTGCGCCCGTCGCACGAGCAGATGACCGCGTTTCTCACGTCCCGCGCAGCAACCATAGGACAAGTACCAGGGTCGTCCTCGACGTCTCCCGCGGTACCGCCGACGCTTCCAACCTCGACGAGGAAGGCCAAAGCGAAGCCGAATAGGCCCATTGCCTTCACGCTCTGGGGAGAGCGTCGCGAAACAAAGAGATGGAACGAAGTCTGGTTCGGTGTTGTCCATCTGGTCTACGAGAGATATCACCGCGACTTTGACCGGGCATTGGGCAAACCAGGCGGCCGGCGCAGCTACATCGACCTTGACCCGTCAACGCACCTAAGCGGCCAACGCCTCACCAACTCGCCGTACTACGTTGACCTGCATGGCAGCGGCGTGGAACTCGAGCGACGGTCCAGACGCCTGCTCGAGATCTTCGGCCACCCCCCTGATGACCTCCAACTCAAGTTTGATGAGGCCTAATCCGCCCTCACTATCCCATCCTTGAACGCGTCTCCCCCTTGCGAGACCTTCACATTCCGCAGCCGAACCACAAGCCGATTCCGCTCTCCCCTCCCACTTCATCCCAGCGCCGCATAGCAGCGGGGCACTCTACCATCACCTCATGGTTGACCTGCCGTTTGCTGAGGTTTTGCCGCTTGGGGCTTCGCTGCGGGGCGGGGGGCTTGCTGTTGGCGGGTGCGGGGTGCGGGAGTTGGCGGAGCGGTTCGGGACGCCGTTGTACGTCTATGACGAGGGCACGATCCGCGAGATTTGCCGCGGCTACCGCTCCGGTTTCGAGCAGCGGCTGGCCGGCGTCCGCGTCCTTTACGCGGGCAAGGCCTGGCTCTCGCCCGCGCTCGTCCGCATCTTGGCCGAGGAAGGGCTCGGCGTCGACGTGGTCTCCGGCGGCGAGCTGCACGTCGCGCTCGCCGGGGGGATGCCGGCGGAGCGGATCGGCATGCACGGCAACGCCAAATCGCGCGAGGAGCTGATCCAGGCGCTGGACGCCGGGATCGGCCGGATCATCATCGACAACGATGACGAACTTGATCTGCTCGACCGGCTGACCCGCGAGCGCGGGCGGAGCCAGGCCGTGATGCTGCGGATCACGCCCGGCGTCGACGCGCGGACGCACGAGAAGACCACGACCGGCCTGCGCGACTCCAAGTTCGGCTTCCCGCTGCCCAGCGGCCAGGCCGCCGCCGCGGTCGAACGCGCGCTGGCCGCGCCCCGGCTCGACCTGACCGGCTTCCACATCCACCTCGGCTCTCCGATCTATGAGACGCGGCCATACGAGGAGGGCATCGCCGTGGCCGCCGCCTTCGCCGCCGAGATGCGCGACCGGCACGGCTATGAGTGGCGCGAGTTTTCGCCCGGCGGCGGCTTCGCCATCGGCTACGCCAACGACCGCCTGCCGCCCGATATCGATACCTACGCGGAAGCGGTCGCCAACGCGCTCCGCGCCGCCTGCGAAGACCACGCGCTGCCGCTGCCCGAAGTCCACATCGAGCCCGGCCGCTCCATCGTCGGCCGCGCCGGCCTCGCGCTCTACACCGTCACCGCGCGCAAGAGCATCCCCGGCCTGCGCGACTACATCGCCGTCGACGGCGGCATGGCCGACAACATCCGCCCCGCGATGTACGAATCGAAGTACGAAGCGCTCGCGCCGGAGAAGATCATGGAACCGCCGGCGATCACCGCCACCATCGCCGGCAAATTCTGCGAATCCGGCGACATTTTGGTCAAGGACGCGGAGCTGCCGGAGCTCGCTCCCGGCGACCTGATCGCCATCCCCGCCAGCGGCGCATACCAAATCGCGATGGAATCCAACTACAACCTCGCGCTCCGCCCGGCCGTGGTCATGGTGCGTGACGGCGAAGCCCGCCTGATCCGGCGCCGCCAAACCCTCGACGACCTCCTCGCCCTCGAACTCTGACCCGTCGCCCTAGCCGGCCTTCCAAACCCGCGCCAACTGCGACGCCGCCTCCGCCGGATCATGCGCGAAATACGTCCCCACCAGCCCGAACACGTTCCCCCGCCGCACGTGCAGCCCGTAGCCGTTGACCAAATGCACCGTCTCCATCACCTCCGCCCGCCGCTCCCGGACCCGTTCCAGCACCTCCGAACGCTCGTCGAAATCCGCCGCGTTCCGCTGTTCCTCCCACAACCGCCGCAATTCCCCGTCCTTCGTCTCCTGCACCGGCCCCGTCCGCAGCCAGCCGCCATGCGGGACATAGAGCGCTGGATCCGGATCCCCGGGACGCCGCAGCGAAGCGTCCGTCAGCGACGCGTTCAGCCCCGGCCCCGCAATGAACGCGTTCCCGGTCTCCGCATTCACCCGCATCTGCGGCCCGTCCACCCGCTGCAGCGACTGCACCGCCGCCAACTGGCCCAACGACGACCGCAACAGCGTCGCCACCGAGTGCAAGAGCAGCGAATCCGCCGCATTTCCCTGCAAGATCGCCCCGCGCCGCATGCGCGTCTTGGCCATTGAAATCTGCAGCGGCGCTTCCTCCGAATACCCCGCCGCCTCCAGCAGCGCCCTCGCCGAAGCCGGATCGGAACGGTGCCAAGGCCCCAGCTCTTCCGCCGTCCAAGGCCATTCCCGCGGCTTCCCGCCCGAGTCCGCGGCCAGACTCCAATCCATCCCGCAGTCCGGCGCGGCCATGCCGCCGTACCGCTGGTCCGCCAAGGCCGCCCGATCGATCCCCAGCGACAGCGCTCGACGCACCCGCGGGTCGTCAATGGCATCAGCGGTCCCGCGCGGGAACTCGATCGCCAGCCCCGCGCCCGGAACCGGCGCCGCCACCTGCGCCGCAGCTGCGGGGAAGGCCTCCAGCGACGCCGTCACTTCAGCCGGACCCTCGCACTGGAGCGCATCCAACCGCCCTGAGAGCCAAACATCCCAAGCATCATCCGGCCGCGCACCGGTCCGACCCGACGATTCCGTCGGCTGCCGCCCGCCCCGAATCCGATCCAAGTACGGCAACTGCACGTTTGCGGCGTCCCGACCGAAATAATGCGGGTTCCGCCGCACCTCCCATGTCGATTCGATCCCGCCTCCGCGCTCGAACAGGAACGGGCCGCTGCCCATCGGCGGTGCCGAGGGACTGGCGAACCCGCCGGAATCGGACGGCTCCCAGCCCGGCGGCATGATCACATGATCCGGGCCGGCCATCGCTTCCAGCATCCGGGCCGCGCGCGGTCCGTCCAAGGAGAACCGCACCGTCCCCGCCAAGTCGTCCGCCTCGATCAGCCTCACGTTCCGATACGCGCCCGACTGCGGAGCGGACGCCTCCCGGTAGCGCTCATGCATCTCCCGCACATCCCGAGCCGAAACGCCGCGCCCGGCACTCCCGTTCTCCGCCGTCCAAACCGCATCCGGGCGCAGCGAAAACACGACGGTCGCGGCATCTGCCAGCTCCCATCCGGCCGACAGATCGCTTTCGATCACCCGCAAGTGCGCATCCACCCCTTCGCCGACGGCGAACCGCACCAACTGGCTGTACAACAGCGGCAACAACCCCAGCCCGCCGCCCCACAACCGGTCCAATTCCGAAGGGAGCGGCGACCATACCGCCGGGCTCTCCGTCGCCAGCACCAATTCTCCCCCGCGCCGCGGCGGCGTCCCGCCTTCGGGCAGCCGCGACCAGTGATGCAGGTCCCGCCATTCTGCCGCGTCTACAGGCTCGGTCGTTCGGGGACGGGATGGACCGGACAGCGAAAAGACATCGCTGCCGCTCGCGACTATCCGCGCGCTTCCGCTGATGCGGACACGGCCGCGCGGCGCGACCGCGGCCTGCTGTTCCTCAGCAGCTTGGCTTGGAGCAGGCTCTTGCGCCCGAACCGGTGGCGGCTCTCGCGACGGCTGCGGGCTCGGCGGGGAGGATCGCTCCCTCTCATCATTGAAGGTCTCGGGCGAGGAGCAGCCAGCCAGAGCGATTGCTCCCAAGCCGAGGCCGGTACTCATGGCCCGCCGGATCAGCGCACGCCGGGAAATGCCATCCGCGCTCGCGAGCATCCGGCGATCTTAGGCCTTAGAGGTGTCCGTCTATCCCGTCCTCCGCCTTATCCTCCGCGCATGTCGGAAGCCTCCCAAGATTCTCAAATCGGCCCGTGGGGCGCGCATGAACACGCCCTTTCGGTTCGCTCTCTGCGGGCTGCGCTGGCGGAGGGACGTTGTCCGCATGCGCTGCTGATCTCCGGGCCGGAAGGGATCGGCAAGCGGGATGTCGCGCTCGCCGTCGCCCGCGCGCTCGTCTGCGAGGGCGGCGAACCCAAGCCCTGCACCGTCTGCAACCAGTGCCGGCGGGTCAGCGAGAAGTACCACTTGGACGTCGAAGTCATCGAGCCGGGCGGGCTCTGCGACATCAGCGACCACAACCATCCGCGCTCGGTCAACATCCGCATCTGCCAGATCCGCCGGATCGAGCGGATCACCTCGCTCAAGCCCTTCGAATCGCCCGTCCGTGTGATCATCCTCGACCCGGCCGACCGGATCACGGCCGACGCATCCGACGCCTTCCTCAAGACGCTCGAAGAGCCTCCAGCCGACGTCTATTTCATCCTCCTCTCCAGCCGGGAGCAGCAGCTCTCCGAAACCATCCGCTCGCGCTGCCGCATCGTCACCCTCTCGCCGCTCCCCCATCCGGCGATCCGGCAATGGGTGCTCGAGAGCGAGGATGCGCGCCGGTTCGAAGAGGAGGAGCGGCTCGAAATCGCCAACCTCTCGAACGGCCGCATCGGCTGGCTGCGAGAAGCGCTGCAGGGCACCAACCCGATCGAGGTGCGCGGCGCGCAGATCGAGCAGCTGAGGCAGCTTTCGGCCGCGCCTACCGCGGAGCGCTTCGCCTTCGCCGAACAGCTCGGCGGCGGCCGCGGCCCGGCCGGCGCCGAGGCCCAGCGCGACATCGACTTCCTGCTCGCCTCCTGGGCCGACTGGTTCCGCGATCTGCTGCTCGCATCGCACGGCCTGCTCGACCGCGCCATGCACCGCACCCGGCTCGACGATCTCCGCAACGACTCCGCCCGCTACAGTGAACCCGACATCTGCAATGCCCTGCACCAGCTGCAGGAAACGCGGCGACTCCTGCGCCAAGGCGCGAATACCCGCCTCGCGCTTGATGTCCTGCTCCTCAACCTCCCCCGACCATCGGAACCGAGCCCCGCATGACCACGCAAACCGACGATGCCCCGCCCGCAGCCGAAGAGGCGGGCGAGACGCATGTCCTGATCGGCGCGCGTTTGCGCGAGGCCGAGCGCATCCACCACTTCATCGCGCCCGCCGGCCCCGATGCCCCGCAGGTCTACCCGGGCGACTACGTCGTCGTCGACCGCGGGCACGGCGAAACCATGGCCCGCGTCGCCACCGTCGGCGAACCCTCGACCGCGCAGCCCGCGCGCAATTCCCGCTACATCATCCGCCTCGCCGATGCCGAAGACCGCGAACGCGCCTCGGAATCGCAGCAGCTCGGCGAGCGCGTCCTCGCCGACATGCGCCGCCTCGTCGCCGAGACCGGCATCGAGCTCTATCCCGTCGCCGTCGAGCCCAACCTCGACGCGACCCGCGCCACGGCCCACTTCCACTCCGACAATCACGTCGATTTCCGCGACCTCGTCGAGGAAGTCGAGGAGCTCCACGACATCGACATCGACATGCAGCATGCCGGCCCGCGCGAACGCGCCAAGCTGGTCGACGGCCACGACATCTGCGGCCTCCGCCTCTGCTGCGCGTCTTGGATGACCGAGTTCCCCAAAGTCGGCATCCGCCAAGCCAAAGCGCAGGACCTTTCGCTCAATCCCGACACGATCTCCGGCGTCTGCGGGCGCATCTTCTGCTGCCTCACCTTCGAGCACGACGTCTACCGCGAGATGCGCGGCACGCTGCCCAAACTCGGCAAGCGCGTCTCCACCCCCGCCGGCATGGGCAAGGTCGTCAAGCTCAACGTGCTCAAGCAAACCGCCACGATCAGGCTCGACGATCACCCCGAGCGCGTCGATGTCCCGGCGGCCGAGATCGGACTCACGGTCCGCACCGAAGACGCGCCCAACCAAGCAGCCATCGACGCCGAGCACGAAGAGGCGGAGCGCGCGCGCGCCCTCCGTCAAGCCGCAGCCCCGGCCGGCGCCGAAATCGAGCAGCCGGAACCCGAACCCGCCGCCCGGACAGATGAAGCACCGCAACGCCGAAGGCGGCGCCGACGGCAGGAATCCGAACCGACCGAAGCCAGCCCGCCGCAACCGCGCCAACGACGGGAACGATCACGGCCCGCCCAGAAGCCTGACCGGGAACGTGATTCCGAGCGCGAGAGCAAAGGCGACACGGAGCGCGACCGTGCCGGTGCGCCGCCACGTCGGCGACGACGACGCGCCCCGACTGACCGCGAAGCTCCCTCGGCCGACCGACCGCGTCGTCGGCAGGATCCGCCCAGCGCACGCGACTCCGCGCCGACCGAGTCGGAAAAACCTCGCCTGCGTCGGCGACGACGTCGCCGTTCGGCTGAGGACCAAGAACGTTCCTCGGACGACTAAACCCGCGATCTATCGCATTATCGGGGACATCTTCGATCTTCAGTTCTCATGTCTAGCACGCTGCGAATAGTACTCATGTGCAGTTGTTGAGATGCAGCGTGCTAAACGGTGATGCGGTCGGGGGCCTCGCCTCCGCCTTCCGCATTCTCGTCAAGCTGGGCGATCCAAGCTCGCAGCTGATCGACGTCCTGCCAATCGACGATCAGCTGGCCGCCACCGCCTCGTTTGGACCGAATCTCCACGCGCGTCTGTAGTGCGCGCTCTGCTGCTTGGGCGAGCGTCTCCAGTTCGGGGGCGGGCTTGGCCGCCTGGCGCTGCGCTGGTTCCCGTGGCGGCTTGGAGAACGCGCGCGCTGCGGCCTCGACCTCGCGCACGGTGAGCGCTTCTGCAGCAGCCCGCTCGGCCAGCTCTTCTTGGTACTCCGGCGGCGCGGCGAGCACGGCCCGGGCTTGGCCCTCGCTCAGCGAGCCCAGTTGGATCAGCTCCTGCGCGGCAGCGGGAAGCTGCAACAGCCGCAGCGCGTTCGCCACTGCGGCGCGGGATTTCCCCAGCTGCTGCCCGATCTTCCCGTGCGTGTAGCCCTGTTCCACCAGCCGTTGGAAGCCGAGCGCGGCCTCGATCGGATTCAGGTCTTCCCGCTGCAAGTTCTCGATCAGCGCCAACGTCAGCGGAGAGGCCGCCGTTCCGGGCACGACGACTACGGGCACCGTCTCCAAACCGGCCTGCTGCGCCGCGCGCCAGCGGCGCTCGCCGGCGACGATCGTGTATGCGCCGTCGTCCGCGCGGCGCACCAAAATCGGCTGCAGCACGCCGTGCTCCCGTATGGATGCGGCCAGCTCCTCCATCGGCTCTTCGGCAAACCGCCGGCGCGGCTGCTGCGGATCGGGGCGCAGCTCGTCCACGCGGATGCTCCGCTGCACCTCTTCGCGAATCTCCGCGCGCGGGAGCAGGGAGTCAAGGCCCCGGCCCAGCCCTGATTCAGTCATGCGGCGGCTCCGATCCCAGTGCGGGCGGCGAATTCGCGCGCCAGTTCCTGATAGGCCTCCGAGCCGCGCGAGTCGGGGGCGTGGCCCAGCACGCTCAGTTGGTGGCTGGGCGCTTCCGAAATCCGCACCGAGCGCGGGATCACGGTGGCGAACATCTTCAGCGGATGCCGGCGCAGCTGATCGGCGACATCGCGCGAGAGCCGCGTGCGTCCGTCGTACATCGTCGCGACGACGCCGATCAGGGCCAGCCGCGGGTTGAACGCGGCCCGCACCCGCTCGATCGTATCCAGCAACGCGGCCAGCCCCTCCATCGCCAAGTATTCGCACTGCACCGGCACCAGCACTCCGTCCGCCGCCGTCAGCGCGTTCAGCGTCAGCAGGCCCAGCGACGGCCCGCAGTCAAGCAATACACAGCTGTACCGCTCCTGCACCGGCGCGAGCGCCTGCGCGATCAGATGCTCGCGGCGCTCCGTATTCGCCAGCTCGAGGTCGGCGGCGGCCAAGTCGATCGAAGCGGGCACCGCGTCGACCAAATCCAAGCTGGTGGGGCGGACCGCCTGTTCGAGCGTCGCTCGCTTCCCCAGCACCTCGAAGAGGCCGACCTGCCCGGTTCCATCAGCGGGTGTTTTGGCGCCCAGCACGCTGCTCGCATTGGCTTGCGCGTCGCAGTCGACGACCAGCACCCGCGTTCCTGTCGCCGCCAGCGCGGCCGCCAGATTGACGGCGGTCGTCGTCTTGCCCACGCCGCCCTTCTGGTTGGCCACCGCAGCCACGTAAGTCACGAGCGCTCCGAGCCCGAACTGATCACCGGTTTGCACCTGCGATCATATCGGCAGATGATCGCAAGCGGCAGCCATCTGCAATTCCACGCTTCAATTCCGCCGCCCTTGCGACGAAACTCCGGCTACTCGCGCAGGCTGACCTTGACCCGGCGTTGCGGGCCGTCGCCTTCGGAGGCGGTTTCCAGGTCCGGTTCGTCCATCAGGGCGAGGTGGATGATCCGCCGCTCGGCGGGCGGCATGCTCGCGAGCACGACCTCGCCGCCGTATTCGCGCACCTCGGCGGCGGCCCGGTCGGCGATGTCGTGCAGCGCCTCTTCGCGGCGGCGGCGATATCCGTCCACATCGATGCTCACGGGGTGATCGCCGTCGATGGCCCGGCTGATGATCACGTTCACCACGTACTGCAGCGCCGTGATGTGGCTCCCGTGCCGCCCGATCAGCAGGCCCAAGTCGTCGCCCGGCTTCGCGGTCACGTCGATCACCGCGATCGAGTGGTCGAGTCCGTCCATCGGCGTCTCCGGTTCGCGGTCCGAGATGTTGACGTCGAAGCCCATCAGCCTGGTCAGGTCGCGCACGACCTCGACGGCGAAGGCGCGGGGGTCATCGTCGGGCTCGAATTCCGGGTCGGCTGCGAGTTCGAACGGCGGCAACGGCTCGCGCGGCTCGCTCTGTCGCGGTTCGCGGTCTCGCCCGCGCCCGCGATCCTGCCAGCCCCGCCCGCGGCCCCCGTCCCGTTGCCCGCGCCGCCCCGACCTGCCGCGGTCTTCGTATCCGTCGCGCTCCATGATCGGCCGGCCGCCGCCGCGGGCGGAGCCGCCCTGCCCGCCGCGCGACGCGCGCCCGCGGTAGTCCGGCTGCGCCTCGCCCTCCTCCTCGTCGTCCGCCTCCAGCTCGGTCGGATCCTCGTAGTCGTCGTCCTGCGACAACGGGGGTTCGCCGTCCTCGGCCGGGTCCTGATCGTCGCCGAGGGGCGCGACGCGGACCAAGGCGGGGGTTTGGCCGACGCCGAGCACGCCGCTGCGCCCTTCGTCGAGCACTTGGATCTCGACTTCGCTCCGCGTCAGGCCGAGCTCGCGCAGCGCCTCCTGCACCGCGTCGTCAACCGTCCGGCCCTCGATCTCGATTGCGCGTCCTGCCATGTTCCATCGCTCCAATTGCTGCGGGTGCGCACTCGCGCCCGTCGCTCTGCGTGCTCGTTATCTCCGCGCCCTGCGCCGCCGGCGGCGCCTCCGCTCTTCGGCGGCCGAGCGCCGGCGTTCGGCCGGCTGCTCGTCGTCCGCGGTCTCGGTTGCTTCCGCTTCGATTGGTTCCTCGCGCTGCTCCTCGCGCGCTTCGCGCCGCGAAGAGGAGCCCGATGACACGGTCGCCGCTGCCGGCGCGGGCAGCGGGTCCAGCGAGATCAGCCAGCGCAGCGAGATCGATTCGCCCGTACGGTAGAAGTAGTAGTAGTACGAGGTGGCGATGGTGAAGACGCTGGTCACCAGCCAGTAGAGCGCCAGCCCGGCTGGCACTTGCAGCGTGAAGAAGCCGAATACGAGCGGCAGCATCCACAGCATCGTCTGGTTGGTCGATTGCGAGCGCTCGTCCCGCGCCGGCATCCGCGCCGTCGACAACTTCTGCTGGAAGAACGTGAGCACGGCGATCACGATCGCCAGCGGCAACGACTGGACCAAAGCGCTGGAACCCAGGTCGAGGAAGAGAAAATTGCGATCCAGCGGGATGGATGCGGTGATGTAGTCCCAATCGTAGAGTCGCCGCGAGAGGCTCAGCAGCTGCTCCGGCGTGTCGCCCAAGGTGTTGCGGATCACCTGATAGAGCGCGATCCAGATCGGCATCTGCACCAGCAGCGGCCAGATGCAGCCGAGCGGGTTGATCCCCGCCTCGCGGTACAGCTTGACCATCTCCTCTTGGCGCCGCTTGGGGTCCTTGTACTTCTTCTGCAGCTCCTGCATGCGCGGCTGCATCAGCTGCATCGCCCGCGTCGCCCGCAGCTGCCGCAGCGTCAGCGGGTAGGTGATGACCCGGATGATCAGCGTGAAGACGATGATCGCCAAGCCGTAGTTGTCGGCCAAGGCGTTGGTCAGGATGATCAACGCATTGGTGACCGGATTGAGCAGGACATCGTTCCAGAGGAAGTCGATCATCAGTCGGCCTCGTACAGCTTTTGAGGCGCGGCGTTGACGCCGAGCACGGCCGACCAAAGCTGCCCGCGCTCATTGCCGATCAGCAACCGACCGCCGATCAGGCGCGGGTCCGAAAGCACATCGCCGTCCACGCGGACTTCAAAGGGGAAGGCGGGCTGGCCCGTTTCCGCGTTGATCTGGTGGATCGAACCATCGCGCGCGACCACGGCCAGCACTGGGATTCCCTGTACATCGGCGAGCACGGGCCGCGAGCGCATGCGGTCTTCGCCCGATATGTAGGGCGAGCCCCAGTGCGGCTGTCCGTTCCGCGCGTCCCATGCATGCACGTTCCCGCGCACATCGGATACGTATAGGACGCCCTCGTCCACCAGCGGCGTGCCCCAGAACCAGTTCTGTCCGCGCGCCGTCCAGACGGTTTCGCCGTCTTCGGGCCGAATGGCGTAGTAGGTGCGGTCGAACGCGCCGAAGTAGGCCAAACCTTCGGCGACCGTTACGGACGAGGCGAGGCCGGCGCCGATCTGCCGCCGCCAAGCCTCTTCGCCTGGTTGCGGGCCGTCGACGCGGAGCGCCGTGACCCAGCCGTTGAGGTCGGCGAAGATCAACAGCTTGCCGATCTCGGTGTCCGCCAGCGCCGGCGAGCCGAGGATCGCCAAGTCGCTGCCGCCCGACCATTCCCAAATCACCTCTTGGGGACGCTCGATATGGACCGCGATCACGCGATCGTCATTGGTCGCGATGTAGGCCAAACTGTCGTCAAGCGCCGGCGTCGCCACGATCCGGGCACCGGTTGCGAAGACGGCGCGGGCGCTGCGTCCGTCGCCTCGCACGGCCCAGAGGATGCCATCGCTGTATTCGCCGACCAGCCATTCTCCGGTGAATTCAGCCCAGACGGGGTCGGCGTAGAAGGCGGTCGTTTCCAAGTCATCGGCGAGACCGGGCAGGCGGTTGTCGTTGTTGTCCTGCGGGAATTGCCAGGCCACAACGCCGGTTGCGACATCCAGCGCCACGACCTTGTCGCCCCCGGTCGGGAAGACGATTCGGCCCTCGCTCTGCGGATCTTCCGCGACTGCGCCCCAGCCGTCGGGCGCATCCGCGATCTCGCATGCGACGAGGACGAGCGGCAACAGCAGCAGCACAGGCCAGATCAGCAGGCGGGATCGGAGCAGGGGGTGTTTCACGTGAAACACCCCGCGACGGACTCGGCGACACACTCCACGACACGCTCTGGCCCGGCAGGTGTTTCACGTGAAACACCATGCTCGGCAGCATGCGCGAGCGTCCTCAATAGCGCCTTCATCGGGGACGCACCGGGTCGTAGCCGCCATTGCTGAACGGATTGCAGCGGAGCAAGCGCCAGATGCCGGCAATGGCACCGCGCGCCAAGCCGTGCTCGCGCACCGCGTCGGCCATGTATTCCGAACAGCTCGGCTGGTAGGCGCATTGCGATCCAAGCGCTGCGAAGATGGGCGACAGCATCCGCTGGTACAGGCGGATCAGGCCGATGAGTGCGCGATCGCCGATTTTGGAGCGCGGCTCCGCCACCGCGCTCACGATTCGCCGTCCCGTTCCAGCCGCTTCCGGGCCCTGCGCATCAGCTCGCCCAAATTTTCGGCCAGCGCCGCATACGAAGCCTCCGCTGCGCCGCGTCGCGCGATCACGACCACGTCAAGCCCCGTCCCATCGATTTCCATCGCGGCCGCTCGCAGCCGTCGCTTGATTTTGTTGCGCACGACTGCGCCGCCGAGGCGGGAGCTGACCGCGAAGCCCCAGCGGTTCGGCTGATCGTCGTCCCGCTCCCGGACTGCAACCGAGAGTTCGTGTCGGGATATACGTACATTTGTACTAAAGACGGCATCGAACTCCGCCTTCTTGCGCAGACGGCGGTCACGGCGCATCGATCCGCGGGCGGACGCAGGGAAGCATGGCGGTAGTGCGGTTGCATTGCATGGACGGCACGGAGAGGCCTGGGCTCAGGCGACCGAAAGCAGCCTCCGGCCGCGCAGGCGGCGGCGCTTGAGCACGGCGCGGCCGCCGCGGCTGGCCATGCGCTTGCGGAAGCCGTGTTCGCGCTTGCGCGGGATTCGCTTGGGCTGGTACGTGCGCTTGGGCATCACGCCTCCTCCGCCGCACAGGTGTGGAAACTGGCGGCACCGGAACCGGCGTGCCGCAAGCCGCGTGCAGGATTCAAGTATACGCGCGCCCGCGCAGCGGACAACCCATCCGCGCGGCATCAGCCTCCGGCCGGGGTGTGGGCGGCTTCGTAGGCCGCGAGGGCCGCGTAGGCGGCGCGGTTTTCGATGATGTGGCGCACGTAGGCGCGCGTGGTCGGGAAGTCGATCGCGGCTTCGAACGCATCGTCGGCGAACGGGTCCGGCTCGATCGCTTCCAGATCATCGGGGCGTCCGTCGAACCCGGCCGCGACGCCGAGCCAGCGCGCGGCGTTGCTTGGTCCCGCGTTGTAGGCGGCCAGCGCGACCTGCGGCCGGTCGTCGTTGGCGGCGAGCAGGTCGCCGAGGAACCAAGCGCCGTAGCGCAGCGCCGTTTCGGGCCGCTCCAAGCGCGCGTGGTCGTGCTCTTCGCCCAGCGCTTCCGCGATCAGCGCCGAGGTGGTCGGAATGACCTGCGTAAGTCCGATCTCGCCGGCGCGGCCGCGCGCGTTGGGATCGAAGCGGCTCTCGGCGCGGATCAGCGCGGTGAGCAGGCGCTCGTCCAGTTCGTACTGCTGCGCTGCGCTGCCGAGCAGCTCGGGCCAGGGGCGCGGATGCGCGAGGCGCGCGATGGCGGGCGGAGCCTGCCACCAGCGGGTGTTGGCCGCGCCGAGCAGCTGCTCGGCGGCCTGCAGGGCGGCGGCGGTTTCACCGGCTCGGGCGAGGTGCAGCGCCATCGCGTGCAGTTCGCGCAGGTTGCCGCCGGCGTCGCGCCGCCATTGCGCGAGCTGCGAGACGGCCGCGCCGTCGAATCCCGCCGAACGCAGATCGAGCGCGGCGCGCCAGCGGGTCGATTGGTCCGGCTGCGTCTCAGAGTCGACCGAGTCGGTGCGGGCCGCGAGCCAAGCCTCCGTATCGGCCTCCCCCGCGAAGGCGGCGGGACCGCGGTCGAGCAGCGCGGCGGCGCGGATGCCGTAATAGCCGCCTGCGCCGAGCTCGGCGGCGCGCTCCCAGAAGACGGCCGCATCGGCCTCGCGGCCCAGGCGCGACTCGGCGATGCCCTGCCAGAGCAGGTGGCGCTGGCGCTCGTTGACGGTCCAGCCCGAGGCGAGCGATGCGCCTTCGGCGAGCCGGGCCGCCGCTGCGTCCCAGCCGATTTGGTCGGCGCGCCAGAGCGCCCAGCGCAGCGCGGCATCGGCCGCCCAGATGTAGTCCGGGTATTCGCGCATCACGCGCTCGTAGAGGACGTCGGCGGACGCCGCGTCGTCCTGCTCGGAGTAGAGATCGGCGGCGCGCCAGAGCGCTTCGCCGGCGAAGGGCGACTCGGAGTCGCGGCCGACGACGGCGATGAAGCCCGGGTAGGCCGCGTCGAATTCCTCGCGGGCCTGCGCGATACGGGCGATCAGGAATTCCGCCTCGGCCTCTTCGGCGGAGGTGCCGAAAACGATCGCGTCGATCAGTTCGGCCCGCGCCTCGTCGTATTCGCCGGCTGCGTAGAGCACGCGGCCGGCGACGATCAGCGGCACGTCGGCCTCGGCGTTCCGCAGCAGCTGCAGCGCTTCCGGCGCTTCCGGCGACGCGGGCAGGTCCTGGACCAGCTGCAGCCAAGCGGCGATGGCGCCGCTGAGGTTGCCGGCTTCCGCCTGGATCGCGCCGATCCGCGAGAGGGCCCGGGCGGTGACATCGGCCGAGGGGGAAGCCGCGAGCAGGTCGGCGAGGCGGTCGATCGCTTCCGCGCCGCTGCCCAGCTGCTCCAGCGCTTCGGCTGAGATCGAGAGCGCCTCGAGCCGCTCGTCTTCGGGCAGCACGGCGTAGGAGAGCGCCTGCGCGGCCGAGGCCTGGGCCTGTTCGGCGCTGCCGAGTTCGAGCTGCCAGCGGGCGCGGATCAGGAGGATCGAGGGAGAGGCCGGCCCGCCCTCGGCGATGTAGCGGTCGAGCGAGGAGACCGCGGTGACGAGATCGTCCGCGGCTTCGAATGCGCGCGCGCGCAGCAGCGCATGCCGCCGCGCCGCATCGGCCGGCATGACCTCGAGGTCCCAGGAAAGGTCGGAGAGCAGCGCTTGGGCCTCGCCCGCGCGGCCGAGGTCGAGCCAGAGCTTGATTTGATCGAGCAGCGCCGCGTAGCGCTGGTCGGGCGGGAGGGCGGCGAAGGCGGGATCGGCCAGCGCGCGCGCGCGCATCTCCGCGGCGGCGTCGCGGAAGCCGTTGTATTCGAGCGCCCCGGCCTCGGCCAGCAGGACGGGGATCGCGGAGCGCAGCGCGGATTCGGCGGGCGCGTCCGAGTCGGCCGCGGGCCGCGGCGGAACCGCGTTGCCGCCGCGCACGTCTGGCTGGGCATCGGCCTGCTGCGCCGGCTGCGGCTGCGCGGCCGGCTCGGCTGCGCTATCGCAGGCGGCCGCGGCGAGCGCGGCTGCGGCAACTGCGAGTAAAGCGCCGCGCCCGATCCGGGCCGCCAGCGGCGGGGCGTTGCTAGTGTCGAATGCGGGCGGCGGCGCGGATTGATTGCCATGACTCTCCTGCTTCCGCGCACGCGACCGCCCCAGCCGGATGCCCGGCCCGCCGCTCCGCCAACGCCGCCTCCGTCCGTCGCGCATCGCGTCCTCCCCGTGGATCGGGAACGCGTTCACCGTACGGATGCGCCGCCGACGCTGTCTAACGCGGGCAAACATTCCCGTAACCGTTCGTCGGCGCGGCCGCCGGGGCGCTCGTGGGTCGCGGTCGATCTCGCGGCGATCCGGCGCAACGTGCGCCAGCTGCGGCGGCTGGCGCGGCCGGCGCGGGTCGCGGCGGTGGTCAAGGCCGACGGCTACGGGCACGGCGCGGCGCCGGTCGCGCGGGCGGCGATCGAGGCCGGCGCGGCGGCAGTCTGCGTGTTCGACATCGACGAGGCGGCCGAGCTGCGCGCCGCCCGCTTCCCCGACGAGGTGATCGTCTTCTGCCCGATCCAACCCGACCAAGCGGCGCGGGCCGCGGGGCTGAACCTGGCCGTCACGGTGGCCGACGCCGCGACGGTCGACGCGCTCAGCGCGGCCGCGGAGCGGCTGCACCGCCGCCTGCGCGTGCACCTCTACATCGACGGCGGCATGAGCCACCACGGGCTGCGCCCGGAACAGGCCTGCGCGCTCGCCGCCCAAGTGCGCTCGAGCGCCAACCTCGTGCTCGAAGGGGTCTACACGCACTTCCCCAGCCCCGCCGACCAGCCGGAAGCGACGCTGGAGGCGTTCCGCCGCTTCGAGCGGATCGGCCGCCGGATCAACCCGCAGATTCTGCATGCTTCCAACAGTGCGCCCTTCCTGCGCTTCCCCGAAACCGCGCTCGACATGATCCGGCCCGGTCTGGCGGTCTACGGCCTCGCGCCCAACCCGGCCGGCGACCAGCTCAGCCCGCCGTTGCAGCCCGCGGCCGAATGGAAGACGACGATCCTCGCCATTCGCGAGATCCCCCAAGGCGCATCGGTCTCCTACGGCGGCACTTGGACGGCCGAGCGGGACACCCGCTTGGCGACGATCGGCGCAGGCTACGCGGCCGGCCTGCCCCGCGGCCTCGCGCCCGGCGCCGGCGTCCTCATCCACGGCCGCCATGCGCCCATCCGCGGCGTGATCTGCATGGATAGCTGCATGATCGACGTCACCGACATTGCCGCAGCGGAGATTGGCGACGAGGCGACAATCATTGGCCGGGACGGCGCGCGAATGCAGACAGCGGCGGATTTGGCGCGGGCGGCGGGCACAGTCCCGCACGCGATCCTCACCGGGATTTCGCCGCGAGTGCCCCGTGTCTATGCAGAGGAAGCGCCGATTGAGCTGGGCGCAGCCGCAGCCGCGGGCGGCTGAACAGCCCTTTCCAACGCAAGCGGGGCCGCGCATGGCGAAGGGCGCGCCTTGCCCGCATCTGCGCCCGTTCGTAGGATCGAGGGCGGAGGATGCGCATGCGGCGTTTGCTGGGGCTGGCTGTTGCAGGGGTCGCGCTGCTTGCCGTGTGGCAAGGGGCTTCGGCGGATGAGCTGGTGCGGGCGGAGCCTCGGGTCGATGCGGTGGTGGCGGAAGCGCCGCATCAGGTGCTGCTGACGTTCGACCGGCCGTTGGCGGCGCTGGCGGGGGCGCATCTCGTCGAGGTGCACGACGGGCACGGGGATCGGGTGGACGACGGCAAGGCCGGGCTCTCGACCTACAGCAGGCGGACGCTGGTCGTGCCGCTGAAGGGGCATCTCGAAGGTGCGCTGCAGGTGACCTACACCGTGCTGATGGCGGATGGCGCGCGGGGCGAGAGGCAGCGGCTGAACGGCGGATACCAGTTCACGGTCGATGAGGGCGCGGTTGCGGGCACGGACGGAGAGGGCGCGGCAGCGGCGGGCGAGGCGAAGTCGTCGCAGGGCGTGGTGCTGTGGACGATCGCGGTCTTGATCGGGATCGCGTTCGCGGGCGGGATGGTGTTCTTCCTGCGCGTCGCGACGGGCACGAGCCGCAGCTCGCTGGAGCCGGTCAACCGCACCGTTTTCAAGGACTGATTACTGATTTCAGGGGGCGCGGCGGGCGGTCAGTCCAGATCGTCGTCGTCCGGGTCGGCGACTTGCGGGACCAGGGCGGGGGCGTCGGGGCGGTCGTCGCGCTTGCGTTCGGGGAGGGCTTCCAGGCGGGCGGCCATGGCGTTGACGTCGGCGGCGGTCGCGCCGGGGGGGAGCATGGGGCCGGCGACGCCGCTGTCGCGGAGCAGTTCGAGGTCGGCGTCGGAGACGTGTTCGGCGAGCATCGCGCCGAGGGGAGCGACGACGCGGGCGCCGACGCGGCGCAGGCCGGCGACGGCGGGGACGCTGAGCGGGAATTCGGGGTTGGGGACGACGACGAGGGCCGGGCGCAGCGAGGCGAGGGCGGCGAGTTCGTCGTCATCATGGTCGGCGTCGAGGCGCAGGACGAGGTCGACGCCGGGTTCGAGCAGGAGCGCGGAGGCGTCGGCTGCGGTCGAGGAGATGACGAGGTAGGCGGCGCCGGCTTCGGCGGCGGCCTTGCGGGCGTCGGCGTCGAGGCCGGCGGCGGGGAGGCCCCAGAGCGCGGTTTCGCCGCAGGCAGCGGCTTGATCGGCGCTCTCGAGCAGGCAGACGTCGGCTTCGGGCAACGGGCCGGTGACGGCGATCAGCATCGGGCTGGGGCGGGTTTCGCGGGCCGCGCCGAAGCCGAGCGGGCGCTGGCGCCGGCGGCGGCGCTGTTTGATCGCGTCGGCCAGCTTTCCCATGTTCGCGCTCCTTCGTGCTCGATTTCCGCGTTCGGTCGGGTCCGCTGCGAGGGTATCCGACGCGCTCGGCCGCGAGGTTCGGCGATGGGGCGCGGAGCGCGGGGCTGCGATAGCGTGAGGCGCATGGATGCGGCGGAATGGGTGACGCAGCCGTTCGGGGAGGACGCGATCGAGTGGGCGGCGCTGGTGCTGCGGATCGCCGTGGGCGTGATCTTCATCGACGCGGGGCTGGGCAAGTTCCGGCGCGGGATCGGCGGCTTTTCGGGCTGGCTGGAGTCGCTGGGGATTCCGATGGCGCGGGTCGCGGGGCCGGGCGTGGCGACGCTGGAGCTGGTCGGCGGGGCGATGATCTTGCTGGGGCTGATGACGAGCTGGGTGGCGATTCCGCTGGCGCTGAACATGGTCGTGGCGACGTGGGTGAACAAGTTCAAGGAAGGCGCGCCGTTCCAAGGCAGCAGCGAGCAGCAGGGCTACGAGCTGGACATCCTGCTCGGCTTGGCCTGCGCGGCGCTGGTGCTGAGCGGGAGCGGGGCCTTGTCGCTCGACGGGCTGATCAACTGACGACGGGCAAGATGTCCAAGGGGCGCACGGGTGAAGGATCGGTGACGGGCCGATGATGGATCGGTGGGCGCGGCTGCTGGTGCGCCGGCGCTGGTGGGTGATCGCGGGCTGGATCGCGATCCTCCTGCTGCTCGGCGTCGCCTTCGTCCGCTGGGGCGGGCAGCTGTCGGACACGTTTTCGCTGCCCAACACGGAGTCGCAGCGGGCGCTGGACCTGCTGGATGATCGCTTCCCGGCAGAGGCGGGTTCGGAGACGCGGGCCGTCTTCCACGCGCGGAACGGGGCGATCTCGGATGCGCCGGTGCAGGCGGCGCTGGATCGCTTCATCGCCGCGGCGGCGGGCGCGCGCGGCGTGGTACGGGTGTCGGACCCGCGCCAGTCGCCGGGCGACATCTCGCCGGACGGGCGGACAGCGATCGTGCGGGTGCGCTACGCGGAGCGGGCGAACGATCTGAGCGAGGCGCAGATCGAGCAGGTGGTGAAGATCGGCACGGCGCTGCGGACGGGCGCTTTGCAAGTCGAGTTCGGCGGGGAGCCGATCCGCGAGATCGAGCAGGAGTCGCCGGGGCGGGCGGAGATGGTCGGGATCATCGCGGCGCTGATCATCCTGCTGATCGGGTTCGGTTCGGTGATCGCGGCGGTGATGCCGGTGGTGACGGCGCTGGTCGGGGTGGCGGTCGGGAGCATGCTGATCTTCCTGGCGGCGAACGGGATTTCGATCACGACGTTCGCGCCGGCATTCGGAGCGATGCTGGGGATCGGCGTCGGGATCGACTACACGCTGTTCGTGATCGCGCGGTTCCGCGAGCAGCTGGCTGCGGGGCAGACGGTCGAGCAGGCGGTGCGGACGGCGGTGGGCACGGCGGGACGGGCGGTCGCGTTCGCGGGCGTGATCGTGGCGGCGGCGCTGCTGGGGCTGCTCTCGATCGGGATCCCGATCATGGCCAACTTGGGCATCTCCGCGGCCATCGTCGTGTTCATCGAGATGCTGATCGCAGTCTCGCTGCTGCCGGCGATCCTGGCGATCATGGGCCGGCGGGTGGACTGGCTCTCGATTCCGAAGCTGCGCTACACGGTCGGCGGCGAGCGCGGGATGTGGTACCGCTTCAGCCGGCTGATCCAGCGCGCGCCGCTGCTCTGGCTGGCGCTGTCGACGGCGATCCTGCTGGCGCTGGCGATTCCGACGCTGGACATCTCGCTGGGGATTTCGGACGATGGCAGCCGACCCGAGTCGCGCACCTCGCGGCGCGCGTTCGACCTGATCTCGAATGCCTACGGGCCGGGCGTCAACGCGGCGCTGATCGCGGTCGCGTCAACGTCAAGCGGGACGCTGGATGAAGCCTTCCTGGCGCGCACGCGGCAGGAACTGGCGGGCGCGGCGCAGGCGGCGGCGGTGCCGCCGGCGCGGGTGAACGCGGCCGGCGACGCGGCGGTCTTCACGATCATCCCCAAGACGCCGCCGCAGCACGAGGACACGCGGGCGCTGGTGCACGCGCTGCGGGAGCACCACGTGCCGGCGGCGCTGCGCGCGGCGGCGGCGGGAACGGAGCTGCACATCACCGGGGCGACGGCGCTGACGGAGGACGCGACCGATCGGCAGGTGGCGCGGATGCCGATCTTCTTCGCCGTCGTGATCGGCATCTCGCTGGTGCTGCTGATGATGGCGTTCCGCTCGATCCTGGTCCCGCTCAAGGCGGCCGCCTTGAACATGCTCGCCATCGCCGCCTCGGTCGGGTTCGTCGTCGCCGTCTTCCAGTGGGGCTGGTTCCTGCCGCTGATCGGGCTGGACCGGACGGGGCCGATCGAGACGTTCATCCCGATGATCATGTTCGCGATCCTGTTCGGGCTGTCGATGGACTACGAGTTGTTCCTGCTCAGCCGCATCCGCGAGCGCTACCTGCAGACGGGCGATTCGTCGGAGTCGGTGGCCTACGGGATCGGCGCGTCGGCGCGGGTGATCACGGCGGCGGCGGCGATCCTCGTGGCCGTGTTCGGGGCGTTCGCGATCTTCTCGGACGACCGCCCGATCAAGGCGTTCGGGATCGGGATGGCCTTCGCGATCCTGATCGACGCGACGCTGGTGCGCTTGGTGCTCGTGCCCGCCTTCATGGAACTGGCCGGCCGCGCCAACTGGTGGATGCCCGGCTGGCTCGACCGCGCCCTCCCGCGCCTCACGATCGAAGCGCACGGCCTGCACGCGCCCCCCTCGCTGGCCCAACTGCTGGGCCGCCTCAAGGCCCCCAAGCCCTACGAATCCGGCACGCCGGGAGCCTGAGCCTCCCTTCCGTGCTCAATCTATTCCGCATTACGGAGCATGTATTGCACATGCGCTGAATCCATGCTTGCGACGTAGGCTGGTTAACGAAGACAAGTCAGGAAAGGCAGAAAGAAAACCGCCAAGGAACACACCCAGCGAAAGGGGTGCGAGATGAGAACGCAGAGTCTCCACAGCACGCTCGCTCAGCGGGGAATGGCGGTGATGATCCCGGTGGTCATCGGGCCCTGAGGTCGGGACAGCCGAACGCGGGGATCAGCGGCGCGCACCGCTGACTCCCTGCGCGGGGCGCTTGCATCTGCGGAGGGAAGCGATGCTCTTCCGGGTAAGAACAGCGGTGGATGGAAGACGGGCGAATCCGCCGGCGAGCGCGGCCTTCATCGTTCTCGGCCTGCTGCTCCTGACGGGCACCTTCATCTTCGCGCAAGCGATCGGCCAGTTATTCGACAGCACGTTGCCGCCGGCCATCCTGGCGTACGCGGGATTCGCCGCGCTCGGGCTCGGCTGGTGGTACCTGCCAAGGGCGCAGAGCTTGCAGATCGCCGTGGGAGCCCCTGTCCTGTTACTCGCAGCCATCGGCGGACTGCTGCTCGCGATCTCCGCGCTGGACGGACTGCTGGAGCTCGCCGGCATCGGCGGCGGACACGAGCACGAACGCACGGCTCCGTAGCGCCGCCGGCTCGATCGCGCGCCGCGATCTGGGCTAGCGGCCGCGGTAGATCTCGACCTGCCAGGCGGTGGGCTCGCCTGCCTCGGGCTGGAGGTTGGCGAGGTAGCGGCCGGGCTGGCTGCGGGGGACCAGGAAGTTGGCCGAGCCGCGGCAGGGGTTGGCGTCGGCGCAGGCGGTGACGACGCGGCCGCTGAAGATGCTGGTGCCGGCGCCGTCTACGACGTTGATCCGCGCGGCCGTGCCCGACGCGCCGATGATGTAGGCGCGGATCTCGAAGGAGCCGTCGCCGTCGTCGAAGATGATGTCGGCCTGCGGGGTCGAGAAGCCCTCGGTGGCGAACTCCGGCGCGAAGCGCGCGCCGTCGGGTGTGAGCGCGTCGCTGCCGCGCATCGCCAGCGCGGGCAGTTCGGGGATCGGCGGCAGGTCGCGGTTGAGGCCGAGGTCGGCGACGATCGCGGTGTCGGCGGTGAGTTCGGACTGCTCGATGGCGAGGATGAACGCGCCGGCGCCGCCGTCGGCGCAGGAGACGTTGATCATCGCCTGGGCGTTGGCGAAGCCGCGGATCAGGGCGACCGCGTCGCCGCGCCCGGCGCCGCCGATGGCATCGTCGATCACGGCTGCCGGCACGCCGTCGACGCTGAGGCCGACGTCGCAGCTGATGCTTTCGGCGCGGATTTGGTACTGGGTGCCGCGGCCGACCAGCAGCTGGTAGGGGCTGGCGGGGAGGCCGGGGAAGGAGAAGCCGATCTGGGGCTGGCCGGGCAGCAGCGGCAGGGCCCGGGCGGCCTCCGACGGCGACGGCGCGGTGCCGAGCAGCAGCGGCGTGCTGGACTGGAGATCGAACGAGGCGGGGCCGTCGGAGGGGGCGGTGAGCGAGATGCGGAGGCGGCCCGGCGTCGACAGCGGGACGCTGAGCTGCTCGCGGCCGGCGCCGATTTCGCGGTACAGCAGCAGGGTTCCGTCGAGGTGCTCGACGGCGATCTCGCCGAGGTCGGTGCCTTCGACGATCAGGCTGAGCGGCTGTTCGAGGACGGACTGCGTCTCCCAAGCGCGGGTCTGGCCGGCTTGCAGATCGACGGCGACGGCGAGCGCGGCCGCGCCCGGCGCGGCGGGCCGCTGGGCGGCATTCGCGGCGGGGCGTCCGGCTTGGGCGAGGTCGACGGCCGAGATGAAGGTGCCGGCGCCGGCGAGCGAGCGGCTGGCGATGCCGATCACCTGCGCGGTCGCGTCGGCGAGGACGACGCCGGCCTGGTCGTCGGCGAGGTTGATGTCTGCGCCCAGCAGGGTGAGGTTGGCGGAGGTCCACTGGACGCGCTTGGCCAGCAGGCCGCCGGCGAAGAGCGGGTCGAGGGTGGCGCTCTTGGCGTAGCCGAAGGCGTAGATCGGCGCGCCCACGGCCAAGCGTTCCCCGTCGCCGAGCGGGGAGCCGGGCAGGCTCTGGGCCAGGCGGCGCTCGATCGGGCCGAGCATGGCGATGTCGGCCAGCGGGTTGGCGGAGGCCAGCGGAACGCCTTCGAGATAGGTGCCGTCGGCCAGCGAGACGTCCGCGGCGAGGGCTCCGCCGAGCTGGGTGAGGCCGACGAGGATCATGCCCTGATCGGTGACTAGGCCGGTGGCGGCGCCGGTCGCGGTGCGGACCAGCGCGAGCGAGGGGCGGACGAGCTCGAAGATCTCGGCCGGGGTCTTGATGTAGCTGATCGGCTGCGTCGCGGCCGCGCGCTGCGCCGGGGTGAGGGTTTCCGCCTGTTCTTGCGCCTGATCGTCCTCGTCGTCGGTGCTGAAGAGGTCGCAGCCCGAGGCCAGCAGGGCCGCGGCGGCGATCAGCCCGAGCCATACGGCCAAGCGCGTGGCGAGCCGGCGCGGGACGAACCGGCGGGGCGGCGCGGCGAGGATCGAAGACTGGCTCATCGGGTCCCCCGAACTGGTGGGGCGCGACGGGGACGCGCGCCCGGCCGGGGCGCGGCGGCAGTCGCGCAGGCGGGCCGACTCGCTCGGCAACGGCCCGCACGGGTCATCGGCGGCAGTCTACCCGCTGCCATCGCCGCAACCGGCGGCGCGGGACGCGCGGGAATGGATATGTCTAGTAGAACGGGGGAAAGTGGAGCCGGCGGGGGGATTCGAACCCTCGGCCTACGGTTTACGAAACCGTTGCTCTACCACTGAGCTACGCCGGCGTGCAGATGCGCGCCGCGGGCGGCGCGCACCGTCAAGTATCGCACGCAGCCGGCGATTCGGCGCAGTCCGGCGCGGTTCGGCGCTATTCGGCACGGCCTTCGCGCAGCGAGGCTCTATCGTGGGCGAATGTTCCGCGTCACGCTGTGGACGGCCGATCCCGATCTTCCGCGCACGATCGAAGAGCCGCTGGCCCGGGCCGGCTTGCAGCTGCTGACCGCGTACGCGTCGGAAGGGTCCGAGCCGGATCCGGCGGCCGCGCCCGACGTGCTGCTGCTCGATTGGCGCGACGGGGTGCCCTCGGCGCGGCCGCCGCAGTTCGAGGCCTGGCCAGAATCGCTGCGGATCGCGCTCTTCCGCGGCGAGCAGCTCTCGAAGATCGACCCCTCGCATGATCTGGAGGATTTCATCACCGCGCCGGTGCGCGAGGCCGAGCTGCTGGCCCGGATCCAGCTCGTGCTCTGGCGGCACGGCCGCGCCGTCACGCGGAACACCTTGGCCGCCGGCGATTTGGTCGTGGACTTGTCGAACTACCAAGTCTTCGAGTCGGGCAAGACGGTCTCGCTGACGTTCAAGGAGTTCGAGTTGCTGCGCTTCCTGATGAGCCACGCGCAGCAGGTCTTCACACGCGAAATCCTGCTCAACCGGGTCTGGGGCTACAACTACTACGGCGGCTCGCGCACGGTCGACGTCCACATCCGCCGCATCCGCTCGAAGCTGGAAGCGTCGGGCCACCGCTACATCGAAACGGTGCGCAACGTGGGCTACCGCTTCTCGCTGCCGCTGCGCTGAGGGCGGAATTCATACGCCCGTAACCGCCTCGACGGGCGCGTTCGCGGGCCTGCCGATAGGCTGCACGCGACCGGCCGCGCGATGACGCACGCCCTGCAGCAGGAGGTTTCGATGACGACGCTCGAAGATGTCCAGGCACTGATCCGCGACAACGGCATCCGCCGCTGCGATCTGCTGGTGACGGACCTGTACGGGCGCTGGCAGCACTTCTCGGTGCCGGCCCACCGGGTCGACGAGAGCCTGGCCGGGCACGGGCAGGGCTTCGACGGCTCCAGCCTGCGCGGCTTCCAGCCGATCAACGAGTCCGACATGCTGCTGCGGCCGGACCTCGAGACGGCCGTGATCGATCCCTGCCAGGCGACGCCGACGCTGGCGATGGTCTGCAACGTGCACGACCCGATCACGGGCGAGCGCTACTCGCGCGACCCGCGCTACGTCGCCACCAAGGCGGAGGCCTACCTCGCCCAGACCGGGATCGGCGACAAGGCGTTCTTCGGGCCGGAGCTGGAATTCTTCGTCTTCGACCACGTGACCTACTCGCACTCGGGCAACGAGTCGTCCCACGAGATCGATTCGAGCGAGGGCGATTGGAACACGGACCGGCAGGAAGAGGGCTCGAATCAGGGCTACAAGATCCCGGCCAAGCAGGGCTACTCGCCGACGGCGCCGTGGGACACGCTGGGCGACATCCGCTGGGAGATGGCCGAGACGATGGAGAAGGTCGGGATCGAGATCGAGCTGCACCACCACGAGGTCGCCTCGGGCGGGCAGGGCGAGATCGCGACCCGCTTCGGCACGCTGCGCAAGAAGGCGGACGAGTCGCAGTGGTACAAGTACATCGTCCGCAACGTGGCCCGCGCGCACGGCAAGACGGCGACGTTCATGCCGAAGCCGCTGTTCGAGGACAACGGGACCGGGATGCACGTCCACCAGAGCATCTGGCTGGGCGACGAGCCGCTGTTCTTCAACCAGGGCTCCTACGCCGACCTGTCGGCGGTGGCACGGCACTACATCGGCGGGCTGCTGGCGCACGGGCCCTCGCTGCTCGCGTTCTGCGCGCCGACGACCAACTCCTACAAGCGGCTGGTGCCGGGCTTCGAAGCGCCGATCTACCTCGCCTACTCGCAGCGCAACCGCTCTGCGGCGATCCGCATCCCCACCTACGAGAGCTCGGCCAAGGCGAAGCGGGTCGAGTTCCGCACGCCGGACGCTTCGGCCAACAGCTACCTCGCCTTCTCCGCGATGCTGATGGCCGGCCTCGACGGGATCGAGAACGGGATCGAGCCGCCCGACCCGATCGATGTCGACATCTACGAGCTCTCGTCGGAAGAGGCGGCGGGGATCGCCTCGGTGCCGCACCGGCTGGAAGAGTCGCTGATGGCGCTGGAGCGCGATCACGACTACCTGCTGCAGGGCGGGGTCTTCACCGAAGACCTGCTGACCAAGTACTTCGACGACAAGATGGACGAGGCGCGCGACATCGACAGCCGGCCCACCCCGGCGGAGTTCCACCACTACTTCCACATCTAAGAGCCGGCGGTGGGCGGCCGGAGGCCGGGATGAACGAAGCCGCCGATCCGCAGGCTCCGACCGCGGCCGAGTACCGCCACGTCCTGCACGCCTGCCGCGAGCACGACGTCAAGTTCGTGCGGCTCTGGTTCACCGACGTGCTGGGCCAGCTCAAGTCGGTCGCGATCACCGTCGACGAGCTGCCCAAGGCGCTCGAGGAGGGGCTGGAGTTCGACGGGGCCTCGATCGAGGGCTTCGCCCGGCGCGACGAGGCCGACATGGTGGCGCGGCCGGACCCGGAGACCTTCGTGGTGCTGCCTTGGCGGCCGCAGCAGCACCGGGTCGCGCGGATGATCTGCGACGTGCGCCAGCGGGCGGGCGAACCGTTCGAGGGCGACCCGCGGCGGGTGCTGCGGCGCCAGCTGGAGCGGGCCGCGGAGCTCGGCTTCACCTTCTACGTCGCGCCCCAGATCGAGTACTTCTACTTCACCTCGCCCGACGAGCCGGCGCCGCTCGATTCGGGCGGCTACTTCGACCTCACGCCGCTCGACACGGCCAGCGATCTGCGCCGCGAGACGGTGCTGACGCTGGAGGAGATGGGCATCTCAGTCGAGTATTCGCACCATGAGGCCGCGCCGAGCCAGCACGAGATCGACCTGCGCTACACCGACGCGCTGACGATGGCCGACTCGGTGATGACGACGCGGCTGGTAGTCAAGGAGATCGCGATCAAGCACGGCGCGCACGCCTCCTTCATGCCCAAGCCGCGGACGGACGTCAACGGCAGCGGGCTGCACGTGGATCTGTCGCTCTTCCAAGGCGAGCGCAACCTCTTCTTCGAGGAGGGGCCGGAGGGGATTTCGCGGATGGCGCGGTCGTTCGTGGCCGGGCTGCTGGCCTGGGCGCCGCAGTTCTCGCTGATCACGAACCAGTGGGTCAATTCATACAAGCGGCTCGCCCGCGGCACCGAAGCGCCGGTCTACCTGACCTGGTCGCGCGCCAATCAGAGCGACCTCGTGCGCATCCCGGAGCACAACCCCAACCGTCCGCAGACCACGCGGGTCGAGTACCGCGGCGCCGACAGCGCCACCAACCCCTACCTCGCCTTCGCCGTCATGCTCGCCGCCGGCCTGCAAGGCGTCGCCGACGAGCTAGAGCCGCCCGCCCCCGCCGAAGACGACGTCTTCGAACTCAGCGACGAACAGCGCACGGCCCGCGGCATCGCCGAGCTGCCCCGCTCAATGGGCCAAGCCATCCAAGAGTTCGAGCGCAGCACCCTGATGGTCGAAGCCCTGGGCCCCCACGTCCACAAAGCCGTCCTCGAAAACAAACGCCTAGAATGGGACTCCTTCCGCTCCCACGTCACCGACTACGAACTCAACCGCTACCTCCCGGTGCTCTAGCCGCTTAGCGCATCCTGCCCTCCAGCGCTGCGCTCAGGCTGGGTCAATTCGGGCAAATGTCAGCTGTTTCAGCCGGTATTCGAATGCGGATGTCCTGCGGGCCGCCTTCCGGCCCAATCGTGAACGTACGCGCTTGCCGTTGATCGTCCGTTAGCCCTCCAGCGGAGACGAAAGTCAGGCAAGGACGGAGAGGACCGCCAGTGAGGTTCACGAGGTCGAACCAGATCGGCAAGCGATAAGTGCCCGTTTGCGAGGTCCAAACAGTGAACGAGCCATCCTCCGCGATGGAGCTGCCCCCAGCACTTCCAGCCTCTCCAGTCGTGCTGACCAAGCCTCCCAGCGTCAGAATGCCCGATAATCCTGCTACCGATCCGTCCTCGCGCATCATCGTACCCGACACTGAGTACTCACAAGTACCCGCGGGGATACGAATATCACGACGGATATCGCCATCAACGACATTGAATTGTCCGGTGCCGGGAGGCAACGGAGCGACTATGCTGCCATCACCATTGACTGTGGCGAAACATGGGCGATCGGGCCAGCTAAGAATGATATCATATGTGGCAGACCTTGGCACCACCACCTTGTACAAACCGTCCTCTCCAGTGGTTGCCGGCGTGAATCCGTCACTGACCGTCGTCGGTGTGACGGATACCCTGAAACTTTGAGCGGGCTCGCCGTTGGCATGCGTGATGATGCCGGAGATGGCGTGCTTGCAGTAATCATCGGGAATGCGGATACTGCGATGGATATCGTTGCCTTCCACACGAATAAGAGCGGCCTCACCGTAACTGGGGGTGGCAGCACCATCCGAGGCAAAGAGCCCGCAGTTGTCGGGCGTGTTGAACCAGAGGCGATACTCGCCACTGGAGAGCGTGGTCGCCCACGAGCCATCTGAGTCGGTCAAACGTTCACCGTCAAAAGTCAGATACGGAGCGCTTGTCGTATTCGCATAGACCGTCGCGCTGGAGAGTGGAGCTCCCTCTGAGTTCAATATGCGCACGCTCAGGGTGCCGGCGCAGACGCCGGCCTTGACGTTGATGTCAAAGTTGATGTCAGCGTCGGATATTTGGAACACCCGGGCTTGGTCAATGTTCCAGAACTCCCCATCGTCGGTGAGTTCTGTTCCGCGGACGACTCGTAGGCAACGTTGTCCGATTTCCATGCGCAGCCGATACGCGCCGGTTTCGGGGACATAGGCATGGAATGAACCATCTTCGCGCTCCACTGGATGAACTCGCAGCAGCTCGGGGGGATCGCCGCTGAAAATTGCCAGTTTCATCTCCGTTGGGCTGGCGCTGCCAGCGCGTACGATGTTGCCGGTGATCGCGCGGCTGCATACATTCGCGTCGATTTCAAAATCAATGCTGCTGATATTTTCGCCAGCGAACTGGATCAACTCGGCAGCACCGCTGCGGGAAGTCCATTGCTCTCCGCCGTAGAAGACGCTGCATTCACGTTCTGCGCGTGGAAAGAATTCTGCGCGATACCGGCCTTCCGCTGGAGCGACGAAACGGAAGCGGCCCTGCTCGTCAGTCGCGGTCTCAAGCGGTTCACTGACGGATGGCTGAGGCTGCGCGCCTTCGTCTGTCGCTTCCGCGCTCTTGACCCGGTGGAGCAAAATTCGGCGACTGGCAAGGGGTGCGCCTTCGGCATCCGTGACGCGGCCATGAATGGCGGGATCCGGCGCGGGAAGCGTTACCGGATCGCCCTCGGAGATAACCAAAGTCGGGCTGGTGCCGGACTGCACCTCAGTCAAAGTCCAGAGGGATTCGGGGATGTCGCGACCTGCTGCGAGCCAGCGGTCGGTTTCGGCGTCGTAGACCCAGATGGCATCCAAGCGGGGGATTTCGGCGAAGAGCTCTGCCGGCGTTGTAGCGGGGCGATCCCAATTCAGGCGGTTCGCGCCGGCCTCAAGCTGTTGCCCCCCCCCCCCCCGAACCTTCGTTCTGTCCCGAGCTGGAGGCGGGCGTCATGGCGACCGCGAAAGCGGTTGCGAGCACGGCGAGCAGCGCGATCATGCGCTGTGCCTGCGGGGCGGACGCGATCTGCGGAACGATGTTCAGGCGCGACATGGGCGGGAAGATAACAGGGCGGTGCCACGTGTCAAGCCGACAGGTAACGGGGCGGGTGCCGGCCGTTTGACGCCTGATGGATTCAGGGGTCGCCCGTGCTCGGGTTCTGGCGTCCTCACTCGGCTGGGGTTTCAGGAAGTGCCGGTAGGGCGCGGATGATGATGTCGGTGGCATCGCTGCCGAATATGGGGACGGGGGCCAGGCGATCGCTGCCCAATGTGAGATATGTGTTGGCGGGGGAGCTGCCGGGGCTGATGGTCAGCTCGTACTCGCCCTCGATTGGGACGATGGCGCGGTACTCGGAAAGCTCGTTCTGCCAGGGGAGGTCGATGCAGTGCTTGGTTCCGTTGATCGGGAGGCAGGCCGAGAGATCGAGAGAGCGGGGGATTGCTCCAGATTCGAATACGATATCGACGGCGATTGAGTGTTCGCAGGTGCCGGCTGGGATGCGGATGTCGCGATGAACATCTTCGGCGGGGATTTCGAACGGCTCGGCATGGCCGAGCAGGACGGCGGCGTTGTCGTGCTGGATGCTGACCGAGCAGCGACGGGCGGGCCATTCGAGCGTGATGCTGTAGGTCGCGGGCGCGGGCAGGCGCAGGGAGTAGGAACCGTCGGCTCTGGGCCGGGTGCTGAAGGCGACGGCCGGATCAGCATCGGCGAGATCGAAAGAAACCCCGGCGTCGTTGATGGAAGCGCTGCCATCACTAGTAATCACGCCGGAGACGGTCGCCGAGCAGGCGCGGGCGGGGATGCGGATGTCGCGGATGATCCGGCCGCTTTGGATGGGAATCGGCTGCTGGTAGCGCCGATCGATGGTGAAGCCATCGCGGGTGAGGTAGACCGGGCAATCGCCGGGACGCTCGATCGTGATGAGGTAGCCGCCTTCGCCGGGAACGTTGAGGCGCACCTCGCCGTCGGCCAGGGTGTAGGCGTAGATCGGCCCGGTGTCGGGGTTCAGGGCGGTGATGAGCGCCCCGTCGACGGGGCGTCCGGCGAGGTCGAGCAGGCGGCCGCTGAGGCCGGGGCCGATGTACGGGCCGACGAGCCAAACGGGAGGCCAGGTGACGAAGGAGCCTTCGGAAAAGTAGAGGACGAGATCGTCGAACGGCTCGATGCGGGCCAGCGTCCAGAGCGCCGGGGGCACGTCGCGCCCCGCGGCGAGCCAGTCGCCGGATGCGTCATCCAACATCCAGATCGCTTCGAGTCGCTGGGAGTCTTCGAAGAGGCCGGCGGGCGTTGCCGGCTGGCCGCGCCAGAAGATTTCGTTCGCTCCCGGCTGGAGCTGAGTCGTGCCGGGATCTTGCCCCGCGGCGAGCGCGGGGAATGCGGCGGCGATGACCAGGACGGGCAGCAGGCAGCCGGCGATGCGGCGGAGGGCGCGGCAGGGGATGCGCGGCATGCGGCGAGGATAGAGATGCGCGTCTGCGGCGCGGTTACCAGTCATCGATGCCGGCCTCCGCTGGTGCCGCGCCCGTGCTCAGAGGTTGGCCGGGGACGGCTCTGAGGGCGTCGAGGACTGCGAGGGCTTGTTCGGGAGTGGCGTTTTCCAGCGGGAGGTCTTGCAGGGCTTGGCGGAGATCGGCACGGGCGGCACGGGCCGTTTCCGGGTCGGCGTCGTAGGCGGGGTTGCCGGAGCTGCTTTCGCCTTGGGGGCCGGGAGCATTGCCGGAGGCTTCGCCGCCACCGGGGCGTGCGGATTCAAATTGGGCTTCTTCGGAGGCGGCGCTTTGCCCGGACTCGGCTTGTCCGGCCTCGTCGGGCGCGGAGTCGGCGGGTTCGGAGTCGGCTTGCGGCTGCGGCTGGGCTTCCGGGGGCTGGATCTCGGCGTTGACCAATTCGAGGTTGATTTTCGCGTCGCGGTGGCCGGGATCGGCGCGGAGGGCTTCGATGTAGGCCTGTCGCGCGCCGATGTAGTTTTCAGCGGCGGCGCGATGGTTGCCGATTTGATACCAAGCGCGGGCGCGGGTATCCGGATCATTGATATCGAGCGCGCGGGCGCTGGCGGTTTCGGCACGGGCGTACTGTTCGAGCGCGTGCAGGGCCTTGCCGGCGTTGAGATGGGCGGTTTCGGCGGCCGGGTCGAGCTGCTGCGCGCGGCGATAGTGCTGAAGCGCTTGTTCGTACTGTCCGTCGTTGAAGGCGCGATTGCCGTCGGCGATGGCGGTCGCGTCCGGCGAACCGGCGCAGCCGGCGGCAAAAATGGGAATGATCGCGGCGAGCATCATTGCGGATCGGGGGATGCGGATAGAGGCGACGCGAACGGCGGTGGCGGCGATCAGCAGGGCGAGCGCGGCGGCGGCGAACCATTGGTGCAGCTCGCGCGGGGTTTCTTCAGCAATTTCCCGGGTAGCGAGGCGGGCGGCATTGATCTCGGAATGCAGGGCGGCGAGGGCGCCGGGGGGAGATGCGTCGATGTAGCGGCCGCCGCCCGCGTTTGCGAGGGCGCGGAGCGTTTCGGGGTCGGCGCGGGAGAGGGCGGGCGCGCCGGTGCGGGCATCGATTTTGAGGCTGCCGTCTTCGAGCGGGATTTCGGCGCCGGCGCGCGTGCCGACGGAGGCGGCGTGGACGCTGATGCCGGCGACGGATGCGTTTGCGGCGGCGTTGAGCGCGGCCGCGCCGTCGTCGTGGGATTCGCCGTCGCTGATCAGGACGATCGCGCCGCCGCGTTCGAGCAGGCCGGCGGCGGCCGCGATGGCGGCGGCGGGGTCGGAGCCGGGCGGGACGAGGGCTTCGCCCGGGCGGAGGGCGCGGAGGACGGATTTGGCCGAGTCGATGTCGCGGGTGAGGGGGAAGCGGACGTAGACGCCGCCGGCGAAGATGACGAGGGCGGCGCGGCGGCCGCGGCGGGCGTCGAGCAGGGCGAGGGCTTCGTCGCGCGCGCGCGTCCAGCGGCTGGGCGGGATGTCGCGGGCGGCCATGCTCTGCGAGACATCGATGGCGATGACGAGATCGGCTGAAGCGGGGATCGTTTCGGACTCGGTGGAGCCGATCTGCGGGCGCGCGGCGGCGATGGCGATGAGGGCGATGGCGGCGAGGAAGAGCATGTTGCCGGCGCGGGAGCGGCGGCGCCGGCCGGACGCGACGGGGCCGCCGCCGGCGCGGCGGACGGCGATCACGGCGAGGCGGCGCTTGCGCCAGCGCCAGTAGAGCGCGAAGCCGGCCAAGGGCACGACCGCGAGCAGGGCCAGCATTTCGGGCGAGCCGAGCGCGATCACGGGACGGTCCCGAGCGGGCCGGTGCGGAGGCCGGCGGCGGCGAGCAGCAGCAGCGCGGCGGCGAGCAGCAGCCAGGGGGCGAGCTCGCGGAGGCGCAGCTCCTCTTCAACGCCGAGGAAATCGCGTTCGAGGCGGTCGATCTCGTCGTAGGCGGCGGCGAGCTCGGCGGCGTCGGAGGCGCGGAAGTAGCGGCCGCCGGTCTCGTCGGCCGCGTAGATCAGCGAGATTTCGTCCAGCGTCACGTTGGCGTCGGCGTCGAGGCCGCCGAGGCCGACGGTGTAGATGCGGATGCCGAGCGCGCGGGCGACGGCGGCGGCCTGCACGGGCGTGATCTCGGGGACGTTGTTTTCGCCGTCGGTGAGCAGGACGACGACGCGGCTGGGGGCGTCGGAGGCGCGGAGCAGGGCGGCGGATTCGGCGAGGGCGACGCCGATGCCGGTGCCGTCGACGATGAGACCGCTGCGGACGGAGCCGGCGAGCAGGGCGTCGATCGCGTCGAGGTCGAGCGTGAGCGGGCTGAGCACGACGGGGCGGCGCTGGAACATGACCAGGCCGACGCGGTCGTCGCCGCGTTCGGCGACGAAATCGCGGGCGACTTGGCGGGCGGCTCCGAGCCGGGTTTCGCCGTCGGGCGCGATCTCGCGGGTCATCGAGGAGGAGGCGTCGATGGCGAGGACGACGTCGATGCCCTCGGCCGGGCGGGCCGCTTCGACGGTCGCGGCCTGCGGGCGGGCGATGGCGGCGATGACCAGGGCGGCGGCGAGGATGCGGAGGGCGGGCGGGGCGAAGCGGGCGGCGGAAGGCCGGGCGCGCGCGGCGGCGGGGAGGGCGGGGAGGAGCAGGCGCGGGCGGGGCAGGCGGGCGGCGCGGAGGAGCAGCAGCGCGAAGGGGGGGAGCAGGATCAGGAGCGCGAGGAGTTCGGGCGCGGCGAAGCGGATCATGCGCCGCCCTCTTCGATGATGCTGCGGGCGAGCTCGCGGTAGCCGGCGAGGCGGCCGGGGGCGGGGGCGGCGCCGCCGAAGCGGGCGAGGTCGCAATCGCGGAGCAGGTTGCGGGCGCGTTCGGCGGCGGCGGGCGGAGCGCCGGCGGCGGCGAGGCGGCGCTGGAGCTCGTCGGGCGTGAGGCTCTCGGCGGGGATGTCCCAAGTCCGCGCGAGATGGCCGCGGACGGCGGCGGAGAGGCGGCGGCAGAATTCCCCGGCGTCTTCCCCGTCGGGCTGCGGCAGTTCGATCGACTGTTCGGGCGGAGGCTCCGGCTCGATGCGCGGCGCGCGGCGGCGCAGGAAGACCCGCAGCGCGGTCGTGGCGGCGAAGGCGAGGGCGAGCGCGATCAGCCCGGCCAGCCAAGGAGCGAAGGTACCGCGCGCGAGCGCTCGCGGCGGCGCGTTGGGCCGCAGTTCAGTTTCGCCGCCGAGGATGGAGACGATCTCGATCTCGAACGGGGCGAGGGCGAGCGTCTCGGTTCGCCCGTCGGCCCCGGTGACGGCAATTTCGGGCAGGGCGACGCTGTGGCGGCCGACTTGGAAGCCCTGCGTGCGCAGGCTGAGGCGGGTTTCGCCGTCGGCGCGCTGCTCGCGGTCGGGCGGGGCGGGGTCGAGCGCGGCGAGCGGGATCGGCGCGGCGGAAGCGCCGGCGAAGGCGGCCGTTGCGCCGGGGGCGTGGAGGATCGTGACGGTGATCGTGATTTCGTCGCCGACGGCGGGGGAGTCGGGGGCGATGCCCACGCTCGCGGCCGGCTGCGCTTGGGCGCTCGCCGACGCGGTTGCGATGATTGCCGCGAGTGCGGCGATTGCGGCGGCGCGCAGGGAGCGGGCGACGCGGGTCATCGGCGGCGCTGCATGATCGCGGCGAGCGGGGGCAGCCAGTCGTCGCCGACTTCGAGCATCAGGGGCTCCGCGCCGGCCGCGCGCAGGGCCGGCTCCAGGGCCTTGCGGCGGCGCGCCGCTTCGGCGCTGGCGGCGGCGCTGGAACGCGCGTCGAGCAGCACTGCGCCGCGCGATTCGAGGCCGCCCCAGCGGGCGCGGCCGAAGCTTGGGATGTCGGTCGCATGCGGATCGGCCAGGGCGGCGGCGATTACGTCGTGGCGGGCGGCGAGGCGGGCGAGAGCGGGCTGCCAGGCCGGGGGTTCGGCGGCGGGTCCGCCATCGAAATCGGAGAGGATGACGACGATGGAGCGGCGCTTGAGCAGGCGGGCGGCGGTGAGGCAGGCGGCGGCGAGGTCGGTGCCGCCGCGGGGTTCGAGGGCGAGCGCTTCGCGGAGCAGGCGGAAGGCGGCGCGGCGGCCGGGCGCGGGCGCGATCAGGCTGCGGGTTTCCCCGCTGAAGGCGAGCAGGCCGGCGCGGTCGCCGGTTGCGGCGGCGGCGAAGGCGAGCGGGGCGAGCAGCTCCAGCGCGTAGCCGGCGACGCTGCGGCCGCCGCGGCCGAAGCCCATCGAGGCGCTGGCGTCGAGCAGGAAGAGGACGCTGCGGGCGCGCTCCTCGACGTAGCGGCGGACGACGGGGCCGAGATGCGGCGAGCGGCGGGCGCTGGCGCGCCAGTCGATATCGCGGACGTCGTCGCCGGGCGCGTAGGCGCGGAGGTCGGCGATCTCGAGGCCGGGGCCGCGGAAGGCGGAGCGGTAGTCGCCGGCGAGGCCGTCGCGGATGCGTCGGCGCGAGGCCAGCTCGAGCCGGCGCAGGGCGCGGCGCAGCGCTTGCGGATCGGATGCCGCGGGCGGCGGCTCGGGCGGCAGCGGCGGCGCGATCCAGCCGCGCAGGCGTTGCAGGCGGGATGGCCCAGACGGGGGCACGGCGGACGCCTAGGGCAGCGGGACGCCGTCGAGCAGGCGGTCGACGACCCGTTCCGCGGAGAGGTCGCGGGCTTCGGCTTCGTAGCTGAGGACGAGGCGGTGGCGGAGCACGTCGGGGGCGAGCGCCTTGACGTCTTCGGGGGCGACGTGGGCGCGGGCGTCGAGGAAGGCGTTGGCGCGGGCGGCGCGGGCGAGGGCCTGGGCGGCGCGGGGCGACGCGCCGAACTCGACGCAGCCGGCGAGCTCGGGATCGACGCGCTCGGGCGCGCGGGTGGCGCGGATCAGCCGGACGACGTAGTCGCGCAGCGGTTCGGCCATTTTGACTTCGGCGGCGGCGCGGCGGGCGGCGAGCACGGCGTCGAGCGAGATCACGGGCTCGGCGCGCGGCTGTTCGGCTTGGTCGAGGCCGAGATCGAGGATCCTGCGCTCGTCCAGCTCGCCGGGGTATTCGGCGACGACCTTGAAGAGGAAACGGTCGAGCTGGGCTTCGGGCAGCGGGTAGGTGCCCTCCTGCTCGATCGGGTTCTGGGTGGCGAGCACGAGGAAGGGGTCGGGCACGGGGAAGGAGCGGCCGCCGAGGCTGACCTGGCGCTCCTGCATCGCTTCGAGCAGGGCCGACTGGACCTTGGCCGGGGCGCGGTTGATCTCGTCGGCGAGCAGCACGTGGGTGAAGATCGGGCCGCGGCGGACCTCGAAGCGGGCTTCGGCGGCGTTGTAGATCTCGCCGCCGGCGAGGTCGGCGGGGAGCAGGTCGGGGGTGAACTGGATGCGGGCGTGGGCCGCGCCGAGCGCGCGGGCGAGGGTGTCGACGGCGAGCGATTTGGCGAGGCCGGGCACGCCCTCGATCAGGCAGTGGCCGTCGCAGAGCAGCGCGATCAGGAGGCGCGAGACGAGCCGCTCGTGGCCGACGATGACGCGGGCGATCTCGGCGCGGACGGCGCCGAAGCCGTCGCTGGGCTGGTCCATCGCGGCCCCGTTTCCGCAGCGCTGAGGCGGCTCGGCGGAGTCTATCCCGCCCGCTCCGGCAGCTGCATCGGCTACGATGGGCGGCATGGCGACGCCGGCGGTGGAGTACCGCGATCAGCTGGTTGCAGGCGGGTGCGGCGAAGGCTTGGCCGCTTTGGCGGGCGGGGGCTCGGCGGCGGCGCGGGGAGGTTGACGGAACGGGCGGGACGGGGGTTTGGGCCAAGGCCCGGAGGGTGGTAAGGTTTGCGCAACTAGCGCCCTCTCCGTTGCCGTGCCAAGCCGAAATTTGGAACGGATGATCGGGGGGGGGGGGGGGGTGACTGCTTTTCAGGCGCGGCGGCTCGGGTCGGCGCGGCTGGGAATGGGGAGTCCGGATGCGGGAACGCGGCTGGGCGCGGTTGACCGGGATCGCGCGGCGGACTGCTCGGCCTCGGTTGGCCGCGCGTTCTTCGCGATGGCGCATCGCGGGGGCGGCGGCGCTGATTTTGGCGGGGCTGGCGGCGGGGGCGGTGATGCTGTCGCCCGGGGGCGTGGAGGCGACGAGCGGCACGGAGGCCGGGGCGATCGTGGGCAAGTACGGGGACCGGGCGCTCTGCCCCGGCCAGAACGATCACCAGATCTACGCGGGCGAGTACGTCCGCACCGGCACCACCATCACCGTCCGCCACAAGGACAACAACAACTGGTACGTCGGTTGCACGGCCGGCAACGTGCTGACCTACTACAGCGGCAGCGAGCGGGCGAATCGGAAAGTGAACGGCAGCTGGCTGATCGAGCTGCGGACGGCGGCGGGGAGCGGCGGGCAGCTGATCAGCGGGGCGCACATCACCCTGCCGGCCGGGTTCAGCGGCGCCCGCGCCACCGGCGTCATCAACAGCCGCAACGGGAACGCGGGCGGCGGCGGCTCCGACGGCGATTGGCCCCACGCCTTGGACTGGGCGCCGACCCAAAGCCAGAATGCCCAAGTGTACGTGAACGCCGACATCACGTTCACGGTGCCGGACAGCCACTCCGGCGACGTGTACCTGCGGATCAGCGCGGGCGGGGAGTCGGTCACCTCCAAGCCGTACTTCGCCGTTGAGAATTTCAGCTTCCGCTTCAGCCCGCCGCTGATCGATGCGTATCCGCTGGTCGCGCCGCTGGATTCGAGCGGGGACCCGGAAGAGGGGGATCTCTCGGGAGGCTTCTCGCGCCCGGCGGGCGGCACGCTGCAGCGGGCGCGGCTGTTCCTGCGCGAGCGGGAAGTCCAGTCCTACGTCGCCTCGGATGCGGGCCTGGCCAGCGAGGACTTCGGCAGCGCCACGCTGAAGGTCACCAGCGACGCGGCCGGGGCGACGGCGATCGCGGACGCGACGATCTCGCAATCGGACGGGAGTTCGGCGCTCAGCGCCTGCACCGAAACGGCGGCGGGGGACACCTGCACGATCACCAGCGCCAACTGGCCGGCGACGGGCGGGGTCACGGACGGGCTGGACGTCTGGTTCACGGTGCCGGCGGCGCACACGGGGACGGCCTACCTGGTGCTCTCGGTTGCGGACACGGGCTTGGACCCGCGTCGCTTCGCGGCCGGCTTCTTCAACACCGTGGTCCCCGTCCATCCCTTGGCCGCGCCGCAGAACTCCGGCGGGACGATCACGACCGGCACGCTGAGCAACGCGAGCCGCAGCTGGAAGGCGGGCGGGGGCAACCAGCGGGCGGCGGTCTTCCTGCGCGACGCGGACCCGAGCGACGAGTACGACTCGAGCGACACCAACGTGGCCCGCGCGGACTTCGACAGCGCCCGGATCGCGATCAGCAGCGACCCGGGCGGGACGCGGCCGATCGAGGGGGCGCAGATCGGCTCGGCGGTACATGCGACCACGGGCGCCGTGACGACGGCGATCGGGGCCTGCACGGAGACGGATGCGGGACCGCTCTGCACGATCGCGGCGGGGAGCTATCCGCAGGACAGTGCCACCCCGCCCAAAACCGAGAAGGTCGACATCTACTTCACGGTGCCGGACACGCATGACGGGGATGCGTACGTCTCGGTGACGGCGATCAAGGCGGGCAACGCGGCGCGCTCGCACTGGCTGGAGTACGACGCGCCGGCGCAGGTGTCGGTCTACCCCTTGGCGGCGCCCGCGCCGAGCGGAAGTCCGGTGACTTGGGACATCGCGCGCTCGGCGCGGCGCTTCGCGGCCAGCGCCGGGCGCCAGCAGGTGCGGGTCTTCCTGCGCAGCGCCGAGCACGGCGACCTCTACGAATCGGGCGATGCGAACGTGGCGGACTCGGTCTTCGACGAGGTCGAGATCAGGGTCACGGCGGACGCGGCCGGCACGATGGGCGTCACGGGCGCGAAGATCTCGGATTCGAGCGGCACCGTGCTGAGCGAATGCGAAGAAAGCGCGGCCGGCAATCTCTGCACGGTCCCCAGCGCCGACTGGCCGGACACGAGCGGGACGACGAACCACTTCGACATCTGGTTCGCGGCGCCCTCGACCCGCAACGACCCGGCCTACCTGACGGTGACCGTGAAGAAGTCGGGCAACCGCGCCCGCAGCTACGCGGTCAAGTACGACCCGCGGTCCAGGTATGGGTATGCCGGCACGTGGGCGATCACGAACGGCGGCACCACTGGCTGCTCGACCGCGAACGTGCACCAAGTCGTCGCGGCCGGCGCATACAAGCGGGGCGCGACGACGACCGTTCTCCTCAACCCGCGGCGGGCGGGAATCTCGGCAGTCAACTGCGCGGCCCAAGCGGCCAGCGAGGGCGGCACTTGGAACGGCACCCGCGACGCGATGTTCTACGCAGAAGGTTTGGGCTGGAAGCTCGCCGTCAATCACGGGCCGGGCGACGGGACCCCGATCAGCGGCGCGCACATCGATCTGATCACCAATTTCGCGCCGGGCGCGAGCCCGTATACGGGAGTCGGCACCCCTCGCAGTGGCAGCGCGATCAACCCCCGCAACTTCGCCGAAGACGGCGTGGTCTGGCCTTGGCGGAACGGCCACACCGGGAGCAGCGGGAACAATTTCAGCGCGTCACTGCACGCACATTGGGGATACGCGAAGAACGTGACCATGTCGTTCACGGTCCCGCGCGGGCATACCGGCCCCGTCTACCTCTACGCTTGGAAACATGCCTCGTGCCGCAAAGCGGCCCAGACCGCCGATTGCTTCGGCCTCTCCAGGGGCATCCGCCCCATCCAGGAGACGACGTTCGTGTTCCAGCCCGGCGTGGGTGCGAACCCCTTGCCGGTGCCGTTGAGCGATGCTGGGGTGGAGGAGGCGGGGGACTTGGCGGAGGGCTCGCGGGCGTGGGCGGCGGACGGCGGTGCGCGGCGGGTGCGGGTGTATCCGCGGGCGGTGGAGACGGGCGAGTACACGGCCTCGGATGCGAACGCGGCGCGGGGGGACTTCGACACGATCACGATCCGGGTGGCGACGGCGGACGGCGGCTCGACGAGCGTGACGGGCGCGAAGATCAGCTCGGATGCGGCGGGCAACACGGCGATTGCGGCCTGCAACGAGGCGGCGGCGGGGCCGGTCTGCACGATTCCGTCCTCGGCCTGGCCGCAGGCGTCGAGCGGGACGCCGCGGCTGGCGCTGCCGCAGGACCTGTACTTCTCGGTGCCGGCGTCGGCGAGCGGCTCGGTCTGGCTGGTGGTGGAGGCGGCGAAGACGGGGACGGGGGCGTCGAAGACGGCCTACTCGCTGGAGTTCGGGGACCCGTACATCGCGGCGTTCCCGTTCCTGGCGCCGGCGCCGGGCGGGACGCCGGAGGCTGGCAACGTGCAGACGAACGCGCGGCTGTACGCGGCGGACGCGGCGGCGAACCGGGCGAAGGCCTACCTGCGGGCGGCGGCGCACATGGACGAAGTGGGCAGCGGGCTGACCAACGCGGCCGACGACGTCTTCACGAGCGCGGTGCTGCGTGTGGCGACGGACGCGAGCGGGGCGACCTCGGTGACGGGGGCGAAGATCGCGCAAGCGGACGGGAGCACGGCGCTGACGGCGTGCACGGAGAACGTTGCGGGTCCGGTCTGCACGATCACGGCCTCGGCCTGGCCGGACACGAGCGGGACGACGGACGAGCTGGATTTGTGGTTCACGGTGCCGACGACGGTGACGACGCCGGTCTGGCTGACGATCACCTTGTCGCACACGGGCAAGACGGATCGGACCTACGCGATCCGCTACGACCAGCCGCTGGCGGCGTATCCGCTGCCGGTGCCGCAGGATTCGGGCGGGACGCTGTCGCTGGACCTGCTCTCGGCGACGCAGCTGCGGCCGACGGGCGGGACGCTGCAGCGGGCGCGGGTCTTCCTGCGCTCGGCCGATCACGACGACCACTACGTGGCGGCGCATACGAACATCGCCAGCTCGGGCCTGGACAGCGCGGTGATCAAGCTGACCAGCGACCGGGCCGGCGCGAACGCGATCTCGGGGGCGACGATCACGCAGTCGGACGGGAGTTCGGCGCTGGCGGCCTGCACGGAGAACACGGCGGGCAATACGTGCACGGTCACCAGCGCGAACTGGCCGGCGACGGGCGGGACGACGACGGGGCTGGACATCTGGTTCACGGTGCCGTCGAGCCATGCGGGGACGGCGTATCTGCACGTGACGGCGACGAAGAGCGGGCGGGGCGACGGGACCTTCGCGTTGGAGTACGGCAACCCGGTGGCGGTGTTCCCGCTGCCGGTGCCGCAGAGTTCGACGGGGACGCCGTCGACGGAGCAGTTGCGGACGACGCTGCGGCGGTTCGCGGCGGCGGGGGCGACGCAGCGTGCGGGCATCTACCTGCGGGACGCGTCGCGCACGGCCTACGACGCGTCGCACGCGAACGCGGGCCGCTCGGGCTTCGATCAGGTGGTGATCCGGGTCGCCTCGGACGCGGCCGGGCAGAACGCGATCAGCGGTGCGAAGATCGCCTCGAACGCGGCCGGCACGACGGTGATCGCGGCCTGCACGGAGACGGCGGTGGGGCCGACCTGCACGATTCCTTCCGGGAGCTGGGGGCAGGACTCGGCGACGCCGCCGAAGACGACGGTGCAGAACATCCATTTCTCGCTGCCGTCGGGGCACGCGTCGGCGGCGTACTTGGTGGTGACGGTGAGCAAGTCGGGTTCGGGGCCGCGCAGCTTCGCCTTGAAGTACGAGCTGCCGCTGATCGCGGTGCATCCGCTGGTCGCGCCGCACGGGCTGAGCAGCGGGGCGACGGTGGCGGACGCGCGGCGGGCGTTCGCGGAGGCGGGTTCGGACGTCAACTTCACGCGGGGCTACGTGATGCTGCGCGCGGCGGCGCACTCGGGGGTGTTCACTTCGACGGACGCGAACGTGGAGCGGAGCGGGTTCGACCAGGTGGTGCTGCAGATCAGCGCGGACGCGGCGGGGACGATTCCGATCACGGGGGCGGAGATCGCCTCGAACCAGGCGGGGACGACGGCGATCGCGGCCTGTTCGGAGGGGGCGGTGGGTCCGACCTGCACGATCGCCTCGGCGAGCTGGCCGCAGGCGACGAGCGGCACGCCGCTGCGGACGCTGACGCAGGGGCTGTACCTGCGGCTGCCGGCGGGGCGGACGGCGCCGGCCTACTTGACGGCGACGGCGACGAAGGCGGGGTTCGCGGCGCGGACGGGGTCGTTCCGCTTCCTGCCGCGGCCGCAGGCCTGGGCGCAGGCGGTGCCGCGCGACGCGGGCGGGGCGCTGCCGCCGGCCGGCTCGGTCTCGGGCTGGCGGCCCTTGGCGGACAACGGGGAGACGCAGCGGGTCTCGGTCTTCATCCGTTCGGAGAACCGCGGGGACGACTGGGATCCGGCCCACGCGAACGCGGCCAAGAGCGCCTTCGACTCGGTGCGGATCCAGGTCACCCAGCAGTTCACGGCGGATGATGCCTCGGTCGGGATCACGGGCGCGAAGATCAGCAGCGACTCGGCCGGGAACACGGCGCTGGCGGGCTGCACGGAGGGGACGACGCCGGGCAACACCTGCACGATCGCGGTCTCGGACTGGCCGGGCACGGGCACCTCGGGGCGGCTGGACTTGTACTTCTCGGCGCCGGCCTCGCACCTGGACCGGGTGCTGCTGGCGGTCTCGGTGGGGCGGGACGGGGACTGGCATCCGCGGGTGATCCGGCTCTGGTACCGGCCGGGGGTGGCGGTGCATCCGCTGCCGGTGCCGCCGGGCACGGCGGCGGGGACGAACCTGGCGGGCGGCGGGCGCGACTTCAGCCGGACCGCCTCGAACCAGGCGACGGTGCATCTGCGGGCGGCGGATCCGGGCGCGCGCTTCAACGCGGGCGACGCGAACGCGGCGCGGAGCGCCTTCGACACGGTGCGGATCCGGATCGCTTCGGACGCGGCCGGGTCGGCCGGGCTGGCGGGGGCGAAGCTGGCCGCGAACGCGGCCGGGACGACGGCGCTGACGGGCTGCTCGGAGGGTTCGACGCCGGGCCACACCTGCACGGTGCCGTCGGCGAGCTGGCCGCAGACGACGGGCGGATCGCCGACGACGACGGGGCTGGCGCTGCACATGGTGCTGCCGGACGGCCACGTGGGCACGTTCTATTTGGTGGTGACCTCGAGCAAATCGGGGTTGTCGGACCGGGTCTTCGCGCTGGAGTACGGGGACCCGGAGGTGGAGGCGGCGCCGCTGGTGGTGCCGGCGACCAGCGCCGGCGGCATCCTCTCGGCGTTCACGGAGACGGACCTGACGGCGCTGTCGGACCACGTCTGGACGACCGGCGGCGGGGCCAACTACGCCTCGGTCTTCCTGCGGGCGGCGCCGCACGGGAACGAGTACGACGCGGCGGACGCGGACGCGGAGCGGGCGAAGTTCGACCGCGTGCGCATCCGCCTGGCGACGGACGCGGCCGGGGCGACGGAGGCGGCCGGCCTGCAGCTGACCAAGCCGGACGGGACGGCGCTGACGGTCTGCACGGAGGCGTCGGCGGGGCCGACCTGCACGGTGGCGTCGGCGGACTGGCCGGACAGTTCGGGCGACGCGGGCGTGCTGCGGCTGCGCTTCGGGGTGACGGACGCGCAGCACGTGAACTCGACGATCTACCTGGTGGCGACGGCGGAAAAGTCGGGCCAGGCGGACCGGGTCTTCGCGCTGGAGTACCTGACCCCGAACGTGCAGGCGTTCCCCTTGGTGGTGCCGCTGGCGGCGGACGGGACGACGCTGCTGAGCGCGAACCTGCTGACCACGGCGCGGGCGTTCCAGGACGCCGGGCGCAGCCAGCGGGTGCGGGTCTTCGTGCGCGACGCGCCGCACTCGGATACATACGTGGACGGCGCGCTGAACGCGCCGCGGGCGGACTTCTCGAACATCAAGATCGAGGTGGGGACCAAGCCGGGCGGCAACTTCGCGCTGCTGGCGGGGGCGAAGCTGAGCAAGGACGCGGCCGGGACCATGGCCTTGGACGACTGCACGGAGGGGACGACGGCGGGCAACATCTGCACGATTCTGGCGGCGAACTGGCCGCAGGGGACGAGCGGTTCGCCGCTGCCGACGCTGCCGCTGGACGTTTACTTCTCGGTGCCGGACGCGACGCCGGATCACGTCTTCGTGCGGGTGGAGGCGAACGTGTCGGGCTACAGCCGGCAGCAGTTCGACCTGGAGTACGAGCCGTTCCTGCAGATCTGGCCGTTGGCGGTGCCGAACCCGGTCGGCGGGACGCGGGAGAGCGGCGACGTCAAGGCGGGGACGCGGGCCTTCGCGACCGGCGGCGGGCGCAGCCGGGTCGAGCTCTACCTGCGCGACTCCTCGCACGGGAACGCCTACTCGGCGACGGGGACGCTGAGCCCGCTGACCGACTTCGACACGGTCAAGGTGCGGATCGCGACGGCGGAGGACGGGGACGCGGACGTGGCGGGTGCGCTGATCTCGGACGCGGGCGGCGCGGCGGTCGGGGCCTGCGAGGAGACGGCGCCGGGCCCGCTCTGCACGATCGGGCGGACGAGCTGGCCGGCGGGCACGGGCGGGCTGTCCGCGCGGCAGGACGTCCACGTCAGCGTGCCGGTCGATCACGGGGCGGCGGCCTGGCTGGTGCTGACGGTGGAGAAGACGGGCGAGGCGCCGCGGGTGTTCTCGATCAAGTACGACGACCCCTACGTGGCGGCGCACCCGCTGCCGGTGCCGCACGGCAGCGCGGCCGGCTACGACGCCTCGGCCGGTGCCGGCAACTTCGCGGCCGGCGGCGACGGCAACCGGGTCTCGGTCTACCTGCGCTCGGCCGCCCACGGCGGCACCTTGGCGGCGGCCGGGACCAACGCGCGCGACGACGCCTTCAGCCAGGTCGTGATCAAGATCACCTCGGACGCGGCCGGCATGACCCAGATCAGCGGGGCCAAGATCTCCTCGGACGCGGCCGGCAACACGGCGCTCTCCGCCTGCACCGAGACCTCGGTCGGCGGCACCTGCACGATCACGGCGGCGAACTGGCCGGACACGGGCAACGTGACGGACCCGCTGCACTTCTACTTCTCGGTGCCCGACGGCACCTCCAGCAACGCCTACGTCCACGTCAACGTGGTCGGCCTGAGCGGCGAGACCAACCGCAGCTTCGCGCTCAGGTACGACCCCGGCCTGACCGTCTACCCGCTGGTCGTGCCCTCGGGCGTCTCCAGCGGGGACGCGGTCACGGGTGCGCGGCAGTTCGCGACGGGCGGCGCGCGGCAGGGGGCGTCGGTGTACCTGCGCGACGTCTGGCACTCGAACACGTTCACGAGCGGCGACGCCAACGTCGAGCGCTCGGAGTTCGACAGCGTCACGATCCGGCTGGCGACCGACGCGGCCGGGACGGCGGCGGCCGAGGGCCCCCAGATCTACGGCGCCGGCAGCGGCCCGGGCCGGCCCTCGGGCTGCGTCATGACGGACGGCGGCGCGACCTGCACGATCCAGTCCGCGAGCTGGCCGCAGGCCTCGAGCGGGACGCCGCTGCGGACGCAGGGGCTGGACCTGTACTTCTCCGCGCCCGGCGACTTCATCCGCGACGTGCACGTGGTGGTGACGGTGCGCAAGAGCGGCGAGCTGCCGCGCCGCTTCTCGCTCAAGTACGACAACCCGCTGGCGCCGGTCTTCCCCTTGGCGGTGCCGGCGCCGGGCGGGACGGAGGAGACGGGCGGCCTGAAGGCGCCCGCGCGCTCGTTCGCGGCCGGCGGCGGGGCGCAGCGGATGCGGGTCTACCTGCGCTCGGCCAACCACGACGACGAGTACGACGCGGACGACGTGAACGCGCGCGACGACGCCTTCACGGAGGTCGTGATCCGGGTCGCCACGAGCAGCGCCGGCACCACGGCGGTGAGCGGGGCCAAGATCTCCTCCGACGCGGCCGGCAGCACCGCGATCACGGCCTGCACGGAGAACACGGTGGGCGGGACCTGCACGATCACGGCGGCGAACTGGCCGGACACGGGCAACGTGACGGACGCGCTGGACCTGTACTGGTCGGTGCCGGACGCGACCAACGCGCCGGCCTACCTGGTGGTCACGGTCAAGCAGACGGGCAAGGGCGACCGCGCCTTCTGGCTGCGCTACGACCCGGGCCTGCCGGTCTTCCCGCTGATCGTGCCGGACGGGGTCTCGAGCGGCGGCACGGTCGTCGCGGCGCGGCAGTTCGCGGCCGGGGGCGCGCGCCAGCGGGCGACGGTGCACCTGCGCGACGCGGCCCACTCGAACACCTACACGAGCACCGACGCCAACGCCGAGCGCTCCGAGTTCGGCAGCGTCGTGATCCGGCTGGCGACCGACGCGGCCGGGGCGACGGCGGCCGAAGGCGGGCAGATCTACGGCTCGGCCAGCGGCACGGGGCGGCCCTCGGGCTGCGTCATGTCGGACGGCGGCGCGACCTGCACGATCCAGGCGGGAAGCTGGGCGCAGGACTCGGGGACGCCGCCGCGGACGCAGGGGCTGGACCTGCACTTCTCGATGCCGGACGACGCCACCGCGGACGTGCATCTGGTGGTCAGCGTGAAGAAGCCGGGCGAGCCGGACCGGGTCTTCGCGCTGGAGTACGAGGCGCCGCTGGCGCCGGTCTTCCCGCTGGCGGTGCCGGAGGACGCGGTGGGCAACCTGGAGCCGGGCGACGTGACGGCGCCGTCGCGGACCGCGGCGCGGGGCGGCGGGCAGCAGCGGGCGCGCATCTTCCTGCGCGCGGCCGCCCACGCCAACGCCTATGACGCCTCGCACGGCAACGCGGCGCGCGCGCTCTTCAGCACGGCCACGATCCGGATCGCGACCTCGAACACGGGCGCGACCGAGGTGGCGGGGGCGCTGATCACCTCCGACGGCAGCAGCGCGATCTCGAACTGCACGGAGGCGGCGGCGGGGCCGACCTGCACGATCAACGGCGGCACGGCGACGATGAACGTCTGGCCGATCGACGCCGGCAACCTGGCCGAGCACCTCGACATCTACTGGTCGGTGCCGGACGCGACCACCTCGGACGCCTACCTGGTCGTGACCGTCTCCGCGGCCGGCAAGGCGGACCGCGTCTTCTGGCTCAGGTACCGGGCCAACCTGCCGATCTTCCCGCTGGCGATGCCGAGCGGGACGGCGGACGGGACCGACGTGTCGGCGGGGACGCGCGAGTACGCGCCGGCCGGGGCCGGGCAGCAGGTCGAGATCAACCTGCGCGGGGCGGCGCACTCCGGCACCTACACCGCGAGCGACGCGAACGCGGCGCGGAACCTGTTCGACTCGGTGCTGATCCGGGTGGCGACGGACGCGGCCGGCAACAACGAGGCGACGGGCGCCCGGATCGCCGGCAACGCGGCGGGGACGGCGGCGTTCTCGAACTGCACCGAATCAACGCCGGGGCCGAGCTGCACGATCGCGCGGGCGAGCTGGCCCGGCACCACCACCACCGCGCTCAGCCCCTGGATCACGGTGCCGGCCTCGCTCGGCGCGGACGCCTACCTGGTCGTGCAGGTGCGCCGCTCGGGCCAGGACAGCCGCGTCTTCGCGCTCAAGTACGACGACCCCTACCTGAAGGCGCACCCGCTGGCGGCGCCGATCGTCGGGGGGACGCCGGAGAGCGGCGACTTGGCCGCGACCGTGCGCTCGTTCGCGGCCGAGGGCGCGCGCCAGCAGGTGCGGGTCTACCTGCGCGGCGGCTGGCACGGCAACGAGTACGACGCCGCCGACGCCAATGCGGCCGACGCCGCCTTCCAGCAGCTCACGATCCGGATCGCGAGCGCGGCCGGCGGCTCGAGCAACGTCTCCGGGGCGGCGATCTACGGCGCCTCCAGCGGCAGCGGCGCGGTCGCGGCCTGCACCGAGGCGACCGCGGGCCCGCTCTGCACGATCACGGCCGCCAACCTGCCCGACGCGGCCGACGGCACCAACGCGCCGCTGGACTTCTGGTTCTCGGTGCCCGACAGCACCCCCAACCCGGGCGCCTTCGTGGTCGTCACCGCCAGCCACGCGACGCTGGACAGCCGCGTCTTCTCGCTGCGCTACAAGCCCGGCCTGCCGGTCTTCCCGGTCACGGTGCCGCGGACGTCGTCGGACGGCTACGAGACGGGGAACCTGGGGTCCCGCACGGGCGCGTTCGCGGGCAACAACGGGCGGCAGAAGGCGACGGTGTTCCTGCGCGACGCCAGCCCCGGCAACATGTACGACGCGGGCGACACGAACGTGGACCAGTCCGACAGCTCGCTGTTCGACAGCGTGACCTTGACGATTGCGACGACGGCGGACGGGGGGACGGCGATCTCGGGGGCGCGGTTCTACGGCGGATCGGGCGGCAACGCCGGGCTGCGGGGGTGCAGCGGCAACGTCTGCACGATCACGCGGGCGAACTGGCCGTCGTCGGGCGGGCTGGACTTGTGGTTCTCGGTGCCGGACTCGCGGACTGAGGACGCGTTCCTGCATGTCGCGGTGAACAAGTCCGGGGAGCCTTCGCGCGAGGCGGCGACGCGCTACGAATCGTCCTACGTGCGGGCCTACCAGCTGGTCGTGCCGAAGACGGGCGCGAGCACCTACACGAGCCTGGCGCAGGCGCGGCGCTGGCAGCCTGAGGGCGGGGACCAGCGGGTCGGCGTCTTCCTGCGCGAGCAGCCGCGCAGCACCTACGACGCGGCCCACGCGAACGCGCCGGCGGCGAACGTCGACAGCGCCGTGATCAAGATCACCAGCGACGCCGGCGGCGCCTCGCCGCTGAGCGGGGCCGAGATCACCTCGGACGGCAGCGCCGTGCTGAGCGCCTGCACGGAGTCGGCGGCGGGCCACACCTGCACGATCCCGGTGGCGGACTGGCCGCAGTCGGGCAGCCCGGCTTTGGCGACGGAGCTGGACTTCCAGTTCTCGGCGCCGGACTCGCACCGCGGCGACGTCTACGTGCACGTGACCCTGATCAAGTCGGGCAAGACCAACCGCACGGGTTCGCTGCGCTGGCAGGCGCCGTTGTCGGTCTCGGCCTTCCCGCGCCCGCGCGCGCTGAACGCGGGCGGCACCGTGATGCCATCGGCGGGCGAGTTCGACGCCAAGGCGGGCACGGACCGCGCGCGGGTGGAGCTGCGCTCGAGCGCGGGCGGCTCCGGCGGCGCCTCGACCTCGGCCTTCGACCGGGTGATCATCACGGTCGCCTCGGACGCGGCCGGCAGCAGCCCGATCTCCGGCGCCAAGCTCTCCAGCGACGCGGCCGGCAGCACGGTGATCACGGAGTGCACGGAGACGTCGGTGGGCCACACCTGCACGGTGCCGGTGGCGGACTGGCCGAAAACGGGCGCGGTGGCAAACAACCTCGGCTTGTACTTCAGCGTGCCGCTGACGCACGGCGCGGCCGCCTACCTCGTGGCGCGGGCCGAGAACGCGGGCGAGCGCGACCGCGTCGCCGCGCTCAAGTACGACGCGCCGATCGGGTCGCTGAGCTCGGACGCCAGCCCGGTGCTGGACCCGCGGCTCTCCGGCGGGGAACGCGAGCAGGACGACGACGGCGACGGCGCATGGCTGGACAACCTGCGCTGGTACGACACGGCGGCGGGCAGCCGCCAGCGGCTGGCCGTGCGCATCTACAAGGGCAGGCGCACGGACTGGAGCGGCACGGACGAGCTGGCCTCGTTCGCCTCGCTGGCCTCGAGCAACGCGCTGGTGCTCAGCGCCAGCTACCCGACCGGCCCCTTGACCAGCACCGGCCTGGGCACGGCCCACATCGAGTTCACCAAGCCGGACGGGACCGCGCTGGGCTGCAGCGAAGCGTCCTATGCCGGCGGGAACTGCACGCTGACCCGGGCGACGCTGAAGACGCTGATGGGGGTGGGCGGCGCGGCCGACGCGCGGCGCAGCTTCGAGCTGGAGTTCGCGTTCTCGATCAAGACCGCCTTCACCAACAGCGCCGACGTGACCGTCCGGGCCGAGGTCAACCGCCACGTCGCCAGCAGCGGGTGGTCGACGATCGTCTACGCGCGGGGGATCACGGCGGCGGCGGCGAACGCGCAGCCGTTCGCGATGCAGCTGCAGGCGGACGGCTCGCCGGAGCAGGGCAACGTGCTGACGCGGGACCCGCAGCGGCGCTACGCGCCGGGCGGCCAGGACACCCCGGTCAACCTGCGCATCTACGCCAGTTCCAGCGCGCTGGACACCTACAGCAGCTCGGTCAACCTGGTGCCCTACGCGAGCGTCGAAGAGATCAAGCTGGAGATCAAGGACCGGCCCTCGCCGAACGCGCTGATCGCGGACGCCGCGATCACGGTGCAGAAGAACGACGGGACCAGCGCCTGCACGGAACCGGCGGCGGGCAACGTCTGCACGATCACGGGCGCGAACTTCCTGGCGTCCGGCCCGCCGCGTGCGGCCGGCTACTACCGCGCGCTGCCCTTGGACTTCACGTTCACGGTGCCGGCCGGCTACGTCAACGCGGACTTCGGCAACGCGGACCTGGTGATCTCGGTGCGGCGCGGGGGCAGCGGCACGCCGGCCGCGCGCACGCAGACGTTCACGCTGCCGTTCGACGGCGGCACCCGCGCGCAGCCGTTCGCGATGGCCTCGAACCCGGCCTACAGCGCCGCGGCCGGCAACCAGCAGTGGGCAGCGGGCGGCCGCCGCACGCCGGTCTGGCTGCACATCTACAACACGGAGAAGTCCGCCTTCGAAGCGGTCGCCGCGAACAACACGGCGCAGTACTGGGAGTTCGACCAGACCGCGGGCGCCGAGGTGATCACGATCGAGCTGCTGGACGGGCAGAACGGCGAAGCGGCCCCGCGCCGCGCGCGGATCACGGCGCCGGACTCGGACGAGAAGTTCGCGCCCTGCGCGGAGTCGCGGCCCGGCCCGGTCTGCACGATCAGCTTGGCGGCGCTGAAGGCCTACGACAGCGGCGCGACGACGGACGACGACTACGTCGACCCGCTCCGCTTCGCGGTCTCTGTCCCGCAGGGCTCGACCGCCTCGATCCGGATCCGCGCCGGCGTGCAGCGCTCGGACGACGTGCCCGGCTCGAACCCGGCGGTGAAGGAGCGCAAGGTGCGGGAGTTCGCGCTCTACGCGCCCTGGCCCTACCCGCAGCTGGTTCCGCTGGACGACGACGGCGAGCCGCCGGCCGGCTCGATCGGGCTGGTGCCCTGGGAGTACGAGCCGCGCGGCCAGCGCACGCCGCTGCTGCTGGGCCTCTACAACGAGCGCCGGGCGGGAGCCTACGCCGAGCCGTCGAGCGCGAACCAGCCGGCCCTGTCCGACTTCGAGACGATCACGCTGACGGTGCTGGACCGCGGCGGCGCGCCGCTTGCGGACGCGCGGATCACGGCCCGCAGCGGGGCGCCGCTCTCGGCCTGCCGCCCGGCCGGCAACGAGTGCGAGATCAGCCGGGCGGAGTGGCGGGCGCTGCAGCCGGGCGGCGGCTCGCTGGTCCGGGCCCCGCTCGAGTTCGCGGTGATCGTGCCGGCCGCCTACGGCGAGGCGATCTCGGTCCGCGCCGTGATCAGGCACTCCGGGCGCAACGCGCCGGACTCGGCGCTGCCGTCCGGTCTGTTCACGGTCGGCTCGGCCGCGGTCGGCATCGCCGACGACTCCGGCGCGCGCAGCACCTCCTACCGGCTGAGCATGGTCTCGCCCGTGAAAAAGGCGTTCGCCTTGCCGCTGCTCGACGACGGCGAGGGCGGCCTGCGGGTCTGCGCCAAGGACGAGCCCGGCGCCGCCTGCACCGCGCCCTCGGCCCAGCGGGGAGCCGCGCTGGGGTTCGCGGCGGCGATCACGCGCGGGCTCGACTCGCACCCGGCCAAGCCGGACCCGGACCGCGACGAGCTGGTCCAGTACGACGAAGTCGAATCGCTGCGGATCACGGCCATGGGCGGCCGGATCATCCACCGCGCGCTCTGCCCGGCCCGGGACCCCGAGCACCCGGTCGACCCGGCCCAGCCGGCGACGGCGGACGACGACTGCACGGTGCCGGGCGCGCTGCTGCAGGCGTTCCACGGCGCCGAGCCGTCGGACCCGATCCGCCCGCTCGAACTGGTGGTCGTGCCCAGCGCGGCCTCCGGCGCGGTCTCGCTGGCCTACGACATCGCCGGCTCCGACGACGTGATCGAGGCGACGATGGCGTTCACGGCGGCCGCGGGAACTCCGCGCCTGGCCGCGGCCGTCTTCTTCGACTGGACCGACCCCGGCTCCGACTACGACGCGGCCCGGCCGGCCGTCCTGTTCACGGTCGGCCGCCGCGACTCGCGCGCGGCCGCCCCGCCGGTGCCGGCCTCGGCCCTGCCCGGCCGGCTGGTGCCCGCGCGCTTCGACGAGCTCGACACGGAAGCCGCACTCCAGCTCTCGATCAGCCAAGGGACGCTCTCCTACAACGGCGTTGCCTGCCCCGACCCCGACGCCTGCACGCTCCCGCTCTCCCGCGCCGAGCTGCTGGCCGGTTCCTCCGCGGCCGACGACAGCGAGGAGATCGGCAGCCTCAGGGCCGAGTACGCGCTGCCGCTGGAGCGCTCCGGCCCGACCACGCTGACCGCGGCCGCGCGCCCGGACGGCGGCTCGCCCGTCTCCGGCTCGCTGGCGATCCCGCATCCGGCGGTCTCGGCGCCGGTCGGGGCGGCCCACCTGCCGGCCGACGCGGACGGCGAGATCTCGGCCGGGGCGACCGAGCAGCTGGCGGCCGGGTTCCTGATCGCGGTGGCCGACTCCGGCGCGGGCTGGGCCTGCCTGCGGCCCGACCCCTCGTTCCTCGAGCTCGACGCGTCCGGCGCCGCGGTTGACGCCTGCGCGCTCTCCCGCGCGCCGGCGCCGGCCGAGCCTTCGGACCCGCAGCCGGCGCCCTCGGCGCTGCACGCCTGGCTGGACGACGACTCCTACCTGGCGCTGGGCGGCGACGCGGTCTTCTCCGGCGACGGCGGCAAGAAGCTGGAGATCGGCGGGAGTTCGCGCTGGAACCAGCTGCGCTGCGCGCCGGCCGAGGGCCTGCCCGGCGGGGCCGGGGCCGACGCCGGCCCGCGCGACCTCGCCTGCTGGGTGACGGACGCCGCGGGCGCGCGGCCCGAGATCACGGCCGCGGCCAGCACCAGCGGCGCGCCGATCACCGTCTCCGCCAACCTGATCTCGGCGAACGGCCGCAAGTTCCACTTCATCCTCGGCTCGGGCGAGCAGCCCTCCGTGCAGCCGGCCGCGCGCGGCGCGGCCGCGGCCGCGTTCGCGCTGCCCGGCTCCGTCTTCGGCTCGGCCGCGATCCCGGTCGGCGCCGCCGCCATCCCCGCCTCCGCGAGCCTGCTGCGGGCCGGCGACGCGACCGGCCCGATCCCGGACGGGGCCGCGGCGGCGCTGCTGCTGCGGATCGCCGACGCCGGCGGGCGGCCCGCGGACCCGGAGCGGATCTCCTCGATCACGCTGACCGCGAGCAAGGGCGAGCTGGGCGGCGACTACTGCGACGGCGGCCGCGCCTGCACCTTCCAGGCCCGCGCCGGCTCCGCCCTCGCGTCCGCGGCGGCCGAGGACCCGGGCCTGACCGCGCGCATCCCGCTGACCCTGACCCCGCCCGACGGCGAGGGCTCGCTGACCCTGCGCGCCGTCGTCGTCTCCACCGCCGGGGCCCAGTTCTCGGCCGCGCTCCCGCTCGACTACGCCGGCGGCGCCGCCCTGATCCGGATCGGCGAAGACCTCCCCGTCCTCCACCACCACGCCACCACCGACGCCGCCGACAACGCCGGCGGCGCAGCCAGCTCGGGCAGCGGCAGCGCCAACGGCGGTGCCGGCAACGGCGGCTCGGCGAACGGCAACGGAGCGGCCGGCGACCCCGCCGTCGAGCGCGGCATCGCCGAGATCCCGATCACCGCCACCGACGCCGGCGGCCGCGTCGTCGAGCTGCCGCCGCGCGCCTCCGCCCGCGTGCAAGGCCCAGACGGAGCCACCGAGGACCGCTTCGCGATCGCCCGCGACTGCTCCGACGGGCCGGCCGCCTGCAAGTTCCGCATCTCCGTCACCGCCTCCGCCGCCGACCCGCTGCCCTCCGGCCGCTACGTGCTGATCGTCGCCGGAGCCGGCCTGACCGACGCCCAGGGCAACGCCGACATCCGCGCCGAGTTCGGCGTCGCCGGCCCGGCCGCCGCGATCGAGGCGCGCGCCCCCGCGCTGCCCGCGATCGGCGCCCCGCTCGCGATCCGCGCCGACCTCACCGACGCGCAGGGCAACGCCGTCGCCGACGGCACCCGGGTCCGCCTCTCCGTGCGCTCGCCCGACGGCTCGCCCTCGCCGCTGATCCCGCTCGACCCGCCGCCGACGGACCCGGCCGACCCGGCCTCGGCCCTGCTCCGCACCCGCAACGGCATCGCCGCCGCCTCCATGGCCGCGGCCTCGGCCTCCGTCGCCATCCTCTCGCTCGACGCCCAGGACGGCCCCCGCACCGCCGCCTCCCTCACCCTCGTCCTCACCCCCGACTCCGGCGCCGGCGCCGGTTCCGACGGCGCAGCCGGCAGCGGCGCCGCAGGCGGCGGCGCAACCGGCGCCCCCGCCATCCAAATCGGCTTCTCCACCTGGTCCGGCCGCATGGGCGCCAGCGCCGCCGCCGCCCTCGCCGCCTCCCCGACCACGCAAGCGATCTACCTCTGGAACGGCAAGCGCTGGCTCCGCTACGCCGCCACCCCCTCCGGCACCCCCGTCCCCGGCTCCCAAAACTTCACCCTCGCCCCCAACGACGTCATCTACACCCCCTCCCCCTAACCCACCCCGCCCTCCGGCTCGGGCGCGGCGTTTGGAGGAGGGGCAGGCAAAGACCCAAGTCGCCGATCATCACCTGCCCGGCTGCGAGGCCGCGTTCGGCATGCCAGCTCGCGTCATCCGCATGCAGCGCGACGATTGTGCCGTCCAGCGGAGCGCTCGCAACCCGCCTGCCTAATCTGGCAGCTGCATCCAATCCGCCGCTATGTGCACGGCAGTGGAAGCGGGCGGATCGGATTGCGCCTTGTGCGTGGAGCGAGGCCTGGATCAGCTGAGGCCGAACCGGGGCGTTCGCGGGCGCTTATCCTGCGCGGCAGGTCCGGGCGGCGGCTTCCATGAAGGGAACGCCACGGGGAAGGCGGGCGCGATGCGATTCGGGGTGACGGTCGGCAATATCGGGGCATATGGCGATCCGCGCGGGCCGGCGGCCTGCATCGAGGTGGCTCAGGCGGCGGAGGCGCTGGGCTTCGATTCGGTCTGGACCAACGATCACGTCGTGATCCCGGCCAGCATCGAGTCGCGCTACCCGTACAACGCGACGGGGGTCTTCCCGGCGCCGGCTTCGGTGCCGTGCTACGAGCCGCTGACGATCATGAGTGCGCTGGCGGCGGCGACGGGGCGGGTCGAGATCGGCTGCAGCGTGCTGGTGATTCCCTATCGGCGCGCGCCGGTGATGGCGAAGATGCTGGCGACGGCCGACCGGCTCTCGGAGGGGCGGATCGTGCTCGGCGCGGGCGTGGGCTGGATGCGCGAGGAGTTCGAGGCGTTGGGCCGGACCGACGAGCAGTTCCGCTTCCGCGGCACGCTGACCAACGATTACCTGCGGGCGATGAAGGAGATGTGGACCAGCTCGGGGCCGTCGAGCATCCATGCGCGGTTCATCGAGTTCGAGCAGGCGGGCGCGTACCCGAAGCCGGCGCGGGAGGGCGGGATCCCGATCGTGGTCGGGGGCAACGGGGAGAACGCTTGGCGGCGGGCGTCGCGCTGGGGCGACGGCTACCACGCGGCGTTCCAGACGCCGGAGCAGCTCGCGGCGGAAGTCGAGGGCGTGCGCGCCTCCTGCCGGCGCGACCGGCGCGACCCGGACGAGCTGGAGATCTCGATGCTGCATGCGATCCAGCTGACGGATGGGCCGTGGCCGGAGGAGGAGCGGCCGCTGCTGGGCGGTTCGCCGGACGAGGTCGCGGCGGACCTGCTCAAGTTCGGGCGGGCGGGGCTGGAGCACCTGATCGCGGCCCCGCTCGCTTGGGGCGATTCGCCGCTCGAGCGGGTGCTGAACGGGATGGAATTCATGGCGGCCGAGCTGCTGCCGGCGTTCAGCTCGTAGAGCGGCCGTCGGCGCGACGGCTCTGGGAAGGAACGGGCGATGAAGTTCGGCATCCCGATCGGGAATTTCGGCACGCTGGGCAAGTACGGCGATGCGGGCGACGTGGTCGCCGTGGCGGAACGGGCGGAGCTGCTGGGCTACGACTCGGTCTGGGTGCATGACCATGTCTTCATGCCGGCGCTGATCGAGTCGCGCTATCCGTACAACGAGAGCGGCGTGGCCGGGTTCGCCTACCACCAGGACATCTACGACCCGATCTCGATGATGGCGGCGGTCGCGGTGCGGACGTCGCGGGTGCAGATCGGGACGAGCGTGCTGATCGTGCCGTATCGCGATCCGCTGGTGCAGGCGCAGATGATCGCGACGCTGGACCAGCTGTCGGGCGGACGCGTCCTGCTCGGCATCGGCGTCGGCTGGATGGAGGAGGAGTTCGAGGCGCTGGGCATCGGCGAACAGTTCCCGGTGCGCGGCCGCGTCACCGATGAATGGATCGGGATCGCGCGCGAACTCTGGACCGCCGAGGGCCCGGTTTCATACGAGGGGCGCTACCGCTCGTTCCGCGATATGGGCGGGATCGCGAAGTGCGCGCAGCAGCCGCATGTGCCGATCTGGGTCGGCGGCAAGGGGCCGATCGCGGCGCGGCGAGTGGCGCGTTACGGGAACGGGTACCACACGATCTCGTCGACGCCGGAGGAGGTGGCTGCGGAGATCGCGCTGGTGCGCGAGGAATGCGAGAAGGCAGGGCGGGATTTCAACGAGATCGAAGTCTCGATGCTCGGCCCGATGGTGCTGCTCGACGGGGATCCGGAGCAGGTGCGCGGCTTCCCCGCGGTAGCTGGCGGCAGTCGCGACCAGATCATCGAGATGCTGGGGCGCTACGCCGATGCGGGCTTGGAACACGCGCTGACGCTGCCGGCCTATTCGGTGCCGAACTGGGACGTGCCCCCGGAGGTACAGTTCGAAGCGATGCAGCAACTGGCCGAGGATATCTTCCCGACGCTGCGCTAGCGGGTTTGCTTGCCCTTTTTCGGGGCGCGCACTTTCAGCGTGCAGGGACTGTCCATTTGGCCGAGCGTCAACGGCGATGTTTAACTCGCCACGATTATTGTTTTTCTGCTGACTTTGAATGTTGATTCCGCACATCGCCTTGCCTTGGAATGCCTAGACTCGGCGGCATCTGGCTAGGAGGGCGCGATGGCTGCACCGGTGATCATTGAGGCGGCGATTAATGGGGGGACTCCGAAGTCGCGGAATCCGAATTCGCCGCGGGCGGTGGAGGAGATCGCTGCGGATGCGGTGAGGTGCTTGGATGCGGGGGCGGCGATCGTGCACAACCACAACGATGATCCGGTGATCGGGTCGGATCGGGTGATGGGCGGATGGCACGATCCGCAGCCCTACGTGGAGGCTTGGCGGGCGGTGCTGGATCAGCGGCCGGAGGCGATCCTGTATCCGACGATGGGATCGGGCGGGCCGGGGACGGAGATCGCGGTGCGGTATTCGCACATTCCGGCGCTGGCGGCGGCGGGCGTGCTGGGGCAGGGGCTGATCGATCCGGGCTGCGTGGCGCTGGGCGGGGCCGGGGCCGACGGGCTGCCCAACGACAACGACCGGGTGTACATCAATACGTACCGGGACGCGCGGCACATGTTCGAGACCTGCAACCGTCTGGGGCGCGGGGCGTCGATCTCGATCTTCGAGCCGGGCTTTTTGCGGGTGGTGCTGGCCTACCACAAGCGGGGGCTGGTGCCGAAGGGGTCGCTGGTGAAGCTGTATTTCGGAGGCGACGGCGGGGAGCGGAACCTGAGCTTCGGAATGCTGCCGAACGAGGCCTGCCTGGATGCGTACCTCTCGATGCTGGAGGGGACGGGACTGCCGTGGTCGGTCGCGGTCCTGGGCGGCGACGTCGTGGGCAGCGGATTCGCGCGGCTGGCGCTGGAGAAGGGCGGGCACGTGCGGGTCGGACTGGAGGATTACGCGGGGCCGCGGCAGCCGACCAACGTGGAGCTGATGGAGGAGCTGACCTCGCTCTGCGCCGAAGTCGGGCGTCCGGTGGCGGACGCGGGCGAGGCGCGGGCGCTGCTGGGGCTGCCTTCCGCGCCGTAGGGCGTAGCCTGCGGCTAACTGGGAACTCGCGAGACGGAGGGAGGCGGCGATGCCGCGGATGAGCGCCGAGCTGATGAAGGATTTCCTGGAGCGGCCGATCACGGGGGTGATCGCGACGCTGCGGCGCGACGGGCGGCCCTACACGGTGCCGGTCTGGTGGCTCTGGGACGGCGAGGTCGACGACGACGCGCATGCGATGCGCAACCCGCCGCGGGGCGAGTTCTGGCTGACGGGGACGCTGTCGCGGGTCTGGTGCCGGCAGCTGCAGCACGACGGGCGGGCGTCGCTCTGCATCGAGTCGAACGCGCCGGCGTCGCACATCGGGGTGGACGGGGCTTGCGAGGCGCTGACGCTGCCGGAGTTCGACATCTGGCCGGTTTCGCGGCGGCTGGCGGAGAAGTACGTGGGGCGGGGGGATCCGGCCAACGCGGAGGCGGTGGAGGCGTTTTTCGCGAACATGCAGACGGAGCCGCGGATGCTGTTCCGGATGAAGCCCGAAGTGTGGCGGGCGATTGATCTGACGGTGTACCGGGGCAAGCGCGAGGACCGCGAGTTCCAGGAGCGCCAGCGGACCGGCTGAGGCGGCGCGCCTTTCCGGATCTTTCGGCGTGAGCGGGCAGATCGACCCGCGCGAGGCGGCGCGGGAGGCGCGGCAGCGGGCGCGGGTGCTGGCGGCGCGTTCGCGCGCGGAGGCCGGGGCGGTCGAAGCGGCGGCGCCAGATCTCGCGGTGCCGCGGGCATCGCTGCTGCGGGATGCGCGCTTCCGGCGGCTCTGGGCGAGCGGGGCGATCATCGCGCTGCTGGGCTGGATCGACCTGCTGGTGCTGGCGCTGCTCGCGTACGACCTGACCGGATCGGTGACGTGGACGGGCGCGGCGCTGCTGGTGCGGTCGATCCCGCGGATCCTGCTGGGCGCGCCGAGCGGGGCGCTGATCGATCACGTCGATCGGCGGCGGTTCTGGCTGCTAGTGCTGTGGGGATTGGGGCTGACCTACGCGGCGTTGGCCGTCTTGGTGTTCGCGGTCGAGCTGCGGCTCTGGCACCTGCTGATCGCGATCTCGGTCGGCGCGGTTTTCTGGGCGCTGGAGTTCCCGGTGCGGCGGGCGCTGATTGCGGACGCGGCCGGGGCCGAGCGGGTCAACGCGGCCTACGGGATCGATTGGAGCACGGACGCGGCGGCGAGCATCGCGGCGCCGCTGATCGGCGGGGCGCTGCTGCAGTTCACGGGCGCGGAAGGGGCGTACACGGCGATCGCGGGGGCGTTCGCCGCGGCGATCCTGATCGCGGCCGGGCTGGGAGCGGGGGCGCAGGCGCCGACGACGGCGCGGGTCGGCGGGCTGCTGCCGGTGCTGCGGGCGACGGACGCGGAGACGAGGATCGGGCTCGCCTACGTGCGGAGGCGGCGGCTGTTCGTGGCGGTGCTGATCGTGGCGGCGGCGTTCAATTTGGCGCTGAACGGGTTCAACGCGGCGTTTCCGGAGATCGCGGAGCGGGAATTGGAGGTGCGCGAGCTGCTGATCGGCGTCTTCTACGCGCTGGTGGGGGCGAGTTCGGTGATCGGCGGGCTGATTTTGTCGCGCTGGGCGACGTGGGCGTGGTCGGCGCGGCTGTACTGGTGCGGGGCGCTGGTGTTCATGGCGGGCGCGGCGGGAGCGGGCTTCGCGCCGGCCTACGCGGCGGCCGCGGCGATCGCCCTGGCGATGGGGCTGGGCTACGCCTGCGTGTTCGTGCTGCAGGCGTCGCTGCTGGCCGCGCCGACGCCGGCGATCCTGCGCGGGCGGGTGATGGGGGCGCTGTCGATGATGATCGGGACGGGGCCGTTGACGGGGCTGCAGATCGGGTTCTTCACGGCGGAGCTGGGGACGCGCTGGGGGCTGGCGGCGCTGACGCTGGAGGCGGCCGCGCTGATGCTGATCGCGGCGGCGGCGTTCCCGGTGATCCTGCGCCGGCTGCCGCCGGCAACGGCCGGGCCGCGGGCATAGGGCGGCCGCGTGCAGCGCCCGTTCCAGCCGCCGCTGGCTTCGCGGACCGCGCCGCAGCACGCCGCGCCGCCGCCCCCGCCGGGGCTGCCGCCGCGGCGGCCCTCGCTGCTGCGCAATCCGGCCTTCCAGCGGGTCTGGGCGGCGGGCGCGGTCACGGCGATGGTGCGCTGGCTCGACATGCTGGTGCTCTCGCTCTATGCCTACCAGCTGACCGGATCGGTCGGCGCGGTGGCTCTGGCGTTCCTGGTACGGATGTCGCCGCGGCTGCTGTTCGGGATGTTCGTGGGGGTGCTGGCGGACCGGGTCGACCGCAAGCGGCTGTGGGTGGGGACGCTGGCGGTGCTGGCGGCGATGTACGCGGGGCTGACGGCGCTGGTGGCGACGATCGAGATCGAGCTCTGGGAGCTGCTGCTGTTCATCTTCGTCGCGGGCATCTTCTGGTCGATCGAGTTCCCGACCCGGCGGGCGATGATCGCGGACGTGGCGGGGAGCGGCCAGATCGGCCGGGCGGTGGGGCTGGATTGGAGCACGGACAGCGCGCTGCGGATTCCGGGCCCGCTGATCGGCGCGGGCCTGCTGGAGTTCGTCGGGGCCGAGTGGGCCTACGGCTTCGCGGCCGTCGTCTTCGCCGCGGCGGCCCTGATCGCGTCGACGCTGCGCTACGAGCAGCCGCCACGGGCGGCGACGGACGAGCACGGGCTGCGCGCGGCGCTGCGTTCGACGCTGGCGGAGGTGGGCGCGGGGCTGGGCTACATCCGCCGGCGCAGCCTGCTGATGGGGACGCTGCTGGTGACGCTGGCGTTCAACCTGCTGTTTCCGGCCTACAACGCGGCGCTGCCGGAGATCGGGAAGCAGATCCTGGGCGTGGGCGAGTTCCAGATCGGCGTGATCGACGCGCTGGTCGGGGTCGGATCGTTCGGCGGGGCGCTGGTGATCGCGGGCTGGTCTTCCTGGTCGTGGTCGGGGCGGATCTACTGGCTCGGAACGTTCTGGTTCATCCTCTGCGTGCTGGGGCTGTCGTTCTCGGAGCTGTACGCGCTGTCGGCGGGCTTGGCGCTGGCGATGGGGCTGGGATTCTCGGCCTTCGCGATCATGCAGACCTCGCTGCTGACGACGCAGACGCCGGCGGCGATGCGCGGGCGGGTGCTGGGGGTGCTCTCGTTCGCGATCGGGCTGGGCCCGCTGACGGGCCTGCAGACGGGGCCGCTGACCGAGTTCCTGGGCATCCGCTGGGGGCTGGTCACGGTCGTGGCCGAGGCGGCGGCGCTGATGGTCCTGTCGGCGATCCTGTTCCCGATCATCGTGCGGCGGCTGTCGCCGTCGGCCGGCGATGAAGCGCGGGGCGCGGGCTGACATACACTCAGCGGAGCCGCGCATGCGGCGGGGGAGCGCGACGTGGCGACGATGCGCCGGCGGGCGGAGTTCAAGGCGGAGCTGCAGACGCTGCAAGGCGCGGCGCTGGGGGATTGCTACGCGACGGTGGAGATCGAGACGACGGCCGGCGCGGACGGGCCGAACCATAATTGGCGCGGGCGGCTGACGTCGCTGTCGAAGCCGGAGTACAACCTCTCGGGCGCGTACGTGCTGCGCCCGCCGGAAGGCGGGGAGCTGCGGATCGAGGTGATCGACGGCGCGGCCGGGCGGCTGGGCGTGACCAGCGACGAGTACGCATTCCGCGGGCAGGGCGAACCGCCCGCGCCGTCGCGCCGGAAGAACAGGCGGGCGCGATGACGACGGCATCGGCATCGGCCGGGGCGGGAAGCGCGGCGGCGGAGCTGCGGGCGCAGGTCGCGGCGGCGGCGGCATGCGGGCCGGCGATGGCGGCCGCGTCGACGGCGCAGAAGAACGAGGCGCTGCACGGGGCCGCTTCGCTGCTGCGCGAGCGCTCGGACGAGATCGCGGAGATCAACGCGGCGGACGTGCGCGGGGCGGAGGGGAAGATTTCGGAGGCGATGATCGACCGGCTGCAGCTGACCCCGGAGCGTATCTCGGCGCTGGCCGATTCGGTCGACGAGCTGGCGTTCCTGCCGGATCCGGTCGGCGAGGTGATCGAGGAGCGCGAGGCGGGGAACGGGCTGCGGATCGCGCGGACGCGGGTGCCGCTGGGGGTGATCGCGTCGATCTACGAAAGCCGGCCCAACGTGACGGTGGACATCGCCGGGATCTGCCTGAAGGCGGGGAACTGCGTGGTGCTGCGCGGCGGGCGGGAGGCGGCGGGGAGCAACGCCGTACTGGCGGGGATCATGCGGGAGGCACTGGCGCGGGCGGGGCTGCCGGGGGACGCTTGCCAGCTGGTGCGGAACCAGGACCGGGCGCTGGTGGGCGAGCTGCTGGCAATGCAGGAGCTGATCGATCTGATGGTGCCGCGCGGGGGCAAGGCGCTGATCGAGCGGGTGCGGGATCAGGCGGCGATGCCGGTGGTCGCGGGCGGGGTCGGCATCTGCCACACCTACGTGGACGCGGATGCGGACCTCGGGATGGCGCTGGAGATCGTGCACAACGCGAAGACGCGGCGGGTCTCGATCTGCAACGCGCTGGACGTGCTGCTGGTGCACGAGCGGGCGGCGGGGGCGCTGCTGCCCGAGCTGGCGCGGCGCTGGGCGGATGCCGGCGTCGAGATCCGCGCGGATGCCGGCGCGCTGCGCATGCTCGACGGGAGCCCGGGCGCGATCCTGGCGGCGCAGGCGGAAGACTTCGACACCGAATTCTTGGCGATGCGCGCGGCGGTGCGGGTGGTGCCCGATGCGGAGGCGGCGCTGGCGCACATCGCGGAGCACGGGTCGGGGCATTCGGAGGCGATCGTGACCTCCGACGCGGAGCTGGCGGAGCGGTTCCTGCGCGAAGTGGACGCGGCGGCGGTATACGTGAACGCGTCGACGCAGTTCACGGACGGGGGCGAGTTCGGGCTGGGCTGCGAGGTGGGGATCAGCACCGGGAAGCTGCACGCGCGCGGGCCGATGGGCCTGCGGGAGCTGACGTCGTACAAGTGGGTCGTCCGCGGGGACGGCCAGACGCGGCCGCTCTGAGCGGGAAGCGAGGGAGCAGATGAGCACGACGGAAACGGGCGCATCCGCGTCCGGGATGACGGAAGCGGCGCGCGAGTTCCTCGACGGGCTGAACGAGCAGCAGCGGGGGCGGGCGGCGTACGACTACCTCGATGCCGAGCGCATCTTCTGGTATTACCCGCCGGCGAACCGGCACGGGCTGCCGCTGCGGGATATGACGGAGCCGCAGCGGGAGGCGGCGCTGGCGCTGCTGCGGAGCGGGCTGACGGAGCGCGCCTACGAGCAGGCGCGGGGGATCATCGATCTGGAGACGACGCTGGGCGAGATCGAGCGCGACGCGGAGGCGCGCAGCTTCGTCCGCGACCCGGAGCTCTACTACTGGACCGTGTTCGGCGATCCGGGGCAGGCGGAGTCGCCTTGGGGCTGGCGGGTCGAGGGGCATCACGTCTCGCTGCACTTCAGCCTCTGGGACGACCGCTTCATCTCGGTGACCCCGTTCTTCTTCGGGGCGAATCCGGCCGAGGTGCGGCAGGGTCCCAAACGGGGGCTGCGGCTGCTGGACGACCGCGAGACGCTGGCCTACGAGCTGATGCGGAGCTTGGACGGGGCGCAGCGGGAGACGGCGACGATCTACCCCGAAGCGCCGTGGGACATCATCACCTTCAACTCGTCGCGGGCCTCGCTGCCGCCGGAGGAAGGGCTGGCCGCGTCGGAGCTGGCGGCGCCGCAGCGGGAATTGCTGCGCCAGCTGATGGGCGTCTACGTCGATCAGGTGCGGCCGGACATGGCGGCGGAGAGGTGGCGGCGGATCGAGGCGGACCTCGGCCGGCTGCATTGGGCCTGGGCCGGGCCGCTGGATCCGGCCGAGCCGCACTACTACCGCATCCACGGGGGCAACTTCGTGGTCGAGTTCGACAACCGGCAGAACAAGGCGAACCACATCCACTCGGTCTGGCGGGACGTCGGGAACGATTTCGCCAACGACGTGCTCGGCAGGCACCTGCTGCTGTTCCACGTGCTGTAGCGGGGCGGAAGATGTTCCATTACGAGCGCGAGTCGCGGACGCCGCAGTCGGAGTGCTACGTGGTCGAGAACGAGCGCGGGGCGCGGGCGCGGCTGGACGCGCATTTCGCCCCGCCGCTGGTCTACGCGACGCTGTGCGTGCCGGCGGACTGGTCGGACGAGGACATCCACGACCTGATCGCGGACGCGGACGACCGGATCGCGCGGACGGCAGACGCGGCGCGGGAGGACCTGATCGTGACGGTCTGGCGCGGGGCCGAGGTCGGCGTGTTCTCGCTCGAGGAGGCCGTGGGCGAGACCTTCGGCGCGGGCGGCGCCGCGAACGGGCAATCGTGACCGAGCGCGGGCGAATCGACGAGGGCGGGGCCGCGCCGCCGGCCGAGGCGGGCGACGACTCGTTCTTCCAGAGCCTGTTCGACGGCAACGTCCACGAGGTGCTGCCGGCGGAGGAAATCCCGGAGTTCCAGGAGTTCATCCGCGACGAGGCGCTGATGCGGCGGCGCTTCGCCGTTTCGTTCCGGGTCGAGTGCCGCTGCCTGGCCTGGATCGGCTACTCGCTCGCGAACGTGACCACGCACGACGAGGGGATCGAGTTCACCGCGCGGCCGACGCGGACGTTCGTGCCCGATCACGAGCCCGACGTCGAGCATCCCGAGGGCGCGACCGAGGATCCGCCGGAGCAGTTCGCCGATTGGCCGATCTGGCCGCTGGAGATCTACCAGGACGAGATGGAAGAGGAGTGGGGCGGGCGGGAGGACGGGGAGGAATGAGCAGGCGCTACGCGGCGATCTTCTTCGATTTGGACGGGACGCTGGTGAGCGAGCACGCGGGCGAGCGGGAAGCGCGGCTGGCGGCCGGCTGCGCGGCGCGGGAGCTCGGGCTCTGCGGGGCTGCGCCGCGCGAGTTCGCGGACGCGGCGGACGCGGCCTACGCCGAGATCATGGAGGAGCATGGCCAGACTTGGCCGCAATGGATGACCGATGCGATCTGGCTCGGGCGGACGTTGGAGCAGCTCGGCGCGCCGGGGACGGAAGGGCGCGGCTTGGACGAGGTCGCCGCGGCGTACAAGGAGGAGCGGCTCGCCCATATCGCGGCGGTCAAGGGCGCGCGCGGGGCGGTCGAGGCGGGCCGGCGGCACGGGCCGGTCGCGGTGATCAGCAACTACACGGAGCCGGAGCAGCAGCGCCGCAAGCTCGAAGCCGCCGGGCTGGCCGGGCATTTCGAGCACATCTTCATCTCCGGCGAGGTGGGCTGCGCGAAACCAGACCCGCGCATCTTCGAGCACGCCGCCGGAGTGCTCGGCGTCCCGGTCGGGGACTGCGTCCACATCGGCAATTCCTGGGAATCGGACATCGCGGGCGCGCTGGGCGCCGGCGCGGACGCGATCTGGTTCGAGGAGCAGCCGCGCCCGGGCGCGCAGTCGCGCGATCCGCGCGTGCCCAGATTCGAGTCGATGAGCGACGTGGCGGCGCATCTCGAGCGCCGAGCCGCGGGCAATTGAAGAGGAACGGGCGGGGAGGAAGCGGGATGAGCGGGCGCTACGCGGCGATCTTCTTCGACTTGGACGGGACGCTGGTGAGCGAGCGGACGGGCGTGCGCGAGGCGCGGCTGGCAGCGGGGCGCGCGGCGGTGGAGCAGGGCGTCGGCGGGGTGACCGCGGAGTCGTTCACGGCCGCGGTGGAGACGGCGATCGCCGGGATCATGGCGGAGCACGGGCAGAACTGGCCGACTTGGCTGACCGTGCCCGTCTGGATCGACCGCGCCCTGAAACTGCTGGAGGCCGACGGGCAGTCGCAGCCCGTGCTGGACGCCATCGCCGAAACTTACCGGCGGGAGCGGATCGCGCGGGCGGCCGCGATCGACGGGGCGCGGGAGGTCGTCGACGCCGCCCGCCGCCTGGCCCCGATCGCGGTGATCACCAACTTCAACGAAGCCGGCCAGCAGCACCAGAAGCTCGCCGCCGCCGGCCTAGCCGGCCTCTTCAATCACATCTTCATCTCCGGCGAGATCGGCCACGCCAAGCCCGACCCCCGCATCTTCCAACACGCCGCCGCAACCTTGAACGTCCCGCTCGCCGAATGCGTCCACATCGGCAACTCGTGGGAATCGGATGTAGAGGGAGCGCTTGGCGCAGGCGCGGATGCGATTTGGTTCGAAGAGGATGCCCGCCCCGGCGTGCAATCTCCGGACCCGAGAGTGCCGAGGTTCGAATCGCTGGAAGAGGTAGCAGCGCACCTTGCCGAATGAGGCAGTGCGTGCTTTCTAGGACGAAGGCAGACTCAGCTCGCGGATGAACCTGCTGGCCGGTGCGCCTTTCTGCGTGAGCAGCACAACGCGTCGCTGCGCCCTAGTGAACGCCACGTAGAAGAGCCGGCGTTCCTCTTCAAGTCGGCGGGATGTTTCCGCGAATTTGTGGGGCCACAGGTCTTCGTTAACGTCTAGCACAATGACGGTGTCGAATTCTTTGCCCTTAGCCCTGTATGCCGTGACGAGATGTAGCAGTTGACCATCGTCACCTTGCTCATCATCGTCATCTTCGAATGTTTGATAGTGCCGTACTCGATCTTTCGCCGTTTCTAAACGTTCAATCAAATCATATGCGGACATATCTTCGTTTTCTGCCATGTCGGCAAGCTGTTTTAGGGGCGGGGCCACGAACCACACATCATCCTCGGCCTTCTCAAAATCATAGCGGAGGCGTGAGAATTTGTCCGCGATCGCTCGAATCGCATCAGCCACGTTATCAGTATTAATGAAATTTTTTGCCTCCGACGCAAGTTGGGACGGCGTTTTGCCACGCAGCTCAGGTCCGTTATATAGCGCGATGTGGCGTACGATTTCTCCGGGAGTACGTGCATCTGATGTCTGTAAGTGCTTGCGGACGTTCTCTTTGTCTTTTTTATTGGTGAACCCGAATTTCCTAAGTCCCGCGAGCACTTCCATCGCATCGTCGAGCGCTCGGACCCGTCGAGCATGATTGTCGCGTCGATCCCAAATTTCGAGCAATGCCATTAAATGTGCGAAACCATCGCTAGCAAAGACATCAAGGTCAGTCGCAGTTTTTATCTGGTTCCCGTCAGCAGCGTAGTAGACTTCGTACGGAATAAGTTGACTACGAGTACGGCCTATCACAGCCATTCTGCCTGGCCATTGGGTTTCTTTGGCGATCTGTGAAACTAGATTCAGGCGCTCGCCTATTGATTCGACAGGAATGATTTCAATCTTCGCTTTGTGCGCTCCGCGAGCAGCCGCTACCGTCTTCGGCACACGTTGCTTATTATTCTGGATCAGCTTTTGTGAATATTCGACTATGTTCTGTGGAGATCGATAGTTGGTCTCCAATGTGATGGTCGTAAACGGCACACCAAAGTAGTGTTCTGGGTTCAGAATGTATTCCGGAGTCGCGCCACGCCATCCGAAGATCGCTTGATCGTCGTCGCCGACAATGGTGATGGAAGATTGATGTCGATCTGCGATTGCTTTGATCAGCGCAAGATCAAGTGGATTGATGTCTTGAAATTCATCAACCAAAAGGTGCGCGAACCGGGTGATGCCTTTCGGTTTACTGTCGGGGTCCAGTGATCGCAGATTGAGCCAGCACCAATATTTCTGGTCTTCGATGGTGAAAGTCGACTCTGCGTGGAGCCTGCCGACAGCATTTCGCCAGAAAATAAAGAAGCGATCATAAAATGTCTTTCGGTCTTTTTGTTTCGTCGTCAGATCGAGATCGTCGTCCTCGTCGAAAATTCCGTAGCGGGTCAGGGAATCGATCTGCGCCTGCATTTGTGGCCATAAATCTTGTTCTTGCAGAGAGTCGAGTCTCGCGCCGAATTTCGATAAACTCGTGTCAACCGTATGGTCAAAGCCGAGCGCCTTCAATTTGTCCATGACAACCATCAATTGATTGCTTCGGTTGCTGCGCCCGGCAATCGCGCTCGCGAGACGTTCGTTCTCACGCCAAACCGGTTGCAGTTGGTTTCGCATCGCAAAGTAACGTTGGGTTCGAGAAGTCAGCAGATGGGGATTCTGGAGCTCGTTGCGTAGGCGACGGTAGCCGTAGGCATTGAGCGTGCGCACAGTCACGCGATCACGGATCGGCGCGAACACAGACTCAGTGGCAAGGCGAGATTCCGCCTCGAGTTTGGCCGCCTTCGTGAAGGTCACAAGGCGGAACCGTTCGTCATGTTCGGCCTGCTCGTTTATGTACAGGCAACGGTGGAGAAGCGCACTCGTTTTGCCACAGCCCGCTGGGGCGAGGAGACGGATATAGCGCGCATCGGATTCGCAGAATGAGCGTTGGGACTTGTCGAGTTTCATGATGACCCCTTGCGCGCGATGGCTCGGCGGGCGGATGCTGCTACGGCTTCGGGGGTGAGGTTGAATTTTTCGAGGAGGGCGTCCCAGGGGCCGGATTCGCCGAAGCGGTCTTGGATGCCTACTTGTTCCATGGGGGTTGGGTGGTGGAGAGATAGGGTTCTGGCTACGGCGGAGCCTAGGCCGCCGATGATGTTGTGTTCTTCGGCGGTGACTACTGCGCCGGTTTCGGTGGCGGCGGAAATGATGGCTTGCTCGTCCAGGGGTTTGATGGTGGACATGTTGAGGACGCGGGCCGCGATGCCTTCGGCAGCGAGTTGGTCGGCGGCTCGGAGGGCCGGTTCGAGCATGAGGCCGCAGGCGAGCAGGGCGACGTCGTTGCCGTCGCGGAGCTGGTCGGCTTTGCCGAGTTGGAATTTGGGGCCGTCGGTGTAGACGATGGGGATTTTGGGGCGGCCGACGCGGATGTACCAAGGATTTTCGTCGCTTGCGGCGGCGATCATGGCGGCTTCGGCTTCGACGACGTCGGCGGGGACCACGACGTTCATGCCGGGGAGGGCGGTCATGAGGGCGAGGTCTTCGATGGCTTGTGCGGATGCGCCGTCTTCGCCGACGGAGACGCCACCGTGGGAGGCGACGAGTTTGACGTTCATGCGCTGCTGGGCGATTTGGACGCGGATTTGGTCGTAGCAGTGGCCGGGCATGAAGACGGCGAAGGAGGCGGCGAAGACGGTTTTGCCGGTGGCGGCGAGGCCGGCGGCGATGCCGATCATGTCGGCCTCGGCCGCGCCGACGGTGAACCAGCGGTCGGGGAATTCGGCCGCGAGCTTGTTGCCGCCGGTGGAGGCGGAGAGGTCGGCGTCGAGCGCGACGATGTCGCGGCCCTCGCGGGCGAGGCGGAGCAGGGCCTTGGCGTAGGCCTCGCGGGTGGCGGCGGCGGTCACGCTTCGATCTCCGCGATGGCCTGGGCGAGTTGTTCGTCGGAGGGACCCTTGCCGTGCCAGGCGGCGGGGTTTTCGGCCATGAAGGAGACGCCCTTGCCCTTGACGGTTTCGCAGATCACGGCTTGGGGCGCGCCGGTCGCGGCGCGGGCCTCGGCGAGGGCGGCGCGGACGGCTGCGGCGTCGTGGCCGTCGACTTCGCAGACGTTCCAGCCGAAGGCGGCCCATTTTTCGGCGACGGGGTCGATGCGCATGATCTCGTCGCCGGGGCCGTCGTTTTGGAAATGGTTGCGGTCGATGATGGCGGTGATCGAGTCGAGGCCGAAGTGGGCGGCGGCCATGGCGGCTTCCCAGTTCTGGCCTTCGTTGAGCTCGCCGTCGCCGAGCAGGCAGAAGAGCTGCGCGTCGCGTCCGTCGAGGCGGTGGCCGAGGGCGAGGCCGATGCAGAAGGAGAGGCCCATGCCGAGCGCGCCGCCGCTCATTTCGACGCCGGCGGGCTTGCCGCGGATGACGTGGCCCTGGAGCGGGCTGCCGAGCGAGCGGAAGCCGGGCAGGAGGCCGGGGCTGAAGTAGCCGGCTTCGGCGAGGGTCGCGTAGAGGACGGGGGTGGCGTGGCCCTTGGACATGACGAAGCGGTCGCGGTCGGGCCAGTCGGGGTCTGCGGGATCGTGGCGGAGGATGCCGCCGAAGTAGAGGGCGGCGAGGATTTCGACGGCGGAGAGGGAGCCGCCCGGGTGGCCGGACTGCGCGGCGTGGGTCATCTCGACGATGTGGCGGCGGATGCGGCGGCAGACCGCCTCGAGTTCGGCGCTGTCGGCTGCGGTCGCTGCGGGCATTGGGCAATCCTAACGGCAGGGAGCGGAAGGGCCGGCGGACGCGGATAGGCTCGCGCGATGGGAGCGACGCGGCGGCTGTTCATCGCGGCGGCGCTGCCGCCGGAGGCGCGGGAAGCGGTCGGCCGGCTGGCGGCCGAGTTGCGCCCGCGAACCGGGCCGGCATTGCGGTGGACGCCGGTCGGGAACCTGCATCTGACGCTGCGGTTCTTGGGCGAGACGCCCGTCGAAGAGGTCGCCGGCGTCGCGGCTGCGTTGGAGGAGGCGGCGGCTGAAATGCCGGCGTTCGACTTGAGTTTCGGCAGGCTGGGGACGTTCGGCGGGCGGCGGCCGCGGGTGCTGTGGCTCGCGCCGAACGAGGGAGCGGCGGAGTTGGGCATGCTGGCCGGGCGGATCGACGAGGCCCTGCGCGAGGCCGGCGCGCCGGCGCGGGAGGGCGCGTTCCGGCCGCATCTGACGCTGGCGCGGGTGCGGCGCGGGGATCAGCGGACGGCGGCGCCGGCGCTGGCCGAGCTGATCGCCGGCGCGGAGATTCCCCGCATCCGCTGCGCGGTATCGGGAGCGGAATTGGTGCAGAGCGAGCTCTTGGCGGAGGGGGCGCGATACGCGGTGCTGGCGTCGGTCGGGCTGTCTGCTGGTAGTACGCTGAGCCCGTCTGGCCGGACCGGGTGAGGAGCCGCCATGCAGAGCAGCCTGATCTCCAAGATCGAGAAGGCCCGCATCTACGCGAGCGAGGAGCACCGCTTCCGATTCACCGCGCTGACCTGCGAGGTCCAAGGGGATTCAACGACGCATACGGCGAGATTGGGGCCGGACGGCTGGACCTGCGACTGCCTCTTCTTCCAGGACGCGCAGACCTGCTCGCACACGATGGCGCTGGAGCGGCTGCTGGATCGGATGCTGCCGGAGGCGTTCCGCCCGGCGATGTCGGCCGTCTGAGCGGCGCGGCCGTCAGCTGGCGGCGTTCCAGAGTTCGACGCGGTCCATGAAGATGCGGCGGTTGGCGTTCCAGTCGCTGAAGGTGATCGTGCGGTCGTCGGTGAGGTAGCTGAGGCGGCCGTTGAGGCAGGCGAGCAGGTCGGCGTCGCCCGCGGCGACGGTCCAGCCGCCGTATTCGACGTTGGGGTCGAAGGCGGTGACGGCGAACGCGCCGTCGCTGGCGGCGGCGGCATCGACGTTGCCGAGTTCGCCGCGCGCGAAGGCGTCGATTTCCCTCGCGGCGAGGGCGGCCACGTAGTCGTCCTCGTCGGAGCCCATGTAGACGACGTTGGGCATGTCGTCGGAGGGCGGGACGAGGCTGGTGCGGGCAGCGATGTTGGGCGTGGCGCCGGCGGCGGTGATCACGTAGGCATCGGTGCCGTCGGCGGTGAGGGTGCCGTCGGGGGTGGCGATTTGGGTGCCGGCGGCGACGATGCCGGTGCCTTCGGCGATCAGGCCGACGAGTTCGAGCATGCGCTGTTCGCCGGTGGTTTCGGGGACTGCGCCGACGGTGCGGGAGCTGCCGAGGTCGGCGTGGGTCTTGATCGCGTCCGCGTCGGCGGAGCGGACGAGCAGGGTTTGGCGGAACTGGATGTGGCCGTCGGTGAAGGCGACGCGGAGCGCGCCGCTGGAGTCCGTCGTGCGGTCGTCGCGGATGGTGATGCCGCCGCCGGTGACGTCGATGGCGAGCGCCCTGCTGGGGGTCAGCCAGATATCGGTCCACTCGCCGATCGGGATGCGGTGGAAGGAGAGGCCGGTGCGGTCCATCGCTTCGAGGGCGGTGAGCAGATCGGCCTCGTAGCCGCGGTGCCGGCGGTAGCCGGGCGAGGCGGGATCGTCGTCCGCGCTGTAGCTGACGGGCGAGAAGTCGGCGAAGAAGCCGTAGTTGAGGGTGCCGCGGTCGACGTCGGCGCAGGCGCCGGTGGCGGGCGATGCGGTCGCCGGGGGCGCCGGCATCGCGTCCGGAGCGGAGACGGCGACGGGAGAGCTGCGGAGCCAGCGTCCGTCGCGCTCGGCGAGTTGGGCGGCGGAGAGGAAGCGGGCGTCGGGGAACATCGCTTCGCCGTCGGCGATGACGGCGACTTCGACGCGCCCGTCCTCGAGCGAGCGGACGGCGGCGCGGATCTCGACGCCGGCGGAGTGCCCTGCGGCCCAGACGGCTGCGATGCCCGCGCCGGCGATGGCGAGCAGGGCGAGGATGGCGAGGGAGCGGGTTCGGGTCATCGTGCGCCTCCGTTGCGGGTGTCGTGATTGGATAGCAGACGCATTGGGTCAGGCGGATTCGGGCGGATCAATCGACGCGGCGGAAGACGAGGCAGGCATTTTGGCCGCCGAAGCCGAAGGAGTTCTTGAGCGCGACGCGGACATCGGAATCGCGCGCTTGATTGGGCACGCAGTCCAGATCGCAGTCGGGATCGGGCGTGCGGTAATTGATCGTGGGGTGGATGACGCCGTCGGAGATGGTTTTGACGGCGGCGATGGATTCGACGCCGCCCGCGCCGCCGAAGAGGTGGCCGATCATCGATTTGGTGCTGGAGACGGCGACGTCGCGGGCGTGATCGCCGAGGGTGAGCTTGAGGGCGCGGGTTTCGGAGGCGTCGTTGAGCGGGGTCGAGGTGCCGTGCGCGTTGACGTAGTCGATTTCGGCCGGTTCGATGCCGGCGTCGTCGATGGCGGCGCGGATGGCGCGGACGGGGCCGGCTCCGCCGGCGTCGGGCATGACGAGGTGATGGGCGTCGGCGCTGGAGCCGTAGCCGGCGACTTCGACTTGGAAGCTGGCGCCGCGGGCGCGGGCGGATTGTTCGCTTTCGAGGATCAGGATGCCGGCGCCCTCGCCGGGGACGAAGCCGTCGCGGTCCTTGTCGAAGGGGCGGCTGGCGCCCTGCGGATCGGCGTTGTTGGAGGTGAGGGCGCGCATGACGGCGAAGCCGCCGAGCGCGAGCTGGCAGAAGCCGGCCTCGCAGCCGCCGGTGACGACGATGTCTGCCTGGCCGCGGCGGATGGCTTCGGCGGCTTCGCCGATGGCGTGGGTGCCGGCGGCGCAGGCGGTGATGACGGTGCTGTTGTGGCCGAGCAGGCCGAACTGCATGGCGATGTTGGCGGCGGCCATGTTGGGCAGCGCGCGGGGGATGAGCAGCGGGTCGAGCCGCATCGCGCCGCGGTCGAACGTAGTGCGGGCTCCGGCTTCGAGGTCGGGGTAGGCGCCGGAGCCGTTGCCGAGCACGACGCCGATGCGCGCGCGGTCGAGCGAGTCGAGGTCGAGGGCGGCGTCCTCGACGGCTTCGCGGGCGGCGGCGACGGCGAGCTGGGCGAAGCGGGCCATGCGGCGGGCGGATTTGCGGTCGATGAAGTCGCGGGCGTCGAACTCGGGGATTTCGCCGCCGATGGTGCAGGAGAAGCCTTCGACGTCGAAGCCTTGGATCGGGGCGATGCCGGATCGGCCGGCGAGCGCGCCCTGCCAGAAGGCGACGACGCCGATGCCGAGCGGCGTGATCGCGCCCATGCCGGTGACGACGACGCGGGGACGGGCGGGCATGTCCGCTACCAGCGCCGCTCGTCGTCGCCGGCCGCGCCGGCCGGTTGGGCGGCTGGGCGGTCGGCGGGATCGCGGAGGACGGCGCGGCGCGCGTCGGCGGCGAGGGAAAGGGAGCCGAGCACGCAGATCAGGTCGTCGGGCGAGGCGGAATCGCGGGCGGCTGCGATGGCGGCGGCGGCATCTGGCGCGAGCGAGGTCTTGCCGGGCCAGTCGGCGAAGGCGTCGCGGACATCGGCCGCGGGACGGGCGCGGGGATGGTCGGATCGGGCGGCGATCACTTCATCGGCGCGGGTTTGGATGATCTCGGCCATGCCGTCGAGCTGCTTGTCGCCGAGCGCGCCGAAGACGACGATCAGGCGCGCGCCGGGCTTGCGGGGGAAGCACTGATCGAGCGCGTCGAGCGCGCGGAGGACGGAGTCGGCGTTGTGCGCGCCGTCGACGACGATGCGGGGGCCGTCGACGGGGAGCGCTTCGAGGCGGGCGGGCCAGCGCACGACGGCGAGGCCGTCGTGGACGGCGGCGGCGGGGATCTCGAGGCCGGCGGCGCGGAGGGCGTCGGTCGCGGCGACGGCGGCGGCGGCGTTCTCGATCTGGAATTCGCCGAGCAGGGGGGTGAGGAAGAGGCGGCGCTCCGCTTCGCCCGGGCGGGGCGCGGCGCGTTCGAGCGCGAACCATTGGCCGCCGCCCGGTCCGGCTGAGGACTCGATGCCGAGCGGGGTCCAGCGGTAGGCGCGGGCGACGTCGATCAGCGGCACGGGCACGTCGTCGGCCGCGTTGCGGATGACCGCGGCGGCGGTTTCGGAGCGCTGGGGGGCGAGGACGGCGGCGGCCGTGCCGGCCGTGATGATGCCTGCCTTTTCGGCCGCGATCTGCTCGAGGCGGTCGCCGAGGATGTCGGTGTGCTCGTAGGAGAGCGAGGTGACGACGGCGAGGTCCTTTTCGGCGAAGACGTTGGTGCAGTCGAGCCTGCCGCCGAGGCCGACTTCGACGACCTGGACGTCGACGCCGTGCTCACGGAAGGCGTGGAAGGCGAGCGCGGTGAGGATCTCGAAGGTGGAGACGCGGCCGGGCCGTTCGGCGAGGTCTTCGGCGACGGCGAGGCGGAGTTCGGAGCAGAGGTGGGCGAACTCCGCTTCGGGCAGGGGTTCGCCGTCGATGCGGACGCGCTCGGTGAAGGAGTGGAGGTGTGGGCTGGAGAACATGCCGGTGGCATGGCCGGCCGCGCGGAGGACGGACTCAATCATGGCGGCGGTGGAGCCCTTGCCCTTGGAGCCGGCGACGTGGACGGTGCGGCGGCCGTGCTGGGGCGAACCGAGCCTGCGCAGCAGCGACTGGATGCGGTCGAGCGCGAACTCGGGCTCGGCGCGGCGGGGGCGCGAGCCGCGCTCGAAATCGGCGAAGCTCATCAGCCAGTCGATGGCGGCGGGGTAGTCGAAATCGGCGGCGGCGCGGGCGGTCATGTCGGACTCATCGTATGCGGGTACGCGCTGCGCTCAACCGCCGCCGGAGGCGCTGCCCGGAAGCGCGGGCTGCGAGTACCCTGTGCGTGGAATTGCAGCGGGGAGTTCGGCGATGGCGGCGGGAATTCGGGACGTCTTGTCCAAGCGGTTGTCGGGGCGCGGCGATGTGGACGGCCTGATCGAGGTGGTGGAGGCGATCGCGGCGGGAGCGGCGGAGGTTTCGGGGCTGACGCGGCGGGCGGCGCTGGCCGGCGTGCTGGGGGCCAAGGACGAAGTGAACGTGCAGGGCGAGATCGTGCAGGTCTTGGACGCGGCGGGGACGGAGGCGTTCGTGGAGGCGCTGCGGGGATGCGGGCGGGTGGCGGCGCTGGCCTGCGAGGAGATCGAGGAAACGGTGTTCGTCGCGGACGATGACGAACACCAGTGGCTGGCGCTGTTCGATCCGGTGGACGGTTCGAGCAACATCGACGTGGCGGTGACGATCGGCTCGATCTTCGCGATCTACCGCAAACGGGGCGGCGAGCCGGTGACGGCGGATTCGCTGCTACGGCCCGGGCGCGAGATGACGGCGGCGGTCTACGCGGTGTACGGGTCGAGCACGGTGCTGGTGACGGCGGTGGAGGGGGCGGTGGACGGGTTCACGCTGGACCCGGAGGGGGCCAGATTCATCCATACGCACGATGACATCCGCATTCCCGCGAAATGCGGCGCGTACAGCGTGAACGAGGGCAATGCCGGCCGTTGGGCGCCGGAGATCCAGGCGGCTGTCGCCGAGCTGCGGGCGGCATACGGGCTGCGGTACGTGGGGTCGCTGGTGGCGGATTTCCATCGCGGGCTGCTGAAGGGCGGGGTCTTCCTGTATCCGGGTGATGCGGGGGCGCCTCAGGGCAAGCTGCGGCTGGGGTATGAGGCGAATCCGCTGTGCTTCGCGGCGGAGCAGGCGGGCGGGGCGGGCAGCAGCGGTTCGGAGCGGATTTTGGACATCGCGCCGGCGCTGCTGCATCAGCGGACGCCGTTGATCGTGGGCAACAAGGACGTGGTCGATCGGGTCGCGGCGCGGCTCGAGCCGGCGCGACGGTTGGAGGGTTAGGCGATGGCGTTCAGCGAGCTGGAGGCGACGGCGCGGGCGCTGGTGGCGCCGGGCAGGGGGATCCTGGCGGCGGATGAGTCGGCGCCGACGATCAAGCGGCGGTTCGATGCGATCGGGTTGCAGTCGACCGCGCAGAGCCGGCGCGATTGGCGGGCGCTGCTGTTCTCGACGCCGGGACTCGGCGAGGCGATTTCGGGGGTGATCCTGTTCGAGGAGACGCTGGCCCAGGCGACCGCGGAGGGGCAGCCGCTGGTGGAGCTGCTGAGGGATGCGGGGGTGGTTCCGGGGGTGAAGGTGGACAAGGGGGCGAAGGATCTGGCGGGGGCGCCGGGGGAGAAGGTGACGGAGGGGCTGGACGGGCTGCGCGAGCGTCTGGAGGGGTACCGCGGGCAGGGGGCGCGGTTCACGAAGTGGCGGGCGGTGATCGCGATCGGAGAGGGTTTGCCGAGCGGGTACTGCATCGATGTGAACGCGCACGCGCTGGCGCGGTTCGCGGCGCTTTCGCAGGAGGCGGGGCTGGTGCCGATCATCGAGCCGGAGGTGCTGATGGACGGGGGGCACGGCATCTCGGCCTGCGCGGCGGCGACGGGGCGGGCGCTGCGGGCGGTGTACGCGGCCTGCGCGGTGCAGGGGGTGCATCTGCCGGGGTCGCTGCTGAAGCCGAACATGGTGCTTTCGGGCAAGGACGCGGGGGAGCGGGCGGGGGCGGGGACGGTGGCGGCGGAGACGCTGCGGGTGTTCGCGGAGACGGTGCCGGCGGCGGTGCCGGGCTGCGTGTTCCTGTCGGGCGGGCAGGGCGACGAGGAGGCGACGGTGAATTTGGACGCGATCAACCGGGCGGCGCGGGAGGCGGGCGGGGCGGCGCCGTGGCAGCTGAGCTTTTCCTACGGGCGGGGCTTGCAGGCGACGCCGCTGGCGGCGTGGGGCGGGAAGCCGGAGAACCGGGCGGCGGCGCAGGCGGCGTTCGCGGAGCGGGCGCGGGCGACGTCGGCGGCGCGGCGCGGCGAGTACGCGCCGTAGTCCGGCGGGCGCTCGCATGGCCAGGAAGCCGCCGCACCGGCTGCTGATCGCGACGGGCAATCCCGGCAAGCTGCGGGAGTTCCGGGCGCTGTTCGACGCGCTCGAGGACGGCGATGCCTGGGAGCTGGCCGCGCCGGCCGACGTCGGCTTGGCGGATTTCGAGGTGGCGGAGGACGGCGAGACCTACATCGCCAACGCGGCGCGGAAGGCGCGGTCCTACGCCAACGCGGCGCGGATGCCGGCGCTGGCGGATGATTCGGGCCTGGAAGTCGACGCGCTGGGGGGAGCGCCGGGCGCGCGCAGCGCCCGATATGCTGGCGATGCGGCGGGCGACGCGGCGAACCGGGCCAAGCTGCTGGCCGCGCTGGAAGGGACGCCGGCGGGGGGGCGGGCGGCCCGCTTCCGCTGCGTGATCGGCGTGGCCTACCAGTTCACGACGAACATCCGCTGCGGGGAGGGCGTCGTGGAAGGCCGGATCGCGATGGATGAGCGCGGCGATTCGGGCTTCGGCTACGACCTCGTGTTCGAGCTGCCGGACGGGCGGCGGATGGCGGAGCTGGAGATGGCGGAGAAGAACCGGATCAGCCACCGCGCCGCGGCGCTGGCCGACGCGGCCTGGGCGCTGCGGGCGCTGCGCGGCGCGATGGAGCGCTGAGGTGGCGGGCGCGCCGGCCGACGCGTTCGGGCGGGTCTTCCAAGATCTGCGGGTCTCGGTGACGGATCGCTGCAACTTCCGCTGCCCCTACTGCATGCCGCGCGAGATCTTCGGGCCGGGCTACGAGTTCCTGCCGCGGGCGGAGATCCTCAGCTTCGAGGAGATCGCGCGGCTGGCGGGCGTGTTCGGGCGGCTGGGGCTGCGCAAGCTGCGGCTGACGGGCGGGGAGCCGACGGTGCGGGCGGAGCTGCCGTCGCTGGTGGCGATGCTGCGGGCGGAGCTGCCGGAGGCGGATATCGCGCTGACCACGAACGGTTCGCGGCTGGCCAGCCTGGCGCGGCCGCTGGCGGAGGCCGGGCTGGACCGGATCACGGTGAGCCTCGACTCGATCGACGCGGAGGTCTGCCGGCAGATGAACGGGGTCGACTTCCCCTACGAGCGGGTGCTGGAAGGGATCGAGGCGGCGGCGGCGGCGGGGCTCGCGCCGGTCAAGATCAACGCGGTGGTGCGGCGCGGCGTCAACGACGCCGGGATCGCGGACCTGGCGCGGCATTTCCGCGGCAGCGGGCACGCGGTGCGGTTCATCGAGTACATGGACGTGGGCTCGACCAACGGCTGGAAACTGGACGAGGTGGTGCCGGCCGCGGAGGTGATCGAGCGGCTGGGCGGCGCGGAGGAGCTGGAACCGGTCGGGGCGGCCTACCGCGGCGAGGTGGCGCGGCGCTGGCGCTGGCGCGACGGCTCGGGCGAGGTCGGCGTGATCACGAGCGTGACGCAGCCGTTCTGCGGCGATTGCAGCCGCGCGCGGCTCTCGGCCGAAGGCAAGCTCTACACCTGCCTGTTCGCGTCGGAGGGGCGCGACCTGCGCGGGCCGCTGCGCGCGGGCGCCGCGGACGACGATCTGCTGGACCTGATCGCGGGAATTTGGCGGCGGCGCGAGGATCGCTACTCGGAGCTGCGCAGCGAGGCGACGGAAGCGGAGGGGGGAGCGCCGGGGCGCAAAGTGGAGATGTCGCACATTGGCGGCTGAGGCGGACGGCGGCGCGCGGCTGAGCCACGTCGACGCGGCGGGACGGGCGCGGATGGTCGACGTGGGCGGCAAGGCGGTCACCGAGCGGACGGCGGTCGCCGAAGGCTTCGTCTCGATGCAGCCGCGGACGCTGGAACTGATCCGCGCCAACGCGCTGCAGAAGGGCGACGTGCTGGCGACGGCGGAGCTGGCCGGCGTGATGGCGGCGAAGCGGACGAGCGATCTGATCCCGCTCTGCCATCCGCTGCCGCTGAGCTCGGTCCGCGTCGAGCTGGAGCTCGAGGGCGAGCCGGCCGGCGTGCGCATCCGCGCAACGGCCAAGTGCAGCGGGCAAACGGGCGTCGAGATGGAGGCGCTGACCGCGGTCTCGGTGGCCGCGCTGACGGTCTACGACATGGCGAAGGCGGCAGACCGCGGGATGCGGATCGGCGAGGTCAGGCTGCGCCGCAAGACGGGCGGGCGGTCCGGCGACGTCGAGCTGCCCTGAGGCATTTTGCGTTTGACAGCTGGTATCGCGAAGGGCGATAATGCCCTGCAGCAGTGAGTCTCCTCCCGTGAGGTACGGCCTTCGGGCGGAAGAAGCCACTAGGGGGAGGCGCTGCGGCCGGGGCAGCGATGTCCCCGTCGCACACGGGACGCGCCCCCGCCATCGGGGGCGTTTCTTTTTCTCAATCCGCGAGCCAGGTGGCGAGCCATTGGTGCGTTGAGGCCGTCTGCGCGACGCGACGCATCGGCAACATAGTCCATCCGCGCCCGTCAACGCCGTCGCCCTCCGCGCCGCGCCACAGCTTCGACAGATGCATGTCGGCGTGCGCGCGCGCCCGCTGATCGCCCCCCGCGCCCCGTTCGAGTGCAACGAAGAGCGCGTTCGCCGCCCCGTCCGCAGCGCCGAGCCGAAGATCTGCACTCTTCGGTCGAGCTTGAATTTTCACATGGCCCGGCGGGAAGGAAGCGGGGGCACTGCCCGCGGCCAAACCTTTCGCGCGCGGCATCGGCGCTCGAAGCAGGCTGAGATCGAGGATTGGGGAGTTCTCGATTGTGGCGACCAATGATCGCCCGGCGAGGTTCGCAACGCGCGCGCCTTGATCGATCGATGCCGACAAAGCATGCGCATACATCGCGCGCGGCACTCGCAGCGGGCTTTGCGGCGATATCGCATGCGTGTCGATCACGACGGCGATCAAGGTGAAGTCGGCCGAGGCCAGCCGTGCATGCGCCGCGCTCTTCGCCGACGGCCTCATCTCGCTGAAATGCGGCACGGCCGGCGCGCCGGCATGCCGCGGAAGCGATTGCCGCGCGATGTCGGACATCGCCGTCGACAGCGTTCCGGGCGCGCCCGTCTCCAGAACGAGCGCCATGACGAACCAGCGGCTCGTCCCGGGCTTGGCGCTCGGATCGCCGCTTTCATCGATCCACCCAGCAGCGGGGGAGGCGGCACGGGCGGGCGGCTGCACCGCGCCCCGGTCAGGCGCTGGCGGAGGCGGCGATGGCTTGGAAGCCGGGGTGCTGCTGGAGGGCGGCGAAGTGCTCGTCGCCGCGGGCGGCTTCGGCGTAGCGGGCGTTGAGCGAGACGGCGGTCTGGAGGCTGGCGACGGCCTGATCGGCGCGGCCCAGCTTGGCGGCGGCGCTGGCGAGGCCGTAGTGGGCGCCGGGCTGGTCTGCTTCGAGCGCGACGGCCTGGGTGAACGATTGCAGGGCCTCTTCGGCGCGCTCGCTGTAGAGCAGGGTGAGGCCGAGGTTGGTGTGGGCGGCGCCGTCGCCGGGGCGCAGGCCGAGCGCGTGGCGGAAGTCCTGCTCGGCGGCGGCGAAGTCCCGCCCGAACAGGCGCAGGAGGCCGCGGTTGACGTAGATGTCGGGGTCGTCGGGCGCGAGTTCGAGCGCGCGCTCGTAATCCTTGGCCGCTTCGTCGGAACGGTCGAGGCGGACCATGGCGTTGGCGCGGTTGTAGTAGGCGGCGGCCGAGTTGGGGTCGAGCTCGATCGCGCGGGCGTACTGCGCGCCGGCCTGCTCGTAGTTGCCGGCCGTGAAGTAGGCGTTGCCTTCGTCGAGGTACGAGGCGGCGCTGCGATCGGCCGTGGAGGTCGGCCCCGGCAGCGGCTGGGCCGGCGCGGCCGCGGGCGCTTGCGGCGGCGGAGGCGGCGCGGGCTGGGACGGCGGCGGTTGCTGCATGGGCGGCGGCTGCACCGGCGGGGGCGCGGCCGCAGGAGCGGCCTGCAGCGGCGGAGCCGGAACCGCGGTGGGCGGCTGCGCAACCGGAGGCTGGGCGGGGGCGGGCGGCGGCTGGATTGGCGCGGCCGCGGACGGAGGTGCGGGCGACGGGGGCGGCGCGGGCGGAGGTGCGGCGGGTGCAACGGGAGCGGGGGACGGCTGCACCGGCGGGGGCGCCGCTGCGGGAGCGGTCTGCAACGGCGGAGCCGGAACCGCCGGAGGCGGCGCAATCGGAGGCGGGACGGGCGCGGCGGGCGGCGGGGCCGGCGCGGGCTGGATCGGCGCGGCCGCGGGCTGGACCGGCGCGGCCGCGGGCGGGGGGGCGGGCGCCGCCGGCGGGGGCGGCGCGTACTGCTGGTTGATCTGGCGGATCTCGAGCGGGGAGAGGCCGCCCGGGGCGCCGTCGCGGCCGCGGCGGCGCTGCAGCGCGAAGCGGATCAGCGCCGCCAGGATCGCCAGCGGCAGAATGGCTTTCAAGAGTCGCATCCGGTGCTCCTACCCGTCCGTTCGGGGACCGGTTCGATCGGGCCCGCCGTCCTGCAGCAGCCCGCTGATCGCGCGCAGCCCGTTGACCGCGAGGGCGAAGCGGTCGTGCGGGCCGATCCCGTCCAGTTCCGCCAGCGTCTCGTCGCGCATCGAGACGGGGTCGGTCGCGCCGAGCAGCGCGGCCGGGCCCTCGTCGTCGAACGAGATCCGCAGTTCGCGCAGCTCGCCGTCCTCGGTGACGACGACGCAGCCGATGCCGCGGTCGCGGACGCCGTCGGGCTCGACCTCGACGCCGACGGTGAAGAAGGCGCCGGGGAAGGGCGGGAAGGGCCTGAGCTCGGCGGCCGCCTCGCGCAGCAGGGACTGCACGCGGTCGGCCGCTTCGGACGCGATCTCGTCTGCCATGCGGAGGCGGAGTTCGGTGCGCGTCGAATCGGCCATCGGCCCTCCCGCGCGTTCGAGGGTATAGGACGGCGCGGCGGGAGTACGATACGCGCCATGCCCGACGACGCGACCACCGCCCCCGCCGCGCCGGCGCCCGAGCCGTGGACGGCGCAGATGCGGATCGCGGAGGGGCGGCTGCTCGACGAGGCGCCCGGGATCGCGATGGTCGAGCGGCGCGACGCGCGCGGGCGCGGGGTGCGCGCCTACCTGCTGGCCGAATCGCTCGGCGCGGGCGGGGATCCGTTCCTGGAGGCGATGGTCTCGCGGACGGCGGAGCAGTTCGATCCTTCGGGCCGCTCGCTCACGGGGGCCATGGCGCGGGCGCTCGAGGAGCGGCACCGCGAGCTGCGCGAGTGGAACCGGGCCCAGCTGCCGGCGGCGCAGGCGTCCTACGCGGTTTCCTGCGTGATCGCCCGCGCCGGCGAGGCGCCGATCCTGGGCCAGGCCGGGCCGACGCTGGCGCTGATCGCGGGCGGGCCGGGGCCGGAGGGCCAGCGCCCGCTGAGCGTGCGCATGCACGGCGGCGACGATCCGGTCGCCGCCGCCGTGGGCGGGGCGCTGCCGCTGCGGATGCAGTTCGTGCAGGGTTCCGGGGCCGGCGGCTGGGCGCTGTTGATCTCGAGCGGCGCGGCGCGGCTGTTCGACCCGGCCGGGCGCGCGGCCGTTTCGCGGCTGGGCGGCGAGCAGGTGCTGCAGCACCTCTACCAAGGCTTGCTGGATCTGCGCGACGCGGCCGCGCTGATGATCGATCTGGAGGCGGCCGCGTCGCCGCCCGCCTATCTCGGCGCCGCCGCGGCCGACCCGTTCGGCGAGGCCGGCGAAGGCGGTAAAGACGGCGGCTGAAGGGAAAGGAGCCCCCCGATGGCGGAAATTTCGACGATCTTGGCGATCGAATCGTCGTGCGACGAGTTCGGCGCGGCGGTGATCGCGGACGGGGCCGAGATCCTGTCCAACGTGGTCGCCTCGCAGATCGAGCTCCACGCGCGCACCGGCGGCGTCGTGCCCGAGGTGGCGGGGCGGGAGCACCTGCGCAATTTGGCCCCGGTGGTCGAGGCGGCGCTGGAGCGGGCGGGGACGGGCTGGGGCGGGATCGACGCGATCGCGGTCACGCAGGGGCCCGGGCTGGGCGGCTCGCTGCTGGTCGGCGCCAACGCGGCCAAGGCGCTGGCCTGGTCGCGCGGGCTGCCGCTGATCCCGGTGCACCACATCGAGGGCCACATCTACGCCAACTGGCTGCGCCCGGCGCGGGCCGAGTGGGACGACGCGCCGCCGCCCTTCCCGGCGATGGCGCTGGTGGTCTCGGGCGGCCACACGGAGCTGTTCGACATGCAGCCGCCGGCGCGGCCGGGCGGCCCGCCCGAGGTGGAACGGATCGGCCAGACCCTGGACGACGCCGCGGGCGAGGCGTTCGACAAGGTCGGGCGGCTGCTGGGGCTGCCCTTCCCCGGCGGCCCGGCGATCGAGCGGGCCGCGCGGGAGGCGGACCCGGCGGCGCTGGCGGAGATGGAGCCGTTCCCGCGCGCCTGGCTGCCGGGCAGCTGGAATTTCTCGTTTTCGGGGCTGAAGACGGCGGTGCTGAACCGCTCGCGCGAGCGGGAGCTGGACGTGCCGGCGGCGGCGCGGCGCTTCCAGGAGTCGGTGGTGGACGTGCTCAGCCGCAAGGCGGCCGACGCGGCCGCGGAGCGCGGGGCGCGCTGCGTGATCATCGCCGGCGGGGTGGCCGCCAACGGGGCGCTGCGGGAGGCGCTGCGCGGGCGCTGCGGGGAGCACGGGCTGCCGCTGCGGGTGCCGCCGCCGGCGCTCTGCACCGACAACGCGGCGATGATCGGCGCGGCCGCGTTCCAGCGCGCGCGCTCGGCCGGCGGCGCGGCGGCGCTCGACTTCGACATCTACAGCACTTCGGGGCCCGAGGTCTTCTCGCCGGCCGCCTGATCGCGCGGCCGGTTGGGGCTGGGCACGGGCGGGCGGGGGAGGCCCGGCCGGCGCGGGGGCGGGGGGCCGGCCAGCGCGCCCAGCGGGCAGACGGCGCAGGCCCCGTGGGCGCACCAGCCCGCCTCCAGATCGAGCAGCGCCTGGGCGCGGGCGCGGCGGCCGGACTCCGGCGCGGCCGCCGCGACGCGGGCCCGCAGCGCGGCCGTGCGCAGGTGGCGATCGTCGGGTCCGTCCAGCCAGAGCTCCGCGATCCGGGCGCGCTCAGCCGGGCCGGAGGCGGCGGCGGCGAGCGCGAAGGGCGCGGCGAAGTCGCCGGCCAGCCGCGCCGCGCGGGCGGGGCCGATCAGCCCGGGCGCGAGCAGCCCGCGCGCGCCGGCCGCGCCCGACAGCGCGATCCGCAGCGCCCAGCCGCCGGCGTCCCCGGCGCCCTCCCCGGCAGCGGCCGCCTTCGCCAGCAGCGCGGCCAGCGCGGCCGCCGCCCCCCGCCGCGTCCCGGCCGGACCGCGGCCGCGCCGCCAAGCCGCACCCGACAGCGCCGCTTCCAGCTGCTCGACTGCCGGCTCGGCCGCTCCCCCGTCGGCCGGCGGAACAGACCGCAGCGCCGCTTCCAGCACTGCGCCGTTGGCGGGGCCGCCCAGGGCATGGGCGAGAGAGGCGGCCGCGGCCCGATCGGGGCCGAGTTCGGCGATCCGCCGCCGGTCGCGCAGCAGCTTGCGGCGCAGCCGCGCCAGGGCCAGGCGCTCGAGCAGCCGCCCGAGCTCCGGCGCCGCCGTCGCGGGCAGCCGCTCGCAGGGCGGATCCCGCGGCTCTGTTCCCGCCGGCGCGGGCGGCAGCAGGGCCAGGGGCGGGGACCCGCTCCCGGCGCCGTTTCCGGCCCCGCCCCCGTCCGCGCCGACGACGTGCAGCGCGACGCCCGCGTAGGCGGGGTCGCCGTCGTGCCCGTGCGCGCGCCAGCCGGCCGGGCGCAGGTGCAGCTCGACGTCGCCGCGCCGCGCCCGCCCGCGCCGGTCGAGCAGGACCGCGCCGCGGAAGTCGGGTCCGGCGCCGCGGTTCCAGGTGCCGGCGAAGGCGACCCGGGCCGGCTCGCCGCCGGCCTCGAGCCAGGGCCCGTCCCAGTCGCCCGCCGCCCAGCGCCGCTGCAGCTCGAGCTCGCCGCCCGCGGGCGGGCCGGCCGCGGGCTCAGCCGCCGTCATCGGGGTCGCTCTCGTCGTACTCGAAGCCGGCGTCCTCGGCGACGTAGCTGAGCAGGCGCGCGGAGGGGCCGCGCGGGCGGTAGCGGCCGCGCTCCCACTCGGAGATCGTCTGCTGGCGCGCGTTGAGCAGCTCCGACATGCCGGCCTGGGTCAGGCCCAGGTGCCCGCGCAAGCGGCGGATGCGCCCGGCGTCCCATTCGTCGCGCCCGCCGCCTTCGGCCTCCCCGCCCTCGCGCCCGTCACCGCGTTCATCATCGGGCCCGTCGCCGCCCCCGCCGCCGTACTCGTCCGGGCGTTCCCCGCCTGCCGCCATCAGCTCCCCCTCTCCGCGCCTCATCTTACACGATACCGTGTACCGCCCCGGTTTGACGTCGGCGCGGCGGACGCGCTACCCTGCGCTTGGCCGTACATGCCAGAAATCCCAGTCCCGGCACCTCCGCGCATCGCAGCGCCGCGCCAGCGGCGGCGTCCCCGTCGGACGCCGCCGTGCCGTCGCGTCCGCGATTCGTCGGCCGGACCGGGGGCCAGCTGAGAGGACGCCCGCATGGCGAGCACCGCGATCCCGGCTCCCCACGCCTCCATCTCGCACCCGGACGTGGCCGATTTTTCACGGCTGCAGGGGCAGGGCGGGCACCCCCTGCCCAACTTGGTCGAGCTGCTGCGCGTCTCCTTCGATTGGTTCCTGCGCGAGGGCCTGCGCGAGGTGCTGGCCGAGTTCTCCCCGATCGCCGATTTCTCGGGCAACCGGATGGAGCTGTTCTTTTCCGGCCACCGCTACATCCGCCCGGAGAAGCGGGCGGCACCGATGACGCCCTTGGAGGCGCGGCGGGCGGAGGCGACCTACGCGGGCGAGCTGCGGGTGACCGTGGGGCTGCTCTCGAAGCGCTCGAACGAGACGCGCGAGCAAGAGCTGTTCTTCGGGGAGATCCCGCAGATGACGGAGACCGGGACCTTCGTGATCAACGGGGCGGAGCGGGTGGTGGTGAGCCAGCTGGTGCGTTCGGCCGGGGTCTATTTCGGGGCGCTGCGGGACGCGGCGACGGGGCGGCGGCTGTGCTCGGCCAAACTGATCCCGACGCGCGGGGCCTGGCTGGAGTTCGAGAGCTCGAACCGGGGGCTGCTGTCGGTCAAGGTGGATCGCAAGCGCAAGCTGCCGGTGACGCTGCTGCTGCGGGCGCTGGACAACGCGGAGCGGGAGGACGCCGGTTCGGACGAGCGGGTGCGGGCGATGCTGGAGGGGGTGGACCCGGAGTGGGTGGAGGCGACTTTGGCGCGGGAGCCGGCGGCGGCCGAGGAGCGCAGCCGGAACTGGGCGCTGCTGGAGCTGTACCGGCGGCTGCGGCCGGGGGATCCGCCGACGCTGGAGCAGGCGCGGCTGCTGGCGGGGCAGTTCTTCGAGCCGCGCCGCTACGACTTGGGCGAGGTCGGGCGCTACAAGCTGGATCGGCGCCTGGGCGAGCAGGCGGGGGATTTGACCGCGCGCTGCCGGTCGCTGGGGCTGGATCCGGGGCGCTCCTCTTCGCCGGCCGGGCGCAGGCGGGCGCTGTGGCTGCGGGACGTCCTGTCGATCGTGCACGAGCAGGCGGCGATCAACGCGGGCGAGGCGGAGCCGGACGACGTCGATCACCTGGGCAACCGGCGCATCCGCGCGGTGGGCGAGCAGCTGCAGAACCAGTTCCGGCTGGGCCTGGTGCGGATGGAGCGGGTGGTGCGGGAGCGGATGACGATCATCGATCCGGATCAGGCGGCGAGTTCGGCGCTGGTCAACATCCGCCCGGTGCAGGCGGCGGTGAAGGAGTTCTTCGGCGGGCACCAGCTGTCGCAGTTCATGGATCAGACCAATCCGCTGGCCGAGCTGACCCACAAGCGGCGGCTCTCGGCGCTGGGGCCGGGCGGTTTGAACCGCGAGCGGGCCGGGTTCGACGTGCGCGACGTGCACTACTCGCACTACGGGCGGATCTGCCCGATCGAGACGCCGGAGGGGCCGAACATCGGGCTGATCGGGTCGCTGGCGACCTACGGGCGGCTGAACGAGTTCGGCTTCATCAAGACGCCCTACCGGGTGGTGCGGCGGGAGCTGGAGCCGGGCGACGCGGAGCTGATCGGGCGCGAGCTGGCCGAGGACGTCGAGGACGCGGAGGGGGCCGTGATCGCGCGCGCCGGCGAGGCGGTGGACGAGGCGCTGGCCGAGCGGATCGCGGCGGTCAACGACGCGCCGGTGCCGGTGCGGCCGTTCGTCTCCGGCGACGTCGTCGAGCTGACGGCCGACGAGGAGCGGGACTCGGTGATCGCGCAGGCCAATTCGCAGATCGACGAGGACGGCCATTTCCAGGCCGAGCGGATCGAGGTGCGGATGGGGCCGGACTTCGACGAGCGCCCGCCCGCGGACGTGGACTACATCGACGTCTCGCCGCGCCAGATCGTGTCGGTGGCGGCGAGCCTGATCCCGTTCCTCGAGCACGACGACGCCAACCGGGCCCTGATGGGCGCCAACATGCAGCGCCAAGCGGTGCCGCTGGTGCGCCCCGAGGTGCCGCTGGTCGGAACCGGGATGGAGCGCCCGGCCGCGCGCGACTCGGGCCAGGTGCTGACGGCCGAGGCGGAGGGCGAGATCAAGTCGGTCACTTCGGAGCAGATCACCGTCAAGTACGAGGGCGAGCGCAAGGAGCGCGAGTACGGCCTGCTCAAGTTCCTGCGCTCGAACCAGGGCACCTGCATCAACCAGCGCGCCACCGTCTCGCGCGGCGACAAGGTCGCGCCCGGGCAGCCGATCGCGGACTCCTCCTCGACCGACCGCGGCGAGCTGGCGCTGGGCCAGAACGTGCTCTGCGCGTTCATGGCCTGGGAGGGCTACAACTTCGAGGACGCGGTGATCGTCTCCGAGCGGCTCGTGCAGGGCGACAAGTTCACCTCGATCCACATGTCCAAGCACGAGGCCGCGGCCCGCGAGACCAAGCTCGGCAACGAGGAGATCACGCGCGACATCCCCAACGTCTCGGAGGAGGCGCTGGCCCACCTCGACGAGCGCGGGATCGTCCGGATCGGGGCCGAGGTCAAGCCCAACGACATCCTCGTCGGCAAGATCACGCCCAAGGGCGAGACCGAGCTGACCGCCGAGGAGAAGCTGCTGCGCGCGATCTTCGGCGAGAAGGCGCGCGAGGTGAAGGACACCTCCCGGCGCGTGCCGCACGGCGTCAAGGGCGTCGTGATCGACGTGCGCGAGTTCGACCGCGACAACACCGCCGACCTGCAGGCCGGGGTCGAGCAGCTGGTGCGCGTGACCATCGCCGAGCGGCGCAAGCTGCAAGTCGGCGACAAGATGGCGGGGCGGCACGGCAACAAGGGCGTGATCTCGACGATCCTGCCGGTCGAGAACATGCCGCACCTCGAGGACGGCACGCCGATCGACGTGATCCTCAGCCCGATCGGGGTGCCCTCGCGGATGAACCTGGGCCAGGTGCTCGAGATCAACCTCGGCTGGGCCGCCGCCGCGCTGGGCTTCCGCGCGATCACCCCGGTCTTCGACGGCGCTTCCGAAGAGGACCTGCAGGACGCGCTGGCACGGGCTTGGATCGTGCGCCAGGCCGAGCGCGGCGCGAGCGCCGGACCCGCGGCGGCGAACGGAGCCTCCGCGAACGGGGCCCCGTCGAACGGGAGCGGGGTGCGCCCGGCGGCCGATCCGGCCAAGCTGGAGGCGGGCAGGAACTGGCTGCGCGAGCGCGGCTGCAGCGAGGAGGAAGCCGGCGCGGCCTTCGACGAATCGAAGCCGGGCGAGGCCTCGCGGGCGGCGCTGGCCGAGTGGCTGATCGACTTGGGCGAGCCGCGCTCGGCCCGCCACTACGCGCTCGACACGCTGATCGCCAAGGCGCTCGAGGCGGCCCGCGAGCGCGGCGCCTCGCCGCCGATCTTCGGCAAGCAGTCGCTGGTCGACGGGCGCAGCGGCGAGCCCTTCGACCGCCCCGTCACGGTCGGCTACATGTACCTGATGAAGCTCTCGCACATGGTCGAGGACAAGATCCACGCGCGCTCGACCGGCCCCTACTCGCTGATCACCCAGCAGCCGCTGGGCGGCAAGGCGCAGTTCGGCGGCCAGCGCTTCGGCGAGATGGAGGTCTGGGCGCTCGAGGCCTACGGCGCCGCCAACATCCTGCAGGAGCTGCTGACCGTGAAGAGCGACGACATCGTCGGCCGGGTCAAGGCCTACGAGTCGATCGTCAAGGGCGAGTCGGCGCTCGACCCGGGCGTGCCCGAGTCCTTCAAGGTGCTGACCAAGGAACTGCAGTCGCTCGGCCTGGCGATCGAGATCGTGCGCGACGGCGACACCGCCGTCGAGCTGGCCGCCGCCGGCCGCGACGAGCTCCCGCAGCTCGGCGTCAACCTGTCCGGCTTCGAGGGAGAGGACGTGCTCCGTGCCTGAGAACCGCGATTTCGACTCGATGCGCATCTCCCTGGCCTCGCCGGAGCAGATCCGCAGCTGGTCCATGGGCGAAGTGCTGAAGCCGGAGACGATCAACTACCGCACCCTCAAGCCCGAGAAGGACGGCCTCTTCTGCGAGAAGATCTTCGGCCCGCAGAAGGACTTCGAGTGCGCCTGCGGCAAGTACAAGCGGGTCCGCTACAAGGGCATCATCTGCGACAAGTGCGGCGTCGAGGTGACCCGCTCCAAGGTCCGGCGCGAGCGCATGGGCCACGTCGAGCTGGCCGCGCCGGTCTCCCACATCTGGTACGTCAAGGGCACGCCGAGCCGGATCGCGCTGCTGCTCGACATCTCCCCGCGCAAGCTCGAGCGCGTCGTCTACTTCGCGCAGTACATCATCACCCACGTCGACGAGGCCGCCAAGCAGCGCGCGATCGAGTTCCTGCGGCTCGACGCGGAGGACGCGATCGACGACCAGCGCCAGCGGCTGCAGGAGATGCAGGAGAAGGTCGAGGAGGCCGAGCGCAACCTGCTGGCCGAGATCGAGGCGCGGCTCGAAGCGGACCTGGAAGCGGTCGATTCGGGCGAGGCCGAGCGGCTGGCGGGGCTGAACGAGCAGGCCGTGCTGGCGCGGGCGGAGATCACGGAGCTCGACGGCCGCAAGGCGCGGCGCAAGATCCAGATCGGCGAGGTCGAGCTGGCCAAGCGCGGCGACCCGGTCGACGCCAAGGAGATGCGGGCCGAGCTGGAGACGCGGCTGCAGGCCGCGCTCGACGAGGCGGCGGCGGCGGCCGAGCGCGACCGCGGCCGCGTGCGCGAGCAGGCCGAGCGCGACATCGCCGGGGCGCGGGAGAACGTGGCCGAGCAGTCCGAACGGCTGCGCGACCAGATCGACACGCTCGAGCAGCGCGCGCAGGACGAGCTGGAGCAGCGGATCGAGCGCGACCTGCGGCCGCTGGCCGACCCGGTCGCGACCGGGAACTTCGACGCGGCGATCCTGACCGAGCAGCGGGCCGAGGAGCTGATGGAGCTCTATCCCGGCGTCGTCCGCTGCGAGATGGGCGCCGAAGCCGTGCTCTCGCTGATCCAGCGCATGGACCTCGACGCCCTGGCCGAGACGCTGAAGGCGGAGATGGGCTCCAAGGCGGGCCAGCGCCGCAAGAAGGCGATGAAGCGGCTGCGCGTGGTCGACGGGCTGCGCAAGTCCACCAACCAGCCCGCCTGGATGTTCTTCCGCGCGCTGCCGGTGCTGCCGCCCGACCTGCGCCCGATGGTGCAGCTGGACGGCGGCCGCTTCGCGACCTCGGACCTCAACGACCTCTACCGCCGCGTGATCAACCGCAACAACCGGCTCAAGCGCCTGCTCGAGCTGGGCGCGCCCGAGATCATCCTGCGCAACGAGAAGCGGATGCTGCAGGAAGCGGTCGATTCGCTGATCGACAACGGCCGGCGCGGGCGGGCCGTGACCGGCTCCGGCTCGCACCAGCTCAAGAGCCTGTCGGACATGCTCAAGGGCAAGCAGGGGCGCTTCCGCCAGAACCTGCTCGGCAAGCGCGTCGACTACGCCGGCCGCTCCGTGATCGTGGTCGGCCCGAACCTCAAGCTGCACCAGTGCGGCCTGCCGCGCAAGATGGCGCTGGAGCTGTTCAAGCCCTTCCTGATGTACGAGCTGGTGCGCCGCAGCCTCGCGCCCAACATCAAGTCGGCCAAGCGCATCGTCGAGCAATCGATGCCCGAGGTGCGGGAAGTGCTTGACGACGTCGTCAAGCGGCGGCCGGTGCTGCTCAACCGCGCACCGACGCTGCACCGGCTCGGCATCCAGGCCTTCGAGCCGGTGCTGGTCGACGGCAGCGCGATCCAGATCCACCCGCTGGTCTGCTCCGCCTTCAACGCCGACTTCGACGGCGACCAGATGGCGGTCCACGTGCCGCTCTCCCGCGCCGCCGTGGCCGAGGCGCGGCAGGTCATGCTCTCGACCAAGAACCTGCTGCTGCCCTCGAACGGCGAGCCCGTCGTCGCCCCGACCCTCGACATGGTCATGGGCTGCTACTACCTCACCCTCGATCCGCCCGCCGCGGACGAGGGCGAACACGGGGACGAAGCCGGAGCCGGCGGGGAGAACGGCGGCGACGGAAGCCGGGTCTTCCCCTCCTTCGACGACGTGCGGCTCTCGTACGAGCTGCGCGCGGTCGATCTGCACGAGCAGATCCGCGCGCGCGACGCCGGGCGGACCGGCGGCGAGATCGTCGAGACCACGCCCGGGCGCGTGATCTTCGACGAGATCGTGCCCGACGCGCTGCCCTTCTCGGAGATCAACCGGCAGCTGGACAAGAAGGCGCTGAAGCAGCTGATCGTCGACTGCCACCGGCTGCTCGGCGCGGAAGACACGGCGGTGCTGGCCGACCGGATCAAGGGGATCGGCTTCCGCTTCGCGACGCGCTCGGGCGCGACCTTCGCCTTCGACGAGCTGCGCGCCCCGGCCGAGAAGGCGCGGCTGGTGCGCGACGCCGAAGACCGGACCGACATGATCCGAGAAAACTTCGAGATGGGCCTGCTGACCGAAGAGGAGCGCTACCAGGAAACGGTCAACATCTGGACCGAAACGACCCAGACGATCGCCAACGCGATCGAGGACAACCTGCGGGAATACGGCTCGGTCGACCTGATGCTGTCGTCGGGCGCGAAGGGCAACATGGCCCAGGTGCGGCAGATGGCCGGCATGCGCGGCCTGATGTCCGACCCCTCCGGCCGGATCATCGAGCTGCCGATCCGCTCCTCCTTCCGCGACGGCCTCTCCGTGCTCGAGTACTTCATCTCGACCCACGGCGCCCGCAAGGGACTGGCCGACACGGCCCTGCGCACCGCCGACAGCGGCTACCTGACCCGCCGCCTGATCGACGTCTCGCAGGACGTGATCATCCGCGAGCACGACTGCACGCCGAGCGGGATCAGCGTGCCCGGCATCCGGATCGGGCAGATCGACGCCGACGTGGGCATCCTCGAAACGCTGGAAGAGCGCGTCGTCGGGCGCTACGCCGCCTCGCCGATCGCGAATCCCGGGACGGGCGAAGTGCTGCTCGATGCGAACTCGCTGCTCGACGCGCAGACGGTGGCGGAACTGACCGATCAGGGCGTGCGCGAGTTCCACGTGCGCTCGCCGATGTCCTGCCGCACCCGCCACGGCCTCTGCCAGCTCTGCTACGGGCAGTCGCTGGCGAGCGGCGGGCTGATCGAGCTCGGCGAAGCGGTCGGGATCATCGCGGCCCAGAGCATCGGCGAGCCGGGCACGCAGCTGACCATGCGCACCTTCCACACCGGCGGCATCGCCGGCGTCTCCGACATCACCTCGGGCCTGCCCCGGGTCGAGGAGATCTTCGAGGCCCGCGTGCCCAAGGGGCAGGCGGTCATCGCCGAGATCGACGGCGAGGTCGAGGTGCTCCGCGAGGGCGAGCTGCGCAAGGTCCGCGTGACCGCGACCGACGTCAACCGCGACGAATACGACCTGCCGCCCGGCACGCGGGTGCTGGTCAAGGACGGCCAGACCGTCGAGGCGGGCGAGTTCCTGGCCCGCCTGCCCAAGCCGGCCGGCGAGGAGGAGGACGGCGGCGAAGAGGACCCGGAGGAGCGACGCGTGCGCGCACGCGTCGACGGCGTGGTCGAGCGGCGGCCCCGCTCGCGCCGGCTCTCGATCAGCTACTCGACGATGGAGACGCGGGAATACGAGATCGCCGCCGCCGCCCGGCTGCGGGTCGAAGAGGGCCAGCAGGTCGACGCCGGCGAGCGCCTCACCGAAGGCTCGATCAACCCGCAGGACATGATGCGCATCCTCGGCGTCGACGCGGTCCACCGCTACCTCGTCACCGAGGTGCAGGAGGTCTACCGCGCGCAGGGCGTGAACATCCACGACAAGCACATCGAAGTGATCGTGCGCCAGATGCTGCGCAAGGTCCGGATCGAGAACGCGGGCGACTCCGACTGGCTGCCCGGCGAACTGGTCGACCGGCACCGCTACAACGAGATCAACGACAACCTGCTCGCGGAAGGCAAGGAACAGCCCGATGCCGAGGCGGTGCTGCTCGGCGTCACCAAGGCCTCGCTCGAGCAGGACTCCTGGCTGTCGGCGGCATCGTTCCAAGAGACGACCCGCGTGCTCACCGAAGCCGCGATCAACGGCGCGGTCGACAACTTGGTCGGCCTGAAGGAGAACGTGATCATCGGCAAGATGATCCCGGCCCGGGCCGAGATCGAGCTGCCGCCGCCGGAGGACCCGCCGCCGCTGCCGCTCGACAGCGGCCTGCCGCTCGGCGGGCTCGAGCTCGGCGCATTCAGCGACGAGGAAGACGACTTGGACTCGTTCGGCTTCCGCCTGGACGACGAGGAAGACTTCCCGATCAGCCGCTTCGACGAAGAGGGCGGCTACATCGCCGAGCCCACCGAGGCCTGACCGGCGGCCCCTGCGAACTCCCGCCGCGCAGGCGGCCCGCGCCGCCCATCCCCGTCTCCCGCGAACAGCGGAATCGAAATCGCGCGATGAACGCGAAGAGGCCCGTCGCGTCGCGCGACGGGCCTCTTCGCTGCGGTTCCGCGGAAGTCGGGCGGGACTAGTAGTCCATCCCCATGTCGGGCGGCATCGCCGGGGCCGCGGGCGGCTCCGGGATCTCGGCCACGAGCGACTCGGTGGTCAGCACCATGCCGGCGATGGAGACGGCGTTTTCGAGCGCCGAGCGCACGACCTTGACCGGATCCACGATGCCCATGTCGATCAGGTCGCCGTAGTTGTCGCGCTTCGCGTCGTAGCCGAACTGGTCCGACTCTTCGCGGCGGATCTTGCCGATCACGACCGAGCCTTCCTGGCCGGCGTTGTGCGAGATCTGGCGCAGCGGCGCTTCCAGCGCGGTGCGGAGCAGGCGCACGGCGGTGCGTCCGTCGCCCGTCTGCTCGTCCTCGATCGCGGCCAAGGCGCGGTCCGAGCGCAGCAGCGCGCAGCCGCCGCCGACCACGATCCCCTCCTCGACCGCGGCGCGGGTCGCGGAGAGCGCGTCTTCGAGCTTCGCCTTCTTTTCCTTCAGCTCGACCTCGGTCGGCGCGCCGACCTTGATCACCGCGACGCCGCCGGCCAGCTTCGCCATCCGCTCCTGCAGCTTTTCGCGGTCGAAGTCCGACGCCGTAACGTCGATCTGCGCCTTGATCTCCTTGATCCGGCTCTGGATCGCCTCGTCCGCGCCCGAGCCCTCGACGATCGTCGTGTCGTCCTTGCTCGAGACGACGCGGCGCGCGCGGCCGAGGTCGGCCACCTGCGTCTGCTCCAGCGTGCGGCCCAGCTCCTCGGTGATCAGCGTGCCGCCGGTCAGCACGGCGATGTCTTCCAGCTGCTGCTTGCGGCGGTCGCCGAAGCCCGGCGCCTTCACCGCGAGCACGTTGATCGTGCCCCGCAGCTTGTTCACCACCAGCGTCGCCAGCGCCTCCCCGTCCACGTCGTCCGCGATGATCACGAAGTTCTTCGTGATCTGCATCAGCTTCTCCATCACCGGGACGATGTCCTGGATCGAGCCGATCTTGCGGTCCGTGATCAGGATGTACGGGTCGTCGATCGAGGCTTCCATGCGCTCCGAGTTGGAGACGAAGTAGGGCGAGACGTAGCCGCGGTCCAGCTGCATCCCGTCGGTGAACTCCGTCTCCATGCGGATGCCCTGGCCCTCTTCGACCGTGATCACCCCGTCCTTGCCGACCTTCTCCATCACGTCGGCGATGATCTCGCCGATCTCCTCGTTGTCGCCGGAGATGGTCGCGACGGCCGCGATCTCGTCCTTCTTCTCGACCGGGCTGGCCATCTCGCGCAGCTCGTCGACGACGACGCGGAGGCCCTCGTCGAGCCCGCGCTTGAGCGCCATGGGGTCCGCCCCGGCGGCCACGTTGCGCAGCCCCTCGGAGACGATCGCCTGCGCCAGCACGGTCGCCGTCGTGGTGCCGTCGCCGGCCACGTCGTTGGTGCGGATCGAGACTTCCTTGGCCAGCTGCGCGCCCATGTTGCGGAAGGGCTCGTCCAGCTCGATCTCGCGCGCGATGGTGACGCCGTCGTTGATGATCAGCGGCGCGCCGAACTTCTTGTCCAAGACGACGTTGCGGCCGCGCGGGCCCAAGGTCACCTTGACCGTGTCGGCGAGGGCGTCGACGCCCTCGCGCAGCGCCTTGCGCGCCTCCATGTCGAAGGCGAGTTGCTTCGCGCTCATGCTTGCTCCCTCACTGCGCCGGCGCCTGCCACGCCGCTCGCGATTGGCGTCGGATCCGTCCGCCGCCGGCCGGGGCCGGGGTTAGACGACGACCTTGGCCAGGATCTCGCGCTCTTCGAGCACGATCAGGTCGATGTTGTCGATCTGGATCTCCTGGCCCGTGTACTTCTTGTAGAGGATGCGGTCGCCGATCACGACGTCCATCGGCACCCGCGCGCCGTCGTCGTCGCGCCGGCCCGGGCCGACCGCCACGACCTCGCCCTGCTGCGGCTTTTCCTTCGCCGAGTCCGGGATCACGATCCCGCTCGCCAGCACCTGCTCTTGGTGCAGCGGCGTGATCACGATGCGGTCGTTCAGCGGTTCCAGCTTCGTGCCCTCGGCCATGCTTCGTCCTTCTCCGGTTCCGACTCGCGGGCTCAGCGCCCGCCACTTGCCTGGGTTCCGCCGGCGCGCGGATGCTCCGCCGCCGGCCGTTGGCACTCTACGGGTGCGAGTGCTAACGCGCATCCTATGCCCCAGTGCCGCTGTCCGCAAGCGGGACGAGGCCCCCCGCGGCCGCCCAAAGCGAAGTTTCCAAACATTCCACCGCCCCGCCCGGCGGCGACGGTGCATCGGGCGGGAAATCGGGCCTACCCTGTCGCGCACGGCAGCGCCGAGTTGGGGGGAGGCGAGCGTGAGCCGGTTCGTCGGCGAACTCGTGGTCTTCACCGGAAACGCGCATCCCGGCCTCGCGCGGGATGTCTGCACGGTGCTGGGAACCGAACCGGGCCGCGCCAACATCTTCGATTTCGCCAACGGCAACACCTTCGTCCAGCTGCTCGAGAACATCCGCGAGCGCGACGTCTTCATCATCCAGTCCGGCGCGCGCCCCGTGAACCACCACCTCGTCGAGCTGCTGATCATGTGCGACGCCGCCCGCCGCGCCTCGGCCGCGCGGATCACGGCGGTCGCGCCCTACTTCGCCTACGGCCGCTCCGACAAGAAGGATCAGCCGCGCGTGCCGATCTCGGCTCGCCTCTTCGCCGATCTGATCCAGACCGCCGGCGCCGACCGCATGCTCACGATGGACCTGCACGCCGGCCAGATCCAGGGCTTCTTCCGCATCCCCACCGACGAGCTCACCGGCCAGCAGCTGCTCGTCGAGCACTTCCAGCAGCGCGGCTTCGACGGCGTCGTCGTCGCCCCGGACCTCGGCGGCGCGAAGCGCGCGCGCGTCGCCGCCGACCGGCTCGACATGCCGCTCGCCATCGTCGAAAAGCGCCGCACCGGCAACGAGGACAAGACCGAGATGCTGCAGCTGATCGGCGAAGTCGGCGGGCGCGACGTGCTGATCATCGACGACGAGATCGACACGGCCGGCACGCTCTGCGAAGTCGCCTGCATGCTGCGCGAGCAGGGTGCCCGCCGCATCTACGGCGCCGCCACCCACGGCGTCCTCAGCGAACCCGCGCTCGAGCGGATCGCCGCCAGCCCGCTCGAATCCGTCTGCGTCACCGACACCCTCCCCCGCCCGCCCGGCTGCGAAGCCCGCGGCGGCCCCCGCATCGAAACCGTCTCCATCGCCCCCCTGCTCGGCGAAGCCATCAAGCGCATCAACGGCGGCGATTCGGTCGGCGAGCTCTTCACCTGATCCCGCCCGGACGCGCTCCGGAGCGGAACGCAGCGCCCGGACACGGCACGCGGCGCATCGCTTATCCGCGCCCGCGCTATCGTGGAGGCGCGCATGTCCATCTGGATCAAGGTTTGGTGACCGGACGATGAGTCTCTTGGGACGGGTAGCCGGGAAGGCGCGGGGGATCGTCGGCGATGCGAATGCCCGCGAGCTGAAGAAATTCGGCGGCGCGGTGGAAGCCGTGAACGAGTGGGAGCCGCGCTTCGCCGCGCTCTCCGACGACGAGCTGCGCGCGACTACGGCCGAGTTCATCGCGCGGATCGAAGACGGCGCATCGCTCGGCGATCTGCTGCCTGAGGCTTTCGCCGCCGTGCGAGAGGCTTCCAAGCGGCACTTGGGGATGCGCCACTACGACGTCCAGCTGCTCGGCGGGATGGTCCTGCACCAGGGCAAGATCGCGGAGATGCGCACGGGCGAGGGCAAGACGCTGGTGGCGACGCTGGCCATGTACCTCAACTCGCTCGAAGGCGACGGCGCGCACCTCGTGACCGTCAACGACTACCTGGCCAAGCGCGACGCGCAGTGGATGGGGCCGATCTACCACGCGCTCGGCCTCTCCGTCGGCGTGCTCCAACACCGCGCCGCCTTCCTCTTCGACCCATCCATCGGCTCGGCCCAAGCGGAAGACGACGCGCCGGACGACCTCGACGAGGACGAACTGCGCCGGCGCGAGCTGGGCGACGTCTCGAACCTGCGGCCCTGCACGCGGCAGGAGGCCTACGCGGCCGACATCACCTACGGCACCAACAACGAGTTCGGCTTCGACTACCTGCGCGACAACATGGTGCTCGAACTCGCCGACAAGGTGCAGCGCCCGCTCGCCTACGCGATCGTGGACGAAGTCGACAACATCCTGATCGACGAAGCCCGCACGCCGCTGATCATCAGCGGCCAGGCCGAGGAATCGCTCGACACCTACCGCGTCTTCGCCAACGTGGTCCGCTCGCTGCAGGCCGAGCGGGACTTCACGCCCGACCTCAAGTCCCGCAGCGTCGCCCTGACCGAAGAGGGGATCGCGCGGGTCGAGGACGCGCTCGGCCTCGAGAACATCTTCGAGGGCGAGAACGCGCGGCTGACCCGCTACCTCGACGCCGCGCTGAAGGCGCAGTTCATCTACGAACGCGACCGCGACTACGTCGTGCGGCAGGGCAAGGTCGTGATCGTCGACGAGTTCACCGGCCGCATGATGGAGGGCCGCCGCTACTCGGAGGGCCTGCACCAGGCGATCGAGGCCAAGGAGGGCGTCGCCGTCGAACGCGAATCGGTCACGCTGGCGACGATCACCTACCAGAACTACTTCCGCATGTACGGCAAGCTGGCCGGCATGACCGGCACCGCCGCCACCGAGGCCGAGGAACTGCACAAGATCTACGAGCTGGACGTGGTGGTGATCCCGACCCACCGCGAGATGGTCCGCGACGACAAGCCGGACTTGGTCTTCCGCACCGAGCAGGCCAAGTTCCAAGCCGTCACCGACGAGATCGAGCAGCTGCGCGGAGCCGGCCGGCCGATCCTGGTCGGCACCGCATCGGTCGAGTCGTCCGAGCGCCTGTCGGGGCTGCTCTCGAAGCGGCGCGTCCCGCACGAGGTGCTCAACGCGAAGCAGCACGAGCGCGAGGCCCGCATCATCGCCGCCGCGGGCGAGCCCGGCGCCGTCACCATCGCCACCAACATGGCCGGCCGCGGCACCGATATCAAGCTCGGCACGGGCGTCGCCGAAGCCGGCGGCCTCGCCGTCGTCGGCACAGAGCGGCACGAATCGCGGCGGATCGACAACCAGCTGCGCGGGCGCTCGGGCCGCCAAGGCGACCCCGGCTCCTCCCGCTTCTTCTGCTCCTTCGAGGACGGCGTGATGAAGCGCTTCACGCCCGATTGGCTGCCCGGCATGCTCGAAAAAGTCGGCCTCGAAGACGGGCAGCCGCTCGAATCCGGCGTGCTCGGCAAGTCGCTCGAACAGGCCCAGCAGAAAGTCGAGACCTACCACTTCGACATCCGCAAGCACCTCGTCGACTACGACGACGTGATCAACCGCCAGCGCGAGGTCGTCTACGCCGAGCGCGACAAGGTGCTCTACGCCGAACGCGAGGGGCACGACGGGCCGGCGCTCGACCAGATCGTCGGCGACATGCTCGACCAGACCATCGAAGACCTGCGCGGCTCGTTCGCCGGCGCGATGTGGGACGACACGGCCGCGGATGATTTCTGGCAGGAGGCGGCGCAGCTGATGCCGCTGGACGGCCTGCACGAAGAAGACCGCGGCGGCGAACTGGAGGACTGCGTCGACGCGCTGCGCGAGCTCGCCGAGGAGCGGCTGGAAGCGCTGCGCGCCAAGCTCTCCGCGGAAACGTTCACCGAAGTGCTGCGGCGGCTGATCCTGAGCACGATGGACCGCCTCTGGATCCGCCACCTGACCGAGATCGACTCGCTGCGGCAGGGCGTCGGCCTGCAGGCCTACGGACAGCTCGATCCGCTCGTCTCCTACAAGCGCGAGGCCTTCGACATGTTCGATCAGCTCGTGGCCGCGCTCCGCCGCGAGGCGTCCGCCGCCGCGATGCACGCCGAAGCGGCCCCGGCCTCCGCGCCGCCGGAAGCGAACGGCGCGCAGGCGACGGCAAACGGCGCCCGGAGCGCCGCCGCGCGCGGGCGGGGCGGGGCGGCGCGGGCCGGGCGGCTGCGCGTGCCTCCGCGGGGCGCGGGCGGACTGGCCGTGAGCGGCGTGCGCGAATCGTCGGGCGGAGCCGCCGTCGCGACCGCTCCGGCGCGGCCGGCCGGGGGCGCGAAGGTCGGCCGCAACCAGCCCTGCCCCTGCGGTTCCGGCAAGAAGTACAAGCGCTGCCACGGAGCGGCCGCATGACCGCGGGCATCGAAGGGCCCGGCCAGCGCCCCGAAGACGACGGCTTCATCGGCGCGGGCGGGGACGACCTCGACGAAGAGCACGGCGACGCGCTGCCGGTCGCGCTCGGCTCCGACGACCAAGTGCTCCAGTTCGAGCTCGATCTGCACTCCGGCCGGCACTGGTTCGATTGCCTGCTCGACGCCGTCTCGCACTGGACCGCGCGCCGCGAAGTCGTCAACGGCCGCGACTACCAGTACCTGATCGGCGGCGAGGCGTTCGACTGGCTCGCGCTGGCCGAGCGCCTGATCGACGCCGTCGAATTTCCGCTGCCCGAAGACGAAGTGGAAGCGCTGCTCTGGCACCGCCAGTTCCCGCTGCCGCTGACCGACCAGGAACTGGAGCAGCGCTTCGGCGCGGCCAAGTACTGGGCCTACCTCAACTTCGAGTACGGCGTCCGCGTCGAGCAGGCCCTGCAGCTCGCCGTCGAGCGCGCGCTGCTCAAGGAGCAGGGCGGCATCCGCTTCTCGCACGATCGCCGCGACCCCGACCGCGACCTCCACATGCGCATCTACGGCGCGGACCAAGATTCCCTGCTCGAGGAGTTCCGCGACGAAACCGGGCGCTTCCCCTCCGATCGCGTCTCGCAGTGCGACTGGCAGGCCTTCACCTACTGGCTTTTCCGCCGCCGCATCGACCGGCAGGACCCGGCCCGCGTCGCCAGCGACACCCGGCTGGGGCTGAAGATGCTCCAAGAGCTCGAAGACGCCGCCCGCGCCCGGCGGCGGCGGATCGCGCAACGCTCAACGCCGGCCGAAGCCGATCCGTCCGACGCGATTGAAGCGGTGGTGGTAGCCGTAGGCTAGGCCCGCGCCGCACCGGCCGGCGCGGGCCCTCCAAATCCACCGCTCCGACAGCGCCCAAATTCGATGGAACGCCGCCCGTGACCACCGACGCCCGCCTGCCCAAGACCTACGATCCCGCCGCCACCGAAGATTCCATCTACGCCTTCTGGGAACAGGGCGGCTGGTTCGCGCCCGCCGCGGACGCCGAGGGCGACCCCTTCACGATCATCATGCCGCCGCCCAACGTCACGGGCGCGCTGCACCTCGGCCACGCGCTCACGATCACGATCGAGGACGCGCTGATCCGCTGGCACCGCATGCTCGGCGAACCGGCGCTCTGGCTGCCCGGCCTCGACCACGCCGGCATCGCCACCCAGTCCGTCGTCGAGCAGGAGATCGCCAAGGAAGGGCTCACCCGCCACGACCTCGGCCGCGAGGAGTTCATCGAGCGCGTCTGGACCTGGGTCGGGCGCTACCGCTCGCGGATCGAATCGCAGACGCGGCGGATGGGCGCTTCCTGCGACTGGAATCGGCTCGTCTTCACGCTCGACCGCACGCCGCGCGAAGCGGTGCGCAAGACCTTCGCCGACCTGCACCGCGCCGGCAAGATCTACCGCGGCCACCGCATCATCACCTGGGACCCGCAGATGCTCACCGCGCTCTCCGACGTCGAGGTCGAGTACGAGGAGGAAGAAGGCAAGCTCTGGTACGTCCGCTACCCGTTCGTCGACGACGAGGGCAACGAGCTGGAGGACGGCATCACCATCGCGACGACGCGCCCCGAAACGATCCCGGCCGACGTCGCCGTCGCCGTGCATCCCGAAGACGAACGCTGGCAGCCGCACCACGGCCGGCTCGTCCGCCTGCCGCTGCGCGGCTTCGAGCGGCTGATGCCGATCATCCCCGACGACGCCATCGATCCCGAGTTCGGCACCGGCGCGCTCAAGGTCACGCCGGGACACGACCAGCTCGACTTCGAGATCGGCGAGCGGCACGGCCTGGAAACGATCTCCGCCATCGACTGGGACGGCTCGCTGACGGCGGAAACGGGCCTCTACGCGGGAATGGACCGCGACGAGGCGCGCGGGCTCGTGGCCGATCACCTGCGCGAGGACGGCTACCTCGTCAAGGAAGAGGCGCACGTCCACAACGTCGCCCACTCCCAGCGCTCCGGCGTCGTGGTCGAACCGCTCGTCTCCAACCAATGGTTCGTCGACACGGCCGGGCTCGCGGCCGAGGCGGCCCGCGTCGTCCGCGACGGCGAAGTCCGCATCGTGCCCGAGCGCTCCACCTCCGTCTACCTGCAATGGATGGAGAACATCCGCCCCTGGTGCATCTCGCGCCAGCTCTGGTGGGGCCACCGCATCCCCGCCTGGTACTGCCTCGCCTGCGACGGGAAGGAGATCATCGCCTCGCTGCCCGCCGCGCAATCGGGCGGGCGCGAGCCGATCAGCGGCACGGTCGCCGAACTGCGCGCCGGCGGGCGAGCGCTCGACGAGATCGCCGCGGCCGCCTTCGACGTCGCGATCGGCGAGCACGTCGCCCCGATCGTCGGACGCGACGACCCCTCGGCCTGCCCCGAGTGCGGCTCGAGCGCGCTGATCCAGGACCCCGACGTGCTCGACACCTGGTTCTCGTCCGGCCTCTGGACCCACTCGACGCTGGGCTGGCCCGACGCCCAGGGCGAGGACTTGGAGCAGTTCTACCCCTCATCCGTGATGGAGACGGGCTACGACATCCTCTTCTTCTGGGTCGCGCGGATGATCATGCTGGGCTGCTACAACATGGGCCGCCCGCCCTTCGAGACCGTCTACCTGCACGGACTCGTCCGGGACCCGCTCGGGCGCAAGATGAGCAAGTCGCTCAACAACGCCATCGACCCGCTCGAAAAGGCGGAGCAGTTCGGCACCGACGCGCTCCGCTTCACCCTCGCCACCGGCTCCTCGCCCGGCAACGACATGCGCCTCACCGACGAGCACCTCGAAGGCGCCCGCAACTTCGCCAACAAGCTCTGGAACGGCGCTCGCTTCGTCCTCGGCGAGCTGGACCGCGCCGGCGGCGCCGCGGGCAAGGCCGGCGATGCCGCGGAAGACCGCTGGATCCTCTCTCGGCTCGACCGCTTGGAGTGCACGGTCGACGATCTGCTCGTCCAGTTCCAGCTGGGCGAAGCCGCGCGCCGCATCCAGGACTTCCTCTGGAGCGAGTTCTTCGACTGGTACGTCGAGGCGAGCAAAATCCGGCTCCGCGCCGGCGATTCGTCCCCGCTCCCGATCCTCGCCCGCGTCCTCGATCACGGCCTGCGCCTGCTGCATCCCTGGATGCCGTTCATCACCGAGGCGATCTGGCAGCAGCTGCGCCCGCACCTCGCCGGCGCGGACTCGGACATCCCGGAGGCGCTGATCGTCGCGCCCTATCCCCGCGGCGAAGACGCGGCCGGCGAGGATGCGGAAGCGGACTTCCGCGCCGTCCAGGAGATCGTCCGCGCCGTCCGCCAGGCCCGCGCCGACCACGGCGTCCAAGCCGGCCGCTGGGCCGAAGTCTGGGTCGCCGCCGGCGGGGACGCCGACCGCATCCGCCAATCGCGGGCCGCGATCGAAGCGCTCGCCCGCGCCCGCCCGCTGCATGTCGTCGCCAGCCGCGCCGAAGCACCCGACGGTCCCTCGGCCGCGGCGGTGCTCCCGCGCGCCGAAGTGATCATCCCGCTCGGCGGGCTGATCGACTCGGCCCAGGAGCGCGCCCGGCTCGACAAGGAACTGGCGCAGATCGAGGGGCGGCTCAAGGGCGCGGAGGCCAAGCTCGCCAACGAGGGTTTCCGCAGCAAGGCGCCCGCCGAGGTCGTGGCCAAGGCCGAAGCCGTCGCCGCGGACCTGCGCGCCCAGCGCGGCACCCTGCTCGAGCGGCTCGACTCGCTTCCGTAACGGCGTACACGGTCAAGCGGCCCCGCGCCGCTAGCGCCGATCTCTGTTCTACTAAGCGCACCGGGATGGCAGGCCCGCAGCAAGGAAATGCGATGATCGACACCAGCTACTGGAATCAGTTCTTCACGAAGCCCGACGGCCTCGTCCGCCAAGTCGAGGACTTCCTCGCCGGCGGCAGCGGCGAATTCGACCCCGAAGTGGCGGACGCGCTCCGCGAGGCCGACGAGGCCATCGCCCAAGCCGACGTGCTGATCGTCGAAGCCGCCTGGTTCGAGTCGCAGTGGGGAACCTGCGAGCGCTGGAACGTCGCCTACGGCGAGCCGCCGATCTAGGGCGGCTCCGGTTTACTTCACCGCCCCGCAGCCCGCGAGCGCCGCGGCTTCCTCTCCGCCGATCCCGAGCTCGCCCAGAATCTCGGCCGTGTGCTGGCCCGGATGCGCCGGCGGCCCTTGGATCTCGCTCTTCGTCGCCGAGAACCGCGGCGCCGGCGCCGGCTGCACCACCCCCGCGACTTCCTCGAACGCCCCGCGCGCCTTCGCGTGCGGATGCTCCGGCGCTTCCCACGGCTCCAGCACGGGGCCGAAGCAGACGTCGCTGCCCTCGAACACGGCCTCCCATTCGGCCCGCGTCTTCGTGCGGATCATCGCCGACACCCGCTGCTTCATCTCCGGCCAGCGCGTGCGGTCGTGCTGGTACGGCAGCGGCTCGCCCTCCCAGCCCAGCAACTGCAGCAGCTCCGCGTAGAACTGCGGCTCGATCGAGCCCAGCGCGATGTACTTCCCGTCCAGCGTCTCGTAGGCGTCGTAGAAGTGCGCGCCCGTGTCGAGCACGTTCGACGCGCGCCCGCGGTGCCAGCCGCCCGACGCCAGCCCGGCATGGACCGACGTGATCAGCGAGCTCGCCCCGTCGACCATCGCCGCGTCGACGACCTGCCCCTTGCCCGTCCGCTGCGCCGACAGCAGCGCGCCCAGCATGCCCACGGCGAGGTACATCCCGCCGCCGCCGAAATCGCCGACGAGGTTCAGCGGCGGCACCGGCGCCTGCCCCTCCCGCGCGATCGGCGCCAGCGCCCCCGCCAGCGCGATGTAGTTGATGTCGTGCCCCGCCATCGACGAGTACGGGCCCTCCTGCCCCCAGCCGGTCATCCGCCCGTAGACCAGCTTCGGGTTCCGCTCCAGGCAGACGTCCGGCCCCAGCCCGAGCCGCTCCATCACGCCCGGGCGGAAGCCCTCGAACAGCGCGTCCGCGCCCTCGATCAGCTTCAGCGCCGTCTCCACCCCGGCCGGGTTCTTCAGATCGATCCCGATCGAGCGCCGCCCCCGCGCCAGCAGATCTCCCGGCGGCGCGTCGGGCGCCTCTTCCGGCACGTTCGCCGCGCGGTCGATCCGCACGATGTCCGCCCCCATGTCCGACAAGATCATCCCGCAGAACGGACCCGGCCCGATCCCTTGGAACTCGATGATCCGAACGCCTTCGAGCGGTCCCATGGCGCGCTCCCCTCCGTATGCGATGCTCTGCCTGCACGCGCAGGCTAACCGCCGCCGCGAGGACTCCGCGATGCCCGCCCCGCAAGCCCCCGCCGAAATCGAGATCCGCCCGGCCGGCAAGTCCGACGCGCCCGCCGTGATCGACCTGATCCACCGCGTCTTCGGCGAGTACGGCTTCATCTGGGACCCCGAAGACGAGTTCTGGGACCTGCTCGCCGACGACTTCCCCTACGCCGCGCCCCGCGGCGCGATCTGGACCGCCCGCGACCCGGCCGGCGCCGTCGTCGGCTCCATCGCCGCCGAACTGCTCGACGGCGGCGAGGCGGAACTGCACCGCCTCTACTTGGACGCGCGCCTGCGCGGCCGCGGGCACGGCCGCGCCCTGCTCGAGACGGGCATCGACTGGGCCCGGTCGAACGGCGCGAGCCTCGCGGCGCTCTGGTCCGACACCCGCTTCGAGGACGCCCACCGGCTCTACGAACGCCGCGGATTCGCCCGCTGCGGCCGCCGCGCCCTCGAGGACGTCAATCAAACTGTCGAGTACCGCTACGAGCTCGCCCTCGAACCGGCGCCCGCTGATTGACCCTGATCGCTCCGCGCGACTACGATCCTCACGCCAACGCGCCCGCCGCCCGCTTGCGGCGGTCGGGGCCGGCATGCGCAGCGCGCGCGCAGCGGAAGCGGACGCCGACAGTGTCGGAACTCTTCGAGAACTACGGCGCGGTCCTGATCGCGGTGCCGGTCGGCATCATGCTCGTGCTCACCGCGCTGCTCGCCACCAAGCTGCTCGCCCCGCGCCGCAGCACCGCGCTCAAGGGCCAAGTCTACGAATGCGGCATGCTCCCCATCGGCCGCAACTGGGCCCAAGTCCACGTCCGCTACTACACCTACGCCCTGCTCTTCCTCGTCTTCGACGTCGAGGTCGTCTTCCTCTTCCCCTGGGCCGTCTCCTTCATCGGCCTGATCGACGCCGACATGGGCGCCGTCATCCTCTGGCAGATGGTGCTCTTCATCGGCACCCTCCTCATCGCCCTCGCCTACGCCTGGCGCAAGGGCGTCTTCGAGTGGAAGACCAACTGACATGACCGTCCAGCCGCCGCCCGGCCCCGCTTCCCAGATCATCTCGCCCGAATCGCTGCGGCTGACCGCGATCGACAACGTCCCGCCCGACGTGCCCTACAAAATGGTGCTGCCCGGCGTCATGCAGGCCCCCGCGGAGGCCCTGATCTCCGCCGCCCGCAAGTCCTCGCTCTGGCCCATGACCTTCGGCCTCGCCTGCTGCGCGATCGAGATGATCGCCACCTACATGGCCAACCACGACCTCGACCGCTTCGGCATCGTCCCCTGGCCTTCCCCCCGCCAGTCCGACGTGATGATCGTCGCCGGCACCGTGACCAAGAAGATGGCCCCCGCCGTCAAGCTGCTCTACGAGCAGATGCCGCACCCCAAATGGGTGATCTCGATGGGCGCCTGCGCCACCAACGGCGGCCCCTACACCCAATACGACCGCGTCCTCCAAGGCGTGGACAACATCGTGCCCGTCGACGTCTACGTGCCCGGCTGCCCGCCGCGCCCGGAGGCCCTGATCGACGGCCTGCTCGCGCTCCAGGAAAAAATCGTCGAGGAGCGCGCACGTGGCTACTAACCGAGCAGCGCGGCCGGCATGACCGCCCAGAGCGCCGACGCCGGCCCCATCGCCGACCTCTTCCGCGAGATTCTCCCGCTGGTCGAGTTCGACGCTTCCGTCGACAAGGGCGGCGACGCCGTCCTCGTCGTCCCCGCCGCGGACCTCCACGAGGTGCTCCAGCGCGCCCGCGACGACTCCCGCACCGCGATGGACATGCTCCGCAACATGACCGCCGTCGACTGGGCCGACGACGGCCTCGAAGTCGTCTACCACCTCTACTCCGTCGAGCACCGCCACGCCGCCACGATCAAGGCCAAGCTGCCGTCCGAGGGCGCGATCGTCGACACCGTCACCGACCTCTACGCGATCGCCGACTGGGCCGAGCGCGAATGCGGCGAGATGTTCGGCATCGGCTTCCGCGGCCACCCCGACCCGCGCAACCTGCTGCTCGACGAAGACCTCGACATCCACCCGCTGCGCAAGAGCCACCCGCTCGCGCCGATCGAGATCGAACAGGGCGTCGACGTCGAGTTCTTCACCAAGCAGTTCCCGCCCGAAGAGCCCGTCCGCCCGCAGGAGAAGGAGCCGGAGGAGGCCGCGGCGCGGCCGGCCCGCAAGCCGGACTCCGAACTGACCGAGGAAGAGCGCGAGGCGCGCCGGGCCGAGCAGGCCGAACGGGTCAAGGCCGCCCGCGAACTCGCCGCCAAGCGCCGCGCCGAACGCGCCGCCGGCGCGCCCCCCGCCGGCGCCCCCCGCAAGGAAGGCGCGGCCCCGCCGCCCGCGCCTGCAGCCGCCGCTTCCGCGCCCGCGGCCGCCGAAGCGGCGCCCGCCGCGCCCACGGCTCCGGCGGCCGACCGGCCTCCCGCCCCGCCGCCGCCCGAATTGCCCGCCATCCCCGATGCCGAAGAGGACCCCGAAGGCCGCGCCGCCGCGCAGGCCGAGCGCGTCCGCCTCGGCCGCGAACTCGCCGCGGCCCGCCGCAAGCAACTGGCAGGGGGCGGCTGATGGCCACGCAGACCTTCGAAGGCGAAATCCTCACCGAACCGGTCGTCGTCGAGCGCGAGTTCGAAACGGTCGACATGAACATCAACATCGGCCCCCAGCACCCCGCCACCCACGGCGTCTTCCGCATGGTGCTCACCGTCGACGGCGAAATCGTCAAGGACGCCATCCCCTACATCGGCTACATGCACCGCGGCGGCGAGAAGCTCTCCGAAAGCCTCGACTACCGCGGCGCGCTCGGCTATCAGGACCGCACCGACTACCTCGCCGCCTTCAACTCCGAATGGGTCTACTGCAACGCCGTCGAGCGCCTCGCCGGCATCGAAGTGCCCGAACGCGCCGAATACGTCCGCCTGATCCTCTCCGAGTTCAACCGGATCATGTCCCACTTCATGTTCATGGGCGCGTTCGGCACCGATGTCGGCTACTTCGGCACCGCCTTCACTTGGACCTTCAAGGAGCGCGAGCGCATCCAGGACCTCTTCGAGGCCGTCTGCGGCGACCGCATCATGTACAACTATTTCCGCGTCGGCGGCCTCGCTTGGGAACCCCACGAGACCTTCGTCGAGGACTCCCATTGGGTGCTCGACCAAGTCGAGCAGGGCATCTCCGACGTCGACGAGCTGATGACCAACAACGAGGTCTTCGTCGCCCGCTGCCGCGACATCGGCGTCCTCTCGGCCCAAGAAGCGATCTCCTACGGCGTCACCGGCCCGATGCTGCGCGCCTCCGGCGTCCCCTTCGACCTCCGCGTCGACGAGCCCTACTCGATCTACGACCGCTTCTACTGGGAAATCCCCGTCGGCGAGCGCGGCGACGTCTACGACCGCTACCTCGTCCGCCTCGAAGAGATGAAGCAGTCGGTCACGATCCTGCGCCAAGCGCTCGAGCAGATGCCCACCTCGGGGCCGATCCTGCCCGAGCGCCTGCCGCCGCGGCTGCGTCCCGAGCCGGGCGAGATCTACATGCGGCAGGAGAACCCGCGCGGCGAATACGGCATCTACATGGTCTCCGACGGGACCGACAAGCCCTGGCGCGTGAAGATGCGCTCGCCCTGCTTCCACAACCTCTCCTCGCTCAAGCCCCAGGTGCTCGGCACCTACCTCGCCGACGCCGTCGTCGCGCTCGGCTCCATCGACATCGTCCTCTGCGAAGTGGACCGCTGAGCCATGCCCGACCTGGTCCTCACCGAGTTCGCCGGCGTCAACCTCCCCGCTTGGGTGGACGCCGCGATCCGGATCGTGATCATCACCGGCCTGATGACGCTCAACGCCTTCGCGCTGATCTACCTCGAGCGCAAGGTGCTCGCCCGCTTCCAGGCCCGCGTCGGCCCCACCCGCACCGGCCCGATCGGGATGCTCCAGTCCATCGCCGACGCGCTCAAGCTGCTGACCAAGGAAGACGTGCGCCCGGCCACCGCCGACCGCTGGGCCTTCGAGCTCGCGCCCTTCATCGCCTTCGTCCCGATCTTCCTGATCTTCGTCCCGATCCCCTTCACCGAATCCTGGTTCATCCGCGACCTCAACCTCGGCCTGCTCTACGTCTTCGGCGTGCTCGGCCTCAACATCGTCGGCGTCGTCATGGCCGGCTGGGGCTCCGACAACAAGTACGCCCTGCTCGGCGCCGTCCGCGCCGCCGCCCAGGCCATCTCCTACGAAATCCCGATGCTGCTCGTGGTCGTCGGCGTCGTCATGGTCGCCGCCTCGCGGATGGGCGTGGACGGCGACGTCTCCTTCGCCGGCTCGCTCAACTCCATCGTCGGCGATCAGGAGACCACTCCCTACATCCTGCTCCAGCCGCTCGGCTTCGCGATCTTCCTGATCGGCGCGCTGGCCGAACTGCACCGCCCGCCCTTCGACATGCCCATCGCCGAATCGGAAGTCGTCGGCGGCTACTTCGTCGAATACTCCGGCATCCGCTGGAGCATGTTCTTCCTCGGCGAATACACCGCCCTCTTCCTGATGGTGATGCTGACCTCGACCATCTTCCTCGGCGGCTGGAACTGGCCCTTCGGCGAATCCGTCGGGATCGGCTGGCAGGTCGTGCTGACGCTGGTCAAAACCTCGTTCATGATCGGCCTGCTCTTCGCCTCGCGCGCCCTCTTCCCCCGCCTCCGCATCGACCAGCTGATGTCCTTCTCCTGGAAGGTGCTGCTGCCCTTCGCCATCGTCCAGGTCATCGCCAACGGCATCATCATGGCCTACGGCGGCGGCGACTGGATCGTCGGCCTCGTCTCCTTCGCGCTGCTGCTCGCCCTCTCCGGGCTCGTCTTCTACCTGATGCGCTCCAAGCAGGGCGCGGCCGCCGGCACCGTCACCTCCGTGCCCGCCCGCCCGCGCATCATCACCGCGCCCGAAGCCGCCGTCGTCGAGCCGGCCGGAGGGAGCGACTGATGGACGGAGTCACCGCCACCCAGGTCGTCTTCTGGATCCTCGCCGTGATCATGCTGCTCTCCGCGCTCGGCGTCGTCACCGCCGGCAACATCGTCTACGCCGCCCTCTTCTTCATCGCCGCCCTCGCCGGCGTCGCCGGCATCTACCTGATCCTCACGGTCGAGTTCATCGCCCTCGTGCAGCTGCTCGTCTACGGCTCCGCCGTCGTGATCCTGATCCTCTTCGCGCTGATGCTGACCCGCGCCCGCGAGCGCCCCCAGGCCCTCTTCGGCAAGACCCGCCCGCTCGGCATCATCGCCTCCCTTGCCCTGCTCGCCGCCCTCGTCGGCGGCGTCGTCGCCACCGCCTGGTTCGAGCCCGCCAACGGCGTCGTCCAGCCCGTCGGCCTGCGCGAGATCGGCGACGTCATCTTCACCGTCTGGATCGTCCCCTTCATCATCGTCGGCGTGCTGCTCTCGATCGCGCTCGACGGCGCCATCATGCTCGCCGGACCGGACGAGGATTCCTAGCCGATGCCGCCCCTCGAACACGTCCTCGTGGTCAACGCGATCCTCTTCGCCATCGGCGCGATGGGCGTCCTCACCCGCCGCAACGCCGTCCTGATCCTGCTCTCCGTCGAGCTGATGCTCAACGCCGTCAGCCTCAACCTCGTCGCCTTCGCCGTCTACGGACGGGTCGAGTTCGGCAACATCACCGGCATCGTCTTCGCCTTCTTCATCATCGTCATCGCCGCCGCCGAAGTCGCCCTCGCCCTCGGCATCGTCGTCCGCACCTTCCGCAACCGCGCCACCGCCAACGTCGACGAAGTGAACCTGCTCAAATGGTGACCCTCATGCCGGCCCCCGCGCGCTCCGCGGCCACGCGAAAGGCGGCCGCCTGATGTATTGGGCCGAACACGCCTGGATCCTGCCCGCGATCCCCGCGATCGCCTTCATCGTCCTCTTCACGATCGGGCGCAAGCTCCCGCGCGGCGGCGACTTCATCTCCGTCGGCTCCGCCCTCGCCGTCTTCATCCTCTTCTTCTTCGTGCTCGAATCCCACCTCGACATCCTCGGCGCCGGCCTCGGCGGCATCGCCAACGCCGGCACCGACTGGATCCAATTCGACGGCTTCCTCGTCCGCCTCGGCTTCACCGTCGATTCCATCGCCGTCGTCATGGTCTTCGTCGTCTCCACCGTCGCCCTGATGGTCAACCTCTACTCGACCGGCTACATGCGCCACCACGGCACGCCCGAACCCCGCTACTGGTGGTACTTCGCCGTCCTCTCCCTCTTCGTCTCGGCGATGCTCACCCTCGTCCTCGCCGACAACCTCCTGCTCATGTTCGTCGCCTGGGAGGGCGTCGGCCTCTGCTCCTTCCTCCTGATCGGCTTCTACCACGAGAAGCGCTCCGCCGTCGAAGCGGCCAAGAAGGCGTTCGTTACCACCCGCTTCGGCGACGTCGGCATGTTCATCGGCATCATCCTCTTCTGGCGCGCCACCGGCTCCTTCGACATCTCCGAGATCATCGCCGCCGCCGAGGCCGGCCGCGTCAACGACCTCCCCCAGGTGATGTCCGACGGCTACCTCACGCTCTCGACCCTGATGCTCTTCCTCGGCGCGGCCGGCAAGAGCGCGCAGGTCCCCTTCCACGTCTGGCTGCCCGACGCGATGGAGGGCCCGACCCCCGTCAGCGCCCTGATCCACGCCGCCACGATGGTCGTCGCCGGCGTCTACCTCGTCGCCCGCCTGCTGCCCGTCTTCGAGGTCGCCCCCGGCGCCTCCAACGTCGTGCTCGGCGCCGGCCTCGCCACCGCGCTCCTCGCCGGCGTGATGGCCCTCGCCCAGAACGACATCAAGCGCGTCCTCGCCTATTCCACCGTCTCCCAGCTCGGCTTCATGTTCGTCGCCTTGGGGGTCGGCGCGGTCGGCGTCGCGATGTTCCACCTGCTCACCCACGCCTTCTTCAAGGCCTGCCTCTTCCTCGGCTCCGGCTCCGTGATCCACATGACCGAAGAGCAGGACGCCCGCCGGCTCGGCGGACTCTGGTGGCGCATGCCCGTCACCGCGACCACCTTCATCGTCTCCTCCGTCGCGCTCGCCGGCATCCCGCCGCTCTCCGGCTTCTTCAGCAAGGACGAGATCTTCCACGCCGTGCTCGGCAACGCCAACATCGCCGTCGCCATCCTGCTCGGCCTCGCCGCCTTCCTCTCCGCGCTCTACATGGCCCGCCTCGTGATCATCACCTTCTTCGGCCCGCCCAAGGTCCTCGCCGTGATCCGCCGCGCCCGCGAGGCCGAGCCGATCATGCTGATCCCCCTCGTCTTCCTCACCGTCCTCACCTTCCTCGTCGGCTTCTTCGTCTTCGACCAAGTCGGCGACGCCTTCGGCTTCCCCGGCGGGATCAACTCCTACATCTACTTCCCCGAGCCCGAAGAGTTCCACTTCAGCAACATCATCGCCGGCGTCACCGGCCTCATCTCCGTGCTCGGCTTCGGAACCGCCTGGTGGTTCTTCTGGGGCCGCAACTCCGGCCGCGCCGCCGCGATCCGCGCCCGCCAGCCCCAGCTCGCCTCGCTGGTCGAGAACAAGTTCTACTTCGACGAGGCCTACCAGTGGGCGATCGACCGCGCCGTCCTCCCGCTCGCCCGCACCGTCGCCTGGTTCGACCGCATGGTCGTCAACGACACCGGCATCAACGCCCCGGCCGACGCCACCCGCACGGCCGCCTCCTGGCTCAAGCACCATGTCACCGGACGGATCCCCGACTACGCGCTGCTGATGGTGATCGGCGTCGCCGTGGCCGGCGGGCTCGCGTTCCTGCTGCGCGGATGATCGGGGGCTGACGTGGATGCCGGCGAAGTCCTGCTGACCCTCCTCCTCATCCCGGGCGGCGCGATGCTGCTCACCCTCTTCACGCCCTCGCGCCACGCCAGCGTCATCCGCTGGATCTCCCTCGCCGCCACCACCGCCACCCTCGTCATCTCCATCTACGTCTTCGCCGTCTACGACTACGGCCAGGGCGGCTACCAGTTCGACCTCCAGTACGGCTGGATCGAGAACATCGCCTTCCTCGGCGAAAACGGCATCTCGCTCCACCTCGCCGTCGACGGCATCGCCGCCCCGCTGGTCCTGCTCAACGGCCTCGTCGGCTTCGCCGGCGTGCTCGTCTCCTGGAAAATCCAGTACCGCGTCAAGGACTTCTTCATCCTCTTCCTCGCCCTCTTCACCGGCGTCTACGGCGTCTACATCGGCCAGGACCTCTTCTTCTGGTTCTTCGCCTACGAGCTCGCCGTCCTCCCGATGTACCTGCTGATCGTCTGCTGGGGCTCCACCAACAAGGAATACGGCGCGATGAAGCTGACCATGGTCCTGGTCGGCGGCTCCGTGCTGATCTTCATCGGCATCTTCGCCGTCTTCGCCGAGGCCGGCGCCGGCACCTTCGATATGGCCGTGCTGCGCGGAATCGAGTTCGACAAGGGCTTCGCCACCACCTTCTTCCCCTTCTTCATGCTCGGCTGCGGCATCCTCGCCGGCCTCTTCCCCTTCCATACCTGGTCGCCCGACGGCCATGTCGCCGCGCCCACCGCCGTCTCGATGCTCCACGCCGGCGTCCTGATGAAGCTCGGCGCGTTCGGCATCATCCGCCTCGGCATGGACATCCTCCCCGCCGGCACCGACCTCTGGATGCCCGTCCTGCTCGTGCTCGGCGGCGTCGCCGCCGTCTACGGCGCGATCTCCGCCATCCACCAAACCGATCTCAAATTCGTGATCGGCTATTCCTCCGTCTCCCATATGGGCTTCGTCCTGATGGGCCTCGGCACGATGAACAACGTCGGCGTCAACGGCGCAGTGCTGCAAATGTTCTCCCACGGCGTCATGACCGCCCTCTTCTTCGCCATGGTCGGCGCCGTCTACGACCAAGCCCATACCCGCGACATCCGCGTCTTCGGCGGGCTGATCCGCAAAATGCCGCTGTTCGTGATCTTCTTCGGCATCGCCGGGCTCACCTCGCTCGGCCTGCCCGGCCTCTCCGGCTTCGTCGCCGAGTTCCACATCTTCGCCGGCACCATCGACGCCTTCCCGCTCTTCGCCGCGCTCGGCATCCTCTCCGCCGGCCTCACCGCCGTCTACGTCCTGCGGCTGATGGGCCGCGCCGCGCTCGGCCCCTTCAACCCCCGCTGGGAATCGCTCAAGGACATCTCCCGCAAGGAGGCCCTCGCCGGCATCGTCCTGATCGCGCCGATCATCGCCATGGGCATCTGGCCCGACCCGTTCGTCGACCGCATCGCGCAATCCGTCGGCGAAATCCCGGGCGTTGAGGAGATCGGCGGCCTCTTCACCATCGGATTGGGCGGCGGCTGATGCTCGACCTTGAATACCAGCTGATCATCCCCGAACTCGTGATGGCCGGCCTCGCCGCGGCAATCGTCACCTGCGCGCTCGTCTTCCGCGGCGTCCGCCAGGAAGTCTGGGCCTACGCCACCGCCGGCGCGCTGCTGATCATCGCCGTCCTCACCGCCGTCTTCTACTGGGACACCAACGACGATTTCGCCAACGTCCTCGCCGTCGACCACTTCACCGTGCTCTTCCGCGTCTTCTTCCTCGGCATCGCCTTCTTCACCGTCCTCGCAGCCGTCAACTTCGCCGGCGAACGGCTCAAGAACCACGGCGAGTTCTACGGCCTGATCGTCTTCGCCACCTTGGGCATGATGCTGCTCGGCGCAGCCCGCGAGCTGCTCACCGCCTACATCGCGCTCGAACTGCTCTCCTTCTCCTTCTACATCCTCGTCGGCTTCAACAAGCTCAACCCCTTCTCCAACGAAGGCTCGCTCAAGTACATGCTGCTCGGCGCATTCAGCTCCGCCCTGCTGCTCTACGGCATCAGCATGGTCTACGGCGTCACCGGCACCACGCTCTATTCCGGCATCGAGCCCGACGGCGTCGAAGCCGGCCGCAACATCGCCGCCCAGCTCGGCAACTGGCTCGGCTTCGGCGACCCCGCCCTGCCCGATCCCGACGCGACCCGGCCCGGCCTGCTGATCGGCCTCGTCCTGATCACCGCCGGGCTCGGCTTCAAGGTCTCCGCCGTCCCCTTCCACCAGTGGACGCCCGACGCCTACCAGGGCGCGCCGCTGCCGATCACCGCCTTCCTCAGCGCCGGCGGCAAGGCCGCGGCCTTCGCCTTCTTCCTCCGCCTCTACTCCGAAGCCTTCCTGCCCGCCGCCGCCGACTGGTCTTGGTTCGTCGCCATCCTCGCCGCCGTCACGATGATCGTCGGCAACCTGATGGCGCTCCAGCAGACCAACTTCAAGCGCCTCATGGCCTATTCCTCGATCTCGCAGGTCGGCTACCTGCTGGTCGGCATCGTCGCGCTCAACGCGGCCGACATCAACCAATCGCAGGAGGCCGCTTCCGCCCTCGTGCTGCACCTGATCGGCTACGTCGTCACCAACATCGCCGTCTTCGCCGCGATCATCGCCTTCTACAACCGCACCGGGCGCGACGATATCGTCGACGTCCGCGGCCTCGCCGAGCGCCAGCCCTTCCTCGCCTTCGTCATCGCCGCCAGCCTGTTCTCGCTCGCCGGGATGCCGCTCTTCGCCGGCTTCGCGACCAAATTCATCATCTTCCAGGCCGCCTTCAACAACGGCTACCTCTGGCTCGGCGCGGTCGGCGTCACCGCCTCATTCGTCTCGCTCTACTACTACCTGATGGTGATCAAGCAGATGTACCTCTACGAACCCGAAGGCGAGGACCGCAAGCGGCTCAACGTCCCCATCCCCCACGCCGCGGCCTTGGTCGTCCTCGTCGCCGCCGTCCTCTTCATCGGCCTCTACCCCACGCCGCTCTTCGACGTCATCCACAGCAGCACCGAATCCCTCTTCCAACAAGCCGCCACCCTCATCGCCGCCGCCCGTTGACGGAAACTCCGCCGCCCGCGCTCATCCCGTTGCAGGTCGTTTCCAAGTGCGTTGAAGTTGCTTGGGAGCGCCCATGGGGTTGTGGGAGAAGAAAGTCGCGGCCAAGTTATAGATAGCGGCGCGACGGACGTGAAGGCCGTAGGGAACGATGAGGGGGATCTCCCGCATCGTTTCGGCGCGCAGCTGGCGGATTTGTTCAAGCAGCACCGAGCGCGGATCCGCGGACCGGGCGCGGCCTTGCGCCTTCCATAACTCGGCGAGGCGGCCCGCCCCCAGCGACTGGTCGCCCTGCAGGGGCTCCGCCGCCGCCACGTCGCGCATCGCCAGCGATGGGTCCGGGTCGACGGGATAGCGCGGCTGCGGCGCGGCGATCCCGACGTTCACGTCGCGCGGCGGCACGGGAACGAAGACCGTGCGGCCGTTGACTTGCCGCTCGACGCCGCGCGGAACGAATTCGATCTCGACCAAGCCACCCAGCGCTTGGGCCCATTGCCCGGCGACGGCTTCGACGAGTTGGGGAATCCGCGCCTCCGACGGCAGCGCAATTCCGCCGCCCGGCGCGGCCAAGCCGCCGTGCAGCTCGTCGATCAGCCGCCGCCGGTCGAGCGCCATGGAGAGCGCCCGGCGCACGCGCGGATCCGCGATATCCGCCGACGCCCAATCGAAGTAGATCGTCGGCGCGGTTCCCGGCACGGGCGGAGAGACCTGCACCACTGCATCCGCAACTGGCCCGAGCACTTCATCGAGCTCTGCCGGATGGGCGAGCGGGATCGCATCCAAGCGCCCCGAGAGCCAGTCCGACAGCAGCGCCTCGCGGGGCGCGGAGAAGGGGTTGTCGGACGATCGACTGGCCAGGATGCCTCCGTGGACCTGCGAAACGAATGGCGCATCCATGTCGGGCGTCGCTTGGAAGTAATCGCCGCGGCGCACGACCGACCAACTTGAGAGCGGGCCGCCGTGGTGCTGGAGGCGGAACGGGCCGGTTCCCCGCGACGCGGAATTGAACATCGGCGGGGCGCCCGCCTCCCATTCCGGCGGCATCACCACTTGGTGCGGGCTGGTCAGGGACGGCAGCAGGTAAGCGGCGGGCTCGGACAGATGGAACGCGACCGTAGCCGCAGCGTCGTCGGCATCGATCCGCTCGACCGCGCGGTACAGCTCCGCATGCGGCGAGGAGCCGCTGCGGTAGAGATCATGCGAGCGTCCGATGTCGGACGCCGCCAGCGGCGCGGCAGCGTTCGCCCCCTCCTCCGGCCACTCCGCGTCGCGGCGCAGCTGGAACACCAGCGTCCGCGCATCGGGCCACTCCCATCCCGAAGCCAGATCGCCTTCCGCGACGACGCGATGGGCGTCGCGATCGTCGCCGGCGGCCAACACCACCAGCTGGCTGTAGATCAGCGGCAGCACCGTCGCTTCGGTACTGAAGCCGGCCCCGCTCAGATCAAGGGGCGAGAACGTGTTCGGGCTCGGCGCGCTGAGCGTGATCGTTCCGCCCATGACCGGGCCTTCATCCCGCCCCGGCGTCCCCGCCAGCTTCGACCAGTGGTACCGCTCGCGCCAAACGTTCGCGTCGATCGGCTCAAATCCTGCCCAAGGGTTTTCCAGCGTCGCGATCTGCAGAGCCGGCGGTTCGGCTGCAGCGGGTCCAGCGCTGTCGTCGGCCTGCTGCGATTGCTGCGACTGCTCCGCTGCAGCTGCCTCTGTTGCAGCTGCAGGAGTCCGGCGCGGCGCGGGCTCCTGCTTGTCGCGCTCGCCCGCGGCATCGGACTCTTCGTCCGCATCGCGCCGGTCGTTGAAGGTCTCAGGCGAGCTGCATCCAACCAGCGCGATCCCCGCAACGCCAACGCCCGCCTGCCCCGCCAGACGCAAGAACGCCCGTCGCGACAGCGCGCTCCCGCGCACAATCAGCCTTTGTTTGGCCACCTCCTGGAACCCCTCTCTGCGCACCGGAAAGGCGACCGTCACTCAAAGGCCAAGATAACGAGCGTGAACACTCAAACTGCGGTCGATGTGTTCCGCAATGGCGGGAAACGCACGCTGGTGAAGGCGCGGCGCGGCGATCAAGCGGCGCTGGCCGGCTCGGCGTCGGGCAGGCGGGAGCCGGGGAGTCGGAAGAGTTTTCTCAGCAGGCGGGGGCGCAGCTGCTTCCAGTTCCGCCTTGCTTGCTGCTGCGCTTCTTCGCTGAGCACTTTGCGGCCGTAGTTGACTGCGCAGTGGGAACGGGCTACCTCCGTCGCCAAATCGGGGAGGTTCAGCGCCTGATCGATCTTGGCCGCGTGCTCCAGCGGCGTGGTCGACTCCTCCGCCCGGATGCCGGCCCACCTGGCCAGGCGGCTGCTGGCGGTCCAGGCCCGCTCCACCGGGCCGAGGCCGCGCAGGGAAATCCGCCATGAGATTGCGGCCAGCAGGATGATCCCGATCAGTGATGAAACGCCGATGACCGGGCCGAGCCAGTACCAGCGGTTGAGCCCGGCGGCCTCCCCGGCCGTAGCACCGGGCTCCAGCTGCTCGGCGAGCAGCGCGAGCAGCTCGTCCAGCTGGAACTCGTCCAACTCGCTCTGGCTGGTCGGGCTGAGATCGATTCGCGGCGTCTCCAGGCGCTGCGCCGCGATGCGCGGCCCGGTCCCGGCGATGCCGGCCAGCGTCTCGTCCACGGTCGTGCCCGGCGTCGGGTCGAAATCCACCCAGCCGTAGCCGGGGAAGTAGACCTGCACCCACGTATAGGAATCTTGCCCGCGCACCAAGTAGTTTCCCGTCCGCTCGTCGAAATTATTCCCGCTCAGGGCGAAACCCGTCGCGATCCGCGCCGGCACGTCCGCGAGCTGCAGCAGCACCGCCATCGCGCTGGCGTGGTAGTCGTAGTACCCGCCGATCGGCAAACCGTCGCGGTCGAGGTTCTTGAACAAGAACCAATGCACCACGTCTTCGCCCGGCGGCGGCAGTTCGATATCGGTCGTCAACGGATACAACGGACGCGGGTTGCCCTCGTCGTCGCGGACGATTTGCCCATCGCTGCCGACGGCCAGCGCGTTGCTCAAATAGCGTTCGACCGCGAACGCCAAATCGTACGGGTTCCACTCTCCATCGCTGCGCGGCACGTCGAGCAGCCCGGTGATCCGATCGAGCATGCCGGCCAGCGCCTCGCGCGCCGGCGCTTCCATGTCCGCCGGCCCGCCTTGGTAGCGTTCGCGGACCCAGACCGGATAGTTCCTGCCCGCCCCGCGCAACGCATCGACCGACGCCGTCGAGACGTCTCCCGTCAGCTGGTACGTATATCCCGCGCGCAGCCGATCCGTTCGCGGGCGGATGGCGACGACTTCCGCTTGTTCCGGTTCGGTCCGCAACGTGACCGATTGGGGTCGGCCGGAATATTCGTCCAAGCCGATCTCGACGATGCCGTACTGCGCGGGGATGTATCCGGCGATCTCCGCCCGGCTGAATACATGATCGTCCGCGATCCGTTCCTTGATCGCGGCCATCGGCTCTTCGAGCGCCGTGCCGCGGTACAGCGCATCGCCGCCGTCGAATTCAATCGTGAATTCCACGGGCGCGAGCGCCTGCACCTGCACGTCCTTGTTGGCGAGCAGCGGTTCGCCGAGCGAAAACAGCACTTCCGGCGAACGTTCCACCGAGATTTGCGCCGCCACCGGCCGCCGCGCCGCGTATGTCGTGCGCGGCAGCGCCGCCGTGCCCTCGCCCGGCTCGTCCGGAGCCGCGCCCGAGATCGGCTCCCGCTCCTCGACGAGGCCGTACTCGGTCTCCGACTGCACCCAGCCGCGCCCCGTGTATTCGTCGTAGGCCGCCCCGCGCAGCAGCCCGGGCTCGGTCGACGCCACCCGCAGCACGATCGCGTCGCCCGGGTCAATATCTCCCTGCAGGACCATGAAATCGTCAAATGAATGCACCGGCACCCCGCGGTTCGAGTCGATCCCGCTGAAGATGCGGCGGAAATCGTCGCTCAGCCCCTCGAACGGCGCCGCTAGGCTCGACCAGGCATCGTTCAGCGCCCGCGACTCATCCGGCCGCGGCACGCCGCGCGAGAGCGAGAGGATCACGACGATCGCGATCAGCGCCGCGGTCAAGAACGAGAGCGAAATCCATTCCGGGTAAGGCGACCCCGCCGCGCGCCATTCGTCCATCTTCCGCAGCAACGCCGTCCGCATCAGCAGCAGCACCGCGCCGGTCAGGAAGAAGCCGTAGGAGAGGTTCCACTGGCGGTCGTTGAGATACGAGATGTTGACCGCGATCAGCGCGCCCAGCAGGATCATCGCCGGCCACGGCGTCCGCCAGCGCGCCACCGCGTAGGCGCCGACGAACGCCGCGACCCAGACGAATGCATCCGCGAAGGCCACGAACGGCAGGTTGTCCGTGGTCAGCCCCGCGTTGAACGCCTGCGTGAACCAATCCGAGAAGCGGTAGTACAGATCGACGAAGCGGTCCCAGAACAGCGGCTGCCCGCCCAAGCTCTCGACCTGCGTGACCTGCGCCAGCACCAAGACCGCGCCGAGCAGCAGCCCCAGCAGGATTCCCAGCGGCCAGCGCAGTCGGCGCACGCTGCCGAGCGCGCCGACGATCACGGCGAGCGCCGCCGTGATGCGCAGATCGGGCATCTCCGCGACCCAGTCGGCGATGTAGATGCTGTTGGCCGTGCTCAGCGCCATCAGCAGCAGGATGCCGCCCGTGATCAGGGCCTCCATCCCGTGCTCCCACCAAGCCTGCCGCGGCGCGACGGCCGAGTCCAACTGCTGCTCCGAGGCCCGGCGGCGCATGAAGAAGCGCCGCTCCGCCGCAACGACATCGGTACCCGACGAGACCGAAGGGTTCTCCGTGCTCATCGCGCCACCCCCGCCGGCTCCGCCTCAGCTTCTTCCAGCTCGGCGATCCCGCCGTCATTGGCCGACGCCGCGCCATTCGACGACGACGCGTCCACCGCCGCGGGCAATCCGCCGTTCATCCCGCTGCCGATTCCACCTTCTTGCCCCGGCGCGGAGCCGACCAGCGCGGCGGCCAAGTGATCGCCCTGCCGCACGAGGTTCACCTGCACCCCCAGCGCCTGCAATTCGGCCGCCGTCGCCGCCGCGCCCGATCTCCCGCCCCAGCTGGCCAAGTCGAGCAACGCCACGGCTGATTTCACGCCGCGCTGCGTCAGGCTGCGGATCGCCCCCTGCCAGCGCGGGTCGGTCGAGCCCGTCACCACGCAGACCGTCGTGTGCCGGCCCCAGCGCCGCGACTGCTGGTAGAGCAGCGTCGCCACAGGCACCGTCCCGTTCGGCTGCGCCACCGCGAGCGCCTCGAGCATCCGCCCGAAGTGCTGCGTGCCGCGATCGGGCTCGATCACCTCGAGTTTCTCGCCGAACATCATCAAGCCGACGCTGCGGCTCTGATTGATGAACAGCCGCGCGATCGAAGCCGCCGCCACCACCGCGGTCTCGATGCTCGCGTCGTCGCCTTGGCCCGCGTGCTCCTGCTGCAGCAAATCCAGCACCACCCACATGTGCGAGGCCGGGTCGAGCTCGAAGGTCTTCACCTTGAGTTCGCCCGTCCGCAGCGTGCTGGGCCAGTGGATGCGGTTGACGCTGTCGCCCGGCTCGTAATCGCGGATGCCGGCGGCGTTCGGCGTCACGTAGTGCGTGCGGCGGCGGAAGCGCCCCTCGCCCGGCAGGTTCGCCGGCGGCGCGGAATAGCGCGGCAGGTCGACCGCGCGGGGGTAGACGACCAGCGAGCGCCGGTGCCCGAAGCGCAGCTCGCGCTCGAAGATCCCGAACGGATCGCCCGCGCGTACGCTGATCGGCCCCAGCTCGTAGACGCCGCGCCGCGTGCAGGTCGTCTGCAAGCGCCACGAGCGCCGCCGGTTGGGTCCCAGCGAGGCGATGAACTTGGGCCGGTGGCCCGGCAGCGTCGTGCCCTCCTCCAGCTCCAGCCAGAGCTTGGGCGCGCGCGAATCGTTCTCGACCTCGAAGCGCTCGATGATCGCCTCGCCGGCCTGCACCCGGTCGCGGCTGCGCGACATCCGCACGTGCAGCCCCAGCCCGGAAGACCAGGCCCAGAGCGCGGCCGCGGCGATGCCGAAGAGCAGCGTGTAGCCGAGCCGCAGCGGCAGCCAGTAGTTGGAGGCGAAGCCGATCCCGAACGCGACCAGGGTCAGGATCACCAGCAGGCTGAGCGAGCGGCGGCGCCCGAACGTCGCGCCCCAAGCCGCGCGGACGGCGCTGCGCATCTCGCGCCTCAGCCGGCGCGCGCGCGGATCACGAGCCGGCTGCCGCGCCGGCCGCCCGCGCTCCCGGCACCGGCACCCGCTCCAGCACGTCGTCGATCACCGCGCGGGCGTCCTGGTTCCGCACCTGCGCCGACGGGCTGAGGATGATCCGGTGACCGAGCGCCGTGTGCGCCAGCGCCTTGATGTCGTCCGGAATCGCGTAGTCGCGCCCGGCCAGCAGCGCGCCGGCCTGCGCGCAGCGGAACAGCGCCAGGGAACCGCGCGGCGACGCGCCCAGGTAGACCGCTTCGTGCGCGCGGGTCGCCGCCACCAGCTGCACCGAGTACTGCTTCAGCGCCGGGTCCACCCAGATGTCCCGCGTGATCGCGTGCAGCTCGCGCACGTCCTCCGGCGAAATCACCGGCTCCAGCTCCTCGATCGGATGCCGCTGCTGCTGCCCTTCCAGCACCGCCACCTCGTCGTTCGCGTCGGGATAGCCCAAGTGGATGCGGAGCAGGAAGCGGTCCAGCTGCGCCTCCGGCAGCGGGAACGTGCCCTCGTACTCGACCGGGTTCTGGGTCGCCATCACCATGAAGGGCGCCGGCAGCGGGCGGGTCACGCCGTCGACCGTGATCTGCCGCTCCTCCATCGCCTCCAGCAGCGCCGACTGCGCCTTGGGCGTGGCCCGGTTGATCTCGTCCGCCAGCACGATCTGCGAAGTGATCGGCCCCGGCCGCCACTCGAACTCGGTCGTCTTCTGGTTGTAGACCGAAAGCCCGGTCACGTCCGAAGGCAGCAGATCGGGCGTGAACTGGATGCGGTTGAACGAGCAGCCGGTCGAGACGGCCAGCGCGCGGGCGAGCATCGTCTTGCCCGTCCCCGGCACGTCCTCGATCAGCAGATGGCCGTTGGCCAGCAGCGCGATCACGGCCTGCCGCACCTCGGCCCGCTTGCCGATGATCACCCGTTCGACGTTGGCGATGAGGTCGCTGAGCGTCTTGCGCGGGTCGTCCATCTCGGGCTTCCTCCCGCGCTCGGCGATCGCCTGATCCGGATGCGCCGCCGGGTCGCGCTTCCGGCTGCGATCCGCCCGATCCTATCCGATTGGCCGCCCTCCTCCGCTGGACATATGGACAACTGGGGGGTGATCAGGCGAAAGTGGACGCATGGGTACGCGCAATCGAGTGCGGGTGCATCGGGTCACGCGGCGCAGGCTGCTGGGGGGCGCGGCGGCCGCGGGGATCGGCGCGCTGCTCGCCGCCTGCGGCGGAACCGAAGAGCTCGACCCCTTCGCTCCCGCCGAGCAGCCGCAACCCGAACCGCCCCCGCCCCAAGATGCGCCCGCGCGGCAAGAGCCGCCCCCCGCGGCGGAGCCCGCGTCCGAGCAGCAGGAGTCCGCGGCGCAGGCCGAGCCTCCCGCGCAGGAGCAGCAGGCGGCGCCGGAGCTGCCCATGCCGCGCGTCTACGTCGTGCCGCAGCCGCTGACCCAGGGCCAGGCGCTGCTCGTCCTCGTCGATGCGCCGGGCGCGGGCTCGGCCGCGGTGACCTGGGAGAACGAATCCTTCGCGCTGGTGCGGGAGGACGACCGCTTCTTCGGCTTCATCGGCGTCGACGCCGTCGCGCCGCCGGGGCCGGCCGCGCTCGGCGTCGGCGTCTGGGACCGCGATTGGAACCAGCTGCTCTGGCTGGCGGCCTTCATCGAAATCCAGCAGGTCGAGTGGACCTCCGACGACATCCAGGTCGACGCGGCCAACATCGCGCTGCTCGACCCCGCCGTGCGCGAGTTCGACCGCGAGCTGCGCCGCCCCTTCCAGACCGAACTCACGAAATCGCGCCTCTGGCGCGGCGTCTTCGATCCGCCCGTGCCGGGCGGCGAGATCACCGCGCTCTACGGCGAGCTGCGCTCCTTCAACGGCGGCCCGATCACCGACTACCACTCCGGCATCGACTACGGCGGCGCGACCGGCTCGCCCGTGATCGCGCCCAACGACGGCGTCGTCTCCTGGGCCGGCCGCACCGACCGCCGCGGCAACGGGCTGATCATCGACCACGGCGCCGGCGTCTACTCCGGCTACTACCACCTCTCCGAGGCGATCGCCGAGGAAGGCCGGCAGGTCGCGCGGGGCCAGACCATCGGCCTGATCGGCGCAACCGGCCTGGCGACGGGGCCGCACCTGCACTGGGAAGTCGTCGTGCGCGGCATCACCGTCGACCCGATCCCCTGGATCCGCGCGCGCGAAGTGCCCGACCCGCTGGCCGAGCTCGATCCGGCGACCGAGCTGCACGGCGCGAACTTGGCCGAGACCGAGACGTAGGGGAACTCAGCGCCGCCGCAGCCCGGCCAGCGCCTCCTCGACCAGCGCCAAGGCCACGATCGACGCCGTCTCCGCGCGCAGCGGACGCTCCGCCAGCGTCACCGGCTGCCAGCCGTGGGCACGCGCCAGCTCCGCCTCGTCCGGCGAAAAGCCGCCCTCGGGCCCGATCAGGATCCGCACCTCCGACAGCTCGCCGCGCTCCGCGCAGAGCGCGTCCGACACGCGCCGCTCGGGCTCGAGCGCGCTCGCCAGCAGCCGCGCCGCGCCCGCCTCCGCCGGAGCCGTGATCACCGAGCGCGCGTCGAGCGGATCGAACAGCTCCGGGCGCACGTCGCGGCGGCACTGCTCGGCCGCCTCCGTCGCGAGCCGCCGCCAGCGCCCCAGCCGCCCGCCCTCGCGACCGGCCTGCGAGCGCTCCGACCAGACCGGCTGGATCGCCGCCGCGCCGATCTCCGTCGCCTTCTCGACCGCCAAGTCGAAGCGGTTGGCGCGGATCATCGAGGGGCAGAGCACGACCCGCGGCGGCGGCAGCGGCGCGATCGGGCGCGAGGCCGCGATCTCCGCCGTCACCGCTTCCGGCGTGCTCCGCTCGATCCGCAGCCCGTAGACCCGGCCCGACGGCGGATGCACCACCTCCAGCGGATCCCCGTGCCGCAGCCGCAGCACCCGGTTGAGCCGCCGCGCCTTGGGCCCGCGCAGCGTGAGCTGCCGCTCCGAAAGCGCGTCGTCGTCGTCCGCGAACAGCCGCGGCGGCAGCGGCGGAACGGATCCGCCCCGCCGGTCGGAGGAGTCGGGCGTCTGCGGCGTCGGCATGGCGCAAGCGTACATAAGGCCGCCGCCCTATCCTCCGCCCGACGCTCGGAGAAGGGGCCGAATCATGGACTTGGGACTCGCAGGCAAGACGGCGATCGTGACCGGCGGCAGCGAGGGGATCGGGCGCGCCACCGCCGTGCTGCTCGCCCAAGAGGGCGCAAACGTCGCCATCGGCGCGCGGCGCCAGGAGCCGCTCGACGAAGCCGCCCGCCTCGTCCGCGAAGCCGGCGGGCGCTGCCTCGCGCTCTCAACCGACGTCACCTCCGACGAGGACTGCCAGGCGCTCGTCACCGCGGCCGTCCAAGAATTCGGCGGCATCGACATCCTGATCAACAACGCCGGCCAATCCGCCGCCGGCGCGATGGAAGCGACCGATCTCGACACCTGGCGCTACGACATGGACCTCAAGCTCTACGCCGCCATCCGCATGTCCCAGCTCTGCGCCCCCGCGATGCGCGAACGCGGCGGCGGCCGCATCGTCAACCTGCTCAACATCGGCTGCAAGACACCGGGCGCCGGCAGCCTCCCCACCAGCGCCAGCCGCGCCGCCGGCCTCGCCCTGATGAAGGCGATGAGCAAGGAGCTCGCCGCCGACCAAATCCTCGTCAACGCCGCCTGCATCGGCTCCGTAGACAGCGCCCAATGGCACGGCTTCCACGAACAGCGCATGCCCGACGCCACCTACGACGAGTTCCTCGCCTCAGTAGGCGAAAGCATCCCCGTCAAACGCATCGGCACCAGCGAAGAAGCCGCCAACATGATCGTCTTCCTAGCCAGCCAACCAGCCAGCTTCATCACCGGCTGCGCCATCAACATAGACGGCGGCGCCTCCCCCGCGTGGTAACACCAGTCGGTTTCATCGAAACGAACAGGAGATTTCCATGACACAAAGGCCTCGCCCAGAACCGAACGCCGTATTGAACGGCAATGTCATCAAGGTGAACCAGCTCGCCAGTGTTCAAGATACCCGTATCGCCTGTCACCTCATCGCAACCGCGGAAGCCCGGTTGATCAGAAGCATCACGCTTGATCTGTCGTCATGCGAGCACATCACCGCCAGTGGAATGATTCCACTCTTGGCTTATGTTGATGCCAGACGCGCGATTCAACGAACTTTGTTCTATGTTAATTTGCCGTCCAGCGCGGAACACCGGTCATATATCGAAGCGAATTGGGCTGGATATATCCAAGAGGCCGATTACCAGCCCCCAGCCTATGATGGAGGGCAGGTTGAGGCGAGGCGATACAAATCTGATGAGGAGATGCATGGGATATTCGAGGATCTTTTGTACATGGTCCTGAGTTGGTTATCCGTAGATCGTCAAGTGATCGCGGCGTTTGAATGGTCACTATATGAAGTGATGGAGAATGTGATGAATCATTCGAATTCGCCATCAGGAGGGTTCGTTCAGGCTTCGGTGGATCAAGGAGAAAATTGCGTTGAGTTTATAGTCGCAGACGCGGGAATCGGGGTTGTCGAAAGTATCGGCATTGAAGATCCTGAAGAAGCGCTGAAGCGCGCAATCTCGGAGGGCGTGACGAGGAACAAGCAGACAAACATGGGCAACGGCCTCTTCGGGGCATTTCGCGCCTCAGTGCTGTCGCAAGGAGGCAAATTCGAGATGCACTCTGGTTATGGTTTCTTGACCAGCGGTTACGGCGAAGCGGAACCGGCAACGGGACGCGCCACTCCTTCATACCCCGGAACTGCTGTCCGTTGCCTGATTGGGATGGCTCAACCCGATCTGCTTGAGATTGCGCTCCGCTTTGGTGGCAAACCCCACCAACCCGTGTATGATGTGGTGGAACGCCGATACGAGTCCGAAGAGGGGGGCGTCGTGATCATCGTCAAAGAGGATGCCAGCAAAGACATCGGATCGCGTCAAGGTGGGCAACGCGTGCGTCAACGCGTGGAGAACCTCCTGAGAGACCAGCCAGCGGTTGAGATTGACTTTGATGGCGTCGGGGTCATCTCAAGCAGCTTCGCCGACGAGGTTTTCGGACGATTGTTCGTCGATCTGGGCCCCCTTGATTTCAACGATCGAGTTGAGATCGTGAACGCAAGTTCTACGATCAAGGGATTGATTAATCGGGCAATCGTCCAGCGCACACGGGTGGACGACGAGGAATAAGTAAAAAATTCAGCGCGACAACCGTAGCGCCCACCAGCCTTCTTCCGATTCTTGATGGCGAATGGTGGTACCTGCGCTTTCTAGCGCCACCCGGGTTTCATCTCTTCGTCTCGCGATGAAACCCGAGGCGATCAGGTTCCCATCCGTCGCTCGCGCCAAATTTTCCGCTAGATGCTGAAGCAGATCGGCTGTGAGATTGGCTAGAACTAGGTCATAGCCCCTGTCTGCCGGCACTGAGCCCTCTTCCACCGTCACGCGGTTGGCTACGCCGTTCCGCCGCACGGTCTCCCGTGCTGCCTCCACTGCTAGGGGGTCAATGTCTACGGCGTGGACTTTGGCTGCGCCCAACTTGGCGGCGGCTACGGCTAGGATGCCGTTACCGGTGCCTACGTCTAGGACTGTTTTGTTGGCGACGTCGGTTTGGGAGAGGAGTTTCAGGGCTAGTCTCGTGCTTTGGTGCTGGCCGGTGCCGAAGGCTAGGCCGGGGGCTAGGTCTATGACGATTTCGTTGCTGCGCGGGGTGTATTGCTTGTGCGGGGGGCGGATGATGATGGGGCGCTTGGCGGGGATTCTGACGATGTCGAAGTGGTCGTGCCAGGCGGTGCGCCAGTCGCGGTCTTTTATTGATTCGCGTTCTATCTGCGGCGGGGCTGAAGGGTGCCAGGCGGTTTCTAGGGCGTGGCGGAGGGCGGTTTCGGATTTGGCGGCGCGGTCGGCGGAGATATAGGCGGCTACTTGGGCGGCTTCGAGGCGAGGGGGCGGGGCGCCGAAGGCTTCTTCATGGGGTTCGCCGATTTCCCATTCGACTGCGGAGTTGATGATGCCGGCGGCGGCGAATGCGTCGGTGGCGCGCTCAACGTCGGCGGCCTCAACGCGGATGTGGATGCGGACCAGGGCCATGTCGGCGCGATGCGGGTCAGCGGGAGAAGGCGCCGCGGACCTTGGAGAAAACGCCGTTTTCGCCGGCGGGGGTGGCGAACGCTTCGGCGAGCTGCTCGAAGATCTCGCGCTGCTCCTCGGTGAGCTGCTTGGGCACGTCGACGTTGACGCGGATGCGGAGGTCGCCGCGGCCGTGGCCGCGGAGATGGGCGACGCCGCGCCCGCGGAAGCGGATTTCGTCGCCGTGCTGGGTGCCGGCGGGGACGGCGAGTTCCTCGTCGGAGCCGTCGATGACGGGGATTTCGAGCTGCGCGCCGAGCGCGGCTTGGGCGACGTTGACGGAGAGCGGCAGCACGAGGTCGTCGCCGTCACGCAGGAAGCGCTCGTGCTCGCGCACGCGGAGGTCGACGTAGAGGTTGCCGGCGGGGCCGCCGCGGGTGCCTGCGTCGCCCTCGCCGCTGAGCCGCATCTGGGCGCCGTCGTCGACGCCGGCCGGGACCTTGATCTTGAGCTTGCGGTTGCGCTGCTCGCGGCCGATGCCGCCGCAAGCCTGGCAGGGGTGCTCGATCACCGTCCCCTCCCCCTCGCAGGCCTCGCAGGGCGCGACGTTGACGAAGCGGCCGAAAACATTGCGCTGGACGCGGCGGACCTCGCCGGAACCCTCGCAGACGCTGCATTGCGCGCGCTGCGCTCCGGGCTCCGAGCCGCTGCCGGCGCAGACCGCGCAGTGTTCGAGGCGCGAGACCTTGATCTCCTTCTCCGCCCCGAAGACCGCGTCGGTGAAGTCGAGCCGGAGGTCGAGCCGGAGGTCGCCGCCGCGGACGGGCCCGGCCGCGCGCCTGCCGCCGAAGAAGGCGTCGAAGATGTCGCCGAAGCCGCCGAAATCAAAGCCCTCGAAGCCCTGCCCGCCGCCGAAATCGGCGCTCGAGCCGAAGCGGTCGTACTTGCCGCGCTTCTCCGGATCGGAGAGCACTTCGTAGGCCGCGGCGATCTTCTTGAAGCGCTCCTCCGCCTCCGGTTCGGGATTGCGGTCGGGGTGGTGCTCCATCGCCAGCTTGCGGAAGGCGCGGCGGATCTCGTCCTGCGAGGCGGAGCGTTCGACGCCGAGGATGCCGTAGAAATCGTCAGCCATGTGCGTCAGCCATGCGTGCCCGTCCGCCCGCGCGCTCAGACCTCGCGGAACTCGCCCTCAACCGTATCGTCATCGCCGTCGCCATCGGGCGGGGGAGGCGCGCCCGATGCTCCCGGCGCGGCGTCGCCGCCCTGCTGCTGGCCGTAGACGCGCTCGCCGACCTTCATCAGCGTCGCGTTGAGATCGTCGAGCGCCGACTGGATCGGCGCGGTCTCCGTCCCCTCCGCTGCGAGCGCCGCGCGCAGCGCCGCGATCTTGGCTTCGAGCTCCGACTTGAGGTCGGCGTCGAGCTTGTCCTCCTGGTCCCGCAGCAGCTTGTCGGCCTCGTAGGCGGTGGTGTCGGCGCGGTTGCGGACTTCGGCCGCCTCGCGGCGCTGCTGGTCTTCTTCGGCGTGGGTCTCGGCGTCGCGCTGCATCTGATCGATCTCAGCGTCGCTGAGGCCGGAGGCGGCCTGGATCGTGATCCGCTGCTCCTTGCCGGTGCCCTTGTCCTGCGCGCGCACGTTGAGGATGCCGTTGGCGTCGATGTCGAAGGTGACCTCGATCTGGGGCATCCCGCGCGGGGCCGGCAAGATGCCGTCGAGGATGAACTGACCCAGCGACTTGTTGTTCGCGGCCATGTCGCGCTCGCCCTGCAGGACGTGGATCTCGACCTGCGACTGGTTGTCGGCAGCGGTCGAGAAGACCTGGCTCTTGCTGGTCGGGATCGTCGTGTTGCGCGGGATCAGCGCGGTGCTGACGCCGCCCAGCGTCTCGATGCCGAGCGTCAGCGGGGTCACGTCGAGCAGCAGCACGTCCTTGACTTCGCCGCGCAGCACGCCGGCCTGGATCGCCGCGCCGAGCGCGACCACCTCGTCCGGGTTGACGCCGCGGTGCGGCTCCTTGCCGAAGAACTCCTGCACCTTCTGCTGGACCAGCGGCATCCGCGTCTGACCGCCGACGAGGACGACCTCGTCGATCTGGTCGCGGGTGATGCCGGCGTCCTCGAGCGCGTTGCGGCAGGGGCCGAGCGTGCCCTCGACCAGCTCCATCACCAGCTGTTCGAGCTGCGAGCGGGAGAGGTTGTGGGTGAAGTGCTTGGGGCCCGAAGCATCGGCGGTGATGTAGGGCAGGTTGATCTCGGTCGATTGCGTGGTCGAGAGCTCGACCTTGGCGTGCTCGGCGGCCTCCTTGAGCCGCTGCAGCGCCATGTTGTCCTGCGAAAGGTCGATCGCCTGCTCCTTGCGGAAGACGTCGACGAGGTAGTCCATCACGCGCTGGTCCAAATCGTCGCCGCCGAGGAAGGTGTTGCCGTTGGTCGAGCGGACTTGGAAGGTGCCCTCGGCGAGTTCGAGGATCGAGATGTCGAAGGTGCCGCCGCCGAGGTCGTAGACGGCGATGTGGTGCTCGTCCTGGCGTTCGAGGCCGTAGGCGAGCGAGGCGGCGGTGGGCTCGTTGATGATCCGCAGCACGTTGAGGCCGGCGATGCGGCCGGCGTCCTTGGTCGCGTTGCGCTGGCTGTCGTCGAAGTAGGCGGGCACGGTGATCACGGCGTCGGTGACGGCTTCGCCGAGGTAGGCCTCCGCGTCGGCCTTGAGCTTCTGCAGCACCATCGCCGAGACCTCGGGCGGCGAATAGGCGCGGTCGCCGAGGCGGACCCAGGCGTCGCCGTTGTCGGCCTGCTCGACGGTGTAGGGAAGCAGCTGCTTGGCGTCGGCGACGGTCGGGTCCTCGAAGCGGCGGCCCATCAGGCGCTTGACGCTGAAGACGGTCTGCTCGGAGTTGGTCACGGCCTGGCGCTTGGCGGCCGTGCCGACGATGCGCTCGCCGGTCTTGGTCAGCGCGACGACCGAGGGGGTCGTGCGGTTGCCCTCGGCGTTGGGGATGACGACGGGCTCGCCGCCCTCCATCGCGGCGACGACCGAGTTGGTCGTGCCGAGGTCGATGCCGATTACTCGTCCCATGCGGTGTCCTCTTCCTGCTCATCTGCCGCGTCTTCGGCTGCGGTCGGTTCGGGGGCTGATTCGGCGTCCGCTTCGGGTCCGCCTTGGCCGAGCATGACCTGGCTGGCGCGGAACACGCGGCCGCCGCTGAGGTAGCCGCGGCGCAGCTCGGCGACGATCTCGTCCTTGGGGCCCGGCGCGTAGCCGAGCGCTTCGTGGTAGTTGGGGTCGAACGGGACGCCCGCGGCGGCGATCGGGCTGACGCCGTGCCGCTCGAGCGAGGCCAGCAGCTTCTGCTGGATCAGCACCACGCCCTCGCGCCACGACTCCGTCGGCTGCTCGGCTCCCGCCTCGTCGGCCAAGGCGCGCTCGAAATCGTCGGCGAGGTTGATCATGTCGGTGAAAATCGCGCTGGTGGCGGCGTCGACGCGGCGCTGCACGTCCTCATGGCTGCGGCGCTTGAGGTTGTCGTAGTCGGCCAGGGCGCGCAGGTACTTGGCGTTGAGTTCCGCGAGCGCGCCGTCGCCGCCCGCATCATCCGGCGGGGGCGCATCTTCCGCCGGCTCCCGCACCGCGTCTTCCGCGACGCCGGGCGCTTCGTCGCCGCTCATTCGATGCCTCCGTAGACGGTGTGCAGCAGCTCCTCGAGCAGCGAGCTGTAGAAGCGCGCGGCGGCGATGGAGCGGGTGTAGTTCATCCGCGTCGGGCCCACGACCGCGACGTAGCCCGGCGCGCCGGGAGCGCCGCCGTAGGGCGCGACGACGAGCGAGCAATCGCTCAGCCGGTCCGGGGAGTAATCGTCGCCGATCAGCACGCGCAGCGCGCCGTCTTCGAGCACGCCGACGGGCACCAGATCGGCGGCGGCGCGGTGCTCGACCAGCTCGACGAATTCGAGCGAGCGCTCGCCGGCGTCCTGGAATTCGGGCTGCGAGAGCATCCCGCCGAGCCCGGCGATGCTGGCGTTGCCGGCCCGTTCGGCGTCGTGTTCGAGCGCGCGCACGAGCGCCTCGACGACCAGCTGCTCATCCGGATCGTCCGCGTCCGCGCCGCGCAGATCGTCCGCGTCGCCGCCGCCGAATTCATCCGTGATCCGGCGCGCCATCTGGTCGAGCTGATCGGCCTCCCAAGGCCGGCGCAGGGGCATCAGCTGGCGGATCACGCGGGCCTCTTGGACGACGATGATCATCAGGGCGAGCAGATCGTTGAGGCTGATCAGTTCCAGCTCGCGCAGGCGCAGGCGGCGGGTGCTGGGCGGGGCGACGATGGCGAGCAGGCCGAGCGATTGCGCGAGCACGGTCGCGGCCAGCTCGGCCCACTCGTCGACCGCGGGCGCGGCTTGGAAGAACTGGTGGCGCACGGTCGCCTGCTCGGCCGAGGGCAGCTCGGCCGGGCCCATCAGGGCTTCGACGAAATGGCGGTAGCCGAGGTTGGAAGGGACGCGCCCGGCCGAAGTGTGCGGGTGGGTCAGGTAGCCCTCCGCCTCGAGCGCCTGCATCTCATGCCGTATCGTGGCGGATGAGGCCGACAGGTCGTATTTTTCAACGACATGCCGGGAGGCGACGGGGGTCGCCGACTCGATGTAGTCCTGGATCACGAGCTGCAAGATGCCCGCCCGCCGATCGGACAGTGCCATCGCCGCATCCCTCAATCCACGGCCCGCGCAGGCGCGTTGGCACTCTCGCCCTGAGAGTGCCAGCCCCCGAATCCTATCAGGGTCGCCGAGAGCGGGCAACGCTGCCGGGGCGGTGCCGCGATGGTGATGCCGGCCGAAGATTCGGGCCCGCGACGGGTCGTGATCACGGGCATCGGCGCGGTCACGCCGGCCGGCCCGACCGCGCCCGACTACTGGGCCGCGCTGCTCGAGGGCCGCGTCTGCACCTCGCCGCTCGGCGCGTTCGATCCCGGCCGTCCCGCCGCCGCGGGGCAGATCCCGGACTACTCCCCGCCGGCCGGCGTGCCCGAACGGCTGCTGCAGCGCTTGGACCGCTCCTCGGTGATGGCGCTGGACGCGGCGATCCAAGCGGTCGGCGATGCCCGGATCGCCTTCAACGAGGAGAATGCGTTCGCCGTCGGCGCGGTGATCGGGACCGCGCACGCGGGCGGCGAGGGCTGGGCCGCGCTTTCAGCGGGGCTGGCTTCGACGACGGTGGGGTTGAGCATCGCCGGGCCCTCGTTCGCGGTGCAGGCCGGGGCGGCGTCGGGCTTGGCCGCGATCTGCACCGCGGCGGGCATGATCCGCGCCGGCGTCGTGCATGCGGCCTTGGCGGGCGGATCCGATGCGCTGACCGAAGCCGCCTGGCGCGCGCACGAGGTGGTCGGGCTGCTGGATCCGGGCAACGATCCGGCCGCGCAGCGCCCGTTCGACGCGCGCCGCCGCGGCATGGTGCTGGGCGAGGGCGCGGCCGTGCTGATGCTGGAAGACCGGCAGCTGGCGACGCAGCGCGGCGCGCGCATCTACGCCGAGATCGCCGGCGAGGCCCAGACCTCCGGTCCGCCCGGCGACGGCCAGCCGCCCACCGACGTCGACATCGCGCGCCGGGCGATCGGCAACGCGCTGCGCGGCGCCGGCATCTCGCCGCAGGCCGTCGACGCGGTCTTCACCGGCGGCGCCGGGCTGCCGCATGGCGACGAGCGGGAGACGGACATCCTCGAGCGCTCGTTCGGCGTGCACATCCGCGACATGTACATCACCGCGGCATCGGGGGCGACGGGCCATGCGATGGGCGCATCGGGCGCGCTGAGCGCGCTGGCCGCCGCCATCTCGATCGTCGAGGGAACCGTGCCCCCGCACGCGACCTTCGCCGAGCCGGATCCGGCCTGCGCGCTCGACATCGCCGCCCGCGCGCGGGAAGATCGGATCGCCGCCGTGATCGCCTCGGCCTATGGTTCGCACGGCGAGAACGCGGCGATCGTGCTCGCGCCGCACCGCGCGGCCGCGGGCGACGAACTGCAAGTGCTGGCGAACTGACGGTCGCGGGCCGAGCCGAGCGGGAGGACGGAAACCGATGAACATCGCTTGGTACGGGCATGCCGCCTTCAGGCTGCGCTCGCGCGAGGCCGTCGTCTTCACCGACCCCTGCCCGCCCGCGACCGGATTCAAAATGAACCGCCCCGGCGCCGACATCGTGACCATCTCGAGCGCCGATCCGAACCATTCCTTCCGCGAGGGCGTCGAGGTCGAGGCGGGCGGACTCGAGCGCCCGCTCGACGCGCCGGGCGAGTACGAGATCAAGCGCGTGCTGGTCACGGGAGTGCCCACGCCGGGGCCGGAGGGCGGCGACGGCAAGCGGACGCGCAACGTCGCCTTCGTGATCACGATCGACGACGTGATCATCGCCCATCTCGGCGACCTCCGCGAGATGCCCGAGCGGGCGGCGCTGGAGGAACTGCAGCGCGCCGACGTCTGCCTGCTCCCGATCGGCGGCGGCGGGCACCTCTCGCCCGGCGCGGCGGCGGCCGTGGCCAACGCGATCGCGGCCCCGATCGTGGTGCCGATGATCTACCAGCCCGACGGCGATGAAGCGCCCGCCACGGGGCTGGAACCGCTCGCCCCGTTCCTGTCCGAGATGGGCTTGAGCATCGAACCGCCGACCGACAACAACGTCAACGTGACCGCCGGCGGCATCCCGCCTTCAACCACCGTCGTGCCGCTGCTCGCCCGCGGCGCCTGAGACTTGGAAGAACCGATGCCCGAATCATCGCAACCTCAATATGACGTCGTCATCCAGCGCAACCGCATGGCGCCCATGCGCGACGGCGCGCGGCTGGCGACCGACGTCTACCTGCCCGCGGTCGACGGCGTGCCCGTCGAAGGCCCGCTGCCGGCGCTGCTGACGCGGACGCCCTACAACAAGCTGGGCTTCGCGGAGGGGGCCGAATTCTTCGCCAAGCGCGGCTACGCGCGCGTCGTGCAGGACGTGCGCGGGCGCTTCGCCTCGGAGGGCGATTTCTACCTGCTGGCCAACGAGGCCGAGGACGGGCACGACGCAATCCAGTGGATCGCGGAGCAGCCGTGGTGCAACGGGCGGGTCGGGACGCTGGGCACCTCCTACATGTCGTGGGTGCAGAGCGCGGCGGCGACGCAGAACCCGCCCAATCTCGAGGCGATGTGGTGCCATCAGGGCGCGTTCAACGGGCTGACGTCATCGTTGCGGCAGGGCGGAGCGCTCGAACTCCGCTGGCTCGCCTGGGCCTTCTGGAACGCGCCGGTCTCGCCCGAGGCGATGCGGGACCCGGTGCTCGCCGAAGCGCTGGTCCGCGCCGCCGAAGACCTGCGCGGCTGGCTCGACCGCCTGCCGTGGCGGCCGGGCATGACCCCGCTCGCGCTGACCAAGGACTACGAACGCTGGGCGATCGACATGCTCTCCCAAGCGACGGAGAACGATCCGCTCTGGCAGCTGCCGAGCATGAATTTCGAGAAGTTCATCGACCAGACGGCCGACGTGCCGACGGTATATAGCGGCGGCTGGTACGACTCGTATACCCGCGCCACGACGGAATCGTTCCTCGCCTTCAGCGAGGCGAAATCGTCCCCGCAGTACCTGATCATGGGCCCATGGACGCACGGCGAGGTGACGCTGGACGTGCCGTATTCGGGCGATGCCGATTTCGGTCCCGCGGCGACGGCGAAGGCCGGCTTGGGCGGCCGCTTGCACGAACTCCAGCTGGAATTCTTCGACAAGTTCCTCAAGGGCCTCGACTCGCCTTGGACCGCCCGGCCGACGTTCAGTTTGTTCGTGCTCGGCGGCGGCAGCGGCGCGAAGCTTCCCTCCGGCCGCCTCGACCACGGCGGCGAATGGCGCGGGGAAACGCAGTATCCGCCCGCGGGTGCGCGCAGCCTGACGCTGCATCTGCACGGCGATGGCAGCCTTTCCGAAGCGGAACCGTCCGACGGGGCTGCTTGCACTTCGTATGAGTCGGATCCGGACCGGCCGGTGCCGTCGACCAGCGCGAACGTATCGTCGCTGCGCGAGTACGCGAAGGTCGACGATGATCTCCGCGCGACGATCTGGCCGCCGACGCTGCGCACCCGCGAACTGATCAAGCCCGGCGGCGCGGACCAGCGCGAGCGTCCCGACGTGATGCATGCAACGCCGCCCTACCTGCCGCTCGCGGCCCGCAACGACGTAGTCACGTTCTATAGCGAACCGCTCGCGGATGATCTCGAAGCGATCGGCCCCGTGACGGTGCGATTGCATGTCTCGACCGACGCGCCCGATACCGATTTCACCGCCGCCCTGCTCGATTGCTACCCGGCCAGCCGCGATTATCCCGACGGCTACGAGCTCCGGCTCAGCGACAGCATCAAGCGGCTCCGCTTCCGCAACGGATACGGCAAAGAAGAACTAGTCGAGCCCGGCGAAGTCGTCAAAGTCAGCATCGAGCTCTACCCGATCAGCAACATCTTCAAAGCCGGCCACCGCATCGCGATCCAAATCGCCAGCAGCAACTACCCCAGATTCGACGTCAACCCCCAAACCGGCGAACCGATCGGCAAGCACACGCGCACCCGCAAAGCGCTGAATACTATTCATCACGCGCCCAATCGCGGAAGCGTGCTGGAACTGACCGTAACGTCCTAGCCGACGTTGCGGAGGCGGGGGTCGAGGAGGTCGCGGAGGACGTCGCCGAGCAGGTTGAAGGCGAGGACGGTAACGACGATGGCGAGGCCGGGGAAGACGGCCATCAGGGGTTCGCTGCTGATCAGGCGCTGGGCGCTGTTGAGCATCGTGCCCCAAGACGGATCGGGCGGGCGAGTGCCGAGGCCGAGGAAGCTGAGCGAAGCTTCGATGATGATCGCGACGCCGAACAGCAGCGAGGCCTGAACGACCACCGGCGCGAACGTGTTGGGCAGGATGTGGCGTCCGGCGACCCGCGCGCCGCCGGCGCCGATCGCGCGCGCGGCGAGGACGAATTCCTGCTCCTTGACCGAGAGCGTGGTGCCGCGCACGAGGCGGGCGAAGGAGGGGATGAAGGTGATGCCGATGGCGAGCATCACGTTCTGGATGCCGGCGCCGAGCGCGGCGATGATCATCAGCGCGAGCAGGATGCCGGGGAAGGCGAAGAGCGCGTCCATGAACCGCATCAGCACTTCGTCGCGCCGCCCGCCGGAATAGCCGGCGGTGACGCCGATCGGGACGCCGATCCCGGCGCCGATCAAGATCGAAACGACCCCGACCATCAGCGCGGTGCGGGAGGCGTCGACGATGCGCGAGTAGATGTCGCGGCCGAGCTGGTCGGTGCCGAAGAAGTGCGAGGTCGAGGGCTGTGCGAACGCCTCCGCGCCCGAGGTGATCAGCGTCTCCAGCGGGTCGTGCGTCGCGGCGATGTTGGTGAAGATCGCGGCGAAGGCGATCAGCAGGACGACGATCAGGCTGATCACGCCGACGGGCCGGCGGGCGAAGCGGCGGGCGAAGTCGCGCGAGCGCGCGAAGCGGCGCTCGCGATCCTCGAAGGCCGGCTCCGTCAGCGCCCGTTCCGTGCCGCTCGTGCTCATGCCGGCCTCAGGAGTACCGAATCCGCGGGTCGAGATAGGCATAGGAAACGTCGACCAGCAGGTTGATGACGGCGACGCCGAGCGCGATCATCACGGCCAGCGCCTGCACGGTGGGGATCTCCGAGAACAGGATCGAATCGATGATCAACTTGCCGACGCCGGGCAGGCCGAAGAAGGATTCGATCACGATCGCGCCGCCGACGACCAGCGACATTTGCAGGCCGAGCACGGTGATGACGGGGATCAGCGCGTTGCGGAAGCCGTGGCGGATCAGCACGTTGCGCTCGCGCAGGCCCTTGGCGCGGGCCGTGCGCACGTAGTCCTGCTGCATCACCTCGACCATCGAGGCGCGCACTTGACGCGCCAGATTGCCCGCCAGCGCCATCCCGATCGCGACGGCGGGCAGAATCATCCCGCGCAAATTGGCGACCGGATCGTCCAGGAACGAAGTGAAGCCCTGGGTGGGAAACCAGCCCAGCTCGATCGCGAAGACGATCACGAGCAGCATCGCCAGCCAGAAATTGGGCACGGAGACGCCGATCACGGCGAAGAAGGTGAGCCCGTAGTCGAACGGGGTGCCGGGTCTGGCGCCGGCGATGGCGCCGATCGGGATCGCGATCATCAGGGCCAGCAGCAGCGACATGATGCCGAGCTGGACGGTCGCCTCGAGGCGGCTGGCGATCAGCGGGCCGACCGGGTCGTTGCTGCGCTGGGAGAAGCCGAAGTCGCCTTGGAAGACGCCGGCGATCCAGTTGGCGTACTGCTCGTAGATCGGGTCGTACCAGCCGAGCCGCTCGTTGAGCGCCTCGATGGCGGCGGGGTCGGCCTCGGGGCCGAGGATGGCGCTGCCGGGCGAGCCGGGCAGCAGCCGCAGCGCGACGAAGGTCACGACCGAGATCAGGATCAGGACCGGGATCGTGGCCAAGAAGCGGCGGATGATGAAGTTGCGCACTGGTCGCGGTTCGCTCCGCCCGCGCCGCGGTAGGCGCGGTCTTCCGCCGAGCGCCGGCGCGGCCGGGCCGCCCGCAGGATCCCGCGGACGGCCCGGTGCTGGTTCGCGCTAGCCGGTGATCGTGACGTCGCCCTGTCCCCAGTGCGGCTTCGCGTCGGCGAAGAGCGGGTAGGAGACTTCCTGCGCGTGGGCCGTGCGGGCGAAGTGGTGGAAGAAGTTGCAGCCCCAGGCGGCGGTGTCCATCGCCTGGTTGAGCTCCTGGATCTTGACGAACCGCTCGTCCGGGTCGAACTCGGCGCCGACCGCGGCGAGCAGCCGCACGATCTCCTTGCGGTCCGGGTCTTCCGGATCCTCGGGCACGACGTTGCGGCTCTGCGAGAGCGGGTCGTGGACGAAGGCGAGCTGCTGCCAGACGTCGGCGCGGACCGACATGCTGGAGCTGTGGCCGCTGACCTCGAGGTCCCAGAACTCGCGCCAGAAGGCCGGGCTCGGCTTCGGGTTGAGCTTGGCGACGATGCCGAACTGGGCCAGCGAGGCGGCGATGAACTCGTCGTGCGCGATCGCCTGGGCGCCGGAGAACGTGTTCATCTCGAACTCGAAGCCGTCCGGCATGCCGGCCAGCGCCAGCTCCTCGCGGACCTTGTCGGGGTTGAAGACGTAGCCCGCGAAGTCGGGGTCGTGGTCCGGGCCGGTGGCCGGGCCGAGCCAGCCCGTGTGGGCCGGGATGCCTTGGCCGTTCCAGACCGTGTCCAGCAGCCTCTGCTTGTCGACGCCCCAGTTGACGGCGCGGCGGAGGTGGGGGTTGGTCCACGGGTCCATCCGCATGTTCAGCCAGTAGCGCTGGGTCCAGTTGGTCGGGCGCGTTTCGTAGACGAGGCCGGCGTCTTCGAGGCGGTCGACCTGCGCGGAGTCGGGGCTGAACTGGGCGTTGTACTCGCCGGCGATCATGCCGTTGATCGCCTGGTCGCTGGTGCGCCCGAGGTGCCAGGTGATGCGGTTGATCTTGGGATGGCCCGGCTGCCAGTACTCGTCGAAGGCCTCGAAGACGAGGCGGTCGTCGACGATTTCCTCGACGAAGCGGAAGGCGCCGGCGCCGACCGGGGAGCGGTCGAGGTAGACGTCCTTCTCGGCGATCGCCTTGGGCGAGACGACCATGCCGGCGCGGTCGCCGAGGATGCGGAGCAGCGGCGCGAAGGGCTGCTTCATGTTGAACACGGCCGTGAGGTTGTCCGGCGTGTCGATGCTGTCGATGAACTGCACGTCCGCGTTGGTGTTGGCCTCTTCGAGGTCGCGGGCGCGGAGCATGTGGGTCTTGACCGCCTCGGCGTTGAGTTCCTCGCCGTCGTGGAACTTCACGTTGGGCCGGATCGTGAAGATGATCTTGAGGCCGTCGTCCGAGACTTCCCAGCTTTCGGCCAGGCTGCGGCTCGTGTCTGGCACCAGCTCGGTGTCGTAGCCGACGAGGTTGTCGTGGCCGACCCAGAGGTGCTGGTGGTCGTTGCCGCCCGAGCCGGTGACCGGGTCGAGCTGGGAGAAGGAACCGGAGAGGTCGGGCACGTTGAGTTCGCCGACGCGGGCGGTGGTCGCCGAGTCGGACGAGGTCGTGGCGGCCGCCTGCTGCTCCTGCTGCTGTTGCTGGTCGTCGTCGGCCGGCGCTTCCTGCTCCTCTTGCTGCATCGCCTGCTGCTCGGCGGCCTGCTCTTGCTCTTGCTGCTGCTGCGCCGCGGAGCTGCTCGACGAGCTCGAGCTGCTGGTGCTCGGCTGCGCCGAGTCGTCGTCATCGTCGCCGCAGCCGACGAGGGCCAAGCCGGCCGCGCCGACGCCGGCCCGCGCGCTGGCGCGCAGCAGCGACCGCCGCGACAACCGTTGCCGCCGCATCCGGGTCCAGTAGTTCCGCTCGCTCATGGATCCTCCAGTGTTCGTCCCGTGCGGCTCAACTCGCTCGCGCGGGTCTCTCACCATAGCGCACGCCCGTCGCGGGACCGTCGGGATGGGGTCAGGAGGGTTCGCCGGCGCCCGAGATCTCGCGCTGCATCCGCTTGGGCAGGGAACCGAATACGAGGCCGTGGCTGGCCTCGATCAGCGATTCGAGCTCGTCGTCGGGCATGTCGCCGTCGAGCGCGACGGCGATCCAGTGCTGCTTGCTCAAGTAGCGGGGATGGCTGACGGCTTCGTAGTTGCCGTGCAGGATCGGGACGATGCCGGGGTCGGCCTTGATGCTGATCGCGCCGCCGGGGGCGGAGTCGGAGCCGAGGAAGCAGAAGATCTTGCCGCGCTCGCCGGGGCCGACCTTGTAGACCAGCCCTTCCGGGCCCCACGGGCTGTCGGGCCAGGCGCCGGGCATCGATTCGCAGATGCGGACGGCTTCGTCGTGCTCCATCGGCGCGATCAGTTTTCTTCGCCGGTGAGGAAGCGGCGGGGGACGTCGCGCATCATCAGATCGATGGTTTCCCGCGGCACGCCGTCTTCGAGCAGGGCGGGGAGCGCGGTGGTGCTGAGGAAGAGGTAGCGCGTGGGAACATCGCGCGGCGTCTGTGGACGCGGGGCGTAGTCGTGGCCGAGCATCAGGCGATGGGCCCAGCCGCGGTCGATCAGTTCCTTGACGGTGCGGTTGCGGTCCCGCCATTCGGGGCGCGGGGCGACGCCGGGGTAGCGGTCCATCGAGATGTACACGCCGGCTTCGAGCAGGTCTTCGATGTAATCCGCGTCGGTCGTATCGGCGGTGTGGCCGATGCAGATGCGGTCCATCGGCGCGCCTTCTTCCTGGAAGATCTCGATCTGGCGGCGGCCGACTTCGAGCGGGGCCCAGTGGTGGGTGGAGATCGGGCAGCCGGTGCGCTTGAGCGCGCGGGCCGCGCCGCGCAGCACGAGCTCGGCCGGCTCGGTCACGCCTTCGGCGTCGTTGGCGACCTTGATCGCGCCGGGCTTGATCCCCGTGCCGGCGATGCCGACTTCGATCTCGCGCACGAACACGTCGGCGATCTGGTCGGGCGTCTTGTCGTGGAACCAGCGCGGGACGTCGCGCCAGATGCCGGTGGCGCAGATCACGTTGAGCCCGGAGGCGCGGGAGCACTCGGCCATCAGCTCGACGTCGCGTTCGAGGTCGGGCGTGCTCAGTTCGATCAGGGAGTCGACGCCGCCCTGCTTGGCTTCGGTCAGCTCCTCGATCGAGCGCCGCCGGATCGCGTCGCGGTCGACCAGCCACGGGTAGTGGACGGCGACGACGGGCGGCTGCATGGCGACATGCTCGTGGGAGAGGGTGAAGCCGAGTTCGGAAGCATCGATCGGGCCGAGGACGGTGTTGACTTGGGCCATGGCCGGGCTCCTAGGCTTCGGCGGCGGAGAGCGATTGGAGGAATTCGGCATTGGTTTCGGTGCGGGCGAGGCGGTCGAGCAGGCGCTCGGTGGGCTCGGTCGCGCCGGGGCCGCCGCTGGCTCCGAGCACGCTCATCATGCGGCGGAGGAGCCAGATCGCCTGGATTTCCTCGCCGCCCAGCAGCAGTTCTTCGCGCCGCGTGCTGCTCGCGGCTATGTCGACCGCCGGGTAGATGCGCCGCTCGGCCAGACGCCGGTCCAGCCTCAGCTCCCAGTTGCCGGTGCCCTTGAATTCTTCGAAGACGACGTCGTCGAGCCGCGAGCCGGTTTCGACGAGGCAGGTGGCGATGATGCTGAGGCTGCCGCCGCCTTCGGCTTTGCGGGCGCTGCCGAAGAAGCGCTTGGGCGGGTAGAGCGCGAGCGGGTCGATGCCGCCGCTGAGCGTGCGCCCGGTGCTGGGCATTTCGAGGTTGTAGGCGCGGGTGAGGCGGGTGATGCTGTCGAGCAGGATGACGACGTCGCGCCCGGTTTCGACCAGGCGCTTGGCCCGCTCGAGCGCGAGCTCGGCGACGCGGGTGTGGTCCTCGACCGGTTCGTCGAAGGTGCTGGCGGCGATCTCGCCGCGCACGGTGCGCCGCATTTCCGTGACTTCTTCGGGGCGCTCGCCGATCAGGACGACGAGCAGGTGCGCTTCGGGGTGGTTGCGGGCGATGCCCCGGGCGATCGCCTGGAGCAGCATGGTCTTGCCGGCCTTGGGCGGCGAGACGATCAGGCCGCGCTGGCCTCGGCCCATGGGCGCGACGAGGTCGATCACGCGGCCGGAGAGGTCGCCCGGGTCGTCGGTGGCGAGGGTGTAGCGCTGGTGCGGGAAGACGGCGGTCAGCTGGTCGAAGGGCGGGCGCTCGCGCAGCTCGGCGGGGGCGTGGCCGTTGGCCAGGGCGGCGTCGCGCAGGACGTAGTATTTTTCGCCGTTGGCGGGGGGGCGGACGGCACCGATCACGTAGTCGCCGGTGCGCAGGGCGTGGCGGCGGATCTGGGTCTGGGGCACGTAGACGTCGGTCGGCTTCGGGAGCAGCGATTCGCCGCGCAGGAAGCCGTAGGAGTCGTCGACGACTTCGAGGGTGCCGCCGGTGAGCGATTCGCCGTTGGCCTCGCACTGCGCCCGCAGCAGGAGCAGGATCAGATCCTCCTTGTCCATCGCGCCGGCGCCGTCGATCTGGAAGTCGCGGGCGTAGTTGACGAGTTCGTCCTTGCTGCGGTGTTCGAGTTCGGCGATGTTCAGGGTCGTCACGGGTTCCTCGCGGGCGGCCGCCGGGGGCGGCGCGCGGATGATGGTTCGGTTCGGTTTTGGATGCGGTGCGCGCCGGCGCGGCGGAAATTGCGCGCGCGCGTCCGGGGCGCTCGGATCAATCGGCCTCCTCAGGGTATGAGCTCGCCCGCGCTGCGGGCAACTGCGCCCCGAATCAGGAAACGGGGCGCGCGGCTCCGCTGCGTTCGAGCATCCGGCCCGCTTCGCCCCAGTCGGCGAGGAAGGCGTCGATGCCCTTGTCGGTGAGGGGGTGCTTGAGCATCTGCTGGAGCACGTTGAAGGGGATCGTGGCGATGTGCGCGCCGGCGAGCGCGCTGCGGGCGGCGTGCTGCGGCCCGCGCAGGCTGGCCGCGATGACCTGCGCCGGCAGGTGGAAGCGGTCCAGCACTTCGACGACTTCCTCGACCAGCTGGATGCCGTCCTGGCCGATGTCGTCGAGCCTTCCGGCGAAGGGGCTGACGTAGGCGGCGCCGGCGCGGGCGGCCAGCAGCGCCTGGTTGAGCGAGAAGATCAGGGTGGTGTTGACGGAGATGCCTTCGGCGGAGACGGCCTTGATGGCGGCGAGGCCGGCGGCGTCGATCGGGATCTTGACGACGACGCGTTCGTGCCAGGAGGCGAGTTCGCGGGCTTCGGCGATCAGTTCGCCGGGCGTGCGGGAGACGCATTCGGCCGAGATCGGGCCGTCGACGATTTCGGCGATGCGGAGCACGCGCTCGCGGTAGCCGAGCGCGGCTTCGCCTTCTTCGGCGACGGCGCGGGCGTGGAGCGAGGGGTTGGTGGTGACGCCGTCGCAGGCGCCCCAGGAGGCGGCGGTTTCGATCTCGGAGAGGTCGGCGGAGTCGAGGAAGATGCGCATGGGGGCTCCGGGCGGGTCAGGGCTGGAGGGCGGCGAGGGCGGCCTGGATCGGCAGCAGCGCGGCCATGATCACGGCGAAGACTAGCGGCCCGCGATCGGCGAGGGCGTCTTCGAGCTCGGGCGAGGCGCCGCCGGTCTTGCGGGCGGCGAGCGAGAGCAGGCGCACGCGGCGCAGCCCGGCGAACATGCCGGGCACGAGCACGAAGAGGGTGAGCAGGTAGAGGATTTCGAGCGCGAGCAGCCAGCCGGTGCCGATCGGGTCGGCGGAGTCGGAGCGGATCGCCCAGAGCGCGCCGAGCACGCCGGTCAGGATGATGCCGGGCAGCAGCAGCCGCGTGTGGGCGCGGTCGGCCGATTGGAAGAGGACGTCGCGCTCGACCGCGTCTTCGGTCTGCCAGGCGCGGGAGAGGGAGAGCGCGAGCGCGGCGACGCCGCCGGCGTAGATGAAGGCGGCGATCAGCGTCGCCGCGCGCCAGACGTCGTCTTCGCTCACCGGTCGGCGCTCATGGGGCGGCGGCCGGGCCGGCCGGTTCGGCCTGCGCGCGGCGGAGCGGAGCGGCCTCGTCGTCAAGCACGGCGCGCAGGAACTCGAGGAAGAGCGGATGCGGGCGGCCCGGGCGCGAGCGCAGTTCGGGGTGGAACTGGGTGCCAAGCATGAACGGGTGGTCGCGCACCTCGGCGATCTCGACCAGGCCTTCGTCGAGCGAGGTGCCGCTGGCAATCAGGCCGGCGTCGCGGAGCTCCCGGCGGTAGACCGGGTTGAATTCCCAGCGGTGGCGGTGGCGCTCGCCGATCTCCATGATTTCGCCGGAATCTTCGTCCGGCCCGGCGGCGCGGGCGCGATGGCCGGGCCTGAGGCGCCTGCCCAGCTTCGGCCCGATGCCGGCCCGCTCGTCTTCCTGCGAAGCGGCAGCGGCGGCCCTCGCCACCCTCTCGAGGGTGGTCGGCTGCCGGGCCCTTCTCTCTCTCTCCGCCTCCTCTTCGGGGGTGAGGCGCCTGCCGAACCCGTAGGCCTCGGCTGCGAGCGTGCGTGGGACCAGACGGCAGGGGTAGCGTCCGAGCCGCATGGTGCCGCCCTTGTCGGTCACTTCGCGCTGCTCGTCGAGCATCGCGATGACGGGGCGATCGGTCTGTTCGTCCTGCTCGGTCGTGGTCGCGCCCTCCCAGCCCATCCGGGTACGGGCGAAGGCGATGACCATGTTCTGCATGCCGCGGCAGAGGCCGAGATAGGGCAGGTTTTCTTCGAGCGCGTAGCGGGCGACGGCGATCTCGCCCTCGATTCCGCGCTCGCCGAAGCCGCCGGGCACGATCACGCCGCCGTGCCCGCTCAGCAGCGACGCGATCTCGCCTTCGCCCGCGTCGTCGAGCGCGTCCGATTGGATCCACTCGATCTCGACCCGCGCCCCGTGCTCGACGCCGGCATGGGTGAGCGCTTCGTGGACGGAGAGGTAGGCGTCGCGCAGTTCGACGTATTTCCCGACGATGGCGATGCTGCAGGCGCGTTCGGGCGAGTCGAGCCGGTCCACCCAGTGGCGCCAGTCCTCGAGGCCGTCCCGCCGCGCCGTTTGGAGGCGCAGCCGGTCGATGACGAGGCCGGCGAGGCCGGCTTGATCCAGGATCTGGGGAACGTGGTAGATGCTGCTGGCAGTCGGCAGCGGGACGACGGCATCGAAGGGCACATCGCAGAACAGCGCGACCTTTTCGCGGATGGCGTCGTCGACCGGAACTTCGGTGCGGGCGAGGATCACGTCGGGCTGGATGCCCATCGAGCGCAGGGTGCGGACGGAGTGCTGGGTGGGCTTGGTCTTGAGTTCGCCCGTGGCCTGCAGATGGAACAGTGGCGTGACGTGGACGGCGAGGGTGGCGTCGTGCGGCTCCATGTAGCGCATCTGCCGGATCGCTTCGAGGAAGGCCTGGCCCTCGATGTCGCCGATGGTGCCGCCGACTTCGACGATCAGCACGTCGGCGGCCGCGTTCCGGGCGAGGCCGCGGATGCGTTCCTGGACCGCGTCGGTGACGTGGGGGATGGTCTGGATGGTGCCGCCGAGATAGTCGCCGCGGCGCTCGCGCTCGATCACGGCGGCCGAGATCTGGCCCATGGTGACGGAGGATTCGCCGGTCAGGTCCTGATCGAGGAAGCGCTCGTAATGGCCGAGGTCGAGGTCGGTTTCAGCGCCGTCGTCGGTGACGAAGACTTCGCCGTGTTGGTATGGCGACATCGTGCCCGGGTCGACGTTGAGGTAGGGGTCGAGCTTCTGGATGGCGACGCGGAGGCCGCGGGCCTGGAGCAATTTCGCGAGCGAGGCGGCGGCGATGCCTTTGCCGACGGAGCTGATCACGCCGCCAGTGACGAAGATGTACTTGGGGTTGCCCTGTCCAGTGCTCAATCGGCGCCGCCCTTGGATGCTCCGCCTTGCAGGTTGACCAGCAGATCGACTCGGTCGCCGTCGGCCAGCGGCGAATCCTCGGCGGCCTGTTCGTTGTTCACGACCGCCGCGATCGCCTCGCGGTCGTCGCCGAAGAAGCCCTCGTGGTCGAGCACGTCGCCGACCGTCAGGCCGTCGCGCCACGGCAGCTCGAACTGCGGCTGCTTGCTCTTGGAGAGCGGCACCAAGGTCATGAACAGCTTGACTTGAACCGACACGCGCCGCGCTCCCGACCGGATGCCGCGGCGGCTGCCCGCCGTCGGCTCAGTCCGCGGCGGAGTCTAACAGCGCGTCTGCCTCGATCTCGACCAGCAGGGCGGGGTCGGCCAAAGCCGTCACCGCGACCAGCGTCGAGGCCGGGCGGATCTCGGAGAAGACTTCGCGGTGGGCCCGTGCCACGTCGCGCATGCCGGCGATGTCGGTCACGAAGATGCGGGTGCGGACGACGTCGGAGAGCGATGCGCCCGCCTCGTCCAGCGCGGCGGCGATGTTGCCCAGCGCCTGCCGCGCCTGCGCGTAGAAGTCGCCCTCGCCGACGATGCCGCCGTCGTCGCCTGTCGCGACGGTGCCGGCGACGTGGATCGCGTCGCCGACGCGGACGGCGCGGGAGAAGGCGAAGAAGCCCTCGGCGTTGCTGTTGCCGGAGATGTTGGTCCTGCTCATGCGGAGAGTGTAGCCGCCGCCTCGCGCAGGACGGCGACGGCGGCGGCGCGCACGCCCGCCGAGTTGGGCGAACCGCCCATCGGCCACGGGAACATCGTCGCGAAGCGCGAGAGCGCGACAGAGAGTTCGCCGGCCCGGCCGGCCGCTTCAGCACTGTCCGCGCCGCGCCGGAATTCGGCCAATTCGCCGCGTCCGGCGGCGAGCGCCTGGGCCGCGCGAGCGTGTCCCTGCGCGTCGATCGGCGTGTCGCCCTCCAAAACGGCGATCCAGAGATCCAGCGCGATCCGGGTCTCGGCATCCGCGATTGCGGCGGCCGAGTCGGCGGCCGCGATCACGGCGCCCTCGTCACGCCCGGCTGCGGAACGCAGGCAGACGACGGCGATGCGCGGCTGCGCGGCCCACTCCGCCTCCGAAAGCCAAGGCGAGACCTCGGCCGTCATCTGCCCGTCGCGCCGCCACGCCCGCCGCTCGTCGTCGTAGCCGACGATCAGCCCGAAGACCGGGCCGAACGGATCGATGCCACCTCCGCCGGCGACGAGCGGACGGCCCGCACCGAGCTCGCGCCGCATCCGCCGCCTCAAGATGCGTCGTCGCGGGCCGGGCCAACTCGTCGTCCCGTCGAGGACGCGCGCCTCCGCCCGCGCGCCCAGCGCGGCGAGGCCGGGAACCAGCGCGGGCGGCAGCCGCAGCGGATCCGCCCGGGGCGCGAAGGCGACTGGCTCGCCCTCGACGACCGTCGTCTCCACGCGCGGCGGCAGGCCGGCGGCACCGGTCGCGGCCCCGATTTCCGGCGTCGAGGACGCGCGGCCGATTTGGCGCAGCGCGCCGGCGAGGCTGCCGATCAGCGGATTCCAGTTGTACTCATAGCGCGCGTCGACGAAGGCCCGGCCCGCTGCCGATCCAGTTGATCGTTTGGCTGGCATCGCCATCGTCCGCCCGCGTGCGCGCCTAGTAGCGTGAGGGGGCCGCCGCGCGACGGTCCCGCCTTGCCGCCCGCAGGCGCTGGAGGTGCCATGTCATCATCGCAGCCCGCGGCCGCGCCGCACACCGAGCTCCGCACGCTCGGCAACGGCCTCCGCGTCGCCGTCACGCCGATGCCGCAATCGCAGGCCGCGACTTTGGCCGCCTACGTCCGCGTGGGCAGCCGCGACGAAGCGCGGGAAACGCTCGGGCTCTCGCACTATTTGGAGCACATGCTCTTCAAGGGCACCGAGCGGCGCCCGCACGCGCAACAGATCTCGTCCGCCATCGAGGGCGCGGGCGGGATGCTGAACGCGTTCACGACGCGGGAGATGACGGCTTATTGGAACCGCGTTCCCTTCGACAAGCTGCCGCTGGCGATGGACCTGCTCGCCGACAGTGTGCGGCACTCGCTGCTCGAGGAGGAGGAGATCGAGCGCGAGCGGACGGTGATCCTTTCGGAGATCCGCCGGGCGCATGATCAGCCGGGCCAGCGGGCGGCGCAGCTGACGATGGCCGCGGCCTACGACGCGGATCCGCTGGGCTGGGATATCGCGGGCGATGAGGAGTCGGTCGGCGCGATCGAGCGCAGCCATCTCGCGGAGCACATCGATGTCTGGTACCGCCCGCGCAACATGGTGCTTTCGGTCGCCGGCAACGTGGACGCGGACGAGGTGTTCGATCTGGCGGCGGAGCACTGGGGCGGCGCGGAGGGACGCGAGACGCCGGGGCGGGAGTCGGCAGACGGGCGGATCAGCGAGGAGGCGGTGCGGGTCGAGCGGCGCGAGATCGAGCAGTGCAACCTGCAATTGGCCCTGCGCACCTTCCACCGGCTCGACCCCGACCGCTACGCGCTGCGGCTGCTGGACGAGGTGCTGGGGCGCGGGATGAGCAGCCGCCTCTTCCTGGAGGTGCGCGAGCGCCGCGGGCTGGCGTATTCGGTCGGCTCGCAAGCGGCCGGTTTCGACGACGCGGGGCATCTGTCGATCTCCGCCGGCGTGGCCCCGGGCGACGTGCTGGAAGCGGTCGAGGTGATCTTGGCGCAGCTGCGGCGGCTGGTCGACGAGCCCGTGAGCGGGGAAGAGCTGGAGCGGGCGCGGGAGCACGCGATCGGGTCGTTCCGGCTCAGCCTGGAGACTTCGGCCGCCTGGTGCCACCGGGCCGGCGGCGAGCTGCTGGCCAACGGCAACATTGAGGCGGTCGACGAGGTGATCGCCGGCTACCAATCGGTGACGACCGGGGACATCCAGCGGGTGGCGCGGCGCTTCATCGAGCCGGGCAACCTCGCCGCCTGCGTGGTCGGCCCGTTCGAGCGCGAGGCCGAGCTGCGCGGCCTGATCGCGGCCGGCTGCTGAGGCGCGCGATGGACGCGGCGACCGCCCAGCTGATCATCCCGCCGGTGGCCGCGCCGCCGTCGGCCGAGGAAGCGGCCGAGGCGGACGCGCTGATCGCGCTGCCGCCGTCCGACGCGGACGCGTTCGGGCAGTTCGGCGAGCGCGTGCGGGCGCTGATCGAGGTCGGGCGGCCGCTCTACGTCGCGATCCCGCCGGTCGACACGGGCCTCGCCCGCGACTTGCTGCTGGCGGCGCTCGCGCCCGGCGTCTACGGCGTCGTGGCCCGCCCGCCGTCGAGCATCGAGCAGCTGCGCTACGTCGAGGGCATCCTCGAGGAGGCCGAGGAGCAGGCGGAAATCCGGCCCGGCCTGACCGCGCTGGCGATCGGCTTCGGCACGCCCAAGGCGCTCGCGATCATGCCTGAGGCGCTGGACGCGATGCAGCGCTCCGCCGGCCGGGTCACCTGGATCGCGTGGAACGCCGAGATGCTCGCGCGCGAGCTCGGCGTCGAGTCCGCCTCGCCCACGATCGCGCTGGCCGCCTCGCAGGTGGTGCTGGCGGCCGCGGCCAACGGCGTCGGCGCGGTCCGCTGGATCAACGGTCGGCCCAAGCGGGACGAGATCGTCGAGGCGCGCGCGCAGGGCTTCAGCGGCTTGGCGACGACCGACGCGCATTCGCTCCGCCGCATCCGCGGCGTGTTCCCCGAACCATCGGGCGGAGAAGGAGAGGCGACATGACGGCTGTGGTGATGCGGTCGATGCTCTCGGTGCCGGGCATCCGCGAGCGCTTCATCGAGAAGGCGCGCGACGCGGAGGCGGACGTGCTCTGCTTCGATCTCGAAGATTCGGTCGCCTGGGACGACAAGCCGGCCGCGCGCAGGCTGCTGGCCGAGGCGCTGCCCGATTTCCCCGCCAAGGGCCGCCGCATCTTCGTGCGCACTAACGGCCACGACACCGGGTTAATCGAGCAGGAACTGGACGCGCTGGTCGGACCGCACCTGCACGGGATCAACGTCTCGAAGGTCGAATCGGCCCGCGACATCCAGCGGCTGGACGACTACCTGACGATGCTGGAGCGGACGCGCGGGCTGCCGGACGGGCACACCGCGATCGTGAGCTGGATCGAGAATGCGCGCGCGGTCGTGAACGCGGCAGAGATTTGCGCCGCCTCGGAGCGGCTGATCGGAATCTGCGTCGGCGGGGAGGATTACGCGGTGAGCATCGGCGTGCGCCGCACCAAGGGCGGCGAAGAGCTCTCGCTCGCTCGCCGCACCGCGATCAACGCGGCCCACGCCGCCGGCATCACCCCGCTCGACACGCCTTGGACGGATCTGACCGATCCCGACGGCTACCGCGACGAGCTCCGCCGCATGCGCGAGATCGGCTTCCGCGGCAAGTTCTGCATCCACCCCGACCAGCTCGCGCCCGCGAACGAGGTCTTCACGCCCGACGCCGGGAACGTCGAGTGGGCCAGGCGCGTGGTCGCCGCCTACGAGGAGGGCGTCGCCAAGAACCTCGGCGCAGTCGCGCTCGACGGGCAGATGATCGACAAGCCCGTGCTCGAGCAGGCCGAGAACGTGATCGCGCTGAGCGACCAGATCGCCGAGATCGAAGCGGCCCGCTGACTCAGAGCCCCGGCCGCAGCTCGAGGCCGAGCCGCTGCCGGCCGAGGCGGATGTAGGCGGCCTCCGACACGACCACGTGGGCGGACATCGTCTGCGCGTCGCGCACGAGGCGCTCGAGCGGGTGGCCCTCGTGCACGGCGTCGCCACCGGCCGCGAGGTGGGCGAAGCGGGCGGTGCGCTCCGCGACCTCCTGGGCCCAGGCCGCGGCCGCGCGCGCCTTCGCGTCGCGGGCCACGACCCCCGCGAGATCGGACGGCGGCGGCAGCTCCGCGACTTCGGAGAGCAGCTGGGTGCCGTAGCCGCGCACGGCCGCGACCTCCGCAGCCGCCGCGCCGAGGCCGCGCTGGAAGACCTCCCGCTCGGCGAGCGCGGCGCGCTGGCCCACGCGCACGCGCGAGGCGGCGATCCGCTCGACCTCTTCCAGCGCCCGCTCGGCCAGGCCCAGCGGCATCGCGATCGCCCCGGCGCAGAGGAACGTGACCGAGGGCTGGAGCACCCAGCCGTCGCCGCGCAACGGCGGCAGCTCGAACGGCGTCACCCGCCGCTCGTTCGGCACGAACTGGCGCGGCACCCGGTAATGGGCGCTGCCCGTTCCGCGCATCCCCAGCGGATGCCAAGTGTCCTCGATCTCGACTTCGGCGGCGGGCAGCGCCGCGAGCACGAACTCGGGCGGGCCTTCGGCGCGCGAATCATCCGCGAGCGGCGCGTTGGCGATCACCCAGTCGGCATGGTCGATGCCCGAACCCCAGCCCCAGCGCCCCTCGACCAGCCAGCCGCCGTCTCCGGGCGACGCCGACCCGGCCGGAATCACCGAGCCGGCGGTGATCGGCCACTCGCCGCCGAAGACCTCGTCCATCGCGTCGTCGGGCAGGCGGCTCGCCAGCCACGACGTTTCCTGCGCGGAAATCATCGCGCACCAGCCGGCCGCGACATCGTGCCGGGCCAGCCCTGCGAACACCTCCATCTGCACCGCCGGATGCAGGTTGACTCCGCCCGCCTCTCGCGGCGACGCGATGCGCATCACCCCCGATTCGCGCAACGCTCCGACAACCTTGTCCGAAAGCCGCCGCAGCCGTTCATTCTCGTCCGCCTCTTCTCGCAAGATCGGCCCGAGTCCTTCGGCCACTTCTGTCCATCGCGCGCGTTCAGTTGCCAATCCTGCCGCCATGCCCCGACCTCATTTCCAGCGATTGCCCGCATCTTACGGCCGATCACCGGCATCAGGCATCGGGGCCGCGCCATTCCACGCCCTTGATCAGCAAATCCCGCGGCGCCAGCCGATCAAACCAAATCGCGATGAATTTGTTCACGAACACTGCATCGGCATCGATCTCGAACCGCGCCATGTCGCGAATGAGACGATGCTCGTTCGATGGGTCCATCAGCAGGATGTCGAGCGCAGTCCGATAGACGATTCGAGCGAACGGGCTGAGGCCTTCGATGTCCTTGCGCGCCGACTCGGTCAGCCGGTACCGGGTGCCGCGAAATTCCCCGTTCACTCCGCATCGAGCGTTCGTCCGGCCAGCTTGTCCGCGTGGCTGGCCGCGATCCGCTTCTTCAGGGACTCATCCGTGCGGAGCCGCCTGAAAAACCATTGAGGGTCCTCTTCTTGGCGCGGTTCAATGGAGCCCCCCAGCACCCGCGTGAAATGACTGCGCATGTGCGACAGTGAGATCTCGCCGTTCACCCCGTCTTCGCGAGCTGCCAGCCACGGGCGCTTGCGGTGCGTTTTGGAAACCAGCATGGAGCCGCTGGCATCGCGGAATTCACGGTAAGTCGCGGCAAGTATGGCGACGGCGCGGGAGCTGAGGGAATCTGGGACGACCCCGTCCGGCTGCGGGATCGGCGCACTCTTGTGATGTCCGTACTCCCGCCGCAGGGCGTAGATCACGGGGCCCTTGTCCCAAGCCTCGATCGGATCCGTGAATAGCGGCGTCCCGTGTATTGCCAAGTGGTAGCCCTGCGCGTAGTAGCACAGCTTCTGGAGCTTGAGTTGCGTGATCTCGTCGCCCTGCTCATGCGCGTGGCGGACGATCCACGATGCGACTTCAACCGCCGTCGGCATGCTGCCCGTCTCCGCTAGTTGCGGGAGGTGCCCCGTACCCGCGAGTGTACCGGCGCGGAAAAAGGGCGGCGGCTTGCGTCGGCGGAGCGCTCGCGCTGGAGTCCTGCAGCCCGCAGTCGGGCGGCCCGCCGAGCGCGGCGCAGGACCTCGGTTCGGCTCGGCGCTTCCCACTGCATCGCCGCCAAATGAGGGAAGCGGAGACGCACCATCTTCCGCATCAGCGCGGATGGGATGGGCGCGCCCGCGCCGCGCTCGGACAGCGTCAAGCCGACTGGATCGAACGGGACCTCCCCGCCGGCTCCGTTCCGCGAGTCTTCCCGCACCGCATCAAGCGCCGCGATTGAGGCGAGGAACGGCGTCGCCGGCATCGGTTCCCGTTCGCCATCTCCCGGCGGGGGTATCGGGCCGTCGCCGAAGCATTCGTAGTCGTTGCGGAGCGCCGCGATCTCGGGACCCGCGGCACTGGCCCTGACGGCATCGGCGAACAAGGGTCCGTCAGCCTTGGCGAGGTGGAATGCCTGCGCGTAGAAGCAGAGCAGTTGCAGCGTGGGATGATCCAAGGGCGCACCCAAATCGGCCGCCCTGCGCCGGAAGTACATGGCAAGTTCGGACACGGGCATCGCGGCAGCGGTCATCCCGACTCCTTCCGCACCTCGATTCTATAGACCCTGGACAAGGCGCATCGTGGGGCGCATCGCCGGCGGCGCGTAGACTTGGCGGCGATGGGAGGGCGCTGATGGCTGCTGTTTCGGAGGTTCGGGAGATCATCGCCGGCGATGGCGAGACGGGGGTGGACATCGTCCGCAACGTGCGGCGCTGGGTGGACGAACAGGTCATCCCCAATGCGGACGCGCTCGAGCACGCGGGCGAGTTCCCGGCGCAGATCCACCGCGAGATGTGCGAGATGGGCGTCTTCGGGATCACCTTCCCGGCCGAACGCGGCGGGCTGGGCCTCTCGTTCGAGACCTATTCGGCGGTGATCGAGGAGATCGCGCGGGGCTGGATGGGGCTGGCCGGGATCATCAATACCAACGTGATCGACGGCTGGATCATCGATGCGCACGGGACGGAGGAGCAGAAGGCGCGCTTTTTACCGGGCCTCGCCAGCGGCGAGCTGCAGGGCTGCTTCACGATTACGGAGCCGAACGCGGGCTCGGACGCGCAGGCGATCCGCACGACCGCGGCCCGCGACGGCGACGATTACGTGCTGAACGGAAACAAGCTGTTCGTGACGAACGGCGACCGTGGCGATGTCTTCCTGGCGATGACCAAGACCGATCCGGATGCGAGCCCGCGCCACCGCGGCATTTCGGCCTTCCTAGTGGAGAAGGGCACGCCCGGCTTCAGCGTCGCTCGCACCATCGACAAGCTCGGCTACAAGGGGCCGGAGACGGCGGAGCTGTTCTTGGAGGATGCGCGGGTGCCGGCTGCGAATCTGCTGGGCGGCGAGGAGGGGCGCGGGTTCCAGCAGATGATTTCGGGGCTGGAGATCGGGCGGATCAACGTGGCGGCGCGGGCGACGGGGGTGGCGCAGGCGGCGTTCGATCACGCGATCGTCTACGCGCAGCAGCGGGAGACGATGGGCAAGCCGATTGCGGAGCACCAGGCGGTGCAGCTGAAGCTGGCGGAGATGGCGACCAAGATCCGCGCGGCGCGGCTGCTGACGCGGGACGCGGCGCGGAAGAAAGATTCGGGCCGGCGCTCGGATCTGGACGTGGGCATGGCCAAGCTGTTCGCGACCGAAGTCGCGCTGGAATGCACGCTGGAGTCGATGCGGGTGCACGGGGGCATCGGCTATACGAAGGAGCTGCCGGTCGAGCGCTTTTACCGGGACGCGCCGCTGATGGCGGTGGCGGAGGGGACGAACGAGATCCAGCGCATCGTGATCGCGCGGCGCCTGCTCGAGCTCTACGCAGTCTGAGCGCGACTGGAGGACGCAGATGCCCACCAAGGAACAGTTCGGCCGCTACCTCGACGAGTTCGAGGCGGGCGAGCAGATCGAGCACTGGCCCGGCCGCACCGTGACCGAGGCCGACGACTTGATGTTCTGCATGCTGACGATGAACCATCATCCGCTGCACACGAACCTCGAGTACGCCGAGGCCACGCAGTTCGGCCGGCGCGTGGTCTCCGGCCCCTTCGTCTACTCGCTGATCTTCGGGATGACCGTCCCCGTCGTCAGCGGCAAGGCGATCGCCAACCTCGCCACCACCGATCTCCGCCACACCGGCCCGGTCTTCCACGGCGACACGCTCACGGCGCACACCGAGGTGCTGGAAGTGCGCGAGTCCAAATCCCAGCCCGACCGCGGCATCGTCACCGTGCACACCACCGGCCGCAACCAGCGCGGCGAAACCATCCTCGATTTCACCCGCGCCGTGATGATCCCCAAACGCCCCCCGGAGGATGACAATGGCTGACTCGCACAACGACCTCATCCGGGAAGTGGCAGAAGTCGCAGAGGCGATGCAGCTCGTTGCACAACGGAAGGTGCCCGCTGGCAAGACGATCTGGGGAAGCGACCGCACCATTGACGTAGTGGCATCAGATCTCGTCTCGGGTGAGCGCGTTGGAATCCTCTGCCGGTATCAGGGAACGAGCGGCACGACCTACGAGAAGATTCCGGCTCGCATTGAAGACATCCGCGCATGGCCAATCCGAGGGATCGTCGTGATCGACGGTGATCAGTTCCCGCCAGACTTCAGGGCGTTCTTGCGCGGGACCGGCTTCGCGATTGAGATCGATGAACTGGAGGTGTGGCTACGGATGTTCTTCGGGCGCGAGCTCGTGTAGAGGCAGGTGACCACCTTCTACGCCGCAATGATGCCGGGCGAATGACAAGTTCGCGAATCGGGCCACGCGCTGCCGCATTTGAGTTGATCATCCGTCCGGCAAAGACTGCTCGAGTCGCCAGGCCTCGCTCTTCGTAAAGCTTGACCACGTCTGGGTGGCTCGAATTCGACAGCCGAAATGCCACCCCTCGCTCTTTCAGGCTCAAAGACGTATCGGCCAGGCGAGCCTGCTCTGCCATGTCAAACGCTGATGACGTGTAAGCCGTGAAGTTGGACGTGTCGCTCAGCGGGACGTACGGCGGGTCGAAGTACACAAAGTCGCCTGTCGTCGCTTGGCGCACGGCACACTGAAAGTCGGCAACCTCGAGTCTGACACCCTGCAAGGCCATCGAGGCTTGCCGGATGCCCCGCTCGTCGCAGATCGTCGGCGCCTTGTACCGGCCATGGGGAACATTGAACTGCCCAGTGCTGTTGACGCGGTAGAGACCGTTGAAGCAGGTCTTGTTGAGGAAAATCGTGCGGGCCGCCGCTTGGACCGCAAACAACGGCACAGCATCCCGCACCTCATAGAAAAAGTCTGCCCTACCCTGGTCGCGCCGCCCCAAATACTCCTTCTGGTATCTGGCGAGTTCACCGAGCAGGTCGTCCGGGGCGTCCCGGACCTGCTCGAACGCATTGATGATCTCTTCATTCAGATCGGACAGCGCCGCACTTTCGAACCGGCCACGGGCCTGCAGCGCAAAGAAGAGCGCACCACCTCCCAAGAACGGCTCGTAGTAGGTCGCGATCCATTCCGGCGTTTCAGCTAGCAACTGCGGCAGCAGCTGGGTCTTTCCGCCGGCCCATTTGAGGAATGGTCGCGCCATGGGGCGAGTCTACGGCTGCCCGCCGCGCGCGTGGGCGACGGCGCGGTCGATGGCGGCATCGATGCGGCGGACGAGCAGGTCCGCCTGGTTCTCGAACATGTGCCGCACCCAGGTGATCCGCCAGCGCTGCTCCACGTCGAGCAGGCCGGCGGCGAGCGCCTGCTCGACTTCGTCTTCGTCCTCGATCGCCACTTCGCCGTCGAGGTTGATCACGGCGTCGAGCAGCAGGTCATCGAAGGCGACCACTTCGCCGTCGCAGCGGACGGCGTTGAGCGCGTCGAGGCGGTGGAGGCGGAGCGAGCCGTCGGGCCGATGGACGCGGTACGCGCCGTAGGGCAGGCCCGGCCACCAGACGCCCCACGACGTGAAGCCCGCGAGGTGCTCGTACTGCGGATCGTCGATGGCGGCCCAGCGGCCGACGATGAGGTCATCGGCGACGAGCCAGCGTTCGAGCGGGAAGTCGCGGGCGGATCCGTCGAGGCCGACCTTGCGCTCGATCAGGCGGCCCGCGGGCGGGGGCGGGAGCTCGTCCGGAACGCGTGCCTCGCTCATGCAGCGCAATCTATCCGCGCGCGCTGATACGGCGGGGCGGCTGCGGCCGGCGGACGGCGCGCGTGATACGATTCCGCAGTTCCGAGAGACGCCGCCGAATCTTCCTCGACCAAGGCAATCCGAGCGGCAGCCCGCAAGCGCCCGATCCCGGCGGCGCGGGCAGGAAGTGCGAGCGCGCGCGTGGCGGCAGTAGTGGTCATCGGCGGCCAGTGGGGCGACGAGGGCAAGGGCCGCGTCGTCGATCTGCTCGCACGCAAGGCGGCGATCGTGGTCCGCTACTCGGCCGGCAACAACGCCGGCCACACGATCGTGAACAGCCACGGCGAGTTCGCGCTGCACCTCGTCCCGGCGGGCATCTTCTATCCGGAGAAGACGTCGATCATCGGCAACGGCGTGGCGGTGGACCCGGCCGTGCTGATCGAGGAGATCACCAAGCTGGAGACGCGGGGGGTCAGCACGGATCGGCTGCGCGTGTCGGACCGCGCGCACCTGATCATGCCCTGGCATCCGATCATCGACCGGGCCGACGAGGCATTCCGCGGCAAGTCGGCGGTGGGCACGACCGGCAAGGGCGTCGGCCCCGCCTTCACGGACAAGGTGGCGCGCTGGGGCATCCGCATTTCCGATCTCGCCGATCCCAACGGCTTCGCCGAGCGGCTGCGGATGGTGCTCGATTACAAGAACGAGGTGCTGACCAAGCTCTACGGGCTGGAGCCGCTCGATTACGACGAGATCCTCGCCCGCTACCGCGAGCATTGGGCGCGGCTGGCGCCGTACGTGACCGATACCAGCGCGATCTGCCAGCAGGCGCTGCAGAACGGCCAGCGCATCCTGCTCGAAGGCGCGCAGGGCACCCTGCTCGATCTCGACAGCGGCACCTACGACTTCGTCACCTCTTCGGTGCCGACCTCGATGGCGGCGGGGGCGGCGATCGGGGCCGGGATCGCGCCGGCCGACATCGACCGCGTGATCGGGGTCTACAAGGCCTACCAGACGCGCGTCGGCAACGGGCCGATGCCGACGGAACTGCACGGCGAGGAGGGCGACCGCCTGCGCGAGGCGGGCAACGAGTACGGGACGACGACGGGCCGGCCGCGGCGCTGCGGCTGGTTCGACAGCGTGGCCGCGCGCTACACGATCCGGCTCAACGGCTGCCAGAGCATCTCGCTGACGCGGCTGGACGTGCTGGACCGCTTCGAATCGCTCAAGGTCTGCGTCGCCTACATGATCAACGGGCAGCGGGTCGAGACCTTCCCCAGCTCGCGGGCGGCGCTGGAGGCGGCCGCGCCGGTCTACGAGGAGCTGCCGGGCTGGCAGACGGATACCAGCCACTGCCGCCGGTTCGACGAGCTGCCGCCCAACGCGCAGACCTACGTGCGCCGGATCGAGGAGCTGATCCGCGCCCCCGCGGCGCTGGTCAGCGTCGGCCCCGAACGCGACCAGGCGATCCTGGTGGATCCGATCCTGTAGCCCCGGCCGCCGGGGCGGAACGACTTCAACGACCCATCGGAGAACGACCATGGCAAACGAAACGACCGAGATCGAGGGCCTGCTGGACGGCACGGCCAAGGGCGTGCGCAAGGCGTTCACCGACTTGGGTTCGGCTTCCGCCGCGGCCAAGCGGGCCGAGCTCCTGCAGGAAGCCATCCACGGGCAAGGCGGGCGCTTGATCGCCACCGGCGACTTCGACTCCACCCCGCGCTGCGGCATCAGCGCCGCGGAGATCATCGAAGCGAACGGGCCGCTCACCTATCACCAATGGGTCTCCGGCGAGCTCGGGCGGGTCGTCGCGGCCGAAGATGAAGGCGAAGAGGGATTGCAGGACGTCATCGACCGCGCCGCCGACGCCGCAGCGATGCTCATCGCCCACGGCGCGGAAGGCGCGGAGGACGCGGACGAGGAGCAGCCCGCGCCGGCCGAGGCTCCGCCGGCGGAGCCGGCCGGGGCAGTCGCAGAACCCGCCGCCGAACCGTACGAAGCGGTTGCCGAGCCCGCTCCCGTTCCCGCCGCGCCCGAACCCCTGCCCGAAGCGCCGGCCCAACAAGACGCGGAGCCGCAGCCGGTGCGTGCTTCGCAGACGAACGAAGCCGTGGATGAGGCGATCGAGTCGTACGAAGCGCTTGCCGAAGCGGTGATGGCGAAGCTGCCGTCCGAGCAAGGCACGCAGGCGGAGCTCCACGTGGCGCTGATCCGCGCGGCGACCTCGCTCACGCTGGACGCGCGAGCGGCGGCGGCGCGGCGGGAGACGCTCTCCGCGGCGCCCGCGCAGCAGGGCCCTCGCGAGACGGGCGGCGGGCGCCAAGGCGGCGACCAGCAGGACCGTCGGCGCGGGCCAGGGCGCGACGGGGGGCGCGATGGGGGGCGCAGCGGAGGACGCGATAGGGGACCCGGCGGGGGGCGCGATGGGGGACCCGGCGGGGGGCGCGATGGGGGACGCAGCGGAGGATGGGATGGCAGGCGCGACGACCGACGGGATGACCGGCGGGGGCGCGGACGGGACGATCCGCGCGGCGGCAGGCGCGACGACCGACGGGATGATCGGCGCGACGACCGGCGCGGCCGCAATTCGGACCAAGCCGGCTTGCCGGGTCGGAACGCGTACTGCAACTGCGGCTGCAAGTGCTTCCACGATTTCGCCGAGGGGCAGACGGGGCGCTGCCAGCTCTGCGAGTGCGGCCGCGCCGACTGCGGCTGCAACGGCGAGGGCAGCGAACAGCTGACGAATACCGACGGCATCTGGCACTGGATGCGCGTGTAGCGATGCGTTCGTAGCGGCGCGCCCGGGAGGCCGCATGTCGGAATCCGCGATCTCGGTCCTGATCTGGCTGCATGTGGTCGGCGTCGCGATCTGGCTGGGCGGCCAGATCGTGACCGCGGCCGCGGTGATCCCGGCGCTGCGCTCGATCGGCGAGCGCGCGCACTGGATCGACGCGCTGGAAGCGTTCACCAGCCGCTTCGGGAGAATCGGCATCGTCGCGATGATCGTGATCGTGGTCACGGGCGGCGCGATGGTGGACCCGCGGCTGGATATGGCGCGGGATTTCGGCGAGAACATCGGCGACGCGCGCTGGGGCGTGATCTTCATCGTCAAGATGTCGCTCTGGTTGGCGATGATCGTCGTGATCGGGCTGCACCAGTTCGTCTTCGGGCCGCGCCAGCTGGCCTTGGCGCGGGCGGCGATCGCCGCGCACGGCGAGGGCGACGAGGCGGCGCTGGCACGGGTGCGCCGGCTGACCATCGCGCTCTCGATGATCGGGCTGCTGCTGACGCTGGCGGTGGCCGCGGCCGGCGCCGCGCTGGGCAACCACGGATACTCGATGGCCCCCTCCTGAGCGGCGTCCCCTACCCTGCGCCCGCAGACTTCCGCGCAGCGTTCCGAGGAGCGACATGACCGACTACGAAGACATCCTGTACGAAATCAAGGGCCGCACGGCGATCGTGACGCTGAACCGGCCGGAAAAAATGAACGCGCTGAGCCACCGGCTGCGGGCGGAGCTGTTCCACGCGCTCAAGGACGCGGAGGCTGACGACGACGTCCGCGCCTGCATCATCCGCGGGGCCGGGCGCACGTTCTCGGCCGGCTACGACATCACGCCGGTGCCCAACCTCTCGGAGTCGGACTACCTCGATTACCGCTCCGGGCTGCCCAGCGTCGGGCCGATCCACCCGGGCCAAGGGCAGTGGCCGCAGCATCTGCTCTCGGGCTACTGGCAGATCTGGGAGCTGACCAAGCCCGTGATCGCGCAGGTGCACGGCTACGCGCTGGCCGGCGGCTCCGAGCTGGCCAGCATGTGCGACCTGATGTTCGTCGCCGAAGACGCGATCATCGGCTACCCGCCGGTGCGCGCGATGACCACGGTCGACGTGCTCTACCACCCGTGGCACATGTCGATGCGCAAGGCGCGCGAGCTCTGCTACACGGGCGACTCCGTCACCGGCAAGGAGGCGGTCGAGCTGGGCTGGGCCAACCGCGCCCTCCCCGTCGACGAGCTGGCCGGGGAGACGGAGGCGATGGCGGAGCGGATCTCGAACATCGCGCCCGACATGGTGCAGATGAGCAAGCGCGGGCTCAACCGCGCCTACGAGGTGATGGGCATCCGCACGGCGCTCGCCGTCGGCGCCGACATCCAAGCGCTCTCGACCTACCGGCCCAGCGCGGGCGAGTTCGGGCGGATCGCGCAGGAGAAGGGGCTCAAGGCCGCGCTCGACTGGCGCGACGGCCCGTTCCAGGATTACGGCGCGTCGAAGACCCGTCCGAGCGCGCCGGGCAGCTAGGCGCTTCCGTTCCGCGTAAGCGGGCGCTGGGCTAAGATCGAGCCCGTCGCGCGCGCTGCGCGACGGGCCGTCGGGCAGTCTTCAGGAGAGTCGGCGGGTAGCGCATGCCAACGAAGACCGGGATTCCGCAGAGTTTCGGGCTGTTCCTCGCGTTCGGGCTGCTGATCGCCGGCGTGCTCTCGCTGGTCGGCTTCGCGCTGTACAAGGACGCGGGCCGGCTCGAGGCGCGGGAGAGCTCGATGCAGGCGGCCGCGGAAGGCTGGGACACGGGCCTGTTCTGCATCGAGGAGGGCCACGAGGACGATCCGTCGCTGGAACTGCTCGACCGCCCCCCGCTCACCTGCGCGGCGGCCGAGCCGATCCCGATCGAGGACATCGACGAAGAGGCGATGCAGGCGGCGGCCGATCCCTCGCGCGGCGAGGAGCTCTACTTCTCCAAGAACTGCCAAACTTGCCACGGCGACCTCGCCCAAGGCCTCGTCGGGCCGACGATCGCGCAGACGGGGCTCGACATCTACGGCGCGTTGAGCCAGTACCGCCAGCCCAGGGGCGTAATGCCGGTCCAGCTCCCCGCAGACACCCCCCCGGAACACGTAGCCGACATCTGGGCCTGGCTGCAGACCCTCGATCTCCCCGAAGAACTGTTCGACCCCAACGGCATCGCCCTGGGCCACGAAGACATCGGCCGGTTCGCCCGCTGAGCGCCGGGAAAACGCCCGCACTCTCGCGGTTGACGACTTTTGCGGGTTCCGGCTACGATCTACCTGCGTTTTTCGAGCCCCTCTTCATTTGGCGGTGCCTCGGCACCCGAAAGCCAGAGGAGAGGGGAACCTGTTTTTGACCGATCACCCACTCGCGGACATATGCATAATCCCGATACACCCTTCGCTCCGTACCAGCCGGCAGGCAGAAGAATCCCGCTCCGGCAATCTCCGCCGGATCGCCGTGACTCCAAAGGTGGGACTGCACGATGTCGGCGTAATGCGGCTCAGCCGTGCTGAGTTTCGGATCCACCGTCAACGCCTTGTAGTAGGCATGTGCAATTCCATCTGCAGCCGACAGCAATGGCTCCTGATGCTTCGGGACCATCCGCATCGAGTCCGGATTCAGAGCTTCCCAGTCCGCGAATCTTCGGCCGCGATCCTGGGAGTGCTCAGCGGCAAGGAGCTCGAGGTATGAGCGGATGGATTCGAGCGATGCATGGCGCGAGTCTTCAAGGATCAGATCGAGCTCCAGGCCCAGCGAACCCGCCAACACCGTGGCGCGCTGCACCAAGTGGCTCAGCACGTACCGGTAATGCGTTGCAGCGTGCCTTCCAGGCCCGCTCTCGTCGTGCCAAGCGTGCGAATCGCTCGCGACTACCAAGGAGATGAAGTTCGCCCTGGCCAACGTCTTGAATGCGGACAGCTTCTGCACGGAGGAGCGGATGTTCGCGAAGTGCAACGTGCCGTCCACGTTCAGGCGGGCGCGTGCTTCGTCGATCGCCTCACGGACCGAATCGTCGCCCGGGAGCACCGCAACAGCTCCGAAGACCAACCACTTGCTGCTGTCGGGATTGGTGCCCGGGTCGCCGCTTTCGTCGACGTAGACCCGGAGGCGGGCGGGGTTGCTTGCTGGAGAGTCGGCGGCGACGGGGATGGTCAGTCGCCTTCCAAGGCACCTCTGAGTCTGGGGTCCAGGACGTCTCGGAGGCCGTCGCCGATGATGTTGAGGCTCCAGACGAGGAGGGCGATGCAGGCGCCGGGGAAGACCCAGAGCCACCAGCCGGTATTGGTGATGATCACTTGGCGGCCCTCGGCGACCATGCCTCCCCAGGTCGGTTCGGGCGGGCGGATGCCGAGGCCGAGGAAGCTGAGTCCGGCTTCGGCGAGGATCGCGAAGCCGGCGCCGAGGCTGACCTGCACGATCACGGGCTGGAACGAGTTGGGCAGCACGTAGCGCCCCATGATCCGCATGTTGCCCGCGCCGAGCGTCCGCGCGGCGAGCACGTAATCCTGCTCGCGCACGGACAACGCCATCGATCTGGAGATGCGCGCGACCCAAGGCACGTTGGCGATCCCGACCGCGATGATGATGTTGAGCAGGTCGCGCCCCAGCACCGAAACCAGCGCCAGCGCCAAGATCAGGCCGGGGAAGGCCAGCACGGCGTCCATGATCCGCATCAGGATTTCGTCGACGGCGCCGCGCGCGAAGCCGGCGGCGACGCCGATCGGCAGGCCGAAGAGCGCGCCGAACAGCGATGCGCCGAAGCCGACGGCCAGTGCCGCGCGGGTCGCGTGCAGCACCCGCGTCAGCGTGTCGCGCCCCTGCTTGTCCGTGCCGAACAGGTGATCGCCGCTGGGCGCCTCCCACGAGCGGTAGAAGCCGTCGGCGTCGGTGTGCAGCTCTTCGTAGCCGGGCAGCGGCAGCAGATCGACGATGGCGGCGACGACGAGGAAGACGAAGAGGATCGCGACGGCCGGCTTGACCAGGCGCACGCGCAGGAAGCGGCGGGCGAAGACGCCGAAGCGCGAGCGCGGCGGCCGCGCTGCTTCGAACTGGTCGTAGGGAGAGGCGGCGGCCCGCTCAGCCATAGCGGATCCTCGGGTCGAGTATGCCGTAACTGATGTCGGTCAGCAGGTTCGCGATCACGATCGCCACGGCGATCACGAGGATCATCGCCTGCACGATCAAGAGGTCGCGCTGGAGCGCGGCCGTGACCAGCCAGAGGCCCATGCCGGGGATGTTGAAGATCTGCTCGACGATCACGGCGCCGGCGAAGACGCGGGCGATCAGCAGGCCGATGATCGTGACCACCGGCAGCAGGCCGTTGCGCAGGGCGTGCAGGTAGACCACGCGGCTCTCGCGCAGGCCCTTGGCCCGGGCCGTGCGGACGTAGTCCTGCCGCAGCACTTCGAGCATGGACGACCGCGTCTGCCGCGCGACGATCGCGGAGAGCACCCAGGAAACGACGATGACGGGCATCGCCAAGCCCTTGATGCTCTGGATCGGATCATCCCAGATGCGCGCGAAGCCGGCGGCGGGGAGCACGTCCCAAGTCACCGTGAAGAGCAGGATCAGCAGCAGCGCGAACAGGTAATCGGGGATCGCGACCCCGCCGACGCTGACCCCGGTGATCAGGCGGTCGGCCCATGAATTGGGCTTGATCGCCGAGATCACCCCCGCCGGCACGCCGATCAGGATGCCGAAGAAGATCGTGGCGACCCCGATATGGAGCGTGTTCTGCACGCGCTGGACCAGCTCGGAGCCGACCTGCCGGCGGCTGAGCGTCGAGCGGCCGAAGTCGCCGCGGGTGACGATTCCGCTGATCCAGTCGAACAGCTGGGTGTAGAGCGGGTCGTTGAGGCCGAGCTCGGCCTCGAGCTCGGCCCGGCGCTCGGCCGAGATCGCCTCGCCCTCGGCGGCCAGCGCGGCCAGCGGGTCGCCGGGCAGGACGCGGAAGATCCCGAACGACGCGAAGGCGACGAGGATGATGACGAAGACCGACTGCAGGACGCGGACCGTCAGGTAGGCGGACATGCGTGGTCGCTCGCCTCGCTCACGGCCCGCGCCGCGCTTGGCCGCCCCCGGTTCCGGGCCCTAGGCCTCGTCGCTGTAGAGCCAGCGCGTCTGCCACTTGCCCTCGCCGTTGAACAGCGTCTCTTCGGCGTTCTGGATGGCGTTGCGGACGCCGGTGAAATTCACGCCGTAGAGCATCGTGTAGTAGTGGCCCTCGCCGACGATGATGTCGTTGACCCTCGCGTAGAGCGCCTTGCGCTCCTCGATGTCGAAGGTCTGCCGCGCCTCCGCGATCAGCCCGTCGAGGTCCGGGTGGATCGGCGACGGCACGTCGACCGGGCCGTTGGGGTTGTAGTAGCCGGTCGAGGTGTAGGCGAGCGAGGCGATCCAGTCGGGCTCCGGGTAGCGGCTCCAGCCGGTCACGGCCATGTGGTACTCGCCGTTCTCGCACAGGGCCGGAATGTAGGTCGCCAGCTCGAGCGGCGTGAAGGTGACGTCGATCCCGAGCACCTCCTTGATCTGCTGCACGTAGATCGTGCCGGCGTCCTTCTTGACCTGGTTCTCGTAGGTCGTGAAGGAGATGCCGCCCATCTCGTTGATGTCCTCGGCGGTGAGGCCGGACATCTGGAGGTACTCCTGCGCCTTGGCCCGGCGGTCGGCGATGTCCGGGTAGGCGACCTGCGGGTTGCTCGGCACCTCGTCGTAGACCCAGGTGCCGACCGGCCACTGGCCGCCGAGCGCCTGGATCATCAGGTCGTTGTGGACCGCCCGGTTGACCGCCTCGGGGTGGACGGCGTGGATGATCGCGAGCCGCACGTTGATGTTGTCGAACGGCGGCTTGGACGCGTTCAGCATCAGGATCTCGGAGATGAATGCGCCGTCGAGCGCGACGATCCGCCAATCCTCGCTTTCCTCGAATTGCGGGTTGAACTGCGCCTCGGGGATGAATGCGATGTCGAGGTCGTTGCTGAGCGCGGTCGCGACCAAGGTCGAGTTCTCGCCTTGGATGATGCGGAAGTTGACCTCGTCGAAGTAGGGCACCGCGTCGCCGCTGGCCGCGCCGGGCTGGGGGCCGCGCATCCAATGCTCTTCGTTGCGCTTGCCGACCACGCGCTGGAGGTCGACCCATTCGTCGAAGCGGTAAGGCCCGGTGCCCATCGGCCGCAGGCCGTACTCGTCGCCGAGTTCGTCGGCGGTGGGAACGTGGACCATCGCGCCGGCGCGGTCGCCGAGCAGGTGCATGACGCCGGCGGAGGGCTCGGCCATGTTGTAGACGGCGGTCAGCGCGTCGGGCGTGCCGACCGACTCGACGACGGTGAAGTTGTCCTTCGGGGTCGAGGAAGGGTGCGTGGTGACGCGCTCCAAGTTGAGCTTGACGTCCTCGGAGGTGAAGGGATCGCCGTTGTGGAAAACGACGCCGTCGCGCAGGTTGAAGATGATCCTCGAGCCGGCCGGTTCGGGGAATTCCCAGCTTTCGGCGAGCGAGAGGTTGCCCTGCTGGACCGAGTCGGCGTCGTGCATGACGAGGTAGTCGTGGAAGAGCTGGAAGAAGTAGGCGTCGGTGCCGCTGGTGCCGGTGTGCGGGTCCAGCGAGGTGGTGTTGAGGTGCAGCCCGGCGCGGAGCTGCGCGGTGCGCGCGATGCCGGACGAGGCGGGGCTCGCCTGCGCCTGCGCCTGCTGCTGATCGCCGTCGGCCTGCTGGGCGGCGGCGGCCGGCTGCTCCTGCTGGTCCGCTTGGGCGGCGGCGCTGGTCGCGGCCTGCTGCGCGTCGTCGTCGTCATCGTCGCCGCAGCCGACGAGCGCGAGGCCGGCCGCGCCGACGCCGGCGCGGGCCGAGGCGCTGAGCAGCGAACGGCGGCTCAGCCGCGACTTGCGCATGCGGGACCAATAGTTCTTCTCGGACATGGGCGATCTCCTCCATGCGCGGGGATTCCGCCGCGCGCCATTCGATCAACGTGAAATCTAGCAGTTGCGGCAACGACTCGCTAACGGCGGCGGCGCGCTCAGTTCGGAACCGAGAACGAGATGCCGGCCGGGTCGCGGTACTGGGTGGCCGAAACGATGTCGTAGTCGGAGCCGGCCGCGCTGAAGCGGATCCTGATCTCGCGCTCGAGCGGCGTCTGCTTGTCGGCGGCCATGCGGACGCGCAGATCGAGGGCTTCTATCTCCTCGATCGTCAAATCGAGGTCGATGAACGGGCCGGCGGCGTCGAGCGCGAGCTGATCGACCAGCTCCGGCGCGGCGAGGCGATCATCGGCGCTGGTGCTCGACGAGATATCGATCGCGCCGGGGGCGGGGCCGATGAGGACGCGGCTGAGCGTGACACTGGCCCAGAGCGGCGTTTCGTCGGCGATCGAGGCCGAGTCGCGCAGGAAGTCGTCGACATCCTCGTACATGCCGAGCCCGACCAGCCTCGGCTCGACCGCGCTCCAGCCGCCGCCGTCGGAACTGATCCAGAGTCCCTCGCGGGTCCAGAGCAGCTTGAAGGGGGGAGAGCCGTCGACCTCGGTCGAGGTTTCGAAGCGGCCTTGGGACAGATCTCGCTTGATCTCGATGCGGGCGTCCCTGTCGCGGCCGTCGACGGTGCCGTTGATCTCGGTGACGAGGTGCACCGCCGTCGCGCGGTCGACGGCGGTGCGGCCGTTGGCGAGCAAGGTGTAGGCGTCGACGCCGCGCACTTCGAGCAGCGAAGCGGCGCTCTCGACCAAGGAGGCGGTGAATTCGCCGGACGAGGCCGCGGGCTCGGGCGAGGGCAGATCGAACGGCTCGTCCCAGGAAACGAGGCTGGTGATCAGCGTCTGCGTGCCTTCTTCCAGCTGCGCGGTCATCTCGACGCCGAGCAGCGCGCCCGTGGCCGCGTCGGCGACCATCCGCGTCGCGAGCGAGAGCGGCTGCTGCGGGCCGTCGCCCGGCGCGGCGCGGCTGAGCAGCACGTCGTACAGGGCGTCGAGCGAGACGCCGAGCGGGTTCATGGCCGAGTACGGGTCCGCCGCGCCGTCCGTGAGCCGCGCGACGTCCGCGCCCGAAAGCTCGTAGGAGAGCACCCAGACGGGCCGGCCGTCATCGGCGACGCCTTCTTCGACCAGCGCGGTGGAGGCGAAGACGGCCTCGCGGCGCTGGAGGCCGCTGAGCTGGACGATGCCGGCCCGCGCCGGCGGCACGTCCGCCCCGACTAAGGTTTCGAACGGGAGCCAGCCCTCGAGCGGAGCGGTGCTGAGCCAGAATTTGCCGGCGATCCCGAGGACTTGCAGGCCGGGGAAGCCTTCCTCGCCGCCGAGAATGTCGAACGGCTCGGTGGCGATGTAGACCCCGTCGGGCGTGAAGTGGAAGTCGGCGTACATGATGGTGTCGAACGCGTCGTTGTCGATCGAGGCTGAGTTCTCGGTGTGCAGGTACGTGATGGAGCCGAGCCAAGCGCCGACCAAATTGGCGAAGTCCTGCACGCCCGGCGGCGACTGCGCCTCCTGCTGGACGGCCTGCACGGCGGGCGAGGCCGGGCGCGACGACTGCGACTGCCCTTGCTGCTGCTGTTCCCCGGCCGCGGCGGCGGGGGCCTGTTGCTGCTGTTGCTGCGCGGCGGGCTGCTGGGCCGCGGGAGCGGGCTGGGGGGCCGGCTGCGGTTCGTCGCCGCCCGTGCAGGCGGAGAGGAAGATCGCGGCTGCCGCCGTCGCGGAAAGTGCGGAGATGCGTCTCAACGCCATCGTCGGGGCCTTCCAATCGCCATGCGACGGCAACCGTAGCCGCGCCGCGCGGGCGGAACGGGCAACGCGGCGTTAGACGCGGCCCGCCGCGCCGTTATGAATGGCGGCCGTTATGGATGGAACGGAGTCGGGTTCGGGCCGAGCTGCGCGCGCAGGATCGGCTGCGCGTCCTCGACGAACTCGCAGAGCAGCCGCCTGGTCCGGGCCGGGTCGATGATCTCCTGGCCGGTCGCCTCGGCCGTGCGGAACGGCGAGGCGAGCCGGTTCAGCCGCGCCTCGATCTCGGCCCGCTTCGCCTCCGGGTCGTCGGCCTCGTCGATCTCGCGGCGGTAGGCGGCCGACGCGCCGCCCTCGATGTGCATCGAGCCCCAGCGGGCTGAGGGCCAGGCGTAGCGCTGGAACATCCCCGTGGGCCGGTGCTGGCACTGGCCGGCGACGCCGAAGAGCCGGCCCATGACCACCGTGCACCAGGGCATCCGGCTCTCGCAGGTGGCGATCACGAGGCGCGCGCCGGCCCGCTCGATGCCCTGCTTCTCGGATTCGAGCCCGACCATGAAGCCGGGCTCGTCGGCGAACGAGATCAGCGGCAGGTGGAAGGTGTCGCAGAGCTGGATCAGGCGGATCACCTTGTCGCCGCCGGCGACGTCGGTCGAGCCGCCCGCGTGCATCGGGTTGTTGGCCATCACGCCGACGGGATAGCCGTTGATCCGGGCCAGTCCGGTGATGCGGGAACGCCCGTACTTGGGCGCGATCTCGAAGAAGGAACCCTCGTCGACGGTCCACTGGATCGCCTTGTGCCCGTCGTAGGCGCGCCGGCGATCGCGCGGGACGAGCGAGCGCAGGCGTTCGTCGGCCGGGTCGATCGCGTCGCCGGGTTCGCCGCGCGGCGCCATCTCCCAGACGTTCGGAGGGAGGTAGGAGAGCCAGCGGCGGATCATCTCGAAGGCGTCCTGCTCGGTTTCGGCCAAGTTGTCGACCGAACCGGAGATGCCGACGTGGACGCGCTCGTCGCCGAGGTCTTCCTTGCTGATGTCGTAGCCGAGCGCGGCCTTGACGACGGGCGGGCCGCCGGGGAAGAGCTGCGAGATGCCCTTCACCATCAGCGTGAAATGGGCCATGCAGGCGTTGACGGCGGGCAGGCCGGCGACGGAGCCCATCACGGCGGAGACGACGGGCACGGCGCGCAGCATCCGCGTGTCGATGGTGGACCAGGCGTTGCCGTCGGGCAGGTAGGTGCGGCCGATCTCCTCGAAGCCGCGGACGGAGCCGCCGGCCGCGTCGAGCAGGCGCACGAAGGGGACGCGCCACTCCATCGCGCGCTGGTTGGCCGCCAGCTCGCGGCCGAGCCCGTCCTCGCTGGCCGAGCCGGAGCCGCCGCGCACGGTGAAGTCGCCCGCGCTGACGATGATCTTGCGCCCATCCACCTTGCAGAAGCCCTCGATCGAGCCTTTCGGGGTGAAGGCGGCGAGCTCGCCGGCATCGTCGTAGGCGGCGCTGCCGACCAAGCCGCCGAACTCGCGGAAGCTGCCCGGGTCGGCGATCCCGTCGATCCGCTCGTTGACCAGCAGCTTGCCGCGCCGGCGCTGGCGCTCGACGCCCTCCGGCCCGCCCCGCCCCTTCGCCAGTTCGCGCCGCCGCTCCAGCTCCCGGATCTCAGGTTCCCAAGACATCGCGACTCCTCCGCCCGCCGAACAACGGGCGGAGGCAGGGTAGGACAGGGCGCGGAGTCAGCCAGTGATCACCGCGCCGAGGACGGCGTCGAATGCGGCCTCGAACGCGGCGTCCGCCTCGTCTTCGTCCAGCAGCGGTTCCGGTTCGGGCAGATCGAGCGGGGCGTTCCAGCCGAACGTGTCGGCGACCGTGACGAACTTGAGGGGGCCGCCCTCGGCGCTGTTTTCGTCGTTGATCGTGAGCAACGTTTCCGAACGCAGCAGCGCGCCGGTCAGCGGATCAATGTGCTGGATGGTGACGATGTCGCCGGCATAGCGGTCGAGCATTTCGGACATTGCGGCCTCGACTTCCGCATCGTCCAAGCCGCTGACGCCCGCGAGGACGGCTTCCCGCAGGCGCGGATCATTGAGCAGATCCGGCGATACAGAAACGCGCAGGACCCAGGCATCGCGTCCGTCCAGCGAGCCGGCTTCGAGCGAGGCATCGATCCGCGGATCGTCGAGGTAGTCCGCCGCGAAATTGGACGCTCGGATCGAGTCCATCATCGCGCCGATGTCGATGCCCTCGCTGATCTGCAGCCAGCCGGCCTCGCGGGCGGGCGTCATGTAGATGCCGTCCTCCCGCACCAGCAGTTCGGTCTCCAGGGCGTTTGCTTCTTCGCCGAAAAGTGCGGCGGCGCCCACGACCATATGGACCGTCCAAGTGCGCAGATCGAACGAGATTTCCTGCCGGCTATCGAACGCGGTCGCGCCATCCGCGCCGGTGGCGGTCGTGCGGATGCTCATCTGCATCGAGACGACGTCGTCCTGCCAGCCGGTCATCAGCTCGGCCAGCTGATCGAGCGTCGGAACGGTTCCGTCACCGGGGCGCGGGGGCGCTTCGGAGCGGGCGAGCGCGTCGGTGCAGGCGGCGGCGCTGATCGAGACCAGCAGCAGCACGGCCGCGGCGAACGCGGCCCGCAGACGGTTCACGCGGGGGCCTCGATATCGACGTCGATGTTGGCGAGGACTTCGCGGATCTGCGCTTTGACCGCCTCGTCCGGCTCGACCAGCGGCGGGCGGGTCGGGCCGACGGGGAAGCCGACTTCGTTGAGCGCCCATTTCACCGGCACGGGGTTGCCGACCAGGAACATCGCCTTGACCAGCGGCGCGAGGCCGACCGCGTACTTGCCCGCCGCCTCCGTGTCCTTCGCGTCCCACGCCTCGTACATCGAGCTGATCTGCCCGCCGACGAGATGCGAGAGCACGGAAACCGCGCCGTAGCCGCCGAGCGCGAGGATCGGCAGGTTGTCGCCGTCGTTGCCGCTCCAGACGCGGAAATCGTCGGGCGCGGTGCGGATGATCTCGGCGATCTGCTCGATGTTGCCGGAGGCTTCCTTGGTGCCGCAGATGTTGGCGACGTCCGTCCCCAAGCGCACCTGCGTCTGCGCGGTCATGTTGATGCCCGTGCGCGAGGGCACGTTGTACATGATGCAGGGCACATCGACCGACTCGGCGACGGCGCGGAAGTGCTGATAGAGGCCGTCCTGCGAGGGCTTGTTGTAGTAGGGCGCGACGAGGAGCAGTCCGTCGACGCCGATCCCGGCCGCCAGCTCGGAGGCTTCGATCGCGGTCGCGGTGCTGTTCGAGCCGGTGCCGGCGACGAGCGTGCCGCCGCGCTCGTGCACGACCGGCAGCAGCTCGCGGAAGAGGACGCGCTCCTCCTCGTGCTCCAAGGTGGGCGATTCGCCGGTCGTGCCGGCGACGACGACCCCGTCCGAACCGGAATCGAGCAGGGCCGCGGCCAACGCCTGCGCCCCCTCGACATCGACGGAGAAATCCTCCCGCATCGGCGTCACCATCGCCGTATAGAGACGTCCCAGCTCAGCCATCACGACCTCCTCGCGCGCCGGTCTGCCCGCGCGGCGCGCTCAATCGTCGCAGGTTACCGCTCAGCCGCAGGCTTGGAGGGAGAGGCGCATATCGACCACTGGTGCATCGGTTCGATCCCAGAACCAGCGGCGTCCACCGCGGCAGAGCCTGATCGCGACATGGCTCCATTCGTCCCCGTCCGGCAGCGCGAGCCGGAAGTTGCCGGCCTCGTCGGTGCGCCCGGACCCGCAGCCGAGCGGCGCGGCGGCGACCAGCACGCGCGGACGCTCGGCGCAGGCGATGACCGCGACTCCCGCAATCGGCTCGTCCGCCCTCGTCCGCAGCGTGCCCGTCATTGATTGCGTACAGGCACCAGCGGGCGCGACGACTTCGATCCCCGCAATTCCGGCGCCGCCCGGACTGAACGACTCGGCCCGCGCGGGCACGAATGTGATGCCGCCGCCGGCCACGGCAGCATGACAGCCCGGTTCCAATTCAACTGCGAGGAGATAACGACGGAACGATACGACGTTGAGCGAGAAATTCCCGTCCGCATCAGTCGTCCCAGTCGCGACTGGCAGCGGATTCACAAACTCCCGCTCGGAGTGATAGTACGCCCGCACGATGCGTTCGGAGACGGGCTGGCCGTCCTCGCGGGAGATCGTTCCCGCGAGGATCGGGCCGAGCGATCGTTCGGTTCCGCGTTTCGCGATGATCTCATCGCCCCAGCCGTTGAATTCTTGCAGGAATTCAGTCAGCCCAACGCCGAATGCGCCGGCGAACGCGGTATGCAGATCATACCCGGAGTCCCATTCGCGGCCGGCGATTTCGTGGACCGGAGACAACAATCGCCATAATTCGACCAAGGGCGCACGGTTGTCAGCCCCCGCTACGCGATCCAGCGCGACTGCGCCGTGGGAATATTCCCAAGTTTCATCCCGCGTCGGCAGGCGCGGCGTGTTGGCGGACAGGATGCGCTCGGCCAATCCTCTGAGCGCCGACCATGAACGCGCTTGCCTGCCGAATGCCCAGATTGGCAAGTCGTTCGACAGCGCGTAGTCCCATGCCGCCAGTTCGGCGGAGCCCTCAATGAGCCAAGCGCGGTGGATCGATAAGTCCGGGTAGTGGCTGCCGCCCCAGTCCATCAGATCATATTGGAGCGCGTGAAAGTATTCATGGGCGAACAGATCGTCACTGTATCGATGCGGATGCAGGTAGAGGATACCGTCGGTGCGATAGCAGCCGGCGAAACCTGCGCAGCGCGAATCATTGCCGCTGACTTCAATCGTGAGATCGGCAGCTTCGGCCTGCACTGCATACTGCTGGTCGAAATGCCGCCGCACTTTGTCGAGATCGCTCAATACGCGCTCGGAGCTGCCGATGATCTTGGGCTGCAAGTACGTCGGCTGCAGCCAAACGACGCTGCGCGGCAAGGTGACCCAGAGCGGATCGCCCCGTCGCAGCAAGGGCGGGTCATCGGTGCCGGCAGACGGATCGTAACGCCGCCATTCCATCGCTTCGGAATCCCAGTAGCTGGCGGACTCGAGCGAGACTCCGATGCCGCGCAGGGCGTGGGCGAGGGGAACGTCGTCGCGCCCGGCCCAAGCGACGAAATTGGAGCCGGGGCGGAGCTTGACGGTGCCGCGAGCGGGCAGAATCGGGCGGGTCCATTCGACCAGCTGATCGCCGCCGAGCCTGATCAGCAGGCCGGTGCCGGGCGCGATCTCCCGGAGCGGTTGCGGCGGCTCCGGTGCATCGCGGCCGGCGAGCAGCCATTGCTGGCGCGGGGCATCCCAAGCGAAGATCGCCTCCGCTTGCGGGATTTCCTCGAACAGCGCGGCCGGCGTGGTCGGCGCGGCTGTCCAGCCGACCGGATTCAGGCCGGGGCGCAGCGTGATCGCAAGCTCGTCGGCGGGATCGGTTCCGTACCACGCCTCATCTTCGGCGGCAGCCGGCACGAGTAGCAGCGCGGTCAAGACGCCCGCAAGGGCAAGCGCCGGAAGAATGCGGAACATGCACGGGAGAATAGGCGCGCCGCCCGGGCACCGGGCTCAGAGGCAGCCGTCTTCGAGCATCCACTCGACCATCTGGATCATGTTGAGGGCGCTGCCCTTGCGGAGGTTATCGGCGACGACCCAATAGGCGAGGCCGTTGGGGTTGGTGACGTCGGTGCGGGCACGGCCGACGAGGGTGGCGTCGATGCCGGCGCCGTCGAGCGGCGTGGGGTACTCGCCGGGGGCGCGGCCGTCCATGACCGCGACGCCGGGTTGGGCGGCCCAGAGCTGATGCGCGCGCGCGACGGAGATCGGCTGGTCGAAGTCGGCGTGGACAGCGATGGCGTGGGAAACTTCGGCGGGGATGCGGACGCAGGTGGCGCTGAGCGGCAGCTCGGGCCGGTGGAGGATCTTGCGGCTCTCGGCCAGCATCTTCCACTCTTCCTTGGTGTAGCCGTCGTCGAGGAAGACGTCGACCTGCGGGATCGCGTTGTAGGCGATCTGCTTGGGATATTCGCCGATCGGCGGCTCACCGCCTTCGGCGAGGGCGGCGATCTGGCCGCGCAGCTCGCGGACGGCGGCTTGGCCGGAACCGCTGACGGCCTGGTAGGTGTCGGCGATCACGCGGGTGACGTTCGCCTCGCGCATCAGCGGGGCGAGCGTGAGCACGAGCGGGACGGTGGTGCAGTTGGGCGTAGCAATGATGCCGGAGTGGTCGCGCAGGTCTTCCGGGTTGATCTCGGGCACGACCAACGGCACGCCGTCCTGCTGGCGGAAGGCGGAAGAGTCGTCGAAGGCGACCGCGCCGCGCTCGGCGGCGACGGGGCAGAGCTCCTTGGAGGCGGCGGTGGAGGCGGAGATGAAGGCGATGTCGGCGCCGTCGAAGGCATCGTGGGCGGTCTCGCGGACGGTGAGCATCTCGCCGCGGAACTCGAGCTGGCGGCCTTCGGAGCGCTTGGTGGCGAGCAGGCGCAGTTCGCCGACGGGGAACTCGCGCTCTTCCATGCAGCGCAGGAATTCCGCGCCGACCACGCCCGTCGCGCCGACCAGCGCCACCGTCAGCTCGCGCGCCATCGCCGTCTCCTTCGCCGCGGGAGGTCCCGATTCGCAGTCAATCTTCAGTCGCGCAGGCCGAGCAGGCGGTCGAGCCCGACGACGAGGCGATCCAACTCTAGGACGGAACGGGTTGCGTGCAGCACCATCGGCACGAACGATTCGCGGCTCATCGAATCGTGGCGGATGGTGAGCGTCTCGCCGACGCCGCCGAACATGATCTGCTGGTGCGCGACGAGGCCGGGCAGGCGGACGGAATGCAGGGCGACGCCGCCGTGCTCCGCGCCGCGACCGCCGGGGATCGGCTCGCGCTCGGGGACGTTGCGGGCGAAATCGCGCCCGCGGGCCTCGCGCAGCTCCTGAGCCGTGGCGACGGCGGTGCCCGAGGGCGCGTCGACCTTGCCGGCGTGGTGCATCTCGAGCACTTCGACGGCCTCGAAGTGCGGTGCGGCGATGCGGGCGAGGTGCATCATCATCACCGCGCCCAGCGCGAAGTTGGCCGCGACGACGCCGCCGAGCCGCCGTTCGCTGCACGCGGCTCCGGCATCGGCGATGAGCTGATCGGAGAGACCGGAGGTGCCGATCACGGGGTGAATGCCGGCCTCAATCACGGCGGGCAGCAGGCGCTCGGTCCAAGCCGCGTTGGAGAAGTCGATCACGGCATCGGGCGACCATTCGGCCAACGCGCCGAGGTCGGCCGAGAGGGGGACGGCGCGTCCGGCGACCTCGATGCTCGTGACGGAGCCGAGTCCATCGAGCGCGCCAACCAGCTCAAGGTCGCCAGCGGCCTCGACGGCGGCCATGATCTGGCCGCCCATGTTGCCCGCGCCGCTCATCACGATGCGCATCGGACGCACTCCCGCAGGCCGCAACGGCCGTGCCGGCACGATACAGCGCGCCCGAGCCGCGAGGCGGTCGCGGACGGCGAACCGGGCGGACGCTGAATTCAGCGGTTGGGCGCGCCGAGGTCGGGGCGGGGCGGGGGCGGGGGGCCGGGCGGGCCGTCGTCTTCGCGGCGGCGGCCGAAGCCGAAGATGCCGCGCCGGCGCGGGGCCTCGTGGGTGTCGGGCTGGCGCTCTTCGCCGGGTTCGGAGCGCGGGGCGCGCTGGCGCGGCGGATCGGCGCGGTTGCCGGGCGGCGGGCTGGACTCGCCCGCGACGCTGCGCCGGCGACGGCGGCGTTTCCGGCGCGGGGCTTCGTCGCCGTCGGCCGATGCCGCGCCGTCATCGTCGGAGTCATCGCGCGCGACCGCGCGGTTCGCGGACGGCTCCCGGCGGCGGCGCGGGCGCGGGGGCCGGCGCGGAGGCATGTCCGAGCCGCCTTCGTCGCGGGCGGGCGGGGCTTCTTCCGAGTCCGGGGCGTCGTCCGCGACGCGCGCCTCCGGGGCGTCCTCGTCGCGTTCCACGACGCCTGCTTCATCGTCGGTCGAGTCCGGGACGCCGCCGTCCTCGTCCTCGTCGAAGCGGGAGCGGCGCTGCCTGGGGCGGCGTTCGCGCGGCTCGCGGGGTTCGCGTTCCCCGTCTTCGTCATCGCGGCGTTCGCGGCGGGGCCTGCGCTCGCGGCGCTCGCGGGCTTCCCCGCGTTCGGGCCGGTCGCCGCGTTCCGGGCGGCTGCGCGGTTCGCGCCGGGTGCGGGGGCGCTCGGAGCGCTCGGGCGGCCCGTCATCGCCCGCGATGACGGCGCGGCGGGAGGCGTTGATGCGGCCGAGGTTGTCGATCTCGGTCACCATCACGGTGAGCTCGTCGCCCACGTTGACTTCGTCCTCGACGCGCTCGACGCGGCCCTCGGCCAGCTCGGAGACGTGGACCATCGCGTCCTTGCCGGGCGCGATCTCGACGAATGCGCCGAAGGGGAGGATGCGCACGACCTTGCCGGTGAAGGTCTGGCCCGGTTCGGGGTCGTGGGTGAGCGCGTGGATGCGGTCGTAGGCGGCCTGGCCGGAGGCCTGGTTGACGGCGGTGATGTAGACCGCGCCGTCGTCCTCGACTGAGATGTCGGCGCCGGTGTCCTCTTCGAGCTGGCGGATCGAGCGGCCGCCGGGGCCGATGATCGCGCCGATCTTGTCGGTCGGGACGTCGATGCGGATGATGCGCGGCGCGTGCGGCGACATCTCCTCGCGCGGGGAGGAGATGCACTCGGTCATCACGTCCATGATTTCGAGCCGGGCCTCGCGGGCCTGTTCGAGCGCCCGCTCGAGGATGTCGAGGCCGATCCCCTTGACCTTCATGTCCATCTGGAGCGCGGTCACGCCCTCGTGGCTGCCGGCGACCTTGAAGTCCATGTCGCCGAGGTGGTCTTCGATGCCGGCGATGTCGGTGAGGATGGCGACTTCGTCATCGTCCTTGATCAGGCCCATGGCGATGCCGGCGATGGGGGTCTTGATCGGCACGCCGGCGTCCATCATCGAGAGCACGGAGGCGCAGACGGAGGCCATCGAGGTGGAGCCGTTGGAGGCGAGCACCTCGGAGACGACGCGGATGGTGTAGGGGAACTCGTCCATCGGCGGGAGGATCGCCTGCATGGCGCGCTCGCCGAGCATGCCGTGGCCGATCGAGCGGCGGCTGGGGTTGCCGACGCGCCCGGTTTCGCCGGTCGAGAAGGGCGGGAAGTTGTAGTGGTGCATGAAGCGCTTCGAGTCCTCGGGAGTGAGGTCGTCGAGCCGCTGGGCCATGCCGGAGCCGGCCAGGGTGGTGAGCGAGAGCACCTGGGTTTCGCCGCGCTGGAAGAGGCCGGAGCCGTGCGTGCGCGGGATCAGGCCGGTGTCGGCGCTGAGCGGGCGCAGGTCGGCCGGCCCGCGCCCGTCGGGCCGGCGCTCGTCGTCGATGATGCTGCGGCGGACGATCTGCTTTTCGAGCTGGCCGAAGGCGGCCTTGACCGCGCCGGCGTCGGCATCCTCGTCGAGCGAGTCGAGCAGGTCGGCCTCGATCGCGGCGCGACGCCGGTCGCGCTCGGCCTTGTCGCCGCTGCCGGTGAGCGCTTCCGCCAGTTCCTCGCCGCAGCGCTCGGTCGCGTAAGCGAGCGCGTCCTTGTCGATCTCGTCCGCCGCGTACGGCCGCTTCTCGCGGCCGGCCGCCTCGACCATCTGCTCTTGAAGTTCGCAGATCGTCGAGATCGCTTCCTGGCCGAGCGCGAGCGCGTCGACGAGCAGCGATTCGGGGACCTCGCCGGCCTCGGCCTCGACCATCGTGATCGCGTCCTTGGTGCCGGCGACGACGAGGTTGAGGTCGCTCTGCTCGAGCTGGGCGAAGGTGGGCTGGAGCACGAGTTCGCCGTCGACGTGGCCGATGCGGACTGAGGCGACGGGGCCGTCGAAGGGGATGTCGGAGACGCAGAGCGCGGCGCTGGCGGCGATGGTGCCGAGCGTGTCGGGCGGGTTCTCCATGTCGACGGAGAGGATGGTGATGATGATCTGGGTGTCGTCGTTGTAGCCCTTGGGGAAGAGCGGGCGCAGGGGCCGGTCGGTCAGCCGCGCGGAGAGGATCGCGGTGGTGGTGGGGCGGCCTTCGCGGCGGAAGAAGGAGCCGGGGATGCGCCCGGCGGCGTAGAGCCGCTCCTCGAACTCGACGGAGAGCGGGAAGAAGTCGATGCCGGGCCGCGGCTTGGAAGCGGTGGCGGTGCCGAGCATCATCGTGTCGCCGTAGCGGATGGTGACGGCGCCGCCGGCCTGCGCGGCGAGGCGTCCGGTTTCGATCGTGAGGGTGCGGCCGGCGATCTCGGCCTCGAAGGAATGCGTCATCGGGTTCGTCCTGTCGTGGATGGGGTCCGCGCCGTTCGGCGGACGGGGCCGCGTTCCCTGCGGCCGGGGATGTGCGCCGCGATGCCCGCGGCGGCGGTGGTCAGCGCCTGAGTCCGAGCGAGGCGATCAGCGCGCGGTAGCGGCCGACATCGGTGCGGTTGAGGTACCTCAGCTGCCGGCGGCGCCTGCCGACGAGCTTCATCAGCGCGCGGCGGGTGGCGTAGTCGTGGCGGTGTTCGCGGAGATGGTCGGTGAGCTTGGAGATGCGGGCCGTCATTTGGGCGACCTGCACCTCGGGGGAGCCGGTGTCGCCGTCGTGGCGCTGGTACTCGCGCCGGATTTCAGCCGCTTCTTGCTTGCTCAGCACGTGTCCACTCGTCCGCTCTCGCTCCGCCTGATCTCCGCGGGCTGTCCGTGAAGCGCTGCTCGCGCGTCGAACGCCGTCCGCCGCCGCCGGTCTCCGCCGGCCGCGCATCGGGGCCGGCGCATCCGCTCTGACGCGTGAAATGTACCACATGCTCCGGCGCGCGGCCGATCCGCGCGCATATGGGACACTGCGGGGATGGAAGACTTCCCGATCATGATCGTCCGCGCGCGGCTGGATCCGTCGGCGCTGGGCGAGTTCGAGCAGTGGTACGCGGAGACGCAGCTGCCGCACGTGCTCGAAATCCCCGGCATCACGGGCGCGTTCCGCGTCCGCTCCGGCGAGCGCATCCCGGGAGCGCACTTGATGGGCTACCGGTTCGAGGACGAGTCGGCCGTGCAGCCGGCGCTGCAATCGGAGCAGGCGCAGCGGGCGCGACGGGACTGGGAGCGCTGGGCGGAGCAGGTCTACGAGCTCAGCGTCGAGATCTACGCGCCGCTGAGCCCGCTGCCGATCTTCCAGAACCCGAACTGAGGCGTCGACGCCTAGGCGAGCTTGACGGCGGTGCCGTAGGCGTAGACCTCGGCCACGTTGGCGGCGATGTCGGAGCCGGAGAGGCGCAGGGCGACGATCGCGTCCGCGCCGAGCTTTTCCGCCTCTTCGGTGAGGTCGGCGAGGGCCGCTTCGCGGGTCTCGGTGAGCAGCTGGCGGTATGCGCCGATCTCGCCGCCGGCGAGGCTCTTGAGGCCCGCGAGGATGTCGCGCCCGATGTTCCGCGCGCGCACGCGGTTGGCGATCACCAAGCCCAAGGTCTCGGAGACCTCCCGGCCCGGCACTTCGTCGCTGGTCACGATCAGCATCTGCTCTATCCAATCCCGTTCCCCGCTGCGGGGCGTTCGTTCGACCTCAGCCTAGCCAGCCTCCGCGCAATGGACGCGAAGGCCGGTTCGAGCAGGATCGCGACGGCGATCACGGCGGCACCGGCCCAGGCGTCGAGAGTCCAGTGATTCGCCGTCGCCACGACGGCCCAGGCCTGCGAGGCGGGGATCAGCAGCGCGAGCGCGATCAGCGCGGCCTTGGCCGGGGGGCGCTCCGTCCGGCGGGCGGCGAGCAGGCAGGCCCAGCCGGCGAGCAGCGCCCAGCCGACGTGGAGGCTGGGCAGCGCCGCGTGGGGATTCACGAACGGGCCCAGCTCCTGGGCCTGGTAGGCGGGCGCGGCGCGGAGGGCGAGCGTGTCGACGAAGCCGAGCTCGGGGAAGAAGCGGGGCGGGGCGGTCGGGAAGAGCGCGTAGCAGGCGATCCCGATCGCGGCGGAGATCAGCAGCGCGTTGCGGTAGCGGCGGTAGATCTCGCGGCGCCGCGCCCAGAGCCAGAGCGCGAGCGCGATCAGCACCGGCATGTGGCCCCAGAAGTAGACGGCGTTGGCCAGCTCGACGACGAAGTCCGACGCCAGGGCCGCGTCGTGGACCGCGCGTTCCCACGCGAGGCCGAGCGATTCTTCCAGCCGCAGCAGCGCCAAGCCGCGTTCGCGGGCCTCTTCGGCGCGGTCGGCGACGGCGCCGCGGACGAGGAAGTAGATCAAGCCGGTCGCGGCCACGGCTGCCAGCTCGCGGATGAACGGCGCCGCGCCGGACCGCAGATTGCCCATCGCCGCCACGCTACCCGCACCATGCGCCCGGGCCGCGCCTGTACCCTGTGCGCGTCGCGCGACGCCGTTCCCGGCGCGGCCTAGGGGAGTCCGCATGAACATGACGAGCACCGGAGCGCCGGCCCTGGAGGCCGACGCCGGCACGCTGCTGATCTTCACCGGCAAAGGCGAAGTGCTCGGCGCCGGGTACCCGGCCGCGCTCAACGGGGCCCTGGACGGCGCGCTGGCGCCGCTCGCGGCGTCGGGCGAATTGACCGGCGACCGCTTGGAGATGGTCGTGGTGCGGCCGCTCGGGCGCATCCCCGCCGGCAAGGTCGTGCTCGCCGGCCTCGGCGACCCCGATTCGGCGTCGCTCGACGACGTGCGCCACGCGGCCGCGGAGGGCGCGCGGCGGGCCCGCTCGAAGGACGGCGGACGGCTGGCGGTGGCCCTGGAGGACGCCGGCGAGTCCTGCGCGTGGAGCGCGGAAGAGTTCGCCTGCGCCGTCGCCGAGGGGATCGAGCTCGGCCTCTACCGCTTCGACCGCCACCAGAATCCGGCCAAACCAGTCGGCAGCGTGTCGGAAACCGCGCTGCACGGCAGCGATCCGGCCGCGCTCGCCCGCGGCATCGAGCGCGGCCGCGCGCTGGCCCGCGCCGCCAACTTCGCGCGCGACCTCGCCAACGAGCCGAGCAACCTGCTCACGCCGACCGAACTCGCGGCCCGCGCCGAAGCCTGGGCCGGCGAGCGCGGCGTCGAGATCGAAGTGATGGGCGAAGAGGCCGCGGCCGAGCTGGGGATGGGCTCGTTCCTCGGCGTCGCCAAGGGCTCCAAGCAGCCGGCCAAATTCCTCGTCCTGCGTCACCGCGGCGGCGGGGAAGAGGCGGGCATCGGCTGGTGCGGCAAGGGCATCACCTTCGACACGGGCGGCATCTCGATCAAGCCGGCGGCGAACATGGAGGCGATGAAGCAGGACATGAGCGGTGCCGCGGCGGTGGTCGCCGCGATCGGCGGCGCGGCCGACTTGGGCGTCCCGGTCAACATCACCGCGCTCGCGCCCTGCACCGAAAACATGCCCGGCGGCAACGCGATCAAGCCCGGCGACCTGCTCAAGGCGATGAACGGCGTCACCATCGAAGTGATCAACACCGACGCCGAAGGCCGCCTCGTCCTCGCCGACGCGCTCTCCTACGCCAACCATCTCGGCCTCTCGCCACTGGTCGACGTCGCCACCCTGACCGGCGCCGTCGCCGTCGCGCTCGGCGACGTCGCCACGGGCGTGATGGCCAATGACGACGCGCTCGCCTCCGAGCTGATCGAGGCGGGCAAGATCGCCGGCGAGAAGATCTGGCAGCTGCCGATGTTCAGCGAGTACGACGAGCAGATCCGCTCCGACGTGGCCGACATCAAAAACACGGGCGGACGGCTCGCGGGCGCGATCACCGCCGCCAAATTCCTCGCCCGTTTCGCCGGCGAGACGCCGTGGGCGCACCTCGACATGGCCGGCACGGACGACGCCTCCAAGACGCGCGGCACGCAGGTCAAGGGCGCGTCCGGCGTCCCCGTGCGCTCGCTGATCCACTTCGCGGAAGCACGCTCGAACGGAGCCGCAGCATGACCCAGACCGCAACGCCCGAGACCGAACAGCTCACCGACCTGCCGCTCGAAGAGGAGATCAAGCTGCGCGACCAGTACCGCGCCGAGATGACCGAACTCGCGGACAGGTTCTGCGAGGAGCGCGGCTACATCCTGATGAACGCCGACCAGACGATCGAGGACTTCGTCAACATGCGGCTGCGCTTCGGCAAGTTCTTCTGCCCCTGCCAGCCGGCCAACAACGACGACACGATCTGCGTCTGCGAACCCGTCATCAACGGCCTGGTCGATTTCGAGGGCACCTGCTTCTGCAATTTCTTCACCCTCCCCGAAGGCAAGACCCCGATCAAGGAAGAGATCGCAATCGATCTCTAGCCCGCGTAGAGGCCGTTCGCGCGGATGTAGTCGAGCGTCGCGCGGGGGACGTCGCCGCGGACATCGCCGCCTTCTTGGATGCGCCGGCGCAGCCCTGTTGAACTCAGATCGACGGGTTCCATAGGAATCCAGTCGACCCAGCGGGCCAAGCCGGGCAGCAAGCGGTCGAGCTCGGCGCCGCTGATCTCCGTGCCCGGCCGTTGCGCGACGCCGAGGCGGGACTTGGTGACGAGTTGGCCGGGCTGGTGCCAGTTGGGCAGGTCGGCCAGCGCGTCGGCGGCCATGATCCACCAAAGTTGCTGGGCGCCGGCCGCGCGCAGCTGGGCGACCGTGTCGAGCGTGTAGGTCGGCCCGTCGCGATGCAGCTCGATGTCGGATATCTCGAGCCCCCCGCCGCGCTCGGCGACTGCGGCCGCGGTCATCGCGTAGCGGTGGCGGGCGGGCGTCACCCCCGTCCCGCGCTTGCGCCACGGGTCGCCGGCCGGGATCAGCAGCAGCCGATCCAGCTGCAGCGCGGCGGCCGCGGCATCGGCGAGGTGCAGGTGGCCGCGGTGGATCGGGTCGAAGGTCCCGCCCAGCGCGCCGACCCGCTCGCCCGCGGCGAAGCTCAGCGCTCCCATTCCCACGTGATCTCGGTTTCGCCGATGCGCACGACGTGCCCCGGCCGCGTGCCGGCCCGGTGCAGCGCCGCCGCGACCCCGCGCCGCTCGAGCCAGCGGTAGGTCTCGGCTACCGCCTCGTCCTTCGAGAGGTCCATCATCGAGACGAACCGTTCCACGCCCGCGCCGCGCACGATCCAGCCGTCCTCGTCGCCGTCCACGCTGAACCGGCGCGGATCCGCCCGCGGGCGCACGATTTGTGCCGCCGGTTCCGCTGGTTCGTCCGCAACGCCTCGGTCCAGCACGCCGAGGCAGGCGCGCACCAGCCCGTCGACTCCCTCGCCGCTGACCGCGGAACAGAACACGAGCTCGTCATCCGCGAAAAGCCGTTCAATCTCCGCTTGGCGGGCCCGTGCCTCCTCCAAGTCAATCTTGTTGATCGCGATGATGCGCGGCCGGGCGGCCAACTCTGCGTCCCAAGCTTGAATCTCGCCCTCGATCACGCGGTGCGCGGAGGCGATGTCGTCGAGCGAGCCGTCGATGACGTGGACCAGCGCGCGGGTGCGCCCGGCGTGCTGGAGGAAGTCGTGGCCGAGTCCCACGCCGTCGGCAGCGCCCTCGACGAGGCCGGGCAGGTCGGCCAGGACGAACTCGCGCCAGCCCGACTCAACCACGCCGAGCTGCGGCTCCAGCGTGGTGAACGGGTAGTCGGCCACCCGAGGGCGGGCCGCGCTGAGCCGGCTCAGCAGCGACGACTTGCCGGCGTTGGGCAGCCCGATCAAGCCGATGTCGGCGACCACCCGCAGCTCGAACCGCAGGCGCACGCGCTCGCCCGCCTCGCCCCGCTGCGAGACCCGCGGCGCCTGGTTGACCGGGCTCTTGAAGTAGGCGTTGCCGTGCCCGCCCGCGCCGCCCCAAGCCACGACCATCTGCTGTCCATGCCGCTCCAAGTCGACGACGGGATCCGCCTCTTCACCGGCATTCGTGACGACGGTGCCGACCGGCAGCTCAAGCACGAGCGGCGCGCCGGCCCGCCCGCGCCTGTTGGACGGCGCCCCCGCGCCGCCCGCCTCGGCCCGGAAGATGCGCTGCCGCCGGTAGCGCCGGAGCGTGTTCAGCTGCGCATCCGCCGAGACGATCACGTCGCCGCCGCGCCCGCCGCGCCCGCCATCGGGCCCGCCGCGAGGCACGAATTTCTCGCGACGGAACGACACAGCCCCGCGCCCGCCGTCGCCGGCAACTGCCTCAACCTCGACCGAGTCGATCATGCAGCCAGTGTATGGGCGCGATCCGTCCAACCGCTCTACTCAAGGCACGTGGACAACATCTGCGGAAAGGTTGGATCTGATCTTTGCCGGTCAATCTGTAGACGCCGTTGTTGGCGCGCGTGAAATGTGAACGGATCGCACCTGTCGCGTCTCGGACGCGGGTCTGGACGGTCAGGCGCGTGCATCAGGCTTGAAGTGGCGCTGAACGCGCAGTGGAAGCCGGTGGATTTCGAGGAGGCGGATGCTGCGGGCGAGGGCTGTCCACGCAGGCGCTGTGGATGGATAGGCGACCGGATAGATCGGCGGTGGGTGGCCTGTGCCTCGGCTGAGGTTGTTCGCGCCAACAGAGGGGCTCATCGCCCCACGCCTCGTCTGGCAGGCACCTCGCATCTACGTGGCCAGCACAGCTATTTAAAGTCGCGACGGCAACCTAGGCATTTGATCGAATCAAAGAAGCCGCCCGTGTAATCGAACAGCTTCCTGGTGCAGTCGTCCGTTCGGCAGCCGATCTCTTCGCAGCCGTCGCACCGGTACTGGTCCTTGCCGCAGGAACCGCACTCGCCCCGCTTGTGTGCTGCCATGCGGAACCCCCCTCTCTCTCATCGCTTGTCACCGCAGGCGTAGCCTGCGGTGACAAGCCGTCAAGGGCCCGTCCTCGCTGTCCGGGAATGTCGGAGGTGCTCGGTCGCGCTCGGCCGGCTAAAGGGAGAGGCGGGCGCGGACTTCGTCTACGGCGCGCTGGGTGTCGTTGGGGCGGCCGCTGTCGCTGGCGGCGTCGAGCTGCTTCTCGACCTCGCCGTAGCCGTAGAGCACCGTCGTGTGGTCGCGCCCGCCGAAGTGGACGGCGATCTCCTTGTAGGTGAGATCGCAGTGCGAGCGGATGAGGTACATCGCGATGTGGCGGGCGCGGGCGGTGCGCCGATCCTTGCGCGGGCCGGCGAGCGCCTCGGAGGTGGTGCGCATCAGCTCGCAGACGGCCTCGATGATCCTGTCCGGCTCCGGCGCGGACAACGCTTGCTCGGGCTCCGGGCGGTCGGCCAGCGCGCGCTTGACGAGGTCGGCCGTGATCGGCTCGCCGTCGGTCGTCGCCTTGTGGCGGATCAGGCTGAGCGCGCCTTCGAGCGTGCGGACTTGGTCCGGCGTGCGCTCGGCGATGTAGCGGAGCAGATGCTCGTTGAGCGGGATGCCGCGCTCGGCCGCCTTCTTGGCCAGGATCGCGATCCTCAGTTCAAGGTCCGGCTTCTCGAGCTCGACGACCAGCCCCCACTCGAAGCGGGTGACCAGGCGGTGCGGCAGGTGCTGCAGCCGGCGCGGCGGCTGGTCGCTGCTGATCACGATCTGCCGCCCGCGCTGATGCAGCGCGTTGAAGAGATGGAAGAGCGCTTCCTGCGTCTCCTCCGCCCGCTCCTTGATCGAGTGGACGTCGTCCAGCAGCAGGACGTCGGCGCTCTCGAAATGCTGTTGGAAATCGGCGCGGCGGTTGGTTTGGATGGCACGGACGAAGCGGCGGAGGAACTCTTCGCCGTCCACGTAGATCGTGTACAGGTGCGACTTGGTGATGTGCGCGATTCCCTGCAGCAGGTGGGTCTTGCCGAGGCCGGAACCGCCGTAGATGAAGACCGGGTTGTCGGTCTTGCCGGGCGAGCGGGCGGCGGCGATGGCGGCCGCGTGCGCGAACCGGTTCGCGCGGCCGACCACGAAGTCGTCGAGCCGGTACCCGTCCTTCAAGACCGGCAACGCGCGGGCCGGCTGGCCCTCTTCCGCGTCGTCGTCGGGCGCATCGGACGGGCGCTCGATGGCCGGCGGCGGCTGTTCGTTCCCCTCCTCCGCGGTCCGCGGCCGGACGACGAAGGCGAGATCGATCGGGCGCCCGGCTGCCGCGGCTGCGGCCGACTTGGCGGCCGGGAAGTAGCTGTTGGTCATCAGCGACTCGTACTGGAAAGCGTCCTCCGCGGCGACGGTCAAAGTGCCGCCGCGGAGCTCGATCGCGCGGGTCGGGGCGAACCATTGCTCGAACGCCGCGGCGGGCATCGAGTCCCGCAGCTGCTCCAAGGCCCGCCGCCAGATTTCGTGGGGGCCGATGACGATGCTGCCGCGCTTCTGGGGTTCCTGGTCGTGCAACTGAGCGCCCATTCGCGCCTCCCCCTGATGACATTGACGCACCGCGCGGGCGGCCGCAGGTGCGCGATCTGGGCGCTGGCACCGGGGGAATTCAGCCCGATTCGGGCCGCTTCCCCTCCGTGCGCCCGCGCAACATAGCACGGCCCGCGACCCGCGCAATCTGGCGGCCCGCGGAGCGCCCGCCTCTCCAATTCGTCCACATTCCGGCTGTGGAAAACGCGCCTCGCGGGTTATGCGGAGCTGCCGGCCGGGACTGCGCCGCGGGCGCGTATGCTCGCGGTTGACGCGCGCGGATCGGGCCCGATCCGCCCGTTCGGGGAGCGCTGGCGATGCTGCTCGCGACCGACATCGGCAACACGACCCTGCAGATCGGCGTGTTCAGCGACCGCAAGCTGGGCCCGACTTGGCGCTTGGCCACGGACCACAGCCGGCTGGCCGACGAATACGGCATCCTCGTCGCCTCGCTGCTCCGCTCCGAAGGCATCGATCTCGGCAAGATCGACGGCGCGATCATCTCCAGCGTCGTCCCCGCCCTGGCCCCGGTCTTCCAAGACGTGATGCGGCGCTTCCTCAAGGTCGAGCCGATCCTCGTCTCCGACCACATGCTCAAGCCGCTCAAGATCGGCATCGAGCACGCGGACGAGCTCGGCGCGGACCGGATTGCGGACGCGGTGGGCGCGATCCAGCGGCACGCGCCGCCGCCGCTGATCATCGTCGATTTCGGCACCGCGACCGTGTTCGACGCGATCAACGAGGACGGAGTCTACGTCGGCGGCGCGATCTCGCCCGGGATCGGCATCTCGACCGAAGCGCTCTTCGACCGCGCCTCGCGGTTGGCCAGCATCGAGCTGGTGCGCCCGCCGTCGGCGATCGGCCGGCGCACCGAGACGGCGCTCCAGTCCGGCATCCTCTACGGGTACGTCGGGCTGGTCGAGGGCATCATCGCGCGCTTCCGCGAGGAGCTCGGCCCCGCCCGCGTGATCGCGACCGGCGGCTGGGCCCGCCGCATCGCCGCCGAGACCGACGTGCTCGACGTGGTCGACTCGGACCTGATCCTGCACGGGCTGCGCGAGCTCTACTTCCTCAACGCCGAGGGCACGCCGTGAGCGCGCCGCCGGCCCCGCGGCCGCTGCACGGCCGCCGGATCGCGCTGGGCGTGAGCGGCTCGATCTCCGCCTACAAGTCGGTCGAGGCGGCGCGGCGGCTCGAAGACGCCGGCGCCGTGGTCGACGTGGCGCTGACGCCCAGCGCCGCCCGCTTCATCCCGCCGCTCACCTTCCGCAGCCTCGTCCGCGGCGAGGTCGCGGCCGATCTCTGGGACCCGGCCGCGCCGGCCGAGCAGCACGTGGCCATGGGCCGGCGCGCCGACGCGATGCTGATCGCGCCGGCCAGTGCCACGACCATCGCCAAGCTCGCGCAGGGCATCGGCGACAATCCGGTCACGCTCACGGCGCTCGCGACTTCGGCTCCGCTGGTCGTCGCGCCCGCGATGGACCACGTGATGTACATGCAGCCGGCCGTGCAGGCGAACTTGGAGCTGCTCAAGGCGCGCGCGGTGCGCATCGCCGGGCCGGCCGAGGGCCGCCTCGCCAGCGGCGCGCGCGGGCTGGGCCGGCTGCTCGAGCCGGTCGAGCTCGCGGCGGCCGTCCGCGTCGCGATCGGGCGCGAGCGCGGCGACCTGCGCGGGCGCCACGTGATCGTCAGCGCCGGCGGGACGCGCGAGGCGATCGACCCGGTCCGCTACGTCGGCAACCGCTCCAGCGGCAAGATGGGCTTCGCGCTGGCCGAAGCGGCCCGCGACCGCGGCGCCGCCGTCACCTTGGTGACGACGCAGCCCCCGCCGCCCGGACTCTCCGGCGTCATCGTCCGCCCGGTCGAAACCGCGGTCGAGATGCAGGAGGCGATCCGGAAGGCGGCGCCCGGCGCGCACGCGCTGATCATGGCCGCGGCCGTGGCCGACTACCGCCCCGCCGAGCCGGCTGAATCCAAGATCAAGAAGCAGGACGGCGCAGCGGCGCCCAAGATCGAGCTGGTCGAGAACCCGGACGTGATCGCGGGCATCGAGGGGCCGCTGATCAAGGTCGGCTTCGCGGCGGAGACGGACGACCTGATCGAGAACGCGGCCAAGAAGATCGCGGCCAAGGGCCTCGCCTTCATCGCCGCCAACGACGTCACGCAGCGGGACGCGGGCTTCGCCGTCGACACCAACCGCGTCGTGCTGATCGATGCGGAGGGCGGGATCGAGCGGCTGCCGCTGCTGCACAAGTACGACGCCGCGATGCGCGTGCTCGACCGCGTCGCCGGGCTGCTCTGACGGCGGCTATTCGTAGTCTTCCTTCCGCGCCAGCAGGCAGGCCCGCGGGCCCGGCGGCCAGAGGAACGGGGGCAGCGGCGCGGTCTGGATCCAGGCGAAGCCGGCCGCGTGGGCGGCGCGCCCGAGTTCGGCGAAGCTCCGCAGCCGCGCCCCGCGCCCCAGCAGCAGCCCCCAGCCGCGGTTGATCGCCGCCGACCGCGACGGGGCGATCTCCCAGAGCACGGCCACGCCGTCGTGCGCCAGCACCCGCCAGCACTCGGCCATCGCCCGCCCGAGCTGCTCGTCGCCCCAGTTCCGCGCCTGGTGCGGGATCACGACGACGCTGAAACAGTCGTCGGCGACCGGGATGCGCCACGCCTCGCCGATCAGCAGGTCGACTCCCCAATCGTCGGCGTCGCCGGGCCGGGCTGCCAGCGCGACGCCGTTGCCGGGGGCGATGACCGCCGTCATCGCGGCGGAATCGGGCCCGATCACCAACACGCGGTCGTCGTCGCGGATCGGCAGCAGATCGGGGAGGCCGGTCGCGGCCGTGTCCTCGAGCGCCAGCCTGGGGGCGGCGCGCCACCATCTCCGCCAGCGCCGCCTTGCCGCTTCCAGCCGGTTCACACGTCGAGCGTCGCCATGTCCGCGTGGGTCTCGATGAAACGGCGGCGCTGGGAGGGGTCGTCGCCCATCAGCTGCACGAACAGCTCATCCGCGCGGCGCTCCTCCGTCTCCGGCACCTCGACGCGCCACATCAGCCGCTGCTCCGGGTCCATCGTGGTCTCCCAGAGCTGCTCCGCGTTCATCTCCCCCAGCCCCTTGTAGCGCTGCAGGCTCACCTTCTTCTTGCCGTCGCGGTTGTGCCGCAGGTTGTAGCGCTCGAGGTCCGCCTCGCTGTAGAGCCAGGCCGCGTTCGTGCGCCCGGTCTGGGCCCGGAACAGCGGCGGCTGCGCGATGTAGAGGTGGCCCGAATCGATCAGCTGCTTCATGTGGCGGAAGAAGAAGGTCAGCAGCAGCGTGCGGATATGGGCCCCGTCCGTATCCGCGTCGGTCATGATCACGACCTTGTGGTAGCGCAGCTTGGAGAGGTCGAAATCCTCGCCGATGCCCGTGCCCAGCGCCGTGATCAGTGTGCGGTAGGCCTCGTGCCCGAGCAGCTTGTCGAGCCGCGCCCGCTCGACGTTCAGCACCTTCCCGCGCAGCGGCAGGATCGCCTGCGTGCGGCGGTCGCGCCCCTGCTTGGCCGACCCCCCCGCGGAATCGCCCTCGACGATGAACAGCTCCGACAGCTCGGGATCCTTCTCCGAGCAGTCGGCCAGCTTGCCGGGCAGCGAGGCGCCGTCCAGCGCGCCCTTGCGCTGCACCATCGCCCGCGCCTTGCGGGCCGCGTCCCGCGCCCGCGCCGTGGTCAGGCACTTCTCGACGATCTTGCGCCCCTCGCGCACCTTGCCTTCCAAGTACTCGCCCAGCGCGTCGGAAACCGCCGATTCGACGATTCCCTTGATCTCCGGGTTCCCCAGCTTCGTCTTCGTCTGCCCCTCGAACTGCGGCTCGCCCAGCTTCACGCTGACCACCGCCGTCAGCCCCTCGCGCGTGTCCTCGCCGGTGATGTTCGGGTCGCCGTCCTTGAGCAGCTTCTGCTTGCGCGCGAAATCGTTGATCGCCCGGGTCAGCGCCGAGCGGAAGCCGGTCAGGTGCGAGCCGCCCTCGTGCGTGTTGATCGTGTTCGCGAACGAGTAGACGTGCTCCGAAAACTCGCCCGTGTACTGCAGCGCCACCTCGACTACCGCGCCGGCCACCGTCCGGTCGAGGTGGAACGGCAGGTCCTGCAAGACCTCCTTGTCGCGCGTCAAGTAGCGCACGAACGACTGGATGCCGCCCTCGAAGTAGAAGTTCATCTCGCCGGCGTTGCCGCGGCCGTCCCCCGCCGCGCCGTCCGCCCCGTCCTCGGCGGGAGCGCTCTTGCGGGCGTCGAGGATGCGGATCCAGAGGCCCTTGTTGAGGTACGCGATCTCGCGGAAGCGCTGCGCCAGCGTGTCGAAGTTGAATTCCGGAGTCTCGAAGATCTCGCGGTCCGGCCTCCAGCGCACCATCGTCCCCGTCGTCGGCCCCGGGGCGTCCGCGGACAGGCGCTTCCTGCTCATCTCGCTCGTCGCCGCGCCGCGCCGGTACGTCTGCGCGTGGGACGCGCCGTCGCGCCGCACCTCGACTTCGAGCGCCTCCGAGAGCGCGTTCACGACCGACGCGCCGACGCCGTGCAGTCCGCCCGAGACCTTGTAGCCGCCGCCGCCGAACTTGCCGCCGGCGTGCAGCACCGTCAGCACCGTCTCCAGCGCCGACTTGCCCGTCTTGCCGTGCTTGTCGACCGGGATCCCGCGTCCGTCGTCCTGTACCGAGACCCAGCCGTCGGGTTCCAGCGTCACGTCGATCCGCGAGGCGTACCCCGCCATCGCCTCGTCGACCGAGTTGTCGACGATCTCGTAGACCAGATGGTGCAGCCCCGAGATGCCGGTCGATCCGATGTACATCCCCGGCCGCCGCCGCACCGCCTCGATGCCCTCGAGCACCTCGATCTCTTCCGCCGAATAGCGCGGCGGGGCTTCGGCGGTGGTCATGCGCGCACCTGTCACTCCAGCGGAATTCCGGACCGGCGACGGCCTCTTCCATCTGGTCAATCGGACATAAGCAGAATACCACGAATGCGCGAAATTCCCGCGTTTCGGCGCTTCTCGCCGCCCTGCGCAACGGAGGGTTAACCTCGGCGCGAAAGGGCGGCGCGGCGATGGCCAACTGGCGCGAACGACTGCGGCTGGCGCCGCCCTCCGAGGCGCGCGAAGAAGTGCTGCGCGTCCTGCCCGAGCGGATCGACGACATCGCCCCCGTCGCCGTCGTCCGCAACGGCATCCGCGACACCTCCGGCCGCGTTTGGGCCCAAGTCAAATCCGAACTCGTCTTCCGCGACGAGTTCGCCCCCGCGCTGGACGGGCTCGACGGCTTCTCGCACGTCTTCGTGATCGGCTGGATGGGACGGGTCGAGGACGCGGGCCGCGCCCTGCTCCGCATCCACCCCAGCGGCGACGACCGCACGCCGGAGCTCGGCGTCTTCGCGACGCGCACAGCGCACCGCCCCAACCCGATCAGCATCTCCATCGCACCGCTCGAATCGGTCAAGGGCAACATCGCCAAGGTGATCGGCCTCGACCTCGTCGACGGCACCCCGATCCTCGACGTCAAGCCCTACGTCTCGTTCTACGACTCCTTCGACGCGACGATCCCGAAATGGGCGGAGTAGCCGTGCCCCGCATCCGCTCCAATCTGGTCGTGGTCTACCCGGTCCGCCCCGTCGCCGACGATTTCGGCAAATTCACCCGGGTCGAATTCCTGCTGCTCCAGCGCCCGCAGGGCCACGCCTTCGCCGGCGACTGGCAGGCGGTCGGCGGGCACATCCGCGAAAAGGAGGGCGAAACCGCCGTCCGCGCCGCGCTCCGCGAACTGGCCGAAGAGACGGCCCTGCCCGTCGAGCGCTGGTTCACGCTCGGCCGGATCGAGCAGTTCTACGCGGCGGGCAACGACAACATCTACCTCGTCCCCGCCTTCGCCGCCCTGGTCCCGCCGCTGGCCGAGCCGCGCATCTCGGAGGAGCACCAGGCCTGGCGCTGGGACACGCCGCACTCGGCCTCGCTCCGCGTCTCCTGGCCCAACGCCCGCGAGTCGATCCGGATGATCGCCGACGCGCTGGCCGACGCGACCCAGCCGGGCGGCGGGCTCGCCGAATTCCGCCCCGAGGAGCTGTCCTGATGCCCGCACTCGCGCTGATCGGCTTCGAACGCTCCGGCAAGACCACGCTCTTCAACGCGCTCACCGGCGCCGCCCGCCCGACCGGCTACGCCGCCCACGCGGAGCCGCACGCCGGCGTCGTCGAAGCCGCCGACTCCCGCCTCGACCGCCTCTCCGCGCTCTACGAGCCCAAGAAGCACACGCCCGCCGTGCTCGATCTGCTCGATTTCCCCGGCGCCGGCTTCGCCGGAGCGCTCGGCGGCGGAGGCGCTCCGCCGATGACCCTGCTCGACGCGCTGAGCAAGGCCGACGCCTTGATCCACGTCGTCCGCGCCTTCGAGGACGATTCCGTCCTCCATCCCGCCGAATCGGTCGATCCGGCCCGCGACATCGAATCGATGCAGCTCGAACTGACCTTCGCCGACCTCGCCCTGATCGAGAAGCGGCTCCAGCGGATCGGCGAGGAAACCAAGTCCGTCAAGCCGGCCGAGCGGGTCGCCGCCGACCGCGAAGCGGACCTGCTCCGCCGCCTGCAAGCCCATATCGGCGACGGCGGCGGCGTGCTCGACGCGCCGATCAGCGAAGACGAGCGCAAGAGCCTGCGCCACTACCGCTTCCTCACCGAGCGCCCCCTGCTCACCCTGATCAACCTCGGCGAGGATCAAGCGGCCGAGGGGGATGCCGCGACCTCCCGGCTCGCCGCGGAAGCCCCCGCGGCCGCGCTCTGCGCCAAGCTCGAAGAGGAGCTCGCCAGCTTTGAGCCGGAAGACGCCGCCGACTACCGCGCCGACCTGGGCATCGCCGACGGCGCAGTCGAAACCGCGCTCAAGCAATCGTTCGCCCTGCTCGGCCTGCGCACCTTCTTCACCGTCGGCGAAGACGAGTGCCGCGCTTGGACCGTCGAGGGCGGCGCATCCGCCCAGCGCGCGGCCGGGCGCATCCACAGCGACCTCGAACGCGGCTTCATCCGCGCCGAAGTCGTCGCTTGGGACGACCTGCTCGAATGCGGCTCCGAGGCCGAAGCCAAGAAGCGCGCCCTGCTGCGCACCGAGGGCAAGGACTACGAAGTGCGGGACGGCGACGTGCTCCACATCCTCTTCAACGTCTGAGGCGCGGTAGATTGCCGCCGATGACCGCTTCCGCCAGCCCCGGCGAGATCGCGCGGGCCCTGCTCCGCGCCGCCCGCGACGGCCCCGCCCTCGCCTCCTGCACCGTGCTCTCCGCGCCCGGCTCGGCGAGCGCCGCATCGGCCGACCGCATGCTCGTGCCCGCCGAGGGCGCGCCGATCGGCGGCGTCGGCGGCGGCGAATTCGAGGCCGCCGTGATCGGCCGCGCGCGCGCCGCCATCCCCAAGCACCTCGTCGCCACGCTCGCGTTCTCGCCGCGCGGCGAGCTGATCGAGGGCCGCCGCGCCATCGAGGCGGCGGGCGAAGTCGTCGAAATCCTGGTCGAGGTCGTCGAGCCGCCGGCCCGGCTGCTCGTCGTCGGCGGCGGCCACGTCGGCCGCTCGATCGTCGAGTTCGGCGCGCTGCTCGGCATGTCCACCGCCGTGCTCGACGATCGCGAGGACTACGCCTCGCCCGAGCGCTTCCCCTTCGCCGACCGCGTCATCTGCGGCGACTTCGCCGAAGAGCTCGAGCGCTTCCCGATCGACGCCAACACCTACATCGTGCTCGTCTCGCGCGGCCACATCGTCGACGAGCTCAGCCTGCGCCAAGTGGCCGAGCGCGGCGCCGCCTACGTCGGCATGATTGGCAGCAAGCGCCGCACCCGCACCGTGCTCGAACACCTCGCCGAAGAGGGCATCGACGCCGATGCGCTGGCCCGGGTCTTCACCCCGATCGGCCTCGACATCGGCGCCGAAACGCCGGAGGAGATCGCCCTCTCGGTGCTCGCCGAGATCGTGCTCGTGCGGCGCGGCGGCGGCGCCCTGCCGATGTCCCCGCGCGGCCGCGAACTCGCCGTCCGCTAGAATCGCGCCAACGGAGTTCCGACATGCCCAACGACGACGTCTTCGAAGCGATGGCCGGCGCGTTCGACGCTGAGCAGCAGGTGGTCCTCGCCACCGTCGCCCAGACCCGCGGCAGCACCCCGCGCAAGACCGGCGCGAAGATGCTCGTCCGCGAGGACGGCACCTTCGTCGGCACCATCGGCGGCGGCTGCGGCGAGGCCGAGGTCTGGCAGGAAGCGATGGAGGCGCTCGAAGACGGCCGGCCGCGCATCGTCACCGTCGACCTGACCGAGCCGACCGACGGCGAAGACAAGATCTGCGGCGGCGTCATGCGCGTCTTCGTCGAGCGCTTGGCCCCTGACGCCTAATCCCTGATCCGCTGCGCGCACATAACCGCCCGCCCCTTCCGCGCCTGCTGGTACACTCCGACTCGGCTGCCCCGACCGGAGCCCCGAGCGCCGACCCGCGCCGGGGAACGACCGAGGCGCGCGCCGGAGGGCCGGCCGCGCTATCCCCGGCAGCCGCTGGAGATCGTCATGGGCATCGGACCCTGGGAGATCGCGGGCATCGTCGTCATCGTCCTCGTCATCTTCGGCGCGGGCCGCCTCGCCGGCGTCGGCAAGGCGCTCGGGCAGGGCGTGCGCGAATTCCGCGAGGAAGCGCGCAACCCCTCGACGGATGAAGACGAGATGGCCGACGACGAGGAATCAACCGACGAGGGCGAAGCCGTCGCCAGCTCCTCTGGCTCGGAGGCCCGCGCCGACAAGCCCGGCAAGCAGGACGACGCCTGACCAGCCGCTCCGACATCCCGCGCAGCCGCATCCGCGCCCTCTGCTTCGACCTCTGGGGCACCCTGATCCGTGACGCCCCCGGCGGCGGCTCCCGTCGCGTCGCCCGCCGCGAACGCATCCTCGCCGAAGCCTTCCAATCTGCCGGCGCGGGTGAAGAGGCGCTCTCCGCCGCCCCGGCCGCCGTCCGCGACGCCATCGACGCCCTCGTCGAAGCCCACCAGCGCAACATCGACCTCAGCGGCGAAGACCGCTTCAACGCCGTCCTCTCCGGCATGCAGCGCCGCTGCCCCGCCGCCCGCCCGGACGGCGAAACGCTCGCCGCCGTCCGCGAAGCCGTCTTCGACTCCCCGCTCTGGGAGCCGCCCGACATCATCGAAGGCATCCCCGACGCGCTCGACGCGCTCGCCCGTCGCGGCTATCGCATGGCCGTCGTTTGCAACACCGGCCTCGCGCCCGGCCCCGTCCTCGAACGGATGCTGCACCAGCGCGGCCTCGGCCGGCACTTCCACGCCTTCGCCTGGTCCGACGTCGTCAGATCTTGGAAGCCCGGCCCCGAGATCTTCCAAGCCGCGCTCGACCAGCTCGGCGTCGAACCGGGCGAAGCCGGTTTCATCGGCGACACTCCCGAAGCCGACGTCATCGGCGCGCGCAACGCCGGCTTCGCCCTGGCCGTCCAAGTCGGCGGCAAGTCCGTTCCCGGCGTCGAACCCGACCTCCATCTCGCCAGCGTCGCCGAGCTGCCGGCGGCCCTCTCCCCGTCCTGATCCGCGCGCGATCGATCCGCGATCAACCGCCGATCCGTCCTCCGCCCGGCGCGACATATGATGGGCGCATGAAATTCGGCATGCTCGGCGGCGGCTTCAAGGTCGGCCGCATCTTCGGCATCCCCATCATCCTCGACTTCTCCTTCTTCCTGATCTTCTTCCTCGTCGTCTGGGTGATGTCCGAGTGGATCACCCTCGCCGACGGCCTCCAGCGCTGGGGCTTCGCGCTGCTCGGAGGAGTCGCGCTCTTCGCCTCGCTGCTGATCCACGAACTCGCCCACAGCCTCGTCGCCCGCCGGCACGGGCTCGAAGTCAGCTCGATCACGCTCGTCTTCTTCGGCGGCTTCTCGATGATCAAGGACGACCCCAAGCGCCCGCTGCACGAATTCACGATCTCCGTCGTCGGCCCGCTTGCCAACCTCGTGATCGGCGGCGTGCTGTTCGCCATCGCCCGCTTCGTGCTCGCCCAGGACTCCGCCGCCGCCCAGATCGTCTCCGTGCTCGCCGCGCTCAACCTCGCCGTCGGCATCTTCAACCTCCTGCCCGGCTTCCCGCTCGACGGCGGCCACATCTTCCGCGCGCTGGTCTGGAAGCTGACCGGCTCGCCCTACCGCGCCACCCGCGCCGCCGCCGCGCTGGGCCAGCTCTTCGCCGCCGCGGTCGTCGCCGTCGGCGTGCTCGGCCTGATCCGCGTCATCGACGTCGATTTCCTGCGCGGCATCTCCGGCATCTGGCTCATCGTGATCGGCTTCCTGCTCTGGACCCAGGGCCGCCAGGCCGCCCGCAACGCGGAGCTGCAGCACGACCTCCACGCCCGCCGGGTCGGGGACCTGATGCTCCAGCCCACCCTCTCCCGCACCGTCGACGCCGACTTCCTCGTCATCCAAGCCGCGCCCAACCGCGCTCGCCTCGACCACCGCGAAGCCTTCTTCGTCTACTCCGCCGACATCGTGATCGGCATCCTCCCCGCCTCCGCCGTGCTCCTCCTCGACGACGACCGCTACCGCTCCGCTCGCGTGCGCGACGTCATGATCCCGGCCGACGCGCTGACCCCGATCGACCCCGGCGAGCGCGCCGACGAGGCGCTCAAGCGCCTGCAGGGCGACGATGCGCCGCGCCTGCTGCCCGTCGTCGACGACGGGCGCCTGCTCGGGCTCGTCGGCATCGACCAGATCATCTCCGCGCTGCGCCAGCCGGCCGCGCCGGGACCGTGAACCGGACGCCGCCCGCGGCCAGGCTCGCCGCCGCCGTGATCGCCGGCAAGGCCGCCCGCCGCGCCGTCCGCCTGCTCGGCACCGGCGGCACCGCCCTGCCCGGCCTCGTCGCCGAGCGGATCGATCCCGCCGCCGCCTCCGGCCTCGCCCGCCGCCTCGAACGGATCGCGCTGATCACCGGCACCAACGGCAAGACCACGACCAGCGCCATGCTCGCCCGCATCCTCCGCGCCGACGGACGCGACGTGCTCCACAACCAAGCCGGCTCCAACCTCATGCGCGGCGTGCTCGGCGCGATGATCGACGCGGCCGCCCCGTCCGGCGCGCTCCCGCCAGGCCGCGCCGCCGTGCTCGAAACCGACGAGGCGGCCCTGCCCTCAGTCGCCCGCGCCGTGCTCGGCGGAAACGCCGCCCGCCCGCCCGTGCTCGTCTTCGCCAACCTCATGCGCGACCAGCTCGACCGCTACGGCGAGATCGACGCCGTGACCCTGCGCTGGCAGCAAGCCCTGGCCGCCGCCCCGGCCGGAACCATCGTCGCGATCAACGCCGACGATCCCCTGCTCGACCTGCTCGCCCGCCGCCCGCCCGGCCCCGTGATCCGCTTCGGCATCGCCGACGCGCCCGGCGCCGCGCTCCCCGGCGAGGCGGTCGACGCCATCTGGGACCCCGAAAGCGGCGAAGACTTCCGCTACGACCGCCGCTTCTTCGCGCACCTCGGGCATTGGCGCACCGAAACCGGCGCTTCCCGCACGGAACCGGCCGTGTCCGCGGCGGAGATTTCCGAGGACGGCGACGAGATCGCCTTCACCCTGCGGATCAACGGCGACGAACGCGCTGTCGGCCTGCCCGCCCGCGGGCTCTACAGCGTCTACAACGCGCTCGCAGCGGCCGCCGCCGCGCACGCCATGGGCGTGGACGCCGACGCGATCGTGCGCGGCTTGGAGCGCCACGAGGCCGCCTTCGGCCGCCAGGAACGGGTCGAACTCGACGACGGCCGCCGCCTCTTGATCCTGCTCGGCAAGAACCCCGCCGGCATGAACCAGGCCCTCCGCACCCTCCAGCGCCCCGGCGCCCGCCACCGCCTGCTCGTCCTGCTCAACGACGGCATCGCCGATGGCGAGGATGTCTCCTGGATTTGGGACACCGATTGGGAATCCCAAGCGCCCCATGTCGAATCGCTCTCCGTCGGCGGCCGCCGCGCGGCCGACCTCGCCCTCCGCCTCGAATACGCCGGCCTCCCGCGCGCCGCCGCGCCGATCCTGCGCGACCCCGGCGCCGCCCTGCGCGCCGCCGTCGACCGCGTGCCGCCCGGCGGCGAGCTCGTCGTCCTGTCCACCTACACGGCGCTGCTCCGCATCCGTTCCCTGCTCGCCCGCGAATCCGCTGCGGGCGCTTGGTGGGACGCGAACGGAGCCGCGCCGTGACCGCCCGCAGCCTCCGCGTCTCCGTGCTCTACCCCGACCTGCTCAACATCTACGGCGACCGCGGCAACGCCATGGCCGTCGCCCGCCGCTGCGGACTGCGCGGCATCGACGTCGAGATCGAGCACGTCGGCATCGGCGGCGCGTGGAACCCGGACGAAACCGACATCCTCCTCGCCGGCGGCGGGCAGGACCGCGAGCAGCGCCGCATCGAGCAAGACCTCGCCGCCCGCGCGGACGACCTCCGCGCCTACCGCGACGACGACCGCGTCGCCCTCGCCGTCTGCGGCGGCTACCAGCTCTTCGGCCTCCAGTACCGCGGCATCGACGGCGCGATCCTGCGCGGCGCCGGAGTCTTCGACGCCGTCTCCGCCCACCCCGGCCCGCAAACCGCCCGCTGCGTCGGCAACGTCGCGGCGCTTTGGGAGGGCGACACCCTCGTCGGCTTCGAGAACCACGGCGGCCGCACCTACCTCAACGAAGGCCAGGAACCGCTTGCCGATGTCGTCGCCGGCTTCGGCAACAACGGCGGCGACGGCTCCGAAGGCGCACGCTCGCGCAACTGCTTCGGCACCTACCTGCACGGCGCGCTGCTGCCCAAGAACCCCCGCTTCTGCGACCGCCTCATCTCGCTCGCGCTCGAACGCCGCTACGGTGACGGTACGCTCGAACCAATCGACGATGCCGGCGCCCGCCGCGCCCACGCCGAGGCGCTCCACGTCGCCCTCCACGGCAACGGCGAAGGGCGCTTCGGCCCCGGCCAAGGAGCCTGACCAATGCCCGCCACCCTCGTCCGCACCGCCCCCGACATCTCCTGCGACCACTGCGCCAATGCCATCACCGGCCGCCTCGGCGCAATCGCCGGCGTCGGCGCGGTCGACGTCGACATTGACGCCAAGCGCGTCACCGTCTCCTACGACGACGCCCGCATCGCGCCCGCGGAAATAGACGCCGCGCTCGAAGACGAGGGCTACCCGCCCGCAGACGACGCCTAGAGCCGCCCGGCGAAGGAACCGGACCATCGCACCCGACAGCAGCGACCGCCCCGACGATCAACCCGGAGATCGGCCTGAAGATCGACCCGGCGCCGGCGGCGAACGCGGCCGGGAAGACTCCGGTCCGCCGCCCGCCCCGCGCCGTCCCGGCCTCGCCGCGCTGCCCGACCCGCGCAAGCCCCGTCGCGCCAGACTCGCCGATCTCCTCGCCGGCCCCCTCTGGCTCTACGCCGCCATCGCCTCGGCCGCCATCGGCGCGGCCGTCGCCGTGGCGCTGATCGGCGCACGCGGCGAAGATCCGCCCCCTGCCCCGGCCGCGCAGGTACAACCCGTCGCGGACGCCGGCGCGGAACCGGCCGAGTCCGAGGCGGACCAGCCTGCTCCTTCGCAACCCCAAGCCGACCCGGATCCGCCCCCGACTCAATCGGATGCCCCGGCTCGCTCCGGCGACGACGCGGCGGAGCCCGCCACGCCCGCGCAAGCGGCGGCCGCGCAGCAGCAGGAACGGCAGGAAGAACCGGCCGCCGAGCCGGAGTTGACCGGCTTCATCGTCCCCATCGCCGGCTTCTGGCGCGCCCGCGGCGACTGCTCCCAGCCCGGCGCGCTGATCACGTCCTTCCCCGGACACCTCCCCGGCGCAGACCGCGAATACCGCTTCGGCATCCACGAAGGCCTCGACTTCTACGAATGGGCCTCCTGCATCCCGATCAACGACGCGACCGAAGTCCGCGCCGCCAAGGACGGCGAAGTAATCCGCGCCGACCATCAATACGTCGAAGTCACTCCCGCTGAATGGGCCGCCTTCGAGCGCGCCGGCTGGCGTGGCGAACCGATCCTCGACCGCCTCCGCGGCCGCCAAGTCTGGCTCGACCACGGCGCCGGCGTCGTCACCCGCTACGCCCACCTCGCCGCCATCCACCCCGATGTCGCCGAAGGCGGCCGCGTCGCCGCCGGCCAAGTCATCGGCCGCGTCGGCGAATCCGGCCAGTCCGCCGTCTGGGAAGCGCCCGGCAGCGACCTCCACCTCCACTTCGAAATCCGCGTCGGCGACCAGTACCTCGGACAAGGCCTCCCCCCCGCCCAAGCCCGCCTCCTCTACCTCAACGCCTTCGCCATCGACCCCTGATCGACCCCCGACCGGCAGCGGCTACCCTGCCCCGTGCGCGATCACGGCGCGCGATCTTGCGGAAAAGGACGAACGATGGAACTCCAGCAGGTCATCTACGAGCCGGGCCCCGTCGCCCGCGTGATCATGAACCGGCCCGAATACCGCAACGCCCAATCCCGCGTCCTGCTCGAAGAGATCGACCTCGCCATGCAGGCCGCGGCCGACGACCCCGACGTGCTCGTCGTCATCCTCTCCGGCAACGGGCCCGACTTCTCCGCCGGCCACGACCTCGGCTCCCCGCCCGAACTCGCCGACCGAGAAGAACGCGGCTGGGCCGAGGACTTCGTCGGCATCTACGACCGCCAGCGCGACACCCGCATCCACAACACCATGCGCTGGCGCAACCTGCCCAAGCCCACCATCGCCATGGTCCACGGCCGCTGCATCTTCGGCGGCTGGATGGTCGCCTCCTCCATGGACCTCATCTTCGCCTCAGACGACGCCCAATTCCTCGCCTCCCACACCCAATACTTCTCCCCGCCCTGGGATCTCGGCCCCCGCAAGGCCAAGGAAATCCTCTTCCAAAACCGCTTCATCGGCGCGGAAGAAGCAATGCAGCACGGCTTCGTCAACCGCGTCTACCCCCGCGAAGAGCTCGAACGCGAAACCCTCGCCTACGCCGAAGAAGTCGCCCAGCACTCCCCAATGGCCCTCCGCCAAATCAAAGCATCGATCAACAACATGCTCGACGCCCAAGGCTTCACCACCCACATCAACTCCGCCTTCCACACCTACGCCATGGGCGCCAGATTCGGCATGGCCGACCCAAGACAAGTCCCCGGCAAACGCCAACTAAGCCCCGTAAAACGAGCCCTAGAAAAACTCCCCCGCGACGACTAACGCCAATGGGGCACTTGGCGCGCCGCAAACTCAACTATCGCTGAGTTTGATCCACTCAACCGCCGTTTAGCGCACGCATTACGGCTAGGTACTAGTCGTACTCGCCGGGCATCGGGGCGACTGCGGCGATTTTCCAGCCGTCTTCGTCCTGCGTGACTAGGACTAGGCGTTGGCCGACTGTCTCGCCGGTTTCGACCCTTGCCGAGAGGGTGACGCCGCGGCGGCCTGATTGCACGGCCCTTGCGGAGACTGTTCCCGGGCGGGGGCCCGGCAGTTGCGACAACTCGACCAGCTCCTCGGCGGAGCCGAACTGCACGACCTCGCCGATGCCGACGATGGTGAGGGGGTAGCGGCAGGATGCGGCGACTGCGGCGATATCGCCTTGGAGCTCCTGCCCGATCGCTTGTTCGACTAGGTCCGCGGCGGCCTGCTCGGCGGCTGACTGGTCTTCGTCTTCGACCCAGGAGTCGACGCCGAAGCGGGCTTGGATGCCCCAGCCTTCGTCGAGCTTGGTCAGGATGTAGCAGACGCGGTTGGTCACGAACGCTTCGCCGGCGGCGTTGTAGCGCGACCAGCCGCCGGCCAAGTGCACCATCGTCTCCGACTCGTGGATGCGCTCCGTCGGAATCCCCTCCGTGCGCACCCAGCCCGTGCGTTCGAAGCGCTCCCAGTTGGCCATCGCGGCGTAGTCGGCCGCCGTCGGGAACAGGCGGGCCGGCGTGCGTGGGACGCCCGCCGCGACCTTCTGCACCTCCGGCCCGGCAATCGGCGCGACCCGCACGTGCGGATAGCTCATCACGCCGGCCCAGCCGTCCGCATCCTTCGCGTTGAAGCGCTCGAAAAACGCCTCGTATGCCTCTTCCGGCGATGCGTAGTGCCCCATTTCGCGCCTCCGTCCGTGCCTGCCGTGCCGCCCAATCTAAGCCCTCCGCATCCGAGCCGTCGGGCATCTCCGATTTCAACAGATTCAACGGCGGTTGAGCGGCGCTCAGCCGACCGCCACGCCCGAGTGGGCCGCCATCTTCCAGCCTTCGCCTTCGACCAGCCCGACCCGCGCGTGCGGATAGTTCATTACCCCCGCCCAAGCCGCCGCGTCCTTGCGGTTGAACGTCTCGAAGAATGCCCAATAGGCCTCTTCCGGCGATGCATAGCGCCCCATCCTCGCCTCCTTTCGCGCCCTCCTTGCATAAATCTGCGCCGTGCGGCCCGGGCTGTTCGGTAGCCTCCGCCGATGGAACTGCTCGCCGGGCTGCGCGTTGTCGAATGGAGCCGCAGCGTCGAGGCGGCCGCCTGCGGACGCGAATTCGCCCGCTGGGGCGCCGACGTGCTCGCGCTCGAAGACGCCGACGGGTCGCCCCTGCGACGGCATCCGCCCATGATCGAGCGGGACGGCGAGAGCCGCTCGCTGCTCTGGGCCTCGCTCGGACAGGGCAAGCGCTCCGAGCGCATCGCGGGCGAGCACGACCTGCTCGACGATCTCAACGGGGCCGACGTATTCATCACCGACGCCACGCCCGGCGAGCTCGGCGCGTTCGATGCCGCCGCCCTGGACGCCCGCTGGCCCCGTCTGGTGGTCGTCCACCACTCGCCCTTCGGCACTTCGGGCCCCTACGCCGATTGGCGGGCCGACGACCTCGTGATCCAGGCGCTGGCCGGCTTCGCCTACACGAACGGCGACCCCGACAAGCAGCCGCTCGCCGCTCCGGGCACGATCGTGCCGCGCACCGTCGGCGCGCTCGCGGCCGTCGGCGCGGTCGCCGCGCTGCTCGAACGCATGCATTCCGGCCGCGGCCAGTGGATCGAAGTCGCCTCGATGGAGGCCGTTTCGACGCTGATCATGAGCTTGCGCAGCGAGTTCTACGGCACTCCGCTCCCGCGCGGCAACGGCCCGCCCAACTGGGCCGAAGTCCTGCCCACCCGCGACGGCTGGATCTCCCTCCCCGCCTGGAACCGCGCCGCCCTCGCCGCCGCGCCGGTCGCGTTCGGCCTCTCCGATCCCGCCCCGGCTGAGCTCGCCGAAGGCGAAGGCCCGCTGGCCGAACGCCAGCTCTCGCTCGACTACTTCGCCCCATTGCTGGCTGGGCGCACCTCGGAAGAAATCTTCAACGGCCTCGAAGAGCTGGACGTCAACCTCGGCTGGCACCGCACGCCCGAACAATTGCTCGAAGATCGCCACCTCGCCGAACTCGATTACTTCCAGACGCTCGAACACGAGCAGCTCGGCCCGCTCGCCGCCGCCGGCCCGCCGATGCGCGCTTCCCGTCCCGAAAGCGGGGCCGAGCTCGACGAAGCGACGGCCTTCTCCCGCCGCGAACGCCCGGGCGCCGCCACGGGCCCGCTCGACGGCCTCCGCGTCGTCGACTTCACCCACGCCTGGCTCGGCCCCTACGCCGCAACCCTGCTCTCCGACCTCGGCGCTGAAGTGATCAAGATCGAGGGCCCGAAGCGCCCCGACCTCTGGCGCTTCGAGCCTTCCGGCCCGCCGCCCGCCGCCGCGCCCGACGCGCATCCGCTCAACGTCCGCGCCAACTTCAACATGGCCAACCGCGGCAAGCGCAACGTCTCGATCGCGCTCGACGCCGAAGAAGGCCGCGCGCTCGCGCTCGAACTCGTCGCCCGCGCCGACCTCGTGCTCGAAAACTTCCGCCCCCGCGTCCTGCAGAACCTCCGCCTCACCCACGACGACCTGCTCGCCGTCAACCCCCGCATCGCCCTGATCAGCTGCTCCGGCTTCGGCGCCGACGGCCCCTACTCGAACTATCGCGCCAACGGCGGCTCGACCGAAGCCAACGCCGGCTGGAACTCCCTGATGGGCTACCCCGGCTCGCCCCCGCGCCTGCTCGGCACGATGCAGGCCGACCCCATCGTCGGCGCGCAGATGGCCCTCGCCGCCCTCGCCGCCGTCCACTGCCGCGAAACCGGAGGCGGCCCGGGCATCCGCGCCGAAGGCTCGATGTTCGAGGCCGCCCTGAGCTGCCTCGACGAATACGTACTGTTTGCCTCGGCCGGCGGCGGCACTCCGCCGCGCAACGGCAACCGCAGGCCCGACGCCGCCCCGCGCGAGCTCTTCCCCTGCGCCGGCGAGGACGAGTGGATCGCGATCTCGGTCGCGACCGACGAGCAATGGGCCGCCTTGCTCGAAGTCGCCGCCGGAGAACCGGCGCTGCGCGAACCGGCTTGGCGCGAAGCCGCCGGCCGCCTCGCCGATGTCGACCGCCTCGAACGCGCCCTCGCCGCTTGGACCGCCGGCTGGGACGCCCGCACGCTCCAGCGCCGCCTCCAGTCCGCCGGCGTCCCGGCCGGCGCCGCGCACACGACCCTCTCGCACCTCGGCGACCCGCATCTCGCCGCCCGCGGCTGGTGGCTCCCGCTCGAGCACGCCGACACCGGCGTCCGCCGCTACCAAGGCTTCGCCTGGCGCTTCTCCCGCACCCCCGCTGCCTGCGAGCGCCCCGCCCCCCGCCTCGGCGAGCACACCCGCGAAATCCTCGCCGAAACACTGGGCCGCTCCGACGAGCAGATCGACCGCTGGATCGACGAGAGAGTCGCCGCCGGCCTCACCGTTTCCCGCTAGCCTCCGCCGCGGAGGCCGCGCCATGACCACGACGACGAGCACGACGATCCTCGACATCCCCTTCGCATACATCTCCCGCGGCCGCGAGATCCCCTACCGCTTCGCCGCCGCCCACCGCCGCGCCTGGCGCAGGATCGCCGAACCCGGCGACTGGTGGACGGGCCCCGAGCGCGTCGCCATCGCCGCTGAAACCCGCGCCGCCGCCGAATGCAGATTCTGCCGCGAACGCGCCGCTGCCCTCTCCGCTGCCTCTGTCGCGGGTGAGCACCTGCGCCCCTGCCTGCCCTCCGACGACCTGCTCCCCGAAGCCACGATCGACGCGATCCACGCGGTCATCGCCGACAGCGCCCGCCTCTCGCCCGACTGGTACGACCGCGTCACCTCCGCCGACGGCATGGACGACGCCCGCTACGTCGACCTGCTCGGCGTCGTGGTCCACGTCTTCTCCGTCGACGAGTTCCACCGCGCCCTCGGCATGGCGCTCGAACCGCTGCCGCAGCCCGAGCCCGGCGAGCCCCGTCGCCACCGCTCCTCCAAAGCCGAGCATCTCGCCGGCTGGACCCCGATCGTCCAGCCTTGGATGTGCGACCCCGAAGACCGCGACATCTACCCCGGCTCGCGCTGGGCCGCCAACGTCATCTCCGCCCTCAGCCTCGTCCCCGAAAACGTCCGCTGGCTCTCCGAGCTCTCCGCCGCCCACTACCTGCCGCACCACCGCGTCGGCAGCGCCATGGGCGTCGATTCCGAAGGCTGGGCCCGCGCCATCTCGCGCCCGCAGGTCGAGCTGATCGCCGCCCGCGTCTCCGCCCTCAACGAGTGCTTCTATTGAACCTCCTCGCATGTCGGCATGCTCCGTGCGAGCAGCCGCGGCAATGACGCGCTCGACATCCAGAGCGTCGTCGACTCCGGCGCCGACAGCGGCGTCCCCCACGGCGGCATCCTCACCGCCTTCGCCGAATCCGCCGTGCGCCGGGCCGACGACCTGCCCGAACGCCGCGAGGACATCGTCGCCGCAATGGGCGAGCCGGCCCTGTTCGACGCGGCCGGCATCGTCGCCAACTTCCAGCGCATGGTCCGCATCGCCGACGGCTGCGGCATCCCGCTCGACGAATGGACCCGCAAGCGCACCGCCGACGCCCGCGACCAGCTCAACCTCGATCGCTTCAAATCAGCCGCCAACACCGCCGCCGGCTGACCCCGTACCGTTGGATCGCGAGCAGCCAAGATGACCACCGCAACCGCCGATCCCGTAGCCGACGCAATCGCCCAAGCCCTCGCCGGGGACCGCCCCGTCCGCGTCCGCCCCGACTGCCCCGTCACGGAGGCGTACATCGCGCATCTCACGGACCAACACGACGGCGTCTGGATCGAGACGCTGAAAGGGGAACTCATCATCAGCGGCTCAACTGAAGAACGCACATCCGCCATTGAAGGCGACCTCTACGGCCAAGTCTGGCTCTGGGCCCTGCTCCGGCGGATCGGCCTCGTCCGCCCCATGACCGGCGGCTTCTTCCCGCCCGGCTGGGAATTCAAGGTGCCCGACATCAGCTGGATCAGCGACGAGCGCCAAGCCGAGGCCCGCAACCGCCCCTCGCCTCGTCGCTACCAGCCGGTCGCGCCCGAGTTCGTGATCGAAGTCCGTTCTCCGGGCGAGGCCGTCGCCGATCAGCAGGAGAAGATGGTCGGCTGGACCAGCCACGGCGTCCTGCTCGGCCTGCTCGTCGACCCTGCCAACCACAACGTCCACATTTATCGCGACAGCGAAGAGCAGCAGATCGTCCACCGCCCCGATGAGGTCAGCTGCGAACCCGAGATGCCCGGCCTCGTCCTCGACTTCGCCCGCATCTGGCGCATCGCCGACGCCTGACGCTATCGCGCCGCCTACCGATACCGCGTCGCCGGGCCTATCTCCCGCAGCACCCGCGCCGTCTCGATCGCCGCCTGCGCCGCTTCCTCGCCCTTGTTGCCCGCCGAGCCGCCCGCCCTCGCCAGCGCCAGTTCCACCGTCTGCGTCGCCAGCACCTCGAAAATGCAGGGCACGCCCGTGTCCTGCCCGACCCGCGCGATCCCCGCCGTCGCCGCATCGACGACCAGCCGGTAGTGGTCCGTCTCCCCCTCGATCACCGCGCCGAGGCAGATCACCGCATGGAACCATCCCGTCTCCGCGCAGCGCCTTGCGACCAGCGGAATCTCGAACGCGCCCGGTACCCAGTACACGTCGATGTTGTCGTCATAGGCGCCCGACGCGGCCAGGTGATCCAAACAGCCGTCGAGCAGCTTCGACGTGACGAAGTCGTTGAACCGCGACACCACCACGGCGAACGACATCCCCGCCGCCGGCCCCGATTCCGGATCGGGCACCGCCGCGCCGTCGTGGATGCGGACCATGCCCGGCTATCCGCTCGCCGCCGCGTCCGTCGGCATCGGTTCCGCCGGCTCCGTCTGCTCCAGCGCCTTCGGATCGAGCAGATGCCCCATCTTCTCCTGCTTCACCGTCAGGTACCGCACGTTGTGCGGGTTCGCCGTCGCGATCACCGGCACCCGCTCGACGATCTCCAGCCCGTATCCCGCCAGCCCGTGCCGCTTGGCCGGGTTATTGGTCAGCAGCCGGATCCGCGACACTCCCAAGTCCCGCAGGATCTGCATCCCGATCCCGTAATCGCGCCGATCCGCCTCGAACCCCAGCGCCAGGTTCGCCTCGACCGTGTCCATCCCCTCGTCCTGCAGCGCGTAGGCCGCGATCTTGTTGTGCAGCCCGATCCCCCGCCCCTCCTGCGACATGTAGACGATCACGCCCCGCCCCGCCTCCGCCACCATCCGCATCGCGATCTCCAGCTGCTCCCCGCAGTCGCAGCGCTGCGAACCGAACACGTCCCCGGTCAGGCACTGCGAATGCACCCGCACCAAGGTCGGCTCGTCCGCCCCCTCGTCCCCCAGCATCAGCGCTACGTGTTCCTCGCTCGATCCGTGCGCCTTGTACCCAATCAGCCGGAAGTCCCCGTGGTCGGTCGGCAGCCGCGCCTCCGACACCCGTTCCACCAGCCGCTCCGTCCGCAGCCGGTACTGGATGATCTGCTCGACCGAGATCATCTTGATCTCGTGCCGCTTCGAGAACCGCATCAGGTCCGGCAGCCGCGCCATCGTTCCGTCCCGCTTCATCACCTCGCAGATCACCGCGCCCGGCTGCAAGTCCCCCAGCTCGCACAAGTCGACCGACGCCTCCGTCTGCCCCGCCCGCACCAGCACGCCGCCCTCCCGCGCCCGCAGCGGGAACATGTGCCCCGGCCGCACCAGATCCTCCGGCCGCGTGTTCGGATCCATCAGCACCTGCACCGTCCGCGCCCGATCCGGCGCCGAAATCCCCGTCGTCACCCCCGTCCGCGCCTCCACGCTGACCGTGAAGGCCGTCCCCAAGGGTGCCGTGTTCTGCCCCTGATCGACCATCAGCCGCAGCCCCAGCCGATCCAGCCGCTCGCCGCTCATCGCGATGCAGATCAAGCCCCGCCCGTGCGTCGCCATGAAGTTGATCGTGTCCGAAGTCACGAACTGCGCCGGCAGCGCCAGATCGCCCTCGTTCTCGCGATCCTCATCGTCCGTGATGATCAGCGGCCGCCCCTGCGCGAACTCTTGGATCGCCTCTTCCACCGTGCAGAACGCGGACGCGCGCGCGCGGCCCCGCGCCGGCTGCTTCCGCCGCCCGCCCTTCGCCTTCGCCGCCGGTTCGGCCTTCTTGCGCGCCATCTTCATGCCTTATCCGGCCTCATCCGCGCTCGGCCAGCCGCGCTTCCACGAGCTGATCCACGTACCGCGCCATGATGTCCGTCTCGAGGTTCACCTCGTCGCCCGGCTTCCGGTCGAGCAGGTTCGTGTGCTCCTGAGTGTACTGAACCAGCGAGACCGCGAATCCCGCCTCGTCCTTCTCCACGATCGTCAGGCTCGCCCCGTCGATGCAGATCGGCCCCTTCACGATCATGTACCGCAGCAGCTCGGCCGGCGCGTCATAAGAGGCCACGATCGCGTCCGCCTCGGGCCGCGCCGCGCGGAACGCTCCGCGCCCCTCCACGACCCCGCGCACGACGTGCCCGCTCAGCCGGTCCATCGGCCGCACCGACCGCTCCAAATTCACCCGCGCCCCCGCCGACAGCCCGCCCAGGTTCGACCGCCGGTACGTCTCCGGCATCACGTTGGCCATGAACGTCTCGCCCTCGATCGCCGCCACCGTCAGATCCACGCCGTTGATCGCGATGCTGTCCCCCAGCGCCGCATCGCTCGTGATCAGCGGCGCGGCGATCCGCAGCAGCCCCTCCGCCGACTCGGCGACCCGCCCCACCTCTTCGATGATCCCGGTGAACATCAGGCCCCTCCCGCTCCGCTCAGCCGCCGGATGCAGACCTCGGCCCCATCCTCGCCGCGGCGGAAGTACCTGAATCCTAGCCCGCCCCAAGCCGCGCGCGGGCCCAGCCCGCCGGTCTCGGGCCGCTCCGCGACGACCAGCCAGCGCGCGCCCCGCCCCTCGGCCGAGGCCGCAGCCGCGTCCCTCAGCCGCGCCGCCGTCCCCGCCGGCGCGTGCCCGGCCGCCAAGAGGCAGACCAGTTCGGCGCGATCCCCTTCGCCGGCCGCGACGCCGGCGACTCCGTCGATCCCGTTCGGCCCGGCCGCGACCCAGACCGCGCCTTCAGCGCACGATTCGGCCAGCTCCGCCGCCGTCAGCGACGACCTTGCAATCCCCAGCAGCGCGTCGATCCCCGCCGCGTCGTCCGCTCCCGCCGGGCGCAGTCGCGGCGGTTCCCCCGCCGCCGGCCGGCGCGGATAGCCGGTCACCAGCAGATCAACGCCGAGCCGTTCCACCGAAATCCGCTCGAGCCGCACCGCGTCGGCCATCCTCGCCGCCCCCTCGCCGCGCACCGCCGTCTGCGCGTCGCCCCCGATCAGCATCGGCGCGACCACCGCCTGCACCTTGTCCACCAGCCCCGCGTCGAAGAACGCCCCGTGCACCTCGCCCCCGCCCTCGACCAGCAGCGAGACCACGCCCCGCTCCCGCCCCAGCAGCTCCAGCACCGGCCCGATCGCGACCCGCCCCCCCGCCGCGGGCAGCACGGCCGTCTCCGCCCCCAGCCGCGACACGCCCGCCCGCCACTGCCGCGGCGATGCCTCCGTCGTGCAGATCAGCGTCCGCGCGTGCTCCTGATCCGCCAGCACCCGCGCCTCCAGCGGCGTCCGCCCGCGGCTGTCCAGCACCACCCGCAGCGGCTGCGGCACCGGCCCCTCCCAGCCGTCCGGCCGCGCCGTGAGCTGCGGATCATCCGCCAGAATCGTGCCCGCGCCGACCAGGATCGCGTCCAGCGCCGGCCGCTGCCGGTGCGCCCAGGCCAGCGTCTCCGGCCCGCTCACCCAGCGCGAATCCCCGCTCGTCGCCGCGATCCGCCCGTCCAGGCTGGCCGCGAACTTCGCCGTCACGAACGGCCGCCCCGTCCGACGATGGTGCGCGTACGCCTCGTACAGCTCCGCCGCCTCCGCCGCTCCGTCCCCTGCCGAAACGGCGATTCCCGCCTCCCGCAGCCGTTCCAGCCCCGCCCCGTCGACCTGCCCGTCGGGATCGCCGAACGCGGCGAACACTTCCGCGATCCCCGCCTCGATGATCGCCTCCGTGCAGGGCGGCGTCCGCCCCTGGTGCGCGCACGGTTCCAGCGTCGTATACAGCGCCGCCCCCCGCGCCCGCTCGCCGGCTTCCCGCAGCGCCGTCGCCTCCGCGTGCGCCCCGCCCGGCGGCTGCGTCGCCCCCTCGCCGACGATCCGCCCGTCCCGCACCACCACCGCGCCGACCGCCGGATTCGGCGAAGTCGTCCCCAGCACCTCCCGCGCCAGCTCGAACGCCCGCCCCATCCACCGCGAGGTGCCCGCCGGCCCGCCCATGCCCGCCCTCATGCCCGCATTGTCGCACGCGCCCGCAGCGCCCGCCCGCCTCCCGCCGTCGTAGGCTGCCCCTGATTCCGCGCGCGTGATTCCCCCGCGGAGGAGCGCCATGGCCGTCTTCAGCAGGGGCAACCTCCAATGGCTCGCCGAGGAGATCGCCCGCCTCGGCCCGGACGAAGACCTCGCCCGCCGCTTCGCCAACCTCGTCAAGGCCGCTCCCCCGCCCCACCGCGCCGACCTCGAAGCCGCGCTCGACGACTACCGCTCCCGCTCCGAACTGCCCGGCGCGGCCGGCCCGGCCGCCGACTGCGGCGCGCTCGTCGTCCGCCTCTTCGCCCTCGCCGAAACCATCGACGAGAGCCCCCGCCCCCGCGCCAAGCTCGTCAGCCGCTCCCTGCTCGGCCCCAACCTCCCCGAAGGCGAGATCGTCGCCCAGCCCTCCGAGTTCCACCGCCGCGTCGCCGCCAACCTCGACGAACTCGGCGTCAACTACGCCGAACACGTCCTGATCGAGGACCACCTCGCCGACTTCGTCTTCGAAAGCGGGCTGATCCTCGAATGCCACGACTGCTGGGCCCACGGCCACGAAGACTGCCCCAAAGGCCGCGACTCCATCTCCGCCGGCATCGGCCGCCCCGCCGGCGAACAAGACTGGCACAAATACAACGACTACGAACAGTCCGGCCGCGAAGTCCTAGTCCTCTGGCAATGCGAACACCAATACGAAGGCCTGGAAGCCGTCCGCCGCATCCTGGACATCCCCTCCAAAGAGTGATGCCCCCCTCGGCGGTGGCCGCGCCGGTGCGGGCCGAGTTCGATATGTCGGGCCTGCTGCGCTGGGACGTCGGCGAGCAAGGCGCTGCGCGAAGCGGGGATGATCACGCCAAACGAGGGGCGGCACCGGCTGGACTTCCCGCCTGAGTCGAGCGAGTTGGCCATCTCGCTCGGCACGCCGATGAACTCGTTCCGATCACGGCGCGACGGACGGCGGCGATGCTGACTGCTACTCCGGCGATGGCGGGGATTGCGACCTTGCCCAGCCTGCGGGCGAGGCTCACGTGTCACTCTCCGAGACGTCTCAGCTGCCTAGGTTGCTTGCGATGAATTGGCCCAGTTGCAGGCGCTCGCTGGGGGTGTCGGCTTCGTTGTACATGTGCCTGCAGTCGTCGCGCCACCGGTAGGTGTGCAGACCGATCACGACTATCGGTCCACCTCGGCGGATGTTCTCGTAGCAGGCCTCGAGGGTGAGTCTGCTCGGCGAGGAGCGGAAGATGCCGGCGCGGGTGTTCATCGCGGCCGTGTAGGGCGCGTCGAGGATGGCGGCGTCTCGTTCGGCGCGGGCGGCGGCGACTTCCATCCGCTCGGCGTATCGGGCGGCTTGTCGAGCGGCGGCGCGTTCGGACCTGGGCAGCGATCGGGCAGCTCTCACTGCGGCGATGCGGACTTCCGCGGCGCGGTCGATGCGGGTGCGGGCTGCGGCGCGGGCATCGTCGGCGGCCATCCCGGCGGCTCCGTAGTCTTCGATTATCTCGATGTAGTCGTAGACGGATTTGATGACGGATTGGACGGTGATGGGGTCGAGGCCGAGCTGGTCGGTCCAAGCCTTGAACTCGGCCTCGGCGGTCATGGCGTCCTTCTGGGCGTTGAGCAGCGCGTCCGACATTGACTGACTGGCTGCGATGCTGATGCCGGCGGCGAGGGTGGCGGCGGCGAAGAGTGCGAGCGCGACCTGTCGGACTCTGATCAACGTGATGATCATCCCCCCCCCTCTGCTGATAGGTGCACACCATAGCGCAGACGGGCACTCTCTCGGCGCGTCGATTTTGAGGGGGTGTTTTTGGGACACGGGGCGAGATCGAAACGCGCTCTCTGGCCTTCCTGACGCGATTCCAAATCGGCGATCACGTCGAAATTCGGGGTGATAGGGCAAATTTTGGGCTGGATCGGGCCTGCTGGCACCGGCGGTGGGGTCGGGTCGATACGGCTGCGTCGGCGCTGCTTGGGCAGCGCGGGCGTCGGCGGGGCAGGTGAAGTCGAGTGCCCATAGCAGGACATCGGTGAAGCTGAAGCGGCTGTCGCTGGTGAACCAAGCGTCGTAGGTCTCCGAAAGCGACGGGTACTCGGCGGTAGCTCATCCGTAGGGTGGCTACGCGCGTCCCGCCGTCCGCCTGATCCAGACCGTCGCCGCGACCGCCAGCGCCGCTGCGATACCCAGCGCGATCTGCAGCGGCGTCTCCCAACCGGGCTCGCCTGGCTCGAAGCTCTCGGTGAACGGAGCCGGGCCGGGGTCGCTCTCCATCAGCAGATCGCCGTCGTCTGCCTGCGGCTCTTCCGCTTCGAGGTCGGCTTGGTCTGAAGCCGCTGACATCGCCGCTTCTGCCGTCTCCTCTTCAGCAGGCGCCGCTTCTAAATTCGCCTCAGCGGACTGCTCAACCTGCTCATCCTCCACTGCCGATTCCTCGGTCGCTGCACCATCGTCTGCGTCCGTCGGTTGCGCGGCGAAGTGAGCCTCGCTGGCCGACTGCTCCTCGGCCTCCGCTGCTTCCGCTGCCGCTTGCTCCGCCTCGGCTTCCTCGCGTGAACGCCAATCGATTGCATCCGCTTCGGCTTCCTCTTCCACCGCCTCCTCCTCGGCGAAATCGTCCGCGAGCTCTTCCTCCGCCGAAGCGTCCTCGACCGCCATCTCGGTCGCCGGTTCCTCCGCGGCCGCCTCTTCCTCCTCTAGATCGAAGTCTGCCACCAGCGCTGCTTCCGGCTGCGACTGCTCCTCCACCCGCATGAACGGCAATGCCGCTGACTCCAGTTCGAGCAGCCCGTCCCCCTCGTTCCTGTCGAGCATGTCGTACGCGGCCACGGCCGCCAGCGCCGCGATTGCGACCGCCGCTCCCGCCGTCGCCAGACGCAGCGATCTCGGCGCGGGCTCCCGCTGGACGGGAGGCGCGGGCGCGGCGGCGTCGGCCGCCGTCAGCGCGAAGCTGCGGCTCGGCTCGTCCGCTTCCAGCGTTTCCTTCAGCCCGTAGGCGATGAACTGGATGTCCTCGAGGTACTCCCGCGTCTGCGCGTCCTCTTCCCGCGCCGCCTCGAACGCCGCCGCCTCGCCCGGGTCCAGCTCGCCGTCCAGATACGCGGACGCCCGCGCCTGCCCGCGGCCGTGCCGCATGCGCGAGATTTCCCACCGCAGCCGCGCCAACCGACTCACGATCCTCCCTCTCGTTCCTGTTCGGCCAGACGCCGCCGCGCCTCCGAAAGTTCCCCGCTCTCGATCAGCAGCTGGCGCATCTGCGCCCGCCCGCGGCTCAAGCGCGATTTCACCGTGCCTATCGATGCCCCCGTCGCCTGCGCGATCTCGTCATAATGCAGCCCCTGCACGTCGCGCAGGATCACCGTTTGCCGCTGCCCGTCCGGCAGCGAATCGAGCGCCCGCAGCAGCGCCCGGCCCGTCTCCGAATCCAGCGCCCGCTGCTCCGGCGAGCGCGCTTCGTCGGGCGGCGCGAACGCGTCCCCGCGCTCGTCGACCAGCTCTTCCAGCGACGTGCTCGGCCGCCGCTTGCGCCGGCGCAGCTCGTCGCGGCAGCGGTTCCCCGCGATCCGCAGCAGCCACGCCGAAAAATTGCCGCCCCGATAGCCCGACAGCCCGCGCCATGCCGCCAGCATCGTATCCTGCGCCGCGTCCTCGGCCGCGTCGCGCCCGCGCAGCATGCCGCGGCAGAGCCCGAACACGCGCCGTTCATAGCGGCGCACCAGCTCGTTGAACGCGCCCAGATCGCCGCTCTGCGCCGCCGCCGCGAGTTCGTCATCCGTGCGGGGCACGGCGTCGTCCGCCACGCTCTCCTCCACCCCGTCCCTCTGCCGTGCGTTGAAGGACGGAACCCGCGCCCCGCGAAGTCTACAGCCGCCGCGCGCCGGCCACGGAACCGCGATGCCGCTCACCGCCCCCCGCGAACTCGTCGCACGGGCCCGCTCCGCCGGCCGCGCCGTCGTCGCCGCCAACGTCTCCACGCCCGAAATGGCCCGCGGCGTCTTCGCTGCCGCTTCCGCCGCCGGCAAGCCCGTCCTGCTCCAGTTCAACCGCGCCGGCCTCGACCAGATCGGCGGCGTCGAAGCCGCGGCCGCCGTCGCCCGCGCCGCCCTCCAAGCGCTCGATCCGCTCGCCGACGGCAGCGGCCCGCGAGCCGCCCTCCATCTCGACCACGCCGACACCGCCGCCGAACTCTCCGCTGCCATCGACGCCGGCTTCAACTCCCTGATGATCGACGGCTCGACCCTCCCCTTCGACGATCACGTCGAGCTCGTCCGCGAGGCCCGCGGCCTCGCCGCCTGGAACGGCATCCCCCTGGAAGCCGAACTCGGCCACGTCGCCGGCGACGAGGACGGCGTCACCATCGGCGACCCGGCCTGGACCGACCCGGCCCAAGCGGCCGAGTTCGTCGAAGCCACCGGCATCGACTGGCTCGCCGTCGCCGTCGGCAACGTCCACGGCGGCCCGCCCGCCGGCGGCCTCCAGCGCGACCGCCTCGCCGCCATCCGCGACGCCGTCGACATCCCCCTCGTCCTCCACGGCGCATCCGGCATGTCCCAATCAGAGCTCGCCGCCGCCGCCGAACTCGGCGTCGCCAAAATCAACGTCGGCACCGCGCTCCACGAAGCCTTCGCCCGGGGCCTCGCCGCCGCCCTCGCGGAATCTCCGCACAACGCCCGCAAAGCCCTCGCCGCCGGCCAAGCCGCCGTCGCCGACGCCGCGGCCGATCTGTTCGCCGCCCCGTGGGCCCTTTAGATTGCCCCTCGCATGACCACCGCAACCCCCTCGCCCGGTTCCCTCGCCAGCGCCCGCGAACGCACCTGGGTCGTCCTCCCGCCCCTCCCGGACGAGCCCGGCATCATCCAGCTCCGCCCCGTCGACTCGCCCGCCGCGGACCCCACCGGCATCTACGAACCGCTCGAACCCAACGCGCTCAAAGAAGCCGAGTACCAGCCTCCCGACCCCGAACGCGCCGGCGCATTCGGCACCGCACTGCTCCTCCGCGACGCCGTCCGACTCCGCCTCCGCAGCGGCGCGGGTCCCTTCCGCTCGCTCGGCAAACTCTCCGTCCAGCCCCGCCCCTACCAGTTCGTCCCGCTCCTGATGTCGCTCAAACTCGACCCCGTCCGCCTGCTCATCGCCGATGACGTCGGCGTCGGCAAGACCATCGAGGCCGCCATGGTCGCGCGCGAATTACTCGACCGCGGCATCGTCCGCCGCATCGGCGTCCTCTGCGCGCCGCACCTCTGCGAACAATGGCGCGACGAACTCCGCGATAAATTCCATATCGAAGCCGCCATCATCCAATCCTCCCGCATCGCCGCGCTCGAACGCGCCGTCCCGCCCAACACCTTGCTCTACCGCCACTATCCCCATCTCGTCGTCAGCATCGACTACGCCAAATCCGACAAGAACCGCCGCGCCTTCCTCGACAACGCGCCCGACCTGATCATCATCGACGAGGCCCACTCCGCCTCCCGCCCGCGCGGCGAAGGCGCGCAGCAGCAGCGCTACGACCTTGCCCGCGACCTCGCCGCCGTTCCCGGACGCCACGTCATCCTCTGCACCGCCACCCCGCACAGCGGCGTCGACGAATCCTTCCGCTCCCTGCTCGGCCTGATCTCGCCCGAATTCGATGCCGAGGGCGACCTGCTCCGCGACGATCTCGCACCCCACCTCGTCCAGCGCAAGCGCTCCGACCTTGAAGACTGGAACGGCAGCAAAACTCCCTTCCCCGTCCGCATCGCCGACGAACGTACGTATCTCATGTCGCCCGCCTACCAGGAACTGTTCGACGATATCCTCCGCTACCTCCGCGAATACGTCGATGTCGCCGACTCCCCCAAGCAGCGCCAGCGCGTCCGCTACTGGGGCGCGATCGCCATCCTCCGCTCCGTCCTCTCCAGCCCCGCAGCAGCCCGCGCCACGCTCGAAAACCGGCGCAAATCCGCCGCGGCCGACGATGCCGAACCGGCTTCCGAGGACGAATTCCAGCGCCAGATCCTCGACTCCGCGGACGACGACCAGCCCGCCGACTTCGCGCCCGCCGCGCCGCTCGACGATCCCGCCGCCGCGCTCCAGGACAACGACTTCCGCCGACTGAACGGCTTCCTCCGCGACGCGGACAAGCTCGCCGGCCCGGCCAACGACGCCAAGCTCGCCAAAGCGGCCGACGTCGTCTCCGAACTGCTCGCCGAAGGCTTCAGCCCCATCGTCTACTGCCGCTTCATCGCCACCGCCAAATACGTCGCCGAACACCTCCAAGTCGCGCTCGAACGCGCCCACCGCGGCCTCGTCGTCCGCGCCGTCACCGGCTCCGACGGCGACTCCGAGCAGCGCCGCGAGATCGTCGACCGCCTCGCCGAATCAGATGTCCGCGTCCTCGTCGCCACCGACTGCCTCTCCGAAGGCGTCAACTTGCATCAGAACTACAACGCCGTCATTCATTACGACCTGCCTTGGAACCCCAACCGGCTCGAACAGCGCGAGGGCCGCGTCGACCGCTTCGGACAATGCCGCCCGGAAGTGAAAACCTTCGTGCTCTTCGGCGAAAACAATCCCGTCGACCGCGCCGTCGTCAGCGTCCTCCTGCGCAAGGCCACCGCCATCCGCAAATCGCTCGGCGTGACCGTGCCCGTCCCGGTCGAATCCGACCAGGTCATCGACGCGCTCGTCAGCAACGTCCTCTTCCAAGGCTCCGGCGGCGCGGACCAAATGCGGCTCGGCATGGACTCCGAGGAAGTCTCCCGGCTCCACCGCGCTTGGGACGATATGTCGGCCAAGGAGGAGCAGTCGCGGGCCTTCTATGCGCAGCGCGGGATCAAGCCGGGCGACGTCGCCCGCGAGTTGGACGAGATGCAGCCCGTGCTCGGCGTCGGCGATGACGTCCGCCGCTTCCTCCAAAACGGACTCCCCCGCTTCCGCGGGCTCCTCCGCCAAACCCGCCGCGACGGCGTCTTCGAGCTCCGGCCCGGCGATCTCGGCGAAGACGGCGCCATTCCCTCCCGCGTCCACTTCGACGACGTGCCCAGGCCCGATGCCGCGTTGATCGGGCGCAACCATCCGCTCGTCGCGGAGCTCGCCGACCACGTCCTCGCCGACGCGCTCGAACGCGGCGGCGACGCATTCCCCCGCTCCAGCGCCGTGATCACCCGCGCCGTCGACCGCCGCGCCGCCGTCCTCCTGCTCCGCCTCCGCTACCTGATCGACGACGGCGTCCCCCAATACGCCGAAGAAGTCGTCACCGCGGCCTTCCAAAACTCCGCCGGCGCAATCCAGTGGATCGGCGGACTCGACGACGAGCCCCTGCGCCTGCTGGAAGCGGCCGACGCCGACATCGCCGGCGAACTGACCCGGCAGGAGCGCGTCAACCACGTCAAATGGGCGCTCGGCATGCTCGCGGCCGACTCCGCCTGGGCCGAGCCGATCGTCGACCAGCGCCGCGCCGTCCTCGAAGCCTCGCACGCCCGGCTCCGCGCCCAAATCGGCGGCAGCCGCGTCGCGATCAAGCCCCAGCCGCCCGACGTCATCGGCGTCTTCGTCCTCGTCCCCAAGACCTAAACTCCCCCGACCTTTAGGCTGCGCGGGGAGAGTCCGCCCGATGCCCTTCCCATCCGTCGACGTCCAAGGCGGCCTCTTCCCGCCCGACCTGCTCGAACGCGCCGCGCAGGGCGAAGACGCCGCCGCGCAGCAGCCGCAGGATTTTCATCTCCCCAAATCCGCGCGCCTCGCCGACGAGACGCAGTCCGCTTTCTCCGACATCCGCGTCCACTGGGCTTCTTGGCAGCGCCGCGCCAACCCGGCCGACGTCGCGCGCGCGGCCTTCGTCGAGCCCCTGCTCGAACGGCTCGGCTACTCCTCGCTCCACTTCCAGCGCGCCAACCTCGAGGCCGGCGGCGCTTCCTTCGACATCCACCGCCGCACCCACGACGCTGAAGACGCCGCGCCCGTCCACATCGTCGCCGACGCCGACCTCGACCGCCGCGGCGAACGCGCTCGCCGCTCGCCGCACGCCGAACTCCAGGACTTCCTCAACCGCTCCGAAGCGCTCTGGGGCATCCTCGCCAACGGGCCCAAGATCCGCATCCTCCGCGACTCCGCCGGGCGCTCCCGGCCCGCCTTCCTCGAGTTCGACCTCGAAGCGATGATCGACGGCAACGCCTACGCCGATTTCGTCCTGCTCTACCGCCTGCTCCACCGCTCCCGCTTCCCTTGGCCCGAAGCCCCCGCGCACCAATGCCCGCTCGAACTCCTCTACCAGCAGGGCATCGAAGAGGGCGGGCGCGTCCGCGACAAGCTCCGCGACGGCGTCAAGCAGGCCCTCGAAACTCTCGGCGGCGCGCTCCTCCGGCGCGAATCCAACCATGACCTCCGCGCCGCCTTCGATGCCGGCGAGCTCGACGCGCAAACGTTCTACCGCCAGCTGCTCAACTTCGTCTACCGCCTGCTCTTCCTCATGGTCACCGAGGAGCGCAAGCTCCTCGCCGGCGGCGGCGACCCGGATAAATATGCCGTCTTCCACAAGTACTACGGCGTCGGCAGGCTCCGCGACCTCGCCGACAAGCCGACCGAAGACGACGATTACGCCGACCTCTGGATCGGCCTCCGCCAAACCTTCCGCGTCTGCCGCGAAGAAGATGCCGCCGCCCAAGTCGGCCTCTCCCCGCTCAACGGCGAACTCTTCGGCGACGCCGCTTGCAGGCATATCGAGCGGGCCCAATGCGCCAACGACCAACTGCTCGAAGCCGTCCGCCGGCTCTCCAACTACCGCGCTGAAGACGGGCGCTTGCGCCGCGTCAATTACGCCCACCTCGACGTCGAAGAACTCGGCTCCGTCTACGAATCACTGCTCGACTACGCACCGCGCATCTCGCCCGACCGCCGCAACTTCCACCTCGCCGCCGGCTCGGAGCGCAAGCAGACGGGCAGCTACTACACCCCGCCCGAACTCGTCCGCGAACTCGTCGACTCCGCACTCGTCCCCGTCATGCAAGAGCGCCTCGATGCCGCCTCGACTAGCGAAGAGAAAGAAAACGCGCTGCTCGCGCTCCGCGTTTGCGACCCGGCCGCCGGCTCCGGGCACTTCCTGCTCGCCGCCGCCCGACGCATCGCCCGCGAACTCGCCCGCATCCGCACGGGCCAGCGCGAGCCGGACCCCAAAACCCACCGCGAAGCACTCCGCGACGTCGTCCAGCACTGCATCTACGCCGTCGACAAAAACCCCCTCGCCGTAGACCTCTGCAAAGTCGCCCTCTGGATCGAAGCGCACGCCGCCGGCCTCCCCCTCTCCTTCCTCGACCACCACGTCAAACACGGCGACTCCCTGGTCGGCGTCCTCGACCGTCGCGTTCTCAAGGAAGGTATTCCTGATGGTGCCTACACCATCGTTACGGGCGACGACAAGCGAGCTGCAAATGATTACAAGAAGCGCAACCGGGCAGAACGTCGTGGCGAGGAAGATACCCAGATGGGCCTGCCTTGGGACCCGAAAGATTGGGATTCACTTGCCGACCAAGCAGCAGCGTTCACGCTCCGTGCGCAGCGGAGCAGCGCCGATGTGCGCACCTTGGAGGCCGAATATAAAGAGATGCACGCCGAGGGCTCGCCAGCGTGGAAGCTCAGGGCTGCATGCGACACGTGGACCTATGCATTCTTCGCTCCGCTGACACCGCCGTTGACCGATGGCTTGGATCGAGTTCCAACGTCAAGACACTTGGCGGATGCACTCACGGATTTGACTCTGCACCCTGGTCTGTTCCCGGCTGCTCAGGCAGCGGCGAAAGAACATCCCTATTTCCATTGGGCAATCGATTTCGCCGACGTTCTCAGAGACGGCGGCTTCGACGTCGTCCTCGGTAACCCGCCTTGGGAGCGCCTCAAGCTCCAAGAAAAAGAATTCTTCGCCGCAAGGCCCGAGCCAGAGGCCCGCGACATTGCCAACGCGCCCAACAAAGCAGCCCGCCAACGCCTGATCAACGCTCTGCAAGGCCGCAGCCAGCACCTAGCCGATGATTTTGACAACGCCCGCCGCCACGCCGAATCTTCCAGCCTCTTCGCCCGCCAAAGCCAACGCTTCCCCCTAGCCGGCCGCGGTGATGTCAACACTTACTCGATCTTCGCCGAACTCGGACGCGAACTGCTCGCTCCGACCGGCCGCGCCGGCATGATCGTCCCTTCCGGTCTCGCCTTCGACGCCACGACGCAGGCCTTCTTCCGCGATCTCGTCGATTGCCAGTCCATAGCCGCCCTTTACGACTTCGAGAACCGCGAAAAGGTGTTCCCCGGCATTGACAGCCGCATCAAATTCAGCCTGCTCACGATGAGCGGCGAAAACAGCCCGATCGCCCAAGCGGAATTCGCCTTCTTCCTGTACAGATCTGAGCAGCTTCGAGATGTCGGCAATGAAGAGCGGCGTATCCCCCTCACGGCAGCGGATTTCGCCCTCTTCAATCCCAATACGCGCACCTGCCCGATCTTCCGCAGCCGTCGTGATATGGAGATCGCCCGCAAAATGTACCAAGAGGCTGGCGTCTTCTGGCAGGAAGCTAATGGAACAGCTGAACGAAACCCTTGGGGCGTCAAATTTTCGGCGATGTTCCATATGTCCGGCGACTCGAATCTCTTTCGGACACGAGAATGGCTAGAGGACGCTGGCTATATCTTGGAAGGCAATAGATTTGCACTTGGCGACGATTGCTATCTCCCACTCTACGAAGCCAAGCTTTTCCACCAATTCGATCACCGCTTCGCAACATTCGCCGACCTGCCACGCTCCCAAATTGAGAAAGGCAATGCCCGGGAGATCACTGCCATTGAGAAAGTGAATGCAGATACTGTAATCATCCCCCGTTACTGGGTTCACGAGAGCGAAGTATTAGCTCGAACTGTTGATGATGGGGATAACGACGCAGCCCGGCCTGGCCGGGCCGTCGAAGAGCAGCCCGGCCTGGCCGGGCCGTCGAGCGCCTTACGGCGCTCGACTGGCTCGCGGAGCGAGCCCGGAAATCGCTCTCCGAAACATCACGCACGCGACGAATCAGCGGACTGGTATCGCAGCCATGATTCCAGCAGTGGCAGTGGAAGGTGGAGGACAACTAATCGCGGTTGGCTCTGGGCTTTCCGCAACATCACACGACCCACTGATCGACGGACGGCGATCTCCACAATCACGCCAGCGACAGCTGTAAGCGATCACGGATCGATGATGAAGGCGCAAGGACAGGAGTGGCTCCAAGCCTTCCGAGGCATCGCACGCGCGACGGATCGTCGCACTACGGCTGTCACCCCCATACCGAGTGTTGGCATTGGCCACAGTGCCTTTCTGGCTGATTACGCTGACGCCACCGCCATTGCGTCAGCGTTGGTACTGGCGAACATGAACAGCCTTCCGCTTGACTGGGCCGCACGCATGTCCGTCGGCGGAACCCATTTCAGCTTCTTCATCGTCAAGCAGCTGCCGATTTTGCCGCCGGAGGCGTACATCGAGGAGTCGCAGGCGGGGCCGGCTTGGGTGGAGCTGGTGGTGCCGCGGGTGTTGGAGTTGACCTATACGGCTTGGGATTTGCAGGCGTTTGCGGAGGATTTGGGCTACGAGGGGGAGCCGTTCGTCTGGGGTGAGGAGCGGCGGCACAAGCTGAAGTCGGAGTTGGATGCGATCTACGCGCATATGTACGGATTGGAGCGCGACGAGATCGAGTGGATTCTGGAGCCCGAGGAACCCAGCGTCTCCTTCCCGGCGCTGCAGCGCAGCGAGGAGAAGGAATTCGGCGAGTACCGCACCAAGCGCTACGTGCTGCACGCCTACGACCAGCTCGCCCGCGGCGAACTGCCCGACCTGGCAGAAGTCCCCGCCGAGATCCGCGCCCGCCGCGCCTGAAAGAGCCTGGAGAGGAGCCCCGCAATGCCACTCGACATCTTCAAACTCCGTGACCGCGTCGTCGCGGACTACCGCGACTACGTCCAGAGCTTCATCAACATCAAGGACGAGCGCGTCCAGTCCTACATCGAGCGCCAGCTTGCCGCCGGCGAACTCTGGCCCGACCCGGTGCTCCAGCTCAACCCCGCCTACGTCGCCGTCGAGACCCTCTCCGAGCTCGCCGCCCGCTCCGAAATCCGCGAGGAAACCGCAAGATTCTTCGGCCCCGACCTGCGCCTCTACCAACACCAGCGCGAAGCGATCGACCTCGGCCTGCAAAACGACTCCTACGTAGTCACCACCGGCACCGGCTCCGGCAAATCGCTCACCTACCTGGTCCCGATCATCGACCAGCTCTTCCGCACCGACCCCCAAGATGAGCATGTCCGCGCCCTCCTGATCTACCCGATGAACGCCCTGATCAACAGCCAGCTGCAAGCCCTCGAACGCTACAAGCAGGAAAACTACCCCAGCTCCCCGATCACCTTCGCCCGCTACACCGGCGAAACGACCCACGACGAAAAAGAACGCATCAAGCACCATCCACCCCAGATCCTGCTGACCAACTACGTGATGGCCGAGCTGATGCTGCAACGCCCCAGCGAACGCCGCATGCTCGCCACCGCGACCAAGCATCTCCGCACCCTCGTCGTCGACGAGCTGCACTTCTACCGCGGCCGCCAAGGCGCAGACGTAGCGATGCTCGCCCGCCGCCTCGAGGAAGCCGCCGCCGAAAACGTGCAAGTCATCGGCACCAGCGCCACGATGGCGACGGGCGAAACCCGCGACGAACAACGCGCCGAGATCGCCCGTCTCGCCACCAGATTCTTCGGCCGCAATATCCCCGCCGAGCACGTGATCGACGAAACGTTGCAGCGCGTCAGCAAAGTTCCCGCGCCCGAATCGGCCGCTGAACTGCAAGCCGCCGTCGCCGCCGCGCCGCCCGCGCCCAACGCCGAGTCGGTGCGGAATCACCCGCTCGCGGCCTGGGCCGAAGCGCGCTTCGGGATCAGCATCGACCAGCATGACGGCCGCCTGATCCGCCGCAAACCGACCACCTTCAGCGAAGCCGTCGCCCTGCTCGCCGAGCAGTCCGGCCGCCCCGCCGCCGCGTGCGAGCAAAGCCTCCGCGCCGTGCTCGACGCCGGCAACGCGGCAGAATCCGGCCGCGGCGAGGAACCGCTCTTCGCCTTCCGCCTGCACCAATGGCTCGCCTCCGGCGCCAGCATCTACAGCACCCTCACCCCCGCCGCCGAGCGCGATTTCCGCACCGAACGCGGCCACAAAGATCAAAACGACCGCGTCCTCTTCCCCCTAGCCTTCTGCCGCGAATGCGGCCAGGATTACTACCTAGTCAACCGCGTAGATCGCCGCGACGGAGAACTCCTGGAGCCGCGCGAACCGCTCCGCGGCCGCACCGGCGACGAGGAGGACGAAGAAGACCGGCCCCAAGCCGGCTATTTCGCGCTCGACGCAGGCGGCCTCTGGTCCGGCGAGGATGAAGACCTCCCCGACAACTGGTTCGATTACCTCAAGAGCGGCCCGCGGATCAAGAAAACCCGCGCCGAGTTCCGCCCCGTCCGCTGCCGCGTCGACGAACAAGGCGAGATCCGAGCCGCGTCCGATGGCGACGGGCCGGGCGTAGCCGGCTGGTTTACGGCCGCGCCGTTCATGTTCTGCCTCGGCTGCCGCCATGCCTACGACCGCAAGGGCAGCGATTTCAACCGCCTCGCCTCGCTCAGCCAGACCGGGCGCTCGACGGCCACCACCGTCGCAGCCAACGCCGCCGTCGCCGGCATCGCCGAACAAGACGTGGAGGACATAGCAGCAAAGGTGCTCAGTTTCACCGACAACCGCCAGGACGCCTCGCTGCAAGCCGGCCACCTCAACGATTTCGTGCAGGTCGCGCTGCTCCGCTCCGCCCTCGCCCGCGCCGTCCGCGAGCACGGCCCGCTCGGCTTCGGCGAACTCGGCCAGCGCATCTTCGACGCCCTCGCGCTGGAGCCGTCCGATTTCCTCAAAGATCCGGTCGAGCGCGGCCCCGGCTACGAGCAGGGCAAGCGCGCGATGATCGACCTGCTCGAATACCGAGCGCTCGAGGACCTCGCCCGCGGCTGGCGCGTCAACCAGCCCAACCTCGAACAAGCCGGCCTGCTCCGCATCGCCTACGAAGGCCTCGACCAGCTCGCCGCGGACGACGCCCGCTGGCAAGGAATCCCGCTCATGCGCGAAGCCGACGCGGAGCGGCGCGAGGCCGTGCTGCACGCCGTCCTCGACCGCCTCCGCACCGAACTCGCGATCGACGCGCCCCCGCTGACGCAGGAATCGATCCGCCGCCTCACCCGCGACGCCGGCCAATGGCTGCGCGAGCCATGGGCGCTGGACGAATCCGACGCCCGCCACATGCGCCGGCAGCAGATCGCCCTGCTGCCCGGTGAAGAGAAGCGCCGCTATGAGTACGACCCGATCAAGCTCACCTCCCGCTCCGCCATCGGCCGCTTCCTCCGCTCCAGCGAAGTTTGGGGCCGCGACGCTAAATTCAGCACGGACGCTGTAGAAGAGCTGGCCGAGGGCATCGTCAAGCAGCTGGTCGGCCAAGTACTCAGCTCTGAAAAGGACGGAGGCCGTCTCCGCGGAGTCCGCGTCAACGCCGGCATGATGCGCTGGACCGCAGGCGACGGCGCGCCCGTCCCCGAAGACCCCGTCCGCCAGCGCGCCCTGCCCGACCCGGACGCGGAACCGAAAACGGCGAACGCCTTCTTCAAGCAGCTCTACGGCGAGCCGCCCGCAACCCTCCGCTCAATGCTGGCCGAAGCCCACACCGGCCAGATCCGCACCGAAGACCGCCAAGAGCGCGAGCGCCGCTTCCGCGCCGGCAAGCTGCCCGCCCTCTTCTGCTCCCCCACGATGGAGCTCGGCGTCGACATCGCCGACCTCAACGCCGTCCACCTACGCAACATCCCGCCGACCCCCGCCAACTACGCGCAGCGCAGCGGCCGCGCCGGCCGCAACGGCCACCCCGCCCTGATCCTCGCCTTCGCCGCCCAAGGCAACGCCCACGATCAGTACTTCTTCAAGCAACGCGAACGCATGATCGCCGGCGCCGTAGACCCCGCCCGCATCGATCTGGCCAACAAGGAACTCGTCAAGGCTCACCTCCACGCGATCTGGCTCGGCGAAATCGGCCTCGGCCTCGAACGCAGCATCCGCGACATCCTCGACCTCGGCCGCTCCCCCGGCTACCCGCTCAACGAGCGCATCAGCAGCGACCTCGGCAGCCCGCTAGCCGCCCGCGCCATCGAGCGCTCCATCGCGGCGGCGCAGCGGATCATCGACGGCACGGACGAAATCAAACACGCGAGCTGGTACCGCGACGGCTGGGCCGCCGACGTGCTGCGCAACGCCGCCGACAACTTCGACGAAGCATTCGAGAATTGGCGCGAGATGTACCGAAACGCGCTGCTCGCCCGCGAGGATGCGCGCCGCGAGATGGACGACCCGTACGGCAGCAGCGAACAGCAGCAGCAGGCCCGCCAGCGCGAAGACCGCGTCGCCCGCGAAATCCGCCTGCTGCTCAACAATGCAACCGGCTTCGACGAGTCCGACTACTACCCCTACCGCTACCTCGCCACCGCCGGCTTCCTGCCCGGCTACAACTTCCCCCGCCTGCCCGTCCGCGTCTCCGTCGATGTCCGCGACTCGGCGCAGCACATCACCCGCCCGCGCTTCCTCGGCCTGACCGAGTTCGGCCCCGGCAACCTCGTCTACCACGAGGGCCGCCGCCACCGGATCGACTCCGCCGTCGTCCCCGCCGAAGGCTTCAAATGGCGGACCGCCGCCTTCTGCAACATCTGCGGCTGCGCCCACGACGGCGAGGATGCCGACCGCGATCTCTGCGACTGCGGCGCCCGCCTCGACGGCGCAAACGCCACCTTCGAGCAACACCTGCTCGACCAGCCCACGATGCGCGCCCGCCCCGTCGCGCGCATCTCCTCCGAGGAAGAAGAACGCACCCGCAACGGCTACCGCACCTCGATCCACTTCGATCAGATTTTGGAGCGAGACGTCCGCATCGCCTCCGCCGCCGGCGAACCGCTGCTTGAACTGACCTACGCCCCGGCCGCGACGCTCTGGCAGATCAACCACAGATGGCGCAGCGCGGAGATCGAGGGCTTCGAGATCGTCGAATCAACGGGCCAATGGTCGCCGCAGCGGCCGGGCGCGAAGAAGGACGACGGCAAGAAGCGGGTCGCCGGGATCAAACCGTTCGTGCGAGATACGCGCAACTTGCTCTTCCTCAACCCGCTCGCGGACGATGTTTCGGATTGCTTCCTGATCACGCTGCAACACGCGCTGCAACGCGCCATCGAGCTCGAGTTCCAGCTCGAAGAGCAGGAGATCGCCGCGGAGCGGATCGGCGAGGAAGAACATCGCCGTCTGCTGTTCTGGGAAGCATCCGAAGGCGGCAGCGGCGTCTGGGAGCAACTGATCGACCCCAAGCATCCGTATGCCGTCGCGAAGGTCGCGCAGCGGGCGCTGGAGCTGATGCACTACGACCCGGACACGGGCGACGATGACCAAGGCGAAGTCGAGATCAAATGCTCCGCCGGCTGCTACGAGTGCCTGCTCAGCTACGCCAACCAACTCGACCACGCTTGGATCGACCGTCGCGAGATCCGCGAATACATGCACAAACTTTCACAATCGACCGTTTCGCGTTCCGATCAGTACGACCGCGAGGAACGCTACGAATACCTAAGCGAACGCACCGACTCGACCTTCGAGGAGGAATTCCTGGAATACCTCTACGAAGGCGACTACCGCCTGCCCGACCTCGCACAGGCGCGGCCCGCAGAGGACGTCGCGGCCCAGCCCGACTTCTACTACGAACGCGCCGACGGGAATGGTGCCTGCGTATTCGTTGATGGGCCGGTGCACGATGATCCCGCGCTGGGGGAAGCGGACCGGCGCAAGGGCGAGCAGCTGGAAGAACGCGGCTACCGCGTCGTCCGAATCACGCACGCGCGGCCGCTGGAGCAGCAGATCGCCGAGCATTCCGACGTGTTCGGGCCGCCGACTTCCCAACCGCAGGGTTAGTCGTCGGGTCGGGCCAGCCGCTCGGCCGCGTCGTTGAGGCGGCTGAGCGTGGTCTCGCGGCCGAGCACTTGCAGCGTCTCGAACAGCGGCGGCGCGATCCGCTTGCCGGTGGCGGCGACCCGGATCGGCGTGAAGAGCGCGCCCGGCTTCTCGCCGCGCTCCGCCGCCAGCCCCCGCAGCTGTTCCTCGATCGCGTCGGCCCGCCACGGTTCGAACCCGCGCAGCGCGGCCAGCGTTGCCTCGACCGCTTCCAGCGCGGCCCACGGCTTGTTCTTGTAGCCGCGCCCCATCAGCTCGGCGTTGGCGTACTCCAGCGGTCCCTCGGCGAAGAAGAAATCGGCGTAGTCGGCCATCTCCGGCAGCAGCTTGACGCGCTCTTGGATCGCCGGCGCGAGGAATTCGAGGGCGGAGAGATCGACGCTTTTCCCCAGCCGCGCCTCCAACGCCGGCCGGCCGCGCTCGAGGAAATCGGATGGATCGAGTCCGCGGATGTAGCGCGCGTTCATCTCGCCCAAGCGCTCGATATCGAACATCGCGCTGGCCAGGCTGAGCCCGTCCAGCGAGAACGACTCGACCAGTTCTTCCCGCGTCAGATACGTCGTCTCGCCGTCCTTGCCCCAGCCGAGCAGCGCGAGGAAGTTGAGCAGCGCCTCCGGCAGGAACCCCTGCTCGGCGTAGGAACGGACGCTGGTCGCGCCGTGCCGCTTGCTCAGCTTGCCCTTGTCCGGCCCGCGGATGATCGGCAGATGCACCCAGACCGGCTGCTCCCAGCCCATCGCCTCGTAGAGCGCGACATGGCGTGGCGCGCTGGGCAGCCATTCCTCGCCGCGGATCACGTGCGTGATCTCCATCTCATGGTCATCGGTCATCGAGGCGAGGTGGTAGGTCGGGAAGCCGTCCCGCTTCAGCAGCACGTGGTCGTCGAGCAGCTCGTTGCGGAACTCGACTGCGCCGCGCAGCGCGTCTTCAACGGCGGTCTCGCCCTCGCGCGGCATTGCGAAACGGACGACGTGCGGCTCGTCGTCGCCCACTCCCGCCTCGCGGCAGCGCCCGTCGTAGCCGGGCGCGCGCTTCTCGCGCTGCTGCGCCTTCCGCATCTCGTCCAGCCGCTCGGGCGTGCAGATGCAGCGGTAGGCGCGGCCCTCGGCGAGCAGCCGTTCGACGACCCCGTGGTAGATCGGCAATCGTTCCGATTGGCGGTAGGGGCCGTGCGGCCCGCCGACGTCCGGGCCCTCGTCCCAATCGAGTCCCAGCCAGCGCAGCGCGTCCAGAATCTGCTCCTCGGCCCCCTCGACCTTGCGCGACTGGTCGGTGTCCTCGATCCGGACGATGAATGCGCCGCCGTAACGCCGCGCGAGCAGCCAATCGAAGAGCGCCGTGCGGATGTTGCCGACGTGCGGCTCGCCCGTCGGCGAGGGCCCGTACCTGACTCGGACGCTCATGCGATCACCTCACCCGCTGCGCGCGGCGCTGCCGGGTGCGCCCGCCGCCGCGCCGCTCCCGCCTCGGCCCGCCCGGCCCGGCACCGAGTCCGCCGTCGCCGAACAGCAGCTCGCCCTCGCGCAGCCGCGCCAGCAGCTCCTCGAAATCCGCCGGCAGCGGCGCTTCGTGGCGGACCTGTACGCCCGTGGCCGGATGCGAAAACGAGATCGAGCGCGCATGCAGCGCCTGCCGCCCGAATGCGTCGCGCGCCAGGCCGTAGAGCGCGTCGCCGATGATCCCGTTGCCCACCGCCGCGAGGTGGACGCGGATCTGGTGCGTGCGCCCCGTGATCAGGTCGCACTCGACCAAGCTCGAATCGCCGAACTGCTCGACCAATCGGTAGCCCGTCTGCGAAGCCCGGCCTTGGCCCGGCTCGACGATCGCGAATCGCCGCGGATCCGCCGCATCGCGCGCCAGCGGCGCATCGATCACGCCCTCCGCCGGATCCGGCGCGCCCGCGACCACGGCGAGGTAGCGCTTCTCGACCGAGCGTTCGCGGAACTGCTGCTGCAATGCCTCCAGCGCCCGCGCCGTCCGCGCGATCACCAGCGCGCCGGTCGTGTCGCGGTCGAGCCGGTGCACGAGGCCGGGGCGCAGCGCGTCCCCCAGCTCGCCCAGCTTGGGCCAGCGCTCCAGCAGCGCGCTCGCCAGCGTCGTCTGCCGCTCGCCCGGCGCCGGATGCACCGTCAGCCCCGCCTGTTTGTTCAGCACGATCACGTCGTCGTCCTCGTGCACCACGTCCAGCTCGATCTCGACCGCGGCCGGCGCTGCCTCGCGGCGGGGGCTGACCACCACCATCTCGCCCGCCCGCAGCCGGTAGCCCGGCCGCTCGAGCGAGCCCTCGACCCGCACCAGCCCCTCGTCGATCTGCCGCCGCGCCTCCGTGCGCGACGCCCCTTCCTGCCGCCGCGCGAGGAACACGTCGAGCCGCTCGTCGTCGCGGTCGGCCAGCAGCTCGGAGGCGACCCCGATCGCGCCCGGCATCAGCGCCCCTCCGCCGGCCGGCGCCGCAGGTCGCCGAAGATCAGCGCGATCACCAGCGCCGCCACGCCCACGTTGATCGCCGCATCGGCCACGTTGAAGGCCGGGAAGTGGATGAAATCGATGAAATCGGTCACCGAACCCTGGTAGAGCCGGTCGAGCAGGTTCCCCACCGCGCCGCCCAAGATCAGCCCCAAGCCCCAGCGCACCAGCCGGTGATCCGCGGGCGGGTACAGATAGAACAGCACCACCACGCCCATCGCGGCCAGCGATGCGACGGTCAGCCAGGCGTTGCCGCCGCTGAAGAAGCCGAACGCGCCGCCGTCGTTGAGCACGTGCGAAAACGCGAAGAATTCGGCCAGCCACTCCCGCTCGCCCACGTCGAGCAGCTCGCGCACGATCGCCTTCGCGATCTGATCGAGCGCGACCACGGCCGCGGCGATGCCGAGGAACGCCGCATGGCGGCGGCGGTCCCGCAGCAGCTCCGGATCCGGCCTCGGCAATCGCATGCGTGCAGTGATCGTACCCTGCGGCCGCGGCCGGGCGATGCGGTACCCTGTCCGCATTCTCTTCCGATCCGCGCCGATTGCCCCGACGGAGGCCGCGTGTCCGATTCTCCGACTCTGCTGCAAGCGCCGCCGTTCAGCGAACTCCAGCGCCGCCGCGCCGCCACCGGGCACGACCGCCTGCCGCCCGGCCAGCGCCTCGTGCGCGAGTGGCCCGTGCTCACCTACGGCGGCACCCCGCTGATCGAGACCAAGGACTGGAACCTCCAGATCTGGGGCGCGGTCGACTCCGAACTCGTGCTCGACTACGAGCAGTTCGCCGCCCTCGGCATCGCCGAGACGCACAACGACATCCACTGCGTCACCCACTGGTCGCGCTACGACAACACCTGGAAGGGCGTCCTGCTCAGCCGCCTCTTCGACGAGCTCGAGGTGCTGCCCGAAGCCGACGCCGTGATGTTCCACTGCTACGGCGGCTACACCGCCAACGTCCCGCTGGCCGATATCCGCGCCGACGACCACGCGATGCTCGCCATCGCGCACGACGGCGTCCCGCTCGGGCCGGAGCACGGCGGCCCCGTCCGCGCGGTCATCCCCTCGCTCTACTTCTGGAAGAGCGCCAAGTGGGTCGGCGGGATCGAGTTCCTCACCCGCGACCAGCCCGGCTTCTGGGAGATGTACGGCTACCACATGCACGGCGACCCCTGGCGCGAAGAGCGCTACGGCTAACCCCGCGATGTTGACGTCCGTGCCCGCCCGTGCGACGCTTGGGGGGATGACGATGCCGCAAGCGACGATGACGATGCCGGGCCGCATGGCGATGCCCGGGGCCCTCGCCCCGCCGCGCTGACCGGCGCGGGCGGGATGAGGGCCGCGCCGCTACGCCGCCCCGTCTCAGCCGAAGGCTCCCAACCGCATGACCCTCGCCACCCACCTCGCCTGCCGCGAATGCGGCCGCGAACTCGACCTCGAACCCGTCAACGCCTGCGATTTCTGCTTCGGCCCGCTCGAAGTCCAGTACAACCACGAGGCGATCTCCGCCCGCATCACCCGCGAGTCGATCGAAGCCGGCCCGCGCAACATCTGGCGCTACCGCGACCTCCTGCCCGTCGACGAAGAGTTCCTCGTCGACCTCAACGTCGGCTTCACGCCGTTGATCCGGGCCGACCGCTTGGCCGAACGGCTCGGCCTGCGCGAGCTCTACCTCAAGAACGACTCGCAGAACCCGAGCTGGTCGTTCAAGGACCGCGTCGTCGCCGTCGCCTCCAGCCGCGCCCGACAGATGGGCTTCGAAACGCTCGCCTGCGCCTCGACCGGCAACCTCGCCAACTCCGTCTCCGCCCACGCCGCCCGCGCCGGCATGCGCGCCGTCGTCTTCATCCCCCACGATCTCGAAGCCGGCAAGGTGCTCGGCTCCGCCGTCTACAAGCCCACCATCGTCTCGGTCAACGGCTCCTACGACGACGTCAACCGGCTCTGCTCTGAGCTCGCAGACGACCGCAACTGGGCCTTCGTCAACATCAACGTGCGCCCCTACTACTCGGAAGGCTCGCGCACGCTCGCCTTCGAGGTCGCCGAGCAGCTCGGCTGGCGCGCGCCGCGCCAGTGCGTCGCGCCGATGGCCTCCGGCTCCCTCTTCACCAAGATCCACAAGGGTTTCGAGGAGCTCCAGCGCTGGGGCCTGATCGACGAAACCCCCGTCCGCATGATCGGCGCGCAGGCCGAGGGCTGCTCCCCGATCACGACCGCTTGGCGCGGCAAGACGATGAACATCCGCCCGGTCAAGCCCGACACCATCGCCAAGTCGCTCGCCATCGGCAATCCCGCCGACGGCTACTACGCGCTCAAGACGATGAAGAAGACCGGCGGCGGCGCGACCGCCGTGACCGACCCCGAGGTCGTCGAGGGCATCCAGATGCTGGCCGAAACCGAGGGTGTCTTCGCCGAGACGGCCGGCGGCGTCACCATCGCCGGCCTGCGCCAAGCCGTCGAGCGCGAGCTGATCGATCCCGAGGAACCGACCGTCGCCTTCATCACCGGCGGCGGCCTCAAGACCACCGATGCCGTCGTCGACGCAGTCGTCAAGCCGATTCCGGTCGAAGGCACGCTCAGCTCGTTCGAGCAGGCCTTCGACGGGCGCAGCGCGGAGTAGCAGCCATGGCCAGCCGCAGGGTCCGCTTCACCTTCGAGGGCGACGCCGTCCAGGAACCGCTGATCTACCTGCTCGGCCGCGAGTTCGAGGTCGTCACCAACATCCGCATGGCCGACGTCGAGAAAGACTTCGGCTGGGTCATCCTCGAACTCGAAGGCGCGCACGAAGAAATCGACCGCTCCCTGGCCTGGATGCAATCCAAAGGCGTCCGAGTAGACCCCATAGCCGGCGACGTAGTCGAAGGCTGAGTTCAGCGCCGCGGTGGCAGCACCACGCAGCACGGCTCCGCTCTTCCAGCATCGCCGGCATCAGGAAGGATGCGTCTGCGAACGCCAACCTCACTCGGTGTCTGCTTTCCGCTCCCAAGGCGGCGCGTAGGCGTAGTGGCGGAACCGCTCGAAGTAGTCGGAGGGCAGTTTCGCCATCGCCTCGCGGGTCTCGTCGGACACCGCCTCTTCCGCCATTGCCAACAGCCCATCGATCGGGTTCAGATGCTCCCCATCCTCTTCGCCCGCCCGCTCCCGGCCGTGTCGATCAGTCCCTGTAGTCGTCACCCTGCCCCCCTCTTTTCCAACTCCATCCCATCGCGCCGAAGCTCGCGGGACGGCGTTGAAGAAGACCTGCCTCACTCGTACCTCAGCACCGGCTTCTTCGGGGTTCCGTAGGTGTAGTGATCCAGCTGGTCCAGCCAGTCATCCGGCAGTTCCGCCAGCTCCCGTCGCGCTTCATCGGTCAGTGCCTCGTCCCACACGCGGATCAGCCAATCCACAGGATTCTCCCGCCCCCCGCCATTTGACGCCGGACCACCGCCTGCGAATGCGCGCTCTCCCGTCGTCATCGCCGGCCGCCCCTCTTCTACGCCATCCTACCGCGCCGAGATCCGAGTGGGGATTTTGCCGCCCCTGCGCGGCGAATGCGTGGATTGCGCGCGGTCCGAGCCGCGGTTGAGAGCTGGTCAGGATTGCGGCCGTCTCATACCGGCCGGCCCCGGCAGCACCACGTAGCGGCCTTCGCCGTGGAAATCCCGGTCGAAGGTCAGCACGTACTCGATTCCGAATTCATCCATGATCGCCATCGAAACGCAGTCGACGTGCGAATACCGCTGATCCGGGCGGGCCTCATACAGCGCTAACCCGCGATCAAACAGATCGTCGGATGTTGATATGACCACGAACGGGCTGTTCTGCGCCCGGATCGACCGCACCACCGCGGCGGTCTCCCGTCGCAGCTGCGGCCCCAAACGCGATACCCGCGCGAGCATCTCCGACAAGACGCCATCGGAGGTCACGTACTGGACATCCGGATACTGCGCCCGAAACTCCGCTGCCCGTCTCTGCAGATCGGGTTCGAGCAAAGTGGCGGGAAGCAGGAACGAAGCGTCGGCGAACGCGCGAATCATTCGCTCATGCGTCCGCCCGCGCCGTTGCTCGGGTACTCGGGATGTCCCGGTTGGTCGAAGATGTCGGGCGGAAGCCGCTTCACCATCTCGCGGGTCTCGTCGGAAACGATCTCCTCAGTTATGCGGAAGAGCCACTCCAAGGCATCCTCTCCTCCGCCGGCGGGCTTGACGGTCAACATCATCCCCGATTTGCCGCGCACTTGGACCAGCTTCCTCGGCACATCCGCGTCCGCCATGCGCCACCGTCCTTCCTCCCGTTCAGAATAGCGCGGGCAGGCCGCGCAAGTGGGATACTGCGCGGGACGACTGCAGACTGCGGAAGGAAACCGTTATGCCCAGCCCGTTCACGATCGACATCCCCGATGCGGAGATCGACGACCTCAAGGCGCGCCTCGCGCGGACGCGCTGGCCCTCCGAAGTCGCGGACAGCGGCTGGCAGTACGGCGCCAACCTCGCCTACGTGCGCGAGCTCTGCGAGTACTGGCAGTCGGCGTTCGACTGGCGCGCCGCCGAAGCCGGGCTCAACGAGATGCCGCAGTTCACGGCGGCGGTGAGCGCCGACGGCGTGGACGGCTACGACCTGCACTTCGTCCACAAGGAGGGCGCGGGCCCCGACCCGCTGCCGCTCGTCTTCACCCACGGCTGGCCCGGCACCTTCTACGAGGTCTCCAAGATCCTCGGCCCGCTGACCGACCCGGCGGCGCACGGCGGCGACCCCGCCGACGCCTTCACCGTCGTCGCCCCCTCGCTGCCCGGCTACGGCTTCTCCGAAATCCCCTCGGCCGGCGGCTTCGGCCAGAAGCGCACCGCGCTGCTCTGGGGCGCGCTGATGAAGGAGCTCGGCTACGACCGCTACGGCGCGCAGGGCGGCGATTGGGGCGCCATCGTGACCAGCCAAGTCGGCTGGAACTTCCCCGACAACTGCGTCGGCTGCCAGATCAACATGCCCGTCGCCCGCCCGCCCGAAGGCGTCGACCCGGCCGACTTCAGCGACGAGGAAAAAGCCATCGCCGCCAAAGCGCAGCTCTGGCAGGCGCAGGAAACCGGCTACCAGTGGATCCAGGGCACCCGCCCGCAGACGCTCGCCTACGGTCTGACCGATTCGCCCGCCGGCCTCGCCGGCTGGATCACCGAAAAATGGCGCGCCTGGTCCGACAACGACGGCGACATCGAGCAGGCCTTCAGCAAGGACGAGATCCTGACCAACATCTCGATCTACTGGTTCACCGGCACGATCAACAGCAGCACCCGCTACTACTACGAGATGCGCCAGAACCCCGGCGAGAACATGCTGGGCGGCAAGCTGCAAGTCCCCGTCGGCTACAGCATCTTCCCGCGCGAGATCATCACCGCGCCCAAGAGCTGGGTCGAAGCCGGCGTCGAAGACCTGCGCCAGTGGAGCGTCCACGACAGCGGCGGCCACTTCGCCGCGCTCGAGCGGCCCGATGCGCTCGTGCAGGACATCCGCGACTTCTTCCGCCCGCTCCGCTGAGCGCGACGGGACAGCCGAGATGCGGGCCGAACCGTTCGAGATCGCCGTCGACGAGCGGTCGCTGGACGACCTCCGCCGCCGGCTGCGCGGAACCCGCTGGCCGGCCGAAGTGCCCGGCACGGCCTGGCTCTACGGCGTCGACCTCGCCTTCCTGCGATCGCTCTGCGAATACTGGGCCGACGGCTTCGACTGGCCCGCCGCGGTCGCCCGCCTCAACGCCTTCCCGCAATTCCGCGCCGAGCTCGCCGCTTGGAACGGCGAACGGCTCGGCATCCACTTCATCCATCGCCGCAGCCCGCGTCCCGGCGCCCGCCCGCTGCTGATCCAGCACGGCTGGCCCTCGTCCGTCTTCGAGTTCCACAAGATCATCGACCGCTTGGCGGAACCGGACGAGGCGGATGCGCCGGCCTTCCACGTCATCGCGCCATCGCTGCCCGGCTACGCCTGGTCCGACATCCCGCAACGCGGCGGGATCGGCCCGGCGGCGATCGCGGATATGTGGGCCGAGCTGATGAGCGGCCTCGGCTACGACCGCTTCTTCTACCACGGCGGCGACTGGGGCGCGGCCGTCGGCGCGCAGCTCGGCCTGCGCCACCCCGAACGCCTGGAAGCGCTGCATCTCACCGCCGCCGCCCTCGCCCCGCCCGGCGACGCCGCGAAACCGCAGACCGACGAGGAACGCGATTTCTTCGAGCACGAGCAGCGCCCCTACATCGAACAAGACGCCGCCCACCGCGGCATACACGGCACCAAATACCAAACCCTCTCCTACGGCCTGACCGACTCCCCCGCCGGCTTGGCCGCCTGGATCGCGGACAAATGGTGGATGCTCAGCGACTGTCTCTCCGAAGAAGAACAAGCCAAGCCGCCAGCCGCCCGCGCCCGAACCGGCGACATCCTCAAACGCTTCACGATGGACGATCTCCTCACCACCATCTCAATCTACTGGCACACCAACACCATCAACTCCTCAACCCGCATCTACCACGAAGCCACCCGCCCCGCAGCAGAGATAGAAGCCGAACTAGGCGGTCAAGTCCGCCTAACCGAAAACCAGCGAATAGAAACCCCCACAGCCTTCGCCAAACCAGTAAGAGGCACCCCCCTCCCCCCCTACACCCACTGCGCCCGAGCCTTCAACATCCTCCACTGGACCGAATTCCCCGAAGGCGGCCACTTCCCCGCAATGGAAATACCTGAAGCCCTCTTGCAGGACTTGCGGAGCTGGTTTGGCTCCCAATAATGATGTTGAGTTCCAGCCAAGCATGTTAGAGTGTATAGATCTCTTCACGACAGATATAAATTTGCCGTTTTGATGTTCCTGTTTCCAATTGTTGCGGCTGCGCGTCATGATCTTCAGCGCGACTAGATTAGTCGCTCACCGCAACTGGACGCGCGGCCCGAGGTAGACGGGCGCTGCTCAAACGGTTCGCTGAGGAAGAAGCCGGGCTCTCCGAGCAGGGCGTATTCGGCGATCGGCGTGCTTTGTCGCGCGATAGGGAGCGCTTGATCGAAGTGCATATCCGTTGTGGTCAGGAACCATTCCTGCGCACTGGCCTCGAGCAGGATCGCGTGCAGGTCCGCCGAGTTGCTACACAGGCGGCTGATTTGAGAGTCCGTTACCGGGACGACTACGTAGACATCGTGGGAATCAGATGATTCAGCCTCTTCGACCATCTCGGCGAGGTAAAGGCGGCCGTCTTCGTCGATCGCCTCGAAAAGCTGCGGGCCGTCGTACCAGAGCAGCGTTCTCAGGAACTGGATCCGCTTCATGTCCCTGCCAGCCTGCAGTGCGCGGCAATGTCGAAATCGGCCGCTGGTCATCAAGTGTAGTGCGCTGGACCGCCGGTTTTTCAGAATGGAGCCCGCCCCTACCTCAAAGAAGACCGTCGCGATAGCCTAGCCCAACTCCCATCGTCTCCTGAGCATTGACATCAGCCGTGCCTGTCGATTCTCCAACTCGGAGAGTGTCCAATCCTCAGCATCTAGAACGTCAAGGGTCAATGCAAATTGAGTCACCTTTGTTCGTTTGAAGTATTCGTCGCGCTTCTTGGCGAACCCGAAATTTGATGCTGCTGAGTTCCGTGGGCGCGACAGCAACACTAGATTCCCAAGGCGTTGTGTCCACGCTTCCCGGACAGTTTCCTCCGGAAACGCGCTTAGCCAAGGAGAATCTTCAGACAAAGTTTGTGGCAGTACATGCTCGATCGTGCAGTTTGGTCGATCATATTGAGCTCCAGTGTCCGCAAGCACGCTATCAAGCAGCAGTAGGAGTTGTTTGCAAATCGGATGTCGCCCGACATCACCATCTAAAACCATTTGAATATCTGCGATTTCAGATGCTGTCAGATCAAGCAAACTGTCTCTTAGGGCTTCCTCCACCGCGTCATCGCCCGAGGCGTTTTCAATGATTGCAACGATGCCGGCGAACCGACGTATACGTGCCTCAACACCGACGCGGAGTAACCGCATCCCAAACGCCAATCGCTCCAACCGCTTGAAAAATACTACTGCCTGATCGGCTGTTGCGCCCGAGTGATGAATATATACCATCGCTGGAGGCAACAAAGTATAGTCATCGAGTCGCCTGAGATTGGCGAGAGTGCGGTTGACGCCATGTGCATCTGATACACCCGGATAGCTGCAGCGATCGACGGCAATGAACGCATCGGAATACGGCTTCAGCACTGATTCGACAAATTTATCTGAACTCATATGATCAAGCACTGAAGCTTTGAATTCCGTTTGGAGTGCACGATGTATCTTATCTTTCACATAGATCGAACAAATTGCTTGGAATAAATCTCGAAATCGATCGCGCCCAAGCTCATCCTCAAGCGACTCCCACATATCCGTCGCCTGCTGTTGTTGGGGTGCCGGCAAGCCACCGATGACATCTGCCTTCAAGATATCCGTAGGGGAGAGATCAAGTCCGCGACTGTTGAGAACAGAGAACATCCGATAAGCCGACTCTCGGTCGGTTGTCGTGGCAACAATGAGATAACACCGTTGGATAATGAAAGCAACAAGAGCATTTCTGTCTTCTTCACCCAAAGCGCTGAGCGCTTCACGAATGTACACAACGTTCTCTACCAAACGCTGTTGACTATCGTTCCTTCCTTCAGCAAGACTGGCAGACACAACGTTAGTGCCACCGCGAGACAACACCCAATCTTGAAATTCTTGCTGATCCCGGTCCCTCACCAAAAGTCGTGGAGAATCATCGGTACCTTCAAATTTATTTGCACGTTGAGCAATATAATCATCAAGCCGTGAGGCATCGGACTCATTCGTTGCGAGGTCGCGCGCAACGCACAGCAGCATCGTGAGAGTCGTAAGGCGCTGTTGCCCGTCAATCAGCTCGTGGCGTTTGCTGTCGCCACCCCGCACCATCACGATGCTGCCCAAGAAATACGGCGTATCGGCGTCGCCGGTTCTGGCAGCTTGGAGATCGCCAAGGAGATCATCAACCTGTTCGGTCGTCCACGCGTAGGGGCGCTGGTACGGGGGAACCTCAAGCAGGTAGTCGCCACCGAAGACTTTGCTGACGGTCTTCTCTTCCGCCTTGATCTCAGCCATCAGTCGCCCCTCTCGGCACGGTCAGAGGGTAGAGCGTCTGGCCTTTCTTGTCCAGGGCAGCCTATATGTCACGCGTGATGCCGAGGCAGGTCATCGCCGGCTTGTCGCGTCTGGCATCACGGCGATCGCGCTGAGGCGGTCTCCAGAATCTCTACGGAGATAGGGTCGTCGCCGAGCGAGAAGCCGGGGTCGCCGTTGTTCTCGTATTCGGAAATCGGCGCGGATTGGCGGTGCGCTGCGAATCTGCCGGAGCCGTCGCATGGCTCGCTGAGGTACCACTCGGCCTTGCCATTGGCCAGGAACAGCCGTCGCGCGTCGGCTGTGCCCGTTGCAATGGCCGCGAGCTCAGCCTCGCCCATCGGCACGACGATGAAGACATCGCCCTCATCGCGGTACTCGGCTAGGCCAGCCAAGTAAGGCCGTCCTTCGGCGTCCTGCGCCTCGAACTCGACTGGCCCGTCGGCGTAGGTGAATGTCTCGACATGCGTCAGCGTCAGCATGATCAAACCCGCGAACAGCTGGCGGCGATGCTCGACGGGGCCGCCAGCTGTCGAATCTCACGGTAGCCGCTATGCGCGTTCAGGATCGCGCGTTCTGCCAGGACATCCCCCAACAGGCGGATACGCTGCCTTGCGGAGGGTGCTGTTGGCTGCTGTTGGACAGTCCCGGGCGCCGCGGTCGTTTCGGGCTTCTTTGCCGGATCCGGCTTATTGGGTTTGGCGCAAGCTGACCTCTGTTCGATGGGCGATTGGGCTGATCCTGGTGGCGGCGCTGGCGTCCGGCGTGGGCGTGGTGATTCCGCAGGTGCCGCCGCAGTTCGCGGGGGTGCCGGAGCGGGTGGAGGAGCATGTCGAGGCGCAGCGCCCGACTTGGGGCGGGTTCACCGATGTCCTGGCGGACTTCCCCTGGTTCTACGAGACCAACGGGGGCGTCTTCAACCTCTTCAACCAGCCCTATTGGTACGCGCTGGTCGGGCTGGTGGCGGTGGCGATCTCGGTCTGCACGGTTTCGCGCGCGCCGCCGATCTGGCGCACGTTCCGGCGGCCTCCGAAGCGGGTCAACGCGGCCTATTTCGAGCGGGCACGGCACCGCTTCGCGGTGGATCTGCCCGAGGGGACGGGCGCGGAGGCGGCGGCCGAATCGCTGTCGGCGGCGCTGGAGTCGCGGCGGTTCCGGGTCTCGCGCGTCCCCGCGCCGAGCGTCGCCGCGGGCCGCTCCGGAGCCCGATCCGAGGCTGCGTCCGGTCCGCCGGGCGGGTCGGATGTGCTGCTGTTCGCGGATCGGCACCAGTGGGCGCAGCTGGCGACGTTCGCGACGCACATCGCGCTGCTGCTGCTGCTGGGCGCGACGCTGGTGACCAAGTTCGCCGGCGAGGAGTACCAGTTCTGGGTGGCCGAGGGCGAGTCGCGCCCGCTGTTCGCGGCGGGGGCCGAACGGGCGCAGGTGCAGATCATCGTCGACGACGTGATCGCGCGGTTCGCGGACGACGGGCAGGCGCTGGACTTCCGCAGCATCGTGCAGGTAGCGGAAGGCGGGCGCGAGGCGGCGTCGGGCGAGGTGACGGTGAACGGGCCGCTGCAGGCGGCGGGCTACCGCGTGCACCAGGCCTCGTATTGGGAGCACGGCGCGCAGCTGAACATCTACGACGCGGAGACGCGGCAGCTGGTCTACGCCGAACCGCACTTCCTGGCTGGGCAGACGGTCGCGCCGCGGGTGCGGATCATGCGTTCGGGCGCGCTGCTGAGCGAGGAGGCGATCGGCTTGCAGCACGGCGCGGCCGCGGAGCCGGGCGCGTCGGAGGCGCGGCGGGAGCGCGCGGCGGGGTCGGCGTATACGGTGATCCCGCTGTTCGCCGATCGCTCGCTGGCCGTGGCGCTGGCGCCGGGCGCGGCGAGCGGGGATGAAGCCGCGCCGCTGGAGTTCTGGTACCGCATCGTGGCCAACCGCCCGGAGGGATACGCGGGGATGACGCTGGCCGACCTGGGCGTAGACGCGGAGCCGCCGCCGGCGCCGGACGTCCTGCTGACCGATGCGGACGGCGGCGTGATCCACGAGGGCCCGGCGCCGCTGGAGCAGGATGTCGACGGGGATTCGCGCCTGACGCTGGCGCTGCTGCCCGACGGAGACTTGGCCGTGGGCCTGCGCGGCGCGGCGGAGCCGGCCTTCTTCTACTACTCATTCAGCGCCGAGTCGGACCGCGGTCGGCTGGCGGCGGGGGAGAGCGCGGAGCTGCCGCAGTCGGGCCTGAGGCTGACCTTCCGCGGGCTCGCGCCGGACCGGTCGCGGCAGGGCTCGCTGGCTGCCGGCGAGACCCGGCAGGTGGGCGCGGTCGAGCTGGCCTTCCTCGGCGCGGAGTCGGTCTTCTACGAGGCGGTGCCCGACCTGCCGGGCGCGGAGGGCGAGGCGGTGATCGCGCTGGAGCGGTTCGGGCAGGCGCGGACGGCGGAGACCTTCGACGCGCGCGGGGGCGAGAACGTGCGGCTGGCGGTGAGCACGGTGGCGACCAGCGCCGGCGGGCAGGTCGCGCGCCCTTCGCGGCTGGTGCTCGGCCTGGGCGGCGCGGGCGGGCGGATCGAACTGGACGAGGGCGAGCGCGCGTCCGTCGGCGGCTACGTCTACGAGTTCGCGGGGCCGCGCGAGTTCACGGGGCTCAACGTGCGCCGCGACCCCGGCGCGATCGCCTTCTGGATCGGCGTCGGCTTGGGGATCGCCGGGATGACGGCGACCTTCTTCACGCCGCGCCGCCGGGTCTGGGTGCGGATCGCGGAAGGCAAGGCCGCGCTCGCGGGGCAGGCCGGGCACGGCGTCCGCCTCTCGCGCGAGCTCCGCGCGATCTGCGCCGCGGCCGGCCTGGCCGCGGCCGATGAGCCGGAGGCGCGGCGCGGAAGCGGCGGCCGGTTCGGCGACGACTACCGCCGCGCCGGGGGCGGAGGCGGCTGATGCCCGGATTCGAAGCGCTGGCCGCGGCGATCAACATCCACATCGATCCCGTGCTGATCGACACGGGCGGGTTCGAGATCACCTGGCACGGCTTCTTCACGGCGATCGGCATCGCCTTGGGCGTCTGGCTCTCGCTGCGGCTGGCCAAGCAGGCCGGGATCAAGCCGGACGACGCGTCGAGCATCGCCATCGCCGCGGTGATCTCCGGGATCATCGGCGCGCGCCTGCTCTGGGTGTTCGAGCACACCGATCAGATCTCGAACATCGGCGACATCTTCGCCCTCACCGACGGCGGGATTTCGGTCTACGGCGCGATGATCGGCGGCGTGATCGGCGCGTTCGCCTACGTCTCGATCTTCAAGCGCGAGTTCCCGAAGTGGGTCGGGCTCGACGTGGCCGCGCCGGGCATGATCCTGGGCCAGGCCGTCGGCCGCTTCGGCGACACGATCAACGGGGAGCACTTCGCCGAGCGCAGCGATCTGCCCTGGGCGTTCCGCTACACGCATCCGGATACCGACGGCCCCTGGGCCGTGCACGAGGTGAGCGAGCCGGCCGGCGCGTGGTACCGCGGGACGCGCGGGCTCGAGGGCGAGATGCCCGTCGCGGTGCACCCGGTCGCGGGTGCCTACGAGCCGCTGCTGGACTTCGCGATCCTGGGCTTGCTGCTCTGGATGCGGCGCTGGAACATCGGCGCGGGCTGGGCCTTCGTGACCTACGTGCTGACCTACGCGGCGGTGCGGGGGACGCTGGCGATCATGCGGACGGACGAAGCGACGGTCGCCGGCGCGCTCAGCGTGCCCCAGCTGACCGCGATCGTGACGGCCGGCTTGGCGCTGATCGCCGCGGCCTACCTGAGGTACCGCCCGCAGGGGACGGGCGCGGCGGTGGTGCGGCGGACGCGGGCGCGGCGTTCCGCCCGCGAAGGCACGGGCCGGCGCGGAGGCCTGGGCCGTGGCTGAGGATGCGCGGCTGGTGCTGCTGGCCAAGTCCGATTGCGGGGCCTGCGACGCGGCCGAGCCGGCCGTCCGCAGCATCGCCGCCGCGCTGGGCATCGCTTGGGAACGCGAGGAAAGCGCGGACCCGCGCGTCCCCGTCGTCCTGCTCCGCGCTGCGGGCCGCGATGCCGAGCTCGCCGACGGGAAGATCGAAGCCGCTACCCTCGCCGCCGCGGCCCGCCGGGCGCTGGGACGCTAGGAGCAGGCCGTTTCCGCGCAGCAGGTCTCGTCGATCAGCTGGATCATCGACTCGGCGGGTTCGTCGTCGGTGATCGTGTAGACCTCCCAGCGCTCGCCGCCGGGCGCGGTCACCCAGACCTTGTCCTGCTCCGCGTGGCAGCAGACGACGCCGTCCTCGACCTCGGTGGCCATCCCGATCCCGCCCAGCCGCTGCGTCTCGCGGACCACCTCGGCGGTGGTTTCGACCTCGACGCCGAGGTGGTTGAGCCGGTTCTCGGCCTCGTTCTCGATCAGCACCAGCTTCAGCGGCGGTTCGGCGACCTCGAAGTTCGCGTAGCCCGGGCGCACCTTGTGCGGCTCGGTTCGGAAGAGGCTGCTGTAGAAGTTGATCCCCTCGTCGAGGTCGGGGACGTTGATGGCGAGCTGGACGCGGGACATGGAGCGGATCCTTTCGCTGCGTGGGCCCTCCGGGGCTCGAACCCGGGACCTTCGGATTAAAAGTCCGCTGCTCTGCCAACTGAGCTAAAGGCCCAACCGCAGTCTATGCGGCCGCCGCGCTATTGGAGCGCCCCGGAGGCCGCGAGCTCGGCGATCCGCGCGTCGTCGTAGCCCAGCAGCTCGCGCAGCACGACGTCGGTATCCGCGCCCATCGTCGGCGCGATCGTCGGCCGCCGTGCCGGCGTGCGCCCGAACAGCAGGCGCGAGCCCTCGACCGTGGTCGACTCGAGCGAGGGGTGCGGCAGCTGCGCGAAGTGCCCGCGGTGCGCGAGCTGCGGATCCTCGGCCGCGGCCGCGCTGTCCTGCACCGCGTGCGCGGGCACGCCGGCCGCGATCAGCGCCGCCACTGCCTCCGCTGCGTCGCGCCCCGCCGTCCACTCGGAGAGCGCGGCGTCGAGCTCGTCGGCGTGCTCCAGGCGCCCCTCCAGATCGGCGAAGCGCGCTTCGTTGATCCCGATCAGTTCCGCCAGCCGCTGCCAGTCTGCGTCGCCGCGCGCGGCGATCGCCACCCAGCGATCCTCGCCGGCTGCGGGATAGACGCCGTGGGGCGACATCTGCGGGTCGCGGTTGCCGTCGGCCTGCCAGACCTCGCCGGTCGCGCCGTAGCGGAGCACGGCGGGGCCGAGGAAGTGGATGCTCGCCTCCAGCTGCGAGAAGTCGATGTGCTGCCCGCGCCCCGTCCGCTCGCGCTCCTCCAGCGCCGCCAGCAGGGCCGCGTCGGCGAAGCGCGGCGAGACGTAGTCGGTGTACGCGCCGAAGGGCCCGGCCGGGCCGCGGTCGGCCCAGCCGGCCAGCGGCGTGAAGCCCGCGAGCGAGGCGGCCAGGGTGCCGAAGCCGGCGAACTCGGCCAGCGGGCCGGTCTGCCCCATCAGGCAGGAGGACTGCATGATCAGGCGCGGGTTGACCTCGCGCAGCTGCTCCCAGCCGAGGTTCCAGCCCCGCATCGCGCGCGGCGTGAACGACTCCGTCAGCACGTCCGCCCAGCGCGCCAAGTCGAGCATCAGCCCGCGGCCCTCCGGCGTGTTGGGGTCGACCGTCGTCATCCGCTTGTTCGCGTTCATGTTGTGGAACATCGCCGAGCCCTCGGCCTGCGAGGAATCGTCGCCGATGAACGGCTGCAGCGTGCGCCCGGTATCGATCCGCGTGCTCGATTCGACGCGGACGACATCGATCCCGAAATCGGCCAGCACCCGCGTCCCGGCCGGCCCGGCCATCACCCACATCAGATCGACCATCTTCAGGCCGTCGAGCGGCAGCGCCGAGCCGTCGCCCGCGTGCAGGCTCGCCGCCGGCCGCGTTTCCGCCAGCACCTCATCCGTGTGCTCGCCCAGCGCCGGCGCCGGACGGCGGTATTCGATCTCCGACTCGGAGAAGCGCGCGAAGGGGCCGCCGTGCCGCAGGCTGCGCCCGTCGCGCTCGACCTCGCGCCAGTATCCGCGCGCGGCCAGATGCGCGTTCTGATCGAGATCGGCGACGGTCGAGACCGGCACCAGCAGCAGCCGGCGCTCGAGCGCCTGCTCGAACAGCTCCGCCTTCGTCTTCGAGGCGCAGAGCGCGCCGACCACCGCGCAGCAGCGCAGGTACTCCGAGATCGGCTCCTGCCCGGTCAGCAGCAGCAGCGTGTAGTTGAGCCAGTCCTTGTCCCGCGTCGCCTCGTCGCAGTGCCTCTCCTCGTGCGCCCACTCCATCAGCCGCCGCGTGAACGGCCCGATCGCCGCGCCGAACAGGTAGGTCACCGCGACGTGCCCGTCCTGGCAGGGCCAGAACAGCTGGATCTCGAGCGGCCCCAGCTTCAGCCCCTTGGCCGAACGCTCGAACGGCGCGGAGCCGACCTGCGCCGCCAAAATGCCCGACTGTGTCGCCTGCGCGAACGAGGCCTGCGCGCTCACATCGATGAACTGCCCGCGCCCCGAGCGCTTGCGCTCCCACAGCGCGATCTGCACGCCCACCGCCGCGTCCGCCCCCGCGTGCAGCCCCGATTGCGGCAGGCTCGCCCGCAGCGGCGCCCGGTCCGAATCGCCCGTCTGCATCATCGGCCCCGCCGCAGCGGCCACGGTCAGGTCCGTCCCCGGCCACGACGCCTTCGGCCCCGTCGAGCCGTACGGCGTCACCGCCGCGTAGACCAGCCCCGGATTGATCTCCGCCAGCCCTTCATAGCCCAGCCCCAGCGCCGACATCGCCCCCGGCTCCGCCGACTCGATCACCGCGTCGGCCCCCGCCGCCAGCCGCCGGAACTGCTTCCGCCCCTCGTCCGCCTCCAAATCCAGCAGCACGGAGCGCTTGTTCCGCGCCCAAGCCTGCCAAACCAGCGACCCCTCGTCCCCATCAACCCCCGGCGCAAACGGCCCCACCCCCCGCGAAGCATTCCCCCCCGGCGGCTCCACCGCAATCACATCCGCTCCCAAATCCGCCAAGATCATCCCCCCAACCATCGCCCCGCCCTCAGTCAGATCCAGCACCCGGTAGTCGCTCAACATGGTCCACCTCCGCTCTCCCCGCAGAATATCCAACCCCGCCCCCGCAATGTCGCAGCCGCGTACGCAGCCCTCGCAGCGCACGCGCCGCCGACCACGCCCGCCGGCTCAGCGCCGCGCTCGCAGCCATCCCCGAAGGTCAGCCGACCGCGGCAGGACTTCGAGGCCAAGCCGCCATCGCCGTGTACCAAGCGAACGAGCACGAAGCGATCACGGACAGCATCGAGCGCGAAGACGACCGGCTCGACCATCAGATCCGCGCCCTGCTGAACGCCACCACCCTCGACCTAGCCGCCGCCGACGAGAACCGCAAGGCCGCCGAGCGAGCACTTCGAGACGCCGCGCACCTCGCCGAGACCGCACGCAACATCCGCGCCCAAACCGCAGCGCTGAGCCGGTAGTTTATTCACTCAATTTACGAACGATTGAATCCCAGTAGTCGCGGTAACTTTTATCGAACAGTCCAGCGGAAGAAAGATCGAGTGCCGTGTCACACAGAGTTACGAACCGTTGCGCTTTTTCTGCAACGTATCCAGCGATCCTCTTCCAGTCCGTGGACAACTGGTGCAAGGGCACACCCCCATCTTTCCGATTATTTTCGCCCCGCGAAGGCACCCAGTACAAATCTTGCATCAGCTCAAAACTGAGAACAGGGTAGGTAAAACTTGTAGCGTCAGTGCCACGTCGAAAAACTGGCCGTGTGAACCATCCGCTGATAGCGTTTACATTACGACCGAAAGTGATCGCCTCATCGTTCTGCAGGAGGATACAGCGCTCTTCCGTGCGCAGAATGTCATCAGCCACGGAGCGGTTATCAGCGACCTTCTGCCGAAGCCGGCTCAGGGCGTGCGCATCCGCACGGAGATCAATGGTGATATCCCCGCATTTAGTTAGATACTCATCGTATCTATTCAAGGCGCGACGAGCGAGAACAAAAACATTCTTTATATCTATGTCAGTCTCGAATCGGTCGGTCAGGAACTTCAGATAGGTCGCAGAGAACTCTCGAGCAGGAAGGAACCTCACCCCAGTAGTCTGCGAAATCAGAGCGTCACGATTGAATACTGCTGTGCACTCACTTTCGGAGAGCCGAGTGCCGCCGCTCGCTTCGAGTTGTTCCATCTCCCGATCATCAACCCGCAGCGTGATCGTAACAGGCGTACTTACCAGCCAGCGATTAGCCGCGGCCTCGATATTGCCCGCCGTGAGTACATTGCGGGCCGGCTCGTGCCGCTCGCCATTGACTTCGACCGCGAACTCGACCCCGCCATCGTCCCGCGGCATCGCGTTGACCCGCGCCGTGACAGCGCCGATCTCGACGCGACTGCTGCGCAGCCATTGACCGACGTCTTCCGCAAGAAACTCGACGTTGAGGTAGCGGGCGGAAGGCGGCCAGAATTCGCCGTCCGCATCCCGCAGGGCGAACTCGATCCGCTCAGCAGTGACCCGCGCCGCCACGCGCAGCTCGACCGAGACCTCGCTGGATTGCGCTGAGAGCGAAGCGGTCGCGCCCAGCGCGATCACCAGCGCCACCAGTCCACTAGCCGCCGTCAGCAGTCGCATCTTCGACATCGCCATGTCTTCATCCTTCCTTGACGTCCGTCCTGATCTGTCGCGGCTATCGGCAGGACCAGCCGCTGGCAGGCATCGGAGCGCCCTCCGAGTAGCCTTTGAACTCGGCTTCTTCTGCGGTGATGTCGTAGACGGCAGGCCATTCGCAGCCAGCGCCAGTGAAGGCCGCTTCGCTGGGGATGTGCCGCAGTCGGGCCGTGTCGGCACCGGTGGTCTCTACGAGGTAGACTTTGCCGCCGTCGTTGGGCAGGCGGACCAGCCTGCTCACCTCGTAGCGGTTCATCGTCGCTTGCGACACATCCTTGATCGCGTCCCACCGGAACTGCGGGACGGCCTCAATGATCCCGCCCGCGATGATCAGCCGCCGGTAGCCGCCCTGCACGTGGTAGACATCTTGCGTGCCCGCAACCCGGATCAAGTCACCTGTTGGAGGTGGAGGCGCTTGACCGCATTCATGGCCGACTGTTGAGCGTCCCCGGATCGAGCGGTAGAGAAACTCGACAGGGTTGCAGGTCGGACCCTTAAGCGATTGGTCGGCTCCGCCTGCTCCGATCATCCACTCACCAGCCCGCACTTCGATGTGGACATGCTCAGCTTGCCTGGATGATCCCGCGATCGCCTTGGACGCCGAGCCAAGTGCCGACTTGGACACGGACTGCCTTCTTGCAGTCGCCGTGTTGAGGGAGCGGGCGTGCATGATAAATGGTGGTCGTGTTCGACGAGCTCGTGCCAAACGGCGATCACGTTGTACAGTCGCGCTGCCGTTGCGGGCTTGATGACTCCAGGACTGACCGCGAAGAAGGGCTCGTCCTGGCCGTCGCTTTGCCCACAACAGATAGGGTTTGGGCGTCCCAGCCTGCATGCCCGCCTATGATAGCCGGCTTCTGATTGGAGTCGGCAGTCCTCTTGTTTTCGCAGTTCCCACTCAGACCAGACCGACAGTAGAGCACTCGATGTCAGGCTTGCCCATGCATGTTCGGGCAGCCGTAATCGTTGTAGTTGGCCTGTGCAGCTACCCCTTTGAAGAGGACGCGGAGGATCGCTTTCTCCATCTCCTCAACCGTCGGTTCTGAAACCGGCAGAACGGAGCCATCATCTTCGATCCATATCGGTAGCGTCAGGGTGAATGCGATCTCGGTGCTCCTCAGCCACTCGTCTTCAGTCACTTTCACAGGGAAATAGCGGGCGGGCGGGATGATGCGTTCGCCTCCTGCGGGCGTGAAGGCGAACTCAACGCGCGGATCGTCCTCGCCGAGTCGCGCGTTGATGCGCCCGATCTTGACTCCGCCAACGATGACGTTGGATGAATTCAGCCAGCCGCTATGATCCGGAGTTGCCGGGAAATGACGCTGAGACGGAAGAACATCCTCACCACCGCTCGCGGGTCTCCAGCCGAACTCAATGCGATCGTCGGCGAGCTTCTTCGCGATGATCCGGCCGGTGACCTCGGTCTCGCCACTGCCTGTTTGGGCGACGGTGATGGTCGTGAGGCCGAGAGCGAGGAAGGCGGCTGTCGCGAGGGCGACGAGGGATTTTAGAACTAGTGATCTACGGGGGGGGGGGGGGGGGTGATAGTACTGGTGTTCGGCATTCGAGAATCCCTCTTGCTCGGGCGGGTGGCGACTGTGGCGGTCCGCTCGCGATTCAGCATGGGCGGGATGCTAGGCATGGGTGCGCGGCTGTGTCAAGCCGCTTCCTCGTGGCGCTCCCGCCATCCGGCGTCGCGCCCTCTGGGCCGCTCCGCGGCCGTTAGGAATTGGACACTGTGGTTGCGTGGCGGGTGCGGTCGGTGAAGGTTCTGGTGTCGCCGCTGGCGGTTGTGCATTGCTTGGTGCGGACTTGTTCGATGACTTGGGTTTCGCCGGGGCCGGCGGTTGCGCCTTCGATGATGGATTCGGTTTCGCTGGTCAGGGTGCAGTTGACGGGGATGGCTTGGCGGCCGGCGTATTTCGAGGCGAGCTGGTAGTAGCTGCCGGTGGCGTCGTTGTAGAGCGGTCTCGTGTTGTCCGCGTTCATGAGCTGGGCGTAGAAGGCCGTGCCGGAGGGGGCGACGAGCAGGGCGTCGATGGCGATGTCCCTGGTCGCGTCGTCGTTGACGCGGATGCTCGGCGCGCTCGCGTCGGTGCCGTGATCGCGGAGGAGGAGGCAGTCCGCGCGCCCATTGAGGCTCGTGCAGCGCAGCTTCAGCCCGCCCTGCAATGTTTTCGCGCCGTTGGTTCCCTCGAACGTTGCGGGGCCGCTGATGACCAGCTGCGAACCGGGGCCCAGAGCGACTTCAGCCGGGCAAGCAGCCGTCGGCGCCGCGGCGAGCGCGGAGAGGCAGGTCTTCGTGAGCGCGGCTTGGTTGCCCGGCAGCGCGGTGCCCAGCGACAGGCTGATGGCAAGCTCGGCGCGCTGGGCGAGATCGACGGCTTGATCCGCATCTCCCCGCAGCACCCCGGCAACGGCGGCGACCGGCGCGGCCGGCGGCGCGATGGAGATCGTCCGCGTCGCCGTCTGCGCCGCGCCGCTCGCGGGCGCGAGCGTCACTTTGAGGACGGCCTCGCGCAGCGTCGAGGAGGCGGAGGCCGCATAGCGGACGTAGACCGGCAGATCGGGGATCGCCAAGCCGCCGTGGGCAGCGCCGTCGTAATCGCTGGAGGAGCCGACCTCGTCCCGCAACGCCGCCAGCGCCGCCAAGCCCAAGCCCGCCGCGGCCGGACCGCCGCCGGCCGGCCCCGGGTGGAATGCGAAAGCGCCGCGCCCGGCCGGGCCCGTCACGCTGTTCGCGGGATCCAATTCGACGGTCAGTGCGGCGCCGGATGCGTTGAGCTGCCCGAGCGTCGCGTCTCCGAAGCTGAGCGGGAAATATCCGTCCGCATGCCGCCCGCCGATCGCGGGACGCGGCGGCGGCGGTGCCGCGGGTGCCGCCGGGGCGTTGGTTTGGCCGTAGGTGTTGGACCCCCAGCAGGTGATCGTGCCGGTGGTGGAGACCGCGCAGGAATGGAATCTGCCCACGCTCACTTGCCGGTAGGTGCCAGTCGTCGGCGCGTTGGTTTGGCCGTAGACGTTGGAACCCCGGCAGGACACCGTGCCCGCCGCCGACACGCGGCAGGTGTGGAAATTGCCGAGGCCGTAGTGTCTAGCCGAACCCCAGCAAGACCTCGCGCCGGCCGTTGACACTGCGCAGGTATGGAAACCGCCCGCAGTCACCTGCCGGTAGGTGCCGGCTGGAACAGTCGTTTGTCCGTAGCTGTTGGAGCCCCAGCAGGAGATCGCGCCGGCTGTTGACACTGCACAGGTATGGAAAATGCCCGCGGCCACCTGCCTGTAGGTGCCGGCTGGGACAGTCGTTTGGCCGTAGCCATTGGAACCCCAGCAGGAGATCGTGCCGGTCGTCGACAGTGCGCAAGTGTGGAAGGCGCCCGTGGCCACCTGCTGCCAACCGCTGCTGCTCGTTTGCGCATCTGCGGACTGCGGAGCGGCCAGCCCGAACGCCAAGCCCGCGACAACCGCCAGCGCGCCCGCCATCAGCGCCCGCCTGATCCTTCCCTGAAGCACCTTCGTCACGGTCCCGCCTCGCCAGTTCCGCCGCACGCGCTGGTGCGGCTGCGTCAAGCGTACCCTTTTGCGTCCGTCCACCATCAGCCGCTCCCGGCCAGCTCCGCCGCGCGGGCGAACACCGCCTCCAGCATCGGCTCGGTCAGCTTGCCGGTGAAGGTGTTGCGCTGGCTGGGGTGGAAGGAAGCGAGCACCGTCGGGCCGTCGTCGGTCGCGATCTCGGCAGCGTGGGCGAACTTGGGGCGGGGGCGGATGTTGAGTTCGCGGAGGACGTTGTCCCATGCGTATGCGCCGAGGCACACGATGACTTGGAGATCGGGGAGCGCGGCCAACTCGCGGCGGAGGAAGGGGAGGCATTGGTCGCGTTCGGCGGTCGTGGGCTTGTTCTCCGGCGGGGCGCAGCGGACGACGGAGGTGACGCGTGCGCCGAGCAATTCCAAGCCGTCGTCGCGGGATGCGCTTTCGGGCTGATTGGCCAAGCCCGCCTGATGCAGCGCACGGTAGAGCCAGTCGCCCGAGCGGTCGCCGGTGAACATCCGCCCGGTGCGGTTCGCCCCATGCGCCGCCGGCGCCAGCCCGACGATCAAAATCCGCGCATCCGCCGGCCCGAACGAGGGCACCCCGCGCCCCCAATACTCCCAATCCGCAAACGCCGCCCGCTTCTCCCCCGCCACCCGCTCCCGCCATTCCACCAAGCGCGGACAGAGCCGGCAAGCCGCAACCTCCGCATCAAGTTTCTTCAGATCGTTCTCATCGGAGTGCATAATTGAACGCTACAGGAAGAAGCCGCGGAAGCTGCCAACTGCGAACGTTACTACCGCGACCACGGTGATGGTACGGCCTTGCTTACTTCTCGGAGCGGGCGAGGCCGCGGCGCAGCGTCGCGCGGTTCCAAGCACGGGAGAGGTCGGGGAGGAGGAGGGTTGCGGCGGCGGCGGGGCCGGCGGCGGCTGTGCAGGCTGGGCCGCAGCTTGCACCGGTGGCGGCTGCGCCTAGGAGGGCGGTGATGATGGCGAGGGGGGCGATGGCAGCCCATGCGTTGGCGCTGGGGCGGGTGGCGAGCAGGTGCGTTGCGGCTAGGAAGAGTGCAGTGGCTGCGGCGATTGTCGCGCCGATGTAGAGCGGGGTTGTGGCTTGGCCGGCGAGGATCGCGACCAGGGCGGCGGACATGGCGGCGACGGCCAAGCCGCCGGCGATCAATGGGATGCGCGACGATTGCGTTGCCCGCTGCATCGTTCGGCCCCTTCGCTCAGCCCGTCAGGCGGCGGTAGAGCGCGGGCAGGCGGCGCGGGAGCGATTCGATGTCGGCGACGACTTCGTAGGCCATGTCCTGGCACATCTGGCCAAGGTAGTCATGGCCGGCGCGGTCGACCGTGAGCGCGAAGGGGACCATCCCCTCGCGACGGGCCTCGGTCAGCGCCATCTTGGTGTCGTGGATCGCGTATTCCTTCTCGGTGCGGTCGCGCCCGTAGCCATGGTCCTGCGGGCGACCGTCGGAGAGCAGGATCAGGATTTTGACCTTGGCGTCGGTATTCTGCAGCTTCCAGATGCAGTGGCGGATCGCGGGACCCATCCGGGTCGAGCGGACGGGGGCGATCTTGTCGATCCGCTCCTTGATCTTGTCGCCGAACGGCTCTTGCATGTCCTTGTAGACGAAGAACTCGACGTTGTCGCGGCCGTAACCGGAGAAACCGTAGACGCCGTACTTGTCGCCGATGGTTTCCAGTGCCTCGATCAGCAGCACGACCGCTTCTTTTTCGAGGTCGATGATCCGCTTGCCGGGGTGGCGAGCCTGCTCGGCGCGGCGCTGCGCCCACCAAGAGAGGTACTTGCGCGGGTCATCGTCGAACTGATCGTCGTGCTTCTGCTCGTGCTGCTTTTGGATCTCCTCGTCGGTGCTGGCGGAGACGTCGAGCAGGAAGGCAACGGCGACGTCGCGCTCGACTTTGTTGCGACGGTAGAAGAGCTTCGTTTCGGTGGTGGCGCCGGCGATCTTTTCGGTGTACCACTCGATCACGGCGTCGAGATCGTAATCTTCGCCGTCGGGCAGACGCTTGATCTTGCGGAATAGTTCGGGGCGCAGCATCTCGAACTGCTTGCGCGTTTCCTGCACCAACTGCGAATGCTCGTGCAGCGCCGAGTTGTAGTAGCCGACATCGCCCGACTCGCCCCGCTGCTCCTGCACGCGGCACCAGCGCGGCTTGTAGTCGGCGGCGCGGAAGTCCCACTCGTCGTAATAGAACGACTGCGATTCGACCGGGAGTTCGCCGTCGTCTTCCTCGCCGGTGCTTTCGTCGCCCATCGCCTGCTGGCCCTCTTGCCGCTCGCCTTGGATGCTGTTGACCTCCTTGAGCAGGTTGTCGAGGAACATGCCGGACGACTCGGCGAGGTCCATGTCCATGATCTCGTTGATCGAGATCTCGACGCTCTTTTCGAGCAGTTCCTGCAGCTGCTCCTTGGAGAGCGGGATCGGGGGCGCGTCGCCGCTGCCGGTTTCGCCCTTCAGCTTCATCAGCAGCTGGACCAGCTCCGGCTTGAAGTCACCGCGGAAGTCGACCGGGTCGGGGCTGTCGTAGGGCTGTTCTTCGGAGCCGGGCATGGCGGGCATGTAGGACTCTTCGAGGCCGCTGCCGCCGCTGCCGGGCAGCATCTGCTCGTCGCTGTCTTCGCCTTCGCCGGGCGGCATTTCCATTTCGAGGTCGGACCAGTCCTGCGTTTCCAGCTCGACGTTGGGGACGCTGGAGAGCCAGTCGTAGAGCAGCATCGTGGCGGCGGCGGAGTCCTGCACGGAAGCGCCCTCTTCGCGGATGCGGCCGAGCACGCGGAGCGGGGCCTGCATCGTTTCGGAGAGTTCGGACGGCCAGCGCACGTTGCCGGCCTCGTCGAGGCTGGCGCGGAGCAGGTTCTCGACCATCGCCTGGCGCGCCGGCATCTGCTCGATCGGGCGGCGCCGGTCGGCGGCCGCGGCTTGGAGGCGGTTGAGCGCCCTGCGCACGCCGGCGTATTCGCGCTTGACGATCGTGTCGATGCGGGTGTCCTCGACGATCGTGAAGATGTCGTGGGCGAGCTGGCGATCCTCGAACTGGTCGAAGAACTGCTCCATGTCGGTGTGGATCGCGGGTTCGGCGTCGTCGGCCCGCGCGGGCGCCGCCGCGCCGTTGGCCGCGCCGTTTCCGTCGGAAGGGAAGACCTGCGGGTCGCGGCCGGCCTGGTACTCGAAGGAGCCGAACTCGAGCCGCCCGGCTTGGTGGGTGGCGAAGACCTTGTAGACGCTGAAGTTGTCTTCCTTGTTCTGGTAGCGCTCGACCATCTCGGGCAGGTAGATCGTCGTGCCCTCGGTCGTCGGGCTGCTTTCGTCGACCCAGCCGACGCCCTTCTGGGTCAGTTCTTCGGAGGATTTGACGCCGACGTCGACGCCGGTCAGCGCCTTGCAGTACATGCGGATCAGTTCGGAGACGCGCTCGAGGTCGACGCGGGAGGAAAGTTCCTCCATGACCTCTTCACCGCGCGCGGATTCGAGCCGGAAGAAGGCTTCGCCGCCGTCGGCGCTCTGCTTGAGGATGTTGAGGCCGAACTCCTGCCAGCGGGCGACGTCGTCGAGCGGCAGGCGCTGAGTCACGCGGGGGCTGGACTTGAGGAATTCCATCGCGGCGTCGCCGGAGTGGGCGGCGAGCTGCTCGGCGAGTTCGATCAGCCCCTCGTGGACTCCGGAGTCGACCTCGGCGAGGGCCTGGGCGGCTTCGAGGTAGTAGGGGTGGCCGAGCCGGCCGACCTTGAGCGCGACCTGCCCGGAGAGGCGCAGGTAGCGCCCGCGGTGCTCCGGCGCGACTAGGCGCAGGGCCGAGGGGCCGCGCTCGAAGTAGACGCGGGCATCGACCCAAGCAGTCGAGGCGACGATGCCGCCGAACTCGAGGAAGGGCGCGCGGTCGGGCCGTTCGAGCTGGCTCAGCACCGAGGGGGCCATGCCGAGGCAGGCGGAGGCGAGCTCGTAGGAGTGGCCGGCGAGCGAGTCGATCAGCTCGACCAGCAGCGGCATCTGGCTCAGCGGCAGGTGCGGCAGCATTTGCGGGCTGACGTCGAAGTACTGCGCCGAGAGCGAGCCGGACTTCCAAGTGCCCTTGTAGAGCGAGCGGCCCTGCTCGGCCCAGTCCTTGGCCTGGGCGACGTTGAGGTGCGGGGTCACGGCCGGGCTGGCGCGGAAGAGCGCGCCGGCCAGCGCCGGCGAGGTCTCCATCAAGCCGACGCCGACGGCGCACCACTCGCGCATTTGGTCGTAGACGATCTGCTCGAGCAGTCCGCCGGAGCTGCGGAAGTATTCGGCGGCGGCTTCCCAGGAGCGGAGCGAGTGCTTGGCGACGCTGATGCCGGTGCCGGCCCAGTCTTCGAGCTCGTCGGGCTCGAGCACCGGTTCGACGCGGGCGAGGGCGGCTTCGAAGTCCTGCGCCAGCGCCGGCGGGAAGGACTTGAGGCTCTCCCGCGCCTCTTCGAGCATCGTCGCGGTCGGTCCGTCGGTCATGGCTTGCTCGCTCATCCGCGCCGTTGCGGCCGCGCGGTGTCGCCGCGGGCGCTAAGCGCCGAGATCGATGGTTTCGATCGTGGCCGAGTCGTCGGCGGTATCCAGCACAGCATAGGTGAGCGTGCGCTCGGCTCCGCGGAACTCGCCGGCCGAGCCGGGGTTGATCACGAGCGCGCGGCCGATCCGGCGGACCAGCGGCGCGTGGGTGTGGCCGTAGATGATGAAGTCGGCCTCTTCCTCGGCCAGCCGCTCCAGCGCCGGGTCGTGCGGGAAGAGGTAGTCGCGGTAGGGCGCCCAAGGGGTGGCGTGGAACATCAGCAGCTGCTTCGCGCCGATCGCGGCGCGGATCAGCTGCGGCTGCTCCCGCGTCCATTCGAGCAGGTCGCGCTGGACAGAAGGCGAGGCCTGCGCGCGCTCGCCCTCTTCGCTGAGCAGGATCTCCTCGTGGTTGCCGAGCACGTAGCGGCCGCCGAGCTCGCGCAACCGCCGCGCCACGTCGTTGGAGAAGCGGTACTGGTAGCAGGCGTCGCCGGCGCAGAGCAGCTCGTCGACCGCGCCCATCTGTTCGATCGCGCGGTCGAGCGCGGCGATGTTGCAGTGGATGTCGGAGACGATGCCGAGCCGCATGGCGCGCCGCTGCTAGTCCTCGAAGATCGAGGAAACGACCTCTTCGATGCTGCGCTGGACTTCGCCGTCGTCGGTCAGCGGCCAGACCACGGCGACCTGGCAGGCGCGGCGGGGGCTGACGCCGGAGGCGATCATGCGGCCCGCGTAGATCAGCAGGCGGGTGCTCGCGCCCTCGGCCAAGCCGTGCTCGCGCAGGTTGCGGATCTTCTCCGCCATCTTGGCCAAGTTGAGCGCGACGTCGTCCGCGCAGCCCGATTCATGCGCGACGATCTCGGCCTCCGTCTCGCGCGGCGGGTAATCGAACTCGATCGCGACGAAGCGCTGGCGGGTGGATTGCTTGAGGTCCTTGAGCGCGCTCTGGTAGCCGGGGTTGAAGGAGATCACGAGCAGGAAGCCGTCGCGCGCCTGCAGCAGCTGCGACTTCTTCTCGACCGGCAGGATGCGGCGGTGGTCGGTCAGCGGGTGGATCAGGACGGTCGTGTCCTTGCGCGCCTCGACCACCTCGTCGAGGTAGCAGATCGCGCCGGCCTTGACGGCGCGGGTCAGCGGGCCGTCGATCCAGACGGTCTCGTTGCCCTCCAGCAGGTAGCGGCCGACGAGGTCGCTGGCGGTCAGGTCCTCGTGGCAGGCGACGGTGACCAGGGGCAGGTTCGATTCGGTTTCGATCTCGCGCTTGCCGTCGCGGACGACGGCGAGCGGGCGGTTGAGGCGGTAGGCCATGTGCTCGACGAAGCGGGTCTTGCCGCAGCCGGTCGGGCCCTTGAGCAGCACCGGGATCTTGCTGCGCCAAGCCGCCTCGAAGATGTCGATCTCGTCGCCGACGGCGACGTAATAGGGCTCTTCTTCGAGCCGGAACTCCTCGACCGCCCAAGAGCGGTACTCGGTGATCGGCTCGGCCTCGGCGATGGTGGCGGCAGTGGTCATCGGGTTCCCCTCGCTCGCGGGTTCGGGCGCGCTTCAGGCGATGCGCGCGTTGAGTTCGTTCCAAGCGGCCTCGACCCGGCCGCGCACCTCTTCGATCGGGCAGTCGGTCTCGATTACGACGTCGGCGTGGGCCAGCCGCTCCTGGTTGGAGATCTGCGAGGCGATGCGGGCGTCCGCGTCTTCCGCGCTCATGTCGTTGCGCGCCATCAGCCGGTCCCGCGCCGCCTCGGGCGCGACCGAGACGACCCAGACCTCGTCGACGAGGTCCTGCCATTCGGCCTCGATCAGGACGGCCGCTTCGAGCACGGCGACTGCGGTCCCCGCTTCGGCCAGCCGCTCCAGCTCGGCCGCGGCGAGCGCGCGGATGCCGGGCCAGACGATGTCGGTGAGGCGCTTGAGCTCGTCGGGCTTGCCGAAGACCTTGCCGCCGAGCACGCGGCGGTCGATCGTGCCGTCTTCGGCGACCAGCTCGTCGCCGAAGGCCTCGACGACGGCCTTGAAGGTGCCGGTGCCCGGTTCGTAGGTCTGGTGGCCGAGCCGGTCGGCGTCGATCGTCTCCGCGCCGAGCCCGCGGAGCGCTTCGACGACGGTGGATTTGCCCGAGGCGATGCCGCCGGTGAGTCCGATTGAGCGCATGGAACCGCTGCCGCTCCCCGACTACCGCCCGTGCCCGCATCGTGGGAGCGCGCCGCGGATGGAGGCGCCCCGCGGGCGCCGAATTGCGATGCTATTGAGCGCCGTCGCGCAAGGTCAAGCGGGAGCACCGCCCAACCGCCGCGCCCGTGCCGGCCCGGTGCCGCGGCGGCGCGCTCCTACCGGATGCGCCCGTCGCCCGTCAAGCCGGGAGCGGAATCCGCTCTGTATCGCAGATTACGGAGCGGGCTGCCGCAGCGGGATGCGTTGGCTAGGTTAATGGCCATGACCCGCGCCGCGCGCTGACGGCGTCCCGGCCCGCGCGGACCGCCCATCGATGAAGATCGCCCCGCCCGCATTCCCGCGTCGCACGCATTCTGGAGCCGCCGATGGTCACTGAGATCCGCAGTGAAACCACCGATCTCGACGACGCCCGACAGGGCCTGCTGGACGCCGTGGCGGGCTTGCCCGACGCCGCCTTCGACCAAGCCGGCGTGGTCGGCGTCTGGAGCATCCGCGCCTGCTTCGCCCACCTGATCGCCTGGGACCGCTGGATCGTCCACGCGATGGAGCGCTGGGGTGACGGCGAGGCGATCGGCGAGCTCCCGGCCGAGCACGCGGTCAACGACTACGCGCCCCGCGAATGGGAGCACTTCCAGATCAGCGAACTGCTGCGCTCGCTGGAGCAGGCGCGGGCGGAGCTGCGGGCGCGGGTGCGGCGCTTCAGCGACGCGGAGCGCGGGCGCGCGCAGTACTTGGTCGCCGGCGAACTGTGGTGCTTGGACGACGTCACCGACGCGCTGATCGAGCACGACGAAGAGCACGCGGCCGAGATCCGCGCCTGGCGCGCGACGGCGGCCAAAGCGGCGGGCTGAGCGGACGCTCTCTCAGCTTCAGCCCGAGACGGCCGCTTGGAACGCCGCTTCCAGCGCCGGCAGCACCTTCTTGTAGTCGTCCACGATGCCGAAGCGCGAGAACGCGAAGATCGCCGCGTCGGGGTCCTTGTTGATCGCCACGATGTTCTTGCTGCCGCCGCAGCCGGCCATGTGCTGCGAGGCGCCGCTGATCGCGATCGCGAGGTAGAGCGTCGGCGAGACCACCGTCCCGGTCAGCCCGACCTGCTGGCTGGGCGGATACCAGCCGAGGTCGCAGGCGGCGCGGCTCGAGCCGACCGCCCCGCCGAGCACGCCGGCCAGCCGCTCCAAGTCCCCGAACGCCTCCGGCCCGCCCAGTCCGCGCCCGCCCGAGACGATGATCTCCGCGTCCTCCAGCCGCACGCCCTCCGACTCGGCCGCCTCCTTGCCGGTCACGGCGGCCTTGACCTCGGCCCCCGCGACGGCGACCTGCTCGACCGCCGCCTCGCGCGACGCGTCCGGCGCCAGCGGCTCCTGCGACTTGGCGCGCACCGTGATCACCTGCGGGTCGGTCTTGACCGTGACGACTTGGCGGGCGTTGCCGCCGTAGCAGGAGCGGGTCACCTTGACCCGGTCGCCGTCGACCTCGAGCGCCATCGCGTCCATCGCCGCGGCGCTGCCCAGCCGCGTCGCCAGCCGCGGCGCGAGGTCGCGGCCGATGCTGGTCTGGCCCAGCAGGATCACGCCCGGCCCGGCCTGCTCGACGATCGCCTGCGCGACCGGCAGGAAGGCGTCGGTCTGGTACTGCGCCAGCGACTCGTCGTCGGCCGCGTAGACCGCGTCCGCGCCGGCCGGCCCGGCCGCCGCCGAGGCCTCGCCGAGGCCCGCCCCGATCAGGGCGAGGGAGACCTTGCCGCCGAGCCCGCCCGCGAGCGCCGAAGCGCCGCCCAGCAGCTCCAGCGTCGTCGCCGTCAGGCCCGCCTCGTCCGTTTCGCCGATCACCATCACGTCTGCCATTGCCGTCGCCTCCTCGCGCGGGCCGCGCCCGCGGCTCCGTTCCGCGGAACTAGATGATCTTCGCCTCGCGCAGCGCCGCCACCAGGCCCTGCGCCTTCTCTTCCGGCGTGTCGCCGTCGATCACCTCGACCTCGACGTCGCTGACCGGCTGGAACAGCGCGTGCATCTCGACGCGCGCGCCGGCCGCGCCGACCTCGCCCGGCTCCAGGCCGATGTCGCCCGGCCCCAGCTCGGTCACCTGCTTGCGCGCCGCCTGCATGATCTGGCGCAGCTGCGGGTAGCGCGGGTCGCCGAACTCGTTGCTGATCGTCAGCACGCACGGCGTCGGCAGCTCGATCGTCTCGAACCCGTCCGCGACCACGCGCGAGACCTTGATCGCACCGTCGGCCAGCTCGACCGAGCGCAGCACCGTCGCCGAGGGCAGGTCCAGCAGCTCGGCCACGACGCTGCCGACGGAGCCCTGGTCCCAGTCGGCCGCCTGGCGCCCGAAGACGATCACGTCGGGCACGCCGATGTGCTGGATCGCCTTGGCCAGCGCCAGCGCCGTGGTCCAGGCGTCGCCGCCCTCGAAGGCCGCGTCGTGCAGGTGGTAGCCCTCGTCCGCGCCCATCGCCAGCGAGTGCTTGATCGCGTCCCGCGCCGAATCGGGCCCGAGCGAGAGGATGTTGATCGTGCCCTCGCCGGCCGCGTCCTTGAGCTGCAGCGCCGCCTCGACGGCCTGCGCGTCGAAGGGCGAGATCACCGGCGAGATGCCCTGCGCGGGCAGCACCGCCATCGCCGCCTCGTCCACCTTGAACGCCGCCGCCGGCGTCTCCGGATCCGGAATCTGCTTCACGCAGACGATCGCGTCCATCAAAGTCCCCCCGCTCCGCGGCCCCGAGCCGCCTAGCCGAAAAAAGGTTCCGCGCCATTGTGTCGCGCCAACCGCGCACGGGCAATTCGGGCGGATTGCCCTACTCGTCAAGGCCGAGTGTTCGGAGGATCGCCTTGTTGCCGCCATGGACGGCGGGTTCGCGGCACCAGATCCCGCGCAATTCCGCCATCGCGCGGACGGCATTCGGGTCGCCGTCCAAGCCGAACATTGCCAGGACCGCGGCATCGACGCGGGCGCGGTGGGCGTCTTGGAAGGCGTATGAGCATGGTTCGAGCGGCAACTCGGCTAGTTCTGCGTGCAGATGCATGGCTTTGGCTCGGGCGTTTGCGGCGGCAGGGCTGTCCGCCGAGAAGTTCGGGACTGGGAAACCGCCGAGCGCGTTGACCTGCATAGTGGCTCGGCCTGCCTGTGTGGTCTGCGCATAGCAGGAGCGCAGCAGCAATCCCAGGGTTGAATTGCACCAGATTGCCAATCCCGCTTTGACGCCTTCGTCTGGGTGGCTCAGTGCGGTCCAAGCACGTCCGCCCATTATGGGCTGTGCGGTTCGCGCTGCGGCGAGGGCTTGGGAGGTGAAGCGCAGGTTGCGGGAGATGAAGAGATCACTGCGCTGAGCGAGCATCGGCCGGATCGGGGCCTTGTCGTCTGCCACCGGTTCGCCGCAGTGGGTCGGCTGCGTTAGCAGCGTCCTCTGTTGTTCCGCATCGGCGGCCCAGAGCGCGGGATGGACGCAGTCGAATCCATCGCCGATCGGATCGAAGACGAATGCGCCGATCTGCTCCCCCGCGCCGCGCAGATGACCGATCAAATGGTGAGTTGGCCCAATCTCGACGAGATGATCGAGTGTCGTCATCTCGATCCCAAGGTCCCACGCGCGGTGTTCGCTAGGCCGATAGAGCCGGCCGGCTAGCAGCTCCGCAGCGACAGCAGCGAGATGATGGTTGCGCATCCCGACCGTGAACCATGGGAAGCCGGGTGCGGGCGACTTGGCAAGCGTCCACGCGCCGATGTGGCGGCCGGCATCGTGAATGACGCCGTCGGTGTTCTCGTCCGAATCGATCTGCTGCAGCAGCTTCGCGATCCAGAATGCCTCCGCGACGGTTGCAGGAGCACCGTGCAGGTTGACGGATAGCACCTTGGCGCTGTGGTCTGGATCTGCTGCTTCGAGATGGTCTTCCGAAGTATGGGGGGGGGGGGGGGGGGGGGGCTATTTTTGGCTGATCGCTTTTGCGCGATCAGCAGCATTTCGTTCATATGAGTATCGGCCGACATCATGCCGGCGGCGTCGCTGGTGAAGGCGATGGCCATGATATCGCGGTACTCGCGCTCAATATGCTCGCGGAAGCCCTGCCAAGATTCGGCGTGAGCGGCAGTGAGCGGGAGGACCGATGCGAAGACGCCGCCCGGCGCGAGCTTACGGTCGGCGAGCGCGGAGAAGTCGGAGCCGAGTCCGGTTTGGCCATCGGCAACCTCGTTGCCCGACTGCTTGAGCCGGCGGCGGATTGCACTGAGCCGCTTCACGGAGGAAGCGCGCTGTGTTTCGGTGATGCCGGTGATGTCAAAGATCTTGCGGTCGCCACGGGCGCGGGAATAGGGCGGATTCTGGATGATCAGGTCAACGCTGCCGTCGGGGATGTAAACCGTCGTCGGTTGCACCTTCGCGTCAGTCGCGGCGCGGACTTGTTCGCCGATGATGTCGGTGATTTGCTCGGCTTCAAGCAGTTCTAGCGAACCGGTTTTTCCGCCGATCACAGGAACTGCGGCGATCCGTGTGTCGTGGTATGCGGCGCTGATCTCCGAGCCCGAGAGGCCTGCGGCCGTCATGTGCGTGGCCAGCGCGTTGATGTCAAGGCCGGCGATCGAGTGCTCGAGCATCTGCCGATGCAGGCTCTCGGCGTCGCCGCCCGCCGCTTCGTGCCGCCGGCGGAGCTGGTGGTAGACGGCACGGAGCAGTGCACCGGTGCCGCAGGCGAGATCCGCGATGTTCAGGGCGGAGACCTCGGCTACCGAAGACCAGTCGCGTACATCCATCCGTCCCGTAGCGAGACAGGCGAGCAATTCTGCAGTCTGTGGCAGCGTGTAATGGGCTGCCGTCTCCTCCCGATCGTCCAGCAGTTCGGGGAAGAGTTCGCCAGCGAACTCAACTCGGTTTCCGAGGCGCAGCCCGTCAATCAGCTCCGCCATCTGCTGCAGTTGGGTCAATGCGGCGGAGCCGGCGTACGCGGGCAGCTCGATATCCAGCGCTCGTCGGGCGGGCGTGAAAATCGAGCGGTAGTTGACCGCCAGTATTTTGTCCCATTCCGTGACCAGCTCGGATACCGAGAGCGCGTCGCCGATGCTCTCTTGGCGGATCGTCCGCGGCGAACGCAACCCCCGCTCGCGCAGAACCGATGAAGCCGTAGCGAGTTGGTCGTGGAGTCTCAGAGATGTGAACCATATGCAGCAGGCCATTCTCAGTCCCTGCTGTGGATCGCGCTGGTCCAGCGTGTGCGCGATCTGGGCAGCAGTGTCCGTTCCTTCCAGGCTCCGCAGCAAGTCGGCCGCGATGCCGCGGATACGCAGCCCGACTTTCAACGCCATGGCAGAGACGAGTTGCTGCGGAGCGACCGCGTATTCGCAAAGTGTTGCGAGGTCGTCGACCGAATGGGAAATCGAGTGCGGGCGATCCGGCCAGTAGGCGATGCCCGAGGATTTGATTTCCGGCTGGTCAATTTCTTCGCCCGTGATGTTCACTGAGAGGATGGCGCATCGCAGGGTCAACCCGTCTGGCTGGGCCAAGCGTTCGCGCAGATATTCCGGCGACCAGCCCCGCACTTCGACAGGCACGCCCACGGCGATCGCCGCGCGGGCACGCCGAGCGGTACCTGCAACCAGCTTCCCCAAGCGCGATGAGGCATCGTCAAACGCCGGCTCGCCGAACTCGACTTCGATGATCACAGGATGAGCGTCACGCGACATCACGACGATATCTGGGCGGTCTTGCGGCGCTTCCGGGAGCATCTGCGTGCGCTCTGCGACGACCGCTCCCTCCGCGTAGCGCCATGCGACCCGTTTCTCGCGCAGCACCTCGGCCAGTATCTCGTTGAATGTCTGTTCATGCATGGAGCCGGGCGTGCCCGGGTGTTCGGCGTCGGCCACGATCTCAACCCGACTACCGCTCTGGCGCGGCGGAGGCTTGGAGGATCTCGGCTACGTCTAGGACTTGGAGGCGGTCTTGGTCTTCTTTGTCCATTTGGACGGTGCCTACGCCGGAGTCGAACATTTGGATGCAGAAGGGGCAGGCGGTGCAGGCGGTTTCGGCGCCGGTGTTGATGGCTTCTTCGACGCGGACTTCGTTGACGCGGGACTTGCCTTGTTCTTCCATCCACATGTTGCCGCCGCCGGCGCCGCAGCAGAGGCCCTGCTCGCGGCTGCGCGGCATCTCGATCAGGGTCACGTTGGGCACCTGCTCGAGGATGCGGCGCGGCGCTTCGAAGATGTCGTTGTGGCGGCCGAGGTAGCAGGAGTCGTGGTAGGTGATCGTCTGCGGTTCGACTTCCTTGGCGGCGAGCTTGCCCTCGGCCAGCAGCTGTTCGAGCAGCTGGGTGTGGTGGATCACCTCGTAGTTGCCGCCCATGTCGGGGTATTCGTTGAGGAACGTGTTGAAGCAGTGCGGGCAGTGCGTGATGATCTTCTTCACGCCCGCTTCCTCGAAGGCCGCGACCAGGCCCTCGGCGAGGATTTGGTAGAGGTACTCGTGCCCCAGCCGGCGGGCCGGGTCGCCGTTGCAGGTCTCCATCCCCTTGAGCACGCCGAAGGAGACGTCCGCTTCGCGCAGCAGCGAAACGACGGAGCGGGTAATCGCCTGCGCGCGGTCGACGAACGCGCCGGTGCAGCCGACGAAGTAGAGGTACTCCTGCTCGCCGGTCCACTCGGGCACCTCGATGCCCTCCATCCAGGACTCGCGCGTGTAGGGCGTGCCGCGCCAGGGGTGGCCCTGGCGTTCGAGCGTTTCCAGCGTGCCCTGCACGGTGTCGGGCATGCGCGCCTCTTCCATCACCAGCGAGCGGCGCATGTCGACGATGGTGGGGACGTGCTCGATGAAGACGGGGCAGGCCTCGACGCAGGCGCCGCAGGTGCGGCAGGCCCAGAGCGACTCGTCGCGCACGACCTCGCCGACCAGCGCCGGCGCGCCGCCGAGGCCGGCGTCGAGCTCGTCGCCGCGTGCGAGGTTGGCGACTTTGGCGGAGCCGTAGTTGGTCGCGTAGGACTTGAGGTCCTGGATCACGTGCATCGGCGAGAGCGGCTGGCCGGCGATGTCGGCCGGGCAGTTGTCGGTGCAGCGGCCGCAGCGCACGCAGACGTCGAGCTCGAAGAGCTGCTTCATCGAGAAGTGCTCGAGCTGGCTGACGCCGAAGTGCTCCTGCTCCTCGATGTTCTCGATCTTGTCGAGCTTGCCCGGCGCGGCGGTGCGCTTGAGGAAGGCGTTGGCCGGGGCCATCACGAGGTGGTTGATCTTCGAGTAGCCCAGCAGCGTCATCCAACCCAGCGCGCCGATCATGTGGATCCACCAGAACGTCTTGTGGATGTCCAGCGCCGCGTCGATCCGCACGCCGGAGAACATCTTCGCCACCACCCAGCCGCCCGGCGACCAAGCCGACCACTCCGGGTTGACGTGGATCTCGGAGGTGTGGATGCGCAGCCCCTCGACGAGGAAGCCGGTGATCAGCAGCGCGCCGAGCCCGCCGAGGATGAGCCAGTCCTCCCACGTCGGCAGCCAGGCCGTGCGCGGGCGCACCCAGCGGTGGGCGAACGCCATCGCCACGCCGATGATCCCGATGATCCCGAAGACGTCGGCGACCAGCGAGTAGCCGAGATAGCGCGGGCCGACGAGGATGTCGACCGGGACGTAGTCGTCGATGGCGAGCAGCGCCGTGACGAGGAAGAGGACGATCATCGAGCTCATGATGCAGAGGTGCATCACGCCGGAATACGGGTCGCGCAACACTCGCTCGGTGCCCGCGCCGCCGCGCAGGACGCGGATGATCCGCTGGGGCAGGTCGTCGAAGGAGAAGTCGGGCCGGCCGAGCCGCCAGATGCGCGAGCGGCGGAAGAGCCCGTAGACGATGATCCCGATCACGAACGGGAGCAGCATGTAGAGCACCCAGAAGTGGTCGATGTTGAAGAAGAGCTCGCGGTGCGCCCCCGTCACCCGCACGGTCTCCGCGCCCGAGACGAGCAGCAGCCCCCCCAACGGCAGCCAAGCCGGAATCGCCAACGCCGAAGCCCGCCTGCCCGCCGCCCGCGGGCTCCCCTGCGCCGGCCGAAGTTGAGATCGCTGTTCGCTCACGCTGGCGCTCCCTCGCTCTCGCCGCAGGATAGGCGCAAAACCGCTCCCGCCGCAGGCGCCGCGGATTCGCTAGCCTCGCCCGGCGGGAGATGCGAGATGGACGACCAGCAGGACGAGGGTGCGCTCTTAGACAAAAGATCCGGGCTGCTCGCGGACGCGGCACAGCAGGCGCACCGGCTCCGCGCGCTCCTCGAACAGGCGGACGCTCTGAAGGAGACGGGCTTCGGCCCCACTCAGACGCGGATCGAGCTGTCGGCCAAGGTTGCTGCGGAGGACGCGGCAGCGCAGTCCGGAAAGCCGCATCCGATTCAAGAGACGTACCCTCACGATCGCTCCGACATGCGCCCAGACATCCACTTGTTCGTTGACGAGTCGGGACAGGCCGATGATGTACGGGAGTTTGATACAGACAATGACTTCTTCGCATTGGGCGCGATCGCAATTTCCAATGATGCGCACCAGCACTACCGGACTCGCGCCGATCAGCTCAAGCGGGAATTCTTCAAGGGCGGCCCCGCTGTCATCCTGCACGCCTCGGAGCTGCGACAAGCCATGAAAAGCCCCGCTGATCGGGGAGGTAAATTTGCTCTCAAGGCTGGCAAATCATGGTCTGATCTGGTGCAGGCGTTGGAAGAGTTGGTGGAGCAAACGGAGTTCACCGCGTTCGGAATCATCATTCAAAAATGGAGATTCTATCAAGAATTCACGGAGCCCGGTGAAGATCCGTTTCTTCCGCGCGAGACATATGACTTAGCCCTGCACTTGCTCTTGGAACGCTTCACTTCATTCTTGGCGAGCGCAGCCGACGCGCCGATCGGATCAATCGCGCTTGAGGCCCAAAACCCCGAACGGGACGCGCGACATCAGCTGAGCATCGCCGAGACGATTGTATATGGCACGCGCTGGGTTGCACCAGAGCCGCTCCAACTTGATATCCGGCCCGGCGTGGAATTCCTGAAGAAACAGCCATCACATCCGCTTGAGCTGAGCGACATGCTGGCGAATTTTCTCTACCAATTGACCCGCGATGGGTTCTCTGGCGACCGACCGCCCCGTCTGCAACAGGACGACAGTACGAAGCTCTGGAGGGCATTCTGCTCCAAATTCTACGGCGAAGGCGATCTGCGCCAAGGCCAGTTCGGCCTGAAGGTGTTCCCAGCAGGTAATCTTGATGCTTGGCTCAATGATTTTCGAGAAGAGTGGCGTAACAGGACCTGATGTTACAAAGGAAATATGATCATGGCATCCCTTGAGGCGTGGTCGCTGGTCATCTTCGGAATACTATTTTTAGTTGTCGACGTCATGTACATCCGCGAGATGTCGCTCTTGGATCATCGGCTGGAGCTCTATTGGCGTGGGCGCACATACCGGCCTCACTTGGGCACCATCGCCGCCGTTTTTCTCGGAATTCTCGGCACAATCGGCGTCATGTTCGCACTGATCATGGCAATCTGGCCCTACGAAGCGACATAGAGCCCGCGCATCCGAAACGAGCAGCCGTTCCTCTCAACGGCAGCCAAGCCGGGATCGCCAACGCCGAGGTTGCTTCTCCACCCGGGCCGTGCGGATGTCCGTCGCACCGCAGCCCGCACATCTTCAGCGGCGAATCACCCCCTTTCAGCGCTGAGCGATATCACGCGTGCAGGCGGGCGACTTCCCGCTCGGGCCCATTACCGAAGGATGGGATAAGGTGATTGAATGTCCAGCGATTCCCTTGAAAGCGGAGACCCCGACGGGCGGCTGATCGCCGCTAGGCAGGCAGAGACGCTGGCAGAAGCGGGCAGGGTTGCGGAGGTTCTTCAGGTTCTGCTTCGTCGCGCTGGCGTCGCCGACTCGGTCCGCCTCAACGAAATTTTGACGGCGATCAAGCGGATGGAAGCCGCCAATCTGCGTCGGGCACACGGGGCGATCGGCGGGCGCCGCAGATTGAAGCGGCGTGGCGGTTCCGGCAATCCACTGCGGGACGGACTATCGCGGAACTACTTGCATTTGGATGAGTCGGGACTGTCAGGCCGGTCCCGCAGTGCTCAGGACACGTTCATCTTGGCCGGGGTCGCAATGGGCGAAGCGCAGAGGGCCGCCTACATCCGTGCAGCGACGGATTTGAAACGCAGATTCTTGAACGACGAGTCGGTCACGTTCCATGCGCGCGACTTGTGGCGAGGTACCGGGCGCTTTGGGTTCGGCGGTGATGCGGGCGTGCTCTCCCGCTTCCGGGACGAAGTTGCCGGGCTTATCTACGATGCAGATTTCACCGCCTTCGGAGTCGGAGTGCGCAAGCGAGCATACGAGCATGAATTTCTTGAGGCCGGCATAGACCCATATCTACCTGTTGACGCGTATCCGCTCGCGATCCACTTGCTGCTTGAGAGATATGTCGATTTTCTATGGGCGTCCAGACAGCAGCCGCTCGGCGAATTGATTCTAGAAGCCCAAGGGCCTCGAGAGGACGTTGAACGACAACTCGCAATCGCCGACACGATCTTGCACGGTACCCAGTGGGTGGCCGGCGTCGCGTTCCAAAGCCACCTGCTCCCTGGGGCTTCATTCCTCCCGAAGGCGGGCTCGCACCCATTGGAGCTCAGCGATCTGCTGGCGTACGACCTCCATCAATGGGCAAGATCAGGATGCGTTGGCGAACCCGGCTATTGGCGCATCTGGTCACCGAAGTTCTATCGCAGAGAAGATCTCCGAATGGGCAAATTCGGCCTCAAGATATTTCCCGATAGCGACATTCGCCCCATGATCGAGGCGCATCGAGACATGTTGCGCGATTCTGCAGGCCACGCGACTCTGGGAGAGCAAGACGATGATTGACGGGGTTGAGGTTTGAGGCTTGAGCCGCGTTTCAACCCGCACTAAAAGCGCCGCCATCCGAAGAGAGCGGCGCCGATCGGGTCAAGCCCGATCCACTGCCGGCAGGGTAGCGCGATCCGGACGCCAGCGCAATGCTACCCCGCCAGCGATTGCCAACGCGGGGCAGCCTCCTCACTCGTTGTCGGCGCCGCCGTGGGTTTTCCTCAGGTCGTTTTTGAGGACTTTGCCCATGTGGTTGCGGGGGAGGTCTTCTACGACGGTGAGGTAGCTGGGGGCTTTGTAGCTGGCTAGGTGCTGCTTGGTGTGGGCGACTGCCTCTTCGAGGGTGAACTCTTGGCCTTCGTGGAGGATGACGACGGCCTTGACGACTTCGCCCCATTCGAGGTCGGGGGCGCCGATGACGGCGGCTTCGGCGACGGCGGGGTGGCCTTCGAGGATCTTCTCGATCTCGCCGGGGGCGATGTTCTCGCCGCCGCGGATGATCAGGTCCTTGGTGCGGCCGGTGATGAAGAGGTAGCCCTCGTCGTCGAGGTAGCCGACGTCGCCGGTGTGGAGGATGCCGTTGCGGATGGCGGAGGCGGTCTCTTCCTCCTGCTTGTAGTAGCCGGCCATGATGCGGTCGCCGCGGACGCAGATCTCGCCTTCTTCGCCGACGCCGACGGCGTTGTCTTCGGGGTCCATGATCAGGACTTCGATGTCGGGCATGATCTTGCCGACGGAGCGGAGGCGGTGCTCCTTGATCTCGATCTGCTCGGGCGTGCCTTCGAGCCGGTGGTCGTCGGGGCCGAGGAAGGAGATCGAGGAGGTCGATTCGGTCTGGCCGTAGGCGTTCATGAAGCCGATGTTCTTGGGGAAGACGTCGACGGCGGCGCGGATCACGTCGTAGGGCATCGGGGCCGCGCCGTAGGTGAGCAGCTGCAGGGTGCCGCCGTTGAAGTCGGGGAAGGCTTCCGATTCCATCGTGCGCTTGAGCATCGTGGGGACGATCATCGAGTGGGTGATGCCGTGTCCGTCGACGGCCTCGATCCAGGCCTCCGGCGTGAACTGGGGCAGGATGATCAGCGAGCGGCCGCCCCAGACGGAGGAGATCATCGAGGTCGCGCCGGCGATGTGGAAGATGGGCACGCTGAGCAGCGTCTTCTCGTGCGGCAGCTCGGGGTCGGCCGGGTTCATCGTGTTGGTCACGTAGACGGTGAGGTCCTGGTAGGTGACCTGCACGCCCTTGGGCATCGCGGTGGTGCCCGAGGTGTAGATGATGATCGTCGGGTCCTTGTCGTCGATCTCGGTGAAGATGAAGTCGTCGGTGCCCATGCCCATCAGGTCGTTGTAGTGGCGCTGGCCGTCCTGCTCGGATTCGAGCGAGATGCAGTGCTCGACGGTCGGGCACTCGCCGCGGATCTCCTCGACGAGGGGCTGGTAGCGGTCGGAGACGAAGATCGCCTTGGCCTCGACGGTGTTGACCATGTAGGTCAGCTCTTCGCGCTTGGCGCGGTAGTTGAGCGGGACGAAGGTGACGCCGAGCTTGGCGCAGGCGTAGTAGATCAGCACGTATTCGGCGGAGTTGACGGACATCACGCCGACGTGGTCGCCGCGCGAGAGGCCGAGCTGCTGCAGCGCGTTGCCGAGCCGGGTGACGTCGGCGGCCATCTCCGTGTAGGTTTTGGTCGTGCCGTTGCAGATCAGCGCGGGGCGGTCGGGCAGGACGGCGGAGGTGATGTCGAGGAAGTCGGCGGTGTTCACGGGCATCTCCAATCGGCGCGTGCCAAGCGTCGGGCGCGGCGATCCGTGATTCTAACGGCGGGCCGCGTTTGTCACGCCCGCAAGCGCCGCGCGGCGGCCGCATCGGCGGCGATCGCGGCCTCGAGCGGCATGTCAGCGCCGCCGCGGATGGCGCGTTTGACGGCGGAAACGGCGGCGGGATCGGCTTCGGCGAGGCGGGCGGCGGCGGCCATCGCCGCGTCGTCGAGCTCGGCGCGCGGGACGATCTCGTGGACGATGCCCCAGGCCAGGGCCTGCTCGGCGCCGATCGGGAGGCCGGAGAAGATCAGCTGCGCGGCGGGGCCGGGCCCGGCGATGCGCGGGGCGAGCTGGGTCGCGCCGGCCGAGGGAATGTAGCCGAGCGTGACTTCGGGCAGCGCGATCCGCGCGTCGTCCGCGGCGATGCGGAGGTCGCAGTAGAGCGGCAACTCGAGCCCCGCGCCGAAGCAGAATCCGTGCAGCGCCGCGACGGTCGGCAGCGGCAATGCCTCGAGCAGCGCCCAGAGATCCCGCTGCCGCCGAGCCTCCCGCGCCGCATGCAGCGATTCCGCCGTGCCGAACTCCCGGATGTCCGCCCCCGCGGAGAAGGCGCGCCCAGTGCCGGCGAAGACGAGCACGCGCACATCCGGATCCCAGAGCGCGGCGTGGACGAAGGTCCAGAGCTCATCCCGCATCGCCAGATTGATCGCGTTCAGCGCCTCCGGCCGCGTCAGCGTGATCCGCGCGATGCCCTCCACGGGCTTCTCGTAGACGACCAGAGACATGGGGCGAGTGTATCGGCACCATGCTCCCTGGCGGCCGGAAACACCTGACTCACTAAGAGGCTGACAAGTCCGAGCGCGCGCGCAGCGTACGGATACTCACGGCAGGAACTGCCCTTGCGGCGCGTTGCATTGGCCGTGCTGGTCCTTGCCCCAACAGATGAGCGCGCCGTCATCGCGCAGCGCGACGCAGTGCTCATGTCCTGCGCCTATGGCCAAGAACTGACCGGTTGGCGGCTCGCACTGACCGAACTCGTTGCTGCCCCAGCAGGCGATGGAACCATCCTCCCGGAGCGCGATGCTGTGAAACTGCCCCGCGTCTATGGCCAAGAACTGGCCGGTTGGCGGCTCGCACTGGCCGAACTCGTTGTCCCCCCAGCAAAGGATCGCGCCGTCATTGCGCAGCGCAACGCTATGGTGCTCTCCGCCACTGGCCGCGAAGAACTGGCCTGGTGGCGAGTCGCACTGCCCCTCCACGTAGTAGCCCCAGCAGGCGATGGAGCCATCTTGCTGGATTGCGACGTTGTGAAGTGCTCCAGCGTTCACAGCAAGGAATGGGCCGGTTGGCGACTCGCATTGGCCGAAATCGTTGTCACCCCAGCAAGCGATGGAACCGTCTTCCCGGAGCGCAACGCCGTGGAATCGTCCGGCGCTCACCGCGCTGAACTTCCCACTTGGAGGGTCCTCTTGGCCGTGCGAATCGCTGCCCCAGCAGGCAATGGAGCCGTCCTCCCGGAGCGCGGCGATGAAAAAGCCCCCGGCGCTCACCGCGACGAACTCGCCCGATGGCGGGTCGCCACCGCTGTCGCCCCAACAGGCGACTGACCCATCGTCGCGGATCGCGACATTGTGGAAGGTGCGGGCACCCAGCCTCTTCGCGTGGAGAGCGGCGTTTTCGCGTGTGAGTGCAGCGCTAGTCATGTAGGTCCCCTCTGAGCATGTGGACAATGTACTGCACTCTAATCTGGGAGCCTCGTGTGTGTCAAGAGGATGGGCAGAAAGGAACATATCCAAGCCGCATCCATCCACATTAGTTCTCCGAACCGCCGTTATGAGCGCAGTTGAACTAATCTTCCAATCTATTAGATGCGTAATATATATCGGTGATTCGCCGTGCATCGTCACTTGGCACTCTTATCAAACCAGTCCTTCAGCCCGTGGCCGGTAGCGGCGCGCTTGACCTTCTCTGCGCCCTCGCTACCCTCACCTTTCGCCTGCTTATAGGCTAGGTACCACAAAACAGCTCCTGCCAACGATCCTGTTTCACGCTGCTTCGGTTGCGTCCGTTGACCGAGTGAAGCGCTATCACCGCCTGAATGGTCCCGGCTGCCGATGCGCACTCCCGTTTGATGGACGATTCTTGGGAACAGCAACCCGAATAACGCACCGATGCCGATCGTGACGTAGAATGGCCACCCGTGCAGCCAATGTCCGTCCTCTAGGTGCGAGGTGAAGAGCCCATCTCCACCAGTGGCGATAGCGTAGATGAAGAACACCGGCAAGCAGACAATCGCGCCGCCGATGGCACCCAGCAGCATGGGCCACATCCGTTGGAAGATCAGGCAGACGAGCATCCAAAACAGCACGACCGGCATTGCCATCCACTTCAACACAACACGCACAGGTCCGCCTGTACGCGTTGGCGTATCAGATTGGCGATCATTGCCGTTCGACGCAGACATCGTTCTCTCCCCTGCCCGCACCTCTCACCTCCGCTTCCTCAGAGCCAATCGGGATTGCGCCTTTCCGCTTCATCGTTGAAGAGCGCCCGGCAAATTCGCTCGGGTCCCAAAATGGCCTCAATGAACGGGATTGTCGCGTCGCGGTAGTTGTAATCGGCCATTTTGATCTCCTTCGCCTCTCCTCAATTGAGGCTGCGCTCGTGATTGACTAGCGGCTTGCTTGATTGCGCTGGTATTGACGGATCTCTTTGGCGTAATCGCCGTTGTGGAAGGTCAGTGGGACGCGCTGCCAGTCTACGCTGGCGCGCTCGGCATCAGTGCCTCGACGGATGATCCTGACCAAGCGCCCATCGTGTCCAGGCTTGAAGGTGCTCTTGGTTCCGAACCCGCATCCGCAGACGCAGAGTTTCCGCTCGCTCGTGCTGCTCGGTTGGCTTGGCCTGCTCAACTTGTCGGACTGTGTCGTTGCGGGCGCATCTGCGATTTCTTGGGAAAGACGGCGGATGTTCTCGGCAGCCTCGGACAAACCGCAACGGTCAAGAACCAAGATGCACTGGCTGGTGATCGCGTCGGCGACTTCGGGTCCGCAGTCGCCTTCATCATAGTCATGCTCAAGGAACTCGTTGCGCACCGACCGAATATGGAACAGCGCATCAATGTCGTTCTTGCGCAGACCCCGAAACAGATCGCGATGATCCCGGATCAGGAAGGCGATGTTGCTGGCTTCAAGCAGTACGTGACCCTCTTTGCCACGTTCAAGTGCATCCATCCTTCTTTCATGGCCTTCGCGGATACCCTGATTGGCTGCACCATTTTCGATTCTCTCGCGGAGAGGCCGGAGCACGCAGACCTCTAGCCATCCTTCCCCGTGGTGTGCTTGAAGCACTTCTGCGATGTGCCGGCGCATGGCGTCGCGGTAGATGAGGAGGGCGGTGTAGGCGCGGATTCTGTTGGGGTAGGCGTAGTCGGCCATTGTCCTGGGCCTTTCAGCGCCAGTCGGGTTTGCGGATTTCGCTCTTGCGGCGGATTTCCCAGAGGCGGTCTAGGTCGTCGTTCATTTTTTCGTGGAGGGCGTCCATCTCCTCGCGGCCGGGGCGCATTTCGCTGGATTTCCAGCGGCGGATGGCGGCGCGGTCGGATTTGTCGATTTCCACGTCGTCGAGCATCTGGCCGACGATGCGGTTGAAGATGGCCCACGCTTCTTCGATGTCCAGTTCGACCTTGACCATTTCGGAGCTCCTTCGGCTGCGGATCGGGCGGCGCGGGGCGCGGCTAGCGGACCTTGCGGTAGTAGTCGCGGCGACGGACTGTGCGGGTGAGTTCCTCGTCGATTTGGTGGCCGAGGGCCTCGTTGACGGCGGCGGCGAAGGCTTCCATGGGAGGGCTGCCCTCTTCGAGGCCGGCGCGCCAGTCGCGGACGGCTTGGACGGCGTCATCGCTGAGCTCGACTTGGTCGAGCACTTGGGCGGTGACGAGGGTCATCAGGGACCAGGCTTCGGCTTCGTCCAGTTTGAGCTGCATGGGTTCCTCCGTGCGGATGGGTGCGGTCAGGCGCCGCGGAAGGCGGGCCGGCGTTTTTCGGTGAAGGCGGCGACGCCTTCTGCGCGGTCGGCGGTGGCTTGGAGCAGGATGGTGAGCTCGGTTTCGTATTGGAGCGCGTGGGCGAGCGGCATTTCGGAGCCGCGCTGGAGCGCTTCTTTGGCGTAGCGGAGGGCGATGGGGCCGCGCTGGGCGATCTCGCCGGCGAGGCGGCGGGCTTCGGCGCGGGGGTCGTCGGCGACGGCGGTGATCAGGCCCCAGGCGAGCGCTTGGTCGGCGCTGAGGGTCTTGCCGGTGAGGGCGAGTTGTCCGGCGCGGGAGCGGCCGATGGCGCGGGCGAGGCGCTGGAGTCCGCCGGCTTTGGGGAATGCGCCGGAGATCGCGCCGGGCAGGCCGAATTGGGCGCCGGGTGCGGCGACGCGGACATCGGCGCAGAGGGCGAGTTCGAGGCCGCCATCGAGGCAGTCGCCGGAGATTGCGGCGACCGTCGGCTGAGGCAGCGCGGCCAGGGGCGCGAAGGGGTCGCCGGGTTCGACCGAGTCGTCGGCCCAGCCGGTCCAGGCGGCGGGTGATGGGTCGAGCAGGAGGACGCGGGCGTCGTCGGCCTCGCGGATCGCGCCGCAGAGGCCGGCCAGGTCGACGGCGAAGCGGGCATCGAGCGCGCCGCCGCCGGTGACGAGGGCCGTCGCGCCGTCGCGGTGCAGTTCCAAGTCGACGGCGGCAGCGGGCATTTCGGTCCTGGTCGGCGGGCCGGGAGGGTCCGGGCTGCGTCAGTCTACCGAAGGGGCGCGTGCGGGCGGTTCGAGGAGGAGTCTGCGGCTGCCGGAGCGTTCGATCTCGGCGCGGTCGCGGAGCAGGGGCAGCAGGCGGCCCTTGAGCCAGGCGTCGGTCATCGGGCCGGCCGGGCGCATGGCGTCGGCGGCCTGTTCGCCGGCGAGGACGAATTGGGCGCGGGGCGGATCGGAGAGTTCGACGACGAGCCGGAGCGCAGGGGCGGCGGTGGGCGCGGCGAAGGGGTCGAGGCCGAGCACGCCGGACTGGTTGATCGCGTCGGCGCTGCCGCCGGCGGGGAAGGGGCCGGCGCTGAGCCATTTGCCGAGCAGGGGGACGTCGGCGAAGGCGTGGGCGAGGACGAGTTGGCGGCAGCGGCCCCAGCGCCAGGAGGGAGGTTCGGGATCGAGCCGGCCGGCGAGCGTTTCGGCGGCCGCGCGCAGGGCGTCGGCGAGTTCAGTTTCGGCGCGGCCCGGGTCGGCGTCGATGCGGGCGAGGGCCCAGCTGCCGGCGCGTGCGCTGAAGATGTCGAGCGTGCTGATCGCGGTCGCCGCCGCGGGCAGGGGACGGCCGCCGAGGATGCGGCCCAGGGCGGCGCGGCGGTATTCGACGGCGGCGCAGGCGGCGACGGCCGCGGCGGCGGAGTCGGCCGACATGGAGCCGTCCCAGCCGTCGAGCAGATCGAGCAGCGGTGCGGTTTTGCCGTCGCGCCCGGCTATGGCGCGGGCTCGTTGGGCGAATTCGCGCAGGCGGAGGTCGACTTGATCGAGCTGGATGCGGGCCGAGTCGTCGGGCGTATGGGGGCGTTCGGTCTCGGCGATCAGCGCGTGGATGCGCTCGGCGCGGGCGGAGTCGAGGTATTCGCCGCCGAACTCCGCTTCGCCGGCGGGCGCGAGCGGGTTGTTCGCGCTCACGGCGATTCCGCCGGGCGGATCGAGTACGCAGGGCTGCTGCGAAGGCTCGACCGTCTCGGCGGGGACGCCGCCTTGATCGGGGGGCAGCCAAGCCGCGGCGGGGAAGCGCAGGAGTCCGGGGCTGCCGCGGTGAGCCGCGCCGGAGACGCGCATGCCGATGCGGCCGTCGGCGTCGGCATAGCCGAAGCAGAGGTTGAAGTCGGCGACCGCGCCGATGGCGGCGCTGAACTCGTCCCAATCGCGGGCGGCGAGCAGCCGGGTGATCGCCGCGCCGCTGTGCGCGGGACGCAAGACCAGCGAGTTGAGCGAGAAGGCGCGGCGCTCGCCGACCGGAGCGGCTTTGTCGTCGATCTCGCCGGAGACGATCGGGCCGTTGGCGGTGCGGCTGACGCGGAGCGGGACGGGGCTGCCGCCGGCGACGTCGATCTGCTCGTCGATCCATTTGACGGGGGCCCAGCCGTCCTTGGTGCGGCTGGAGCGGCCGTCGGCGGAGAGTTCTTCGGCGACGGCGATGTTGGCGGCCTGCATCGAGGCGGTGGGGCCCCAGGCGATGCGGTCGTTGTGGCCCCAGATGATGCCGGGCATGCCGGGGATGCCGGCGCCGGCGGCGTCGAACTCGGGGCAGTGGAGGTGGATGAAGTGCGCGTGCGGCGGCGCAACGGGGCTGAGATGCGGGTCGCAGGCGAAGATCGGCGCGCCGCTTTCGGTGCGGCTGCCGGCGATGGCCCAGTTGTTGCTCGCGCCGCCGGCGATGCCGAGGGCGGTGCGCAGCTCGGCGGCCGTTTCGAGTGCGGCGTCGGCCGCGCCGAGGCTGCCGCAGGGGGGCGCGACGGTGCGCGAATCCGCGGGCAGGGGCGGGTCGATTTCGCGCAGGGCGGCGGGGCCGAATTCCGCGGCGATGCGGGCGCGGGCGATCTGCTGTTCCCAAGCGGTGCCGAGCAGGAACGAGAGCAGCTTGGACCAGGCGATGGAGTCCTCCGCGCGCCAAGGGCCGATCTCCGCACCGAGCAGCCGCGCTTCGAATGGGCGGGGCGAGCGTTCGATGGCGGCGTTGATGCCGGCAAGGTAGGGCGCGACTCGGCGGCGCTCGTCCTCGCCGGAGCGGCGCCAGGCGTCTTCGGCGACGCGGGCGAGGCCGAGCGTGCGGGTGAGTCTGTCCGCGGGCAGCCCTCGTTCGCCGACGAGGGAGGCGATGCGGCCGGTGGCGGCGAGGCGGTTCCAGTGCATCTGCCAGAGGCGGTCGCTTGCCTGCGCGAAGCCCATCCCGAAGAGCGCGTCGGCGGCGGAGCGGGCGAAGACGTGCGGGATGGCGCGGCGGTCGCGCAGGATTTCGACTGGCGCGGCGATGCCGTCGATGACGATGCGCCCGGCGGCGAGCGGCCGGGGGCGGGGCAGCAGCATCTCGGCGGCGAGCGCGCCGGCGGCGCCGGCTGCCCGCCGCGCCGCGCTCAAGACCCCCGGCACGCCGCACGTTTCATTCCGCGAGGGTATGGCGTCGGCGGCCCGTAGACTGCGGCGGATGGATCTGCAGCTGCAAGGCAAGGCCGCGCTGGTCACGGGGGCGTCCGAGGGGATCGGGCTCCATTGCGCGCTGGCGCTGGCGGCGGAGGGCGCGGACGTCGCCGTCTGCGCGCGGCGGCCGGAGGCGCTCGCGGCCGCGCGGGAGCGGATCGACGCGGCCGGCGGCGGCCGCGCGCTCGCGATTCAAGCCGATCTGGGCGAAGCCGACGCTCCCGGCCGCGCGGTCGCGGAAGCGGCCGCCGAATTCGGGCGCTTGGAGATCTTGATCAACAACATGGGCGTCTCGCTGCGCGGCGAGGGGGACGGCGTCTGGCAGCAGATGTTCGAGCTGAACTTGATGGCGGCGGTGAGGGCGACGCGGGCGGCGCTGCCGCATCTCGAGGCAGCGGCTGCAGGCGAAGGGGCGGACTCGGCGAGCGTGATCCACATCGGCTCGATCTTCGGGCGCGAGGCGGGCGGATCGGCGCAGTACAACGCGATGAAGGCGGCGATGCACAGCCACGCGAAGTCGCTGGCGCTCGAGCTCGCGCCGCGCAACATCCGCGTCAACGCGATCGCGCCGGGCTCGATCGCCTGGCCCGGCAGCCGCTGGCAGGAGCGCTACGAGGCCGACCCGGAGGGCATCCAGCGGAGCGTGCTGGACACGATCGCGTTCAACCGCTTCGGGCGGCCGGAGGAGGTGGCCGACGTCGCTGCCTTCCTCGCCTCGCCGCGGGCGGCCTGGGTGACCGGGGCCTGCCTCAACGTCGACGGCGGGCAGACGCGCTCTAACATTTAGGCAGCAGCGGGACGGGGGAAGCATGGCCGACGGGCACGCCTACGAGCACTCGCGGAGGCGCTTGGGCGCGGGGCCGATCACGGCGTTCGAGCGCAACGCGCCCCGCATCCTGCGTCCATTGGTCGGCGGCGCGGTCGGCGCGTCGATCGTGGTGCTCTTCCTGGCGCTGCGCGGGGGCCCGCCGACGGACGAGATCGACATGATCACGGGCACGCAGCGGGGCGGCTGGAACCGGCTGGAGGACGTGCATCTGTTGATCGTCGTCAATGCCGCGGTCGTGGCGGCGATCGCGGCGAATTTCCTGGCGGAGTGGATCCACCGCTGGCTGGAGATCAGCGTCGCGGCGTCGATCTGCGGGATGCTGATCGCGCTGCGCCAGCTCGGCGATCTCGGAGACGGCGGCCGGGCCGCGCTGCTCGCGCTGAGCATCATCAGCGCCGCCGCCGCTGCGGCGATCGCCGCCTACGACATCCGCACCCGCAACCGGCGCGCGGGATACTGATCGGCAGGCTGCAGAGCGCGATTCCAAATCACAGGTTCAGCCTCCCTTGCGCGATATCGGCGCGAGGTTCCGCGAATTCGAAGCCGAAGTCGGTTTGAAGGCTCAGGTACACGGTGTCGTAGGCGAGAAACGCGCGGACCCGCGCTGCCTTCGCCGACGCGAGGTGGATGGCATCCGGCGGCTTCAGCACTTGTTCTTTGTTTTTGCCTTGACTGCTCCGGCGTTCGGCTGCCTCGCGCACCAATCGCCGCGCATTGAGCGCGATCGCGCGGTCAAATCTCACCAGATGTATGAGGCGGCGATTCTGCAAGAGCCGATCGATCATTTCATCTTGGACGGACCCTTCCGTTCGCAGCGACAGCTGCTCGGCGATGTAGGCGACCTCTGTGAGCGCGAGAATCGAAGTGTGAAGCCGTAGTTGGCCTCGTCGCGCGCGTCTGAACAGCTCATCGATATGCGGCACGCGGTCGATGTCGCCATTGAGGTACGACATGGACACGCACGAGTCGAGATAGAGATCCGGGACGTTACCACTCATCGCGCATGCGCCTGATCAGCACCTCGGCGCGCGGGTCGTTCGGGCCGCGCGGGATCGATCCGCGCGCGGCCTTCCAGTCTTCGTCCCAGTGCTCGTCCTCGTCGGTCAGGGCCTCGATCTCGGTGACATCGCGGACTTCGATCGGGTGCCCGCTGGCTGCCTGGTAGGTCACGAGGCCGGTGATGCGGGCGAAGCCGAGATGCCATGCTTCAGTGGCGAGTTCCGCATGTTCCGGGGCTAGATGACAGCGGATGGCGCGGTCGTACAGATCATCGTGAAGCGTCAATTGGAGTTCCTTGCGGCGGTTGATGGCGACCACTTCACCCTCGACAGAGCCCCGGTCGACATAAGTGGCGGCATCGCTCTTGGCAGCCCTCGGGCCGAGCTGTGCAATCAGGTGGCTCGCGCCGCCCGCGGCGAACGTGACCGATTGCACGCCCTTCCGTTTGGTCAGATTGGCGAGCTTGCGGATCGGGCGACGCACCGCAGCGGAGCATTCAAGCGGCCGATCGGCGCTGAGATCAGCCGCGATCATCTCGTACCTCTCGGCAACGCGCTGCGCCGCCGGCGAGGCTCCTCCCGCCTCCAGGCTGATCCGGGCGCTGCCGGCGCGCAGATCGCTGACGCGCCAAGACACGCGGGCGCCGGGCGCGTGATCGTCTTGCAAAGCAAACACGAGCTCGCGCAGGCCGGATACCGCCGTTGCGAGCGTCTCGATGTCGACGTCGCCCTCGATCGAGTAGGCGATGATCGTGTTCGCCATCGCGCACCTCACCTTTTGAGCGTATGCAGATCGGCCCGGCTCGGCGCCATCGGTGCCGGCGGCGGTTACTCGCCGGTGACTTCGGTGACGCTGTCGCGGAGGGTGATGGCGAGGTGGGTCATGGGGGAGCCGGTGTCGCCGGCGCCGTGCCAGTGCTCTTCGCCGGCGGGGATGATGGCGAAGTCGCCGGCGCTGATCAGGCGCTCGCCTTCGGCGTTGCCGACCTTGCCGATGCCGGAGAGCACGTAGAGCATCTGCTCGCTCGTATGCGTGTGGTTCTTGGTCCGCGCGCCGGCGCCGAACTGCACGACGGCGCAGTTGAAGTCCGCGTCGTCGCCGCCGTGCTGGCCGCCGACGGCGCCGGCCAGCGGGCGCACCCAGACGTCGCCGCCGGTGAAGATCTCGGCTTGCGCGTGCGCGCTTTCGCCTTCGGAAGATCCGGTGGTTCGCATCTGCATCCCTCCCTCGCGCCCGCGGGCGCTGCTGGCTAGCTGTTGGCCGCGATGAAGCGCTGGATGCGCTCCCACGCATCGGCGCAGGCGGCTTGGTGCTCGTCGTAGGAGCGGTCGAAGAACGAGTGCGGCGCGCCCTCGTAGGTGGTGAACTCGCGCTCGACGCCGGCATCCGACAGGGCGGCCTCGAACTTGGCGACTTCTTCGGCGGGGATGCCCTCGTCGGCGCCGCCCATCAGGCCGATCACGGGGCACTCGATCTTCGCGGCCTCGGCCAGCGGCGCGGGGCCGCCGTTGAGGCCGTCGCGGGTCGGGTGGCCGTAGAAGCCGATCGCGCCGGCGAGGCCGTGGCCGGCAGCGGCTTGCAGCCAGGAGTTGGAGCCGCCGAAGCAGAAGCCGACGACGAACAGGGCGCGGCCGGGGTCGGCCTCGCGCAGCACGGCCGCGGCCGCGACGGTGTCGGCCGTGATGCCTTCGGGCGTGGTCGCGCGGACGTGCGGCCAGAAGTCGAACTCGGCGTCGCGCTTGCCGACGCCGGCGCTGCGGCCGAAGTAGTCGATCGCGATCGCTTCGACGCCGATCTCGGCGAAGCGCAGGGCCAGCTCCTCGTAGAAGCGGAAGAGGCCGCGCACGTCGGGCAGGATCACGATGGCGGGGCCGCCATCGGCCTTGGCGCGGAAGGCGGCGAACTCGTTGCCGTCGGACGCCTTCAGGGTCAGGTCTTCGGAATCGACGGCCGCGCCGGAGATCGGGATGATCGCCGGCAGGGCTTCGTATCGGTGGCACATCTCGGCAGCCTCGCTTCCGCCCGTTCGGGGCGGGAGCAGGATAGCCGCGCGCGGCGGCGGGCCGATTTGTGTCCCGCTAACACCTTTTGGCCGAATCCGGGTACGCTCGCGCGAGCAGCCGACGAGTAGCCGAAGGGGGCCGCGCATGACCGAGCAAAGCGCCGAGCAGAACGCAGAGAAGAACCGTTCCGATGAACCGATGAAGATCTGGCTGCTGCTCGACCGCTCGGGTTCGATGAGCCGGCTGCGCCGCGCCGTCGTCGCGGAGACGAATCGGCTGCTGGACGAGCAGCGCGCGCAGGAGGGCGGCTGCCGGATCACGCTCGCGCAGTTCGATTCGCGCGCGCCGTTCGAGCTGATCATCGACGACGAGCCGATCGCCGACGTGCGCCCGCTGCGCGAGGAGGACTACGCGCCGCGCGGCGGCACGCCGCTGTTCGACGCGATCGGGTCGCTGGTGGCGCGGGCCGACGAGCGGATCCGGCGGCGGGAGCGGGACGGGCAGCCGGAGGAGGACCAGACGCTGATCATCCTCACGGACGGGCGGGAGAACGCGAGCCGGGAGTTCACCGGCGCGCAGATCGCTGCCCTGCTCGACGCGCGCAAGGAGGCGGGCTGGGCGATCGCCTACCTGGGCGCGAACCAGGACGCGCTGGCGGAAGCGGACCGGATCGGCGTCGACCAACGCAGCGCCTCGAATTTCCGCGCCACGGACGACGGCCTCTCCCGCGCCTACAGCTCGATGAGCCGCGGCATCTCGGAGCGCCGCCGCATGTCGCGCACCGACCGCCGCAGCGGCAGCAGCGACTTCTTCCACGGCATCCGCGAAGCCGAAGAACCCGCAACCACGTCAACGGGCAGCCGCTCCCGCGACGGCCGGCGGCCCTCCCGCCGCGGCTAGAGGATTCCGGCTTCGCAGAGGGCGGTTAGTTCGGGGGCGGGGATTTGGAGGAGTTCGGTGAAGACGTAGTCGTCGTGTTCGCCGCGGTTGGCTACGGGGGCGGTGATGGCGGAGGGGGTGCGGGCGAATTTCCAGGGGGTGCCGATGTAGAGGGCGCCGTCGCGGACGGGGGCGGCGAGTTCGGCTGAGAGGTCGATGCCGGCGGCGCAGAGGGCGGCGAAATCTTCGTCGACCAGCAGTTGTTCGGGGCCGCAGAAGCGGGCGGCGGGGACGCCGGCGGCTTGCAGGCGCTGGGCCAGGGCTTCGGCGTCCTGCGTCTGCGTCCACTCGGCGATGGCGGCGTCGAGCTCGTCCTGCGCCTTGAGCCGGTGCAGGCCGCGTTGCCAACGCGGGTCGGCCAGCCCGCTTGCAGTGCCGTCGTCGGGTGCCGCGCTGGTTGCGTCCGCCGCGTCTGCCGGGCTCGCTGCGGCGCCCTGCCGGGTTGCGCTGGCCGCGGCCGTTGCGCCGTCTTCTTGGGCGGCTGCGAGCAGGGCTTGCCATTGGGCGTCGGTGCGGGCGGCGATGGCGATCCATTCGTCTTCGCCGGCGCAGGGGTAGGCGCCGTGCGGGGCGATGCCGCGTTCGCGGTTGCCCTGCGGGCCGGCGTCGCGTCCGTTCATGAGGTAGTCCAGCAGCGGTTCGGCGGCGCGCTGGAGGGTGGCTTCGCCTTGGGCGAGGTCGATGAACTGGCCCTCGCCGGTGCGGTCGCGGTGCTCGAGCGCGGCCAGGACGGCGACCATCGCGTGGCCGGCGGCGGTGGGGTCGAGGTCGGCGGTGTCCTCGCGCGGCTGCGGGTCGCCGGGGTAGCCGAGCAGGCTTTTGAGGCCGTAGAGCGCGGCCAGCGAGGGGCCGTAGGTGACGAGGTCGCGCCAGGGCGCGTCGGTCGCGCCGGTGGCGGAGAGGGAGATCATGATCAGGCGCGGGTTGACCTCGCGCAGCGTTTCCCAGCCGAGTCCGAGGCCGGGCATCACGCGCGGCGAGAAGTTTTCGAGGACGATGTCGGAGCGGGCGACGAGGCGCTTGTAGATTTCGAGGCCGCGCGGGTCGCCGAGGTGGATCGAGATCGACATTTTGCCGCGGTCGAGCCCGTGGAAGGCGCGCGGGTCGTCGGGCGCGGTGCCGCCGCGGTCGCCGCCGATGTTGCCGACGGGCGTCCGCTGCGAGCCCATCGAGACGCCCGAGCGCCGATGCGGCGCCCCTACCTTGATCACCTCGGCCCCCAGATCCGCCAAGAACATCCCCAGCAACGGCCCCGCCCAGACATGCCCCTGATCAACGACGCGGATGCCCTCGAGGATGTGCATTACTCGTCCCCGGCGATCTCGTCGCGTCGGCGCGTTGCCAGATGTTCCAAGCGCCGGGCTTGGGTGACCAGCGTTTGCCGAAGCCCGTCGCTCACTTGGCGCTCCGCGATCACGCCGGCGAGCCGAGAGATGGTCAGTGCACGCCGCGCGATTCTGATGTCCGGGTGCTTGCGGCGTTCATAGATGTCGTCTGGGATGATCCGCCGTCGAGCCGACGGTGGCAGTGGTCTGGCGTCCGCTGCTGCAATCGTGCCTTCATTCAGGACGGCACCGAAGGTCGATTCCTCGAGCATCTTCATGAGCACCGAGTATTCGAGCGCCCGCATCTCTGCCTTTATCTCTTCGGTGATGTGCGGCTTTTGAAATTCCCATACCGGCCACATCTCGATCTCAGCCACCTCGAACGGGTCAAGAACGCTCATTGAAACGGCATCAGTTCGCTGGTTGGTCAGATGCCTGCGGATTCGAACGCGCAGTTTTTCCCATGTCTGGCCGACATAGATTGGTTCACCGTCGTAGTCGTAGAACGCATACAACCCGCACTTGGCGTCGCCGAATCGAAGGCCGTTGGCATCGACCTCATCAAGCACCGCCACGAGTTGTTGGCGAATCGCAACGACCTCCGCAGGCGGATCGACGGCGCGCGGTGCGGGCATCAGGCGGCTCCTACGGCCTCAGCAGTTCGACGCCGGGCGGGCGGTAGCCGCGGAACTGAGCGTTGCAGGCTCGCTCGATGTAGGCCCCGACTTGTTCCAGGCGCTCCTTGACCGCGCGGTCGGTGACGCGGATCACGGTCCAGCCGCGGAGGGTGAGCAGGAAATTGACGTGGCGGTCCCGCTCCTTGTTGCGGCGGATCTTGCGCTGCCAGTAGAGCGACATTTCGGCGAGGCGCTCGGGGCTGAGGCTCTTGCCGTGCCAGAACTCGCCGTCGACGAAGACCGCGATTCTCTTGCTCACGAACGCGATGTCCGGTCTGCCGGCAGCGGCGGCGTAGTCGAGCCGGTAGCGGAGGCCGCGACGGGAAAGTTCGCGGCGCAACGCGAGCTCCGGCTTCGTGTCGCGCCGGCGGATCTTGCTCATCACCTCCGAGCGCTCGGCCGGCGTGAACATGTCGCGGCGCACGGCGGTGGCCATGATCAGCTGCCCGCTGCGTAGGCGGCGCCCGCGTCTTCGGCGAATCGAGACTGCAAGCCGTTGGCCTCAGCCTCGTCGTTCGCGAGGTGGCCGAACGCGTGCAGCCCGAGCCACCTCACCGCCGGCACGCAGACCGCGTCGCCGAAACCCATCTGCGCTTGGCGGTCGCCCACGTTGATCGGGAAATTCGTCGCGCCTTGCAGACGGGCGTACTCGCGGCCGGTGAGTGGTCGGATGCGCGGTTCGCCGCTGCGGCAGTCAACCAGGAATTGGACGCTGCTGCCGCCCTGCGGCGTCCGCAGGCAACCGGCGATCTTGTCGCCGCGCACCTCGCCCACCGTCTTGCCGCGCCGCCGGCGGCGGAACAGCGTGGCCACTCCTCCCCGGTTCACCTTGAGCAGCGCATCAACACGGTCGCGGTGCGGCTTCGCCATGCTCGCCAGCATCGCGTTCGTCTGCTCCTCGGGCCACCATCGTTCGTCGTCCGGGCGCACATCCTGGAGCACGGACGCCAACGTGTCTCTGGCTCGTGCAGGCGGCTCGGGGATATCGAGTTCGATGAACGGCAGGTGCCGGTGTTCGGCTTGGAATCTCCGGACGCCCCGCGTGCGGGTGCGGGTGACATGATCCGTGGCGGGATACCACGGCAGGTTCTCGTGCTGGCGCACCGCCATCACGAACAGGCGGGGCCGGCTCTGCGGCGTGAACCAGCGCGCGTCCACCACCGCCAAGTCGAGCGAGTAGCCGAGCGCGGCGACGCGCTCGCAGACTTCGGCGAGATCGCGCCCCCCGTGCGACGTGAGGAAGCCGGTGACGTTCTCCAGCAGCAGCGCTTCAGGAGCGGAATCGCGCTGGCACTGCGCTTCAACGAGGTCGAGGAAGGGCCAGATCGCGCCCGAGTGTTCGCCGGCCAAGCCGGCGCGGTTGCCGGCCAGCGATAGGTCGATGCAGGGGAACGAGGCGGTCATCAGCTCGAGGTCGGCTGGAATGTCCTCAATGGTCAGGCGATTGATGTCGTCGACCACCAAGTCGTCCGCGCCGAACCGCTCGCGGTACATCTCCGCCTTGCCCTCGGAGATGTCGTTGGCGAACGTGCATTCCCAGCCGAGCAGCTCCAGCGCTTCCCGCACGAGCCCGATCCCGGCGAAGAACTCGGCGAATCTCGGCACAGTCCCGCCCCAGCGGAATGGCACGTGCGTGCTACACGCGCCAGCGGATGGTGCGCCAATGCTAGCGGGCGCGCGCCAACGCTAGCCTCGGGGGATGCTGGTGACGTTTTGCGGGACGGGGGCCGGGGGGTCGGTCAATCCGGCGCGGGGGAACTCGTCGCTGCATTTGGCGGTGGAGGGGTTCGAGCTGCTGCTGGATGCGGGGCCGGGCTTCATGGAGCGGATGGCGGGGAGCGCGCTGGATCCGAACGCGGTGCGGGCGGTGCTGTTCTCGCACCTGCACTTCGATCACGCGGCGGGGATCGTCGAGCTGCTGACGCGGACGATCGTGCACACGGGGCCGCCGCCGCGGATCTACGGGCCGCGGGGGACGGACGAGTACATCGAGTCGGCGCTGGCCTTCGCGCATCTCAACGCGACGCGGCCGGAGAATCATCAGTGGCTGGACGGCGTTTCGGTCGAGCTGACGCGGCCGGGCGACGCGCGGGAGATCGGGCCGCTGGCGGTGGAATCGCGCGAGGTGCCGCATGTGGAGTACCTCGAGTGCCTGGCGCGGCGGATCAGCGCCGGCGGGCGGGCGCTGGTCTACACGGGCGATACGACCTGCGCGCCCGAGGTGCTGGTGCCGCTGGCCGAGGGCGCGGACGTCTTGGTCCACGAGGCGTTCACGGAGGCGGCGCTGGAGCGGACGGCGGAGGCTGCCGGGATGACGGCGGAGCGGGCGGAGGTCTTCAGGGCGGCGATCCGGGGCACGCATTCGAGCGCGGCGGACGCGGGCCGGGTGGCGCGGGAGGCGGGCGCGGCGCGGCTGGTGCTGACGCATCTGCTCGCGGCAGAGCGCGAGGAGGAGCTGATCGCGGAGGCGGGGCGCGAGTTCGGGGGCGCGGTGCTGGCGGCGGCCGACGGCATGGCGCTGGAGGTTTGAGCGGTGGAGGTGCGCGAGTTCACGGTGATGCTGGGCACGGATCAGCCCGAGGCGCTGGCGCGCTTCTACGGCGAGGTGCTGGGGCTGCCGCGGATCGGGAAGTACCGCGATCCCGTCTTCGCGGCGGCCGGCGGCTTCATCCGCATCCTCGATCACTCGGAGATCCGCGGGCCCAACCGCGAGCCGGCGCGGGCGCAGATCAATTTGTTCGTGGACGACGTGGCGGGCGAGTTCGAGCGGATCGCGGCCTGCGGCGTCGCGGTGCGGCGTCCGCCGGCGCGGGAGTCGTGGGGCGGCTTGGTGGCGACGCTGCGGGATCCGGACGGGAACTACGTGCAGCTGCTGGAGCTGCTGCCGGGCTGAGGCTCAGGCGCCGGCGGCCGCGCCGGTCACGAGCGGTTCGGGGGCGATCTCATCGGCCGCGATGATCGCCATGTCGTCGTCGCCGAGTTCGCCGAGTTCGCCGCGGCGGTAGGCGTCGTAGAGCTTGAAGAGTTCGCGCTTGTGCGGGCGCTTGCGGCCGATCGGGCAGGCGGCCCAGGCGTCGTAGTCCTCGTCGCAGTAGCCCAGGCGGCGCTCGCCGCACTTGGGCTGGAGGTGGCGGCCGAGTTCGGGGGCGACGCGGATCACCTCGGCCCGCATCAGCGAGACGACCTTGCGGAACTCCCACTGGGCGCGGGTGCAGAGGCGGAGGTCGGCGATGTGCAGCAGCGAGGCGAAGTTGACCATGATCTTGAAGTTGGTCGAGGTCGCGTTGGGCAGCAGGAAGCGGGCGTCCTCGGCCGGCACGCCGGCCTCGACCATCCGCTCGTAGAGCGCGCCGGCCTGGGCGAAGAGCGCGGCCATCTCGTCGCGCAACCCGGCCCGCTCGACCGTGCGCGGGACGGCGTAGGGGAACTCGCCGCCGCCGTAGGAGACGTAGCGCTGGGACTGCTGCTCGAAGGAGATACCGATGCGGTGGCGCACGAACTGGTGGCTGAAGGCGCGGGAGACGCCGGAGATGCCGAACTCGAAGACGACCTGTTCGAGCGGCGACATGTGGCCGGTCTGCAGGCGGGCCTCGATGAACTCCAGCATCCGCGCGCGGGGGATGCGCTCGTCCTCGATCCGCTCCAGCACCTGCTCGGGCGTGAGCGCGGAGTAGCAGACGCGGTAGGCCATGTAGAGGGCGCGGACCGGGTCTTCGGTGTGGTCGATCAGGCGGACGCGGATGCCGTCGGTGCCCGAAGCGACGCGCCCGTTGCCGTTCTCAGCTGACATCGGGCTGGGGCTGCCTCTGTTCCATCAGGTCGCGGAGGCGCATTCTAGACATAAAGTCGCTACAGGCACGCAGCCCGCTGAGATCGGAGAATCGGGGCTGGGGGCCGGCCGGGGCGCGGCTAGTTGAAGGTGGACTCGATCTTCGAGCTGGCGTCGAAGAAGTCCTGGAGGGTCTGGTTGAAGCGGTAGAAGAGGTCGCGGCGGGTGTAGTCGCCGCCCTTGGCCAGCTCTTCGGGCGACTCCAGGTCGATCGTGTTGAGCGTGTGGTGCAGGTCGGCGTGGCCGTTCGAGGCGATGTTCTCGATCATCTCGCGCCAGCGCTCGGTCGGCATCACCAGCGTGAAGTCGAGGTCGGCTTCGTCGGCTGCACCGGAGACGTCGGCGATCTCGGTGATCTCGTAGCCGTCGAAGACGACCTTGATCGTGGTTTCGCCGACATTGACGCCCATGGCGCAGTCCATCATGCCGAAGCTGCGCCACTCCGGATCGGCGAGCACCTCTTCGCGCAGCGCCTCGAACCACTCGACGGAAGGGAATGCGGGCATGCTCGTCCTCGCGGGGTCTTGGTGCGTTCCTGCCCTGCATCATACGCCCCATTCCGTGCAGCGCGGGGCGGCCCTACCTTGAGGCCCTTGGGGCGGCGCGACGCGCCGCGGCAACGCGGAGAAGGCAGAGAGGGCGGAGGGGGACGGGATGGCGGAGTCGAGCCCGATCCGCGTGGTCGGCTGGGTCGAGGCGGCGGAGCTCGCGCGCAAGATGGCGGCGCGGGTGGACGTCGGCCTGCACCGCGTCTACGGCATTCCGCGCGGGGGCACCTACGTCGCGGCGATGCTGGCGGCCAACGGCGTCCCGATCGCGGCCAGCCCGGCCGAGGCGACGCTGCTGGTCGACGACATCATCGATTCGGGCCGCACGGCGCGGGTCTGGCACGCCGAGCACGGGCTGGAGACGATCGCGCTGTTCGACCGCGACCGCGACGGGGCCGGGCCGCGCGAGTGGATCGAGTTCCCGTGGGAGATCGGGGGCATCCGCCGCGACTCGATCGATACGATCACGCGGCTTTTGCAGCAGATCGGCGACGATCCGTCGCGGCTGAACGTGCCCGACAGCCTGCTCGACGACCTGCGCACGGCGCTGGGCTGAGCGGCGAGGGAGCCGCGCCGGGCGCTCAATTCAGCGGCGGATCGGCGTCGCGCCCGCCGGGCCGGCGGCGGGGGCCGGCGGCGGGATCGCGACGCGCTTGACATCGCCTGTGCATTTCTTCACAATGTTCGGCGTTGCTCCGAAGGCTGTGCAGGATTTCACAATCCCGCCCGCCGCGATCCGAAGGGACCCGCCCGAGATGCCCGTCACCCCGCCCTCATTCTGCCCCCGCTGCACCGGCACGATGCTGACCGAATCCGACGCCAACAGCGTCTACGCGTCCTGCCTCGCATGCGGGTACGTCTACGAGGCCAACATCATCTCCGTCTTCGAGCTCCAGGCCGAGCAGGCCGTCGAAGAGGGCCGGCAGCGCCGTCGCCAGCCGTCGCACGGCAAGCTCCGCCTCTAAACCGACCCTTCCCCGTCTCCCCCGCCCTACCCTGATCCCGCGCGGACGCGGCTGCGTCCGGAGGGGGATGGCGCGCGCGTGGCCTTCGCCGAATACCGCCGGGCCGTGCGCTGCGAGCACCGCTCGCGGCTCGGTCCGCTGGGCCGCTGCCGCCGCCCGCTGCTGGGCCAGTGCCAGTACTGCGCGCAGGGCTTCTGCGCCGCCCACGGCAGCCGGCTCGAGGACGGCCAGGAGATCTGCTCCGCCAAGCGCTGCGGGCGGAAGCGGGACGACGTCGCCGCCCATCTCGTCTTCAAGGCCGACGCGGCCGAGCGCAACGCGGCGGGGAGCTGCGGCATGCCCGGCTGCGATGCCGAGCCGGCGATCGGCTGCGACCGCTGCGGGCGGAAATTCTGCGCGTCGCATACCGGGCAGGTGATGCTCTCGGCCGCGCGCGGAGCCGGGCGCGAGGCGGAAGTGCTCAAGCTCTGCGCCCACTGCCGCGAGCGCCTCGCGCTCTGGCAGGACGATTAGCTGCGCGGCTGCCTGTTCACGAGCGGCCGTTCAGGGCCCGCCAGCGCTCGAGGATTTCCGGGTCGTGCGGGAAGGCCGCGGGCGGCAGCGCGGGCGGCGCGAACCAACGGGCGTCGCGCGCCTCCGGGCCGGGCGCGAGCGCGCCGCCGACCGGGCGCGCCTCGTAGGCGGCGGCCACGACCGCGTCGCCCGCGCGCGACCAGACGCCGAGCAGGCGGCCGATCTTGACTTCGATCCCGGTCTCCTCGCGCACCTCGCGCGCGGCGGCCCGCTCGACGACCTCGCCGGCGTCGACGAACCCGCTGGGCCAGGCCCAGCGCCCCATCGCCGGCTCGTGATCGCGCAGGACGTAGAGCAGGCGGCCGGCTTCGTCGCGGACGAGCACCACGGCGGCGAGCTTGGGGTCGCGGTAGCTGACGAAGCCGCAGGCGGCGCAGCGCGGGCGCCCTTCGGCATCGCGCGCGGCGATCGCCGCGCCGCACTGCGGGCAGAAGCGCGGCTCGGCGGCCGGCACGAGTCAGCCCCGCGCCGAGGGGTGCGTCGCCCGCAGGATCACCGATCCGTCCACATCAAAAGGGCAGCGTCACCCGCTCGAAGCGCTCGTAGTACTTGCCGTCGGGCGACTTCCAGCGCTCGCGCACCGTGTTCAGGAACTCCTCGCCGCGGTCGCCGAACTGCGAGACGTGGCGGGTCAGCGCCTGGATCTTGACCTCCAGCACCTCGCTCACGTCGACCGAGTAGTTGGCATCGGGCGAGCCCCAGATGAACATCTCGGAGACGTTGTGGGTTTCCAGGCCCTCGTCGAGGTGCTCGGGGAAATTGAGCCTGTCGCGCGCCGTCGGGTAGACGGAGTCGATCGCCATCGTGCCGGTCAGGCGGTGATCGCGGTGGTTGATGAAGCCGCGGAACTCGTGCAGCGGATCGTCGGGGTCGGGTTCGAGCACGCGGCGCTGGACGATGCCCGGGCTGTGGGTGAAGATCGCGTACGGCTTGAGCCGGCGGATCGTCTTGACGATGCCGCCGAGCATCTCGCGGGTGTATTCGAGTTCGCCGTCCTCGCCGCCGAGGAAGGTGCAGCTCTTGACGCCGAGCTCTTCGGCGGCGTTGCGCTGCTCCTGCTCGCGCATCGGCACCAGCCGTTCGGAGGTCATCTCCGGGTCGGACGAGCCCTTGGCGCCGTTGGTGACGACGAGGTAGTGCATCTCCCAGCCGCGCCGGGTCCAGAGCGCGGCGGTGCCGCCGGCGCCGAAGTCGGGATCGTCGGGATGGCCCGCGATCACCAGGCCGACCGGGTTGTCCGTCTGCGGCGGTTCGCTCATCGCTGCTCCCCATTTCCGTCCGCCGGCGCGGCGGGTTCGCTTCGGTTGCGCGGGTACAGCGTATTGGCCGCCGCCGCATCGTTCGCGCGGGCCGATCGGCGCGCAATTTGACACTAGTGCTAATCATCCTCCAATATGGCACTGCTAGTACAATTGTTTCGCGCAGGCGTGCCACGCCGGATCGGGGCCGCATCGGGCGCGGAGCAGCGCGGAACCGGGAACGAGGGCGATCATGGCGAAGACGGCGGACAACTCGGCGCGGGACGTTGCGGAACCGAAGCGGCGCAAGCGCGGGCCGCGCTCGGAGAAGCCGCAGAAGATCATGGACTGGCTGGCCGAGTGGTTCAGCGAGCACGACTACCCGCCGGCGATCCGCGACATCGTCAGCGGCTGCAAGATGTCCTCGACCTCGGTCGTCGACTACAACCTCAAGATCCTCGAGCGCGAGGGCAAGATCAAGCGCGACCGCACGCGCGCGCGCACGATCACGCTGGTCGAGCCCGAGCAGCCCAGCGTGCGCATCGTCGAGATGCCCGAACTGAGCATTCCCGTGGTCGGCGAAATCGCTGCCGGCACCTCAACGCTGTCGCCTGACGTGTTCGGCGCGTGGGGCAACGCGGCCAATGTCGAAGTCGATGCCCACTGCCAAGTAACCGCGGACATGATTGGCGGCCGTGATCTTGAGGAAGACAAGCTGTTCGCGGTCACCGTGAGGGGAGAGTCGTTGCTGGAGGACATGATCCTTCCGGGCGACACGGTGATCCTTCAGCACGACACCGAGTACCCCGATGGCTATCTCACCGCTGTCTACATGCGCGACGAAGAGGTGCTTACGCTCAAGTACCTGTACCGCGAGGATGGGCAAGTCCGACTGCAGCCTGCGAACCCGGCGATGGACCCGATCTACACGAGCGAGGACAACATCGAGATCCAAGGCCTCATCGTCTCTGTGCTGCGCCGCGACATGCGCCGCCCCCGCCGCGGCGCGTAGTCTGGGGCGGATGCCCGTTTCCGACGGCGATCCGGTCCTCAGCGTCCGCGGCCTTTCGGTCGAGTACCGCACCAACGAGGGCGTCATCCCGGCCCTGCGCAACGCTTCGCTGGAGCTGCGGCGCGGGGAGACGCTGGCGCTGGTCGGCGAGAGCGGTTCGGGCAAGTCGACGCTCGGCTTCGGCATCCTCCGCATCCTGCCCCGCAACGCCGAGGTCACGGCCGGCGAGATCGTCTTCGACGGGCGCGAGATCGGCGGCCTCGCCCCCTCCGACCTGCGCGAGATCCGCGGCGACGAGATCTCGATCATCTTCCAGGACCCGATCGCGGGGCTGAACCCGATCATCCCCGTCGGCCGGCAGGTCGAGGAGGTGATCACCTCGCACCGCGACGTCGGCGAGAAGGAGGCGCGGCGGGCCGCGCTGGATGTGCTCGAATCGGTGCGGCTGCCGGACCCGGAGCGGATTGCGAAGTCGTATCCGGGCCAGCTGTCGGGCGGGATGTGCCAGCGGATCATGATCGCGATCGCGACGGCGCTGGATCCGGCCGTGCTGATCGCGGACGAGCCGACCTCCTCGCTCGACGTCACGGTGCAGGCGCAGATTCTCCACGAGCTGGAACGGATGCGGGACGAGCGGGGCACGGCGATCCTGCTGATCACGCACGACATGGGGGTGGTCGCGCAGACGGCCGACCGGGTCGCGGTGATCTACGCCGGGGCGGTGGCGGAGATCGACGAGGTGGGGACGATCTTCAGCTCGCCGCGGCACCCGTACACGTGGGCGCTGCTGGACACGCTGCCGCGCTTCGACCGCCGGCGGCGGCTGGCGCAGATTCCCGGCGCGCCGCCGGACCTGCTGGAGCTGGACGGGCGCTGCGCCTACGTGCCGCGCTGCCGCAAGGCGCTGAGCCGCTGCCGCAGCGAGCCGGAGCCGCCGCTGGCGCCGCTCGGCGACCGGCCCGGCCGCATGCTCGCCTGCTACAACCCGGTCCTGCCCGGCTCCGGCCCGTCCTGATTGTTCGTTCGTCCGCGCCTCAGCGCGCGCCGGCCAGCTCCGCGACCAGCAGCTCGATCGCCAAGTCCTCGGGCAGCCCGCCGTCGTCGCGGCGGTAGTCCTGGATCGCGGCGTCGGCGGCCAGCGCCATTTCCAGCGCGCGCTCCGCATCGCCGGGCCGGTAGCGGCGGGCCTGGCGCTGCAGGCGCTCGGCCTGCCAGGAGGCGCGCAGCGAGGCGGCCTCCTGGATCTGCTGCGGCCCGCCGCCGTTCGCCATCACGTCGGCCGCGATCGCGATCAGGCGGAACTGGCGGACGAGCATGTGCAGGATGCGGGGGTCGGCCTCGCCGGCCGCGCGCACCGCGTCCAGCGCCTGCATCGCCGCGGCCGCGCGCCCCTCGGCGACGGCGTCGACCAAGTTGAAGATCGTCGCCTCGTGCGAGGGATTGGTCATCTGCTCGACCGCGGCTTCGTCCACGGTCGCTTCGCCGGCGTAGATCGAGAGCTTTTCGAGCGTGCCGGCCAGCGCGCCGCGGTCGCCGCCGGTGCGCTCGAAAAGCGCCTTGGCCGCGCCCTGCGTGAGGCGGACGCCGCGCTTCTTGACCTCGGCCCGCAGCCAGTCCAGCGCGTCCTGCCGCCGCAGCCGCTTGAACTCGCGCAACTCGCCGCCGTGCTGCTCGATCTGCCGCCGCAGCGGGTTGCCCTGGCCCGCCGCCTCATCCATGAACACGAGCTGCGTCGTCGCCGGCACCGCCTCGACGATGCCGCCCAGGTCGCTCCAGGCGCCGGCCTTGCCGGTGTTCCCGCGCGACGCTTCGTACCTCGTGCAGAGGCCTTCGACGCGCACGAGCCGCCAGTCGCCCATGAACGGCGCGGCCGAGACGGCCGCCTGCAGCTGGGCCGGGTTCAGGCGGGCCCCGTCGAACACGGTCGTGTTGTTGGCCAGGGCCCCGTCGGCATCGCAGGCTTCGCGCAGCTCGGCTAGCGCTTCCATCCGCGCGTAGCGGTCCTCGCCGTAGAGCAGCAGGACCGGCATCGCGCTATCCCGGCCGCGGGCCGATCGGCGGGAAGCCGCCGATCAGTTGTCCTCCCACTGCACGAACATCGGCATCAGCACGTGCACGTAGTTGTCGCGCCCGACGATGCGGAAGACGCCGGGGTTGGAGGGCCCGCTGGTTTCCATCGCCACTTCGGTCATCTCCGAGCCGCCGCGGGCGACGCCGATGATGTCCTCGAGGTACTTGACGTTGTAGGCGATCCGCGAGTCGTCGCCCTCGACGGAGGAATCGACCCGCCGCTTGTGGTTGCCCAACTCCTCGGCGCGGGCGGTCAGGCGGATGTGCGAGCCGTCATCGCCGCTGCCGTCGATGTGCAGCCTGACGATGCCGGAACTTTCGCGGGCGAAGACGGCGGCGCTGGCCACGGCCCGCTCCAGCTGGTCGCTCGGCAGCACCGCGCGGGTCTGGTACTCGTTGGGGATCAGCTGGTCGTAGGTCGGGTAGTTGCCCTGGATCAGCTGGGCCGTGAGCCGCGCCCGCGAGAGGTGGAAGCGGGCGTAGGAGCGGTCGCGGTGCAGGTACAGCTCGATCGTCCCCTCCTCGTCGTTCAGCAGCCCGGCCAGCTCGCGCAGCGCCCGCGCGGGCACGGTGATCTCGAGTTCTTCCTCGAGGTCCGAGAGCACTTCCATCGTGTAGACGGCGAGCCGGAAGCCGTCGGCGGCGGCCAGCGTCATCTTGCCCTCCTTGAAGCGGAAGTGGACGCCGGTCAGGACCGGGCGGCCGTCGTCGCTGGCGGCGGCGAAGACCACGTGGCGCAGGCCTTCGCGCAGGTCGGCCGCGACGATCTTCATCGTGTCGCCGTCGCCGACGCCGGGGATCGGCGGGTAGACCTCGGCGCTCATGCCGTGGATCGAGCTCTCGTTGGCGCCGCCGGCCTTGACCTGCGCGACCAGCGAGTCGGCCGCCACCGTGATCTCGATGTCCCCGTTGAGCGTCTTGATCAGATCGCTGAGGAACTTGTGCGGCACCGTGATCGAGCCGGGCTCCTCGACCGAGGCGTCGGCGTCGACGATCAGCGCGATCTCGGTGTCGGTCGCGGTCAGCCGCAGGCCCTCGTCGCCGGCTTCGATGTGGACGTGCCGCAGCTGGTCGAGGCTGTGCCGCGCCGCCACGGCGCGCCCGACGATGGTCAATCCGCGGTCCAGCGCCGTCTGCGCCGCCTGTATCCGCATCGTTCACGCTCCTCCGCGGGCTTCCGAATCCCGCAATTGATCACTTACTTGATCAGTTGTCGATTGATCGTAGCGCGGCCCTCGCGGACGCGCCCGCCGCCGCCTGAATGCTGTGGAAAACTCGGCGGCCGCGATTCCCGCTCCTACGCGCGCGGCGGCAGCACTTCGAGCAGGCCGCGCAGGTCGGGCCGGACCCAGGTTGCCTGGTGCCGCAGGTGCCGTTCGCGGCGCGCGTCCTCGTAGCGCTTGACCCAGTAGACAGGCATCCCGAAGTGGTTCGCGCCGGTCACGTCGGCCAGGGGCGAATCGCCCACGTAGAGCACCTCTGCGGGCGGCAGGGCGAGTTCCTCGCAGAGCTGCGCGAAGAACGGGCGGCGCGGCTTGTAGGAGCGCGCTCGCTCGGAGGAGAGCACCAGTTCGACCTCGATCCCCGCCGCCGCCAGGGCTGGGTCCAAGTGCCCGTCGTCCGCGTTGGAGCCGATCGCGACGCGGTAGCCCTTCGCCCGCAGCCCGTCCAGCACTTCCAGCGTCTCGGGATAGGCGGGCGAGCGCGACATCTCGTCCCAGAGGTGCTCGAACGCCTCCTGGGCCGGGATCGAGTCGATCCCCGTCTGCCTGAACGCTTCGGCGAAGAAGGAGGGCCAGCGGTCGGCGAAGGAGCGGAAGGGCGGCTCCGGCCCGCCCAGCGGGTCGTCGTGGTCGTGCCCGTCTTCCTTGGTCATCCGGCGCGAGGCGGCGAGCCAGGCGTCCCAGACCTGCTCGCCGGGCACGTCGCGGATGCCGTGGCCGAGCAGCATCGCGTGGATCAGCGCCGCGAACTGCCGCTCTTCGAGTGCCAGCAGCGTGCCGTAGCAGTCGAACGCGACCGCCCGCACCTGCGCGCGGGCCGCGGCCGCCGGCACGACCGGGGGCATCAGCCGGTGCGGTTCGGAACCCTCTTCGCCGCTCATGCGCCGCCTCTCGCCAGCCACCTCGCCGCGTCCTTGGCGAAGTAGGTCAGGATCATGTCCGCGCCGGCGCGCTTGATCGCGAGCAGCGATTCCAGCGCCGCGCGGCGCTCGTCGAGCCAGCCGTTGGCCGACGCCGCCTTGATCATCGCGTATTCGCCGCTTACCTGGTACGCCGCCAGCGGCGCGTCGAACCGTTCCCGCGCCCGCGCGACCAAATCCAGGTAGGGCAGCGCCGGCTTGACCATCACGATGTCCGCGCCTTCGGCCAGATCGCGCTCGATCGCGCGCATCGCCTCGCGCCCGTTGCCCGGGTCCATCTGGTACCCGCGGCGGTCGCCGAAGGCGGGCGCGGAATCGGCCGCCTCGCGGAAGGGCCCGTAGAAGACGGAGGCGAACTTGGCCGCGTAGGACATCAGCACGCGGTCGCCGCAGCCGGCCGCGTCGAGCGCGGCGCGGATCGCGCCGACCCGCCCGTCCATCATGTCGCTCGGCGCGACGATGTCGGCCCCCGCCTCGGCCTGGCTCGCCGCCGTCTCGGCCAGCAGCTCCACCGTCGCGTCGTTGATCACGTTGCCGGCGCCGTCCAGCACGCCGCAGTGCCCGTGGTCGGTGTACTCGCAAAGGCAGACGTCGGTGATCACGACCAATTCCGGCTGCGCGTCCTTGAGCGCCCGCACGGCGCGCTGCACGATCCCGTCCCGGTCCCAGGCCTCGGAGCCGCGCGCGTCCTTCGCCGCCGGCAGCCCGAACAGCAGGATCGCGGGGATGTCGAGCGAGGCCAGGTCGGCGGCCTCCCGCGCCAGCTGATCGACCGACAGCCGGAACTGCCCCGGCATCGGCCCGATCGGCTCGCGCACTCCCTGCCCGTGCGCCACGAAGACCGGGTAGATGAAGTCCGCCGGCGCCAGCCGCGTCTCCCGCGCCATCCCGCGCAGTCCCGGCGAGGCGCGCAGCCGCCGCAGCCGCGGCCCCGCACCGGCCCGCGTTCCCGTTCCGATCATCCGGCAGCTCCGTCCAGCGCCGGCCGCCGTGCGGCCTTCCGCCGATTGTAGGAATGCCGCCGCCCGCGCATGCTGCCGGTGCGCGGGCGGCGGCGGGGAAGGGCCGGTCAGCTGCCGCCGAACCAGACGACGTCGTTGGGCAGGATCGTGAATCGGAAGGAGCCGGGCAGCTGCGCGCCGTCCTCGCCTTCGCCGTAGTTGATCCATTCGACGCCGTTCCAGAGCCAGACCGCCCGCGTGCCGGCCGGCCCGTCGCCGAGGGCTTGGTCGGCGGAGATCGCCGGAGCGCTGCCGCTGCGGACGGCGTAGGCGTCGGTCGCGGCCGCGCCGCCCGGCGTGTTGTAGCTGTAGGCCGGCCCCGTTCCCGGCGCGTCGTCGGCGGTGCGGGTGTCGATCGGCTCGTTGGCGGTCTTGTCGCCGACGGACGCCCTGAGCACGGAGATGGCGTTGCCGACGACGGTGATGCTGGCGGAGGCTTCGCCGTTCTTGGTCCGGCGGCGGCGCACCTCCGCCGTATCGGGATCGCCGTCGTGGTCCGAGAGCGCGGGGCTGGTGACGATCGCGCTGGGCGAGCGCGAGGCGCCGCCCGCGGCCGTCGTGCTGAATTGCACCCACGTGCCGTCGGCGACGGGCGCGCCGTCCTTGTCGACGACCGCGGCCGTCGCCGTGAAGGTCCGGGCCAGGCCGGGCAGTTCGTCGGGGATGGAGATGCTGAGCGTTTCGGCCGGCCCGGCGACCGCGAAGGCCGCATCGGTCGCGGCGATCCCGCTGCCGGTCAGGGTCGCGGCGTACGCGCCCGACGGGAGCGGCGAGGAGGGCGCGGCCGTGATCGTGACCACGATCTTGCAGCCGAGCCGGGTGTCCGTGCCGCTGGCGGTGCGGCAGGAGACGGCGGCCGTGTGGCTGCCCGGGGGCAGCGCGGCCCCGTCGGGGCCCTTGATCGTCGCGACCGCGTCGCGCGGCAGCGGGGCCTCGTTGCCGCCCTCGTCCTCCGCGCTGATCGGGATTTCGATCACGTCGCGGTCGTCGTCCTCCGTGGCGGAGGAGTGGACGCGCGGCATGTCGCCGCCGGCGGCGACCCGGGCGGCGGAGCCGGAGATGACCAGGTCGAGCCGGGCGGAGAAGACGTTGCCGTTTTCGCTGACCACGGTGGCGTTGATCGAGGCGCTGCCGGCCGACTCGGGCGCGTGGTAGGTGATCGGGATTTCGCGGGTGATGTCCGGCATCTCCCGCGCCTTCAGGGCGAGGCTGTTGTCGGCCGTGTCGCCGGAGCCGGTCGTCGAGAGGTTGATGATGCAGCTGGAGGCCCGGTTGGCGCAGCCGTACTGGCTGCTCAGGGTGCCGCCGTTGGCGGAGAGCGTGATCGAGGAGACCGCGCCGATCTGGGTCGAGGCGCCGTTGGCGTTGAAGAGGCGCAGCATCAGCTCGGCCTTGCCGGGCCGGACCGGGACCGGGCCGGTCGGGGTGATGTCGTTGACGGGCTTGCGGTCGAGCGCGATCGCCTCGAGCTGGTTGACCGCTTCGACGGAGATGCCGACCGTGCCGAAGGTCGAGAGCGGGATGAACTCGCGCCAGATGCGGGAGGGCGTGCCCGGCGGCGCCCAGCCGGTGATCGGGCTGCTGGTGCCCCAGCGCAGGCGGCGCCCGGTCATCACCCAGATGCCCGCCTCGCGGGAGAAGCTGGCCGAGATCGAGACGTCTTCATCCGCGTCCGGGTCGATCGTGATCACCGGCAGCTCGGGCAGGGCCTCGGTCGGGTCGGAATTGATCACGTAGCAGGTCAGGCCGTCGGTTTCGGAATCGCCGCCGAGCACGTCGCTGCGGACGCAGCTGAGCGTGTCGTAGTCGCGGCCGGCGCCGATGTGCAGCCGCTTGCCGCCGTTCGCGGCCCAAGTCGCCGGGCCCCGGATTATGAGGTAGGAGTCGTCGTCGGGGCTGAACTGGTCGGGCGTAGCTTCGTCCCTGCCCTTGACCAGTTCGTATCGGGTCCAGGCCGCGGGACGCCCTTCGTTGCGGTAGGCGACGGCGTGGTAGAAGTTCTGGTCGGTGCCGAGCACGGACCAGTACTGGCCGTTGGCGTTGGTGTAGCCGAAGCCGATCGTGAGCGGGGCCGACTCGCCGGGCGAGAGCATGCCGTCGGCGTCGCTGAGCAGGTAGCGCTTGGTGACGACGTCTTCGACGGCGCGCCGGGCGACGTAGGAGAAGTTGAAGGCGGGCCGGCCGGTGGCGGGGTCGGGCTTGAGCACGCCGGAGAGGGTGACGTCGCCGCTGCCGGCGGCGTGCTTGTACTCGAGGCTGGCCGGGAAGTAGGGCGCGGCATCGCCGATGGCCGTCATGCTGGCCTGCTCTTGGGTGAGGCGGTAGCGGGCCGAATGTTTGAGCATCTCGCGGCTCATGGTCAGGGTGCAGGGGCCCGTGCAGGAGAAGGTGCCGGCGGGCCGCATCACGCCGTCGGGGCCTCCGAGCAGGGTGAGCGTGCCGCTGGGGACGGTGATCCGGACCGCGTCGTCTTCGGCGAGGTCGGCGTAGGTCGCGCCGCCGAACAGGCCGCGGCCGCCGGGCAGGAGCGGTTCGCCCACGCCCCAGTGCGCCGGCACCCCGGTGAACCAGTGGTAGCCGATGCCGAGGTTGAGCTGGTTCTCGAAGTTGTACTGGTTCAGCTCGGCCTTGAGCTTGACGTCCGCCGGCGCGGCGGCGACGTTGAGGGTCAGCGTGTCGGTGCCGAGCGTCATGAACTCGATCTCGTTCGGGGTCGACGGGTCGTCGTCTTCCTTGTAGTAGGTGACGGTCAGCGGCAGCGATCCGGTTCGGGTGGGGAACACGAAGGTGGCGGTGCCGAGGTAGTCGAAGTTTTCGGCCGACCAGCGGATGCTGCTGGGGTAGCGGCACTTGGCCAAGGCCTCGGCGGTGCGGTCGCGCGGGGCGTTGGCGTCGCCGAAGACGTTCTCCACGTCGCCGTCCGCGAGGGTGACCGGGCAGAGGTTGCCGAAGACGATGGCGGCCGCGCCGGCGGGGGCCGAGAGCTCGACTTCGTCCCAGTCGTCGAAGGTCGTGAAGAACGAGGTGCCGGCGGCGGGGTCGACGTACTCGTACCAGTCGTTGGTGTTGTCGCCGCTGTTCTGCAGGGCGTAGCTGATCGCGACGGGCTCGCCGACGCGGACGTCGCGGTTGCACTCATCGGTGCTTTTGCCGATGTAGTCGGGGTCGGTCGGGTCCATGTCCTTGCGCACGCAGACGCGCTCGCCGTACTGGCGGTCGACCAGCGGGGTCGTGACCTCGGCGGGGATCGGCTCGCCCGGGTTCCAGTCGACCCGGTTGGCGTCGGTGTAGCCGTAGGCCTTGTCGGTTTCGGGGTCGATCGCTTCGGGGTCGTTGCGGAAGAGGATCGAGCGGTGACGGACGACGTGCGGGGTGGCCTCGATGCGGCCCATGCGGACGGTGACCTTGGGAGTGTTGCGGAAGCCCGACTGGCTCGTTGCGCAGCCGAGCCAGGCTTCGCTGCTGCAATTGACCCAGCCGCTGATCCCGAATTGGATCGGCGTGGCGGCGGGCGGCGTGGTCGGGCGGAACGAGCCGGGCAGGGTCACCTCGAAGTCGATCGGGGAGAGCTTGGTGCGCCAGCGCTTGTCGTCGCGCAGGCTCTTCTGGCCGGTCAGCTCGACCCAGTTGCCGATGTTCAGGTTGCAGGAAGCGGGGATGTGGCGGTAGGCCTGCGGCGGGGCCTCGGTCCAGAACCCGTTGAGGCAGACGTTGTCGTCCGACCCGACTTTCTGCCAAGGGCTGAGCTGGCCGGCTTGCAGGGGCCAGTTGCGGGTGGGCGTGTTGGTGTCGCTGTCGTGGTCCCAGAGCGGGAAGTCCGCGTAGGTGCGGAAGGGGGTGTGCCAGCCGTCGGAGCTGAGCTCCCAGCGGATGTAGCCGACGTCGCGCATCTCGGCCAGTTGGGCGTCGGTCGGGGCGCCGCTGACGGTCTCGGTGACGATCCAGGCGCGGACCCGGATCGTGGTGCTGGTGCCGGTGTTGTAGCGGCCGGTGCCGTCGGGGGTGAGCAGCTGGTTGGAGGAGTCGATCGGCACGATGTGCAGCTGGACCTTCTTCTTGTCGCTCACGTTGGTGTGGAACTCGGTCTCGGAAGTCGTGGCGTTGCCGCCGGTCTTGCGGGCGACGACGGAGAATTTGCGGCCGACGTAGTTGGTCGGCATGTCGATCTTGAGGTCGAGCGCGCGGACGGGCGAGGTGCCGGTGCCGGAGGAATCGCCCGAGGCGGTGCGCCATTGGGCCGGGGTCAGCTGGCAGGAGGCGGCCGGGGAGCCGGTTTCGGCGGTGCAGGAAATGGCGTTGCCGTTGTCGAGTTTCCAAGAGGCGCCGCTGAGCGGGGAGGCGAAGCTGCCGGTTTCGCTGATCCGGATCGTGATGTTCGAGAAATCGTTGTAGGTCGCCCGCTGATCGGGCGAGGATTCCGTGGGCGTGGTCGTGACGCCGGTCTTGGTCAGCCAGAGCCGCACTTTGATCCCGGTCACGGTCGTGTTGTGGAAGAAGCCTTGGACGTCGAAGCCGCCTTGGGCGGCGGGCACGACCGGGGTGCTGCCGCTGCGGAGGGCGACGTAGACCTCGGCGTCGGCGTTCGCGACCTGCGCGTCGGCGCGTTCGCCGAAGCTGAGCACGCCCGCGACGGCGGCGGCGGCGAGCACTGCCGCGAGCAGCAATCGCGGCGCGATGGGGACACGTTCGGGCAAGGCGGGACGGGTCATGGATGCGGACTCCTTCAAGGTCAGCCGAGGGGGTCGGCCGAGGGGCAAGCGCAAGACTCAGCCCCCTTAGATAAGAGGGGGGGGGGGTCTAGAGTCAAGCCCCTCACGGCTTGGTTTTACGCGCGCGTTACATTTGCGTGGCAGCCAAGGCGGCGACCAGTCCCGCGGCCGTGTGCTCCGCCGCTTCGGCTTGAATCGAGAGGCCGGCGGCGCGGGCGGCGGCGGCGGTGACGGGGCCGATGCAGGCGATCCGCGCAGCGCGCAGCGCTTCGACTCCGGCCAATTCGACCATGCCGCGCACCGTCGAGGGCGAGGTGAACGTCACCGCGTCGATCCGCCCGCCGCGCAGCTCCGCCAGCACGGCCGCGTCTCCCGCGGCCGTCTCCGCGCGGTACGCCGCGGCATCGGTCACCGCCGCCCCCGCCGCCCGCAGGCCCTCGGCCAGCGCCGGATCCCCGTCCGCGCTCCGCGCCAGCAGGACGCGCGAACCGCCGCCCGCCGCGGCCGCCGCGTCGAGCAACGCTCCCAGCAGCGCCCGCGTGGTGTGCGGCGCGGGAGTCAGGTCCGCCTGAATTCCGCGTTCCGCGAGCGCCGCGGCCGTGGCCGGCCCGATCGCGGCGACCCGCGTTCCGCCGAACGCGCGCGCGTCCAGCCCGGCCGCGCCGAGCCGCCGCCAGGCGCGCTCGACCCCGTTGGCGCTGGTGAAGGCGGCCCAATCGAACCCGCCGCCGGCCAGCGCCGAGATCGCCTCGTCAATCGCCGCGTACCCGTCGTCCGGCGGCAGGATCTCGATCGCCGGCATCAACACCGGCACGGCCCCCGCCGCACGCAGCAGCCCCGCCAACGCCTCCCCCTGCCCCGCCGGCCGCGTCACCAGCACCCGCAACCCCGCCAACGGCCGCGCTCCCCCGCCGGTTCGGCTTCCTTGCGGTGCGGCGGGCATGTGCTCCGCGGCCCGTTGTTCGCCGCTGGGCGGATGTTCGTGGGCCGGGGCGAGCGCGACCGCTTCGCCGATGACCAGCGTGATCGGCGTTTCGAGGGCGGCTTCCGCGACCGTTCGGCCGAGTTTGCCGAGCGTCGCGATCGCGCTCCGCTGCGCGGCCGAGCCGGCCTGCGAGATCGCCGCCGCGGGCGTGCCCGGGTCCAGCCCGGCCGCGATCAGCCGCTCCGCGATCGCGCCCGCCCGCCGCCCGCCCATCAACACGACGATGGTCCCGCCGACTTGCGCCAGCGCTCCCCAATCGACGGGCGGCGCGCCGGCCGCCTCAGTTCCGCTGACGACCGTGAAGGCCGAAGCCGCGCGCCGATCGGTCACCGGGATCCCCGCCAGCCCCGGCGCCGCGACGGCAGCCGAAACGCCCGGAATCACCTCGACCGCGATCCCCGCCTCGGCCAGTGCCGAAACCTCCTCTCCCCCCCGCCCGAACACGAACGGATCCCCTCCCTTCAGCCGCACCACGGATTTCCCCTCCCGCGCCAGCGCAATCATCCGCTCCGCAATCCGCCCCTGCCGCCCCTCAGCCCCCCCCGCCCCGCCCCGCACCCCCACGTCAATCACCAGCGCCCCCCCCCGAGCCTCCGCAATAAGGCGCGGAGAGACAAGCCGGTCGTGGAGCACGACATCAGCCGCCCGCAAGGCTTCCAGCCCGGCGACGGTGATCAGCCGATCACCGAGCCCCGCACCGACTAAGACCACGCGCCCGCTTCGTCCCATGTTGCGAGGGTAGGCCCGTCGGAGGCGAAGAACGCTCAGCCGCCGCCGTATCGCTCTATGACTGCGCCCAGGAACTGTTGGAGCGCCGGACGCACCGTTTCGACTTGAGTGACCGAAGCAGAGGGGAAAGCACGCCAAGATTTGTGCGATGTCTTCCGTTCCGGAACGTCCGCATCGCGGAAAGCGCTATACATCTGGTCAAACTCTTCTGGGAACGCCTTGGCGATGGCGTCGTAGATGACGATGTAGATCTGACCAGTCACCCGCGTGCTTCCGCGCACGGAGACTGCGGATATGTTCCGCTGGGTCAGGCGCTGGCCATCGTTGTCTGTCGCGGGCAACGAGAACCGCAGCAGATTCTTGTGCGGAGACTCGCGGGGCACCAGATCAGCGAAACAGCCGCGCATGATTTTCACCGCGGCGTCGAACTGCTCCAGTGCTTCCCGTTCCCTTGCCCGATTTCTCGGATCAACGGCGGTGCGCACCACTGCCCCCATATCGTGCTTGCGCTCGTCGTCCAGCTCCACGTATCGCGCCAAGAGCTGCTCGCCGTCCCGCTGATATGCGGCGAATTCGACGATCGAGATATCGACGCCGGCTTCACGCAGCCATTTCGCGATCCGCCTCGTCGCATCATCTGCGCCGATGCCCACGCAGCAGATCGCTGTCCGTCCGCGCCGCGAGAGATCGCCGTTCGATGAATGGTCCGCGTACCAGTCGGCGAAGTCGTCGATCTTCGGAATGTCCTTGTTGTCCGAATGTGCGGCGATGTGCTGGGAGAGTTCCGCCTCGGACATTTCATCGAGCGCCGATGCGTAATCGAGCGCCTGCGTGATGGCGTCGCGCGGCGTGCCTCCGCGCTTCAGCTCGTAGACGACCAGCGTTCCATCGCTCGTCACGCCCAGCAGATCAAGCGGGCCGCCGCCGGTCCTGATTTGCCGGCCGACCAGCGCGACCCCATCCCCGAGCAATTCCGGATTCCGGGCCAGGATGTCTTCCAAATTCTGTTCCGTGTCCATCCGTGGCGTCTTTGCCAGCAGATGTGCGGATTCTTCGTCGATCCGCCAGATCCGAAATTCTTCAGCCATCATTCGTTCCTTGTCCGGTACCGATGCCCGCCTCGTGCCGACGGGTTGTCTCGTCGCTCGGCAGCAGCAATCTACCCACACGGCGGCCAATCTCTTCCGCATCTTCGCCGCTCCGCTGCACGTCTACCTGCCGCTCTCCCCGCTCGTCCAAGAGGCGGGCGGCGAGGGTGATGGCGCTGGCGCGGGCGTGGGCTAGGGCGGCTACGGGGAGGGTGCAGCCTGGGCCTAGCTCGCGGAGCATTGCGCGTTCGGCTTGTACTGCTAGGGCTGATGCGGTGTCGGAGCAGGGGCGGAGCGGGTCGGCTTCGTTGGCGCGGCTTTGGAGGAGGAGCGCGCCTTGGCCGGGGGCGGGGAGCATGATGTTTATTGGGAGGAGTTCGGATGCTTCGTCGAGGCGGTTGAGGCGGGCCAAGCCGGCGGCGGCGAGGAGCAGGGCGTCGTACTCGGCTTGGGCGAGTTTGCGGAGGCGGGTGTCGATGTTGCCGCGGATGGGAGCGACTTGCAGGTCGGGGCGGGCGGCTCGGAGCTGGGCGGCGCGGCGGCTGCTGCCGGTGCCGACCGTCGCGCCGGGCGGCAGCGCTGCGAGGGTGGAGCCGTCGCGGGCGATCAGGGCGTCGCGGACGTCGGCGCGGGGGAGCACGGCGGCGAGGGCGGTGCCTTCCAGCAGCGTCGAGGGCACGTCTTTGGCCGAATGCACGGCGACGTCGATCTCGCGCCGGAGCAGCGCTTCTTCGAGCGCCCGGGCGAAGATGCCCTGTCCGCCGATCCGGGAGAGCGGCGAACGCTGGTCGCGGTCGCCCTGGGTGCGGATGATCACGCGCTCGGTCTCGAAGCCGATGGCGGCGAGCGCGGCTTCGGCCTCAGCGGCCTGGGCGAGCGAGAGGGCGCTGCCGCGTGTGCCGAGCCGCAACCGTTCAGGCATCGCCGTCGCCGCGCCGGGCTCCGCAGGGGGTGAGCAGCGACGGATGCTCCGCGGGGTCTCCCCAGAGGCCCGCGCCGAGCCGCGCCAGCAGCAGCGCCTTGGCCTGCCCGCGCCGCCGCTGCGCGATCAGCGCCCGCAGCCTGCCGTCGATCGCGTCCTGCCAGGCCTCGGCCGGAATCTCCGCGAACGCGCGCAGGCGGCGCAGCTCGGCCCGCGTCTCGCCGACCAGCGCGGTCAGCCCGCCGGCGTCTTCGGCGAGGAAATCGGAGAGCTCCTCGCGCAGGCGGCGCGAGATCGCGGGGCTCGCGCCGCCGGTCGAGATCGCCAGGGTCACGGGCGGGTCGCGCACGACCGCGGGCAGGATGAAGTCGCAATGCGCGGGGTCGTCGGCCGCGTTGATCGGCACGCCGCATTCGCGCGCCTCGGCGAACAGGGCCGCGTTTTCGGCCGCGTCGCCCGTCGCCGCCATCACGATCGCGCAGCCGGCCATTCCGCCGCGCTCGTAGGCCCGGCCGGTCCAGCGCGCCGCGCCCTCCTCGACGGCGCGGCGCAGCTCGCAGCAGAGCGAGTCGGCGGCGACGGTGATCTCGGCCCGCGCAGCCCGCAGCCCGCGCACCTTCTCGGCCGCGAGCGGGCCGCCGCCGATCACGAGCACGGGCCGCCCGCGCAGGTTCCAGAAGACCGGGTACCAAGGTTCCGAGACAGCGCTCAACTCAGCTCCAGCCGGCGGGATCGAGTCGGGCCAGGCCCAGCCCGCGCTCGCCCTCGACCGAGTAGATCAGGTAGGCCCGCCCGTCCTCCTCGAAGACGCCGGGGTCGCGCAGCTGGTTGACGGGGACGGGGATGAAGCCGCGGATCGACGGCTCGAGCGGCAGCCCGGCGCCCTCCCACGGCTCTTCCGGGCGCAGCAGCTCGCGTTCTTCGCCGGCCCGCCAGCCGCGCCAATCGCCCTCCATCGGGATCGGCGTCAGCAGCAGCCGCTCGGGCGCGTCGCCGACGCGCGTCCAGATCACCCAGAGCGTGCCGTCGCGGACGAGCAGGGCGCAGTGGCGCGTGTCGTCGCCGAACAGCTGCGGGCCGCGCTCGAACGCGCCGAGGCCGTCGGCCGAGCGGTAGAGCACGCCCGGCATCGCCATTCCGTACCAGGCGTCCAGCCCCGTCGCCGCCGGCGGCAGCATCCGCAGGTAGGGGTTGGCGAGGATCTCCTCCCGCGCCTCGAAGCGCAGCCCGTCGCTCGAAACGGCGACCCGCGTCACCTGCGGGCCGTCCGGCATCTGGCCGTGGTAGTACATCCGCACTTCCCGCGCGGCCTCGTCGACGTGGACGTCGGGCGAGGCGACGTGCGGGTAGCGGTGATCGGGCACCTCGGCGAACGTGGTCGGGAAGTGCGACTGCGCGACGTCCAGCGCGCCCGGCTCGTGCATCCGCCAGGGCCCGCAGAGCTCGTCGGCCGCGGCCAGGCGGATGTAGGTGCCCTTGTGGTCGGCGAAGTAGAGGTAGTAGCGCCCGAGCGGCGCGTCGAGCCAGGAGGGCGCGCGCACCAGCGAGGGCCCGTTGATGTTGCCGCCCATGCGCCCGTCCATGTCCGGCACGATGATCGGGCCGTCGCAGAGCCGCTGCACGGCCGCGTTCGAGCTGCTCATCCCGCGCTCCCGTCCCGGGCGCGTCCCGCCGAAGCGCCCGACCCTGCGATAGTAGGGATTGCGCCATGTCCATCCACGCCGGGCCCCTCCGCGAAATCATCGAGACCGTCATCCTGGGCCTGGTCGTCTTCCTGCTGGCGCGCGAGGCGGTGCAGAATTTCCAAGTCGAGGGCCGCTCGATGGAGCCGACGCTGGAGACCTCGGAGCTGGTGCTGGTCAACAAATTCGCCTACTGGGACATCAATCTCGGCCCGTTCGACGCGCTGATCCCGGGCCGCTCGAACGGCGACCTGCTCGGCGACGGCCCCGAACGCGGCACCGTCGTCATCTTCCGGCCGCCGTATGAAGCGGAGAACGACTTCGTCAAGCGCGTGATCGGGCTGCCCGGCGACTTGGTCGAGGTCGCCGGCGGCCGCGTCCTCGTCAACGGCGCCGAGCTGATCGAGGACCGCTACATCAGCGCGCCGCCCGGATACCAGTGGGGGCCGGCGACGATTCCGCCGGACCACTACTTCGTGCTCGGCGACAACCGCAACAGCAGCCAAGATTCGCACGTGTTCGGCCCGATTCACCGCGAGCGCATCGTCGGCGAGGTGATCTTCCGCTGGTTCCCCTTCGGCAAGATCAGCGACGAGATCAGCCTGCCCGTCCAATCCGCGGACGGCGCGCCGATCCCCGACTGAACGGAGCCCGTCCCGCATGTCCGCCCGAGCCGACCTCGATTTGCTCAAGTCCTACGGCGCCGTGCTCGAGGGCCACTTCCAGTACGCCTCCGGCCGCCACGGCGGGCATTACGCGGAGAAGTTCCGCCTGCTCGAACAGCCGCGGGTCACCGCCGAGCTCTGCGGGCAAATCGCGGACTTCGCCCGCGGCCTGCCCGAAGCGCCGCAGGTCGTCGCCGGCCCGACCACCGGCGGGATCATCCTCGCCTGCGAAACGGCGCGGCAGCTCGACGGGCCCAAGGCGTTCTTCGCCGAATCGGCCGAAGCCGGCGGTCGGGAATTCAAGCGCGGCTTCGCGTTCGTGGCCGATCAGCCCGTGCTCGTCGTCGACGACGTGCTCACCACCGGCGGCTCGATCCGCGACACGCTCGACGCGGTGCGGGCGGCCGGCGGGCGGGCCATCGCCGTCGCTGTCCTGGTCGACCGCACCAACGGCGGCACCAGCTTCGGCGATCTTCCCTTCCACGCCTGCCTGACGCTGGAGATCCCCAGCTACGACGCGGCCAGCTGCCCGCACTGCAAGGCCGGCGAGCCGCTCACCGTCACCTGAGCTGCCGGAGCGCCGGGCCGCCTCAGCCGAGCACGCCGAGGATGACCCCCGTCGCGACCGCGAGCCCGCCCAGCACCAGCCCCACGCCGATCAGGATCTGATTGCGCAGATCGATCTTGATCCGCGCCTCCATCGCCTCCCGCTCCGCTTTCGCCTCGCGCTCGATCCGCTCGCGCTCCATCTGCGCCGCTTTCCGCTCCGCCTTGGCTTCGGTTTCGATGCGGACCAGCTCCGAACGGAAGCGCTCCTGTTCGAGCCTGAAGTCTTGATGCTCGGTCGCGAGCTGCTTCACCGCCGCGGTGAGTTCGCCGACGTTCTCGGCCAGCTGATCCATCCGTGCGGTCAGCCGCAGCTGTCCTTCAGCCAGCTGGTCCATCCGCGCGGTCAGCCGCAGCTGTCCTTCGGCCAGCTGGTCCATCTGCGCGGTCAGCCGCTGCTGTCCTTCGGCTAGTTGGCCCAGCTGCTCCACGATCCGATCGAACCGCTCGTCCCGGGCGGCGAGTTGGCCATTCATCCGGTCGCGCTCGTCCGCGATCGACTGCTCGGCCAACGCGACGATCCGGAGCGCGGCCGCCTCGGCGACGCCGTGTTCGACCAATACCGTGCGCAGTTCCGCCGCTTGCAGCGCCATGCCCGAATCTTATCCCAATGGACGGGCGCACGAGGGCTGCGCGCTCAGTTGGTCAGGCGCAATTCGCGGTTCAGTTCCAGGCGCAGGAACCAGCGCCAGGTGGCCAGCACGCCGAGCAGCAGCACGCCGCCCAGCACCGCGAAGCTGATCCCCAGCACCAGCCAGTCCGTCTCGATCACGAACGGCGGCAGCACCGTCCGCCCCTCGTCGTCGATTTCCAGGTAGCCCAGCAGCAGCAGCGAGATGCGGTTGCCGAGCAGCACGCCCAGCGCCAGCCCCGCGCCGGCCACGATCGCGTACTCGAGCAGCAGCTGCAGCAGGATCGACCAGCGGCCCACGCCCATCGTGCGCAGCAGCGCCATCTCCAGCCGCCGCTGCCGCGCCGAGACCGCCATAGAGACCAGGAAGGCCAGCGCCAGCAGCACCGTGATCGCGATGAACGCGACCAGCAGGATGCCCGCTCCGCCGGCCGCCGTGAGCGGGTCCCGCCCGCTCTCGAACAGCTCCTCGCTCAGGTCGTCGACGTCGCCGAGCGAGTAGCGCGGCGCTTGCAGTTCTTCGATCGCGGCCGCGCGCAGCTCCGGGTCTTCGGAGAGGTCCAGCCAGACCTCGCGCGGGGCCGCGGCCGGCCGCAGGTTGGTCGCCGCCCGCAGGTGGTAGAGCGCGTCGTAATCGACGACCAGGAAGGGCCGCTCGTCGGGCCGCAGCGTGGGGAACAGCGGCACGATCGCCGCCACCCGCCCGGCCAGCTCCTGCGCGTCCAGCAGCAGCGTGAAGCGGTCGCCCTCCTCCAGCCGCTGCTGTTCCGCCAGCCCCTCGCTCATGATCACGGGCAGCTCGCAGCGCCCGCGCGGGCAGATCGACGGGTCCGCGTAGTACACGCCCCGCCGGCCCGGGCTCTGCCCGATCCCCGGCGTGAACGAGAGCACCCGCCCGCCACTCACGGCGTCCTCCGCTTCCGCGAACTCGAGTACGTCGTCCGCCGTCCGGCGCTGCAGGTTGAGCACCCAGCCGCCGTCCTCGAAATCTTCCACCACCAGTTCACGGCCGTCGGGGTGGATCGCCGTGATCGCGTCCACCCGCACCTCGACCGGCTCCCCCACGAACACGCCGAACGGCTCGGAAAACTGGATTCCGTGCAGCGTGAAGGGCGGCTGCCGCCCGCTGCCGACGACCTCGGCGGCGAAGTCGACGTCGATCGCGGTCCAGCCCGAGCCCGGCTCCGGCAGCGGCACTCCGCCCGCCGTCTCGAACAGCCCGGTTCCGTCGCGGATCCGCAGCCACAGCGTCTGATCGGCGTCGCCCGGCGCCACGTCGATCCATACCCGCAGCGTCCGCGTGTCCTCGGGGATGTTCACCCCGCGACCCGTCGGCGGCACGTCGATCGCCCCCAGCAGCTCGTCGTAGGAGCGCTCCGAGAAATCGCCGCGGAACCACAGCATCTCCCGAGCGGTGGACGGGACCAGCCCCAGCAGGGTCGCGCTGACCGCGTCGCCGCGCGAGCGCCCGGCCGAGACGCCTTCGCGGTAGGCCGCCTCGATCCGCTCGATTCCTTCGACCGCGCCGAGCCGGTCCTGCACGCCGATCGGCGACGAGTACGCGCCCTCGTCCAGCTCCGCGCGCGCCTCGACCCCGGTCGCGTACTGGATCCGCTCGGCCAGGGAGCGATCCACCGTGCCCGACCAGGAGGCGGCGAAGGTGCCCAGCGCGGCGCCCAGCATCAGCAGGATCGTCAGCCGCGCCGAGGGGCCGATCGTCCGCGCGACGTAGCGCAGCGTGGCCGCGATCGGCAGCGGCGCGCGGTCGTACGAGACCCAGGCGGCGAAGCGGTAGGCCCAGGGCAGCAGCCGCATGATCACCAGCGCCGCCGCCAGCGCGAACAGGGCCGGCGTGCTCAGCAGCAGCGGATCGGCCGAGAGCCCGCCGACGCTGTTGCGCTCGAACACGGTCCCCCGCAGGTCGGCCTCGAAGATCAGCCCGGCCGCGACCAGCACCAGCGCCACGTCGAGGTAGTAGCGCTGCAGCGCGTTGACCGTGGAGCCGGCCGCGCCCGCGGCCGACTTCAGCCGCTCGGCCAGCACCCGCGTGCGGCTCGCCGCCCAGAGCGGCGCGAGCATGAACGCGGCCGCCGCGATCGCCCCTCCCGCAGCCAGCAGGAACGAATCGGCCGTCAGCGTCGTCGCGATCGCGGCCCCGCCGGTCAGCCCGCTGAACACGCCCGTGTAGCCCAGCAGCGCGATCGCCCCGGCCGCGATGAACGGGCCCGCCGCCGCCGCGACCAGCGCCAAAGCCAGCCCCTCGATCGCCGTCGAGCCCAGCACCTGGCGCAGCGACGCGCCCCGGCTGCGCAGCGCGAACAGCTCCTCGCGCCGCTGCGCCACCAGAATCCCCGACACGATCGTGACGTAGAACAGCGCGATCCCCACCACCTGCGCCAGCAGCAGCAGAATCGGCGCCCGCGTGAACGAGAGATCGCGCTCGAACGAGTCCAGCCGCGACTCGATCGGGCTGAACGACGCCGCGCCGACGCTGAGCAGGTCCTCCCGCAGCAGATCGAACGTCTCCTGCGCGTCCGCCAGGTTGGCGACGTTCAGCTGGTCCGTATCCAGCTCCGAGGTCCAGGTCTGCTGGACCAGGTACCCGCTCAGCAGCTGCGGCAGCGCGGAGTCGAACGTCTGCTCGGCGATGATCAGCGGAACCTGCTGCTGCCTGGAGGAACTGATGAAGGTCGGCTGGGTCAGCCGCTGCGGCAGCCGCCGCCAGTACTCGCCGTCCCAGTCGTCGGGCCGGATCAGCCCGGCGACCCGTACCTCCAGCGTCCGCTCCACGAGCAGCGTCGGCGCGCAGGGCGGCCGCGGCGGGGGCGGCGGCCCGCCCGGCGGCGGATCGGGCTCGCGGTCGCACTCGTCGTAGCGATCCGCGATCGTGAACCGCGAGCCCGGCTCCAAGCCGTAGCCCTGCGCGACCGCGCTCGGCACCAGCGCCTCGACCGGTCCCCGCAGCCGCCCGGATGCGTCGAACTCGGGCGGCTGCGGCAGCCGGCCCTCTTCGATCTCGATCTGCTCCAGCGCCCCGTCCAGCGCCGCGAAGTAGGCCGTGCCGGGAGCCGTCGCCCGCGGGCGCTCGACTCCGTCCGCCAAGATCGGCGCCGTCTGGCGGTAGAGCCGCCGCCCCGTCTCCAGCTCGCCCCAGCGCCGCTTCAGGCTCTCGTCGATGAACCGATCCGTCGCCGCGCTGGTGGCGCTCGCCAGCACCCCGCTTGCGGAGACGATCAGCTGCCGCCGATCCTCGAGTTGGTTGCGCAGGGTCACGGTCAGCGACAGGTCGGAGACGGCGCGCGTGTAGATCGAGGTCGAGGCCATCAGCACGGCCGAGACGAGGATGCCGGCGGCGATCACGAGCTGGATCCGCCAGCTGTCCCGCATCCGCCGCCAGACGATCCCCAGCACCGCCGCCGTGGTCTCCATCGGCCGCCCCAACCGTTCGCTTTCGAGACGTTCGCTTGCGCGCCGCGATGCCGCGCGCCGCCCGCCGGCGGCCCCCGCAATCGCTAGTAGCCTACGACCAGCCCCCGCCGCCACGCCCGCCCCGACGGAGCCGCTTCCGCGTGATCAGACGACGCGATCCCGCCGCCGACCCGGAACCGCCCGCCGCCCGCCGCGATCGCGCGCGCGGCCCCTTCGCGGCCTTCCAGGCGCTGCCCGCCGCCTTCCGCATCGCCCTCCGCAGGCTCGGCGGCAACAAGCGCCTCATGGCCGCCGTCGCCATCGGCGTCATCCTCGCCGTCGCCCTCATGTCCTCCACCTCCATCTACCGCGGCGCGCTCCGCGAACTCGGCCTCCAGACCGACCTCTCCCGCGCCCAGGACCTCGATCTCGACCTCCGCGTCCTCAATTCCGCCCACCCGCTCGCCCGCGGCGCAGCCGACGATACGTACGAGGTCATCGACCGCCGCTTCCGCTCCATCCGCCCCTACTTCGAATCCGTCAACCGCTCCCTCACTTCCGCCACCTTCTTCATGACCGAGACCGGCGGCGTCGTGCCCGAAGAGGACCCGCGCGACCGCGCGCGCGTGCTCTGGTTCGACGGCGTCGAGCAGCGCATCGACCTCGTCGCCGGCCGCATGCCCGATCCCGCGCCCCCGGCCGATCCCGACGGCGACGCCCCCGTCATCGAAGTCGCGATCGGCTCCGCCGCCGCGGCCGCCGGCGGCTTCGAACTCGGCCAGCGCCGCCACATCCACGCCTCTTGGCGCGACGACGCCCGCCCGATCTCGATCGAAGTCGTCGGCATCATCGATCCGATCGACTATTCCGACCGCTGGTGGGCCGGCCGCGCCGACCACTTCATCGTCCCCGAAGCGCGCACGGACGCCTTCGCCTTCTTCGCCCCGAAAAATTCCATCGTCGAGGCCATGGCCGGCTTCCTGCCCGAGCTCCGCGCCCGCCTCCAGGTCCACGCCATCGTCGACCGCTCCGCCTTCGGCTTCGACGACGCCCCCCTCGCCGCCGCCCGCATCCGCCGCGCCATCTCCTCGATCACCCGCGAAGTCGAGCGCACCCGCATCGAAACCGAGATCGTCAACGTCCTCAACGACTTCCAGAACAAGGAATTCTTCTCCTCCGTCCCCCTGCTCGTCCTCACCCTCCAGATCGTCGGCATCGTCCTCTTCTATCTCGTCCTCGTCTCGACCATGGTCGTCGAGCGGCAGGGTCCGGAAGTCGCGCTGCTCAAGAGCCGCGGCGCCGGCCTGGGGCACATCCTCAGCATCTCCGCGCTGGAGGGCGTGATCCTCGTCGCGCTCGCCGTGGGCGTGGGCCCGCTGCTCGCCCGCGAGGCGATCGCGCTGCTCGGATTCGCGCCCGCCTTCGAGGGCATCACCGGCGGCTCGCGGCTCGCCGCCGAGCTGACCGGCGAGGCCTACATGTGGGCCGGGATCGGCGCGGCGCTCTCCTTCATCGCCGTCATGTGGCCCGCTTGGCGCTCCAACCGCGCCACCGTCGTCCGCTACGCCCGCGCCTCCTCGCGCCCGCAGGACCGCCCCGCCTTCCAGCGCTACTACCTCGACCTCGTCGTCGTCGGCATCGGCGCGCTGCTCTTCTTCCAGCTCCAGCAGTCCGGCTCGCTCGTCACCGAAGACCTCTTCGGCGGGCTCGACCAGGATCCGCTCCTGCTGATCGCCCCCGCCGTCTTCGTCGTCACCGTCGCCGTGCTCTTCCTGCGCCTCTTCCCGCTGCTCCTGCGCGGCGTCGCCTGGATCACCGGCCGGCTCGGCGGCGCATCCCTGCAGATCGCGCTCTGGCACCTCACCCGCGCCCCGCTCCAGCCCGGCCGCCTCGCCCTGCTCCTGATCATGGCCACCAGCCTCGGCATGTTCGGCGGCACTTTCGGCGCAACCCTCTCCCGCTCCTTCGACGACCGCGCCTCCTACGAGGCCGGCGCGCCGATCCGCCTCGCCGACATCCGCGCCTCCGGCGCATCCGCCGAAATGCTCCGCGACGACGTCCGCGGCCTCCCCGGCGTCGCCGCGGCCGCCCCCGTCGCGCGCGCCAACGCCAGCAGCTCGCGCGGCCAGTTCAATGTCCTCCACGCCGCCGTCCTCGCCGTCGACCCGGATGAGTTCGGCGGCGCGCTCTGGTACCGCCGCGACTTCGCCGAGCAGGACATCGACTCGCTCTTCCAGCGCATCCAGCCGCCCGACTTCGAAATCCCCGAGATCGTCATCCCCGCGGAAGCGACCCGCGTCGGCCTCTGGTTCCACATCCCCGAGGGCCGCAGCACGCTCAGCCCCTCCATCCGCGTCGAAGACGGGCTCGGGCGCTTCCGCGACGTCGAATTGCAGGGCATGCCGCCCGGTTCCGGCTTCGCCAGCGTCGCCCCGCGCGAAGGCGGCTGGCGCTTCCTGCGCGGAGAGCTCAGCGCCGGCTCCGAGCCCGGCGCCGGGCCCTGGCGCATCCACGCGATCTCCCTCCGCCCCGCCGGCTCGCTCCAGTGGCGCGGCGCCGTCGTCTACGACCAGCTCTCCTACAGCGTCAGCGGCGAGCAGCCCGGCGAGCTGCACGAGCTCGTCCCCTACCTCAGCCCCGTCGTCGAGGACCCGGCCGCTGAGCCGCTCGGTTTCACCGACGGCGTCGTGATCGAGGACTTCGAGACCGCCGGCCGCTGGCACGTCTTCACCGAAAGCCGCCGAGCGCCGCTGCCCGACTCCGCCCGCCTCTCGCCGGTCCGCTCCATCGATGGCGGCCGCGCCCTCAGCTACCGCTGGACCCAGCGCCTCGGCTCCGCCCCGCGCGGCGTCCGCCTGGCCGGGCCCGAAGACCCCATCCCCGTCCTCGCCAGCGCCTCCTATCTCGTCGAGGCCGGCCTCCAAGTCGGCGACGAAGCCTCCATCTCCACCGCCAGCACCTTCCTCCCGATCCGCATCGCCGGCGCCTTCGACCTCTTCCCCAGCTGGTACCCCGCCGGCGGCCGCGCCCTGATCGTCGCCGACCGCGACTACCTCTTCTACCGCGTCAACCGCAACCCTTCCTCGACTCACGCCTACGCGCCCTCCGAGGTCTGGCTCGACGTGCCCGACCCCGACGACCTGCCCGCGCTCCGCGCCGCCCTCGCCGAATCCGTCCCCTGGCGATTCGACCTCTACGACGCGGCCGAGATCCGCCGCCTGCAGGACGAGGACCCGCTCGTCGCCGCCGGCTGGGAGGGACTGCTCTTCATCACCTTCATCGCCATCGTGATCCTCTCCGCGCTCGGCTTCCTCGTCGCCTCGATCCTCGTCGCCCAGCAGCAGGCCGGCGAGTTCGCCGTGCTCCGCACGATGGGCTTCTCCCTGCCCCAGGTGCTGATCGTCGTCGGCGTCGAAAAGCTGCTGATCATCGCCGTCTCGATGGCGCTCGGCACCTTCGTCGGCCTCCAGCTCGGCGTGCTCATGCTCGAATTCGTCGGCTTCGACGTGACCGGCGAGGGCCTCGTCCCGCCCTTCGTCGCGGTCACCGACTGGGGCACCATCGGCGGCGCCTACGGCGTGCTCGGGCTCGTCTTCCTCGGCGCCATCGGGATCATCGTCGCGCTCTACATGCGGATGGCGATCGGTCAGGTCCTCCGCATCGGCGCCGACTGAGCCGCCTCCGCGATCTCCCCGCGCCAGCCGTCCCGCATCGGCGCCGGCCGCGCCGTTTCGGCGATCAGCTGCCGCCAGCCCCAAGCAGCCGCGATCGCGGCCGCCGCGGCCGGGATCTCGCCCTGGCGGAAGGCCGCCCGCAGCCGCGCGCCGGCCCCGGCCCAGATCAGCAGCAGCACGAAGAAGATCGCGCCCGGCACGGTCAGCAGGATCCGCACGCTGATGAAGTCCGAAACCAGCCCGTTCGAGAGGATCATCACCGCCATGATCCCGCCCGCGAACATCGCGTACAGGCTCATCACCCGCCCCCGCACCGCGTCGGGCACTACCGACTGGATCATCGTGCTCGTCAGCGCCATGAACATCGCCTGGCTCGAACCGGCCAGCGCCGCCCCCGCGATCGCGACCGGGAAGTTCGCCGCTAGGCCGATGATCGGCAGCGTGATCCCCGACAGCAGCCCCGTGACCAGCATGATCCGCCCGCGCACCCGCCCCGGCGGCACCATCGACAGCGCCACCGTCGCCACCAGCGCGCCGCCGCCGACCCCGGTCAGCAGGTAGCCGTACTCCGTCGAGCCGCCGCCCAGCACGTCCTTGGCGAAGACCACCAGCAACGCGTCGAACGACATCGCCAGCATGCAGTGCAGCGCCGTCAGCGCGATCAGCATCCGCACCGCCGGCGCCTGCCCCAGGTAGGCCAGCCCCTCGCGGATGTTCGCGCCCGCCTCCGCCAGCACCCCGCGCCCGCGGTCCACGATCCCGCCCGTCGAACGCACCTCGATCCGCGTCAGCTGCAGCACCGAGATCGCCAGCAGCAGCCCCGCCGCCAAGAACACCGGTCCCGGCCCCAGCCAGGCCAGCACCGGCCCGGCGACCGGCCCGATCGCGCGCGAGCCGAACTGCATCATCGAGGCCAGCGTGATCGCGCTCAGCAGCGCCGCCTTGCCCACCGTGTTCGGCAGCAGCGCCGCCTGCGCCGGCATCTCCGCCGAGCGGAAGATGCCCGACAACAGCGTGATCAGCACCAGGCTCCACAGCTCGATCACGTCCAGGAAGGCCAGCAGCGCCAGCAGCAGCGCCAGCACCATCGCCCCGCTCCGCGCCACCTGCACCACCCGCGCCCGGTCGTAGCGATCGGCCAGCGCGCCCCCGATCGGCGCCAGCACCCAGGGCCCGATCCCCGCGAAATAGACCACGCCCACGGCCCAGCCGCTGTCGGTCAGGTCGTGCGCGATCCAGCCCCGCACCGTGATCAGCGCCCAGAGCGAGACCGCCGACAGCCCGGCCGCGTAGAACAGCCGCCGGTAGTCGCGCGAGCGCATCGCCGGAAACAGGTCGCGGCGCGGCTTCTCCGTCCGATGCACGGGCTCCCCCTCGCCCGCGCCGAGCGCCGGCTGCCGCGATGCTACGCCCCTCCGCATCCGCGCGTCCTACCCTGCCCGCCAGCGCCCGCTTCCCGGACACGCGGAGACCAGCCATGCCCCTCGATCCCCGCCACCGCTCCAGCACCCTCGTCGACGGCCCCAGCCGCGCCCCGGCCCGCTCCCAGCTCCACTCCGTCGGCTTCAGCAACGACGATCTGCGCAAGCCGCTGGTGATGGTCGCCCACTCCTGGATCGGGACCATGCCCTGCAACTTCTCCCACCGCGACCTCGCGCAGGACGTGATGAAGGGCATCCGCGAGGCCGGCGGCACCCCCATCGAGGTCAACACCGTCTCCATCTCCGACGGCATCACGATGGGCACCGAGGGCATGAAGGCCTCGCTCGTCTCCCGCGAGCTGATCACCGATTCGATCGAGCTCTGCGCTATCGGCTACGCCTTCGACGCCGCCGTGATCATCTGCGGCTGCGACAAGACCCTCCCCGCCGCCGCCATGGCCATGGCCCGCCTCGACATCCCCGCCGTCGCCCTCTACTCCGGCTCCATCGCCCCCGGCGTCCACCACGACGGCCGCGACCTCACCATCCAGGACGTCTTCGAAGCCGTCGGCCAACACGCCGCCGGGAGCATTGACGACGAGGAGCTCGCCGCCATCGAGGACAACGCCTGCCCCGGCGCCGGCGCCTGCGGCGCGCAGTACACCGCCAACACGATGGCCACCGTGCTCGAATTCCTCGGCCTCGCCCCGTTCGGCTCCGGCACCGTCGGCGCGACCGACCCGCGCAAGCCCGCCGTCGCCCGCGACATCGGCAAGCTCGTCATGGACGTGCTCGAACGCGGCGTCCGCCCCAGCGACCTGCTGACCGGGAACGCCTTCGAAAACGGCATCGCCTGCGCCGCCTCCACCGGCGGCTCCACCAACGTCGTCCTCCACCTCCTCGCCCTCGCCCGCGAAGCCGGCATCGAGCTCGGCATCGACGACTTCGACCGCGTCTCCGAACGCACCCCCCTGATCGGCGACCTCCGCCCCGGCGGCCGCTACGTCGCCCTCGACATGGACCGCGCCGGCGGCACCCCCCTGCTCGCCAAGCGCCTGCTCGAACATGATCTCCTCCACGGCGGCGAAATGACCGTCACCGGCCGGACCCTCGCCGAAGCCGCCGCCGGCGCCGAAGAAGCCGAGGGCCAGGACGTGATCCTCCCCGTCGAGCGGGCGCTCAAGCCCACCGGCGGCCTCGTCATCCTCAAGGGCTCCCTCGCCCCCCAAGGCGCCGTCGTCAAGGTCGCCGGCTACGAGCGGCAATCCCAGACCGGCCCCGCCCGCGTCTTCGAGCGCGAAGAGGACGCCATGGCCGCCGCCACCGGCGGCGAGATCAACGCCGGCGACATCGTCGTCATCCGCTACGAAGGCCCCAAGGGCGGCCCCGGCATGCGAGAAATGCTCGGCGTCACCGCCGCCCTCGTCGGCGCCGGCCTCGGCGACTCCGTCGCCCTGCTCACCGACGGCCGCTTCAGCGGCGCGACCCGCGGCCTCATGATCGGCCACGTGTCCCCCGAAGCCGCCGTCAACGGCCCCATCGCCCAAGTCCGCGAAGGCGACCAAATCACCATCGACATCCCCAACCGCCGCCTCGACCTCAACGTCCCCGAGTCCGAACTCGAGTCGCGCAAGTCCACCTGGACCGCTCCCCCTCCCAACTACGCCCGAGGCATCTTCGCCAAATACGCCGCCCAAGTAAGCGGCGCCGAACAAGGCGCCGTCACCAGCTGAGTGTGCTAAGATTGGCCTGAAGGCGGAGCCATGCTGACTGAGATCACCCTTGAGAACTTCCGCTGCTTCCACGAAACGCAGAAGGCTCGTTTGGCCCCCCTCACCCTGCTAGTCGGCGAGAACAGCACCGGCAAAACCTCGTTCATGGCGATGATTCGCGCCATGTGGGAGATCGCATATACCGGTAGATCTCCAGACTTCAAGGCCCCCCCCTATGATTTAGGGAGCTTTGACGAGATTGCCCATAGTCGTGGTGCCCGAGGTGGCCAAGCCAAGAATTTCGCAGCGTCGATTGGGATTCCTAAAAAAATACGGCGTCCCCATTCTCCAGAGGGAATCATTGTTTTTCGCGCAGAGTTCGCACGTCGAGGTACTGCCCCAGCACCATCCAGACGAACAATATCCGACGGCCCAATATGGATCGACCAAACTATTAACGAACAGGGTCGGGCGAAGGGGCGGGTGGGTACTGAACGAGGCGAATGGAGACAAAAAATTAACCGAGATGGTGAAGTGATTAGACAAGAATTTAATGAACGATTATGGTTTCGCTTTCTCATCGATCTCGACATGGAATTCGGGAGACCGGACAAGAAGCGTTTTATGGCGATGAAATCATCTCCCCCGATCCAACAGAGAGACCGAGATTCTCTGATGCGATTGGCGCAGTCTCAATTGGATCTCTTGCCGGATTCCGTTCCATATGCGAGTGCACCGGTTCGATCTACACCACAGCGCACCTATGATCCGGCGAGACCTACTAGAGATCCTGCCGGCGACTATATACCAATGTATCTCGCCGAAACCGCAGCACAGAATGGTGCCGAATGGGAAATACTAAAATCTGCGCTAGAAAAAGTCGGAGACAATGCAGGAATTTTCGATGAGATACGCGTATATCGATTCGGCAAAAGCTCAATCGCGCCCTTTCAGCTTCAAGTCCGCAAAGGTGGTGATGGACGCAAAGGTCCATGGCGTAATCTCATTGACGTCGGATACGGTGTAAGTCAAGTACTTCCAGTGATTACTGAACTCCTCCGTCCTGACGCGCCACAGCTCTCGCTTTGGCAGCAGCCGGAAGTTCATCTCCATCCGAGCGCACAAGCTGCTCTTGCTACTTTCTTCTGTGGCCTAGCCGCCGAGGGCAAGCAGCTGATCGTCGAAACACACGGTGATTACCTTCTTGACCGAGTCCGCATGGACGTTCGTGATGGCAAGACCAAACTCAAGCCAGAAGATGTTTCTGTTCTCTATTTTGAGCGGACTGGCCTTGATGTCCAGATTTATTCAATCCGCTTTGATACTCAAGGCAACGTTCTTGACGCACCGCAGGGCTACCGACAGTTCTTCCTTGAAGAAGTCAACCGATCCTTGGGTATCTGACCATGTGCGCCATCGTTGACGCGAACAGCAGCGGTGAGATCGTGGCCACCAATCCTGCTCCGGCTGCTCGTGCATTCAAAGAGTTCATGGCTGACGGGCCGTGTTGCTTAGTGGTGGGTGGCACCAAGTTGCGAGGCGAGCTAGGTCGCGGTTTCTCAACCCCGGATCGCGCGAAACAGACCACGATCACTGAGTGGGTTGCGCAGATTCTGCAGGCGGGTCGGCTGAGATCCGCGGATGATGAGATCGTGGACTCGCGATGCACAGAAATAGAAGAATCAGGGAAATGCCGTTCAGACGATCCTCATATCATCGCACTGGCGGATATCTCAGGTGCGCGACTGCTCTATTCGAAAGATAATGCCTTGCGACAAGACTTCTCAAACCCTCTTCTGATCAATAATCCTCGGGGCAAGACTTGTCCGAGAAATCTGACGCTCGCGAAAACCAAAAACTGGTTGCGACGCAACAAGGATCTTTGCACCGAATCGGTCTAGATAAATCTTGGTGCCCGCCTCCAATCAGTCGCCGCCTCAAACGCTCCCGCCACTTGGCAGATTGTCGCTTCGTCCCAATGACGGCCGCCGATCATTAGGCCGATTGGCAATCCTTTTTCGTCAAGGCCGCAGGGGATTGAAATCGCGGGGATGCCTGTTACGTCGTAGGGCGCGGTCAATCTGGCCAGTTCTGCTGTTGGGTCGCCATCTTCGATCAGGGGGGCTGTTTGCGAGCAGGTTGGGGAGACCAGGACGTCTACTTGCTCTAGGACTTGGCGGGTTTCTTCGATGAACTTGCGGCGGAGGCGTTGGTCGTTGATGTAATCAACGGCGCTGATTGCCAGGCCGGCTTCGATTCTTGGCAGGATGTCGCCGTACTCGTCGCGCCGCTCGCGCAGCCAGTTTGCGTGGTATGCGGCTGCTTCCGCGATGATCGTCAGGCCGCGGCCGCTTCCCGTCTGCAGCGGCATCTCGACCTCTTCCACGGTCGCGCCCAGGCCGCGCAGTACGTCGACCGCTTCTGTGCAGGCTGCCGCGACTTCGTCGTTCACGCCGTTCCACAGCATCTTCGTCGGCAGCCCGATCTTGAGTCCGGCGATTTCTTCTCCGAGCTTCGCTGTCGCGTCGTCTACCGGACGTTCCGCGCTGCCCGGATCAGCCGGGTCATGCCCGGCGATCGCGTTCAGCACCAGCGCTGCGTCCTCCACTGTTTTGGCCAGCGGGCCGACATGGTCCAGCGTCCACGAGAGCGGCAGGACGCCGGCGCGGGAGACGCGGCCGTACGTGCCCATCAGCCCGACTACGCCGCAGAGCGAGGCGGGGATGCGGATGCTCCCGCCCGTGTCCGAGCCCAGCGCGGCCAGCGAGGAGCCGACCGCGACCGACGCCCCGCTGCCGCCGCTGCTCCCGCCCGGCGAGCGCTCTTCGTCCCACGGATTGCAGACCGCGCCGAAGTGCGGGTTGCGGCTCGTCGTCCCGAACGCGAACTCGTGCAGGTTCAGCTTGCCCGGCATCACCGCGCCCGCTTCCTGCAGCTTGCGGTAGACCGTCGCGTCCGCCTCCGGCACCCGCTCGCGCAGGAACCCGGAGCCGCCCGTCGTCGCAATCCCCGCCGTGTCGACCAAGTCCTTCAGCGCGACCGGAATCCCGTGCAGCGGCCCCGCGTCCCGCCCATCGCGCAGCGCCTCGTCCGCCGCCTCCGCCTGCTCGCGCGCCAAGTCGCCCGTCACCGTGATGTAGGCGTTGAGCCGCGGCTCCGTCGCCGCAATCCGCGCCAGCACCGATTCGGTCAGCGCCGCCGCCGTCAGCGACCCGTCGCGCAGCGCCGCCCCCGCCTCGACGATGGTCAACTCGTGCAGCTGCCGCTCCTCGGCCATCGCTCACGCTCCTCCGTCGAAGCGCAGCCCGAATGCCGGCTCCGTCTCGCCCAACTCGATCCGCTCCCGCGGCCGCGCGTGGATCAGCCGCTCGACCTGCGGCATGATCTCCGCTATCCGCTCATCCGACAGCGACTCGCCCAGCTCCTCCGCCAGCGTTCGCAACATCTCTCTGGGCTCGTTCGTCCCCGTCAGTTGCAGCTCTCGCTCCGCGCGTGCTTCGCGAATCAACCGGGCCGCATTCAACTCCGCCATCGCGCTGCCTCCGATCGCCCGCGAGTATAGGTCTGCGCGCCCGCCTCTATCCTGCGCGGAACGCGCACCGCAACTGGAGGCTGCCATGGCCGATGAAGTCCTGTTCGACGTCCAAGACCGCGTCGCCACGATCACGCTCAACCGCCCGGACAAGATGAACACGATCAACGCGGCGCTCGGCTCCCAGCTGATCGAGTCGCTCGTCGAAGTCCGCAACAACGACGGCATCCGCGCCGCCGTCGTCACCGGCGCCGGCGACCGCGCCTTCTGCGCCGGCGCGGATCTCACCCAGGGCGACGGCCCCGCCGCCAGTGCCGGGCCGGCCGGCCATTTCGAGACCGACGCCCGCCCGCGCTTCGACGAGTTCGACGCCAAGAAGCCACTGATCGCCGCGATCAACGGCCACGCGCTCGGCGGCGGCTTCGAGATCACCCTCGTCTGCGACCTCCGCATCGGCGCAGAAAACGAGCGCGCCCGCCTCGGCCTGCCCGAAATCACGCTCGGCTTCTTCCCCCTCGCCGGCGGCCCCATGCGCCTGCCCCGCGCCATCCCGCAGGCCTACGCCAACGAGATGCTCTTCCTCGGCCGCCGCCTCAACATGCAGGAAGCTCTCCAGTGGGGCCTGATCAGCCGCCTCGTCCCGCAGGACCAGTTGCTGCCCACCGCCCAGGAGATGGCCGGCCAAATCGCCGGCTACGCCCCCATCGCCGTCCGCGCCCTCAAGGAGCTCACCTACGCCCAGAACGACATGACCCTCGCCCAAGCCAACCGCTTCGGCGCCAGCCTCCGCTGGATCGTCGGCCAGACCGCCGACTCCAAAGAAGGCCCCAGAGCCTTCGCCGAAGGCCGCGCCCCCGAGTTCAAGGGCGAGTAGCGATGCCCGCCGACGCGCCCGGGCGCCTGCCGCTGGAAGACCTCTTCGTCCTCGACCTGACGCGGGCGCGGGCCGGGCCCACGGCTACGCGGCAGCTGGGCGACTGGGGCGCCGACGTGCTCAAGATCGAGCAGCCCGCGGCCAAGGGCGCGGCCGACGGGATCACCGGCGACCGCGAGTCGAGCGACTTCCTCAACCTCCACCGCAACAAGCGCTCGCTCGGGCTCAACCTCAAGGAGCCCGAGGCCCGCGACATCTTCATGCGCCTCGCCGAACGCGCCGACGTCGTGGTCGAAAACTACCGGCCCGACGTCAAGCGGCGGCTCGGGATCGACTACGAGGCGGTCAGCGCCGTCAACCCGCGCATCATCTACGGCTCGATCTCCGGCTTCGGCCAGGACGGGCCCTACGAGCGCCGGCCCGGCGTCGACCAGATCGCGCAGGGGCTCGGCGGCCTGATGTCGGTCACCGGGCTGCCCGGCGGCGGGCCCGTCCGCGTCGGCATCCCCATCGCCGACCTCTGCGCCGGCAACTTCCTCGCCCAGGCCATACTGATCGCGCTGATCGACCGCGCCCGCACCGGCAAGGGGCAATGGGTGCATACCTCGCTGCTCGAAGCGCAGATCGCGATGATGGACCTGCAAGCGACGCGCTGGCTGATCGACGGCGAAGTGCCGCCGCAGGCGGGCAACGATCACCCGACCCTGATGCCCACGGGCGTCTACGAGACCAGCGACGGGCACATCAATATCGCCGCCGCCGGCGGGCTGCTCTATGAGCGCATGTGCCGCGCGATCGGCTCGCCTGAATTGATCGACCACCCGGACTACGAGAGCACGATCCTGCGCAGCCGCAACCGGGCCGCGCTCAACGAGGCGATCAATTCAAAGACGCGCGGCAAAACCAGCGCCGAATGGATCGGCATACTCAACGAAGCCGGCGTGCCCTGCGGCCCGATCTACAACGTCGAGCAGACCTTCGCCGATCAGCAGGTCGAACATCTCGGCCAAGCCCGGCCGGCGCCGCATCACGAGCGCGGCGAAGTCACGATCGTCGGCCAGCCGATCAACCTCACCGCCACGCCGCAGCCCGAACGGATGCGGCTGCCCTGCCCCCAACTCGGCGAGCATACCGAGGAGGTGCTCGCCGGGCTCGGATACGACCAAGCGCGGATCGCCGAGCTCGCCGAGCGCGGCATCGTCTGAACGGACCCAGGAGCACATGATGAGAAACGACATCGACCTCGATACCGACAAGATGCAGGCCTGGTCGGAAGACGGCATCGGCTGGATGGTATTCAACAACCCGGCCCGCCACAACGCGCTCAGCCTCGAGATGCAGCGGGCCGTGCCGGCCATCCTCGGCAACTTCCGCGACGATGACGGCGTCCGCGTCGTGGTCATGCGCGGCGCCGGCGAGAAGGCGTTCATCAGCGGCGCCGACATCTCCGAGTTCGAATCGCGCCGCAGCGACCCGGAAACGATCGCCGGGTTCGACAAGATCTCGGCCGACGCGAGCCGGGCCTACGTCGAGCTCGACAAGCCGATCATCGGCATGATCCGCGGCTGGTGCATGGGCGGCGGCCTGCTCACCGCGCTGCGCGCCGACCTCCGCATCGCCTCCGACGACTCCCGCTTCGGCATCCCCGCCGCCCGGCTCGGGCTCGGCTACGGCTACGGCGGCGTCAAGTCGCTGATGGACCTGATCGGCCGCCCCGCCACCGAGGAAATCCTGATCACCGCCAAGCGCTTCAACGCCGAAGACGCCCTGCGCTGGGGCCTCGTCAACCGCGTCGTCCCCGCCGATGAGCTCGAAGCCGAAGTGCAGGCCCTGGCCGCCACCATCGCCGACAACGCCCCGCTCACGATCAAGGCGCTCCGCTACGCCATCTCCCAATACCACAAGCCCGAACCCGACCTCGAAGGCGCCGAACGCCTCGCCGCCGCCTGCTTCGCCAGCGAAGACTACAAAGAAGGCCGCCAAGCCTTCATGCAAAAACGCCCCCCCAACTGGCAGGGCCGCTGAGCCGTCCAGCGCTGCGCGGAGTCCGAAATGGCGACGGCGCGTCAGCTCACGCCGGCTGGAATCAGGGAGGCGCGCGATTTCCTCGAGTCCGTGCGGGATAATCCATCAGCCGATTGGCAAGTCCCCGAGCGTCTGCTGCACGATTCCCGGACCAGCAGCGAGTTCGAGGGCGCGCCGGAGCTCGAATTGAGGGCGTTCGAATCGCGGTGGGATGCGCACGAGTACTTCGCTCCCCTGCTCGCGCCGATCTCGCACCGCGTCGTCGACGATGCCGGCTTCTGGTCCTGGCTGGGGATGTTCTACTTCGATGAAACCGCGCCGCGGCTCGGCGGCGAGTTCGATCTCTCGCCGCGCGATGAAGCGTTCGTCGTCTACCGCGAAGGTCAATCGTTCCGGCGCCGCTACGTGCACTATCTCTGGACCGCGTGGCGGCTCGGCGAACAGCACCCGGAGGCCGAATTCCTGCTCGACCAGCCGCTGCACGCGATGGGCGACATCGCCGACCGGGTCTTCTCCTACTCGCGCATCTTCAACTCGCCCGGCGTGACCGGCCTGATCCTCGACCTCTACACCGAAGGCAGCCGCCAGAAGCGCAGGTTCGGCCGCGGCCCCGGCGGCCTCCGCCACTTAATTAGAACGCTCGACCAACTCGAATGCACCTACGACGTCTACGGCATGACCGCAGCCGCCCTGCGCGGCATCCTCCCGACCGACTTCCGCCACTGGTACCCGGCAGCAACATGAGCCCCGCCATTGACCGCGCCGGCCTAGGAGCCGATACTGCCCGTGAGGGAGTTCGTCCAATGCCTGAACCGCGCTGGCGCTTCGCCGAAATGCCACCGGCAGCGATCAATGAAAACCCGGTCCAGGGCGAGTTCTTCGCGGCCGCCTCCGACTTGCCTGAGCGGTTCGTCCGCGAAGCGATCCAGAATTCGCTTGACGCTAAGGCTGGCGATGCCCCAGTACGGGTCCGCTTCGCCTTCAGCACAGCGCCGTTGCCTGCCGGCGCGGCTGCCCGCTACCTGATCGGCATTGAACCGCACTTGATAGAGGCCGTGACGATGGCGGTCTCCAGCACAGCAGCCCGCACCGCCGCCGGGCTGCTCGGCGACGATATGCCCTATCTCGCGGTTGAGGATTTCGGCACGACCGGACTGACTGGCAAGATCGAAGCGAATGAGGCGCTGCAGAAAGGCAACCACTTCTGGGGCTTCTTCCGCAGCGTCGGCATCTCGCCCAAAGGTGACGACAAAGGCGGCTCTTGGGGACTCGGCAAATGGGTTTTTCCCGATGCGTCCAAGCTCAACATCTTCATCGGCCTCACTCGCCGTGCTGACGACGACGACACATTGCTCATGGGTCAGGCAATGCTGAGACCCCATTTGGTTGAAAAAGTCAAGTACCCCTCCTATGGCTCGTACGCGACGCACGACGATGCGGAAGACCATCAATGGCTGCCACGGCCCGAAGTGGGAGGCGATTTCGTCGCGCGGGCGCAGCAGGACTTCTCCCTGCTACGTGGCGATCAGCCTGGGCTTTCGGTGATCATCCCGCACCCGGAAGATGAGCTCACGCCCGACGCCATCAGCCGCGCCACACTAACGCAATATTTCCTGCCTATCGCCAACGGGGACTTGATTGTCGACGTGATCGACTCAGATGGCGCTCAAGTGATTGACTCGAGCACGATCGACGAGGCGCTGGCCAAAATTGCTCCCGGTGGGGCCGACGAAGACGAGCGACGGGATGACGAGACGGCAGAGTCACTGCGCCGGGCAGTTGATTTGACCCGATGGGCCCTTGATCAAGATTCAGATTCATTTGTCACCCTACCCGCATCCATTCGGCGGAAGATTGAGATGGATTCGAATCTGCTCGGCGAGATACGCGAGCGGTACGGTCGGGGAGAGCGTTTGGCATTCGAGCTGACTAATAGTGTGAAGAGCGTTGATGGGAAACCAGTTGACTGCGCCTTTCACGTTTTCCTTGAACAAGCCGATGATCTTGACCATGGACACGACTACTATATTCGTGGACACCTGCGAATTCCGAAGATGGACTATATCAAACAATACAAAGCCCGTGCACTCGTACTTATAGACGGCACGAGTGCACTGGGGCATCTCTTGCGGGATGCCGAGGGTCCGGCGCACGCCGAATGGAAACTCGGAGCGCGTGGCGATCGCCTCTCGCAACGCTGGGTGGGCATCGGACGTTACGGACGCGTTGACGAGGTACGGCAGGCAGCAGCACGGCTGCTGAAACTACTTAGCGAGACGCCCAAAGAGCAGCTGAAGACGCTGCTTGCGGAATTCTTTCCGAAGGACCTTCCGGCAGAAACGGCACCAGAGCCGACCGGCAGCGATGCAAGCGGTGGCGGGGGAACGGACGGTACGGTTGATCCACCGTTGCGGACGCGTGCTCCAATCGTGATCAACAACTTCGAGGATGGCTTCTCTGTGCACACAAACTCGTCCTTGGAGACTCTGCCGTCGCTCGCCGGATCGACGTACCGGCTCGAGTTCGCGTACGATGTTGCGCGTGGCAGCCAGAGCACGCCGTTCACTCGCTTCAAGCAAGGCGTCAAGGATGGCTGCCCCGATTTCTCTCTCAAGCGTGGCCAGTTGAGCGTTGCCTATGACGGGTGTTCACCACGGAATCTCTCAGAGAACGAGATTGAAGTCGAGATCGACGCAGATCGATTTCATCTCCGAGTCACTGGTTTCGATGGTCGCGACGTGGTCGCGCGTTTCAACCAAGTCTCCGTCGCGGCCGAAATCAAGGATGACGACTGATGTACCGCCGCTTCAACTACACCAAACGCCGAGAGATCGCGCGACAGGACTGCCAGATAGACCTCCATCGCATGGATGGCGATCGCATGTGCTTCTCCGCGCAACTGGGACTGGATGAGTACGGGTTCGATCCATCCGCCAAAATCCGTATTGATGCTTGGCGCTCCAACGCTTCGCAACGCTGGAATTTCGGCACGATCGGCGAGAGAATCTCGCTCCCGCAACCAGAACGAGTCTTGCGCGATGTTCCGACGACGGCGCAATTCAAAGTCAGTGTTGTCGCATCTGACGGTTCTGGCCGACTCCTCGGAGTCAGTCCGGCACTCAAGCCAAAGCGCGTCGATGAACCGAAAGAATCGCTGCTTCCGATCCAGCTGGAAGACCTAGGCAGCGAGGTCTGGCGGCTTGATTTCGGTGACGGGACCAACCCTGCCGTGCTCCATATCAACAAGCAGATTGAGGGTGGTGCTAAAGTGGTCACCGGCAGCTCCTCGTTTCAGCCGATTGCATTGCCGGCTGTGTTCCGCGAGGTACTGATCCACGCCATTCTCGTTCAAGGCGTGGACTTGGACGACACGAGCGAGAGTGACTGGGGGGATTGGCTCAAGCTCGCCAGTCACCGCTTGGGTGGCGAGAAAATTCCCTACGTGCCACCAAGCGAGGACAACGAACGTCGTCAAGAGGCAGTCCGTTGGATCGACCGCGCCGTGGGGGCGTTCGCCGCCAAGCACGAGTTCATGTCGCCCGAGTCGTTCGCCGACGTATTGGCAGGCCGATCATGACCCGCGCCCGACGCCTGACCCCGGCCGGCATTCGCAGGGCGAAAGCCCATCTGGAAGCCTTGCGTGCTGATCCGCTCACGCGCTTTGACGTTCCTGATGAAATCCTGTTCGACCGGCAGTTCGCGGTCGAATTCGAGAACGCGCCGCTAGTTGAACACCGCTCATTCGGCACCCGGCGTGATGCGGCTGAATACATTGAGGCATTCGATCCGCCGATCGATCACGGCTTTGTTGACAATTGGCCGTTCTGGTCATGGTTGGGGATGTTTCATTTGGGCGATATTCTCGCACCCCGACAGATGCGCATACCGTCCGTCAACGAATGGATCGTCGTTGATCCGGCAAACAGTAGGTCAAAGTCGATGGGTGCCCGCCACTACCTGCGTGCAGGATGGCGACTGGCTGATGTTTATGATGAACGGGTTGCGTTCTTACTCGACCGAGATGTTGTCCAACATGGAGCTATTTCCCAATTTGTTCTTGATTTTCAACGCCACTTCAACTCGGCTGGAATCGTGGATCTCACTATTAAATTATATACACACGGCGATGTCCAGCGACGTGGTCTCACCATTGGCCCCGGCAGCATTCCACACCTTCAACGCGTGCTTGACCAACGGGCCCTCACCCACGATGTCTACGGAATGAAGGCAGATGAGCTGATGAAGATTCTGCCACCGGAGTTCCGTGAGCGCTGGAAAGTCTGATCTCGGGGCGCTATCCTGCTGGGTGCGCTGAGGAGGTGTCCTGTGTCTGTCGAGTTCATTGGGATGATCGGGGTCAAGCCTTCGGAGCAGGATGCGGCTACGAGCATCATCGGGGGCGGGGTCGACCGCGACTACCTCTGCGAGTTCACGCGGGCGCACGAAGAGGCGGACTTCGACCAGGTGCTGGTCGGCTACACCTCGGCGGCGGCCGACGGGCTGCACGTGGCGCAGGCGGCGGCGGGCTGCTCGGAGCGGATCAAGTTCCTGATCGCGCACCGGCCCGGCTTCGTCGCGCCGACGCTGGCCGCGCGCAAGTTCGCCACGCTGGACTACTTCAGCGGCGGGCGCATCTCCGTCCACATCATCAGCGGCGGCAGCGACGCCGAGCAGCGCCGCGACGGCGATTACCAGGACCACGACGCGCGCTACCGCCGCACCGACGAGTACCTCGAGGTGATGCGGCGGGTGCTGCGCGGCGAGACCCCGTTCGACTTCCACGGCGAGTTCTACGACTTCGAGGCATCCAACGCCGACGTCGCGCCGGTGCAGCCCGGCGGCATCCCGATCTTCTTCGGCGGCGCATCCGACATCGCCTTCCGGATCGGCGTCAAGCACTGCGACGTCTACATGATGTGGGGCGAGCCGCGCGCCTCGATCGCGGCCACGATCGCGGACGTGCGGGCGCTGGCGGCGGAGTACGGGCGCGAGCCGCGCTTCAGCGTTTCATTCCGCCCGATCATCGCGCCGACCGAGTCGGCGGCCTGGGAGAAGGCGGAGCGCTACCTGGAGACGGTGAAGAAGGTCAGCGCCGGCCCGCTGGGTTCCCGCTCGTCGCGCTCGCAGTCGCGCGGCTCGCAGCGGCTGCTCGAGTTCGCCGCGCAGGGCGAGCTGCACGACGAGCGGCTCTGGATGCCGATCGCGGAAGCGTCGGGCGCGACGGGCAACACGACGGCGCTGGTCGGCACGCCGGAGCAGGTGGCCGATTCGCTGCTCAGGTACATCGACTTGGGCGTCTCGACGATCCTGATCCGCGGCTTCAATCCGCTGCCCGACGCGCGCGACTACGGCGCGGAGCTGATCCCGCTGGTGCGAGCGGAGGTGGCCAAGCGCGACGCGGAGGCGGGTCGGCGGAGCGCCGGCGCGGCCGAGCGCGAGCGGGCCGAAGCGCTCGCCGTGGCCGACTGATGCCCGGCGCGAACGGCGACGGGGGCGACGGGGCGATGCTGGCGCGCGAGGCGGAGCGGCGCATCCGCGCCTACGAACGGCTCGGCATCCACCGCACCGGCTGGGGCGCCGACGACGCGGCGGCGGACTGGCTGGTCGAGGAGCTCGCCGCAATCGGCGTTGCGGGCCGAGTCGAGGAATTCGAGTTCCCGCAGCTGCACATCCGCCGCGCCGAACTGCGGATCGGCGGCCGCGCAGTGCCCGGCGTGCCGCTCTACGACGGCGGAACGACGGGCCGCGAGGGCGTCTCCGCGCCGCTGGCCGCTGCGCCCGACGGCGCGCTCGCCGCGGGCGGCGGCCCCGTCATCGCGGTCTGGGAAGTGCCGCAGAGCGACACGCGGCGGCTGACCCCGGCGGTCTACGAGACGCTGGATGCGCTGGCCGCGGCGGGCGCGGTCGGCGTCGTGATGGTGATGGGCGACGAGCACGGCGAGCCGGTGCTGCGCAACGCGGAGCGGCCCGACCAGCCGCTGGCGCTGCCCGTCCTGCAAGTCGCGCCCAAGGATGCCGGCGACGGCTTGCGCGGCGAAGGGACGCTGGTGATCGAGGCGGAGCGGCGGCCGGGCACGGCGCGGAACGTGGCGGCGGAGATCGCGGGGACCGACCCATCGCTGGCGCCGGTCGTGCTGATGACTCCGAAGAGCGGCTGGTACACCTGCTCGGCCGAGCGCGGCGGCGGCCTCGCAGTCTGGCTCGCCGTCGCCGAGGCGTTCGCGCAGCAGCCCGGCGAGCGGACGCTGAAGCTGATCGCCAGCAGCGGCCACGAGCTGCACCACTACGGCCTCGACGCCTGGCTGGACGGGCCGACGGGCGTGCCGGCGCGGGACGCGCATGTCTGGCTCCACCTCGGCGCGAGCATCGGCTCGAAGCGCAGCGAGGGACGAGTCGGCGCAGTCGACGAGGGACTGATGGCGCTGGCCAAGCAAGCGCTGGCGGAGCACGGCATCGAGCGCGAGCCAATGGCCGTCGGCTTCTCTGGCTTCGGCGAAGCGAGGAACATCGCCGAGCGCGGCGGCCGCTACATCAGCCTCTTGGGCGGCCACCCCTACTTCCACAGCCCCAACGATGTCTTCGAGAAGGCGGTGGACGCGGAAGCGCTGGCCGCGCACGCCGTTGCCTGGCGCTCGCTGGCGGCAAAGCTCGCGCGATCCGCCGGCGCTGCGGGCTGACGGAGCCGGCCGTGGCCGATTTCAACGGGGTCAACCGCGGCGTCTACGTGGCGGACAACTTGGAATTCCTCCAGCGCTTGAACGACGAGTGCATCGATTTGGTCTGCATCGATCCGCCGTTCTCGAAGGGCGACACGTTCGTGGGCGATCAACTCAAACCGGATCTGTCCGAGCACGAGCGAGAAGTAGAACTGCGGCTGCTGCGAAGCTGGGGCATCCACGACGAGGATGACGCGCGCGACGCGGGTGTCGCCTGGCCCGCGACGACGGCCGCCGGTTTCAAAGACGTCTGGTCATGGGAGCAGGACATTCACGAAGATTGGATCAAGGATCTGGCGGAGAGCCATGAGGCCGTCAGCGATTTGATCGAGACGACGAGGCGCATCCACGACGATCACATCGCGGCCTATCTCTGCTACATGGCGATTCGCCTGATCGAGATCCACCGCGTGCTCAAGCCCACCGGCAGCCTGTTCCTGCACTGCGACCACACGGCCAACGGCTACCTGCGGCAGCTGCTCGACAGCGTATTCGGCAAAGACCAGATGCAGAATGAGATCGTCTGGTGCTACGCGCCCACAGGCAACCCGCCGAAGCGCGGGTTCCACCGCAAGCACGATACGATCTTTTATTATCGCAAGACGAACGCGGGCTCGTTCAATCATCAGTACGGCCCGATGACGCCGGAGACCTTGGCAACGTACTCTGAGGTTGATGAGGACGGCCGGAAATACAAGGTCGCGCAGAATGGAAAACGCTCCTATCTCGACCAGCAGAAGGGCAGGGCAGTGCCGTCTTGGTGGAACGATATTCCGTCATTCGGAACACGCACCAATGCACCGGAGCGCACGGGATACCGCACGCAGAAGCCGATCGCCCTAGCGGAGCGCATCATCAGTGCCAGCACGGACGAAGGCGATGTCGTGCTCGACTGCTTCGCCGGCTGCGCCTCAGTCGCAATAGCCGCCGAGCGCCTAGGTCGCGACTGGGTCGCCTGCGACTTGAATCCGAGGGCGTGGACCGTGTTCAAGCGACAGTTCAACAAACCGGAGCTGGTGTCCCTGAGATGCAGCGAAGAAGTGTCGGGCCAAGCAGTGTGGGGCGACGAACCAGTCGTGACAGTGCACGGCCCCGCAAGTCTGCCCGTCCGCACTTCGCCGATCCGCGAAAATCGCCCGAAGGAGATCGTGCAGTCCGAGCGCAAATTCAAGGTGCCGTCAAGCATCATTCCCGAAGAAGAGATGAAGAGGCTGCTGCTGGAGTTCAGCGGATACCGAGCATGGTGCTGCGGATTCGCGAATCGAATGCCGGACGGCACCATCATCAAGACGACGCGCAACTTCCACTTGGATTACGTTCTTCCTCACTCGGAAGGCGGCTTGCACCAGATCGCGAACCGCGCACCGATGTGCCCGTCGCACAGCCTGCGGAGGAGCGGCAAATCCACGAGCCTCGCGGAATACCGCTTGGAAATTGCCAAGGCGGACGAACTCTGCGTCGATTCGCTCACCGACCTAGTTGACTTGGCCGACGCCTACCAGTATGCTCTCGATCTCTACGCGCAGGCGTAACAAGGCTGACCGAAAATGAACAACATGAGCCACGAGCACCTAGGGACTCCAGAGGAGCGCAAGGCCTTCCGTGAAATGGCCTTGCCGCTTGATGCCCCAACGCGTCGTCCGCAACGGAGCATTGAGCACGGGCCGATGGCTGTCGGCTTCTCTGGCTACGGCGAAGTGAGGGACATCGCCGAGCGTGGCGACTGCTACACCGGCCTCTTGGGAGGCCATCCCCACCTTCCACAGTCCTACCAATGTCTTTGGGAAGACAGCGGATACCGTGCTGCTACACTGCCAAGTGATCACGGTTACCCGGATCGCAGACGAGAGAGGTAATCCCCAATGAAATTGAAAGAGCCAATCGATGATGTTGGGCTGTTCTGGCGAGCGGGCGACGACCAGCGCAACGCAGTCTCTGGGCGCCTTAAGATCGATGAAGCTGGCCGGACCAACTTGGAGACATGGGGTGAGGCAGTTGCCGAACCGGCTTCGCTCGCTATGATCGACGTTGGCGCGATTGAATCGGCCCCACTGAGGCTCCATGGAATATGCCGTCAATTGGGCGCAGTGACTTTGGATGAATGCCAACCGACTGGATACGAGATAAGGGAGTTCGGCAAGACAATGGTCACTAAATACTTTTTTACACGGTCGCTATATTGCGATGTACTATTTGGCGCAGATGAGTCCATCATATTCGATCGTGGCTTTGTTCAGATTGAGGGTGTCATGCCATGGATGCGGAAATCTGGATTGCAAGTGAGCCATGGCGAGACATTTTCTGACACTACGCTTTCCATCAAATCTCCAGAGGCCATCCACATCGCACTGGCCGACGATCTTGATTTGAAATTTCATTTTCAAGGAAACATTCCGTCACCGGTGCCATGGTCAACAGAAGTCGCTATTGAACGCACTTGCAACATTGAACTGGTTATCAATAAACCACTTTCCAGAGATGATTTCCGTGGGACAATTTGGCGATTGACAACTTTCTTCGCGTTCATAACAGATATGCCAGTCGCACCAACATCCATCTCATGTATCGTGAAGGCTACAGCACGTCACCAAAACGGAGATCGCGATATAGATGTACACACAACTATATATGATGGCCACTCAAGACCGGGGAGAGATCTCCGCACTTCACATCCATCTTTCATGCTGATCGACTATGATGATTGCGCAGAAGAATTGGAAACAATCCTACGACAATGGTGGAATCTTGCAACGGATATCCCAGCTGCTATCAACCTAATGCAAAACGGGATGTATCGAGATGATATTTGGCTCAATGAGCAATTTTTTTGATCTGACGCGTGCTATTGAAGTGCTGCACAGATATGAATTTCAGAAAGAGTCAGTTTCGATACAACGACGGATCAAAGATGAAATTCGGCCGTTTGAACATCTCTTTGGTGGTCACGATGCTTGCCATCGACTGGCTGCTTCAGCGGATAGGCTGAGAAATTATTTCACGCACCTCAACCCCGCGCATCAACCAGAAATGGCATACGAAAGGCAATTGCCGAATATCCACTTAGGTTTGGAAATATTAGTCCGCCTGATAATATTGAAACGCCTGTTTGGCGAGCCCCAAAAAGTGCTCGATCTAATCAAAAATAGCCAACCGATACATTGGCGTTTAAACCAGTACCGCAATAACTTTGAGACAATTAAATAAAAATACTGAAGGCGATCACCGGCAACGCGATTTAAATGATGCTATAATATAGATAGCTATCTGTTGCGTTGAACATTATCTAGCGTCTGGTAGTAGAAATGGTGGAGGAAGGGGAGTTGGGGTTCGCGGCCGTGTTGGAGGAACATCCAGAGCCAGAGGACGCGGCCGCTGCGGCCGTTGCCGTCCATGAAGGGGTGCAGAGTTTCGTAATTGACGTGGGTTTGCCAGAGGTCGCTGGGGTGGGCGCTGGCGTGGCGGAGGAGCGCGTCCAGGTCGTCGCGGATTTTGGGGCCGCCACGGGGCGGGGTGTGGTTGCCGACGAAGACGTTCATGCCGGGGTGTTCGCGGAGCTCCGCGTTGGCGCAGGTCCAGACGAACTGCTGGAGGTCGCCGACGGTGAGGTCGGTTTGGTCGAGGAACAGCTCATGGGCCTCGATCTCCGCCTCGGTGACGCGGAAGATGCCTTCGATGCGGTTCGATTCTTCGACGAAGTCGTGCAGGTTGAAATTGCTTGGCATGTCGATGCTCCTAGCCGATGCCGGCCCGGCGGAGGGTGGCTGCGGAGGCCGGGCCGGCGAGTTCCGAGAGTACCTCGAACGTGTCCGCGCCGAGCAGCGGGGGCGGGCGGCGGATGCGCCACGGGGTGCGGCTGAACTTGTAGGGCGCGCCGGGCAGGGTCTGTTCGCCGGCGGCGGTTCGGACTTGCCGCCAGAAATCGCGCTGCTGCAGTTGGTCGGATTCGGCGACTTCGGCGATGGTATGGACCGGTTGGAAGCTGATGCGGTTGGCAGCGAATTGCCGCCAGAGTTCCTGCTTGGTCCGGCGCTTCATCCACGGGTGCCAGAGTGCGTCGAGTTCGTCGACCCATTGGAAGGCGGTCCAGCGGTTCTTGAGGCGTTCGTCGTGCTGCCAATCGGGGTTGCCCATCAGCTCCATGAAGCGGTTCCACTGGTCGTCGACCAAGGTGATGACTTCGATGAAGCCGTCTTTGGCGGGCGCGACTTGGTAGGGGTAGAACGAATTCATCCGCACGCCGGCGCGGGGGCGGTTCTGGCCGGCGAAGAGGTAGGCGGCGACACCGGAGCCGGCCATCACGGAGCCGACGATATCGACGATGCTGAGCCAGACGTGCTGTCCGCCTGCGCCGTTGCGTGCGGCGCGGCTGCCGAGCAGGGCGGCGATCGCGCCGTGGATGCCGCCTTGGAATTCGGGCGCGTTGTAGGGCAGGCCGAGCGGGGAGCGGTCAGGGTCGCCCATGCGGTGGGAGATGCCGGAAGCGAACGAGGCGGCGAGTGAGGCCGCCTGCCAGCCCTCGCGGCGGGTGCCGACGCCCCAAGTCGTGATCGAGACCTGCGCGAGATCGGGGTTGCTGCGCGAAAGATCGTCCCAAGCGAGGCCGAGTCGGCGCTGCCCGGCGACGGGGCGCGAGCTGATCACCGCGTCGGAGGCGGACGCCAGTTCGCGGAAGAGGCGGCGGGCGGCGGCGCGTTCGAGGTCGAGTGCGACGCTGCGCTTGTTGGTGTCGAGGAAGAGGTGCAGGCCGCCGCGCTCGCGGTGCGGGTAGTCGCGCGGGAAGGGGCCGCGGCGCCGCAGTTCGTCGCCGCCGGGCGGCTCGATCTTGATCACGTCAGCGCCGAGGTCGGCGAGCAGCTTGCCGGCGTAGGCCGCGGCGATGCCGCCGCCGTCCTCGATCACGCGCATGCCCTCGAGCGCGACGGGCGGCTCGGGGACGGTGCCATCGGCGTCGGTCATGGCAGCGGATCATAGCCGCTAGCCTTGCGCGGAGTTGCACGCTGCATGAGGGGCAGGAGCCGCCATGTCGACCGAGATCATCACTTCGCGCGACGAGCTGCCGCAGCCGGAGCTGGTCGAGGCGGCGCCCGGCGTGTTCGCGTACGTGCAGCACGACGGTTCTTGGTGCCTGAACAATCCCGCCTTCGTCGCGGCGGCCGAGGGCGTGATCGCCATTGACGCCTGCGCGACGGAGCGGCGGACGCGCGGGTTCCGCGAGGCGATCAGCCGCATTTCCGAGCAGCCGGTGCGGACGCTGATCAATACGCACGCGCACTTGGATCACACGTTCGGGAACCATATCTTCAAGCCCGAGGCGACGATCATCGGCCACGGCAACACGCGGGCGGAGCTGCTGCGCGACCGGGCGACGATGCCGGAACGGGCGAAGCTGATGTTCCCCGGCGTCGAATGGGGCGAGGTTGATGCAATGCCGCCGGACGTCACCTTCGAGGAGGAGATGACGATCTACGCGGGCAAACTGGAGATGCGTTTGATATACGTATCGCCCGCGCACACCAACACCGATATCGTCGCCTGGCTGCCCGAGCAGCGGACGCTGATCACGGGCGATATCATATTCAACCAAGGCACGCCGTTCGCGCTGATGGGCAGCATCGCCGGCTGGCTGGACGCAATCGAGCGGTTGCGAACGCTCGGCGCAGAAACGATCGTGCCGGGGCACGGCCCGGTCTGCGGCCCCGCTGCATTCGACGAAGTCGCGGATTATCTGCGCTTCATCCAAGCGACGGCGGCGGAAGCATTCGCAGCCGGCGCATCGCCGCTGGAGGCGGCGCGGGACGCGGACTTGGGCCGCTTCGGCGAGTGGCACGACAGCGAGCGGATCGTCGGCAACCTGCATCGAGCCTATAGCGAGCTGCGGGGAGAACCGCGCGGCGCGGAGATCGATACGGGCAAGGCGTTCGGAGAAATGCTCGAATACAACGGCGGCCAACCGCTGCGCTGCCTGGCCTGACCGCGCTAGGCTGATCCGAGGAGGCAGCGATGGAGCGCGAACTGAGCGTCCGGCTGAGAGGACCGGCCGTGGATGACGGCGGCATCTCGGTGCGCGAACTGGAGGCGATCGTTTCGCCGATCGAGCGCGGCATCCTTTCAATGCTTCCGGATATCCTCGATGGTGAAGGACGTCGCGGGAAGCCGTATGAGCTCAAACTGACCGGCGTGGCGAGCGGCTCATGTGTCGTCGCGCTGGAGCTCTCAGGTCCGGAGCCGGCGACGCTTGAAGGACTGTCGGTCGATCCGATCAATGATCTGACGTTGCAGATAGCGGGTGGCGGGGCGGACATGCTTCCCCCGGTGCGGACGCTGGTCAAGCACCTCCAAGTGCACATGCCCGATGGGATCGACTCGCTTGAACTTGGCCCGGCGACCGGAGCCGCGCGGGCGACGATTGCCAAGAGTTCCGCGCCGGCGCAGGAATCAGCCGTCGATCCCGACGGGCGCGAGGTCGTCTTCGTCGGCCGTCTCGTGTCCGTGGACTGGAGCAAGATGGAAGCCGCCGTTGAACTGCCTCTTGCTGCGCGGCGCAGGAAGCACCGCGTCGTGCAGTTGACTTTCCGCGACGAGGATGCGGGGTTGATGCAGGATCTGGCCCGGCATCTCGTCAGGGTGCGCGGGTTCGCCCAGCCGCCCGAGCTTGTGCACGGGGCGCGGATTCAGATGCACGAGATCGCAAAAGAGGCGGACGACCGCGCCGGGCTGTGGCCGCTGCCGCGATTCCGTTGGCCGAGGGACGATCAGCTGGTAGCCGGAGTTGATCCTTACGCCTTCTATGAGATGTTCCATGAGGCGGACGCTGATGGCCAGTGAGCGGCTCGATCTCATTGAACTCGCCGTTGATGCGAACATCTTGTCGTTCATGATGTCCGATTCGCCGGAAGCTCGCCGTCGGGTCGAGAGATACCGCGCGGATCTCGAAGGTCGAGTGCTGGGTCTGCCGTTCCAAGCGCGGGCAGAGCTTGAGGTCGGGCTGCAGGTGCAAAGGTGGGAGGAGCAGCGGTTCAGGGATCTCCTTCAAGGATTCATGGTCATTCCGTATTCAGATGTCATCCAGGAGCATTACATCGCGGTACAAACGTATTTCGCTCGCAAGCGGCAGCGCAGCGAGGAGAGCCGTCGGCAGAAGGCGGCGGATGCGTGGAACGCGGCGGCGGCGTTGTCGCTGGGCGTTCCGATCGTGACGCACAATCGGGCTGACTTTGACGGCATCCCGGGCTTGGAGGTGGTTTTCCACGCCGATCCAGCGGGTCAGCGACCCTAGGGTCGCACTGCTGCGTTATCCTGCGGGCGGAATCTTCCAGGAGGTGCGAGATGGCGATGCCCGAGTTCGAGAACGTGATGATCGACCGGCTGGGGACCGACGGGCGGGTCGGGCGGATCACGCTGAACCGGCCGGAGAAGATGAACGCGCTCTCGCAGGAGCTGATCTACGACCTGCGGGACGCGCTGGAGTTCGTCGAGACGGACGACACGATGCGGGTGCTGATCCTGCGCGGGGCGGGGCGGACGTTCTCGGCGGGCTACGACCTGACGCCGGCGGGGGGCTACGGGGCGGACGCGATCCATCGCGGGTTCCGGACGACGGACGACGACGGCAACCGGCTGATCATGGGCATCCGCGGCGGGATGGCGCGGGTGACGGACATCTGGCTGTACTTCTGGAACATGCAGAAGGTGACGATCGCGCAGCTGCACGGGTACGCGATCGCGGGCGGCTTCGAGCTGTCGATGATGGCCGACTTGGTGACGGCCGCGGACGACACCCAGCTGGGGCATCCGGGGCTGCGCTTCGCGGGCAGCCGGACGTCGGCGATCCTGCCGCTGCTGACCTCGATGCGGAAGGCGAAGGAGCTGTTCTACACGGGGGATCCGATCCGGGCGACGCGGGCGCAGGAGCTGGATCTGATCAACTACGCCTGGCCGAAGGAGGAGCTGGAAGAGCGGACGCTGGCGCTGGCGGAGCGGATCGCGAACCTGCCGGCCGACCACCTCGCGCAGCTGAAGGTCCACGTGAACCGGTTCTACGAGAACATGGGCATCTACTCGTCGCTGCGGTCGTCGACCGATCTGGACGCGGTGGGGACGTTCACGTCGCAGCACTACGAGTGGTCGCGGCGGATGCGGGACGAGGGGCTGAAGGGCGCGCTGGCGTGGCGGGACGGGCCGTTCGGCGACTACTCGCAGGCGCCGCGGGACCGGTAGTCAGGCGCGGTCCAAGCCTTGCGCTTCGCGGAGGTCGTTGAGCTGGTCGGCGTGCATGCGGTCGTGGAAGGCCTGGAAGAGCAGCCAGGCGCGCGATGGCAGGTCGCCGAAGAACGCGTGCGGCACGGTCGCTTCCGCGTCGGGCCGATCGGGCAGGCGGCGGCCGACGGAGAGCAGTTCTTCCGAGACGGCGACGAGGCGGTCGCGCAGCTCGGCCGCGTCCGCGTCTCCGGCCTTGATCGCGCCGGGCGGGTCCTTGGGCGCGGTTCCGCCGCGGGCGGTGGCCTCGATGATCGCGGCGACGTTGGGCGTCGCGGTGATGACATGGCGCATGACCTGCGCGGCGGACCAAGCTTCCTCGCCCTCACTGGCGGCCGGAGCCCAGGCGGCCTGTTCATCGGTGAGGCCGATGGCGGCGGCGATCAGGTCGGAGCGGGCGCGGGCGCAGCGGAGCCAGATCTCGGGCCAAGCCAGGCGTTCGGCGTCGCGCAGGAAGCTTTCGCGCAGGCGGGCGACGGGATCGTCGGGCATGCGCGGATGCTAGCGGGCGATGGCGTCGGGGAGTAACCTGCGGGGAAGCGCCAGCGGAGGGCACTGCGATGGCGGAGATGCTGCGGAAGCTGAACTGGCAGCGCATGGCGGCGTACGTGATCGTGGTCGCGGTGGTCGCGGCCGTCGCGTTCGTCATCGGAACGCTGCGGGGTTCGTCCGGCGCGGATGACGGCAGCTTGGCGCTGTCGGCGCCGCCGTACTGCCACGCGACGCCGGCCACGCCGGTCGAGCAGGACGGCGAGGAGGTCTATCCGGTCTCGGCGGTGCCTTCGATGACGGTGAGATGGGCGGTGCCGAACGACTCGGAGCCGTTCAAGATCGAGATCAACGGCGTGGAATACGACGGAACGCTGGGCCAGGCGGAGGTGCCCTGCGCGCTGGAGTACGGACTGCTCGACGAAGAGCATCCGGAGTTCGGGCAGCTGTTCCATCCGGAGGTTCCGGTGGTCGTGGAATCCGGACTGCAGCAGATCGAGGTGGTCGCGCAGAACGCGGACGGGACCACGCAGACCGACTCGGTGCACGTCTACATGGTCCGGGAAGTGGGGCTGGACGAGGTGATGACGGGCGGGAAGACGTACCGCTTGGCGGCATTCCGGCAGCTGGTCACGGTGCCCGAGGGCATCTCGATCGCCTACGGCGGCAGCTACGCGCCGAATTGCACGGTGGACCAGGAGGGCTGCGGGCGGGCGCACGTGTTCAACGTGGTGGATCCGCCGCACGGGGCGCGGATCGACATCTACCGGCACTCTTGGCAGGAGCACTTCCGCGACGTGTACGTGGAAGAGGTGAACGGGGTGCGGATGGATGATCTGCTGGATCAGTTCGAGGAGTCGATCGGCCGGCATCCGTTCTGGGACTGAGGCTCCGACGGCCTTCCGCAGCTAGCGGAATTCCTTGATGATCCGATCCATGAACTGGTCGGCCTGCTCGGTGCGCTCGAAGGCGTTGTTGCCGAGCGTGAAGTCGGGGATGATGAGTTCGTCGATGCCGGCGTCGATGTAGGCCTGCACGGCGCGGAGCATCTCGTCCTTGGAGCCGCCGAGCACGGGGCGGCCGCTGGCGCGGATCTGGTCGAGCCGGTCGCGGTCTTCGGTTTGGACGAGCAGGGTGCAGGCGCTGCGCTGGATCTCGGCGGGGTCGCGGCCGACGTCCTTGCAGTAGGCGTCGAGCACGCCGTTCTTGTGGGCGAGCACTTCCGGGGTTCCCCAGACGTTCCACTCGTTGGCGAACTTGGCGGTGATGCGGAGGGTGCGCTTCTCGCCGCCGCCGCCGATCATCAGGGGCAGCGGGGTCTGGATCGGCTTGGGTTCGAGCGGGGCGTCGACGAGCTGGTAGTGCTCGCCGTCGAAGTTGGTCTTCTGGTAGCGGAAAAGGTCGGTGACGACTTGGCAGGCTTCTTCGAAGCGGTCGAGGCGCTGCTTGAGGGTGAAGAAGGGGATGCCGTAGGCGCGGTGCTCGTTCTCCTGCCAGGCCGCGCCGAGGCCGAGGATGAAGCGGCCGCCGGAGACGATGTCGAGTTCGGCCGCCATCTTGGCGACGACGGCGGGGTGCCGGTAGGTGTTGCCGGAGACGAGGTGGCCGATCTGGACGCGGGGGACGCGCACGGCGAGCGCGGTGATCGCGACCCAGCTCTCGTGGACGGGTCCGGAGGTGTCTTCGGCGTTGGGCATGAAATGGTCGGCGAACCAGAGCCTGTCCCAGCCCGTCGCTTCCGCATGCCGCGCGACGGTCAGAATCTCCGCCCAAGGGTTGCCCGCACCGGGCCAGAATCCGAAACGCATGAAGCCCTCCAAATCGCCGCGAGCCGCGCGCCGCGCGAAGGCGAGGATAGCGACGCGGGTGAGGGATCGTTGAGGAGATGTGTTGGCTGGTCAGGGGCTGCGGCGATTGACGCAGGCGATGCACATGCAGGTCTCGTGCCGTTGCGTGAGATGGACCAATCCGTGCAACTGGCCATCATCTTGATCGAAGAGGTGCGCGATCTTGTCGAATGCACGGGCGTCGCTACGGGCATAACGGCGATAGACGGCATTGGCGACGAAGTCAGCCAGCTGAAGCAGTCGGCTGCTGCTGGCGGGCACGAAGAACGGCACGTCTGCCATGTTGCGGAGCTGGCCCCAGCTGTGGCCGCTCGCCCAGATCTGCCGTGCGTTCGAGGAGAGTTCTTTGCGGAATCGCGAATCAGCGACGACGACCAGTCCGCGCTGCGTGTCACCGGCGCGGTGGAGCCTGCTCAACATGAGGTCAAATCGCGCGACGATCTGCTCGAGGCAATGAGTGTATGGATGCTCGTCCAAGAAACCGTCTTCCACGACCACCGCGAAGAGGCGGAGGCGCATCGTCGCGATTCGGTCGTAGACCGCGTGTATGGCGTCGATTCGCGCATGCTTGGTCATCGCCAGCAGCGCTGGCTGTACGTCGGATTTGTCGAACGCGCCGAACTCTGAAGCGTGGAAGACCACGGGCTCGTTCGCATCGGGGAAGAGGACGGACGCCAAGTCGTCGAGCTCTTCGGCAAGGAAGAAGGTGTTGCGTTCGAAGGTGGAGAACCCGGCAAGCACGAACGGGCTGCCTTCGCCCGATTCGTCTAAATAGCACAAGTGCACGGAATTCCTCCACAGGTGAAAAATCCCCGCGCGTATCCATCGCGCCATACGAAGAAGGCCCGCCTGTGAAGGCGGGCCCTCGCGACGCATCCGGGTTCAGGTTGCGCCAAGGGAGTCCGGCTGGCGGCCGAAACCGCCAACGGGCCGAATCTGGAGACCCTGCCGGCCGATGTCAATGTAGGGCGAGCTTTGCTCGGCTGTCAAAACGGTTCGGCTGGTCACCCGCTGCGACGGCGATCGGCGCGTTGGCCGGACGGCAACCCGCGAGGTCGGAGATTGCGGATCGAGGTTGCCGGCGCTGGATCGCCGGGGTGCTGGCGGGTTGTTAACCGCGTTGCGGCGCGCGTAGGCTGGCGATGCGCGGCGCGGCCGGGACGGCATGCCGCGCACGAAGGCGGAGGTTGGCGCTGTGGCGACGGTGCTGATCGTGGAGGATGAGGAGCATCTGGCGGAGACGCTGCGGTTCAATATGGCGGCGGAGGGGTACTCGCCAAGCTGGCGGATCGCCAGCCTTCTTTCTACGGACGGACCCCTGCCGGCAGTGTGGAGCAATGGATATGCCGGGGTGACGGCCTGCTCTTCCGGCGCCTTCAGCTGTCCGATCGGACCGCATCGATTCAGGCCGCCAAGAGCGTTGTCGTTGTGCGAGCCGTTCGGGATTGGCGAGGGGCAGCACTATGAGTTCGAGTGTCGCGCGGGCGAGCCGCCGCTTCCGTGCGTGAACTCCATCGACAGGATCATCGGATGATGAGCGGGTCTTGGGTGCCGGAGGTCGGCGAGCGCGAGGCGGGCCGGCGCGAGCCTCCGAGCGGCGCGGGGCGGAGGCAGGGGCGGGTCAGGCGCGGGTTGGGGGCGCTGTTGCTGGCCGTCGCGGCGCTGGGGGTGGCGAGTTGGGCGGCGTATCTGCCGTTTTTGTGGTGCGCGGTGCTTGCAGTGGCGTATGCGACGCTGCTGGCGGGGCTGCGCTGCTATCCGGCAGGCGAGCGGGAGCGGCTGGCGCGGATGTGCATCTTGGTGATCGGGGGGCCGGCGACCCTGGTGCTGGCCGCGTTGCTGCGGGGGCCGTGGCGTTCGGAGGAAGGCGTGCCGTTGCCGCGGCTGCCGGGCACGGGGGCGCTGGCCATCGCCTATCCGGCGGTGCAGCTGCTGATCTCGATTGCCTTGATGTTCGCGGTGGGAGGCTAGCCGGGGCGCAGCCGTCCCCGCGCTTCGCGCACCGGTCTTCCCGTCCGCTGCGCCTCACCTCGGCGCCACTAGCGGGTTGTTAACCGCGTTGCGGCGCGGCGTAGGCTAGCGTCGCGCGGAGCGGCCGGGACGGCGTGCCGCGCGCGCAGGTGGAGGTTGGCGCTGTGGCGACGGTGCTGATCGTGGAGGATGAGGAGCATCTGGCGGAGACGCTGCGGTTCAACTTGGCGGCGGAGGGGTACTCGGTGAAGGTGGCGGGGGACGGGGCGGAGGGGCTGTCGCTGGCGCAGGCGCTGCAGCCGGATCTGGTGCTGCTGGACTTGATGCTGCCGAAGCTGGACGGGACGGAGGTGCTGCGGGGGATCCGGGAGCACTCGCTGGCGCCGGTGGTGCTGCTGACGGCGCGGACGGGGGAGACGGATCGGGTGAAGGGGCTGGACCTGGGCGCGGACGATTACGTGACGAAGCCGTTCAGCATCGCGGAGCTGAAGGCGCGGATCCGGGCGCATCTGCGGCGGAGGCAGCTGCCGACGGAGACGATCGGGGAGCGGCGGATTTCGTTCGGGGAGTTCGAGCTGGACCTGGACCGGCACGTGCTGAGCCGCGCCGGCGGGCAGATCGCGATGCGCCCGAAGGAGTACGAATTGCTGGCCTATTTGGCGCAGCGGGCGGGCAAGACGTTCACGCGGGATCGGCTGCTGAACGACGTGTGGGACATCTCGTACGGCGGGGGGACGCGGACGGTGGACGTGCACGTGCGCTGGCTGCGGAGCAAGATCGAGGCCGACGGGGCCGCGCCGCGGCACTTGATCACGGTGCGCGGGGCGGGCTACCGGTTCGAGCTCTGAGGGGGTCGGGGTGCTGGCCGGCGCGGCGGTGGCGATTCTGACGGTGGCGGTTGCGGGCGGGCTGGCGGCGCTGCTGCTGCTTGATGTCGATAGCTGGACGCGCTTGGGCGCCGGGGCGGCATACGGGGCGGTGCTGACGCTGGTCGGAGCGTGGATGCAGGCCCGGCGGCGACGGCGGGAGCGCGGGTTGATCGCCGGGATTGCGGCGGCGGGAGGGCTGGAGCCGCCGGCAGACGGGTCTCCGGAAGAGGAAGCGCGGACGGTTGCGGACGGAGTGGCGGCGCTGTCGGATCAGCGGGCGCGGGCGCTGGCGGAGCGGGAGCAATTCGAGCGGGCGCTGGCGGCGACGGGCGACATCGTGCTGGCTATTGGGGTGGATTCGCGGATCGCGTACGCGAATCCGGCGGCGCGGGCGGTGCTGGGCGAGGGCGCGCGCGAGGGGGCGGCGCTGATCGACGCGGTGTCGGACCCGGAGCTGCTGACGGCGGTGGAGCGGGCGCTGGCGGAGCCGGCGGCGGCGTCGCTGAACGTGATGCAGGATTCGCGGCACTACCAGGCGGTGATCGCGCCGCTGGGCGGCACCGGCAGCTGGCAGCTGGTCGCGGCGCTGCGGGACTTGAGCGATCGGCACGAGGCGGAGGCGGCGCGGCGCGATTTCTTCGTGAACGCGTCGCACGAACTGCGGACGCCGCTGGCGACGATCGCGGCGGCGGCGGAGACGCTGGAGATCGCGGAGCGGCCGGAAGACGTGGCGAAGTTCGGGGCGATCATCCAGGCGGAGACAGAGCGGATGGGGCAGCTGGTGGAGGAGATGCTGGCGCTGGCGCGGCTGGAGTCGGGGCTGACGGAGCCGGAGATCGCGGAGGTGGAGGCGTGCGAGCCGGTCGAGCGGGCGGTAGCGGCGATCCGGACCCAGGCCGAGCGGGCGGGCGTGTCGCTGTCGGCGGAGTACGGCGGGGGGTGGGTGTCGGCGGACCGGGACTTGGCGACGCGGGCGGTGCTGAATTTGCTGCACAACGCGGTCAAGTTCACGCCGGCGGGCGGGTCGGTCGAGGTGTTCACGGAAGAGGACGAGCAGCCGGGCAGCGGCGCGCCGATGCTGTGGTTCCGGGTGCGGGATACGGGGATCGGGGTGGAGCCGGCGGATCGGACGCGGATTTTCCAGCGCTTCTACCGCGCGGATGCGGCGCGGCGGCGGGAGGACGGGGGCCCGCTGCCGGCGGCGGGGACGGGACTGGGGCTGGCGGTGGTGCGGCACATCGCCGAGGTGCACGGGGGCTCGGTGTCGCTGGAGAGCGAGGTAGGGGCGGGTTCAACGTTCGGGTTCTCGGTGCCGCGCGCGGCTGCGCGGCCGGAAGGCTGAAGGCGGCGGGCGCCGGCGGGCACGGGCATGGCGCCCGGGCTCGCGATTGTGGATCACCGCGGGTGCTAACCGACCTTTAACTGGTCGTTCCCCGCCCGTTAACCGCTGGTCTTCCGGGGCGTCCATAGGCTGCCCGCGGCAATCGGAAAGAGCGAGAGGGAGACCGGACATGAAGGCACTGAAGCGACCGTTCGTCTGGCTGCTGCCGCTGCTGCTGATCGGCGGCATCGTGCTGGCAGCCTGCGGCGGCGACGACCAGCAGGAAGCGCAGGAGACGCCTGCGACGACGAGCTCGGGCACGGACTCGACCAGCGCGAGCAGCTCCGGCAGTTCCGCGGCCTCTTCGGCGCGCTCGGGCGACGAGGGGCTGGAGGGCGACGTCCAGATCGACGGCTCGAGCACGGTCTTCCCGATCACGGAAGCGGTGGCGGAGGCGTTCAAATTCGAGAACGACGGGGTCAACGTGACCGTGGGCGTGTCGGGCACGGGCGGCGGCTTCAAGCGGTTCTGCGGGGGCGAGACGGACATCTCCGGGGCGAGCCGGCCGGTGCGGGCGAAGGAGATCGCCCTCTGCACGGAGGCGGGGATCGAGTTCGTGGAGATTCCGGTGGCGTTCGACGGGTTGACGGTGGTGATCAACCCGGAGAACGACTGGGTGGACCAGCTGACGGTGGCGGAGCTGAACAAAATCTTCCGGACGGAGGACTACGCGGTGACGTGGGCGGACGTCCGAGACGAGTTCCCGGATGTGGAGATCAAGATCTACGCGCCCGGGCAGGACTCGGGGACGTTCGACTACTTCACGGAGACGGTGAACGACGAGAGCGGCGAGCACCGGTCGGACGACACGACCTTCTCGGAGGACGACAACGTGCTGGTGACCGGCGTCGCGAGCGAGCGCGGGGGGATCGGCTACTTCGGGTTCAGCTACTACGCGAACAACCGGGACCGGCTGAAGCCGGTGCTGGTGATAAACGACGCGGGCGTGGCGGTGCTGCCCACGAGCGAGACGATCAACGACGGGACGTACAACCCGCTGTCGCGGCCGCTGTTCATCTACGTGAGCGCGGAGTCGCTGGGGCGGCCGGAGGTGGCGGCGTTCGTCGACTTCTATTTGAACGACGGTCGCGGGCTGGTGGACTCGCCGGAGGTGGGCTACGTGCAGCTGCCGGCCTCGCTGTACGAGGCGGGGCTGTCGCGGGTGGCCGGCCGGGTGACCGGATCGGCGATCGGCGCGGCCGGCGAGGGAGAGACGCTGGCGGTGATCTACGGCGCGGCCGAGTAGTCGGTCCGCGCGCATCCCGGGAGGCGGCGTTCCGGCATCCCCCAGCCGGGGCGCCGCCTCCCCATTCGCGCTTACCAGTCGTTAACGACTGCGGTTCGGGGCGGGCATAAGTTGCGGGCGCGGCCCGCGGCGCGGATCAACGGCAACATGACGGCAAGGGGCGGCGGCGGGATGAGGGCATGAGCGGGACGAGCGGCGGATGAGCGCGCAGGCGCCCGGCGGGGAGCGCGACACGGTGCGGGGGCTGCTGGCGGAGCTGTGGCGGGACAAGCTGCAGCCGAGCCGCCCGAGCAGTGGGCGCGAGACGCCGGCCGGCAAGGCGATCCACTTGGCGCTGTTCCTGACCGCCTCGGCCTCGGCGCTGGTGACGCTGGGGATCGTGCTGGTGCTGATCTTCGAGACGGTTGAATTCTTCCGCGAGGTGCCGTTCTTCGACTTCGTCGGGGAGACGGAGTGGTCGGCGCTGTTCGCGGAGAAGAAGTTCGGGGTCTGGGCGCTGGTCTGGGGGACGCTGCTGGTGGCGGCGATCGCGCTGGCAGTGGCGGTGCCGCTGGGGCTGATGGCGGCGATCTTCCTGAGCGAGTACGCGCCGCCGCGGGTGCGGGCGGCGGTGAAGCCGATGCTGGAGATCCTGGCCGGGGTGCCGACGGTGGTGTTCGGCTACTTCGCGCTGCTGGCGGTGAGCCCGGTGGTGCAGGACGCGGCCGGCTGGGTCGGCTTGGAGGTGGGGATCTTCAACGCGCTGAGCGCGGGGATCGTGGTGGGGATCATGATCGTGCCGATGATCTCGTCGCTGAGCGAGGACGCGATGAACGCGGTGCCGCGTTCGCTGCGGGAAGGGTCGTACGCGCTGGGGGCGACGCGGATGGAGACGGCGCTGCGGGTGGTGCTGCCGGCGGCGTTTTCGGGGGTGGTGGCCTCGATTGTGCTGGCGATGTCGCGGGCGGTGGGGGAGACGATGATCGTGACGGTGGCGGCGGGCGGCAATCCGCAGTTCCTGGTGGACCCGCTGCAGGCGGTGCAGACGATGACGGCGATGATCGTGCAGCTGAGCCTGGGCGACACGCCGACGACGAGCATCGAGTTCAAGGTGCTGTTCGCGGTGGGGATGACGCTGTTCGTGATGACGCTGGCGATGAACATCGTGGCGGCGTGGGTCGCGAACCGGTTCCGGCAGGCGTACGAATGACGGCGGCCGCGGCGGGAGCGGGGCCGGCGGCCTACAGCGTGCGGCTGGGGGCGCGGCGGCTGCTGTCGTCGGCCTTCCTGATCTGCTGCGTGATCGCGATCCTGATCGGGCTGGCGCTGCTGGCCGCGCTGGTCTTCGACGTGGTGCGGGACGGCGGCGCGGTGGCGTTCACGACGGGCGGGACGGACGGGCTGCCCTCGGGAATGGGCTGGATGGCCTGGGCGGTGCCGGCGGCGATGGCGCTGCCGTTCCTGCTGCCGCGGGCGGCGTCGGCGCGGACGGGCCTGCGGGGCCGCGGCTGGCGGCTGCTGGCGGCGGGATCGGCGGTTCCGATCGCGGTCTTCCTGCACCTGCTGTACTCGCTGTACGAGAGCGCGCCGCCGGGGGCGGACCCTTCCTACTACATCGAGCTGGACGGGCCGCGGCACGTGTTCGCGCTGCTGGGCGGGGCGTCGGGCTGGCAGTTCGCGCGGATCGTGTTCTTCGGCTTCCTGATTCCTGGCGGGCTGGTGCTGTGGGCGTGGCGCGGGGCGGAGCGGCTGCGGTCGCCCTCGCTGATCTTCCCGCTGCTGGGGATCGGGGCCTGGTGCGCGTACCTGTTCCTGGATTCGGGCTTCCTGCACAACTTCCAGTCGTCGAGCCCGGATCGCGCGGGGATCTTCACGGCGGTGACGGGGACGCTGTACATGATGGCGATCACGGCGGCGGTGGCGTTCCCGCTGGGGGTGGGGGCGGCGGTGTACTTGGAGGAGTACGCGAGGCGGAGCTGGTTTTCGCGGATGATCCAGGTGAACATCTCGAATCTGGCCGGGGTGCCGTCGATCATCTACGGGCTGCTGGGGCTGCAATTGTTCGTGCGGGCGCTGGAGTTCGAGCGTTCGGTGCTGGCGGGGGCGTTCACGATGGCGCTGCTGGTGATGCCGATCATCGTGGTGGCGGCGCAGGAGTCGCTGCGGGCGGTGCCGCCGTCGATGCGGGAGGCGGCCTACGCGGTGGGGGCGACGCGCTGGCAGGTGGTGCGGCACCACGTGCTGCCGTACGCGTTCGGGGGGATGCTGACGGGGAACATCCTGGCGATGTCGCGGGCGATCGGGGAGACGGCGCCGCTGATCGCGATCGGGGCGCTGACCTTCATCACCTTCCTGGCGGACGACCCGCGGGACGATTTCACGGTGCTGCCGATCATGATCTTCAACTACGTGTCGCGGCCGCAGCCCGGCTTCCACGCGGTGGCGGCGGGGGCGATCATCGTGCTGCTGCTGGTGCTGCTGCTGATGAATTCGGCGGCGATCATCATGCGCCACCGCACGCGGACGGAGTGGTAGCGGGATGGCGCGGGCGCGCGGCTGGAATCTGCGGCGGGCGCTGCTGGGGGCGCAGCTGGCGCTGGCGGCGGCGGGGATCGCGGTCGGCATCTACGTCGCCTCGGTCGGGGATACCCTGATCGATCTGAGCGCGGTGTTCGCCGACGGCGACATCGCGGCGGAGGAGTACACGCCGGCGCTGTGCGCGAAGATCGGGGACAGCCTGCGGCTGAATCCGAACGCCTACGCGGGGCCGCCGAGCCCGGTTTCGGCGCGCTACTACTTCGAGGAGCCGTACGCCGAGCATTGCCGGCAATGAACCCGGCCGCGGGCCGGGCGGGCTGAAACGAGATCACCGATGTCCAGGAATCCATTGACGGCGCTGTTCAGCCGCGCCGCGGCGGAGGAAGCCCCGCCGGCGGTCGGGGCCGCCGCGCCCGCGCCGGAGCTGCCCGCGATCGATCCGCGCCCGGCCGCGGAGGCGGGGGTCCGCTTCGACTTCGACAAGGAGGCGATCCGGCGCGACGAGGAGATCGAGGACGTCGCGATCGAGCTGGACGGGGTTTCGGTCTACTACGGGAGCTTCCAGGCGGTGGACCGGGTGTCGCTGCTGGTGGCGAACCGGCGGGTGACGGCGCTGATCGGGCCGTCGGGCTGCGGGAAGTCGACGCTGCTGCGGAGCCTGAACCGGATGAATGATCTGATTCCGGGCGCGCGGGCGGAGGGCCGGATTTCGTTCTCGGGGATGGACCTGCTCGCGCCGAACGTGGACGCGGTGGACGTGCGGCGGCGGATCGGGATGGTGTTCCAGAAGCCGAACCCGTTTCCGAAGTCGATTTACGAGAACGTGGCGTTCGGGGCGCGGATCAACGGCTACGGGGGGGACATGGACCGGCTGGTGGAGGAGTCGCTGCGGCGGGCGGCGCTGTGGGACGAGGTGAAGGACGATCTGGGCAAGAGCGGGCTGGCGCTGTCGGGCGGGCAGCAGCAGCGGCTCTGCATCGCGCGGACGATCGCGGTGCAGCCGGAAGTGATCCTGATGGACGAGCCGGCGAGCGCGCTGGACCCGGTGGCGACGCTGAAGATCGAGGATCTGATGCGGGAGCTGGCGGAGGAGTACACGATCGTGGTGGTGACGCACAACATGCAGCAGGCGGGGCGGGTGTCGGACTACACGGCGTTCCTGCTGGCCGGCGAGGAGCGGACGGGGCGGCTGGTGGAGTTCGGCCCGACCACGGAGATCTTCACCAATCCGCGGGACGAACGGACCGAGGATTACATTACGGGCAGGTACGGCTAGCGGCCGGGGCGGCGGAGATGACGCGGACGACGTTCTCGAACAGCTTGCAGGAGGTGGAGGAGCGGCTGCGGCTGCTGCACGCGCGGGCGGACCGCTCGATCGTGGACGCGATGGACGCGCTGCTGCGGCGGGACCTGATCCTGGCGCGGGCGGTATGCGAGAACGACGACGCGATCAACCGGCTGCGGTTCGACATCGAGGAGGACGTGCTGAACCTGGTGGCGCTGCAGCAGCCGGTGGCGGTGGATCTGCGGGAGCTGCTGGCGGTGAACTCAATCGCCTCGAACTTGGAGCGGATCGCCGATTACGGGGAGGGGATCGCGCGGATCGCGATTTTCCTGGGCGACGACGCGCTGGCGGCGACGGAGCCGGACCTGTGGAGGATGGCGGACGTGGCGCGGGAGATGCTGTCGGCGAGCATGCGCTCGTTCATCGACCGGGACGAGGGGCTGGCGCGCGAGACCTGCGACCGCGACGACGAGCTGGACGAGCTCTACACGGCGGTGCACCGGCATCTGCTGGAGCGGATCGGCGGGGTGGAGCGGGACGCGGCGGAGTTCGACGCGTTCACGCACGTGATCTGGTGCAGCCACAATCTGGAGCGGATCGGGGATCGGGCGACGAACATCTGCGAGCGGGCGCTGTTCATGATCACGGGCCACTTCCAGGACGTGAACGTCTCGCGCTACTAGGGCGGCCGCCGTTCGCGGCGCAGCCGTAGCCTCGGGCGATGGAAGCGATCGTCATCGCGCTGATCCGGGTGGCGGGATCGCTGCCGGTGCTGCGCTGGGCGTTCGCCGGCGGGTTGATCGCGGTCTTCACGGATCTGTCGGACCTGTTCTGGCGCGAGTGGCTGAGCCTGGGCGGGATTCCGAACTATCAGGAGTGGGACAAATGGGTCGATCAGGTCTACATCGCCCTGTTCCTGGTCGTGGCGCTGCGGTCTTGGACGGGCTGGGAGCGGCGGATCGCGGCGGCGCTGTTCCTCTACCGGCTGATCGGGTTCGCGGCGTTCGAGATCGGCCTGGGCGAGCGGAGCCTGCTGCTGTACTTCCCGAACGTGTTCGAGTTCTGGTTCCTGTTCGTCGCGGCGCGGCCGCATTTCCCGCGGCGGCTGACGGGCTGGAGCGGCGAGCCGCCGGCGCTGACGCTGCGGGCGGCGCTGATCTGGCTGGCGTTCCTGACGGCGCTGAAGCTGGGACAGGAATACATGCTGCACGGGGCGCAGTGGCTGGACCGCTACGGCGCGTTCGAGTTCGTCGAGATGCTGTGGCCGTTCTGATCGGGCCGGAGCGGCGATGGCAGCCGCGTAACGGGGGCGGCGGGTATCCTCGCGGCGAGCGGGGATGGCCGACGAGCGATGACGACGAACGCCGCGATGCCGCCGATCCAGGCCGGGGACGTGCCGCAGGGGCAGCACGTGGTCTGCCGCGATCTGTTCAAGATCTACAAAATCGCGGACCTCGAGGTGGTGGCGCTGCGGGGGCTGGACCTGAGCGTGCGCGAGGGCGAGGTGCTGGCGATCGTGGGCGCGTCGGGCTCGGGCAAGTCGTCGCTGCTGAACGTGCTGGCCGGGCTGGACGTGCCGAGCGCGGGGACGGCGTTCGTGAACGGGCGCGATCTGCTGACGATGAGCGAGCCGGAGATGGTGCACTACCGGCGCGAGGAAGTGGGGTTCGTCTGGCAGCAGACCAGCCGCAACCTGATTCCGTACCTCTCGTCGCAGCAGAACATCGAAGTGCCGATGATCCTGTCGGGGCGTTCGCGGCGGGCGGCGCGGGAGCGGGCGCTGGAGCTGCTGGAAGCCGTGGGGCTGATGGAGAAGCGGAAGCAGCGGCCAGACCAGCTGTCGGGCGGCGAGCAGCAGCGGGTGAGCATCGGCGTGGCGCTGGCCAATGATCCGCCGCTGCTGCTGGCGGACGAGCCGACGGGGGAGCTGGACACGCACACGTCGGAGGAGATCTTCGAGCTGTTCCGGCGGCTGTCGCGGCAGTTCGGGCTGACGATCATCATCGTGACGCACGACCCGGCAATCGCGGCGCGGGTGGACCGCGTGGTGGCGATCCGGGACGGGTCGATCGCGACGGAGACGGTGCGGCGGATCGAGAATCCGGGCACGGAGCTGTCGACGGTGGTGCACGACGAGTACGCGGTGATCGACAGTTCGGGGCGCTTGCAGATCCCCAAGCCGCTGGCGGAGCTGGTGGATCTGGGCGCGCGGGCGCGGGTCGATGAGCGGGACGGGCAGATCGTGATCACGCCGGCCGCTGGCGAGGACGGGCGGCCGCCGCGATGACGGATGCAGCGGCTCCGGCCGACGGCGCCGCGGCGGCCGGCGCGGGCGAGCTGATCGTCGACGTGCAGGGCGCGAGCCGGCGCTTCCGGGTCGGCTCGGAGGACATCTGGGCGGTGCGCGACGTCTCGCTGCAGATCCGGCAGGGCGAGTTCGTGGGGCTGATCGGGCGCTCGGGTTCGGGCAAGACGACGCTGCTGAATTTGGTCGCGGGGCTGGATCTGCCGAGCGAGGGGACGGTGCGCATCTCGGGCGAGGACATCACGAAGTACTCGGAGCGGCAGCTGACGCAGATGCGGCGCAGGCGGGTGGGCTTCGTGTTCCAATCGTTCGGGCTGCTGCCGCTGCTGTCGGCCTACGAGAACGTGGAGCTGTCGCTGCGGATCGCGGGCGCGGGCGTGCGGGAGCGGCGGCGGCGCGCGTCGGAGCTACTGGAGGCGGTGGGCCTGGCCGGGCGGGCGCGGCACCGGCCCTACGAGCTGTCGGGCGGCGAGCAGCAGCGGGTCGCGATCGCGCGGGCGCTGGCCAACGAGCCGGACCTGATCCTCGCGGACGAGCCGACGGGCGAGCTGGATTCATCGACGGCGGTGAGCATCTTCCGGCTGCTGCACGACTTGGTGGAGGACCGCGGGGTGACGATCCTGACGACGACGCACGACCGCACGGTGATGGAGCTGGTGCCGCGGGTGGAGGAGATGCGCGACGGGCGGCTGCTGGAGCCGGAGGAGCAGGAGCTGTTCCGCTACACGGTGCGGGAGGAGCGCTCGCGGTTCGCCGCGGAGCTGCCCCCGGACGTGCAGGAAGAGGTGTCGGCGGCATCGGTCGAGGCGGTCGATTTCGCGCCGACCGCGGAGGAGCGCGTCGCGGCAACTGTGGCGGCGCACCCGGAGACGACCGAAGCGGCGGCCCGCAGCGCCGTCGGCGGCGGCACGGCGGCCGCGGACGAACCGCCCGAGGTGTCAGAGGAAGCGGAACGCTCCTTCGCGCCTCCGCCCGAGCAGGAGCGGCCCGACTGGAGCGGGCGGCGCGAGCCGGAGCTAGAGGCCGCCCCGGACGAGCCGGCGGAGCCGCCCGCGGATGCGAGCGAGCCGGCGGCTGCCGAGCAGTCCGACGAAGCCGGCGAGTCAGGCGACGCCCCGTTCGCGCCCCCCGCGGGCGCGGAACGTCCGGCTTGGGGCCGTCCCGCCGCGACGGAGGACGAGGCGAGTGAACCCGGCGAGCCGACGGAGGCATCCGAGCAGGGCGAGGAAATCGTCGCGGAGTCGCCGGTAATCGATGCGGAAGACGAGCCGGCAGCACCGCCGGAGGACGAGGAAGCTGAGGCTGCCGCCAGCGTGGATGAGGGTGATGCAGCAGCGGACGAGAGCGAAGAAACGGACGCCGAGTGGGCTCCACCTTCCGTAGCCGCGGCTGCCGCCGAAGAAACCGCGACCCAGGTGGAGCCGGAGACGCGCGACGAGTCTGTTGCCGAGTCCGCCCAGTCGGCCGAGTCCGGGCCGGCAGAGGCAGATGTTGACGAGGCGGAAGCGGAAGAATTTGCGCCTGCGGGGGTGGTTGCAGATGCTGCGCCCGCCGAAGAGCCGGAGGCTGATCGCGAAGAGCCGGATGCGGCTGTCGATGAGGTTGAAGAGGCCGATGCGGAATCAGCTGGCGAGCCGGCGGAGGCAGCCGAATCGGCTGCGGCGCTTGCCAGCAGCAGTCGGTCGCCTTGGGCGCGGCCGCAGAAGACCGAGCTTTAGCCGGGCTCGCCGCATTCTTCTTAGTCAGCGGCGCATAGCGTGGCAGGAGTCGCGCGAGGGTCTCGACGTTTTCTGCTAGAAAAGACGAATGATGACGGACAAGGAACAGTGATCTGCGCGAGGATCGTCGGCGGGAGATATCTGATCACTGCCCTCTGGATCAGCCCGGAGACGGGACATGGGGACTTCATCGCACTCGGGATCAGCACTGGCGTGGTGCTGTTGGCGATTGAGATCGCGCGGCGCACCCCGCTCAGGAAATATCTCCTCTGAAATTCAATCCGGAAGATTATTCCGGCGAGGTCGAGATCTCGGTGAGGACGAAGCGGCGGGGCTGCTGGTCCCAGCGGAGCAGGCGGTGGGGCGGGTCGACTTCGTACCAGGCGCGCTGGATTTCGACGCCGGGGGTGACGGCGACCTGCCAGGCGAGCTTGTCGCCGTCGGGCGAGGGCAGCGTGTCTTGGCCGCGGACGGCGACTTGGACGAGCTGGGAGCGGCGCTGGAAGAGGTTGACGGAGCGGTAGGTGAGTTCGAGGTCCTGCTCGAAGCGGAGCCTGCGCCAGAGCCAGGCTGCGGAGTCATTGTCGTAGGCGAAGTCGCCGGCGTCGAGGTCGATCTCGTGGCGCTCATCGTTTTCTTGGACGAAGCCCGTCGCCGCGAGGCTGGAGCCGTCGAACGAGTATGTGGCGGAGATCGTGACGGAATCTTCGTCGTTCCCGGCTTGCCGGCTGTAGCTGATCGGCTTCATGGTCCGGTCATCGACGACGACGGCGAGTTCGTCGCGGGTGTTGGATTCGTCGATCGTGAAGGCGAGCGAGAGTTCATAGGTTCCGTCGTCGGCGCGGCGGGTTTCCATGACCATCGCGCCGATTTCGGCATCGGTTTGGTCGAAGATCGCGTAGGTGAGCCGCTCGTAGTCGGGCCACGGGGCGCTGGCTTGGAGCGGCGGTTCTGCCGGGTCGGGGAACGATGATTGGGCGGAGCATGCGGCGAGGAGGAGGGCGAGCGCGCCTGCGGCGGCGAGTTTGAGCACGGTTCAGCCGGCTGCCGCGGCCGGCGCCGGCGCGAGTCCGGCGCCGGCGATGCGCGAGAGGGCCTCGTCGATGTCGGCCGCGCCGACGTCGGCGTGGGTGACGAGGCGGATGCGGGTGCGGTCGGGCGTGGTGACGAGGACGCCGATGCGCTTGAGATCGGCCTGCACGTCGGCGGAGGGCCGCTCCACGGGCACGACGACGATGTTGGTCTGGACGGAGTCGGGGCGGATGTTGAAGCCGAGTTCGGCGAGTCCGGCGGCGAGCTTGCGCGCGTTGGCGTGGTCATCGCCGAGGCGGTCGATCATCTGCTCCAGGGCGACGAGTCCGGCGGCGGCGATGACGCCGGCTTGGCGCATGCCGCCGCCGAGCAGCTTGCGGACGCGGCGGGCCTGATCGATCACCTCTTGTTCGCCGCAGACGAGCGAGCCGACGGGGGCGCCGAGGCCCTTGGAGAGGCAGAAGCAGACGGTATCGGCGGGTTCGGCGAGTTCGGCGGCGGTTGCGCCGAGGGCCGCGGCGGCGTTGAAGATGCGTGCGCCGTCGAGGTGGACGCGGAGGCCGGAAGCGCGGGCGATCTCGGCCAGCTCTCGCGTGCGTTCGAGCGAGAGGACGGTGCCGCCGCAGAAATTATGGGTGTTTTCAAGGGCGAGCATGCGCGTCCGCGGCTGGTGCAGATCATTGGGGCGGACGGCGGCGCTGACGCGGGCGGGGTCGACGCCGCCATCGTCGTCCTGGGGCAGGGTGGTGGCGAGGACGCCGCCGAGACGGGAGACGCCGCCGGCTTCGGCGCGGACGATGTGGTTGCGTTCGCCGAGCAGGAGCTCGTCGCCGGGGCGAGTCTGGGAGAGGACGGCGATGAGGTTGGCCATCGTGCCGGAGCTGACGTAGAGAGCGGCCTGCTTGCCCGTGATCTCCGCGGCGGCGGCCTCGAGCGAGCGGACGGTCGGGTCTTCGCCGAAAACGTCGTCGCCGACTTCGGCGGCGGCCATGGCCCCGCGCATCGCGGGCGTGGGCTTGGTGACGGTGTCGCTGCGGAGGTCGATGGGCTGTTCGGCTTGGTCGGTCATGAGGGCTCGCGTTCCCAGATGGTGCGGAAGCCGTCGCCGCCGCGGATGGCGGCGGCGGTGGCGGCGGCCTCGCTTTCGAGCAGTTGGCGGCGGACGGCGAGGACCTCTTCTTCGGGCGCGCCGAGCCCGTCGAGGCGGTCGGCGATGCGCTCCCAGACGCCGGAGGTCTCGAAGGCGGAGATCGCGCGCGGCCAAGGGAAGGAATGGATGCGCTCGGGCAGGGGCAGCTTGGGGCGCAGCGACTTGAGGTGGCGGAAGCGCTCTTCGGCGGAGTTGACGCGGTCGACCATCGTGATCAGCGGCAGTTCGGCGCCGGGCGCGCGGAAATCGACGAGCAGCCGCTGTTCGAGCAGGTCGAAGCGGACGATCAGGACCGCGGCGCGGTCGATCAGCCGCAGCACTTGGTCCAAGTCCACGCCGTAGCCGTCGCTCATGCCGATCGCGCTCCCGCAGGCGAGTGTATTGGGCTGCGCCGAATGACGCTGAAGCGGGGCGGCGATAGCCTGCGGCGCGATGCGGTATCGAGATGAGTTTCCGGAGGACTGCCCGCCGCCGCAGGCCGCGGAGATTCTGGAACGGGTCGTCGTGTACCGATTGGCGGATGGGTTTCCGGGTCGGGCGCGGGATTTCAAGGCGATGTGGCAGCGGCAGCCGGGAAGTGGGGATCTGATGGGCGAAAAGGAGTGCCAAGCGAAAGGGCTGTCGGTTTTCACGAATCTTGAAGACGCGCTTGCGGCGCTCCGAAGGCGCGGCCGCGGCTATGCGATTTCGCTGGAGCTGGGGGCAGGGACGGGGGTGATTCAAGAGACGCCGTCCAGATCGGCGAGGTCGCATTGCACATGGTGGCCGGCGTACGGAATCGATTACGCTGAGTTGGAGCAGCGCGAATGCGGCAAGATCCAGCGCGGGCGGAGGGGGAGATGAAGGTTCACGTGATCGAGGTGCTGATGTACTACGACGGGCCGCGAGTAGTAGTGGCGGAGGACGGCGCCGGGGCTCAGTACATCGCCAACCACGTGTCGGAGGATCATGAGGATGACGTGTTCTTGGTGGTCCAGGCGGGTGGAGAGGCCTTGGAGCGCCTGTTTGCCGGTGAGATCGATCTGCGCGATCTGCAGCTGGCGGAAGGGGCCGAGGGGTGGTTTCTAGGAGAACCGGTTCCAGGGACCGGATCCAAATTCGAGTTCGCTTTGGCTTTGGAGAGGCAAAGCACGCCGATCGAGGAAAGCGAACTACTCGTATTGCCAGGCGTGTTCATGCGGTGCGAGGCCGGGACGGATGCGCTTAGCGCGGCGGCCGGACGATCCGGGGCGGCGGCTGGCTGATGCCGAGGAGGGCGTTGCGGGCGGCGTCGTAGCGGTCTTTGGCGCGGGCTTCGCGGTTGAGCAGGCCTTTGAGCCGGGGCGGGTCCAATTGTTCGCCTTCCAGGAAGACTTGGTGCAGGCGCTGGAGCTGGCGCTGCCAGGCGTCGTAGGCCTCTTGGTACTCGGCCTTGGCTTCGGGGGAGGCGGCGGGCATCAGGCGCCGGCCCGTTGGCGGTGCTCGACCATGAGGCAGCGGTTCTCGACGGCGCGGAGGCCGGCGGCGCGGGCGCGTTCGAGGCCGGCGCGGTTCTCGATGCCGAGCTGGAGCCAGACGGCGCGCGCGCCGGCCGCGATGGCGTCGTCGATCGGCGCATCGGTGTCTTCGGAGCGGCGGAAGACGACGACGGTGCCGACGGGTTCCTTCACCGCGGCGATATCCGCGACCGTTCGCTCGCCGAGGATCTGCTTGCCGGCTTGGGCCGGGTTGACGGGGATGATGTGGAAGCCGTGCTGCTGCATGTAGGCGGCGACGCGGTGGCTGTCGCGCTCGGGGCGGGGCGAGAGGCCGATCACGGCGATGGCGCCGAGGTCGTCGAGCGATGCTTCGGCATCGCGGTCGATGCGGCCGTTCCAAGTTTGATCGTTCACCAGATCGGTCCTTTGATCTCCGCGCCGCTGATGCGGGCGAGGGCTTCGGCGACTTCCCAGATGACGGCGAGGCCGTCTTCTTCATGTTCGCGCGGGGCGTTGAAGCCGGCGAGCTCGTGGCGGGCGCCGCTTTTCTTGACCAGGGTGAGCCGCCATTGGGCGATGGCCTCGGCTGGGAGATCGCCGTCGGCGCGGGCGACGGGGCGGCCTTCGTCGGCGACCTCGAACTCGCGGATCTTCCAGAAGGGGATCAGTTCGTTGGTGCCGATGCCGAGGCCGAGGAAACGCTGCTTGAGCGAAACGTTGCGGCCGGCGCGGTCGGCGGTGATGTGCGCGCCGAGCAGTGCGTAGACGAGCGAGATGCCGGAAAGGGGGAGGAGGACGACGGAGGCGAGCAGGACGATGGCGGAGAACCAGAGCGGGAGCGAGCCGACGGAGGTGCCGAGCAGGGCGAGCAGGCCGGCGGTGGCGGCGACGCCGAACAGGGGCAGAATCGCGGCCGACTTGGGCGGGCGGATTTCGATGCGATCGGGCGCGATCGCCGCGACCCGGCGGTGCAGGTAGACGGTCCTGGGGCGCAGCGGGTCGGCGTCGTCCCCGGCGATGGCCGCGGGCCGCGGGCGGAGGGCTTCGCTCATGGCGGCGAGTCTACCGACGGGCGCACGCGGCAATGGCGGCGGGCCGGCTGCGGCGCGGGTATGATGGGGGCATGGAACGTTCGCGGGTGACGGGGGCGGTGCTGGTCGCGTCGGCGCTGTTCGAGGCGTGGCGGAGCGTGCGGCGGGTGCGCCGGATGCGGCGGCGGAAGCTGGGGATGGCGCTGCTGCCGTTGATGCTGGCGGGCGCGGCCTACTCGTTCTGGCTGGGGCTGACGATGCTGACGGCGGAGGACGAGCTGGAGGGAGTCGAGTTCGCGATCGAGCCGATCGACGAGTTCTAGGCGCGTTCCCCGGCCCATTCGGAGCCCGCGATTGCACGAATCTCGTCGGTGTCCACGGTGACCAGCAGTTCGCCGGCGATTGCGCCGTCGGGCGGAAGGACGAGTCCGGCGGCGAGGTCGGCGAGGGGGCGGAGGACGAAGCCGCGTTCGCGGAGGCGCGGGTGCGGCACTTGCAGGCGGGGGAGGTCGATCACCTCGCGGCCGTAGAGCAGGATGTCGATGTCGATCGGGCGCGGGCCCCAGCGGCGGGCGGCGCGGAGGCGGCCGAGCACGGCTTCGATGCGCTGGAGCTCGTCGAGCAGGTCGAGCGGTTCGAGCGTGGTTTCGCCGCGCAGCACGGCGTTGAGGAAGCGCGGCTGGTCGGGGTCGCCCCAAGGCGGCGTTTCGTAGAGCGCGGAGGCGCGGAGGGCGGAGAAGGAGGGGCGCAGCAGTTCGACGGCGCGGCGCATGTTGGCTTCGCGGTCGCCGAGGTTGCCGCCGATGCCGAGGAAGACGTCAGGCATCGGCGCAGTCGCCGCCGCGGGAGGGGCGCAAGGCGTCGTCGGCGATTCGGGCGGTGCGGGCGAGCGGGAGCACGTCGTGCACGCGGATGAGGTCGGCGCCGCCGGCGATGGCGAGCACGCAGAGGGCGATGGTGCCTTCGACGCGGTCGCCGGGCGGGAGCGCGCGGGCCTCGCCGGCGACGCGCTTGCGGGAGAGGCCGGCGAGCAGCGGCCTGCGCCAGTGGCGCAGCTCGGCCAGGCGGCGGAGGATCTCGTAGCTCTCGCGCTCCTCCCAGCCGAAGCCGAAGCCTGGGTCGAGGATGATCCGTTCGCGCGGGATGCCGGCGTCGTCGGCCGCGGCGAGCGAGGCCAGGATGCCCTGGTGCAGCGCGTCGACGGGATCGCCGGACGGTTCGCGGCCGCGCTGGTTGTGCATGGCGACGACGGGGACGCCGTGTTCGGCGGCGACGCGGGCGAGATCCGGATCGCCCCGCAACCCGTTGACGTCGTTCAGCAGCGATGCGCCGGCGGCGAAGGCGGCGGCGGCGACGCGCGGCTTGGCCGTGTCGATGCTGATCGGCAGGCCGGGCGCGGCCTCGCGCAGGCGATCGATCACGGGCAGGACGCGGCGCAGTTCCTCGTCCGCATCGACCGGCGTCCAGCCGGGCCGGGTGGATTCGCCGCCGACGTCGATGATGTCCGCGCCCTCTTCCCGCATCCGCAGGGCGCGGCGGACCGCTTCTCCGGGATCGGTCAGGCCGTCGCCGGAGAAGGAGTCGGGCGTGACGTTGAGGATGCCCATCACGTAGGTGCGGCGGCCCCACTCGAAGCGGCGCGTGCCGATCTCGAGCGGTTCCGGGCGGGCGGGCGGCATGGGTTAGAGCTCGCGCTCGCGGACGCGCTTGCGGCCGTCGATTTCGACGATTTCGAGCGCGAGCCGCCTGGCCTCGCCGTCGGTGGCGGCCAGCTCGATTTCGGCCGGGACCACCGCGTCTGGCCGGTCGCCCTCGTCGATCCGCCAGGCGCGGACGGAGGGTTCTTCATGCTCGAGCGAGACGAGCACCCAGTAGGGCCACTCCTCGATGCCCTTGTGCATGCGGGCGATGTTGAGGTCGGTGGGCGAGGGGCGGGCTTCGCTGGCGACGTGGGAGTGGTAGATGACGAGCATGTCGCCGCCTTGCCCCTCGATCGCGTTGTAGAGGTGGAGCAGTTCGGGCGCGGGGATGTTGAAGCGCCAGGGCGAGGCTTCGGCGTTGGTGGTGCGGTAGAGCGCGAGTTCGCCGTCGGAGCCGCGGGCGATGATCCCGCAGCACTCGTTGGGCAGGTCTTCGCGCGCGTGCGCGACCATCTCGTCGATCAGCGACTGCGGCAGTTCGAGGCTCATGATGCGGCGGCTCCGTCGAAGAAGCGGCGCTGGGTCGCGCCGTGCTCGATCTCGTCGCCCCAAGTGTCCCATCCCGGCGCGGCCGAGCGGGCGAACAGCTCGATCTTGGCCTGCTGCGGGAACATCCGCTCGATCCGCCGTCGCACTTCGTCCGGCTTGACCGAGTGCGGCCCGCGCGGTTCGGAGACGAGCTGGCGCACGTTGCGCGCCCCGCGCGGCCGCGGAATCTTGCCGCGCTTGAAGACGAGGCAGAGCTCGCACTGCGACATCGTGTAGAAGCCCGGATTGACCCGCTGCTTGTCCCAGACGAAGGCGACGGTGGCCCACTCGAACCCCCAAGCCTTGCCCAGCGAGATCGCCTGATCCAGATGCGGCGAAGTCGCCCAAAGGAAGAGCAGGCAGTCATCCTCCGCAATCTCCGCGACCGGCAGCCCCGCCAGATCAGCCGAGGTCACGGTGCCGTAGTGCCGGATCGCCCCGCCGGTGTCCCCCGAATCGGGCCCGGCATGCTGCAACTGCCCCTTGTAATCCCAAGGCGGGTCGGCATAGATCACCCCATAGCGGCGGTCGGGGAGGGGCGGGAACTGGTTCACGGGCTCAACTCGCCCGGGGCTGCTGCCCGGCCATGCGGCCGCGTTTGCGGTTTTCGGCTCGGAGGCCATTGAGGGTGAGGCGGTCGGCTTTGATTCGGTTGCAGGGGCCGCAGAGCAGCATCCGGTTGGAGATATGGTTGATCCCGCCTTCGGCGCGGGGCGTTTTGTGATCGAGCTGGAGATAGAGCGGATCGTCGAACTCGCGGTCGCAGCCGGCGCAGGCCATGCCGTTCTCTTCGATCAGGATATCAATCATCTGCTGGCGGGTGAGTTTGGGTCCCGGCGGTTCGGCGATGCGCTTCTTGGTTTTGAGGATCGGGGCTGCGACCTCTTGATCGTCCGTGCGGACTGGCGGAGCAGTTGAGTATCCGATCTGGCCGAAGTTCAACAACTGATCGGTTTCGCCGTTCGGACCGGCCAAGCCTTCGTCCTGCAAGCGCTTGATGATGGTCTCATGGGCTTCGTCCCAGATATCCATGCCGATCCATTGGCGGTTGGCCCGCTCGGCGGCAACCGGGGTCGTCGCGCAGCCGCAGAACGGATCGAGAACCCAATCGCCCTCGTTTGATGACGTTCGGATGATTCGTTCATACAGGGCCAGCGGCTTCTGAGTCGGGAAGCCGACATGTTCTTTGCCGTACGGTCGCGGAATGTTGCGCCACCAGTCTTCGACTACCTTCCCTTTCGGGTCGGGACGGTAGGTTTTGCCGGGTGCCCGCGTGTCCTTGCCCGTGAACACTGTGGCGCTGTAATCCGAATCGTACGGTACGCGGGCTTCGTCGCGGTTGAAGATGTACGTATCGGACTTGCTGTAGCGCAGGATCGTGTCATGCTTGCGCGGGAAATCGTTCTTGGGCTGGCCGCCGCCGGAGTAGCACCAGATGATCTCGTTGCGGAAATTCGCGTGTCCGAAGATCGCGTCCAGCAGGATCCTCAGATGGTGGCTGGCGGTGTGGTCGCAGTGCAGGTAGAAAGCGCCGTCGTCGGCGAGGATGCGATGCATCTCCATCAGCCGCACGCCCATATAGCAGAGGAAGGCGGCCATATCTTCTCTGGATTCCCGGACCGCGTCGATCACCGTCCACACTTTCGGCCAGTCGTCTTGGATCGCGTCGACCCAGTCCGGATGAACGTCTTCGTCCCAGTTCCAGCGATCCTCGAAGCGGGCGCCACGGGTGAGGCTGTCGGGCGTCGCATGGAAGTCGCGGCCCTTGTTGAACGGGGGGTCGGTGGCGATCAGGTCGATGGTGCCCGAGTTCATGCCGCGCAGGAAAGCGAGGTTGTCGCCGTGGTAGAGGGTGCGGTTGGCGAAGTTGGGGGCGGGCATCAGGGCGTCCACTCGCGGAGGGGGCCGTCGTCTTGGCAGGCGTTGGGGTTTTGGTGCATTTTGAGGAGGGTAGCGCTGATCGGCGGGGGTGACAGGTGGTCGAGCCAGTGGGGGCGGTCGCGGGCTGGGACCAGGGTTTGGAGGTCGTCGTAGCGGATGTGGATTTTGGCGTCGTTTTCGGTGATGCCGAAGTCGAGGACCGGGCGGCCCGGGCGGATCAGGCGGCCCACGTTGTCGGAGCGGAGGATCTTGCAGCCCTCGCGTTGGGCGTAGAGGGTCAGGACTTGGGCGTGGAAGAGGATCGGGAGGGCGCCGGGCTTGTCGTCGTCCAGCGCCTTTTCGACCGTTTTGCGCCAAGCCGATTCGGCCTGCCGGTTGGCCGCTGCGTCTGCCATGGGCGCGCCGTTCGCGCGGCGGGGCCGGCCGCCGGCGGCTAGGCCGTCGGGTTTTCGATGGGGACGCCGACGACGGAGCCGTATTCGGTCCAGCTGCCGTCGTAGTTGACGGCGTCGATGCCGAGCAGGTGGCGGAGGGCGAACCAGCTGTGGCTGGAGCGTTCGCCGATGCGGCAGTAAGCGATGACGGGCTGGTCGCCGGTGATGCCCTTGGACTGGTAGAGCTCGCGGAGCTCGTCGGCGGATTTGAAGGTGCCGTCCTCGGCGACGGCGGAGATCCAGGGGATGTTGGAGGCGCCGGGGACATGGCCCTTGCGCTGGGCGGTTTCGGCGAGGCCGGGCGGGGCCATGATCACGCCGTTGAATTCGTCGGGCGAGCGGACGTCGACGAGCTGGCCGCCGCTTTCGACGTGGGCGAGGACGGCGGGGAGCTTGGCGCGGAGGGCTTCGTCGCGCTCGGCGACGGAGATGGAGCCGGCGGCGGGGGAGGGCGCGTCGGTCGTGGTCGGGCGCTCTTCGGCGAGCCACTTGGCGCGGCCGCCGTCCATCAGGGCGGTGTTGGCGACGCCGTAGAGCTCGAGCATCCAGAGCGCGTAGGCGGCGAACCAGTTGTTGTTGTCGCCGTAGAGGATGATGCGGGAGTCGTCGTTCGCGCCGGCGGAGCGGAGCAGCGATTCGATCGTGGCGCGGTCGGCGACGTCGCGTTGGACCTGATCCTGGAGCTGGCTGGTCCAGTTCCAGGCGGAGGCTCCGGGCGGGTGGCCTTCGTCGTACGCGCCGGTGTCGACGTCGACCTCGATCAGGACGAGGCCGGGGTCGTCGAGGCGCTGGGCGACCCAATCGGTGCTGACGAGCTTGTCGGGGTTGGCGTAGTCGGTCATGTCGTTCCTTCTTCCCGGCGGGGTTACCACCAGATTTTGCCCTCAATGGTTTCGTCGGCGGCGATGTCGTCGTAATCGCGCGCCCAGAGGCGGGTGGAGAGGTATTTCCAGCCGCCGTCGGCGAGGAGCACGACGACGTGGGCCGGCTGGCCCTGCTGGTGGGCGCGTTCGGTGATGCGCTGGGCGGCGCGGATGGCGGCGCCGGCGGAGATGCCGGCGAAGATGCCTTCTTGTTCGAGCAGCTGCTTGGTGACGGCGAAGGAGGTGCGGGAGTCGATCACGATGCGGCCGTCGAGCACGGATTCGTCGAGCACGGGCGGGATGTAGCCCTCGTCGAGGCTGCGCAGGCCCTGGACGAGGTCGCCCGGGTGGGGCGCGGCGGCGACGATGCGGATCTGCGGGTCGTGCTCCTTGAGGAAGCGGCCGACGCCGGTGAGCGTGCCGCCGGTGCCGAGGCCGGCGACGAAGTGGGTGATTTCGGGGCAGTCGCGCAGGATTTCGGGGCCGGTGGCGCGGTAGTGGGCGCCGGGGTTGGCGGCGTTCTCGTACTGCATCGGCATGAAGACGGAAGGGTCTTCGGCGTAGATCTCCTGGGCCATGTGGACGGCGCCGTTGGAGCCGAGCTCGCCGGGCGAGAGGATGACTTCCGCGCCGAAGAAGGAGAGCAGGTCGCGGCGCTCGACGGAGACGCTTTCGGGCATCACGCAGCGGACGGGGTGCCCGCGCAGCGAGCCGATCATGGCGATGGAGAGGCCGGTGTTGCCGCTGGTCGGTTCGAGGATGGTCTGGCCGGGCTGGAGCGAGCCGTCGGCCGCGGCGGCGTCGAGCATGGCGAGGGCGATCCGGTCCTTGACTGAACCGGTCGGGTTCTGGCCTTCGAGCTTGACCCAGATCGAGGCGTCTTCGGCGGGCGACATGCCGCCGAGCCGGACGATCGGGGTGTTGCCGATCGTCTCGATCAGGGACCGGTATCGCACCGGCGGGGCTTCGACGGCCGCGGTCATCGCGCGCCTCCGGCACCTGCGCGCCCGTCTCCGGCATCCACGCGACCGCCTCCGGCGAGGGCCGGGAGGATCGCCAGCACGTCGCCGTCGGCGGTGGCGGTGCTCATGCCGTCGAGGAAGCGGATGTCCTCGTCGTTGAGGAAGACGTTGACGAAGCGGCGGAGCTGGGCGCCGTCTGCGCCGGGTTCCATGAGCTGCTCGCCGATGCCCGGGTGGGCGGCCTCGAGGTTGGCGAGGAGTTCGCCGATGTCGGCGGCTTCGATGTGGACGATCTTCTCGCCGCCGGTGAACTTCTGGAGCATCGAGGGGACCCGGACTTCAACGCTCATCGCCATCGCCTCCGGTTTGCTTGTCGGGATTGCTCAGCTGGACGCGCCGTTTGCGCCGTTGGCGGGCCCCTCGTGGAAGGGGGAGCCGCAGAATTCCTCGTAGTCGATCAGTTCGGTGACGGTGGGCGCGTCGCCGCAGAGGGGGCACTTGGGGTCGCGGCGGATCTTGACCATGCGGAAGTCCATCGCGAGGGCGTCGTAGAGCAGCAGGCGGTTCTTGAGCGGCTCGCCGAGTTCGAGCAGGACCTTGATCGCCTCGGTGGCCTGGATCGCGCCGACGGTGCCGGGCAGGACGCCGAGCACGCCGGCCTCGGAGCAGGAGGGGACCATGCCGGGCGGGGGCGGGGCGGGATAGAGGCAGCGGTAGCAGCCCTCGCCGGGGAAGTAGGTGCTGACCTGGCCCTCGAAGAGGAAGATCGAGCCGTCGACCAGCACGGTGCCGGTGAAGAAGGCGGTGTCGTTGACGAGGTAGCGGGTGGCGAAGTTGTCGGCGCCGTTGATGACGATGTCGTACTGGCCGATGATCTCCATCGCGTTGTCGGAGGTGAGCGGCTCGTTGTGGGGGACGACGGTCACGTTCGGGTTCATGTCGTGGATGCGGTCGCGGGCGGAGTCGACTTTTGGGCGGCCGATGTCGGAGGTGCCGTGGATGATCTGGCGCTGGAGGTTGGAGCGGTCGACGACGTCGAAATCGACGATGCCGATGGTGCCGACGCCGGCGGCGGCGAGGTAGACGAGGACGGGCGAGCCGAGCCCGCCGGCGCCGACGGCGAGGACCTTGCCGTCCATGATCTTGCGCTGCCCGATCGGGCCGACTTGGTCCATGATCAGGTGGCGCGAGTAGCGCTCGACCTGTTCGGCGGTCATCGCCGCGCCGCCGGCGATGGCGGGGATGACGGCGAGTTCGTCGCCGTCGGAGACGGGCGTGCCGGCGCCTTCGAGCGCGGTGATCTCCTGGTTGTTGAGGTAGACGTTGACGTGTTCGAGGACGGCGCGCTCCTCGTCGAAGACCATTTCGCCGAAGCCGGGGAAGCGCTGGTCGAGGTCGGAGAGGACGCCGTGGACGTCGAGTCCGTCGGCGTCGACGAAGGTGCGGTTGCCGGTGACGCTGCGGAAGGGAGTGGGGATGTAGACGCGGACGGGCATGGGCTGCTCCAGTTCTCCGGGCTGTCAGTCGGTTCGGCGTCCGTCGAAGGACATGCTGAGATAGCGCTCGCCGGTGTCGCAGATCGTAGTGACCACGCGCTTGCCGGGGCCGAGCTCGGCCGCGACTTGGAGGGCGGCGCGGACGTTGGCGCCGGAGGAGATGCCGGCGAGGATGCCTTCCTCGCGGGCGAGGCGGCCGGCCATGGCGATGGCGTCGTCGTCGGCGATGCCGATCACTTCGCCGTAGACGCCGCGGTTGAGCACGCCGGGCACGAAGGACGCGCCGATGCCCTGGATCTGGTGGACGGCGAAGCGGCCGCCCTGGAGGACGGGCGAGCGTTCGGGCTCGACGGCGGCGATGCGGAGGCCGGGCTTGCGCTCGCGCAGCCACTCGCCGACGCCGGTGATGGTGCCGCCGGTGCCGACGCCGGTGACGAAGGCGTCGAGCTCGCCGTCCAGCGCGTCCCATATCTCGCGCGCGGTGGTGCGGCGGTGGATGTCGGGGTTGGCCGGGTTGGCGAACTGCTGCGGCATGAAGTGGCCGGGCGACTTGGCGAGTTCCTCGGCGGCGAAGACGGCGCCGGTCATGCCCTCGATGGCGGGGGTGAGCACGACCTCCGCGCCGAAGCGTTCGAGCAGGCGGCGGCGCTCGCGGCTCATGTCCTCGGGCATCGTCAGGATCAGGCGGTAGCCCTTGACGGCGGCGACGAGGGCGAGGCCGATGCCGGTGTTGCCGGAGGTGGGCTCGACGATGGCGTCGCCCGGCTCGAGCGCGCCGGCGCACTCGGCCTCCTCGATCATGGCGCGGGCGATGCGGTCCTTGACCGAGCCGCCGGGGTTGAGCGATTCGAGCTTGGCGACGACTTCGGCGGCGCCGGCCGGGACGACGCGGCGGAGGCGGACCATCGGGGTCGCGCCGATCAGGTCGAGCACGGAGTCGGCGAGGGCGGGCCGCGGCGCTGGGGCGGCGGCGTCCGTCGGAGCGGGGGAGAGGGCTGCGGTGGCGATGATTCGTGCCTAGATCTGGTAGCGCGCGCCCGCGGCGGAGCGGGAGGCGAGGTCGGCGATGCTGCGGTCGCGCAGCACTTCGAGGATGGCCGCGCGCACATCGGCCCAGAGGCCGACCTGCGCGGCGGCGCCGGTACAGGCGCCGTCGGCATTGGCGGCGGTGTCCTGCTCGCAGCCGGCGCCGAGCGTGATCGGGCCCTCGAGCGCTTCGACGACGGCGTCGAGGCGGATCGCGGCCGGGTCGACGGCAAGCTGGTGGCCGCCCTGCTTGCCGCGGGTGGAGCGGACGAAGCCGGCGGTGCGGAGCTGGCCGAGGACTTGGCCGACGAGCGATTCGGGGATGCGCTGGCGCTGGGAGATTTCGCCGCTGGGGACGGGGCCGTCGCCGGCCCGCTGGGCGAGGTCGACGAGCGCGCGGATGCCGTAGTCGCTCTTGGAGGAGGTCTTGATCATGGCCCGACCGCGCCCGTTCCGCGCCGCGCCGGCGCAATTCACGGGTAATCTGTACCGAAATAGTAGCATTTGCCGCGCTGCGGCGAGTGAAAGGTGGTTGACATGGGCGGGATCGCTGCGGACTTCGACGCCGCCGAGGCGGCCGGGCGGCTCTCGCGGGCGCATCCGGAAGACATTCTGGCGGAAGCGCTGGAGCGGTTTCCGGGGCTGAGCATCTCGTTCAGCGGGGCCGAAGACGTGGCGCTGATCGACATGGCGGCGCGGGCGGCGGAGAAGACGGGATCATCGTTCCGCGTGTTCACGCTGGACACGGGGCGGCTGCATCCGGAGACGTCCGAGTTCATCGAACGGGTGCGGGAGCGGTACGGGATCGAGATCGAGGCGTTCTCGCCCGAGGCCGCGGCGGTGGAGGCGCTGGTGCGGGAGAAGGGACTGTTCTCGTTCCGGCGCGACGGGCACCAGGAGTGCTGCGGGATCCGCAAGGTGGAGCCGCTGGGCCGGGCGCTGGCGGGGGTCGCGGCGTACGCGACCGGGCAGCGGCGGGATCAGAGTCCGGGCACGCGGGCGGAGCTGCCGGTCGTGCAGCTCGATCCGGGCTTCGGGCGCGCGGATGCGCCGCTGGTGAAGTTCAACCCGCTGGCGAACTGGACGAGCGCGCAGGTCTGGCAGCAGATCGCCGCCTACGGCGCGCCCTACAACCCGCTGCACGACCGCGGCTTCAAGTCGATCGGCTGCGCGCCCTGCACGCGGGCGACGAATCCGGGCGAGCACGAACGGGCGGGGCGCTGGTGGTGGGAAGAGGCGACGCAGAAGGAGTGCGGGCTGCACGCGATCAACATCGAGGACGGGGAAGCGCGGCTGCGGGCCTAGAGGGCGGCGGCCGGCTCGAGTTCTTCGACGGCGGCGCAGGCGGGGCGTTCGTCGAGGTCGGCGAGTTCGGGCTGGACTGGGACGGGGTACTCGCCGGTGAAGCAGCCGACGCAGGTGGGCTTGCCGAGGTCGGCGGCTTCGCGGAGGCCGTCGAGGCTGAGGTAGCCGAGCGAGTCCGCGCCGATCATGCGGCCGACGCGCTCGCCGGCGTCGCGGGCGGCGAAGGGGGCGGCGATCAGCTCGCCTTGGCGGGCCATGTCGACGCCGAGGTGGCAGGGGTGGCGGATCGGGGGGGCGGCGATGCGCATGTGGACTTCGCGGGCGCCGGCGGCGCGGAGCAGGCGGACGATGCGCGGGGTGGTGGTGCCGCGCACGATCGAGTCGTCGATCACGGCGACGCGCTTGCCGTCGAGGACGGGCTTGAGCGGGTTCCATTTGAGGTGCGCGCCGAGGTCGCGCAGGCGCTGGTCGGGCGCGATGAAGGTGCGGCCGACGTAGCGGTTCTTGACCAGGCCGTCGGCGTAGGGGATGCCGGCGGCGGCGGCGTAGCCCTGCGCGTGCGGCGTGGCCGAGTCGGGCACGCCGATCACGATGTCGGCGTCGGCCGGCTGCTCGCGGGCGAGCTGCTCGCCCATGCGGTAGCGGGTCTGCCAGGCGAGCTGGCCGTCGAGGAAGGAATCGGGGCGGGCGAAGTAGATGTGCTCGAAGATGCAGCCGCCGGAGCCGGACGGCTCGACCACTTGGCGGAAGTCGATGCCATTTTCCGTGATCGTGACCAGCTCGCCGGGCTGGACGTCGCGGATCAGTTCGGCGCCGAGCTGGTCGAGGGCGCAGGTTTCGGAGGCGACGACGTAGCCGGGCCGCTCGCCCGCGCCGCCGTCGATGCGGCCGACGCAGAGCGGGCGGACGCCGTGCGGGTCGCGCGCGGCCATGAGGCGGTCGGGGCCGAGCAGGACGAGCGAGTAGGCGGCGCGGATGCGGCGCATGAGGGCGGCGAAGCGGGCGGACCAGCCGCCGGGCTGGGCGAGCAGGTACTTGGCGAGGATCTCGGTGTCGGTGGAAGTGGAGAACTCGTGGCCCTCGCCGGCGAGTTCGAGGCGGACCTGGGCGGAGTTGACGACGTTGCCGTTGTGGGCGACGGCGATCTGCCCGCCGTCGAGCGGGTCGTCGAGCAGCAGGGGCTGCGCGTTGCGGAAGCGGCTGGCGCCGGTGGTCGAGTAGCGGGTGTGGCCGATGCCGGCGACGCCGTCGAGCGGGGCGAGCGCGTCTTCATCGAAGACTTGGGAGACGAGGCCCATGCCGGTTCTGAGCTTGAGCGCGCGGCCGTCGGTGACGCAGATGCCGGCGGATTCCTGGCCGCGGTGCTGGAGCACGTGGACGCCGTAGAAGGTTTCGCGGGCGACGTCTAGCGCGGGCGCCCAGATGCCGAAGACGCCGCACGCCTCGCGCGGCCGGTCGCCGCGATCGAAGGGCTGCCGGCGCGCCTGATGGCCGTCGGAGTCCGGCACTGGCGACCCTCCCGTGCTGCGGATCGACGACTGCAAACCGAGTATAGACAGCACCCCGCGCGGAACCGGCGATTCCGTCAAGCGCGGGCCGGACGCGGGGCCGGATGCGGTCAGATCAGGTTGCGGTAGATCGCGATCCGGGCCGAGTCGAAGACCATCGCTTCGCGGACGGCGCGGCGCATTTGGGCGAAGCGTTGGTCCTGGGCGGCGAGCTCCTCGAACTGTTCGAGCTCCTGCAGGGACTCGAACTCGGAGATGATCTCGACTTGGCTGGCGGGGCCGCTGATCGCGTCCCAGACCGAGAAGCGCGCCTCGATGCCGCGCTGGGCCTGGTATTCGAGCGCTTCCTCGACGGCGCGGAGGAAGTCGCCGTGGCGGCCGGGGGCGACTTGGCCGGTGAGCACGCGGCGGTACATGGGCATCATTCGGCTCCTTTCGGCGCGGGGGCGCGGCGGATCGCGGCGGCCGCCCGTTCGAGGTCGGCGGGGCGGTTGATGTTGGTGAAGGATGCGAGATCGGGGTCGGCGCGGCGCAGCGCGTCCTCGCCGATCAGCCGGTGCGGGGCGAGCGGGAGCAGCGCGCGCAGGCGGCCCTCGCCGCCGTCGAGCAGCTGTTCGGCGAGCGGCAGGACGCCGCGCCGGTAGGCGGCGAGCAGGGGCTGCTCCTTGCCGCCGATCAGCGGCATGGCGATATCGACGCCGTCGGCCGCTTCGGCGACGGCGCGGAGCACGGCTTCGCGCAGCAGCGGCATGTCGCAGGCGAGGAGCACGGCGAGGTCGTTGCGCGCGAGGGCGAGCGCGGCTTCGAGTCCGGCCAGCGGCCCGCGGTCATGGCGCTGGTCGGCCGCTTCGCGCCAGGCGATGCCGCGAGCCGGCGGGAGCTCCTGATCGGGGCGTCGGATGACGATGATCTCATCGGCGGCGCCGGCCGCGGCCGCGGCGGTCCAGTGCAGCAGCGGGCGGCCGTCGAGCGGGCAGGAGGCCTTGTCGCGGCCGAGCCTGCGGCCGAAGCCGCCGGCGAGGATGACCGCGCTGAAGGGCTCCCCGCCGGCCATGCGCTTCCCCCTTCGGCTCCGCGTCCCGTCCGCGATGGGGCAAGTTTACGCTTGGCTCGTTGCGAATCGGCGGATCGCGATGGCGTCGACCGGGTTGCCGTTGCACGAAGCGCTGGGGCTGGCGCGGCCGTGCCTGTTCGCGACGGTGGGCGGGGGCGGCAAGACGACGATCCTGTTCGCGCTGGCCGAAGAGGCGGCGGCCGCGTCGGGCACGGCATTTTCGGTGATCACGACGACGACCAAGATGACGGTGCCGCCGGAAGCGCGGCGGCTCCCGCTGGTGCTCGGGACGAACGAGGCGTTCCGCGCGGGGGCGCTGGACGACGTCCATCGCCGCGGCCTGCCGGCGGCGGTCGCCGGCAGCGGGAGGGGCGACCGCGAGCGGGTGCTCGGCGTCGATCCGGAATGGCCGCGTCGGGCGCTGGGGCTGCCCGGCGTGGAGTTCGTCGGCGTCGAGGCGGATGGCTCGGCGGGCCGCCCGTTCAAGGCGCCGGCGGGGCACGAGCCGGTGATTCCCGCCGGCGCCGATGCGGTCGCGGCGGTGGTCGGGGTGCAGGTGCTGGGGCGGCGCTTGGACGACGGCTCGGTGCATCGGCCGGAGCGGGTGCTGGCGCTGACCGGCTGCGCCGCGGATGCGGAGATCGTGCCCGCGCTGGTCGCGGAAGTGCTGGCGCATGCGGATGGCGGGCGCAAAGGCGTCCCCGCCGGCGCGGCGTTCGCGGTCGCGGTGAGCGGCGCGGCGCGGGACATGGCGGGAGCGCGGGAGATCGCGGCGGCCTGCCGCGCGCTGGGAGTCGGGCGCGTCGCCGCGTTCGATCAGCGGGAGGGAATCGCGGAAGAGATCTGAACGGGAACGGAGTGGTAGGGCATGGGGGATTCGAACCCCCGATCTCCGCCTTGAGAGGGCGGTGTCCTTGGCCGCTAGACGAATGCCCCACGCAGTGGAAATCGGCCGGGAGAAGTTGGCTGGGGATGGAGGATTCGAACCCCCGCTAACTGATCCAGAGTCAGTCGTCCTACCGCTAGACCAATCCCCAACGCGGGCAATGTACCAGCGCGGCCGCGATTCCGCCAAACGCCCGGCCGCGCGGCGCCGATGCATTCAAGTGCATCCAAGTGCATCGCGGGCGGCATTGGCTACGCTCGCGCTGCGCGCGATGCGGACGGGAGGACGCGATGGCCGAGCGCGGGACGGGTTCGGCGGCCCGCTACGCGGCTGCGGGCGTGGACGTCGATGCGAACGACCGGCTGATCGATCGCTACCGGGAGATCGCGGCTTCGGCGTCGCGGCCGGAGATGGCGGGCGCCGTGGGCGGGTTCAGCGGCGCGTTCGATCTGAGCGGCTACGAGCGGCCGACTTTGGTCGCCTCGACTGACGGCGTGGGCACGAAGGTGATGGTCGCGTCGCTGGCCGGCCGCGTGGACGGCGTCGGCCGCGATCTCGTGAATCACTGCATCAACGACATCCTCACCGCCGGCGCGGAGCCTTTGTTCTTCCTCGATTACTTGGCCGCGAACGGGATTTCCGAAGACGCGAAGGCGGAGATCGTGGGCGGCGTGGCGGCCGCCTGCCGCGAGAACGGCGTCGCGCTGCTGGGCGGCGAAACCGCCGACATGCCGGACTTGTATCCCGAAGGCGAGTTCGACTTGGCCGGGACGATCGTGGGCGCGGTGGCGGCGGGCGGCGGACTCGGCGGCGGGGAGGTCGAAGCCGGCGACGCGCTGATCGGCCTGCCGGCCAACGGGCTGCACACGAACGGCTACTCGCTGGCGCGGGACGTGTTCGGCCTGCGCCCGTCGGACGGCGATGCGGCCGCGCGCCGGGCGCGCTTGGCGGCGGCGGAACCCGATCTGGGCGAGCCGCTGGCCGACGCGCTGCTGCGCCCGCACCCGGCCTACTGGCAGGCGCTGCGCGCGCAGCTCGGCCGCGTCAAGGCGCTGGCGCACGTCACCGGCGGCGGGATCGCGGGGAACTTGGAGCGGGTGCTGCCGGCCGGCACGGGAGCGGAGCTGGACGCGCGGACGTGGGCGGCGGGGACGCCGCCGATCTTCGGGCTGATCCAGCGGCGCGGGGAGATCCAGATCGAGGAGATGTTCCGCGTCTTCAACATGGGGATCGGGATGATCGCCGTCGTTTCGCCGGCAGATGCCCCAGTCCTGCTCGAAGAGGTCGCGGAAGCCGTCCGCATCGGCGAGGTCGTCGCGACGGGCGGGCGCCAGGGCATCGAGCGGGTGCAGATAGGGCGGGTGGAAGATGCGGGCTGATGCTTGACCGCAATTCGGGACGCGCCTAAATTTCGCAGTGCGCGATCGTGCCCGCCCGCGGCCCGTCTTCGCGCAGGGCGGGGGCGCGCCCCGCCGCGGAGCGCGGTGAACGGAGAGGTTCGAGTGGAGCTGCTGGAACTGGCCGCGGTGACGATCCCCTTCCGCTCCGAAATCATGGAGCTGCCCCTCGTCGCGCTGACGATGCTCTTCTGCTTCGCCGCGCTGGTCGTGCTCGGGCGCTGGTGGGAGCGGTAGCCGGCGATGTCCGACGTGGAGCGCGCACCCCGCAGGTCCCTCAACGAGCAGCTCTACGATCTGCTGTTCAAGAACTACGTCTGGCAGTCGATCTTCCGCACCGGCTACCCGAATACGCCGCGCAACCAGATGCTGGCCGTGGCGACGAACGTGTTCCTGCACCTGCACCCGACCCGCATCCACCGCACCCACGTGAAGATCACGCACACCTACTGCCTGGGCGGGCTGTCGTTCTTCATGTTCCTCGGCCTGACGGTGACCGGGGTGCTGCTCATGTTCTATTACGTGCCTTCGATCGAGCGGGCCTACCAGGACATCCAGACGCTGGAGACGAACGTGCGCTTCGGCCAGCTGCTGCGGAACATGCACCGCTGGATGGCGCACGCAATGATCATCCTGGTGCTGCTGCACATGATGCGGGTGTTCTACACGGGCGCCTACAAGCCGCCGCGCGAGTTCAACTGGGTGGTCGGCGTGGTGCTGTTCATCCTGACGTTGCTGCTGTCGTTCACGGGCTACCTGCTGCCGTGGGATCAGCTGGCGTTCTGGGCGATCACGGTGGGCACGACGATGGTGGGGTCGGCGCCGGTGCTGGGGGACGAGAGCAAGTTCCTGCTGCTGGGCGGCTTCTCGGTCGGCCCGTCGGCGCTGATCCGGTTCTACACGCTGCACGTGATCGGCCTGCCGCTGGTGATCTCGATCTTCCTGGCCGTGCATTTCTGGCGGGTCCGCCGCGACGGCGGCCTCGCGCGGCCGCTGTGATCGGCCCGGCCGCGCCATGGTGAGCCGAGCCGCGACCGCCGTCCGCACGCGCCCGCGCCGGGAGCGCGAGGCGGAGGTCCTGGTCTGGCCGGACCTGGTCTTCATCGAGTTCATCTCGGCGGTGATCTTCTCGATCGCGCTGCTGGTGCTCTCGGCGATGGTCAACGCGCCGCTGCTCAACCGGGCCGACCCGGACACGACACCGAACCCGTCCAAGGCGCCGTGGTACTTCCTCAACCTGCAGGAGCTGCTGCTGCACATGGAGCCGGCTTGGGCGGGGGTGATCGTGCCGACGATCGCGCTGGTGCTGCTGGCCGCGATCCCCTACTGGGAGCGGAGCCAAGAGGGCCAGGGCGTCTGGTTCGGGACCAAGTTCGCCGGGCGCCTGGCGATCTTCGGGTTCATCGCCTCGATCTTCGTGACCTGCCTGCTGATCATCTACGACGGCGCGCTGCACGTGCAGTGGACCGAGCACATCATCCGCGGGCTGGGGCTGAACGACGACTTCGCCTGGCCGACTTGGCTGGACTGGTTCCGCAACCTGCGCGGGCTCGACACGGGCATCCCGTGGGAGTCGCTCGGCTTCACGATCGGCGGCTTCACGATGTTCGCGGACTGGCGGGCGATCCCGTTGGGCATACCCGGCACCACGACCGATCCATGGCTGCTGAACCTGAACTTCCCCTCGTTCCTCTCGCAGCAGCTGGTGCCGGTGGCGACGATGGTCGGGCTGCCGGTGCTGTTCGTGCTGTTCTGCAAGGCGCTGGGCTGGATCCACACGCGGCGCGACATCGCGCTGCTGATCTTCAGCGCGTTCATCGGGGTCTACCTGACCACGACGATCGTGGGGACGGCGTTCCGCGGGCAGGGGCAGGACCTCAAGCCGCCGTGGGACATCGTGGTGCTGGAGGAGTAGGGCGTGGCCGAGCAGCGCACCGGAGAAGGCGGCCCGCAGGAGCGGCGGCCGGCGGCGGCCGAGCCGTCGGGCGTGCAGCGGGGCGCGCGCGCGCCGCACTTGGCCGAAGGCGGGCGCGCCGGCGTCGTGCCCGACCAGCAGGGCGAGCGGGCGATCGTCACGCGGGCGCAGCGGCGGCGGGCGCGGCGGGGCCAGGTGACGCGGCGGCAGCTGCTGCGGGTCGGCTTCTGGGGCATCTTCACGTTCTCGCTGACCGGCGCGCTGGGCGCGTTCCTCTCGAACTTCTGGCCGCGCAACGTGACCGGCTTCGGCGGCAAGATCAACGTCGCCGCCTCGGCCGTGCCCGAGGCCGGCGCCGACCCGGCCCCGGTGCGGATCGGCAAGTTCTACCTCAGCCACCTGCGCGCGGGCGACGGCACCCACGCCGGCTTCGGCGAAGAAGGCGACGAGGGGCTGCTGGCGCTGTGGTGGCAGTGCCCGCACCTGGGCTGCACGATCCCGTGGCGGCCCGGCTTCCCCTTCGAGGGGACGACGGGCTGGTTCCGCTGCCCCTGCCACGGCTCGACCTACACGAAGGGCGGCATCCGCGTGTTCGGCCCCGCCCCGCGGCCGATGGACACGATGGAAATCGAGGTGAACGCGGATGGATCGCTGGTGGTGGACACGGGCAAGGTGACGAAGGGCGGGCAGGACAATCCCCGCCGCACGGTTCCGTACGCGTAGGGAAGCGAGCGGGCGCGCACGATGACAGGCCAGAACACCGAAAAGCAAATCTTGGCGATGGTGCTGCTGCTGGTGATCGCGGTCGCCTCGCTGGGCGCCTACGTCTGGTTCGACAACGGGCGGCGCACGGAGGCCGCGAGCGAGGTCTTCGAGCGCGACGCCGAGCGCGGCGCGCACCTCTTCGCCAGCAACTGCCGCGTCTGCCACGGCAACGACGGCCGCGGCCAGGAGAGCGCCTCCTCGCTGGTCGGCCCGGCCCTGAACAAGCCCGGCAACACCTACGCCTGGCGCACCGACAACGACGGGCAGCTGGAAATCCTGCAGAACCGCTACCGCGGCACGATCACCTGCGGCCGCAACGGCACCGCGATGCCGCCGTGGGCCGTCGCCGAGGGCGGCTCGATGAACGGCTTCCAGATCGAGAACCTCGTCACCTTGGTGACGACGAACGCGGGCAACGCCTGGGCGATCGCGGAAGAAGTCGCGCACGAGCAGGACGAGATCGCGCTGGACGGCCTGAAAACGGGGCTGCGGGACGCAGAGGCGTCGCTGGAGGCCGGCGGCTGGACGCGCGACACCGAGACCGCGCAGGCCGAGGTCGACGCGGCCGAAGCCGCATATGCCGAATTGGTCCGGCTGCGCGGCGAGGCCGAGGCGGCGGAGGCGGCCATCGCCGAGGCCGACGACGCGGAAGCGGCCGAAGTCGCGGCCGACGAGGCCGTCGACGCGCTCTCGGCGCTCGAAAAGCGGATCACCCAGCTGGTGCTCGACGTCTCGGCGATGCGCTCGCTGGACGACGAGATCGGCGCAGCGGCCGCCGCGCGCGTCGCCGAAGCCGCCGCCGACATCGCCGCCGTGGCGAAGGCGCGGGCCTGGCTGCGCGCCTCGGCCGGCGTGGACACGGCCGAGTCCAACTTGGCCGACGCCGAAGAGCGCATCGCGGCGAACCTGCCGATCGACCGCCCGGCCGCGCAGGTGACGACGCAGACCTGCGGGCAGGTGCACGATTGGTCCGACCCGGGCTTCCGCGGCGACTTGGAAGCGGTCGGCGCCTGGCTCAGCGCGGCGCGGGCGAGCGAGGGCTGAGGAGCCCGGTTCTACACTGGCCATACGGCGGCGCGCGGCGGCCCCAGCCGGGCGATGCGCGCCGCAGCGGAGGAGGAACGCAAATGGCAGCAGCCGAGACCGGCAAGCGGTACACGTGCCCCAGCTGTGGCGCGGAATTCATCGTCACCCGCGGCGGCGACGCGGAACTGAAGTGCGGCGACACGCCGCTGGAGCTGAAGAAGTAGCAAGGCCCCGAGCGGGCGAAGGAGGAACCGACATGGCCGTGCAACTGGGCAAGCGCTACCGGGACGAGGAAACGGGCATCGAGGTGCTCTGCATCAAGCCGGGCGAGTGCGACCTCAAGGCGGACGAGCGCGAGATGGAGCTGATGCAGCCCAAGGTGCTGCCCTCGGCCGACTAGGCGCGCGGAACCGACGGGGACGGACCGGGCCGCCGAGATGGGCCTGCGCGAGCAGCTGCGCGAGGATCTGAAGTCCGCGATGCGGGCGGGCGACGCCACGCGCCGCAACACGATCCGCATGCTCGAGGCGGCGATCAAGAACGCCGAGATCGAGAAGCGCGGCCAGGAGCTGCCCGAAGCCGACGTGCTCGCGATCCTGCAGCGGCAGGTCAAGCAGCGGCGCGACAGCATCGAGCAGTTCGAGCGCGGCCGCCGCGAGGACTTGGCCGAGATCGAGCGGGCCGAGATCGCCGTGATCGAGGCCTACCTGCCCGAACAGCTCTCCGAAGCGGAGATCGAAGCGGCCGCGCGCCGGGTGATCGAACAGACCGGCGCGAGCGGCCCGGGCGACCGCGGCAAGGTAATGGGCCCGCTGATGAAGGAACTGCGCGGCAAAGCCGACGGCGCAGCCGTCAACGCCGCCGTCTCCAAACTGCTCTCCGGCTGAACACGCGCGCCGACCCGATCGGGAAAGCCCGGCCGCTGAGTCGCCCCATCCGCTGATCTGCCTGGCGCGGCGCCGGCACGGGGGGGCGGCGCGGACACCGCCCCCCGACCGGCTAGTTCCAGCGGGCCGAGCCGAACGGCCCGGGGTCCTCGAGCCCCGTCGGGAACCTGCGGACCGTCCAGCCGCCGTCGTCATCGTCCTCGCTTGCGCGGTCCGATGCGTACGGCGCAGGGACGGGAGGCCGCATCGCCCCGATGTCCGCGGCCAAGCTCCGGTAGCGGACGTGTCCGCAGTCGATGCTCCGCAGGTAGTCATAGTGGGCGACCACGACATCGCGGTCGGCCTCCGTCGCAAGATCATGCACCATGCGGGTGATGGCGCCCTGGTAGTCGTCGCCGCCGGCGAACAGCAGATCGCTGCCACGCCCGGGGAGCTCGTGCAGCAGTTCCATCAGCATGTCGGCCTGGTCGTGCCAGCTGCGCCCGCCGTGCAGCCGCAGCTCGTAGCCCATGTCCCTCACGCAGGCGAAGAAGGGCCGCGCGTTCGGCCTCTCGCGCTGCACGAAGATCGGCTGCACCTGCCTGGGCGCGCCAAACGCTTCCCGGTCTGTGAAGGAGAGCAGTCGCCGGTAGTCGATCCGCTCGTGCGGGTTCGGTCCGCGCCCCATCACGTGGTGCGGTGCGCGGAGCAGATGTTCGCCGTCGACGATCAGGGTCGCGGTGTCTTGAGTGGACATAAGTCTGTCCCTTCTCCCAATAGGGGAAAGTCGGCCGCAAGGGTTGGTGAGTTCGCGGTGCCGCGGCCCGCACCGGGTTCGGCGCGGCGGGGGCTCTCCCTGCGGGAGGGCCCCCCAACCGCGCCGCGACGGGAACTCGCCGTCGCGTTCGAGCTCATAAGGACGAGCATCGTCCCGGCTCGGTCCGGCATTCCCCGCCACGCTGCTCGTGGCATCGAAGGGATTCAGGTATCTCGGATGGTCATCTAATGGCGGCGGGGTTCCGCCGCTCTGGTCGGAATCTCAATCGCGGGATCCCGGGCTTCCCGCGTTCTCTTCATCGGGCTCCTCGGCCTCTGGAGGCGGGGGCCTTCTCTCGTCGAACATCGTCTCTGCGCGACTTTGGGGGCCGCGCTTTGAATCAGAACACTCGCACTTCATCACTGCTTGGGCTGCTGCCTTGCGCACCTCCCGGTTGCGGTGGAGTCCGTCTCCTGCCTCCAGTGTAGGGAATTCAGAATTCGATTGCTCGCTCGCCTGCGCGCGGCTGCGCTTCGCGCCTTGGAGGAGCGGTTTTCGCGGCTCTGTATGATCAGTGCCCGACTTGGACACGGGCGGCGTGAACTTGGAGCTGCGGGCCGTGCGAGGAGATGCCGCGCGTTTCCGGCGCTTGGACGGGCTCGGCGGGGGAGCCGCGGTGATCGCCCGATGACGGGTCCCGGTTACTACACGCCGGCGCGCGTCGGCGTGCTGATGTTCGCGCTGGTCGCGGGAATCACGTTGGCGCTGACGCCGGTGCGGGGGGCCGACCAGTGGCCGGCCCGCGGAACCGTGGCCGAGCGCGATTTCGCCGCGCCGGAGGACGCCGCGTTCATCAGCGAGCTGCTCACGCTGGACGCGCGCGAGGAGGCCTCCGCGGCGGTGGAGACGCGCTACCGCTTCGATCCGTCGGTGGGCGAACGGCAGACGGCGGCGCTGGTCGAGTATCTCGACGCGGTCGCGGAGCTGCGCGCGGGCACGCTGCCGCCGGCCGAGGTGATCAGCGGCGGGCTCGGCGCGAGCGGGCTCGATGCCCTGTCGTCGCTGCCCGAGCCCGGCTTCGCCCGCGTGCGGCGGCACGCGCCCGAAGTACTGTCGCTGCTGCTGAGCGGGCCGATCCGGCCGGGCGAAGCGCCGGCCGCGCGCGAGCGCGTCCCCGACGCGCTGCCGTCCGATCTCGGCTTCACCGAGGCCGCGCTGCTGACGGCGCTGGTCGGCGGGCGGCTGCAGCCGACGGAGCTTCCCGACGAGGCTGCGACCCGGATGGCGCGCGAGGCGGCGGCAAGGGCGGTGGCGCCGGTCGCGCGCACGTTCGAGAACGGCGAAATCATCATCGCGCAGGGCGAGGTCGTCGACGAGTTGGCCGCCGAGGCGTTCGCGCAGCTCACTCCGGCCGGGACGCGGGCGCTGATCGAGCCGATGATCGCCGCGATCATCCTCTCCGTGATCCTCTCCGGCGCGATGGGGCTGTTCCTGCTGCTGACCAAGCCGGCCGCGGGCGCGAGCGACCGCCGGATGGCCGTCTTCGGCCTCGTCACGCTGCTGGCGATCGCGGCCCTGCGGGGCTGGCTGGAAATCCCGCTGCAGGAGACCGGCCCGCTCGAGGATTGGGAGCTGATGGCCCCGATCGTGGCCGCGCCGCTGCTGATCGGCGCGGTGCTCTCGCCCTCGCTGGCGCTCGCGTCGAGTGTCCTGATCGCCGTCTTCGCCGGCTTCGCCGTGCTGATCGTGCCCGAATACCGCGGCGAGGGCCTGCCGGACGGGGTCAGCGCGCTGCGCCCGGCCGTGGTCTTCCTGCTCTCCGCGATCGCGGCCGTGATCGCCTCGGCGCGGGTGCAGATGCTGTCCCACTTCGGCATCGCCGCCGCCGCGGCCGGCGGGACGGTCTTCGCCGCGGGGCTCGTGTTCTGGCCCTTCGAGGCCGACCGCGAGCTGGTCCAGATCGCCTGGCTGACCGTGCCCGCGCTCTCGGTCGCGGCCGGCACGGCCGTGATCGCGATCCTGCTGTTCCAGCCGCTGGCCAACGCGGCGGGGGTGACCACGCGCCTGCGCCTGCTCGAAGCGGCCCAGCTCTCGCAGCCGCTGCTGCGCCGCCTCGAGAGCGAGGCCCCGGGCACGTTCGCGCAGACGACCGCCGTGGCGATGCTGGCCGAGCGGGCGGCCGCGCGGATCGGCGCGGACTCCCTGCTCTGCCGGGTCGGGGCCTACTACCACGACATCGGCAAGCTGGAGAATCCGCAGATGCACGCCGAGAACCGGCCCGCGGGCGAATCGCCGCACGCGGCGCTGTCGCCGCGCGAGAGCGCGCGAGAGATCATCGGCCACGTCGCGGCCGGCGACGCGCTGGCGCGGGCGGCGCGGCTGCCCGGCCCGGTCCGCGCGTTCATCGCCGAGCACCACGGCACCCGCCGCGTCGACTACTTCTTCCGCCGCGCCGCCATCGCCGACCCCAACGTCGACGCCGCCCAATTCCGCTACCCCGGCCCCAAGCCGCACACGCGGGAGACGGCGATCGTGATGCTCGCGGACTCCTGCGAATCGGTCGTCCGCGCCAGCCCCGAGCACGACCGCGAGACGATCGACCTGCTGGTCGACCGGGTGCTCGAGGATCGCTTGGCGGAAGGCCAGCTCGACGGCTCCCCGCTGTCGATTCAAGACCTCGGGCAGCTCTCCGCCTCGTTCAAGGAAACCCTGCTCTGGATCTACCAGCGCCCCGGCGCCCGGCGGGCCGCGATCGCCTCCGCAACGGGAGCCGCCGGCTGATGCGGTTCGCCGTGCTCGTCTTCCCCGGCACCTGGTCGGACTGGGACTGCGTCCACGCGCTGCGCGATCTCGGCCAAGAGGCCGAACGGGTGCGGCACCGCGAGTCGTCGCTGGACGGATACGACGGCGTGATCGTGCCCGGCGGCTTCTCCTACGGCGACCACCTGCGCTGCGGCGCGATTGCGCGCTTCGCGCCGATCATGTCCGCGCTCGAGCGGTTCGCCGCGAGCGGACGCCCCGTCTTCGGTTCCTGCAACGGCTTCCAGATCCTCTGCGAAGCCGGGCTGCTGCCCGGCGCGCTGCTGCGCAACGCCTCGCTCAAATTCCGCTGCCAGCCGCAGCACCTGCGCGTCGAGTCGGCCGACTCCGGCTTCACCGCCGCCTGCGAAATCGGGCAGGTCTTGCAATTGCCGATCTCGCACGGCGAGGGCAACTATCACGCCGACGAGGAGACGCTGCGGCGGCTCGAGGACGAAGGCCGCGTCCTGTTCCGCTACTCCGACGCGGCGGGCGGGCTGACGGAAACGGCGAACCCGAACGGGTCGCTCAATCACATCGCCGGAATCCTCAACGCCGACGGCAACGTCTTGGGGATGATGCCGCACCCGGAGCGGGCTTCGGATGCGCTGCTGGGCGGCGAGGACGGCAACCTGATCTGGCGTTCGATCATCGAGCGGTGGGGTTGAGCCGTGAGCGCCGAACCAGCCGCCGCGACGGATGAGGTGCTGGCGCGGATCGCGCTGTCGCGCGCGGAGTACGACCGCGCCCGGGAGATGCTCGGCCGCGATCCGAGCGAGGTCGAGCTGGGGATGATCGCGGCGCTCTGGAGCGAGCACTGCGGCTACAAGCACTCGCGCCCGCTCTTTCGCCACTTCGCCGGCGCGGGCGGCGGCGGCGGGCGCGTGCTGACCGAGCTGGGCGGCGAAAACGCCGGCGCGATCGAGATCGGCGGCGGCATGGTCGCGGTGATGAAGATCGAATCGCACAACCACCCCAGCGCGATCGAGCCCTACGAGGGCGCGGCCACCGGCGTCGGCGGGATCGTGCGCGACATCATGGCGATGGGCGCGCAGCCGATCGCCCTGCTCGACTCCCTGCGCTTCGGCCCGCTCGATCAGCGCCGCAACCGGCGCCTGTTCGAGGGCGTGGTCGCCGGCATCGGCGGCTACGGCAACTGCCTCGGCATCCCCACCGTCGGCGGCGAAGCCGTCTTCGGCGAGGCCTACTCCGGCAACCCGCTGGTCAACGCGATGTGCCTCGGCATCGCCCCCGCCGGCTCCCTGGCCAGCGCCACGGCCGGGCCGCCCGGCAGCCTGCTGATGCTGGTCGGCGCGGACACCGGGCGCGACGGGCTGCACGGGGCCACCTTCGCCAGCGTCGAGCTCGACGAGGACAGCGCCGAGCGACGGCCCGCCGTGCAGGTCGGCAACCCCTTCCTCGAAAAGCTGCTGATGGACGCCTGCGTCGGCCTCGTGCAGGAGCACGCCGATTGGATCGAGGGCCTGCAGGACTGCGGCGCGGCCGGAATCACCAGCGCGACGGTCGAGATGGCCGAGCGCGCCGGTGCCGGCTTCCACCTGCACGCCGACCGCGTGCCCCGCCGCGAGCGCGGCATGACCGCCTACGAAGTGATGCTCTCTGAATCGCAGGAACGGATGATCGTCTCCGTCAAACCGGAGCACGCTGGCGACGTATCGGCCTGGTTCGAAGACTTCGAGCTCGATTGCACGGCGATCGGCGAAGTGACGGACGACGGCGCGGCCCGCGTTTTCGACGACGGCGCGGAGGTCGCCGCCGCGCCGGTCGCGCTGCTCGTCGATCCGCCGCAGTACGAGCCCGAGGGCTTCGCCGACCCCGCCGCGGTCGAACGGGCTCAATTCGACCCGGCCTCCTTGCCCGACCTCGAACCGGCCGCCGCCGGCCCGGCGCTGCTGCGGATGCTCGGCTCGCCCAACATCGCCTCGCGCCGCTGGGTCTGGCAGCAATACGACCATCAAGTCGGCACGAACACGGTGGTTGCGCCGGGCTCGGACGCGGCCGTGATGCGCATCCGCGGCATCGGGCAGGGGCTGGCCGTCTGCACCGACGGGCCCGGCCGCGCGGTCGAGCTGTCCCCCCGCGCCGGCGCCGCGCGCGCGGTCGCCGAGGCGGCGCGCAACGTCGCCTGCAGCGGCGCGCGACCGGTCGCGGTGACCGACTGCCTCAACTTCGCCAACCCCGAGCGCCCGCACGCCTACCACCAGCTCAGCCAAGCGGTGCAGGGCATCGCCGACGCCTGCCGCGCCTTCGATGCGCCCGTCGTCTCCGGCAACGCCTCGCTCTACAACGAATCGGAGCAGGGCCCGGTCGCGCCGACCCCGGTGATCGGGATGCTCGGCATCCTCGCCGACGCGCGCCGGGCCGTGCGCAGCGGCTTCCAAGTCGAGGGCGATCGCGTGCTGCTGCTCGGCCCGGCCGCCGTGCCCGCCGCCGCGCTCGGCGCGAGCGAGTACCTCCACGTCGCGCACGGGCTTGAGGCCGGCCCGGTCACGGTCGATTTGGAGGCCGAAAAAAACCTCGTCGACTGCCTCGTGCAGGCCGCCGAGGCCGGGCTGCTGCGCTCGGCGCACGACGTGAGCGACGGAGGCTTCGCCGTGGCCCTGGCCGAGTCCGCCATCTCGGGCGGGATCGGCGTGCGCGCCGTCCGCGGCGAGGGGCGCTTGGACGCCGCCTTGTTCGGCGAGCCGGGCGCGACGGCCATCGTCAGCATCCCCCTCGCCAGCCTGCGCCCGCTGCTCGTCATCGCGCGCGGCTACGAGGTGCCCGCGGCGCAGATCGGCGTGGTCGGCGGCGACCGCATCAGCATCGACGGCGCGCTCGACATCGCGCTGTCCGAAGCCGCGGAGGCGTTCGAGGGCGGCCTCGAAGCGGCGATGGGGGCATAGCGCGCCTGCTGCAATCTGCCCATGCGGGGCGTACGCTGGAGGGGAAGCCGAACGCCGGGAGCGGGGCGGAATCCGGACCCGCCGACGGCGAGAGGGGGCAGTTGCCATGACGCATCAGATCATCCGAGGGCGCTTCCGCGCCATCGCGTCGGGGATCGCCGCCATCGCGGTAGCGGTCTTGATCGTGGCCGGGCAGATCGCATTCGCCCCGTCCGCGAGCGCGACGGAACCCGAATTGCCCAGTCCCCGCGCGGGCGACAGCTGCACCCAGATCAGTTCCAGCGTCCGGGTCGTCTCTACGTCGAGGCACGTCGACAGGGTGATCCACACGATCGAGCGCACGACGCGGTACCGCTGCATCGACGCGGGCTCCGAGGCCGGCCGGACCTACACCTACACCACCCGTACCCGCTGGAACGAAACCGCCCGCTCCGCCTGAGCCGGCAGCCGCGGTCGCGGCTGATCGCGATCGGACGCGTTCACGCCGCGGGGCATCCCCGCGGCGCGTATGCTGGAGGGGTGCCGAGCGCCGGGAGCGGGGCGGAATCCGGCCCTGCTGACGGCGAGAGGGGGTGGTTGTCATGACGCATCAGATCATTCGAGGGTGCTTCCGCATCATCGCGCCGGGGATCGCCGCCATCGCGGTGGCGGTCCTGATCGCGGCCGGCTGGATCGCGTTCGCCCCGTCCGCGAGCGCGACGGAGCCCGAGCGAAGCGGCCCCACCGCCGGCGACACATGCAGCTCGATAGGCCAACGCCACCGGGTTGTCGCGACCGAGAGGCGCGGCGACAAGGAGTACCGGACGATCGAGCGCACGACGCGGTACCGCTGCATCGACGCGAGCTCCGCCGACGGCGCGACTTACACCTACACCGTCCGCACCCGCTGGACCGAAGACCACAACGTCGCCAGGGCCAGCGACGGCAACGCCCGCAGCTGATCCGCCATCGGACGTGTTCACGTCGCATCCCGGCAGCGCGTACGCTGGAAGAGTGCCGGGCGGCGGGCGGAATCCGGCCCGCTGACGGCGAGAGGAGGCGGTTGTCATGACGCATCAGATCATTCGAGGGCGCTTCCGCATCATCGCGCCGGGGATCGCCGCCATCGCGGTGGCGATCCTGATCGCGGCCGGCTGGATCGCGTTCGCCCCGTCCGCGGACGCGACGGAACCCGAACTGTCCGGTCCCCGCGCGGGCGACACGTGCACCCAGATCAGTTCGAGCGACCGGGTCGTCGACAGCTTCAGGCGCGTCGACGTGGTGGTCCAGACGATTGAGCGCACGACGCGGTACCGCTGCATCGACGGGCGCTACGAAGACGGCCGGACCTACACCTACACCACCCGCACCCGCTGGAACGAAACCGCCCACTCCGCCGGAGCCGGCAGCTACGGTCGCGGCTGATCGCCATCGGACGCGAGCCCGCGCTGCGGAAACGGGCAGGCCGCCGCGCCAGAGCTGCGCGCAAGGACTGGGCCGCGGCGAAGATGTTTCCGGGAAGGATCAGGCGGATGCTGATGGCGGCCGCCTTGGCGCTGTCGCGGGCTCGGTATTCGGGTTGGCTGCTCCCCAACCGTCGGATGCGCAAACAAGCGGCGCGCCCGGTTACCAGCAGGTAAGCGCAGGCGGCGATCACACGTGCGCGTTGTCGGAAGCGGGCTCAGTGGGGCCTGCTCGGGATGGAACGCCGACGGCCAAACGAGCGTGCCCGCTGGCCGCTACCGGCAGGTGAGCGCAGGCGACGATCACACGTGCGCGTTGACGGAGGCGGGCGAAGTGGTCTGTTGGGGATCCAATACTTACGCCCAAACGGACATACCGGAAGAACGGGTCGCCGGGGAGGGACCTGCCGCCGAACCGCCGCGGCCAATGATTGGCGAGCGTCACGCCGACGGATATTTCCCAGTCAGTTTCGGCGGCGCGACGCTCGGACAACTCAAGGCATCCGGTTTGGTTTTGATCGTTGAAGGGGGGCCATCGCACGATTCGGGAGGAGGGACTGGACTCCCTGGCTTGTACGAGGTGTTCCGCCCGGCACCGGAGAAAGCAGGACTTGACTTATTGGGAGGAGGAGGCGTGCCTTTGGCGTCGCTGGCGCCGAGGGTGCGGGACGAGGTTGGCTATGGCGACTACGACGGTGATGAGCACGGCAACTTAGCGATCCCCGATCTCAGAGTTTTCGTGCTCTATACGCAGACGCCGTTCAGGTCAGTGCGTTTCCAGCTCAAGGTCACGCTCGTGCCGGCGGAGGGGGAACATCAGGTGGCCTCGCGGACGTTTTCGACCGCTCCGCCCGCCGCGCCTGCCGTCGGCATCGCCGGCGCGTTGCGGGCGGACGCGGATCAAGCCGCTGATCTCGGCCAGATCGTCGAGCTCGCGGTCGGCTTGCAGGTGGTTCCGCCTTTTCGGGGAAACGAAGGGGCGCAGACGAACACCTGCCTTTCCGCGCTTGCCGCCGCGCCGACTGATCGCTGCCCATCGGAGGTGCCGTTGGGCGCCGACTCGCAGCTCCGGATCAGCGGCCCGGCGACGTTCCAAGGCACGAGCGGCTCGAAACTGCTGGAAGGCGGCCTGAAGCTCCGTTGCGAGCCCGCGTCGGACCTGCTCGGCGGCGCGGGCGCAGCCTGCTTCATCGTCCGCGATCACGACGGCGACGAAACGACGCCGGCCCGCGCGCCGCGCATCCGCATCAACGACGATGCGGCCAGGAACGTCTCCATTGAGGCACGGATCGTCGCTCCCTCCGGCGCATCCTTCTACGCGCAGCTGACGAACGCCGACAGTTTGAGGCCGCTGTACCACAGAGAGACCGGCAGCTACTACCCGCTCGAAGCGAGATACGCGGGCCGCCGCATCGTCTCCGTCAATTGCACGCTGGTCGGCGAGACCGAGGTGGTGATTTCGGATGCGACCGCTGCCCGCAGTGAGGCGCGGGTGATCGAATGGGTCCGCACGCGGCAATGCACGACTGCCGGCGGCGGAACCAAGACGCTCACAGATCGCTCTCGCTACGTTGAGGATGAGGCAGATTGGCGCTGGCTGCCGCCCACAGCGCAGTGGTGGAACGGCATCAGCTGAGCCGCGTTCGTCGCATGAGCCGGCGTCGAGCGGACTGAGCGGTTGCCGATCCGCGATCGGACGGGGAAGCCCGAGCCGGCTGCAACGGCCGGGCCAGGGCGAGCGCGTGCCGGAAACCGGGATTCGGTACCCTTGCGGGTGCGGCCTGCATCGGAGCTGGGCGAAGGGACGCGGACATGGCGCAGGTGCTTCGGCGGGGGGTCGGGCGGGCGCTGCTGGCGGCTGCGTTGGCGGTTGCCGCTGGCTTGGCGTTCTGGCTGGCCGTTCCGCAGTCCGCGGATGCGCAAACTAGCGGCCAGCGGATCAGCGCGGGCGGCGCCCACTCGTGCGCGGTGTCCGATGCGGGCGCGGTGATCTGCTGGGGATACAGCGACAATGGCCAAACGACCGTGCCCTCCGGCAGCTATCAGCAGGTGAGCGCGGGTACATTCCACACCTGCGCGGTGACGACGGCGGGCGCGGCGACCTGCTGGGGGTACAACTCCAACGGCCAGGCGACTGCGCCCTCCGGCAGCTACCAGCAAGTGAGCGCAGGCAAGTTCCACTCGTGCGGGCTGACGACGGCGGGCGCGGTGACCTGCTGGGGGTCCAACTTCCAGGGCCAAGGGGATGCGCCCTCCGGCAGCTACCGGCAGGTGAGCGCCGGCGGCTGGCACGCGTGCGCGCTGTCGACTACGGGCGCGATCTCCTGCTGGGGCTCCAACGGCGCCGGCCAATTGAACGCCCCCTCCGGCAGCTACCAGCAGGTGAGCGCGGGTGAGTTCCACACCTGCGCGGTGACGACGGCGGGCGCGGTCTCCTGCTGGGGATCCAGCGCCTACGACCGAACGAATGCCCCGTCCGGCAGCTACCAGCAGGTGAGCGCGGGCAGGTTCCACTCGTGCGCGCTGACGACGGCGGGCGCGGCGACCTGCTGGGGGCACAACTCCAGCGGCCAATTGAACGCCCCGTCGCTGACCGCGTCTGCTTTTCCCCCGCCGACGATCGGCGCGCGCCACCGCGACGGCTATTTCCCGCTCAGCTTCGGGGACGCGACGCTCGGGCAGCTCAAGGCGTCCGGCACCGCCCTGACCGTCGAATTGACGCCGGCGGACAGCGTGACGGGGCCGGCGGCGCACGGCGCGTTCGCCTTCCGTCCGGGGCCCGCGGGGGGCGGGCCGGCGGCGACGGGCCTGGGCTTGGGGGCGCTGGCCGCGCTGCGCGACGAGATCGACGCCCATGGCGATTACGACGCCACCGCCCACGGCGGCCTGACGCTCCCGGATCTGCCGGTCTACGTCCGCTACGCGCAATCGGCGTCCTCGGCGCTCCGCCAGGCCGTCCTCAAAGTCACGCTCGCGCCGGCGGCGGGCGAGCCGCAGGCGACGTCGCGGACGATCTCCGTCGCTCCGCCGGCCGCCCCGGCTGCGAGCGTCGCCGGGATGCTGCGGGGCGATGCGGACCAAATCGTCGATCTCGCCCAAACCGCCGAGCTCGCCATCGGCCTGCGGCTGGTCCCGGCGCTTTCGGACGGCGAGGCCGCGCTGACCAGCACCTGCCTCTCCGCGCTCGTCGCGGCGCCGACGGGCGCTTGCCCGCTCGAAGTCGGGCTGGGCGTCGGCTCGCGGCTCCAAATCAGCGGCCCCGCGTCGTTCGAGGGAACCAACGGCGCGAAGCTGCTGGACATCGGGCTGAATCTGAATTGCGAACGCACCCCGACCCGGCTCGGCGGCGCCGGCATCGCCTGCTTCATCGTCCATGATCACGACGGCGACGGAGCGACGCCCGACCGCGCGCCGAGCATCCGCATCGACGACGACGCGGACAGGGACATCTCCATCGCCGCCCAGATCGTCGCGCCCTCCGGCGCATCCTTCTACGCGCAGCTCATGAACGCGGACGCCGCCAGGCCGCTCTACCATGACGCGACCGGCAGCTACTACCCGCTCCTCTCGAAGTACGCGGGCCGCCACGCCGTCACCGTCAACTGCACGCTGATCGGCGAAGCCGAATCGGCGATTTCGGCCCCCGGCCCCGGCGGAACCCGGGTGATCGAACGGGTCCGCACGCGGCAGTGCACGACGGCCGGCGGCGGGACCAAGATGCTCGTCGAGCGCACGCGCCACGCGGTCGTTGCAGCGGACGGCTAGGCTTGGCGGCCGCGGAGACGCGGGCCGCCGGCTGCTCTAGGCTGCGCAGCGCGGAAGGATTCGCCATGCTGAAGTTGCTCGTCGCGGCCGTTGCCGCATCGGTCGCGATCATCGCCGCGACCTCCGCCGGCTCCGCGACCTCGACCGCGCCCTCCGATTGCGCCTCCCAGCTGCTGGAGCGCCGGGTCAACGTGATCAGCGTGAATCCCGCCAGCGCCCGCTCCGCCATCTCGCGCGGCATCGCCGCGATGCGCGCCACCGGCGCCAACTGGTACCTCCGCGTCGGCGAGGGGTACGACTGCGGCGGCTCCTACCGCATCGCCTGGCGCCAGATCTGGACCACCAACCCGCCCGATCCGTTGGCGCGGCTGGCGCTGCCCCCCTGCAATTCGATCAGCCAGGTCGCCCGCACCGTCGATCTGAACCGCACCCGCGTCAGCGGCGGCGTCACCGAGTACGCCTGGTACTGGGACGTCACGCCCGACTGCGTCGCTCCCTTCCGCAGCAGCTTCATCACTTGGCTGCCCTGCACGCGCATCATCCACAGCGCATCGTCCGTCTACGACCGCCGCGTGCGCGACACCGATTGGCGCATCCTCTACAGCGTCTCCACGCGGCTCACGCTTGACTGCACGGGCGACGACCGGCAGCTCTCGCACAACATCTGGACTTGGACCATCCCGCCCGACTTCTAGTCCGGCGCGCCGCGCGCGAGCGGCTCGCCCCCCGCTGAAAAGGATCCGTCATGAAGCACCTCGGAATCGCCGCCGTGATCGCGATCGTCGCCGTCGCCGCCTGGGCCCTCGCGCCGCGCACGGCCGACGCGCAGGGCGGCGGCATGCTCGTTGCCAAATTCACCACGATCGCCTACTGCCCGTACCCCTCGCAAACCACGGTCTACGGCGGCCACTACTTCGCCGGCACCTCCAACACCGTGACCATCCTGCCGGTCGAAAACAGGGGCTGGTCCTGCAGTCCGCGCACCGTGCTCAGCGCCGGCAGGCCCGCCCGCCAGCGCGGCAACTGGACGATCTCGCTCCAGTCGGAGCCGGGCTCCGGCGGCGCGGCGCTGGCCGGCGGCGAAATCGCCCTGCCTCCGACCTTCAGGGGCGCGCGCGGGACAAGCGGGCTCACCGTCCGCGACAACGTGAACGACGGGGCCTGGCCCGCCTCGGGGGGGCGCTACAACCACGGCGTCGTCGCCTTCACCGTCCCCTCCACGCATACCGGCACGGTCTACCTCCATGTCACCGTCGACTACTACGACTCCGCCGCCGGCGAATCGACCGAAGAAATCAGCTTCGGTTTCGAAGCGCCCGTCGCGCCGATCCATCCCGTCGCCGCGGCCCCGGATGCTGAGTGCCCGACCGTGCTCCTGCGCTCCACCCGCCTGCTCCTCTACTCGCGGGGCGACGGCGACCCGAACCACCTCTACCGCGAGCGCAGGCTGCTCGACTGCACCGGCTCCACCCGCTGGGCGCTGCGGCAGTACATGGCCATCGCGCCCCTGTCCGACCTCCGCCGCGACTACGCGGGCGACTGCGGCGACGTGAAGACGGTCACCTTGGCGCCGTACGAAACCCGGGTCAACGATGACGGCCGGACCGAGTACCACTGGCGGTACCGGGGCCTGCGCTACTGCGCCAGCGTCTACGGCTCGCGCATCCACGGGTACGAGTACTGGAACACCTGCGCGCCGCACCACTCGGTGGCGGTCGAGATCCTCGATCGCCGGCTGATGCCGAGCACGGCGACCGTCGCCTACCGCGTCCGCGTGACCCGGACCAATACCTGCCACAGCGACCGGGGGGCGACCAACCAGACCCACAGCGAGGAGTACTGGACCACGCAGATCCCAGACACGGTCCCGGCCGCGTCCAGCTAGCCGCGGCGAACGCGGACGGGAGCCGCCCGCCTTTTGGTACGCTGGGGCTGGATTGCCCGCTTGCTGCGGGCGCGACCGGAAGGGGATTCCAGTGAAGAGAGCACTACTCGCCATCGTCGCGGCCGCAGCTCTGCTCGTCGCGCTGCCCGCAGCCGAACCGGCCTCGGCTCAAGAGCGCTTGTCGGGGGACTCTTGTACCGCCGTCGTCCTCAACTCGCGGGTCATCTCGAGTGTCAGCCATGACGGTGTCGTCGAACGACGCCAGATCCAGCAGACCGTGGTCGACCGCTGCGCGAGGATCGACGGCACGACCTACGACAGCGCAAGGCGCTATGTCACTTTCTGGCAGCAGCTGGTGTGACGGGAAGGGGGATTCCGATGAAGAGAGCGCTGCTCGCCGCGGTAGCGGCCGCCGCCCTGCTGGCCTCGCTGCCGGCAGCCGAACCGGTCTCGGCTCAATCCAACCCGACCCAGTCCACCGCCACCACGACGACGGAGACCTGCACCGCTGTCGTCACCGGCTCGCGGGTCGTCTCTGAACGGCGCGACGGCAATTTCATCGACCAGCAGCTGATCGAGCAGACCGTGGTCGACCGCTGCACGAGCGTCGCCGGGACGGTCGACCGCAACGAGCGCCGCGTCCGCTTCTGGCAGAACGTCCAAGAGTTCGACAGCGGCACCGGTTAGCGCGACGTGAGGCGGCGTGTTCCGATGATTCGAACGATCTTCGCGGCGCTGATCGCGGCCGGCGCGGCGCTGGCGCTGCTGCAGGGCGGCAACGCGGCCCCTGCCCCGCCCCCCGCGGATCAGCCCCGGATCAGCCAATTCTCGGGCAACGGAGTCGCGGACTGCGGTGAACCGATCTATCGGCGGTCCCACCAGATCAGCCAGATGGTCGATGAGTCGTGGTTCGGCGACTCGCTGACGCGCTTGTGGGTCGTGGTGAACTCGATCTACGAGTGCGACCGCCTCGCCGTGCGGGACCAAAACTACGCTTGGTACCTGCCGGGGGACGTGCCCCCGGACATCACGCGGACGACGGCGAACCCTCCCCCCTGCGGCATCATCCATCTGGCCTGGAGCGTGGAGTACGCCCTCGACGAGGAGGGGAACAAAGCCACCCGTCAGGGCGACCACGGCCCGGTCTACACGGTCCGCGACTCGTACACCGACGAATGCCAACAGCCGCGCCAGGTTTCGCACACCCAAACCACCTACTGCGGCGGCGGCATCTCGGCCGCGTACCTCAACCAGATCCGCAAGCGCGTCGTCATGTCCGACGACCGCATCCTCTACCAAGTGTCCGCCCAGCGGACGTTCTCCGGTCCCGGCCACGCCTGCCCGCTCTACAGGGGCTACGCAATCTGGACCTACTACCCGCCGCCCACCTACGCGGAGCTGCTGGCGCAATCGAACTAGCCGCGGCTCAGCGGCCGCGCCGAGGAACGGATGCATCCGATGATTCGAACGACGTTCGCGGCGCTGATCGCGCTCGGCGCGGCGCTCGCGCTGCTGCAGGGCGGAAACGCCGCCACCGCCCCTTCCCCCGCAGATCAGCCGCAGATCAGCCAGACCCTGAGCGTCTTGCAGCAGACCTGCGTCGGCCCGATCGAGCGGCGGGTCAACAAATACGACGAGCGGGTCGATCAACTTCGCTGGGGCGACTCGGAGGTGCGCTGGGGAGTGCTGGTGCGGCAGCGCTGGGACTGCGACGGCCAAGTCAGGCGCTTCAACACGTTCGAGTGGCTCCTGCCCGAGGACGTGCCCTCGGTGATCACGCCGACCACCCCGCCGCACTGTTCGCATATCAGGACGAACCTGAGCTGGGGCTACGACCGCGATGACGACGGCAGCTTGACCGCCGAAGCCACGGCGCACGGATCGGCCTATCAGTTCCGGCTCCGCTGGACCAACGGCTGCGGCGAGGCGATCTCGAGCAGCAGCCGCACTTGGTGCGCCAGCGGCATCACCCGGCGGACCGTCGCGATCCTCGACCGCACGATCACGAGCGACAACCGGATGCTGTACAAAGTCTGGCTGAACGACAGCTTCTCTCCGCCCGGCTACGGCTGCCCGCTGACCATCGCGCACGGGTTCTGGGCCTACGATCCGCCCGAGCCGATCCCGGCGCCGGCGAATTAGCAGCGGACCGGGCTGAAGCGGGAGGCGACGGGATGATTCGGACGGCATTCGCGGCCCTGATCGCGCTCGGAGCGGCGGCCGCCCTGCTCGTCGCGGCCGGCGCGGCCTCGGACGGCGGCGCGCAGGAGCCCCCCGCGGTCGCGCGGCAGCAGCAGCAAGCCCGGCCGACCGGCGACAACTGGTCCTGCCGCATGACCATCGTGCGGGGCCCCCGTGCCATCGACGGCTTCTGGCGCGGCCGGCTCGACCACATCCACTACGAGATCTCCAAGCGGGAGGTCTGCACCAACTCGGCCACCAACGCGACTTGGAACGGGCCGGTGACCCGCGTCACCTACTGGCAATGCCAGAACGCCCAGCGCGAACTCGTCGCCTGCCCCGGCTGATCCGGTTCCGGCTGCGCCGACCCGCCGCTGCTGTACCCTGATCGAGGCAGCGGCCGGTTCAGCGCCGGCCCGGTGACGGAGGGACGGAAATGGTCAAGACGGCCAAGATCGCGCTGGCGGGGCTGATCGCCTTGGCCGCGGCCGCCGCCCTGTTCGCCGCGGCCGGAGCCGCCTCGGACAGCGGCGCGCAGCAGTCCTCCGCGGTCGCGCAGCAGCCGGCAACGGCGCAAAACAACCCCCAGCCCACGGGCGCCGACTGGTCCTGCAGCACGGCCACGCGCGCGCACCGCTTCATCAGCGGTTTTCAGCGCAGCCTGATCAACCACTTCCAGTACGAGATCACCGAGCAGGTGGTCTGCGTCAACGAGACCACCCAGGAAACTTGGAACGGGCCGCAGACCCGCCGCCGCTACTGGGTGTGCACGCGGGAGTCCGACGACGCGGTCGTCGAATGTCCCGCCAGCTGACCCCGCCTCATCGCGCCCGGCCGGGCCTCCCTCCGACGGGGCGATCATCGCTCGCTGATTGAGGTACAGTGGCCTCACCGGTCCGAACGGCGAAGGATGGCGAGTGATGACTGATCGCACGGTTCATGGCGCGTCGGGCAAAAGGTTCGCCCTGTTCGCAGCCGCCTTGCTCGCCGCCCTCGGCGCGATGCTGGCGCTGGCCGCGACCGCGGGAGCCCAGACCTCCGGCGACGACTCGTCGAACGAAGGCTCCGCAGAGGCCCGCCAGTGCCGCCAACTGGGCACCTTGGAGTATCTCCAAGGGCTCTACTTCGCCCGCGCGACGGGCTCGAACCTGAACGAGTCGGACAAAGCGCTGATGAACGTGCCGCGCAGCCAGCGCCTGAGCGCCGAGCAGCGCCGATGTGCGCAGTTCTACCAGAACGCCAAGTACACGAACTTGAGCTGGCGGCTCAGCGAAGACTGCGTCCAGAACCGGCTCTACAGCCTCCGCTGGACCGGCGCGAACAGGACGATCGACGGCGTCGACTTCCGCCAGATCGAGAAGGTCGTGGACTACCGGTGCACGACTACGCAGGTGCCTTCCATGAGCGACGGCAGCGCGCTGCCGGACGGCCTGATCCCGCCCGGCGAACCGGTCACCCACGTCACGGTCCGCTTCCGCGTCATCGCTTGGCTCCAGTGGAGCGCCTTCGACCGCGCCAACCCGCCCAATGCGCCGGTCGGCTCGGTCACCTTGGCCAGCTAACCCGGAACCGCATCGCCCCGCAGCGAGGAGGACTGAAAAATGACTCGACTAGCGATTGGCACTGCATCAAGCATGCGGCTCGCGCTGTTCGCGGCCGCCCTGCTCTTGGCCATCGGCGCGATGCTCGCCTTGACCATGACCGCGGCGGCCCAAGACACCGGCACCGGCTCGAACAACAATGCCAACGTGGAGCCGTCCAAGGATTCCGATGATGATGTCGACGACGGCCAGGCCCAAGGCGGTTCCCCATCGCAGGCGTCGGGCTCCGGCTCCGGCTCGGCCGACGATGACGACGACAGCCAGGCCCAGGGCGGTGCCGCGGGGGGCTCGTCGGGCTCCGGCTCCGGGTCGGCTGACGACGACTCGTCGCAGGACCCGTGCAGCCGCTTGAGTATTGCCACCCACAGCACCAGCGCCGGGGCCTTGGTCACCCTGCAGGACCGCTACTTTGCCCGCACGCCCGGCTCCAACAAGGCCGGCACGGACACGACCGTCGCCGCCATCGACCAGTCCGACCGCCTTACCGACTTGCAGCGCCAGTGCGCCCTGTACCGGCAAGACCAGATGTACCCGAACCTGCGCTGGGGCTTCCAAACCCGCTGCCCTCGCAACACGCTCTACAGCTTCCGCCCGACCGGCGCCAGCCGCACGATCGACGGCGTCGAGTTCCGCCAGTGGGAGAAGATCGAAGACTACGAATGCACCTCCCGCTGGTCGGCGCTGATGACCGACGGCAGCACGCCGCCGGACGACCTGATCCCGCCCGGCGAACCCGTCAGCATCATCACCGTCAAGTACCGCGTCCGGACCTGGGTCCAGTGGAGCGGCTTCGACCGCGCCTCCGTGCCCGCGGCCCCGGCCGACGAATCCACCTTGGCCGACGACGACTAGCCCCCGAACGGCTTCCGCAGCGCCTATGCTGAGGACGAACCGCCCTGCCGACGGAGGGAGAATCCGATGACCTCACTCAGCCGCCCGACCATCTTCAGCGGACGCTTCGCCCGTCTCGCCCTGTTCCTCCTGATCCCGGCGCTGGCCCTGCTCGCGTGGACGGCGTCGGCCTCGGCCGCCGACGTCGCCCTCCCGAGCGCGGAAGCGGAGGCCGTCGCGGTCTCGTTCTCGCCGCCCGTCGAAGACGAGACGCGGATGATGGTGACCTGCTCCTCGCACGTCGAGTCGCATCGGCAGCTCAACACGAGGGTGATCGACGGCGTCACGTGGCGGCAATTCGAGGACTTCATCCGCAAGACCTGCACCGACGGCGTCGACCGCAGCTACACCAACCGCTACTGGCGCGCCGACGGCGGGGCCTAGCCGGCCCGCGTCCGGGAGAACCTCCGGAAGGAGACTGAAATGGAACCCGCGAAGCTCTCGGGCGTCAAATTCAAGCTCGCGCTCGCCGGGCTGCTCGCCGCCGGCTTGTTCGCCGCGTGGGCGGCCTCGGCCGGCGCGGCCTCGGTCCCCGCGGTTCCCGTCGAGCCGCAGGCGCAGATCGACGCCACCCCGGCGGGCTGCACCGCCGTCCTCACCAATGTCCGCCTGATCCGCGTGCGCCGCAATAGCTACGGCTACATGACCGCGCGCCTCTTCGAGCAGACTTGGGTCGACCGCTGCCCCGTCGACGGCGGCGGCACCGAAGACCGCAACACGCGCCGCGTCCAAGTCTGGCAGGACTGGTAGCAGCCGCACCGGAACCGCGCGCCGGCACCGAAGCGCAAGGCAAGATCGTGAAGCACGCGCTCCTCCCCCCCGTCGCTCCCTCCCGCGCCGCCGCGCTCTTCGCCGCGGCCGCTATCGCGCTGATCGGCTTGCTCGCCTGGAGTGCCGGCACCGCCGATGCGGCAACCGTCGGCGCGCCCGCTGCGCCCGGCGCGATCGCCGCCGTCGATGCCGGCCCGACCGCCGCGCCCGACACCGCCGCGGCCCGCTGCCAGCTTCAGAGCCAGACCCGGCGCTACCTCCGAACGGGGCGGATCGTCAACGGCATCCTCTACCTGCTCTTCGAAAACGTCCGCGTATCGACCTGCCCCGACGGCATCCTCACGCAGCGCTCGAGGTACTGGGAACGCAACAGCCAACCGACGCTGCAGGGCACCCGCGTGCGCGCCGCCATCAACCGGCCGCTCACGGTCACCCTCCCGGTGGCGACGGGCGGCAACCCCCCGTTCACCTACTCAATCGGGCCGGGCCAGTACGCGTGGGAAACCGGGTACAGCTTCATCGCCGCCACGCGCGTGTTCACCGGCACGCCGACCGCGACCCGGGCCTACCTCTTCACCTACACCGTGGTCGATGTCGACGGCGACCGCTACGACTCCTGGTTCAACATCGTCGCCCACAGGTAAGCCGGCGGCCGGCCCGTCGGAGATGGATGCCGGCTCCGCCAGCGCCCGCCGCCGCTACGCTCCGTTGCGCTTGACCGCGGTCACCCCGCCGTCGTGCAGCCGCACGATGTCGTCCCAGTCGTAGCCCAGCCCCAGCAGCACCTCTTCCGTGTTCTGCCCCAGCTCGGGCGCGGCCGACTGCACCTTCGTCGCCGTCTCCGAAAACGAGACCGGAATCCCCACCACGTGATGCTGCTCGAAGTTCTGGTGCGGCGTCTCCTGCAGGTACCCGTTCAGCCAGAAATGCTCGTCCTCCGCCACCTGCTGGTAGTCGTAGACGGGCCCGCAGGGCACTTTCCCCGCGACGAGCCGCTCGATCCAGACGTCGCGCGGCTGCGCCTTGAAGGCCGCGCTCAGCTCCCCGCGCAGCCACTCCTCGTTGTCGCGCCGCTGGAACGGGTCCATGCTGCGCTCATCCTCGATCAGATCCTCGCGCTCCAGCGCGCGGCACAGCACCGGCCAGAACTTGGGATCGAGCACGCCGACGGTGAGCCACTCCCCGTCCGCGCACTGGTACCAGGAGAAGGTGGCGCTGAACGACTTGCCCGGCTTCAGGATCGGCTGCGTCTTCGAGTGCAGGTAGGCCTGGAGCGACAGCGCTTGCAGCGTCAGCATCGCGCCCAGCTGCGAAACGTCGATCTTCTGGCCGACCCCGAAGCGCTCCCGCGCCAGCAGCGCCGTCATGATCCCGTAGGCGAACATGATGCTGCCGGTCTGATCCGCCAGCCCCCAAGGCGCCGTGATCGGCCGCTCGCCCGGCCCCCCGCCCAGCGCGATCATCGCCCCGCTCATCCCCTGCGCCACCACGTCGAATGACCCACGCGTCGCCCAGACGCCTTCCGGCCCGAAGCCGCTGTTGGTCGCGTAGATCAGCTTGGGGTTCGCCTCCTTCAGGTCGTCGTAGCCCAAGCCGATGCTGTCCAAGTAGCCCGGCCGGAAATTCTCCGCCAGCACGTCTGCCTCCGCCACCAGCTTGCGGATGATCTCGAGTGCCCCCTCCGCCCGCAGGTCCAGCGTCATCGAGCGCTTGCCCCGGTTCAGCGCCTCGAAGTACGAGCAGAACCCGTCCGCGCCCACGCCCAGCTGCCGCCCCGGATCCCCGTTGCCCGGCATCTCCACCTTGAGCACGTCCGCGCCCATGTCCGCCAGCATCGCCGTCGCGTGCGGCCCGTTCTGGTAGCGCGTGAAATCCACGACCTTGATTCCCTCGAGCGGTGCGGACATCCAGATCCTCCCTCGCAGGCGCGCCGCCGCCGATGCAGCCGGAAGCGGCGCGGGCAGCCAGTCCCGCAAGGGTAGCCAATGCGCGGCCGCCCCCGTCGCGCGGGTATCGACCGGGCTGCTGCTACCCTGCATGGCGGAACGGAACGGAGCGTGGGATGCGCGGAGTCTTGAAAGTGTTCGCACGCGGCGCACAGGTCGTCGGCCGCGGCCCCGTCACCGTCCACTACCCGTTCGAGAAGAAGCAGCTGCCCAAGCGCGCCCGCACCTTCCCCTACCTGATCTGGAACCACGAGCTCGAAGAGCCCAACTGCACCGGCTGCGGCAAGTGCGCCGCCGCCTGCCCGGTCGACTGCATGACCACCAAGCTGACCAAGAACCCGGCCCACGCCGCCGGCCGCAGCAATCACAAGTCCGTGATCGACCAGTTCTACATCGACTTCGGCCGCTGCATGCGCTGCAACATCTGCGTCGAGGTCTGCCCCTTCGACGCCATCGCCATGCTCCCGCTCTGGGAGGGCCACGAGCAGACCAAGTACGACCGCCGCGAGCTGGTCATGGACCTCGACGACCTGCTCGCCCCCAGCCGCGCCGACTCCGAAGTCCCCTTCTGGATCCCCGAGACGATCCTCGAAAAGACCGAGAAAGAACGCGCCGGCCGCAAGGAGTTCGCCAAGCAGCTCGCCAGCGGCGAAGACGACGGCGCTTCCTAGTCCGGCTCTCCTACACCAGCTCTCCCCGCGCCCGCTTGGCCAGCAGCTCCTCGAAGTCGACCGCGTACGGCGCCTGCCGCTCCAGCACCGCCTCGACCCGCCCGCGGATCACGTCGTCCCAGCCGGGGTGCGGCAGGATGTAGGCCCGTTCCCCGACCACCGCTTGGTAGACCTCTTCGGCGACGTCCGACGGCGACATCCCGCCGCCGAGCATCACCGCCGCGCCCGCCAGCTGCTCCTCCGTCGCCTCCTCGACGCCGCCGAGATCGTCCGGGCGGTTGCGCCCGGCCAGCATGATCTGCGTGTTGACGAAGCCCGGGCAGAGCACCGACGCGCCGATCTTCGTCCCGCGGTCGCGCAGGTGGAAGTACAGCCCCTCGGTCAACGTCAGCACTCCGTGCTTGCTCACGCTGTAGGCCGACGCGCCCGGAATCAGCGCCGCCAGCGAGGCCGTGTTGACGATGTGCCCCTCCTCGCCGTGCTCGATCATGTGCGGCACGAACGACTGGATGCCGTAGAGCACGCCCCAGAAATTCACCCCCATCACCCATTCCCACGTGTCGTCCGGCATCTCCCACACCGCCAGGCTGCGCTCGCCGCGCCCCAGCCCGCCGTCCGTCCGGCTGGCCACGCCGGCGTTGTTGAACAGCATGTGGATGTTGCCGTACTCCGCGATCGCGCGGTCCCGCAGCGCGTCCACGCTCTCGCGCGACATCGTGTTCACGGCGACGGCGAGCACCCGGCGCTCCTCCTGCTCCAGCCGCCGCACCTGCGCCGTCAGCGCCTCCTCCTCGATGTCCGCCAGCACCACGTTCATGCCCTCGGCCGCGAACCGCTCCGCGAAGGCCAGCCCCATCCCGGAGGCCGCCCCCGTCACCACCGCCGTCTTGCCCTCGAAGCTGCGCATAACGATCTCCTCCGGCTGCCGAATCTGTCTAGAGTGAGAATGCTAGCCGCCGCTCCCCCGCCTTGTAGAGAGGACGCGCCATGCCCGCAGCAGTCGAACGGTTCCTCTCGGCCGCCGCCGACCCCGTCGGCACAGCGCGCGCGGCTTGGGACGACACCGCCTGGCGCACTTGGATCATCTACGCCGCGCTCATCTTCGGCCTCAACGCCTGCGTCTACTGGGCCGGCGCCGGCGGCACCACCACGGCGACCGTCTGGGCCGGCGGAGAGCCGGCTTGGACGGTCGGCGGCGGCGTCTGGACCGTGATGACCTGCTCGCTGCTGCTGATCGCCCGCGTCCTCACCCTGCGCCCCTTGGAGCCGCGGCTGACCGACGTCTCGAACATGACCGTCTTCCTCGGCCTGGCCACGATCATCACCTACGAACTGGCCTTCTCCTTCGAGCCGGCCGTCCTCGAAGACCTCGGCGACCGCTACATCTACTGGCCCTGGATCCTGATCCACGGCGGCTCCGTGCTCCTCATGCGCCTGATCGCCCCGGTCGCCACCCGCCCGCTCGTCGTTTGGCTGCTCGCCTACACCTTCTTCTCGATCGTGGTCGAGACCGTCGTCTGCGCCGTCACCGGCGTCGACTCGATCGAGGTCACCCGCTTCTTCATCGGCCTCCACGCCCTCTCCATGCTCGGCGCCCTCGCCATCGCCGCCCGCGGCTTCGGCGGCCACGTCGCCCGCCCCCTCCACGTCGCCGTCCTGATCGCCCTCACCTTCCTCTTCTGGATCGAAGTCGCCGCCGAATACGGCGGCTTCGCCCCCGACTTGGGCGACCCGCCGATCTGCTACCAGTGGCTGCTCATCCTCGTCGCCGTCGCGGTCTTCTCCGTGCTGGTCGCGCCGTACATCTCCCGCCGCCTGGGCGCCCCCGAGCGCGACTGAGCCGTCCGGCGGCGAAAAGGCACCCGCGATGACCGCAATCACGACTGCGCTCGCCCGCATCGCCGACGATCCCGCCGGCGCGCTCCGCGCTGTCTGGGACGACGCCGGCGCGCGCTTCGCGATCATCGCCGCCCTCCTGCTGGCCGGGCTGAACATCGGGATGAACCTCGCCGACGCCGGCGGTACTACGGGCACCATCGTCGACGGCGAATTCGCCGACACCGGCGTCTGGGTCGCGATGACCGTCAGCTTGATGTTCATCGCCCGCGTCCTGGTCATGCGCCCGCTCTCCGGCGGCCTCGAAGATCCGGCCAACATCACCCTGCTGGTCTCGATCATCGCCACCATCGTGATCCAATTCGGTATGGCCTTCGGCTTGGGCGGCGCGATCGCCCAGCACGACGCCAACTGGCCCTGGGTCCTGATGCACGCCGGCACCGTCTTCGGTGTCCGCCTGATCGGCCCGTCCCTGCGCAACCCGCTCGTGCTCTGGGCCGGCCTCACCGCGCTCCTGATGTACGGCGTCAACGCGATCACCGCCCAAGGCCCGGTCTACCCCCCATCCGGCGGCGCGGGCTCGATCTGGGTCGCGCTCCAAGCGGGCTCCGCCATCGTCGCCCTCGCCATCGCCGGCCGCGGCTTCGGCGGCCCCATCGCCCGCCCCCTCAACGTCGCCACCGCCCTCTTCATCTTCTTCACCGCCTGGTTCGAAACCGCCGCCCACTACGCCGACATCAACGCCGACCCCCTCGGCGCATACAACATCTTCTGGCCCTGGACCCTGATCGACCTAGCCTTCGCCCTCCTAGCCGCAGCCTTGGCCACCCCCCTCTCCCGCCGCCTAGGCGCCCCCGGCGACTAGGGAATCGCCCCGTCAATTCGAACGCACCGCCACGGCGACGAGACGCTTGACAGACCGATCGTGGTGTGGGTACGATGGCTGCGTCTTAGCCGCTGGCCGTGGCGACGTGTGGCGACTGTCACCCGTAAGTGCTTAACCGCGGCCCGTCACAGCTGCGAAGGGGTCGTCGCGACGACCCCTTCGCCATTCCTAAGAATCTCTTGCCATGACATCCCGTCCGGCAGACAGGCCCACAAGCGAGCCGGCCGGCGACCGGTCGCCCGAAAATGCGCACCTCTTCATTGACTACTGGAACATCGTCATCCCCGCGAGAAGCGCAGCACGTCGCCAAGGACGGAAGGGCCTGAACTGGGATCGCTTCCCTGAATGGCTTGTGGAAGAAGCGCGCATCAGATTGGGCTTGGCTGAATTGTCATACGATCCGCCGCACCTGTTCTTTTCGTACAATCCGCGCACTCCCGCGGGGAATCGGGAGAACGCTTTTGTGAACAAGTACCTGCGCACCCGGAAGCGTTTCAAGATTCACCGATTCGAGCAACGGCCGATTCGCAAGCCAGCGACCTGTCCTGATCCTGCTTGCAGGGCAAAAGCTGCCTTCTGTCCTCGATGTGGGGCCGAGTTTGAGGGAAATGAGGAGAAAGGGGTTGACGTTGAGCTCGCGCTCACGCTGGCAGAAGGGGCGTGGCGTCGCGCGTACGACGTAGCGATCTTGGTCAGTGGCGACAGCGATCTGATACGCGCAGTCCGGAATGCGAAGAGGTATGGACGCAAGGTCGTCGTGGCAGCCGTACCATCCGAGGCAAGCGGAAGGCTTCTTGAAGCCGCCAATGAAGTGATTGAGATCGATCTGGACGCAACCCCAGAGCTCCTCTCCTAGAGAGGGGGACGGCTGTTTCGACAGCTACCTTCAGTCCCCCCGCACTGCTGCCGCGACGGCGGCGCGGTTCTCGTGCGGCGTCTGCGGCGGGATCGAGCAGCCGGCGGTGACCAGTACTCGCGTGCCCAGCGATGCGGCTTCGGTTGCCTGCGCCTTGATCGCGTCCGCGCCCTGCTCGGCTAGGTCCTGGCGGCCGACGCCGCCCATCACTGCCGTTGATGTCCGCTCGCGCACATCGGCCAAGCCCGCGTTGCCGGCGCCGCGGTCGTCCCAGTTGATCGCGGCGACGGGGTAGTCGATCAGTTCGTCCAGCATGTTGTGCGTGTGGCACACGTGCAGGATGTTGAAGTCGGCATGGCGCACCGCGTCCAGCACCTGCATGTCGTAGGGACGCCCGAACTCGCGGTAGAAATCCACCGTCGAGATGTCGTAGCTGGCCCATTGCAGCGGCGCGTAGAAGATGCCCGTCGCGCCCGCCGCCAGCGTCGCCAGGCTGTAGGCCGTGATCGTCTCCGTGATCCGGGCGATCGCCGCATGCACCGCCGCCGGGTCTTCGGCGGCCCAGACCTTCAGCGTCGGCGGGCGCCCCGTCATCAGCCCCAGCACCGACATCGGCGAGAACACGGTCTGCGTCACGTCGACCTCGCCGCCCGTGCGCTCGATCAGCATCCGCACGGCTTCGATGTGCTCGCCGAACATCCCCCGCTGGGCATGCACCGGCTCGACGCCGCCGAGTTCCGAGATGCCGCCCAGCGCCGCGCTGACCAGCGTCGGGTTGGCCTGCTCCGTCGGCGGTTCGTAGACCGCGCCCCAAGCCTCCGGAAACATCGTCCAGCGCGGGTTCAGCTTGATGAAGTCCCAGTCGTACGCCTCGTACTGCTCGACGGTCGCCCCGACGAGCTCCTCGTTGCTCCACTCGCGCAGGAAGTCGTGCCCCCACAGCGAGGCTGGCGGCCGGTCCACGGCCTCCCCGGCGATGGCCGCGCGCACCCGCTCCCGTTTCGTCATCTCCGTCATCTCGGCCTCCGTTCCGTTCCTGCCGGCGTCCTCACTTCGCGTTGAGCGCCGGCGCATGCGGATCCGGCGCGGCGCGCCAGTCCAGTTCGTAGAGCTGCGTCGATTCCGCGATCCCGCGCAGCTGCGTCAGCCCCCGGTCCGTGAACCGGAACGTGTGCCCCTGCACCAGCCCGCGCACCAAGCTCGAGACGATGATCTCGCTTTCCCCCGCGTAGCCCACGATCCGCGCCGCCCGGTTCACCGCCGCGCCGAACAGATCGCCCGACTCCTCGATCGGCTCGCCCGCATCCACGCCGATCGAGAGCAGCACGTCGACCGGCGCGTCCATGTGCATCACCGAGTACTGCAAATCCACCGCCGCCTCCAGCGCGCCCGACGCCAGCGGGAACCACGCCATCATCCCGTCTCCCAGCCCCTTCACTTCGGTCCCGCCGTGCGCGTGGATCGCCCGCCGCGTCAGCCGCTCCACGTCGCGCATGATCCGCCGCGCCTCGACGTTGCCCAGCCGGTCCGTCAGGTCGGTCGAGTCCTTCAAGTCCGTGAACAGCACCGTCCGCGTCCGCGCCGTCGTGTCCGCTCCCCGCTCGTACTCCTGCCCGCCCGCGAACTGCTCGACCGCGCCGGCGAAATCCTCGACCGTCTGGCTGCCCGGCAGGATGATCCCGGAACGCCCCCGCACCACGACCATTTGCGCCCGCGGAATCGCCTGGGTCCAACGCCGCCCGACGGCCTTGCCCGACTCCTCGTTGGGCACCGAGATCAGCGTCTCCACCTGCAAGCGCGACAGCATCGCCTCCGTGGCCCACGACCGCAGCTGCGGGACGATCTGGAGGATGCGGTCGGCCGCCGCGTACGAACGCAGGCTCTCGCCCAGCAGGATCAGCTCTTCCGTCGAAGCCTCGGGGATCACCATCGTCATCATCGCCCGCCGCGCCGGCTCGTCGTTGTACGCGTAGCCCAGCTTCATCAGCCCCTCGATCACATCGCCCGCGATCCTGGCCGGATTCTCCGCTTCGGGGTCGATCGGCGAACTCGCCGCCCCCGCGCGCCCCACGATCGGCGCGTGCAGGATCAAGCGGTCGACCAGCTCGGGCTCCTGCACCGCGCAGGCCACCGCCGCCGGCACCCCGAGCGAGTATCCGACCAGCGAGACGCTCGGCGCGCCCGTCGCCCGCGCCACGGCCGCGACGTCGGCTGCCTCCGCCTCGATCCCGTCTGAGCCCACCTCGAACTGCGACAGCCCGCAGCCGCGCGGGTCGAAGTGGAAGACGCGGAACCGCCGCGCCAGCCGCCCCGCCCAGCCGTCGTCCCGCCAATCCTCCTCGATCGGCGGGATCAACCCCGACGAAACGACCAACGGCGGCCCCGACCCCTGCTGCTGATAGGCGATCGAGACGCCGTCCGACGTCTGCGTGAACTGGACCGGGGGCGCGTTCATCTGCCGCCCTCCGCCTTGCCGACCGATTGGGCGGCAAGGCTAGCCGACGACGCCCCCCGCGTGCAGCCCGAAACGCCCGGCCGCCGCTCCCCCCGCCTACTCGTCGTCCCAAGCCCCCGTCAGCATGTAGCCCTCGCCGCAGAGATCCGGGCTCTCCGAAATCGGCCCCTCCTGCCGCTCAATCGCGAACGGCTCCCGAAAGTCCCACTGCGGCACCGAGATGTACCACTCCTCGCCGCCGGCCTGCACCATCACCTGCATCATGCAGGACTCGCCCTGATTAAGTGCCTCCACCTGCCCGTCTGTGACTGGGACCACGATGAACCTTCTGCCCTCAGTGCTAGTTGCCAAAGAGTCGCAGAGATACCGGCGGTTGCTCTCATCCTTGGCCTCAATGACCAATGGTTCGTCGTAGTAATCGAGGATTCGTTCGTGCAGGACGTGGATCGTCTTCATCAGGCACTTCCTCAGATCAACCTCGCGTGCGCCTCAATGTCGAAGTTCGCGGCTGGCCACCACTCGTGATGCCCTGTCTTCTCGCTTGTGGACATGATAGCGCCGGCGCCCTTCGAGAGGCGCACTTCGCAGATGCGCATCCCCAGCCAGCGCGGATCCCCGTTGCCCCGTTGCTCGCGTCGCCTGCGCTCTCGGTTCTGCTGATTGCGCAGGCTCTTTTTCGCCTTGCGGAGCGGCCGATAGACGGACACGCCCCATGCCCTGCACTCGGCCTCCCGGCGCTCGGCTTCTGAAGGCCACACCTGATTTCGACGCAGTTCCCGCAACGGCTCAAAGTCTGCTGCCGCGTCAATCGGGTCGTGCTCGACGAATCGGTAAACGATGAGGTCCCCGTCTCCGGAGATCTCCGTGCCGGGCGGCGGGCAGTCTTCCGGCAGTTCATCGCGGTAGACGATGCTCTCGGACATCGGCGCGGTCCCGGCTGCCCTCAGATGCCTTGGATCATCCCGCCGTCGATGATGAACTCGGTGCCGTTGCAGTACTCGCTCTCGTCCGACGCCAAGAACAGCGCCAGGTTCGCCACCTCCTCCGCCTGCGCGAACCGCCCGTAGGGGATCCGCCGCATCACTTGGTCGCCCTGCCCGCGCTCGATCGCCGGCAGCTGCTGCAGCATCTGCGTCTCGATCAGGCCCGGATGAATCGAGTTCACCCGCACCCCGCTCGGCGCGAACTCCGACATCGCCACCTTCGTCATCCCCCGCACCGCCCACTTGCTCGCCGTGTACGCGATCGAACCCCCGCCGCCCCGCATCCCCGCGATCGACGAGATGTTGATGATCGACCCAGATCCCGCCTCCGCCATCACCGGCCCCGCGTGCTTCAGCCCCAGGAACACCCCGATCTGGTTGATCTCGATCACCTGCCGGTACTCCTCCAGCGTCGTCGAGCCGATCGGGCTGTTGCGGTAGATGCCCGCGTTGTTCACCAGCACGTCGATCTTGCCGAGATCCTCGATCATCTCCCGCACCGCCGCCTCCCACTGCGCCTCGTCGGTCACGTCGTGGTGCAAGTACGTGATCGCGTCCACCTCTGCCGCCACCCGCTCGCCGTCCGCGTCGAGTACGTCCGTGATCACCACCCGCGCCCCCTCCGCGGCGAACAGCCGCGCCTCCGCCTCGCCCTGCCCCCGCGCGCCGCCCGTGATCAGCGCCGTCTTGCCGTCGAGTCGTCCTGCCATGTCCGTGTCCCTTCGCGTGCGTCCCGAGATGTTGCCCGGTTTCGCGCGAATGCTACGGCGGCAGGATCACGTAGGTCCCGTTCCCGTGCCCGATGTGCTTGCCGTCGCCGTCGTACAGATCGACCGAGCAATGCGAGAGCGTCCGCCCGCGCCGGATCACCTCCGCCCGCGCCCGGATCGTCGTCCCTTCCAGCGCCCGCAGCCAGCGGAACTCCGATTGCGCCGTGATCACCTGTTCGCCCTCCGCCTGCACCGTTCCCAGCGCCCCGCCCATCGCCGAATCCGCCACCAGCAGCCAGACCCCGCCGTGCACGATCCCGTACAGGTTGTGCGTCTTCGGCGTCGACTCCAGCGTGATCTCGCACCAGCCCTCGCCCGCGTCGGTGAAGCGGTAGCCCAGCTCCGAAAACAGCGATACCGCCTGCATCTCGCGCAGCGCCGGATAGCGCTCCAGGATGCCGGCGGCCGGCTGCTCCGCCACCTCAGCCGAGCGCCTTGCGCAGCTCGACCAAATGCTCCTCGGTGTGCGCCGCGTACTCGCGGAAGATCCCCGCCATCGTCACCGGCTGGCCCAGCACGAGCGCCGATCGCTCCCATTCCTCCTCGCGGATGCCGTCGAGCATCTTCAGGATTTCGGCGTTGCCCTCATCCAAGGCCGCGCCGACCGACTGCGGCGTCTCGCCCCGCGCCTGCATCTTCGGCAGCAGCGCCCCCGCCGGCTCCAGAATCGAGAACAGCCAAGCCGGCGGCCCGCTGTTCTTGCCCTGCCGCACCGCTCCGATCGATCGCGTGAAGAACCTCGGGCTGAACGCGATGTGCCACGCCAGCTGCCGCACGTTCCACGCGCTGCCCGGCACCTTCCGCTCGAACTCCGCCGCGCTCAGCCCGTCGATCAGCTCGTGCACCTCCGCCCGCTTGCCCTCCAGCAGCTCCCGCAGCTCTTCCCTCGCGCCATTCGCCTCGTTGCCATCGGCCATGCGTCACCTCTCTCGGCGATGCTACTCCAGCGATCGGCGCAGATCGGCTGCGTGCTCCTCGAAATGGCCGCGCAGGAACGCGAACTGATCGGCCAGGCTCGCCCGCCCGCCCAGCCACGGCGCGCTCCGCTCCCATTCCTCCTCCGCCACGTCGGCCAGCAGCGCCGCCCCCGCCTCATAGCCCTCCTCGTACCACGCCAGCAGTCGCTCTCGCCTCGCCCGCCGCCCGCTCAGCGCGGCGTAGAGGTCGAAGCCGATCCCCATCGCCTTCCAGACCGGCTTGGGCGGGTCCATCCCCCGACCGCTGCGGATCCGCGGCGCCGTCCGCGCTATCCGATTCGAGAGGAACGCCAAGTGCCACGCGATCTGCCGGTTGTCCCAGTCGGAACCCGGCGGCCGCCGCGCCAAGTCGGCCTCCGACATCCCGCCGATCAGCTCGCGGTACTCCTCGCGCGACGCATCCAGCGCCGCCCGCGCCTCCGCGATGCTGGGCACTAACGCCCTCCTAGATGCCCGCGTACCACTCGCGGATCGCCGCGCCGATCTCGTGCGGCGAATCTTCCTGCACGAAGTGGTTGCCGGGCACCGTGATCTCGGTCTGGTTCTTCCACGTGCGGCAGAACTCGCGCTGCGGCCCGCGCAGGATCGCGCCCGGCTCCGCGTTGACGAACAGCTTCGGCGTCTCCGTCTCCGCCAGGTACTCCGCGTAGGCCGACGCGATCTCGACCACGTCGGCCGGCTCGCCCGAGATCGGAATCTCGCGCGGCCAGGTCAGCGTCGGCCGGCGGCTCTCGCCCGGCTCCAGGTACGGCTGCCGGTAGCGTTCCATCTCCTCGTCCGTCAGCCCCCGCAGCACGCTGCCCGGCAGCACCCGCTCGACGAAGATGTTCTTCTCCAGCACCATCTCCTCGCCCGCCTCCGAGCGGAAGCCCTGGAACACCCGCGCCGCCGCCTCCGGCCACTCCTCCCACGTCACCGGGCGCACGATCGCCTCCATGTAGACGATCCCCTTCATCGCCTCCGGGTGCCGCTTGGCCCAATGGAACCCCAGCGCCGAACCCCAGTCGTGCACCACGAACGTGATGTTCGAGTCCAGCCCCATCCCGTCCATCCACGCGTCCAGCCAGCCCGCGTGATCGACGAAGCGGTACGACCCGCTCGGCGACGAGCCCGACATCCCCATCCCGATCAGGTCCGGCGCCAGGCAGCGCCCGCTCCCCGTGCAGTGCGGGATGATGTTCCGCCACAGGTACGACGACGTCGGATTCCCGTGCAGGAAGATGATCGGGTCGCCGTCGGCAGGCCCCTCATCGACGTACGCCATCGTCGTCTCGCCGATCGTCAGCCGCTTCCGCGCAAACGTATCCTCCGCCGAAATTTCGCTGCTCATCCGTCTCTCCGCTCCATCAAGCGCGACCGCCGCGCCACCGCGAGGATAGTGCGCGCCCCGCCCGCGCGGCCGAACCCCGGCAACTACAGCCGGATCTGGATCTCGAACACCCGCGCCACCAGCGGCCCCGCGGGCTGGAAATAGACCTCCAAATGCTCGGTCGAGACCATCCCGATCACGGTGATCCCGCGCCAGTAGCGGATCCGCGGATTGGCCTCCGACTGGTCGCGCAGCAGCTCGCGTTCGGCTTCCTCCAGCTCTCGTTGCAGGTCTTTGGCCAACGACGGCAGCATCGCCCGGACTTCGGGGTCGTAGATGAAGTCGTAGCCGGCAGGATCGCCGTTCATCGCGGGCGGAAGCCGCTGGTCGCCGGCCGCGCCGCCTTTTCGAGCAGCATCGCCAAGAATTCCGGATCCTCGTCGAGTCGGCGACGCATGGCGTCCACATCGATCGGCGGACCCCGGCGCTTGTCGATCTCCTCCCGGGTTCGGCAGCGGAGCGCTTCGCGGTCGACTTCGCAACCGGGCGGAATCGCCGCCACGAAGGCATCGATCTCGGCGTCGATCTCAGGTTCTCGCTTCGTCATCGGTTTCTCGATGCTGATGATGGCGGACCCGGTCTGCCAGTAGGCGTACTCGCCGAGCAGGTCGCAGGCCTCGTCATCGTCGACGAAGCGGGCAATGCCGCCGTTGAGCTGGGCTTCGCGGATCGCGGGAATGACGGGGCCGTCCTCGCCCGCGATGATCGGATCGTCGAACAGCGGGCGATCGCGGACCGCCATGAACCACGCCTGCGCGTGGACGGCGAGTCGATGTAGATCAGCATCGGAGAGCGAGACTCCCTGCGTCTCCGCATTGGTCAGCAGGCCTCTGGCGATGTCAATGGCGCTGTGCATGGCGTTTCCTCCGCTTCCAGCCTACCGGATCGGCGATTCCCATCCTCCCCCACTGGACTCGCGGGCTGCCTGCGGCTATCTTGCCCGCGCCGTCGAGAGCCGGTCAGAGTTTGCGGTCAAGGGCTGCGGGTTCCGCATCCACATAGATGACGGCGGGGGCAGATGGAAGGGGGCGGTGATGGGCCTCGTGGCGCTAATGAAGCGAGCTGTGGCGCTGCTGGCCGCGGCCGGACTGTCCGTTTTCCTCATAGCGGGCATCTCCGCTGATGATGCGAATGAAGAGGCAGTAGCTGCGCGTGCTTTGCAACCAACCGAGGTGGTGGCGGAGATCCCGGAGGGATACAACGAGCTCTTTGAGTTTCAATGGGGTGGTGGCTCGCTCCTCCACCTCAAAGGACGCCTTGCAACAATGGGCTGTATGATAAACACCATATGGTTCTACGGCAACGACCAATGGAATACCTATAACCAATACAACGTTCCACAAGATAACCCTGCCATTCAACAATTCAAACAACAATACGAGCAATTTATACCCGCAGGTACGCTGTGGGCGAATTGCTACAATGTCTGTGAGTTTTTTGGTGAGACGCAATGTAAACCCTTTGAGGATATATGGGCATATCGCTATGGAGGTATCCCAAAAGACACTCCTTGCAATGACGACTTTGATGTTCGGGTAAAAGCACAAGTTCTGCCAAGAATGCCACAATATCCCCCTACCTGTATTATAAAAACAATAAAACCACGATTTAATAGTGATAGTGTAGGAGGATATATATACACAGCAAGCGCAGATATTCCAGTTATTGTAGTATATGCTGGTGCTGAACCAAGAAATGACGAATATCTTAATCTTTTATGGCTACAAAGCGAGATACACGAAATCTGTCATGCTACGCAACACTGGAACTGGCTACAACAATTATCCCCCAATACAGAACACAGCGTCAGTTATGGCCCTCATTTTAGAGAAAGTTATGGTAAAGAGTTTATAGACCTTATAGGATTTGTTGAAAAAAGCCCTAATAATTGGAGTATACCGAGTGATAGCATATATAAAAATCTCTATCATTCAAGCCCTACTGAACTATCCGCCGAACTTTGCTCTATGTACCTATTAGACGCAATGGGTGAACCAAGTAATTATGAATATCAACGATATGTTAGGAGCGCTAATCGTTTTATTAAACTTACTCAAAAACGAAACTTCAACATCAGCACCTACCTAACCCCCGAAATCCGTGAATGGCTTGAAACATATATGATACTCCCCGATGTCTCTGAATGAGACTCCACGGCTGGCTGCTCATGCCATCCACACTGCGATGGGCGGGCGGGTCTGTGCTTCGGACCGGCAGGTCGCATGGCAAATCCGCAGGCCCTATGCTATGCGGACGAGGAGGCCGCCAATGCCTGTCGCTGGAATCGACCACGTTGCCGCACCCGCTGGTGCCCCGGAGGCGATCATCGCCTTCTACCGTGCGCTGGGCTTTGCCATTGCGGGCGAGGAGCGCTGGCGGGCAGGGGAGTTCCCCGCCTTCTACGTCGCGGCTGGCGACCAGAAGATCAACTTCCACGCGCCCGAGCTCTGGCAGAATCCGAGCTTCACGCTCAAGGGACCGACCGCCGTGCCCGGCTGCGGCGACTTCTGCTTCGTCTGGGAGGGCAGTGTTGAAGAGGCCTCCGCCGCCATCGTCGCAGCCGGCGGCGAGCTGATCGAAGGCCCGGTCGGGCGCGAGGGCGGCCGCGCCGGCGGCATGACCGAGGGTACCAGCGTCTATACCCGCGACCCCGACGGCAACCTCGTCGAGTTCATCGTCTACGGATAGGAGCGCGCACATGGAATTCTTCGAGACCCTGCACACGGCCCGCGCCCTGCGCCGCTACAAACCCGACCCGATCTCGGAAGAGGACATCCGCACGATGCTGGAAGCGGCCCACGCCGGCCCCAGCGGCTCGAACCGCCAGGCCCGCCACTGGATCGTCGTCCGCGACCCCGCGCAGAAGCAGCGCCTCGCCGACCTCAACCGCCGCTTCGTCTCCAAGTACCTCGAACACAACCGCCCCCGCCTCGACGCCGTCGACCACTACAAAGGCGACAAGCGCTCCCGCTTCCTCGACGCCGTCGAGCATCAGATGAATCGCATGCACGAGGTGCCGCTGCTGATCATCGCCTGCACCGATATGGAGCGCGACACTTCGGCGGCGACGGTCGACGGGCTGAAGCCCGGCTCCGCCTTCGGCGCCGGCGTCCAAGCCGCCACCGAAGTCTGGGGCTCCGTCCAGAACCTGCTGCTCGCCGCCCGCGCCTTGGGCATCGGCGCAGTGCCCACCACGCTCGCCTTCGGCGACCGCGACGCCGCCCGCGAAGTCCTCAATCTCCCGCCGCACATCCTGCCGATGGTGATGGTCCCCATGGGCCATCCCACCGGCAAGCACGGCGTGATCAACCGCCGCCCGCTCGACGAGGTGCTGCACTACGACCGCTACGGCGACCAGTCGGGAGGCTGACCAATGCCCGCCGCAACCGAGCTGCCGCCGATGCCCGCCAGCGTCGGCAAGATGACCATCGCCAAGAGCTTCGAGCTCGACGCACGCGCCATCACCGCCTTCGCCGCCGGCGTCGACGACTTCAACCCCGTCTACCTCGACGATGCCCGCGAGGGCGGCCTGATCGCCCACCCCGGCATGGTCTTCAGCTGGCAGTGGAACAGCCGCCACGTGCCCGACGAAACGCTGCCGCTGGAACTCGTCCGCCGCAGCGTCCACGCCTGGATCGATGTCCGCTTCACCCGCCACCCGCGCGAAGGCGACATCATCACCTGCCAAGGCAAGCAGGTCGCCGTCCGCCAAGTCCGTTCCGGCGTCCTCTCCAGCCAGCGCTTCACGTTCAGCGACAGCAACGGCGCAGAGATCGCCGTGATGGACACCGGCGGCGTCACCCGCGGCGCAACGCTCGACGGCGACGACCAAATCATCGCCGAACCGCCCCCGTTCCCGCAGCGCCGCGAAACCGAATGCGACCCGGTCTGGTCCACTACGTTCGACATCGCCCCCAGCGCCCCGCACTACTACACCGAGTGCGCCGACATTTGGAACCCGATCCACACCGAACGCAAAGTAGCCCGAGCCGCCGGCCTGCCCGACATCATCCTCCACGGCAGCGCCAACATCAGCATCGCCCTTCGCGAAGTCATCAACCGCAGCCTCAACGGTGACCCGACCAAACTCCAACGCTACGCCTGCCAATTCCGCGCCATGGTCTTCCCCGGCCAACCCGTAACGATATCAGCCCTCGAAGAACGCCAAGAAAACAACCACCAGATCACCCACTTCGAGATGCGCAACCACAAAACCGAAACCGCAATTGCCAACGGCATAGCAATCTCAACCTAACCCTCCCGCGCCCTGCACATAAACGCAACAACTTCGCCATACTGCACCCCTCCCCCAACGTTAGCCCTGCTCGTCAGCGCGCCAAGCTCATGCTCAATGTCGAATGAAAACCCCAGCTTGCTCGTCCAACGCCCGGTTGGCAATTGCCGGGCGACATGTCTGAACCCCGCACCGACTCCGTAGATCGCCACCTTCTCAATACCGTCTTCGAGGGCACCACCAGCGCACGGCGCGTAACCGGCAGTGGCCAAGGCTGCCATCACGACATCAACCGTATCGCGCCGTGGCAGATCTGCCGGCCAATAATGGTTATCGTCTAGGGCGTTCCAGTTGGTATCGGTTACGCCGACTGCCCACGCGACGCAGTTGTATCTCCGATCCGGCAGGCTCGTGATCTCGTATGGCGAGTCCCGCAATCCCGGGAAATAATGCTCGAGATACCCTTCTCCAGTCGTCACTGGTTCGGATACCGTTCGCGACCCCATTCGAGCCAAGCTGCCTCTACTTGGGCGACCTTGCCCGGCTCCGCATTGACCGCCGGATTTTCTCCAGTGATCTCTTTGAGCAGGATGGACCAGCGTGACGGCGTCCTCGTCATCTCCCGCAGGAGCCACGGTACGGCCACCTCTCCCATCGCCGCGATTTCCCGGTAGGCCGGGTGCTCAACGAACTGGCGGCTCATGGAGTAAAATTGCGTTTCCTCATGCAGCCGTGCAGCCAGCTCAAGGAACCGCTGCTCCAAATCGGAGGCGACGGGCGCACTCTCTGCGGTTGGCGATTGCGTGGTCATCAGGGCCATCCTCCCGTTGCTTCCATGCTAGACCAATCGTGAAACGCCTGCAAACCGAGTCAGCCGGCAGCCCGCGGTCGTGACATGAATGCGACTACCTCGCCGTACTGCACTTCGCCGCCAGCGTTCGCGCTGCTCGCCAGCGCTTCCAGCTCATGCTCGATATCGCAGTCATCGCCCAATTTGCTTGTCCAACGCCCGGACTCGGTCTGCCGTGCTGCATGCTGCACCTGATCGGCATGCGCGTACAGGGCGATCTTCTCAATATCGCCCACGAGCGTACCGTCTTCGCAAGGCTCGTACCCCGCGTGCGCGAGGACTGCCGAGATGATCTCGACCGAGTTCTCGCGCGGCACGTCAGGCGGCCAACTGCCCCAGCGGTCGAGCGGATCCACCCGCACATGGGCGATACCGAGCACCCAAGCGATGCAGTTGTACCATTTGTCGGGCGGGCTGGTGATCGCGTACGGAGATGCCCGAAGCGCCGGCAGTGCTGCCTCGATTCTCTCGCGGTCGCTCATCTGCACGGGTAGCGCTCAGCACCCCATTGCAGCCACGCGAGCTCGGCTTCCCGCCGGCTGCTGCAACCAGACGCCGCGGCCGCGTCCTCGCCCGTGATTTGTTCCAAGACTTCGATCCAGTGGCCGCGCCCCGCCTGAAGTTCGCGCAGGATCCATGGCACTGCCGGTTCGCCCATCGCGACGATCTCTTGGTACGCCGGATGCGCGAACTTGTCGGCAAGGAACGAATGAAAACCCGTCTCCTCCCGCCAGCGCTCCGCGAGCTCAAGGAATCGCTGCTCTAATTCAGAGGCTGCGGGTGCGCTCTCTGCGGTTGCTGATTGCGTGGTCATCGGAGCTGCCCTCCCGTCCTAGGTTACGCCGACTGGGGGCCGCGGACTAGCTGGCCGGGGAGGGCGCCGGTCATCTCGTCGTCCTCGAGCACGACTTCGCCGCGGATGATCGTCGCTTTGTAGCCGGTCGTGCGCTGCAGCAGCCGCTTCGCGCCTTCGGGCAAGTCGTATTCCATCTTCGGGGCCGGGCTGTCCAAGCGATCGAGGTCGATCACGTTGATGTCGGCCCGCTTGCCGACCTTGATCTCGCCGCGATCCTTGAGTCCGTAGAGGTCCGCGTTCGCGCCCGTCTGCTTGTGCACGATCGTCTCGATCGGCAGCCGCTCGCCCCGTTCGCGGTCGCGGCACCAGTAGGCGAGGTTCCAGCTGACCATGTTCGCGTCCGAGACCGCCGCCACGTGCGCGCCGGCGTCGCTCAGCCCGTTGCGCGTGCGCGGGTGCAGCATCATCTCCCGCATGTAGTCGAAATTCCGCTGGCTGTAGCCCTCAAGGTAGTAGAGCAGCAGCGTCGAGCCGTCGCCCTCGGTCAGCAGGTCGTAGAACGCCTCGTCGGCCGTGATCCCGTTCCGCTCCGCGTGCGCGGCCACGCTGCGATCCCGTTCCGGCTCGTAGACCGGCGGGTCGCCCAAGACGTAGACCTCGTCGGGGCTGCCGACGATCATCTCGAGGAAGCCCGGCAGCAGGTTGCCCGGCGTCGTATCGACCAGGAAGGGATGATCCTCGTCGCCCGCGCCCTTGCGCCGCACATCGTTCGAGTAGTCCCACTCGCCCGCGAGGATCGCCGCCCTGATCTCCGGCTCGCGCATCTTCTGCAAGCGCTGCGGCAGCGGCAGATCGCCGACCAGCGACTGGTAGGCCTTGTTGAGCGTGTAGGGATGGATCGAACCTTCAAGGTTCATCAGCACCGTCGTGCCGCGCCCGCGCACCTGCGGGAACAGCCGCCAGCCCCGCGCGTTCGCCTCCTCCACGGTCGCGAGCATCGTTTTCCACGCCTGCACGTTGTCGCCCGAACCCTCGCCGGCCAAGAAGGTCACGGTCAGCCCCGCCTCGCCCGCCAGCTTGCCGATCCACTCCGGCTCGAACGGCCCGACGACTTGGAAGACGCCGCCGCCGCCCTCGCGCATCCCGTCGGCCACCGCCGCCAGCTCCGGGTACTGCGCCAGCGTGCCCGGGATCAGCTCGCCCTCCTTGGTCCGGTGCGCCAGCAGCCGGTTCGAGGAAAAGCCGACCGCGCCCGCCTGAATCGCCTCGCGCGCCAGCCGCCGCATGTGCGCCAGCTCCTCCTCCGTCGGCTGCACGTCCTCCGCCCCGCGCTCGCCCATCACGTAGGTCCGCAGCGCGCAGTGCGGCAGCTGCGCCGCGATGTCCATCACCCGCGGCTTCCCGTCAATCGCGTCCAAGTACTCCGGGAACGACTCCCACTGCCACGTAATCCCCGCCGCCATCGCGATCGCCGGGATGTCCTCCACCGCGTCCATCAGATCCAGCAGCCAGCCCCGATCCTGCTCGCGCACCGGCGCGAAGCCGACCCCGCAGTTGCCCATCACGACCGTGGTCACGCCGTTCCAGCAGGACGGCGTCAGGTACGGATCCCACGACACCTGCGCGTCCATGTGCGTGTGGATATCGATCCAGCCCGGCGCCACCACGTGCCCCGAAGCATCGATCTCCCGCCGCCCCGCCCCCACATCAGCCCCCACGGCGACGATCCGATCCCCGTCGATCCCGATGTCCCCCGCGAACCCCGGCGCCCCCGTCCCGTCGAAAATCCGCCCGCCCCGAATCACGATGTCATGCATGCCAACCCCCTCGATCTCTCCCCGCAGACTAGGCGAATCCGCCCCGCCCCCGCGGCCGCGCCATGAACGCGGCCACTTCCCCGTACTGCCAGCTGCCGCCGGAGTTCGCGTGGCTGGCCAAGGCGTCGAGTTCATCGTGCTCGATTCGCTCGTCCGGGCCGAGCTTGCTCGACCAGCGCCCATCCCCGAGCTGCACCGCGACATGCGTGAAGCGATCGTCTATCGCGTAGAAGGCGATCTTTTCCATTCCCTCTTCCGGCACGCCGTCGTCACACGGCTCATAGCCGACTGTCGCGAGCGCGGCCATCACGCTGGCCAAGCCGTCGTCGCGAGGCACTCCTGCCGGCCAATGGTCTTGTTGATCGAAGGGCGCCCACCAGCGCGAATCTTCTCCTGCTGCCCAGGCAATGCAGTTGTAGATGCCCGTTGCCTCGCCGGCGATCGAATACCGCGAAGTGCGGAGCGCCGGCAGAACCAGTTTCAGCCGCCGTCGGGATGGCCTCATCGCTGCGGATAGCGACGGCGCCCCCAGTCGAGCCATGCCGTGCGGATCTCTTCAACCTTGCCCGGTTGCGCCGCCGCCGCGGGATTCTCCCCCGTGATCTCCTGCAGTGCGAGGTACCAATGCAGATGGCTGTGCTCCATCTCGCGGAGAATCAACGGCACGGCCGGCTCGCCCAACTCGACGATCTCCCGGAACGCTTCGCTGTCCATCATCTGCGTCGAAATTGAACGCCCGCCCGCTTCCATCCACCAGCGCTCGGCCAGCAGCGCGAAATGCTGTTCGAGATCGACCGTCCGCTCGACCGTCGGTGCCCGCGTCGTCATGGCTCCCGCCTCCGCATTCATCCTAGCGCTTGGCTGCCGCCACTCAATCCAGCGCGTAGCGGGATAGGGCTTCGGGGAGGAGGTCGAAGCCTAGGCCGGGGGTTTCGGGGAGGAGCAGGCGGCCGTTGCGGACTTCGGTTTGGGTATCGATGACGTTGCGGAAATTGTGGACTTGGTCGTCGGGGAAGAATTCTACGTAGGTGGCGTTGGGGCTGGCTGCTACCAAGTGGCGGTGCAGGTCGTGGAACCAGTGGGGGCAGATGCTGACGCTTTGGGTCGCGGCGGCGGCGGCGATGCGGCGGAACTCGGTGATGCCGCCGAGCACGGCGGCGTCGGGCTGCAGGATCATCGCCGCGTTCTTGTCGATCAGTTCTTGGAAGCGCCAGCGGCCGACTTCGATCTCGCCCGTCGCCACGGGGATGCCGGTGCGCTCGGCCAGTTTCGCGTGCAGGTTGATCGCGTCGGGCGGGAACGGCTCCTCGATCCAGTACGGCTCGGCCGGTTCGTAGGCCGCCATGTAGCGCAGCGCGTCCTCCAAGTTGGCCCAGGCGTTGTTCGCATCCAGCATCAGGTGCACTTCGGGGCCGATCGCCTCGCGCGCCGCTTGGATGCGCGCCGCCTCCTCGCGCACGGAGAGCCGCCCGACCTTGATCTTGACCGCGTCGAAGCCCAGCTCGACGTAGCTCTCCAGCTCCGCCTGCAAGCCCTCGTGCCCCTTGCCTTCGAGGTAGTAGCCGCCGCTCGCGTAGGCCGGCACCGTCTCCTCGTAGTAGCCGCCCAGCATCCGCCAGAGCGGCAGCCCCGCCGCCCGCGAGTTGCGGTCCCACAGCGCGATGTCGAGCATCGAAATCCCGCGCATCACCACCCCTGCCCGCCCGTGCAGCAGCGCCTCCTGGTACATCGCCGCCCACAGCCCCTCGACCAGATGCGGATCCCGCCCGATCAACACCGGCCCCAGCAGCTCCGCCACCGCCTCCGTCACCAGCCGCCCGTTCGAGTTCCCCGCATAGCAGAACCCGATCCCGTACGACCCGTCCGCGCAGCGCACCGTCACCACCGGATGGTCCCGGTGGTAGACAGTCCGATTGGAGAACGAAGTCGGATGATCCAGCGGAATCCGCAGCATCCGAGGCTCAACAGCAGTGATCGTGGTCATAGGGCAGCCCTTTCACTCTGGAACTGGAGCAGGGTAGCGGAGGCGACTACTTGGCCGGTATCTGCCCCAGATCTTCGATCACTGCTTGAAGCAGGTTGCAGAGCGAATCGATAAGGCCGGCTGCGTCGCTCCAATGGAACGAGCATTCGATTGTCTGGTCGAGGTTCGGGTGGTCGGGATCTCGCCTCACACATAGGCCCAGCGACGTGATGTCGTCGTCCCATTGGTCGAGTCGCTTTCGAAGTGGGGTTCCCTGTTCTGGATGCTCGTATCTGCCGTATTCGTTGTTCGTCCACCATTCATATCCGAAGGCGACATCCCTCGTCACGACGTATCGCAGACGTTGTGGCACACGGAACCAAATGATGTGAATCGGGCGGGGCCATCCCGGCGATGAGACGGTGGCAGAGACGCGAGCGCCGCCGTAGACCATCTCCGAGTTGGGGTTCCGCTCGACTACGTCAATGAGCCGTCTGACCACTGCGCGGGCGTTTTCGCCCCACTCCTCAGCCACTGCGTTCTCGTATGCGTCCCGATCGTGAATGTCGTTCATGTCTGGCCGTCCTCTCTCTGTCTGTGTGCCTATGATACATCAGCAGCCAGTGAATGTGCTTCGGCACATGTCCTGATAGGGCAGTCGCACTCCGAGTAGTTAGAGATAGGGCAATTTGGGCGAGTCGCCCCCAATTCGGGCAGTGCGCGACCACAAGATCCCGGGAACGCTGGAATCCCTGCTCGCATCGCCCTCGGCGTGGTCCAGCCGACCGTCTCAACAGGGGCAGGATGCGCAGATGGTCGGGGCTGGCCAGCATCAGGGCAGGCAGAGTTCGGCTTCAAGCGCGGCGAAGGTCGCGATGTTGATGCGGGAGATTGCTTCACATGAAGCAATCTCATCAGTCAGGAGCGCCCTCTTTGCTGGAAAGGGGTGGAGTGCTCCAGCAGAATCTGCCGAGACTCAGCAGTGGTGATGGTCACCATGGGGAACATCCTCGTGGCGGGATGACATCCGAACACAGATGTGACTTCACGAGCGCTCCGAGCTACAGAGGTGCCTGATCACGCCTTCAAGCGCCGTGCAAACGGTCTGTAGATGGTTCGCTCTGGACAGGTCTAGGTACGACATTGAGTAAGTGCCCGCCCAGTCGTTCTCTCCCACTTCCTGCACAGCAGGCAGTGCGCGGCATTCTTCCGCCCAGTCTCTGAGGATGGTGTCAATCCACTCTGGTGGCGGAGTGGCGTTGTCCTGTCTATATGTCTGTGCACCAAATGTCGCGTCAAAGCCTGTCTGGCCGTGGTTCCGTGCAGGGCCAGGCGGATTAAGCCACGCAATTGAGACCGGATTTTTCGCATCGGGGGCCTTGACACGGATGCTCACGCAGTTCGCGTTCCGTTCTACTAGATGCACGCAGGAATGCGATTTGGCGAATTCGAGCACTCGCTGTACAGCTCGTACGACTTCGTCGTCATGTTGCTCGCCGATCGCAGTGAGGAGTTCTTTCGTTGAAGGCATCATGGTTCCTTTCGGTTCCTTAGCCGCGTTAATTTGACGCTGTAAGCCAAACGGCCATCGCGTTGTTACGGCCCGTGGGACATATTAGCATAGGTGCCAGATTTCTTGCAAGCGTTTCTGCGCAATCTGGTAGATGCCTGCTCAGGGTTCTGGCAATCTAAAAATTGCGAACGCTTGGGATATCGTAGTTCCACAGCAAGGCAACGGTACTGATGGGGCGCAGGCACCATAATTTCCTAGAGCCCGAGTTTATTTAGCTCATCAAGTACAGCTCGTGCCTTCTCGCCACAGAGGCGCAACATTTGAGCATAACTGATGCTCTGGGTTCTAGCCTGAAAATCCAAAAAATCTTGGATTAGCGTAGTGAGATTCGCAGTAGCCATGTATGCTATCGCACTCTCACGCGAGGCCACAATCTCAGTGCCCAATTCTTCTCTATGGTTAGAGAAAAGCGAGAGCGAGGCGCGATAATCCAAGTTACGACACCGCCGCTGGCGCTCGTAATACTGCATGGCATCACGGAGCTCGGAACTTGCCAACGTTATCCGCATTTCGTCGCTGAACTGGAACATCGAAATATCATAGTCCCAAGTCGCCCATTCGCGAGATTGATTGACATGTAGCCGTGGAACTATGGTGCGGAGCTCGGATATCGCATCTTGGAGTGTTTCATCAGGCAGATCCTGTTCAATGGCGAGCAATAGTTGATCGCAAGATTCGTAGATCATCTCTGGTATAGCAAGGTCATTGCAGATCGACGTGATCGCGGTACCCGCAGCTATCGCTTTGGCAAATTTGAGAGAATCGCCGGCAACATAATCCTGTAGCACCTCAGTGAGGATAGTGAGGCGGATCCCGACATGAATCTCATTGGTGACATCAAATTGGCCGGGTTGAGACGTGGCAGACTCCTGCTGCCTGGCAGACTCTTGCTGTGTGGCAGTCTCTTGGGTTGGCACTCCCGGTGCCGGGGCAGGAGGACATGGCTCAGAAGAGCAGGCGGCTGCGAATCCCAATGCGACGATTGTCAGTCCAAGGGCGAGTCGTGTGGCCATGTGCATGATTTCGTGTCCTTTTCCTTGCTTCACTTCCGCAAGAATCCGGGTCCGCGGCCCCTTTCCCAGACCTTCTCGCGGGCCAAGTCCTCGTTCAAGTCCACGCCCCAACCGGGTTTGGTCGGGACATCGAGGTGGCCTTCCTTGATCTCCAGCGGGCCGTTGGTGAGGTCGTCTTTCCAGGGGACGTCGTCTATGTCGATCTCCATGATGCGGACATTGGGGACTGTGGCGCAGAGGTGGATGGCGTGCATGCTGGCGAGGTGGCTGTAGTAGTTGTGGGGGGCGACGTTGAGCTCGTGGGTTTCGGCGGCCAAGGCGATGTCGCGACTGCGGGCGAAGCCGTTCCAAGGGACGTCGATCATCACGTTGTCCATCGAGCGCTGCTCGAAGTAGGGGCGGTACTCGCGCAGGCCGTAGAGGTTCTCGCCGCTGGTGATCGGCACGCTGGTCGAGTGCTTGATCTCGGCCAGGCCGGCCGGTTCGTACATGTCGATCTCGCCCCACATCATCTCGAGGTCTTCGAGCACTCTGCAAATTTGGCGGGCGGCGAGCGGCTTGAAGTGGAAGTTGAGGTCGAGTGCGATCTGCACATCGGGCCCGGCGCCCTGCTTGAAGGCGGAGATGTATTCGCGGATGTGGCGCAGCAGCGCCGGCGTGATGTTCTGGTCGGTCGTGCCGGGCGGGCCGCCGAAGCCGGGGCCGTAGACGTCGGCGGGGTCGCCGGGGAAGACGATGTTGGTCTTGAGCGCGGTGAAGCCCTTGCCGCGCACTTCCTCGCCGAGCGCGGTGACGTCGTCCAGCGTGCGGATCGGCGGCGCGCCGATGACGTCGTAGGAGCGGGCGCGGGAGGAGCCGCAGTGGGACCAGTAGACGCGCTGGCGCTCGCGCGTGGGCCCGCCGAAGAGCGAATGGACGGGGACGCCGAGCGCCTTGCCCTTGACGTCCCAGAGCGCCAGCTCGATCCCGGCGATGGCCTTGGCCGCGATCCCGCCCGGGCTCTGCCGCGCCAGCCGGTACATGTCCCAGTAGAGCATCTCGACCGCCATCGGGTCGCGCCCCAGCAGCAGCGGCTTGAAGTCCTCGACCGTGCCGACGATCCCGTAGGGATTGCGCCCGTCCGACATCTCCCCGTAGCCCGTGATCCCGTCCGAAGTCCGCACCGCGACGAACTGCCAAGGCCTCCAGCCCGCATCCACCACGAACGTCTCAATCGCATCGATCTTCACGGCGAACCTCCCCGCTGCGCAGCGCGTCGCCAGCAGGCTACCGCCTATGCTGGCAAGACACGGAGGCGCCCGATGGCGATGCCCGCGATCGAAGAGGACGCGAAGCTGGCCCAACGGTTCGACGAACTCGCGGAGCAGTGGATCCGGGAGCGCGGCGGCGCTTCCATCCGCGTGCACGACCACCCGGCGTGCGCGGAGATATTGGCGATGGGGCAGCCGGCGATTCCGCTGATCCTGCGCCATTTGCAGGACCGCGGATGGCACTGGTACCGGCTGCTGCGCGAGCTCAGCGGCGAGAATCCCGTCCCCGAAGGCGAATTCAACCGCCAGCGCATCCGCGAGCTCTGGCTCCAGTGGGGCGAGGAACGCGGCTGGCTCTGATGGACGGAGCCGCAGCGGAGCTCGAAAGCCATCTGCCCGGTCTCGCGGGAACCCGCTACGCGATTACGAGCGACCCGTCGGAGCTGTACAACTGCATCGCCTGGGTAGCGGGAGAGTCGCACCGCTGGTGGAGTCCGCTGGCCGAGGATGGGGAGTACTGGCCCCTCGAATATCAGCCCGAGGCGACGATCGAGGTGGTGCAGTCGGGGCTGGCAACGGCAGGGTTTGAGCGCTGCCCGGATGGGGCGCTGGCAGTTGGCGTCGAGAAGATCGCGCTATTCGCAGACGAACGCGGATTCACGCACGTAGCACGGCAGTTGCCGAACGGGCGTTGGACGAGCAAGCTCGGGAGCGATTGCGATATCGAGCATGATCTGGAAGCACTGGAAGGCTTTGACGACTCGCCGGACGCATACCGCTACGGCCAAATAGTCGCCTTCATGAGCCGGGCGCGCACCCGCTGATCTGCCCGGGGGCCGCATCCCTATGCTGGCAAGGCACGGGAGGTGCGCGATGGTGATGCGGGAAGCCGAGGCGGCAGGTGCAGCGCCCGGGGTGGATCCGGAGATCGAGCGGCGGTTTCTGGAACTGGTGGAGCGGTGGCGGGGGGAAACGCGCGGCGATGGTGTGGGAGTGCAGACGCTCAAGCATCCGAGTTACGTGGAGATCTTGGAGATGGGCACGGCGATCGTGCCGTTGATTCTGCGCGATTTGGCGGCTGGCGGCGGATTCTGGATCGGCGCGCTGATGGAGCTGACCGGCGAAGATCCAGTGCCGGCGTCCGAGCGCGGCCGAAGCGCGAAGATGCGCGAGGCATGGCTGGCCTAGGGGTGCGCGCGGGGCCTGATCGAATGACGCTGAGCGCGGAACTGGAGCGGGTGCTGCCCGGCCTGCGCGATTCCGCCTACTCCGTGACGAGCGAGGCGACCGGGCGGTACAACTGCATCGCGTGGGCCTTGGGAGAGACCGGCGATTGGTGGGCGCCCGTGGACTTGCCGGACTTCTTTTGGCCGATGGGCTTGGAGCGCGTTTCAGCCGATGAGGCAGTGACGCCGGACATGGTGATGCGCCTGTTCAGCGCCTACGGTTTCGAGGGATGCGCGGATGGATCGCCCGAAGAAGCCGTTGAGAAAATCGCGCTGTTCGGCGACGGCGATGAGTTCTTGCATGTCGCGCGGCAGTTGCCGAACGGGCGTTGGACGAGCAAGCTCGGCCAAGATCGGGATATTGAGCACGAGCTTGAAGCGCTGCTGCATCCCGGCAACGACAAGCGGTACGACTACGTTGCCATCGTCGCCTTCATGAGCCGGCCGCGGGGTGATCAGCGGGCGGTGTAGCCGCCGTCTACGGGGAGGGCGATGCCGTTGATGAAGCTGGCGTCGTCGGAGGCGAGGAAGGCGGCGGCTGCGGCGATCTCTTGGGGCTGGCCGAGGCGGCCCATGGGGTGGAGGTCGGCGAGGAAGTCTTCGGCGCCTTCGATTTCGCGGATCTGGGCGGTCATCGGGGTGTGGATGTAGCCGGGGCAGACGGCGTTGACGCGGACGCCGCGACGGCCGTAGGTGACGGCGAACTGGCGGGTGAGGCCGATCACGCCGTGCTTGGCGGCGACGTATGCGCCGGCGCCGGGCTCGACCGGCGCGCCGGCGTCGCGGATCTGGCCGCTGAGCAGGCCGACGAGCCCGGCGATCGAGGCCGTGTTGATGATCGCGCCGCCGCCGCGCTCGGCCAGCAGCGCCGCGCCGTGGAAGGTGCCGTAGTAGACGCCGGTCAGGTTGACGTCGATGGTCTGGTCCCAGCCGTACTGCTGGCCGCCGATGCCGGCGTTGTTCATCAGCACGTCGAGCCCGCCGAGCACGGAGACGGTCTGCGCGAGCGCGTCCTTGACGTCGTCTTCGGAGGTCACGTCGAGCTCCATCGTGGCCGAGCGGCCGCCGTGTTCCGCGATCTGGGCCGCGGTGGTCTGCGCGCCCTCCGCGTCGAGATCGGCGCACATCACGGCCGCGCCCTCCGAGGCCATGCGGACGGCGCATTCGCGCCCGATGCCCGAGCCCGCCCCCGTAATCAGCGCCACCCGCCCGTCGAGTCTGTCCATTGCCATAACGCACCTCTCCCGCGCCCCGCGGGCGCGATGGCAAGCTAGCAGGACGGGCATGGCCGCCGCGGGCCTAGTAGGGTTGGAGGAACGGGAGCCGAGATGACGACCAGATCGCCGGCAACGGCAGTCGCTGATGCAGCAGTGGAGCAGAAGTTCCGCGAACTCGCGGAGCAGTGGCGACGCGAGACTGGCGGCTATTCGCTGTTGAGCCGGATCGTTGACCACCCGGCATACCGGGAGATCGTCGCGATGGGCGAGATGGCGCTGCCGCCGATTTTCGCGGACCTGTGGCGGGAGCCGGATCACTGGTTCACCGCGCTGTGCGAGATTACTGGTGCGGATCCGGTGCCGGAAGCGGATCGCGGGCGATTGGACGCGATGCGCGACCACTGGCTGCAGTGGGGCCGCGAGAACGGGTACGTCTCCTGATGCCCTGCTTGGATGATATTGAACTGTTCCTGCCGAATTTGAGGCTGGGCGGATACCGGGTGACCAGCGATGCCGACCGGCGATACAATTGCATCGCATGGGCCGTGGGAGATACGGAGCGATGGTGGGATCCGGTCAACCCCAACGGTTACTGGCCGAAGGGAGTCGAGCGTGGCGAGTCGACGGACGTGATCCAAGCCGGGCTGCGAACGGCCGGTTTCGAGTCATGCGAGGACGGCGAGCTGGAGGATGGAGTCGAGAAGATCGCGCTGTTCGAGCATGAAGGCGAATTCACACATGTTGCCCGGCAGCTGGAGAACGGTCGATGGAGCAGCAAGCTCGGCAAAGATTGCGATATTGAACATGAGCTGATGATGGTCGAGAATGTGGCTGGCCCGTGGGCCGCGTATCGATACGGGACGGTGGTCGCGTTTATGAGCCGTCCGCGTGGGAGCGGAAGATAGATGACTTGCTATTATTTGGCTACTGAAGGAGATATGTAATCGGGTCAAAATTGTGCTACCGGCAGAGATAGACTAGTTGAGACGCGCGAATTAGATATGGGACAATCGATAATGGATGATGCCATTGACGGGGGTGGCTTGGGCTTTGCCTTGATACTCTAGGACATCTAGGTGGCCGGTGACTTCGGCTAGGGCTTGGTAGAGGCGGCGGTCGGGCATTCGTTTGAACATGCCTGCTAGTAATTGGTAGGGGGTTTGCCGGCCTTCGGCCAGGAGTTCGAGGAGCTGGGTTTGGCGGCGCTCGTTGCGACGCTGCATTCTGCCGATCTCGCCTTCGATATCGCTGGTCTGCTCGCCGTGGCCGGGGTACGCGCGGACGGCGTCCAAGCGCTGCATTTTTTCGAGCGAGAGGGCGAAATCGAGCAGGCCCTTGCAACGTTGCGGCGGCTCGGCTTGCAGGTTCCAGTGCCAGCCCGGGTTGGGGTTGACGCCTGGGATGACTTGGTCGCCGCTGAACAGCACGCGGGTTTCGGGCTCGTAGTAGACGGCGTTGCCGGGGGTATGGCCGGGGGCGGCGATGAATTGAATGCGCCGGCCGCCGCAGCGGAGTTCGTCGCCGTCGCGCAGCAGGCGGTCGGGCGTGAAGGGCGTGCCGCGGATCAGGCCAGGCCAGCGTTCGCGGCGGGCACCGCCGCCGGTGTTGTCGCCGGAGCGGTAGGCGGCGCGGATGCGCTCGCGGGCTTCGATGTAGCCGGCCACGCGCGCTTCGGGGACGCCGCATTCGCGCCAGAACTCGAACATCTCTCGGACCGCGTAGCCGATGATGTTGCTGCCCTGCAGGAACTGCGGCGCTTCGGCGGCGCTGCCGGCGACGGTCGCGCCGATCTGCTGCCAGCGCGTCGCCAGCCCGCAGTGATCGACATGCGCATGCGTGATCATGACGTGCCGGACGTCCCGCGGCTCATAGCCGGCGGCGTTGAGCTGGCCGACCAGCGCGTCCCAAGAGCCGGGGTAATCGGGCCCCGCGTCGATCAGGATCAAGCCATCGTCCGAAGGCAGCAGGTAGGCCCAGTTGTCCCCCAGCGCAACCGGGACGATCTCGTATTCGTCCAGCATCGGCGCGGAAGTCATGCCCGCGGCCCTTCCACTTCGCCGATGGTGCGGATCGAGCGGCTTTCGCGGTTCACGCGGAGGCCCTTCGTTCGGATCCCGCCAGCTGCCATCGGCTCAGCCGGTTTCGGCGCGGATGGCGTCGTGGAGTTCTTTGAGGGCTTCGGTGAGGGCGTCGGGGGTGCGGGCGCCGGCGACGAAGACGCCGGTGACGTTGACGGCGGCCCAGCCGAAGCCGGCTTCGGCGGCGGCGGCCGCGGTGGCGGCGACGTCGGCGGGGCGGGCCCAGAAGTCGCGGGTGCCGGGGTCGCCGGCGCGCGGCGGCGGGGCGAGCTGGGCCTGGAAGCCGAGCGCGGAGGGGTCGCGGTCCGCCTCTTCGGCGTGGCGCTTGACCGTAGCCATCGCCGCGGCCGCCTCGTCGCCGAGCATGCCGCTGGCCATCCAGCCGTCGCCGACGCGGCCGGCGCGTCGCAGCGCGGCGGGGGAGCCGCCGCCGATCCAGATCGGGATGCCGCCGCCCTGCGGGGGCTTGGGCTCCATCGCCATCGCGCGGGAGACGTAGTGCTCGCCCTCGTAGTCGACGGAGGTCTCGGCCCAAGAGGCACGGAGCAGCTCGATCGCCTCGTCCATCATCGCGCCGCGCTTGCGGTAGTCGACGCCGAGCGCCTCGTACTCGGAGTCCTGCCAGCCGACGCCGGCGCCGAAGCGGACGCGGCCGCCGGAGAGCGTGTCGAGCGTGCTGATCTGCTTGGCGACGAGCGCGGGCTGGCGCTGGGGCAGGACGAGCACTTCGGTGCCGAGACCGACGCGCTCGGTCACGGCGGCGATGTAGCCGAGCGTGATCAGCGCTTCGAGGATCGGCATGTTGGCGGGATAGGGGCCGGTCTCGCGGCCTTCGAGCGGGAAGCCCATGACGACATGGTCGAACATGTCGATCTCGTCGTAGCCGATCTGCTCGATGGCCTTGGCGAGGGCGGCGACGCCTTCGGGGCCGTCGCGGTAGGCGACGGAGGGGAATTCGACGGTCAGGCGCATGGGGCGGCTCGCTTCCCGGATCTCGGAGGCTCTCTGCTGGCGGTTATGCTAAGCCCGCGCCGGCCGCCGGCGCGGGCGGGGTGCGCGCCCCGGCCCGCTCAGCAGGGAGAGCCAGATGCCCGAGATCACCATCAACACCAACGGCCCGCTCGTGATTTCGGCGGACGACCTCGTCTTGAAGGCGTCCGACGGGACCGAGCTGGAGCTGCCCAAGGGCCGGGCCGTGGCGCTCTGCCGCTGCGGTGAATCGGGGATGAAGCCGTACTGCGACGGCTCGCACAAGAGCTGCGGCTTCACGCACGACCCGACCGCGTAGCCGCCGCGCCGCTGCCGAGAGGCCGCAACGCCGATGACCGAGCAGCGCTGGTGGCAGGAGTCCGTCGCCGGAATCGAGGTCTGGCAGTTCGTCGGCCTCGCCGTGCTCGCGGTGATCGTGGTCGTGCTGCGCTTCGCGCTGGTGCGGCTGGCGGTGCTGCTGATCAAGCGCCGGACGGCGGATGCGGATCGGGCCGCCTTCCTGCAGGAGGAGCTGCAGCTGCTGACCCGGCCGCTGCTGGGGATCAGCGCGGCCGTGACGCTGCTGATCGGCTTCCCGGTACTCGACTTCGATTCCGACGTCGAGGGAGTGGTCGGCACGTTCGCGACGTTCCTGGCGGTGGCCGCGGCGGTCTTCTTCGGGCTGCGGCTGGTCGACGTGGCGGCCGACTATTGGGCGCGGCTCGCGGAGGAGACGGATTCGAAGCTGGATGATCAGCTGGTGCCGCTGGCGCGGACGTCGGGGAAGATCTTCGTCGCCTCGATCGGGTTCATCTTCGTCCTGCAGAATCTGTCGATCAACATCACCTCGCTGGTCGCCGGCTTGGGGATCGGCGGCGTCGCGGTGGCGCTGGCGGCGCAGGACACGATCAAGAACCTGCTGGGCGGCGCGACGATCCTGGCCGACAAGCCGTTCCACGTCGGCGATTGGGTGGTGATGGGCGGCTACGAGGGCACCGTCGAGCAGGTCGGCTTCCGCTCGACCCGGATCCGCACCTTCGCCGATTCGCAGATCACCGTGCCCAACGCGCGGATCACCGACAGCGAGGTCAACAACATGGGCCGCCGCAGCTGGCGGCGCTACTCGACCACGCTGGGGCTGGCCTACCACACCGACCCGGACCGGATCCAAGCGTTCGTCGAAGGCGTGCGCGCGATCATCCGCTCGAACGAGGCGATGCGGAAGGATTACTACATCGTCGAATTCATCGGCTTCGGCGAATCCTCGCTGAACATCATGGTCTACTGCTTCATCGATGCGGCGAGTTGGAATGAGGAGATGCGGACGCGGCACATCTTGAACATGGAGTTCCTGCGGCTCGCCGAACGCCTGCAAGTCGAGTTCGCGTTCCCGACGCGGACGCTGCACGTCGCCGGCACGCCGGAGCAGCCGTTCGCGGGGCCGGAGCTGCGCGGGCGCGAAGATCTGGGGGAGACGGTCGAATCATTCGCGCCGCCCGCGCGGGCGCTGCGCGACCAGCCGATCACGGCCGGCTACGACAACCGCGAGCCGGCCGGAGACACCGCCTGAGAGGGCGGGAAGAGGGAGACGATCATGAAGAACATGCGCATCGGGCTGCACATCGCCTCGCACAACATCCAGCTGATGGGCACGCCCCAGCTGATCGAGGGGATCGTCGCGGCCGACGCGGCCGGGCTGGACACGGCCTGGCTGACCGTCGGCGGGCTCGCGCCGGATCCGTTCGCCGTGTTCGTCGGCGCGCACCTGAGCGGGGCCGAGCGGATCGACTTCGGCACCTCGATCGTGCCGACCTACCCGCGCCACCCGGTCAGCATGGTGCAGGGCGCGGCCTCGGTGGACCAGATCGCGCCGGGGCGGATGATCCTCGGCATCGGCCCCTCGCACAAGCCGGCGATCGAGCGGACCTGGGGCATCCCCTTCCGCAAGCCGCTCTCGCACCTGCGCGAGTACGTGCAGATCTGCCGGGCGCTGCTCGAGGAGGGCGCGGTCGATTTCGAGGGCGAGCTGCTGACCGCGCGGGGGCAGCTGCCGGGCGGGCCGACGCAGGTGCAGACGATGATCGCGGCGCTGCGCGAGAAGGCCTTCCGGCTCTCCGGCGAGCTGACCGCCGGCGGCATCTCCTGGATGGCGCCGCTGCCCTACATCCGCGACGTCGCCGCCCCGGCCCAGCAGGCCGGCGCGGACGCGGCCGGGCGCGACAAGCCGCAGATGGTGGTGCACGCGCCGATCATCGCGAGCGAGGACAAGGACGCCATCTACGCCGCCGCCCAGCGGCAGTTCGGCTTCTACCAGCGGCTGCCCTACTACAGCCAGATGCTGCAGGACGCGGGCTACTCCGAAGCCGCCGGCAAGGAGTTCACCCGCAACATGGCCGATGCCCTGATCATCAGCGGCAGCGACCAGGAGATCGCCGACAAGATCAGCGGCATGCACGACAACTACGGCGTAGACGAGATGCTCGCCGCCATTGTCGTCCTAGCCGACGACCCCGACCCCGCCATCACCCGCACCCGCGCCCTCTTGGGCGAACTCGCGCAGGCGGATTAGGAGCCGGCACATGACCTATTTCCACGTTCGGATCGAACGGAAATCGGCCCCAGACAAACCCGAGTTCGTTCTCGATCTTGGCCGCGATCACCTTGAACAGCGATTCCTCGCCCCATATCGCTCTGGGGCCGTCATCATGGTCAACGGTGCTCGCGTCACTGCATCAGATCTCGCTCGGATACAAGTGTCGTCGTCCGATGAGGACGCGGAGACACTCGGTAGACGGCGACAGGCTGAAGAAGACGCATACTATAGCAAATTGGCTCAGTCTGGTATGGTGGTGATGCACAGCACACCTTTCAACGAGCTTGTCTTTGACGGTGGCAAGGATGTGACTGACGAATTATTGGCCGATCCAGTGCTACCTGACGGTTCTCCACAATCTGAACCAAAGAACGAAGTGAACCAACCGGCTGACTCGAAGACAGTGTTCGTCGTCCATGGGCGGAACGAGGGTGTGCGGAGGGCAATGTTCGAGTTTCTCCGATCGCTCGGACTGCGACCGTTGGAGTGGATCCAAGCGATCAATAAAACGAAGACCCCAGCGCCATACATCGGCGAGGTGCTCGACGCGGCCTTCGCGGAAGCTCAGGCAGTGCTCGTTCTGTTCACGCCGGACGATGAGGCGAGATTGAAAGATCTCTATATCGAATCAAACGATCTGCCACACGAGCGGAATTTGACTGGACAGGCACGTCCGAACGTTCTCTTTGAGGCTGGCATGGCGATGGGGCGTGCCCCGAATCGCACGATCCTCGTGGAGTTTGGGGACCTGCGGCCGTTCAGCGATATCAACGGACGGCACGTGATTCGCTTCGACGATTCCCCACGACGACGCCAAGAATTGGCGCAACGGCTGATGGCAGCTGGGTGTGAGGTAAACATGAGTGGTACAGACTGGCACACTGCGGGCGACTTCGAGTTAGAATGAACCGCACTCATACAATCTGTGTCCGCTGAAAATTCATTCGATCAGGCCTGATTCGCGGCCCCAGTGCAGCCAGGCTTCGCGTGCGTGTTCTGGATCGGATGCTTGGCCGGCGATGTCGTTGCCCGTGATTTCTTCGAGGGCGATGTGCCAGAAGCCGCCGTCGCGTTCGAACTCTTCGAGGATCCATGGCAGCGCGGGTTCTCCCATTTCGATGATCAGGCGGAATGCGGGATGGGATGCCTTCCGTTTGCTGATCGAGTGGCCCGCCGTTTCGAGCCGCCAGATTCGGGCCAAGACGATGAACTCGAAACGGAGCGCGATCGTTTCGGCGCATGCGGCCCGCTCGTCGGCGGGGAGGGACTTCAGTCGGCCGATGTCATCGGCCAGGGCCTCCCTCAGCGCGTGCACGACTTCTTCTGGCCGCGCGTAGCGGCCCAGTGCTTCGTCGAGCTCGCGGGCGCGCCGGCCGAGCGCAGGCGCATGCCTTGGCGGCGTCTGCGCGAGTGCTGGGCTGGCCATGGCTTGGTCCTCGGCGGAGCAGCGGTTGATGGTCGCTGCTTGCAGGTCGGGTTGTGATCGTACCTTCAGCGCCACGCTGGCGGTTTCTGGCCTTCCATGAGGACGACGGGGGCCGCCAGTTGGACGAATGCAGGGGCAGGTGAGGGTGAACCGGTGGCGGGGCGCGGGGCTGGGGCTTGGGCTTCTTCGAGGGCTGCGGCGGCGGTGCCGGGTTCCATTGGGGTGGAGCGGGTGCGGAGCCAGGCGAGGGTCATGAGGGCGGTGGCGGCGAGGCAGACGGCGCCGACGAGGGCGATGGTTTCGCGGCCGCCGAGCCAGTCGGCGAGGGCGCCCCAGGCGGGGGCCATCAGCGATTGGGCGCCGTAGCCGACCATCACGAACGACATCACGCGGCCGAAGTATTCGGGCTTGGAGTTGGTCATCATCAGGACGAGGTTGGAGAGGGTGACGGCGGCGGTGCCGATGCCGGCGATGACGCCGGCGGCGAGCAGGGAGCCGAAGCCGGGCGCGATGGAGACGATCCAGAAGCCGAGCGCGGCGACGATGCCGCTGGCCAGCATCAGCTGCCAGGCGCGGCGGCCGCCGAGCGGGCCGGCCATGGTGATGCTGACGAGCAGCGCGGCGACGCCGAGCACGGCGAAGAAGGGCATCGCGTCGAGCTCGTCGCGCCCGAATTCGAGCCGCAGGATGCCGCCCATCAGCGAGTTGACGCTGAAGGTGCAGACGGTCATCACCATCCAGAAGAGCCAGAGGATGCGCAGGCGGACGTTGCGGCGCAGGTAGGCGAGGCCGCCGGCGAGGTCGGCGGCGACGCTGCGGCGCGGGCCCGGCGCGAGGCTGGGCGCGGTGTTGGGCAGCAGCGTGGTCAGCGGGACGACGACGAGGAAGAAGGCGGCGACGAGCAGGTAGAGCCAGCCGGCGTCGATCCAGAGCGCGGCGATGGCGGCGATGGTGGGGCCGAGCACGCGGGCGATGTTCTGGGCCAGCTGCTGCAGCGCGACGCCGTTGGCCAGCAGGCGCTCGGGCACGAGCTCGCCGATCCAGGCCTGCCGGGCCGGGCCCATCAGCGCGAAGCCGAAGCCCATCAGGAAGGTCGAGGCGAAGAGCAGCGGGATCGTGATGCTGTCGGTCAGGATCAGCAGCCCGGTGGCGATGATCAGCAGGCAGGGGAAGATCTGGCCGGCGAGCACGAGCGGCTTCTTGCGGTAGCGGTCGGCGATGACGCCGCCGACGAGGCCGAGCGTGAGCATCGTGATCCCGGAGCCCATCTGCGGCAGGCTGCCGAGCAGGTAGGAGCCGGTGATCTTGAAGCCGACGATGGGGACCAGCAGGAAGGTGGTCATGAAGGCCGTGGTCGAGAGCACGGTTCCGCTCCAGAGGAAGCGGAAGTCGCGCACGCCGAGCGCGGCGAAGGTCGAGGCGAGGGCGTTCATCGAATCGGCGTCACGGCACTGCGAGCGTAGGCCCGCGAGAGGGTTCGCTCTATGCAAGAGAGGCCGGGCGAATGGCGGACGGGCTGTTCCGCGGGCGGATCGCGGCGGCGGGCCGCGTCGTTCAGCGCGGCCGCTTCTGGCCTTCCATGAGGACGACGGGGGCCGCCCGCTGGACGAATGCGGGGTCGGGAGGGGGAGGGCCGGCCGCGGCCGCGGTGGCGGCGGGGCGCATGACGGCGGGCGCCGGGGCTTCGGCGGCGGCGGTGCCGGCTTCGGGCGGGAGGTTGCGGATGCGGAGCCAGGCGAGGGCCATCAGCGCGGTGGCCGAGGCGGCGATCACGCCGACCGCGAAGAGCGCGTCGAGGTTGCCGATCGCGTCGGCCAGGCCGCCCCAGGCCGGGCCGAGCAGCGATTGCAGGCCGAAGCCCATCATCACGAACGACATCACCCGGCCGAAGTAGCGGGGGTTCGTGTTGGCCATCAGGATCGACTGGTTGACGAGCATCACGCCGGAGCGGCCGGCGCCGACCAGCCCGGAGAGGATCAGGAAGATGCCGTAGGACTGGGCATTGGCGGCGAGCCAGAAGCCCGCGGCCATCAGCAGGCCCATCACCATCAGCGCCTGCCAGGCGAAGCGGCCGCCGACGATGCCGACCAGCTGGAGGTTCACGATGATCCCGAGCAGGCCGAAGATCAGGTAGGTCGGGCCGACGCTGAACGGGTCTTGGCCGAACACCTCCAGCGTGCCCGGCAGCAGCGTCTGGAAGGCGAAGCCGCAGGCGACGATGACGAGGAAATAGAGCCAGAGCACGCGCAGGCGGGGGTTGGTGCGGATGTAGCGGAACCCTTCCGCGAGCTCCGTCCGCATCGGCCGGCGGTCCGCCACCGCGGTCTCGGGCGGGCTCCAGGGCAGCCGCGTCGTCAGCGGCAGCACGATCAGGAAGACCGGGGCGACGACGAGGTAGAGGTACTTTTCCTGCAAGCCGAGCAGCGGCGCGATGAAGATCAAGCCGGGGCCGACCACCTGCGCGAGGTTCATCGACAGCTGCTGCAGCGCGACGGCGTTGGGCAGCATCCGCTTGGGCACGAGCTGGCCGACCCAAGCCTGCCGGGCCGGGCCCATCACCGCGAAGCCGATGCCCATCATCAGCGTGCCGGCGAGCAGCAGCGGGATCGAGATCAGGTCGGTCACGATCAGGATGCCGAGCGCGGTCAGCACGACGCCGGGGATCGCCTGGCCGAAGAGGACCAGCGGCTTCTTGGGATAACGGTCGGCGATGACGCCGCCGAAGGGGCCGAGCAGGACCTGGGCGAGGCCGGAACCCATTGCCGCGATGCCCGCCGCCTGGTTGCTCCCGGTCAGCTCGAACGCGATCGAGGGCACGAGCGTGAACGAGGTCATGAACGCGGTGACGGACAGCAGCGAGCCCGTCCAGAGCAGGCGGAAATTGCGCTGTCCGAGGGGGGCGAAACGGCTCATCGAAGATCGGTCATCGTGTGCGGGAAGCGTATCGCACGGCGATGTTCCGCACCACGCGAAACATTGCGCGAACGCCGCGCCGGGGCGATTCGGCCGCGATCGGCCGGGGTGGGCGTGCATCTGCGCGGCGCATCGGATAGCCTGCACGCGCAATCAGGCAGGCGCCGCGCCCCGCGCGCGGCGGCCGCGGCCGGGGCGCGCCCGGCTGTCGAGGGAGAACGAAGATGCCCAACGTCGAAAGCGGCGAAGCAGCGAAGGCCGGAGCGGCGATGACGCGCGAAGCGCCGCCCGAGGAACTGGCCTACAACGGCAAGATCCTGAACGTGCGGCTGTCGGAGGGCGAAACCGCCGCCGAAGAGCTGCCGGAGCAGATGTACAAGGACTACTTGGGCGGCTACGGGATCGGCTCGCGGCTGCTCTTCGACCGCATCCCGCAGGGCGCCGACCCGCTGGGCCCGGAGAACGTGCTGGGCCTCTTCCCGGGCCTGATGACGGGCACGCCGATCTTCGGCAACCGCTTCCAGGCGGTCTGCAAGAGCCCCTCGACCGGCGGCTGGGGGGACGCCAACTGCGGCGGCGACTTCGGCCCCTACCTGAAGTTCGCCGGCTGGGACGGCGTGATGCTCTACGGCGCGGCCGACAAGCCGGTCTACATCCTGATCGACGACGAGCAGGTCTCGATCGAGGACGCCTCCGAGTACTGGGGCATGGGCGCGATCGAGGTCGAGTCGGCGCTCAAGGAGAGGTACGGCAAGAAGGCGTCGGTCGCCTGCATCGGCCCCTCGGGCGAGCAGCTCTCCTACCTCGCCGGCATCTGCAACGAGCACGGCCGCCTGGCCGCCCGCTCCGGCGTCGGCGCGGTGATGGGCTCCAAGAAGGTCAAGGCGATCGTGGTCAAGTCCACGCGCCAGTGGATCCAGACCGACGACCTCGAGATCCGCGAGCTGGCCAAGGTCAGCCGCGAGGAGTTCGTGGCCCCGCTGCGCGACTTCTTCGCCACCTTCGGCACCACCGGGATCACCTCCGGCTCGGCCCACAACGGCGACTCGCCGGTGCGCAACTGGGGCGGCGTCGGCGTGGACGTGTTCCAGAACGTGGACTCGCTGCAGGGCCCGGTCGTGAACGCGACGCGGATGACGCACGACGCGGTCTCGATCGAGATGACGGAGCAGGGCCCGGTCGCGATGGGCAAGAACGGCAAGCCGAAGCGGGCCAAGAGCTACGGCTGCTGGCGCTGCCCGATGGCCTGTGGGGCCGAGAGCATCGAAGCCCCGTCCGACGTCGCCGAGAAGTTCAAGTACCCGGTCAACACGCACCGGCCGGAGTACGAGACGATGGCCTCGTTCGGCACGATGAACCTGTCGAACAACCTCGACATGCTGATCGCGGCGAACCACTGGTGCAACGAGTACGGGCTGGACACGATCGGTGCGGGCACGGTGATCTCGTTCGCGATCGAGTGCTTCGAGAACGGCCTGATCGACCTCGAGGACACGGGCGGGATCGAGCTGACCTGGGGCAACGACGAGGGCATCGTCGACATGCTGCACCTGATCGGGCGGCGCGAGGGCTTCGGCGACATCCTGGCCGACGGGATGAAGGCGGCGGCGGAGAAGATCGACGGGAAGAACGGCGACAGCCGCGCGCAGGCCTACCGCACCGACGTGGGCGGGCAGGAACTGCCGATGCACGACGGCAAGCTGCAGCCGGAGTACTACACGGCCTACAAGCTGGACGCGACGCCGGGCCGGCACACGCAGTACGAGGGCAACAGCCGCTACGGCGGGCCCGACTACCCGGCGGCGCCGAAGGACTTCAAGGACTACTCCAGCCGCGGCGAGCACCACAAGGGCGCGTCCGAGTACATGCACGTGACCAACTCGACGGGCATGTGCCAGTTCATCATGATGGCCGCGCCGACGCAGCGCTTCCCGGAGTGGATCAACGCCGTCACCGGCTGGGACATCACGGGCGACGACCTGCAGGCCGCGGGCGAGCGGATCGCCAACCTGCGCATGGCCTTCTGCGTGCGCGAGGGCGACAACCCGCGCGAGCGGTTCGTGCCCGACCGCCTCTGGGGCGGCAACGGCACGCACCAGACGACCGGCCCGCTGGCCGACGTGATCCTCGACATCGACCAGCTCGAGACCGACTTCCTCAGCGCCTGCGAGTGGGACACGGAGACCTGCGTCCCGAGCCGCTCCAAGCTGGAATCGCTCGGCCTCGCCGACGTCGCCGACGCGCTCGCCGTCTAGGGGCCGGAAACCGGATCGCGGGGGCGGGCCGCCGCGGCCCGCCCCGTCGCGCGGGCGGCGGAGACGCGCGTGAAGAGAGCCTTGGGCGCGCTGCGCAGCCGGCTGCTGATCGTCCCGCTCGCCGCGATCGTGTTCGCGGGCGCGCTGGGCGCCGGCTTCCAATGGGGCGCGCCGGATGAGGCCTCGTTCGTCCGCGTCTTCGACGGCCGCGTCGGCGGCGATGGTGCCCCGCAGGCCGACATTGAGGGCTTCATCACCCAGCGGGGGCCCGACTCGATCACCGTGCGCTCCGGCGACCGCACGCTCGAGGTGCGGCTCGCGCCGGACGCGGTGATCGAACGGCTGGCGCGGACCGGGCTGCCGCAGATCGAGCTGGGCGAGTGGATCATCGTGGGCGGCGAGGACGACAACGTCAACACGTTCATCCTCAAGGGGATCGTCGCGATCCCGGCGGAAGAGGCGATCATCGGCGACGGCGCTGCCTCGCTGGCGCAGGCGCGGCCGTGAGGCGGCGGGCGGCGGGCTGGGTGCTGGTCCTCGCCATCTTGGCCGGGGCCGGCGTCGGCGGCTGGTTCGCCGGCAGCCGCGTCGTCGCGCCGCAGCCCGACGTCTCGGCGACCGCGTTCGACGCCGGCGACGAGGCGGAAGAGTCGGCCGCGGCCGGCGTGGGCCGCCGCCTCGTCGCGTCGACCGAAGCGGAGCGGCCCAATCAAGAGCTGGTGCTGGGCGCGTCGGGCCTGAGCCCGTTCGGGCACGGAGTCGGCCTCTCGGGACGGCAGGTGCTGGTCGGCACGGCCGTCGGCCTGCGCGCGACCGAACTCAACGCCGAGATCGATCTGATCACGCGGGCCGGGCCGGCCACGATCCGGGTGCGCGAGGACTCGACCTTCGTGCTGCGGCTGGCGCGCGCCGGCCGCTCAGAGCTGCAGCCGGGCGACGCGGTCGCGATCCTGCTGGACGAACACGGCGACGCGCGGGCGGTGCTGGCGCTGCCGAGCGACGCGCTGCCCGTGCTGGACCCCGGCATCGGGCCCTTCTAGTCGGCGGCTGTTCCGGCCGCGCGGCGCTCGAGCGTTTCGATCAGCTGCTCGCGGCGGTCGATCTCGCCCTCGATCACGATGTGGCGCCCGTCCGCCCCGTCGACGTACCAGCGCACGTTGCCCATCGTTTCGACGCGGCGCACGCCGCGCAGCTCGCCCCAAGCCAGCGTTTCCCGCGCCTCGCCCTGGTGCAGCGCGGTGAGGCCGTCCGCGTGGACGACCATCGCGGTGGTCGTGCGCCGCCAAGTGAGGTAGACAAGCGGGAGCATGACGATGGCGACGATCGCGAAGAAGATCGCCGCGCCGGCCGCCTCGCTGCTGCCGGTGACGGCCCAGACGATCAGCGCGATCAGCGCGCCGAGCAGCGGGAAGATCAGGGTCGCCTGGTTGTACCAGGAGGCCGTGTAGGCGTGCGCGGACTCGACGGCTTCGAAGCGCTCCAGCGCCTCGGCGTCGCGCCGCCGCAAGGGCGCTGCGGGGGCGTCTGCGGGCACCGCGGCCTAGGCGTGTTCGAGGATCGCGGAGGCCGCGGTCATCGCGCAGGCACCGGGGTTCTCCTCGGTCTGGATCGCCTTGACCTTGCCGTCCTCGACCAGCATCGCGAAGCGGGTGCAGCGGAAGCCGAGGCCGAGCCCGCTCAGGTCGAGCCCGAGGTCGAGCGCCTTGGTCACCGCGCCGACGCCGTCGGCGAGCATCGTGATGTGCTCCGCCCCGTGCGCCGCGTTCCAGGCCGAGAGCACGAAGATGTCGTTGGTCGACATGCAGATCGTCTGCTCGATGCCCGCGTCGGCCAGCTGCGAGGCCGAAGCGGCGTAGGTCGGCAGGTGGTCGTTGGTGCATGTCGGCGTGAAGGCGCCCGGCACGCCGAACAGCACGGTCTTCTTGCCGCCCACGAGTTCGCGCAGCGAAACCGGCGAGGGCCGCCCCCCGTCCATGATCGTCCCCGTCGCCTCCGGCAGCTCCGACCCGACTTCAATCGCCATGACGCAGTCCTCTCCCGATGCAGCGCGTTGCCCTCCTAGCGTAGCGCCCGTCCGCGGCAATCCCCGCGCTCCTCGTCCGTTCGGCGCGGTGCGCCCGTGGTTTCGGTAGGATGGGGGCGAGCAAAGGAGATCCCGATGCTGGGCGTGATCTGGCGGAAAATCGCCGCGTTCATGTCCGTCTACCGGGTCGGCAGGCCGCCGGCGCGGATTGATCCGGACGCGCTGCCGCCGCACCCGGAACCCGGCGAGACGGTCACGTTTGGCTAGAAAGCCGCGGGAAGCGCGGCCGCGATTGCCAATGCAAGTGACAGGCTCGTGAGAGCGAGCAGGCGTCGCAACCGCTGAATCTTCCTAGCGAGAACATCTTTCGCTTCGGAGCTGCTGATCCCGATTGCGGTGAGGTATGCCCAAGCCAACTCATCATTTCCAATCATGCGGCCGTTCTTGAACTCGATGAGCGATTCCGGCGACGGGAATTGGGTCGTCGTAGTACTCCAGAGGGACCAAAGACCAGAAAGAACGGCCAAGGACGAGATCACGATCCCTACTACGGCACTGCCAGCGTTTCATCACGAGCACCAGTGGCGATAATCCCGATTTGAGCACTCAACACCGCGACGTTGATGCCGGAGAGGAACATCGACTTGCCGTCGAAGCTGGCGATCGCGGCGAGCAGCACTTCCAAGTGCGCGATGGCGACTGGCAGCGATTGCTCGCCTCCGCCTTCCGGGTATCCGGGTCGTCCGGACATCTAGCGCAGCCGGCGGTAGATGCCGCTGGCGCCTGATTCCAGGTCTTGGAGGGCGGCGCGGCGGATCAGGGTGAGGGCGCTGGTGACGGCGCGGGCCTTGATGGCGGCGCGGGTTTGGGCGAAGGTGTAGCCCGTCGCGTAGGCCTCGTCGGGCGTTTCGACGGCGAGGCAGACGCGGCCGACGGGCTGGCCGCCGTGCGGCTCGGGGCCGGCGACGCCGGTGATGCCGACGCCGATGTTGCTCTCGAACTGCGCGCGCGCCGCCGCTGCCATCGCAGCCGCCGTCTCGATGCTGACGACGCCGTGTTCGTCGATGATCGCCGCGTCGACGCCGTAGGCGATCTTGGCTTCGGCCGTGTAGGTGACGAGCCCGCCGCGGAAGACCTTGGACGCGCCCGGCACGTCGGTCAGCGTGCTCGCGAGCAGGCCGCCGGTGCAGGATTCCATCGCCGAGATCGTCAGCCCTTTTTCCGCCAGCAGCGCGGCGACGCCTTCTTGGAAAGTGTCGTCGTCTGCGCCCCAGACGGCGACGCCGAGCATCTCCCTGATCTGCCGCTCGACCGGCTCGATCCGCGCCAGCGCCGACGCTTCGTCCGCGGCCTTGGAGGCGAGGCGGACGTGCACGCCGTCGGCCTTGTGGTAGACGCCGACGGTCGGGTCGCCGCCGGCGCGGAGGTCGCCGAGCATCTCGTCGAGCGAGCTCTCGCCCAGCCCCGCCGTCTTGATCGTGCGCGAGATCAGCACCTCGTCGGGGCTGCGCTCGGCCAGGCGCGGGGCCACGTCGCGCTCCCACATGCCGGTCATCTCGGCCGGGGGGCCCGGCATCGCGACGATGATCGCGCCGTCCTTCTCGACCCACCAGCCCGGCGCGGTGCCGCGCGGGTTGGGCAGCGATGCCGCGGACGGGACCAGCGCCGCTTGCTTCACGTTCTGCTCCGGCATCCGCCCGCCGCGCGACTCGAAGAACGAGCGCAGCGCCCGCTCCAATTCCGCGTCGACCGCCGGTTCCTCGCCGATGGCCCGCGCGATGGCGTCGCGGGTCACGTCGTCCTCGGTCGGGCCGAGCCCGCCGGTGCAGAGCACGACGTCGGAGCGCTTGCGGGCCGTCTCGATCAGCTCGGCGAGGCGGTCGAGATTGTCGCCGATCTGGTGCATGTAGAAGAGGTCGATGCCCATCGCGGGGAGGCGCTGGGCCATGTAGCGGGCGTTGGTGTCGAGGATTTCGCCCATCAGGATCTCGGTGCCGATGGAGATGATTTCGGCGCGCATCGGTGCTGCCCTCCGCTTGGCCGCGGCGTGGAATTCGGAGTCGGCAGTCTACGGCGGAGCGGCTGGTAGCCTGCCCCTCCGAACGGAGCCCGCCATCACGACGCCAGACGCAACGGTCCCGTCGCTCGCCGATGCCGCCGCGGCCGCCGGCCATGTGCGCGACAGCATCGGCCGCGTCATCGTCGGCCGCGGGCAGGTCGTCGAGTACATCCTCGCGGCGATCCTGAGCGAAGGGCACGTGCTGCTCGACGACGTGCCCGGGCTGGGCAAGACGGTGCTGGCCAAGTCGCTCGCGCGCAGCATCGGCTGCTCCTTCCGCCGCATCCAGTTCACGCCCGACCTGCTGCCCTCGGACGTGACCGGGCTGAACATCTACGACCAGAAGACGGGCGAGTTCGTCTTCCGCCCCGGCCCGCTGCTGGCCCAGCTGGTGCTAGCCGACGAGATCAACCGCGCCTCGCCGCGCACGCAATCGGCGCTGCTGGAGGCGATGGAAGAGCGGCAGCTGACCGTCGAGGGCGAGACGATCCCGATGCCGCGCCCCTTCCTCGTGATCGCGACGCAGAACCCGGTCGAACTGGAGGGCACCTTCCCGCTGCCCGAAGCGCAGCTCGACCGCTTCCTCGTGCGCCTGCGCATGGGCTACCCCGACGCGGCCGAGGAGGACGCGATCCTCGCCCGCTTCGAGCGCTCGCAGCCGCTCGAGGAGCTGGAGCCGGTGGTCGACGCGGAGCGCATCCGCGGCTTGGCGCGGGCGGTCGAGCAGGTGCGGGTGAGCGAGCCCGTGCGCGGCTACATGATCGAGATCGCGCAGGCGACACGGGCCGAACCCGCCTTCGAGCTCGGCGCCAGCCCGCGCGCCACGCTCGCCCTGATGCGCACCTCCCGCGCCCTCGCCGCCATCCGCTCCCGCGACTACGTCCTCCCCGACGACGTCCAGGAAATGGCCCGAGTAGTCCTCCCCCACCGCCTCCTCCTCACAGCCGAAGCCCGCCTCCGCTCCTCCACCGCGGAAACAGTCCTGGACCAACTCCTAGACCGCATCCCTGTCCCGATCACGCCGGACTGAGAGGGGCGTTCCGTCGATCTTGACGCGAGGCTGTCCCGCGACCTATGCTGTCCTCGCAGGCGGTGAGCGCCGGTGACTGTCTTTTGCGCTGGCCGGCGATCTGATCGCTAGCCGTCTGCCTTTCTGATGTTTTTGGCTTACTTGGACGAGTCGGGCACCCCCCGTGACGAGTACATGGTCGTGGGCGGCCTTCTCGTTCATGAGCAGGACGCATGGCCCTTGTCCCGCGCTGTTGATCTGATCGCGAATCGGTTGCCAAGCCCGAAGAAGGGCGCGGAGCTTCATGCGAGTCCAATGCGCAGCAGAAGGGGCAACTGGAAGAATGTTCCTGACGACGCCCGGCAACGAGCGCTTGACGAGATTGCCGACCTTTTGGTCATGCCACCTAGGACCTTCGCCTATCGTCCGGTGTTGTTCGCGGTGGCGATGCATAACGAATCCAATAGGCACCATGACCCGATTGAGCGCCTGTATGAAGAATTTTTCGCGCGCTGCAACGGTTTTCTGGGACGGGAAGCGTCACTGGGCAATCGTCACAGGTGCATTCCCATTGCAGATAAGAGCAACACGATCGAACGGCGGCTTCAGAGCTTGGTGAAGATATGGCGTGCGCGTGGCGCTACGACAGGTGCGCAAATAGGGCCGTTGGCCGGCTTCGCGGAAGTTCCAGTATTCGTTGACAGCCGCGCGAGCAGGATCATTCAGCTTGCCGACTTCGTCTGCAATACGGTGTACCGGTACTACTCCGGTTCCTATGCCCCAGAATTCGAGAAAATTCTCCCCACGTTCGACAATGAGGACGGCCGCTTGCACGGCCTGACCCACCTTGTCGGCGGATACCGCAGCTGCAGCTGCCCGGCCTGTGCATCGCGGCGGCGGCAAGATTGACGGTTTTGCTTGGCGGGTTCGCGGCTCTTGCGGGGGCGGGTTCGGGGCTGGGATAGCATCGGCGGCGCGGGCGGCGCGTTGGCCGCGGTCGTGTTCGGCGGGGTTGGCTGATGGTCTTCTTCAACACTGATCCGACGGGGGCCGTGGCGGGGATGGAGCGGTCGAACCGGGAGGAAGAGAGCGCGCGGCGGGCGGCGCTGCCGGAGAGCCGCTATGCGGCGGCGCATACGAATCGGTTCGTCCGCGCGGTCTGGCCGGCGGCGGGGCTGCTGGTCGTCGTGATCGGCGTCGCGCTGGGGGAGATCTTCATCGCGCTGGCGGCGGCGGTCGTGGTCGTGGCCGGGCTGATGGCGCGGACTTGGACGCGCTTCGCGCTGGAGCGCTTCGGGATCGAGCTGTCGGTGTCGCAGACGCACGCCTTCGCGGGGGAGACGATCGAGCTGTCGCTGCGGATGGAGAACCGCAAGCTGCTGCCGCTGCCGGGCTTGCGGGTGCGGATGAACCTGCCGGACGTGATGGAGCCGGAGAACGAGCCGTTCGACCTGCGGGCCGAAGCGATCGCCGGCCACGGCGTGGTCTCGCGCTCGACGGCGGTGCGCTGGTACGAGCGGATCACTTGGCGCTGGCGGGTGCCGCTGCGGGCGCGGGGCTACTACCGGATCGCGCGGATCGATCTGCGGGCGACTGACGTTTTCGGCGTCTTCGCGCGGGAGCGGGGGCATCCGCCCGAGCGGACGATCTGGGTCTACCCGGAGATCGTGCCGCTGGACCGGTTCGATCTGCCGCGGCTGCGGCCGCAGGGCGATTCGCGCGGCGGGCAGCGGCTGTTCGAGGACGTGACGCGGCTGCAGACGCTGCGCGACTACCGGCCGGGGGATCCGCTGAAGCGGATCGATTGGAAGGCGACGGCGCGGCGGCAGGAGCTGCAGAGCCGGGTCTACGACCCGTCTTCGGATCTGGTCGCGGTGGTGGCGCTGAACGTGAGCACGCTGCCGGTGGCGTGGGAGGGGTTCTACGCCGACATCTTCGAGCGGGCGGTGATCGCAGCGGGGTCGCTGGCGGCGGCCTACAGCGAGCAGCGGACGCCGGTCGGCTTGCTGGCGAATTGCACGTATCCGGGGCGGGACTCGGCGATCCGGGTGCCGGTCTCGCGGGCGCCGGGCCAGATGACGCGGATCTTGGAAGCGCTGGCGATGGCCGACGTGTTCACGCTCGCGCCGATCCAGCGGATGCTGACCGAGGAGGCGCGGCGGCTGCCGTTCGGGTCGACCGTCGCGCTGGTGACGGCGGTGCTGACGCCGGCGCTGGAATCGTCGCTCGAGCGGCTGCGGCGGCAGGGCGTGCAGGCGGAGGTGTTCTACGTCGGCTTGGGCGATCCGCCGGCCCGCGCCGGCGGCGCACCGGTCCGCGACATCCGCCCGGCGCTGGAGGGCATCCATTTCGAGCAGCTGCCCGGCAGCGACGCCTGGATCCGCTCCAGCCGCGCCTGGGGCCGCGGGCGGACGGCTCGGCCCGCGTTCGAGCCGCCGGATGGTGGGACGGATGCGGCCGAACCCGTCGAGCTGCCCGCTTTCGGCGCAGATGCGGAGTCCGAGCCGGCCAGCCCTTGGGCGCGGCCGGAGACGGAGACGCGGCGGTGACGGCCGCTCCGGTCGCTCCCGCCGTGCCGGGCGCGGACGCGGCGCGGGCGAGCGCGCGGATCTACCGCGCCTACGTCGCGGCGCTGCTTTTCACCGAGATCGCGCTGCTGGTGATCATCGCCAAGTTCGTCCCGCGCATCCTCGTCGGCGACGATGCGGAGACGCTTTCCGTCTGGGCCGCGGGCGGGGCCGTCGCCGCCGGCTTCTTCGTCGCCCGCTGGCTCGGCACGCGCGTGGACGGCGGCCGCAACCGGGTGCTGTTGGGCCTGCTCGCGACCTTCGCGATCCTGCAGATCATCGGGCGGGCGGACCTCTCGGAGAGCGCGACGGTCTGGGACTTGTCCTGGATCATTGACTTGGGCACGCCGAGTTCGGACGCGTTCCGGCGCGACTTGGCCGCGGGCGGGGCGCTGGACGAGCTGATCGCGGCGCTGACGCTGATCCCGATCTGGTTCCGCGGCGTCTACTTGGGCGCGGCGAATCTCGACGACCGCTCCTTCTCGCCCTACGCGATCGGCGGCTTCCTCACGCTGATCCTGCTGCTGCTGCTCGGCGGCGACGCGGATCTGGAGGGCGAAGTGCGGGCGGCGGCGGTCGTCTGGGCGGCGGCCGGGGTGCTCGCGATCGCGCTGCGGCACGCGAGCGATCCGGCGGCGCTGCGCGACGGCACGGGGATGCAGGCCGGCATGTCGCTGCTGGCGACGCTGTTCGGCTTGATCGCGGGAATCGCGGTCGCGCTGCTGCTCGTCACCGGCATCGTCGCGGCGATCGCCGGCTCCGGCGCGGTCGAGCCGGTGCTCGACGGACTCGGGTTCCTGCTGCGCAACCTGATCGCGGGCTTCAGCTACCTGCTCTGGCCACTGTTCTGGATCGTCGAGCAGCTGGCCGAGGCGATCGGGCCGCCGGCCCAGGAGTCGATCGAGGTGCTGCAGGGCGGCGTCGGCCAAGAGCCCGATCTCGAGGCGGAGCCGCAGGAGCCGGGCGACCCGACCGCGGGCATCGTCGCAGTGCGGGTCTTCGGCGGGATCGCGGCCGTGATCGTCTTCACCGTGCTCGCGATCTGGCTGTTCCGCCGCTTCTTCGCGCGCGAGGGCGACACGGACGAGCTGCGCGAATCGATGTGGGAGGACGCGGACCTGCTCGGCGACCTCAAGGGCGCGCTGGCCGGCCTGCGCGGCCGCTTCGGGAGCGGCGAGCCGCCGCCGGAGCCCGACGCCCCGATCTCGGCGCTCTACTACTCCGTGCTCGAGGATGCGGCCGGCCGCGGCGCGGCGCGGCCGGCCGCGCGGACGCCGCTGCAGTTCGCGGAGTCGCTGGAACGGACCTACGGCTCGCGCGTGCCGGCTGAGATTTCGCGCGCCTTCGCCGAATTCCGCTACGCCGGCCGCGCGCCCTCCGCCTCCGCGATGTCGAGCTTGGAAGCGCGCTGGACGCAGCTGATCAAAGACGGCTGACCGAGGCGGTCGTTCATCAGTCAGCCGTCTTAAAGGCCGGGCGGCGGTTCGAGCCGCCGCAGCACGGGGCGGCCCGCGCCGTCGCGCTCCAGCAGCGGCACGGTCGCGACCGCGTCGACTTGGGCCGCGAAGCGGAGATCGTCCCCGAAGCCGAGATCGAGGAGGCGCCTGCCGTGCGGCGAGGCATGCAGCACGCGGTCCGCGGCCCGGATCACCCGCTGCTCCGGAGTGGCATGGCTCCACCATTCCTCGGGCGCGCGGACGGCGTCGAAGCGCGACGCGAGTTCCGCGCCGCCGCGGTATTCGTATTCGGGGCGCTGGCCGATGCGGGCCCACTCGAGCGCGACCAGCGCGCGGCCGGCGGCGAACCCGTCTTCCAGCGAGGGGGTCGCGCCGCCGTGGTCGCCGGAGCAGACGATGTCGATCCCGCCGCCCGCGGCCTGCGCGTGCGCGTAGATCGCCTCCGCCGCCGCCTTGAGATTGCGCAGGCAGGCGGAGACGGCAAAGGCCGCGCCGGCTGCGCGCTCGAGCGCGCCGGTGCCGTTGCTGGTCACGTGCACGACGGTCCAGCCGCGCACGTCCAGCGCGGCGAATTCGGTCGGCGAGTTGCCGAAATCCGCTTCCGGCGGCGGCAGCGCGCCGCGCTCGCCGATCAGCTTGGCGCCGGGCAGTTCGCGGCGCAGCGCCTCGGCCGCCTGCCAATCGGCGACGGGGTAGATCGCGTCCGCGCCGCCGTCGAGCAGCGTCGCCTGCACCGTCGTCGCGCGCAGCACGTCGATCACCATCACGGCCGAGCCGTCGAGCAGTTCCGCCGCCGGCGGCGTGAAGTGGACCTCGACGGGGATACCCTGCACGGCGATGACCTTCCGCCTGCCGTCAATGCCGCCGAGCCTAGCGATGCCGCCCTGCGGAGCGGCTCCGGCTGCGGGGCGATCATGACGTTCGCGGAGCGGCTGCGGGCCGCCGCCGAGTCCGCGCCGGCGGGCCCCTCGCTGCTCTGCGTCGGCATCGACCCGCAGCCCGACCGCACGCCGGCCGGGGAGATCGTCCCGTTCGCGGCCCGGGTGATCGAGGCGGCGGGCGACTACGCCTGCGCGTTCAAGCCGCAGTCGGCGTTCTTCGAAGCGGGCGGCGACGCGGGCTGGCGCGCGCTGAAGCAGGTCGTCGAGCACGTCCGCGCGGCCGCGCCGCACGCGTTCGTGCTGCTGGACGTGAAGCGGGGCGACGTCGCCCACACGGCCGAGGCCTACCGCGCGGCCGCGTTCGAGCACTTCGGAGCCGACGCGGTGACGCTGAACCCGTACCTCGGCGAAGACGCGATCGCGCCGTTCCTGCGCGACCCGGAGCGAGGCGCGTTCGTGATCTGCCGCACCTCGAACCCGAGCGCGGGGCTGATGCAGGACGCGCAGGTCTACGCCGACGGCGAGATGTCGCCCTACTACCTGCACGTCGCCGGGCAGGCGCGGCGCTGGGGCGCGGAGCACGGCAACGCCGGCTTGGTCGTCGGCGCGACCTACCCCGAGCAGCTCGCGCACGTGCGCGAACGCTGCCCGCAGATGCCGATCCTGTTGCCCGGGATCGGCGCGCAGGGCGGCGATCTGGAGGCATCGGTCGCGGCCGGGCTCGACGAGCACGGCGGCGGGCTGCTGGTCAGCGCTTCGCGATCGGTGATCTACGCGGGCGGAGGCGAAGCGATCCGGGCGGAGGCGAAGCGGCTGCGGGACGCGATCGAGGCCGAGCGCGCGCGGGCCGGGTCCGGCGCTTGAGCCGGGCGCCCGGAACGGCGGCCTGAGATGGACGGCGAAGCGCGCGGCCCGGACGCGTCGCCGGAGCTGGACGCGCCGCCCGTGCGGCTGCGGGACAACCGGCCGTTCAAGGCGCTGCTGGGCGCGACCGGGATCCAGCTCACGGTCAACAGCGCGCTCCAGTTCGTGCTGCTGATCCGGGTGCAGGAGCTGACCGGCTCCTCGCTGGCGGGGGCGGCGCTGATCGCCTGCCTGGCGGCGCCGCCGGTCGTGACCGGCCTCGCGGCCGGCGTGATCCTCGACCGCTTCGACAAGCGCGCGATCCTCGTCGGGGCCGTGATCGCGCGGGCCGGGCTGACGGTGCTGCTGCTGCTCGCCGACGGCGTTTCGGTCGGCGCGATCTACGCCGTCGCCTTCCTGACCGCGGTCGCGGGGCAGTTCGCGGTGCCGGCCGCCTCGGCCTCGATGCCCTCGTTCGTGCCCGAGCGGGCGCACCTGGCGGCCAACTCGGCCCTGCAGTTCGCGACGATGGGGACGCAGCTGATCGGACTGGTCGCGCTCTCGCCGATCATGCTGCAGGTGATGAGCTTCGACGCGGCCTACATCCTCAGCGCGGCGCTGCTGCTGCTCACGGCGCCGCTGCTGGCCAGGCTGCCGGCGCTGCCGCCGGCGGCAGCGCCGGGCCGCCTCGGCGGCGGCGCGGGGCAGGTCCGCCGCGCCTTCGGCCGCGCCGTTTCCGACGTCAAGGCGGCCGCGCGGCTGGTCTGGAACGACCGCTTCACCGCGGTCGCGCTGCTGCTGCTGGTGACCGGCGTGATGCTGCTCTTCATGTTCGCCAACCTCGTGCCGCGGCTGACCACGGACGTGCTCGGGCGCCCGCCGGAGGACGCCGTCTTCGTCTTCTGGCCGACGGGCGTGGGCGCGCTGGTCTCGCTCTTCCTGCTGCCGCGGGTGGGCGCGAAGTACGGCCCGGTCAAGCTCGCCTCGCTGGGCCTGGCCGTGCTGGCGGCGACGGTGGCCCTGTTCGGCGTGATGGGCTTCGTGCGCGAGTCGGTTTCGGACTGGGTGACCGGGCCGGCCGTCTACGCCGGGGCCTTCTTCCTCGGCCTGGCCTACGGCGTCGTCAACGCGCCGGCGCAGACGCTGCTGCACCGGCGCGCGCCGGCCGAGATGCGCGGGCGGCTCTTCACCGCGCAGTTCATGATCGCCAACGCGATCTCGATGCTGGCCCTGGTCGTGGTCGCCGGCGTCAACGACTCCTTCGGCGTGCAGTACGGGCTGGTGCTGCTGGCCGCGATCATCGCCGGGCTCACCTTCGCCTCGCTCTGGCTCGGCCGCGGGGAGGAGTCGGGAGCGGAAGCGGGATTGCGCTAATCTGAGGCGGGCTCGGGAGCATCCGGGGCCCGCGCGGCGGGGCCGGCCACGGGGGAGCGGCGACATGAAAGAGGTCACGATCGAGGCGATCCGCGTCTCGCTGATGAACTACAACCGCGTCGTCGTGCTCAAGGAGAAGCAGGCCGACCGCTACCTCACGATCTACATCGGCGCGGCCGAGGCCGACGCCATCGCGATCCGCCTGCAGGAAGTCGCCGTGGCGCGGCCGATGACGCACGATCTGGCGGCCAGCATCATCGAGCGCTTCGGCGCCCAGATCACCCGCGCCGTCGTCACCGAGGTCAAGAACGACACCTACTACGCGACCCTGCACCTGCAAGTCGGCGAGGACGAGATCGAGATCGACTCGCGGCCCAGCGACGCGATCGCGCTGGCCGTGCGCGCGCAGGCGCCGATCTTCGTCGAGGACGCGGTGATCGATCAGGCCGGCGTCGAGCTGGACGACGAGGGCGGCGTGGCCGCGGACGACTCGCCGCGGCGCGAGCCGGTCAAGCCCGAGGAGCTGGAGAAGATGTCGGCCTTCCGCGACTTCATCCAGAGCCTCGACATGGACGACTTCGAGTAGCCGCGCGGGGGAGCGTCCGGCGCGGAGCGGCGGGGGGGCGCCCGATGCGGTTGCCCGAACGTGATGCGATGGTAATCTGCGCAACGCCCGCGGAACGGGGGCATCGCGGGGCGCGTCCGCGCGCGCCGCGACGGGACGGCAACGCGCCGTGATGCGCGATCTGCCGCCGGCGCTGGGCCTGCTCGGCGTCGGCTGGTACGTCGCCACCTGCATCACGCTCGGCGTCGTGGCCGGGCTCTGGCTGGACGGCCGGGCCGGCATCTCGCCCGCGCTCACCCTCCTCGGGCTCGCACTGGGGCTCGCATCTGCCGGCTGGGGCGGCTACCGAATGCTCAAAGACGTGCTCGACGCACAGGCCCGACGCGCCCGCGAGGCGCGATCCGATGCCGACGACCGCGGCCGCGGCGCTGATCGGGACGCCGAATGAGCAAGCAGCGGCTCGTCATCCTCGCCGCCGTCGTCCTCGTCGTCGGCTCCTTCTTCCTGCTCCGCACCCCCAAGCCCGTGATCGCCATCGCCCCCGAGCCGATCTTCTCGATCGGCTCCTGGGAGGTCACCAACACGGTCTTCTCCGGCTGGGTCGTCGTCGTCCTGCTCGTGATCGGCGCCTACTTCATCTACCGCAGGGTGCGCGACACCGAATCCGCGCTGGTCCCCTCCGGCCTGCAGAACATCGTCGAGGCGCTCTACGAGGCGTTCTTCAACATCGCCGAGCAGGTCGCCGGCAACAAGAACGCCCGCCGCTTCTTCCCCGTCGTCTTCACCATCTTCATCTTCCTCCTGGTCGGCAACTGGTTCGGCCTCTTCCCTTGGAACAACGCGATCGGCCCGGTCGAGAACTACCGCTACCACTACCTGCACGAGATCGAGATCTCGGTCGAGGAGGTCGTCCACGACCTCGAAGCGGACGAGCGGACGCCGACGGACGGCGAGATCGCCGCGATCAACACGGCCTTCAGCGACGCCTACTTCACGCCGATCCACTTCAAGGTCAAGGAGCTCGACCACGCCGACGAGGTGATCGCCGAGATCCGCGAACACCATCTCAGCGATGCCGAGTTCGACGTCCGCTCCGAGTTCGCGCGCAACCCGATCCGCACGGGCCTCTCCGGCCACGATCTGATTCACGAGATCGAGGCCCGGCTCGAAGAAGCCGGCATCGACCGCGGGGACGTGCATGAGGCGATGCTCTACAACCTGCCGCTGGCCGCGGCGGACGCCGAGCTGGTCCGCGCCGAAGGGCCGATCATGTCCAAGGGCGGCTTCAAGGTGATCATGCCGCGCACGATCTTCGACACGCCGCGCGACTTCTCCTACAACGCCTTCGAGGAGACGCTGCTGATCGAGCCCGGCGCCGACGGCTCCGTCGCCCAGGCCTGCCTGATCGAATGCGAAAGCCAGATCGGCGACTTCGCGCCCGCGCCGGTGCCCGCGACGGTCAACACGGCGCACATCGGCATCGTGCTGCGGCTCGAGGAGCAGGGCTTCGAGGACCAGACGGTCGGCCACATCTTCCCGATCTTCCGGGCCATCGCGACCGACCTCAACCTGCCGCTGGCGATCGCGATCTGGTCGCTGATCATGGTCCAGGTCTGGGGCGTGCGCGGGGTGGGCGCCTTCAACAACTTCGGCAAGTACCTGGGGCTCGGCTCGCACTCGCCGGTCAAGCCGCCGATCGGGGTCTTCATCGGGCTGCTCGAGCTGGTCTCCGAGATCGGCCGCGTGATCTCGTTCACCTTCCGTCTCTTCGGCAACATCTTCGCCGGCGAGGTGGTGCTCTTCATCTCCATGTTCCTCGTCGCCTTCGTGATCCCGTCCGTCTTCTTCGGGCTGGAGATCTTCGTGGGCTTCATCCAGGCCTTCGTCTTCGCGATGCTGACGCTGGTCTTCGCCGCGGCGGCCGTGGCCGGCCACGACGAAGAGCACGGGCACGGCGAGGCCGCCGAGGCTGGCGAGGCGCCCGCACACTGAGTCGAACCCGGCTCGGCCGGGAGGAACGCGCAACCGGCGGCCCGCAACGGCGCGGGCCGCGGCAGAGAGGACACGCAATGCTGGACTTGCTCCTTCAGATCGGCGACGACGGCGCCAAGTTCGTGGCGGCGGCGATCGCCATGGGCCTCGGCGCCCTCGGCCCCGCGCTCGGCATCGGCATGCTCGCCGGCCGCGCCATGGAATCGCTCGGCCGCAACCCCGACGCCGCGCCGGTCATCCAGACCAACATGATCCTCGGCATCGCCTTCACCGAAGCGATCGCGATCTACTCCCTCGTCGTCGCGATCATGATCGGCTTCGTCTTCTAGGCGCAGCCGGGCGCGCGGGCGCTTCGCCCCGCGGCGCAACCGCCGCCGCGGGGCTGGAAAGAGGCGGAACATGGACGGTCTCGGAATCAACCTGCCGGGGTTGATCTCGCACTTCATCAGCTTCGGGCTGCTGCTGCTGCTGCTGACGGTGCTCTTCTACCGGCCGCTGGGCAAGGTGCTCGACGAGCGCCGCAAGCGCATCGCCGAGGGCCTGCGCGCCTCCGAGAGCGCCCAGGAGGCGGCCGAAGAGGCCCGCGCCGAAGCCCGCGCCGAAATCCAGAAGGGCCGCGAGGAGGCGCAGCAGCTCGTCGCCCAGGCCCAGGAGATCGCCAAGCGGATCGAAGAGGAGGCCCGCGCCGGCGCGCAGGAACGGGCCGATCAGATGATCGAGCGGGCCCGCCAGGAGATCGAGCAGGAGCGCGATCAGGCCGTGCAGCAGCTGCGCGGCGAGTTCGCCGACCTCGCCATCTCCGCCGCCGAACGCGTCGTCGGCCAGGCCCTCGACCGCGAAGATCACCAGCGCCTGATCGCCGACGTCCTCGCCCAATCGGGCGCCGACGGCCGGCGCAACTAGGCGGCGGGAGGCGAGTCAGGTGCAAGCGCGCGATCCGGCCGCCAAGCGCTACGCCGACGCCGTCTTCGGCATCGCCGCGGACTCGGGCGAGTTCGACGCCTGGGCGTCCGACCTCGACGACGTCGCGACGCTGTTCGCCGACGCCGGCGCGGCCGCCTACTTCATCAGCAGCCGCTTCACCCAGGCCGACAAGGAAGCGGTGATCGACCGCGCCCTGGCCGATGCGCAGGTGCCCGCGCGCAGCCTCGCCAAGCTGCTCGTGCGCAAGCGCCGCGCCGCGCTCGCGCCCCAGATCGCCGCGGCCTTCCGCGACCGCACCAACGCCGCCCGCGGCGTCGCCGCCGCGACCGTCACCACCGCCGTCCCGCTGGCCGACGACGCCCGCGCCGCCGTCGTCGACGCGGTCCGCGGCTACACCGGGGCGGAATCAATCGACCTCGACGAGCAGATCGACGCCTCCGTGATCGGCGGCGCGGTGGTCCGGATCGGCGACCGCATCATCGACGGCAGCGTCCGCACCCGCCTCGCCTCGCTCCGGCGCTCGCTCGCCGGCTCCGGCACCTGACCCGAAAGGCACAGCGCCATGGCAGTCCGCCCCGAAGAAGTCTCCGCCATCCTCCGCGAGCAGATCGAAGGCTTCGAGTCCGACGTCGTCTCGGCCGAAGTCGGCACCGTCGTCGAAGCTGGCGACGGCATCGCCCGCATCTACGGCCTCGCCGGCGCGCTCTCCGGCGAGCTGCTCGAATTCACGCCGGGCGGCGGCGGCGGCGAGCCCGTCATGGGCATGGCCCTCAACCTCGAAGAGGAGATCGTCGGCGCCGTCATCCTCGGCGACTACCGCGCCATCGAGGAGGGCGACGAAGTCCGCTCCACCAGCCGCGTCGCCGAGGTCCCCGTCGGCGATTCCCTGATCGGCCGCGTCGTCGACGCGCTCGGCCGGCCGATCGACGGCCGCGGCCCGGTCGCCACCTCCGAAACCCGCCCGGTCGAGAAGATCGCGCCCAACGTGGTCACCCGCGCCTCGGTCGACACGCCCGTCCAGACCGGCATCCTCGCCATCGACTCGCAGATCCCGATCGGCCGCGGCCAGCGTGAGCTGATCATCGGCGATCGCCAGACCGGCAAGAGCTCGATCGCGATCGACACGATCATCAACCAGAAGGGCCAGGACCTCGTCTGCATCTACGTCGCCATCGGCCAGAAGCAGGCCAAGGTGACCCAGGTCGTCGGCATCCTCGAAGAGAACGGCGCGATGGACCACACCATCGTCGTCAACGCCGCCTCCGCCGAATCCGCCGCGCAGCAGTACCTCGCCCCCTACTCCGGCGTCGCCATGGCCGAGTACTTCATGGACCAGGGCAAGGACGCGCTGATCATCTACGACGACCTCAGCAAGCACGCCTGGGCCTACCGCCAGATCTCACTGCTGCTGCGCCGCCCGCCCGGCCGCGAGGCCTACCCGGGCGACGTCTTCTACCTCCACTCGCGCCTGCTCGAACGCTCGGCCAAGCTCAGCGAGGAGTACGGCGGCGGCTCGATCACCGCGCTCCCGATCATCGAAACCCAGGCCGGCGACGTCTCCGCCTACATCCCCACCAACGTGATCTCGATCACCGACGGCCAGATCTTCCTCGAGGCCGACCTCTTCAACGCCGGCCAGCGCCCCGCCGTCAATTCCGGCATCTCCGTCAGCCGCGTCGGCGGCTCCGCCCAGCGCCGCGCCATGCGCTCCGTCGCCGGCCAGCTCCGCATCGACATGGCCCAGTACCGCGAGCTCCAGGCCTTCGCGCAGTTCGGCACCAGCGACCTCGACGCCGCCACCCTGCGCCAGCTCGAACGCGGCCAGCGCCTCTCGCAGCTGCTGGTCCAGCCCGAAACCCAGCCGCTCCCGCTCGCCCAGCAGGTCGCCCTGCTCTTCGCCGCCAACTCCGGCGTGCTCGACGACGTGCCCGTCAACAAGGTCAACGACTTCGCCGCCGGCGCGCGCGAATACCTCTCGACCTCGCACGCCGACCTGCTCGGAACCATCGGCGACAGCGGCGAGCTCAGCGGCGAGAGCGAGCAGGCGCTCAGCTCGGCGCTCAACACCTTCAAGGAGACCGTCCCCTTCTAGGCCGCCGCGCGGAACAGAACGGGACCAACCGGTCGCAACAGGCAGGCGGAGCAGGGCATGGCCAACACCCGCGAAATCCGGCGGCGCATCCGCTCCGTCGAGAACACGGCCAAGATCACCAACGCGATCCAGCTGGTCGCCGCCTCCAAGATGCGCCGCGCCCAGGACCGCGCCCTCGAAGCGCGCCCCTACGCCGAAAAACTGCGCGAAATCCTCGGCCACCTCTCCGGCCTCACCGCCGCCGACGGCGACGACGCGCACCCCCTGCTCCAGCGCCGCGAAATCCGCGAGACCGCCGTCATCCTCGTCACCCCCGACCGCGGCCTCTGCGGCGGCCTGATCGCCAACCTCGAACGCCACGCCGGACAGATCGTGCTCCAGCCCGAACAGCCCGGCGACATCTCGATGATCCCCGTCGGCCGCAAGGGCGCCGACTACTTCCGCCGCTTCAACGTCGACTTCCGCGCCTCCTTCCAAGAACTCGGCGACTTCCCCGGCCTCGCCCAGACCACGCCGATCTCGCACATCGCCGTCGAGGACTACATCGCCGGCAAGGTCGACCAGGTCCTCGTCGTCTACGCCTCCTTTATCAACACCGTCCGCCAAGAGCCGATCACCGTGCCGATCCTCCCCGTCGAGGCCGCCGCTTCGGAAGACGGCGACGCCTCCGAAACCGAGTACATCTTCGAGCCCTCGCCCGAAGCCGTCCTCGCCGACCTGCTCCCGCGCTACGTCGATCTGCTCGTCTACCAAGCCGTGCTCGAAGCCGCCGCCTCCGAGCAGTCGGCCCGCATGGTCGCGATGCGCAACGCGACCGATGCCGCCAACGAGATGATCGGCGACCTCACCCTCGTCTACAACAAGGCCCGCCAGGAGCAGATCACCTCCGAGCTGCTCGACATCACCGGCGGCGTCGAAGCGCTCAACGCATAGCCATGACCGCGCTCGCAGACGGCCCGGCCCGAGCGGTGATCTTCGACATGGACGGAGTCCTCGTCGACGGCGAGCCGCTCCACTTCGAGATCGCCCGCCGCATGCTCGCCGACGAGGGCGTCGACTTCGGCATGGCCGACTACCAGCGCTACCTCGGCACCACGCTCGAGCACACTTGGGAAGACCTCCGCGCCCGCTACGGCCTCGCCCGCGCCTACGACGAGTACGCCGCCCGCTACCACCGCGAGGTCACCCGCTCCTACGAGCAGGACGCCGAGCTCCTGCCCGGCGCCGGCGAGCTGCTGCGCCGGCTGGACGAGCGCGGCCTCCCGCTCGCGCTCGCCTCCTCCTCCGACCGCGTCTGGGTCGACGCCGCCATCCACGGCCTCGGCATCGCCGCCCGCTTCGACGCCACCGTCGCCGGCGACGAAGTCTCCGCCGGCAAGCCCGACCCGGAGATCTACCTCGCCGCCGCCGCCGCGCTCGGCGTCGAGCCCGCCGCCTGCATCGCCGTCGAGGATGCCCCCGCCGGCATCGCCTCGGGCCGCGCCGCCGGCATGGCCGTCGTCGCCGTCCGCACCGAAATGACCGCCGGCCTCGAACTCGAGGCCGACCGCATCATCGACCGGCTCGACCAGTTCGAGCTCGACTGGACCGCCGCATCGTCGGGGAATCAAGCCCCGCTCGCTACCATCGGATCGGGATAGGAGGCCGCTCATGGCTGAGGGCAATGTCGTGCAGGTGATCGGAACCGTCGTCGACGTCGAGTTCCCGCCGGGCGGGCTGCCCGCCCTGTTCAGCGCCGTCGACATCACCGTGGGCGACGGCGCCACCGTCACCACCGAAGTCCAGCAGCACCTCGGCAACAACCGCGCCCGCTGCCTCGCCATGGACTCGACCGACGGCATGAAGCGCGGCGACGTCGCCGCCGACACCGGCCGGGCCATCGCCATCCCCGTCGGCGAAGACGCGCTCGGCCGCCTCTTCAACGTGCTCGGCGCGCCGCTCGACGGCCTCGGCGAACTCGATGCTTCCGTCCCCCGCTCGCCGATCCACCGCGCCCCGCCCTCCTACGAGGAGCAGGCGACCGAAACCACCATCCTCGAAACCGGGATCAAGGTCGTCGACCTCATCTGCCCCTTCACCCGCGGCGGCAAGATCGGCGCCTACGGCGGCGCCGGCGTCGGCAAGACCGTCGTCATCCAGGAGCTGATCCGCAACATCGCCACCGAACACGGCGGCTACTCCGTCTTCGCCGGCGTCGGCGAGCGCTCCCGCGAGGGCAACGACCTCTGGCACGAGATGCGCGAATCCGGCGTGCTCGACAAGACCGTGCTCGTCTTCGGCCAGATGAACGAACCGCCCGGCGTCCGCCTCCGCGTCGCCCTCAGCGGCCTCACCTTCGCCGAGCACTTCCGCGACGAGCAGGGCCAGGACGTCCTGCTCTTCATCGACAACATCTACCGCTACACCCTCGCCGGCCAGGAAGTCTCCGCGCTGCTCGGCCGCATGCCCTCCGCCGTCGGCTACCAGCCCACGCTCAGCACCGAGATGGGCGAGCTCGAAGAGCGCATCACCAGCACCCGCAAGGGCTCGATCACCTCGTTCCAGGCGATCTACGTCCCCGCCGACGACTACACCGACCCCGGCGTCGCCACCACCTTCGGCCACCTCGACGCCGTCGTCGCGCTCGACCGCTCCATCTCCGCGCAGGGCTTCTACCCGGCCGTCGACCCGCTGACCTCCTTCAGCCGCGCGCTCGACCCCAAGATCGTCGGCCAGGAGCACTACGACGTCGCCCGCGAAGTCCAGCGCGTGCTCCAGCGCTTCAAGGACCTGCAGGACATCATCGCCATCCTCGGCGTCGACGAACTCTCCGAAGAGGACAAGCTGACGGTCGCCCGCGCCCGTCGCATCCAGCGCTACCTGACCCAGCCCTTCTTCGTCGCCGAGCAGTTCACCGGCCTCTCCGGCGAATACGTCCCCGTCCGCGAAACCGTCCGCGGCTTCCAAGAGATCCTCGAAGGCCGCCACGACGGCCTGCCCGAACAGGCCTTCTTCAACGTCGGCGCGATCGAGGCCGCCGTCGCCAAGGGCGAGCAGATCGCCGCGGAGGCCGCCTGATCATGCCGCTCACGCTCGAAATCATCACCGGCGAGCGCCGCGTCCTCCAGCGCGAGGACGTGGAAGAGGTGATCGCCCCCGGCGCGCTCGGCGAACTCGGCATCCTGCCCCATCACGCGCCGCTGATCACCTCGCTCGCACCCGGCGAGCTCGACGTCAAAGTCGACGGCGCCCGCGAGGAGTACTTCGTCGCCGGCGGCTTCCTCGAAGTCCACGACGACCGCGTCATCGTCCTCGCCGATCAAGCCGAATCGGGCGAAGAGATCGACATTCAGCGCGCCGAAGAGGCCCGCGCACGCGCCCAGCAGCGCCTGCAGGAGAGCGAAGCGGACGTCGACCGGGCCCGCGCCCAGCTCGCCCTCGCCCGCTCCCTCGGCCGCCTCCGCGTCGCCGAGCACCGCCGTCGCCGGCTCGGCGGCCGCGCCGACATGCCCGCCCGCTAGCAGCACCCGCCCGCCCGTCCCGTACAGTGAGCGGCGCGATGTCCGAACCCGTCTACCGCATCACCGGCGGCCGCCCGCTGCGCGGCTCCGTCCCCGTCGCGGGCGCCAAGAACGCCGCCCTGCCCTGCATGGCCGCGGCCCTGCTGACCGACGAACCGGTGCTGCTCGAGCGCGTCCCCGACATCGCCGACGTCGGGAACCTCGCCGAGATCCTCCGCGCGCTCGGCGCGGAAATCGAACGGGATCACGCCGCCGGCACTCTCCAAATCAGCGCCAAATCCGTCAACCGCGGCCGAGTGTCCGACGATCTGACCCTGCGCCTGCGCGCTTCCGCCCTCATCGTCGGCCCGCTGCTGGCCCGCCACGGCGATGCCTGCTGCCGCCCCGGCGGCGACAGGATCGGCAAGCGCCAGCTCGACATCCACGCCTACGGCTTCGCCCGCCTCGGCGCTGAAGCCGAAGCCGTCGCCGAAACCGAAGACGCCCCGCAATACCTCCGCGCCCGCGCCGGCGGACATCTCCGCGGCGCGCCGATCCTGCTCGACTACCCCACCGTCTCCGGCACCGAAAACATCATCATGGCCGCCGTCCTCGCCGAGGGCCGCACCGAAATCATCAACGCCGCCACCGAACCCGAAATCGCCGACCTCGCCCGCCTGCTCAACGCCATGGGCGCGCAAATCTCCGGCGCCGGCGCCCAGACCATCGTCATCGACGGCGTCGACCGCCTGCACGGCGCCCGCCACGCCCTGATCCCCGACCGCATCGAAGCCGGCACCCTCGCCATCGCCGCCGCCATCACCAGCGGCGACGTCACCATCGAAAACGCCGTCCCCGCCCACCTCACGGCGCTCCGCGCCAAGCTCGCCGAGATGGGCGTCTCGCTCGAATCAGACGTCGATGACCTCGGCCGAACCGGGCGCATCCGCGTCCGCGCCCCCGGCCCGCTCGGCACGCTCAACAAGGCCGACATCCAAGCCGTCCCCTATCCCGGCTTCCCGACCGACCTGCAAGCGCCGATGACCGCCCTCCTCACCCGTGCCGCCGGCGAATCCAGCATCCAAGAGCGCGTCTTCGAAAACCGCGTCTCCCACGCCGCCGCCCTCCGCCGGCTCGGCGCGCAGATCGTCGACGACGAAGGCCGGAACACCCTCAAGATCACCGGCCCCGCCGAACTGCACGGCGCGAACGTCGCCGCCGAAGACATCCGCGCCGCCGCCGCCCTGGTCGTCGCCGGCCTCGCCGCCAGCGGCCCCACCGAAGTCCAAGGCGTCCACCACGCCGAACGCGGCTACGAGAACCTCCACGAAAAACTAGCCGCCCTAGGCGCCGACATCACCCGCCTGCCCGCCGCCGCCGTATCGAGCTGATCCGTCCCGCGATATAGAATGCGCGCGAGGGATGTTCACATGCGCGAATCGGAAGAACCCAGTCCCCGCGAGCTGCAGATCCGCGAGGAAATCGCCAAGGGAACCCGTCCGCTCAGGCTCGAAGTCATGCGCTGGGGAGGGTTCGAACTGCCTTGGAAGAAGTACCCCGTCAGGATAGACCCGCTAGAGAAGTCGCAGCAGCGCTGACGGCGGTCGTCGCCGTCGATAGCAGCAGCGACGCGAGCACGAGCCGCGCTTTTCGTCGCAGCAGCGCTTGATTCCGCCGGATCGCTTCATGATCCGCATCCATCATCCGCCGATACAGCTCGCGTTCGCTCAGCTCCCCGCGCGCCGCTACGGCGAGATCGTCGATGTCCGCGCCGGGAATCAAGTCGGAGAAGAAGCCGTACGTCGCCGCCGCGGTCAGAACGTTGAGCGCGAACAGCGCCGCGACGGCGATGATCCCGCCCGTCAGCGTCCGCCCGATTTCCGCGTCCCACTCTCCGGAACTCACTGAAATCAGGATCGCCACCCCGAACAGCGTCAAGATTCCGCCGCTGAATCCCAGCGACGCGCCCAAGCGCCGATCCAGCCGGTCCCCTTCCGCGAATTGCAGGTCCATGCGCCTCTGCATCCGCTCGTAGGCCGGCCGCGCCGGCCCGTCGCCGTCCGCCGGCAGCTCGTCGCCCCCGTTGATCTCTTCTTCCGCCACCACCCCGGCAGCCTAACTGCGGGCGGCGGGTAGACTGCGCCTCCGCCTCGGCGCGGCATGCCGGGCTCCGTTCGACGAAGGCGCGTCCCACCCGATGATCTTCGGCAAACGCCTCGGCATCGACCTCGGCACCGCGCACATCCGCGTCGCCGTGCCCGGACGCGGCGTCGTCGTCCGCGAACCCTCCGTCGTCGCGCTCTCCCCGCGCGACGATCAGGTCATCGCCGTCGGCGCGGAGGCCGCCGCCCTGATCGGCCGCACCCCCGAATCCATCGAGATCGTCCGCCCCATGCGCGAGGGCGTGATCAGCGACTACCTCATCGTCGAGGCGCTCCTCCGCAACTACATCGCGCAGACCGCCGGCCGCCTCGCGCTCGTCCGCCCCCAGGTCCTCGTCGCCGCCCCCGCCGGCGTCACCGACGTCGAGCAGCGCGCCGTCCGCGACGCCGCCGAACAGGCCGGCGCCCGCCGCCCCGCCAACCTCATCGCCAACCCGCTCGCCGCCGCCATCGGCGCCGGACTCCCCGTCGGCGACCCCCGCGGCTCCCTCGTCGTCGACCTCGGCGCCGGGCGCTCCGAAGCCGCCATCATCTCCATGTACGGCGTCGTCGTCTGGGAATCCGCCCGCGTCGGCGGCAACGTCGTCTCCGAGCGGATCATCGACTACGTCCGCCGCCGCCACAGCCTCGAAATCGGCGAGCGCACAGCCGACGACGTCAAAGCCTCGATCGGCTCCGCCGTCCCGCTCGACGACCCGCTCCGCATGGAAGTCCGCGGCCGCGACGCCGGCGGCGGACTCCCCCGCAGCATCACGCTCACCTCCAACGAGCTCGCCCCCCCCATCCGCAACGCCCTCTCCACCGTCGTCGAAGTCATCCGCACCGCGCTCGAACGCACCCCCGCCGAACTCACCTCCGACGCCATCGAGCGCGGCATCGTCCTCACCGGCGGCGCGGCCAAGCTCCGCGGCCTCGACGACTACCTCCGTGAAATCACCAGCGTCCCCATCCATGTCGCCGACCACCCCGAAGACGCCGTAGCCCTAGGCGCCGCCGAAGCCCTCGAAAACCTAGACAAAATCCGCCTAAGCCTAATCCCCCCCGAAGGCTCCCTCGCCACCGAATCGTAGGTGCGATGTGGTTCACGACCGAGAGGCATTTTGCAACGCGAATCACTGCACTGCTGAACAAAGCTGGAGCAACCAATGGCTGAACGACGACCGTGGTCCCGTGATGAACTCCTAGTTGCCTTCGCCCTTTACCTCAAGCTGCCTCTGCGTATGCATCATGAGCGCCATCCCGAAGTGATTGGGCAGGCCATGCGCTTGGAACGTGCCCCTGCGGCCGTCGCCATGAAACTAGGCAATATCCGCAGCCTTGATGACTCCATTACGAGCACCGGTCGTTCCGGCCTCCGCAACGCTTCGAAAGCCGACCGCGAAATGTGGGCCGAAATGCAATCCGATTGGACCACCTTCATTGCTGTCGCCGAAACCGCTCTAAACAGTGACGCTGCCAAGCAGTCAGAGAATGGCGCTGTTGCCGATTATGCGCCTGAGGGCGTGGCAAACGACGGCAACTTGGCCGACGATCCACCTGTGGCCGTGAGCGCTGATAGCTTGCCATCGCTTGATGACCACTCCGTCCACGGTACCGACATCGCCGTTACAGCTACCCGTCGCAGCGGCCAGACGCTCTTTCGCCAGATCGTCCTCAGCGCCTACCGCAACCAGTGCGCCCTCACCGGCCTCTCGGACCCGCGCCTGCTCGTCGCCAGTCACATTATCCCATGGTCGCAAGCCCCCGGAATGCGCCTCAACCCCAGAAATGGTATCGCCCTCAATGCCCTCTACGATAAAGCCTTCGACCGTGGCCTGATCACCTTTGACGACGATCTCCGCCTGCAAATCTCCCCAGCATTGGAAGCCGATCATTCCGAATTTGCAGACCTCGCCTTTCGAACCCGCGCAGGCACCCGACTCGCCGTCCCCGATAAATTTGCCCCGGACCCAGACGCCCTCACTTACCATCGCGCGACGATCTATCTTCATTAAGTCATCTTATTCCCGTTAACCTGACGGTCTATATTGAATAATTTTAACCGAATGGGCCATTGTCCCTAGCTAGTGCCGGCAAGAATGTGAGTTCCCGCACATCGATCGGGCGAAGCTCAAGTTCTCCACTCATACGCGCTACACTGATGCCATTATCTGCTAACACTTCGAATACCTGGCTCCAGAGCGATGACATCTCAGGAGCTATCGGCTCCGGTTCAGATCTTCGATAGCCAAGCCTGCTCATCTGAATGAAATGCGATCGGTACTGCCATTCTGACAAAAGTTCTAGATCATGCATCCGATAAGCTAGTGCTGCGACAGAGACTCCCCACATCCGTTTTCCTGAGATAAGCGCCTCTAGAGTAGGTTCATATGACATGCTTGCGATGACGCTTGATCGAGGCATCAAGAACGAAGAGGCGAATTGATTCGCTTCATGTTCGTGCTGACGATTTCCGCTACTGCCAGACATTTGGCGATGCATTACGAGATGTCCGATCTCGTGGGCAACATCCCAACGACGACGCTCTGCCGACTTGGCCATATCCAGAAAAATGAATGGTTCACCGTCTAACCAGAAAGAGAAAGCGTCAACATACTCACAGTCAGGCGGCAACGAGAAAATTCGTATGCCGTGCGCTTCAGCTAGATGGATCATATTCGGAGCCGCATTAGTGCCGAGATGCCATTCTATGCGTAGACTGTCTGCCGCTGCTTCAGCGTCTATACCGATTAGTGGGACAATATCTGACTGAGGAACCCGAATTCGCTGATCGACCCAATTCCATAAATGATTCGCGATTGCAGCTGTTGCACGAACGCGATCTCGAGATCGTGCAGAGAGATTGGTGGGGGCGCGAAAATGCCCTCCTTCCACCTCGGGGACAGCGAGGTCATCGCCACTCCAGAAACCAACCGGGAATTCCAAGATTGTGGCTAATCGCTCCTGCATTTTCTGAGTCGGTGCCTGGGTGCCTCGTTCGTAGTTGCTGATAGATCGCGGGCTGATGTCGGCGGCGACTGCGAGACCGACCTTAGTCAACGCCCTCCTCATTCGAGCGACGGTCAGCCGCTTGGGATTGAAGTGTGCCATCATTGGGTTGCTCCTTCAGCTCAACTCGGGGAATCGGGCCCCCCGTTGATGCGGGCATTGACGGGACAGTCTGTGCCCTGGGAGCGCTTCTCGAATCGTCGCCCCTGCGTCGTAGTATAAGGCGAATGTCCCAACCGCACACCTGGACCTCGTCGTTCTCGAGTCTGAATGCCGCTGGGCGTGAGAGTTCAGCAGACACTGTGAACTCGTCCCAATAGACCAACAAAACCCACGTGGTGGGGTTCCCCGAGATCGGCTGCGCCCGACCCTGCGACGTAACTGGGGTGAACTTCGGAAGCATGCCTGGTAGTACACCCTGATTGCCCTGAATCGCTCTCATCCACTCCGGACCTTTGCTCCATTTGGTGCCTGGAATCCGAGTGGGATCACCAGTCGTGGCATCTCCGCCTGAGATCGCGATGGCGATGCCGTCGATTGAGACGACTAAGGGGAGGTTGTTCCGGTTGACCACTGTCCAAATGCCGTCTCCTCGCACAAGCTGTTCGCGGAGCACCCGGACGCCGACGAACCACATCTCGCTCCCGGCCCGTGTCGGCGCGTCGAATGAGGTGCACTCCCGGGCGGCGGCGACCATCCGGTCAATGGTCTCGTCAATCGCACGACATGGAAGACGGAGACCCTCTAGCCACTCATTGACTTCTTGCTGATCTGTGACATCGGTCGGTGCCCATGCTGCCTGGAGTTGCTGGTTGACGGCCATGATTTCCTCTTTCGCTGCAATGTTTGGGGAAGTCTAGCACGATTCCCGTCAGGGGGATCTGCGCGATCCACAGGTCTGCTTAGCCGCTGTGGCCGCTACCGCAGATAGAAGGCCATGCCCTGCAGTTCCATCACGGGGTCGATCCGGCGGAGGAGGATGCCTTCTGGGACTGTCGTGGTGATGGGGGCATAGCTGAGGATGGCGCGGACGCCGCCGGTTACTAGGGTTTCGATCACGCTTTGGGCTTCGCGGCCGGGGACGGCGACGATGCCGATGCGGACATCGTTCTCGGCTAGGAACTGCGGCAGCTCCTTGACGTGGCTGATCTCCACGTCCTCGATCTTGCGGCCGACTTGGCGCTTGTCCGAGTCGAAGCCGCGGACGACGCGGAAACCCTGCTCGGGGAAGCCGCCGTAGCGCAGCACCGCGCCGCCGAGCTGGCCGACGCCGACCAGCACCATCACCTGCTCGGGTCCGTCGAGCCCGAGCAGGCCGCGCAGGTGCCGGTGCAGCGCGCGCGCGTCGTAGCCGCGCCCTTGCCGACCCATCCGCCCGAAGTTGGCGAAATCCTTGCGGATCTGCGCCGGCGTCATGTCCAGCCGCCGGCCCAGCTCCTGCGAGCTCACGAACTCGTGGCCTTCTTCAATGATCAGCCCCAGCTCGCGCGCGTAGAGCGGCAGCCGCCGCACGACGATGTCCGGCACCTCGCGCGCCGGCGAGGCCCCGTTCGGACTCCGCGTCTCCCCAGCCGACTCGCGTTCCTTCGCCATCGCGCAATAATGGTATGGCCGCTCCGCGCTACGCCCTACCGCCCCTTCTCGCCCGCCCGAATCCGCCTCCGGCTCAGAGGATCGCGTCAACGGGATGCAGCAGGCCGAAGTCTTCCGCCCGCAGCGCCTCCAGCCGCGCCTCGTCTTCATCCGAGACCGGCTCCAGCTCGGCTGCCGCGATCGCGTCGGCGACCTCCGAAGCGCGCGCGACGCCCGGCACGACGGTCGATGCGGCCGCTGGCTGCAAGCCGTAGCGCACGGCCAACCGCGACAGCGTCCGCTCGCCGCCGTCCTCAAGGAAACGAATCCGCTCCGCTCGCTGCCGGTCCAGCACCGGCAGCGCGTCCTCCGCCATCTCGCGGAACAGCTCGCTGCCCAACGCCCCGCCGGAATGCGCGCGGATAATGATCGCGCCCAGCCCGAGCTCCTCCGCCAGCGGCAGCAGCTGCCCGTGATCGTGCGCCGTCGCGCCCGCCGGCAGCGGCTTCAGCGCCGACGCGTTCAGCAGGTTGCAGTAGACCTGCACCGTCTCGATCCCGCCCTCGCGCATCACCCGCCGCACCGACCCGCCCTCGCCCAGCCCCGTGATCCCGATGAACCGCGCCAGCCCCTGCTCGCGCAGCGAACGCAGCGCGTCCAGCGCCCCGCCCGGGCCGAGCGCGTCCTCGACCGAGATCGCCCCGCGCCATCGGCCGCGCTCGGGCGCGATCGCGTTGTGCAGCTGGATCAGCTCGACCCGCTCGCGCCGCAGCCGCTCCAGACTCGCCGTCAGCGAGCGCTCCGCCGCGCCCGCGATGTCGTCCAGATCGCCTTCGCCCAGCCGCACCTTGGTCGCGATCACGGTGCGGTCCAGCTCTGCGCCGAGCAGATCGCCGATCCGCGATTCCGACAGCCCGTCCAAGTAGCCCGGCGCCGTATCGATGAAGTTCACCCCCTCCGCAAGCGCCAGCTCAATCGCCGCCCGCGCATCCTCCTCCGACGCGCGCCCCAGCCCGTAGCCGCCCAAGCCGACCTCGGACACCATCAGCCCCGTCCGTCCCAAGCGCCTGTATCGCATCGGTGCCCTACCTTTCCCGCGACATGATCGCACACGAGTCTCCCATCGATGTCCGCGCCGCGCTGCCCTCGCTGGCCGACCGGCCCGAGCGCTACCCCGACGCGCGTCCCGAGGGCGAGCGCCGCCCCTTCCTCTACGCCGCCGGCGAGGCCTGGACGCTCGACGAGGACGAGTCCGGCGCCGCCATCGCCGGCTGGCTGCGCGGGCGTCGCGCCCGCATCGGCATCTCCGACCGCGTCGCCGTGCTCGCCGTCGGCTCCAACGCCTACCCGCGCCAGCTCGCCGACAAGTTCGAGGGAACCGCCGCCGACGACCAGGGCATCGCCGTCGTCCGCGCCCGCCTCCGCGGACTCGGCGTCGCCTTCTGCCCCGTCCTCGCCCGCAAGGGCTACGTCCCCGTCACCCTCGCCGAGCGCGACGGCGCGGAGCTCGACACCTGGCTGCAATGGCTCACGCCCGACCAACTGGAGATCATCAGCGCCAGCGAAGGACCCCGCTACTCGCTCGCTGGCGGCGCGGCCCTCGCCAAGCGCGTCGAACTCCACCAGCGCCTGCCGCTCCCGGAGCGCATCTATGCGTGGTGGTTCGACTCGGTCCTCGCCGCCGACGGCGAACCGGTCTGGCTCGACGAGGCGGACGACGGCCAGCAGGCGCGCCTGATCGCGGCGGCGGAGCGCCCGTCGCTCCCGCAGCCCGTCCCCGGCGGCTGGGACGTCGTCGACCGCGGCGCGGAGGAATATTGGCAGCCGCTGCTGGACCGCTCGCGCTATGGACACTCGGCATAACGGACGCTAGAGTCGGGGGCAGACACGACACCCTCGATTCGACCGAATCGCCAACCGCGAGGCGTGCATTTTGGCTGCCGAAACGACCGACCCGATCCAGCCCCGCCGCCTCATTGAGGAGATGAGCTCGGCCTACCTCGATTACGCGATGAGCGTCATCGTTTCCCGCGCCCTGCCCGATGCGCGCGACGGCCTGAAACCGGTCCAGCGCCGCATCCTCTACGCCATGAGCGACCTCGGCATGCGCGCCAACCAGCCCTACCGCAAGAGCGCCCGCATCGTCGGCGAAGTGCTCGGTAAGTATCACCCCCACTCCGACCAGCCGGTATACGACGCGATGGTCCGCATGGCCCAAGATTTCACCCTGCTGCACCCGCTGATCGACGGACAGGGCAACTACGGCTCAATCGATAACGACCCGCCCGCCGCGATGCGTTATACCGAAGCCCGGCTCAGCGCCATCTCCGAAGAGCTGCTCGCCGATCTCGACAAGGAAACGGTCAGCTTCACCCCCAATTTCGACGAATCGCTGGACGAGCCGTCGGTGCTTCCCGCCCGCGTGCCCAACCTGCTGATCAACGGCGCGGCCGGCATCGCCGTCGCCATGGCCTCCAACATCCCGCCGCACAACCTGAGCGAGGTCGGCGCAGCCGTCAAACTCCTGCTGGAGAACCCCGACGCAAGCACCGCCGACCTGATGACCCGCATCCAAGGCCCCGACTTCCCCAGCGCCGGCCTGCTCTTCGCCGGCGAGGAGCGCGACGGGGTCAAAGAGCTGTACCGCACCGGCCGCGGCGGCTTCACGCTGCAGGGCGTGCACCACTTGGAAGAAACTTCCTCCGGCAACCGCCAGCAGATCGTGTTCACCGAGCTTCCCTATCAGGCCAACAAAGTCCGCATCATCGAGCAGATCGCCGCCCAAGTCCGCGACAAGAAAATCGACGGCATCCGCGACCTGCGCGACGAATCCGATCGCAAGGGGCTCCGCCTCGTGATCGAACTCGGCCGCGACGGACAGTATCGAAACGTGATCAACCACCTCTGGAAATCAACCGATCTCCAGCTCAGGTACAGCGGCAACTTCGTCGCCCTCGTCGACGGCCGCCCGCAGACGCTCCCGCTGCGCCGGCTGCTGTTCGAGTTCATCCGCCACCGCCGCGAGATCATCACCAAGCGCTCGGAATTCGAGCTCAAGGAAGCGCAAGATCGCTTCCACATCGTTGAAGGCCTGCTCAAGGCGATTGAAGACATCGACGCCGTGATCGCGGCCATCCGCAACGCCGAATCCGCCGATGCCGCCAGCGAGGTCTTGCAAGCCGATCCGTTCGATCTCTCCGAAGCGCAGGCCCGCGCCGTGCTCAACATGCAGCTCCGCCGCCTCGCCTCCCTTGAGCGGATCGAACTCCAAGATGAGCACGGCGAACTCAAGGAGCGCATCGAATATCTCGAAGGCCTGCTCGCGGACGAGAAGAAGATCGATGGCGTGATCGTCGAAGATATAGACGAGATCACCGAAAATTTCGGCGAGGAGCGCAGAACGAAAATCATCGCCCGCGAAGTCGGCACCGTTGACGAACGCGACCTGATCGCGCATCAAGCCTCCGTGATCACGCTCACGCGGCAGGGCTACATCAAACGCCAGCCGGTTGACGCGTTCCGCTCCCAGCGCCGCGGCGGCGTCGGCGTCTCCGGCGGCAAGAACGGCAAGGCCGGCAGCGACCAAGAAGTATTCATGCCCGCCCGCATGATCTCCTGCGACACGCACGATACACTGCTCTTCTTCACCGACCGCGGCCGCGTCTTCGCGCTGCCCGCCTACGAAGTCGAGTCGCGCAGCCGCGAATGGCGCGGCATGCCCGTCCGCAACCTGATCGAACTGCAGCTCGACGAACAAGTAACGACGATCATCCCGATCGCGTCGTTCAACGAAGATTTCATCATCCTCGGCACCAGCCGCGGCCAAATTAAGAAAACGCCGCTCGCCCGTTTCGAGCGCGTGCTCCGCTCCGGCGTCATCGCCTTCAACCTCGATGCCGATGACGAGCTGGTCGAGGCAGCCTGCGCCCGTGCCGATGACGATGTCATCGTCGCCACCAGCCACGGGCAAGCGCTCCGCTTCGGTATTGCACAGCTGCGCAACGCTTCGCGCACCAGCGGCGGCGTCCGCGCCATCCGCATCCCCGAAGACGAGCGCATGATCGGCTTGCAGGTGATCCGCGACGAAAACGCCGTCCTCACCGTCACTCGGGCTGGCTTCGGCAAGCGCACCGACGCCTCCGAATACACTGCCAAGGGCCGCGGCGGCCTCGGCATGATCGGCCACAAAATTTCCGAAGAAACAGACTCGCTCGTCGGCATGCAGGTCGTCGAAGGCCACGAAGACCTCGTCGTCACTTCGGTCACCGGCATGATCATCCGCACCACGGTCGGCGAAGTGCGCCAATGCGGCCGCGCGACCAAGGGCGTCAAAGTGATGCGCGTCGACGACGGCGCCGTCGCCGCCATCGCCGTAGTCGACACCACCCGCGAGTTCGGCCAACGCGACTGAGCCCCGCGATCCGCTATTCTGTGCCCCGGAGGCGCGGCCATGCCAGTCAGCACCCGACCGATCCGAGATGTGCTCGTCGAACGCCAGATCGCTGATGAAGCGGCGGCGTTCGACATCGCCACGGTCATCGGCGAAGTCGTCGAGGAGAGCCAATCCGAGCTCATGACCAAGTCCGACGGACGGGCCATGATCGCCGAAATGCGCGAGATGTTCGGCAAGCTCGACGCCAAGCTCGATGCCAAGGCCGACGCGCTTGAGGCCAAGATCGACGCGCTCGAGGTCAAGGTTGATGCGAAGATCGATGCGCTCGAGGCGAGACTGGAGAGGCGAATCGCCGAGCAGCAGGCGCGGATTTACCGCTTCATCCTGCTCGTCGGCACCGCGGCCACGACGATCATCTCCATCGTCGCCGCCGTCACCTAGTCGCTCCTGCTCCCTCATCCGCTAGCCTGATCTGGCGAGGAGAACGGCCATGCCAGTCAGCACCCGACCGATCCGAGATGTGCTCGTCGAACGCCAGATCGCCGATGAAGCAGCGGCATTCGACATCGCCACGGTCATCGGCGAAGTCGTCGAGGAGAGCCAATCCGAGCTCATGACCAAGTCCGACGGACGGGCCATGATCGCCGAAATGCGCGAGATGTTCGGCAAGCTCGACGCCAAGCTCGATGCGCTCGAGGTCAAGGTTGATGCGAAGCTCGATGCGCTCGAGGCGAGGCTGGAGAGGCGAATCGCCGAGCAGCAGGCGCGGATTTACCGGTTCATCCTGCTCGTCGGCACCGCGACCACGACGATCATCTCCATCGTCGCCGCCGTCACCTAGGCGCTCCGGTTCCCGCATCCGCTAGCATCCGCTACACAGCGGCCGCGCCCTCGCCGGCTGCGGAGGTGATCGCATGCGCTTCGGCATCTTCTACGAAATCTCCGTCCCCCGCCCGTGGGACAACGACATCGAGCACGAGGTCTACCACCGCTGCCTCGAACAGGTCCGCGTCGCCGACGAGGTCGGCTTCCACTCCGTCTGGGCCGTCGAGCACCACTTCCTCGAGGAGTACTCGCACTGCTCCGCGCCCGAGCTCTTCCTCACCGCTGCCGCGATGCAGACCGAGCAGATCCGCGTCGGCCACGGCATCGTCGTCTGCGTCCCGCAGTTCAACCACCCGATCCGCGCCGCCGAGCGCGCCTCCGTGCTCGACATCCTCTCCAGCGGGCGCCTCGAATTCGGCACCGGCCGCTCCGCCACTTGGACCGAGCTCGGCGGCATGGGCGCGGACCCCGACGAGACCAAAGAAACTTGGGACGAATACGTCCGCACCATCCCGCAGATGTGGACCAACGAGCGCTTCGCCTACGAGGGCCGCGCCTTCTCGATGCCCTCCCGCGCCGTCCTGCCCAAGCCCTACCAGAAGCCGCACCCGCCGATGTGGGTCGCCGTCTCCAGCCCCGGCACCGAGATCGACGCCGCCGAACGCGGGCTCGGCTCGCTCGGCCTCACCTTCGGCGGCTTCAGCGAGCAGGAGCGCAAGGTCGAGGAATACCGCCGCCGCATCCGCTCCTGCGAGCCCGCCGGCGAGTTCGTCAACGAGCAGGTCGCCACCGTCAACTTCCTCTACTGCCACCCCGACAACGAAACCGGCGTCAAGACGGGCCGCCGCCTCAGCGAATCCTTCGCCTACCTCGCCGCCCAGCTCCTGCCCGTCCGCGAAGTCCACCCGACCCGCTCCTACCCCAACCCCGGCCTGCTCGCCGCCACCCGCCAACAGGCCGCCCAAAGCCCCGGCGACGGCGGCTCCGCTCCCGAAGGCGTCTGCATCGGCAGCCCCGAGCGCATCATCGAGCAGCTCAAGCAGTGGGAATCCTGCGGCGTCGACCAAGTCAACTTCCTGCTCAACTGCCTCGAAACCATCCCCCAGGAGGAAGTCCTCGCCAGCCTCCGCCTCTTCGGCGAAGAGGTCATGCCCCACTTCCGGAACGGCGCATAGCCGCCCTCCCCGGGACCGCATCGAGACCGCACAGACCGCGGCCAGCGAACGAGCGCGCCAATGCCCATCTTCGGAACCGCCGACGCCGACCAGTGGCTCGCCCACGCGGCAGACATGCCGGACCTCGCCACCGACGCCGTCACCCTGCCCGGCGCAAAGACCCTGATGGTGATCTACGAGATCGACGACTCCGACATGGAGGGACTCGTCCCGCCCGCGCTGCACCCGACCATCCCGCCCACCATGCACGTGCTCGGCATCTCCGTCGACGACTCCCCGCTCGGCGCGTTCACCATCGCCATCGTCCGCGTCGGCTGCCGCGCCGCCGTCCGCCCCCGCGGCATCCCCACCCGCGTCGTCTGCGACGATGAAACCGCCGCCCGCGTCCTCGCCCGGCGCTGGGGCTTCCCCGCCACCGTCGGCGACGTCGTCATGCGCGAACGCTACGACCGCGTCGAACTCAGCGTCGACGACGGCGCATCCCTCGCCGCCCAGCTCGTCAACCCGATCCCGATCGGCAACGGCGACCTCCTCTACACCGCCGGCATGCACGTAGCCAACGTCGCCCACGAAGGCGACCACAAACCATGGCTCGTCCAAGTAGACCCCGAATTCGAAGTCAGCAAAGCCGACCGCGGCCAAGCCCGCATCGACAACTTCAACCCAACCTACTGGAACGCCGAATACCTGACCCCGACAAGCCCCATCGTAGCCAGCTACACCACCGCCAACATCACCCTCCCCAAAATCCGCTATATAGCCGACCCAACAAAACCCGCCTTCCAAGGCACCGTCACCGTAAACAGGGGCTAGCTGCGGCTCTTGGGCACGCTGGCAGGAACGCATCATGCCTTCGCGGGCTACCGAGATCGGCGGACTGCACGAACACACGGCCAACACGGTCATCGCCGATTGGCTCAAGAGCGTCGGACGGGAGTGGCAGCCGAATGCCGAGCGCAAGCAGGTCTTCATCGGCAACACCGGCCGCGCTGACATCGTCATCCGCCAGCGCAACCGCGAACCGGTCGTGATCGAAACCGAGTTCGGCTCCCCCGCCGTTGGCGACGCGCGCGGGCGGCTCGGACTTCGGCTGCGCGGGCACACGCAGCCGATCCGTGAGGTGATCGCGGTCGGCATCGATGAGGAATGCGAGCACGACGAAACCTCGGCATTGAAGGATCGGCTCGAACGGAACCAACCGATCTTCGAGGTGCAGATCGTGAAAGGCGAGAGCAGGCAGAACGCCACGATTTGGCCGTCGAAACCGCTGCGGGCGACGCCGTTCGATCTGGTCGCCTACTGCGAGTACGCCCAAGTGCCGCAAGCAGTGATTGACGAACAGAGCAGGCAGATCGCCGAAGAGATCGAGGCTGCCGCCGCGCACCTTCGAAACCTCCTCGCCAGCGCCAAATCGCGCGGGCTGGGCACGATGATGGAGCTGCGCCGGATCACCGGCAGCGATGACGATGACGGCGCACTGCACAACGTATGCGCCACGTGGCTGGTCGCCATCGATCTGCAGAACGACCTCGCCCGGCATAACGAGACCTTGCAGCACGCCGGCCTGCGCACTGCCGGCGAGATCCAAGCGCAGCGCGGCGATGGCGTGCTGGACCCCGCTGATCTGCTTGACGCTTGGCGCTCAATCAGATCAGTGAACTACGAGCCGGTGATGAACTTGGCGATCTCCACCCTGTCCGCTCCGGGCATCGATATCGAGGTCGCGCCGGTGCTGTCCAGCCTGTCCGGACTGAGTGCGCGAATCGACGGCTTGAACGCCAAGCACATCTATAATTTCGCTGGTGAACTCTGGCAGCACCTGATCGTTGACCGCGAGGAGCGCGCCGCGCACTATACGAAACCCGCGATTGCAGAGCTTTTGGCGACGCTTTCAGCACAGCGTTTCGCTGCTCGCGAAGCGGAGGAAATCGCCGCGATCAATCTCTGGGATGCCGCTTGCGGCACGGGGACGCTGCTCGGTGCCGGCGAGCGAGCGCTGCGACGCCTCTATGTTCAACGTGGCGGTAACCCGGATGCGCCGCTGCACAAGCGCCGGATGGAACGCCATATCTTCGCGATGGACGTCAACAGCATCGCCGGCACCCTGACGGCCAAGCGGCTGACCGATATGGATGTGGAGCAGACCTACCAACGCTCCAATATCGCCGTAGTCGACCATGAGGCAGGTTCTCTTTATCTGCTTGATCCGGAGCAGACAACGGCGACGAACCTGCTGGGTGAAGGCGCGACCGCGACGACACCGGGTGCTGATGTGCAGCCGGGCCAGATTGCAATCCCGTTCGGCGGCATGGACTGGGCGCTGATGAACCCGCCCTACGCTCGTGCCCGCGGAGGGCGCGTGCAGCTGACCAAGGGACTCGGGCCACTGCAACGGCGCGCTGCCAACTTCGGCAAGCAGTTGGAGACTCGCGGTTACAAAATGGCAAACGGCCAAGCCGGTCTCGCCACCCATTTCGGAGATATTTCGAACATGCGTCTGGGGGGGGGGGGGGGGGGTAGGTATCTTTGCCCACGTGTTGCCACTGACGGCGGCGCACGCGGAGACTTGGGCGTCATGGCGGGCTGAACTGGAGACGGATTTCGAGGATATCGTCGTGATCGCGAATGTCGGCGAGGACGAAGAGAGCATGAGTGCGGATACCGGGATGAACGAGATCTTAGTCATTGCAAGCAAGAGACAGCGACGCCCGAAGCAGTGGTCTCCCGCTCGAATCACGACCATTGCCTTGCAGCATCCGCCGCAGACGCTGGAACAAGGATATGCGATCGCTCGGGAGATCGCATCGATCGCTGGCGAAGTCTCCTACGGTACGTTCGGCCACGGATCCTATCTGCGCACTGAGACGCCACGCGCCGGATTTCCTTGGCTCGCAGTCGGCAACGCCAGCACCGAACTTTCGCTGATCGCGGCAGCACTGGTCAATGGCAAATATTACGATCCCTTGAACCTCACTGAAACGGAACTAGATTTGAAAATGACGGAACTCCAGAACATCGCGCAAACTGGGCCGACGCACGATCTGATTGGCCACCCGGAAGGAGGCGATGGAAGGGGCGCGTTCCGCTGGAAGCAATTATCGAGCGGGCAGCGACTGCCGACCCATATCTCGATGTGGGAGGCGGACGGAGATCGGCAGCGATGGATGATCGCGCGGCCGACGCATGGCGGAATCCCAGTCCGAGAGGACAAGGTCGCGGATCTCAACAAAAAGCGAAGCCGATGGTTCTTCTCCCGCAACCTCGATCAAGCATCGCAGGCGCTTGCAATCGCCCATACGAAAGACCCCGCCCATGGCGGGAGAGCGTGGAACGCCTTGCAAGTGTCCGATGACGCCATCGGCAAGGCGATCGCCCTGTTCTACAACAGCATCTTCGGCGCGATTGTCCGGCACGCATATGGGCAGAACACGCAGGACCGGCGCGCCGCTTTGCAGATTCGGGCGACGAAAATGATTCCCTGCCCCGACTTCGCTGCTGATTCTGGGGCGGCGCGGCGGGCGCTTGAGATTGCGGGGCGCGAGTTCGGGCGTTTGGCGGAGCTGGAACTGGAGCCGTTTGGATTCTGCTTCCGAGACGAGAATCGGCAGCAGATCGATCTCGTCGCGGCGGAGATGCTCGGCTTGGATCCGGAGGACGAGGGCATCCGCGCCCTGCTCGATCAGTACCGGCTGCTGTTCGCGCGGGAGCCGAACGTGAACGGGCGCAAGGCGGCGATTCTCAAAGCCTTGGAGGAGCGGGAAGCGCAGGACGACGCGGACGCTTTGCGTTGATGCGGCGGCGGCGCTAGATTGCCCCCACTTGATTGTGGGCTGAGGAGGGCCGGCATGCCCGAGACCGAGACGCTGTTTCCAGGGTTCCGCGAGCATCGGTCGGCTTCTGGGGAGGCGGAGATCTTCGCGCGGGTGGGCGGGAGCGGGCCGCCGTTGCTGCTGCTGCATGGGTTTCCGCAGACGGGGGCGATGTGGCATAAGGTCGCGCCGGGGCTGGCGGAGCATTTCACGGTCGTCGTCGCCGACCTGCTGGGGTACGGGGCTTCGGAGTCGGTGGCGGGGGACGGGGGGCGGGAGGCGTATTCGAAGCGGCGGATGGCGCGGGAGATGGTCGCGCTGATGGCGGAGCTGGGGCACGAGCGCTTCCGCCTCGCGGGGCACGACCGCGGCGCGCGCGTGTCCTACCGGCTCGCGCTCGACCATCCGCAGCGGGTCGAGCGGCTGGCGCTGCTCGACATCGTGCCGACGGTCGAGCAGTTCGAGCAGATGGGCGTGCCCGGCGGGCTCGCCGGCTACCACTGGTACTTCCTCGCCCAGCCCGCGCCGCTGCCCGAACGCCTGATCTCGGCCGAGCCGGACCTCTACCTCGAACGTTCGCTCGGCTCCTGGGCCGGCGATGCGAGCGTCTTCAGCGAGGCGGCGATGGCCGAGTACCGCGCCGCCGCGCACGACCCGGAGACCGTCCGCTCCTGGTGCGACGACTACCGCTCGGGCGCGCGCATCGACATCGAGATCGACCGCGCCGACCGCGACGCCGGCCGCAAGATCGCCTGCCCGCTCTACGTGCTCTGGGGCGCCGGCCGGCCCGGCACGCGGGGCCGCCCGCGCGGCCGCTTCCTCGCCACTTGGCGCAGGTGGGCTGAAGATGTGCGCGGTACGGGCATGCCCTGCGGCCACTTCATCCCCGAAGAACTGCCCGAAGAGTGCGAGCGCGAGCTGCGCGACTGGTTCCTCGCCGGCTGAGGCCCGCGCTGCACCGCGTTCGAGCGGTTTGATTCCGTCGGCGGGCCGGGGGCGGCTGTTAGGCTGGGCACGACTTGGAGGATGCGCATGGAACCCGTCACCACCATCCGCGGCACCGCGATCCCGCTCGACCGCGCCGATGTCGACACCGACCAGATCATCCCGGCCCGCCATCTCAAGAAGATCGAGCGCACCGGCTACGGCGAATTCTGCTTCGAGGCTTGGCGCAAGGACCCCGATTTCGTCGTCAACCAGCCTGAGCACCAAGGTGCGAGCGTGCTGCTCGCCGGGCGCAATTTCGGCTGCGGCTCCAGTCGCGAGCACGCCGTCTGGGCGATCCAGCAGATGGGCGTCCAAGCCGTCATCGCCCCCAGCTTCGGCGACATCTTCCGCAACAACAGCGCCAAAATGGGCCTCTTGGTAGTCCAGCTCGACCAACCCGACGTAGAACACCTGATGCGCCTAACCGAAGGCGAACCCACCACCCCCATCGAAGTTGACCTAGAAACCCAAACAGTCAAAGCCCCCGGCGGCTGGCAACGCAATTTCCAAATCCCCCAGTTCACCAAACACCGCCTCCTCAACGGCCTAGACGACATCAACATGACCCTCCAACACGAGGATTCCATCTCCTCGTTCGAGTCAGGGCGACCAGCGGACAAGCCCGTGACGGTCTAGGTTTTTGTCGGGTAATCCCGGACTTGTTCGAACTTGAGGCCACACTGACACTCCATCGCATAGTTGCCAGTTTCCTCGATCGTGCCATAACATATCCATGTATCCCCGGTGCTTTCGCAACGGGGACAAGTTTCACGCTGTTCAGTGATGAGCTCTTCATCGCGGATGAAAATCAGGATCGGAACACGAATCTTCCGATTCCGGTGAGTGCTGCTGCTAGACGAGAAATCTGACATCGTCCTAATCTCCTTCGTCGTTGGGAGCGAACTCGGTGTTCAAAGGTGACCAGTGGCCGAGCCCTTGTTCGCGTATCCGGGCGAGACGCTCGTACATTTCAGCCATCGTGCCGGTTCCCTTCACGTTGTTGCAGGTGATGCAGAGAAGTTGCAGGTTTTCATCAACGTCTGCACCGCCTTTTGACTGCGGATGAATGTGATCAACCTGCATGAATGGGAATGGCGTATATTCGCCATGTCCGGGACAGATGCCCTTCTGCTCTCGATATCGGATTTCTTTGATATCCGGCGAGCGATGGAGCGTCAACATCTCGGTGCGGACGGGCGCTTCGGTGCGTCGATGAATTTGACCTCGGCTGATCGGTCGGTCACCAAGGGCCACTTCCTTCTCAAGACGCGAGACGACGAGGTCGTACGCTCTGGCCGACCTGTCGATTCCGATCCATTGGCGACCAGAGAACTCGGCGGCAACACAAGTAGTGGCGCACCCACAGAACGGGTCAAGCACCACATCGCCCGGCCTTGAACTCGCCCGGATGATTCGGTGGAGTAATGCGAGCGGCTTTTGTGTCGGATAACCGGTACGTTCGTTTGATTGTGACGAGACCGGTCCGATGTCGGTCCAAATCGAACCTGGCACCTGTCCATTCGTCGCCGCGAGATACCGCTTGATCCGCGGTGTGCGATTCTTGGTCCAATAGATCATCTGATGATCGGAGAGCGCGTCGAGTCGTTCATGGACCCCATCGATCTGCTCATAACCATCAATGACGTTGGCGGCGATCCAATCGCCATACTCTCCACGCTCACGTGCTTTTGGCACCGCCCAATGTCTGCCGATTGTCGTAGGATCATACCCTCGCCACGGTTGTCCGCTCTCACCAGCACCGGGGCTTGGCGCTGTCAACACGACCGTTTGGTACGGACCGCGACCATCTTCATCGTCTTGCCGATAGTTCTTACGAATATATTCCTCGTCAAGGGCTGCCGAGGCAGCGGCCGCATTAATCGGCGATCGGCCATAGAACAGAATGTGATCGGCGATGCGCCCAAAAGAATTCTTATCGCCGTGTGCGTAGGTCCTTTGCCAGATAATCTCATTGATGAACATATCGCGACCGAATATTGCGTCCATCAATGCCTTCAACCAAGCGGCCTCCGTGTCATCACAGTGGAGATAGATGCTGCCGTGTGGTTTCAGTACCCGCCGGAGTTCAACGAGGCGTTCGTACATCATATAGAGATAGGCTTCGGTGCTCGCGCCGACGGATTTGCCGGCGGCGCTGATTACGGCTGCAGGTCCCTCGCCCTGATCGATCAGCCGATCCAAGGCCAGCCGCTCACCCGGCGTCAGGCTGTGGAGGTCGGGGAACTCCGCGCCTTCAGCCTGCGAGCCGATCGGTGCGGCGTAATTGCGGCCACTGTTGAAAGGCGGGTCGAGGTAGATGAGATCGACGCACTCGCTGTTGAGCCCCTGCAAGATCGGCAGGTTTTCGCTGACGAAGAGAGTGCGGTTCTCCACGTTGAGCTCGGACACAGCCTGCCCCTTTCGCGTCGCAGACTAACACAGCAATACAGATGTTCGCAACGGGGCGTGCGCTACCCTGTTGCGCATGAGTGAGCGGCTGCGGCCTTCGGGGCGGGATGCTTGGGCGAATCTGCGGGCGGCGTCTGCGCTTGCGGCGCTGCGCGGGTTCGTCTCGAACAGCTGGATCAAGCTGCGGACGCGCTCGGATTGCTGCGGGAACTACGGGGATCCGGGCTGTTGAGTGAGCGCGGAACGGGCCGCTTCGTCGGAGCGGCCTCCCGATGACGGGATGGAGGGCTGAACAATGGCGCACTTCCGCTTCGCGCTGCTGCCGGGCGACGGCATCGGCGCAGAGGTGATCGCCGAGGCCGTGCGCGTGCTCGACGCCGTCGGCGGGCGCTTCGACCACTCCTTCGAGTACACCGAGGACCTCGTCGGCGGGTGCTCGATCGACGCGCACCGGACGGCGCTGCGCGAGGAGACGCTGGAGATGTGCCGCGCGCAGGACGCGGTCCTGTTCGGCGCCGTCGGCGGGCCCAAGTGGGATGAGGATGCGGACTTGCAGGCGGCCGGCATCCGCCCGGAGCAGGCGATTCTGGGCCTGCGCAAGGGGCTCGGCCTGTTTGCCAACATCCGCCCCGTGAAGATGGTGCCGATGCTGGCCGACTCGACGCCGCTCAAGCGCGAGACCGTCGCGGACGTGGACATGGTGGTGCTGCGCGAGCTGACCGGCGGCATCTACTTCGGCGAGCCGCAGCGCCGCTGGGAGGAAGACGGCGAGCGCCGCGCGGTCGACACGCTGGCCTACTCGGAGCCGGAGATCGAGCGGATCGTGCGGCTCGGCTTCGAGACGGCGCGCACGCGGCGCGGCCTGCTGACCTCGGTCGACAAGGCCAACATCCTCGACAGCTCGCGGCTCTGGCGCGAGATCGCCAACGAGGTCGCCGGCGACTACCCCGATGTGGAGCTGGAGCACCGCTTGGTCGACGCCTGCGCGATGGACCTGATCCGGCACCCGGCGCACTTCGACGTGATCGTGACCGAGAACATGTTCGGCGACATCCTCACGGACGAAGCCTCGATGCTGGCCGGCTCGATGGGGATGCTGCCCAGCGCCTCCGTCGGCGCGGCCGGCGAGGGCTCAACGCTCGGCCTCTACGAGCCGATCCACGGCACCGCGCCCGACATCGCCGGCCAAGGCGTCGCCAACCCGATCGCGATGATCCTCAGCGCCGCCCTGATGCTCCGCTACTCCTGCAACCTGGAACAAGAAGCCGCCGCCATAGAAGCCGCCGTCCAACAAACCCTAAACGCCGGCCACCGCCCCGCCGACCTAGCCGCCGGTAGCGAAGCGGCCTTGGGCACGGAGGATTTGGGCAGCATCATCGCCGAGGCCGTCGCGGGGGGCTAACGCGGTGCTGGCAGGACCGTGTACTGCCCTTCACCGTGAAAATCGCTGTCGAACGTGAGAACGAATTCGATTCCCAGCTCATTCATCATTGTCATGGACAGGCAATCCGCCAAGGAGTACCGCTGGTCGAGCCTCCGGGAATAGAGGCTGTTCGCGGCCAGTACTTGTTCCTGTGTTGCCTGCAAGCAGACGATCTCGCCCGTCCCGTCCAACACGGGGCGCGCCCAGCCAGCTGCGATCAGCCGGGCCCGTGGACCCCATCGGCTGGTTCTCGCCAGCATTTCGAAGACGATTTCCCGGGTAACGAACATCCGCCAGCCGCCGGCCGCCAAGAATTGCCGGGCCGTCTCGTGGTGATCTTCGGAGGCGAACAGGGAGGCGATGAGGAAGGAGGTATCCGCGAACGCCCGTCTCATCGAAGAGGTGCAACCCGCTGTCCGGCAGACGCGGAAGCGCAGCACTCTTCCCGCTTGGCGGCTTCTGACGCGGTTCTGATCTCAGCCCACTGCTCAGGCGTGACGTCCCGGGTGAGATCGTCGACCAGATTCAGCAGCCAGAGAGCCGAATCCGCTTCCCCCGCAGCGCGATCCTCAGTCATCGGGTCTTCCGGCGGCAGGTTCGGCATCGCAGATCTCCTCGTGACTCCAGCGTAGGGCACCAGTTCTCGTCTGGGCTATCTGCGGCTACTGGGATGGTTGCGCTTAGACTGCGGCGCATGGCGATTTCGAAACTGTTGGTGGCTAATCGGGGGGAGATTGCGATCCGGGTCTTTCGGACGGCGGCGGAGCTGGGGGTGGGGAGCGTCGCGGTCTACTCGGCGGATGACGCGGAGTCGCTGCATGCGCGGCGGGCCGATGAGGCGATCGGGCTGGATGGGGTCGGGGCGGCGGCGTATCTCGACATCGACCAGATCGTGGCCAAGGCGGTCGAGCACGGGTGCGACGCGGTGCATCCGGGCTACGGATTCCTTGCAGAGAGCGCGGCGTTCGCGGCGGCTTGCCACGATGCGGGGATCTCGTTCGTGGGGCCGTCGCCGGATGCGCTGCGGCTGTTCGGGGACAAGTCGGCGGCGCGGCAGCTGGCGCTGAGCGCGGGCGCGCCGGTGATGGAGGGCAGCGGCGGCTCGCTTGATTTGGAGGGCGTGCGGCGCTTCTTCGGCGAGCATGGCGGCGCGCCGATCGTGCTCAAGGCGGTCGCCGGCGGCGGCGGGCGCGGGCTGCGCGCGATTGACCGGGCCGAGGAGATCGAGGACGCGTTCGCCCGCTGCACCTCCGAGGCCAAGGCCGCGTTCGGCGACGGCGCCGTCTTCGCGGAGCGGTTCATCCCGCGGGCGCGGCACATCGAGGTGCAGATCGCGGCCGACCGGCACGGCGCGGTCACGCATGTCTGGGAGCGCGAATGCTCGCTGCAGCGGCGCTACCAGAAGGTGGTCGAGATCGCGCCCGCACCGGCGCTGGATACGCAGCTGCGCCAGCGCATTCTCGAGACCGCGGTCACGCTCGCGCGGGCCGGCGGCTACGAGAATTTGGGCACGTTCGAATTCCTCGTCGACCTTGACCGGCCCGGCGAGTTCGCCTTCATCGAGGCCAACGCGCGCTTGCAGGTCGAGCACACGGTGACCGAGGAGATCACCGGGCTGGACCTCGTCCGCTGCCAGCTCGCCATCGCGGACGGGGCGGCGCTGGTGGAGATCGGCTTGGCCGAGCCGCCGGCGACGCGGGGCTCGGCGATCCAGACCCGCGTCAACCTCGAACGGATCGATGCGGATGGCGAAGTGCGCCCGTCGGGCGGGACGCTGACCCGCTATCGGCCGCCGGCCGGGCTCGGCATCCGCGTCGACGGCTACGGCGCGGAGGGCTACGCGACCAATCCGAACTTCGATTCGCTCTGCGCCAAGGTGATCGCGCGCTCGGACGGCGGCTACGAGCAGGCGGCCCGGCGCGCGGCCCGGGCACTGGCCGAGTTCGAGCTGGAGGGCGTCGCCAGCAACATCGGCTTCCTCCAGCGCATTCTCGCGCACGAAGCCTTCCCCGTCGCCGACTTCCACACGCGCTGGATCGACGAGCACGCGGCCGAGCTGGTGGAGCCGGTCGAGTCGACCACGGTCGGCGCGGGCGCGGCCCGCCACGCGGGCGCGATCGTCGAGAACAGTCTGCGCGATCCGCTCGCCGCGCTCGATTTCTTCCGCACCGGCGAGGGCAGCCGCACCGAGGCCGACGTCGCCGCAGCCCACGCGACGGTCGCGCCCGACATCCCGGCCCCGCCCGGCACGGAGGCGCTGCGCGCGCCGATCCAGGGCACGATCATCGAGATCCTGATCGCCGAGGGCGACGACGTCCAAGCCGGCCAGGAGCTGATGGTCATGTCGGCGATGAAGATGGAGCACGTGATCTCCGCCGATAGCGCGGGCCTGATCCGCCAGATCACGGTGCAAGTCGGCGACACGATCTACGAGGGGCATCCGCTGCTCTTCCTCGAACCGACCGGCGAGGGTGCCGAGCTGGGCCGCGTCGAGGCGGAGATCGACCTCGACCGAATCCGGCCCGACCTGCAGCTCAACCGCGACCTGCACGAGATGATCCTCGACCACAAGCGTCCCGAGCCCATCGCCAAGCGCCACGCGAAGGGCAAGCGCACCGCCCGCGAGAACATCGCCGACCTCGTCGCCGGCGGCAATTTCAACGAGTACATGCCGCTCGCCGTCGCCGCCCAGCGCCGCATGCGCAGCTGGGAGGAGCTGCGGGTGAAGTCGCCCGCCGACGGCCTGATCTGCGGGATCGGCACGGTCAATGCCGATCTCTTCGACGCGCAGACGGCATCGACCGCGATCATCAGCTACGACGAAACCGTCTGGGCCGGCACGCAGGGCGGGCGCGGGCATGAGAAGACGGACCGGATGATCGAGACGGCGCACCGGCTGCTGACGCCGCTGGTCTTCATCGCCGAGGGCGCCGGCGGGCGCAGCGGCGACTCGGATTGGGCCTACACCCGCGTCGCCGCGCGCAACGTGCGCACCTTCGAGCGCTTGGCCGAGCTCTCCGGCCGCGTGCCGATGATCTCGATCACCGCCGGCCGCTGCTTCGCCGGCAACGCCTCGATGCTCGGGATGTGCGACGTCATCATCGCGACCGAAGGCTCGAACATCGCCATGGGCGGCCCCGCCGTGATCGAAGGTGGCGGGCTCGGCCTGTTCCTGCCCGAAGAGCTCGGCCCGATGGAGCAGCAGGTGCCCAACGGCGTCGTCGATATCTTCGTGCCCGACGAAGCCGCGGCGATGGAAGCCTCCCGCAAGTACCTTTCATACTTCCAAGGCGCAATTGACGACTGGGAATGCGCCGACCAGCGCCTGCTGCGGCACGTGATCCCCGAAAACCGCCTGCGTACGTACGATGTCCGCAAAGTAATCGAACTGATGGCGGACACCGGCTCCGTGCTCGAGCTGCGCCCGCAGTTCGGGATCGGTATGGTCACTGCGCTGATCCGCATCGAGGGCCGCCCGGTCGGGATCATCGCCAACAACAACGAGCACCTCGGCGGCGCGGTCGACAGCCCCGGCTCGGACAAGCTCGCCCGCTTCGCGCAGCTCTGCGACTGCTGGAACATCCCCGTCATCACGCTGGTCGATACGCCTGGCATGATGGTCGGCCCCGAGGTCGAAAAGACCGCGCTCGTGCGCCACTGCCACCGCGTCTTCGTCAGTTTGGCGAACTTGACGACGCCCAAGATCACGCTGACGCTGCGCAAGTGCTACGGGCTCGGCGGCTTGGCGATGATCTGCGGCAGCACCGAGGCCGGACTAGTCAATCTCGCTTGGCCGACCGCCGAGTACGGCGGGATGAACCTCGAAGCCGGCGTCAAACTCGGCGCGCGAGCCGAGCTCGAGCAGATCGAAAATCTCGAAGAGCGCGTCGCCGAGTACGAACGCCGCGTCGCCGACGCCTACGAGCGCGGCAACGCGATCAACGCCGCCACCGTGCTCGAATCGGACGACGTGATCGATCCCGCCGAAACCCGCCAGTGGATACTGCGCTTGCTCGACGCGCACCCGCAAAGCGAGCCGATCCGCGAAGGTCGTCGCCCTTACATCGACAGCTGGTAACTGAAAGTATCGACCAATGTTACGGCGGATTATAATTCTACTCGCTTTGGTCGTCGCGGCCGCGCTCGTTCTGAATTTCGTTGAAGAAGGCCCGTTGCCGGAGTGGCGCGCGGAAGTCTTGGCGCTGCTCGGAATCGACGAGTCGGAGATCGACGAATTGGAAGAAACCTTGCGTGGCGTCGCCGACGATGCGCGCGAGTTCGCCGGTGATCTGCTCGACGACGCCGTCCGCTTGGCCGATGACCAACTCTCCGACCTCTTCGATGAAACCGCGGAGCGCGCCATTGAGGAGGGCGGCGAAGAGCTGCAGCAGCGGATTCGGGAGACATCGGCGAGCGACGGCTTGCACCCGCCCGTCGACTTCGACCGCGTCCACCGCACATCGGAATTCGGCGAGCCGCGCGACAACCGCTGGGGCAAGCACCGCGGCACCGACTACGGCGGACCGGAAGGCATCCCGATCTACGCCGTTGCCAACGGCGTCGTCAGCGTTGCCGAGCGGCAGGAGTCATACGGCAAGTGGGTCCAGATCGAGCACCCAGACGGGATGCAGACGCGCTACGCGCACCTCAGCCGGATCGACGTGCGCCCCGGCGAATCCGTCTCAGCCGGCCAGCAGATCGGCCTGATGGGCAGCACCGGCTACAGCACGGGCCCGCACCTGCACTTCGAAATCATCCGCAACGGCCAGCACGTAGACCCTGAATCCCTGATCCACTAGCCCGCCGGCGGCAGCACCGTGAACCGCCCCTCGCCATGGAAATCGCTGTCATAGGTCAGCACTTCCGTGATTCCGAACTCCTCCATCAGCGTCATCGAGAAGCAGTCGACCAGCGAATACTCTTGATCGAGGCGCTGCTCGTACAGATCGAGCGCCGCCCAGATCCGTTCCGGCGTCGGATAGAGGACCTCGAAGCCCTCGCCCGGCGTCATCAGCCGCCGCATCAGGCGGACGCCGTCGAGCCGCGTCTGCGGATCCCACTTGGAGATGTGGGCCAGCACCTCGAACATAACGCCGTCGGATGTGTAGAGCCGGTAGCCCTTCATCTCATCGAGCAGGCGCACGGCGGCGTGGTGTTGTGCCTCAGATCCCAAGAGCACCACAATGAGGAATGAGGCGTCGATGAAGCGGGCCCTCATTCGGACAGGAGATTCGGCACCGGCCGCTTCGGCGAGCCGTAGAGGTAGTGCTTGTACTGGACGCCCGCATCGCTGGGGATGTTCATCCGCGCCCACTCTTCCTCCGTGATCTGTCCGAAGGTCTCCTCGATCTGCTTGAGCAGCCAGCTCACGCCGTCCGGCTCCGGCGATGCCCCATTGGCCGACTGGCTCGGCTCCGCCTGCTCCGTGTTCATTTCGTCTGCCATCTCGCCACGCTCCGTTTCCACACCCATCCTACCGCGCCGAGATGCTGGGCCCGTGGCGCTTGCCTCTGCGCTGGCGGGTCGATTCGCGGCTAGCCCGCCGGCGGCAGCACGGTGAACCGCCCCTCGCCATGGAAATCGCTGTCATAGGTCAGCACTTCCGTGATTCCCTGCTCTTCCATCAGCGTCATGGAGAGGCAGTCGGCGAGTGAGTAGTTCTGGTCCAGGCGCTGGGCGTACAGGTCGACGGCTGCCCTTAGGCGCTCTTCGTTCGCGTACATGAGCTCGAACTGGCTGTCGCTCGAAAGGATGCGCTGGGCGAGCGCGACTCCCTCCAAGCGGATCCGCGGGTCGTATCGCGAAATGAAGGCGAGCATCTCCACCACCATGTCGGCCGACGTGACCAACTGGCAGCTCGCCAACTCCTGCTGCAGGCGGACCGCCTCTTCGTGCCGCCGTTCGGTCTGGAGCAGGAGCATCACGAGGAAGGACGCATCGACGAAGATGCGCCTCATCGCGGCTGGGACAGCGGCTTGGCCGGCGCTGCGTCTCGGTGGCGCCGGTAGTTCACCGCGACATCCTCCGGGATGTTCATCCCGGCCCACTCTTCCTCAGTGATCGTCCCGAACGTCTCGTCGACCTGCCGCAACAGCCACGTAATCGCGTCTTCTTGCCCCGGCCCCGCGCCGTTCCCGCCCGGCCGCGGCAGATCAGCGCTCATTTCGTCGGCCATCTCGCCACGCTCCGTTCCCGCGCCCATCCTACCGCGCCGAGATGCTTGCCCGTTCCCTAGACTTTCGCGGACGCGAAGGAATGGGCGGACCTATGCAGGTGCTGAATCTCGTCCTTGTCCGCCTGGTCCAGGCCGTGTTCGTCGTCTGGTTCGTGGTCTCGCTGGTCTTCGTCACGGTGCGGGTGTTCGGCAATCCCGAGACGGCGCTGCTGCCGTTCGAGGCGACCAACGAGCAGTATGAACAATTGCGCGAAGAGCTCGGACTCAACGACCCGCTCGGCGTGCAGTACGCGAACTTCCTCGCCGATGCGGTGCAGGGCGATCTCGGCTTCTCCTACTTCAAGCGCGGGCCGGCGCTGGAGCATGTCGGCAACCGCGTCGGCGACACGCTCAAGCTCACGACCGCCGGGCTGGTCGTGGCTTTGGCGCTGGGCATGCCGCTCGGGATCATCGCGGCCCTGCGCCGCGGCACGCTGCCCGACTGGCTGGCGCGGCTCGCCGCCGTGATCGGCCAGGCGGTGCCCAACTTCTGGCTGGGGCTGATGCTGATCTTCCTGATCGCCGTCAACGTGAGGGCGATTCCGACCGGCGGGTCGGACGGATTCGCGGCGCTGATCCTGCCCGCGCTCACGCTCGGCGCGGCCTCGGCGGCCGGGTTCATGCGGCTCACGCGCTCCGGGATGATCGACGTGATGAACACGGATTTCATCCGCACCGCGCGCGCCAAGGGCCTCAGCGAGCGGGTCGTGATCACCCGCCACGCGCTGCGCCACGCGCTGCTGCCCGTGATCACCATCCTCGGCATCGAGCTCGGCCGGCTGATCGCCGGCTCCGTCATCATCGAGGTCGTCTTCGCCTGGCCCGGCATCGGCCGGCTGATGATCGAGTCGATCCGCAACAACGACTTCCCCGTCGTCCAGGCCGGCATCGTCGTGATCGCCTTCGCCATCGTGCTCGCCAACCTCGTCGTCGATCTGGCCTATCCGCTGATCGATCCGCGCATCCGGGCCGAGGCGCTGTGATGTCCGCGCGGGCGGCGGCCGCGTTCGATCTGCCGGCCCGCCGCGAGCGGCGCTTCGGCGCGATCCGCACGCGCCGCTTCCTCTACGTCGTTCCGCCGGCGCTGGTGATGATCCTGTTCATCGTCTTCGCCGCCTTCGCCGATCTGATCTCGCCCGGCGACCCCGGCGACATCGACGTGCTCAACCGGCTGGCGCCGCCGGTGTTCGACGGCGGCACGGGCGAGTACTGGCTCGGCACCGACAACATCGGGCGGGACATCTGGGCCCGCATCGTGCACGGCGCGCGGGTCTCGATGATCGTGGTGCTGATCGTCGTGCCCGGCGCGGCCGTGTTCGGCACGACGGTCGGGCTGATCGCGGGCTGGCGCGGCGGCATCGTCTCGCAGGTGCTGATGCGCTACGTCGACGTGCAGCTGGCGCTGCCGGCGATCCTCTTCGCGATCCTGCTCGGCGCGCTCTTCGGCGCTTCACTGCGCAACGTGATCATCATCCTGCTGCTCTGGACCTGGACCGGCTACGCGCGCGTGGTGCGGGCCGAGGTGCTCTCGCTGCGCGAGCGCGATTTCATCACGGCCACGCGGGCGCTCGGCGGCGGCGGCTGGTGGATCATGCGCAAGCAGCTGCTGCCCAACCTGATCAACGCCGTGGTCGTGATCGCCACGCTCGAGATCCCGATCGTGATCATCGCCGAGGCGGCGCTCTCCTTCCTCGGCGTCGGCGCGCCGGTCGAACAGGCCACTTGGGGCCGCATGATCACGGAGGGCCGCGACTACCTCACCCAGGCCTGGTGGGTCGTCTGGCTGCCCGGGCTCACGCTGATGCTGGTCGCGCTGTCGGGCAACCTGATCGGCGATTGGGTCCGCGACGTGCTCGATCCGCGCCTGCGCAACGTGCGTTGATTAGCCTCTGCAAATTTGTTAGCCTCCCGCGAAACATACCCGCGGGGCTCCGACGCCGCGGGGAGGGGGATCGCGATGACCGAACGCAACTACTGGACCCGAATCCGCCGCCAACGGCTCTCGCGCCGTTCCCTGCTCCGCGCCTCCGCCCGCGCCGGCGTCGGCGCGGCCGGCATCGCCCTCGTCGGCTGCGGCAGCGACGACGATCAGCAGCAGCAGGCGCAGCCCGCTCCCGCCGCCTCGGCCGCCGCGCAGCAGCAGGAACAGCAACAGGAGCAGCCCGCCGCCCAACAGCAGGCGCAGCAGGAACAGGCCGCCGAGCAGCAGGCCCAGCAAGCCGCGCAGCAGGAAGAGCAGCAGTCCGCCGGCGAGACCACGCGGCTCGACAGCGACGAGGACCAGACCGCCGCGGAGCCGGAAGTCGACCTCGACGCCACGCTCAACGTCGCGATCAACCGCCAAGGCGGCGGCTTCGATCCGCAGCGCTCCGGCTCGCAGACCAACTACATGAACGCCAGCGCCGTCTTCGAGGCGGGGATGTCGAACCACCCCGACACCGCGGCACTCGAAGCCAACCTCGTCTCACGGATCGAGATCATCGACCCGACCAACCTCAACTTCCACGTCGCGCAGGGCGTCTTCTTCCACGACGGCTCCGAGTACACCGCCGCCGACATGCAGTTCAACTTCGAGCGCGTGGCCGGCGAGGCCGCCTACCACGAGGGCGGCGCGACCACCGACTACCCCGGCGGCGCTTGGGCCTCCGCCCGCGGCACCTTCGGCACCAAGAACTTCGCCAGCCACTCGGTCCCGGAGACCTACATCTACAAGGTCGAGACGCCCAAGCCCAACGCCTCCCTGGCCGGCTCGATCATGTCCGGCGCCGTGCGCCACATGTCCAAGGCCTACGTCGAGGCCAACGGCGACGCCCACGTCGACGGCACTCCGATGGGCACGGGGCCCTTCCTCTTCGCCGGCGGCGAGGACGAAGTGGACATGCAGTTCCAGCGCTTCGGCGACTACCACCGCCCGCGCGACGGACTGGCCGGCCCGCGCCTGCCCTGGGTCGCCGGCCTCAACGTGCAGGTCCGGCCCGAAGCCGCCGCCCGCGTCGCCGCCATCCAGGCCGGCGAGATGGACATCGCCTTCGAACTCCCGCCCGACGTCGTGCAGGGCTTCGAGGACGACGAGCGGCTCAAGATCCTCTACGGCCCGGCCGGGCAGCCGACCCACCACATCATGCCCAACACGCATTTGGCCGAGTGGGACGGCGCGCCCAACCCCTTCCTCGACATCCGCGTGCGCGAGGCGGCCAACCTCGCGATCAATCGCGACGCGATCATCAACGGCCTGCTGACCGGCAACGAGAAGCCCTCGTACGGCCCCTACTCGGGCACGATCGGCTACCCCAAGACCGCGCTCGAATCGCGCTACCACGGCTACGACCCCGAGCGCGCCAAGCAGCTCCTGGCCGACGCCGGCTACCCCGACGGCTTCGACACCAAGCTGCACGTCGTGACCGACTTCCAGACCATCGTGCCCGTGCTCGCGCTGGTCGCGCAGCAGGACCTCGAAGCCGTCGGCATCCGCACCCAGATCGTCGAGTACCTCACCTCCGAGTACTTCGTCGAAACCCGCAAGTTCGAGCAGCCCGGCCTCTGGTGGTTCTTCACCAACACCATCGCCGAGCCCGAAACCGTCAACGGCTCCGAGATCAACGAAGAAGGCTTCTACGCCGTCTCGGTCTACCCCGACACCGAGATCCAGGAGCTCTACCTCGCCCAGAACGAGGCCATCGACCCGGCCGAGCGGGCCGACCTGCTGGAGCAGTTCTACACGCTCTTCTACGACAACCACTCCTGGATCTTCCTGACCGAGGTCTACTCCGCCTCCGTCACCGCGGCCAACATCAACTGGCCCGCCGGCGCCGCCGAAATCCGCAACGCCGGCTCGATCACCAACATCCAGAAGCTCCGCGTGTAGCCTGCACCGGCACGCCGTCCGATCCGCCCGGAAGGATCCGCACATGCCCGCGCTCAGCCCGGAACAGCTCGACCACCTCGAGACCTTCGGCTTCCTCGCCGTCGACGACGTCTTCGATCCGGACGAGGTGATCTCGCCCGTGATCGACGAGTACCGCGGCGTGCTCGACCGCCTCGCCGCCGACCTCCGCGAGCAGGGCGCGATCTCCGACGCCTACGCCGAGCTCCCCTTCGGCGAGCGCGTCTCCCGCGTCTACGTCGAGTCGGAAAAGGTCCACGCGCAGTACTTCGACTTCTCGCTGCCCCAGAAGGGGGTCAAGGCCGACACGCCCTACTGGGCCGGCCCCGCCGTCTTCAACGCGATCACCAACCCCGACCTGCTCGACGCCGTCGAATCCGTCGTCGGCCCCGAGATCTACTCCAACCCCGTCCAGCACATCCGCGTCAAGGTGCCCGAGTCGATCGCCCCGCGCGACGCCGACGGCAACGTGATCTACGGCGCCACCCCGTGGCACCAGGACCTCGGCGTCGTCAACGAAGAGGCCGACGCCACCGACATGCTCACCGTCTGGTTCCCGCTGATGGACACGGACGCCGAAAACGGCTGCCTGCAAGTGATCCCCGGCAGCCATCGCGGCCAGGTGCTGACCCACTGCTCCGGCGTGCAGGGCCTCAACATCCCCGGCGCGCTGCTCGACGAGCAGGAGGCCCGCGCCGTCCCGCTGCCCGCCGGCGGCTGCCTCTTCCTGCACCGCAAGACGATCCACGCCGCCCTGCCCAACCTCAGCGACCGCATCCGCTGGAGCTTCGACCTCCGCTACCACCCGCCCGGCCAGCCCACCGGCCGCGAAGCCTTCCCCGGTTTCATCGCCCGCAGCCGCAAGAACCCCGGCTCCGTCCTGACCGACCCGGCCGCCTGGGACAGAATGTGGCGCGAAGCCCGCGACCGCCTCGCCGCAGAACCCGACCCCGCCTACAACCGCTGGGACGCCGACGACCCCGCCTGCGCCTGAACGGCCCAGCCTCACAAGGGCGCCGGCAGCACCGTGAACCGCCGTTCCCCGTGAAAATCGCGGTCGAACGTCAGCACCGTCGAGATCCCGTTCTCGTCCATCATCGTCATCGAGAGGCAGTCCACCAGCGAGTACCGCTGATCGAGCCGTCGCGAGTAAAGGTCCGTCGCTGTCAGCACCTGCTCGCGCGTCGGATGCAGGCAGATGACGTCGGATGTGCCCGTCAGCAGCCCGAGAGCCCAAACAACCGCGACTTGGCGCGCTTCTGGACCCCATCTGGTCGCGCGCGCGAGCAATTCACCGACCACCTCTGTGCTGGTGTACAACTGCCAGTCCGAGAACTCAGCCATCAATCGGGTGGCCGCTGGATAGTGGTCATCAAAGTCGAACAAGGTGGCGAAGAAAAACGACGTGTCCCCGAACGCGCGGTTCATCGCGGATGCACTGCGGGCTCCTCGGCGTGCGCCTCTGCGCAGCAGCCTTCCCGATCGGCAGCCTCGCCCGCGGCCGCCATCGCTGCCCACTGTTCGGGCGTGATGTCCTTCTTCAGATCCCTGAGGAAGCGCATGTACCCGGCAACCGTCCCCGCGCCGTTCTGCGAGTCCGGCACTACCGCGTCGGTCGGTAACTGCTGCGTCCGCATGGTCGTGTCTCCCTCGCCTCAATCCTAGCGGGACGGAGGACTTGGTGCCGGTGCTGATCTGGATAGGCACCTGAGCGGTGTGCAGTCTGTGGATGAACGGGATTCAAGTTGAGCCTCCGCATCGCCGGGGCTATGGTGCGGGCATGCCGACGCTGGAGTTCAAGGGCAAGCAGCACATCTACGCGCATCATCTGACGGTGCCTCACCGGCCGTTGGTCGTGGATGCGGAAAAGTCGTACCAAAATAGTACAATTGTACGGGGGGGGGGGGGGGGGTGGACCTCTCTGATGCGAAGACATTGCCTGATGACAATCTGATCATCCACGGCGACAACCTCCACGCTCTCAAAGCGTTGCTCCCCAAGTACGCCGGCAAAGTCAACTGCATCTACATTGACCCGCCCTACAACACGGGCAACGAGGGTTGGGTCTACAACGACAACGTGAACGCCCCGCTATTGTCCGACTGGTATGCGGATGAGAGCCCGGTAGATAGCGAGGATTTGGAGCGCCACGACAAGTGGCTCTCCATGATGTGGCCACGGCTGAATCTCTTGAAGGATTTGCTCGCAGACGATGGAGTAATCTTCATCTCGATCGACGATCAAGAGCAACACTGTCTCCGAATGTTGATGGAGGAAATTTTCGGTGCCGAAAATTTCTTAGCCAACGTGATCTGGGAGAAGAAATACAGTCCACAAAACGATGCTCGTCATTTCTCAGATAACCACGATTTCATTTTAGCATTTGCCAAGGACCGTTCCGCTTGGAGGATTACTCCACTACCGCGAACTCAAGAACAGAACGCCCGCTATGCAAATCCCGACGACGATCCGCGTGGCCAGTGGAAGTCAAGCGGATTAGATGTCAAGACCTACTCACCAGAATACGACTATCCCATCACGACGCCATCCGGGCGTGTTGTCAATCCGCCACCCGGGCGCTGCTGGCGGTGTAGCCCTGAGCGATTCGAAGAGCTTGTGGACGATGCTCGTATCTGGTTCGGCCCTGACGGTGATAATGTGCCATCAGTTAAACGTTTTCTTTCAGAAGTAAAGCAAGGAGTGACACCACTGACCATCTGGAAATATAGCGATGTTGGTCACACGCAAAGTGGTACGCAAGAATTGAATCGAATCGATCTTGCTTTCCCAAACCCGAAGCCACACACTTTAATACGGCGAATTCTCCAAATTGCGATGCCGAACGACGGATTGATATTGGACTCCTTCGCGGGGTCAGGGTCAACAGCACACGCAGCCCTTTCGCTCAATGCTGAGGACAACGGGAGTCGACGATTTATTCTAGTGGAACTTGAAGACTATGCAGATATAATTACCGCAGAGCGTGTGCGCCGCGTAATCAAGGGCGTGCCGGGTGCGAAGGATGCGCGGCTGCGCGAGGGGCTTGGCGGGTCGTTCACTTATTGCACGCTGGGGGAGCCGCTTGATCTTGAGACGATGCTGCGCGGGGATTCGCTGCCGGCGTATGCGGAGCTGGCGGTCTATCTGCTCTATACGGCGACGGGGATTTCGGTGGATTGGACGGCATTGGAGCCGCGCGCGGATGGCTGGTTCTTCGGCGATGAGAATACCGATTACTACCTGTTCTATGAGCCGGATATCAAGTGGCTGCAATCGAATGAGGCAGTCTTTACGGAGGATCGGGCGAACCAGATCCGGGGCGCGAACCCGGGGCGCAGCGCCGTCGTCTTCGCTGCGGGCAAGTTCATCGGGCAGCGCGAATTGAGCCGGATGAACATCACCTTCTGCCAACTGCCCTACGAGCTGCATCGCGCCGGCGGGTGACGCAATGGAACTCAAGGAGTACCAGGCCGACGCGCTGCACCGCTTCGTACTCTGGATGCGGGCGCTGGCTGCGGCGGAGGAGAAAGCCCGCACCGGCCGCGAAGCGTTGCGCGTCGCCGAAGTCGACGTGCCGGAAGAGCTGGACAACTACCCGCGCAGGGCCTGGCAGACGCTGGCGCTGGAAGGCGGTGTCGCGCGCACGGCGGGCGAGTACGTCAGCCGCAACGACGACGCGGGCCGCCCGATTCCGCATATCTGCTTCAAGGTGCCGACGGGCGGCGGCAAAACGTTGCTCGCCGCCGCAGCGCTGGAGCGGTTGAACCGACAGACCGGCCTGACCTTGTGGCTGGTGCCAACCAAGGCGATCTACGAGCAGACCAAGCAGGCGCTCTGGAACCGCGAGCATCCGTACCGCCAAATGCTTGAGCGCGCCTCCGGCGGGCGCGTGAAAATGCTGGAGAAGGACGACGAATTCAACCGCGCCGACATCGGGCACTACCTCTGCGTGATGCTGGTGATGCTGCCCGCCGCCAACTGGCAGAAGGGCAAGGAATTCCTCAAGATGTTCCGCGACAGCGGACGCTACCCGACGCTGTTCCCGGATGAGGACGATATACTCGGCGACGGCAAATTACTCGCCGAATATCCCGATCTCGAACGCATCGATCCCGCCGACCCGCGCAGCCCGATCAAACGCAGCCTCTTCAATGTATTCAAAATGGTGCGCCCCGTCGTCGTGCTGGACGAGGCGCACAAAGCCTACGGTGCCCGCAGTCGCGACGCGAACCGCGAATTCGTCCGCTCGGTCAACCGCCTCGACCCGAGCATGGTGATCGAGCTTTCTGCCACGCCCAATCGCGGCATCAGCAATCTCCTCGTCGATATCGACGGCCAAGCCCTGAAGCGCGAAGAGATGATCAAGCTGCCGGTACAGGTCGCCACGCTGGCCAACGCGCATTGGACCGAAACATTACGGCTGGCCAAAGATGAACTCGACGAGATTGACGCCGACGCCCGCTCGCTCCAGCAGAACGAGGGACGCTACATCCGCCCCATCGCCGTGGTCCGAGTCGAGCGAACCGGTAAAGACCAACGCGACGGCGAGCGCGTCCACGCGGAGGATGTGCGTGAGTATCTCACCACCAGACTCGGCGTGCTCGCGGAGGCCGTCCGCGTCAAGTCTGCGGATACTGATGAACTAGCTGGCGAAGACTTGCTTTCGGAATACTCGCCAGTCAAATGGATCATCACCAAGGCGGCGCTGATGGAGGGCTGGGACTGCCCCTTCGCCTACCTGCTGGTGATGCTCGACAACACGACGGCGCAACGCGCGATCACGCAGCTCGTCGGCCGCGTGATGCGGCAGCCGCAGGCGCGTCGCACGGGCCGCGAACGTTTGGATCAATGCTACATACACTGCTGGAACACCGAGGTTGGCAAGGCAGTTGAGCAGGTCAAAGCCGGGTTGGAACAGGCAGGCCTCAACGGACTCAGCGGCGAGGTGGCAGCGGGCGAAAGCGGCGATCAGCAAATATTGACAGTACATCGGCGAGATCTGCAACAAGGGCGCAGGATATTCCTGCCGAAGGTGTCGCACCGCAGTGGCGGCAAGTGGGTCGAGTTCGATTATCACAAACATATTCTTCCCGCAATCGAATGGTCGGAGATCGGCCATCCGCTGCTGCAAGCGTCATACGAGCAGCTGCGCGGCTTGGAGCGGGCGACCGTCGACCTCGGCGGGCCGCCAGCGGAGTTCCATCCGGATCAGGAGGTGGATATCGATACGAGCTTCCGCGTGTCATGGTACGCGCGACGCTTGGGTGACCTGATCCCCAACGCATGGCAGGCGGCGCGGATCGTGCAGGAAACAGCGGATTGGCTGCGAGAGCGGCATCACCAGCCCGAGCAATATTTGTTCAACAACCGCGCCGGCTTGATGCAGCGGCTGATCGAGCATATCGAATACGAAATTGAAGACCGATCCCGGAGAATCTTCGAACGCAAACTCGCCACGGGAGAGATCAGATTCGATCTGCAAATCGATTCAGCAAACTACGAAATGGCCGATTCGTATGAAATCCCGGTGAGTGCGAACGATCATCTGTTCAGTGGCAAATACGGCAAGTCGATTGAAGCGAGCTTGTTCGAGCCGATCTTCGACAAGCAGTTCGATTCGGATTTGGAACGGAATTTTGCACGCTACCTAGACGAACAGAAAGCGGTCCAATGGTGGCATCGAGTCGCGGTGCGCCAGCAGAACGAATATTACCTGCGCGGCTGGAAACCGCAGCGCATCTGGCCCGATTTCGTGGCGCTGCACGACGCGCGGGCGGAAGGCTCGACGCTGCTGATCTTCGAGACCAAAGGCGAGCACCTCGCCGGCAGTGCCGATACCGAGTACAAGGAACGGCTGCTGGAACTGCTGGAGCGCCACTTCAGCGGCGGCGAAGTGCTGATCGCGGACGGCCCGGCCAAGGGCCGCTTCCGGCTGATCTTCCGCGAGTCGGAGTTTGCACGGGCGCTGCCGGAGGGCGAGTAGCGGCTTGCGTCTGCTATCCTGTGGCGCATGAAGAGCGAGGCGGAACTGCTGGAGGCGGCGGGGCGGTACTCGTTCCGCGGGCGGATGGACAAGGGGCCGTTGAGCGGGCCAGTCTTCGCGCGCGGGTCGGGGTCGATCGTGGAGGACGTGAACGGGAAGCGGTTTCTGGATTTCAATTCGGGGCAGATGTGCGCGGCGCTGGGGCACAATCATCCGACCATCGCGGGCGCGGTGAGGGAGGCCTGCGACACGCTGATCCACGCGCACAGCAGCTATTTCAACGACAAGGAGATCGAGTTGGCCGCGCGGCTCGGCGAGCTGCTGCCGCAGCCGCTGCAGAAGAGCATGTTCCTGCAATCGGGCGCCGACGCCAACGAAGCGGCGGTCAATATCGCCCGAAAATACACCGGCGGTTTCGAAGTGATCAGCCCGCACGTTTCATTCCACGGCATGTCCGACGCGACCCGCGCGCTGACCTACGCCGGCTGGCACGCCGGCTACGGGCCGCCAGCGCCGGGCACGATGGCGATGCTCGCGCCGTACTGCTACCGCTGCCCCGTCGGGCAGACCTTCCCCGATTGCGAATACGCCTGCCTCGACGCCAGTTTCGAGCTGATCGATGCGCAGACGACGAGCCGACCGGCCGCGGTAATTACCGAGCCGCTGTTCAGCGCCGGCGGCGTAATCGAGCCGCCCGAAGGCTGGCTGCCGGAGCTGCACCAGCGCTGCAAAGATCGCGGTATGCTGCTGATTCTCGACGAGGAGCAGACCGGACTCGGCAAACTCGGCACGATGTTCGCCTGCGAATCCGAAGGCGTGACCCCGGATATCATGACGCTCGCAAAACATTTCGGCGGCGGCATCTGCATCAGCAGCGTCAGCACCAGCACCGAGATCGAAGACAAAGTCGCCGAAGAAGAATTCATCGTCACCCACAGCCACAGCAACGACCCCCTGGCCTGCGCCGCCGGCATCGCCACCCTAGACGTAATCGCCGAAGAGAACATCCCCGAAAAGGCAACCAGAATCGGCAACTATCTGCGAAATAAATTAGAAAACCTAGCCGACCGCTTCCCAATCATCGGCGACATCCGCGGCCGTGGCCTCCTGCATGGCATAGAGCTGGTCCGCGACAAAGAAACCAAAGAACCAGCCACAACAGAAGGCCAAGAAATCGCAAAACGCTGCCTAGAAAACGGCCTGATCTTCAGCCAACGAAGAAGCGGCTCAGTCCTCAGACTGGTCCCGCCAGCAACAACGACGGAAGAGCAGATCGACGAAGCGACAGAGACGCTGGAGACGGCGTTTGCCGATGCGGGCTTGATATCGGGGCCTAGTCAGCCGCGTTGATCTCGCGGAAATACAGTTTGCCCGCTTGGTCGCGCTGGACTGAGAGTATGACATTCTGGTTGAGGAAACCACCAGCCTGAGTTGCCAAATCTTCGTTGAAGCCGGTGATTCGATGCTTCATCGCATCAACGCGGACTTCGATCCACTCAGAGTCCAAATGCACGTTTCGCAGAATGCCGCTGATCTCCAAGTCCTCGCGCTGCTCATTGCCTGGATCAGCGTCAACATCGAGTCGCTTGATCGCATCCGCAATGATCTCGCGGGAAGTTGATCGCAGCACGATCGGGGAATCGTGGGAGGGGGTGCGGACTTCAAGCTGGCGAAATCCGCGATCGTCGGGGGTCAAGTCCTTGGCGATTTTCAGGAATGCTCTGCGGTAGTCGGCGTCGGGCACGATTTCCGACAAGAGGGCATCGGGCGATTGCGAGGCGGCGGCGAGTATCTCCGCTGAGGATTGCACTACGGATTCAGCCGATGCTTCATGCGACGGCATCAGCTCGCGCTGCGCGGGCGGTTGGACCGCGACATCGAACTGGTAGCTTCCAGCCGGAGCCTGCAGAATCCACGGACGGAATTGGCGGAGGATGTCAGATTTCGTCTTTCCGGCGCTTCGATACGCGACGGACAACCCAAATTCGATGGCGCGGGTCACCAGCGCGACAGCCGCGCGCCGAGGCGCTTCGAGCACATCAGCAGGAACGCCGCCGTGCATGGTCTCGCCGCCCTTGATGGTGAAACGGAGCGTTGCGTGCGGGTCGAGGCGCGCTTCTCGCCATTGCTTCTCCCTGCGGATGCGATCGAGCAATTCGTCCAAGCGCTGGCGGGAGAATTCCTGCAGCCCGTCTTCGGCCAAGTAGCGATAAGCGACCTGTTCGGCGGTTCTCTCTTCACCCCCCTTGAAGTGGAGAGCTGCGACGCTGACCGCGGTGATGCCGACCAAAAAGGAGTCGGACGGGTCGATCTCTCTGAGCGACTCGGCTTCGGCGACGGCGGCTTGGCGATAGAGCGCCATCGCCGCATCGCGGTCGCCATGATGCATCGCGATCTCCGCTCGCCCGGCCAGCTCCGCACTGCGGTCGTGGTGGTCCCGCCAAGTCATGACGATTCCTCATTGGCGAGACGGATGACCTTGGACTTGAACGCGACGACGCCGGCGGTGCCCGGCCGAGGATGCCGGGCTTTCGCCAGTTGCTCGAGCTTGTCGCGCACTCGCTGATTGATCGGCCCTGAAGCCTCAACGTCGGTGCCGATGCCCGAGATCTCCAAGCGGCGCCAGAAGGCCCTGTCATTGCGACGTTCGTCGTTGGGGGCGATGTAATAGTCCGCTCCATCGCCCTGTTCGGCGCGGTGCACGGCGACCATGCCCATCGCGAGTTCGGCTGCCGCGAGTGCGCAGGCGCCGGCGCCGGCCTCGGTCGCGTCGATCTCGTTCGCCCACGCGTTGCGGGCGCGGCCATCAGCCGGTTGCCAGTCAGTTTTCGCCTTCTTGAGATGGTCGCCGTGTTCGACGTCGAAATCGATCGGGGGCTGGTGGTGGCGGTCCAGGCAGATGCGCGCTGCTTCCAAGTAGTGATCGGCGATGGCTTCGGTGAGGCCGGGGTGTCTCGATGCCATGTCGTGGATCGGCAGCAGTGCCGCCTCCTCTGGATCGGCCACGATAGCGGGGGGCTAGAGGGCGCGGATGTCTATGAAGTGGCCGTGGATAGCGGCGGCGGCGGCCATGGCGGGGCTGACCAGGTGGGTGCGGCCGCCGGGGCCTTGGCGTCCTTCGAAGTTGCGGTTGCTGGTGCTGGCGCAGCGTTCTTGGGGGCTGAGGATGTCGGGGTTCATGCCGAGGCACATGCTGCAGCCGGCCTCGCGCCACTCGAAGCCGGCGTCGCGGAAGAGGTCGGCGAGGCCTTCGGCTTCGGCCTGCTGCTTCACGAGGCCGGAGCCGGGCACGATCATGGCGTTGACGCCTTCGGCGACGCGGCCGCCCTTGATCGCTTCGGCGGCGGCGCGCAGGTCTTCGATCCGCCCGTTGGTGCAGGAGCCGATGAAGACGCGGTCGACGGCGATCTCGGCGATCGGCGTACCGGCTTGCAGGCCTTGGTAGGCGAGGGCGCGCTCGGCCGACTCGCGGGCCGAGGCGGTCTCCAGCGATTCGGGGTCGGGCACCGCGTCGGTGACGGCGGCGCTCTGGGCCGGGTTCGTGCCCCAGGTGACGAACGGGGCGATCTCGGCGCCCGGAATCACGACTTCAGCGTCGAACTTTGCGTCGTCGTCCGTGCTCAGCTCGCGCCAGCGGGCGACGGCGGCGTCCCAATCCGCGCCTTCGGGGGCGTGGGCGCGGCCGCGGACGTACTCGAAGGTGGTTTCGTCGGGCGCGACCAGGCCGGCGCGTGCGCCGCCTTCGATGGTCATGTTGCAGACGGTCATGCGGCCGTCCATCGAGAGGCCGCGGATCACGTCGCCGCGGTACTCGATCACGTGGCCCACGCCGCCGCCGGTGCCGATCCGGTTGAGGATCGTGAGGATCACGTCCTTGGCCGAGCAGCCGTTGGGCAGCTCGCCGGTCACTTCGATCGACATCTGCTTGAGCGGCGCCTGCGGCAGCGTCTGGGTGGCGAGCACGTGCTCGACTTCGGAAGTGCCGATGCCGAAGGCGAGCGCGCCGAGCGCGCCGTGGGTCGAGGTGTGGCTGTCGCCGCAGACGATGGTCAGGCCGGGCTGGGTCAGACCCTGCTCGGGGCCGATGATGTGGACGATGCCCTGGCGCGGGTCGAGCGTGTCGTAGAGCGGCACCTCGAACTCGGCGCAGTTGGCGCGCAGCGCCTCGACCTGCTGCTGCGAGAGCGGGTCGGCGAACGGCTCGACGCGGGTGTCGGTGGGCACGTTGTGGTCCTGCGTGGCCAGGGTCAGGTCGGGCCGGCGCACCTTGCGGCCGGAGAGGCGCAGGCCCTCGAAGGCCTGCGGCGAGGTGACCTCGTGCACGAGGTGCAGGTCGATGTAGAGCAGGTCGGGCTCGCCGTCGCCGCGGCGCACCAGGTGCTCGTCCCAGATCTTCTGCGCGATCGTCCGTCCAGCCATCTCGGGCCTCCGCTCGTTGAGTCCGCCGCCGCGCCGGAGCGGCGCTACGGGGTGCCGCTCTTGGTCGCGGCCAGCTCGCCGCCGCCGGCGACGTAGCGGTTGATCGCGTTGACGTAGGCGCGCGCGCTCGCCATCAGGACGTCCTGGTCGGCGGCGCGCCCGGTGTAGATCACGGTGTCGATCGAGATGCGGATCGCCACCTCGCCCTGCGCGTCGAGGCCTTCGGTGATGTTCCCGACGTTGTACTCCTCGAGCGTGTCCTCCACGCCGGTGATGGCGCGGATCGTGCGGCAGATCGCGTCGACCGGGCCGGTCCCGGTCATCGATTCCGTGCGCTCGCTTCCGTCCGGCGCGGTCATCGTGATCGTGGCGCTCGGCGTCTGCTCGGTGCCGGCGGTGATCGCGACCGCGCCCAGCTTCCAGCCGTCGTGCGTCTCCGCCATCTCGTCGCTGACGATCGCTTCGAGGTCGCGGTCGTCGACCACCGTCTTGCGGTCGGCGAGGTCCTGGAAGCGGCTGAAGGCCTGGCTGAATTCTTCGCCGTCGAGGTCGTAGCCGAGGTCGATCAGCCGCGCGCGGAAGCCGGCCCGGCCGGAGAGCTTGCTCAGCACGAACTGGCTGCCCTCGGTCCAGCCGACTTCCTTCGGGTCCATGATCTCGTAGGTCTCGCGCAGCTTGACCACGCCGTCCTGGTGGATGCCGGACTGGTGCCGGAAGGCGTTGAGGCCGACGATCGCCTTGTTCGGCTGCACGTGCATGCCGGCGAACTCCTGCACCATCCGCGACGCGGGCACGAGGTACTCGGGCTTGACGCCGACGTCGACGCCGAGATGATCGGCGCGGGTGCGCATCGTCATCACGGTTTCCTCGAGCGAGGCGTTGCCGGCGCGCTCGCCGAGCCCGTTGATCGTGCACTCGACCTGCCGCGCGCCGGCGCGCACGGCCGCCACGCTGTTGGCCGTGCTCAGGCCGAGGTCGTTGTGGCAGTGCACCGAGACGGTCACGCGGTCGGCCCCGGGCACGTCCTCGAGGATGCCGCGGATGAAGCGCTCGAACTCGTCCGGGATCGCGTAGCCGACCGTGTCGGGGATATTGATCGTGGTCGCGCCCGCCTCGATCACCTCCTTCAGCATCCGCCGCACGAACTCCTGGTCCGAGCGGGTCGCGTCCATCGGCGAGAACTCGACGTCCTCGCAGTACTGCTTGGCCCGCGCGACCATCTCGCGGGCCTGGGTCAGCACGCTCTCGCGGTCCTTGCGCAGCTGGTGCGCGATGTGGATGTCCGAGGAGGAGAGGAAGACGTGCAGGCGCGGGTTGTCCGCGTCGCGGATCGCCTCCCAGCCCTGGTCGACGTCGCTGGGCACGGCGCGGCAGAGCGTCGCGATCTGGGTCCCGCGCACTTCCTTGGCGATGCGGTTGACCGCGTCGAAGTCGGCCGGCGAGGCGGCGGCGAAGCCGGCCTCGATGCAGTCCACTCCCATCCGCTCCAGCAGTTTCGCGATCTGCAGCTTCTCGTCCGCGGTGAAGGCGACGCCGGCGGCCTGTTCGCCGTCGCGCAGCGTCGTGTCGAAAATCAGCACCTTGTCAGCCATGACGGCCATCTCCCCCAGGGTCTCGTGACGGAGTTCGGAAACCGGATGCGGGGCGGGCAATCGCGCCCCGCGCTACCACTCGAGGAGACCGCGGGCCGTCAAGGCCCGCAATTCCGTCCTTCCAGCACGCACGCACTCACGCCTCGTCATAGTCCCCGTAGCATAGCGCTCCTGTCGCGTACACGGCTGCCTGCGCCTATCTTGCGGGCCACCATGGATGCGTCGCTGTCGCCCGCTGAAACGCCGATCCTCAATGTGCCGCACGATCCGCCCACGCGCTATTGGGAACTCGATGCTGAGAATGTCGCCACTTCAGAGCTGAAGACGGGCCGTCGCCCGAGCACTGGACGAGTCGCGGCGATCCCCGGCTCCGCGATCACAGTGGGCGCCGCTCACGAGCCGTTTCGGACGATCAACGCGGTGCGAGGCCATGTTGAGGCTTGGCGTGCGGGCGGATGGAAGGGGACGAGCGTCGAGACAAGGCGCTTGCTTGAGCACTGGCATGGCGGAGAATCCCAGCCTCGCCCGTTTTTCTGCCAACGCGAGGCCGTCGAGACCGCAATCTGGCTCTGCGAGGCCGGCCCGAAACTGCAATCGCCCGAGTGGCGCGAGGTGGATCTCATCCTGCGATCCGCCAACCGGGAGCACAACGACGGCCTGCCCCGCATCGCGCTGAAGCTCGCAACCGGCACGGGCAAGACGGTGGTGATGGCCATGCTGATGGCCTGGCACGCCGTCAATGACGATCTGCCCAAGGACTTCGTGGTGATCACGCCCGGCCTCACCGTCAAAGACCGGCTCCGTGAGCTGCATCCCTCCGACAGCGGCAACCTGCTGCGAAGCTTGGCGCCCAGCCGACTTCAGGCCAGGATTTCGCGCCTTCGAGTGACCGTGATCAACGCGCAAGCCCTGCAACCCCGCGACACGCTCGGCGACGGCTTGGGCGGTGCGCCGTCCGGTGACATCAAGAAGTTGCTCAGACGCGGCGGGCCGCCGCCCAAGCAGGCATATGCGGACGTCTTCCGCGAGAAGCTCCCCGCGCATCGCGGGGCACGGCGCATCGTCGTGTTGAACGATGAGGCCCACCACTGCTATCAGCCGCCTGAGGCCCGCAGGCTCAGCCAGGAGGAGAAAGAGGATCGCCCGCAGGCGACGCGGTGGTTCTCCGCGCTTCAGGCCCTGCGCGATGAAGGCCGACTGGGACAGGTCTTCGACCTCTCTGCAACGCCGATGTTCCTCCGCACGCCCAAGGGCAAGCACACTCCGATCTTCCCGTGGACCGTGAGTGATTACCCCTTGTCGGACGCCGTCGAGGCGGGGCTGACCAAAATTCCGCGCGTGCCCGTGCTCGACAACAGCCGCAGTCCCGATCAGCCCGTGTACCGCCACGTGTACGCGCATGCGTCGCCCAAGCGCCTTGATGGCGACAACCTGCAGCAGGTTGTGGCCGACCTCTTGCATCAGCTGCACGACCAGTACAGGGATTCCGTCGCGCCGGTCTACGAGGATGCGGGCATCAAGCCCGCGATGATCGTGGTCGCGGACGACATTACGAACGCCGAGCATCTCTATCGCTGGATCGCCGGCTATCAGAACGCGGAGGAGGAGTGGATTCCGGGCAATCTGCCGATGTTCTCCAACGTCAGAGCCGATGGCGGGGGATACGTCAAGACGCGGCCCACGCTCCTCGTCCACTCGAGGATCACCGAAGGCGGTTCGGACGCCCTCGGCGGATCGCTGCGACGGATTGCCCTCGATCAAGCGGCTCTTCACGCGCCCGACGTAAAGACGGTCAAAGACAAGACGGCTGCGCTTCGAGAGGTCTTCCGCACCGTCGGACAACCCGGGAAACCGGGTGCGGACATCCGATGCGTGATCTCCGTCAGCATGTTGAGCGAGGGTTGGGACGCGAAGACGGTGACGCACATCTTCGGCTTCCGCGCGTTCGGCTCGGCATTGCTCTGCGAGCAGGTCACCGGCCGCGCATTGCGCCGCACGTCCTACGACCCCGATCCTGAAACTGGCGTGCCGCAGCCGGAGTACGCCGATGTGTTCGGCGTCCCCTACGAGTTCATGCCTGCTAAAGAGAAGCCGGTGCCGCCGCTGCCACCGAGGCCCATGTACGACGTTTGTTCCGTGCCCGGCCGTCACGGCTTCCGCATTCAGTTCCCCAACGTGGTTGGGTACGGCTGGAGCGATCCTGACGGGCTGCGCTGCGAGCTCGCCCCCCACTACGTCGATTCACCGGCCACTCTGCCGACCTACACGCGCATTCGCAGCTTCGTGGGCGAGGTGGCGGAACTGACCAACAACCAGCGTCGCCAGACGATCCTGTTCGAGATCGCCAAAGATGTCGTGGCGCAGTTCCTCAACCAAGATCATGCGCCTCCCGAGTGGCGCGATCGCGCACTGTTCTCCGACGCACTGATCGCCACGGAGGCTTGGATGGAGATTCAAGGCTTCAGCCGCATTGACCTCGGCGGGTTTCGCAGCCCCCCGCATTTGGAAGCAATACCCCAAGCGATCGCGGAGGCATGCGTGACCCGCTCCGGACAGAAGCCGAGGTTGCTGCCCATTTTTGCTGATCAGCGCGACCCATCGCAGCAGCGCGTGCTTGACACGGGCAGGATCGAGTTCCGAACATCGCTGAGCCTGAAGCACGAGACGGCGCGGTCGGAGCTGAACATCGCGCCTTGCGATTCGGAGCTGGAGGTCGCGGCGGCGCGGGCGCTCGACGAGCATCCGCAGGTTGCCGCTTGGGCCCGCAACTTCAGGCTCGACTGGCAGATCCCGTGGTTCGACAAGGAGCAGGGCCTCTGGCGCGAGTACCGGCCCGACTTCGTCGCGCGGGTTTCGGGCGTGGATGAGCCCGAGCGGCACCTGATCATCGAGTGCAAAGGGCGGCTCTACGAGGGCGCGGAGACGGAGGCGAAGCAGGAAGCGGTGGAAACGATGTGGATACCGGCGATCGAGGGGATGGACGGAGCCTTCGGGCAGTGGCGATACTGCTACGTCACCGAGGACGACGACCCGGCCGCGGCGATCTCCGCCGCGATTGCGGAGTTCGAGGCGGAAGACGGGGCCGGCGATGCCTGATCAGGTGGACGCCTACCGGCACGGGTCGCAGACGCGGTGGAATCTGCCGACCGAGCAGACGGGCGGGTTCATGGAGGGCGAGGAGCGCGCGCCGGTGCGCTACTCGCCGCCGATCCGCGAGCGCTCCGGCCCCGTGCTCTCCTGGGACCGCGGGGCCGACTTGGAGCGGATCGAGACCGACGCGACGCCGCTCTACATCACCGAGAAAATCCATCCCTCCGCCTTCGTTGAGCAGCTGCGCTCGCTCGAGCCGGCGCCGCTCTTCGGCGACTTCAACAACCTCCCGCGCGATGCCGAGTACAACTGGTACGAATACGAGGGCAACTGGCAGAACCGCCTGATCCACGGCGACTCGGTCAAGGTCATGGCCAGCCTGCTCGAAAAAGAAGGCATGGCCGGCAAGGTCCAGATGATCTACATGGACCCGCCCTACGGAATCGGCTTCAAGTCCAACATGCAGGTCGACACCCAATCCCGCAACGTCCCCGAAAACGCCAAAGGCCTGCCCAACGACCCGCAGCAAATCCAAACCTTCCGCGACACCTACCAAAACGGCATCCACTCCTACCTCGACAACCTCTACCGCAACTTCGTGCACGCGAGGGAACTGCTCAGCGAAAGCGGCAGCATCTTCATGCAAATCGGCTCCGAGAACGTGAACCGCGTGGCCTTGGTGATGGATGAGGTGTTTGGGGCTGAGAACCGCGTGGCAGTAATTCCGTTCGCGAAACGGGGGAGTTCAGCATCATCAACTCTCCCCGAAGTTGCCGATCATATTATCTGGTATGCGAAATCCCGAGAACAGATGAAATATTTTCAATTATATGAACCACTTTCACGTACCGAAGCAATTGAGCATATGAGCTCGTATGCGATGGTGGAACTGGCTGATGGTACAGAACGAGCGGTCACGACAGAGGAACGGAAGAATCCTTCGATTCTACCCGACGAAAGCAAATTATTTCGCCGGGCGATGTTGACATCTCAAGATGTGTCCACGACAGGTCGCTCTGAACCATTCCAGTGGGGTGACACTGAGTATCCCTGCCCTCCCGGTGATCATTGGCGGGTGAGCCACGAAGGACTACAACGTCTTGCCGATCTTGGACGTTTGATCAATTGGGCTGGCCGACTGGACTGGAAACGATACGAAGATGAAGTGCCGGGACGAATGATCAATAATCTATGGTCTAGCCAGATGTCTCCGAAGGACGCCAAATATATTGTCGAGACCGCATATACCGCCATTGAACGATGCATGCAGATGACAACCGAAGCTGGTGATCTGATCATCGATCTGACCTGCGGAGGTGGCACAACAGCATACGTCGCCGAGCAGTGGGGCAGGCGTTGGATTACTACCGATACATCAACCGTAGCCATTGCAATCGCTCGTCAACGGCTTCTGGCGGGCTCATATCCTTGGTATCATCTTCAAGATAGCGATGAGGGCGCTGCGCTGGAGCTTGGGCGGGGCGGGGCGGGGCGGGGCGGGGCGGGGCGGGGCGGTTGGATACTACTACCACAGAATACGGCAACGATCCAGCGAAAGGGTTCGTCTACGAGCGAGTGCCACGAGTGTCGGCGGCGATCTTGGCGTACGACCAAGAGGTGGAGCCGATCTTGCTGGTCAATCGACCGTTGGTCAAGAAAGGGGTTGTCAGAGTCTCGTCGCCGTTTACGGTGGAGTCACGCTCGCCTTGGCGCTACATCGATCCGACTGCGACGGGGGACCTTTCCGAATTTGCGGTTAGGACGCGAGAATCGCTGCTTGAAGGGTTGCAAATCGCAGGTATCAAACTCCGCAATAATAGGCGGTTGCTGGTTGACGATGTGACGGATTGGGACACGGATAAGCCTGCGAAACCACTGATTTCATATCGCTGTCTGAGCGGGATTGAAGGTGAGCCAACTAAGAAAACTGCGATCTGTATTGTTCCAGACGACCAGAAAGCTAGCCGAGAACTGATTAATTTGGTTGCTGAAGAGGCGAACGATCGCAAAATGGAGCGATTATTGCTGATCGCATTCTCCTTCGCTCCTGACGTATACAAAGAAGATATGAAAAAACGCGGGCGACTGGAAATACTCACCGTGTACGCCAACCGCGACTTCCAGATCCCCGGCCTCAAAAACGAAGCCAGCGACAGCTCCTTCGTCATCGTAGGCCGCCCCGAAATCGAAATCACCAAACACGACGCAACTCACCTAATCGTAGAAGTCCTGGGCTACGACACCTTCAACCCCGCCACCGGCAACGTAGACGGCGCCGACGCCACCGACCCCGGCCGCGGCATAGACTGCTGGATGATAGACACCGACTACGACGGCAAATCCTTCAACGCCAGAAGAATCCATCTCCCCAACAGCCAAAACGACAAACGAATCCAACGCTTCCAACGCCAACTCAGCAAACTCATAGACCCCGCCCTCTGGCAATCAATGCAAAGCACCAAAAGCGCCCCCTTCCCAATCCCCCAAAAAGAACACCCAAGAATAGCCGTAAGAATAATCACCAGAACCGGCATAGAAATGACCCTAGAACGCGATGTAAGCGAATACGCCGAGTGAGCTGCGACGCCCCCGCCCAATCAATGTAGACTGGCGGCAAAGGAAGCCCGCCATGGAGATGAACCCCGAAGACCTGAACGCCCTCGGCCGCCGCTTGGCGGCCGAACCGACGGATGCCGATCTTGACGCCTTCCACGACTACCGCGACAGCTTCGGCGAGGCGCTGGACGACTTGGAAGCGGAGCTGTGGAACGTCGCGCCGAGCGTCCACGCGCTGCAAATCGGCACGCGGCTGAAGAACGTGACCTCGGTGATCCCGAAGCTGCGGCGGAAGCGGGGCGTGCCGCTGGCCGAGATGCAGGACATCGCCGGCGCGCGGATCGTGGTGCCGTCGCTGGTCGAGGTGGAGGAGACGCGGGCCCAGTTCGCGGGAGAGCGATTGGAGTGGACCAACGATTACTTGGTCGACGGCGTGAAGCACGGCTATCGCGCGCTGCACCTGATTCTGGGGCGGGACTTTGGGAAGGTGGTCGAGCTGCAGATCCGGACGCAGGTGCAGAACGAGTGGGCCAACGCGTCGGAGTTCCTGGCGCACCGGTTCGGTCTGGGCGTGAAGTCGGCCGGCGGCCCGCCGGAGGTGCATCGGGAGCTGGCAGAGCTCTCGGATCGCGGCAGGCGCGTCGATCTGCTCCGCGCGGAGCGGATGCGGCTGGGGCGCGGCTCGGCGGAGATGCAGCGGGAGATGGAGATCGGCGTGGCCTCGCCGCAGGTGCACCTCAACGATCAAGCGATCTTCCTGCGGAAGCGCCTGGACGACCTCGCAAAGCTGAGCGGACGCGTGTACGATGAGTTGGCGGCATTCCGCGAACACGCGCGGCTGCTGCAAGGGATGGAGATCGGAGCTTGAGATGCCTTACTACTTGATGCGGTTCGACCGTTCGACGCTGGCAGAGCCGACGTTCGAGGAGTTCTTCAACCGCGCGGAGGCGTCCGCCCGGCACCGCGTGGCGGAGCGCGAGGCCCCCGCCGATGTCGACGTGGTGCTGTTCGGCGCCCGCTCGCTGGACGCGCTGCGGGTGACCCACTCCTCCTACTTCAAGGGCCGCGAGCGCCGCGAGCGGCAAGCAGCCGGCGACACCCCGTACGCGTTCGAGCAGCCCGTCGCCGCAAGCCTCGGTTCCGGCGTGGCGGAGTCGGTCGAGAGCTGATCTTCCGGCATCCGCACGGCCGTGGCGAGCAGGAAAGCGGCGGCGAGGCGGCGCATGCGGGAGCGCTCAGTCGGCGAGGCCTAGTTTTTGGGCTAGGCCTATGCGTTGGATTTTGCCGGTGGCGCCTTTGGGGATTTCGGGGAGGATCATGATCTTGCGGGGGGTTTTGAAGTCGGCTAGGCGTTCGTTGACGAAATTGCGGAGGGCGCGTTCGTCGGTTTCGGTGCTCTCGCGGAGGACTACGGCGGCGGCGACTTCTTCGCCGAGGCGGTCGTGGGGGATGGCGAAGGTGACGGCTTGGGCGACGGCGGGGTGCTGGAGCAGGGCTTCGTCGACCTCGCGGGGGGAGATTTTTTCGCCGCCGCGGTTGATGATTTCCTTGAGGCGGCCGGTGATCGTGAGGAACAGGTCCTGGTCGAGCATGCCTTGGTCGCCAGTGCGGAACCAGCCGCGGGTGAAGGCTTCGGCGTTGGCCGCGGGGTTGCCGCGGTAGCCGTCGGTGACGTTGGGGCCGCGGATCACGATTTCGCCGCGCGCGCCGCGCGCCTGGATCGCGCCGTCTTCGTCCATGATCGCGATCTCCGGACCGGCGGCGGGGCCGACGCTGCCGGGCTTGCGGGCGCCGGGCGGGAGCAGGTTCGAGGCCATTTGGTGCGCGGCTTCGGTCATTCCGTAGGACTCGATCACGGGCGCTTCGAAGGCGGCTTCGAGCTCGGCCATCACGGTCGGCGGCAGCGAGGAGGAGGAGGAGCGGATGAAGCGGAGGCTGGTTTCGGCGAGCGCTTCGGCGTTGCGGGCGGCGCGGGCGAGGATCAGCTGGTGCATCGTGGGCACGGCGGTGTACCAAGACGGGCGGGCCTCGCGCAGCCAGCCGAAGAAGCGCAGCGCGTCGAAGCCGGGCGAGCACCAGGTGCAGCCGCCGGCGGCTGCGCCGGCCAGCACGCCGGCGATCAGCCCGTGGATGTGGAACAGCGGCATCACATTGAGGCAGCAGTCGTCCGCGCCCAGCGCCAAGGTCGCGCCGATGTGCGCGGCCGAGGCGCAGATGTTGCGCTGGCGCAGGGGCACGATCTTGGGCCGCGAGGTCGTGCCCGAGGTGTGCAGGACGAGCGCGACGTCATCCAGGTCGGCGCCGCCGGGGCGTTCGGGCGAACCGCTCAGGCCGGATTCGAGGCTGAACGATCCGGCCGCTGCGGCACCGTCAGGGACGAGTTCGATGATCGGGATGCCGCGGCCGGCCGCGGCGTCGCGGGCGGGCGAGTCGACGCCCTGCTGGACGATCAGGGCCGAGGCTTCGAGGTCGTTCAGGTAGAAGTCGAATTCGTCGGGGCGGTAGGCGGGATTGAGCGGCGCGGAGGCGGCGGCCGAGGCGACGGAGAGGAACGCGGCCGCCATTTCGGGGCCGTTGGGGAGGACGATCGCGACGGGGTCTTCGCGGCCGATGCCGAAGCCGTTGAGCGCGGCCGTGGTGCGCTCGATCTGCGCGCGCAGGCCGGCGAAGGAGAGCGGTTCGCGTTCGGGCGCGCCGATCGCCGGGGCTTCCGGCGCGTGCCCCGCGAGCAGGTCGGGGATGGTCCGGGCCGGAGATGCGGCGGTGGCGGTCACGGTCGGCTCCTGTCGCGCGGGTTGCACTGCGGGGCAGCGTACCCGCTGCGACGGCGTATAATCGCGGGCGGAGAGGTGTCCGAGTGGCCGAAGGAGCCGATCTCGAAAATCGGTAGGTGCAGTGATGTGCCTCGTGGGTTCGAATCCCACCCTCTCCGCCACCAAATCCCGGCGGAGCGCGACCCGGACGACCCCCTCGGAGAGGTGCTGGAGTGGCCGATCAGGCACGCCTGGAAAGCGTGTAGGGGTGCAAGCCCCTCGTGGGTTCGAATCCCACCCTCTCCGCCAGCCAGAACCGCACGCTTGCATATTCCGAACATTTGCGCCATAGTGGGCGCATGCAGCGCTCGCAGATCGAATGGACCGAGGCGACTTGGAACCCGGTGACGGGCTGCACGCAGGTCAGCCCCGGCTGCGCCAACTGCTACGCGATGCGCTTCGCCGAGCGCTTCCGCGACGTCCGGGCCATCCCTATGAGCAGGGCTTCGACCTGCAGCTGCGCCCCGAACGGCTCGACCAGCCATTGCGCTGGAAGAAGCCGCGCACCATCTTCGTCAACTCGATGAGCGATCTGTTCCATCCCGCCGTCCCGGACGAGTACATCCAGAGCGTCTTCGAGGTGATGGAGCAGGCGTCGCAGCACCGCTTCCAAGTCCTCACCAAGCGCTCGGAGCGCTTGGCCCAGATGTCGCCGATGCTGCCCTGGCCGGAGAACGTGTGGATGGGCGTCTCGGTCGAGAACCAGCGCTGGACCAGCAGGATCGATGACCTGCGCCGCACCAACGCCGCAATCAAGTTCCTCAGCTGCGAACCGCTGCTCGGCCCGCTGGAGCTCGACTTGGCCGGGATCGACTGGGTAATCGCCGGCGGCGAAAGCGGCCCCGGCGCCAGGCCGATGGCAGGCGATTGGGTCCGCGGAGTACGAGACCAGTGCGGAGAGGCAGAGACAGCGTTCTTCTTCAAGCAGTGGGGCGCGCATGATGAATTTGGCAAGAGAGTAGGTAAGAAACAAGCAGGACATAGGCTAGATGGAATTATTTGGAATGCTATTCCGCCGCATGTTCATAGGTCTTGACAATCTCCGGTGGCAACTCGTCTGAAGGAACTAGGCGATAGTGCCGCTCGGCTGCGAGGCGGATTTCCGTAGTGCGCGGATCACGCACGAATTCAAACATCGCAATGCGGTCATCTTCGACGAATTGCGCACCAAGCGGCCGGGCAATCGGAGTTTCAAATTTCTGCTCACAGAGCGCAAACATATTTTCGATCTGGCCAAGTCCGAGCCGATCGTTTGTTGCCTTCACTTCAACCGGTAGGGCGTAATGGGCACCGCGCCGATCAATCCCGATATACAGCTCGTCGATCTCAACTTGTCCGACTTCATCCAAGGTCGTGCGCAAATGCGATTGGATTGAGAAGCAGCTAAGGCGCGTGAAGATGTCGATTAGGCGATTATATCGGATGATCGCCAACAGTGCTTGCTCATCTGATTGTCTGTACAATTCGACGAGAGCAGGTGTCGAGTCCGGAATGAGCACCTCTGCGAGCGCCCGATTCGGCGTGAATATGCCTTGTGGCACGAGTGCAAACTCGTATTCGCCACTGCCCACCGAGCGGATGACCCATTCTGAGCTCTCAGGTGCCGTCAAGGAGATCTCATCCGGCAACGTGCGCCTAGAACGGAATGTATAGATGACGTCTCCGACATTGCTCGGCACAGGTAGTCCGAGAGCAATGGCAGCTGCTGAGATCTCAGTTCGCTGAAATGTAAACGACGATATCCCCGTCTGATAATGGGTCTTGAAAACGCGCTCGATGATTTGGGAGTAGACATCTTGAGCCATTGTTAGCCTCGCCATCTGAGAATGAGCACATCTTCGTTGATGTCAGATTTCGTCGCGGTCGCCTTTCTAGTACGGAAAAGATCTCGGCGGATTATTTCGTAGCCTAGGTTTTCGGCGATTTCTGATAGGAGTTGGCTGGTGCGGATCATGATTTGGAAATAGCTGGCTTGGTCGCCTACTACGTAGGCTAGTTGGGCGCCGGGGCGGAGGGATTTGCGGAGGCTGGCTAGGTGGCGGGCCATGCCGCCGAAATAGAGTTTGGCTACTCGGTGGTATTGGCGTTCGAAGCCGCTGGTTTTGTTCAGGGCGATGCGGCGCTGTTCGATTCGGTCGGCCAAGGCGAGGATGCCGGGGTGATCGGCGAGCCAGGCATCCTCGTCGTCGGTTTTGTAGACGCCGCGGGAGTTGGAGCGGACCAAGGTCTGCTTGGTTTCACGGAGGGCGGCGCGGGTTTCGGCGAAGCCGAGGATGACGGATTCGAGGCGGACGGCGCGGGTGTAGTCCTTTTCGTTGGGATACGGGGGCGAGGTGATCACGGCGTCGATGCTGTGCGGTTCAAGCAGATCGCCGGCTTCGCGGGCGTCGCCGCGGATCACGCTCGCCGGCGTTGCGGTTCCGCTGCCCACCAGCTCCAGATCGTCCGCGAATTCGGCGACGGCGGAGCGCCACTCGCCGATGACGTCGGCGTCCTCGCGGATTGCGCCGAGTCCGATTTCGGGGCCGAACCTGAGATTGCCGATCCGGGTCGGCAGGTTCTTGGCCAGCGCCAGCAGCAGGTGCGCGCGCAGACGCTCGGGCGCTTCGGCGATCGCGTCGCGGAGGCAGAGGGCCTTGTGCAGCGGGGGCGGGCTGATCGCGCGGTCGGGCAGCAGGCGCATCTGGGCCTCGGGCAGCGTCCGCAGGGGGCCCGCTTCCGAGGCGGCGGCGCGGCGGGCGGCGGCGTCCGCGGCGCGGCGCAATTCGCCCGGATCCGCGTACCAGTCCAGCTTGGTCCGCGCGGCGAAGGCGGACAGCGGGAGGGCTTCGATGCCGATTGAGCTGATGCCGAGCTTTTTCGCCTCGACGGGGGTCGTGCCGGTGCCGCAGAACGGGTCGAGCACGACCGAGCCGGGGCCGGCGCGGAATTCGGCGAGGTAGTCGCGGACCAGGTGCGGCGGGAAGGAGAGGACGAAGCGGTACCAGTCGTGGACCGGGCGGTCGGCGTCGAGCAGCTGGTTGCGCGAGGGGCGTGCGCCGGCGCTGGCGGCGGGGACGTTCAGCGCGAGCTGCCGCGCCATGTGGCTATGCCTCCGCGTCCGCGCCGCCGTCCTTCGCGCGCTTGCGCTCGAGGCGCTGCCGCATCTCCTCCGCGGTCAATTCGGCCGTGACGTTGGCCGCGGTTTGCGCGTCGCGCCAGGCCCGTTCGTCGGTGGTCTGGGCGATTTTGGCGATCAGCGCGGCGGCCGCGCCGAGCACGAAACCGGTCTTGAGGCCGCCGCGGAAGGACATCGGCTACTTCTTCCCGCCGCGGTTGGCGAGCACGCCGAAGCCGCGCTGGATGCCGGCGACGATGCCGTAGGCGCGGATCACGGGGCCGGCGGCGGAGTCGCCGATGAAGTCGGCGGTGCCCTTGACGCTGCGCATCGTGTCCTGCGCCTCCTCGAAGATCGGCGGCAGGCCCTCGCCGACGGTCTTGCGGGCGGAGCGCAGCAGGCGGAAGGAGAGGAAGCCGAGCACGACGGTGAAGATCAGGAACGCGCCGAGGCCGAGCACGCCGATGATGCCGGTGATGATGATCACGATGTCGCGGATGTCGGTGATGGTGCTCAGCGCCATGTGCGCCCAGACTACCGCAGCGCTCCGCGCGCAGTCCCGCCGACGGCCCCGCGCGCGACTTTGCGCACGGTGCCGCCGCCGAGCACCCGCTCGTTCGCCTCGGCGTCGTAGAAGACGGCGGCCTGCCCGGCCGCGACCGCGGCGGCCGGCTCGTCCAAATCGATGATCGCGCCGCCGGCGGCGGTCGGCGAGACGGTTGCGGGCAGGGGGGCGGAGCGGTAGCGCAGCTGCACCGCGGACCGCTCCGCCGCGGCGGGATCCGCCAGCCAATGGCAGCCCTCGACCTCGATCCGCGAGGCGAGCAGGTCTTCGCGCGGGCCGACCGTGACGGTGTTGGCGGCCGCGTCGATCGCGGTCACGTAGCGGCGTCCGCCGACGGCGGCGCCCAAGCCGCGGCGCTGGCCGATGGTGAAATGCTGGATGCCGTCGTGGCGGCCGATCTCGCGGCCCTCGACGTCGAGGAAGAGGCCGGGGCGGTCGGCGACGCGGCTGCGGACGACGGCGCGGTAGTCGCCGCCGGGCACGAAGCAGATGTCGGCGCTTTCGGACTTTTCGGCGACCGCGAGCCGGTGGCGGCGGGCGGCCTCGCGCACCTCGTCCTTGCGCAGCCCGCCGACGGGGAAGAGCGTCCGCTGCATCGCGCGCTCGCCGAGCGTGTAGAGGAAGTAGGTCTGATCCTTGTCCGCATCGACGCCGCGGAGCAGGCGCGGTTCGGCGCCGCCGCGGTCGATCCGGGCGTAGTGGCCGGTGGCGAGCCAATCCGCGCCGAGCGCGTCGGCGCGTTCCAGCAGGCGGTCGAACTTGATGTAAGTGTTGCAGTCGAGGCAGGGATTGGGCGTGCGCCCGGCGGCGTATTCGTCGATGAACGGGTCGACGACGGAGCGGCGGAACGCTTCCTCCATGTTGAGCGTGTAGTGGGGGATGCCGAGCCGCTGGGCGACGCGGCGGGCGTCGTCGACGTCCTCGATCCCGCAGCACTGCGAGCGGCCGCCGAGCCCGTCGGGGCGCGGCTCGGTCCAGAGCCGCATCGTGATCCCGATCACCTCGAAGCCCTGCTCGACCAGCAGCGCGGCGGCGACCGAGGAGTCGACGCCGCCGCTCATCGCCGCGACCACGCGCTCAGCCATCGAACGCTCCGATCGGCCTAGACTCGCGCCCGTGACGACCGACATCGCCGATCCCGCCGCCATCCGGGCCGAACGGCTCGCCCGGAGCGCGGTGGAAGAGTTGTCGGAGTACCAGGCCGACGCCATCGCGATGCTCGAGGTCGGCCCCGTCACCGATCTGGCCGACTACTTCGTGATCGCCAGCGCCGGCTCGCGCCGCCAGTTCAACGCGATCGAGGACGCGCTGCGCAAGTTGCCGGCCAAGGTCGGGCACGAGGGTTTCCCGCGCCGCGAGGGCGGCGCCGACGGCGGCTGGCTGCTGTTCGACTACGGCTCGGTGGTGGTGCATCTCTTCGACCATGAATCGCGCGAGCGCTACGACCTCGACGGGCTCTGGTCCCACGCCAAGACGATCCTACGTCTCGAATAGCGCGGCGGCGCTATTCGCGGATCCAGCGTTCGGAATCGCGCGTCCATTCGACCAGCTCGTCCGGCTCGAAGAAGAGTCCGATCTCGCGCTCGCCCGACTCCGGCGAATCCGAGCCGTGCACGACGTTGCGCCCGAGATCGACGGCGAAATCGGCGCGGATCGTGCCCGGCGCGGCGTCGGCCGGGTTGGTCGCGCCCATCGTGCCGCGCACGGTCTGGACGGCGCCCTCGCCCTCGAAGACGGCGGCGACGAGCGGGCTGCTGGTGATGAAATCGCGCAGGCCGGCGAAGAAAGGCTTGCCGACGTGCTCCGCGTAGTGGCGGTCGGCCAGCGCCTCGTCGACCTGGAGCATTTTGAGGCCGATCAGCTTGAGGCCGCGCCGCTCGAAGCGGCCGAGCACCGCGCCGGCCAGGCCGCGCTGCACGCCGTCGGGCTTGACCAGCACCAGCGTCCGTTCGATTGCCATCGCTCGCTCCTCTTCGGTCTCGTCCGTTTCGGTCAGCCGTTCCGGTTCAAGGCTGCGGCTGCGGGCCGATCGCGGGATCGCGCAGGTAAATCGCCTCCAGTTCGCGCGGGGGCGAACCGCCGTGCGCTTGGAAGCGGCGCCAGCCCAGCTCGGCCAGCAGCGCCGCGCGCCGCGCGTTGGCCGCCGTCCCGAGCACGCGCCCGGCCGGGCGTTCGAGCAGCGCCGCGTCGCCGCAGACCGCGCCGCCGGCGCAGGCCAGCGCCTCGTGCAGCTCCGCCTCCGAACCCGTGCGCGGCTCCGACAGCGCGGCCCAGGCATTCGCGTCGCCGTCGAAGCTCTGCCAGGCCCAAGCGCCGCGGGCGGCGCGGTGGATCGCGGTGATCGGGCCCGCCCCCGCGTGCGCCCAAGCCTCGATCTCGAGCCGACCGACGGCGACGCAGGGCAGCTCCAGCGCGATGGCGATGCCTTCGGCGGCCGCCATTCCGGCGCGGATGCCGCCGTATGCGCCGGGACCGGCGTCGACGATCACCAGCTCGAGATCGCTCCGCTCGCAGCCGGCGATCCCGCAGACGCGGTCGACCATCGGGATCAGCGTCGGCGTGTGGCGGCGCCCGCTGGCCCAGGTGATCTCGGCGCGCAGCGCGCCGCGCTCGCTCACGGCGACGCTGGAAATCTCGCCGACCGCGTCGATCGCCAGTTCCATCAGCCGCCGCCCAGCGCGGCCAGCAGCGCCTCGGAGGCGGGCCCGCGGGCGGCCAGCTCGATCCGCCGCGGCGCGTCCTCCCCCGCCTCCGCGCCCTCCGGCGCCAGCCGCACCAACAGGTGGTCGGCCGGCAGGGCCTCCCCCGCGCGCTCCGGCCACTCGACCAGGAGCACGCCGCCCAGCGCGGCCTCGTCCAGCCCCAGCTCGGCGATCGAGATCGGATCGTCGAGGCGGTAGAGGTCCGCGTGGCGCAGCGGCAGGCGGCCGCCCAAGTGCTCGTTGATCAGGACGAAGGTCGGGCTGTTGACCGTGCCCGGCACGCCCAAGCCGCGCCCGACGCCCTGCGCGACGACGGTCTTGCCGGCGCCGAGGTCGCCTTGCAGCAGCACCACCGCGCCCGGCTCGGCGCAGCGGCCGATCGCCGCGCCCAACGCGCGGGTCGCCTCCGGCGTGTCGCAGGTGATCGTTCGGCTCGCGACGGTCGCGGTCAGCATGCACGGATCATACGCGGGCGCCCCGCGGCCGCTCCCTATCCTGCGCGTGCAGCGCGCGCCGCGCGGCGGAACGGAGCCGGCAGTGGACCAGTTCAACGTCGCCTCCTTCCTGCCGGTCCCGCAGCACGGGATCGACGCGATCGAGGCCGTCGACCCGCGCGTGCGCTTCCGCATGATCAGCCGCAACCTCGCGCTCTCGCTGCAGCAGCCCGATCATCCCGGCGTCGACGCCGAGTCCGCCCGCGCCGAAGCGGAGGAAGTAAGCGGGCGCGATCAGATCTGGATCACCTTCTTCGGCGGCGATCTGGCCGCGCGGGCGGAGGCGCTGAGATGGGTGGCGCTGGCCTCCGCGGGCGCGGATCAGTTCCTGCGCCACCCGGTATCGCCCGAGGTAGTGATCACGAAGATGCCGGGGCTGGCCTCGCGCGTGATTGCGGAGTGGGTGCTGGCCTACATGCTGATGCACTGCAAGGAGATGCCGGAGCTGATGGCCTGGCAGCGGGCGGCGCAATGGCACCGGATCCCGCCCGGCACGCTGCAGGGGGCGACCGTCGGCATCGTCGGCTACGGCGCGATCGGCTCGGAGCTGGCGCGGATGCTGGACCCGTTCGACGTCCGCGTGCTCGGCATCCGCCGCCGCGCCGTCTGGTCCGGCGCAGCGCCGGCGGGGTCGCCCGGCAACGTCGAGGCGGTCTGGCCGATCGAGCGGCTGCACGACCTGCTGCGCGCGTCCGACTACGTGATCCTCGCGGTGCCGCTGACGGAGCAGACGCAGGGGATGATCGGCGCGGAGGAGTTCGGCCTGCTGCGCGAGGGCGCGGCCCTGATCAACATCGCACGCGGCCCGGTGGTCGATTGGGACGCCCAGCGGGTCGCGCTCAACTCCGGCCGCTTCCGCGTCTACACCGACGTGACCGTGCCCGAGCCGCTGCCCGACGGCCACGCCGACTGGTACACGCCGAACCTGCTGATCACGCCGCACAACAGCGGCCTCCAGCCCGACTATTTCGGCAAGGCGTCCCAGCGCTTCTGCGAGAATCTGCGCCGCTACATCGACGCCGTGGACAAGGGCGAAGACCCCGCCGGCGCGCTGGACGACGTCGTCGACCGCGAAGCCGGCTACTAGCGCCAGATTTCGTCGAAGCGGAGCGTGAAGCCGGGCATCACAGGGTCGCAGGAAAGCGCGTCGGGCCGGCTGAACGACTCGACGCGCCCGTCGGCCCGGTAGAGCTCGGCCAGTTCGTCGTCGGGGGAGATCAGGAGCGCCAAGCGCACGCCGGCCGCGATCCAGCCGCGCGCCTTCTCTTGCTGCCCGGCGAGCGGCTGATCCAATCCGACGGTCTCGAACACGAATTCGGGCGCGACGGGCCAATATGCCCGGCGCATCTGCTGCCCGGTCAGCGATGCGGCCGTCGCTTCGCTGATCCAGCTGCCCTGCGGAACGAACGGTCTCCCGTTCGGCGGGTCGTATCCGCCCCGCGAGTCGCACCCCATGCCGGGAACCGAGTCGCGGGACCACGAACCAATTTGACCGATCACGATGGCGTTGATCCGGGACACGCGGCCGCCCGCCGGACCGCGGACGACGATCTCGCCGGGCCGGCCGGCCTCCAGCCAGACTTCGTGCTCCGCGGCGAGCGCTTCAAGGAGCGCGCCGGTGACCGGCTCGCCGATCCGGACGCGCGCCGGCGGGCCGTCCCAAGCGCTCTCGGCGGCTTCCCGCACTTGTCGGCGGACGCGCGCGGAGACTCTTGCCGGATCCATGCCGATCAGACGGCGCAGGCCGCGGCCAAGGTGCCGATCTCGCGCGTCCTCGCCTGGATCTTCTCGTCCTGCTGGAAGCTGTTGGTGAGGAAGCCGACGGAGATGCCGGTTTCGGGGTCGCCCCAGGCGACTTGGCCGCCGGCGCCGGCGTGCCCGAAGGTGCGCGGGGATGCGCCGTCGCCGAAGCCGCGCTCGGCCGGTTGCTCGCCGGCGACGACGACGGTGAGGCCGCGGTTGACGTGGATGCCCTTGAGCGGGTCGCGGTGCCGCTCCGGGTCGGTGCCCACCGTCGTGCCCAGCTCGATCGCGCCCGTCGACAGCGGGCCGTCGCCGGAGGGGGCGATCAGGCCTTGGTAGAACATCGCCACGTCGGCCGCGGTCGCGAAAGCGCCGCCGCCGGGGCAGCCGGCGCGCCGCTGCGACGGCAGGTTGAAGTGCAGCATCGTCTGCGGGAAGACCTCGCCGCCGTCGACGGCGACCGGCTCCTCCATGTAGACGACGGAGGCGGCGCGGCCGTGCTGCTCGTCGGGCAGGCCCACGAAGAGGTCGTCCAAGCCCATCGGATCGAGCAGGTCGGCGCGCAGCCAGTCGCGGAAGTCGTCGCCCGTCTTCTGGGTGATGATCTCCGCCAGCACCCAGTGGGCCGAGGTCGCGTGGTACTCCCAAGTCGTGTCCGGCTGCCAGTTCAGCCGCCAGCCCATCATCCGCGAGAGCCGCGCCTCGCGGTCTTCCCAGAGGCGCGGATGCATCGGCGCGAGCGGGAAGCCGCCCGTGTGCAGCATCACCTGCCGCACGCTCACGTCGGCGTAGTAGTCCTCGCCGCCGCCCTCCGAGCACCAGCCCGGGATGATGTCGGCCACGCGCTCATCGAGCGAGAGCTTGCCCACGTCCAACAGCCGCCAGACCCCCGCGCCGACGACGGCCTTGGTCGACGAGTACATGCAGAACAGCGTCTCGTCGGTCGCGGCCGCGACCGAATCGCCCTGGTGCGCGATCCCGAAGGTGCGCGCGCCGGCCAGCCCGCCCTGGGAGCCGATCGCGACTTGGGCCGCTTGCAGCTGGTCGTCGGCGACCAGCCCTTCGACGAAGCCGAACAGCTCCTCCATCGCCTCTTCGTTCACGTTCGCCGCGGTCGTTTCGGTGGTCATCGTGCTGCTCCTGAGCTGCGCATCGGCGGCAGGGTAGCCCGCTACGCTGGCGCGCGATGACCTACGCCATCGAGGTGGCCGGCCTGCGCAAGCGCTACGGCGCCGTGCAAGCGGTCGACGGCGTCGACCTCCGGATCGAGGAAGGCGCGGTCTACGCGCTGCTGGGGCCCAACGGGGCCGGCAAAACCACGACGGTCGAGATCCTCGAAGGCTTCCGCAAGCGCGACGAGGGCGAGATCCGCGTACTCGGGCTCGATCCCGACCGGCAGCGCGAAGAGCTGCTCCGCCGCGTCGGCGTGGTGCTGCAGAAGAGCGCGCCGATCGAGACCCTGACCGCGCGCGAGATCATTGCCTTCACGGGCAAGATGTACGACGACCCGATCCCGGTCGGCGAGGTGCTCGAGCTGGTCGGCATGACCGAGCACGCGGACCGCCGCGGCACCAAGCTCTCCGGCGGCCAGATGCGCCGCGTCGCCCTCGCCCAAGGCATCATCGGCCGCCCCGACCTGCTCTTCCTCGACGAGCCCACGACCGGCTTCGACCCCTCCGCGCGGCAGCAGGCCTGGGAGGTGATCCGCCGCATCACCGAGCGCGGCGCGACCGTGCTGCTGACCACCCACTACCTCGACGAAGCCGAGCAGCTGGCCGACGCAGTCGGCGTGATCGCGGCCGGCAAGATGATCATCGAGGGCGATATCGGCCAGATCCGCGAGCAGATGCAGAGCGCGACCCACATCCGCTGGCGCCCGCCTGAAGACCTGGACATCCGGGACCTGCCGCCGGAGTGGGCCGGAACGGAGCGGAACGGCGGAGTGCTGGACCTCGCCACGCATGAGCCGACCCGGGCGGCGGGGGAACTGATCGACTGGGCCCGCGAACACGGGATCGACGAACTGCCCGACCTGGCCATCGAACAGCCCGGCCTGGAGCAGATGTACCTCGACCTCGTCGGACCCGACCAGCCGGCGGACGAGCAGTGACCTCCCCGGCGCGCACCCTCCGCCTCGCCTGGGCGGTGATGGACATCCAGCTCAAGAGCGTCGTGCGCGAGCCGGCCGCGCTCTTCTTCCTGCTGCTCTTCCCGATCCTCTTCCTGATCCTCTTCGGGGCGCTGCTCACCTTCGACCTCGACCCGCGCACCGACGTGACCTTCAACGAATATTTCTTCCCCGGCATCATGGGCGCGACGATCTTCGGCACCTCGTTCAACATCTTCGGCAACAGCCTCGCGATCCAGCAGTTCGACGGCACGCTCAAGCAGCTCAGCGCCTCGCCGCTGCCCAAAACCTCCTATTTCCTCGGCATGATCGGCGGCTCGGTCGCGCTGACCCTGCTGCAGCTCGCGATCATGTGGATCATCGGTTTCGGCGCATACGGCTTCGCCGTGCCCGACGCGGGCGGCTGGCTGCGGCTGATCTGGATCCTGCTGCTCGGCATCCCCGCCGGCTGCGTGATGGCGATCGCGATCCTGCCCCTGATCCCTTCCGCCCGCGCCGCCCCGGCCGTCCTCCAAGTGCCCTACCTCGTGCTGATGTTCATCTCCGGCGTCTACTTCTTCTTCAGCAACCTGCCGACCGCCGTGCAATGGGTCGCCGGCTTCTTCCCGATCCGCTGGCTCGCCCAGGGCCTGCGCTCCGTCTTCCTGCCCGATAATTTCCGCTTCGTCGAGCCCGCCCAATCCTGGCAGCTCGAACTCGTCGCCCTCGTCCCCATCGTCTGGATCCTCGCCGGCCTCCTGGTCGGCCGCCTCACCTTCAAATGGGACCGCTCCGGCTGACGCCCGCCGCGCTACACTGGCCGCGGCGCTTCGGGCTGGGGCATCCCGGCCGGCGGGAAACCGCAGACACTAATGGATTGGTGGGCGCCGACAACGGCACCCGCTTCGGCGGGTGCCGCCGCGTTAAGCGGCAAGGCAAGCGCGAACGTGCTATGCTTTCCGCACGAGCGTTTCGGGCTGGGAATCCGGCCGGCGGGAGACCGCAGACACTGGAGTCCGGTGGGCGCTCGCCTACGGCACCCGCTTCGGCGGGTGCTGTTGCGTTAAGCGGACGAGATCGACCAAATCCGCACCACGGCCCGGGCCTCCAACGAGCTTCTCGCGGATGATGTCCCACGCCCGGTTCGGCTGGTCGGGTTCGAGGTAGTGACGCGCAATCGGATGCGCCGCCAAGTCGGCCAGCTGCAAACCGGGAAGATTCAGGGCTTTATCGGCAATCACCAGATCAAAGTCGCCCGACGGCCGGGAGGCGCTGAACACATCGCGCAAGCGGCTGTTTTCGCGTTTGCCACGCGCTTCGGCCACGATTCGGACCCGAGTCGAATCGGTTGGCTGCCCGTTCTCCAATTGCAGGAGGCCGGCGATGCGGGAAACGCCGTGCTCGAAGCAGACGCCGTATCCATCGAGCCATGGGGCCAGCCCTTGCGGCACCGTCCGCTTGTCGATCATTGACGCCGCGAATCGCACGGGCGCGGCCGCCATCAGATCGGCGAGATCTTCCATGAATTCGCGCTGCGCGTCGTCCGACCTGAATTCGAAGGGCTCCCCTCCCTTCCGAATGTCGTACTCGTGCAGCACTACGGCATCGTGGCCGAAGTGCTTGAGCTTCAGTTCGGAGACGGAGGGGACGACTTGGCGGACGTAGTCGGACACCCTGCTCAGGCAAAACGCGACGGCGAAGACGGGGAAGCGGGGATCGACGCGGTGCAGATCGGGGCTGCCGCTTTCGTCGGCGTGGACGATCCATCTGTCTGCGGTTGATCGGGCTCGGGCCATTGGCGGAGGGTATCCGCCGTCCCTGGGAAATCGGCCCCGTGCGATTCCGGCGCGGGTCAGGCGGGCTTGCGGAGCCTGAGGGCCAGGGCCATGGGGATCTCGGGGAGGCGGCGCCAGATCAGGGGGCTGTCGGGGGAGGCGTCGCCGGCGATCAGCTCTTCCGCGCCGTCGAGCACCCAGCCCGTCGCGAAGGCGTCGCCGAGCAGCTCCTGCAGCGGGCGGTGGAAGTAGAGCTGCCGCTCCGGCTGCTGCGGGCTGGTCACGCCGTGCATCATGTAGCGCGACATGTAGCGCGTCACCCGCACCCCGTCGTGCCCGCGCGGGTCGTCCTCTTCCGCGTCCTCGGCGCCCTTCGAGAGCGAGACGGCGGAGGTGGCGAAGGCCGGGTGCAGCGTGATGATCGCGAAGATCCCGCGCGGCTTCACGATCCGGTGCGCGCCGCCCAGCATCGGCCGCAGCGCCGGCATCGACATCGCGCCCATGATGCAGGCGGCCGCGTCGAAGGGCGGCTTGAGCGCGCCGATCCGCCGCACTTCCATCTCGTCGCAGGCGTCGACCACGCTGAACTCCGCGCCCTCAATCCCGGCCGCCTCCGTCCGCCGCTTCGCCGCCTCGATCAGCGGCGCGGAGACGTCGCTGGCCGAGACCTCGATCCCCTCCGCGGCCAAGCGCCGCGCGAAGCCGCCGTTGCCGCAGGCGAACTCGACCACACGGTGCCCGCGCTCGACCCCGAGCAGCCGCTGCGCCGCCGGCGCGAACAGCTCGCGGTGGAAGTCGTCGCCCTCGTCGCCCCAGAGCTCGTCGAAGAACTCCGCCTGCCGCTCCCAGCCGGCCCGCGCCTCCGCGAACGGATCCGCCGGCGGCCCCCGCCGCGCTTCCCCGCCAGCCGTTTCATCAGCCATGCCGGCAGCCTAACCCGCCCGTCTGCGCGACCCGCTGTAAAGCAGTTGACAAAGTGTTAGCATTCGGCACCTGAGCGAGATACCCGTGATCGCGAACGGAGGAACCTCATGGCAGAACGCAACTACTGGCAGCGCATCCGCCGCAACAGGATCAGCCGCAGGAGCCTGCTCTCCGCCTCCGCCCGCGCCGGCGTCGGCGCGGCCGGCCTCGCCCTCGTCGGCTGCGGCGACGATGACGACGACTCCGCCCAGCAGAGCGCGAGCCAGTCGTCGGCCCCGAGCAGCAGCCAGAGCGCCAGCTCGGCCCCGGCGGACGACCAGCAGCAACAGCAGCAGGCGGAAACCCAGGCCCAGCAGGCCGACCAGCAGGAACAGCAGAGCGACGACGACAGCCAGTCCAGCGCCACGACGAGCGCGGCCGCGGCGCCGGCCTCGGACATCCAGCGCGGCGGCTTCCTGCGCTTCTCCACGCCCGCGGCCACGCACGACTACTTCGACCCCCACCGCGGCGTCTTCGGCCCCACCCAGTACTGGATGGGCCTCTACATGAACTACCTCATCCGCTGGGCCAACAAGGAACAGGGCGTGATGGAGAGCGACATCGCCTCCGTTCCCGAAGTGCCCGACCCGGAGACCTACGTCTTCACGCTCGACCAGGGCGCGACGTGGTGGGACCAGTTCCCGACCGAGGGCGGGCGCGCCGTCACCTCCGAGGACATCCGCGCCAACTTCCAGCGCCAGATCGACGGCGCCGACGACACCGGCGCGCCCGACGCCACCTTCCGCGGCGCCGACCGCTTCCGCAAGACCACCACGATGGACACGCCCGACGAGCAGACCTTCGTCGCCAAGACCACCGGCGCCGACTCGACCTACCTCGGCGGCACCATCCTCAGCCCGTTCTCGTGGATGACCTCGCCAGAGGGCATGAACGAGTGGGGCGACCGCTGGCGCGACGAGGCCACCAGCGTCGAGCTCTCCTCCGGCAGCGGCCCGCACATCCCCCAGACCTACGACCCCGACCTCGGCATCGACCTGCTCCGCAACCCCAACTACTGGAAGATGGGCGAGGACGGCCAGGCGCTGCCCTACTTGGACGGCGTCACCTTCGTCAACCTGACCGACCCCACCGCCGTCGACACCGCCTACCGCGGGCGCGAGATCGACATCGGCGGCTTCCCGCTCTCCAGCGTCCAGGTCGACGCCATCAAGAACGACTTCCCCGCCCACGAGGTCCGCGAGGTCGCCTTCGGCTTCACCATCGTCACCGTGATGGGCACCTTCAACCCCAGCTGGCAGGGCGAGGACGGACTCGGCAACCCCTACCTCGACCGCCGCTTCGCCTACGCGATGCAGGTCGCGATCGACCGCAACCAGCTGATCGACACGGTTTACCTCGGCGCCGCCAAGCTCTCCGCCACGCACTGGACCCCGTGGTTCGACGCCTTCTGGAAGCTGCCCGACGACGAGCTCGTCACCGTGCCGGGCTACCGCGCCGACCGCGAGGCCGACAAGAAGCTGGCCCGCGACCTGATCGACGCCTCCGGCTTCGACCGCTCGCGGCCGCTCAAGATCTTCATCCCCGACGTCTGGGAGCAGACCTACCCGGGCGTGACCGAGACCACGGCCAACATGTACGAGGACGCGGTCGGCTTCCGGCCCGAGCTCGACATCCAGCCCTACACGCTGATGCAGGCCCGCTTCAACGACGGCACCTTCCCCGGCCGCGCGCCCTGCTGGACCAACCCGCCGCCCGACCTCGACCCGACCTCCGCTTGGACGCTCAGCCTCAAGGCCGGCGGCTCCTCGAACCTGACCCAGTACGACTATGCGCCGGTCGAGGCGATCGTTGACGAGATGGTCGGCACGCTCGACGCCGACGAGCGCCGCGAGATGGCGCTGACCGTGCAGCGGATCGGCATGGGCGTCGACCCCGAGCACGGCTATGACGGCATGTTCGGCTGGTTCGGCGTCATGAACGGGATCGCGCCCACGGTCTGGTGGCCCTACGTCACCCGCAGCGAGAACACGATCCAGTTCGCGCACGACTCGCACAACTTCGACACCGCCTGGCTCGACCAGGAGCACGCCGACTACCCGGCCTAGGCCGGGCAGCCGGCGGCGCGCCGGGCGGGAACGCGGGTCGACGAGCGGCTAGGGCGGGCGCTGCATGCAGAAGTACCTGATCCGGCGCCTGCTGCTGGTGATCCCCACCCTCTGGCTGGTGATCTCCCTGCTCTTCCTCGCGCTCCGCGCGTTGCCGGGCGATTTCGTCACGCGCAAGCTCTCCAACCTCGAATCGCAGAGCGCCGAGGCCCGCACGCTCGAGATCGTCGGCGAGATCGAGGCCCAGGACACCACCCACCGCGCGCTCGCCAACGAAACCGTCGAAAGCATCGCGCTGGACTACGAGATCAGCACCGCGACGCTGCTCGCCAACAACCCCGCGCTGTCCGACCCCGCCCAGCTGCGCCCGGGGGTGCGCGTCATCATCATCCCCGGCGAACTCGTCTCCGAGCTCGCGGTCACCCACCGCGTCGTCCGCCCGGAGGATTCCGAGGAAGGCGTCGAGACCCTGCTGGCGCTCAACCCGGGCGCGGAGCTGGGCGACTTCGCCGGCGATCCCTACGTGCCGACCGGCTCGACCTTCAAGATCCGCGATTCGATCACCATCTCCGATCTCGCCTACGTCTACCGGATCACGGCCGAGGACATACTCGCGGTCAACCCGGCCGGCAGCCCGACCAACCCGGACGGGCTGATGTCGGCGGGCTACGCGCTGATGCCCGGCGACGAGTACCGCGAGCCCTCGACCAAGGTCACGGAGGCGCTGATCCAGCACCAGCTCGGCATCGACAAGCCGCTGGGGCAGCAGTACTACGAGTTCCTCTGGGACACGATCCGCTTCGATTTCGCGCCGTCGTTCCAGACCCGCGAATCTTCGATGGACCTCTTCCTGCGCTCGCTCCCGCGCACCCTGCACCTCAACATCTACGCCTTGATCGTGGCGATCGTCGTCGCCATCCCGGTCGGCGTGATCTCCGCGATCCGCCAGGACACCGGCGCCGACTACTCGCTGCGCGGCTTCGCCATCCTGATGCTGGCCGCGCCGCCCTTCTGGATCGCCACGATGATGATCTACGTGGTCACGCCGGGCGGCATCTTCGACGGCGGCCTCTTCGCGATTCCGCTGGCCAGCGAGGGCGCCCGCAGCATCTTCAGCGATTTCGGGGGCGCGATGGCGCTCTATTCGATCCCCGCCATCGCCGGCGGACTCGCCGCCGGCGCGGGGCTGATGCGGATCACCCGCTCCGAAATGCTCGAAGTGCTGCGCCAGGACTACGTGCGCACCGCCCAATCGAAAGGGCTGCGCGAGCGTTCCGTCGTGCTCGGCCACGCCTTCCGCAACGCGCTCGTCCCCGTGCTCAGCGTCTTCGGCCTCGCCGTCGCCGGGCTCGTCGGCGGCAACATCATCCTCGAAGTCCTCTTCAACATCCCGGGCATCGGCCTGCTGCTCTGGCAGCGCATCCAGCAGGCCGACATCCCCGTCGTGCAGACCACCGTCTTCTTCCTCGCCCTCTTCGTGATCATCCTCAACATCGTGATCGACGTCACCTACGCCCTCGTCGACCCGCGCATCCGCTATTCGTGACGGGCAGATCATGAGCAGAGCGCCGACGCCGTCATCCGACCCCCAAGCCGCGCAAACCGCCGCCCAGCTGGCCGAATTCGCGGCCGCGCAGGGCCTGCAGGTCGAGACCCGCTCCGCCTTCGGCCGCGGCGCATCCGGCCTCAAGTCCTTCTTCATCAAGAAGCGGCTCGGCGCGGCCGGCCTCGTGCTCGTCGTGGTCTGGAGCTTCATCGCCGTCGGCACCGTCGGCGACGGCGGCGGCTGGCTCGGCGTCGGCCGCTACGACTCGCAGGAAGTCTTCCGGATCGCCAACCAGAACTGGGCCGACGCCAAGATCGCCGACAACCTCGACGGCATCCACCAGGACATCACCCGCGGCGATCTGCGCGACATCGTCTCCGACCCCTCGATCTACGGCCAGCTCGCCATCGACGAGGGCTACGCCGACGCGATGGTCGAATACGCCGCCGCCAAGGCGCTCGACGGCACTCTGCTCTCGCACCTGCTCAACAAGGAGCCGGCCGAGATCGCGATCGGCGACGACGGCGTGATCCAGGACGTCGACGACCTCTACGCGACCGGGCTCAGCACGCACACGGCGCTCGCCTCGCTGCACGAACCGTCGGGCAAGCACTGGCTCGGCACCGACCGCGGCGGCCACGACCTCTTCGCCCGCGTGACCGAGGGCGCCCGGCTCTCGCTCTACATCGGCTTCTTCGCCACCGCCATCGCCGTCGTCGCCGGCACCATCATCGGCCTGATCAGCGGCGGGCTCGGCGGCAGCGTCGACATCTCCGTCAACCGCCTCATGGACGCGATCCAGACCTTCCCGCCGATCGTCTTCCTGCTCCTGCTCCGCGCCGTCACCGAACCCTCCGCCATCTGGGTCACGCTCTCGCTGGCCGCCATCGGCGTCGCCCCCGTCCAGCGCGTCGTCCGCGGCTCCGTGATCCAAGTCCGCGAGCAGCCCTTCGTCGAGGCCGCCCGCACCATCGGCGCGGGCAACGTCCGCATCCTCGCCATCCACATCCTGCCCAACCTCGTCGCACCCCTGATCGTGCTCTTCTCGATCTACATCGGGCTCTTCATCCTCGCCGAAGCCTCGCTCAGCTTCCTCGGCCTCGGCACCCTCGACGTCTCCTGGGGCAAGATGATCGCCGACGGCCGCCAGTTCATCGTCTACTCGCCGTGGACCAGCCTCTGGGCCGGACTCGCCCTGACCTCGCTCGTCTTCGGCTTCAACGTGCTCGGCGACGCGCTGCGCGACACCTTCGATCCGCGCCTGCGCGGATCCCGCTGACTCCGCTTCTTCCGGCCCGCGTGTAAACCAGTTGACAAAGTGCTAGCCTTGCGCACCTGAGCGAGATCCCGGAGATCGCGAACGGAGGAACGTCATGGCAGAACGCAACTACTGGCAGCGCATCCGACGCAACCGGATCAGCCGCAGGAGCCTGCTCTCCGCCTCCGCCCGCGCCGGCGTCGGCGCCGCCGGCCTCGCCCTCGTCGGCTGCGGCGACGATGACGACGACTCCGCCCAGCAGCAGGCCGCCCCCGCCGCGGCGAGCGCGGCCCAGCAGCAACAGCAGCAGGACCAGCCCGCAGCCGCGGCGCAGCAGCAACAGCAGCAAGCCGAACAGCAGGCCGCTTCCGCCGCCCAGCAGGAAGACGACGAGGACGACACCGCCGTCACCACCACCACGACGACCGCCGCAGCGGCCGCGAGCGGCCCCACCCGCGGCGGCGAACTGCGCATCTCCACCCCCGCCGAGACGCACGACTACTTCGACCCCCACCGCGGCGTCTTCGGGCCCACCCAGTACTGGATGGGCTGGTACATGAACACCCTGATCCGCTGGAAGAACAAGGAACAGGGGATCATGGAGTCCGACATCGCCTCGCTGCCGGAAATCCCCGACGAGACGACCTACATCTTCGCCATCGACCAGGGCGCGCGCTTCTGGGACCAGTACCCGACCGAAGGCGGCCGCGACGTCACCTCCGAGGACATCCGGGTCAACTTCCAGCGCCAGATCGACTCGGTCGACGCGGCCGGCGCGCCCGACTCGACCTTCCTCGGCGCATCCTCGTTCCAGAAGACCGACACGATGGACACGCCGGACGAGCAGACCTTCATCGCCCGCACGGCCGGCCCCGACGCGACTTGGATCGGCGTCCCGCTGCGCCCCTTCTCTTGGATCACCTCGCCCGAGGCGATCAGCGAGTTCGGCGACCGCTGGAAGACCGAGACCACCAACATCGAGCTCTCCAGCGGCACCGGCCCGATGATCCCGCAGTTCTACGACGGCTCCGTCGGCACCGAGCTGATCAAGAACCCCAACTACTGGAAGATGGGCGCCGACGGCCTGCCGCTGCCCTACTACGACCTGGTCACCCTGACCAACTTCACCGACGCCACCGCCGTCGAGGCCGCCTACCGCTCGAACCAGCTCAACTTGGGCGGCTTCCCGCTCTCGAGCGAGCAGGTCAAGAACATCTCCGACGACTTCCCCGACCACCCCAAGGGCGACATCGCCTTCGGCTTCACGATCATTACCGGCGGCTTCAACTACAACCCCGACTGGAACGGCGAAGACGGACTCGGCAACCCGTGGCGCGACCGCCGCTTCTGCATGGCCATGCACGTCGCCGTCGACCGCTACCTGATGATCGACGCCGTCTACCTCGGCTCGGGCAAGCCCAGCGGCACCGAGGCCGCTCCTTGGTTCAGCGCGTACTGGGCCCTGCCCGAGGAGGAGCTGCTGGCCTCGCCGGGCTACCGCCCCAACCGCGACGAAGACGTCGCCCAAGCCCGCGAACTGCTCGACGCCGCCGGCTTCGACACTTCGCGCGAACTGACGCTGATCGCGCCCGACATCTGGGAAGGCACCTACCCCGGCGTCATCGAGACCCAGGTCAACATGTACAAGGAGGCGCTCGGCATCGACGTCAAGTTCGACGTCCAGCCCTACACCGTGATCCTCGAACGCTGGATCCAGGGCACCTACCCGGGCCAGGGCCCGCAGTGGACCAACCCGCCCTCTGACCTCGACCCCACCACCGCGTTCAACAACAACTTCGTCCCCGGCGGCAGCACCAACAACCTCTTCTACGACTTCCAGCCGATGACCGACATCGCTCAGGGGATGGTCGTCACGCTGGACACCGACTCCCGCCGCGACATGGCCCGCGAGGCGCAGCGCATCCTGCTCGGCATCCACCCCGAGCACGGCACCGAGGGCCTGATGAACTCTCCCGCCGTGATGAACGGCATCTCGCCCAATATCTGGTGGCCCTACATCACCCGCGAGCCGGACTCGCTCCAGTTCGCCCACGCCTCCCACCGCCACGACACCACTTGGATCGACACCGAGCACCCCGACTACGCCTAGCCGCGAGATCGCGGCCCGCCGACCGGCCCCGGCCGGCGGCGGGCCGGCAGCGGAGTCCGCATGCAGCGCTACCTGATCACGCGGATCGTGCTCCTGATCCCCACCATCTGGCTGGTGATCTCGATCCTGTTCCTCTGCCTCCGCGCCCTGCCCGGCGACGCCGTCACCCGCAAGCTCGCCAACTTCGAGAACCGCGGCGCCGAAACCTCCAGCGATCCGATCATCGGCGAAGTCGACGTCAGCGACACCACCTACCGCGTGCTCGCCGACGACACACTGGACGAGATCGCGCTGAGGCACGAGATCAGCGTCCAGCAGCTGCTGGCCAACAACCCGCGCGTCGACCCCGCCGAGCCGCTCCGGCCCGGCCTGCGCTTGGTGATCCTGCCCGGCCAGTACCTCGAACAGCTCGCCGTCCGCAACCAGGTCGTCCGCGCCGAAGACGCGGCCGAAGGCGCCGTGCTGCTCGCCCAGCGCAACCCCGGCCTCAATTTCCCCGAATTCAACGGCAAGGCCTACGCCGAAAAGGGCGTCACGTTGATCCTGCGCGAGAGCACCACGGTTGAAGAGATCGCCTACATCAACCGGATCACCCCCGAAGTGATCATGGGCGTCAACCCGAGCGGGCGCCATACCAACCCCGACGGCACGCTGACGCCGACCACGCCGCTCTACCCCGGCGACGAGATCATCCTGCCCAAGACCGAGATCAGCATCGCCAGCGCCCGCAACCGGCTCGGCATCGACAAGCCGCTCGGCGTGCAGTACTACGAGTTCCTCTGGGACACCGTCCGCCTGAAGTTCCAGAACTCCTTCGTCTCCGAGGAAAATTCGCTCGACATCTTCCTGCGCGCGCTGCCGCAGACCCTGCACCTGACCATCTATTCGCTGATCATCACGCTGCTCGTCGGCATCCCGATCGGCGTGATCTCGGCCATCCGCCAGGACTCCTGGATGGACTTCGGGCTGCGCTCGTTCGCGATCCTCGCGCTCGCCGCGCCGCCCTTCTGGACCGCGACGATGCTGATCTTCCTGGTCACGCCCGGCGGCGTCTTCGACGGCGGCATCTTCGACATCCCGCTGGCCAGCGTCGAGGCGCGCAACATCTTCGACGACTTCTGGGGCGCCGTCGCCCTCTACAGCCTGCCCGCCATCGCCGGCGGGCTCGCCGCCGGCGCCGGCCTGATGCGGATCACCCGCTCCGAAATGCTCGAAGTGATCCGGCAGGACTACATCCGCACCGCCCAGGCCAAGGGCCTGCGCGAGCGGATCGTGATCATGCGCCACGCCCTGCGCCCCGCCTTCGTCAACGTGATCTCCGTCTTCGGGCTCACCCTCGCGGCCGTCGTCGGCGGCAACATCGTGCTCGAAGTGCTCTTCAACATCCCCGGCATCGGCCTGCTGCTCTACCTGCGCCTGCTCGCCGGCGACATCCCCGTGGTCCAGACCATGGTCGTCTTCTTCGCCATCTTCGTGCTGCTCGTCAACATCGTGATCGACCTCAGCTACCCGGTCATCGATCCCCGCGTGCGGCTGGCCTGAGCGGCGGCATCCATGAGCGAGATCACCGACAGCCGCGCACTCGACGAATACGCAGCCGCCGAGGGCATGCGCGTCGCCCAGATCCCGCGCCGCCGCAGGATCGCCCGCGCCCTGCGCTGGTTCGCGATCCACAAGCCCCTCGGCGCGATCGGCGTCCTGCTCGTGATCTTCTGGAGCATCGCCGCCGTCGGCACGATCGGCGACGGCGGCGGCTGGCTCGGCATCGGACGCTACGACTCCGCCGCCGTCTTCAACATCGCCAACGTCCGCTACGCCGACGACAAGATCGCCGACGCGATCGACGGCCTGCCCGCCTCTGCCTCCGCCGCCGAGTTCCGCGAGATCCTCTCCGATCCCGCCGTCTTCGGCGAACTCGCCGAGATCGAGGGCGTCGCCGGCGAAATGGTCGCCTACGCCGAGGGCCTGATCGCCGAAGGCGCGCTGGTCGAGCACCTCGCGACCGTCGAACCGCCCCAGATCGAGGTCGACGGCGGCGTGATCACCGACGTCGACTCCGCCCTCGCCGCCGGCACCAACACGGCCACCACCACGGCCGCGTTCCTCAACCCCTCCGGCCAGCACTGGTTCGGCACCGACCGCACCGGCAAGGACCTCTACTCCCGCGTCATGGAAGGCGCGCGCATCTCGCTCTACATCGGCGTCGGCGCGACCCTGATCGGCGTCATCGCCGGCACCGTCATCGGCCTCATCTCCGGCGTCTCCGGCGGCGCCGTCGATCTCGGCATCAACCGAGTCATGGACGCCATGCAGGTCTTCCCCCCGCTCGTCTTCCTGCTCCTGCTCCGTTCCGTCACCGAGCCCTCCACGCTCAACGTGATGCTCGCCTTATCCGTCTTAGCCGTGGCCCCCGTCCAAAGAATCGTGCGCGGCGCCGTGATCGCCCTGCGCGACATGCCCTTCGTCGAGGCCGCCCGCGCCATGGGCGCCAACAACCTCCGCGTCATGCTCATCCACGTCCTGCCCAACATCGTCGCCCCCCTGATCGTGATCTTCTCGATCACGATCGGCGCCTTCATCCTCGCCGAAGCCTTCCTCAGCTTCCTCGGCCTCGGCACCATCGACGTCTCCTGGGGCAAGATGATCTCCGACGGACGCCAGTTCATCGTCGCCTCGCCCTGGACCTCGCTCTTCTCCGGCCTCGCCCTCACCTCGCTCGTCTTCGGCTTCAACGTGCTCGGCGACGCCCTCCGCGACATCTTCGACCCTCGCCTGCGGGGCTCCCGCTAGCCTCCCTCCGAATCCTCCGCGCGACGCAAGATCGCCCGGCAAGACCGCCAGAAGGGAGCCGGCCATGGACTGGTCCGACAACTCCGACCAAGCCGCATTCCGCAGCCAGGTCCGCGACCTGATCGGCGCGCGCCTGCCCGCGCGCTACCGCGACCTCGCCGCCCGCGGCGCGATGCCCGAACGCGCCTGGGAAAACGACCGCAAATCCGCCGACCAATCCGAGCGTCGCGCCGCCATCGACTGGCACGCCGCCCTCGCCGAGCGCCGCTGGGTCGCGCCACACTGGCCCGCCGAAGTCGGCGGCGGCGGACTCTCCGCCATGGAGCAATTCATCCTCAGCCAGGAAATGGCCGAAGCCGGCGCTCCCGCCGTCGGCGGCTCCGGCGTCGCCATGCTCGGCCCCACCCTGATCGTGCACGGCTCCGACGAGCAGAAACGCCAGTACCTGCCCCCGATCCTCGCCGGCGAAGTCACCTGGGCGCAGGGCTACTCCGAACCCGGCTCCGGCTCCGACCTCGCCTCGCTCACCACCCGCGCCGTCCGCGACGGCGACGACTTCATCATCAACGGCCAGAAAATCTGGACCTCCGCCGCCCACACCGCCGACGCCCTCTTCGCCCTCGTCCGCACAGACCCCGACGCGCCCAAGCACCGCGGCATCTCCTTCATCATGATCGACGACATCAAAACCCCCGGCATCACCGTCCGCCCCCTGATCAACATCAACGGCGACCGCTACTTCAACGAAGTCTTCTTCGAAGACGTCCGCGTCCCCGCCCGCAACCTCGTCGGCGAACTCAACCGCGGCTGGTACGTCGGCATGACCCTGCTCGACTTCGAGCGCTCCAACATCGCCGGCGCCGTCGCCGCACGCCGCCAGCTGCGCCAGCTGATCGGCCACATCCGCGACGACGCCCAGGGCGCGGCCGGGCGCATCTCCGCCGGCCTCCGCAGCGAACTCGCCGAACGCTGGATCGAAACCGAAGCCCTCTACCAATTCTCCTTCCGCATCATCTCGATGCAGAACAACGGCCTCGTCCCCAACTACGAAGCCAGCACCGCCAAGCTCTACGCCAGCGAACTCAACCAGCGCATCGCCCGCACCGCCCTCAAAGTCTTCGGCCTCCACGCCAACCACTGGGCCGCCGCGCCCCCCGCCAGCGCCTTCACCCGCAACTACATCGCCCAAGTCCCCGCCACCATCCGCGGCGGCACCAGCGAAGTCCAACGCAACGTCATAGCCACCAGAGGCCTGGGCCTCCCCCGAGCCTGACCATGCAAGACCCGCAAGATTCCCGCCTGCCCGAGCCGCCGCCGAAGTTCACGCTGGTCGTCGGCGGCGACCCGCTCCTCGACGATCAGCAACCAAGCGGCCAGCCTCCGCCCGCTGCCGGGAGTGCTCCAGAACCAGAGCTGGACCCGGTCATCGAATCGGCGATCAAATCATGGTCGGAACAACTGATCGATACCGGTGGCAGAAACCGCTTGATCTACTACCGCCACCTCCGCTCGGCCACGCTTGACCTCGGCGAGGAATCCGAAGCCGACCCGGATGCCATCGACGACCTGTTCAGCCAGGGCCGCACGACGCTCAGCGCCCTGTTCCCGCACGCGCCGGAAGAAGACGATGAGGAGGACGATCCGCCGGATGAGGACGAGTTGCGCGCGCGCCAGCAGTTCGCCGACGCGCTGCGACGAGCCAAGGGAATCCGCCGCAAGGCCCGCGAGCACGACGAAGAACAAGGCATCCAGACGCTCTACCTCGCCCTCGGATTCGCCACTTGGCACCACAGCGGCCCGGGCTCCGCGCCGAACGCGCCGATCCTGCTCTCCCCAGCCGAACTCGACCAGCGCGGCCGCCTCGACGCCGACTTCGGCCTCATCATCTCGGAAGAATGGGAACTGAACCCCACACTGCTGCACATCCTCCGCACCGAGTTCGGCGCGCAGTTCGACGAGCGGGAGCTGGGTGAACTGGCTCAGCCCTTGGAGTTCGATGCGCTGACAGCGCAACTCGAGCGAATCTGCGCCGAAGTCCCCGGCTTCCGCATCCGCGACGGCATCGTGCTGAGCACCTTCTCCTACGCCAAACTGCCGATGGTCCGCGACCTCCAGCAAGCGAGCGCGGCTGTGGCGAACCACCCGCTGGTCGGCGCGCTCGCAGGCGACGAGGCGGCAATCAATAACCTCCGATCTCTGTACGCAACCGGTGACGACGACGGTCGGTTCCGTCGGCCCGTCCCGCCAGCCGAAGAATTCCTGATCCTCGACTCCGACGGCACTCAGAGCGAGGTGATCAATTCCGCCCGCGCCGGCAACCACCTCGTCGTCGTCGGCCCGCCCGGCACCGGCAAGAGCCAGACCATCGCCAACCTCATCGCCTCCCTCGCCGCAGACGGCAAATCCGTCCTCTTCGTCGCCGAAAAACGTGCCGCCATCGACGCCGTCACCAAACGCCTCAACCAAGTCGGCCTTACCGACCTCGTCTTCGACCTCCACACCGGCACCCGCAGCCGCCGCCAAATCGCGCAGCAACTCGCCGACGCGCTGCAATCCGCGCGTACCGCGGCGATGCCGGACATCGAATCGACTCATCGCACACTCGCCCGCACCCGAGCGGAGCTGGATCGCGTTTCCGCAGCGCTTCACCAACCCGTTGAACCATGGGAACTGTCCCCGTACGAAATGCAGTCGGCATTGCTCAACGGCAATGACGACGCGTTGGATACCCGTCTCGACGATCGCGATCTCCAGAATCTCAGGGGCAAGCGCTTCGAGACCGTCCGCGACGAATTGCGCGAGTTCGTCAACCTCCACCGCCGCGCATCAGCGGCCGGGCAAGCATGGCAACCAACCTATGAGGCCCGCAAGATCACGAATGAAGAACAACTTGCCGACGCCCTTCGTCTCGTGCCGCGGGCGCTGGATGCGTTGCGTGAACTCCGGCAGCTGCACCAGCGCGTCAGCGTGTCGGATACATGGAACGAGATGCAGCGGATCCGCACCGTGCGCACTGACGACGAGGTCAACGACCTGTTGGGCGCCATAGCGAGCCTGCTTGATTCGCTGCGTGAACTGAGGCAACTATCCGCCCGGTTTGAAGCAGCGGAAGTGTGGAACCCGGTGGATGCGGCTGGACGAGCCACGACTGCCGAGGACATCGAATCGCTGCTGGCAGACGTACGCCTGTTACTGGACACACTCATCGAACTCCGCGATCTGGCCAATCGATTCAACGAAAGCGGCGTCTGGGATGGCGTCGACGCTGCCAGCGTGATCCGAACAAGCGAACAGGTCGACCAACTCCTGAGTGACGTGGCCGCAACCCTGCAGACGCTGCGCAGGCTCGGCAACCTGACGGATGAGTTCGAAGCTGCTGCGGTATGGGCCGCAATCGACCGCTCCGGAACCGTCACGACACGGGAAGAGGCTGAAGACCTGCTGTCGGCCATTGCCGCGTCGATCGCGCTGGTCGAGCAGATTCGCGACTCGTCGTCCGTTCTCGCGACGCGCATCGGCGTCGCCCCGCCAGGCACCATCGCGGAGGCCTCCAGCTTGGTCGCCGATGCCGATCTCAAACGCGAAGCGCTGCACGCCGCCCAGCAAGCGGGTGCAGCGGTCACAGCCGCTGAAAATGCTGCCGGATCAAGACTGGCTGATCTGACTGCAGCCTTGGCCCCCGCCGAAGCGGGCTGGACCGGACGGCTTCGGAGCCAACTCTTCAATTCCCGCTACCGCAGTGCGCTCAGCTCGTCCGCGGCCATCCCCGGAGCGGCGGGCTTGAGCGCCGAAGCGCGTCTCCGGCACGTGCTCGGCCTGCTCCGAGCGTGGGATGATGCAACTTCGCGTATTGAGGCTCTCGGCGTCAGCGTGAACAGATTGGTCAACGATTTCGATTCGACCGAGTGCGATGAGACACTTGCGCGCCTGCGGGAGTCAATCGCCCCGGCGGTCACCGCGAATGCTATTCCGGCACCGGACAATTGTCCTTGGGACGAACTCGTCGCTCAGCTTCGCGCGCTCGACGCAGAGGCCGAAGCCCTGCGCTTGCGCCCGGAGATCGTCGAGCTCCGCACCGCGCGCGATGACCTGCTGTTGCGCCTGCTGGAAGCAGGCGCGATCTCGATCGACGCAGCCGACGATGACTGGCAGGGCACCGACGCGATGCTTGTGGAACTGGATCAGGCCGGTGACGCTCTCCGGCTGCTGCCGCGGATCATCGAACTTCGCGACCTGCGGGAGCGTCCGCTGCACGATCTGCAAGCCAATCGCGTACTGCCCAAACGGCGCGGCGAGGAAGATTGGGAAGCCGTCGAGATTCTTATGCAGAAGATGGATCAGTCCGCCGACGCGCTCCAGTTGTTGCCCCGGATCGTCGAACTTCGCCGAATCCGCGATGACAACCTCGCGCATCTCGTCGCAGCCGACGCGATCGAAGTCGGCCGCGACGGACGCGATTGGAATGTGATCGAGGAAGCGGCGGCACGGCTCGAAGCAGCCAGCGACTTGCTGCGATTGCTGCCTCGAATCATCGAACTTGACGAGGCGCTCGAAGATTCGGTGAAGCGGCTCAAGGCATACGCGGCCTTGAGCCGGACCGATGATGACGACATCCAAGTGCTGGAATCCAAGCTCGCCGCGCTTCAGGCGCAAGCATCGGCCGCTCGGCAGATTCCCCGGATGATCGAGCTGTACGAGGCGTTGGACGGCAACGGATTACGGCGCGTCCGCGACGAATCGCTGCGTCGAGAATGGGACGGTACTGCCGCCGTGCAGGCCTTCGAGCGTGTGCGGATGGCATCGCTCTACGACCACGTGCTGGCGACCAATGACTCCGTGGCCGCCTTCGACCGCAAGGCCCATGCGTCATGCCTGAACGAGTTCCACGCCGCCGACACGGCGCACGTCTCGCAAGGCTCGGCCCGCATCCTGCGCACTTGGGCTGTAGGCGTCAGGGCCGTGCGCGAAGCGTTCGATGGCCAGCAACAGCTCGTGATCCGCGAAGCGACGAAGAAAACACGGCATTTGGCGATGCGCGAGCTTTTTCGGCGGGCGCCGGACGTGCTTACGGCGCTTAAGCCTTGTTGGGCGATGTCGCCGCTGGTGGTGGCGCAGTTGCTGCCGGCTTCGCCGCCGCCGTTTGACGTCGTCATCTTCGACGAGGCTTCGCAGATTCCGCCGGCGGACGCGATCTCCTCGCTGCTGCGCGGCAGGCAGGCCATCGTCGCGGGCGACCCCAAGCAGCTGCCGCCGACCGCCTTCTTCACCCAGTCGGGCGATGATGACGACGAACGCGAAGACGCGGACGAAGAACTGCTGACCGACGACGTCGAATCGATCCTCGACGCGATGTCCACGCTGCTCTCCTCACCGCGCGCCAACAAGTCGCTCGGCTGGCACTACCGCTCGAAGGACGAGCGCCTGATCGCCTTCGCCAACCACCACGTCTACGACGGGCGCATGACGACCTTCCCCGGCGCGCTCGGCGACGACTGCATCTCGCACGTCGAAGTCCCGTTCTCCCAGCGCGCCGTGCAGCAGCGCGGCTCCAACTCGGCCGAGGTCGAGCGCGTCGTCCAGCTGATCCTCGAACACGCCCGCGAGCGGCCGGGCGAATCGCTCGGCGTGATCGCCTTCGGCTCGCACCACGCGATCCGGATCGAGGAAACGCTGCTGCAAGCGCGGCGCGAGCGGCCCGATCTGGACGAATTCTTCAGCGAGGCCGCCGGCGAGCCGTTCTTCGTCAAGAACCTCGAGCGGGTGCAGGGCGACGAGCGCGACGCGATCATCCTCTCCGTCGGCTACGGTCGCGGCGCCGACGGGCGCATGCGCTACGCCTTCGGCCCGATCAACCAAGAGGGCGGCTACCGCCGGCTCAACGTCGCCATCACCCGCGCCAAGCGCCGCATGACCGTCGTCAGCGCCTTCAGCCCGCAGGACCTCGACCCCGACCGCATCCGCACGCAGGGCCCGGGCCTGCTCCGCGCCTACATCGCCTACGCCGCCAGCCGCGGCGCCGACCTCGGCCGCGTCGATCTCGACAAGCCGCCGCTCAACGATTTCGAGCGGGACATCAAGCGCCGCCTCGAAGCCGAAGGCATCCGCGTCGAACCGCAGTACGGCGCATCCGGCTACCGCATCGACTTCGCCGCCTTCCATCCCGAGCAGCCCGGCCGCCCCGTGCTCGCCATCGAAGCCGACGGCGCCGCCTACCACTCCGCTCCCTCCGCGCGCGACCGCGACCGCCTGCGCCAAGAGCACCTCGAACGCCTCGGCTGGCGCTTCCACCGCATCTGGAGCACCGAATACTTCCGCCGCCCCGAACAGGAAATCGCCCGCGCCGTCGCCGCTTGGCAATCAGCCGTAGCCGCCACCGACGCCCCCGAACCCGAACCGGCCCCCGAGCCCGTCGAGCCGGCAGCGCGGGCAGCGCCCGACCTACCGCCTCCGCAACCGCAGCGCGGCCCCAAGCCGAACGTCGGCCCCAAACGCCCGATCACCGAGTTCAGCACCCGCCAAATCCGCGAAATCATCGACTGGGTCGACTCCGACAACATCCTCCGCACCCAAGAAGAAACCATCCAAGAAGTCTCCCGCGCCCTGGGCTTCCAACGCCGCGGCTCCCGCATAGACGCCGCCATCAGCAACGCCCTCCTCCAACACCGCCGCTCCCCACCCAGCGAACCACCCCCGCAGACCGAAGACCAAGACCAACCCCCAGAGGCCTTCCGCTTCACCACCCGCTTCTGATTAAGCGATTCTTTCCAAGAATCACCAAGACCAAGCGATTAAATCGCTTAACAGAGCGGCGATCATGCGATAAAATCGCTTAACAGCCCCCTCCGAGCACCCGCGAGCCGAGCAGATGCCCTAGACTGCCTCACGGAGGCCGCAATGGACCCTGAAATCGTGAAGCCCAAGTACATCAGCATGAAGGGACACCCCGATTTCAACGAGCGCTGGCTCCACGAGCAGCTCATTGAAGACCCATCCCTCCTCGGACTTGGCGACCTTGACGTCCGCGACAGCGAGCGCAGCCAACCGAGCGGAGGGCGACTGGACTTGCTGCTGGTAGACCCGGATTCGTTGCGGCGCTACGAGGTTGAAGTGCAGCTCGGCGCGATCGACGAATCTCACCTCATCCGGACCATCGAATATTGGGACATTGAGAGAACGCGATACCCCCAGTACGAGCATGTCCCGGTAATCGTGGCCGAATCGGTCACCAGCCGATTCCTCAACGTCATCCGTATCCTGCACCGTTCTGTTCCACTGGTTGCCATTCAACTGCAACTTGTTGAAGCCAACGGCGCGATTGTCCCGATCGCTTCAACCATTGTGGACCATCTCGCCTTGGGCACCGAAGAAGCTGATGAAGGTGAAACAGTCGATCGCAGTTGGTGGGAACGGAAGTCGTCGCCCGAAGCGCTGGCCATTCTGGATGGCTTGATCGATAAAGTCAGGCGGATTGAGCCTGCCGCTTCACCAAAATACAATAAGCATTATGTCGGACTCTCCGTTGCTGGTAATGTTCGCAATTTTGCGAGTTTCCGACCGAGGAAGAGCGGATGGGTAAATGCCCATTTCAGCATCCGCGAGAGCGACGAGATGACCAGCTGGCTCGACAGTACCGGCCTGAAGACATTGGCCTTCGATCAGCAGTGGAACGAGTATCGGGTTCGCGTGACCAAAACAGATGCAGAAGAACACGATGATGCGCTGATGCGTCTGCTGCGAACCGCGCACTCGGCATTCGGGCGGGGCGCGTAGTCATGGCAGATTTAGACCGCATTCAATCGCAACCAACCCTGCTGGACGGCATTCGCATTGTCGAGGTCGGCGATGAGCTGACTGCGTATGCGGGGCGGTTGCTTGCGGGGATGGGGGCGGATGTCGTCGTCGTCGAACCGCCGGGCGGCTCTGCTACGCGGGGGTACGGGCCGTTCTACGAGGACGAGGCGGAGCCTGAGCGCTCGCTCTTCTGGTGGCACTACAACCTTGGCAAGCGCTCGGTCGTGCTGGATCTCGATTCCGAGGCGGGGCGCGCCGACTTCCAGCGCCTTGCGGCATCGGCCGATGCGGTGCTGGAGTCGACGCCGCGCGGGACGCTCGACGACCTGCCGCAGTCCGCAATACGCGCGCGGGTGACGGCGTTCGGGGATGACGGGCCGTGGGCCGACTACCGCGGGTCCGACCTGATTCATCTCGCCTTGGGCGGGCCGATGATGAACTGCGGCTACGACCCGAGACCGGACGGGATCTACGACACGCCGCCGATCGCACCGCAGATGTGGCATGCGTATCACATCGCCGGCGAGCAGGTCTGCATGAATATCATCGCGGCTTTGATCGACCGCGACCGCAACGGGCGCGTCCAATCGCTCCACTGCGCCGTCCACGACGCCGTCTCGAAAAATACCGAACTCGATCTGATGAACTGGGTCTACCGCGCCGCCCGTTTCTACCGCCAGACCTGCCGCCACGCGGCCGAGCGGGTCACGCCGCTGCCGTCCATCGGCGCGACCAAGGACGGGCGCTGGGTGATGGCGCTCGCCCGCGGCCGCTCGCAAGCGCTGATCGATTTCCTCGAGCAGTACGACGCGACGGCGGATTTGGGCGACGAACCGCCTGAGACCGGCGGCGCGGGCACGCGCTCCCGCGGCGAGGCGGCGGCGCACATTCTCGAGGTTTCGCATCGGCTGATCCGGCGCTTCCATTTCGACGAGGCCCCTTGGCGCGAGGCGCAGGAGGCGGGCCAGCTCTGGGCGCCGCTGCGCAAGCCGCACGAGAATGCGCTGGACGACCATTGGTGGGAGCGCGGCTCGTTCCAGCGCGTGGCGCATCCGGAGCACGATGCCGAGTTCGTCTATACCGCGAGCAAGTGGGTCTCCAGCGAAACCGAGTGGAAGGCCGGCCCGCGCGCGCCGCTGATCGGCGAACATACCGAAGAGATACTCAACGCGCTGCCCGAAGCAGCGCCCGCGCCGCAAGCGCCGCCGAGCCACGCGGTGCAGGATCCGCCTGCCATCGCGGAATACCCGCTTGCCGGCGTCCGCATCCTCGACTTCACATGGTGGCTCGCCTCCGGCGGCGCGCCGCGCTATCTTTCGGCGCTCGGCGCGGAGGATATCAAAGTCGAGTGGCACCAGAATCTCGACTTGCGGATGGGGATGGCGCAGTACGGCATCGGCGGGCACGAAGCGCGCGCCGCCGCGACCGCGCCGCTGCGGCAGGATTTGAGCACGATCAACCTCAGCGGGCAGTTCAATGATTTCCACGCCGGCCAGCTCGGCGTCTCGCTCAATCTGCGGCACCCCGAAGGCCTCGCGCTTGCCAAGCGCCTCGTCGAAATCTCCGACATCGTGGCCGAAGGCTTCTCGCCCGGTGTGATGGAACGCTGGGGACTCGGCTACGAAGTGATGCGCGAGATCAAGCCCGACATCATCTACCTCTCGCAGTCGGGCATGGGCCAGGTCGGCATCTACGGGCGCTACCGAACTGTCGGCCCCATCGCCGCTTCGATGGCCGGCGTCTCCGAAATGTCGGGCCTGCCTGAGCCGTACGCTCCCGCCGGCTGGGGCTACAGCTACCTTGATTGGTTCGGCGCGTACAACCTCGCCAACGCGATGATGGCCGCGCTCTGGTACCGCCAGCGCACCGGCAAGGGCCAGTGGATCGACTCGTCGCAGGTCGACGCCGGCATCTACCTCAACGGCACCGCCGTGCTCGACTGGTCGGCCAACGGCCGCGAGTGGCAGCGGTACGGCAACCGCTCTCCATACAAACCCGCCGCTCCGCACGGCGCATACCGTTGTCGCGACGATCTCGACAACGCCAACCCGCTTGATGACTCCAACGACCGCTGGCTCGCCCTCGCCTGCTTCACGGAGGCCGAATGGCAAGCGCTCGTCCAAGAAATGGGCGCGCCGGAGTGGACGACCGACCCGAAGTTCGCCACGCTCGCCGACCGTCTCGCGCATCAGGACGAACTCGATCGATGTATCGAAGCGTGGACCCGCCAGCATGATCGCTACGAGCTGATGCACCGCCTGCAAGCCCGCGGCATCCCCGCCGGCGTTTGCCAAGACGCGCAAGACCGCTACGAACGCGATCCCCAGCTCGCCCACCTCAACTGGCTCACCGAAGTCGAGCACACCGAGATGGGCCGCTGGCCGACCCGCGAAGTCCCCGTCAAGTGGAGCCGGACGCCGCCCACGATGCGCGGCGTCACCAACCGCGGCGCCCCCTGCTACGGCGAAGACAACCGCTACGTCTACGGCGAGCTGCTCGGCCTCAGCACGCAGGAGATCGACCGCCTCGCCGATGAAGGCATCATCGCCGAAGGGCTCACGTCGGTATAGCCGCTTGCCGGCTCAAGCGGCCGCGTCGGTGCCCGCTCGGCCTATTGGTCGGCCTCGTAGAAGCCGCCGGCGAAGATCAGGTTGCCGCGGCGGATCACGTAGGTGTGCTTGTCGCCGGTGGTGCCGGTTTTCGCGTTCATATGGCGGTAGTCGACCCACGTGCCGATGGCGGGAGCATCGCGGATCTCGGTGCCGAATTCGTCGCCGTTGAGGTCGGTGCCGATGTCGGGGTCGGTGATGTTCTTGCCGAGGCGGGAGGGGTTCGCGCCGTGCGCGACGAAGGTGCCGTCGACCTCCATGATGAAGATGTACCAGTCGCCGATCACGCTGGCGTCGGAGTTGTAGTAGGCGATCGCCGCTTCGCGGCCCGCGTCGCTGTAGAAGTCCGCCGCCCGCTCGACGTATGCCTGCGTGAAGGCGCGCGGATTGCCCTGCGACGGCAGTTCCGAGGCCGGAGACGGCGTCGGAGCGACGGAGACCATCGAGCTGCGCAGCCAGCGGCCGTCGCGGGCGTCGGCCTGGGCCGCGCTGAGGAAGCGGTTCGCCGGCCGCAGCACTTGGCCGTCGTCGCGGACGACGGCGACTTCGATCCGCCCGTCCTCGTTCGAGCGGACGGCGACGCGGACATCGGTCCCGCCGTCGCGCGTGGCGGAGTAGGCGATGGCCGCGCCCGCGCCGAGCGCGGCGACCAACGCGAGGAGCACGAGTTGCTTGAGCTTGGCTGTCACGGCGTCATCCCCTTCCGTAGGCGCGGCATCGCGCGGGCGGAGGCTATCAGAGGGCCGCGTAGAGCGCGTCGAGCAGGCCGTTGACGCGCGGGTCGCCGCTGAGGTTGTTCTGCATCTGGTTCATCGCGTAGCCGAAGCCGATGCCCGCGTCGGGGTCGGCGTAGCCGAGCGAGCCGCCGGCGCCGGGGTGCCCGAACGCGCGCGGGTTGGGGCCGAGCGGCAGGAACGGTGAGGTCAGCATCCAGCCCAGCCCGAACCGCGTCTCCAGCTGCAGGACCGCGTCGGGCCCGCTCGACTGCTCGGCCGTCGCCGCCGCGATGATCTCGGGCGCGATCACGTGGATGCCGTCGATCTCGCCGCCGTCGGCCGCGGCGCCGTAGATCCGCGCCAGCGAACGCGCCGTCGCGTGCCCGTTGGCGGCCGGGATTTCGGCTGCGCGCCAAGCGCGGCCCGCGGTGATGTGCTCGCCTTCCGGCCCCAGCGCCAGCGGCGGGTTGGCGAACGCCGCGAAGCCCACGCTCTCGCGGCCCTGCTGGCCCAGCATCTCCAGCAAATCGGGCTGGCCCGGAACCGGCTCGGCCGCGATCAGCGTCGAGATGCGCCCGTCGAATTCGGGGCCGGTGCCGATATGCGCGTCCAAGCCCAGCGGCGCGGCGAACTCCTCGCGGAAGTAGGTCCCCAGCCCGCGCCCGTCGATCCGCCGCACGACCTCGCCGACCAGCCAGCCGTAGGTGATCGCGTGGTAGCCGTGCGTCGCGCCCGGCTCCCACCACGGCTCCTGCTCCGCCAGCGTCGCGGTGATGCCGTCCCAGTCGTACATGTCGGCCTGCGTGATCGGCTTGCGCACCGCCGCCATCCCGGCTTGGTGGTTGAGCAGCATCCGCACCGGCAGCTCGCCCTTGCCGCCCGCCGCGAACTCGGGCCAGTACTCGGCCACGGGCGCATCGACGTCGAGCTTGCCCTGCTCGACCAGCCGGTGCGCGCAGAACGCCGTCAGCCCCTTGGTCGTCGAGAACACGTTGACCAGCGTGTTGCGGTCCCACTCCCGCCCGCGGTCGGCCGCGTACCAGCCGCCCCAAAGATCGATGACCGGCTCCCCGTTCAGGTAGACGGCGACGCCTGCCCCGACTTCGCCGAACTCGGCGAAGTTCCGCGCAAACGCCTCCCGCACCCCCGCAAACCGCGGCTCGCACCACCCCGAAATCGGCGCATCAGTCATTTTGGTGTCCTTCCGAACGGTCGTCCTCGTCCGCGCCCCATGATAGGGCAAGCTGCTCTACGGGCGCTTGGGCGAGCACCTTGTCCAACGCGGCCCGTAGTTCTGGCACGTCGTGTACAACCCCCACACGCCCTTGATGCTTTCGTGGCACACCAGACATCACATCGGTTCCATCGGCAGCCGGGACAACGATGACGGGAATATTCATCCGTAATGCAGTGATCATGGCATTCCGAGTTCCGCCTTTCTCGCCTGGTTCAATAGCGACCAAAACATTCGAAAATGCGCAGATCGTGATATTGCGCTGCATAGCCCGCCAAGAAGTCCAGCGTGCATTAGATGGATACTGAGATATTATTGTCATGCGAGACAATGCATCGCCAAGTTCGGCGTATTCGCGACGCAAGCGCCATTTCGATCCAAGCCCTTCAGCTAAAATCGCCGTTGTATGCCCACCTTCCACGAGGGCAGCAAGATGTCCTGCCGTATCTGCGCCAGCCGCATAACCACTCACCAGCGGGCGATTGGCCTCGGCTGCAACGATGCCAACAATTCGGGCAAGTTCAATGCCCAATTGGCTTGAACGGCGTGAGCCACAATGCCCGATCCCGGCTGTTCGGAGCGTATCTATCTTGCCCAATACGTGCAAGGGCAGATCTTTGCCACGAGCTCGTAATGCCATCGGATAATCGGGATCGGATGGTTTGATAACATGCTCACGGATACTGCCACGATCGCCCACGGGCATATCTAGAATATGATAGCGGCTCAAAGATGTAATTTCAGTTCGTTCCATCATGAATCTCCCCCAAGCCAGTATTCACGATGGGGCGGTAATCCGTTGCAGAATTTCGCAGTCTTCGTCGCAGTGAGAGCATATATCCGCGATGCTCCCGCAGCCCGCAATGCTCGTGCAGTACCATCGATAGTACGACCAGAACGATACACATCATCAATGAGGAAAACAGTGTGCCCCTGTACTTCAGTCGGCGCGGTGATCGAGTCAGCAACTTCCTTGACGGTCGGCAATTGATGTTCATCTAAATTCTGGTGAGAGGCACGAGCTGTAGTATTCAGGCGACATAGACGAATGTTATGTGTTTGTGCGATGTGGCATGCAATTTCGACCGGCAATTGGAAGGTTTTAGAGGGATCATGTGCCGGAGCAGGAACGACCAAATCGCATTGTGCGTATGCCGGGTGCAATTCTAGCCAATCACAGTAGAGTGCAGCAATTTTCTTCGCCTCTTTGGCACGCCACTTGTCCGAAATCTGGGGGTTGGGATTGCGAACCCAATCCACCTTCTGACCAAGATCTGTCCCCTCCCAATTTTCATCCCCGATATACCAATTATGGAGACTGAGAGCATGAGATTCATTAGCCTCGTCTTGAATCGTCACCGTTTTCTGCCATTGCTTGAGCATCTGCTGGCACCTGTCAATAGCGGTATCACCGACCTCCGATGGGCTAGTGATTTCCAGATACCGACCTTTTCGGCCTTCTCTGCTTGGCGATACCCTCCAGCCCCTCAGCTGCTGTGCCAAAAAAGCTTCAAAGGGAGGGAATTGATGCGCCTCTGAGTGCAGATACACCCGGAACCTCGCTGATCTGCCAGCATCGGACCGCAACACCCGCTTTAGTCGTCCGCAAATGGGCATGACGCCTCCTTCCTGTGTCTAGTCTAGCACAGATGACGCACATGCTACGGTGGTTGCGGGCTTGTCACAAGGAGGTGCAGGATGCCAGAGATTCCGACTGAGGAGACTGTGCTGTCTTGGATGGATTCGCTGTCCAACTGGGGGCGGTGGGGGGAGGGGGACCAGTTGGGGACGCTCAATCTGGTGACGCCGGAGGTGCGGCGGGCGGCGGCGGCGACCGTGACGGAGGGCGTGTCCGTGTCCTGCGCTTGGGACATCGAGAACACGCATGAGCCGGACCACGCGATGGGGACGCCGCAGCGGTTCATGGTCGCGACCGGCGAATCCGCGGCGGCTGTGGCCGAATCGGGCGTCTCGCGGATGGGCGGGGCGCTGGAGTTCTTCGGGCTGGTCTACCACGGCTACGCGATCACGCATCTGGACGGGCTCTGCCACATCTTCTGGGACGGGAAGATGTACAACGGGCAGCCGGCGCACCTGGTCAACTCGGCGCGCGGCGCGACGAACCTGCCGATTACGGAGCTGCGGGACGGGATCGCGACCCGCGGGGTGCTGCTGGACGTGGCGGCGGCGAAGGGCGTGGACTGGATGCAGCCGGGCGAGGGCGTGTTCCCCGAGGACCTGGAGGCGGCGGAGCAGCGGCAGGGCGTGCAGGTGCGCGAAGGCGATGCGGTGCTGCTGCGGACGGGCTACGGCAGGCGCAAGCGGGAAGTCGGGCGCGAACCGCTGCTGGAAACGGGCTTCCCCGGCTGGCACGTCGCCTGCATGCCCTGGCTGAAGGAGCGCGGCGCGTCCGTGATCGGCGCGGACACGGCGACCGACGTGAACCCGTCGGGCTACTCGCAGCTGCGCATCCCCGTGCACGCCGTCGGCATCGTCGCGATGGGGCTGTGGCTGATGGACAACATGCAGCTGGAGGACGTCGCGACCAAGGCGGCCGAGCTGGGGCGCTGGCAGTTCCAGTTCGTGCTCAGCCCGCTGCGGATCATCGGCGGCACCGGCAGCCCGGCGAACCCGCTGGCGATTTTCTGAGCATCGCCGGCGAACTCCCGCGTCTTCAGGCGTTCGGCGTCAGGTGCACCTTGATGCTGCGGCTGCTCTTGTCCAGCGCCGTCTGGAATGCTTCGTTCACGTCGTTCAGGCCGAAGCGGTGGGTGATCAGCGAGCGCGCATGCTCCGCGCAGCCGGGCAGGTACTCCAGCGCGCGCTGGTAGTCGGCAACCCGCCCGCCCGGGGCTGCGTAGGTGACCGCGCCGATCATCGTGATCTCCCGGCCCAGCAGCGTCAGCGGGTTGAAGCCCGCGTCATCGATCGCGAACACGCCCAGCACGACGACGCGGCCCAAGCGCCGCACCGCGTCGACCGAGGTGCGGATCGTGTCCGCCTTGCCGCCCACGCATTCCGCGACGACGTCGATGGCGTCGTCCGCCGCGAGCTCCCGCAGCCGCCGCTGGCCCGCCTCGTCCTCGCCGATCACTTCGGCCGCGCCCAAGCGCCGGGCCGAGCCCTGCTGGTGCGGGTAGCGCGCCAGCATGATCACTTGGGCGCCCATCGCCTGCGCGGCCAGCTGCGCCGTCAGCCCGATCGTGCCGCCGCCGATCACCAGCACCGTCTCGCCCGCCTGCAAGTCCGCCTCGGCGAACCCGTGCACGGAGCAGGCCAGCGGCTCGGCCAGCGCCGCGAGTTCGCCGTCCACGCCGGCCGGCGCGGGGAAGACGGCGGCCGCCGGCGCACGCACCTGCTGGGCCATGCCGCCGTCCTGCGCGATCCCGATCAGCCCGCCCGCGACCTGGCATTGGTTGTAGCGGCCGGCGTTGCAATGGCGGCAGTCCCCGCAGCGCAGCAGCGGCTCGACGCCGACGACGTCGCCCTCGCGGAGACCGCCGGCACCGGCCCCGACGGCGGAGACGATGCCGCCGATCTCGTGTCCGGGCGAGCGGCCGGCCTGGGGCGAAAAGTCGCCGCGATACCAGTGCAGGTCCGAGCCGCAGATGCCGGCGTTGACGACGTCGACGATCACCTCGCCCTCGCCCGGCTCGCTTCCGGGCTGCTCCAGCACTTCCAGATCGCGCCCCGCAGTCCAAGCCGCTCGCCGCATCGCGCACCTCCATCCAGCCGCCTCATGGGCCGCCGAACCGCAAGGCTAGCGTTACGCTGACCCTCGCTGGCGGCGCCGGCGCGGGGAGGTGCGGCGTGACCTGTTCCGAGCAGAACGAACGCGATCGTTGGGGGGCGCTGGAGCCGTGGCGCGTCGCCGCGTTCTCGGGCTTGGATGAAGCCGAGCTCGAACGCTGGCGCGAGAGCGGCCTGCTGCCCGCGTCCGTGAAGAACGACGAGTCGATCGAGTTCCAGCGCGAGTTCGACGAGCCGCCGCATTACTACAACTGGACCGACCATTTCCGCGTCCTCGCCGCCGCCAAACTGCTCGAACTCGGCCTGCCCGAAGCGGAACTGGCCCAGGTCTTCGCCGCTTTCGACGGCGTCTGCCGCAACTGGCCCACCAACTTCGTCCCCCGCGACATGAGACCCGTCTTCCCCGAAAGCGTCGACTTCCAGCGCTTCCACGCCGAGCGGTACCACGAGTACTCGCTCGGCCGGATGTACCGCTTCGCCGACATCGTGGAAATGGACCCGATGCGCCTCGCCGGCAACCCCGTCCTGCACCGCCGGCGCTTGGAACCCGAGACGCTCTGGCGCGCATACGAAGACGACCGCGGCATTGAAGGCTTGGTTGAGGACTGGGGCGTTACGCCCTATCAGGCCCGAAGAGCCCTCGCCTTCGAGAACGCCACTCGTGCGACGAGAACTGACAATGCTGCTCCTGCTTGATGAAAGCGTCGCGCTCAGGCTCGAATCCCTGCTGCCCCAATACGGCATCAGCGCTTCGCACGTCGATGGCCTGAAGCTGTCGGGCGCCGACGATCCGTTCCTGCTGGCCCTTGCCCGTCGCGAGTACGACGCAATCGTCACCAAAGACCGCTATGAAAAGACGGACGCTCGCGAGGCCTCCCTGCGTGAAATGCGAGACGGCCTCCGCATCGTCGAGCTCCGTTTTACGCGCACGGCACCTGGCCCCGGTCGCGGAACGCGCACTGAGCAGCTCGAACTGATCCTCGCCAACCTCGAGCGCATCGAGGAGCTGATCCAGCCCGGCTCGCGGCTGCGCAAGATCGTGCTCAACGGGAGCACGGGCACGGTGACCAAAGTGATGGATGTCGACGACGTCGCCGCCGAGATCGCGCGGCTCGGCCTCTAGGCGCTGCTCGGCGCGGTAGTCTGGCCTCGCTGGCGGGCACTGGCGCGGGGAGGTGCGCGTGACCTGTTCCGAGCAGAACGAACGCGATCGTTGGGGGGCGCTGGAGCCGTGGCGCGTCGCCGCGCTCTCGGGCTTGGACGAGGCCGAGCTCGAACGCTGGCGCGAGAGCGGCCTGCTGCCCGCGTCCGTGAAGAACGACGAATCGATCGAGTTCCAGCGCGAGTTCGACGAGCCGCCGCATTACTACAACTGGACCGACCATTTCCGCGTCCTCGCCGCCGCCAAACTGCTCCAGCTGGGTCTGCCCGAAGCGGAACTGCCCCAAGTCTTCGCCGCTTTCGACGGCGTCTGCCGCAACTGGCCCACCAACTTCGTCCCCCGCGACATGAGACCCGTCTTCCCTGAAAGCGTCGACTTCCAGCGCTTCCACGCCGAGCGGTACCACGAGTATTCGCTCGGCCGGATGTACCGCTTCGCCGACATCGTGGAAATGGACCCGATGCGCCTCGCCGGCAACCCCGTCCTGCACCGCCGACGCTTGGAACCCGAGACGCTCTGGCGCGCATACGAAGACGACCGCGGCATTGAAGGCTTGGTTGAGGACTGGGGCGTTACGCCCTATCAGGCCCGAAGAGCCCTCGCCTTCGAGAACGCCACTCGTGCGACGAGAACTGACAATGCTGCTCCTGCTTGATGAAAGCGTCGCGCTCAGGCTCGAATCCCTGCTGCCCCAATACGGCATCAGCGCTTCGCACGTCGATGGCCTGAAGCTGTCGGGCGCCGACGATCCGTTCCTGCTGGCCCTTGCCCGTCGCGAATACGACGCAATCGTCACCAAAGACCGCTATGAAAAGACGGACGCTCGCGAGGCCTCCCTGCGTGAAATGCGAGACGGCCTCCGCATCGTCGAGCTCCGTTTTACGCGCACGGCACCTGGCCCCGGTCGCGGAACACGCACTGAGCAGCTCGAACTGATCCTCGCCAACCTCGAGCGCATCGAGGAGCTGATCCAGCCCGGCTCACGGCTGCGCAAGATCGTGCTCAACGGGAGCACCGGCACGGTGACCAAGACGATGGATGTCGACGACGTCGCCGCCGAGATCGCGCGGCTCGGCCTCTAGGCACTATTCGGCGCGGTAGTCTGGCCCTCGCAGACGGGTGCTGGCGCGGGGAGGTGCGCGTGACCTGTTCGGAGCAGAACGAACGCGATCATTGGGGGGCGCTGGAGCCGTGGCTCGTCGCCGCGCTCTCGGGCTTGGATGAAGCCGAGCTCGAACGCTGGCGCGCGAGCGGGCTGCTGCCCGCGTCCGTGCAGAACGAGGAGCCGATCGAGCTCCAGCGCAAGTTCGACGAGCCGCCGCATTACTACAACTGGACCGACCATTTCCGCGTCCTAGCCGCCGCCAAACTCTTGCAGCTCGGCCTGCCCGAAGCAGAACTGCCCCAAGTCTTCGCCGCTTTCGATGGCGTCTGCCGCAACTGGCCCACCAACTTCGTTCCCCGCGACATGAGACCCGTCTTCCCCGAAAGCGTCGACTTCTACTGCTACTGCGCCGAGCGGCACCACGAGTACTCGCTTGGCCGTATGTACAAATTCGCCGACATCGTGGAAATGGACCCGATGCGGGCAGACGGCCGGCCGGTGCTGCACCGGAGCGGGATCACCACCGACTCCCTTTGGGATACCTATTCCCGCGAGTCGGGCATCGACGGGTTAGTCGAGGAGTGGCGGATCACCCCGTATCAGGCCCGACGCGCGATTGAGTTCGAGTGCGCGATTCGCGGATATCGGACACTTGATGCGCTTCCTCTTGGATGAGAGCGCCGGCCGCGGCCTTGAGCAACTGCTGCCCGAGCACGGAATCGAAGCCGTGCATGCGGAGACGCTCCAGCTCGCGGGCACCGGTGATCCGCTCCTCTTGGAACTCGCGAGGCGCGACTATGACGCGATCGTCACCAAGGACCGCTATCGCAAGGGCGATGCGCGCGCGGCCGCTTTCCGCGGCATGCTCGCGGGCCTGCGCATCATCGAACTCCGCTTCACTGGCAAGGGCCCCGAAGCGCAGACCGGCACTTCCGTCGAGCAGTTCCGACTCATCCTCGCCAACCTCGAGCGCATTGAGGAGTTGGTTCAGCCCAACTCGCGGCAGCGCAAGCTCGTGCTCAACGGGAGCACCGGTGCCGTGACCAAAGTGATGGACGTCGACGATGTCGCTGCCGAAGTCGCGCGGCTCGGGTTGTAGGCGTCGGCGTTGCGATCCGCCTGTAGCGTTGCCTTGATGTCTTCGCGCCGTCTCCCGTTCGCGCTGGTGCTGGCCGGGTTGCTTGCCGTCGGGACCTTTGCCGTGGCGGATGCGGAAGCCGACCGGCTGGCGCCCGCGGAGCGGACCGTTGCCGTCGACGGGCGGGAGGCGCGCCTGCTGCTTCCCCGCGCGCTCGGCGACGAGCCGATGCCGCTGGTCGTGCTCCTGCACGGCTTCGGCGACGATGCCGGCGACGCCGACCACTATCTCGAGATCTCGCGGCACGTCGTGCGCGACCGCTTCGCGCTGCTCTTGCCGCAGGGGACCCGCAACCTGTTCCGCGCCCGTTTCTGGAACGCCACCCCGACCTGCTGCGATTTCTTCGGTTCCGATGTCGATGATGCCGGCTACCTGCGCAAGCTCGTCGGCGAGGTGGAACGGATCATCGCGGTTGAGCGGGTCCATGTGATCGGCTACTCCAACGGCGGTTTCATGGCCTACCGCCTCGCTTGCGATGGAATGCCCAAACTGGCCGCCATCGCCGTCCTTGCCGGCTCCTCATTCGAGCGCGCCCGACGCTGCGACGATGCGGATCCGCTCTCGGTGCTGCACATCCACGGCGACCGCGACGAGCTGGTCGGCTATGCGGGCGAGGCCGAGCCGTTGTTCGATTGGCCGGGCTTCCCCGGCGCGGTCGAGCTCGCCGGCCGATGGGCGCGCCGCGCCGGTTGCGCCGATGCGCCCGACGCGGATGCGCCGCCGCTCGATCTCGTTCGGCGCATCCCCGGCCGGGAAACCCGCGTGACGGCTTACGGCGGCTGCGAGGGCGGCATCCGCATCGCGCTCTGGACGATCAGCGGCGCGGGACACCGGCCCGCGTTCACCCCCGAAATCGGCAGCACGATGCTGGCATGGCTGTTGGATCCCCGTTGAGCGGCCGGCTGCCCGATCTTTCGCTCGCCCGCCATGACGGCGTCGCGATCGCCTTCGATCCGGCGCTCGAACCGGCCACGGCGGGCGAACTCGCCTCCCGGATCCGCGCTCGCCTAGACGCCGTCCCGGTTCCTCCGCGCCAGCAGGATTGGCTCGTCGCGGCCGCGGGAGGCGAGGAGGCCGCGGCCCTGGTTCTCGCCGCGGTGGAACCTCAGGCGCGCGGGGCGCGTCTAGCCCTGCATGACCCGCATGATCCCGACGCCCTCATCTTCCAGCGCCGCATCCCCGGCCAGCGGCGCGGCGGCATCTACCTCAATGCGGCCTGGCAGCGCGCCAGCATCCGCATCGCCTGCGGCGATCCGGCCCGCGTCCTCCGAGGGCTGGCCGCATGGTTCACTCCCCCGGATGCCCTTGAAATCGAACGAGACCTCGCAGCCGACGCGCTCCTCGCGCGGGCCAAAGAGACGGATGTGACCCGATGACCAGACTCGCCGCCGTGATCGCGTTCGTTGCAGCCATCGCGTTGATCTTCGCCGCTTGCAGCGGCGACGACCAGCAGCAGGACCAGCAGTCGTCCCAAGGCGCGCCCGTCGCCGAGGCGCAGCAGGGAGATTCCGTCTCCCAGCCGCAGCAACAACAGCAGGCCGAGCAGGATGCCGCGCAAGAGCAGGCGTCGAGCGCCGCCGGGGCTGCGGAGCAGGACGAACAGCAGCAAGCCGCTGCACAGGAGTCCGACGAACAAGCGCAAGAGCAGGCGGACGCCGCTGAGCAAGCGCAGGATGAGTCCGATGCGTCGGATGGCGACGCGGATGAGAAGGAAGAAGAGGAAGAAGTCGAGCTGACCAAGTGGGAGATCGGCGGCGAGCGCCCGGCGGCGCTGATGGCGCCGGCCGGCTACGAGCGTGAGGAAGCGCTCGGGCTCGCCGTGCTGATGCACGGCTACGGCAGCACTGCCACGGCCGTGAACTGGTACTTCGGCGGCGCGCACCTCTTGATCAACGAGGCCCGTTTCGCCCTCCTGCTCCCGCAGGGCCGGCCCGACACGCAGGGCCTTCCCTTCTGGGATGCGACTCCGGCCTGCTGCGAATTCAGCGATGTCGATACCGACGACGTCGCCTATCTGAGCAGTCTGATCGATGAGGCGCGCGAGCACGTCAACGTCTCCGGCGTGTACCTGCTGGGCAACTCCAACGGCGGGTTCATGGCCTACCGCCTGACCTGCGAGGGCGTCATCCCCGATCTCCGCGGCATCGTCAGCATGGCCGGCTCTTCTTACGAGGACCCGGCCGTCTGCGCCGATGCGCAGCCCGTCTCCGTCGCCCAGATTCACGGCACTGAAGACGCCGAAATCCTCTACGAAGGCAACGACGACCTGCTCCGCTCGCAAGATGACGACGAGACGCTCGACGGGCATCCCGGCGCGCTCGAACTCGTCCAACGCTGGGCCGCGCGGGCCGGCTGCGACCTCGATGCGCCGCAGGATTACCCCCGCTACGGCCTCGTCTCCGACATCGACGGCAACGAGACCGTCATCACCCGCTACCGCGACGGGTGCGTCGACGGGCTGACCTTCGACCTCTGGACCGTCGAAGGCGGCTCCCACTCGCCGAAGTTCTACAACCTCACCACGGCCGTGCTCACGTGGATCGAAGATGTCGAGCAGTACCGCATGGCGGGCGCGCTCTTGGCGGAACAGCCGCTGCTCGAAGAACGCCGCGTCAGCTTCGCCGACCGTCCCGCGACGATGCTCCTGCCGGACGGATACGCCCGCGGCGAGACGCTGCCGTTGATGGTCCTCTTGCACGGCTACTCCGGCGAGTCGCAGGGCCAGGACGCCTACTTCCGCATGCGCTGGCGGATCAACGACGAGCGTTTCGCCCTGCTGCTCCCCGACGGGCAGGCCGACGATGTCGGCAACCAATTCTGGGACGCGACCCCTGCCTGCTGCGAATTCGGCACCATCGACTCCAATGACGTCGACTACATCGACGGGCTGATCGGCCAAGCCCGCCAAGAGGCCGATATCGAAGGCGTCTACTTCGTCGGCCACTCCAACGGCGGCTTCATGTCCTACACGATGGCTTGCTCGGGACGCATCGACGATCTCCGCGCCGTCGTCAGCCTCGCGGGCACCTCCTACGAGGATCCCGCGCGCTGCGAGAATCCCGCGGCCATCTCCGTGCTCCAGATCCACGGCGACGCCGATGAAGTGATCCTCTACGAGGGCCACGAAAGCCTGCTCGATCAGTTCGCCGCCTTGGGCATCTCCAAGCCGGATGTTTCGGACGCGGATGACGGCTATCCCGGCGCTGAAGAGCTGGTCGACCGCTGGGTCGGGATCGTCGGCTGCGATTCCGGCGCCGCCGAGACGCTCGACCGCATCGACCTCGACAACGCGACCAGCGGACGCGAGACCGTGCCCACCCGCTACCGCCAAGGCTGCATCGGCGGCAACACGGTCGAACTCTGGACGCTCGAAGGCGGCGGGCACGTCCCGCTCTTCCAAGACGCGATCAGCGCGCGCATCCTCGATTGGCTGCGCGCGACCGAGCCGGCCGTCGGCAAGTAGCGGCGGAGCAAGGAGCCGATCATGGCGAAGGCATGGCGGTGGACGGCGCTCTTGGCGCTGCTCGCGGCGGTCGTCGCGGCGGCGTGCAGCGGCGACGACCAGCAACAGCAACAGGCAGAGGCACCGGCCGCGCCAGCGCCGGCAGTCGTGCAGCAGCAAGAGCAGGAACAAGAACAGCAAGCGCCGGCGGAACCCGCGCCGGCGGCCGAACCTCAGGCGGAGCAGCAGAGCGCGCCCCAACAGGAGGAGCAGGAAGAACCGACGGAGCCGGAGGAGGCAGAGGAGGCGGAACCGCAGATCTCCGAGCTCGCGGAATCAGCGGGGCTGGGCGAGTTCATCGTCGGCGGCGACCGGCCGGCGCGGCTGCTCGTGCCCGGCGACTGGGACGCCGCTGCGGAGCCGCTTCCGCTGGCCGTGCTGCTGCACGCCAGCGCCAGCAGCGCCGAGACATTGAGTTGGTATCTCGGCGGCCTGCACCTGCAACTCAACGACAGCCGCTTCGCGCTGCTCCTCCCCGAGGGGCAGCGCGGCAGCGACGGCGGGACCTTCTGGGACGCGACGCCCGCGTGCTGCGAGTTCACCGAGGTCGATTCCGACGACGTCGGCTACCTCTCAGCGATCGTCGACGAGGCGCGGGCGCTGATTGATCTCGACGGCGTCTACATGATCGGCAACTCCAACGGCGGCTTCATGGCCTACCGGATGGCCTGCGAAGGCAGGATCGACGATCTCCGCGCCGTGATCAGCATCGCCGGTTCCTCCTTCGAGACCGCCGAACATTGCCTCGATCCGTCGCTGCTCTCGGTGCTCCAGATTCACGGCACGGCGGACGACGGCGTTCCCTACGAAGGCACCCGCGATCTCGTCAACATCGCCAACGACGATCCGGCCTCCGACGGGCACCCCGGCGCGCGGGAATTGGTCGAGCGCTGGGCCGGCCGCGCCGGCTGCGATCCGCAGAAATCGGAGATGCTGCCCGCGGTCGATCTCGATGACGCCGTCGAGGGCAATGAAACCAGCGGACTCCGTTTCCGCCACGGGTGCGATGACCAAGTGACGATCGAGCTCTGGACGCTGGAAGGCAGCGGCCACTCGCCGGAGTTCCACGATCTTTGGGCGGCGCTGTTCTCTTGGGTGCAAGATGTCGAGCAGTACCGCATCACCGGCAAGTCCGTGGTGCTCCCGCCGGCCGGCCTGTTCGAGCGGCCGGTCGGTACCAGAGCGCGGCCGGCGCGCTTGTACGCTCCCGCAAATTACAGCCGTGCCGAGGCGGTTCCGCTGGTGATGCTGCTGCACGGTTTCGGCGGCGACGCGGAGGACATTGATGCATATCTCGGCCTGCGCCGGCAGATCGAAACCGAACGTTTCGCGCTGCTGATGCCGGACGGCCGGATCGACGAGGCCGGCTATCGCTATTGGAGCAGTCTGCCCGGTTCCAACGGCGGGGATGAAGAGGACGTTACCTACCTCGCCGACCTCTTCACCGAAGCGCGCGGCTATCTCAACGTCAACGGGGCCTACGTGATCGGCTACTCCAACGGCGGCGCGATGGCTTACACCCTTGCCTGCGCGGGGCCGTTGATCGACGATCTGCGCGGCCTCGTCGCCATCGCCGCCCCCTCGTTCAAAGATCCATCGCGGTGCGATAACTGGCGGCCCGTCTCCGTGCTCCACATCCACGGCGACGCCGACGAAACGATCTTGTACGCCGGCGTCGACAACGCGGGCGACGATGAATCGAACGAGGAGTCCGGCAAGAACGGCATAGCCGAATCCGACGACGGCTATCCGGGCGCGGTCGAACTGACCCGACGCTGGGCCGTCCGCGCCGGCTGCAACGCTGAGGTCGTCGAACGGCTCGACGATATCGATCTCGATACCGGCATCGACGGCGCCGAAACCGCCCGCCAGCGCAACCGCCAAGCCTGCAACGAGTACACCATCGAACTCTGGACGATCCGGGACGGCGGCCACGGCCCCGCATTCCGCGACGACATCGGCGGCACCTTGGTCCGCTGGCTCAAGGAAAACTGGTCCTACATCGGCAAGTAGGCCGCGGCGGAGCGCCGTGGCCGTCCGCGCTAGGCTGAGGGCCATGAGCTGCAACGACGAGAAGCACGAGTTCGACGAGGCGGGCGCGATCGAGCCGCGGATCTGCGCGGCATTGGCCGGGGTCTCGGTCGAGCAGATCGAGGCTTGGCGCGAGGCGGGCCTGCTGCCCGGCGCGCTCTGGAACGAAGAAGAAGAACGCGATTTCCCCGACGAGCCGGACTGGTTCTATTCGTGGGACGACCTCCACCGCATCCTCGCCGCCGCCAAGCTGATCGAGCTCGGCCTGCCGCTCGCCCGAATCCCCGAGACCTTCGCCCGCTTCGACAAGGCCTGCCGCCATTGGGCCACGGACCTGTTCGTCTCCATGCTCGAACCGGTCTTTCCCGACGGACTCAACCCGCAGACCTTCGTCGCGCAGCGCTGGCATGAACGCGAGCTTGGACGGCTGCACCGCTTCGCCGACGTGGTCCGCATTGATCCGCGGATCCACGACGGACTGCCCGTGTTCCATGATCGACGCGTCGACACGCGCACGATCTTCTCCGGTCATTGCGGCGGAATGTCCACTGAAAGCTTGTGCCATCACTACACGGTCACTCCATACCAAGTCCAGCGCGCCATCGAATTCGAGCGCCACCTCAACGGCACGGCAGTGCGTGATGCGCCTCCTGCTCGATGAGAACATGTCCAGGATTGAGCGCGAACTCACCGCGGCCGGCATTCCGACCGATCACATCGACACGCTGAAACTCAAGGGCATCGGTGACTGGCGCGTCTTTCAAGTAGCCCGAGAGCGCGGCTATGACGCGATCGTGACCAAAGACCACTATCGTCAACCCGCCGCTCGGCGGGCGTCTCTACGCGCAATGGTGCAAGGGCTCCGCATCGTCCGCTTGACGTTCAGTCCCGACGGCCCCGTGTCGGATCGCGACGCCAGCCAGCTTGCCCTGATCGTTGCGCGACGCGGGGAGATCGAGCAGGTCATCAAGCCTGATTCGGCGACGCGGCTGCTCGTGCTCAATGCCAACGTTGATGCGGTCACGCGGGAGCAAACACTCGACGAAGTCGCTGCAGAGCTGCGGCGGCGGGAGCAGCCGCGCGGTGGGCGAACGGCTAACCGTTGAGGTCGCAGCCGAGGAAATCACGGCCCGTCCGTTGGCAGGCTTCGAGCACTGAGTAGGTGCCGGCGGCGGGGTCGATCACCAAGTCGCCGGGGTTGGTCACGGCTTCGATCAGCCGGGCTTGCAGCTGGATGGGTTTGGGATGGACGCCGGCTGCGCGGCGATCTTTCGGGATCGCTTCCTGCCAGACGTCGGGGATGTCGTGCAGCTTCCAGACGCCCTTGGCCCTGCGCGGCGCTTTCTGCAGCACGACCAAGTATTCCGCGCGGCGGCGGGTGCGGTAGCCCATGCCGATCTTGCCCTTGTCCCATGTGACCATGTCGACGACGTCGAGCTCGGTGCCGTCGAGCCAGTCGCGGAAGCCGGTCATCAGGTGGAACTTGTCGATCCAGAGGAAGAGGTGCCCGCTCGCGATCAGCACGCGGGCGATTTCGCGGACGAATTCCGCGATGATGTCCTCGCCCATCTGCACCAGTTCGGCCCGTCGCCGCCCTCGGCGTTCGCCCTCGTTGCCGTAGGCCAAGCGATCGAGCACGCCGCGGTACTGCGGGTCGAAGAAGGCCGCGACGACCGCATCGTCCGGCAGCGCGGCCAGCAGCTCGCGCCCGTCCATTTCCAGCCGCTCGCCGCGCCGGAGCCGCGGGGGCAGCTCGATCAGCGGCTGCTCGACCGTGCGCAGGTCGGAATAGACCGATGAACCCGCCGCCTCGGCGGCAATCGGCCCGCCGGATGCCGGAGACGGCGCGGCCGGCACCGGCAGCTAGCCCCGGGGCAGGCCGAGGCCGCGGGTGGCGATGATGTTGCGCTGGATTTCGCTGGTGCCGCCTTCGATGGTGTTGGCGATGCTGCGGATGAAGCCGTAGTTGTAGCGGCCGCGCTTGGCGGCGTAGGGGTCGCCGCCCTTGAGCTGGCCGTAGAGGCCGGTGACCTGCATCGCGGTGCGCCAGATGCGCTGGTTCAGCTCCATCGCGTAGAGCTTGGCCATGCTCGCCTCGTAGTTGGGGATCAGGCCTTGGTCCTGCATCGTGACGATGCGGTAGGAGATCATCCGCGCCGTCTGGGTCTCGATCCAGCGGTCGGCCAGCTGGAAGCGGGTGTCTTCGTTGACGCCGACCGAAGAGAGGCCGCTGCCGCGGTTCTCCTTGGCGAAGTTGATGATGTCCTCGACCTGCTGCTGCATGCCGACGGAGGAACCGATGCTGGAGCGCTCGAAGTCGAGCGTGGTCACGGCGCCGTACCAGCCGCGGTCGACCTCGCCGAGGATGTGGCGCGAGGGGATGCGCACGTCCTCGAAGAAGACCTCGTTGAACTCGTGGGTGCCGGCCATGTTGACGAGCGGGCGGACTTCGACGCCGGGCGAGTGCATGTCGAGCATGAAGTAGGTGATGCCCTTGTGCTTGGGCGCGTCGGGGTCGGTGCGGGCGAGCAGGATCATCCAGTCGGCGCGGTGCGCGCCCGAGGTCCAGATCTTCTGGCCGTTGACGACCCAGTCGTCGCCGTCCTTGACGGCGCGGGTCTGGAGCGAGGCGAGGTCGGAGCCGGAGCCGGGCTCGGAGTAGCCCTGGCACCAGATCGAGTCGCCGCTGAGGATCGGCGGCAGGTGCTCCTTCTGCTGCTCCTCGGTGCCGATCGTGATGATCGTGGGGCCGGCCATGCCGATGGCGATGCCGCCCGGGCGCGGGGCGCGGGCCTCGGCCATCTCCTCGTTGAAGATGAACTGCTGCATCACGGAGAGGCCGGCGCCGCCGTACTGCTCGGGCCAGGCCGGGGCGATCCAGCCGCGGTCGGCGAGCGCCTTGTCCCATTCGCGCTGGGCGGGCGGGCGATCGAACATCGCCGCGTTGCGCGCTTCTTCGCGCATGCGGGCGCGGCGCGGCTGGAACTCGCTCTCGATGAACCCGCGCACCTCGTCGCGGAAGGCTGCTTCGGTGCCGTCGTCGCGGAAATCAACCATCGGACTCTCCCCGTGGAATGCGGCATCCAGCCTATCGCAGCGAGATTCGGCGAGGGCGGCGCCGGCGCTCGCGGGAGGCCAGCGTGGGGCGGGGGCTAACATCCCGCCATGGTCCGCAAGAAGATGCTCGAGGAGGACGCGCGGCGGCTGCTCGGCGGCGCGCCGGTCGCGATCCTGACCACGCGCTGGCGGGCCGTCTCCAACGCGGCGCCGATCGCCTACGCGATGCCGGTCTCGATGAGCCCGCCGCTGATCGCGGTCGCCGTCCACCCCTCGCGCCGCACGCACGACATGATCCGCTACGGCGAAGAGTTCGCCCTCAACATCCCCTCGCGGGTGCTGCTCAACCACGCGCAGTGGCTGGGGATGGTCTCGAATAGCATCGGCGACAAGCTCGAAGCCTCGCGCATCCCCTCCTTCAGGGGCAGCGAGATCGAAGCCCCGCTGCTCGAAGGCTGCGTCGGCTGGATCGAATGCACGGTGCACGATTCCTACACGATGGGCGACCACACGCTGTTCATCGGCAAGGTGGTCGCGGCCCACGCCGACACCGACGGCTTCGACTTCAACACGGGCATGTGGGCGCTGGAGGACGACGAGTACAAGCCGCTCAACTACGTCGGCGGGCGCACCTACTCGCTGCTGGACGCGGCCTTCGACGCGACGGTGGAGCAGCGCCCGGTCGAGCAGATGCTGGAGGAAGGCCTGGGGCAAGAGCTGGAGGAGGCCGAGCTGGAGCGGCAGATCAAGCGCGAGGAAGCGGCGGAGGCGCGCGACGAGCAGGAGCGGCGCGGCGAAGAGGAGCCGGACGCCTCGTCGCTGCCGCGCCCGCGCCCGGAGGCCTGACCGCCGCGTGGCTGCGGGCGCGATCGTCCACGCCGACAACCTGCCCGTGCTGCGCTCGCTGCCGGACGCCTGCGCGGACCTGATCTACACGGACCCGCCGTTCAACACCGGCCGCGACCGCGCCTCTCCGCGCATCGACGCCGAGTGGCCCGACGCCTTCGACGACTACCTCGCCTTCCTGGAGCCGCGCCTGGTCGAGATGCGCCGCCTGCTCGCGCCGGCGGGCGCCCTCTACCTGCACCTCGACTACCGCGAGGCGCACTACGTCAAAGTCCTGCTCGACCGCATCTTCGGCCGCCGCCGCTTCCTCAACGAGATCATCTGGGCCTACGACTTCGGCGGCCGCCCCAAGCGGCGCTGGCCGGCCAAGCACGACACGATCCTCGTCTACGTCCAGGACCCGTCCGGCTACGCGTTCAACGTCGACGAGATCGACCGCATCCCTTACATGGCTCCCGGCTTGGTCGGCCCGGAAAAGGCGGCGCGCGGAAAGCTGCCGACGGATGTCTGGTGGCACACCATCGTCGGCACCGCGGCCAAGGAGCGCACCGGCTACCCAACCCAGAAGCCGCAGGCGCTGGCCGAGCGGATCCTGCGGGCGGCGAGCAGCCCCGGCGATTTGGTGCTGGACCCCTTCGCCGGCAGCGGCACCGTCGGCGCGGCCGCGGACGCCCTCGGCCGCCGCTACCTCCTGATCGACCGGAACGACGCCGCCATCGAGGTGATCCGCGCGCGGCTGCCCGGCGCGATCCTCAGCTCAGACCCGCGGCATGACCTGCTCGGCGAATAGCCGCATCGAGGCCAGCACGCGCTCGTGCGGAATCAGCCCGCCGCAATTGAACCAAGTCAGGAAGTGGCCGGCGTGGAAGCGGCCGCTCAATTCCGCCAGCTTGGCGGCGACCTCCTCCGGGCTGCCGACCGCGCAGATGTCTCGCAGCGCCTCGTCGTAGGTGCAATGGCGGTAGCGGTGCAGCAGCGGCGGCAGATCGTCAGGGTCGCCGCCGCGGGCGGCGATCGCCCGCATTCCCGTCGCCGCGACCACGCGCAGGTAGCTCATGATGCTCTCCTCCGCCTCCGCGCGCGCCCGCGCGCCGTCCTCGTCGACGAAGACCGGCAGCAGCAACCCGACGTCGGCCAGCGCCGGCTCCGCGCCCTCCGCCTCCGTCCGCGCCCGGTGGTATTCGGCGAAACGGCGGTCGAGGTCGTCCAGGAACGCGGTGATCGGCGAGGCGAAGACGCGCCAGCGCTCGGCGATGGCTCGGGCGAAGGACTCGTCGGAGTTGGCCGCGAGGCGCAGCGGCGGATGCGGCTTCTGGACCGGCTTGGGCACGACGTCCACGCCGTCGATGTTCCAGAACTGCCCGCGGAACCTGACCGGCTCGTCCCGCCAGGCGCGCAGGATCACCTCGATTCCCTCGTCGAACCGCTCCGCCCGCTCGCGCACGAGGATGCCGAGCCCGTCGAAATGCGCGTTGATCGTCCCCCGCCCGACGCCGTACTCCAAGCGCCCGCCCGAGACGATGTCCAGCGTCGCCGCCTCTTCCGCCGCGCGGAGCGGGTGGTGCAGCGGCACCAGCACCACGCCGGTGCCGAGTCGGATCCGCGAAGTGCGCGCCGCGGCCGCCGCCATCACGACCAGCGGCGAGGGCATCACTGAGTACTCGCGCAGGAAGTGCATCTCCGCCAGCCAAGCCAGATCGAAGCCCAGCCGGTCGGCCTCCACCACCTGCTCAATTGTGTCCGAGTAGCGCTCCGCCGCCGACTGCCCCTCCGCCTGCGGCAGTTGGAAGAAGAGCCCGAACTCGACCCCGCGCTGGTTGGGCATAGCCGCCTCCGTCGGCGCAGGCTAATGGGAGGGCGGTTGGCAGAGGCAGCATCCGTTTTTGACGAGGCGGTTTGCGCCGATTAGGATGGCTGCACGGACGCAGACATGGGGCAGTGTCCCGTGGGCGGCGGTTCACCGCGAGAGCGGAAACGCGCCGTTTGAGGCTGTTACATCACTCACGGCCGGCGTCCCACACGCGCCCCGGCTTCGCCCGGGGCGCTTTCGCATTCAGGCACAAGCCCGCCTTTGACAGGGCTTGTCCGAATTGGCTAAGATGCCCCACGGACGCAGACACGGGGCAGTGTCCCGTGGGCGGCGACCGTCGCGGAAGTGGCAGCACGCCGTTTTAGGCTGTACGACACGGCCGGTGTCCTCTTAAAGCGCTCCGGCTCCGCCCGGGGCGCTTTCGCGTTCAGGGAAGGCAACGATCCCGCCCACGTCGGCGGCTTCCGCCACTGCAGAGCGGCCATCGTAGATCTTCGCGGCGATCCCATCCCAAGCTCGGTTCCGCTGATCGGGCCGGAGCGTCCGCAGCACGATCGGGCGCACGACCAAGTCAGCGATCTGCAACCCGGCCGAGTTTGCCTGCTTGTGGGCAAAGCGCAGTTCCATCTGCGGGGGCGGCGGCTCGGCAAACGCTCCGGCACCTGCCAAGCCAGTGCGGAATCTGTCCGCGGTCAGATTGCTCTGCGCCGTTGACGCCCTCGCTTCTGCAACGATGTGCATCTTGCCTTGCGGCCCAGCACGGTCCGGCTCCCCAATTGAGCGAAGCAGCTGCGCGACGCAGCACCGAAGACCAAGATCGTACGCGTCAAACGCGTAGCCGTAGCGGTCATGCAGCATCTGCTGATCAATCACTGCCGCGACGATCGTCATCGGGAGACCTTTCATCAGCTCGTCGAGGTCCGTCATGAAGGCCTTGCGCTCGTCAAGCGATCCGAACCGGAATCTGCCTCGACCGCGACGCACCTCGTTTTCGTGCAGCACGACCTGATCGTGGCCGAAGTGGCGGAATTTCAGCGCTTGCACCTGCGGGACTACCTCGCGCACGTAGTCCTCGACGCGGAAGACGCAGAACGCGAGACCGACCGCCGGGAAATCCGCCTCGATCTTGCCGAACGTTGCCGTCCCGCTCTCGTCCCCATAGGCAATGAACTCGCTGAACGGCACCGCCGCAGCCTACCGGCCGGCTCCTGCCGCCCTGCGACACCAGGGCGACGGGGCGGGCGTCTGCTCCCTAGAATTGGGAGCGAGATACGGGGAGGGCGATCATGGTGACTGCGACTTACACGGTGCAGGAGTTCGTGCGGGAGGCGGAGCGGATCGTTTCGCGGCGGGACTCGGCGGAACGGACGATTGCGGCGCTGGCGGGGCCGTTGGAGCGGGTGATTGCGCGGCGGGATTGCCTGGCGGATTTCCCGGGGCGGGAAGATCCGGATCCGAACGAGGGGTTCGTGATCCACCAGTCGGATGATCTGACGGTGCTGGCGGTGGTCTGGCAGCCGGGCAGGGGGGCGCCGGTGCACAACCACAACGGGTGGGCGATGGAAGGGGTGATCTCGGGGGTCGAGTTCAACCGCAACTACGAGCGGGTGGACGACGCGGGGCGGCCGTGGATCGCGGAGCTGGAGGAGCAGGCGCCGAGCCGGGTGGCGGCGGGGGAGACGACGGTGATCGCGCAGCCGCCGAGCGACATCCACGCGGTCGAGATCAACGAGGGCAAGACGCTGGCGATCCACCTCTACGGGCTGGACCTGCTGAAGCAGTGGCGCTACACGTTCGATCTGGAGACGGGCGAGGTTTCGCCGTTCCGGATGCGGACGCGCAAGCCGGCCTGATCTCCGCCTGCGCACTCCCGTCCACCCAGCTCCGCGGGCTCCCGCGATGCCCCGTTACGTCGGCTTGGCCAGGAGGCTTGAAATCTGCCCGTAACATCTGTAACATGATTGAAACACGGAATCGGAGGACGACATGGCACGCAACCCCAACGACCGCGGACAGACCTACGACACGGCGTCGCACCAGGCGCACCTGCAGGACCCGGAGCACCCGGCCTACTGGACGAACCTCCAGCAGCGGCTGGACCGGGCCCGCCGGCTGCCCTACGGGCACCCGCGCCGGCGCGCGATCATGGAGTCGATCACGGGCCCGATGACGCCGCAGAACGCCGCGCAGCTCGAGGCCAAGGAGCACTCCGGCCGCTTCGGCCCCTTCGCCCAGCACCAGCCGACCGCCGACCCGGTCGTCCCGCAGACCCGCGGCCTCGGCGCCTAGAACGGCGCGCAGACGGACCATTCACGCGAGCAGGACGAGTCGCGTCGCGCATTCCTAGACTGCCCCTCGGCGGAGCACCGCAACAGCCCGCCGAGGGGAGCGCGAAATGGGCAAGCTCGACGGACAAGTGGCGCTGATCTCCGGCGCATCGCGCGGGCAGGGCGAGGCGGAGGCGCGGCTCTTCGCCCGCGAGGGCGCGGCCGTGATGCTCGCCGACGTGCTGGACGAAGACGGCGAGCGGGTCGCCAACTCGATCAACGACACCGGCGGCAGCGCTTCCTACACCCACCTCGACGTGGTCGATGAGAGCGCTTGGGCCGACGCGGTCTCGCGGACCGTCTCCGAGTTCGGCAAGCTGACGATCCTGCTGAACAACGCCGGCATCCTGCTGGTCAAGCCGATCGAGCAGACCTCGCTCGAGGAGTACATGCGCGTCGTCCAGATCAACCAGGTCGGCGTCTTCCTCGGCATGCGCGAGGCGATCGCGCCGATGCGCGAGGCGGGCGGCGGCTGCATCATCAACACTTCGTCGACGGCCGGCTTGCAGGGCAACTCCGGGCTCAACGCCTACGCCGCCTCGAAGTTCGCGGTGCGCGGGATGACCAAAGTCGCAGCGCAGGAGCTGGGCCAGTACGGCATCCGGGTCAACTCCGTCCATCCCGGACCGATCGACACGCCGATGATCCGCGACCCGCGCGGCGGCCCGCCCGGCGGCGGCCTGACCCGCCGCATCCCGATCCCCCGCGCCGGCGAGTCCGAAGAGGTCGCCAAGTTGATGCTGTTCATCGCCGCCGACGCGACCTACAGCACCGGTGCCGAGTTCGTGCTCGACGGCGGCCTCACCAGCGGCTCCGGCCTCGGCGGCGACACGGAGGCATCTCCAGTGGGCCAAGCTCGTGAGGCAGCCCGCAAGCTCGAATTCAAACCGATTCGCGACGCAGATGGCGGATTGATCAAACCGCGTCCGAAACAGCCGATCTCTCGTTGGCGGCTCTCGGAGGCCTACCCCGGCCTCTCACCGGCCATGGCGCAGCGCATCATTGATGAAGTCCGGTACGAGCAGGGCGTACTTGACGCTGATGACACCGTTCACCTTCGCAACAAGGTCGGGAAGAAAGCGCAGAAGCGATAAGGCTCCAGCAGAAACCACTGGTGCAGCACGCGGGCACAGCGCAGACGGGCGCGCGTAGACTGCCGGCGAGGAGGCGGATCATGGGCAAGCTCGATGGCAAGGTGGCGCTGGTTTCGGGAGCGGCGCGGGGGCAGGGGGAGGCGGAGGCGCGGCTGTTCGCGCGGGAGGGGGCGGCGGTGATGCTGGGGGACGTGCTGGACGAGGACGGGATGCGGGTGGCCAACTCGATCAACGACACGGGCGGCAACGCGCAGTACGTCCACCTCGACGTCGCCGACCAGAGCGCTTGGGCGGAGACGGTCGCGAAGACGGTGGCCGACTTCGGCAAGCTCGACATCCTGCTGAACAACGCGGGGATCGCGCGCTTCAAGCGGATCGAGGACTCCTCGTTGCAGGAGTACCTGGAGGTGATCAAGATCAACCAAGTCGGGGTCTGGCTGGGGATGCGGTCGGTCGTGCAGGCGATGCGCGATGCGGGCGGCGGCTGCATCGTCAACACCTCCTCGATCGCCGGGCTGGCCGGCTACGCGGGGCTGGGCGCGTACGTGGCCTCGAAGTTCGCCGTGCGCGGGATGACCAAGACGGCGGCGGCGGAGTTCGCGCCCTACAACATCCGCGTCAACTCGGTGCATCCGGGGCCGATCGACACGCCGATGATCCGCGACCCGGCGCTGTTCACGCGCGACGACGCCGACGTCAGCTTCGACGGGCCGATCCCGCGCCTGGGCACGGCCGACGAGGTGGCGAAGATGATGCTGTTCATCGTCGCCGACGCGACCTACAGCACCGGCTCGGAGTTCACGATCGACGGCGGCATCACGGCAATCCAAGGGGCGAGCCAGCCGCGCCAGCAGTAGACCGGCTGCGTCAATCCGCGTCGAGCGGCTTGGCGAACGAGAGCTCGTGCCCGTCGGGGTCGCGGATGTGGAAGTGCCGCTCCCGCCAAGGCGCGTCGCGTGGCGGGAACATCGGCGCGAGCCCGGCCGCCAGCGCCCGCGCGTGGAACGCGTCCACATCCTCGACGTAGAAGATCGTCCGCCCCCAGAAGCCGCCCGGCACTTCGCCGAGCATCAGATTGAGGTAGGAATCGCCCACGCGGTAGGAGGTGAACGACGCTTCCGCCCCGCCATAGAGCCGCTCGAACCCAAGCGCCTCATAGAAGGCGACGCTGCGCGGCATCTCCCCCACGACAAGCGTGATCGCGCTCAGGCTGGCCGGCTGGCTCATGCAGTGCAGGCTAACGGCGATCTCGTGTGAGCGGAGAGCGCCAAAAGATCGCGGCTAGATTGGCTTCCAGCTGTTGTCTCTTCCTCTGCCTTGATGGCCCAAAATGATCCTCTTCGCTGTCAGCTCGCTGTCGAACGAGTATTCTTTTTGGAATTTCAGCCGCCCATCAATGTTCTGGATGATGCCTACATCAATAAGTTCTTTGCGCAACGCCATCAATTCTGGATAGTCTTTGTTGAATTTTGGATTCACATCCTCTCGGATGGTCGAACTTGGCAAGACGATGAAATTACCGATATGCGGTTCCTGCGCGTAGGCATGCACATCTTCTTTGGAAGTGAGAATCAATTCGGCGTTGTCAGGCATATCTGGAGCGTCCTTCGGCGTCGGTGAATCACCCTCTGAACCGCTAATAGAAGAATCACCGCGATCAGGATCACCCGCACCGAATTCGAAAACACCGAGTGCGCGAAGGCATACGATTACCGTGTCGAGGAAATCTTGGGCGAAGTGTTCTTCCATCCTTGTGAGTTCTGGACTTTTCACATCATTTTGATTGTTTACGACTGCTCGACCCTCTTTCTCTGCCGTTCTCAGCAGCTCGATAAGCCGCGCTTCGATGAACGACACTGGAACCCGCCAGCCAGACGAACTGGTAGAAATGACGTACGTTTCTTTCCAGAATGCCTTCTCGCGCTTTTTCGCGTGCTCACTCAGACGCTCACCGACCGATCTCGGTTCCGCTTTGCCGACGTATAGTTCTGATAGATCGGCGTCGCTTCGTGGTCCACTCAGCACGTAGACGCCTTGTCGCTCAAGGGGATGTGGATCGAGTGGCTTGTTCCGACGGAGATTTGGGAGGATCTTGCGTGGAAACGCGACCACTAGGCACGGATGTTGGTGTGGCGTGGCGATCCGTAAGCCGTTGGGCCGGCTAGGGAGCTCTATCTGCACCCATTTCGTCGAATCTGGCATGGCATTTGCCTTCCACCAAGATCAGCGTGGACGCCAAAGTAGCCAATTGCGTCGACCACCGCAAGTCGCGATAGCCCACTGGGGTGAATGAGCAGGGCCCTATGTGAGATCGGTGAAGGGGTTGTGGGCTACTTCCCAGAGGTGGTTGTCGGGGTCGGCGAAGTAGCCGGAGTAGCCGCCCCAGAAGACTTTTTCTGGTTGTTTGATGAGTTTTGCGCCGGCGTTGACGGCTTGGTTGATGACGGCGTCGACTTCGTCGGGGGAGGCTACGTTGTGGGCGAGGGTGATCATCGGGGTGCCGGGGGACGCGAACTCTACGCCGGGGGCTTCTTCGGGGAATTTTTCGCGGGGGTAGAGGGCGAGCCAGGTGCCTTCCAGTTCGAGGAAGGCGATGCCGGCGCCGTCCTCGTAGTCGTGAACGGGGAAGCCGAGGCCGTCGCGGTAGAAGCGGAGCGAGGCTTCGAGGTCGGCGACGCCGAGCGTGATGATGCTGATCTTGGGCTTCATCGGGAGGCCTCAAACGAGAACGGGGCGGAGCGCAGGCTCCGCCCCGTTCGCTCGCTTCCGCGCGGGCGCTAGGTGGCGAGGGGGGCGGGCTCGACGGAGCCGTTGGGCAGGCCCTGCGGCCACCAGTGGTCTTCCCAGCCTTCGTCGTCCCAGATGTGCTTGAGGTTGGGCAGGACTTCCTTGGCGGTGAGCTCGATGTTGGGGATCGCGAGCTCCTTGGGGATCGAGCCGAACTGGTTGAGGATCATCAGGTGGCCGACGTGGAGGGTGCGGATCACCTCTTCGAGCTGCTCGGTGACCTGGCTGGGGGTGCCGGCGACGATGTTGCCCTCGCGGATCAGGTCGTCCCAGGTGATGCGGCCCTCGCCGGCCTTGGACTGGAGCAGCTTCTCCTGGGTCTTCTCGCCCTTGAACTTCTCGGTGTCGCCGAAGACGGGCTTGAGGCCCTGGCTGCGGGTGAAGCCCTGCTCGATGGTGCGGACGGTGCGGTAGCCGGGCGGGTCGGCGTAGCGCGGGTCGACGTGGAGCATCTTGTTGTAGAAGTACTCCGCGTGGGGGCCGAACTTGTCGGCGACTTCCTGCTCGGATTCGCCGGTGGCGACGAGCTGGAGGAAGCCGGCCTGGTAGGGGTTGAGCGGCTTTTCGCGGGCCTGCATGGTGCGCCAGAAGCCGTCGACGTTCTTCTGGCCGGCCTTGTAGCCGCCGTAGGAGAGGTAGCAGTAGACGTAGTTGTGGTCGGCGCACCACTCCCAAGTCTCGACGGAGCCGCCGCCGGGGATCCAGACGGGCGGGTGCGGGTCCTGGATCGGGCGGGGCCAGATGTTGACGTAGCGGAGCTGGTTGTAGCGGCCGTTGTAGGCGAACATCTCGGGGTTGGTCCAGGCCTGCGTGATCAGGTCGGCGGCCTCGTAGTACTTGTCGCGCAGGTGCGACGGGTTGGCGCCGTAGCAGAAGCAGTCGTCCATCGGGGTGCCGACGGGGAAGCCGGCGACGAGGCGGCCGCCGGAGATGCAGTCGAGCATCGCGAACTCTTCGGCGACGCGGGTGGGCGGGTTGTAGAGCGCGATCGAGTTGCCGAGCACGACGATGGCGACGTCCTTGGTGCGGCGGCAGAGGTTGGCGGCCATGAGGTTGGGCGACGGCATCAGGCCGTAGCCGTTCTGGTGGTGCTCGTTGATGCAGATGCCGTCGTAGCCGGCGGCCGCCGCGGCCTCGAGCTCGTCGAGGCCGTCGTTGTACATCACGTGCGCCTTGGCCGGGTCGAAGAGCTCGGAGGGGATGTCGACCCAGACGCTGTTGTAGCGCTCGGGGAAGTCCTCGGGCAGGTCCCGGTAGGGCATCAGGTGGAAGAACTCGAACTTCATGGGGGCACTCGCTTCCTGCGCGCACGAGCGGCGCGTGGGTTCGGCGGCAAAGGCTAGGGATCGCGCGTCCCGCTTGTCAATCGCGGCCGGGAGCGCGGCGGAGACTTGGCGGGCGGAGGATCAGAGCTTGTCGATGGTGAGCGAGGGCGCGGCGCCCTCGACGTCGCCGAAGCGGGCCGAGAGCACGGCGGCGCGGTAGCCGAAGATGCGCTCCAGCTGCGGCCTGACCAAGAGGTCGTGGACGGGGGTGCTGAGCGGCGCGAGCGGCAGCGAGTAGTAGACGACGTCGGAGGCGATCACGCCGGCGGCGCTGGCGGCGAAGTGATGCTCGTGGTGCCACATGCCGTAGGGGCCGACGCGCTGCTCGTCGGCGAAGTAGGCGCGGTTGTCGGCGGGCGGGACGACCTGGGTGATCTCGGTCACCCAGGTCAGCTCGATTCCGAAGAGCGGCTTGACGCGGTAGGTGATCACGTGGCCCGGATAGACGGGGTTGGCGCCGCCGGTGGTGATGCGGAAACCGATGTCGTCGGGCGTGATCACGGAGAGGTTGCCGGCGTCGGAGAAGAAGGCCCAAGCGCTCTGGAGATCGGTGCGGAGGTGCTGCGAGGCGACGAGCCGGAAGACCATGCGACAAGCCTACGCTGCGGGCCCGCGCCGCGGGGCGCGGCTCAGCCGATGGCGATGCCGACGGCGAGCAGCGCGCCGGCGAGCAAATGCAGCTGGGCCGTCTTCTTGAGGATCGGGTTCAGCGCCGCGCCGCTGAATTGGGCCGCGTCGAGGACGTTGAGCGCCAGCATCAGCGCGAACGGGGCGGCGGCGAGGATCGAGAGCGACCAGATCGGGAGCAGCCCCGCCGCGGCGAAGAGCGCGGCGGAGACGAAGGCGGCGGCGGCCAGCGCAGCGTATTCGAGCCGGGTCGCGCGGTCGCCGAGGATGACGGCGAGGGTGCGCTTGCCGGCGGCGCGATCGGTCTCGATGTCTCGCAGGTTGTTGACGACGAGGATCGCGGTGACGAGGCAGCCGACGGGGATCGCGGCCGCGGCGAGCTCCCAGCTGAGGCGCTCGAGCTGGACGAAGCCGCTGCCCATCACCGCGACGACGCCGAAGAAGGCGAAGCAGATCAGGTCGCCGAGCCCGCGGTAGCCGTAGGGCCAGGGGCCGCCGGTGTAGGCGACGGCGGCGATGCAGGAGGCCGCGCCGGCGGCGAGGATCGGCCAGCCGGCGGCGATCGTCAGCGAGATGCCCAGCGCGATCGCGGCGGCGAAGACGACGCCCGCGCCGGCCAGCATCTCGCGCTCCGAAAGCCAGCCCTGGGCGACCGCGCGCGGCGGGCCGAGCCGTTCGGGCGTGTCGGCGCCGCGGCGGAAGTCGGAATAGTCGTTGGCGAAGTTGACGCCGATCTGGATCAGGATCGCCGCGATCAGGACCTGGACGAACAGGACGGCGTCGATCTCGCGCTGGAGCGAGGCGACGGCGGTGCCGACGAGCACCGGCGCGACGGCGGCGGGCAGGGTCGGCGGGCGGGCGGCGAGGATCCAGGCGCGGCGCTTGCCCGGCGCGGCGGGGGCGGGAGCGGCGTCGGCGGCCATCAGGGGAAGCGCGGGTACTTGGCGAACTCGGGCGGGCGCTTCTGCAGAAAGGCGTCGCGGCCCTCCTTGGCCTCCTCGCTGAGGTAGTAGAGCAGGGTCGCGTCGCCCGCGAACATCTGCATGCCGGCCTGGCCGTCGGTTTCGGCGACCAGCGCGCGCTTGATGAAGCGCAGCGCCGTCGGGCTCATGCAGAGCATCTCGCGGCACCAGTCGACCGTGTCCTGCTCGCAGCTTTCGAGCGGGAAGGCGACGTTGGCGAGACCCATGTCGACCGCCTCCTGGGCGCTGTACTGGCGGCACATGAACCAGATTTCGGCCGCCTTCTTGAGGCCGACGTTGCGGGAGAGCAGCATCGTGCCGTAGCCGGCGTCGAAGGAGCCGACCTTGGGCCCGGTCTGGCCGAACTTGGCGTTGTCGGCGGCGATGGTCATGTCGCAGATCGTGGCCAGCACGTTGCCGCCGCCGATCGCGTAGCCGCGCACCATGGCGATGACGGGCTTGGGGATGTTGCGGATCTGGCGGTGCAGATCGAGCACGTTGAGACGCGGCACGCCGTCGTCGCCGACATAGCCGCCGTCGCCGCGGATGCGCTGGTCGCCGCCGGAGCAGAAGGCCTCGTCGCCCTCGCCGGTGAGGATGATCACGCCGACGGCCTGATCCTCGTGCGCGGCGGTGAAGGCGCGGGAGAGTTCGAACAGCGTCTTGGGGCGGAAGGCGTTGCGCACTTCGGGGCGGGCGATCGTGATCTTGGCGATGCCTTCGGCGGTGTCGTAGTGGATGTCTTCGTAGCCGCCGCCGCGCTGCCAGGAGATCGGCTCGCCGCGGTTGGGCGGGTTCACGGTCGGTCGGGACATCGGTGGCCTCCTCAGTCGTCTGTTTTGCCGCCCGCCCGTTCGTCGGCGGGCGCGGCGCCGGCGCTGCGGAGCAGCAATCGGCGCAATTCGGCTTCGAGTTCGCGCGGCGGCGCGGAGATGCGCCCGCCGGCCCAAGCGCTGATGCAGGCGCGGACCATCCCGAACCAGGCATGCGCGGCCAGCTCGGGATCGAGCGGTTCGGTCAGGCCCAGATCATGCGCGCGCCGCAGTTCGGCCGCGATCAGGGCGACGAATTCGTCCTCGATCCGCTCGATTCGCCCGCGCACTTCGGGGCCGGCCGCGAGCGCCTCGGCTGCGAGCACGCGGCTCAGGGGCCGGTGCTTGGCGAGCGTGCGGAAGAGCGCCGCGAGCGCCGCTTCGGAACGCGCGACAGGGTCGTCGCCGGCCTCCGCCATCGCGGCCGCGACCCGCTTGCGCAGCAGTTCGGCAGCGCGGCCGATCACGGCCGCGAGCAGCGCCTGCTTGTTGGGGAAGTGGAAATAGAGGCCGCCCTTGGATGTTTCGGCGGCGCGGGCGATCTCGTCCATCCCGGCCGCCGCGTAGCCGCGCTCGGCGAAGAGCCGCGTCGCCGCGGCGAGCAGATCGCCGCGCCGCGCCTCCGCGCGGGGCTGCCGCGCGGCCGCCGGATTCGCGGGCGGGGCGTCTGCGGGCGCTGCGTTCGCGGGCATCGCGGCCTCGGCTGCGGACTTGAAACCGACTTGCCGGTCGGTTTCGCTACGCTACACGCCGTCTTCCCAGCGCTCCAGCGACGGCATGGGCAGCGATTTGGGCGGCTGGCAGGGAACGGACGGCGAGTGACCGATTCCGCGGAGCGCGCGCGCGGCATCCAGGAGATGTTCTCGCGCATCTCGCCGCAGTACGACCGGATGAACCGGCTGATGACGGCGGGCTTGGACGGGCGCTGGCGCCGTGCCGCGGTCGCCGCCGCCGAACCGCGCGGCGCCGACGTGCTGGACATCGGCTGCGGCACCGGCGATCTCTCGGAGGAGTTCCGCCGCGCCGGCGCGCGCAGCGTCGCGGGGGCCGATTTTTCAGCCGCGATGCTGGCCCGCGCGCGGGACAAGGCGGCCGGCGGCGACTGGCTGCAGGCCGACGCGCTGCGCCTGCCCTTCGGCGACGGGACGTTCGACGCGGTGGCCAGCGCGTTCGTGCTGCGCAACGTCGTCGATCTGCCGGCCGCGTTCGCGGAGATGGCGCGGGTGCTGCGCCCGGGCGGCCGCATCGTCGCGCTCGACATCACGCACCCGCCGCCGGGCCCCTTGGGATGGTTGATGCGCTTCGGCTTCGAGCAAGGCGTCACCCGCCTCGCCGGCGCGCTATCCGGCCAAGGCCGCGCCTACCGCTACCTGCCCAACTCGCTGGAGGGATACCCGCCCGCCGATGATCTGTCGCGCCTGATCGAGGCGGCCGGCGCCGAGCGCGTCCGCTACCGGCGCTTCGGCGGCGGAATGGTGGCGCTGCATCTGGGGCGCAAGCCGTAGTCAGGGCCCGCGCCGCGCCTCCACGGCGATCATGGCGCGGCCGCTGCCCTTGACCAGGCGTCCGGCCCATTTCGTGGGCGGCGCGTCTACCGGGTCGAGCCAGTCGCAACGCTCGATCTTGAAGCCGTGGGCGAGCAGCGATCCAGCGAGCGCCTCGTGCAGGGAGCCGGGCGCGAGCGGCTCGTTCTGCGGGGTTGCGGCGGCGTTGAGCACGAGCGACAGCGCTGCGCGAGGGGCGCAGAGGCGCGCGGCCAAGCCGGCGAAGTCGTCCGGGTGCTGAAGGATCATCGCGAGCAGGCCGGACCAAGGGAAGTGAATCGCGAGGCGGTCGGCTGCGCCTTCGAGCTCGGCGGGCAGGGCGTCGATGTTCGCGGCGATCCAGAGGGTGTTGGCCGCGCCGCCGCGCTCGGGGCGGCGTTCGGATGCGCGGGCGGCGCTCCGCAGCGCGTCGCGGTCGGCGTCGAGGCCGATGGCGAGCCAGTCGGGGTGTTCGATGGCGAAGCGGCGGGCGAAGGAGCCGTCGCCGCAGCCGAGATCGAGCAGCACGCCGGCGGCGTTCGAGCGCCGATCCCGCCACTCGGCCTGGTCCAGGAGCCGCGGGCCGGCCCGCTCGATGATCTCCACGGGGGCAGGCTAATCAGCCCATCAGAGGCAGGCTGATCGCGGCTAGACTCAGCCGAGCGCCGCGCGGCATCCGCTGCGGGGCGCCAGAGGAGGCCGCCATGCCCACTTCCGCACGCGTCGTGTTTTTGCCGCAAGAGGACGCCCCGCTCGCCATCGAGCGCGTGGAACTGCCCGATCCGGGGCCCCATCAGGTGGTCGTGCAGCAGTACGCGAGCGGCATCTGCCACTCGCAGCTGCACCAGATGCACAACCCGCGCCCGGCCGACCAAGTGCTGGGCCACGAGGCGACCGGCGTGGTGACCCAAGTCGGTTCCGAGGTGGACAACGTGGCGCCGGGCGACACCGTCTTCGTGACTTGGGTGCCGCGCACGCCGGAGACGGCGCTGCGCCCGGCCGACCAGATCGTGATCGAGCGCCCCAACGGGCGGCAGGCGACCACGCGCAACGTGTTCACTTGGGCCGACCACACGATCGCGGACGAGAAGTACATCGTGAAGGTGCCCGAAGACGTGCGGCGGGACGTGACCTCGATCATCGGCTGCGCAGTGCTGACCGGCTCGGGCGCGGTCTACAACACGGCGGCCGTGCAGGAGGGCGACAGTGTCGCGATCTTCGGAGTCGGCGGCGTCGGGCTGTCCGCCGTGGTGGCCGCGAGCGTGGTCAAGGCGAATCCGATCATCGCGGTGGACTTGGACGACGAGAAGTTGGAATTCGCCAAGAAGTTCGGCGCGACGCACGGCGTCAACGCCTCGGGCGGCGACGCGATCGAGCAGATCCACGCGCTGACGCGGGGCCCCGACGGGCTGATGACGAGCTTCGGCGAGCCGATCAGCGGCGTCGATTTCGCGTTCGACTGCATCGGGCGCGAGGTGACGATGGGCCAGATCCTGCGCGCCGTGCGGCCGGGCGTGCTCGGCGCGACGGGCGGCGGCACCGCCGTGCTCGTCGGCGTGCCGCAGTCGGGCCTCAGCTTCGACGAGGCCGACATGCGCGGGATGCTGATCAACGAGAAGCGCTACATCGGCTCGATCGGCGGCAGCTGCCGCCCCGACCGCGACTTCCCGATGTTCCTCGCCTGGTCCGACGACGGCGCGCTCGACCTCGACGCGATGGTCACGGAGCGCTTCAAGATCGGCCAGATCAACGAAGCCGCGACCGCGCTCGAGAGCGGCGAGATCTTCGGCCGCGCCATCCTCGAATTCGACGACTAACCGCCGAGCCGCTCCAGCTCCGCCTCGATCTCGGCGAGGTGCATGGTTTTCGTGATCCGGCGCTGTCGCGCGTTGAGCATCACGAAGCGCGCAGTGGAATCCGAGTCCAAGGCGCGCTCCAGTTCGGCCCAGTGGTCGATGATCAAGTCCGCGAGCAGCTGCGGACTCTCGTTCAGCGGATCCTTCGGGGTGAATCTCGCCCTGAATATCCGCAGGCCGTCGCGCATGGCCCGGAGCGCATGGACCTGAACCGCCTTGCGATAAGCGTCCTTGGTGATGATCGCGTCGTAGTCGTTCGCGAGTGCGAACTGGAAGAGCTCGGGGTCGCTGCGTCCGTCCAGCTCGAGTGATTTGACATGCAACGCCGCAATGCCGTGCACCGCGAAGAGATTCTCGAGCTCCGGCCAAGTGTTTTCATCCAGCAGCAGGGGCATCGGCCGCCTCGAATCCCCTGACGGCCTGCTCGAACCTGACAGCGCGCCTCACTTGGTAGGGCGTCAAACAGTGCCCGCGCGCGATCCACTCGATGTCCGAGTCGCTCCGGTACGCGCAAATCATCGTGTAAGTATCGATGCGGCTGCCGCGAATGTTCGGCATCCCGTCCCTGATCTCGTCGACCATCTCCACCACGTCGGCGTACCGATGAAACCGGCCGAGGCGATCTTCGTGCTTGCGCTCGGCAATGAAGCGCTCGTGGTCGAGCCCGTCTGGGAACGCCTCGCTGATCTGGCGGGGCGGCAAGTCGACCGCCCAGCGGGCGCAGGCGTCGTCGAGCCGGGCTAACGCCGCCGGCAGCTCCGCCTCCGGCAGGCCCAGCTGCAGCAGTTTGGCCGCCGCCAGCACGCGGGCGTGGTCGTCGAGGGTGTAGAACCAGTCTGGATCGTCCTCGTCGCAAAACGGCTCCAGATCCGCCTTGGACAGCGAGGCCGGCAGCAGCCCTTCGACGCGCCAGCATTCGAGCCGCTCCGGCTCGATCCCGGAGATGCCCGCAACCAGCTCCGGCGGCAGCGCCCCGTGCTCGTGCATCTCCTGTTCAGCCGGATCGCAGCTCATCACCCGTCTCCGTTTCTCGGCAAGGCAATCGTAAACCGATCGCGGGGCAGCCCGCGGGGTCAGTGCAGCTAACCGCCGAGCCGCTCCAGCTCCGCCTCGACCTCGGCGAGTTCGGTCGTCTTCGTGATCCGGTGCTGCCGCATGTTGAGCGTGAGGTGCCTGAGCGGGGAATCCGGGGCGAGGGCGGCATCGAGTTCGACGGCGTGGTCGAAAATCAGCTCGGCCACCGCTTCGCCGGTTTCCTCTACGGCGTCCTTCGGCGTATGCCGGATTCGGAAGATGCGCAGGCCGTCGCGCATCGCCCGCAGCATATGCACGCGGATATCCCGCCGGAACGCATCTTTGGTGATCAACGCTTCATAGCCGTTCTCGATCGCGAAGCGGAACACTTCCGGATCCGGCGTGCTCTTCAGACCAAGCGACTCGACATGAAGCGCCACCAACCCCTCCGCCGCGAGCAGGGGCTCGAGGCGCACATCCATGTTCTCATCCAGCAGCAGGAGCATCGGCCGTCTCGAAGTCCCTGACGGCCCGCTCGAACGCGACGGCGCGACGTATCTGGTACGGCGTCAGCCGGTACCCCGCCATGATCCCCTCGATGTCCGACTCGTCGCGGTACGAACAAATCACCGTGTTCGTGTCCACCTTGCGGCCCCGGATGACGGGCATCGAGTCCATCACGCCCGGTTTCAGCTCCACCACGTCGGCGTACTCGTAGAGCCTCCCGAGCTTGTCTTCATGCCAGCGCTCGGCGATGAATCGGTCGAAATCCAAGCCTTCCGGGAAGGCGTCCTTGATCAGAAGGGGGATCAAGTCGACCGCCCAGCGGGCGCAGGCGTCGTCGAGCCGGGCCAACGCTGCTGGCAGTTCCGCCTCCGGCAGGCCCAGCTGCAGCAGCTTGGCCGCCGCCAGCACGCGGGCATGGTCGTCGAGCGTGTAGAACCAGTCCGGGTCGTCCTCGTCGCAGAACGGCTCCAGATCGGCCTTGGAGAGCGAGGCCGGCAACAGTCCCTCGACACGCCAGCATTCGAGCCGCTCCGGCTCGATCCCGGAGATGCCAGCGACCAGCTCCGGCGGCAGCGCCCCGTGCTGGTGCATCTCCTGCTCAGCCGGATCGCAGCTCATCACCCGTCTCCGTTCATCGGCAAGGCAATCGTAAACCGATCGCGGGGCAGCCCATGGGGTCAGCGCGACTAACCGCCGAGCCGCTCCAGCTCCGCCAAGACTTCGGGGAGGGTCTTCGTTTTGGTGATCCGATGCTGCCGCATGTTGAGGATGAGATGCCGGAGCGGGGAGCTCGATGCAAGCGCCGCTTCGAATTCGGCCACGTGATCGAAAATCAGATCAGCCACTGATGACAGCGATTCCTTCACCGGGTCTTTCGGCGTGATCTTCACTTGGAAGATCCGCAGCCCATCGCGCATCGCTTGCAATGCCGGCACCCGCGTCCCTTGGTCGTAGGCGTCTTTGGTCACGAGCCCGTCGTATCTGTTCGCGAGCGCGAACCGGAAGATCGCCGGGTCCGGCGCGCTCTTGAGGCCGAGCGACTCGACGTGAAACGCCACCAGCCCTTCCGCAGTCAGCAGTGGTTCCAGCGCCGAGTCGATGTTCTCATCCAGCAGCAGGAGCATCGACCGTCTCGAAGTCCCTGACGGCCCGCTCGAACGCGACGGCGCGGCGAATCTGGTACGGCGTTAGCCGGTATCCCGCCATGATCCCTGCGATATCCGACTCGTCACGGTACGAACAGATCACCGTGTTCGTGTCGACTCTGCGGCCCCGGATGACCGGCATCGATCCCATCACGTTCGGCTTCAGCTCCACCACGTCGGCGTACTCGTAAAGCCTTCCGAGCTTGTCTTCATGCCAGCGCTCGGCGATGAAGCGGTCAAAGTCCAAGCCTTCCGGAAACGCGTCCTTGATCAGGAGCGGGATCAAGTCGACCGCCCAGCGGACGCAGGCCTCGTCGAGCCGGGCCAACGCTGCTGGCAGCTCTGTCTCCGGCAGGCCCAGCTGCAGCAGTTTGGCCACGGCCAAGACCCGCGCATGGTCGTCCAAGGTGTAGAACCAGTCCGGGTCGTCCTCGTCGCAGAACGGCTCCAGATCTGCCTTCGACAGCGAGGCCGGCAGCAGCCCTTCGACGCGCCAGCATTCGAGCCGCTCCGGCTCGATCCCGGAGAGGCCCGCGACCAGCTCCGGCGGCAGCGCCCCGTGCTCGTGCATCTGGTATTCCGGTTCGCCGGGATCGCAGCTCATCGCCCGTCTCCGTTCATCGGCGAGCTAATCGTAAATCGAATCTCAGGGCGGACCTCACACCCCGAGCCGTTCCAGTTCGGCTTTTATGCCTGCGATGTAGAGCCGGCGCGAAACGGCTCGCGTGCGCCCGTTGAGCACGAGATGGCGAACGTTGGAACCGGGATCGACGGCCCGTTCGATCTCGTCCAAATTCGAGACGACTAGATCGATTTGGCTGGCGCGGGAAGCGTTCATCAGCGCGGTGCCGCGGAACCTCATTCGATGATCCGCAGCCCGTCGCGCATCGCCTTGAAGGCCGCCAAATGCTCCACCGGCTGGGCATAGCGATCCCTCGTCACGAACGCTTCGTAGCCGTTGGCCAGCGCATAGTCGAACAGGACGGGATCGCTGCTGCCGGCCAGCTGCAGCGACTCGACATGGGAGGCGTCGACGCCGCGGGCGCGCAACTCGGACTCCAGTTCGCGGGCCGCGCTCTCATCCACAAAGAAGCGCATCGGCCTGTCCGACCCCGCCCAATGCGCACTCGAATTCCACCGCTCGCCGCGCTTGATACGGCGTGATCCAATATGCAGCGGCGGCGGCCGCGTAGTCCCGCTTCGAGCAGTACTCGGACAGCACGATCCACGTATCCACCCGCCTGCCCCGGAGCACCGGCAGGCAGCTGCGGCGGCCGGGGACCATCTCTACCGCGTCGGCGTACTCGTAGAGGCGGCCGAGCGGGCCTTCGTGCCAGCGCTCGGCGAAGAAGCGGTGCGCGTCGATCTGCTCGGGCAGCGCGTCGCGGATGCTGATCGGTACTAGGTCGGTCGCCCAGCGGGCGCAGGTTGCGTCGAGGCGGGCGAGCGCGGCGGGCAGCTCCGCTTCCGGCAGGCCCAGCTCGAGCAGCTTGGCCGCGGCCAGGATGCGGTGCAGGTCGTCCCAGTCGTAGTAGCGCGGCGGATCGTCGAACTCCGCCTGCATTTCCGGCGGTTCCCGGTTCTCCAGCGAGGCCGGCATCAGCCCGCTCGCCCGCCACTGCTCCAGCCGCTCGAGGCTGAAGCCGGACAAGCCCGCGACGATCCGCGGGGTCAGCGCACCGTGCTGGTGCATCTCGTTTCCGGCCGGGTCGCAGCTCATCGGGCATCCCCTCCCGCGCGTGGCCCGATCAGCGTATCCGCGCGGGGCGGCCGCGGGCTCAGCCCAGCAGCAGCGGGATTTCCATCTCTTCGGGGCGCAGGCCGGCGTGGTAGCCGCGCAGGCTGGAGATGCCGCTGCCACGGTCGCCGTAGAGGAGCACGTCGCGGCCCGGGCCGAGCGCGACGTAGTCGCCGATCCGCTCGGCCGCCTCGGCGGAGATGCGGCCGGGGCCGAACAGCTCCAGCTGTTCCGCTTCGCCGCGCGAGAGCAGCGCCCAGCGCTCGCCCCAGCGTTCGCGGAATTTGGCGGCGAAGGTTTCGCCGGCGCCGGCGCGCGTGCAGAACATCGGCACCCGCGGCTCGCCGTGCGGGGGCAGGTGCAGATCGTCCAGCAGCGGGTCGTCGTGCAGGATCACGTCCTTGCCCGCCTCGTCGACGCGCAGCGCGCCGTGGTCGGCGCTGACCGCGATCCGCGCGCGCCCGTCCAGTCGTTCCCTGAGCCGGGCCAGCGCGGCGTCGATCGCGTGCAGCGCGGCCAGCGCTTCGGGATGCTCGGGCCCGCGGCGGTGCGAGGCGGAATCAAGCATCGGCAGGTAGAGGTAGTGGATGCCGCCCTCGGCCTCGTCGATCAACCGCCGGCCGACGACGTCGACGGCGCTGCGCAGGTGCCGGTACGAGTCGGTCGGCCAATTGCCCCGTCCCCAGGAAGTGAACTCGCTGTCGGCGATCGCGGCCGGGTGGTAGGTGCGCAACGGACCGGGCATGGCCGCGAGCCGGGACGGGCAGGGGAACGCTTCGCGCGGGCCGACCCCGAAGCGCTGCAGGCGCCGCTCGGAGGCGCGGTCGATGAACGGCAGGATCGTCGCCGTGACGCCGCGGCGGTGCAGGTGCGTGAACCAGGACGGAACGGCGTGGCGCGAGGGCCATTCGCCGGTCGCGATCGCGGAGAGCGCGGCCGCGGTCGTCGAGGGGAAGACGGAGCGCAACGGGATGCGCTCCGCCCGCGCGAAGAACGAGGGCCCGCAGCCGTGCCGCTCGTCGTCGCAGACGTGGTCGAGGAAGACGTCGCCCAAGCCGTCGACGAGCACGAACAGGAGCGGGCGGTCGGCGCCGATCCGTTCGACCAGCGCGGCGGCGGCGCGGTCGCCGGGACCGAGCGGCAGGCCGCCGATCCGCGCGAGGGCGCGGGCCAGGTCCACCGTGGTGGGCGGCCCGCCGGCGGGGTGCAGGAGCTCGCCGTCCGCGAGCCAGCGCTCGACCCGTTCGCGGTCGGACCCGGCCCGGCTCACGCGACGGCCCTTCCGCCGCGGCTCGCGGCGGCCCGGCTAGATCTGCGAATAGCCGGTGCCGGGCGCGTCGACGCCGGTGCCGGCGGGGGTCTTGCCGCCCATGTCCCAGCCGAACTCCTTCAGGATCTGCTGCGAGTAGGTGACGCGGCCGGTGACCTGGTCGAGCGGCTCGGAGGCGAGCAGCAGCGCGGCCTGCGCCATGATCTCGACGCTCTCGGCGTCGTTCGGGTCGCGGCCCTCCATCAGGCGGTGGTGGACGACGCCGGGCGTGGGCACGATCTGGGAGGGGCTGTAGCAGCTGACGGAGACGCCGAACTGGTAGACCTCGGAGGCGAGCCCCTGGGTGAAGCGTTCGAGCGCGGCCTTTTCCGCGCCGTAGAGCGAGCCGCCGCCGCCGTCGCCCTCGTAGGGGCCGCGGCCGGGGCCGATCGCGGCGGCGCTGGAGACGTTGACGATGGCGCCCGTCTTGCGCTCGATCATGCCGCCCTCGTTGAGGCAGAGCTGCGACATGTAGAAGGGGCCGTGGAAGTTGACCGCGGTCGAGCGCAGCCAGCGGTTGACGGGGAAGTCCTTGACCGGGATGAAGTAGGTCAGGGCCGCGTTGTTGACGAGGATGTCGGGCGGGCCGTAGGTATCGATGCACTGCTGCACGATCTGGGCGCACTCGTCGTACTCGGAGACGTTGCCGGCGACGGCGGTCGCCTCGCCGCCGGCGTCCTTGATGTTCTTGATCGTCATCTCGAGCGAGCCGGGCAGGGGGTGGGTGCCCTCCTCGAGGGTGCGGGCCGTCGCGATCACCTGCGCGCCCTCGGCCGCGAAGCATTCCGCGATCGCCGCGCCGATCCCGCGGCTCGCGCCGGTCACGATCGCCGTCTTGCCGTCCAACTTGCCCATGCTGCTGCTCCTTGAATTGCGGGGGGATGCGGGGAGCATAACGGGCGGCGCGGCCGGAGCGGTCAGGTTCCGGCCCGCTGCCAGCGCGCGCCCGGCTCGATCCGCCGCCGCGCCAGCCGGGCGAGCGCGGCAAACGCGCCGACGCCGATGCCGAGCCGAGCGCGGAGGCCCGCGTAGGTGGCGTCGCCGCGCGTGATCCGGCAGCAGGTGCGCCAGAAGCGATCGGAGTGCTGGAGCAGGCGCACGTAGGGCCAGGGCAGCGCGTGGAACAGCGCTTGGAGATCGCGGGCGGCGGCCAGCTCGGGCTCGATCTCGCGCTCGACCGCCGCCGCGTAGGCGCGGAAGTCCGCTTCCTCGCCGGCGATGATCCGCAGCGCCGCCGCGGCCGCCAGCCGGCCGGAGCGGATCGCGTTGCCGATGCCCTCGCCGGAGAGCGGGTCGATCAGCCCGGCCGCGTCGCCGACGAGGGCGGCGCGGCCGGCGTGGAGCGCGTCGCCGGGGTCGCGCAGGGGCAGGTGGTGGCCGCGCAGGCCCGACAGCCCGCCGCCGTCGAAGCCCTCGCTGCCGGCGTAGTCGGCCAGCTCGCGGCGCAGGCCGCCGGCGATGGCGGGGAAGCCGCCGACGCCGAGGTTGCAGTGGTCGCCCTTGGGGAAGACCCAGCCGTAGCCGCCGGCGAGGCTGCCCAAATCGAGGCCGACGTGCTCGCTCCAGCGCCCGCCGGGGCCGCCGGAGGCGCGCGCGGCGTTGGCCTCGATCGCGACGGCGGCACGCATGCGGGGCAGCCCCAGCGCGGCGCGGCAGGCCCCGTTCGCCCCGTCCGCGCCGATGATCGCGTCGGCCGAGAACGCGCCGTCGTCCGTGTGCACCGTCGTCCCCTCGAGCCCGCGGACGGCGATGCCCTGGCGGAATTCGGCGCCGGCCGCGGCCGCCCGCTCGGCCATGTAGGCGTCGAGCCGGGAGCGCTGGGTCATCAGCACCAGCGGCTCCGCGAAGTCGTGCTCGTACTCGCGCCCGCGGCGGTAGCGGACGCGGAAGCCGCGGATCTCGCGTTCGACGACCGGGTCCAGCGGATAGGGCAGCGCCTTGGCGGCGCTGATCAGCACGCCGCCGCCGCAGGGCTTGTCGCGCGGGAAGGCGGCCCGGTCGAGCATCAGCACGCGCGCGCCGGCGGCGGCGAGGTCGTAGGCCGCGCTGGAGCCGGCCGGCCCCGCGCCGACGATGATCGCGTCGTAGCGGCTCATCGCTCCGCCGCCCCGGCCGGGGCGGCCGCGCCGCGCTCGCGCAGGACCTTGTCGATTCCCGCCTTGAGGCCGGCCGCGATCGGCGCGGCGAAGCAGAAGCCGATCGCCGCGGGCGGGGCGCCGAAGGCGATCGCGAGGAAGGGCAGCGGCGCGGAGACGAGCAGGATGCCGAGCTCGGCCTTGCGCGTGATCAGGTAGACGATGCCGCCGACGACGAAGGTGGCGCCGAACTGGAGCGGCAGGAACGCGCCGGAAGCGCCGAGCGAGGCGGCCGCGGCGCGCCCGCCGTTGAAGCGCAGGAAGATCGGGAACATGTGCCCGGCCATGACCAGCGCGCCGGCCGCGGCCCACCAGCCGTGCTCGAGCCCGGCCCAGCGCGCGATCGAGACCGCGAGCAGGCCCTTGCCGATGTCGGCCAGGATGATGCCGACACCCGCGGCCTGGCCCGCGCCCTCGCGGGCCGCGTTGGCCGCGCCCACGTTGCCGTCGCCGGCGCGCCGCAGGTCCCCGCCCGTGAGCGCGCGGAAGACGAGCCAGGCGACGGGAATCGAGCCGAGCAGGTAGGCGGCTGCCAGGACGCCGGCCTCGGTCACGGCCGGCTCCGCCGCCCCCGCCCGAACGCGCCGGCCGCCACCGTCAGTTCTGGCCGTCGTAGACGGGCGTGATCCAGTGCGCGTAGGCGTCGAGCCGGCCCAGGATCGCGTCGAAGAAGAGCCGCTGCAGCTGGCCGGTCACGTGCCCGATGCCGCCGTCGCCGACCTGCCGCCGGTCGACCGAGAGCAGCGGCGTCACGTGCGCCGCCGTGCCCGTCATGAACACCTCGTCGGCCAGCCAGAGCTCGCTGCGGTCGATCGAGCGCTCGACCGTCTCGATCCCCAGTTCCGTGCGGGCGAGCTCGATCACGGTGGCGCGGGTGATGCCGACGAGGATGTTGTCGCTCGAAGGCGGCGTGTAGATCACGCCGTCCTGCACCATGAAGATGTTCTCGCCCGAACCTTCCGAGACGCTGCCGTCGTGGTTCAGCATGATCGCCTCGTCGAAGCCGTGGTGCACCGCCTCGGTGTTGGCCAAGGCCGAGTTGATGTAGACCCCGTTGACCTTCAGCCGCACCGGGATCGAGGTGTCGTCGGCCCGCCGCCAGGACGAGGTCATCACGTGCACGCCGGCGTTGGTGTCGAGGTACGCGCCGAAGGGGGCGACGAACGCGAGGAAGTCGTCCTCGACGTCGTGCAGCCGCACGCCCAGGACCTCCTGCGACTTGTAGACCATCGGTCGGACGTAGCAGTCCTCCTTGAGGCCCGAGGCGGCGACCATCTCGTGGGTCAGCGCGCAGAGCTCGTCCTCGCTGTAGCGCAGCGGCATCATCAGCCCGTGCGCCGATTTGCGTAGGCGCTGGTAGTGCTCGCGCATGCGGAAGAGGTAGAGCTGCTCGGTTTCCGCATTCCAGTTGGCGCGGATGCCCTCGAAGACCGCGGTGCCGTAGTTGAAGGCGTGGGTCATGACCCCGATCTTGGCGTCGGCGAGCGGCATCAATTCGCCGCGTAGGTGGGCCATCGGCGTGCCGGGCATGGGCGGTTCCTCCGCTGGGCGCCGCAGGGTTCGCTCCCGCGCGCGGCATGGGACTCGGTGCGGCTCAGCATATCGCGCGGCTGCCCCGCCACCGCGCCCGGCCTTCCCGCCCGCTCCCGCTAGGCCTCCAGGATCATCTGCGTCTGCGTCACCTGCGCCAGCAGCTTGCCCTCGGCGCTGAGGATCGTCGTCTGCCAGACGTGCGTGCGGCGGCCGCGGTGCAGCGGGCGGCACTCGCCCCGCACGGTCTCGCCCTCGCGCCCGCCGCGGAAGAAATTCGTCTTCGATTCGATCGTCGTCGTGCCCGAGCCGTCCGGCGCGCTGATCATCGTCGCCAGCGCCCCCAGCGTGTCGGCGAAGGCCATGATCGCGCCCCCGTGCAGCAGCCCCGGCGCCGTGCAGAGCTCCCGCCGCACCTCCAGCTCGCCCGCGATCAGGTCCGGCTCGACCGAAACCAGCCGGATGCCCAGCAGCTCGGGCAGCAGCCCCCGCATCCGCTCGTACAGCGGCTCCAGCGCGATCTCCCCGCCGCCGGCCCCTTTCGCCATGCCGGGCACGATACCGCCGCGTGGTACCGTCGCGGCATGCCGGGCAGCCCCGTGTACCGCGTCGGTTCGCGCGAGATCAAAGTCGTCTCCGACGGCGTGATTATGCTCGACGCCGGCGCCGTCTTCGGCCTCGTGCCCAAGGTGATGTGGTCGCGCGTGATCGACGGCACCAACGAACTCAACCAGATCCCGCTCGCGCTCAACTGCCTGCTGACCGAATCCGACGGCAAGATCGTGCTGATCGAAACCGGCCAGGGCGACAAGGATTTCGAGCAGATCCGCAAGCGCGGCGGCGAAGTCAAGCACGGCATGCTGCTGCGCGACCTCGCCCGCAACGGCGTCCGCCCCGAAGACGTCGACATCGTGATCAATACGCACCTGCACAACGACCACGTCGGCTGGAACACCGTCGCCGACACCGGCGCCGAGGGCGGCGGCCACCGTGCCACCTTCCCCAACGCGCGCTACTACGTGCAGCGTGGCGAGTGGGTCGAGGCGATGCACCCCAACGAGCGCACCCGCGCCACTTACCTAGCCGAAAACCTCGTCCCGGTCGAGGAAGCCGGCCAGATCGAGTTCGTCGACGGCGAGGCCCGGATCACCTCCGACATCAAGATGATCGAGACGCCCGGCCACACCGCCGACCACGCCGCGGTGGTGATCTCCAACGGCGGCGAAACCGCCGTCTACATGGGCGACATGATCCAGCACGAAGTCCAGCTCGAGCGCGTCGCCTGGCTCTCCGCCTTCGACGTGCTGCCGCTGGTCAACCTCGAAACCAAGAAGCGGCTGATCGCCGAGGCGATCGCCGGCAACCACCTGCTGATCGCGGTCCACAACGCCTTCCCCGGCGCCGGCCGCCTCGCCCGCACCGAAAACGGGCGCAGCAGGTGGACGGCCGAGCCGCCGCACGCGACCGCGACCGCAGCGGAGGTGGACTGACCCATGCCCTTCGGAAACCCGCTCGGACCCACCGGCGACCCGATGATGGACCCGCAGGCGGCCATGGCCAGCCTGCCCAAGCCGCGCACCAAGGTCTGGCGCGAAGAGCGGCTCGTCGACGACGTCTTCCTCGCCTACCTCGACAAGACCGCAGTCCTGCCCGAGCCCGATCTGGTCTGCCGCGTCTTCCTCGTCCTGCGCCGCGGCGAGCGCCACCTCGCCGTCCGCCTCGGCGACCGCCGCCAGCCGTGGCAGCTGCCCGTGCTCGAGCCCGAGATCACCCCCGCCGTGGAGGACGACGAGGCCGATATCGAAGCGATGCAGGACGACCGCCGCGAACGGCTCGGCGCGATGCTCTCGAGCGCCCTCGCCGATACTTGGCAGATCCCGCTCGCCGGCTGGCGCCAGTTCTCGCGCTTCCAGATGACCGCCAAGCAGAACCAGGACCAGTACGAGCCCGGCGCGCGGCGCTACGAGATCGTCGTGGTCGGCGAGTGCGGCGAACCCGATCAATTGGCCGAAGGAACCGAGTGGACCCGCCGCTTCCTGCGCCCGCGCGACATGAACAAGATCCTGCGCGAGCGCTACTTCGACAAGCCCGAGCTGATGCAGGCCCACGAGCGCCAGGTGATCGAAGCCCTCTCGGCCGCTGCGGCGGCCGGCTGAGGCGGCGCTGCTAGACTGGGCTTGTCATGGATGTCATGGATGCCGTCATGAACACTGCGAGGCTTCCGCGCGGCGCTTCCGGCCGCGCCCCGTTCATCGCCCGGCCGCTCGTCGCTGTACCCGGCGGTTCCGCGCGACGCGCCCGCGGCTGAGAGCGCCGCGCGCATCGCCGCGGAACCAGCGCCGGTCGCGGGGCCGGCGCTCGCCGTTCCACCCGCCATCGCCTCCTCTCCCGCCCAGCGCGGAAGCCCCTCCGAACAGGAACGAACCATGCGAATGTCCGGCGCCGACATCCTGATGCACTGCCTCCGCGCCGAAGGCGTCGAGATCTTCTTCGGCTACCCCGGCGGCGTCGTCCTGCCGCTCTACAACCGGCTCGGCGACTACCCCGACATCAAGCACGTGCTGGTCCGCCACGAGCAGGCCGCGGCCCACGCCGCCGACGGCTACGCCCGCGTTTCCGGCAAGATCGGCGTCTGCCTCGCCACCTCCGGCCCCGGCGCCACCAACCTCGTCACCGGCATCACCACCGCCTACATGGACTCCGTCCCGATGGTCGTGATCACCGGCAACGTCGCCCGCGACCTGATCGGCCGCGACGGCTTCCAGGAGGCCGACATCACCGGCATCACCCTGCCGATCACCAAGCACAACTACCTGCTGATGCGGGCCAACGAGATCGCCCCCGCGGTCAAGGAAGCCTTCCACATCGCCGGCACCGGCCGCACCGGCCCGGTCCTCGTCGACATCCCCAAGGACGTCTTCATCGAAGAGGCCGAGTGGGACGGATACCCCCGCGAAGTCTCGCTGCGCGGCTACCCGGCCATGGACATCCCCCGCGCCGACGAGGTGGCCAAGGCGGCCGACGCGATCAACGCGGCCGAGAAGCCGATCATCATCGCCGGCCAGGGCGTCGTCGCCTCGGGCGCCGCGGCCGAACTGAAGCAGCTCGCCGAATCGGCCGACATCCCCGTGCTCACCACCCTGCTCGGCATCTCCGGCTTCCCCGACACCCACGAGCTCTCCTTCGGCTTCCTCGGCATGCACGGCAACTACTACGCCAACATGGCCGCCGACCGCGCCGACGTCGTGATCGGCATCGGCATGCGCTTCGACGACCGCGCCATGGGCCGCTTCGCCGACTTCAACCCCGGCGCCAAAATCGTCCACATCGACATCGACCCGGCCGAGATCGGCAAGAACTTCGAGACCCACGCGCCCGTCAACGGCGACGTCCGCGAGACGCTCGCGCGGCTGCTGCCCCAGCTCGACGCCGCCTCGCGCCCCGAATGGCGGGCCGAGATCGAGGCGATCAAGGCCGACCACCCGACCGACTACATCGAAGAGGGCACTGACGTCACCGGCCCCTGGCTGGTCCAGGCCCTGGCCGAGGAAACCGACGGCGCGGCCACCATCGTCACCGGGGTCGGCCAGCACCAGATGTGGGCGGCGCAGTACTACCCCTACTCGACCCCGCGCCAGTGGGCCACCAGCGGCGGCCTCGGCACGATGGGCTACGAAGTCCCCGCCGCCATGGGCGCCCAGTTCGCCCAGAAGGAGCCGGTCTGGTCGATCTGCGGCGACGGCGGCTTCCAGATGACCTCGCAGGAGCTGCAGACCGTGCGCGAGCACGACCTGCCCGTGCGCTACGCGATCTTCAACAACCACTACCTCGGCATGGTCCGCCAGTGGCAGGAGCTGTTCTACGAGAACAACTACCACTCGGTCGACTTGGGCCAGCCCGACTTCCTCAAGCTGGCCGACGCCTACGGCATCCCCGGCCTGCGCGCCGAAACCCGCGCCGAAGCCCGCCAGGTGCTGCGCGAGGCCAACGCGGCCGAGGGCCCCGTCGTGATCGACTTCCGCCTCCAGCCCGAGGAGAACGTCTGGCCGATGGTCCCGGCCGGCGCCGCGCTCTCCGAAACCATCGAATCCCCGGCCGAGCTCTAGGCCCGGCAGCGAAGGCGGCAGCATGCCCTCCATCAACACCATCGTCGCCCACGTCGAGGACCGCCCCGGCGTCCTCGCCCGCGTCGCCTCCCTCTTCCGCCGCCGCGGCTTCAACATCGAGTCGCTCACCGTCGGCCCCTGCGAGGAAGCGGGCATCTCCCGCATGACCATCGTCGTCGACGGCGACGACCGCACCGTCGACCAAGTCTGCCGCCAGCTCTACAAGCTGATCGACGTCGTCTCCGTCTTCGACATCACCTACTCGCCGATGGTCGACCGCGAGCTGGCGATGATCAAAGTCGCGGCCCAGAACTTCAACCGCCGCGAAGTGCTCGACGTCGTCCAGATGTTCCGCGCCGACGTGGTCGACGTCAACGAAGATTCGCTGATCGTCCAAGTCCTCGGCGACGAGGGCAAGGTCAACGCCGCGCTGCGCATGTTCGAGCCCTTCGGCATCCTCGAGATGGTGCGCACCGGCCGCGTCGCGATGACCCGCGGCTCGCAGACCAGCAAGCCGCCGCCGATGTCCGACGCCGAAGCCACCGCCGCCGCCGTCCGCGCCATGCTCGGCCGCCGCCCCGAAGGCGTGCTGCCCTTCGCCAGCGACTGATCGCGGCTGATCGCGGCCGCCCGCGTCGGAGCCCGCGGCCGTCGGCGGTAGACTCGCGCCGCCACGCCGATTTCCCCGCGCCAGCCCCGAGCCAGGAGCCGACCATGCCCGCCACGATGTACTACGACGCCGACGCCGACCTCGACCTGCTCGCCGGCAAGAAAGTCGCCGTGATCGGCTTCGGCTCGCAGGGCCACGCGCACGCCCTCAACCTGCGCGACTCCGGCGTCGACGTCATCGTCGGCCTCTACCCCGGCTCGCGCAGCTGGCGGAAGGTCGAGGAATCCGGACTCGCCGTCGACACCGTCGCCGACGCGGCCGCGGCCGCCGACATCGTGATGGTGCTCACCCCCGACCACGTCCAGAAGCAGATCTACGACCAGCACATCGCCCCCTCGATGGTCGAGGGCAAGACCCTGATGTTCGCGCACGGCTTCGCCATCCACTACAACCAGGTGCAGGCCCCGCCCGAGGTCGACGTGACGATGATCGCGCCCAAGGGCCCCGGCCACCTCGTCCGCCGCGTCTTCGAAGAGGGCGGCGGCGTGCCCGCCCTGCTCGCCATCCACCAGGACGCCTCCGAAACCGCCAAGGACATCGCCCTCGCCTACGCCAAGGGCATCGGCGGCACCCGCGCCGGCGTGCTCGAAACCACCTTCCTCGAAGAAACCGAGACCGACCTCTTCGGCGAGCAGTCCGTCCTCTGCGGCGGCGTCACCGCGCTCATGCAGTCCGCCTTCGAAGTCCTCGTCGAAGCCGGCTACCAGCCCGAATCCGCCTACTTCGAGACGATCCACGAGGTCAAGCTGATCGTCGACCTGATCTACGAAGGCGGCTTCGCCAACATGCGCTACTCCGTCAGCGACACCGCCGAATACGGCGACCTCACACGCGGCCCGCGCATCATCGACGCCTCCGTCAAGGAGCGCATGCGCGGCATCCTCAACGACATCCAGGACGGCGCCTTCGCCCGCGAATGGATCATGGAGAACCAGACCGGCCGCCCCGGCTTCGACAAGCTCCGCGCCCGCGCCGCCCGCCACCCCAGCGAAGCAGTCGGCGCCGAACTCCGCGGCATGATGGCCTGGCTAAACGAAGCCGCCGACTGAGCGGAGGCGTCCTCGGCTGCTAAGCGTCGTCTTCGGCGCGGCCGACCTTGAGCGCGACGGTTAACTCTTCTGGGCTGCCGCCCCAGCGTTCGCGGGCCCATTTGAGGACGGGGCCTTGCACGTTTGCTGGTCTGTTGTCGGCCATTGCTCGCTCCCACTCCTACGATACGCGGGTGCGCGGCCGTTCAGCGGGTTTTTGCGTCGATGCTTTTGAGCAGGTCGCGGATTTCTTCTAGGACGGGTTGGTCGCTTGTTGGGGCGGAGGGCGCGGGGGTGGGGCTGCTGCTGGTTGTTACTTGGTCGCGTTGGTTGAGGACGGCGTCGCGGAATGCTTCGGTGTCGATGATGCCGTAGAGGTTGCCTTCGGCGCTGGCGTTGGGGCCGCCGGAGCCGGCTGTTTCGACGCGCAGGCCGCGGATGCCGTAGCGCCGCATGATCGGGCCGTGGTGCAGGCGCAGGTCGGTGATCCGGTCCAGCGGGATCGTCGCCTCGCTCTTGGTGAAGACGCCGCGCCGGATCTCCAGCGAGCGCTCGGTCAGCCGCGCCGAGAGGCTGCGGTAGTAGGCCGGCGCGAACCAAGCCGAGAAGATCAGCCAGAAGGGGATCAGCGGAATCCCCGCCACCGTGATGAAGAGCAGCCCCGTCACCCACCAGCGCCCGTAGGCCTGCACCGCCGGGTCGAACTCCGCCTCCAGCAGCACCGTCTCGTTCCTCGCCATCGCGCACCTCCGTCCGCGGCACCCGGCCGCGCCCCGCAACGCTAGCGAACAGTGGAGCGCGACGCACGGCTGCCTCGCGCTTCCGCCTGCCGGGGGTCTTGCAGTGGACCGGGCCCGGCGGCTATCTTGCGTGCGCCGGCGAGAGCCGGCCGGGGTTCACGGGCGAGCACCGCGGGGCCTGCATCCACGTATATGACGGCGGGGCAGACGGGAGGGGGCGGCGATGGGCCTAATGGCGCTATTTCGGCGGGCGGCTGCGCTGCTCGTCGCAGTCGGGCTGCTGGCCGTTTCGGTGGCGGGCGTGTCCGCGGACAACGGGGATGAAGAGACCGCCGTGGCGGCTGTGGCAACTGAGTTGCGGCCGACGCGGGTGGTTGCCGAGATTCCTGAGGGGTATGAAACATTGTTCCCGCTTGAGTGGGGAGGTGGCAGCCTGCTTCAACTCAAGGGCCGGTTGGCTGATCTCGGTTGCGCGATGAACACGCTGTGGTTCTATGATCGGGATAGATGGAATGGATACAACCGGTATGATCTGACGTACGATTTCCCGACCAATCGGCAGTTTCTCCAGCACTATGACCAAGAGGTACCCGCCGGCACGCTCTACGCGACCTGCGCGGATCAACCAGTCGGGAACGACCTACAGCCGACGCAGATCATCGCGGAGGTGCCGGAAGAATACGACACGATGTTTGAGCTGCAATGGGGAGGCGGGTCACTGCTGCATTTCAAGGGCCGTCTTGCCACGATGGGGTGCATCGCAAACAACATTGAGATACACGATCTCGGTGCTGGTCGCACCTACACCTACAATCAATACAACACAAACTCAACAGACAGAGCAAATCAACAATTCCTTACCAGCTTTGAACAATTCATACCTTCTGGAGCATTTTCGGCTGATTGCTATAACATCTGTGAATTCAAAGACAGGGAGTGTGTTTCGTTTGAGGGAGCACGAGATCAACATCAATATTATACAAGTGAAAAGTATCGTCTACAGGACGCAATTTGCACTAATGACTTTCACCCTATCGTTAAAGAAAAAGTTTTCCCTATACTACCTATGCTTCCCAATATTTGTATCATTAGATCTGGAAATAACACTGGATTTTATGGAGTTGGAGGTACTACATATACTTCAAATTCTATACTGTATACCTTAAATATACAACCCTTTATCATGATATTCAGCGACAAAAATTACTATCGTAGAGATAACGAACATAGCGATATTTTGCTCCATGCAGAAATTCATGAATTGTGTCATATAAATCAACGATGGCACTGGACTCAACGATTAGCGCCCAACTTGAGTTATAACTATTCAGCCAATGCGCCTTGGCAATATTTGCAAGCAAGTGAACATGGGAAAGAATTTATGATTGCCATAGGATATCAGATTGGTGGTATTGATTATGTGCCAAGCGCTACGGTATACAAAGACATATATAGTCCAGGAAGTATTATAGAGTTATCAGCTGAATTGTGCACTATGTATATTTTAGATAAAATGGGTCTTAATACTGCTTATAATTATCGCACATGGAACATGTGGGATAAGATATTTGAAGAAATTCCAATTCGTGACTTCAATGTAAACAAATACCTCACCCCCCAAATCCGTGAATGGCTTGAAACCTATATGATACTCCCTGAAATCACGGAATGAGGGCACGATGAGATTCGGCATTCACCTGATCCAGCAGAACATCTCGATGGCGGAGTGCCGGGGGCTTTGGCGCTGGGCTGATGGGGCGGGGTTTGACTGGTTCGATGTTTCGGACCACTTCTATGAGTCGCCGCAGACGCCGAAGAACGGGCCGTATCTGGAGTGCTTGGCGTGCCTTGCGGCGCTGGCTTGCGACACCGAGCGGATGCGGATCGGGACCGTGGTGCTGGCGATGGATTACCGGCATCCGGCCGTGCTTGCGAATGCGCTGGCGGCGATTGACCAGCTCGCGGAGGGGCGGCTGGAGCCGGGTTTCGGGGCGGGCTGGAATCAGCAGGAGTACGAGGCCTACGGGATTCCGTTCGAGCGGATCGGGCGGCGGCTCGATGTGCTGGAGGAGGGCATCCGGGTGATCCGGCTGCTGTTCGAGCGCGAGCGGGCCGATTTCCAGGGGCGGTTTTTCCAGCTGCGCGACGCCGCCTGCCAGCCCAAGCCGCTGCAGGAGCGGGTCCCGTTCTGGATCGGCGGCAACGGCGAGCGGCGCACGCTGCGGCTGATCGCCGAGCATGCCGACGGCTGGAACTCGCCCTACGTCACGGCGGAGGAATGGCGTCGGCTCTCGGCCGTGCTCGACGCCCATTGCGAGGCGGTCGGCCGCGATCCCGCCACAATCCAGCGCGACGTCAACCTCTCCTTCCACCTCGCGGCGAGCGAGGCGCACCGCGAGCGCTCGGAGGCGCATTTCACGGAGGCGTTCGGCCCGGCCGGCGACGCCTTCCGCTCGCGCGGCGCGGTGCTGGGCACGCCGCCGGAGGCGGTCGAGATGCTGGGCGCGTACGCGGAGGCGGGCGTCGACCGGATCAACATCGCGTTGCGCCCGCCGCTCGACTGGGACGCGCTGCGCGCCTGGGCCGGCGAGGTGCTGCCGGCGTTCGCCGAGTAGCCCCGCTCTAGACTGCGCCCGAACCTGTTCAGATCAAGCACCAAGGGAGTTGTCCATGCCCGCCGATCAGACGCGCGAATCTTGGAAGCCGGGACAGGACTGGAAGGGCGCGATCGAGGAGATCGAGTACATCAAGTCGCTCGCCCGCGAGATGGGCGGCCCGGCCCGGATCGAGCGCCAGCACTCCGGCGGGCGCTACACGATCCGCGAGCGGATCGACAAGTTCCTCGATCCGGGTTCTTTCTTCGAGGCCGGCCCGCTGGTCGGCGCCTACGAGTACGACGGCGACGGCAACCTGCGCGATTTCACGCCGGGCGCGTTCGTGATGGGGATGGGCAAGATCGACGGGCGCGACGTGGTGATCGGCGGCGACGATTTCACGATCTCCGGCGGCAGTCCGCACAACGTCTCCAAGGGCGCGTCGCAGTTCGCCACGCCGATGGCGATGCAGTACGGCCTGCCCTACGTGCAGCTGATCGAGGGCGTCGGCCACAGCGCCAAGCGCGACGAGGAGGAGGGCCGCATGGCCCTGCCCGGCGGCAACATCTGGTGGCGCCACATCGAGCTGCTCAAGAAGGTGCCCGTCGCCTCCGGGATCATGGGCTCCGTCGCCGGCGCGCCCGCGGCCTTCGCGCTGCTTTCGCACTTCACCGTGATGGTCAAGGGCAACTCGCAGATCTTCCCCTCCGGCCCGCCCGTCGTCCGCCGCGCCATCGGCGAGACCTTCAACAAGGAGGAGCTGGGCGGCCACAAGGTGCACGTCCACCAGAGCGGCCAGGTCGACAACGAAGCCGAATCCGAAGAGGACGCCTTCAACCAGATCAAGCAGTTCCTCTCCTACCTGCCCAACACCACCAACGACGTGCCCGAGCGGATCGAGACCGGCGACGACCCGAACCGCCGGGTCGAGGAGCTGCTGCGGATCATCCCCGAGAACCGCAAGCGCGCCTACGACCCGCGCAAGCTGATCCGGCTGGTCGTCGACAACGGCGAGTTCTTCGAGATGCGGCCGAAGTGGGGCGGCGCGATCATCACCGGCTTCGCCCGCATCGGCGGCTACTCGATCGGGGTGATGGCGAGCGACCCGCTGGTCATGGCCGGGGCGATGAACGGCGACGCGGCCGACAAGTTCGCCCACTTCGTCGACCTCTGCGACGGCTTCAACCTGCCGATGGTGATCTTCCTCGACATGCCCGGCTTCATGCTGGGCTCGGCTGCCGAGCGGCAGGCGACGATGCGGCGCGGCACGCGCGCACTGATCGCGGCCTACGAGGCCGACGTGCCCAAGGTCGAGTTCAACATCCGCAAGTCATACGGCGTCGCGGCCGACGCGCCCAACAGCATGGGCGAGCCGTTCGGCGTCAACATGCGCTTCGGCTGGCCCGCCGGCGAGTGGGGCGGCATCCCGATCGAGGGCGGCGTCGCCGCCGCCTACAAGCGCGAGATCGAATCGGCCGAGAACCCGGAAGCGCACCGCGAGATGATCGAGAACCGCCTGCTGCGCCTGCGCAGCCCGATGAAGGCGGCCCACAACTTCGACGTGATCGACCTGATCGACCCGCGCGACACCCGCCGCATCGCCCACCGCTTCATCGAAGCCGCCCAGCCGATGCTCAAGCGCCTAGCCCAGCGCCCCAAACGCGTGATCAGGCCCTAACCGGGCGCGGGGCCTCAGGCCGACTTGGTCTCCCACACGGCGGGGTGGCAGTAGTCGTCATCTTCATCGACGTCGTAGGGGATGAGCGCGGCTGCGTAGGGGATTTCTTCGTCCTGCTTGGAGACCTTGATCGCCGTGTGCGCTCTCGCCATCTCCGCCACTTGGGCCGCGGTCAAGTTCAGCACCTCATGGATGATGTCTTCGACGGATGCGATCTCCATGGCGGAGAAGCCGCCGAGTTCAGCGCGTTGCAGCGCTACCGGCCGCTGCTGCGACTTGCTGAAGCGGTCGCGGAGACGCATCCGAATCTGGTCTTTGTTCTGCAGCTCGCGGAGGTGCGCGTCCAAGTCCTTCAAGATCGGGCCGTGGCGGCCGCGCAGGAACGTGGCACCGGCGATCGGCTCGCCCCACAGCGAGTAGTGGTGGAACTCGCTCATCCAGAGAATCTGGTGAAGCTTGGCCTTGCCGAAGTGGTCGTCGCTGAAGCATCGTTCGGCCACGTAGAGGATCAGGTTGCGGAGTTTCTCCGCATCCAGTTCCGGTCGGAACGGGGAGATCTTCATGGCTGCGCGCTCCGGCTGCTCCGTACCGCCACGGCCTGACGATAGGGTATGCCGTGATGTCCGAGCTGCGAGATCCGATTACGGATGTTGAAATCACGGATTACTTCCGGGCGCAGTGGCGGAGGCTGCTGATGCCCGAACACCTGATCGACGAGATCGCGTTCTCCCTCTACGTCGAGTTCGTCGAAGCGCTGCCGCCGCGATCTCCGGATGGGATGTTCTGGGTTTCGCGCGCCGCCCCGCGGCATCCGGACTCCCGCTTCTTCGGCGAGAGCATCCATATCTGCTGCCGCCTCGACGGGACGGTATTGGTGCTCGATCAGGTGATGACGCGACATCCGTGGCAATCTTGATGGTGCTCTTGTTCCGCTAGCCTCGCGGCTGCTGGATGCACGAGCCGGAGGGTTGCCATGCGCGCGGTCGTGATGCGGGACTTCGAACTGATCGTCGACGACATCCCCGTGCCCGAGCCGGCGGCGGGCGAGGTGCTGGTCAAGACGCTGGCCTGCGGCATCTGCGGGTCGGACCTGCACTTCCTCAAATTCGCGGAGGACATGGTGCGGGCGTCGAGGGAAGCGGGCTCCGGCGCCTTCACGGTCGACCTCGAGCGGGACATCGTGATGGGCCACGAGTTCTGCTGCGAAGTCCTGGAGTACGGCCCGGGCACGGAGCCGACGGTGCCGGTCGGCGAGCGCGTCGTCAGCTTCCCGACCAAAGGCGCCTACTCGAACGTCTATCCGGGCGGCTACGGCGAGTACCAGCTGCTGGACGCGGCGATGCTGCTGCCGGTGGCCGACTCGGTGCCGAGCGAGCACGCGGCGACGACGGAGCCGCTCGCGGTGGGGCTGCACGCGGCGCGGGCGGGGCGCTTCGCGGGCAACGAGGCGGCGGTCGTCTACGGCTGCGGCCCGGTCGGTCTGGCGACCATTGCGGCGCTGCGCTTGGACGGGATCGGGCCGATCATCGCCTCCGACTTCTCCCCGCGCCGGCGCGAGCTGGCCGGCGCGATGGGCGCGGACGCGGTGGTGGACCCGCGCGAAACGCCGCCGATGACGGCGCTGGAGCGGCGCGGCTCCTACGGCGAGGTGGTGATGTTCGACGCGATCGGCGTGCCGGGCACGATCGACCTGCTGATGCGCGAGGCGCCGGGTCGCGGCACGCGGCTCGTGATCGCCGGCGTCTGCATGCAAGATGATCAGATCCGCCCGATGGCCGGGATCGAAAAGGAACTCTCGATCAAATTCGTGCTCGCCTACACGCCGGCGGAGTTCGCCGACAGCTTGGACGCGATCACGGACGGACGCATCGATCCGTCGAACCTGGTGACGGGCAAAGTCGGGCTGGACGGCGTGCCGGGCGCGTTCGAGACCTTGGCGGACCCGGAGGAGCACTGCAAGATCATCGTGACGCCGCATGAAGCGAACGCGCTCAAGGCGCGGTGACGAGTACGGTGATGCGCCCGCCGCTCTTCGGGATCAACCGCCAGGATGCATCTTCGGTCGCCGCATTCGCGGAGGATGTGCGGCGGATCGAGGCGCTCGGCTGGGATGCCGCGTGGACGCCGGAATCGCAACTGCGGCGGCGCGACACCTACGTGCTGCTCGCGGCGGCCGCGCAGGCGACCGAGACGATCCGGCTGGGCACGCTGCTGGCGAACCCGATCAACCGGCACCCGACCGTGGCGGCGTCCTCGATCTCGACGATTGACGAGCTGGCGCCGGGCCGCGTAGCGCTGGGCTACGGAGCGGGCGACACCGCGGTGCGGCTGGCCGGGCTGCGGCCGGCGCGGGTGCGCGAGATGGAGGACGGCATCGTTTTGATGCGACGGCTGCTCGCGGGCGAACATGTCGAGGTCGGCGCGGAGCGCCCGGCGCATTTGCCCTTCCACCGCCCGGTGCCGGTCTGGCTGACGGCGGGCGGCCCGCGCACGCTGGAGATGGGCGGCCGCGCCGCCGATGGCGTGTTCATGCGGGTCGGCACGCATCCGGCCAACATCGACGCGACCGTGGCCCGGATCCGCGCGGGGGCGGCGGCCGCCGGCCGCGAACCGAACGACGTGCCGCTGGGGATCATCTTCCACACGGTGCTGGTTGACGATCCCTCGGAAGCCACGGCGATGGCCAAGTCGATGGCGGCCGGCTACTACGAATACTCGCCGATGCTGTTCGCCCCGCCCGGCCTCGCATGGGACGGCCCGGACCCCGAAACACTCAAGCGCGAGCTCGGCATCTGGCCCGACTTCCATCACGCCCGCGACCTGCTCGCCAGCGGCGCGGCGGTCGATTTCCTCGGCGACGATCATGCCGACGCCTTCGCGCTGCGCGGCGGCACTGATGACGTGGCGGAGCAGCTGATCGGAGTGCTGCGCAATTGCGCCGACGCGGGCATCCGCTTCGAGCATGTAGTGCTGCATCCGATTCCGGACCCGCGCACGCCGGATGTTGGGGCGGATGCATATACGGAGCGGGTCGCGCGCGAGGTGCTGCCGCGGGTGCGCGAGGAAGTTGCGCGCTGGCCGCTCTAACCTGCTGCCGGAACCGCGGGCAAGGCAGGAGGACGAGATGGCAGACCTCGATCACGTGCAGGCGCTGGCTTGGGACATCGGCGGCACGATCTTCGACTGGCACCACACGATCCGCGACGAGGTCGCGGCCATCGCCGAGTCGCAGGGCGCGGAGCTCGACGCGGCGGCGTTCACCAACCAGTGGCGCTTCACGATGTTCCGCCGGCTCCAGCTGGTGCGGCGCGGCGACCTGCCCTGGCTCAACGCCGACCAGCTGCACCGCCGCGTGCTCGACGAGGTGCTCGATGATCACCCGCAAATCCAGCTGAACTTCGAGCAACGCGATGAGCTGAATCAAGTCTGGCACCGGCTCAACTGCTGGCCCGGTTCGGCCGAAGCGCTCGAGGCGCTGCGCTCGCGCTACCGCGTGACCGTCCTCACCGTGATGTCCTGGGCCATAGCCGTGGACAGCTCGAAGCACAACGGCATCTCGTGGGACGGCATCCTCTCCTGCGAGCTCCTCGGCCACTACAAGCCCGAGCGCGAGGCGTACCAAGCCGGCGCCCGCCTGCTCGGCCTCGAGACGAGTCAAGTGATGATGTGCGCCGCCCACAAGGGTGACCTCAAGGCCGCCGCCGTGACGGGCATGCCCACGGCCTACGTGCCGATCCCCGGCGAGCGCGGCGAAGGCAACGACCCCGACCTCAGCCCCGACCCCAGCTTCACCGTCAACGCCACCGATTTCTCCGATCTGGCCAAGCAGCTGCTGGCCTGAATTCAACAGCAGGTACCGTGGACGCATCTCGCCGTTGCGGGGATCAGGAGTGAACGATGAGCTGCAAAGAGCCCGATGAGGCTCGTTCCGGTTGGGGGCTTTTGCCGTCGCGCATCGTTGCCGCTTGTTCGGGGCTTCCACGGACGGAACTGGATCGCTGGCGGCGTTGCGGGGTGCTGCCCGTGACGGTTGAGTGCTTGGAAGACGGCGAACCCGGCACGGCCGGCTGGCATTACACATGGGCTGAACATCAGCGGGCAATCGCCGCGGCCAAGATGCTCGATCTGGGAATCGGGCAGGAGCAACTTGCCAGCGCGATGCAACGGCTCGACGAAGCGTGCGAATTCTGGCCAGTCACGCTGCTTCCCGAGTTGTTGGAACGGGAGCTTCCCCGCAGTGTGGAGGCGTGGCGCTTCCGAGCGGAGCGGACGTACGAAGGCGCCCTCGGCCGCCTGCGGGATTTCGGCGACGTGGTGCGCATGGAGCATCAGAAGCTGGGCGGGATGCCGACGGTGTGCGGACGCCGGATCGGCACGGACATGCTGGCACGCGAACATGACGGCGGCAGCACGATCGAGGAGATCTCCCGCGAGTACTGGATCACGCCGGTTGAAGTGAGGCGCGCCGTCGAATTCGAGCGGGCCGTCGACGAGTTCTGGCTGGCTGATGCGCCTGCTGCTGGATGAAAACATCACGCCAAGGCTGGTCCACGCGCTCCGGCAGTTCGGGGATCACGCGGTCCACGCGAACAACGTCGACCTGAACTCGACGCCGGACCCGACAATTTTGGCGTACGCGGTGGCGAACCGCTACGACGCGATCATTACCCGCGACGGCTACGACGAACCGACGGAGCGCCGCGCCGCGATCGACGCAATGCGGAAGGGACTTCGGATCGTGGAGTTGAGGTTCCGATCCAATGCGCGCGGAAGCGGCAGGGCGCCGGAGCAAATTCAGCTCATACTGGACAACCGGCCGGCAATTCAGCGGGCTGTCGCGGCCAGCTCGACGACGCGGAAGATCGTGCTGAGCGGAAGCACGATGGGAGTCGTGCGGACCGTCGAACTCTCCGATCTCTAATCTTCGTGCCACGGTTCCAATGGCGCCTCGAGAGGCGCCTCAGGCGAGGCTGCCGCCGTCTACGAGGAACTCGGAGCCGGTGCAGAAGCTGGATTCGTCGCTGGCCAGGAAGAGGGCGAGGTTGGCGACTTCGGAGGGGTCGGCGGCGCGGCGCAGGGGGACGTTGCGGAGGAACCGCTGCGGGTCGGATTCATAGCCGGGCACTTGCTGCAGCATCGCGGTCTCGATCGGGCCGGGGTGGATCGAATTGACGCGGATGCCGAAGCGGCCCCACTCGCGCGCGGCGACTTTGGTCATGCCGCGGACGGCGAACTTGCTGGCGGTGTAGGCGATCGCGCCCTGCCCGGCGCGGAACCCGGCGGTGGACGAGATGTTGACCACCGAGCCCGATTGCTGCTCGATCATCTGCCGGCCGCACGCCTTCATCCCCAGCCAGACGCCGATCTGGTTCACCTCGATCACCAGCCGGTACGTCTCCTGATCCATCTCGGTCACCGGCGCATTGCGGTAGATGCCGGCGTTGTTGACCAGCACGTCGAGCTTGCCGTGGTCTTCGACGATCCCGGCGACGATCGCGCCCCATGCGGATTCGTCGGTCACGTCGAGCCGCCGGTAGGAGGCCGCTGCTCCGATCCGCGTGGCCGCCGCTTCGCCCTCGGCGTCGAGCACGTCGGCCAGGATCACCCGCGCGCCCTCGGCCGCGAACAGTTCCGCCTCGGCCGCGCCCTGTCCGCGCGCGGCGCCCGTGATCAGCGCCACTTTCCCCGCCAGTCGCTCGCCCATCTCGCGCTCCTTCCCCGCAGCCGCGGCCATCGCCCCGGCTGCCGTCGAGCGAGGATAAGCATTCGCGGCGGCCCTATCTTGGGCGCAGGTTCCGAGAGGGGGACGGCATGGCGGATCGACTGGACGGCAAAGTGGCGGTGGTGACCGGAGGTGCGAGCGGGATCGGCGAGGGCGCGGTGCAGCTCTTCGCCGAAGAGGGCGCGCGCGTGCTCGCCGCCGACATCCTCGACGAGCGCGGGCAGTCGGTGGTCGAATCGATCGGCCCCAGCGCGGCCTACATCCACGCCGACGTTTCGAAGGAGGCCGACGTGGCCGGCGCGGTCGCGCACGCCGTCGAGCGCTGGGGCCGGATCGACGCGATCTTCAACAACGCCGGCGCGGGCGGCGCGAACGCGGGCCTGCTCGAGATCGACGAGGCCGGCTACGACGCGACGATGGACCTGCTGGTCAAGGGCGTCGTGTTCGGGATCAAGCACGCCGCGCGGGCGATGATGGAGACGGGCGGCGGCGCGATCGTCAATACGGCCTCCGTGGCCGGGATCAACGCGGGCGCCGGCCCCGCGATCTACAGCGTCGGCAAGGGCGCCGTCGTCCACCTCACCAAGGTGGCCGCCTATGAACTGGGCCAGCACGGCATCCGCGTCAACTGCATCTGCCCGGGCGGAATCGCGACGCCGATCTTCGGCAAGGCGATCGGCCTCAGCCCCGAAGACGCGGACAAGACGGTGGAGGCGATGGCGCAGGTGATGGGCGGGGCGCAGCCGATCGCGCGCTCCGGCATGCCGCGCGACATCGCCAACGCCGCGCTCTGGCTTTCGAGCGATGATTCCACGTTCGTCACCGGCCACGCGCTCGTCGTTGACGGCGGCCTCACCCTCGGCCGCCCCCGCACCGGCGAGTTCGACCAGAACATCCGCCAGCTCTTCCAATCCCTCGGTCTCGAAGTCCCCGCCGAGTAGCGAGCGGGCTACGATTGGCGCAGGAGATTGCGCTGCCGGGAACATTGACTGTGCCAGAGGTTGATCAAGGCTCGTTGAGCACTCGCTTGGTGGCTTCGCTTGCCGGTGTTCGGCCGTCGCGGCTGGACGGTTGGCATCGGCGAAGCATCGTTCGGGCCAGCACTTCCAAGGCATCGCCGCCCAATCGTTGGTACACGTGGCGCCGATACTGCCAAGTTCGCGCTGCCGCGAAGCTGCTCGGACGCGGCGTCCCCGCGCGGGCGCTGCGCGATGAGATCGACGCTCTCGATGCGACGGTGCGCGACTGGCCGCTGCTGACCCTTGGCGAGTATCGGCATTGCGGTGTAGAGCCATGCAGTGCCGGCCCGCCGTTCCTCGCGGTCGTTCGAAACGGCGGCGGGCGGGACGTGATTTGGTTCTTGCATGACGAGGCAGGCCTTCCAAGCGAGGCCGCGAGGCGCTTGGAAGTGATCGGCGAACTCCAAGTCGAAGGACCGCTCGCCGGGCTTGCGCAATACAGCCAGTGGATCGACATGCGCCCGTCCGTCCAAGCGGGCTGGCCGACAATCGTCAGTACCAGGATCACGACCGGAACTATTGCCGGGTATGCCTCGACCGGCATGTCCGCCGCCGAGATCGCAGACACGCTTTGGCTGAATCTGATGTTGGTGGAGAAGGCGCTCGCCTTCCAGGCCGAAGTCGGCATCCCGGCGTCTTGAGCAGCGCACGGTCTGCTGACCGCTGCGACCCCGGCACCAAGCCTGCCAGGAAGACTCAGCCCTTTCGGATGCGGATCTGATCCAGACGGCGCGCGGATCATGAACATCGTCCAGCGCGGTGCCGTGATCGAGCTGTTGATGCCGGCGGATGTCGATGCCTGGCTCTCGGCGCGGGGCCTCCCGGCGCTCCCGCCGCGCTGATTCGGGGGCGGCTACCCTGCGTTCGTGCTGCGGCGACCGATCTTCTACGGCTGGGTCGTCGTCGGGGCGGCATTCATCGCGCAGTTCGTGGCGGTGGGGGTGCAGACCTCGGTTTCGGGGGCCTTCGCGCCGCCGCTGCTGGAGACCTTCGGCTGGTCGCGCACGCAGTACTTCCTGCCCGACACGGTCGGCCAGGTCGTGATGATGTTCTTCGGGCTGCTGGTCGGGCCCTACATCGACCGGGTCGGGCCGCGCCGGATCATGCTGATCGGCGTGGCCGTGCTGGCGCCGTCGCTGTTCATCATCAGCCAGCTCGCGGACCTCTGGCAGTGGATTTTGCTGCGCGGCATCTTCATCGCGCCCGGCGCGGCGCTCTGCGGCTTCCTGCTGGCCAACGTGACCGTTTCCAAGTGGTTCGTGGCCAAGCGCGGGCGCGCGCTGGGCTGGACCTCGATGGGCGTCTCCGCCGCCGGCGTGTTCTGGCCGATCCTCGCGGCGCTGATGATCACCGCGGTCGATTGGCGCGCCTCCTGGGCCCTGCTCTCGCTGATCTCCTTGATCGTGCTCGTGCCGATGGCGATGCTGATGCGCGGCCGGCCGGAGGATTACGGACTCCAGCCCGACGGCGAGGCGGCCTCGATCTCCGAGGAGCAGCGGCTCCGCGCCGAACACGACTTCCGCACCTCGCTGACCCGGCGCGAGGCGCTGCGCACGCCCGCCTTCTACCTGATCGTGCTGATCTTCGGCGCTTCCGTCGTGGGCATCTACGCGATCCTGCTCAACGGCCTGCTCTTCCTGCAGGATCACGGCTTCAGCTACGGCTGGGCCGCGGCGCTGGTGCCGGTGATGTCGATCTGCTCGCTGGTCACCAAGGCGCCTTGGGGCTGGGCGCTGGACCGCTTCGATTCACGCGCCGTCGGCGCGATCAGCTTCGCCATCGCGGCCGCGGGCTTCGCCGCCGTCGTGCTTTCAGCCGACACCGGCTCGGTGATCATCGTGGCGCTGGCGATGGCGCTGCTGGGCTGTGGGATCGGCGGCAACATCCCGATCGGGGAGATGCTCTGGGCCGAGTACTTCGGGCGGCGCTACTTGGGCGCGGTGCGCGGGCTCGGCTTCCCCGTCTCGAGCGGCATCTCGGCAGTCACGCCCGTCGCGATCGCGCTCTACTTCGACCGGATCGGCTCCTACGACGGGGCCTTCTACGCCTGCGCGGGGCTCTGGGCGCTGTGCGCGCTGCTCTGCGCGTCGCTGCGGCTGCCGGCGAAGAGGCGGGGGGGCGCCCGCCTCTTCGCGCAGCGGATGCTGCTCGCCGCCCTGCCCGAGCGGCAGAAGCCGTCGGGCTGAGGCGGCGGGCGATCCGCTTCCGCGCGGCTGCTAGCTGCCGCGCGTGTCCGTGCAGTCGGTCGGGATGGTCAGCACCGGGCTGCGCAGCCAGTTGTTGTGGTCCGGGTAGCGCGAGCTGCTCTCGGCCGGGAAGTAGCGCGCGCTGGGCACGCAGTCGTCGGCGCCGGTGGCGTCGAAGGCGAACTCGGTGCGGCCGTTGGCGACGCGGCGGGCGATGATGCGTCCGCTGACGCCGTTGCCGAGGTCGATCTCGGAACTGCGCAGCCAGCGGCCGATGCGGTCCTCGGGCAGCGGGTCCGGGAAGTAGCGCGCCCGCGGCGTGATCACGTCCGTCTCGCCCTCGAGCCGCATGCCGAACTCGATCTGGCCCTCGCGGCCGGTGTTGTCGGAGACGCGCGCCACGATCCGCGCCTGGACGGAGTCCTCGTCCGACATGGCTCCGTCATCGCCGCCCGCATCGGGCTCCGACGCGGGCTCCTCCGGCGCGGGGTCGGGCGGCGGAGGCGGCGCGACCGCGGTGAACTCGCTCGGCTCGACCTTCTTGACCGAGCCCTGCCCGACGTCGAGCACTTCCGTGCGCCGGGTGCCCGAGCTGCTGACGATCTCGATCCGGCCGGTCGCGGCGTCGGACTGGTTCGGGAAGATCGCCCACTGGCCGGCGGTGATCACGGCGCGGGTGACCTCTTCGCCGTCGGCCTCGCTGACGAAGCGGACGACGGCGCCGTTGTCGGCGTGGTAGCCGGTGCCCCAGAACCAGTGCGGGGGCGGGCTCGTGCCCTGCGCGCCGGCGCCGGGGCTGAACAGCGCGAACAGCAGGGCGGCTAAGCCTGCGACGGCCGCAACCTGCCAGATTCGGCGCTTGAGGGGGAGTTGACTGACATTCACGCTGCGACCTCCATGGTGTTCCGGTTCCACCCGCTGTTGCACTATAGACATAACGCTCGGATATAGCGCAAGGTTCCCGCGCTTCCGCGCCAGATTGAGCAGCTGCTCGGCGGCGGCGTCCTGTTCATCGCTAGCCGCCGCGCGTGTCCGTGCAGTCGGTCGGGATGGTCAGCACCGGGCTGCGCAGCCAGTTGTTGTGGTCGGGGTAGCGCGAGCTGCCCTCGGCCGGGAAGTAGCGCGCGCTGGGCACGCAGTCGCCGCCATCAGTCGCGTCGAAGGCGAACTCGGTGCGGCCGTCGGCGACGCGGCGGGCGATGATGCGTCCGCTGGCGCCGTTGCCGAGGTCGATCACGGAGCTGCGCAGCCAGCTGCCGATGCGGCTCTCCGGCAGCGGGTCCGGGAAGTAGCGCGCCCGCGGCGTGATCACGTCCGTCTCGCCCTCGATCCGCATGCCGAACTCGATGCTGCCCTCGCGGCCGGGATTGTCGGAAACGCGCGCCACGATCCGCGCTTCAACCGAGCCGGTCTCTGCCGCCGGCTCGGTTTCCGGAGCAGGTTCGGGAACCGGTTCCGGTTCCGGCTCAGGCGGGACGTATACGGAGAATTCGCTCGGCAGGATCCGCTGCACCACGCCTTCTCCGACGCTGAACACCTCCGTGCGGCGGGTCTCGGACTCGGCGACGATCTCGATCCAGCCGGTCGGGGCGGCGAGCCGATGCACCGTGATCGACCACATGCCGTTGCCGATCACGGTGCGGACGGCCTCTTCGCCGTCGGCCTCGTTGACGAAGCGGAGGACTGCCCCGTTGTCGGCCTTGTAGCTCATGCCCCAGAACCAGTGCGGGGGTCCGTCCGCCGTGCCCTGCGCGCCGGCGCCCGGGCTGAATGCCGCGAGCAGCAGGGCCGCGAGGCCCGCGATTGCCGCAAGTTGCCAAGTTCGATGCTTGAGGGAGAGTTGACCGACGCTCACGCTGCGACCTCCATGCCGTTGCGGTTCCACTATCACATAACGACGCGGCTTGGAGGAAGGTTCCCGCGCCTTCGGGCCGGATGCGCGGAGCAGGCGCAGGCCGCTACTTGGCGGTGAAGCCGCCGTCCACGGCCAGTTCCGCGCCGGTAATGTAGGACGCCTCGTCCGACGCGAGGAAGAGCACCGCGTTCGCCACTTCCTCGACCTCGCCGGTGCGCCGCATCGGGATCGAGCGCCGCAGCCGCGCCAAGTCGTCGGGCGTCTGCGGAGCGCCGCTGCGCATCGGCGGCATGAAGCCGGGATGGACCGAGTTGACGCGGATGCCATCCGGCGCGAGCCGCACGGCCATCGCCTTGCTCAAGTTCCGCACGCCGGCCTTCGAAGCGTGGTAGGCCGGGTGCCCGCCGGCGCTGCCGACCAGCCCGTAGATCGAGGAGATGTTGACGATCGAGCCGCCGGGCGGGTCGGAGCCGCGCATCGCTTCCGCGCCGTGCGTGCAGCCGAGGAAGACGCCGGTCGCGTTGACCGCCATGATCCGGTGCCAGCCCTCGGTGCTGGCCGGATCCGGCTCCGAGCCGCTGCTCAGCCCGGCGTTGTTGACCAGCGCGTCCAGACCGCCGTGCCGTTCCAGCGCCGTCGCGATCAGCGCCTTCCAATCCGCTTCCGAGCTTACGTCCGCGTGGATGTACAGCGCCTCGCCGCCCCCGGCCCGGATCTCGGCTGCGACCTGCTCGCCGAGCTCGTCCGAAACGTCGGCGAGGATCACGCGCGCACCCTCGCGGGCGAACAGCCGCGCCTCGGCCGCGCCCATCCCGGACGCGGCCCCCGTGACGATGGCGGACTTGCCGTCGAGCCGTCCCATTCGCGGACCCCGCGATCTGCTTGGCGCGGGCGGCTACGCGCCGTTGCCCGTCACCGACGCGGGCGGCGGCGGCAGGTGGTAGATGCGCTCGGCAGTGTCGCGCAGCACCTTGCGGCGCACGCCCTCGTCGAGGTCGGTCAGCACCTCGGTGATGTGCTCCTGCGCCTTCGGGTAGAGGCAGGTCGGGTGCGGGAAATCGGTCTCGAACATCACGTTGTCCTCGCCGATCGCCTCGATCGTCGCGCGCGGCCCGAAATCCTCGAACCAGAACGACGCGTAGACCTGCCGCCGGAAGTACTCCGAGGGCTTCATCGTCAGGCCCTCGCGCTCCGTCGGCACCGTCTCCTGCCACTGGTAGTCCATCGCCTCCAGCAGGAACGGCACCCAGCCGATCCCGCTCTCGACCGAGACGAAGTTGAGCCGCGGCCAGCGCTCCAGCATCCCCGAGAAGATCAGGTTGATGATCACCTTGAAGTTGGTGATGAACAGGCAGATCGAGGCCAGCGCCAGCTGCCGCTGCGGCCCGTAGCCCTTCCAGACCAGCTTGTCGACCACGCCCGCGCCCGCGCCGATGTGGAAGTTGACCGGCATCTCCAGCGCGTCGCAGGCCTCCCAGAACGGATCCCAAGCCGGGTCGTTCAGGTAGGGCAGCCCGAACGCTTCCGGCGTGTCGCACATCGTGATCCCGGTCATCCCCATGTCGTGGATGCGCTGCAGCTCCTCGACCGCCGCCGGAATGTCCCAGAACGGCACCAGCCCCTGCGGGAACAGCCGCCCGTCGCCGGCCGCCTGGAACTCCGCCACCGCGTCGTTGTAGACCGTGCAGCAGACGTTGCGCAGTTCTTCGTCCTCGATTTTGATGAAGTTCTGCGAGCCGAACCCGGCCACGTTGGGGTACACGATCTGCTGCGCGATGCCCAGCTTGTCCAGCAGCCCCAGCCGCGCCACGGGGTCGGTCGCCGCGGCCGACATCTCCTCGAACGAGCCCAGCCCGATCACCCCGTACTCCTTCGACCCGTCCTCTTTCACCACCGTGAAGCCGGGCGGCCCGAAATCGATCTGCGACTGCCCGTCGGGCGAGATCGCCCAGCGCACGTCGCCGGCGTCGTTGGTGATGATGTGCGGCACCCGGTCCTTGAACTTCGCCGGCGCCCGCGAGGTCCACAGGTCGGGCGGCTCCGTGTAATGCGAATCGATGTCCACCACCGGGATCCCGTGCACGGTCAAGCTCATCTCAGGCTCCTCTCGCCCGTATCCAGCTTCCGTAATCCTAGCCCCGCCGGACCTTGCGGGGCGCGGCGGCCCCGCGATACTCTGGCCGCATGTCCGAAGGCCGAACCCATCACGAAGTCGCCGAAGCGACCGTCGCCTATCCCGCAACGGGACTTGCCGCTTTGCGCGAGCGGCTGGAGGAGTTCGACGGCTGGCTGACGCCGGAGCAGCACCGGGTGATCGACGCGGAAGAGGACGGGGTGCCCGTGCTCTGCTTGCAGCTCTGGGTGCGCGATTACCAGGACATCGGGGCGCGCTGGGAGGCGCGCGACACGGGCGAGCCGCATCCGCCCACGCTCTACGCCTGGCTCAAGTTCCGCTCCCACCGCAAGGACAAGGCCTGGACCGATGCGGAGATCGAAGCGGCGCTGGCCGACCTGCACCAAGGCGCGCGCGAGATCAAGGACTCCGAGCCGCTCGAACGATCTCCCGATCCGCCGCCGCCCGGCTACGACGATTACGACGTCGAGGATTGGTTCATGGACCTGAGATACGGTTTCACATGGCAGCGTCATCTGAAGTCGTGATCGAGCGCCTGCTCGACACCAACGCCGTGTCGAACTCCCTCAAACCCCGGATCGCGGCGGCGGTCGCTCCCTACCTGCAGACGCCCGGAGCCTCCGCGATCTCGTTCCAAACCGAGGGCGAGCTGGGCGTTTGGGCCTCATCGCCGACCATCCCTGCGGTCCACGCGCGGCAGATTCGCGCGTTCGTGCGCGATGCGCCGATTCTCTATGCGAATGAAGCGGTCGTCGCCCACTACATCACGATCGTCCGTCGCCGGCGCAACGCGGGCCAGCCCGAAAACGTCAAGGACGCCTGGATCGCCGCTACCGCTCTCGCCTACGGCCTGCCCCTGATCACCTTCGACCGCCACGGCTTCAACGACATTCCCGACCTCGATCTCACCCTGCTCCGCCTAGCCGGCCGGCTCCCTCGCTAATCTGGCTGCATGTCCGAAGATCGAACCCGGCACGAGTCCACCGAAACCGCCCCGAGGCTTGCCGCGCTGCGCGAGCGGTTGGAGACGTTTGACGGCTGGCTGACGCCGGAGCAGCACCGGGTGATCGACGCGGAGGAGGACGGGGTGCCCGTGCTCTGCTTGCAGCTCTGGGTGCGGGATTACCAGGACATCGGGGCGCGCTGGGAGGCGCGCGATGCGGGCGAGCCGCATCCGCCCGCGCTCTACGCCTGGGTCAAGTTCCGTTCCCACCGCAAGGACAAGGCTTGGGCCGATGCGGAGATCGAAGCGGCGCTGTCCGACCTGCGCCAAGGCGCGCGCGAGATCAAGGACTCCGAGCCGCTCGGCAGGTCCCCCGACCCGCCGCCACCCGGTTACGAGGACGACTACGACGTCCAAGACTGGTTCATGGACCTGAGATACGGCTTCACATGGCAGCCGGCTGCGCCCGCCCGACTTGATCGGGCAGGGCGGATTGCCTGAAGCGCGGACGACGGGCCGCATTCGCAGCGCGAATGCGGCCCGCTTGGATTAGCTGCCGGAGCCGGAGCCCGAACCGCTGCCGGACCCGGACCCACTGCCAGAGCCTGAACCGCTGCCCGAGCCAGATCCGCTACCGGAGCCGGAGCCCGAACCGGAGCCGCTGTCGCCGTCGGAAGTTGCGGGGGTGGCAACGGGCACTTGGCTGATGCCTTCGCCACGATGGGTGTCGAGCTGGCTGGACCAGTAGGTGATCCGGTAGGCGTTGGAGCTCACGGTCGTCCAAGTCTTCCCGTTTTCGGACGGGTAGACGATGTCCTCCTCGGGGATCGGCAGCGGGTCGCCGTTCCGCATGAACGGGGTCAGCGTGTGCGTGCAGACGTAGTCCTCGACCCGCGTCCACTCGTACCAAGTCTGCCGCCCGCCGCCGGCGTATGTGACTTCCTTCGTGCGCCCCGTCGGACGCCGGCTGTAGACGTGGTTGACCTCGCAGGTCATCGTCCTCTGGAATGACAGCTGCGGGTAGCGGCAGGTCTGTTCCGGATAGCCCTCCGGGTAGCCGGAGTACCTCGCGGCGCAAGCCGCGATCCGCGCCTCCTCCGCGGCTTGGGCGTCATCGTCGCCGCCCGAGCCTTCGCCTGATCCTTCACCTGATCCGTCGCCGGATCCTTCGCCCGAGCCTTCGCTTGAATCCTCGCTCGTCCCTGAGCCCGACCCGGAGCCTGAGTTGGAATCGTCCGACGGCGATTGGGCGCTCGCCGTCGCGGCCAGCGCGAAGACCGCGCCGACCGCCAGCAGGGCGCCGATCAGAAGCCGGCCGATCCATTCGCCTGATCCCCTGAGCCTGGTGAAGTCCAGCATCGATCTTCTCCTCGCGGTTTCCGGTGTAGTTTCACCATACACAACCTTCGCCGCGCAACTTACTCACCCGGCTCCGTCAGCCGGCGGTTCGAGACCACGGGCTCCGAGGCCAGCATTCGCCGCAGCGGCGTCAGATCCGGCAGCCCCAGCACCTCCGCCAAGCCCGCATCCAGCCGTTCCCGCGCCGCGCAATCCGCCATCTCCGGCAAGGGCAGCAGCGTCTCCTCCGCCAATTCCTCGAACAGCGCCGCTAGCCGCTCCAGCTGCCCATCCGCCAGCTCGCGGACGTCGAGCACCGGCATTTCTTCCAAGTCGCCCTTCTTGAGGCTGACCCAGCCGCCTTCGGTTGTCGTTCGCGTGCCGAGCAGCGTGAGCAGTCCCAAACTGCTGTTCAGCCACAGCGCGAGGCCAAAATCATGCAGCTCTTCCGTGGTTTTGATCTCCCAGAAGACATTCGAGAGGACGTCCCGGTCGCATTTCATCGAAACCGTGCGGACGGTGTCCAAGCGCAACCGCTCCGCAACGAGCAGTCGCGCCGCCTTTTGCCAGAGATCCGTGGCGCTCTTCAATCTGCGTCCGGGTCGTGGTTTCGAGAGCGCTGCTAGATGTTTATTCGGTGCAACGCTCAGCGTTGTTCGTTCATTGGTGTCATGTCCGGCTACGAGCGGGTATGCCGTGTTGGTATCCGTATAGGTGAATCCGTCCAAGATGTCGCGGCGGTCCGGGCCGATGCTGCCGAGCTCGCCGAGCGGACAGATTGGAAGCTCGGCTCTCGTCGACTGTCCTGGTACTTGGACCGTGCTACCGGCGAGCAGTGAGTGTGCTGCACGGGCGAGGTCGCCGCGCGAAAACTGCACTCCGTCCCATTGTTCTCCCGTCGCGTCGCCTTGCGGCAGCGATATTGCTTCGCCGATGTGGCGGCCGTCGAGTTCGAGCAGGGCTGCGCCCGTTGCTTCGAGCTCGGCCGGGGGCGTCGCTCCGATCACGTCGGCGAGGCGGCCCGCGTCAAGCACGTTGTCGGGGTTTTCCCACAGATTCACGTAGGTCGTGCGCGACTCGCCTGTGTCCCCCTCCGCCCGTTTGGTCGCGATCAGCAGCGCTTCCGAGAGGTCGGTGCTGTCGGAGAAATTCCAGCGCTGCGGGTCGTGCGACGCGATCACCATGTCCAAGCGGAAGTCGCGCTCGATCAGCGCCCGCGTCTGCTGCCACGAGCGGCCCGTGCAGACGGTCAGCGGCAGTACCAGCGCCAAGCGCCCCTCGCCGGCGCGGATTTTCGGCGTCACCGCGGCGACGAATGCAGCGCCGACGCCGGCTACGGCGGATGCGCCCTGCGACTTGAGCCGGGCCTTGATCTCGGACTGGATTCGCGTCCGCTCCCTGTCCGGCAGGCTGCCGAAGAGCAGGCTCGAACGGGTGAACGGCGGGTTCATGATCGCCAAATCAAGCGGCGGCAGCACCGCCGTATCAACTCCTTCTATTACCCCCCCCCCCCCCCCACTTATAGTATTCATCCCGCGTACCTTGGCGGGAGCAACGACCGCGACCGACTCGCCCGCGCCGAGCGGGTACTGCACGGCGGCCTCGCTCTGGCCGAGGAAATCGAGCGAGCCGAGCTTGACATCGTCGCTCGATGCTTCCAGCGGCATCACGTACAGGTTCATCCGGTCGAAGTGGATCGCCGGGTTCAGCATCGCCAAGCTGGTCGCCGCGAAGTGCACCGCCGAAAGCTGCACGTCGAACCCGTGCAGCGCCTGCTCGACCATCACCTTGTGCAGCGCGTCCTTCTTCTGCCCGCCCGCGGTCACGTGCCGCCGTTCCGCCTCCGACGCGACCGCCATCAGCAGCGTTCCGGTGCCGCAGGCGATGTCCGCGATGTTCAGCGAGGCCGGGAATTCGTGCTGCGCCCAATCCGTCTGCGGCGGCCACTGGTGGAAGACCAGCCGCGCCAGCATCGTCGCCGCCGGCACCGACGTGTAGTACGCCCCCGTGAATTTGGCGTCGGATAGCAGCGTGTGGAACAGCCGCCCCGACAAGTCGTGCCCCTCGACGTCGCGCGTCTGCCTGACCGCGTCGATCAGCGGGTCGATCACCGCGGCCTGCGCCGGCGCGGGCGCGTCGCAGAGGATGTCCAAGAGGTCCGCCGCCAGCTGGAAGACCGGCACGTAGTCGATCTCGTCGCAGATCGTGCGCCAAGCGTCGCGCAGCCCCGGCGCCCCGCGCTTGGCCGCCTCCGAAACCGTGGGCACCTGCGCGTGCGCGGCCGAGAGCCGCTCCTCGAAGGCGAGCGCGTTGAACAGCACCAGGCAGCCGATCCGCAGCGCCGCCGCCCGCTCCTTCTCCTTGTCCGACTCCGCGATCGCGTCCGCGATCCGCTGCCCGATCCGCGCGTGCCGCGAGACTTCCTTGGCCGCCGTCTCCGTCGCGTAGCGCACCGCGCCGGCCGCCGCGGCCACGCGGTCGACGCCCTCGACGTGCAGGGGCAGCGCCCGCAGGAAATCGGCCAGCTGATGCGCGCTGCCGCTGCGCAGCTGCGGTTCCGGCTCGACCCGCTCCCGCGTGCTGTGCAGGTACCAGCTCAGATCCTCCGCCTCGGCTAGCGCCCGCCCCACGTCATCGGCCGTGTCCAGCCCCTGCGGATACAGCACCCCGATCCGCCCGATCGCGGCCGGGAACTCGCCGATTCGCTCCGCCAGCTGCGCGTCCAACTGCGCCCGTGCCCCCGCCCATTTGCACTCGACCAGCGCGAACTCGTCCCCCGCGAGCCGCTCGACGCGGATATCCGGCGCATCCCCGTCAAGCCGCTGCTCCGCCGCCGCCGCGATCCCCCGCGCCTTCAGCAACTCCCCCAGCAGCGTATTCGCCGCCTCCTCCCGAGACCTCCATCGCCGCACCATGCCCCCATTGTCGCACAGCGCCCCGGCCGTCCCGTTTAACCGCGCGTGCCGCGAGATTTCCTTGGCCGCCGTCTCCGTCGCGTAGCGCACCGCGCCAGCGGCGGCCACGCGGTCGACGACCTCAATGTGCTGGGGCAGCGCCCGCCCCATATCCTCGGTCGTGTCCAGCCCCTGCGGATACAGCACCCTGATTTACCCGATCGCCGCCGGGAACGCGCCGATTCGCTCCGCCAACTGCGCCCGGGCCCCCGCCCATTTGCACTGGTGCGATGGGTTATGCTAGATTGAAAGCAACGGGGTGGCGAGTGTTGCTCCGAACACAGGAAGGGGCGGGGCGATGCGCTGGGTACTTGTGGCTACAATCGCGGTAATCGCAATTGCGCTGGTGGGAGCAATTCTATTTCTTTTTCAATCTGAGCAAGAGCAAGTCGAACCTCAGCCTACTCCACGCACATCCGTTGGGCGAACAGTCGTAGATGATGCGTATAATAATCCAGTTCCTGTGGATTTCAAGGATGGCAGCACAATTGACGTGCGTCCCGCAATTTTGATAACTGATAAAGATGATTGGCGTTTGGCTGTGCAATTTAGACATAGATCAAGTCAACGGCAAAGTCAGCGCACCGTTCTTGGCAGAGTCAAGTCGTCGCAAATTGCTGAAACGCGCATGGGCGATTGTTTTGCAAGCAAAGTTGTTCCTACGGGGGCAATAGTGCGCGACTCTGTATTGGCAGTGAAGGTCATCGCTTGTACGCACGATAATGGCGATATTACACTTGGCATTCAAGGCTATCGCGCGAATGAACATGGCGATAAAGGCGAACGTTTCATCACCACACGTATTAAAAAAGAGCAACAACGTTCAGATATTTGGTTTAGTTCTACATTTACCAAAAATACTTACGATCTTATGCCGTGGCACTACACAGCACCACGAGCAGTGCCGACGTATCCTAGACAGTCTGATGTTCCGTCGTCCAGCCTTGAAGTTGATACAGGTGCTAGGTCGCGGGAAGTTTGTGATATTCACGGCGGGCGATGGACTGGGGGGCGATGCTTGAAATATCACCAGCGCCCCATTGTTACGCAATCCGTAGAGTCTGCTTGCCGTGCCGTTTGGGGTGAGACGCAGCAATATTCAGAGTGTGTGTCTTTCTGTAAGTCAAATCCCACACTGCGGTCTCCAATGTGCGGGCGGCGCTGATGTCCACCTTCACTCAACCAATGCGAACTTGCCTCTCGCCAGCCGCTCGACGCGGATATCCGGCGCATCCCCGTCAAGCCGCTGCTCCGCCGCTGCCACGATCCCCCGCGCCTTCAGCAGCTCCCCCAGCAGCGTATTCGCCGCCTCCTCCCGAGACCTCCATCTCCGTGCCATGCCCCCGATTGTCGCACAGCGCCGATCTTCGCACTAGCTAACCTATGTTATATAAACTTGAAATTATACTCAATACTATTCTATACCATTCTTTCGTCGCAATCATCCTTCGCGCGTTGTTTCTTCCGCCTGCGGTCTTTCGCATAGAGAGCGCCCAGCCAGTAGGCTCCCGCCATCAAGAACGGCAGCGCCAGAATCGCGAACTCGACATCTAGTGCTCGGGCAGCGAAATAGAGGGCAATCCCTATTACCGAAAGCGGCAACGCGCGTTCCACGTAACGCGCTGCCAGCGATCCCTCGTCTATCCACGTCCGGAAGGTTCGGACGAACCCGCGCAAGCGCGTCATGATCTCTCCGCTCTCGCCACGATCATTTCAATGGCACTCTGTTGCGTATTGCTCTCCGTCGCTGTTCAGCGTCCTCAGTCTGCGACTGCTTCCGTGCCTGTTGGGGCGGTGAGAATCTCGGCGACCATTGTCTCGGCGGCTGCGGTTGGGGTTGTGCCTTGTTCTTTGGCGCGGTGGAAGATGTTGCGGGTTGTTTCGAAGACGCTTTCGGCGTGTTGTTGGGACTGTTGGGGGGGCCAGGACTCGATTTCTATGGCTACGGAGATGAGGCCGCCGCTGTTGACGATGAAATCGGGGGCGTAGAGGATGTTGAGGTTGGCGATTTTGGCGGCGTCTTCGGGGTCTTGATCGAGTTGGTTGTTGGCTGCGCCGCAGATGCCGCGGCAGCGGAGCTGAGGGATCGTGGTCGCGTTGAGGATGCCGCCGAGCGCGTTGGGGGAGAGGATGTCGCACTCTGCGCGCATTGCTTCGTCGACGGAGAGGGCGGTTGCGCCGATCTGCGCTGCGAGCGTCGCGGCCGCGTCGGCGCGCACGTCGGCGACGAGCACTTCGCCGCCTGATTCGGCCAGCCGTGTTGCGACTTTGCCGCCGACCTTGCCGACGCCGACGACGGAGACGCGGCGGCCGGCGAACTCCGGGCTGCCGTCCAGCGCGTCGAGCGTGGCGCGCATGCCTTGCAGGACGGTCGTCGCCGTGAGTGCGGAGGTGTCGCCCGAGCCGCCCTTGGCCGGCGACATTCCGCACATGTAGGGCGTCAGCTCGGAGAGGCGGTCGACTTCGGCGGTGGTCGTGCCGACGTCGGTCGTGGTGATGAATTTGCCGCCGAACTCAGTGACGAATTCGGCGTAGGAGCGGAGCATCGCGTCGGTTTTCGCGCCGGGGTCGCCGATCACGACGGCCTTGCCGCCGCCGAAGGGGAGGCGCGCGCCGGCGGCCTTCATCGTCATCGCGCCGGAGAGGCGCAGGACGTCGCGGAGGGCTTCGCCGCGGTCGGCGTAGGGCTGCCAGCGGGTGCCGCCGACGGCGGGGCCGAGCGCGGTCGAGTGGACGGCGATGATCGCGGTCAGGCCGGCATCGTCGTCGCGCCAGAGCCGCACGTCCTCGTGGGTCGCCGTCGGAATCTGCTCGATCTCCGCCATGCTGCGCCTCCTCACTCGTCTCCGCGCAGGGCCCGCGCGAGCGCAGCTGCGGCGTCGGGGCCGCTCGCGATCCGTTCGATCGCGCCCTGGGCGTCGATTGCGATCAAGCGTAAATCTCCGTCGCGCGCGTACAACGCGCCGATGTCGCCGCGCCATGTCAAGCGTGCGACATCTCCGGCGGCGGAATTTCCGCCGAGGACCGCGAGCGCGCCGAATTCGCGCAGGTCGCGGAGATCGAGCGCGCCGCAGCCCTCGCAGCCCGGCGGGGCGATAGCGAGCACGACGGGCGCGCCGCGCTGGTCGCTGAGTCGCCAGCGCCCGCCGTCCGCCAGCTCCGCCGCGAAGTCGGGCGCGAGCAGGCCCCGTTCGACGCCGACCTCGGCATCGGCCGAGCCGGGCGGCGCTTTGAGCCCGGGCGCGATCTCCGTCCCGCCGACGGCGGAGCGCGAGGCGGCATCCGCGGCGTCGGCGGCGATTCGCTCGTCCGGCGCCTGCCCCGCGTAGATCAGGGCGATCGTCCCGTCGGGGTCGATGAAGAACGTGCGTGGCGGGCCGGCCGGGCCGCCGCCGCCGTAGGCGCGGAAAACGTCGCCGCTGAAGTCCATCGGCAGCAGGTAGTTGATGCCGAACTCGTCGGCGAAGTCGCCGGCGGGGCCGCGCGATTCCTCGATGTTGATGCCGGCGATGATCAGGCCGGCGGCGGCGTGCTCGGCCTGCGCGCGGACGAGCGCGGGCACCTCGCGGCGGCAGGGGCCGCACCAGGAGGCCCAGAAATTCAGCACGACGGCGTGCCCGCGCCAGTCGGAGAGGCGGAAGCGCCCGCCCTCGAGCGTCTCCAGCTCGAAATCGGGCGCGACCGCGCCGATCTCGGCCGCTACGACCGCGCCCGGCGCGAGCAGGTAGTCCGGCAGCGGCGCGACGCCGCCTTCGCCCGTGCCGTCTCCCCCGCGCAGCAGGGCCAGCCAGAGCGCGAGCGCGACGGCCGCGACCGCGCCCAGCCCGGCCAGGACAGTGCGCGCGCCGTGGTACTCGCGCGGACGGTTCGGGTTCTCCGGCGGGAATTCGTCCCCGCCGCCCGCCGACGGGCCGGCCGGCTGGTCGGTCTCCGGGCTCTCCGGGCTGGTCGGCTGCTCGGCCAATGCGCACCCCCATCCGCGTAGGTATGCTGCCCGCGCGGATGAGTCAAGCATGAGCCGGGCCGCGGAGGGCGCATGACCGCGCAGCAGATTCCCGCCGAGCCGTTCCTCGAGGCGATCCGCGGCGCGGGCGTCGAGGATGTCGTGCTCGTGCCCGACACGCACCAGCGCACGCTGCTGGACGCGATCATGCAGGATCCGGGCATCCGCACGGTCCACTGCTCGACCGAGGACGAGGCGATCGCGGTGAGCGCCGGGCTGATCGTGGGCGGGCGCAGCCCGATGATGCAGATCCAGCACGCCGGCCTCTACGCCTGCGTCAACAACCTGCGCGGCGTCGGGCTCGACGGCGGCTTCCCGATCGTGCTGCTGATCGGCCTGCTCGGGCGCGACCCGGAGCTGGAGCCGCGCGAGGACGGCAGCTCTATGGTGCGCCTCTCCGAACCGCTGCTCGACACGCTCGGCATCCCCCACTACCTGCTCGACGGCCCCGATGATCTGCACCGGGTCGGCGAGGCCTTCGACGAAGCCCGCGAGCGCGGCGGCCCGGTGGCGCTGCTCGTGGGCACCACGACCAGCTGAGCGGAGCCGTCATGAGCGAACGGGAAGACCGGCGGATGCCGCTCGAATCGGCGCTCGACGTGCTCGCCCGGCGGCGCGGCGACGAGGTCGTCGTGGGCACGATGACGGCCAACGCGCCGTGGCGCGAGCGTTCGCCGAGCGACCGCAACCTCGCCTGCCTCGGCTTCATGGGCGGCGCGTCGACGCTCGCGCTCGGCGTCGCCTTGGCGCGGCCGGAGGTCGGCGTCTGGGTGCTCGACGGCGACGGCTCGCTGCTGATGCAGCTCGGCTCGCTCGCCACCATCGCCGGCGCCGCCCCGGCCAACTTCGTCCATGTCGTCTTCCACAACGGCGTCTACGAGACCAGCGGCGCGCAGCCGCTCCCCTCCCAAGCCCAGGTCGATTTCGCGGCCATGGCCGAAGCCGCCGGCTACCGCGAGACGGCGCAATTCCACGGCGCGGAAGAGTTCGACGCCGCCCTCGACGAGCTCCTGGCCGCCGAGGGCCCGACCCTGATCGAGCTCTTCACCCAACCCGCCGGCCGCTTCTTCTCCGCCCGCCCCACCCCGCCCGGCAGCACCCCCGCCCTGCAGCGGATGTGGCCCGGCGTCCGCGACGCGCTCAGCAGCGGGTAGGCGCGGCATGGCGTTTGCAGTCCGCCCGCGGTACGTGTTGGCAGTGCTCGCCGCCTCACTGGTGATCGGCGTTGCGCTCTTCGCGTCGGCTTGCGATTCTGATGATCCGGAACAGCGCTTGGAGAACGTGCTGGTCGAAGTCGGCGACGAAGATATGGCGCGGCGGGCGCTTGAATTCGATGCCGCATTCCAAGCTTGCGAGGCCGCGGTCCGCACCAAAGGCTACGGTGGAATCGACGGCGATACCGCTCGCGCGAAGGTGCTTGCAGAGTGCGCGGTTTGGCTGCTTGAGGGCCGATAGCGAGGCGCGTTCTGCAGCTAATCGCCGCTCATATCTTCGTACTTGGCTGATTCCCCTTGGCGCGCCTCGCGGATGACCGTCCAGATGAACGCGAGCAGGGCGATCAGCAGCGGGATCAGGCCGATGATCGTGAGCGTTTCGGGGATGACTGAAGCATCGTCGAGATCAGCGCCGAGCAAACCGATGATGCCGAGCACGATCATGCAGGCGACGAACCAAGCGATGCCCGCGCAGATGTACTTTCCGCGTTGCCAGAAATGGTGCCAGAACGTCATGTCCGCCTCCTCCCGCGCCTGCGCCAAGCGTATCCCGCGCGGACTGCGGCGGAGCGGGACTGCTAGTGATGATCGTCGCCGTGCGAGGGTTCTGGTTCGGGGATGCAGCGGTTTTGCAGGGTGCCGATGTTTTGGATTTCTACTTGGACCGTGTCGCCGGGTTGGAGCCAGCGCGGGGGGGTCATGCCGGCGGCTACGCCGGAGGGGGTGCCGGTGGCGATGACGTCGCCGGGTTCGAGCGTCATTGCGGTGCTGATGTACTCGATGATCTGGTAGCAGTTGAAGATCATGTACTTGGTGTTCGAGTCTTGGCGGACTTCGCCGTTGACCAGGGTGCGGATGTCCAGGTCGTGCGGGTCGCCGAGCTCGTCGGCGCTGACGATGGCGGGGCCGGTCGGGCCGTGCGTGTCGAAGGACTTGCCCATCGTGAACTGGCGGGTGCGGTTCTGCCAGTCGCGCACGCTGATGTCGTTGACGATGGTGTAGCCGGCGATCACGGAAGGGGCGGCGGCGGCGGAGACGTGGCGGCAGGTCTCGCCGATCACGATGCCGAGCTCGCCCTCGTAGTCGACGCGGTCGGAGACGCGGGGGATTTCGATTGCGCCGCGGGCCGAGTTGGTGCAGGTCGGCTGCTTGGTGAAGATGGTCGGGAAGGCGGGCTTTTCGGCGTTGGTTTCGGCGATGTGCTCGGCGTAGTTGAGGCCGACGGCGAGGAATTTGCCCGGCCGCGGGACGGGCGCGAGCAGCTCGACCTCGGCCAGCGGCATGCGGTTGCCGCCCTTCTCGACGGCGATCTCGGCGGCGATGCGGGCGTCCGCGCCGAGCGCGAGGAAGCCGCGCATGTCGGTCGGCGCGTCGGGCCTGGCCAGCAGCATGTCCACGATTTCGTCGCCGACGATCACGCCCACGCGCGGCCGATCCTCGTAGGAAAAACTCGCCAGTCGCATGCGCACCTCCCGTTCTCGCCCGCAGGCTACCAGCGGCCGGATCGCCGGCCTCCGTGCATTGCGCGCCGCGGCTTTACCATCAGCGATGGAGGAGTTGGCCGATGCGGCGCCTTTCGCGACGCGCGTTCATCCGCTCGGGGGCCCGCGCGGGGCTCGGCGCCGGGGCGCTCGCGCTGGTCGGGTGCAGCGCGCCGGAGACGTACAACGAGCGCCGCGACGAGGAGCATCAAGCGCCCGCGCCGCCGCCCGCGCGGCAAGCCGAGTCCGTCGCCGAGTTCGTCGAGCAGCAGGAAGAACCTGCTCCGCCCCCGGCACCGGTGCGGGATCCGCTGCTGTTGCGGCGGCAGAACGATTGGCGCGGACTGCGGGACGCGACGGGCGGCGTCGAGGGCCCGCGGCCGAAGGGCGACATCGTGCTCAGCACGCCCGGGCCGCAGCACTGGTCGCCGATCACTCCGGCGGGCTCGTTCCTGCCGGCCTCTTCGGGGCCGCAACTGCTGCCGCTGCTCTACAGCCAGCTGATCACGCTCCGCGTCGACGACGAAACCGATGCGCACCGCAACACGATCGAGGGCGATCTGGCGTCGAGTTGGGAGGTTGCGGACGGGACGATGATCGTCTTCCACCTGCGGGAGGACGTGCGCTGGCCCGAGGAATCGGAGCTCGAGGGACGGGCGCTGACGGCGTCCGACGTCGCCGCGATGCATGAACGGTTCCGCGGCGAGGACGCGCATCAGCGGGCGGCGTACCGCACGGTGACGCGGATCGAGGCGGATGATGCGGCGGGCACGGTCGCGTTCCGGCTCTCGCATCCGACCAGCTTCCTGCTCACGGCGATGACCGCGCCCGACCACGTCGTGCTGCCGCCGGACTGGGATCCCCTCGACTTGATCCCGCCGCCGTCGAACGATCCGTTCTTGCCGCCGGTTCCGGTGCCGCCGCTGCCGGGCACGGGGCCGTTCGAGTTCCGCCACTCGGGCGGAATCGGCTCGACCTGGTCGCTGGTGCGGCGCATCGGCTACTTCAAGCAGGACCCGGGCGGCGCGATCCCGCAGCCCTACGTCGACACGGTCAACGGCGGCATCCTGCCCGATCGGCGCGCGCCGTTCCAAGCCGGGCTGCGGCGGGAGGCCGTGCTCGAGACTTGGGCCGACGGCCGCTTCGATGGGCTGGCCTTGGAGTCGGGCGACGAGATCGACGCGGCGCTCGCGCCGTTTTCCGACTCGGTCCTGCAGGTCGCGCCGCCGGTGCCGCGCCGCGCATCCCATGTCAACGTGATGACGGGCGGCGAGACGGGCATCGGCGATCCGCGCGCGCGGCGGGCGCTCTCGAAGGCGATCGACCGCGAGGTGCTGGCCGCGCGCTGGCACGGCGGGTTCGCGGACGCCGATTGCGGAATGCACTGGCCGTCCGTCGCCGATCCCGCCAAGGCGGACGGGTTCCGCGAGTGGCCGTGGTCGCTCGCGGAGCTCGGCGACGGCTTCCGGCATGATCCGGCGGCGGCCGCGGAGTTGCTCGCCGCCGCCGGCTACGGGCCGGAACGACCGCTGCCGTTGATCATCGACAGCGGCGAAGCGCCCGGCACGGTGGAAGCCGTTTTGGATAACCGCAACCCGATCCGGCGGGATTTCCTGATCGAGCAATGGCGGCAGGTGTTCGGCGACGCGATCAAGGTCGAGCAGCGCGATCTGGTGCGGGTGGACCTGTCGTCGAATTCGTTCGCGTTGCTGCCGCATGAAGATGTGAACGTCAATTTCACGTTCGGGCCCTTCAGCGGCGGGGCGTTCGCCGCCGAGGCCGATCCGACGACGCTGGGCTTTCCGTCGTCGTCCCTATCCGATTTGGTGCGCCCGCCAGATGAAGAACAGACGGTGCCTGAAGGGCGCCGCGGCGCGGAGGACGACGCGGAGCTGGATGCGCTCTGGGAGCGCCAGGAGCGGACGCTGGACCCGTTCGAGCGCTCGGAGATCCTGGAGCAGATCCGCGCCAAGCGAGCGGAGCATATGCTCCCGATCTACTTGGTCAATTCCTATGGACTCTTCGTCCGCCGCGGCAACGTATATAACTTGGGTGCAACCTACTTCGCGCACAACCCGCTCGATTATCCCAAGCAACTGGAACGCACGTGGAAGCGGATCGGCGAGGATGAAGCCTGACGATCAGTCGGCGCGGACGGCTAGGGGGATGGTGCCGCTGACGTCGTCGTCGTAGAGCTGGTCGATTTGCTGTCTTGAGAGGCTGGTGAGGCGGGTGAGGACGGTGCGGGTGTCGCGGCCGAGGGTGGGCGAGGGGGAGTCGATGGCTTCGTTGAGCCAGTTGCGGAAGCGGTAGGGCTGGCGGGGGTAGCGCTTGGCGCCGGCGTAGGTGTGCTGTTGCGTGATGAAGAATTTCCGCGCGGCGAGATGCTCGTCTTCGAGCAGGTCTAGTCCGGTCGCGACCAAGGCGGCGTTGACGCCGGCGGCTTGCAGTGCGGCGGCGAGCGGCTTGGCTTCGCGTTGGGCGATTTCGGCGGTGATTGCGGAATCGAGCGCGTCGCGTTCGGCGCCGCGGTGCTCGAAATCGCCCCAGCGTTCGAGCCATTCGGACCTGCCGAGCACGCCGGCGAGGGCGGCGAATTCGCGGTCGTCGGCGCAGGCGATGGCGATCCAGCGCTGCGCAAGCGGCTCTTCGCCGTCGGCGCAGCGGTAGGTGTTGTGGGGCGCCATGCGCGGGTGGAAGTTTCCCGCCCGGCCGGGGTCGTCGCCGGAGATCGCGTAGGCGGTGAGGGCGTCGCCGAGGAACGACGTCGCGGTTTCGGTTTGGGAGAGGTCGACGTGGCAGCCGCCGGGTTCGCCGGCGGCGATCAGGCGGTCGCGGCGTTCGAGCGCGGAGAGCAGGGCCAGCGCGCCCATCACGCCGGCCAGCGGGTCGCCGCCGGTGGTGCCGCTGAAGATGGGCTGGTCGTCGGGATAGCCGGTGAGGTGCGGCAGGCCCGACATTTGCTCGGTCGTGTTGGCGAAGGCGGTGTAGTGGCTCCAGCTGCCGGTCAGGCCGAAGCCGGGCATCGAGAGCATGATCAGATCGGGGTTGATCTTGCGCAGCGCTTCCCAGTGCAGGCCGAAGTTGCCCATGACGCGGGGGGTGTAGTTTTCGACGATGACGTCGGCTTCCTCGACCATTTCGCGGATTGCGTTGGCCCCGCGGTCGTCGTTGAGGTTGAGCGTGATGCCCTGCTTGTTGCGGTTGACCCAATTGAACTGGGGGGCGTTTTCCCAGAAGCGTTCGATATCGGCGGAGCCGCCGGCGCGCCAGCCGTCGATTCGCTGCACGGACTCGACTTTGATCACGTCGGCTCCGGCGTCGGCCATCATCAGGGTCGTCATCGGGCCGGACATGAACATCGAGAGGTCGATCACGCGCAGGCCTTCGAGCGGCCGCTCGCGGCCGTCGGAATCGCCGCCGCGCATGCGCCGGTCGGCGCGCCAGATGTTTTGTTCGCGCGCGGTTTCGGTATGTTCGCCGAGCAGCGGCGTCGGCGCGCCCAATTCGCGCTGTTCGCCGAACATCCAGGGAATGCCGGGCATGCGCACGCGGCCGGCGCGGGGATGGTCGAACTCGAGCAGGAACTTGCGCTCGCGGTGCGGCAGCAGATTCAGGACTTCGGCGAGGTCCGGCACCAAGCCGAAGGGGATGCGCCAGGCCTGCGCGTCGTGGAAGATCTCGTCGGCCGGCCGGTCGCGGGTCTGTTGCGCCAGTTCGTCGGCGACGTCGCGGGAGTTGGCATAACGCGACCAGGCGTCGGTGAAGCGGGGGTCGTCGATCAGCTCGGCGCGGTCGAAGAACTGGCACATCACTTCCCACTGCGCCTGGGTCAAGGTATTCGCGCCGACCCAGCCGTCGGCGGTGGGCAGGATGAACGACGGGGCGGGGCCGATATCGGCGCGGCGGATGCCGATATCGCCGGTGTAGTCGTAGCGCTGGGTGACCAGCAGGGCCATATTGATCGCGGCTTCGAGCACGGAGACGTCGACGTGATCGCCGCGCCCGGTCTGCTGCTGCGCGCGCACGGCGATCAGGGTCGCGACGGCGGCGTATGCGCCGGCCAGGGTTTCGGGCACGTTGCCGCCGAGTTGGAGCGGTTCGCGCTCGGCGCGGCCGCAGAGGTGGGAGAAGCCGCCCGAGGCGCAGGCGGTGAGGTGGCTCCATTTCCAGCCGACGCGGGGACCGCTCGAACCGAAGCCGCTGACGGTGACGAGGATCAGGCCGGGGTTGGCGGCGGCGAGGTCGTCGTAGCCGATGCCGCGCTCGGCCAGCTGGGGCTCCGGCTCGCCGGCGATGACGACGTCTGCGCCGGCGAGGATGCGGTCGCGCAGGTCGCGGTCGTCGTCGCCGAGGACGATGCCGCGCTTGCTGGTGTTGGCGTAGAGGAAGGGCGCGCTGGCTTCGGGATCGTCGGCGTCGGCGAAGGGGCCGCGGCGGCGCGCGGAGTCGCCGCCGGGCGGCTCGATCTTGATCACGTCCGCGCCGAGATCGCCGAGCAGCTTGGCGGCGAAGGGCGCGGCCAGCCCCTCCGAGATGTCGGCCACCCGCAGCCCCGAAAGCGCGCGCACGTCGGTCATCGCCAGCCTCCTGCGCCCACAGGCTAGCGTCTCGGCGCGCGGAGTCCGCGAATGTCCTGCATAGAATGCCCGTGCCATGCTCGCGTCGCTGGAGGAACCGACTGATGCCCCGCAATCTTGAAAATCGCACCATCTTCACTGGCGACTGCCTCGACATCCTGCGCGGGGTCAACTCGGATTCGGTGGACCTGATCTACCTCGATCCGCCGTTCAACTCAGATCGGACCTACGGCAACGATTTCGATGACCACTGGCAGCTCGACCGGTTGCCGGAGGCCGTGATGAAGCGGCTGCTGGAGACGATGGGGCGGGTGACGCAGGACAACGACGGGGCGGGCGCTGTGATCAACGCCGCCGGCAAGGTGGCCGGCGAGTCGACTCAGGCGTACCTCACCTACATGTTCGAGCGCATCGCGGAGATGGCGCGGGTCTTGAAGCCGACGGGGAGCATCTACCTGCATTGCGACGACACGGAAGGCGCGTGGCTGAAGGCGGTGATGGATGCCGTGTTCGGGCGCAGCTGGTACCGCAACGAGATCGTCTGGCAGCGGACGAGTGCGCACAACGATGCCGGGGCATTCGGCCGCGTCGCCGATTACGTCCTGTTCTACAGCCGTTCGCCGATCAATGAAGCGGCCGTCGTCACGCCGCTGAAGGATGAGCACGTGGCCGCGAAGTACCGGCATGACGATGGCGATGGGCGGGGCAGGTACCGCGCCGACGGCGACCTGACGGGGGCCGACCTCTCCGACGGCGAGAGCGGACGGCCGTGGGGCGGTTACGACCCGTCCGCGCGCGGGCGGCATTGGGCGGTGCCCAAGGCCCGCGGGCGCGGCGAGTATGCCGACTGGATCGCGGAGAACATCATTCCGGGATATGAGAAGATCGAGGGCATCCACGCCCGTTTGAATGAGCTGGATGCGGCGGGTTTGATCTACAGGACGAGCAAGGGCACGCCCAACATCAAGCGCTATCTGAGCGCTTCAAAGGGGCAGGTGCCGACGGCGATCTGGACCGACATCCCGCCTGTGAACTCGCAGGCCGCAGAGAAGACCGGATATCGGACCCAGAAACCGCTCAAGCTGCTCGAACGAATCATCGCTGCCTCGTCAAACGAGGGCGACCTCGTGCTCGATCCGTTCTGCGGCTGCGCGACGGCGTGCGTCGCCGCCGAGCGCTTGGGCCGGGATTGGGTCGGCATCGACCAGAATGACGAAGCGCTCCAACAGGTCAAGATCCGGCTCGCCCAGCAGGAACCCGGAATCGCGCTCTGGGCGGAGAAGGTCGTGCACCGGACGCGCCCGCCCAAGCGGACGGATGAAGGCGACCTGACGCTTTCGGATCCGATTCCGCTCTCGGTCAAGCGCGAGATGTACGAGGAGCAAAACGGACGCTGCAATGCGTGGACGATCGGCTGCGAAGAACGCCCTTCGATCTTCAACATTGAGGTGGATCACATCCGCCCCCGCAGCGCCGGCGGTGCGCACGAGCGGTCGAATCTCCAACTCCTCTGCGGCTGGTGCAACCGCTCCAAGCGTGACCGCACGATGGATTACCTCGCACAGCGCATCGCCGAAAGAGGGTGAATGATGGATTGGCAAGTGGTGCTCAGCACATTCGTCGGAGCGTTGACAGGATCACTGCCAGTGATTCTCTTGACTTGGTGGCTCACGATGTCAGCACGCAAGTCGGCTGCGAGATCGCAGCGGCGCATTGAAGGATCACTGAAAGGAATTAACGATGCTCTTCAAGAAATGGCATACTGGGGCGGCTTTGATGCAGAACGCCAAATTGAAGCAGACATGGAAGCAGCGCGTGCGAAGACTCGGGCGCATGAAGAAGGAGAGGATCCTGAGAATCGGGGAGACGCCTGATGAGATGGTCGTCGTCTCTGATCGGCTGCATGATTTAGATTGGATCCCAGTCACGGCGACTAAATTTCCAATCCGTTGGTGGATCGGAGCGGATGGCTCGCGGCGAATCGAGCCAGTGAAGGACGCCACACCTAGGAGTCTTCAATTAGCATTCGAGATCAATACGACCACTGAAATTCGCTTGCTTTGGCTCTCAGCTGGACGCTTCTTACATTTCGAACGCGCATACCACCAAAGTGATGGCCAGTGCGTGATCGAAAGAGGCTCCGGGAAGATCATATTCTATAACAGATACGCTATTGCGCGCGAAGAGGTGTTCAGTCGTGTACGCCTGATAATCGAATATCTGCCGAAAGAAGACTCATGGTCGGAAATTGCTTATGCTGAATTCTTGGAGCTTGATACATCCTCTCTTCGCGATGGCTGGAAACGCTGGTTCACAGAATGGATTCGCTTTGCCCGAGTCAGCATCTTCGGAGATCGGTAGGCTGCGCGGGCTGATCGTCGTTGCGAGGGGTTTGGGGAGATGCGCGAGATCAGCGGGGGCGGGGTGATTGCTGGCGGAGCGGCTTGCGGGGAGCCTTGTTGGGGGCGGGGCTTGCCGCTCCGCTTGTCGGCTATGTTGCGTCTGCGTCGGTCGCGTCTGCGTCGGTCGCGTCTGCATCGGTTGCGTCTGCATCGGTTGCGTCGGTCGTGCTTTCGGCGATTTCGGCGATTTGGCGGGAGCCGTCGCGCCGGCATTGCCAGCGACCGTCGTCGGTTCGCTGGACGTGGGGGCCGGACTCGAAGCGGTTGCCAACGTGCCGGTATTCGATGTTGAACCTCTGGTGGTAGCCGGGAATGTCCAGGCCGCCGACGAGAATTGTCAGGATCACTGCAGGCCTGCCCGGCCTGCCTTCAATGGCCGGCCTGCCTGGGATACCCGGCCTGCCTGGGATACCCGGCATGGTCTCAACTATGTCAGTGTAGGGATCGTCCGGCACCGGCGGCACCGGCGGCACCGGCGGCACCGGCGGCACCTCTGGCTGCGCCTCTATCGCCGGCTGCGCCGGTATGACCACCCTGGTGGTCCGCGTCTGCCAGCCCAAGCCGGTCTCGCAGGCAAGGTCGGCCAGCGCTTGGGCGACCCGGCCCCGCTCGGCCGGGGTGCTGCCGTGGACGGGCCAAGAGCTGTCTTCCGGCGTCACGTCGCTGTTGCATACGAAGATGCCGCCTTCGGAGACGCAGTGATCGTCGGCGGAGGCGGAGCCGCCCCAGAGTGCGCTGATTCCGGCGACCGCGGCCAGCGCGACGACGGCGGCGGCGAGCGGCATGGCTGCCTGCTTCATGGCGGTGAGGATCATGTTGCTCTCCAACCTGAAGGTCAGCGCCTTCGACGCTCGGTCGGCCTCGTCAGCGCAGGGGCGACCAGCTCCCCGCGGACGCGCCTCGGGCGCGTTTCGGCTGCGCCCAGAATAGGCGATCCGCGACTGTGGGGCGCGGGACGGGCCGGAGGGGGCGGGCGGGGCGCTGGGCGAGGGCGGAAGTGGCGTACCGGCGGAAGATCGCAGAGGTGGAGAATCTGGATGCGAAGCAGGAGGAGATCGAGGTGGAACCGCGGCAGTTGGGAGCCCGCACCCGGCTGCACAGATCGTCCCGATCAGCCGTTCGGCCTTGCCGTTGGTGCGCGGGGTGCAGGACCGTGTGCGCAAGTGGCGCAGGTCCCAGCGCCCGGCACTCTTCGTGCCAGCGGTCGTTGAGGCAGGCGGGCCCGTTGTCGGTCATCACCTGCTCAACCGCGAGGCCGCGTTTGGCGCATCAGCGGACGGCGCGGCGCAGAAAGGCGACTGTGTGCTCGGCCCGCTTCGAGGGCGGCGCTTCGGCGCAGGCCAGCGCGAGCGATCGTCCACGGCGATGTGCGGGTATGCCAGCCGGTACCGGGGCAGAGCGTGCGCGGGTCGGCCAGGATCACCTTGTCGGGCTGGTAGAAGCGGTCCAGATTCTTGATGTCGACGTGCAGCAGCTCGCCTCACCCGCTCGCGTTCGTAGCGCAGCACCAGCGGCTTCGAAGCCAGTATCTGGCACGAGATGCCGAACCGCCGCCGCCCCTGCCGACGGTCGAGGCAGGTGCCGCCCAGCTCCACCAGCGGTGCACGGTCAAGCGGCCCGCTTCCTGCCCGCGGGCTGTCTCCGCGATGCTCGTCCTGCCTCGGCTAGGCGCACCGCGCGCAGCCTCGTCTCGATCGAATGGCGCATCTGCAGCCCCGCTCCGCCGCCACCAGCCAGCGGGACCCCTTGGGGGGGCATCTCGTTCAACACCAGTCTCGTAGGCGGTCCCCACCCAATCAGCTGTCCCGAACCTCTGTGGTTTTGAGGGCAGCACATCCCAGGCAGCGCTGACCTTACGACAACCGCGCTGCTAGCTTGCCGCGTTCCGACCACTTCGCCGGTTCGGCCACTTCCCTGATGAGGTTGTAATCGACATGCGTCCAGTAGGGCAGAGCGTCGTTGAAGAGAGCGATGCGGGGCAGATTGCTCACTCCATTGGATGAATGGGCGATGTCGCCGAACGCCGCGTATGCGGCATTGATGGCAGCGTCCGCTGACGGTTGATCGCGGCCGTTCACCCACTGGACCAACGCGGTGCGCTCTCCGACCACGTGAAAGTCAATAGTCCAGCGTCGTCCCGATCGGCCTTCGGCCTGGACTCCGGGGTTGAACGGGACCTGCAGCTCGGTGAGCCAGCTGCCCACCCGATCTTGACTGTCCAGCCGTGAATCTTCCTTCTTCATCCGGGGAGCACCTGTGAACCACAGGTCAGCGAGGCGGAGCGCAGTCTGCGCGACCGAGTAGACCGCAAAGGGCAATTCGCCAAGTGTCTGGCAGTCACGACGCAGCCGGCCGCGGGAGATCGCGACTCCGCTGGTTCGCTGAATGTGGTCCAACAACTCGCTCTGTTTCTTCGTGAGCGCGTCAATGCCTCGCCGAGTCCAGAGCCAGCCCAAGGCTTCGCCGAAATCGGTGACCGCGTGCGCGTCGCCGTCACTGACGACATACACGTCAATCATCGTCCTGTCCGGATACAGGAGAGGCGTCGTGACGCGCACGGCTGAGTTGGGGAGTTCTTCGCAGCTGAAATGGCCATGAGCCTTTCCCGCGAGCGCACGGGAGATTTGCGTGGTGTTCATAGCAGCACCTCTCCCTGTACTTCGGGCATCATAAACGACCCGGTGTGGTGGATGCGGGCTTCAGCGCAGAACTGGAGCCATGCGAAGTCTGGCTCATTCCACGTCGCTGTGATGTCTTTCGGCTCAAATGCATACACTTCTTCACTTTTATCAGTCCAGATCTGCTTATGCGTTCCCGGATGTCTGCTGCCGTCCAAATTTCGGTGGTTTACCGCACCCATGTCCAAGCCATAGATGCGCCAGCGCCGCGCATAGATGAGATTGAAGGAGAGTTTGCTTGCGCTCGGGTTGTACCAGCCGTGCATCTGCAGTTGCTCTGGGACATCTGCCAGAATCGGTGCCGTGAACATCGCCGCCCCAGCATGGCCAGGGTCTTGGCTCCACTCAATGTCGTCATTGATCTGTTTCTCGCTTTCGTAGATGAGTCTCCGGACCTCATCCCCTGATAGCTGTTTTGCCACTGCAAGCACCAATCTTTCGCACGCGCCGTCTGCATGCTAGCGCTGCTCAAGATGGCGTGTCAGGCGCCGGCGGCGCGGAAGCCGTGTTATGGGGAGCTGCTTCGGGGCGCGCGGAGGATGCGCTCGAACTCGTCCCGGTCGGTCCAGCGGGCGACGCGGGAGACGGTCGCCAAACGGTTGAAATCCTCGTCGGTCCATGGCGCGGAGTCGCAGTGGAACAGGGATACGAGCTGGCAGCGGGCCGGTTCTGGAAGCGCATCGCGGATGTCGCGGCAGCCGATGTAGGCGTGTTCGGCAATGCGGGGGGCGGAGTCGGGGTCCGAGGTTCGGAGATGGAAGACCAAGGAGTGCAACGGCGGCACGGCGACGTCGAAGTCGACCGTGTACTCGTGGCCTGATCGGCCCGCGACTCGGACGCCGGAGGTGAAGGCGATCTCGCGGTGGCGGAACCAGCGTTGGACATCGGATGAGGCCGTGCCGTCGGCTGGATGGCCGTCGATCCAGCGGAGGTCGGCGACGCGCGCTGCCGCTTGGGCGACGAACATGATCGCGGAGCCGATTTCGCCGAGGCTGGCGCAGCGGTAGGAGATCGGGCCGCCATCGAATTCGAGCCGGTCGACCGGTGCGATGCCGGCGAGGTGCTGCTCCTGGTTCGGCGAGGGCCGGTCGTCCCAGAAGTGCATTTGGAGCCGCGCCATCGCTTCGCCGTAGTCGGTCGCGATGAACTCGCCGTCTTCGATGCAGACGAACACGTCGATCACGTCGTTGTCGGGGTACAGCAGCGGCGTCGCGATGCGGACCGCTCCGTTTTCGGTGAGGGAGCACGGGTACTGCGGACCGAGCTGCCGCGCCGCCTCGTCGCGAAGCTCCGACGGGGTCACGTCAGCGCTCCGAATTCATGCGGCGGCTATGGGGCTGCGGAGCACCTCTTCGAGGTCCGAGCGGTCCGACCATCTCGCGATTCGGGAGACGTGTTCGACCAAGCCGTAGTGCTGGTCGCTCCAAATGTCGGCTTGATCGTCGAAGAGCGAAACGAGTTGCGGAATAGGACCGCTCGCCCCGATTTGGCTGAGGTCGACGCAGGCCGCCAGCACATGCTCCGAGAGCCGGCGCGCGGCAGCCCGATCGCCGGTGCTGAGGAGGAACACGTATGAAGGCGGAAGCGGCGGGGTCATGATGAAGTCGACCGTCCAAGTGGCGGATGATCGTCCACGGACCCGCTCTCTCTGGCGAAATGGAATCTCCCGGCTGCGAAGCCACTCGTCGACTTCTTCAGCTGTGGTGCGGAACGTCTGGCTACGGAACGTGAACCAGATGTCGGCCACGCGGAGGGCCGCCTGCCCGACCTTGGCGACGGAATCGGCGAGGCTGCCCGGATCGTCGCATTGGAGGCTCAGATCGCCTTGATCCAGATCTACGCCGACCGTGTTCACGACATCGCGCAGCATCCGTTCTTGGCCGTCCGTGAGACGCCCGGTGCGCGACCTCGTTTCGAGCCAGCCGAGGGCGTCCCCGAAGTCCGAAACGACGATGCGGCCGTCCTGCTCGGTGACGAAGACGTCGATGCCGTCACCGTCGGGCAGCAGCAGCGGAGTTTGCACCCGGAGCGCGCCCCTCTCGGTCACGGTGCAGGCGTATTGCGCGGGCAGGCTGTCTCGGAGCCGCGCGCAGAGCTCGTTGGGAGTCATGAGAATCCCTCCAACCGGATGGGCGGCGGGTAGAGCTGCCCGTCATGCAGCAAGTGCGATTCCCGTCGGAACTCCGACCAGACCTGCACGGGGTTCGACCAATCGGCCGAGATGTCGTCGGGCAGATAGCGATTCTGGTCGCGACGCTCTTCGGTCCAGTAGTGCTTGTGCGGACGGCGCGGATTCGCGATGTCCAGTTCGGGGTGGGTGATTCCCATGCACAGCCCGTAGATTCGCCCGCGGTCCGGTCGAAACACGGTGAAGGTGAGTTTTTCCGTGCGCGGGTTGTACCAGCCCTCGAGGCAATGATCATTCGGGTCGGAGGTCTCGACATCGACGCGGAAGCGGAAGGTACGGGCGTTCCGACGATCGGGCGGCCAATGAATGTCGCCCTCGATGCGCATGGCGAGGTCGCGGAGGAACGCATCTACGTCGTCCTTGTTCATTGAGATCGCTGTCTGCTTTCCGCCTGCGGGGGCGTTTCGCTTGATGCGCCCCGGTCCCTGATCAGAATAACCGTCGGTCAGGCGCCGGCGGCGCGGGCGAGGAGGATGGCGGAGGCGGCTGCGAGGCAGTAGAGGGCGAAGGGGGCGAGGGTGGCGGCTTTGGCGATGTGGAGGAGGGCGCGGATGCCGAGGAGGGCGCTGAGGAAGGCGGCGGTTGCGCCGATGGCGAGGGCGGCGGGGTCGGCTGAGGCGCCGTCTCGGACGACGTCGTAGAGGGCGAGGAGGCCTGCGCCGGCGAGGGCGGGGATGGCGAGCCAGAAGGCGAATCTGGTGGCGGCTTCGCGGTTCGCGCCGAGGGAGATGGCGGCGGAGATGCACATGCCGGAGCGGGAGACGCCGGGGAGGACGGCGATGGCTTGGGCGACGCCGATGGCGGCTGCCTTGGCGAGCGAGAGGCCGGCGAGGCCGCCGGGGGAGGGCTCTGCGCCGGCGGCTCCATGGGCATCAGCATCGGCAGGGGCGCCGGCGCCCGATCGCGTCGGAGCGAGGCGGCGTTCGGCGGCGATGAGGATGAGGCCGGTGGCGAGGAGGAAGGCGGCGGCGGGGGTCGGGCCGCGGAGCTGGTCTTCGAGCAGTTGCCAGGCGATTGCGCCGGCGGCGGCGATGGGGAGCGTGGCGGCGATGCCGAGGGCGAGCAGGCGTCGGGGCTGGACGCCGTCGACGGGGCGCGCGCGGGCGGAGCGGAGACCAGAGAGGAGGGCGATGATCTCGCGGCGGTAGGCGACGAGGATGGCGGCGAGAGCGCCGGCGTGGACGGCGGCGTCGAAGGCGAGGCCGGGGTCGTCCCAGCCGAAGAGCCAGCGGGCGATGGAGAGGTGTCCGCTGCTGGAGACGGGGAGGAATTCGGTCGCGCCTTGGATGATGCCGAGCAGGGCGGCTTGGAACAGGGGCACGCGGCTAGGCTTCCGCGTTCCGCGCGCGCGCCGCGCACTGTGCGGGAGGACTCGTCGAGGTGCACGGGCCGGCAGCCGGGCGGCTCGCACGGTCGCCCGCGACGTGCTGCGCGGAAGGATTCGTCAGGGTGCGCGGGCGGGTTGCCGTGGGATCTGGGCGGTCGCGCGGGGGGTGCTGTGCGAAGAGATTCGCCGGGGAGTGCGAGCGGGCGGGGGCGCGGGGGGGATAGAGTTGCGGGGATGCCGCGCGGCGGCGCGAGGGGAGGTTCAGGTGGAGATCACGGAGGTCATGCGGACGGCGTTTTCGGCGCGGGAGTTCACGGATGATCCGGTGCCGGACGAGGTGCTGGAGCGCATTTTGGAGCATGCGCGGTTCGCGCCGAGCGGGGGGAATCGCCAAGGCTGGCATGTGATCATCATCCGCGATCGTGCGGTGCGGGAGCGGCTGGCGGAGCTGGTGCAGGCGCCAGCGCGACGGTACATCGCGCAGGTGCAGGCGGGCGAGAGTCCGTGGAACTCGGTGCGGCCGTCGTCGGTGACGGAGGAGTCGGCGGCGGCGACGCGGGTGCCGGGCCGCCTGCACCAGCCGTACGTGGAAGCGCCGGCGCTGCTGGCGGTCTGCGTGGATCTGGGGGTGGTGGCGTCGACGGACAAGGAGCTGGATCGGGTGGGGGTGATTTCGGGCGCGTCGATCTACCCGTTCGTCTGGAACATCCTGCTGATGGCGCGGAACGAGGGGCTGGGCGGAACGCTGACGACGCTGATCGCGGCGGCGGAGCCGGAGGCGCGGGAGCTGCTGCAGCTGCCCGAGGACTACGCGCTGTGCGCGCTGCTGCCGATCGGCAAGCCGGTGAAGCAGCTGACGAAGCTGCGGCGCGGCCCGGTCGGGGGGTTCGCGACGATCGACCGGTTCGACGGGGCGGCGTTCGGGGGCTAGCGGCCGGCGGCGATGAGGGCGTCGAGTTCCCGCTTGAGGCGCGGGAGGATTTCGTCGTAGGGGTAGTGGCCGAGCGATTCTTCGCCGCGCTTGAGGTTGACGGCGGCGGGGCCGCACCAGAGGCCGAGGTCGGCGTCGTCGGTTTCGCCGGGGCCGTTCACGCGGCAGCCCATGACGGCGATGGTGACGTCGTGGTCGGCGGCGTAGGCGCTCATCCGCTTCACGTCCTGGGCGAGTTCGACGAACTTTTCGTTTTCGACGCGGGAGCAGGAGGGGCAGGAGATGATGTTGAGGCCCTCGTCGAACTTGGGCGGGACGGAGCGGAAGCGGCCGGCGGCGATGTCGGCGAGGATTTCGCGGGCGGCATCGATCTCCATGCCCTTGTCGTCGAAGGGGACGGTGAGGGAGACGCGGACGGTGTCGCCGATGCCCTGGGAGATCAGCTGCTCGAAGGCGACGCGGGTCTTGATTATGCCGTCGGGCGGCATGCCGGCTTCGGTGACGCCGAGGTGGAGGGGGACGTCGGGGCGTTCGGCGGCGAACTTGCGGTTGACTTCGACGACTTGCTTCCAGTCGGAGTCCTTGAGCGAGACGACGTAGCGGTCGAAGCCGAGGTCGTCGAGCAGGGCGCAGTGTTCGGCGGCGCTGGCGACGATGGCGGAGACGTGGTCGGTGGGGTAGCGCTCGAGCATGCGCGGGTCGATGGAGCCGCAGTTGACGCCGACGCGGATGGCGCAGTCGTGTTCGGCGGCGGTTTCGGCGATGAAGGCGACCTTGTCCTCGATGGACTTCTGCTTCTCGTGGTGGTGGAGATGGCCGGGGTTGTAGCGGATCTTGTCGACGTGGGGCGCGACGTCGGTGCAGAGGCGGTAGTTCTCCTGGAGGTCGACGGAGAGCGGGGCGGAGGTCTGCCCGCGGACCCGGGCGAGGGCTTCGACGTCCCTCTTGGAGTCGACGGCGACGCGGACGAGGTCTGCGCCTGCGGCTTCGAGCAGGCGGACCTGGCGGACGGTGGCTTCGACGTCTTGGGTGCGGGTGGCGGCCATGGATTGGACGGCGATGGGCGCGCCGGCGCCGATCTGGACGTCGCGGACTTTCACGGATCGCGTGGGGTTGCGCATGGGCCGGTCCTCCGTCCACAGTTTCGCACGCCGGCGGGCATACGATTCGAGGGTGCTGTTCAACGCGTTGTTCCTGTTCTTGTTTTTCGCGGCTTGGTGCGTGCTGGGGGTGCTGGCTTGGATTCCGCTGAGCCTGCGGCGGGGGGCGAAGGGGGCGCTGTTCGCGCTGCCGTTCGCGCTGGCGGGCGGCGCGGCGGGCGGTGCGGCGGTGCCGCTGCTGGGGCTGGATACGGGGGCCGGGATCGGGGCGAGCATGATCGCCGCGGCGTGCGGGGGGGCGCTGTTGTGCTGGCTGGGCTACCGGGCTTGGGACGCGCTGGATTTGGGCGGGCGGTTCGCGGGCTGGGCGCGCGGGACGGGGCGCGGGGCCGGATGGGGCGGGGTATCGTCGCGGCAGTTTGATCGCGCTGATCACGGAAGCGAACCGGGCGGGCGCGAAGGGGAAAGGCGAGGCTGATGGCGGCGACGTCGACGCGGATGAGCGGGCTGATGGGGCGGACGCTGCGGCGCGCGCCGGCGGACGTGGAGTCGGCCAACCACCAGCTGCTGCTGCGAGCGGGCTGCATCGTGCAGCTGTCGGCGGGCGTGTATTCGTTCCTCGCGCCGGCCTGGCGGGCGATCCGCAAGGTCGAGCAGATCATCCGCGAGGAGATGGAGGCGGCCGGGGCGCAGGAGATCCGGATGCCGGCGATCCAGCCGCTGGAGCTGTGGCAGGAGACGGGGCGGGACCAGTCCTACGGGCCGGTGCTGTTCCAGCTGCAGGATCGGCGGGAGCGGGCGATGGTGCTCGCGCCGACGCACGAGGAGGCGGTGACGGACATTTTCCGCAAGACGGTGCAGTCGTACCGCGAGCTGCCGCAGCGGGTATTCCAGTTCCAGACGAAGTTCCGCGACGAGCCGCGGCCGCGCGGGGGGCTGACGCGGGTGCGCGAGTTCATCATGAAGGACGCGTATTCGTTCGACGCGGACGAGGAGTCGTTCCAGGCGACCTACGCGGCGATGGCGCGGGCGTACCACAACGTTTTCCGGCGCTGCGGGGTGCCGGTGGTCGCGGTGCAGGCGGATTCGGGGGCGATCGGGGGGAAGCAGTCGGAGGAGTTCATCTTCCTGACGGAGATCGGCGAGGATTCGATCGCGCTGTGCCCGTCCTGCGGCTATGCGGCGAATCAGGAGCGGGCGGAGTTTTCGCGCGGCGATGCGCTGGTGGCGGAGCCGGGCGAGGTCGGGGAAGTGGCGACGCCGGGCGCGACGACGATCGCGGGGCTGGCGGAGTTCTTGGGGATCGCGGAGTCGGAGACGGCCAAGGCGGCGTTTTTCATGGCGGATTCGCGGCCGGTGTTCGCGGTGATCCGGGGCGATCTGGAGGTGAGCGAGCTGAAGCTGGCCAACGCGCTGGGGGCGCGGGAGATCCGTCCGATGGAGCCGGGCGAGGTGGCGGCGCAAGGCTGGGTGGCGGGATCGGCGTCGCCGGTCGGGATCGATCCGGAGCTGGTCGTCGCCGATCCGAGCGCGGCGGAGTTCCCGAACCTGGTCGGGGGGGCGAACCGCGAGGGGGTGCATCTGCGCAACCTGAACTACGGGCGGGATTGGACGGCGGCGACGGTGGCGGACATCGGGATGGCGCGGGCGGGGGATCCGTGCGCGTCGTGCGGGGCGGGGCCGGAGCTGGAGCTGCAGCGGGGGATCGAGCTGGGGCACATTTTCCGGCTGGGGGAGGTGTACGCGGAGCCGATGCAGGCGGCGTACCTGAACGAGGCGGGCGAGCGGGCGCTGCCGATCATGGGCTGCTACGGGATCGGGCTGGAGCGGCTGGTGGCGGCGGTGGTCGAGGCGAACCACGACGAGGCGGGCATCCGCTGGCCGGCTTCGGTGGCGCCGTGGGACGTGCAGGTGACGGCGATCCAGCCGTCGGACGGGGCGGTGGCGGCGGCGGTCGATTCGCTGGAGGCGGAGCTGGGGGAGCGGGGGATCGCGGCGCTGATCGACGACCGCGAGGAGCGGCCGGGGGTGAAGTTCAACGACGCGGACCTGATCGGGCTGCCGCTGCGGGTGACCGTGGGTCCGCGCGGGCTGGCGGAGGGGAAGGCGGAGCTGAAGCGGCGCGGCGGCGGCGAGGCGCGGGACGTGGAACTGGCCGACGCCGCGGCCGCGGTCGTGGAGGCGCTGGCCGAGGCAGCCGGCGGATAACGATCCGGACGCGGCCGGGCGGCGGGGCGCGTGTACACTTGAGGGCAGCGGGATTTCGATCCGCCGATGACGAAGCGCGCCGGACGGGCGGGCGCGAGCGAGCCGACGAGATGAACGCCGATTTCCTGATTTCGATCAAGCAGCTGACGGCCGAGAAGGCGCTGGACGAAGACGTGGTGTTCGGCGCGGTGGAGCGCGGGATGGCGGCGGCGGTGAAGCGGGGCTACGGGATGGCGGGCGCGGTGCAGGTGCGGATCGACCGTTCGGGCGGCGGGATGGACGTGTGGTCGGAGCTGGAGGTGGTGGAGATCGAGGAAGACATCGAGGACGAGGATCTGCAGATCGAGCTGGAGCGGGCGCGGGAGATCAAGCCGGAGGCGCAGATCGGGGAGATGCTGCGCGAGGACCACGAGATCAGCGGCGTGGGCGGGCGGATCGAGGCGCAGACGGCGAAGCAGGTGGTGCTGCAGGCGCTGCGCGAGGCGGAGCGGGACGCGGTGTTCTCGGAGTATTCGGGGCAGGAAGGGGGGATCATTTCGGGCACGGTGCTGCGGGTGGATCAGGGGCAGGTGACGGTGGATCTGGGGCGGGCGCAGGCGATCATGCCGCTGTCGGAGCAGGTGCGGACGGAGCGGTTCCGCAGCGAACAGCGGGTGAAGGCGGTGATGGTGGAGGTGCTGAAGGCGGCGAAGGGGCCGCAGGTGGTGATCAGCCGCAACCGGCCGGAGTTCGTGCAGCGGCTGTTCGAGCTGGAAGTGCCGGAGATCAGCCGGGGGCTGGTGGAGATCGCGGCGATCGCGCGGGAGCCGGGGCAGCGGACGAAGGTGGCGGTGCACGCGCGTCAGGAGGGGGTGGACCCGGTCGGGGCCTGCGTGGGGATGCGGGCGGCGCGGATCCAGAACGTGGTCAACGAGCTGGACGGGGAGCGGATCGACGTGATCCAGTGGGATCCGGATCCGCGGCGGTACGTGGAGCACGCGCTGAGCCCGGCGCACGTGCTGGCGGTGCGGATCGACCCGGAGACGAATACGGCCGAGGTGGCGGTGCCGGACCCGCAGCTGAGCCTGGCGATCGGGCGGGAGGGGCAGAACGCGCGGCTGGCGGCGCGGCTGACGAAGCTGCGGATCGACATCAAGCCGCAGACGGTGGCGGAGCGGCTGCAGGCGGAGAACCGGGGGGCGTTCGCGCCGCAGGCGGAGCTGGAGATCGCGCCCGAGGCGCCGGTCGCGCCGGCTCCTCCGACGGCTGCCCCGCCGGAGGAGCCCGAGCCCGCTCCGGCGCCGGTTCCCGCGGCCGCGCCGCAGGAGGATCGTCCGGCGGCGGTCGAGGGGGCGGAGCCGGAAGAGGAGCTCGAGCCGGAGCCGGTCGCGGCGGCGGCGGAGCTGGGAGGGGATTCGCGGCCCGGCCAGATCCGCTTCGGCGAGGACGTGCTGCGGCGGGAGATCGAGGAGCCGCGGCGGCAGCGGCGGCGCCCGCGCTACTACGAAGTCGACGAAGGCTTGGAAGACGACCCCTACGCGGAATACGAGGACGAGTTCTAATCTTCCGCCAGGGAACGGGCGGGGGCGTCCGTCCGCGGCGATGCGGAGCGGCCGGCGGACTCCCGCGCGAACGGGGAGGCCGACCGGGATGATCGAGACGGGGCAACGGGGCGGAGGGAGAGCCGGCGGCGGGCCGATCCGGCGCTGCGCGTCGTGCCGGGCGCAACGGGCGCGGGGTGGGATGCTGCGGGTGGTGCGGCGCGCGGACGGCTCGGTCGAGCTGAGCCGGGGCGGGCACGCGGACGGGCGCAGCGCGTACGTCTGCCGGGCGAAGGAATGCATCGAACGGGCGGCCGCGGGGCCGCCCTTGGCGCGCGCGCTGCGGACGTCCGTCCCGGCCGCCGTGCTGGCGGAGCTGAAGGCAGAGGAGGCGGCATGACCACGGCACAAGCCGGCGCGGCGGTGCAGATCCCGCGCACGCTGACGGTGCGCGAGCTGGGCGACCTGCTGGGCCAGACGCCGGTCACGATCATCAAGGTGCTGATGACGAACGGCGTCATGGCCGACGTCAGCAAGACGCTGGACTTCGACACGGCGGCGGTCGTCGCGGTCGACTTGGGCTTCGAACCGGAGGAGGGGCCGGCGCCGACGGCGGACGCGCCGGCGCTTGCGCCGCTGACGGCGGTCGACCTCGCGGGCGGGGACGAGGCGGAGGAAGATCCGCTGCAGCTGGCGCCGCGGCCGCCGGTGGTGGCGGTGCTTGGGCATGTCGACCACGGCAAGACGTCGCTGCTGGATCGGATCCGGTCGGCGAACGTGGCGGACGGCGAGGCGGGCGGGATCACGCAGCGGGTGGGCGCGTACCAGGCCTCGCTGCCGACCTCCGAGGGGCCGCGGCTGCTGACGTTCATCGACACGCCGGGCCACGAGGCGTTCACGGAGATGCGCGCGCGGGGGGCGAACGCGACCGACATCGCGGTGCTGGTGGTGGCGGCGAACGACGGGGTGATGCCGCAGACGCGGGAGGCGATCGATCACATCCACGCCTCGGGCGCGAAGATGGTGGTGGCGCTGAACAAGATCGATTTGGAAAACACGGATCCGGCGCGGGTGAAGACGGCGCTGGCGGAGCATGGCGTGCAGGTCGAGGAGTACGGCGGCAGCGTGCCGCTGCGGGAGGTGTCGGCGACCGAGGGGACGGGGATCGACGAATTGCTGGAGACGATCGTGCTGGTGGCGGACTTGGAGAATTACCAGGCGAATCCGGCGGGATCGGCGCGGGGCGTGGTGCTGGAAGCGGAACTGGACCGGCGGCAGGGGCCGCGGACGACGCTGCTGGTGCAGCGGGGGACGCTGCGGCAGGGGGATTCGCTGCTGGCCGGCCGGACCTGGGGCCGGGTGAAGGCGATGACGTCGTTCAGCGGCGAGCGGCTGCTGGAGGCGGGGCCGTCGACGCCGGTGGTGGTGCTGGGCCTGCAGGAAGTGGCGGAGGCGGGGGACCGCTTCGCGACGGCGAAGAGCGACCGGGAGGCGCGGCGGATCCACGAGCAGGCGAAGCGGGAGCGGGAGGCGCGGGAGGCGCAGCTGCGGCGGGGGGCCGGGCTGGACGCGCTGTTCGACGAGATTTCGCGCGGCGAGACAACGTCGCTGAACTTGATCGTGAAGACGGACGCGGTGGGCAGCGTGGAGGCGCTGCGCGAGTCGCTGGAGCGGCTGTCGAACCCGGAGGTGCGGGTGAAGGTGATCCACGCGAGCGCGGGGGCGGTCTCGAACGCGGACGTGAGCCTGGCGGCGGCCTCGAAGGGGATCGTGATCGCGTTCAATACGGGCGTGGAGCCGGCGGCGGAGAAACTGGCGGAAGGCGAGGGGATCGAGATCCGCTCGTACGAGATCATCTACGAGGCGATCGAGCAGGTGGAGGCGGCGATCAGCGGGATGCTGAAGCCGATCGAGGCGGAGATCGAGGAGGCGCGGGCGGAGGTGCTGCAGGTGTTCCCGATCCGCGGGCTGGGCAACATCGCCGGCTGCCGCTTGCTGGAGGGGACGGTGCGGCGGGGCGCGCGGGCGCGGGTGCGGCGCGGCGGCGAGGAGATCGCGGACGGGCCGATCAGCAGCCTGCGGCGCTTCCAGGACGACGTGCAGCAGGTCGAGGCGGGGCAGGAGTTCGGCGTGGCGCTGGAGCGGTTCGACGGCTTCGAGCCGGGCGACGCGATCGAGTTCTACCGGGTCGAGGTGCAGTCGCGCGTGATTTCCGGCGGCGAGATCCGGCCGGCGCCGGACGCGGCGCGGAACTGATCGGGCGTCCGCGGTGGCCGGGCAGGAGCGGATGCCGCGCGTGAACGAGCTGCTGCGGGGCACGATCGCGGAGATCGTCGCGGACGAGCTGAAGGACCCGCGGCTGGACGTGGCGGTGCTGAGCGTGACGGAGGTGCGGGCGGCGCGGGACCTGCGGACGGCGCGGGCGTTCATCTCGGTGATGACGTCGCCGGACGACGAGGAGCGGGACGCGCGGACGGCGCCGGCGGAGGCGCTGCGGGCGTTGGAGGGGGCGGCGCCGCTGGTGCACCGGCTGCTGAAGCGGAGGCTGCGGATGAAGCGGGTGCCGATGATCCGGTTCGAGCTGGATCCGCGGATGGCGGCGGCGGCGGAGCTGCAGGAGCGGCTGCGGGCGCTGGGCGCGGGGGAAGCGGCGGCCGCGCCGTGAGCGAGGAGGGCGGGCGGCCGGAGCGGCGGCGCGGCGGGCCGCGCGGGCGGCGGCGGCGCGGCAGCGACGGGCCGGCCCTGATCCTGCTGATCGACAAGCCGAGCGGGCCGACCTCGCACGACATGGTGCGGGAGGCGCGGCGCTGGACGGGGCTGCGGCGGATCGGCCACGGGGGCACGCTGGACCCGCTGGCGACGGGGCTGCTGCCGCTGTTCGTGGGCCCGGCGACGCGGCTGAACGAGTACCTCGGCGCCTACGACAAGGAGTACGAGGCGACGGTGCTGCTGGGCGCGGCGACGGATACGGACGACAGCGAGGGGGAGGCGATCTCGGGCGGGCCGATCGAGGGCATCGGCGCGGCGGAGATCGAGCGGGCGCTGGAGCGGTTCCGGGGGGAGATCGATCAGGTGCCGCCGAAGTTCAGCGCGGTGAAGCGGCAGGGCGTGGCGGCGCACCGGGCGGCGCGGGCGGGCGAGCCGCTGGAGCTGGAGCCGCGGCGGGTGACGGTGCATGAGCTGGAGCTGCGTTCCTACGAGCCGCCGCACGCGGAGCTGGCGATGCGGGTGAGCACGGGGACGTACGTGCGGGCGATCGCGCGGGATCTGGGCGAGGCGCTGGGCTGCGGGGCGCACGTCGTGGCGATGCGGCGGACGGCGATCGGCGCGGTGCGGGCGGAGGACGCGCATCGACCGGAGGAATTCGAGGCGGCGGCGGACGCGGAGCGGATCTGGGAGCTGGCGGATTCGCCGGCGCGGCTGTTCGGCGATTGGCCGCGGATCGCGGTATCGGGCGAGCGGCTCTCGCGGGTGCTGCGGGGGCAGGCGGTGCGCGCGCCGTCGGTCGCGGGGCATCCGCTCGGCTTCGCGATCGGCGCGGATGATCGCGTGGTCGCGGTGATGCGGGAGGATCCCGATCAGCCCTCGCGCTGGCAGCCGGAGAAGGTGCTCAAGGCTGGTTGATCGGGCGGTCAGGTGGGCCGGGCGGCGGGGCGGCGCTGAAGACGAAGGCGACCGAATCGGCTTCGGAGCGGATCGAGTAGGCGTCGCCGGCGCCGAGCAGGACGCCCTCGCCCGGATCGAGCAGGGCGTCGTCGTCGACCACGCCGATGCGCATGCGGCCCTCGACGACGATGAGGACGGAATCGGCCTCGGTGCGGCGGTCGAGCAGGGTGCGGCCCTCGGGCAGGTGCACGGCCTCGGCGGCGAGGCCGGAGCGGTCGGGGTCGGGCGGCGGCTGGAGGGCGCTGGCGCGGATGCGCTGGAGGGGCACGCCGCTCGTCAGGAGATGCCGCGCTCGGCGAGGTAGTCGAGCAGGTCCTGCACGGTGCGGATCTCGGCCGCGTCTTCTTCGGGGATTTCGAGCTCGATCTCGTCGGTCGAGAACTCTTCTTCGACGGCGATGGTGAGGTCGACGACATCGAGCGAGTCGGCGTCGAGATCGTCGATCAGGCTGGCTTCGAGGGTGACTTTTTCGACGGGCTGCCGCAGCTGATCGGCGACCAGCTGGCAGAGGCGCTCCTGGAGGTTGCTCATGTCGGCTCCCAAGGGGGTCGGCGTCGCGTCGGTCGAGGTTACCCGCTGAGGCGTGCGAGCGCGACGACACCGTTCTGCCCGCCGAAGCCGAAGCCGTTGACCAAGGCCGCGGAGACGGCGGCCTCGCGCGCCTGGTTGGGGACGTAGTCGAGGCCGCAGTCGGGGTCGGGCGTCTCCAGGTTGATCGTGGGGGGCAGCAGGGAGCGGTGGATGGCGAGGGCGGTGGCGGCGGCGGAGAGCGCGCCGGCCGCGCCCATCAGGTGGCCGGTCATGCTCTTGGTCGAGCTGACGGCGAGGTTTTCGGCGCGGTCGCCGAAGACCTGGCGGATGGCGCTGGTTTCGACGCGGTCGTTGATCGGCGTGGAAGTGCCGTGGGCGCTGATGTAGCCGACGTCCGCGGGGTCGAGCCGGGCGTGGCGCAGGGCGGCGCTCATGGCGCGGGCCATGCCGTCGCCGGAGGGATCGGGCGCGGTGATGTGGTGGGCGTCGGCGGTGCGTCCGCCGCCGAGGATTTCGGCGTAGACGCGGGCGCCGCGGGCGCGGGCGCGTTCGAGCGTCTCGACGGCGCAGACGACGGCGCCCTCGCCGAAGACGAAGCCGTCGCGTTCGGCGTCGAAGGGGCGCGAGGCGCGCTCGGGTTCGTCGTTGCGGCGCGAGAGGGCGTGCATGTTGGCGAGGCCGGCGATGCCGAGCACGGAGACGTTGGATTCGGTGCCGCCGGCGAGGACGAGGTCGGCTTCGCCGTCGAGCAGCATTTGGCGGGCGTCGATGAAGGCGTAGATCGAGGAGGCGCAGGCGGCGAGCGAGGTGACGGCGGGGCCGCGCATGCCGAGCTGGATCGAGACCTGGCAGGAGGCCATGTTGGCGGCCATCATCGGGACGAAGAAGGGGCTGACGCGGGCCGGGCCGCGGGCGTCGAGCACTCCGGCCTGGTCGGCGATGGTGGTGACGCCGCCGCCGCCGGTGTTGACGACGGAGGCGGCGCGGTCGGAGGCGAGCTCGTCCGCGCCGAGCCCGGCGTCGGCGGCGGCGAGGCGGGCGGCGGCGACGGCGAGCTGGGCGAAGCGGGCCATCCGCTTGGCGTCCTTGGGGTCCATGTAATCGGCGGGGTCGAAGTCGGGGATGTCGCAGGCGATCTGGGTCTTGAGCCCGGCCTCGGCGAGCAGGGGGACGCGGCGGGCGCCGGAGCGGCCCTCGCTGAGCGAGCGCCAGAAGTCGCCGACGCCGGTGCCGATCGGCGTGACGGGGCCGATGCCGGTGATGACGATGCGTCGGGCGGGGTCGGACTCGCGCACGCCGGGATCAGTCTTCCCAGCGGCGCAGGAGCACCGCCGCGTTGTGGCCGCCGAGGCCGACGGAGAGCGAGAGGGCGGCGTCGCCGTCGAACCCGCGCGCCTGGTTGGGCACGTAGTCGAGGTCGCAGTCGGGGTCGGGCGTCTCGTAGTTGAGCGTCGGGGGGGCGAGGCCGTGCTTGAGGGCGAGCGCGCAGGCGATCACTTCGAGCGCGCCCGACGCGCCCATCATGTGGCCGGTCGCGGGCTTGATCGAGGAGATCGCCAGCTGTTCGGCGTGGCCGGGGAAGAGCCGCTTGAGGGCGGCGGTCTCGACGCGGTCGCCGATTTTGGTGGCGGTGCCGTGGGTGTTGACGTAGCCGACCTGGGCGGGCTCGATGCCGGATTCGCCGAGCGCCTGCTCGACGGCGCTGATGATGCCGCGGCCGTGGGCTTCGGGCTGGGCCATGTCGTGGGCGTCGTTGGCGCTGCCGCCGCCGACCACTTCGGCGTAGATGCGGGCGCCCCGTTCGCGGGCGGATTCGAGCTCCTCGATCAGGAGGGCGGCGGCGCCCTCGCCGGGCACGAAGCCGCTGCGGTGGAGGTCGTAGGGGCGGCAGGATTCGGAGACGGGCTCGGCGGGCTGGGCGAGCACGCCCATGCGCTCGAAGCAGGCGTGGAAGAGGGGCAGGATGATCGCCTCGCTGCCGCCGACGATCAGGGCGTCGGCGCGGCCGGCCTGGATGTGGAGCATGCCGTCGGCGACGGCGTTGGCGCCGGTGGCGCAGGCGCTGGTGGGCGAGTAGTTGGGCCCGGCCGCGCCGGACTGGATCGCGAGGTGGCCGCTGGCGGCGTCGGCGATCAGGTTGGGCATGGCGAAGGGGGAGACGCGCCGCGCGCCGCGCGCGTCCAGCGTCGCCTGCCAGTTGACGACCAGTTCCATACCGCCGCCGCCGGAGCCGAAGATCACGCCGACCCGGTTGCGGTTGTCGTCGTCGATCTCGAGCCCGGAGTCGGCCAGCGCCTCGAGCCCGGCGGCGACGCCGTACTGCGCGTTGAGGTCCATGTGCCGCAGCGCCTTGGCGTCGGGCAGCACGGACTCGGCGTCCCAATCGCGGACCTGGGCGGCGAGCGGGACCTTGAAGTTGAACTCGGAGGGATCGAAGCGGTCGAGCCGGGCGACGCCGCTTTCGCCGCCGATCAGGGCGGACCAGGTGGAGTCGAGGTCGTTGCCGACGGGCGTGACCGCGCCCATCCCGGTGATGACGACGCGGCGGTCGGGGCTCACTTGGGGATGCCGTCGCTCTTGTCGGGGTAGTCGCGGGCGCGGAGGCCGGCATCGTCGTCGGAGACGGGGAAGGTCCAGGCGCTGCGGGCGATGCGGCGGACCAGCTTGGAGAGCACGTCGCCCGGGCCGGCTTCGACGAACAGGGTCGCGCCGCTGGCCGCCATCGTCTTGACGGCGGACTGCCACTGCACGGGCGCGGTCAGCGCGTCGGCGATCTCGGTCCGCAGCTGCGCGCCGGAGTGGATCAGGCCGCCGCTGATGTTGCTGGCGACCGGCACGCGCGGGTCGCTCCACTTGATCGCGTCGACGGCGTGCTGGAACTGCGACTGCGCGCCGCTCATCAGGGGCGAATGGGAGGCGATCGAGATCGGCAGGCGGACGACGCGGCGGGCGCCGTGGTCTTCGGCGGCCCGCATCAGCCGGCGCAGCGGGGCTTCGTCGCCGGAGACGACGGTTTGGCCGGGGCAGTTGTCGTTGGCGACGACGATGGTGCCCTCCGCGGCCGCCTCGCCGACGAGGCGGCGGAGGACGCGGTCGCGCAGGCCGATGATCGAGGCCATGCCGCCGGGCCGCAGCGAATCGGCGTCGCGCATCACCTCGCCGCGCCTGCGGACGAGCTGGAGGGCCTCGTCGAACCCGATCGCGTGGGCGGAGAAGGCGGCCGTGATCTGGCCCATCGAGTGGCCGGCCACGGCGACGGGGGCGAAGCGCCGGCCGGCGTCGGCCCAGCGGTCGGCAAGGGCGTGCAGCCAAGCGGCGCTGGCGACGAAGATCGCGGGCTGCGAATGCTCGGTGTCGTTGAGCCGCTCTTCGGGGCCCTCTTCGATGATCTGCAGCAGGTCGTAATCGAGCACCTCGTTGGCGCGCTGGAACCACTGGCCGGCCTGCGGCTCGACCTCGAGGATCTTGCCGGCCATGCCGAGCGATTGCGAGCCCTGCCCGGGGAAGAGCAGGGTGAACTGGTCGTCGTCAGCCGGCGCGTCGGGCGCGGCTGCTGCGGCATCGGATTGCATCGGGCATCCAGCTCCGCCGGCACGCGGCCGGCGCGCGGGGCAGGGGCCCCGTTCGGTATTCGGCGCGTTAATGGTACATCGCGCAGCGCTATCGGTACGGCCGATTCCGCCCCGCCGCGGCCCGCGGGGAACGGGTCAGGACATGACCATGCCGCCGTCGACGTTGAGCGTCTGCCCGGTGATGTAGGCGGCCCGGTCGGAGGCGAGGAACGCGACCAGGGGCGCGACGTCGGCGGGGTCGCCCAGGCGTTCGAGCGGGATCTGGGCGAGCACGCCGGCGACCTGCTCTTCGGTCAGGTCGGCGGTGATGTCGGTGCGGATGAAGCCGGGCGCGACGAGGTTGGCGGTGATGCCGCGGGAGCCGAGCTCGCGCGCGAGCGATTTGGTCATCCCCGCCAGCCCGGCCTTGGCGGCGGCGTAGTTGACCTGGCCGGCGTTGCCCATGATTCCGATCACGGAGCCGATCGTGATGATCCGGCCCCAGCGGGCGCGCATCATCCCGCGCAGGCAGGCGCGCGTGACCAGGAAGGAGCCGGTCAGGTTGGTCGCGAGCACGGCGGCCCAGTCGTCGTCCTTCATCCGCATCGCCAGCATGTCCTGCGTGATGCCGGCGTTGTTGACGAGGATCGCCGGCGCGTCGAGCCGTTCCTTGACCGCGTCGATCATCGCGACCACCTGTTCCGGGTCGGAGACGTCGGCCCGCACGGCGAATGCGCCGCGGCCGAGCGCGCGGATCGCCGCCGCCGCTTCTTCGGCGGCGGCCTCCGAGCTCGCGTAGTTGACCGCGACGTCGGCCCCCTGCGCGGCGAGCTCCAGCGCGATCGCGCGGCCGATGCCGCGCGAAGCGCCGGTGACCAGCGCCGTTTTGCCCTCGAGCGGGTGCTGCGGTTCCGTCATCGCCAGCCTCCAGTTGCGAGGCTACCAGCGCTCCGGCGGCCGGCGAATTCATATGGGCGTAACATCCCTCGCGACGGCGCTCGCGAAACTACGCGCAACTGGTCATCGCCCGCTCGGACGGCGGGCTCGCGGGGGAATGGCGCATGGACGGACTCAACTCGGGCGACACTGCTTGGATCCTGGTTTCGGCGGCCTTGGTGCTGCTGATGACGCCGGGCTTGGCCTTCTTCTACTCCGGCTTGGTCCGCACCAAGAGCGCGGCCGCGACGATCATGCAGTCGTTCATCATGATCGGCGTCGTCACCATCGTCTGGGTGCTGTGGGGCTACTCGCTCGCCTTCGGCAACGACGTCGGCGGCTTCGTCGGCGACCTGAGCAAGTTCGGGCTGCGCGGCGTCAACGGGGCGCTTTCCGGCAGCATCCCCGAGCTGGTCTTCATGGCCTTCCAGCTGATGTTCGCGATCATCACGCCGGCGCTGATCACGGGTGCCTTCGTGGAGCGCATCCGCTTCAGCGCGCTGCTCGTCTTCACGGTCGCCTGGGTGACGCTGGTCTACGCGCCGCTCTGCCACTGGGTCTGGGCCGACGGCGGCTGGCTGCTCGACTTGGGCGCGGCCGACTTCGCCGGCGGCACGGTGGTCCACATCAACGCGGGCGCGGCCGCTTTGGCCGGCGCGCTCTTCGTCGGCCGCCGGCGCGACAGCGTGGCGGAGACCGACCCGCACGACATCTCGAAGGTCGTGCTGGGCACCGGGCTGCTCTGGTTCGGCTGGTTCGGCTTCAACGCCGGCTCGGCACTGGTCGCCGACGGCGGGGCCGCCAACGCCTTCGTGCAGACGCAGATTTCCGCCGCCTCGGCCGCCGTCGTCTGGACCTTGCTCCAGTGGAAGATCTCCGGCCATCCCTCGATCGTCGGCGCGGCCACCGGAGCCGTCGCCGGCCTCGTCGCCATCACGCCCGCGGCCGGGTTCGTCGGCGTGGTCGGCTGGGGCGACGGCTATCTCGACGCCTTCCCGTCCTTGCTCATCGGTGCCGGCGCCGCCGTGATCGGCTTCTATGCGATCCGCGCCTTCCACCGATTACACGACATGGACGACACGCTGGACGTCTTCGCCGTGCACGGGATGTGCGGGATCTGGGGCGCGCTCGCGACCGGCATCTTCGCCGAGCCGGTGATCGGGGGCGTGAGCGGGATCATCGACGGCTCCTTCGATCTGCTCTGGCGCCAGATCGTCGGCATCGTCGCCGCCTTCGCCTGGTCCGCGGCGCTTTCGATCGGCCTCTTCTGGCTGATCGGCAAGGTCATTCCACTGCGGGTCTCCGCCGCCGACGAGGTGCGCGGGCTCGACCAGAGCACGCACAACGAGCCGGCCTACCAGTTCGACGAGATCGGCTTCGGCTGGGCCGCGACCAGCGACAGCCACGAGGAGCCCGTCACCGGCTTCGAGGCCATCGCCAAGACGTTCGGCATCAAAGGGCGCTAGCGCGCAGGGAAGCTGGAGAAGGGGCGCGACATGCCAGTCATGAAGAAAGTCGAGGCGATCATCCGCCCGGAGGCGCTCGAGGGCGTCAAGGAAGCGCTGATCGCGATCGGCATCACCGGGATGCACTTCGAGAACGTGGTCGGCCACGGCAGCCAAGGCGGGATCGAGCGCGAGGGCCGCGCCGGCCAGACCTACCGCGTCGACATGATCGCCAAGGTCAAGGTCACCACCGTGGTCAGCGACTTCAACGTCGACCCGGCGATCGAGGCGATCTCCGGCATCGCCCGCAGCGGGCGCTTCGGCGACGGGAAGATCTTCGTCAGCGACGTGCAGGACGCCTACCGCGTCCGCACCGGCGAGCGCGGCTCCGACGTGCTCGAGAACTCCGACCACCCGGAGGAGCTCGACTACACGCCGCACTTCGAGGACATCCCCGAACACGCCAACGCCGAAGCCTGAGCGCGGGACCGCGACACGGCACCCGCGAGGGCGTCGCTCAGAAGATCGCCTGCTCGACCAGCAGCTCGACGTAGCGCTCGTCGTCGACGCCCCACTCGCCCTTGATCACGGCTTCGTTGTGCTCGCCCAGCCCGGGCGAGGGCCGCGTCCCCAGCCGCGCGCCGTTCCAGGTGAACGGCTGGTGCTGGACCATGAACGGCACCTCGCCGCGCTGGAAGCGGAAGAAGAGCGATTCTGCGCCGTCGTCGCCCTCGACCATGTCGGCCGCGGTCTCGACCGGCGACGCCGGCACGCCCCGCGCCTGCAGCAGCTCCGCCGCCTCCCAGCGATCGCGCGCGGCGGACCACTCCGAGACCGCCGCTTCGATCTCGTCCTCCGCCGCCTTGCGGCCGGCCAGCGTCCGCAGGTCGCCGCGCCGCGCCAAATCGTCGCGGCCGATGAGTTCACATAACGCGGTCCAGTCGGAGTCGTCCCGCACGGCCAGCGCGAGCCATTCGTCCTCGCCGGCGGCGGGGAACAGTCCGTGCGGCGCGAACTCCATCGAGCGGTTGCCGATCCGCGGCGCGTCGGCGCCGTTGGCCAGCGCGTCGATCAGCTCGTGGTCGAGCAGGTGCACCGCAGCTTCGTATTGCGCGATCTCGAGCCGCTCGCCCTCGCCCGTCCGCGCGCGCCGGATCAGCGCCGCCATGATCAGCGAGGCCGCGATCGGGCAGAGCGTGAAGTCGGTGTGCAGCGTGCCGATCCCGATCGGCGCGCGGTCGGCGCGGCCCGTGTGCCCGGCGACGCCGGAGAGCGCCGTGACCCCGTTGCCGATGCCGCGCCAGCCGCGCTTGGGCCCGCTCTCGCCCATCACGGGGAACGAGGCGTAGATCAGGTCGGGCTTGATCGCGCGCAATTCGTCCCAGCCGAGCCTGAACTTCTCCATCGCGCCGGGCGCGAAATTGTTGGTCACGATGTCGAAGCGCGGCAGTACTTTCCGGATCAATTCAAGCGCGCCGGGCGCGTGCAGGTTCAGCGTGACGCTGCGCTTGTCCGTATTGGTGTCGTTGAAGAACGCGCCCGTGTCGATCGTGAAGCCCTCGGGCGGGTGCGAGAACTCGCGCACGCTGTCGAGCCCCGAGGCGGATTCGATCTTGATCACGTCCGCGCCCAGGTTGGCGAGCATCTCGGTCACCAGCGGCCCCGCCGCCATCCAGCAGAAATCGAGCACGCGCACGCCGGCCAGCGGCAATTCCCCGCGCGCCATCGGCTCCAGCGGCGCGGAGATGGCGGCATCGCGCTCCGGCGCCTCGAGCGTTCCGTGCGCGCCGAGCGCCGGCGCCGGTCGCGCCTCCGGCTCCCAGGCCGATGATCGGTAGGGGCTGCGCGGCAGCGAGATCGCCGCATCCAGCTGCGGGTGCGCGACCTCGCGGAAGAACCCGCGCTCGTGCAGGTGCTCGTCGGCCGCGATGTCGGCGGCGGTCTGCACCGGCAGGCCCAGGTCGCCGTTGCCCTGCGCCCGCTCGACCAGCGCGTCGCGCTCCTGCGCCGCGCAGAATTCGGCCGTGAACTGCTGCATCTCCCGCCTGTGCGCGACGCGGTGCGCCTGATCCGTCCAAGGCTCGCCGAGCAGCGTCTCGTCGCCCGTCACCTCCGCGTACCACTTCGGGAAGGCGTCCCAGCCCGTGTTGGTGGGCGCCTGCATGTAGGTCACCCAGCGGTCGTCGCCGGTGCGGTAGGTGACGCCCGGGGTGTCGATGAAGACGACCTCGCCGTCCTCGAACCGGCCCTGCTCGAACGCGCCGAAACCGGAGCCGACGACGGGGTAGCGCAGCCCGCCCGTGCCGGTCCGCTCGGCGACCATCCCGTGCCAGAGGTAGAGGTTGGGGTTGGCCGCCTGGATGATCGTCGAGATCACCGCCTCCTGCAGCGAGAGCTCGCCGCGCACCGGCCCGCCGCCGCGCAACCGCTGGAAAATCGCGGCGACCGCGGCCGCGACGGCGAGGTAGGAGGCCTGCTTGTAGCCCAGTTTGCCGGCCGGATAATCGGGCGGCAGGTCGGGGAAGCCGTTGCAGGGCAGCTGCCCGCCGGCCGCCATCGCCGTCAGGTCGGTCGCCGGCGCGCCCGGGTCGCCGCCGCGGCGGAAGACGATGTCGACCAAGCTCGGCGCGCCCGCATCGCCCCGCTCGGCCGCCGCGCCCAGCCGTTCGCAGACGGCGCGCGCGTGCGCGTTCTTGGCCAGCGGCGCGATCACGACGTCCGCCGGCCCGGCCAGCCGCTCGATCTCCCGCCAAGCCGCCTCCGAGCCGAGATCGAGCGCGACCGACTCCTTGCCCTGGTTGTAGAGCAGGTGCCGCAGCGCCCGCTCGCCGCCCGCCTCATCGCCCAGCCACGGCCCCGCCGTGCGCACGTAATCCCCGCCCGCGTCCTCGACCCGGATCACGCGCGCGCCGAGATCTGCGAGGTAGCGCCCCGCGACGATCAGCAACTCGTCCGCGAGGTCGAGGATCAGCGCCCCCTCCAGCGGCCGCATCAGAACAGCGCAATCGGGTTGATCGGCGAGGCCGTCCCGCCGGCGAGCCGCAGCGGCGCGATCGTCAGCAGGAACTCCCAGCGCCCGCGCTCGGCGCAGGCGCTCCCCAGCGGGCCCAGCCGCGCGTTGTCGATCAAGTGCACGCCCATGTAGGTGATGATCACGTGGTGGATCGGCAGCGGCGAGCCCTCGACGCCGCTCGGAATCACGTCCGACACGCCGTCGCAGCCGAGGATCGCGACCTCCCGTTCGTGCAGCCAAGGCAGCGTCTCGATCTTCAGCCCGGCCAGCCCCTCGAACGGCGGCCATGCGCCCTCCGCCTCGCGCCGCGTGTCGCGCCCCGTCCGGATCAGCAGGATGTCGCCGCTGCGCACCTGCACCTCTTGACGCGCTTCCGCCGCCTCCAGATCGTCCACGCCGATCGGCGCGCCCGGCTCCAGCCAATCGACGCCCTTCAGCGCCGCGATGTCGAGCAGCACGCCGCGCGCCGCGATCCCGTCCTCGCCCGCCAAAATCGAGTTGCGCAGCGCGCCCGTGCTCCGCACTTCCGAGGCGTCGAACCCGTTGTACATCTTGCCGTCGTCGAGGATGTGGCAGAGCGCGTCCAAGTGCGTGTTGGCCATCCCGTGCGGCGCGATCGCGAAGTAGTCGCCGGTCGATTGCAGCCCGCGGATGCGCCCCTGATCGATCGCGTCGCCCGCGCCCGTCATCATGTGCATCACCGGCGTCGGGTTGTCCGGCGCCGGCGTCTTGGCCAGCTCCAGCGCGCAGGAGACGGTCACCCCCTCCCGCACCAGCGCCGCCGCGGCCGCCGTCGCCTCCGGCGTGATGAAATTCAGTGCCCCGCGCTCATCCTCCGCCCCCCAGCGCCCCCAATTCGACACCTGCCGTGCCAGCGTCTCCACATCCGCCCGCGTCCCCTGCGATTCCGCCATGACCAGCTCCTTCCCCTGCCCGCGCAGTATGCCAATCCATCACCGCCCCTGCTACTACCCATGCACCGTTTCACCGAAGCAGCTGGCGCCGAGCGACGCGTGTGGTCAGAAAAAAAGTCGATGTCGGCGGCGGGTTCGTCAAGCTCGCTCGCCCGGCAGAGCGGTCTGAACCTCCGCGGTCAGCGCGATCAGTCGCGGCCCTGGCGGCGGAAGAGGCGGGAGAGGCCGGCTGGTTCGGGGACGGCTTGGGCGGCGGCTAGCTCGCGCTGGAGTTGTTCGAGTTCCTGTTGCTGGCGGTTTTGTTCCTTGCGGGATGCTTCCGTCTGCTCCGCCAGTTGCTTTTCCAGGTCCTGCACGCGCCGGTCGAGTTTCGAGGCGCGCGCGGCGTGCTCCTCGCCGGTTTTCCGCGCGGCCTCGGCCGATGCGTGCGCCTCCGCGAGCTGCTTGCGCGTCTTTTCCGCTTCGGCATTCGCCGCCGTCGCCGCGGCTGCGGCCTCCGTAATCCTCGCTTCGGCCCGCGCTGCCGCTTCGTCGATCCTGCCTTCCGCCGCTTCCAGGCGGGCGTGCAGATCGTCCAGTGCGGCCGTCGCTTGGCGGTGGCCCTCGATCTCGGCGAGCAGCTCGTCCCGCTGCTTGGCGACCGGGTCCAGATCGGCGCGCGCCTTGGCCAGCAGATCGGCGAGGTTCTGCGCGTGCTCCTGCATCCGCTGCTGCTGCTCGGCGGCTTCCCGCGCGCGGGCCTCGTAGGCGTCGGCGCGCGTGACGGCGGCGCGGCGGTCGGCCTCGGCCTTCGCCGCCTGCTCGCGCAGCTGCCGCAGCTGTTCCGGCAGCGCCATCTCGGCGTCAGCCCGCGCCGGCGCGGACCTGCTCCAGCGCCTCGTTCCAGCGCGATTCGAGCGTCGAATCGCGCACCGTGTCGACCACGTAGTCGCCGAACTCCGCCGTCGTCGCGCCCGTGTCGCGCCCGGTCATCACCAGCTTCTTCTCGTACTGCCCGCAGAGGTCCATCGCCTGGTCCAGCTTGGCGCCGGCCTCCGGGAAGCCGATGTGGCCGAGCAGCAGCGCGCCCGCGCGCAGCATCGAGGAGGGGTCGGCGTAGATGTCGCGGCCCTCGCGCACCATCCGCGGCGCCGAGCCGTGGATCGCCTCGAACATCGCCGTCTTGGTGCCGATGTTGGCCGCGCCGGCCGTGCCCACGCCGCCTTGGAACTCGGCCGCCTCGTCGGTCAGGATGTCGCCGTAGAGGTTCGGCAGCGCGAAGACCTCGAAGTTGGTCCGCCGCTTCGGGTCGACCAGCTTCGCCGTCATGATGTCGATGTACCAGCCCTCCCACTCGATCTCCGGGTAGTCCTCCGCCACCTTGCGGGCCGCGTCGAGGAACGCGCCGTCGGTCGTCTTGACCACGTTGGCCTTGGTCACGACGGTCACGCTCTTCTTGCCGTTGCGCTTGGCGAACTCGAAGGCGGCGCGGATGATCCGCTCGCTGCCCGGGTCCGAGAGCACCTTGAAGTCGACGTTGAGGTCGCCGAAGCGCAGCCCCTGCGAGCCGGTCGCGTAGACGTCCTCCGTGTTCTCGCGGAAGAAGGTCCAGTCGATCCCCTCGGCCGGCACGCGCACGGGGCGCACGTTGGCGTAGAGGTCGAGCACCTTGCGCATCGCCACGTTGGCCGACTCGATGTTGGGCCAGCCGTCGCCCTGTTCCGGCGTCGTCGTCGGCCCCTTCAGGGTCACGTCGCACTCGTTGATCTCGGCCAGCACCTCGTCGGGGATCGCTTGGAGAACCTCGGCCCGGCGCTCGATCGTCAGCCCGTCGATGGTGCGGAACTTGACCCGCCCGGAGGCGACCTGATCGGCCAGGATCTCCTCCAGCACGCGCTGCGATTCGCGGGCGATCGAGGGCCCGATCCCGTCGCCGCCGAGCACGCCGATGGTGATCGAATCGAGCGCCGAGAAGTCGGTCGGCTCGCCCTCCGACTTGATCGCGTCGACCCGCGCCTGCTGCTCGCGCATCAGCTGCGTGAAATGCGAGGCGGCCTGCTCAAGGGAATCCACATCGGGCATCGGCGTCCTCCAGTTTCAGGCGTGCCGAGCGGCACAGCAGCGCGAGGGATGCCCCCCGCCCCAGCGCCCGCATAATACCCGCACCTCGCGGGCTGCTTACCCGCCCCCGCCCGCGCCGCGCGCGAGCCAGCGGACGCGGTCGCCCTCCCAGCCGATCACGTCGGACTCGCCGTCGCGCAAGAGCACGCGGAGGCTGCCGTGGTCGCCGCCGCCGACGTTCACGATGACGACGCCGATGATCGTGCTGAGCAGGAACGCGCTGCCGTCCGGATTCCAAATTGGCTGCTCGGCGCTGCCGATCGGGATGATGTGGGCGTTGAAGCCGCCTTGATGCAGGATCGTCCGCTGCGGCTCGATGTTCACCACCCAGCGCCCGGTAGGCGATCTCCAGTGCCGCTCCGGTTCCGGCCGCGATTCCGCCGGGCCGGCGATGCGGACCAAGTCGATCCCGCCGGAGCGCTGATTGATCGAATAGACGGCCGAAACATCGGCGCGGGGACGCTCGATGGCGGCGATCCAATCACCGGACGGCGATTCCAAGAGAATGTGCTCGAACCCCCGATCCGGGAGCATCAAGTCGCCGTCGCGATGCAGCCCGTCGGCATCGACGCTGAACTCGCCGGCGACGCCCGGATAGCCATCGGGTCGGCCCGCTCCGACCGCTTCAGACGCCAAGTCTCCGGCCAAGTACAACTTGCCGCTCGCGGGATCGCCGGCAACGACCGACTCGCCCTCCCAAGTCAGCGCGCGGAAGATCAGCAGTTCCGTCCCCCGCGTCCAGCCGATCGGCTCCGCCGGGCGGCCGACCCATTCAACCGCAACCTCTCCTTCGGCGTCGAAGACCCGGATGAACGCCGGCCTCCCATCCACGCCTTGGAATTCCGCCGGCGCGAGCTGAAGTTCGCCTTCGCCGCAACTGGCAGCGGTTGCCAAGGCCGCGACCAGAGCCGCGGCGCACAAGGCGAATCTCACGCTATTCATGGTCGGCCACGCGCCACGCCCACCAGAAGATGCGATCCCTTTCCCACGAGAGCACGATGCCGACGCCGAAATCGCCGTAAGCGCCGTCTTCAACGCTGACGATCTTCCCGTTCGCCAGAAACCCGGAGCTGTCCGGGCTCCAGATTGCACCATCGCCGCCGCGGAACGGCAAAATGCGAGCGCGGCCCTCCGCATCGTGCAGAACCGTCTGGCTCGTTCCGCCCAGCACGGTCCAGCGTCCGTCCGGCGAATACGGCGAGCGCGGGGCGTGCGGCAAGGGAATCTCGGACGCATTGACCATGCGCACGAACTCGACATCGCGGGTGCGGCGATGGGTCGAGAAGATGGCATTGCCGGAAGGAGGCATCTGCTCGATCGCGGCGACCCACTTGCCGGAAGGCGATGCCAGTACGGCATGCGTCAGGCCGCGATCCGCCAGCAGTAGTCGTTCGCCGTACCGAACGCCACCGTCGGCGACTTGGAACGCGCCGGCGTTCGTCGGATAGCCGGCCGTGTCCCATGCTGCGGCCAATGGCCCGGGCAGCGGGATGGTCACTGCACCGTCGCTGGCGTTCAACAATAGTTCCTCAGGCTGATCCGAGGTCGAGAACCAGCCGCTCGATCGCTTGGCGATCTCGTAGAACTCATCCCGTCGCGGATCAAAAGCGACAAGCAGCCAACCATAGGCGGCAGGAACGCTGGAGATCAGCAACTCTGGCTCCACCGTCCAGCCGATCAGCCCGTGCTCCGCACCGACCCATTCGGTGATGAGATTCCCTTCATCATCAAATAGCCTCATGAACGCGGGATCCGAGGACGCCACGGGTTCAATATCGATCGCGCTGAGGTGATGTTGGGCGCCGCCGCATCCAACAGCCGCGATCGAGGCGAATCCCAAGACGACTCCGGCCAGCCAGCGGTTCAGCATGTCGCCCTTGCGCCTACGCATCCAAGCCGAGATCTCTGAGGAACGCATCTGGGGTTGGGTCGCGGCCTAGGAAATTGCGGACTAGGTGGTCGGCGTCTGTGGTGCCGCCTGGTTCTAGGATGTTTTGGCGGTATTTGGAGCCTACTGATTCTATTTCGCCGTGCTCGAATTTGGTGAACATGTCGTCGCCGAAGACTCGGGACCAGAGGTAGCCGTAGTAGCCGGCGTCGTAGCCGAAGAGATGGCCGAAGCCGGCTTGGAAATGGGTGTCTTCGGGGAAGTCGAAACCGGTGATCGGGTGCAGCTCGCGGGCGATGGCGTCGGTATCTTTTCGCGCGCCGGGGGCGTGGCAGGCGAGGTCGAGGCGGGCGAAATAGATTTGGCGGCAGGTGGCGATGGCGCTGCTCAAGTGCTTGGCCGCGATCATCCGCTCGATCAGCTCGTCGGGCAGCGGTTGGCCGGTTTCGTGGTGGCGGCTGAAGCCGCGCAGCATCTGCGGCTGCCAGCACCAGTGCTCCAGCATTTGCGACGGGGCCTCGACGAAATCGCGCTCGACCCGCGTGCCGGAGAAGCGGGAGCACGGCGCGCGCGTCAGCGTCTGGTGCAGGATGTGCCCGAACTCGTGGAAGAGCGTGACGACCTCGCCGTGCCGCAGCAGCGAGGGCGATTCGGCGGTCGGCTTGGTGAAGTTGGCGACGATGGCCGAGATCGGCGTCTGGTACGCATCGCCGGCGAGCAGCCGCCCGCCGCGCAGCGTGAAAGCCGCCGCGTGCCCGAATTTCCCCATTCTCGGATGCAGGTCCATATAAAAGCGCGCCAGCGCCTCGCCGCCGGCCGAGTCGGTAATATCGAAGGCGCGGACGTCGTCGTGCCAGCGGCCGGGAGCGTCGGCCGACTCGAAGCGGACGCCGACCATCCGCTGGTAGATGCCGAACATCCCGTCCAGCACCACTTCGAGCGGGAAGTATTCGGCGACGGTGAACGGGTCGACTTGGTGGCGTTCGCGCAGCACGGCGGTGGTCAGATAGCGGTAATCGGAGATGCCGACCGTTCCGTCGCCGCCCAGTTCGCGCGACATTTCGGCCAGCAGCGCCAGATCGCTTTGCAGCTTCGGCTGGAGCCGTTCTTCGAGGTCGGTGAGGAACTCCAGCACCGCGTCCGGCGTTTTCGCCATCCGCGTTTCGAGCACGTAGGCGGCCCATGATTCGTACCCGAGCCGGGCCGCGATCTCGTGGCGCACGGCGATCGCTTCTTCCAGCAGCTCCACGTTGGAGTTAGCCGCCTTGTTGTGGTTCTTGTAGAACAGCTCCCTGCGCAGCGCCGCGTCTTCGGCTGCATCGAGGAAGGGGTGCAGCTCGGGGTAATCGAGCGAAACGCGGTAGCGTCCGTCGTCGTCCCGCTTGAGGCGTTCGATGTACGCATCGGGCAGCCCGGCCAGCTGATCGCGGGTGACGTGGATCGCGTCGTCGTATTCGTCGATGTTGCGGCGGAAGCGGATGCCGAGCGAGACGAGGCGCTCGCGCAGCTCGCGGATCGCGGCGCGCTCCTCGGCAGGCAGCTCGAAACCGTTGCGCCGGTAGTCGCGCAGCTCGAACTCGAGCAGCCGCGCGGCCTCGGCCGCAAGCGCCTCGGTCTCGGCCCGCGCCGCGTATGCCTTCAGAGCGCGGTCGATCTCCTCGCGGAAGCCGAGTTCGGTGGCGAAGACGTCGAGCCGCTCTTCCTCCTCGTGCGCGACGGCGCGGAGCTGCGCGTCGTCCGCGACCTGCGAGAGGAAGCCGTAGCGCCCGCTGGCTTGGGTGATCACGTCGGTCACCGAGTCGAGCGCGAGCACGGTGTTCTCGAAGCTGCGCTCGGCGTCCGGTACGGCGGCCAGCGCGGCCACGATCCGCTCCGTCTCGGAGATGGCGGCCGCGATGCCGGCGCGGATGTCTTCGGCGCCGGTGTCGGCCCAGCGGAGCTCGGTCTCAGGCATTGAAGGGCCTCCAGTCGCGGCCGCGGCGGCCGAAATCGAACGCATCGGGGTGCAGGATCTCGGCGATGATCTCCTGCGATTCGGCCACCCGCGGGCCGGGCCGGTTGATGAACTGGTTGCCGTCGATCACGGCGACGCGGCCGGATCGGACCGCCCGCAGCGCGGGCCAGCGCGGATCGGCGGCGAGCAGCTCGGCGTCCCGCCAAGCGCGCTCGAGCGCGAATCCGCAGGGGCTGACGATGATCACGTCGGGATCGGCCGCGGCCAAGTCGGCCCACTCGAATCGCAGCGACGGGCCTTTGGGCTCGCCGATCACGGGCCGTCCGCCGGCGAGGGCGACCTGTTCCATCGTCCAGTGACCCGCGGTCATGAACGGGTCGGCCCACTCGATCACGGCGACGGATGGAGCGGGCAGTCCCGCCGCGCGTTCCGCGACCGCGTCGATCCGGGAACGGAGCGAGGCGGCGAGCTCGTCCGCGGCCCGCTCGACGCCGAGCGCGGCGCCCGTCCGTTGGATGTCGTCCCGGACGTCGGCCAGCGTGTTGGGCGCGAGCGGGACGATCGCGGTCTGGAAGCCGACCAGCGCTTCGACCGCGTCCTCGACCTCGCGCAGGCTGACGGCGCAGACCTCGCACTGGGTCTGCGTGATGATGTGGGTCGGCGCAAGCCCGCACAGCTGCTCGAGGTCGATGCGGTAGACGCCGAGCGCGTCGGCGGCCCGCGCCTCGGCCGCGAGCGAGCGCACCGCGTCGTCGATCTCGCGGGAGGAACCGCCGCCGATCTGGAAGCGCGGCTGCGTGCAGAACGGCAGCTGCTCGACGCCGGCGGGGAAATCGCACTCGTGCGAGCGGGCGACTAGGGCGTCGCGCAGGCCCAGCGCGCAGACGATCTCCGTCGCGCTGGGCAGCAGGGATACGATGCGGAGGTCGCGCACGGGAGTTCCTTCCCGCGTGAAATCCTAGCCGCGTTGCGCGACAATGCGCGGGAGGGACGGGAGCTGGACGATGACCGAGATCCGACACCGCCAGGTCGAGCTGTCGACCGGCATCAGCATGCACGTCGCCGAGGCGGGCGAAGGCCCTGCCGTCGTCTTCTGCCACGGCTTCCCGGAGCTCTGGTACTCGTGGCGGCACCAGCTGCCCGCGGTCGCGGAGGCCGGCTTCCGCGCCGTCGCGCCCGACATGCGCGGCTACGGCGGGACCGACGCGCCCTTGCCGATTTCGGAATACTCGCAGGAGCGCATCTGCGGCGACATGGCCGCCCTGCTCGATGATCTGGGCGAAGAACAGGGGGTCTTCGTCGGCCACGACTGGGGCGGCGCCGTGGTCTGGAACATGGCACTGCAGCACGCGGGCCGGGTGCGCGCGGTGGCCGGAATCAACACGCCTTACGGGCCGCGTCCGCCGGTCAACCCGCTCGAAGCGATGAAGGCCAACCCGGGCCGGTTCGACTACCAGCTCTACTTCCAGGAGCCGGGCGCGGCCGAAACGGAGCTGAGCGCGGATGTGCGCCGGACCTTCATCCTGCTGCTGCGCAGCTCGAAGCCGGAAGACCGGATCGACGCGCTGGCCGGCACGGCCGGCGTCCGCGAGCGCGGCGGCCTGCTGGTCGGAATGCCCGAAGACGCCGAGCGCAGCGTGATGCTCACGGAGGAGGATTTGCAGACGTTCGTCGACGTCTACGAGCGCACGGGCTTCCGCGGCGGCCTCAACTGGTACCGCAACCACGTCCGCAACTGGGAATGGAGCGCCGCCGTCGAAGGCCGCAAGATCACGCAGCCGGCCCTGATGGTCACCGCCGGCAAGGACCCCGTCCTCACCCCCGAGATGTCGCACGGCATGGAAGACCACATCCCCCACCTCACAAGAGGCCACATAGAAAACTGCGCCCACTGGACCCAGCAAGAAGCCCCCGAGGAGCTCAACGCGATCTTGGTAGACTGGCTGCAGGGGCTGGTGTAAACCCGGGACGGGAAGGATCGGGCAATGAATTATCCAATGATCACTCGCCTCCGCGTCAAGCGATTTCGGAGCATTCAGGCCGCTGATTTGTCGTTTGGCGACATCACTTTCTTGGTCGGCGAGAACGGCGCGGGCAAGAGCAATTTGGTCGATAGCTTGACGTTTCTAGCGGACGCTACGACAATTGGACTCAGCGCTGCTTTCGAAAAGCGGGGTGGCATCGCCTCCGTCCGTTCGAAAAAGCCCACGGGGGGCAAACCATATAATCTCGGTATGGCTGTGGAGATCGAATGGCCCACTGCTGAAGTGCGTCGAGTTAGATTCGGCTTTGAACTGCGGTCAATCGAACGAGCCGGGTATGAGGTCATACGCGAACAGGGCGTATTGGATCAGATCGATGGCGACCGCATCTACTACAATCGGCGTGGATCAACAAAATTTGAGACAAATGCGAGTGGAGGGCTGGCGCCTGCACTTGAACCAACATTACTTGCACTGCCTCTTTTGGGTGGCGATGTACGCTTCAGGCCCTTGTTCGAGTCGATATCAATGATCCGAACCTATCAGATTGAACCAACACAGATACGCGCTCTTCAAGATCCCGACAGTGGCGAATGGCTGCGACATGATGGCAGCAATGCAGCGAGCGTGTTAGGGCGAATTCTTGCCGACTCTCCCAAGATACATACCCGGCTGGTGCAATTGTTATCTTGCATAATGCCGGGTGTGATCGATCTCACACCCAAACAATTAGGAAACAAACTAACTGTCGAATTTAGCCTAGACTGGGGCGATAATCGCAACGTTTTGTTTGATGCTTTCAGCATGTCGGATGGCACACTTCGCGCACTCGGCCTACTGCTCGCTGTATTTCAATTGTCACACCCTACCGTACTGGTCATCGAAGAACCCGAAGCGACAATTCATCCAGGAGCTCTGGCTACCATACTTGATATCATTCGACATGCCGATCGAAACATGCAGGTGATCCTCACGACTCACAGCCCTGATCTGCTAGATGTTAACTGGATTCGAGATGATCAGATACGGATCGTAGAACGCGAGGGAGGCGCGACGCATGTCGCTCCACTATCGAAAGGAACTCGACAGTCATTGCAAGAACAACTTATGGGCGCTGGCGAAATGCTGCGAGCCAACGCCCTCCTGCCGACTCCGAAAATAAATTTATTTCTGCCCGATCCTGCATCCGTTCGCCTTTTCGAAAGCGATTAATCGTGAACAGGCTACCATTCGTCATCCGTTCGATTGTTGAAGGACATGGAGAAGTTGAGGCATTTCCGGTGCTGCTGAGACGTCTACAAGGACTATCGGATACATGGAATGTCGTGATCGAAAAACCAGTGAAATTATCCAAAGGGAAACTCGTCGCCAAGAACGATGAGCATGTCCGTCAGATTCTTCGTCGCACACGCAATGAAGGTTGTGATGCGATATTGGTACTACTTGATAGCGACGGTGAGTGTCCACTGGAAATCGCATCACGAATTGAACAGATCGCGACAGCAGAAATAGCAGATGTACACACTCAAGTAGTGGTTGCACACCGAGAATATGAAGCTTGGTTTCTAGCTGGTATTGAGACACTTAGAGGCCAACGGGGTATTCAGACAGATGCATCCTCACCAATTGACCCAGAGGCAATCAAAGGGGCCAAAGAACGATTGGAAGAACAAATGGAACAAGGAAGCAGCTATTCAGAAACAGCGGATCAATCGGCGTTTAGTAAAAGATTTTCTCTTGAGGGCGCATATTCACGATCGAGATCATTCCGGAAACTCGTGAAGGCGTTTGGAGATCTCATGGAAGCGATCGGTGAACCGATCGATAATTGGCCACCTCCCACTTTGACCAGTGGCGGCTAAGGCAAGGGCTCAATCTCCTGCGTCGTTCTCGTGGTCCAGCTTTGCCAGACGGCGTCGGTGAAGCGCATGTAGCGGAGGCCGTCTTCGAAGCTGGTGAGTTCTACGGGGGCACCTTCGCGGATGCTGTTCATGAAGTCGGCTTCGACTTGCCAGTCGTGGGCGGTGCCTTCGTCGGGTTCCAGATCGGCTGGCTCTTCGCCGTGCTTGGACCATTGGGCGGTGTCGCCGAATTGCCACTTGAGGGTTGCTTGGCTGCCGTAGATGTCGATGCTGGGCGGTTGGGGAGCGCCTTGGGCGACGGTGCTGACGCGGTAGGTGCAACGGGCGCCGTTGGCCATCTCGGCGAGGATGCCGAGGCTGTCGGGGATTTCGATCTGCATCCGCTGGCCGGTTTCTTCGTCGATGCGGCTTTTGACGACGACTTGGGCGTTGGCCGTGACGCGGACGGTGTCGCCGAGCCAGCGCTGGATGGTTTCGTTGAAGATGCCGAGCTGCATGATGTTGTTGCCGGAGTAGTCGCGGCGGTGGCGCCAGTGCAAGGGCGCGTCGGGGTCGAGGCCGCCGCCGTTCATCAGGGTGAGGTGGACTTCGAGGATGTCGCCGAGTTCGCCTTCGGCGCAGAGCCGCTTGATCGTCTTGCCGAGGCGGAAATCGAAGGGGGCGGGGACGAGCTGCGCGACGAGCTCTGGGTGCGCGTTCTTCGCGGCGAGCATCTGTCCGGCTTCGCCGGCGTCGCGGGCCATGCGCGCCTCGCAGAGCACGTGCTTGCCGGCATCGAGGGCCGCGCTCGCGTATTCGAGGTGCTTGTAGGGCCAGGTGCCGATGCAGACGGCGTCGACCGCGGGATCGGCGAGCAGCTCGTCGACGGATTCGGAGACGGCGGGGATGCCGAATTCGGCGGCGGCGCGCTCGCCGCTGGCGCGGGAGCGGTTGACGACGTTGACGATTTCGACGCCGTTGATTTCGCGGAAGCCGGGGATGTGCCGGAGGCGCTGGTTGCCGCCCGCGCCGATCAAGCCGATGCCGAATGCCATTTTTCGCGTCCTTCCGCTGATCGCCGTCGCGGGTGCATTGTCGCAGCGCGGGGGCGCGGGGGATAGCGGCTCGGGCGCGCGTGGCGTATCCTCGCGGACGAACGACGGGACATCCGATACGGAGTGCGAACAATGGCGACCGCGAACGAACTGCGAGAGGCCCTGGCCGGGGCGAGGGCGGCGATGAGGCAGGCGATCGACGGCGCCGCCGACCGCTGGGAGAAGGCGCCCGAGGGCGACGAGGAATGGTCGCCGCGCGCGGTGGCCGAGCACGCGATCCCGGCCGAGATCATGTTCGCGGGCGCGGTCTGCGCGGCGTGCGGGTACGCGGATCAGGCTCCGGCGAACCCGCTGTCGAGCGGCGAGTTCGCCTCGGCGGCGGACGCGGCGGCGGCGCTGGACGCGGTGAGCGAGGCGACGAACGCGGTGCTCAAGCACGTGCAGGACGACGAGCTGTCGAAGTCGGGAGAGGCGATGGGCGGCGCGGACGTGGCGCGGCTGCTGCGGATCAACATCTGGCACATGCAGGACCACGGCGCGCAGATCAACAACCCGGCGCTGTAGCCATGCGGGCGTTCCTGCGCTTCGCCGGGCTGGCGGCCGTCGCGGCCGCGGCGCTGCTGGCCGGCGGCGTCGCGATGGCGGCGGGAGACTCGGGCGGCGGATTGCACGGGGGCGTGATCGCCGGGATCACGATTTCGATCATCCTCTCGGTGCTGCTGCTGGCCGGCTCGGCGGGCTACATCCTGCCGAAGCCGCCCAAGTTCTGAGCGGGCCGCGCATCTCCGACCTCGGGCCGCTCTACGAGGGGACGCCGTTCGAGGCGGCCCACTTCGACTGCGCCGATCCGACCGACGACGCCCGGTTCTACGATGAACCGCGGCTGGTCGCGCACATCGACGAGGGCGCGATCGCGGCGCTCACGGCGCATTACGCGGAAGTGCTGCCGGCTGGCGGGCGCGTCCTCGATCTGATGTCGTCGTGGATTTCCCACTTGCCCGACGGGTACTCCGGCTCGCGCGTGGCCGGCTTGGGGATGAATGCCGCGGAGCTCGAGCGCAATCCCGCGCTGGGCGACTGGACGGTGCACGACCTCAACGCGGATCCGCGGCTGCCATTCGGCGACGCGGAGTTCGACGCCGTCTTGATCGCGGTTTCAGTGCAGTACCTGCGCCGCCCGCTCGAGGTGTTCGGCGAGATCGCGCGCGTGCTCGACCGCGACGGCATCTGCATCGTCTCGTTTTCGAACCGCTGCTTCCCGACCAAGGCGGTGCGCATCTGGCAGGGGCTGGACGACGCGGGGCACGTGCAGCTGGCCGGCGCGTATTTCCATTACTCGGGCGGGTTCGAGCCGCCGCAGTGGCACGACCGCTCGCCCCGGCCCGGCGCGCCGCCGGGCACGGCGGATCCGCTTTACGTCGTCCAAGCGCGGAGGAAGGCCGGGCCGCCGGCCTAGCGGAAGGCGGGGATCACGGTCTCCGCGAAGAGCTGCGCGGGCTCGATGGTGTCGCGCCCGAAGAACTCGATCATGAACATGTCGCAGCCGAGCTCAGCGTGCTTGGCGATCCGCTCCTTGATCGTGCCGGGCGTGCCGGTCAGCGCCATCTCGCCGGCCGGGTTGCCCATGTGGCCGCCGAAGATCTTCTGGGCACGCTCGACCATCGGGCCGAGCTGATCCTCGCTCTCGACGATCGTGACGAGGCACTGCTGCGAGACGCGGATTTCGGAAGGGTCGCGGCCGAGCCGCTCGGCGTGGCCGCGGAGGACGGAGACCTTGCGCTCGAGGTCGTCCTGGCTGCCGGCCGAGTTGTTCCAGATGTCGGCGTATTGCGCGGCGATCCGCATCGTCACCTTCTCGCCGCCGCCGCCGACGAGGATCGGCGGGACGCGGGCCGGCTTGGGCTCGGTGACGAGGTTCTCGGTGCGGAAATGGTCGCCCTCGAAGGTGACGAACTCCTGGTCCGGGTTCCACATACCCTTGAAGATCTGGAGCCCCTCTTCAAGCTGGCGCAGGCGGTCGCGGGCGTCGAGGAAGGGCATGCCGAAGTCGGTGAACTCGCGCGGCATCCAGCCGGAGCCGAAGCCGGGGATGACGCGGCCGCCGGCGATGTTGTCGACGGTGGCGATCATCTTGCCGGTGTGGGCGGGATTGCGCATGCCGACGGGAGTGACGAGGGTGCCGATCTCGGGCTTCTCGGTGACGGCGGCGAGGCCTGCGGCGAGCGTCCACGCCTCCATCATCGGGATCGCGGGCGACTGCGGGCCGTAGAGGTGGTCGTTGACCCAGAGCGAGTCGAAGCCCATCTCCTCGAATGCGGACGCGGCGCGCTTGGACTCCTGCCAAGTGCGCTTGATCTGCGGGACCATCACGCCGAAATGGACGTTGCTCATCAGTCATTCCTTTCGCCCGGAACGGATCCGCCACGGGCCGATGTCCGTTGGATGCGCGCACAGGCTAGCAGCGGATGTATTGCCTGTGAATGCGCGCGATATGCCGCGCGGGCATAGTTTTGAACAATGTTCAAAAGGATTTGACGGATGGGCAATCTACGCGATGTCAAATAGGGTCCAGCTCGGACCTTTCGGGACGGCGTCGTTGCCGGACGATCATTCGAGGGCGTACCAAGCGGATCGCCTGCTGCCATGCATGACCAGATCGCCGCGGCTCCTGAGGCGGGAGAGCAAGTGGGAGGCTTGGCGGGGCGTGATTCGGCAAAGCTCGGCGGCTTCGCGGCGCGTAATCCGGCCGTTCTCGACTACGTACTGCCGCACCATCTGCTCCTGCTGGATGGTTTCAAATCCCCGTTGCCGCACGTATCCCGCCTCTTGCCCGAGCCGCCGGTAGGTCGCGGCGGCGAAATGCCAAGCGCGTCCGGGTCCGCTTCCCCGCGCCTCGATCAGGCCTTGCTCGCGCAGGCGTTCCAAAGTGGCGCGCGCGTCCCCCTCCGATTTCTGCACCAAGCCCGCCGCTTCGGCGGTCGTCATCCGCCGCTCGCGGTGCAGGCGGTTCAAGATCATCAGATCGTCGAGGCCGAGCGGACGCTCATCGCGGGCCTCTTCCGCGATCATCCGGACGAACTCCAAGTTCGACTCGCCGCCCGGCAGCTGCAGGGCGACGTTGTGCTCGGTAGAACGCTCGTAAGAGGGGGCCGGGCGTCCGTTGCGGACTTGCTGCTCGAAGATCGTGTCAATGCCCCGCGCGGTCCGCTCGACCAAACCGGCTCGCTTGAACGCGCTGGCCAGCAGCGGGTTGCGCGGTCGCGGCGGCGTGACCAGGAGGTTGTCGAGCCGCACGCCGGGCGGAAATCCGCCCGGACTCGAGATCTCGATCCGGTCATCCCGCCATTGGACGTGGACCGTGCCGAGCCGGGAGTAATCACGGTGCGTCAGCGCGTTCGCGACGGCTTCCCGAAAGGCGCGCGGAGAGTAATCGGGCACGCCGATGCGGGTCATTCCGACGGCCAGCTCCCGCTCGCGATTGCGCGCGCGAAAGCGGCGATCGAACTCGTCCATGGTCCGCAGCAGCGGCCAACGGAAGAAGTCGTTGACCTCGACCTCGCTGCCGGAGAGCACTTGGAACGCGGTTTCGTGCGTCGGGAGCGCTGCGGCCAGCGCTTCGGGGCGGCCGAAGAGCAGCAAGCCGAGGACGGTGACGGTTCCGCTGGAATCGAACGCGACCGCGCCCAGCACCTTGGCCAATTCGAGATCGTCCAACCCGATCAGCGCCTCGTCGCCAGCGCCGGAATTTTCGCGGATAGAACGGCGGTAGCGCTCGAATTCAAGCGGATCCAAGGCGTCCGGCCCGACGTCTCGGACCGGCAGTGCGGAATAGTCGAGGCGCTGCAGGTCGGCTTGCTGAGCCTGCATTTCATGGAACTGGAAGGGCATGCAGGCGGGCTTGCCGTCGCTGCCGATTACGCGGCGCTTGAAAAGGCCGTCGGATGTGGAGGTCGGCTGGTGCGCGGCGGGGATTTCGATCGCCAAGATGCCCACACCGTCGAGCGGAACGATGTGCACGCGCGCGACCACGGACGGCCTGGTCTTGTTCGCGATCACCGCCTGCACGCGCATGGGATCGGTGCGGCCGTCGTCATGCCTCGCGCGGGCGCCGGTGATGCGCCCGTCGTCTTCCACGCCGACCAGCAGCCACGAGATTTCCGCATCGCTGTTGTTGGCCAGGCAGGCGACGGCTTCGGCGAGATCGCCGTCCGAGAATTCCGCCCGCACCTCGCTTTTGAATTCGACGGTTCTGGTCTCGCCGCCGGCGATGAGCTCGCGGAGGTCTTCCGGCGTCATGGGATGGCCCTGCCGGGGCGTGTTTTGCACATGAGTTTATTTGGAATGGACATGTTCAAAGATGGTATGGACATGTTCAAAGATTTGTCAATCCGTTCATTCGCCTAGGCCGTGGTTTGACGGAAACGGCGGGGCCCGGCTTCCCTGATGGGAGAGCCGGGCCCCGGTTGGTTTGCAGCTGCGCCGGCTAGGCGTGCGCGGGCTCGCGTTCCGCGGCGAACTGGGCGGCCTCGGTCGAGCCGCTCAGGGCGGTCGTGGCCGACTGGCCCTCGGTGACGGTCAGCAGGACCTCGTCGAAGTAGGAGGTGCCGGCTTCGCGCTGGTGCTTGACCGCGGTGTAGCCCTCGACTTCCGCCTCGAACTCGCCTTCCTGCATCGCGACGAACGCGGTCATGCCCTCGTCGCGGTAGCGGCGGGCGAGCTTGAACGTGTTGTAGTTGATGCTGTGCCAGCCGGCGAGGGTGATGAAGTGGAAGCGGTAGCCCATCCCGCTCAGCTCTTCCTGGAAGCGGGCGATGGTGGCGTCGTCGAGGTGCCGCTTCCAGTTGAAGGAGGGCGAGCAGTTGTAGGCGAGCATCTTCTCGGGGTACTGCGCGTGCAGCGCCTCGGCGAACTGGCGCGCCTCGGCAATGTCGGGGGTCGAGGTCTCGCACCAGATCAGGTCGGCGTAGGGGGCGTAGGCGAGGCCGCGGGCGATCGCGGATTCGATCCCGCCGGTGACGGAGAAGTAGCCCTCGGTGGTGCGGCCGCCGGTGCAGAACTCGCGGTCGCGCTCGTCGATGTCGGTGGTGAGCAGGGTGGCGCTGAGCGCGTCGGTGCGGGCCATCACGATGGTGGGGACGTCCATCATGTCGGCGGCCAGCCGGGCGGCTTGGAGCGTGCGCACGTGCTGCGAGGTCGGGACCAGGACCTTGCCGCCCATGTGGCCGCACTTCTTCTCGGCCGCGAGCTGGTCCTCGTAGTGGACGCCGGCGGCGCCCGCTTCGATCATGTTCTTCATCAGCTCGTAGGCGTGGATCGGGCCGCCGAAGCCGGCCTCGGCGTCGGCCACGATCGGCAGGTAGTAGTCGATCGCGTCGCGGCCCTCGAGCCGGTCGATCTGGTCGGCGCGCATGAGCGCGTTGTTCAGCCGCTTGACCAGCGTCGGCACGCTGTTGACCGGGTAGAGGCTCTGGTCGGGGTAGGTCGAGCCGGCCGTGTTGGCGTCGGCGGCGACCTGCCAGCCGGAGACGTAGATCGCCTGGAGGCCGGCCTTGGCCATCTGCACGGCCTGGGCGCCGGTGACGGCGCCGAAGGTGCGGACCAAGTCGGTGTCCTGCATGCTGTTCCAGAGGCGCTCGGCGCCGTGCCGGGCGATCGAGGATTCGGGCAGGATGCTCGGGCGCAGCTTGATCACGTCTTCGGCGGCGTAGTTGCGCTCGACGCCGCGCCAGCGGGAGAGCTCCCGCCAGCTCAGTTCGAGCTGTTCCGCCTCGCTCAGCGACGCGATGGTTCCGTTCTGGCTCATTCTGGGTGCCCCCTGGTGTTCCTGCCGGTGCCTGCGACCGGTTGGTTCCGTTCCGTTGCGCGGCTGCCCGCCGCGATCCGCGCCGACGCTCCTAGTTCAGGTACTCGTAGGCGGGAAGGGTGAGGAATTCGGTGAACTCCTCGTTCAGGATCAGCGAGTCGAGAATCTGCTTGGCGTCGCCGTAGCGGGCTTCGCCGCCGCCGCCCAGCGCGGCCAGTTCCTCGTCGCGGATCTGCTCGTAGAGCTCGGCCGTCGCGGTGCGGCCGTCCTTGAGCCGGGCACCGTGGCGGATCCACTGCCAGAGCTGGCCGCGCGAGATCTCGGCCGTGGCGGCGTCTTCCATGAGGTTGTTGATCGCGGCCGCGCCGTTGCCGTTGAGCCAGGAGTTGAGGTACTGCAGCGCGACGGAGATGTTGGCGCGCAGGCCGTCTTCGGTGACGACGCCCTCGGTGCGGTCGAGCGAGACCAAGTCGCCGGGGCCGACGACGACGTCCTCGCGCAGGCGCTCGCGCTGGTTGCGGCGCCCGTCCAGCTTCGCCTCGAAGACTTCGCGGGCGATCGGGACGAGGTCGGGGTGCGCGACCCAGGTGCCGTCGAAGCCGTCGGTCGATTCGCGGGTTTTGTCGTCGCGGACGGCGGCGAGGGCACGATCGTTGACCTCGGCGTCGCGGCGGCTGGGGATGAAGGCGGCCATTCCGCCCATCGCGTGGGCGCCGCGCTTGTGGCAGGTCTGCACCAGCAGTTCCGTGTAGGCGCGCATGAAGGGCACCGTCATCGTCACGTCGGCGCGGTCGGGCAGGGTGAACGAGGGCTGCGAGCGGAAGCGCTTGACGGCGCTGAAGATGTAGTCCCAGCGGCCGGCGTTGAGGCCGGCGGAGTGGTCGCGCAGCTCGTAGAGGATTTCGTCCATCTCGAACGCCGCGGGCAGCGTCTCGATCAGCACCGTCGCGCGGATCGAGCCCTGCGGGATGCCGAGTTTGTCCTGCGCGGCGATGAAGGCGTCGTTCCAGAGCCGCGCTTCGACGTGCGATTCGAGCTTGGGCAGGTAGAAGTAGGGGCCGGTGCTGCGTTCGAGCCGCTCGGCGGCGTTGTGGAACATGTACATGCCGAAGTCGAAGAGGCTGGCCGAGACCGGTTCGCCGTCGACCAGCACGTGCTTCTCATCGAGGTGCCAGCCGCGCGGGCGGATCAGCAGCGTCGCGATCTCGTCGTCGAGCTCGTAGACGCGGCCGTCGGGGTTGTCGAAGCGGATTTGATGGCGGACTGCGTCGCGGACGTTGATCTGGCCGTTGACGACGTTGTTCCAAGTCGGCGAGAGGGCGTCCTCGAAGTCGGCCATGAATGCATCCGCGCCGCTGTTGAGCGCGTTGATCATCATCTTGCGGTCGACGGGGCCGGTGATCTCGACCCAGCGCTGCTGGAGGTCTTCGGGCGTCGGCGCGACGGACCAGGAGCCGAAGCGGATCTCCTCGGTGTCGCTGAGGAAGTCGGGCAGGCGGCCGGCGTCGAACTCCGCTTGCCGCTGCTGCCGGCGCTGGATCAGGTCGCGTCGGCGCGGGTTGAAGCGGCGGTGCAGGCCGGCGACGAAGTCGAGCGCGCCGGGGCTGAGAATTTCGGCGAATCCGTCTTGGAGATCGCCGACGACCTCGACGCCGTCGGGGGTCTGGATGTCGGTCATGCGTCTTCCTGGCGAGCTGCCCGCGCAGCGGTGCGCGGCGAGGCGTTCCGGCGGCGGAGCCGCCCTGTGAACATCGCATTAAGTTAGGCCGATCCTCGCACCCGTCAATCACCTCGACATCATCCAATAGAACATTGATATATCGACTGCGAATTCGCCGAACGTCGCGCTTGCGTCCGTTGCGGGCGGAGTTCCCGTCGCCAGCGCCGCCGGTTTCGGCGGATTCGGGGGAAATTGCGAAGACATTACGTCGACGTATCGCAGGACACACGCGGAACGGCGATCCTGCAACGGAGCCCGGAACATCGGGGCAGCGTCCAGCGTAATGTAGGAGTGGCCGCAGATTCCGCCGTCGGCCGCCGGGGCATATGTCTGCTCGCGGCGCAGTCCGGGGCACGGGTGCGGCTGGGAGGGAAGCGATCATGACGAGGAAGCAGACCGCAGAGCGCCTGCCCGTCACCGAGTCGGCGCAGGCCCTGACCGAGTTCGGCGTTTCCGAGGTGCGCGGCCCGCGCCGCGAGACCGCGGCCGACCGCCGCCGCCGCGGCCGCGAGCTGCTGGACGAGCCGACCGGCGTCGGCCCGGTCCGCTGGAACTTCGCGGAGGCCGAGGAGATCAACCTGCCGGCGGCCGCGGGCAACGGCGACGGCGAAGACGCGGGCGAGGACCTCGTGCGCCAGTACTTCACCGACATCGGCAAGCACCCGCTGCTGACCCGCGAGGACGAGGAGCGGCTCGGCGCGCAGATCGAGATGGCCCACTGGGTGCACGGCGTCGAGGAGATGCTCGAAGACGGCGACGGGCGCCGGCCCGCGGCCGTCGCGACTTGGGTCGGCCTGCTCGGCCAGCTGGCCGAGTACGAGCCGGTCGCGCGTAAGATCGCCGCCGAGCTCGAGCTCGGCGACGAGCCGCTGCACGAGCTGTTCGCGGCGGCCGATTTCCGCCGGGCCGTCGACGGCGGCGTCGACGCGGGGCTCGCCGGCAAGCTGGCGAAGGCGTTCAAGATCCCGGCCAAGGAGGCGGAGAACCGGGTCATCGGCATCTCGGTCGCCACCGCGATCCTGACGCCGCGGCTGTTCGCGGCTTCGGCCGAGGCGCTCGGCGGCGTCGAGGCGCTGCTTCCGCCCGGGGACGGGGCGGCCGGCAAGCTGGCCGCGAACAAGACGCTGACGCGGCGCATCCAGCGCCGGCTGCGGCTGGTCAAGTCCGAGGGCTACTCGGCCGAGCAGCTGATGCTCAAGTCGAACCTGCGGCTGGTCGTCGCCGTGGCCAAGAAGTACCGCGGCACCGACCTCACGCTGCTCGACCTCGTGCAGGAGGGCAACGTCGGCCTGATCCGCGCGGTCGAGAAGTTCGACTACCGCCGCGGCAACAAGTTCTCGACCTACGCGACCTGGTGGATCCGCCAGGCGGTGACCCGCTCGATCGCGGATTCGAGCCGCGTGATCCGGATTCCGGTGCACACGACCGAGCTGCTCAACAAGCTGCAGCGGGCGGAGCGGCGCTTCATGCAGGAGTTCGAGCGGGAGCCGAACGAGCAGGAGCTGGCCGAGCGGCTCGACATGACCGTCGTCCGCCTGCGCGAGCTGCGCGCGCTCGACCGCACGCCGACCTCGCTCGACCGCAGCCTGACCGAGGAGGACGACGCCTCGCTGGAGGACTTCATCGCCGACGAGTCGACGCCTTCGCCGGAGGTGCAGGCCGAGCAGTCGGACGAGCAGGCGGCGCTGGCGCGGGCGCTGGCGGACCTCGACGAGCGCGAGGCCGAGGTGCTGCGGCTGCGCTTCGGGCTCTACGGCGGCAACCCGCTCACGCTGGAGCAGGTCGGCGAGCAGCTGCAACTGACCCGCGAGCGCATCCGCCAGATCCAGGCCAACGCCTTCCGCAAGCTGCGCCGGCCCGACCGCCTCGCCACCCTGCGCAGCCATGTCTCGGCCTGATCCGCCCGCGCGCCGGCGCCGCACCCGGCGCGCGTGGCGGCCGCCCGCGGGAAATCGCGGTGGATGAGGCCCGGCGCCGGGCGCTGATCGCGCGCTACCGGGCGCTGGCCGGCGAGTTCGCGGCCGCGTTCGACGGCGCGGGCGATGCGGTGCTCGACGTTCCGCCCGCGGCCGGCGAGTGGAGCGCGCGCCAGATCGCGCATCACGTCGCCGACGATGAGCTGGTCGATTCGGTGCGGCTGCGCCTGATGGCGGCCGAGGACGACCCCGAGATCACGCCCTACAGCGAGCGGAACTTCGCCGCGCGGCTGCATTACGACCGGCCGGTCGGCCAGGCCCTCGCCGCGATCCTCGGCGGGCGCGAGAGCGGCGCGGCGATCCTCGAACGGCTGGAGCCAGACGACTTCGAGCGCACGGGCCGCCACCCGGAGCACGACGCGTACAGCGTCGGCATCTGGCTCGAGAAGGCGGTCGAGCACGGCGAAGCGCATCTCGATCAGTTGCGTCGCACGCTGGCGGCCGCCGGGGCCGGCCCCGGCGCCGAGGACGGCCGCAGCGGGCTGATCCGCCGCTACCGCGACGGTTCGCGCGTGATCGCGGAGGCGGTTGCGGGCGCGACGGATGCGGAATTGGATCGGCGCCCGCCGACGCCGGAGCTGTGGTCGGCGCGGGAGGTCGTGCACCACGTCGCCGACAGCGAGATGACTTCAGCGATCCGGCTGCGCAGGCTGATCGCGGAGGAAGAGCCGGACCTGGGCGCGTACGACGAAGAGCTGTTCGCCCGCCGCTTGCGCTACGACCGCCCGATCGGGGCGTCCCTTGACGCGATCCGGGCGGCGCGGGCGGCGACGGCGGAGATCCTCGACCGCTTGGACGAGGCGGAGTGGCGGCGCGGCGGACGGCATCCGGAGCACGCTTCGTACACGGTCGACGACTGGCTGCGCATCTACGCGGAGCACTGCCACGAGCACGCAGAGCAGATCGGTCGCGCGCTCGGGCGGTAGGCTGGGCCTCCGCGCGGGGGTAGCTCAGGGGCAGAGCTCCTGCCTTCCAAGCAGGCGGCCGCGGGTTCGAATCCCGTCCCCCGCTCCAGTTCCTAATCGACGCCCAAGTACAGCTCCGTCAGCCATTTCGACGAGTCCGGCTCGGCCTGCGGGTCGGTGATGTAGCGTTCGCGGGCGCGGCTGGCCGGCGTGCGGCCGTTGGCCAGGCACCACTCCATGAGCTCGCCGAAGCCCTCGCGGATGCGGTCGTGCGGCCCGTAGAAGTCGAGCTTCGCCTCCGCGCCGGGCGGCACTTCGGCGACGTCCATCCCCTCCGGCGCTTCCGCCTCCGCGCCCAGCTCCATGCCGATGGTCAGATCGCAGACCGTCCCGTCCATCGAGTGGTAGAGCGACGAGGGCGGGCCGAGATCGGAGACGCCCGCTTCGGTCAGCGCCTGCCAAGCCGCCGGCAGGTACTTGGCGAACGCCTGCGGCAGTTCGTCGATCTGCACCTGGTCGCGGTAGCCCGCGATCCGGACTTGCCCGACCTCCACGATTTCCACGTTCGCCATCTCGTCCTCCGTTCCGTCCTAGACGTTCATTGCAGCGGCAGGTACAGCTCCGTCCGCCAGTTTGCCGGGTCCGCGTCCTGATCGGGCCCGACGATGTAGCGCTCCAAGCCGTGGCCGGCCGGCGCGCGCCCGTTCGCTTGGCACCACTGCCCCATTTTCATCCCTTCTTCGGGAATCTGCTCGTATGGCCCGCGCACCTCGAGTGTGACCGCGTCGCCGCCGCCGATCTCGGCGATGGACAAGCCGGCGGGCGCGGCGGTGCCGGCCAGTTCGAGGCCGATCGTGATGTCGCAGACCTCGGCGATCGAGTGGTAGACGGCGCTGACGGGGCCGTGGTCCGAGATGCCGGCGTCTGCGAACGCGCGGGCCACCTGCGGGCCGATGCGCTCGAATGCCGCGCGCAGCTCCGAGAACTCGACTTCCCCGCGGATGCCGGCCACGCGCGTGCGCGGGAGCGCGACGAGCTCTGCGTCGGGCATCTGCGGCTCCTCGTCAAGGCCGGTCAACAGCGGATCGCGCGCAGTTCGGTGACGATGGCGTCCATGGGTCGGTCATGTGCTGCGGTCGGCACCTCGGCGGCGAGCTGCAACTCGAACGTTAGGGCAACGGTCGGCGCTTTGATCTCCGCGAGCAGGCGGTCGTAGAAACCCTGTCCCATACCGAGCCGTTTGCCGGCCACCGTGAAGGCGAGGCCCGGGACCAGCAGCAGATCGGCCGCTGCGGCGCGGATCGGTTCGCAGCGCGCCGGGTCTGGCTCGATCAGGCCGCGATGGCCGGGGGCGAGATCGTCGAGCGAGGAGACGCGGCGGGTTTCCAGTTCCGTCCCCGCGACGCGCGGGCAGAGCAGCGCCTTGCCTTCACCCAGCGCCGCCCGCGCGAGGGCCATCGTCCCGACCTCGCCCGGCAGCGCGCCGATGAAGAGGTGGACCGCATCGGCCGCGCGCCATTCGGGCAAAGAAGCCGCCCGCGCGGCGATGGCGCGCGACCAAACCTCGCGGAGGCGGGCCGGAACGGCGGCGCGGCGGGCCCGGAACCCGCGCCGCAGCGCGCGCTTGGCGGCGCGGACGTCGTCCATCGGCGGCTAGGGCAGCCCCGCGCCGCTCACCTCGACCTCGAAGGCGCGGATGCGGCCGCTGCGCTCGTCGCCAGGCTGCGGGTTGGACGTGCTCGCTTCGAGCGAGAACAGCGTCTTGCGCTCGGGGCCGCCGAGCATGCAGGCGTAGACGCCGCGGTCGGGCACGTCGATCCGTTCCAGAATTTCGCCGCCCTCGGCGACCCGCAGCAGCGCGCCGGGGTTGGTCGGCACCGCGACCCAGATGCAGTTCTCCGCGTCGAGGCAGATGCCGTCCGGCGGCTCGCCGATGTCGGCCCAGACGCGGCGGTTGGAGAGCGCGCCGTCTTCGGCGACGTCGAACGCGGTCAGCCTGCGAGCGCGCGACTCGCCGATGATCAAGGTCTTCCCGTCCGGCGTGATCACGGTGCCGTTGGGGAACCAGAGATCGTCGGCCGCGACCGAGGCCTCGCCGTCGGGCGTGACGAATACGAGCGTGGTCGTGCGCGGCGCCGCGCCGGAGCCGGGCGCGATGTCGAAGCCGAAATTGCCGACGTAGGCGTTGCCGCGCGCATCGACGACCATGTCGTTGCAGTGCCAGGGCGCGTGCGGCGACAGGTCGGCGACCTCGGTCAGCCCGTCGGGATCGAGCCGAAGCAGGCGGCGGTCGGTCATCGAGACGACGAGCAGGCGCCCGTCGGGCAGGAAGCCGAGGCCGGAGGGCTGGTTGGGCACCTCGACGATCGTTTCCCGTTCGCCGCCGGGCGAGACGGCGATCACTTCATGCGCGTGCATGTCCGAGAACCAGAGCCGTCCGTCGTCCCCAACCCAGCGCGGCCCTTCGGGGAAGACCAGCTGATCGATCACCAAGCGCCCGCTGCGAGCCATGCCCGCCTCCGTTCCGCGTCCGTTGCACCCGCAGGCTAGCCGGAACGCGGCCCGCCGCGGGTACTGGCGCTAGACGTTGGGGAAGGCGTCAAGCAGATCGAAGCGGGGGCCGTCGGTGCAGCAGAGCTTGACGCCGCGCTTGGCGAAGACGGCGCAGCCGTAGCAGATGCCGATTCCGCAGGCCATCTCGGTTTCCAGCAACACCTGCACGTTGCGGCGGAAGCCGTCGGCGCGGACGATTCGGGCCATGCTGCGGAACATCGGATTGGGGCCGCAGGCGAAGGTCTGATCAGCCCAGCCGAGCTGCTCGGCGAACAGCTCGGTGACGAGTCCGCGATGGCCGCGGCTGCCGTCCTCGGTCGCGACGAGGTAGTCGATCTGGGGCGGCAGCAGCGCGGCCGGGAACGCGCCGTCGGCATCGGGCGAGCCGTGGCAGAGCACGATCGAGCGCTGCGCTGCGGCCGGGCCGGCGAGCTCGGCCTCGGCCAGCGCGACCAGCGGCGCGATGCCGACTCCGCCGGCGACCAGCAGCAGGTTGCGAGCGCGCCGGCCGACTTCGAAGCCCTTGCCGAGCGGGCCGGTCATCCAGGCCGCGTCGCCCGGCTGCTGCGCCGCCATCTGCTCGGTGACCCGGCCGACGATGCGGTAGAGCAGCGCGAACTGGAGTTCGCCATCGCGGCGGCGGAAGCGGTGGTAGGAGAAGGCGCGCGGCAGCAGCGGGTCCAGCGCGTCGCCGGCGGCGTCGGGCGCGATCATCACGAACTGTCCCGGCTTGGCGTGCTCGGCCAGTTCCGGCGCGGCGTACCAGGTGACGAAGACGCCGGGCGTGATCTCCTCGGTTTCGAGGACGGCGGCGAGCGCGCGGCGCACGGCTCAGACGACCGCGCCCGCGAGGTAGTCGGACATCGGCGCGACGTGGTAGTCCTCGCGCCCGGCGACCATCGCTCCCACGGCGTGCCGGGCCGTGTCGATGCTGGTGAAGCAGGGGATGCGCTGTTCCGCTGCCGCGCGGCGGATGTGGAAGCCGTCGCGCAGGGTCGCGCTGGTCTGCTCCGGGGTGTTGATCACGACGTCGACGCCGCCGGAGCGGATCAAGTCGATCACGTCCGGGTCGCCGGTGCGCTCGCGCTTCGGCTGCTCGGTGACGTCGTAGCCGAGCCCGCGGATCAGGGCGGCCGTGCCCTGCGTGGCGTGCAGCTCGTAGCCGGCGTCGCCCAGCTGCCGCATCAGCGCCAGCGCGGCGGCCTTGTCCTGCTCGGCGATGCTCAGCAGGGCGCGCCCGCGCGGCGGCAGCGCCATTCCCGCCGCCTGCAGCGCCTTGGTCAGCGCGCGGTCGAAATCCACGTCCACGCCCATCACCTCGCCGGTCGACTTCATCTCCGGGCCCAGGTGCGTGTCGACGCCGCCCAGCTTGGACATGCTGAAGACCGGCGCCTTGACCGCGACCAGCGGCGAGGCGGGCCAGAGGCCGGAGGCGTAGCCCAAGTCGGCGATCCGCTCGCCGAGCATCGCGCGGACGGCGATCTCGACCATCGGCACGCCCGTGATCTTGCTCAGGAAGGGCACCGTGCGGCTCGCGCGCGGGTTGACCTCGAGCACGTACACATCGCCGACCGCATCGGGCGACTCCCGCATGACCACGTACTGGATGTTCATCAGCCCGGTCACGCCCAGGCCTTCGCCGATCCGGCGGGTGTATTCGATGATCGTGCCGATCTCCGCGGCCCGCAGGTTCAGCGCCGGGTAGACCGCGATCGAGTCGCCGGAGTGCACGCCGGCCCGCTCGATGTGCTCCATGATCCCCGGGATCAGCACTTCCTCGCCCGCGCAGATCGCGTCGACCTCGACTTCGATCCCTGCCAGGTACTTGTCGATCAGCACCGGCTTGCCCGGCGCGGCCTCCTGGGCCTGCACGACGTAGCTGGCCAGATCGCCCGGGCCCTGCACCACCTCCATCGCCCGCCCGCCGAGCACGTAGGACGGGCGCACCAGCACCGGGTAGCCGATCGAATCGGCCGCGAGCACGGCTTCATCGACCGTGTTCACGGCGGTTCCCGGCGGCTGCGGGATGCCCAGCCCGGCCAGGAACGCCTCGAATCGGCGGCGGTCTTCGGCTAGGTCGATCACGTCGGCGGGCGAGCCCAAGATCGGGCGCGCGGCCGTGGTCAGCGGGCCGGCCAGGTTGATCGCGGTCTGGCCGCCGAACTGCAGAATCGCGCCCACTTCATCGCCTTCGCCGCCGCCGCCGTTGCGCGCCGCGTCCTCGTTCTCGAGCAGGTCGCGCACGGCCTCCTCGTCGAGCGGCTCGAAATAGAGCCGGTCCGAGGTGTCGAAGTCGGTGGAAACCGTCTCCGGGTTGCTGTTCGCCATCACCGCGGCCCAGCCGGCCGCCCGCAGCGCCTGCGCCGCCTTGACGGAGGCGTAGTCGAACTCGATCCCCTGCCCGATCCGGATCGGGCCGGAACCGATCACGACGGCGCGCTTGCCCCGCTCGGGCCCGGCCTCGTTCTCGTCCTCGTAGGTCGAATAGAAGTAGGGCGTGACCGCGTCGAACTCGGCCGCGCAGGTGTCGACCATCTTGTAGACCGGGCGGATGCCCCAGGCCTCACGCTGGTCGCGGACCCGCTCGGTCACGTCGCCGGCGAGGTTGGCGATCTGCTCGTCGGCGAAGCCGAGCCGCTTGGCGGCGCGCATCAGCTGCGGCGTCAGCGGCTCCGCCAGCAGCCGCTTCTCCATCGCGACGCAGCGTTCGAGCCGCTCGATGAACCACGGATCGACGCCCGTGCGCCGGCTGATCTCCCCCGCCGGCTTGCCCGAGCGCACGGCCGCCAGCAGGTGCCAGAGCCGGTTGTCGGTCGGCGTCTCGGCGGCGGCGGTCGGGTCGTCGGCGTCGCGGTCCTGCCAGAGCACGCTGCGGCCGCCGACTTCGAGCGAGCGCACGGCCTTCTGCAGCGCCGCCTCGAAGCTGCGGTCGATCGCCATCACCTCGCCGGTCGCCTTCATCTGCGTGCCCAGCACGCGGTCGCCGGCGGCGAACTTGTCGAACGGCCAGCGCGGGATCTTGACCACGCAGTAGTCCAGCGCCGGCTCGAAAGCGGCCTTGGTGCGCCCCGTCACCTGGTTGCGGATCTCGTCCAGCCGCTTGCCCGCCGCGATCTTCGCCGCCACCCGCGCGATCGGGTAGCCCGTCGCCTTCGAGGCCAGCGCCGACGAGCGCGAGACCCGCGGGTTCACCTCGATCACGTAGTAGGGCAGCGGGACGTCGTGCGGATCGCGCTGGTTCTCCGCACCGGGCCAATCGACCACGTCGGGGCGCGGGGCCAGCGCCAGCTGCACGTTGCAGCCGCCCTCGATCCCGAGCGAGCGGATGATGTTCAGCGAAGCCGAGCGCAGCCGCTGGTAGTCCTTGTCCGACAGCGTCTGGCTGGGCGCGACCACGATCGAATCGCCGGTGTGGACGCCCATCGGGTCGAGGTTCTCCATGTTGCAGATCGTGATGCAGGTGTCCGCGCCGTCGCGCATCACCTCGTACTCGACTTCCTTCCAGCCCAGCAGCGAGCGCTCGACCAGCACCTGCGTGATCGGGCTCGCGTCCAGCCCCGACTGCGCAATCGCGTCCAGCTCGGCCGGCGTCCGCGCGAAGCCGCCACCGGTGCCGCCGAGCGTGTAGGCGGGCCGGATCACGACCGGCAGCCCGATCTCGTCGGCCGCGGCCCGCGCCTCCTCCAGCGTCGAGCAGACCTCGCTGGGCGGCACCGGCTCGCCGATCTCGCGCATCGCCTCGCGGAACAGCTCGCGGTCCTCGGCCCGCCGGATGCCGTCCAGCGGCGTGCCCAGCAGCCGCACGTCGAACTCGTCCAGGATGCCCGCGTCGTGCAGCTCGACCGCGAGGTTGAGCCCGACCTGCCCGCCCAGCGTCGGCAGCAGCCCCTCCGGGCGCTCGCGCTCGATCACCCGCCGCAGCACGTCGACCGTGAGCGGCTCGATGTAGACGGCGTCGGCGACGCCGTCGTCGGTCATGATCGTGGCCGGGTTCGAGTTGACCAGGATCGAGCGCACGCCTTCCTCGCGCATCGCCTTGCAGGCCTGGGTGCCGGCGTAGTCGAACTCGGCCGCCTGCCCGATCACGATCGGGCCGGAGCCGATGATGAGGACGGATTCGGGTTTCTTCATGGCGGTCAGAGCGGCAGCTCGAAGCGGGACCTGGGGTTGATCAGCGGCGCCAGCGCGCCGATGGCGGAGAGGAAGCTCAGCGCGGCCTCGTTGTTCTCGGGCAGGCTGCCGACGATGCGGCGGAAGCCCTGTTGCCGCGCGTGCTCGAGCAGGTACTCGGCCAGCACCGTGCCGATCCCGCGGCGGCGGTGCTGCGAGCGCAGCCAGACGCCCAGCGTCGCCGTCTCCCAGCGCTGCGTGTTGAAGTCGAGCGCGCCGAAGCCGACCGCGCGCCCGTCCGCTTCGGCCAGCCAGACCGCGCCCGTCTCCCCGTGCCGGCTCATCCAGGTTTCCACCTCCTCAACGCTGAGCCGGCGGTCGAAGACGACGGGGCTGGGCCCCTCGACGACCTCGTTGATCACGTCCGCGATCGCCGCGGCGTCGCCGGGCCCGGCCCGGCGGTAGTTCGGTTCCTGCTGCTCGGCGTCGGTCATGCGCGGCTCCGTGGGCGGGCTTCGTCGATCAGGTCGAGGAAGCGGTCGAAGAGGTGGCTGTTGTCGAGCGGGCCGGGCGAGGCCTCGGCGTGGTACTGGATCGAGAAGACCGGCTCGGCGCGGTGGCGGATGCCCTCGACCGTGTCGTCGTGCACGTTGATGTGGCTCACCTCCGCGTCGGCGTGCAGGCCGCCGGGGTCGACCGCGTAGCCGTGGTTCTGGGCCGTGATCGCCACCCGGCCGGTCGCGAGCTCGCGCACCGGGTGGTTGCCGCCGCGGTGGCCGAACTTGAGCTTGAAGGTGCCGGCGCCGAAGGCGCGCCCGAGCACCTGGTGGCCGAGGCAGATGCCCATCAGCGGCACTTGCCCGATCAGCCCCTTCGCCGTCTCCACCTGCAGATCGCGGAAGGCGGGGTCGCCCGGTCCCGGCGCCAGCACGATGCCGTCGGGCGCGAGCGCCAGCACGTCCGCGGCCGCGGTCTCCGGCGGGGCCGCCGTGACCCGGCAGCCGCGCAGCCGCAGGTTGCGCAGGATGTTGTACTTCAGCCCCTGGTCCAGCACGACGATGTGCCGCGCCGCCGGGTCGGCCGCCGCGCCGGGCGGAGACGGCTTCCCGTCCCATGCGTAGGCCGCGGCCGCGCCGACGCCGATGAAGTCCTGATCGTCGTAGGACGGCAGCTCCGACAGCCGCGTCCGCGCCGCCTCGACTTCGCCGGCGGGCGCGATGATGCCCTGCATCACCCCGCTGCGGCGGATGCGCCGCGTGATCGCCCGCGTGTCCACCTCGGCGATGCCGGGCACGCCGGCCGAGTGCAGGTAGTCCTCCAGCCGCATGCCGCCGCGCGGGTGGCTCGGCGAATCGCAGGCGCTGCGCACGACCAGCCCGCGCACCTGCACCTGCCGCGACTCGTCGATCGGCGGGTCGATTCCGTAGTTGCCGATCAGCGGGTAGGTCAGGACCAGGATCTGGCCCGCGTAGGACGGGTCCGTCAGCATCTCCTGGTAGCCGGTCATCGAGGTGTTGAAGCAGACCTCGCCCCAGGTTTCCGAGGCCGGGCCGAGGGCCGTCCCGCGGAAGACCGACCCGTCGGCCAGCACCAGGGCCGCTTCGCGCGCATCGCTCATCTCGCCGCCTCTCCATGTACCAGTGCGCCGCGCGAGATCGTCGCCCGCACCGCGCCGCGCAGCTTCCGCCCGGCCAGCGGCGTGTTGCGCCCGCGCGACGCGAACTCCGACGGATCGACCGTCCATTCCACCTCCGGGTCCAGCAGCACCACGTCGGCGGGCGCGCCCGGCGCCAGCGTGCCCAGCCCGGCCAGCGACTCGCCGCCGGGCATCGTCCGCGCATCCAGATTCCAGGCCCGCACGGGGCCGATCGTCAGCCGCGCGATCGCGTCGGCCAGCGGGATCCGGCCAGCGCCGACCAGCGTTCCGACCACGCCCCAGGCTGTCTCGAGCCCGGAGATGCCGAACGCGGCCGCGTCGAACTCGCAGTCCTTGTCCGGCGCCGCGTGCGGCGCGTGGTCGGTCGCGACGGCGTCGGCGATTCCCGCGGCGAGGGCCTCGATGCAGGTTTCCACGTCCCGCTCCGAGCGCAGCGGCGGGTTGACCTTGGCCGCCGTGTCGTAGCGCGGCTCCGCGCCGCAGCCGGCGACCGCCGATTCGTCGAGGATCAGGTGGTGCGGCGCGATCTCCGCGGTCACGCGCAGCCCGCGCGCCTTCGCGTCGGCCACTGCCGCCAGCGACGCTTCGGTCGAGAGATGGCAGCAGTGCAGCGCCGCGCCCGCCTCCTCGGCCAGCGCGATGTCCCGCTGCACCACCACGGCTTCCGCCGCGGCCGGCTGCCCGCGCAGCCCCAGCCGCGCCGAGACGATCCCGTCGTGCATGACGCCGCCGGCCGAGATGCCCGGGTCCTCGCAGTGCTCCGCCAGCGGGATGTCGAGATCGGCCAGGTACTGGAAGGCGCGCCGCGCGACGATCGCGTCGGCCACCGCGTCGCCGTCGTCCGAGACGGCCACGGCGCCGGCGTCGCGCAGGCCCGCGAGCTCGGTCAGATCGCGGCCGGCCCGCCCGACCGTGACGCAGGCGATCGGCAGCACCCGCGCGTCCGCGCCGGCCGCCGCGTCGAGCACGCCCGTGACCAGCATCGGTGAATCGATCGGCGGCGACGTGTTGGGCATCGTGCAGACCGTCGTGAAGCCGCCCCGCGCCGCGGCCCGCGCGCCGCTCGCGATCGTCTCCTTGTGCTCCTGCCCCGGTTCGCGCAGGTGCACGTGCAGATCGACGAAGCCCGGCGCGGCGACGAGCCCGGCCGCGTCGAGCACGTCCGCGCCGGCGGGCGCTTCCAGCTCCGGGCCCAGCTCCGCGACGCGCCCCTCGCGCAGGATCAGGTCGAGCCGCGCGTCGACGCCGCTGTCGGGGTCGATCACGCGGCCGCCGCGGACGAGCATCGGCGCGGTCATTCGCCGCCTCTCGCCAGCAGGAACAGCACCGCCATCCGGATCGCCAGCCCGGCCGCGACCTGCGCCTCGATCCGGCTCTGCGCCCCGTGCGCCACCTCCGGCGCGATCTCGACGCCCTCGTTCATCGGGCCCGGATGCATCACGACCGCGTGCGGCGCGGCCGCGGCGACGCGCTCCGCGGTCAGCTGGTAGCGTCGCGCGTACTCCGCGACCGACGGCAGCAGCGCCCCGCGGATGCGCTCGCGCTGGATCCGCAGCGCCATCACCGCGTCCGCGCCGCGGATCGCGCGGTCCAAGTCGTGGTCCAGCTCGACCGCCGGCAGCGCCAGCGGATGCTCGGACGGCCCCGCCGCCAGCGCGGCCGGGAGCAGCGGGCGCGGCGCGACCAGCGTCACCCGCGCGCCCAGCGTCGTCAGCGCCCAGATGTTGGAGCGCGCCACCCGCGAGTGCAGCAGGTCGCCCACGATCACCACCCGCCGCCCGTCGAGGCAGCCGAACGCCTCCAGCAGGATCGAGGCGTCGAGCAGCGCCTGCGTCGGGTGCGCGTGCTGCCCGTCGCCCGCGTTGATCACCCGCGCGTCGATCGTCCGCGCCGCCAGGTAGGGCGCGCCCGAGGCCGGATGCCGCATCACCACCACGTCTGCGCCGACCGCGGCCAGCGTCTTCAGCGTGTCGACCAGCGATTCGCCCTTCTCGACCGCGGATCCGGATCCGGTGACGTTGATCACGTCCGCGCCCAGCACCTTGCCGGCCAGCTCGAACGAGGCCCGCGTCCGCGTCGACGCCTCGTAGAACAGGTTGATCACCGTGACGCCGCGCAGCGCCGGCGTCCGCGCCACGGGGCGCTCCAAAACCTCCTGCATCGTGCCGGCGACGCGCAGGATTTCCTCGATCTCGTCCCGCGACAGCGAGTCGACGTCGAGCAGGTGCCGCGCGCGCCACTGCATGCCGGCGGCGATCGGGGCCGGCTCCGCGCGCGGCGCTTCCGGCATCGGGATCACGGGCTCAGCGGGCATCGCCGCCTCCGATCCCCGGGATCACCGTCACCGAATCTTCGCCGTCGATCTCTTCCAAGCGGACGCGCACGTCGTCGCCGCGCCGCGTCGGCAGGTTCTTGCCCACGTAATCGGGGCGGATCGGCAGCTCGCGGTGGCCGCGGTCGACCAGCACCGCCAGCTCGATCGCCGCCGGCCGCCCGTAGTCGATCAGCGCGTCGAGCGCGGCCCGGATCGAGCGGCCCGTATAGAGCACGTCGTCGGCCAGTACGACGACCGCGCCGTCGATGCCGACCGGGATGCGCGAAGGCTGGATGCGAGCCGCCCCGCGCGAGGCGAGATCGTCGCGGTAGAGCGAGATGTCGATCGCCCCGGCCGGCAGCTCGCGTCCGTCGATGGCGCGGATCAGGCCCGACAGCCGCTCCGCGATCGGCACGCCGCGCGTGCGCATGCCGACCAGCACCAGCGGGTCGGGTGCCGGGTGCCGTTCGACGATTTCGTGCGCGATCCGCGTGATCGCGCGGGCGATCGCGCCGCCGTCCAGCTGGGGCCGCCGCGCCCCGATCGCCGCCGCCCGCAGCGGTTCGACGGCGGTCACGCGGGAGTCGGCGGAACGGGTCGGAGGATATGGCGGATACGCGGAGACGGAACCGGCATGCTCGTCCTTTCCGGCCTCACGGGACCGGGTTAAAGTCCGCAGCTCGTTCCAGCGAGCCTAATCAGGCGTTTCGATTACGGCAAATTCTCAGCCTGATCCCGCCTGCTGCTCCTGCAATTCCGGGGGCAGCAGGTTGGGAATCCCGTCGATGATCGGGTACTTGAAGCCGAGCGAGCGCGCGTAGAGGTGGCCCGTGATCACTTCGCCGTCCTCCGCCTCCTCCTCGACGACGAGTTCGAGCGGCTCCCGCGTCACGGGGCAGACCAGGATTTCGACCAGTTCGCGGCGCATGCCGGCAGCCTATCGCGGGCCCCTGCGCGGGGCGTGCGCCATACTGTAGGCGCGCCAACTTCGGCCGGCGACGAACCCGCCGGCGACCCGGGCAGGAGCGAGCCGTGGCCGATGTGAAATCCCCGATGGCCGGAACCATCTTCGAGCTGATCGCCGCCGAGGGCGACCAAGTCGCCGAGGGCGACGAGCTCGTCATCCTCGAATCGATGAAGATGGAGATCCCGGTCGAGGCCACCGCCGCCGGCGCAGTCTCGAAAGTCCACGTCGAGCAGGGCGATCAAGTCCAAGAGGACGACGTCCTCGTCACCATCGACGAATAGCGGCGGCACGCCGGCCGCGCGCGACCGCAGGGCCCTGCCGATGTTCCGCCGCGTCCTGATCGCCAACCGCGGCGAGATCGCCGCCCGCGTCTCCCGCACCTGCCGCCGGCTCGGCATCGAATCCCACGCCGTCTATTCCGTCGCCGACGCGGACGCGCTGCATGTGCGCGAGGCCGACGGCGCGACCCACATCGGCGCGGCCCCCGTCGCCGAGTCCTACATCAACGTCGACGCCGTGCTCGACGCGGCCGTCCGCGCCGGCTGCGACGCCGTCCATCCCGGCTACGGGCTGCTCTCCGAAAACGCCCGCTTCGCCCGAGCCTGCGCCGGGCGCGGCATCGCCTTCATCGGGCCCGAGCCCGGCCATATGGAGCTGATGGGCAACAAGGATCGCGCCCGCGCGGCGATGCGCGATCTCGGCGTCCCCGTGATCCCCGGCAGCGGCGGCCCCGTCGCCGACGAAGAGGCGGAAGCCGCGGCCGAAGCGGTCGGCTACCCGCTGCTGATCAAGGCCTCCTACGGCGGCGGCGGCATCGGCATGGCCGCGGTCGAGCGCCCGCAGCAGTTCCAGCGCGCCCTCCGCCGCGCCCGCTCCTCGGCCGACCGCGCCTTCGGCTCCGGCGAGGTCTACCTCGAGCGCCGCCTGCAAGCGCCCCACCACATCGAGCTCCAGATCTTCGGCGACGGCGACGGCGGCGCGATCGTGCTCGGCGACCGCGAATGTTCCGTCCAGCGCCGCCACCAGAAGGTGATCGAAGAAGCGCCGGCCCCCGCGCCGCAGTTCGACGACGCGGCGCGCGAGCGGCTCTACGCCCAAGTCCGCGAGGCCGTCGCCGGACTCCGCTACGCGAACGCCGGCACCGTCGAGTGCCTGCTCGACGGCTCCGGCGAGCTCTTCTTCCTCGAAATGAACACCCGCCTCCAAGTCGAGCACCCGGTCACCGAAATGGTCACGGGTCTCGATCTGGTTGAATGGCAGCTCCGCATCGCCGCCGGCGAACCGCTCGCCGAGCTGGCCGCGGGCGCGCCCGCCGAACCGCGCGGCCACGCGATCGAGGCCCGCCTCTACGCCGAGGATCCCGAGACGCTGCTGCCCGCGCCCGGTTCGATCTCCGCCCTCGAAGTGCCCGGCGAGGACTGGCTCCGCCTCGATTCCGGCGTCGACGCGGGCGATGACGTCCCCCATTTCTACGACCCGCTGATGGCCAAATTGATCGTCCACGGGGAAGATCGCCGCCAAGCCGTCGAGCGGCTCGACGACGCGCTCGGCCGCGTCCGCATCGAGGGCATCAAGCACAACGTGCCGTTCCTCCGCCGCGTCGTCGCGACCGCCGAGTTCGCCGCCGGCGACTACGACGTCGAGCTCGCCGAGCGCCTGCTCAAGGGCTGAGCGGGGGCCGTCGTGCAATTCGGGCTGTTCGGCCTCGGCAACGGCATCGCCGACCCGGCCCTGATCGCGCGGGCCGCCGTCGCCGCCGAACGGTCCGGCCTCGAATCGCTCTGGCTCGGCGAACTGATCGCCCTGCCCTCGCCGCCCACGCCGCTGACCCCGGAACCGCCCGGCACGCCCTATCTCGATCCGTTCGCCATGCTCGGTTACCTCGCCGCCGCGACGGAGCGGATCAAACTCGGCGCGGGCGTCGTCATCGCGCCCCAGCGCCACCCGCTCTTCCTCGCCAAGGAGGCGGCGACGGCGGACGTGCTGAGCGGCGGCCGCCTCCTGCTCGGCATCGGCGCCGGCTACCTGCCCGAGCAGTTCGCCGCGCTCGGCATCCCCTTCGATCAGCGCGGCCCGCGGACCGACGAGGCCATCGACGCGATCCGCGCGCTCTGGGCGCAGCCGCAACCAGCCTTCGCCGGCCGCCATTTCCGCTTCGACGGCATCGATGCCCATCCCCGCCCGCTGCGGGGCGGCGTCCCGATCATCGTCGGCGGCCACGGCCGCCCCGGCCTCCGCCGTGCCGTGCAGCGCGGCAATGGCTGGTTCGGCTGGAAGCTCGACCTGGATCAGGCGGCGCGAATCCGCGACCAGCTGCGCGGGATCGCCGGGCAAGTCGAGCGTCCGCCGGAACTCGGCCGGCTCGAGATCACGATCACGCCGCCGCAGCTGCCGACCGTCGACGAGGTCGGGCAATTCGCCGCGCTCGGCGTCGACCGCCTGCTGCCCGAACTGCCGCGGGACGAGGCGGGAATCATGCGGATGATCGAAGAGGTGAGCGAACTCGCCGCGGCTACGAATTGATCCGCTCCAGGCACGCCCGCCCGACGCCCTGCGCCTCTTCCCACGTGTACCAAGGCGGACTGTCGCCGATCCGCGACCAGATCCGGTGGATCACCGACAGCTTGTACATCTGATGCAGCATCCAGTAGCGCAGCTCCCGCGCCCCGCGCCCCGAACGCGCCAGCGAAGGCGCGGCCAGCGGCATCTCCTCCGGCGGCCCCGGCGCGCCCTTCAGCGCCGAGAGCGCCGTGATCAGGCCCCAGTCCGAAAGCGGATCGCCCAGGTTCGCCTGCTCCCAATCGACCACGCCCGCGATCCGTTCGCCGCGCACGAGGTAGTTGAAGACGTTGATGTCGCCGTGGCAGAGGCGCGGCGCCGGGCTGTCGGGCAGGTTCGCGCGGCAGGCCGCGGCCAGCTCCGCGATGAACGGATCGCCGTCGCAGCCGAAAGCCTCCGCCCGCGCCGCGACGAGCTCCAAGTCGCGCTCCGCCGACTCCGCGCCCGCCGCGGGCGGATCGAGGAACTCGAGTCCCGCCGCGCGCCAGTCGGCGTCGTGGATGCGATCCACCATCTCGCGGTACGACGCGAGCACGGCCGGCGTCATCGCGATCTGGCCCATGTGCGGCGCGTCGATCCAGGCCAGCACCGCGCAAGGCGCGCCCAGCGCGTTCTCCGCCGACTGCCCCAGCACTGCCGGCACCGGCACGCCGCTGTCCGCGAGGCACGCGATCACCCGCGCCTCGCGCAGCACGTCGTAGGGCTGGAAGATGCCTGCCTCCCGCTGCAAGCGCAGCACGACCGGCGCGCCGCCCCCGAGCTCCACCCGCCAAGTCAGGTTCGAGACGCCGCCGTCGAGCCGCTCGGCCGATTCGGCGACCGCCGCGATCCCGCAGTCCGCGAGGGCCCGCGTCGCCAGCCCGGGGGAAAGTTCGATGTCGGCCGACATGCGCCGAGGCTACTTGCCCGTCTGCGCGATCGCGTAGGTCACCCGCGCCTTCGCGATCAGCCCGCCGTCCTCATTGGTCAGGTCCACATCCCCCACCGCCAGCGCGCGTCCCTTCTTGATCACGTTCGACTCGACCCGGACCAGCTTGCCCACGGCCGGCCGCAGGTACGAGATGTTCAGCTCGCAGGTGCCCCGCATCTGCTCCCCGCGCCGGCAGGTCGTCAGCACCGACGACACGACCGCGATGTCGGCCAGCGTCGCCAGAATTCCGCCGTGCACCGAATCGCCCACGCCGCCGCCGACCTCTTTCGTGATCGGCATCTCGAACACCGTGCGCCCGCGCCCGATCTCGACCAGCCGCTCCCCGTGCATCGAAGAAGCGCTATAGCGCGCTTGGATCATCGGCAGCGGTACCAGCCAGTCGGCCTCTTCGCTCATGGCGCAGCCGCGCCGCCGCCGTCAGCCCTGCCGCTGCTTGTTGCGCGGGTTGCGCTTGTTGATGATGTACACGCGCCCCTTGCGGCGGACGATCTGGTCGCCGCGGGCCCGCTTCTTGACCGATGCGCGTACCTTCACCGTCGTCCCTCCGAAAGCGCGATCCGGGAGTTCGATTCGCCCGCTCACGCTACCACAGCAGACTGATCGTCTTGCCGGCCGATGAGCATTGTGGAAACTGTGGCTAGACTGGAATCGTATGTTCTTCACGATCAATCGGCCCGCCATCAGGACGCCCCGGTGACCGCTCCCCTGACCGCGCCGCTGCGCGCGCGCCGGAAGCGCCGCGCGGCCGTCGCCGAAGAGCCGTCCGACGGCGCCCTGATCTCCTCGCCCGCCGAGGTCGCGGCGCTGGCCGACTCGATCCGCGCCCACGGCGTCATGGGCCTCGATACCGAATTCATCACCGAGCGGACCTACCGCCCGCGCCTCGCCCTCGTCCAAGTTTCGACGCCCGACGGCGATCGGATCATCGACCCGCTCGCCCCCGGCGAACCCGACGCCCCGATCTGGGAGTGCATGGCCGACCCCGCCGTGACCACCGTCGTCCACGCGCACCAGCAGGAGACGCGCTTCTGCATCGAGCGCGCCGGCCGGCCCCCGGCCAACCTCTTCGATGTGCAGCTCGCCGCCGCCTTCGCCGGCCACCGTTATCCGATCGGCTACTCCTCGCTCGTCGCCGCCGAGCTCCGCCGCGACTCGGCCGAGTCGCAGTCCCGCACCGAATGGACCCGCCGCCCGCTCTCGCCCGCCCAGATCCGCTACGCGGCCGACGACGTGCACTGGCTGCTGCCGCTGCACCGCAAATTGAGCCGCCGCCTCGCCGATTCCGGACGCCTCGACTGGCTGGAAGAGGAGACCGGAGCAGTCGTCGCCGCCACCGCCGCGAGCGGCCCGGGCGAGCCCAGGTGGCGCAAGATCGGCGGCGCCGGCAAGCTCGGTCCGCGCTCGCTGGCCGCGCTCCGCGAGCTGAGCGAGTGGCGCGACCGCGAGGCCGCCCGCGCCGACCTCCCGCTCAAGCGCATCGCCCGCGACGACATCCTCGCGTCCGTGGCTGCGGCCCTGCCCCGCTCGCTCGATGATCTGATGCGCATCCGCGGCGCGGCGGAGATGCCGCGGCGCCACCGCGTCCCGTTCCTCGACGCCGTCGCCCGCGCCCACGATCTGCCCGAACGCGATCTGCCCGAACGCATCCGCGCCAACCGCGCCCCCAGCTCGGCCAAAGCGCTGCACCGCTTCCTCGAAGCCGTGCTCGAATCCGCCTGCGCCGACCACGGCGTCGACGCCGGCCTTACCGCCAACGCAGCCGACCTCAACGAGCTGATCGCCGCCCGGCTCAAGCCCCGGGCGGGCGGACGCGAGCCGCGCCTGCTCTCCGGCTGGCGGCGCGACGTCTGCGGACTCCAGCTCTGCGAGGCCATCGACGGCCGCGTCGCCCTGCGCATCGGCAACCCGCGCGCTAAGCGCCCGCTCGTGGCCGGCCCCGCCGCGACCGCGTGACGCCTCCCGCTCCCGTCCTCGCCGCGCGCGCCCTCAGCGTCGGCTACGGCCGCCGCCGCCCCGTGCCGGTGCTCGAAAACCTCGACCTCGAAGCCCGCCCCGGCGAGCTGATCGCGCTGCTCGGGCCCAACGGCGCCGGCAAATCGACCCTGCTCCGCACCCTCGCCGGCCTCCAGCGCCCCCTCGCCGGCCGCGTCGAGCTCGGCGGCGCGCCCCTCTCCCGGCTCTCCGCCGGCGAGCGCGCCCGCCGCCTCGCCGTGGTCCTGACCGACCCGATCGACGCCGCCCAGCTCAGCGCCCGCGACGTCGTCGGCCTCGGCCGCGCGCCCCACGCCGGCTTCAGCGGACGCCTCTCCCGCGAAGACGCCGGGATCGTCGACCGCGCCTTCCGCAGCGCCGCGGCCGCGCACCTCGCCGACCGCCGCCTCTCCTCGCTCTCCGACGGCGAGCGCCAGCGCGTGATGATCGCCCGCGCGCTCGCGCAGGCCCCCTCGGTGATGCTGCTCGACGAGCCGACCGCGTTCCTGGACCTCCCCGCGCGGGCCGAAACGATCTCCCTGCTCCGCCGCCTCGCCCACCGCGAAGGCCGCGCCACCATCATCGCCACCCACGACTTCGAGGCCGCGCTGCGCCATTGCGACGCGCTCTGGCTGATCTGCCCCGGCGGGCAGGTCGCCGTCGGCGCGCCCGAAGACCTCGCGCTAGACGGCGCGCTCGCCCGCGTCTTCGGCGACCGCGCCCTGACCTTCGCCCCCTCGCGGATGTCCTACGAATCCGACCAAGGCGCACGCGGCCTCCAGATCGCCGTCCAAGGCGACGGCCTCGCGGCCGACTTGGCCCGCTTCGCCCTCCGCCGCGCCGGCTGCGAGGTCGCCGATCGAGCGGCGCGGCACCGCGTGCAAGTGGCCGCGGCCGGCGGCGTCGCGGAATGGACGGCGACCGGGCCCGGCGGCTGTTCGGCCAGCGGGCGGAGCTTGGGTGATCTATCGGCGTGGGCGCGCTACGCTATGGAGGCGATGCCCGGTAGCTCAATTGGTAGAGCGGGCGGCTGTTAACCGCTAGGTTACGGGTTCAAGTCCTGTCCGGGCAGCCACTTCTTCTTCAACCATCGCACCGCCCGAGCGGCCCCGGCCGCAAGGCGGCCCGCAGTTTTCGCGTCGGAATGCGCCGGATCGGGGATGGCTGCCGCGCCAGGGTTCGAACCTGAACTGAGGGATTCAAAGTCCCTAGTGCTACCGTTACACTACGCGGCAATCAGAACGGATGATCGTGGTGCCGAAGGCCGGACTCGAACCGGCACGAGCGTGAAGCCCAACGGTTTTTGAGACCGTCGCGTCTGCCAATTCCGCCACTTCGGCCCCCGTTCCCGGAATCCGCAGTCTACCACTGCCGCACACCTTCGACGCCCCTGCAATCGGATATCCTCGCGCGCAGGGAGCCCCGCATGCCCGTCGCCGCCGCCGACTTGAAAGCCATTGTCGCCGTCGCCGGCGAAGCGGTCGCCGATGTTGACGACGCCGCCCTCCGCGAGATCGCCTACCGCGTCGTACTCGAGCGCCTCTTGGACCGATCCCCGACGATCGCGCATGCCTGCAGCGAACTCGCAGCGCAGGGTGAAGGCGAGTGGGGAGTCTGGCCCCCTCGAACGGAACAAGCGCGCGCCGATGAGGTCGCCGCTTACTTCAGTATCACCCCCGAACAAGCAGTCGACGTTTTCGATCTCAGCTCAGTCGAGCCCGCGGTCAGGCTGCCATGGTCCCAGATTCCCGCGGATCACGATGCTGCTGCCCGCAAGCTCGCGCTGCTCGCCGTCGGCATCCGCGCTTCGCTCGGCCTTGATGCGACCACGGCGCACGTGGCTTGTTCTCTCCGCGCCCATCGAATTCCGCACGCTTCCACTGCCTGCGATGTCGCCCGTGAGATGGCGGAATTCAAGATCATCAGCCGCCCCGGCCGATTCGGCCCCATCGTCCGCCTCAATAAGTTCGGAGTCGAGCGGGTTCGCGCGGCCGTGGCCGATCTGATCGCGTCGTGAACGACGACTCGGCGCTCGACGTTCGCCGCCTCCCGCTGCGTCCGCCGCGTGCCCTCGATCTCTTCGCCAGCGGCTATCCGACCGACTCGGTGAGAATCGCCGCCCAGCAGTTCATTGAAGATGTCCGGTCCCGGTCGCAACGCGAAGACCTCGACGGGGCCGCGCTCATGCACGCGGTGTTCCAGCCCGACCGACCGGCCCTCGCATTTCCCGGAAAGAGGGATCGCAATTGGCGCAATCGGCAGAATGGCTTCCGCTTCTTGGCGGCCGGGCTGGTTATGCATGTCCGCAACAGCCTCGCGCACACGCCCGATGACGTTTATCCGCCCGAAGAAGCCTATGAATGGCTCGCCGCGATCTGCGCCCTTCAGCGCCTCTTGGAACGCACCGTTCCGGTTGATCCCGATTTCGACTCGGAGTTCCCGCCTTAGATGCTCGGTTCGGGAGTTTCGGCATCCTCTGCCGCCAGCTTGCGGAAGCCGATCAGGGTGATCCGGCGCTCGTCCGACTCGCGGACCGTCCAGCGGTGGCCGTGCAGATCGAGCGACTCGCCCGTGCGCGGGATGCGGTGGAAGCGGTTGATCAGCATCCCTGCCGCCGTCTCCGCTTCTTCGCCTTCCAGTTCCAGTTCGAACTCGACCGCCAGGTCGGTCAGGCTCCGCTGCCCCTCGACCAGCGCCTCGCCCGCGATCCGCACCCGCACCGGCTCCTCGCCCGAGCCCGCCTCGCTGCGGATGTTGCCCACCACCAGCTCCAGGATGTCCTCCAGCGTGACCAGCCCCGAGATGTCGCCGAACTCGTCCACCAGCAAGGTCAGGTGATCTCCTGTCCGCTGCATCCGGGCCAGCACCTGCTGCACCGACGCCCGCTCCGAATCGATCAGCGCCTCGCGCATCACCTCGCGCACCTTCCGCTCCGCGCCGCCTTCCCCCAGCGCCTTCAGCACGTCGGCGCCGTGCAGGTAGCCGGCCATTTGCGACGGCGCTCGGCCCGCCGTCACCGGCAGCCGCTGGAAGCCGGCCGCGCCGAACGCCCGCGCCGCCGCCGCCAGCGTCTGTTCCGCGTCGATCGTCGCGAACTGCACCCGCGCCGTCATGATCCGCCGCACCTGCGTCTCCGCCAGCCGCAGCGCGCCCAGCAGCACCGACGTGTCCTCCCGTTCCAGCTCGCCCTGCTCGCGCGACAGCGAGATCGCCGTGCGGATCTCCCCCAGCGTCAGCGCCGTCCGCGCCTCGGCCTCGCCGCTGGCCAGCCGGATCCACCAGCGCGAAAACGCGTCCAGCGCGAGTACGGCCGGGGCCGCCAGCCGCGTCCAGGCCGCCATCGGCAGCGAATACAGCCGCGCCACCCGCAGGTTGTGCTGCAGCGCCAGCGACTTCGGCCCGATCTCGCCGAAGATCACCAGCAGCACCGTGACCAAGATCGTCGCGATCAGCAGCCCCGCGCCGCCGCTGATCCAGGTCGCCACCAGCGCCGTGCCGACCGCCGCCGCGCCCGTGTTGATCAGGTTGTTGCCCAGCAGGATCGCGGCCAGCAGCCGCCGCGGGTTGGCCAGCAGCGCCGCCGCCCGCTCCGCGCCCGGCAGCCTCCGCCTCCGCTCGTGCTCCAGGCGCACGCCCTCCGCCGAGAGGTACGCCGTCTCCGCGCTCGAAAAGAACGCCGACAGCGCCAGCAGCACGATCAGCAGGACGATGTAGGTGACCACTTCGGCTCCATCCGGCGCGCGACCGCTTCCGCCGGGGCCGCGCAGCCGATCGGTACGGTAGCCTGCGCATATGACGACGCAGACGGAACCGCTCACCATCGCCGACGCCGCCCGGTCCGCCGGCATCCCCGAAACGGAACTGGCCTCGGCGATCGCGGCCGCGGCCGCCGAGGCCGAGCGGCCCACCGCCCGCAGTTGAACGATCCCCGGGCCTGCGTTGCAGGTCAGCGCCTTCGCCGCCGGCAGGCTCTTCGTCGCGGATCGAACGGATCGGAACGCCGAGTGGGCGATCACGCTCCCCTAGACGCCCGCCCCGCCGGCGTCATCTTCGACCTCGACGGCACCCTCGCCGACACCGAGCCGCTCGTGATCGGCTGCATGCTCGAGGCCATCGGCGCGGTCGGCTTGCCCGTCAGCGAAGAGCGCCTGCTCGAATTCATCGGCCCGCCCCTGCCGATCATGCTCCACCAGATGTACGAGATTGCGGAGGAAGACGCGATGCGCGTCTACCGCGACTACCTGCGCCGCTACGCCGCCGACTACCTCCCGCGCACCCGCCCGTTGCCCGGCGCCCAAGAGCTGCTCGACGCGCTCCGCGATGCCCGCGTCCCGCTCGCCCTCGTCACCAACAAGCGCGAAGACGCCGGCCGCAAGTCCATCGAGGTGCTCGGCTGGACCGACCGCTTCATCACCATCGTCGGCGCGAACACCGCCATCGCGGCCAAGCCCGACCCGGCTCCGATCCGCCACGCGCTCGGCTTCCTCGGCTCCCGCGCCGGGGAAACCGCCATCGTCGGCGACACCGAATCCGACATGGGCGCGGGCGCGACCGCCGGCCTCGCCGCCATCATCGGCCTCGTCGGCGTCCGCAGCGCCGAATTCCTCCGCGAACGCGGCGCGACCGCCACCGCCGATTCCCTCCGCGAAGTCCGCGATCTGCTCCTCGCCCCGCCGCCCCCCGGCTAAACTCCCCCGCACCGGAGGAGGCGCGGATGGCGGCGACGATCGGCCCCGCGGCGCGGCAGCCCGCCCTCGGACTGCCCCGTCCCGCGCACTTGGCCGTCGCGCCCGAGTCGCCGATCCCGGCGGTCAACGTCGCTTCCGTCCCGCAGCGCAGCCCGCTCCGCTATCCCGGCGGCAAAACTTGGCTGGTGCCCCACATCCGCGCTTGGCTCGGCGGCCTCGACTCGCCGCCGCCCCTGCTGCTCGAACCGTTCGCGGGCGGCGGCATCGTCTCCCTCACCGCCGTGATGGAAGGGCTCGCGCGGCGCTGCCGCATGGTCGAGCTCGATCCCGACGTCGCCGCTTTCTGGCGTGCCGCGCTCGGACACGGCCCCGAACTGCGCCGCCGCGTCGCCGCCTTCGAGCCCTCCCGCGACGAGATCGAAGCGCTTGCCCGATCCAGTCCCGACAGCCCGCTCGACCGCGGCTTCCGCACCCTCGTGCTCAACCGCGCCCGCCGCGGCGGCATCCTCACGCCCGGCGCATCCCTCGCCCGCAACGGCGAAAACGGCAAGGGCGTCGCATCCCGCTGGTACCCAGAAACGCTCTGCCGGCGCCTGCTCGAGATCGAGCGCCATGCCGACCGGATCGAGTTCCGCGAAGCCGACGGCTTGGCCGAGCTCGAATCAGCCGGCAGCGGAACGGTCGCGTTCGTCGATCCGCCCTACAACGCCGGCGGCAAACGCGCGGGACGCCGCCTCTACGCGCACAACGAAATTGACCACCGCCGGCTCTTCGAGATACTCCACGACGGCGACCTCGACTTCCTGCTCACCTACGACGCCGCCGATGAAATCCTCGCCCTCGTCCGCCTGCACGACTTCCAAGCCGTCGCCGTCGAAATGAAGAACACCCACCACGACCGCATCCAAGAACTAGTCATCACCCGCCGCCCGGTCTTCACGCGACGAACCCCCGATTTCGCATCGGTGAGTGGGCAGGCCGCCGTTTCAGCAATCTGCCTGCTCGCGAGCGCCGCCGATTTGCGGTAGCCCGGCAATCGTCCCGCCGTCCGGCCAGGCACCGCCGAGATCACGCCAACGGACGCGCACGGCCTCGAATTCCTCGAACGGCGCGGAGCAATGCAGCGCCTCAGCGGGGGACGACGGCAGCGGATACCCGCCCCTCCGCAGCCCCGGCTCGATCAGTTGCCTGAGCCGGATCCACTGCCCGAATCACCATCGCCGCTGCCCGAGCCGCCCTCGCCATTGTCTGAATCACCGTCGCCGCTGCCTGAGCCGGATCCGCTGCCGGAACCGCCTTCACCGTTGTCTGAATCGTCGTCGCCGCTGCCTGAGCCGGATCCTGAACCGCTGCCGGGGCTCGTGCTTTCGCTGGGGCGCACCACCTCTTGGCTGATCGGCTGGACCGAATCGCCCGATGCCCAGTAGGTGAGGCGGTACTTCGTCGGATCCACTCGCGTCTCCGCCTCATGCGGCTTGATCATCTCCGACTCGGGGATCGGAGGCGGACCGCCGTCGTACGTGAGCCACCGCCAGTCCCACACGCAGGCGTAGTCCACGACCCGCTCCATCTTGGTCCAGATCGTGCCCTGATCGTTCCGGGTTTCCCCCGTCGCCCGCTCGCTGTAGACCGTGTTCACCTCGCAGCTGATGGTCCGCGTCCAAGCCAAGTTCGGGTAGCGGCAGGTCTGCTCCGGCCAGCCCGCTTGGTATCCGCCGTAGCGGGCTGCGCAAGCCGCGATCCGCGCTTCTTCAGGATCGACTGCGTCCGCGTCGTCTGCATCGCCGCCGCCCGAACCGCCATCACCGTCCCCGTCGTCCGCATCGCCGCTTCCGGAACCGCTATCCCCGTCGCCATCACCGTCGCCCGAACCGCCGTTGCCGGAACCGCTGCCTGAGTTTTCGCTCGTTCCGGAATTCGGGTCTGGGTTGTCCTGCGACGTCTGCGCGCCCGCAACCGCGGCCAGCGCGATGAGCGCGCCGATCGCCAGCACCGTTCCGATCAGGAGCCGCCCGATCCATCCGCCCGTCCCGTCGAAATGCATCCGTCGCATATCAGCCGACCTCCAGATCGCGCCGTCGGAGTATGTCAATTATAGGCTCCCGGCGGACGATTGCAGAAGGCGGCGGCGGCCGGTTTACCGGTTGAGGGCCCGCTGCCGCTTCTCGAGGAAGGCGGTTCCCGCCTCGCGGCTGCCGGGCATCTTCGGCCCCGGCGAATCCGGCACCGCGCGGGACCGGCTCTTCGCGCGCCGCCCCGGACGGCTAACTGCCTGAGATGGAGCCGCCGTCCGAAGCGCTGGCGGAACCGGAGCTTCCGCCGCCCGCGCTGCTGCCGGGCACGACCTGGGTGCTCTCGATCTGCGTGAGGGAGACGGCGCCCGAGCCCGCGATCCAGTACGTGGTTCGGTACTTCCTGCCGATCCGCGTCGCCGGCTCTTGCGGCTTGATCATCTCCGACTCGGGGATCGGCGGCGGTCCGCCGTCGGTCGTGGACCAGACCCAATCTTCCGTGCAGGCGTAGTCGGCGATCTTCTCCCTCTGGTTCCAAGTCAGCCCGTCAATGACGCGGATGCGCCCCGTCGCCCGGTCGCTGTAAACCTGGTTCACGACGCAGGTGTTCGTCCGCCTCCAGATCAGCGTGGGATACCGGCAGGTCTGCTCCGCCCAACCAGCTTGGTACCCGCGGTACCTGCGCACGCAGGCCGCGAAAGCGGCGTCCTCGGCGCTGCTCGATCCCCCGCCCCCCGCGGCTCCGTGATCAGAATCGGAGCCTCCTCCCGGCGTCTGCGCGCCCGCCGTCGCGACTAGCGCAATGAACGCGCCGATCGCCAGCACCGTTCCGGCCAGAAGCCGGACGATCCAACCGCTCGTCCCATCGCGCAGCGTCGGTCGCATATCGGCCATCTCCCAGATCGTTCCGCCGGGATATGCCGAGCATATATAGCCGGCGCGGATCTGCGGACGGCTGCGCGCGACCCGCGCCTACTGGTTGAAGACGGGCTGCCGCTTTTCCAGGAAGGCGGTGACGGCCTCGCGGTGGCTCGGCATCCGCCGGCACTCGCGGTCGGCCGCGCCTTCGCGCTCCATCACGGTGTCGAGGTCGGCCTCGACCGTGTTGCGCTCCAGCAGGCCCTTGATCTGGCGCACCACCGGCGTCGGGTTTTCCGCGTACTCCCGCGCCTTCGCCAGCGCCGTCTCGAACAGCTGCTCCTGCGGGACGACCGCCTGCACCAGGCCGATCCGGTGCGCCTCTTCCGCGCCGACCATCCGCCCGCTCAGGCACATGTCGGTCGCGTTGCCCAAGCCGACCAGCTGGCCCAGCAGCCGCGTCGAGCCCAGTTCCGGCACCAGGCCGACCTTGACGAAGCGGATCGAGAGCTTCGCGTCATCCGCGGCGAAGCGCGCGTCCGCCGGCAGCGCCAGCGTCAGGCCCACGCCCACCGCGTAGCCGTGGATGCCGACCACGACCGGCTTCGAGCCGCGGATCAGGTTGGTCCAGTTCACCTCGCTGGCCGCGCCGCGCGCGTTCACGTCCTCCGCCAGCCGCTGGTTGAACCCCTGCAGGTCCGCCCCCGCGCAGAACGCCCGGCCCTCGCCCACGATCAGGATCGCGCCGATTCCGTCATCCGCGTTCCAGGCCTTGATCTGGCCCGACATCTCTCCCGCCATCACGCTCGTCCAAGCGTTCAGCTTCTCCGGCCGGTTCAGCCGGATCACGCCGACCCGTCCGTGCGTCTCCGTCAAAATCTGCTCGTGCGCCATTGCCGGCTCCCGTCTCCGCCTGAACTTGCCTGCCCGCAATCTATCGCCTCCGATGCATTGCCGTCCCGCCCGCGCCGCCGCGCCCGCCGCACGGCCTCCGGCGGGCCCCTCTGGATCGACCACCGGCCCGGCAACGTCGTCGAGATCGCTCCCGGCCCCGTCCGCCTCTTCCGCGCCGAACCCGTCTCCAGCTGCGGCGCTCCGGGCTCCGCCGAGGACCGCGCCGTCGGCGCTACCATTCAGATCGCTTGAACAGCCCCGATCTCCAACTCAAAGCCGTCACTGATCTCAACGTCTCGGGGCGCGAGCTGCGGCGCAATCTGCGCGCCTATCCCTTCTTCTACTTCTTCTTCGACCTCCAGCCCTGGCTCGCGCTCTGGGTCGTCTACCTCACCGATGAAGTCGGGCTGAGCTTCCTGGAGCTCGGCGCGATCGCGCCGATGTTCTACGTCCTCGCCGCGTTCGGGCAGGCGCCGATCGGCGCGCTGGCCGACCGCTTCGGGCGCGTGCGCACGATCCGCGCCGCCTGCCTGCTGTTCATCCTCTTCTTCGCCGTGCTGGCGCTCTCGCAAAGCGTCTGGTGGGCGGCCGCCGCCTGGTTGACCTGGGGCTTCGGCTACGCCTCGATCTCCGGCGCCGACAGCGCCTTCCTGCACGACTCCCTGCAGGCGCTGGGGCGCTCGCGCGAGTTCGAGCTGCGGGCCGGGCGCGTCTTCGCCATGCGGGCGACGGCGCAGGTCACGGCGACGCTGGCCGCCGGCGCCTTGGCCGAGCTGATCGGCATGCGCGGCGTCGTCGCGCTCGGCATCTGCCCCGTCGTGATCGCCCTCGCGATCACGTTCCTCTTCCGCGAACCGCCGCGGGGAGCATCGGGCCCGGCGCGCGGCGCGGAATACTTCCGCCTGCTGCGGCAGACGCTCGCCCTCGCCTGGTCCCGCCGCGAGATCCGCTACCTGCTCGTCGTCGCCGCGCTGATCATCAGCGCCCGCGTCTTCGAGGCCTACCTGATGCAGCCCTTCCTCATCTCGCAGGGCGTGGACGTCGACACCCTCTTCACCGTGCTGCAGACGCCGGTGCGGGTGGCCGCGATCATCGGCGCGCTCGGCGCGTTCTGGTGGGCCCGGCGGATGGGCGAGTTCCGTTCGCTCGGCGGAATGCCGCTGCTCGTCGTCCTGCTGTTCGCCGTGCTCGCCTTCGTCGACCACCTCGCCGCGATGGCGGCGTTCGTGGCCGGCGGGCTGATGCAGGGCGCGGTCGCCCCGCTGGTCGAGGGCTACCTCAATCGCCGCGTGCCCTCGCGCCTGCGCGCCACGATGCTGTCGCTCAACCACATGGGCTGGACCACGATCATGCTCTTCGCCCTGCCCGTCTTCGGCTGGCAGGTCGATCTGCACCCGCTGCGCCTGATCTTCTTCGCGCTGATGCTGATCTTCGCCGTCGCGGGAACGGCCGCGCTCATGCTCTGGCTGCGCGCCCACCGCGCCGCCGGCCCGCCCGATTTGGCAAACTGATCGCGCAACGCGCGCAACTTGGAGGCGGCGACATGGCTGAACGACTGGCGGGCAAGGCGGCGATCGTGACCGGCGCGGGCTCCCGCGCCCCGGGCATCGGCAACGGGCGCGCCGCCGCGATCCTCTTCGCCCGCGAGGGCGCCGACGTGCTCCTCGTCGACAAGGACGAAGACGCCGCCCGCGCCACCCGCGAGCTGATCCGCGAGGACGGCTTCGACGCCGAGGTGCTCGCCGCCGACGTCACTTCCGCCGAGGACTGCCGCGCGATGACCGCGGCCGCGGTGCAGCGCTTCGGCAAGCTCGACATCCTCCACAACAACGTCGGCATCGGCAGCCGCGGCACCGTCGAGCAGATCTCCGAAGAAGAGTGGGACAACGTCATGCGGGTCAACGTCACCAGCATGATGCTCGCGGCCAAGGCTGCCGTCCCCGCGATGCGCGAAAGCGGCGGCGGCGCGATCGTCAACGTCTCCTCGATCGCCGCCCTGCGCCCCCGCGGCCTCACCGCCTACAGCGTCAGCAAGGGTGCCGTCGCCACACTCACCCAGGCCCTCGCCGTCGACCACGGCCCCGACGGCATCCGCGCCAATTGCATCCTGCCCGGCCCCGTCTACACCCCGATGGTCTACGCCGCCGGCATGTCCGACGAGCTGCGCGAGCGCCGCCGCATGGCCTCGCTGCTCCAGATCGAGGGCGAACCTTGGGACATCGCCTGGGCCGCCGTCTACCTCGCCTCCGACGAAGCCAAGTACGTCACCGGCCTGATCATGCCCGTCGACGGCGGCGTCACCGTGCGCGGCCCCTCGCGCTGACCGGGCCCGAACCTCAGCAGCCCAGCTCTTCCGCCAAGTGGTGCAGGTCGGCGGCGATGACCGTGAGCCCGGCCGCGCTCGACAGGTCGGGCACCTCGTCCGACGGGCCCCACTCGCTCGGCCGCGGCACCAGCGCCGTCTGCATCCCCACCGACGCCGCCGCGCGCAGATCGCCCTCGTGCGCCGCCACCATCATCACCTCGCCCGGCTCCAAGCCGAGCAGTTCCGCAGCCCGCCGGTAGCACTGCGGATCCGGCTTGAACGCCCCCGTCAGCTCGGCCGAGAGGATGCAGTCCCACGGCAGCCCCGCGAACTTGGCCATCTCCACCAGCAGCGAGACGTTGCCGTTCGACAGCGTCGAGATGATGAACCGCTGCTTCAGCCGCGCCAGTCCGGCAGCCGAATCCGGCCAGCCGTGCAGCCGGTGCCAGGCGCGGTTCAGGTGCGCCGCCGCCTCCTCCGGCACCTCGATCTCCAGATCGGCGAGGATGATGTCCAGCATCCGCCGGTGCAGCGCGTCCGCCGTCATGAACGGCAGCTGCCCCTCCCGCACCAGCTGCATCCCGCCCGCGTAGCCCTCGCGCCGCCAGCGATCCGCGACCCCTTCCCAATCCGCCTCCGCCCCGTGTCGCGCCCCGAACGCCTGCAATTCCGCGATCACCGACCCGCGCCAGTCCACGACCGTCCCGAAGACGTCGAACGTCAGCGCCTTGACCGAGCCCGGGCCCGTTTCGCCAGCCACGACGTCACAAAATCTGGCTCAGGAAGAGCTTCGTCCGCTCTTCCCGCGGATTCTCGAAGAAATGATCGGGCGTGCCCTCCTCGACCAGCGCCCCCTCGTCGAAGAACAGCAGCCGATCCGCCACCTCCCGCGCGAAGCCCATCTCGTGCGTCACGCAGATCATCGTCATCCCCGACTCCGCCAGCTCCTGCATCACGTCCAGCACTTCCTTGATCATCTCCGGGTCCAGCGCCGACGTCGGCTCGTCGAACAGCATGATCTTCGGATTCATCGCCAGCGCCCGCGCGATCGCCACCCGCTGCTGCTGCCCGCCCGACAATTGCGTCGGATACTTGTCCGCCTGCTCCGGAATCCCCACCCGTTCCAGCAGCTGCATCGCCTCAGCGTCCGCTTCGTGCTTCGGCAAATGCCGCACCTTGCGCGGCCCCAGCGTGATGTTGTTCATTACCGACAAGTGCGGGAACAGGTTGAACTGCTGGAACACCATCCCTACTTCCGAGCGGATCGCGTTGAGGTTCCGCACGTCCTCGTTCATCTCGATCCCGTCGATCACGATCCGCCCCGCGTCGTGCTCCTCCAGCCGGTTCAGGCAGCGGATGAAGGTCGACTTGCCGGAACCCGACGGTCCCAGCACGACCACGATCTCGTGCTCCTTCACGCTCGCCGTCACGTCGTCCAGCGCCTGGAAGTCGCCGAACCACTTGTCGACCCCCTCGCACACGATCATGTCCGGGTTCGCGCTCAGATCGCGCCGCCCGCCGCCGTTCGGCGCGGCCTCGGACTTCTGCGCCGCCTCTTCCGCGATCAGCTCTTCCGTGGTCATGCCGCTGCCGCTCCGTTCCGCCCGATTCTAGCGCTCGCCGACGCCGAGCGCCCGCTCCGTCCGCTGCGAAATCCGAGACATCATGAACGCGACCACCCAGAACACCAGCGCCACGAACACGTAGGCCTCGATCCGGTCCGGCGTGAACTGCAGCTGCGCGATCGCCGAATCCGCGTTCCCCTTCAATTCCCGCAGCGGCAGGATCACCGTCACCAGCGTCGTGTCCTTCCAAATCGAGATCGCCTGCCCCACCATCGGCGGAATCGAAATCCTCAGCGCCTGCGGCAACGTGATCATCCGCGTCGCCTGCATCGGCGTCAGCCCCACCGCCCGCGCCGCCTCGTTCTGCCCCCGCGGCAGCGCCTGCAGGCCGCCGCGGATGTACTCCGCCATGTACGCCCCCGTGAACACCGCCAAGGTCACCATCACCCGGATCACCAAGCTGCCCCCGATCACGTCGCCCAAAATGAACAACGCCACGAACAGCCAGCCCAGCAGCGGCGCCCCGCGGATGATCTCGATGTAGGCCGTGCAGGTCCACGAGATCGCCCGCATCTTCGAGTTCCGACCCAGCGCCAGCGGAATCCCGACCAGCAGCCCGCCGGCGATCCCGACCGGGGCCAAGATCAGGTTCAGCACGAACCCGTCCAGATCGTCCGCCCGCGTCCCGCTCCCGATCAATAGCACCGCCAGCGAAATCGGCAGCAGCAGCACCAGCAGCGCGCCGACGATCCGCATCTGCAGCCGCCGTCCCTGCGAATCGTCGCGCGGCAGTCGCCGCGTGATCGCGTAGGCCGCGTACAGCGCCGCGACCGCGATCAGGAACCAGATTGACGACCACGGCGCCGCCCCGCCGTGCGCCATCAGGAAGATCACGAACGCGCCGGCCAGCGCGATGAACAGGTGATCCTTCCGCCCCAGGCTCGACCAAGTCCCGTAGGCCGCGCCGATCATCGCGAAGACCAGAGCCATGCAGAACCACAGCCGCCACGCTTCATCGTGATCGAATCCGCCCGCGAACAGCAGCCAGCGGTTCGCCGTCACCACTTCCCAATTCGCGTCGAAGAAGACGAACCAGACGATCCCCGCGAACAACGCCGCCAGCAGCGCCGCCGCCGCCAGCGTCATCGCCGTCCCCTGCGGCGACGGGAACAGGTTGCGGTGCGCCCATTCGCGAGCGCGCACCTGCCACGGGCGGTGCGCACGCTGCCGGTGCGGCGGCAGCACGATCCGCTGCTGCGCGGGCCCCGGCGGCGGAGCGGGCGGCGGCTGGAGCGGCATCTCGGTCATCGCCCTACACCTCGTGCGCGGTCACCCGCGCGTTGAATACGTTCATCACGATCGAGATCGCGAACGAAATGATCATGTACGTGATGATGATCACGAAGAACATCTCCAGCGCGTGCCCCGCCTTGTTCTGCACGATCGTCGCGATCCGGAACAAATCATCGAACAGCACCGCGTAGGCCAGCGAAGAGTTCTTGTTCACGTTCAGGAACTGGTTCGTCACCGACGGGATCATCTGCCGCAGCGCCTGCGGCAGGATCACCAGCGACAGCCGCTGGTAGCGGCTCAGCCCGATCGCGTTCGCCGCCTCCGTCTGCCCCGCCGGCAGCGCCTGGATGCTGCCCCGCACGATCTCCGCGATGAACGCCCCCGTGTAGATCGTCAGCCCCAGCACCAGCGAGGCGAACTCCGGGCGCACCGTCATCCCCTCCGCGTAGTCCCGCGCGAATCCCGTGTCCGCCACGATCGGGCGGTCGATGCTGACCGGCGCCCCCAGCGCCAGGAACGAGATCAGCGCGCCCGCCGCGAACAGCGCCAGCGCCTTGCGGTTCGCGTTCAGCGGCATCCCCGTTTCCCGCTCCCGCTCCAGCAGCCGGCGCCGCAGCCGCAGCGCCGCGAACCCCGCCAGCGCCAGCGCCGCCACCCAGATCCCCACGAACCAGTCCGGCGTCCCCCACAGCCCCCCGCTCGGCACCGGCCACGGAATCGCGACCCCGCGCTGCGAGATGAAGAACGCGTCGCCGATGTTGATCACGTTCCCGATCTGCGGCGCCGTCACGCCCAGAATCGCGTACCACAGCACCACCTGCATCAGCAGCGGCGTGTTGCGGAAGACCTCCACGAACAGCATCGCCAGCCGCGCCACCAGCCAGTTCGGCGACAGCCGCGCCACCCCCACGATCACGCCCAGCAGCGTCGACAGCGCGATCGCCACGATCACCGTCCGGATCGTCGTCCAGACGCCGACCAAGTACATCGTCAGCCGCGAGTTGGTCACCCCGTCGACGTCGGTCAGCCACTGGCTGCCGACCGCGAACCCCGCCGGCTCGCTCAGGAAGCCGAACCCGAAATCGCGCAGGTCGAGCGAAGCGATCACGTAGGCCGCGACCACCGCCGTCGCCGCCACGTACGCGCCCTGCGTCAGCATCCGCCGGAAGCCGCGCCGGTAGCGCAGCGGCGTCGGGCTGGGCGCGGCTGGGGAGTCGGCTGTCATCGTCGTTCCGGTTCGCCCTGCGGATGCCCGCACACTCTAACCGCGGGCGCCGCGGGCGCAGATACGCGAGAGGGGCAGCCCGAAGGCTGCCCCTCCCGATTTGGTTGCCGCGAGGCGCGGGCCTACCGGTACGGCAGCGCGTACAGGATTCCGCCCTGCCCGGCCGGGCAGTCGACCGAGTCGTCGATCGCCAGCGCGTTCAGGGTGCAGTCGCGCGGGATTACGTCGCCGATCGTGCGGTCGTAGATCTCGCCGTAGTTGCCCACGGCCGCGATCGCCCGCTGCAGGAACTGCGCGTCGACCGAGTCGAAGCCCAGCGTCGCCACGGAGGTGCCCTCGTAGGAGACGCCCAGCAGCCGCGCCACGGTCGTGTTCGGCGGGTTGCTCGCCATCGCGCCCACGTTGCGCGAGGTGATCCCCATCTCTTCCGCCGCGATCAGGCCGTGCACGACCCAGTTCACCACGTCCTTCCACTCCGAGTCGTAGTCGCGCACGCCCGGCGCCAGCGGTTCCTTCGAGATGATCTCGCCCAGCACCGTGTAGTCGTCCGCGTTGTCGCGCACGGTGATCCGCGAGGCCAGGTCCGAGGCGTCCGCCGTCAGCGCGTCGCAGCGGCCGCTGAAGAACGCGTCCGAAACCTCGGCGCTCTGCCCGCCCAGCGCGGTGTAGCCCAGGCCCAGATCCGTGAAGTGGTCGGCCAAGTTCTGCTCGGTCGTCGTGCCGCTCTGCACGCAGATCGTGGCGCCGCCCAGATCACTGATCTGGGTGATGTTCTGATCCTTCCGCACCGCGAAGCCCTGGCCCGTGTAGAAGGTGGTCTGCGCGAAGTCGACGCCCAGCTCGCGGTCGCGCGAGGCGGTGATCGTCGTCGTCCGGATCAGCACGTCGATGTTCTCGTTGTTCAGCAGCTCGAAGCGCGTCGATGCGTCCGACGCGTCCTCGTAGTCCACCGCGTTCGCGTCGCCCAGCACGGCCGCCGCGATCGCCTTGCAGAACTCGATGTCGAAGCCGACGACGCTGCCGTCCGCTTCCTTGTTGCCGAACAGCGGCTGCGTCTGCTTCACCCCGCAGATCAGCCGGCCCCGATCCTGGATCGTCGCGACCGTGTCGCCGCGGCCGCCGTCGTCATCGCTGCTCGAACAGGCGGCCGCGATCCCCGCGCCCAGCACGGCCAGCAGCAGCACCAACCCGATGCGGCGGGCGGAAATCGCCCAGCCGAAATACTTGCTCGTGGTCACTCGATCCTCCAAGCCTGCACGGGGGCGCGCACTGCTCCCGTGTGCTCGCGTATGTACCTGATTGTGTAACAGCGCCCGCCCTTACGCGCGAACGATGATCCGCCTTTCGCCTTCGGCTAGGTCGAGTCGCCCGACTGCGCCGGCGCCGCCGCGCGCGTCCGCGGGCGCACTTCGAAGTTGAACAGCCGCGCCGCGTTCAGGCCCAGGATCTTGGCCCGCTCGTCGTCGCCCAGCGCGCCCATCGAGCGCTCGATCGCCGCCGCCGAGTGCGGCCACGAGCCCTCGTGGTGCGGGTAGTCGTTGGCCCACAGCAGGTTGTCGACCAACTCCCACTTCTGTGCCAGGTCGATCCCCGGCGCGTCCTCCTGGAACGAGCCGAAGCAGTGCGAGCGGTAGAACTCGGAAGGCAGCTGCTCCAGCTTGGGGAAGGCCCACATGTGGTGCTTGTGGTAGGCCTCGTCCATCGCCGTCAGCGCCCACGGAATCCAGCCGATCCCGGCCTCGATCGTGCCCGCGCGCAGTTGCGGGAAGCGCTGGAACACGCCCGACGCGCACATGTTCACGATCGGCTCCATCGTCATCGCCAGCGAGTGGAACACGTAGTTGGTCACCGCCCCGCCGTTGCCCCGCGCCCCGCGCGGGTCGCGCCCGGTCGAAACGTGGAACGTGATCGGCAGCCCCGTCTCCTCCACCGCCGCCCAGAGCTCGTCGAACTCCGGCAGGTTGTAGTTGCGCGTGTCCTCCCCCGTCGGCCCCCAGACCGGCTTGGCCGGGAAGGAAAAGCCGCGGAAGCCCCGCGCCGCCGAGCGCCGGATCTCCGCCACCGCGCCGGGAATGTCGCCCGTCGCCACGCAGGCCAGCGGCGAAGAGCGGTCGTAGGTCTCCCCGAACGTCTCCCAGGCCCAGTCGTTCCAGGCGCTGCACATCGCGTTGGCGAAGACCGGATCCGGCGTCGCCCACATCGACAGCCCCTTGTTGGGGAAGATGATCTCGCAGTCCACCCCGTCCGCGTCCATGTCGCGCACCCGCTCCGCCGGGTCGGCGTTGCCGTGCTTGTCCCGCACCGAATCCTCGCCCTCCAGCTTGAGGTCGCGGATCTTCGTCGGCCGGTGCCCCTCCGTCACCTGCCAGCGCACCCCCTCCTCGTCCACCTCGATCCGCGGCAGCCGGTGCCGGAACTTCTCCTCCACCCGCCGCTCCCACAGATCGACCGGCTCGTGCACGTGGCAGTCGGCCGAAACCATGAAGTACTTCTGCGGGTCGTCCGGGCGCGCCGTCCGCGCCCAGCCCTCGACCCCCGGCGTCAGCGTCCGGTGCTCCGGAATCTCGTAACCCGCGGCGGAACGTTCGGCAGTCACCATCTCGGCAGCATCCTTCCGGCGCCCCGCGCATCCGCGTCCGAAGCGCCCAATCTGTAGCCCGATATTACCCGATCATGCATCCCGCTTGACAAACCGCCCCGAGCCAGTCGCAAGCCCCGGCGTTTCGCCCGAAAAGCCTGCCGCCGACCCGCGCCGCAGCAGACAAGCCGCCCCCTACGCGAACGGCGCGTCCAGCAGCCGCGAATGCGGCCCCGGCCGACCGAAATCCAGCTCTGCCCTCCGCGCCTGCGCCAAATTTTGGCGCTAGAAGCCCCACACCGTGATTTGGACGTGGCAGGTATCGAGATTCAGCAGACCCGCCGACTCTGTCCGAACCATCCCTCCGAACGCGTTCCGGGCGCCCCACTCCATCCGCACGCGCAATCGGCCATCTGCTTCAAGCGCATAGTCATTTCTGAAGTACGTGCCGAACGTCTCCATTGAGCCCGGATCGTTGAGGCGGTCGCGAATCTGTTCCTCGAACGAATCGAGGTTGCCGTCCCATGAGACCTGCGGGCAGTCGCGCAACCGATCCTCGGTCGTCTGCGGACCCGAGCAAGCAGCCGCCACGACGGCAACGAGCGCCAGAATCGCCAGCGCACTTCGTTGCCACGGCAACTCCGAACATCTCATCCGGCAATCCTAGGCGTCAGTCGCGTGCGGACGCTGGAGCGTGTCGGTGCAGTCAGAGTTCGGGTTCCGCCGGCAGCCGCGAATGCGGCCCCGGCCGTCCGAAATCCAGCTCCGCCGTATCGATCTCGCAATCGCCATCGCCCAGCGGCAGATCGACGTATTCCGGCGTCAATCCCTCCGACGGCCAGAACCGCAGCCGCACCCCCGTCGCCTCCGCCGGCGCCTCGCAGGCCGTCTCCGCCGCCCCGCGCCCCGAATGGAACCAATCCCCCTCCTCGCCGCCGTCGCCCACCAGCCAAGCCCCGAACCAAGGCATCGGCAACCCGAAATCCGACTCCGCCAAATGCCACCGAATCCGCACCATCCGCGCCATCATGCCGCTCCGCCGCGCCTACCAATAGGGCAGCGCGTACAATATCCCGCCCTGCCCGGCCGGGCAGTCGACCGAGTCGTTAAGCGCCAATGCGTTCAGCGTGCAATCGCGCGGGATCACGTCGCCGATCGTGCGGTCGTAGATCTCGCCGTAGTTGCCCACGGCCGAGATCGCCCGTCGGAGGAACTGCGGGTCGACTGGGTCGAAGCCCAGCGTCGCGACGGACGAGCCTTGGAAGGAGACGCCCAGCAGCCGTGCCACGTTCGAGTTCGGCGGATTGCGTGCCATCCAGCCCACATTGTGCGACGTGATCCCCATCTCCTCGGCTGCGATCAGGCCGTGCACGACCCAGTTCACGACATCCTTCCACTCTGAATCGTAGTCTCGCACGCCCGCCGCCAGCGGCTCCTTCGAAATGACCTCGCCCAGCACCGTGTAGTCGCTGGCGTTGTGGCGCACGCTGATCCTCGAGGCCAGGTCCGAAGCGTCCGCCGTCAGCGCGTCGCAGCGGCCGCGGAAGAACGCGTCCGAAACCTCGGCGCTCTGCCCGCCCAGCGCGGTGTACCTCGCGCCCAGATCAGCGAAGTAGTCGGCCAGGTTCTGCTCCGTCGTGGTGCCGGTCTGCACGCAGATTGTCTCGCCCGCCAGATCCCGAATCTGCCTGATCCCCGAATCCTTCCGCACCGCGAAACCTTGGCCTGTGTAGAACGTCGGAGTCGTGAAATCCACCGCCAGCCCCGCATCCCGCGAGGCCGTGATCGTCGTCGTCCGGATCAGCACGTCGATCTGCTCACTGCTCAGCAGCTCGAACCGCCTTGACGCATCCGACGCGTCCACGTAGTCCACCGCGTCCGCGTCGCCCAGCACGGCCGCCGCGATCGCCTTGCAGAACTCGATGTCGAAGCCCTCGGGGGTCCCCGGGGTCCTCAGGCCGCTCTTGAACCCGAACAGCGGCTGCGTCAGTTTCACGCCGCACAGCAGTTCACCACGATCGATCACCGTACGCAGCGTGGAACCGTCAAGGCCGCGTTTAAGCGTGACGGGCGGAGCCTCCAATGCCTGTTGGAGCTGCTGCTTGGTGCGATCAAGTTCCGCTTCCAACTCGACGATCCGATCTTTGTCGGCCTCCGCCTCCTGCTCCAAACCAGCCCTCACTTCTGCGAGCAGCTGCTCTGCTTGACTCAGCCGACCTTCCAGCTCCCGCGACCGCTCTGGATCGCCGCTTGAACAGGCAGCCGTCGCGCACGCCAGCACTGCCGGTACGCACAAGAGAATCGCCCGGCGGAAAACGGCCGCGCCCGCCGAACGCCCCGTCGCCCAGAACCGCGGACGCGCCATGCTTGGCAGCCTACCGGTAGGGCAGCGCGTACATGATCCCGCCCTGCCCGGCCGGGCAATCGACCGAGTCGTCGAGCGCCAGCGCGTTCAGCGTGCAATCGCGCGGGATCACGCCGCCGATCTCCCGTTCGTAGATCTCCCCGTAGTTGCCCACCGCGCGGATCACCCGCTGGATGAACTGCGGATCGATTTGGTACTCCTCGTCCGCGTGCTTCTGCCCGAAGCCGTGATCGGCCACGCTCGCTCCGCCGAACGGCACCCCCAGGATCCGCGCGATCGTCGTGCTCGGCGGATCCGCCGCGTACTCGTCCACGTTCCGGCTCGTGATCCCCGCCTCCTCCGCCGCGATCACCCCGTAGACCACCCAATTGACGACGTCCTTCCAGTCCGAGTCGTAGTCGCGCACGCCCGGCCCCAGCGGCTCCTTCGAGATCAGCTCGCCCAAGATGCGGAACTCGGCCGCGTTGGGCAGGCCCGACAACTGCGCCGCCAAGTTCGACTGATCCGCCGTCCAGGCATCGCAGCGCCCGCTCGTGAACGCTTCCCGAGTCGCCTGATCCGTCCCGCCCAGCACCCGGTACTCCAGCCCCAGCTCCGTGAAATGATCGGCCAGGTTCTGCTCCGTCGTCGTCCCCGACTGCACGCAGATCGTCGGATTGTCCGTCATGTCCGCCGTCGAGTAGTACGGCGACTCCGCCCGCACCGCGAAGCTCTGCCCCGTGTAGAACGTCGGCGTCGTGAAATCCACCGCCAGCCCCGCATCGCGCGACGACGTGATCGTCGTCGTCCGGATCAGCACGTCGATCGACCCGTCCGCCAGCAGCTCGAACCGTGTCGTCCCGTCCGAAACGTCAATGTAGCGCACCGCCTCCTCGTCGTCCAAGACCGCCGCCGCGATCGCCTTGCAGAACTCGATGTCGAAGCCGACCGGATCCCCGTCCCCCGTCTTCAGCCCGAACAGCGCCTGCGTCTGCTTCACCCCGCAGAGCAGCTCCCCGCGGTCGATCACCGTCTGCAGCGTCTCCCCCCGCGGCTCCCCCTCGCCCCCGCCCCCCGAACAAGCCGCCGCAACGGCCGCGAACAGCGCCAATCCGATCACCGCCAGTACGAGCCTCATCCCGATCACCCGCCTTCCCCCTGCATTCGCGCCGGCCGACCAGCCGCACCGCCCAGCCTACTCCCGCCTGCCGCTCCGGAGCGCTGGTCCGTTGCCGGCGAATCGCATAGCGCCGCTGCCGGCGGAGACTCGGCATGGATGTCACCCTCTTCAGCCTTGAAGACCTGTTCGACCGCACGATCCGCTATCTCGTGCCCACATTCCAGCGCCGCTACGTCTGGAGCCGGGACGACCAGTGGGAGCTGCTCTGGGATGACGTCTCGAAGTGCGCGGCCACCGGCTTGGCTTCGGGCGGAGAAGCCGAGCGGCGCGGCAAGTCGGGCGACGATGATCACTTCCTCGGCGCGTTGGTCATCCAGCAAACGACCAATCCGCTGTCGCGCATCCGCGCCCGCGAGGTGATCGACGGGCAGCAGCGCCTCGTCACCCTCCAACTCCTGCTCGGCGCCGCCCGCGACGTGTTCCGCGGGCTCGACCACTCCAGCGCCGAGCGTTTGCAGCGATTGGTCGAAAACAACGATCCCGATGTCCGCTCCGATCCCGATCAAGCCTTCAAAGTCTGGCCGACCAGCGGCGACCGGACGGCCTTCCGCGACGTCATGACCGAGCCCGACCGGCGCGCCGGCACCGCGCCCTCCCGCATCGCCGAGGCGCATCAGTACTTCCACGACCAGGTGCGCGGCTGGCTGCTGGAAGAGCCCGATCACGTCGGACATCGCATTGCCGCGCTCGAACGCGCCATCACCTCGCGCCTGCGGGTAGTCGTGATCGAACTCGACGAGGGCGAGAACCCGCACATCATCTTCGAGACGCTCAACGCGCGCGGCACGCCGCCTCTGAATTGGGATCTGACCAAGAACGAACTGATGAACCGGGCCGCTGATGACGGGATCGACCCCGAGGCGCTCGCCGCCCGCCATTTCGGCGACTTCGAGGACGATTGGTGGGATGAAGAGGCGCGGCTCGGTACGCTGCGCCGCTCCCGGATCGACGCCTTCCTCAATTCGTGGCTGATCTTCCGCACCGGCAAAGCCGTCGAAGCGAAGGAGGTCTTCGACGGCCTCAAGGTCTACGCGAAGTCAGTGGCCGACGTCGAGGAACTTGCCGACGACTTGCGGCAAATATCGGTCGTCTTCCGCGAGATCGAAGAGACCGAAGACCGGGCCGCGCCCGAAGGCCTGTTCCTCTACCGCTGGAAGGAGATGCAGGCCCGCGTCTTCACCCCCGTCCTGCTCGCCTTGTTCAGCGGACGGTCGGATCAGCAGGAAAGCAGGCGCGATTTCCTGCGCGGGCTGCGGGCGATCGAAAGCTATCTCGTCCGTCGGATGCTCTGCGGCATGACCACCCGCGGTTACTACGACCTCGTGATCCCCCTGCTCGAACGGCTGGCGGCCGCCCCGCCGAACCAAGCCAGCGCAGCCGTCGTCGCCTTCTTGGCCGGCCAAACGGGCGAGCGCCACCTCTGGCCGGATGATCAGCGGCTCCGCGAAGCGATGCTGCACGTGCCCGTGTACGAACGCCTTTCGCGCGGGCGCGCCCGGCTCGTGCTCGAAGCGCTTGAGGCCGAACTCCGCACCGAAAAATCCGACGCCGAACCGATCCGGCGCAAGCTCAGCATCGAGCACGTGATGCCCAAGCAGTGGCGCGAGCATTGGGACGATCTCCCGCAAGCGTCCGACGCGGACGGCGAGGATCCGGCGGCCGTGCGGGACAGGATCATCCACGCGATTGGAAACCTGACCCTTGTCAGCAAGCGGTTGAACCCGGCGATGTCGAACGCGCCCTGGGCGGACAAGCGGGCCGCGCTGCGCGAGCACAGCTCGCTCTTCCTCAACAAGGACTTGCTCGCCCACTCGCGCACGCGCTGGAACGAAGCCGCGATTGCCGCGCGCGGCGAACGGCTCTGGCAAGCCGCCTGCGCTGTCTGGCTGTCGGCGGAACGGGCCTGATCGCCGGCCGCGCTATTCGTCGAGGACGCGGTAGTTCAGTTTGAACTGGGTACCGCTGACCACTCGGATTTCGAGGAAGTCGAACAGCATCCAGTCGCCCGAATAGACCGTGACGTTGTTCCCGTGATCGTCGGAGCCGCGCGGGGTGCTCCCGCGCAGGTCGATGATCTCGTACTCATCGCCGCCGAAGACCTCGATTGCATCTTCGTCCGCCGTCGTCGGATGGACGCATGGCATCCCGTAGTCGCCCAAGCGGCTCGCCAGCTTGCCCCCAGCCGTGCGGGGGGACGAATCGCTCGGCTTCGACGATGTCCGCGTACTTGATCACGTCCGGCATCGGCTGCTCCTTCCCGTTGGGGGACCGGGACCCTATCGGACCGATCCGGAAGGACCAATGCCGGGTTCGCGGGCGGGGGCTACGTGTCGGTGAAGTTGGGGCGGCGCTTTTCGGAGAAGGCGGTGGGGCCTTCGATGGAGTCGTTCATGCCTTCGAGGTTCTGCTCGATGGCGTTGCCGAACTGCTGGGCCATCAGGCCGTTCATGCCGAAGCCCTGGTAGAGCGCCTGCTTGTAGTTGCGGACGGCGCGGGGGGCGAGGTAGAGCATCCGCCGCGCGTATTCCAGCGCCGTCTCCAGCAGCAGCTCGCGCGGGACGACGCGCTGCACCCAGCCCAGCTGGTGGCAGCGCGCGGCGTCGTACTGCGTGTCGCCCCAAAGGATCAGCTCCAGCGCCGAGGCCAGGCCGATCTGCCGCGTCAGCGGGATCATCCAGCCGGCCCCGCCCATGTTCCAGCGCGTCTCCGCGATCCCGACCCGCGCCTCTTCCGCCATGATCCGGATGTCGCACTGCATCGCGTAGTTGAACCCGCCCGCGATCGCGTAGCCGTTGATCGCCCCGATCACCGGCTTCCACAGGTTCAGCGACTCGGCCAGCGGGGCCGGGCGGCGCAGCCGCGGCGCGTGCGGATTCGGCCTGCCCTCCGCCTCCGCCTTGCGCGTCTCCGACGTGTTGATCAGGTCGGCCCCCGCGCAGAACGCCCGCCCCGCGCCCGTGAGCACCGCGCAGCGCGCCTCCGGGTCGTCGCGGAACGCCACGAACGCGTCGTGCAGCGCCTCGGCCAAGCCGTCCCCGATCGAGTTCATCCGGTGCGGCCGGTTCATCGTGATCAGGTGGACGCCGCCGTCCTCCAGGACGTCGACCTTGACGACCGGGCCGAAGGTCTCCTGAGGGGTCGAACGGTTGTGAATCGCGGGGTCGTACTCTGCGTAATCAGCCACGGCGTTTCCCTCCCGGTGCGCCGAGGCAGGCTAGCCGACGGGGAAGCGCCCCTGAGCCGGCTCGGGAGCAGCAGGAGAGGACGGTGCCGCATGACGGAGAAATTCGCCCCGGCGGGCCGCGCCCGCCTCAGCCGCCGCGCCCTGCTCGGCGTTTGCGGGAGAGCCGCGATCGGCGCGGCGGGCTTCGCGCTCGTGGGCTGCGGCGGGGACGACCGGGGCGATCTCGAAGCGCCGCCCTGGGGCTACTCCGCCGCCGACGGCCCCGCGCGCTGGGCGGAACTCTCGTCCAACTACGCCGTATGCGGCACCGGCAGCGATCAATCGCCGGTCGACATCGCCGGCTATCAAGTCGCGGATGATCCCCCGCCCGTCTTCGCCTACGAAGGCAGCAGCACGCACCTCGAACATCTCGACACCACCGTCCACGTGCAGTTCGCCGGCCGCAACCTGCTGACGCTCGCGGAGGGCGATTACGTGCTGCGCCAGATCCATTGGCACACGCCCAGCGAGCACCTGGTCGACGGGCGTTCGTTCCCGATGGAGATGCACCTCGTGCACGGCCGCGGCTCCGGCGAGTTCGCCGTCGCCGGCGTCTTCTACGAGCTCGGCGCGGCCGACGAGCCGCTCCAGAGGCTGATCGACGCCGTCCCGTCCGGCGCGACGAATTCGACCGACGACGTCGATCTGCAGGCCGCCGACTTCGCGCCGGACGGCGCGGCCTACTTCGCCTACCACGGCTCGCTCACGACCCCCCCGTGCAGCGAGGTCGTGTCCTGGCTGGTGATGCGCGAGCGCCGCACCCTCTCCGAAGCCCAGCTCGCCGCCCTGCGCGGCCTCACCAACGGCGACAACAGCCGCCCCGTGCAGCCGCTCAACGACCGCTCGATCCAGCTGCTCGGCGGCTGATCGCGGCTTCCCCCGCGCCAACGGAAGCGGAGCAGACGTGGAACTCGTGCAATGGGATTACTCGGAAGAGCGCGGCCCGGCCCGCTGGGGCGGCCTCTGCGCCGACTTCGCGCTCTGCGATCAGGGCCGCGCCCAATCCCCGATCGACATCGACCGTCCCGAACCTGCGGAGGGCGCGCGCCTGCGCTTCGACTACGCGGGCGCCGTCCGCGCGATCGAGCATCGCGGCATCCAGGTGGCGCTGCACTTCGGCCCCGGCTGCACGCTGCAGATCGGCTCCCGCGCGGCGCAGCTGACCCAGGCGCACTGGCACGCGCCCTCGGAGCACGCCGTCCGCGGCCGGCGCTTCCCGCTCGAACTGCACTACGTCCACGTGCTCGAGGACGGCGGCCTCGCCGTCGTCGCCGTGATCTACCAAGAAGGCACGCCCGATCCGCTGATCGCGCGGCTGCTGCGCGAAGCCGAGCCGCTGGCGGGCGGCTCCTCGCACCGCGAGGTCGACATCCCCGCCGCCGAGTTCGAGCCGCGAATGGCGGCGCACTACGCCTACGACGGCTCGCTCACCACCCCCGCCTGCGATGAAGGCGTGCTCTGGCACGTCATGCATGAGCGCCCCGCGGTTTCGCGCGAACAGGCCGCGGCGCTCTCGCGCCTGACCGGCGGCGACAACAGCCGCCCCCTCCAGCCCCGCAACGGCCGCCGCGTCTCGCTCGTGCTCTGAGCACCGCTCTCGCGGATCGGTAGCATTCGCCCGACCGCTGAGGCGCGCAGGGAGGCCCGATCATGCCGGAAGCCACGACCACGCTCGGCAAGCTCGCCGGCGCCGAGGACGACGGCGCAGTCGTCTTCCGCGGCGTCCCCTTCGCCAAGCCGCCCGTCGGTTCGCTGCGCTGGCGCCCGCCCGAGCCGCTCGACCCCTGGGACGGCGTCCGCGACGCGACCGAGATCGGCGCTTCCGCGATGCAGCGCGTCCTGCCCGGCGATTTGGGCACGCTGATCGGCATCCCCTCGCAGCAGATCGACGAGGACTGCCTCTACCTCAACGTCTGGACGCCCGCGCTCGACGGCAAGAAGCGCCCCGTGATGGTCTGGATCCACGGCGGCGGCAACATCGTCGGCTCCGGCACCCAGCCGCGCATCGACGGCCGCCATCTCGCCCTCGCCGGCGACGTCGTCGTGGTCACGCTCAACTACCGCCTCGGCGCCTTCGGCTTCCTGCACATGCCCGTGCTCGGCGCGTTCGGCAACGAGGGCCTGCTCGACCAGATCGCCGCGCTCTTCTGGGTGCGCCGCGAGATCGGGGCCTTCGGCGGCGACCCGGCCAACGTCACCGTCTTCGGCCAATCCGCCGGCGGCTTCGACATCGCCCACCTGATGGCGATGCCGGCCGCCACCGACGCCTTCGACAAGGCGATCCCGATGAGCGGCTCGCTGATCCGGACCATCTCCAAGCAGGAGGCCCGCGAAACCGCCGAACGCTTCCTCACCCGCTTCAACGCGACCGACGACCCCGGACGCCTCCGTGACGCGCCCGCCGAAGAGCTGCTCGACTTCCAAGTCGAGCTCAGCGGCGGCTTCGGCGGCGTCCGCTTCGGCCCCACCGGCGACGGCTTCTCGCTCGGGATGGACGCCGAGAAGCGGATCGGCGCGGGCATCCAGACCAAGGGCATGCCGCTGCTGATCGGCCACACCCGCGACGAGTACAACCTCTTCACCGCCACCAACGAGGACTTCGCCGAATTCGACGACGACGCGCTGCTCTCCGCCGCCGCCGGCGTCTTCGGCTTCCGCGCCGCCGAGGCGATCGACAAGTACCGAGAGGCCCGCACGGCCCGCGCCGAACCGACCGCCGCGCTCGACGTCTGGAACGCGATCATGACCGATTCGATGTTCCGCATCCCCGCTGTCCGCACCGCCCTCGCCCAGGGCCGCCACACCCCCGACGTCTGGATGTACCGCTTCGACTACCGCTCGCCCGCCTACGAGGGCGGGCTCGGCTCCTGCCACTCGCTCGACATCCCCTTCATCTGGGGCACCTACGGCGTCGAGAACATGCGCGAGTTCTGCGGCCAGGGCGACGGCCTCGCCGACCTCAGCGACACGATGATGGGCACCTGGCTCGCCTTCGCCAAAACCGGCGACCCCAACAACGAGCGCCTGCCCGAGTGGCCGCGCTACGACGCAGAGCAGCGCTCCGTCATGGCGCTCGACCGCTACTGCGGCATCCAGCACTCGCCCGGCGACGCCGAGCGCGAATTCTGGGACTCGCTGGCTTAGCCGCTGCCTTAGACTGCCCGCACGACCACCAGCAGGGGAGGCGCGAGATGAAGATCGAAACCGGATTCGGCGGAGGCTGGCTCGGCGGCGTCCCGGACGAGGTCAAGCGGGCCGAGGCGCGCGGCTTCGACTCGATCGTCACGCCCGAAACCAAGCACAGCTCCCTGCTCACCATGGCCCTCGCCGCCGAGCACACAGAGCGGGTCGAGATCTGCTCCTCCGTCACCATCGCCTTCCCCCGCACCCCGATGATCATGGCCCAGGCCGCCTGGGACATGCAGCAACTCTCCAAGGGCCGCATCAACATCGGCCTCGGCAGCCAGGTCAAGGGCCACAACGTGCGCCGCTTCGGCGGCAGCTGGGCCCCGCCGGCCAAGCGCATGGAGCAGTACATCGGCATGATGCGCGCCGTCTGGCATTCTTGGCAGACCGGTGAAAAGCCCGACTACATCAGCGACCACTACACCTACACGCTGATGACCCCCATGTTCGACCCGGGCCCGATCGAGTACCCGCATCCCAAGATCTCGCTCGCCAACGTCGGCCCCAAGATGGCCGAAGTCGCCGGCGCCTGCGCCGACGGCCTGCGCCCGCACGGCTTCATGACCCACAAGGTGATGAAGGAAACCGTGCTCCCCGCCGTCCGCAAGGGCGCCGAGCGGGCCGGCCGCAGCTTCAGCGACATCGAGATCTCCGTCGGCGGCTTCACCGCCTTCGGCGAAAACGAAGCCGAGGTCGAGCAGGCGATCAACGGCCTCCGCCGCGCCATCTCCTTCTACGGCTCGACCCGCACCTACCACCACATCTTCGCCGCCCACGGCATGGAGAGCCTCGGCATGCAGTTGCACGAGCTCAGCCTGCGCGGCGAATGGGACAAGATGCACGACGCCGTCAATTTCGAGGTCGCCGCCGAGATGGCCCACGCCGTCACTTGGGACGACCTGCCCAACTACGCCCGCACCGAGCTGGGCTACGCCAACCGCCTCGGCCTCGGCCAATACGCGCGCACCGAGATGCGCTATCCAGGCACCGCCGCCAACGACGAGCACGGCCCCGGCCTCAGCGAAGAGCGCCTCGACTGGCTGATCAAAGAACTCAAGCCCGTCTAACCGGGCCCGTTCGCGGTACCCTCCCGAATGGGAGGCATCGCGACGTGCCCACGACCTTCGAGCGCCCGATCTACGACACCACCCACCTCGAAACGAGGCTGGTTTCCTTCCTGATCGGCGTACCCGTCGCCCGTCTCGACGAGTGGCACGAGCAGGGCATCGCCCCCGCCAGCCAGGACGGGCTCCCCGGCGATCCGCCCGGCTATTCATGGCGCGATTACCACCGCGTCCGCGTCGTCGCCGGCCTCGCCGAGCGCGGCATCGAGCCCGAATGCCTCGGCGGCGTGATCGAAGCGCTGGAACGCGGCCCCGACTGCTGCCCCGAAAAGAACAAGCGCCCCCCGCTGGAACTCGAGAACATCGAGGGCGCCGTCGTCTTCTACGACGACGATCCGCTGCCGACCTACAGGGAGGTCGTGTTCGCGAGCAAGGTGCACGGCCATCGGGTGGGTTGCGCGAAGCCCAAGCTGGTCTCGAAGGTGCTGCGCGAGATCGATGAGGCCGGCCCGCTCGCCCGGATGTCGATCTTCCGCGAATGGCTGGACATCAGCCGCGGGGTGATGTCCAGCTGGCCGATCCTCAAGGGGCACCGGATCAGGACGGAAATGGTGCTTCCCTACGGCGATGACGAAGCCGGGGCCGCTGCCTGCGCAGATGCGCTCGAGGTTGATATCCGCAAAGTGCGCGCCGCCCAGATCTTCGAACGCGAACTGGCCCGGATACCTCGTCGTGACCCGCCGAGAGCCTGATGCTCGTCCTCCTCGATGAAGGGGTCTCGAAGCGGTTGTCGCGCGCGTTGCAGCGCGCCGGCCATTCCGTCCAGCACGTCCAACGCTCGGATCTGTCGGGCGAGAGCGACGAGTTCATACTCGGCAACGTCAAAGGATTTGACTGCGTCATCACGCTCGATGCTTACCGCGAGCCCACGTCGAGGATCGCCGCATTCAATGCGATGCTCGACGATCTGCGCATCGTCTGGATCGAAGCTGGCCCCGTGGGGAACTTCGGTGCAGAGGAGCATGTCGAGTACGTCATGCGCCACCTCGACGAGATCGTCGCGCTGGTCGAAGACCCGAGCGGCCCCGCGCTGATCGAGATCATCGAGAACGGGAGCCGGCTCCGGCTGACGGCGCTGGCCGATCTCGACGAATGGTTCCGCCGTCCGCGATGATCCATCGCATAGCGAAAGATGACGCCCATGAGTGCCTGGACCGACCTGCTTGACGACCTCGTCGCTGAACAGCGCTACCTCGATGACGCCTTGGCGGATGCGCCCGATGCGGACTGGGAATCGCCGACGCCCTGCGACGGCTGGCTCGTCCGCGACGTGATCGCGCACTTGGCCGAGGTGGACGAACAGGCCACCGCGGTCGCCACCGGCGCGCCCGAACTGTCGGGGGGCGGACGCTCCGAGGACGGACTCCGCTCCGCCGGCCAGGACCAGGCGCGCTCGCTCACCCGCGTGCACCTGGTCGATTGGTGGCGCGCCTGCCGCGACCGCCTGCAAGCCGCGCTGCGCCCGCTCGAACCCAAGACCCGCCTGCCCTGGGCCGGCCCGCCGATGAGCGCCCGCTCCTTCGCCACCGCGCGCCTGATGGAGTGCTGGTCGCACGGACTCGACGCGCTCGACGGCGCGAACATCGAGCCCGTCGATACCGACCGCCTCCAGCACATCGCCCACCTCGGCTTCATCACGCGCGAATTCGGCTACCGCACGCGCGGCCTCGAACCCAGCCTTGAACCGCTCCGCGTCGAGCTCGCCCTGCCGTCCGGCGCGGCTTGGGCCCGCGGCGAGGAAGCCGCGCCCGACCTGATCCGCGGTACGGCAGGCGACTTCTGCCGCGTCGTCACCCAGCGCATCCACTACCGCGACACCGCGCTCGAATGGACGGGCGCCGCCGCTGAAGAGTTCCTCCAAGTCGCGCAGGCCTTCGCCGGGCCGCCCGGCGGCGGGCGACCGCAAAAGAGCTGAGCGCGGCGGCGGTAGCCTGCGCTGATGCTCGCCCCCTACCGCGTAATCGATTTCACCGATGAGCGCGGCGTCCTCGCCGGACAGATGCTCGCCGACCTCGGCGCCGACGTGATCCAAGTCGAGCCGCCAGGCGGCTCCGGCGGCCGCCGCCTCGCCCCGTTCTTCCGCCAAGCGGAACCGGACGGCGAGCGCTCGATCTTCTGGGCCGCCTACACCCGCGGCAAGCGCGGCGTCACCTGCGATCTCTCGCACCCGCGCGGCCTCGAACTCGCCCGCCGCCTGATCCAGTCCGCCGATTTCGTCTTCGAATCGAGCGATGTCGGCGCGATGGCCGAACTCGGGCTCGGCTACGAGCAGGTCGCCGAGTTCGCGCCGCACGTGGTGTACGCCTCGATCTCCGCCTTCGGCCAGACCGGGCCCAAAGCCCGTTACGCCGCCTCCGACCTCGTGATCTGGGCCGCGGGCACGCCGCTGCTGATGACCGGCGACAGCGACCGCCGCCCCGTCCGCATCTCCGCCCCGCAAGCTTGGGCGCATGCTGCGGCCGACGCGGCCGGCGGCGCGATGCTCGCCCATTTCGCGCGGCTCAAGTCCGGCCGCGGGCAGCACGTCGACGTTTCGGCGCAGGTCTCCGCCGCCCAGTCGACGCTCGGGCAGGTGCTCGCCTGGTCCGTCGGGGCGTCCGAACCGGAGCGCATGGCCGGCGGCTCCAAGGCCCGTGGCGTCGGCACCGTGCCCGCGTCCGACGGCTACGTCGTCATGGCCGTCGCCCCCGGCCCGGCCATCGGCCACTTCGCCAACCACGCCGCCCGCTGGCTCGCCGATGAAGGCGTCTGCGACGCGGCGCTGGCCGACGAGGATTTCGTCACGTGGGTCGAACGCGCTGAAGCCGGCCGCGCCGATCCCGCCGCGCTCGAACGACTCCGCGAATTGATGATCGGCCACGTCTCCGGCAAGACCAAGCAGGAGATGCTGGAAGTCTCGATCAAGTACGACCTGCTGCTCACTCCGGTGCTGACATTGCGGGACATCGCCGAGAGCGCGCAGCTCGAATCCCGCGCGTTCTGGCGCGACCTGATCCGCGGCGGCGCGTCCGTCCGCTTCCCCGGCCCGCCGCTCAAAGTCATGTTCGACGGCGAGGAGCAGCGCTGGGGGGAGCGTCCCCCGCCGAGCCTCGGCGAACATAACTACGAGGTCTACCGGGAGCTCGGCTTGGACGACGCCGAGATCGGCGACCTCGCCGCGGAAGGCGCGATCTGATGCCCGAACAGCCGCTTCCCCTCGAAGGCGTCAAGGTGCTCGACCTCTCTTGGATCGTCGCCGGGCCGACCGTCGGCCGCGCCATGGCCGATTTCGGCGCGACGGTGATCCGCGTCGAATCGCAGACCCGCGTCGATACCGCCCGCGTGGTCGGCCCGTTCCACAACGACGAGGCCGGCATCGAGCACTCCGCGCTCTACGGCAACGTCAACGCCGGCAAGCTCGGCCTCGCGCTGAACCTCCGCATGCCCGAGGCCCGCGAGGTCGTCCGCGATCTCGTTCAATGGTCCGATGTCGTCAGCGAGTCGTTCACCGCCGGCGTGCTCGAAGGCTGGGGCCTCGACTACGACTCCCTCGCCGCCGCCAAGCCCGATCTCATTATGCTCAGCAGCACCCTGCTCGGGCAAACCGGCCCCTACCGCGACGTCTCCGGCTTCGGCACCCAAGGCGCGGCCATGTCCGGCGTCTTCCACCTCACCGGCTGGCCCGATCGCCCGCCCTGCGGCCCCTTCGGCCCCTACACCGACTATCCCGCCCCCCGATTTGCCCTGACCGCTGTCCTCGCCGCATTGGATCACCGTCGACGCACCGGCCAAGGCTGCCATATCGATCAAGCCCAAGCAGAATCAACGCTGCAATTCCTCGCTCCGCAACTGATCGACCTGATCGAAAACGGAAACGAGTTGCAACGCCGCGCAAATGATGACGATGAATACGATCCGCACGGCATCTATCCATGCCGCCCCGGCGACCGCCCCGAATCATGGATAGCGATTGCAGTCCATACCAGCGAACAGCGAGATCTGCTAGCCGATTTGATCGGCGATGTCCCCAACGATGCCAACTTGGAAGGCTGGACAGCGCAGCATACCGCCGCCGAAATCGAACAACAACTGCAAGCAATCGGAATCCCCGCACATGCGCTCTCCACAACCGAAGACGCCGCCAACGACCCGCAACTCCAGCACCGAGATCACTTCATCCGCCTCAATCACCCCCTACACGGCCAAACCGTAGCCGAATCCCCGCGCTACCAGCTCTCCGAAACCCCCGGCACCCCAAAATCCCCCGCCCCCCAATACGGCGAACACGCTACTCACATCCTCAACGACATCCTCGCCTACGACGCCTCTAAAATCAAAGCCCTTGCAGCCGCTGGCGCGCTGGGGTAAACGGTCTGCTAGAATGGCAATGGAGAGGCCAATGTCGCGCGATCTGACCAATCTTCTAACGGTGCCACGCTACCCATTGCGTGACGTCGCCCGCATCGTGGGAACCCGAACAGCCAATATCAGGAATTGGTTCGTCGGATACGAGCGCAACGGCACCTTTCATCCGCCCGTATTCGGCGACCGCGCGTTTGCCGACCAGCCACAGCCAGAGCTCTCGTTCTTGGATTTGAGCGAAGCCGTAGTAGTGGCCAGCATGCGAAACCATGGCCTCGCGTTGCAGCGGATCCGGAACGCCCGCGACTTCGTCCAACAAGAGCTGGATTGCGAGCACCCCTTCGCCGAACGGCGGTTCGCCAAGCTTGGCGGGCGGATCATCCACGAATTCGAGCTGCTGAATCCGGACGCCCGCCAAGTTGCCACACTCGCGGTGGATGGCGACGGGAAGAGCCCCCAACCGAACTGGGCGCTGCCCGGTTTCGTGCAGTACGCGGTTTCGTTGTTCGACTACAACGATGCGGAGTTCCCGGCTTGGGCGTTCCGTCTCTTTCCTCGAGGGCGTGACCGGAATCTGGTGGCCGATCCACGTGTGCGAGGAGGGCGCGTGATCGTGCTCGGAACAAGCCTGCCGGCATATCTGGTCTATGAGCGGAGTCGCTCCGGAGAATCCTACGAGAGCATTGCCGACGACTACCAAATTACCGTGCATGACGTCGAAAGTGCCATTGCGTTTCAGACGGCAGCATGAAAACGTTCTTCGATCAAACAATGGGGCGACGGCTCCCGCAAGCCTTCGAGCTCATGGGGTTGTGCGAGGTTCAGTATCTGCTGAGAATGTTCGAGCGTCCCAAGATCAGCCCGGGGTTGCCCGATGTCGATTGGCTGCCGATCGTGGCGCAACAAGGATGGCTGATCATCACCAACGATGTTCAGCTTCTGGTGAACCGGGATGAACGGGAGGCCATCATCCAGAACCAAGCCGGCTTGGTGATTTTGCGGCCCGGCACTTCTCCGATCCACGAGGAGCTCATGTTCCTGCTGCGTCGCTTCCACTGGCTTGTCGAGATCGATGCGCTGCCTCGCCCATTTGCTTTCGTGACCACACTGCGCGGAAAGCCGCAACAGGCAGATTTGTCCTACATCTAATGGGCTCCGAGGTGTATCTTGCCTGATCTGTTTACCGCTTCTGCCGGCTGGGGCTGGAGGCGATCAGGACGGGGGCGGGGACTCTGGCCAGGATGCGGCGCTGGGGGAGTTGGGGGCGGGCGGCCATCATGGTCCAGATGATGCCGGTGCCGGCGCCGATGCCGAGCACGGTGAAGGCGATGGTGTAGTCGCCCAGCAGGTCGCGCAGAATGCCGGCCAGCAGCACTCCGGCGGTCATGAAGATCATCATCACCAGCGAGGAGAAGCCCATGATCCGCCCGAAGGCGCTGGCGCCGAAGTAATCGGCACGGAGGGCGCTGATCAGCGGCGCGCGCGCCCCCCAGGCCAGTCCGTTGATGATCGCGAACAGCACGACCATCGCGAACGTATCGGCGAAGCCCAGCAGCGCCGCGCCGATCAGATGGCCGACCATGCAGACCCCCACGATCCAGCGCTTCGAGATGATCTCGCCGAGGTAGCCGCCGCCGATCTGGCCGATCAGCTGGCAGATCGTCATCACCGTGTAGCCGATCGCCGCGTGCGAGTTGGTCAGCCCGGGAATCTCCTCGACCCGCAGCACGTACTGCGACATCACGCCGCCGACGACCATCAGCGGCGCGCCGTGCGCGAGCGCCAGGGCCCAGAACGCGCGGGTGCGCAGGGTTTCCCTGATCGTGAAGTCGCGCCGCCGCTGCGGGGCGCCCGCCGCGCCGCCCTCGCCCGCCGGCCCGGGCTCGGGGCCGCCGTCGGGCAGCAGCCCCTTCTCCTGCGGGCGGCCGACGAACATGAAGGCGAGCGCCTGGCCGACGACGAAGAGGAAGACGGCGGAGCCGATCGCCATCCAGCGCCAGCCGACCTCGTTGATGATCAGGTTCACCACCGGCGCCATCAGCGCGCCCAGCGCGAAGCCGGTCGACATGTAGCCGAGCGCCCGCGAGCGCTTGCGCTCGAACCAGTGCACCGTCGCCACCGAGACGGTCATGAAGCCGCCGATCGAGGTGCCGACGGCGACGATGAAATAGAAGCCGATGAACGAGCCGGCGTCCCAGAGCTGGCTGAAGGCGAGCAGGCCGATCGCGGTCGAGGCGATGCCCAGCCGCATCATCGACTGCGGCCCGAAGCGGTCGATCATCCAGCCCTGGATCGGGCCCAGCACGCCGCTCTCGACGCGGGTCAGCGCCAGCGCCAGCGAGAACGTCGTCGCCGACCAGAGGAACTCCTCCTTGAGCGCGCTGGCGTAGAAGCCGAACGCGTGCATCACGAGGCCGCCCATCAACATGTTGATGACGACGCCGGCGACGACGATCCACCAGCCGTAGAAGATGCGCGGCCGCCGCATCACTGCTCCGCGCCGTCGCTGTCGTCCGAGTGCGGCGGAGATGGCTCAGTCGGCTCTGGGCTCGGCATGCAGGGGGCGAGTATACGGCCCGCCGACCGCGTCCCGTCCCGCAGCGCCGTCCGCGCCGGCGCGCTGCGGCCGCTGGCGGGCGAGGCCGAACGCGGGGGCGGACGCGAGGCCGCCGGATGGAACGCGGGGAGGCCGCGCCGCCTGCAAGCGCACGGGATGCCCCGCCGGCAGGCCCGGCAGCCGCGGCCGCGTCGACATCAGCGTCCCGATCAAGCCCAGGGCGGCGCCGATCCCGACGACGAGGAAGCCCAGCGTGAAATCGCCCGTCGCGTCGCGCAGCACGCCGACGATGCTGGAACCGGAGGTCATGAAGATGCCCATCACCAGGGCCGACCAGCCCATGACCTGGCCGTAGCTCTTGGTCCCGAAGTACTCCGCCCGCAGCGCCGTGATCAGGGCCGGACGCGCGCCCCAGGCCACGCCGTTGAACACCGCGAAGGCGAGCACCATCCAGTACATGTCCGCGAACGCCAGCAGGAACGCGGCCGCCGCGTGGCCGATCATGCAGAAGCCGATGATCAGCCGCTTGGAGAAGATGTCGCCGAGGTAGCCGACGCCCGCCTGCCCGGCCAGCTGCATCGCCGCCATCACCGCCCAGGCCGTGCTCGCGTCGCCGCGGCTCAGCCCCTCGATGCTCTCCACACGCACCGAGAAATGCACGAACACGGCCGAGACGACCAGCAGCGGCGCGCCGTGCGCCAGCGCCAGCCCCCAGAACGCCCGCGTGCGCAGCGTCTCCTTGACCGTGAAATCGCGGTGCCGCGCGGGGGGAGCGGCCGCGCGACCGCCTGGCTGCGGCTGCGCGCCCGCATCCGCTTCGCCGCCGTCGGGCTGCATGCCCTTTTCATGCGGCCAGTTGACGATGAACGTGGCCAGGATCTGGCCGACCACGAAGATGATGATCGCGGTCGCGATCGCCGTCGTCCGCCAGCCGGCGTCGTCGATCACCCAGGTGATCGCGGGCTGCAGGAACGCGCCGAAGGTGAAGCCCGTCGACATGAAGCCGATCGCGCGCGAGCGGCGCTTGTCGAACCAGTGCACCGTGGCCACGGTCAGGGTCATAAACCCGCCGACGGAGACGCCGACGGCGAGCAGGATGTAGAAGGCGAGGAACGAGCCCTGATCCCAGAGCTGCGAGAAGGCGAGCAGGCCGACGGCGGTGACGGCGATCCCGAAGCGCATCATCGCGCGCGGCCCCAGCCGGTCGATCAGCCAGCCCTGGATCGGCCCGAGCACGCTGCCCTCGACCCGCGTCACCGCGAAGGCGATCCCGAAGAAGGTCGCCGTCCAGAGCGGGAATTCGTCCTGAATCGCGCTCACGTAGAAGCTGAACGAGTGCATGATGAACCCGCCCAGCATCATCTGGATGATGATCCCGGCGATGACGATCCACCAGCCGTAGAAGATGCGCGGCCGCCCCATCAGCGGGCGGCGGAGACGGAATGAGGCAAATCGGGCATGCGCGCTGCAAGTATACGAGCAGCCCTCGGCTGGCTCGGATTCCGCTGGCGGGAGGCTGAACATCCGCTCCGGCGTCTGCTCTCCTGGCGCGGGCGCGGCACGCAGAGGTCGGATGCGGGCGGCGCGGTACGCTGCTCGCCAACGGCAAGCGGGCGGATTCGGCGATGGCCAAGTACGAAGAGAAGCTCAACATCGAGCTCGCGCGCTTGCTCGGCGAGCAGAATTTGGCGGCCGAGGGCGAGCAGCAGATCGGCGGCAACGCCATTGACGTCGCTGTCGAGGTCGACGGGCTGCGGATCGCGATCGAGGCGAAGCGCGACTTCAAGCAGCGCCCGAAGGCGGTCGATGCGGTGGATCGCCGCTTCAAGCAGGACTTGGCGATGCTCGGCTTCGCCCTCTGCTACCCGGCCGGCGCGACCGTCGAGCAGCTCGGCGGCGAGCAGCTGACTTGGACGGTGCGGACGCGCGAAGCCTGGGTCGCGGGCAAGACGGTCACGGCGGCCGATTGGCAAGTCGGGGGCGTCGGCGACTTGGCCGAATCCCTGCGGCAGGCTCCGGGCAGCGTCGCCGACGCGGACAAGGCGGCGCAGGTGCTCTCGCGCGGCTTGGACGACGCGGTCCAATCGCTGACCACCGCGCAGCGGCGGACGCTGGCCGAACGCTTGGACCTGCCGGGCGACAACGCCAAGGGCAAGAAGGCGACCGAGTACTTCACAGCCGCGAAGCGCGGGATGCTGCTGCTCGCCATGGCGATGCTCTTCCAGCATCGGCTGCACGACCACCTGCCCGAGAGTCCGCCCGATGGCTGGAACGCCAAGGAGTACGGCGCTTGGCCGCCGCTCACTCCGGTCGAGTGCGCGCAGGATCACGAGCTGATCGCGGAGCGCTTGAACGAAGCGTGGCGCACGATCCTGCTGGTCGACTACCGCCCGGTCTTCGAGTCCGCGCTGGTCGGCTTGGCCGCCTTGGGCGGGACGGAGCGAGCGAACCACGCCGTATTCGGGCTCGCCAAATGCGTGATCAGGGTCGCCGCGATCGCCCGCGGCATGCGCCACGACCTCTTGGGCCGGATCTTCCACCGCGTGCTCGACACGGCCCGCTACGACGGCTCCTTCTATACCAGCACGGCTGCCGCGACGCTGCTCGCCGGCTTGGCGATCCGCGAGGAAGACTGCGACTGGTCGGACGTCAACGAGATCGCCAAACTCCGCATCTGCGATCCCGCCTGCGGCACCGGCACCCTGCTCATGGCCGCCGCCGAGCGCATTCACCAGCTCCGCAGAGCCGCAGGCCCCACCGATGAGGAAGACGAAGCACTGCTCGCCCTGCACCTGGTCGAAGACGTCCTCTGGGGCTACGACATCAATCTCACCGCCACCCACATGGCCGCCAGCGCCTTAGGGATGCTGAGTCCGAAGACCCAATTCAGCCGGATGCGGGTGTTCAGGACGTTTCTCGGTGTCGACAACGAGGAGGGTTTCGTCGGCTCGCTTGAGCTGCTCGGTGGGCAGCTTCGCCTTCTGGGCTGGCCGGGCCAGCCGCAGCAGCCGCATCAAGTGGATGAGGGTGCTGCGATCAATCCGCCAGTAATGTCGGCCGTGGTCATGAATCCTCCGTACACTCGTGCGAGTCTCAGACACCAGCAATTCACGGTCGCCGAAAACCAGATGCTGAAGCAACGAGAAAAAGACCTGTTCGACAGTCACGAGTTCGGCGCGAGCGTCTCACGGTCCGGCACTAGCACGCAGTTTTTGGTGCTCGCCGACCAGCTAATCGATTCCACATCAGGAACGTTGGCGGTAGTCCTGCCATCGGTGATCCCAACTGCCCCATCAGGGCAAGGGATTCGGAAATTCCTTGCGGCGCGCTACCACGTGGAGATGGTGATCAGCTCACACGACCCTGAGCGGATATATATGTCGGAAAACACTAACATCGGTGAAATACTGTTGCTTTGTCGTCGCTGGAATGCTGGCGACGCGAAGCCGCCGACCGCGTTCGTGAATCTAGGACGCAATCCTAGTACGGCTCCCGAAGCGCTGGCGCTCCGCGATCAGATCATCGCAGGTGAATCTGACACGTTCACATTGCAGCATGTTGAGCCAAGCGTGATTGAGTCCGGCGATTGGACCGCAATGAACTTCTTCAGCCCGTTCTTGGTTGGGGCCTATCAACAGATCACCCCCCCCCCCCCCCCGTACACAAGTTCGAATTCTGTGCGCCACACCGCCAGATCCGATGGCGACATCACAGAAGGTCATTCGTAAATGCCTGCGCTACGGCCTTTGGCAGAGGTGGCCGAACTCGGAGGGCAGGGGCGAAGCGTCCCCACTGCCTACACGCGTTCCGATATCCCGACGGCATCTGGACGTCGCGCCCTGTGGCACCACAAGACCGACGTCACACGATCTATGCGGGCCCACGCGGATTCGTTCATTGAGCCGAAGCCGGCGCAGCGAAAGATGGCTGAGAAATACTGGTCGGAGCGCAGCCGCCTCCTAGTCCCGGAGAAGTTGCGCCTACCTTTGACACGTGTCGTCGCAGTGGTGCTTGATGATCCGGCAATAGGTTCTCGATGGGTGACATGCCGACCTCACAGGAGCGATGATGATGTGTTGACTGCGTTATGCGTATATCTGAATTCGTCTGTGGGCCTGTTGGCACTTCTAGGCAGGCGGGACAACCGTGTGCCCGAATATCCCCAATTTTCGATTGATACTCTGCGACAGGTGAGCGTTCCGGACTTCTCGACTGATTCGGGCTATTCACCTCAGAATCTTGCATCTGTGTTCAAGGAAATGAAGGATGACGTACTACTGCCGTTACCTGAAATGAATCAGGATCTGGTCCGGCGGGCGCTAGACGATGCTGTGACTGAAGCCTTGAGTCTTGACCCAGAATGGGTGGCAGAGATTCGGCGGGCGCTTTCGGAGGAGCCGTCCATCACGGGGCGGCGGTTCGGGGCTTAGCTGCCGGCCGGGGAGCTGCGGTGGCGGACTCTGCAAGGGCCGCGACTGGTTCGGGCGGCGCTTCCGCCACATCGCCATCCGCCTCGCGCGCGCCTTCGACGCGCTCCGCTAGCGTAAACAGGCCCTAGAATCGCGGGGAGCGCTCGGGCAGCGAATGGGAGGGACGGACATGGTCGAGGTGCACCAGGCTGGCGGCGGGCTGTCGCTCTACAAGCTGGGGCCGTTCGGGCCGATCTCGAACAACTCGTTCATCCTCGTCGATGACGCGAGCCGGGACGCGGCGCTGTTCGACACTGTGGCGGAGCACGAGCGGACGCTGGCCGCGGTCGAGGAGATCGGCGCGACGGTGAAGATGGTGCTGATCACGCACGGGCATTTCGACCACCTGCTCTCCTTCCCCGACATGCGCGCGGCGCTGGACGTCCCCTTCTACATGCACAAGGACGACGCCAAGATGGCGTCGGAGAACCAGCACTCGAAGGACAGCTTCGACCCGAAGCAGATCGACATCCACCTGCGCGGCGGCGAGACGGTCCCGCTGGGGCAGACGCTGATCGACGTGATGCACACGCCGGGCCACACGCCGGGCTCGCTCTGCTTCTACGCCGAGCCGTTCTGCATGGTCGGCGACACGCTCTTCCCGGGCGGGCCGGGCCACACGACCTCGAACAAGAACCTGCGCCAGCTGATCGCCTCGATCACGCGCGAGGTCTACGCGCTGCCGGACGAGACGCTCCTGTTCAACGGGCACGGCGACGACACGACGGTGGGACGGAGCCACGACGAATACCGCGAGTTCGGGCGGCGCGACCACGATTCGAGCCTCTACGGCGACGTGCTCTGGAACCAGGACTGAGGGGTGGCCGCCGAACACGCCCCCGGCGCGCCGCTCGAGATCGAGCAGCGCGTCCTCGACAACGGCCTGCGCGTGATCTGCGCGCCGATGCCGCACACGCGCTCGGCGACGGTCTCGTTCTACGCCGGCGCCGGCGCGCGCTACGAGCGCGAGGAGCTGGCCGGCGTCTCGCACCTGGTCGAGCACTGCGTCTTCAAGGGCACCAAGGCGCGCCCCGTCGCGACCGAGATTTCGGCCGCCATCGAAGGCGTCGGCGGGATGATCAACGCGGCCACCGACCGCGAGATGACGCTCTACTTCGCCAAGGTGCCGGCCCCGCATTTCGGCACCGCGATGGACGTGATCGCCGAGCTGGCCTGCCGTCCGCTGTTCGACCCGTCCGAGCTCGAGAAGGAGCGGTCCGTGATCCTCGAGGAGCTGGCCGCCGTCGAGGATTCGCCGGCCCAGATCGCGGGGCTGATGATGGACGCGATGCTCTGGCGCGGCACCCCGCTGGGCCGCGACATCGCCGGCACTCCGGAATCGGTGCGCCAAATCCCGCATGAGGATGCGGTCGCCTACTGGCGCGCGCAGTACTCGCCGGCCAACGCGCTGTTTTCCGTCGCGGGCGCGATCGACGCGGACGAGGCCTGCGAGCTGGCGGCGCGGCTGACGGCCGATTGGGAATTCGCCGAACCGGCGCCGTACCTGCCCGCGCCGCTCGCGGACGGCGGCGGCGCCAGCTTCCGCGAGAAAGAAGCCGAGCAGGCGCACCTCGTGATCGGCCTGCCCGGGCTCGACATCGAGCACCCCGACCGCTTCGCGCTGTCGCTGCTGGCCGCCATCCTCGGCGACGGCATGAGCTCGCGCCTGTTCGAGCACGTGCGCGAAGAGCTCGGCCTCGCCTACGACGTGCACGCGATGCTCTCCGCCGTGCGCGGATCGGGCGCGATCGAGGTCTACCTCGGCGTCGACCCGGACAACGCGGAGGCGGCGCTGCGGGCCGCGCTGGACGTGATCGGCGGGCTGCGCGACGGCGTCTCCGAGGCGGAGCTGGAGCGCGTCCGCGAGTACGTCTGCGGGCGCATGCTGATGTCGATGGAGGACACCCGCGCCGTCTCGCACTGGAACGGGCGCGACGCGCTGCTGCACGGCCGCGTGCGTTCGGTCGAGGAGATCGCCGCCCGCTACCGCGAGGCGGCGCTGGACGATCTCCAGCGCCTGGCGGGCGAGCTGATCCGGGAGGCGGAGCTGCGCCTCGCGGTCGTGGGCCCGGCGTCGGTCGACGCGGGCGCGCTGGAAGCCGGCCTGCGGCTCGACTGAGGCCGCACGGGGAAAGACGCGAACGATGGACATCCAAGGCAAGGTCGCGGTGGTGACGGGTTCGTCGTCGGGCGTGGGCGAGGCGACGGCGGAGCTGCTGGCCGAGCTCGGAGCTGCCGTCGTGGTCAACTACTTCCGCGGCGAGGAGGCCGCGAACGAGGTGGTCGAACGCATCCGTGGCAAGGGCGGGCGCGCCATCGCCGTCGCCGCCGACGTGCGCAGCGACGCCGACTGCCGCCGCCTGATCCAAGCCGCGGTGGACGAGTTCGGCGCGCTGCAGATCCTCGTCAACAACGCCGGCATGACCCGCTTCATCCCGCACGAGGACCTCGAAGCCGTGACCGACGAAGCGTGGGACGACATCCTCGGCGCGAACCTGCGCGGCACCTTCAACTGCAGCCGCGCCGCCGCCCCGCACATGAAGGCGGCCGGCGAAGGCGCGATCGTCAATGTCAGCTCGGTCGCCGGCATCGGCGGCGGCGGCAGCAGCATCCCTTACGCCGCCAGCAAGGCCGGGATCAACGTGATCACCAAGAGCCTGGCCCGCGTGCTCGGCCCCGAAATCCGCATCAACACCATCGCCCCCGGCTTCATCGAAGGCCGCTGGCTCAAAGGCGGCCTAGGCGAAGAAACCTACCTGGCCGGCATAGCCCGCCTGGAACAAACCGCCCCCCTCCAAGGCGTAGCCACCCCCCACCTCTGCGCCGACGCCATCATCGCCCTAATAACCCGCAACACCTTCGTAACCGGCCAAACAATAACAGTAGACGGCGGCGCAACGCTGTAACTATTAATTACCGTTTTCGACTGCGCCCTCTCCTGCGACGAGCTGGGATGCTGTAATTGGTTCGATCATGTACCAGCCGATATTCCTGCTCGTGGAGGCGATGACACGCAATATCTTCGCTGGCGTGGCGGTGCCTACCAAACTGCCGTTTCTAGGCGAACTGGAAACTCGGGCCGTGCATCGAGCACTTTCTCCAAGAGGGGTTCGAAATCGCGATCCATTGACACGAGAACGCCGATGTCAAACAATTCTTCCAACACGCCGGCATAGAAATCCAATGCCAGCGAAATGTCGATCCCCTTCTCTCTCGGAGCTTCCGGAGGCCCGCTCAACGGGCGGGTGATGACGGTGACGCCTTGCGCGCGCCATTGAGCGATTTGCCGGTGCGCGGGCGCGAAGCCCCGATCGTTGAGCCGTGGCATGCCACGATATACGCGTACCTCCTCAAGCTGCCGACTGGCGGTGCCGGAGGCGGGCGTTCGACGGCTGCAGATGAGTTCGGCCAATGCGAGTGGAGAGACTTGGCCGAATGAAGGCGGGCTGTTTCGCGTGTGGAACGCCCGGCGGGCCGAGTGGTACACATTCTGATAGTCGATGAAGACCACTGCACGCATGATGTCCAAGGAGAAAGAAGTTCCCCGCCCTTCGGTGCGCTAGCCGGATGGCGGGGCAAATGGATTGCGCGGCCTGTTCCGCTTCCTGTCGGTCGCGGTCAGCCGCAGCGCACACTTCAAGGGTAGCGCGAATTGAGCTGCTGAGGCAACTTGAGCGAGCGCGACGGCTTACCCTGCGGGCAAGGAGGTGCGTGATGGATGTTGGATTCGTGGGGACGGGGAAGATCGGGAACCCGATGTGCGCGAATGTGATTCGCGGGGGGCATCGGGTGATCGTGCATGACGCGGTGGAGGAGCATACGGCGAACCTGATCGAGCTGGGGGCGTCGTGGGCGGGCTCGGCGGCGGAGGTGGCGGGGCGGGCGGAGCTCGTGCTGACTTCGCTGCCGGGGCCGGTGCAGGTGGATTCGGTGTTCCGCGACGAGGGCGGGATTTTGGCGGGCGCGGAGCCGGGGTTGGTCTGCTTGGATCTGTCGACGAACCTGCCGTCGACGGTGCGGCTGCTGGCGGAGCGGGCGGCGGAGCGCGGCGTGACGCTGGTCGATTCGCCGGTCTCCAACGGGGTCATCGGCGCCGAGCGGGGCGAGCTGGCGGTGATGGTCGGCGGGTCGGAGGAGCAGTTCGGCAAGTACCTGCCGGTGCTCGAATGCATCGGCAGCCACGTCTTTTTCCTCGACGAGCTGGGGATGGGCTGCGTGGCCAAGATCGTGAACAACATGGTCGGGATCACGTCGATGCAGGTGCTGATCGAGGGCGTGGCGCTGGCGGAGAAGGCGGGGCTGGACCCGGCCAAGGCGCACGAGATCATGAGCGTCGCTTCGGCCCGCGCCTACGTGGGCGGGATGCCGGCGCTGCTGGAGCGGAACTTCGACGATCCCACGTTCTTCCTGCAGTGGGCGGCGAAGGACGTCTCGCTGGCGGTGCAGGTCGCGCGGGAGCAGCAGATGCCGCTGCCGATCGCGTCGGCCGCGGCCGACACGCTGATGCGCGCGGCCAACCGCGGCCAGTCGCACCGCTCCGTCCAGTCCACGCTCGACACCGTCGAGCAGGACGCGGGCATACAGTGACCGGCGGGAGCCCGCAATGCCCGCCAGGTACGAGCCCGTAACGCCGTCCGTCGTCGGATGGGCGATTGACGAATCCGGCTACGCGACCGGGGAGATCGCCGCGCACCTCAAGATCGAAGCGGAGACCGTTCAAGCCTGGCGCGACGGAACGGAACGCCCCACGGCCGGCCAGCTCACGAAGCTGAGCCGGCGGGTGCGCAGGCCTCGCGAGCTGTTCTATCTGCCACAGCCGCCTCGAGAGGCGGGCATTCCGGCAACGCTGCGCACGGCGAACGGGGCGGACAAGCGCGAACTGGCTCCCCCCGAACTGCTCGCGATCCGGCGGGCGCGGCGGGTTCAGCGGATGGTCGCCTTCCTGCGCCGCGACGACCCCGCGGATGTGCCGCGCTTCGAGCCGGAAGCGGATCCCGCATGGGCGGGCGATGAGCTTCGGGTTTGGTCCGGAGTGTCATTTGTCGCGGCACGGGCATGGAAGTCCGACGTTGAAGCCCGTCGCGCGTGGGCGGCTGCCATTGAAAAGCGCGGCGTGCTCGTGATGTCCTACTCGCTCAAGAAGGAAGGGTTGCGCGGCTTCGCGCTGCCCGACCGCGCCGCGCCGCTGATCGCGGTGAACACGGCTCACAATGAGGGCTCGCGTTCATTCACGATGTGGCACGAACTCGCCCATCTCGCCGTGTCGCGCAGTGCAACTTGCCTCACCGCTACGGCGCGCCGCACGGAGGAGCGCTGGTGCGATGAGGTTGCGGCTGAGGTCGTCCTTCCCCGTGCCGAACTCGGGCGGGCCCCTCTTGAGCCGGCTTCCGATGACCGGCTCGAAGTCATCACGGCCGCAGCGCGTTACTTCCGGGTCAGTCTGCGGGCCGCCGCCGTGGCGCTCGGGCGCGATGATTCGGTCTCGGACGAGGACTACGAACTGGTCTGCCTCCGCGCGCCGGCCAGCGACACGGACAAACCGCGCGGCTTCGGGCGCAACGCGCGCAGCCGATCGGACGACCGGTTGCGCGAAGTCGGCATGCTCGCCGCACGCAGCATCATCGCGGGGATCGAGTCGGGCGAAGTCTCCGAGCACTCGGCCCGCAAAATCCTCCGGCTGGACGGCTTCGAGATCGCGCAGCTGTCGGAATCAATTGATGATTAGCCCCATGGCAGCGGATCCGCTCTTCGTGCTGGACACCTCGGCGATCGCCACGTTCAAGCAGCGCGGGCGCATCCCGCTGGAACGCCAATGGGCTTTTCTCCGCTGTTTGGAGGAAGCCGTGATCGCGGGGCGGGTGTTCTTTCCGCATTTGGTCGTCGTTGAGCTGACGGACCGGGAACGCGTGCCGCATCCAGATGCGCCGGGTGTATGGGCGATCGGAGTCGGGGCCGCGGTGAGGCATGCCTACAGGCCGTCTACCGAGGCGCTCACCTCGGTCATGCAGCGCGCCGGCGACGTAGTCGATCCAGAAGATGCCGAAGACGCTGATCCACATGTTCTTGCTCAAGCTCTGGACCTTCGCGAAATCACTAGCGCCGATGTGTTCGTCGTCAGTCAGGACACGCTGGGCGGTGAAGGGCACATCTCGCTGCGCGAGGCCTGCGGGCGATTCGTCCCGTCGATCGGCCATATGACGCCGGAGGAGTTCGTTGCTGTCAGCGGCTGCCGGTAGGGTCGACCTAGCGACGGGGGGCAAGATGTTCGGACGCGGGCGCAAGCCGAGGTTGGGGTTGGCGGGCAGGTGGCGGCTTCCCAAGTTGAGGCGCAATAAGTGGCGCAGGGGGTGGCGCTGGAAGCTGGTGAAGATGGGGTTGTCGCTCTGGCTCTTGAGGAAGGGCTTCTAGACGTCGCCGCCGAACGGGGCATGCGTTAGATGCGATCCGCTGCATGTCGGACTCGGGCTCGATTTCATTGAAGCCGGCGGCTGCCTCTCTGACACGGCCGCCTAGTACCATCTGCTCATGGCTGTTACCGCTTCTGCTGCGGTTCCGACGGGGCGGCGCGTGGTGTTCTTCCATGCGGCGGCGTTCGTGTTGGGGTTTTCGGTGGTGTTCGTGGCGCTGGGGGCGCTGCTGGGGGCGCTGGGGTCGGCGTTTCAGGACGAGCTGATCTGGTTCCAGCGGGTGGCGGGGGCGGCGCTGGTGATCTTGGGGCTGCATCTGGCGGAGGTGATCACGATCCCGTTCCTGTACCGCTCGTTCCAAGTCGGGGGGCAGGCGGGGCCGGCGGCGCGCGAGGCGGGCGGCGGGCGGGCGCGGGCGGCGGCGGACTACGGGCGCTCGGCCGTGGTCGGGGTCGCGTTCTCGATCGGCTGGACGCCGTGCGTGGGGCCGATTTTGGCGGGGATCCTGGTGCTGGCGCTCGATTCGGCTTCGCTGGTGCAGGCGGTGATCCTGCTGGTCTGCTACGCGGCGGGGCTGGGCATCCCCTTCCTGCTGGTCGGCGCGGCGCTGGGCGAGTCGACCAACTTCCTGCGCAAGATGAACCGCTGGATGCCGGTCGTGTCGGTGGTGTCGGGCATCCTACTGATCTTCGTGGGGATGCTGATCGCGCTGGACCGCGTGGTGGTGCTGAACACGGCGCTGGGCTCGATCGGAATCGACATCCTCGCGGGCGACAGTTCGCAGATGCTGTCGCTGAACCTGGGCTCGGCGGCGCTGGCGTTCGCGGGCGGGTTCGTGTCGTTCATCTCGCCGTGCGTGCTGCCACTGGTGCCGATCTACTTGGGCCACTTGGCCGGGATCGGGGCGGAGCAGGCGCAGCAGCGGGGCCCGGCCGAACAGGCGCCGGCCGGCTGAGCCGTCAGCTGGGGCCCGGGTCGAAGCGGCCGAAGAATTCCAGCGCGGCCCGGTTGAACTCTTCGGCTGCGCCGATGTTGACGGCGTGCGGGGCGCGCACCTTGACGATCTCCATGCCGGCGGCGTTGGCTTCGGCCCATTCGAGCGAGGGGGCGAAGGCTTCCTCGCGCGTGCCGGCGATGAGCAGCGTCGGCACGGTGTTGCGGGGCAGCGCGTGGCGCAGCGAGGTGTGCGGCGAGGTGTGGAGCATCGTGCGGGCGATGCCGGCGGCGGTGCTCGCGCGCATGTCGGCGTCGAAGGCGTCGCGGTCGGCGTCGGAGAAGGCGCGGGCGCGTCGCGGGTTGAGCGGGTGCGCCATTACCGCGTCGATTCCCCCGGCGGCGAGCTGCTCGGCGCGAGTGCGGGCGGCTTCTGGGTCGCGGACGCGGATCGGGTCGCCGAAGGCGGAGTGCGAGTTGGTGACGACCTGCGCGATCACCTCGCCGGGCCGCGAGAAGGAGTAGTGCATCGCCAAGGCCGCGCCGAGCGATTGGGCGGCGACGAACCAGCGCTCGACGCCCAGCTCCGCGCGGATCGCGGAGAAGCGCTCGGCATAGCGCTCGGGTAGGTACTCGGCCTCTGATTCCGGCGCGGGCGAGCGGCCGTGGCCGAGCAGCTCGACCACGACGGTGCGGTAATGCCGCTGGAACGCGGGCAGGTTCAGGCGCCAGTGCTGGCGGCAGCTGAGGATGCCGTGGACGAATAGGATCGCCGTCGCGCCGTCGGGCCCGGCGATGTCGACGTGGAGATCGGCCACCTGGGCGGGCTGCTAGCCGGCGCGGTTGATCGCCCGGGTGGAGGCCGCGCCTTCGGCGAGCACTTTGTCGACCTCGCCGCCGGCGAGCGACGTGAAGAGCGGGTCCTGGGTCGAGAGCGGCAGCAGCGGGTTGGTTTCGCCGAGCCGGCTGTAGCCCGCCTCCATGGTGCGGTGGACGTAGTCGCGGAACTGGCGCTCACGCAGCGACTTGAGCTGCTCGACGCCGGCGTCCAGCCGTTCGACCCCGTCGGCGTAGAGCACGGCGAGCGCCTCGCGTTCGATCGGCGACTGGACCATCTCGCTGGCCAGCGAGCCCTCCGCCTTGCCGAAGAAGATCGGCAGCTCCTCGCCGGCGCGCTCGCCGTTGCGGGCGTACCACTCGAGGTGCTTGAGGCCGTATTCGAGATGGCGCTTGGAGTCGCCGGCGAGGCGGGCGAAGAGGTCGCGGTCGAAGTCGGTCCGCGCCCATTCGCCGGCCGCTTCGAAGGCAGTCAGCTCGTAGGACTTGTAGACGACGTCGAGCGCGATGATCATGTCGGTGAAAGTGAGGCCGTTGTACCAGGCGTTGGAGATGTCGCCCAAGGGCGCGCGGCCGATCGCGCCGCCGCCGACCAAGGCGCGCTTGCGCAGCGCCTCGACCTTGCGGCCGGCGTCGTAGACCTGCGTCGAGAGGAACAGCTTCACTTCGTGGAAGCCGTAGGAGATTTCCTCGAACCACTTGCTGATGATCTTCTGCTCGGTGATCCCGTAGGTCGAGTAGACGGCGCAGAACTGGCCGGTGGCGCGCTCGACTTCGGGGGAGAGTTCCTCCAGCGAGTCCCACTGGAGGTCGGTCGCCGGCACCCAGCGGTCGCGGATCGCGTCCTCGTAGAGATCGCCGACGCCGTCGGCCCAGACCTCGGTGCGGTCGTAGATCGAGTAGTTGGCCGGCATGTGCAGGCCCGGCGCGGTGGTGGTGCCGCGCGGCGTGTCGTTGCGCAGCTTCCAGACGTCCGGGATGTCGCCGTAGGAGCCGATGTCGACGTCCGTCAGCCGCATCCCGTCCTCCGACGGCTCCGGGTACAGCCCCGTCTCCGCCGGCGTCTGCAGCATGATCAGCTGCGCCTTCGCGAACGGGTGATCCGGCTGCTCCTCCATGAAGCCCAGCCACTTCGCCACCCGCTCGGGCTCGATCTTGACGTTCAGGATCGCCTCGACCTGGCTCGGAGCGGCCGGCGACGCCTCCGCCCGCTCGATCAGCTCCGGCGACCAGCCCCGGGCCGTCGCGCGCATCTTCAACTTCTGATCGAGCTGCATGGGCCCGGTCCTTCCGAATTCCCCGACCGGCCGCGCCGGCCCCGCTAGACCGTCACCAGCTCCCGCATCTCGGGGGCCATGCGGTCGAGCCGGTCGCCGAGGCCGACCACCTGGAGGCGGTGGTAGTACTCGTTGATCTGCTTCTTGCGCATCAGCTGGACCAGCTTGTAGCCCTCGTCGAGGTTGTCGATCCCGCCGCCGGCGAGCACGGCCAGCGCCTCGCCGGTGATCGGGTTGGTGGTCAGGCCGGCCTGCGTGTTCTGCACCGTCTCGTTGACGTCGAGGTAGTGGTGCAGTTCTTCCTTGCGCCAGGGCTGGGTCTCGACCATGTACTTGGTGTGGGTGACGCCGAAGGCGAGGTGGCGCGACTCGTCCTGGGCGGCGAGGCGGAACATGCGCTTCTCGGCTTCGTTCTGGCCGATCAGCTCGCCCATGCGGAAGAGCGACTGGACCAGCCCCTCGGCGAAGAGGTGGAGGATCGCGGTCATCTCGGTGAAATCGTCGATGGCGAGCAGTCCGACGGCGCCGAGCCCGGCGAAGGAGAGGCCGCCGCCGTTGACCAGCGCGCGCTTGCGGAAGACGTCGAGGTGCCGCGCCTCGTCCATCAGCTGGGTGCCGAGGAAGAGCTGCGACTCGAAGAAGTCGGGGTGGACGGTTTCGAGGAAGCGGCCGGGCACGTCGCCGGCGATGAACTCGACCTGGGTCAGGAAGGTGCAGAGCGTGCACATGGCGCGCTCGATGTCGTCGGGCTGTTCGCCGATGGTCTCCCAGGGGATGTCGCGGGCGCTGGACCACTGGCGCTGCTGCGCCTCTTCGTAGAGCAGCATCGCGCTTTCGGACCAGACATCGCCCTTGTCGCGGTACTGGCGTGCGTGGGTGTTGGAGCGGGGGTCGGGCTCGACGCCGCGCGGGGTGAAGCTGCGCGCGTCGGCCATGTCGCGGCCTTCGACGGAGGCCATGCGCTGGTTGATCGACTGCAAGGTGACGCCCTTGCGGCCCACCTCCACTTCGAAGTCGGGGTCCGTTTCGAGGTTCAACCAGTCGAGGTTGAGGCCGGGGAACTCGATCGAGGTGGTCATGGGGTCTTCCTGCGTGTCCAGCCAGCGGGCGCTGTCACCGCAAAGCATACCAGCGGATGCGGCTTGATCGGCCGCTCCCTGCCCCGCGGGTCAAGGCCGGGTCAGGGGTCGTTTTGAAGCTCGGCCGCCGGGTCGAAGGCGGCGCGGAGGTAGTTGACCACGTCCCAGAGCTCGCGCTCGTCCAAGTTGCCGGACCAGGCGGGCATGCCGGTGCCGGGGATGCCGTCGGCGACCCAGGCGAAGAGCACGCCGTCGGGATGGAAGGGGACGTGGACGCTGAAATTGGCCGGCGGCGCGGGCAGGGTGCCCGCGAGCGGGCCGTCGCCCGCGCCGGTTTCGCCGTGGCAGCTGATGCAGTTGGCCGTGAAGACCGCCTCGCCGCGCGCGACCGATTCCTCGGTCCGCAGGGTCGGGTTGGCGAGCGTGCGGCCGGGTTCGACCTCGAGCCCGGTCATCAGCACGACGGCGGCGATCAGCCCGACCGCGCCGGCGGCGAAGGAGGCGTCGGAACCGCGCGGGCCGAAGCGCTCGGCCAGCGGGCGGCGGTTGACCAGCGCGACCGCGCCGAGCACGAGCGCCCAGAGCGCGGCGACGCCGTTCCAGTCCATCTGGGTCAGCGGCAGGCCGAGCGCGCCGGGCGGCTCGGCGCCGAAGGGGAGCACGGTCTGCCAGTCGGAGACGACGTCGGAGGTGACCGACGCGACGAGGTCGTTGCCGGTCCGCCAGCGCATTTCGAGGTCGATGGTCCACTCGCCGGGCAGTCCGAAGTACGCGCCTTCCAGCAGGAACGAGCCGTCGTCCTGTCGCTGCGCGGGCACGGTGACGGGGCCGACGGCGGGATCCTCGTGCGTGAAGCGCAGGCGCAGCGCGTCCAATGGCGGCGCGCCGGCCTCGTCGCGCTGGACGTCGACGCGCCATGTGTTGAAGCCGACGAGGTTGGGCTCGATCGCCACCGTCGCGAGCGCGCCGGCACGGGAGACCGTGAGCGCGGCCGAGTTGTCGCGCCGCTCGGTCGCGGGCAGCGAGCTGGCCGGGGAGGGCAGCTGCGTGAGCACGGCGGAGACCGCGATCACGGCGACGGCGAGCACGGCCTCGGCCCGCATCATCAGCGCGAAGCGGCGCTGGAGGCGGGCGTCGTCCGACTGCTCCGCGCGGGGGCGCAGCAGGAAGGCGTTCGCTCCCGCCGCGGCGAAGAGGAAGAGGAGCAGCGCCGCCTTGACGAGGAAGGCCGCGCCCCAGCCGGTGTCGACGAGGCCGCGCGCCGCGGGCACTTGGATCAGCGCGCCGAGCAGGCCGGCGGCGAACAGGATCGGCACGGTCGCCGCCGCGGCGACGGAAAAGCGGCGCACGGTCCCGATGCGCCAAGGCCCGCCGCCGTCGGTGCGGCGGAAGGCGAGCAGCATCGCGGCGAGCATGCCGATCCAGACGGCGACGGCGGCGAGGTGCAGCGCGTCGAACAGCGCGCCCCAGATGCCGCCGGACTCGATCGCCGCGCCGTGGCTGGCGGCGGAGATGCCGGCGAGCCAGGCCGCGCCCAGCACCAGCAGGGTCGCCTCGCGCTGACGCCAGCGCGGCAGCAGCAGGCCGGCCGCCGCGAGGATCAGCGCGAACCAGCGCAGGTGCAGCCAGATTCCGGTGCGGGTCTCGAACAGCACTTCATCGAGCAGACCGATGCCGCCGAGCCGGGCGGCCGCGGCGACGGCGTCGTAGGCGGTGACGGCGATGCCGACTGCGACCGCGCCGATCAGCAGCGGTTGCAGCGCCTTCGCCGCCGCCTCGCGGCCTTCGCCCCGCTGGGTCAGCAGCACGAACAGCAGCGCTCCGCCGAACGCGATCAGCGCGGCCAGTCCCAGCGCCTTGGCGAGGGCGTCGGCCCAAGTCGGCGGGCCGGGCCGCGACAGGTCGATCTGCGCGCCCGTGCCCGGCGGGGCGCTGCCGTCGGGGTTGAGCACGGAGAACGTGTACGAGCCGTTCCAGGTGTGGCCGTCGATCTTCGAGAGCGTGCGCCAGGCGACGGTGTAGATGCCGGGGTCGAGCCGCAGCACGTTGACGCGCATCTGGGTCGGGTTGGCGCTGGAAAATTCGGTCCCGCCCACGTCGCGGCGCCGGCCGCCGGCGTCGAGCACCTGCACGCTGCTGTAGCCGCGTTCGAGCGGTTCGGTCATGAACAACGTCACCGCGCCGGGCGACTCGCGCAGCGCCGCGTTGATCGGCGGATCCGAGCGCGAGAGCAGCGCGTGCGCCGATGCGGTGCCGCTGCCGAGCAGCAGCGCCGCGCAGGCGAGCGCCGCGAGGACGACGGCCGGCAGCTGCCTCACGGCGCGGCCGCCTCGCGGATTCTGGCCCATTCCGCCTCGCTCACCCTCCCGCGCCAGTCGAACGTGCCGTGGAACTCGCCGGGCGCGATCGCGAACGGCGGCTCGGCCGGCTCGCCGGGCTGCGGGATGCGCACGAGATAGAGGCCGAACGCGCCGCGGATCAGGACGTGGCGGCCGTCATCCGAGACGCTGAACGCGGGCTGGTCCTCGCCGACCAGCGCGATCGGGCGCGGATCGCCGCCGCCGAACGAGACGATCCAGATGTCCTCGATGCCGTTGGCGGAGCCGGCCGCGGAGGAGACGGTCTCGGACGGCGTGCCCGCGGCGAAGACGATCCAGGATCCGCCCGGGGTCCAGCGCGGCGCGCGGGGGGAGTAGGCCTCCCATTCGCCGTCGGGGTCGAGTCGTTGGGGCGCATCGATACCCGGTTCGAGCAGCGCCAGCTCGGGGCGTTCCGAAAGCGGGCCGGTGGTGTACGCGATCGGGGATCCGGCGGGATGCGGGTCCGCATCGCGCGCGCCGGGGATCGTCGCCAGCACCGCGCCGCTCTCCGCATCGCGCCGCTCGACGCGCGGGTCTTCGCCCTCCGTCTCGCGGCCGACGAGGATGCTCTCGCCGTCGGGCATCCAGCGCGGGTTCCAGTAGTAGGTCTTGTCGGCCGGTTCGGTCAGCCGGCGGGTTTCGCCGCCGGGTTCGCGAATCAGCAGGTCGGAGCCGATCTCGAGCGCACCTTCGACGGTGAGGCGGAACTCGACATAAGCGATGCGCTCGCCGTCGGGCGAGAACGCGGGCTGCATCAGCTGCTTGCCCGGCTCAGCCGCGAGCAGCAGCCGTTCCTCGCCATCCTCGCGGAGCCAGAGGTCGACGCCGACGGTGAAGACGGCCCGGCCCGGCACCGGCATGCGCGCGGGATCGGAGTCGCCGTTGCCGCAGGCGGCGAACAGCGCCGCCGCGGCGAGGATCGGCCCGAGCAGCGCCAGCATGCGCTCAGTATCTACCCGCCGCCCGCCGCCGGCGCAGGATCGGCGCGGCGAGCAGCAGCGTCCCCGCCGCGAGCCCGATCGCCAGCCAGGCGCCGGCAGACGCGGCCAGCCCGCCGGCCGCTTCGTCGTCCTCGATGCGCACCGGGCGCACCGCTGCGGCGTCCGCCTCTCCCCGCTCGGGCGCGGCCGGCTCGTCGCCGGGGTAGGAAATCAGCAGCGCGACCGCCATCTCTCGGTCGAGCGCTTCTTCCGCCGCGCTCGGGCCGCGGCCGACGTAGAACGGGAACTCGCCCGCGTCGGCGTCGCCGTCGTCGGCGGACAGGTTGCGCCAGCGGACGAGGAAGCGCCCCGTCCCCCAGCCGTCGCGCGCGCTCCGCGGCAGCGCGGCGCTCATCGTGCGCCGGTCGTCGTTGCTGATCGCCGCCTCGCCCGCGTCCGTGAAGCCGCCGACCTCGCCGTGGTCGGCGGGCGCCCACTCGATCGCGTTCGCGCCCTCGCGGCGGAACAGTTCCTGCGAGAAGGTCAGCGAGATCCGCTCCGGCGCGCGCTCCAGCACCGCGCCGAAGGCCGGCTCCGACGATGCGTAGGCCGCATGCGCCGAGGCATCGCCCTGCAGCCCGAGCGCCGCCAGCGCGAATGCCGCCAAGGCCAGGAACGTCCTAGCCGCCGCTCTCGTCATCGCCGTGATCCATGCCACTGTGGCTGCCGTGGCCGTCATCGCCGTGCGAGGGCGGTTCCAGGCCCGCTAGCTGCGGCGGAGGCGGCACCGCCTCGCCGTCCAGCCACGTCTCCAGCGCCGCCTCGAAGGTGTGCGCCAGCGCGTGCACCAGCCGCGACGGTTCCGACGCCGCTTCCGCGTCGCCCGCGCGCAGCGTCGCCAGCAGCGCGTCCAGCCACTCCCCGTACTGCGCGACGTGCGCGGAGAGCTCGGATGGCCACGAAGTCCAGTGCAGCGTTTCCCGCGCCCGCGCCGCCCAGACCAAGGCGTCGGACGGGAGCATCCCGTCATTGCGGATCATCGCGTCGAGATGGTGGTAGCGCAGGGGGTCGAGCGGCTCCAGCGCGGCCAGCAGCTGCGCCCGCTGCCCCGCTTCCGCCGCCCGCGCCGCTTCCGCCCGCGCCTCGGCCAAATCCTCCTGCGAAGCTCCGCCGCAGGCCGCGAACAGCGCCCATGCCGCCGCGATCAACGCGCCCAGGACCGCCCGATTCCACATCGCCGCGAGCGTACACTGGGCTCCCTCCCGCGCCGCAATCTAGGAGTCCGCACGATGTACCTCGCCATGAACCGCTTCAGCGTCAAGGCCGAACGCGAGGCCGAGTGGGAGCAGATCTGGAAGGAGCGCGAGTCTTACCTCGCCGACGTGCCCGGCTTCCGCCAATTCATGCTCCTCCGCAGCGCCGAAGAGGGCGAATACATCTCCTACTCCGTCTGGGACTCCCCCGAAGCCTTCCACGCCTGGACGCAAAGCGAGAACTTCCGCCTCGCCCACGGCCAGCGCAACCTTGCCGACGTGCTCGCCGGCCCGCCCCAGCTCGGCCTCTACGAACCCGTGATCAACGAAACCCCCGATTCCCGCGAAATCTCCGACAGCGCCCCCCAGCCCGGACGCCGCGGCCCGCGCCACTGAATCGCGCTTGATCGCGTTCCGCGCGTTCGCGCATAACGGAGGCGCTGTTTAACCTCCTGCGGTAGCGGACCTCGCTCCGCGCCTCCGAAAGGACATCCGAACATGGGCATGCTCGACAACCGCGTCGCCATCGTCACCGGGGCCGGCCGCGGCATCGGCGCGGAAACCGCCAAGCTCTTCGCGGCCGAGGGCGCGAAGGTCGTCGTCAACGACCTCGGCGGCAACGTCGACGGCTCCGGCGCCGATTCCGGCCCGGCCGACGAGACCGTCGCCGCGATCCGCGACGCCGGCGGCCAGGCCGTCGCCAACCACGCCTCCGTCGCCGACTACGACGCCTCCGAGAGCATCGTCAAGCAGGCGCTGGACGAGTTCGGCGACCTCGACATCGTCGTCAACACCGCCGGCATCCTGCGCGACCGCATGGTCTTCAACATGACCGAGGAAGAGTGGGACGCGGTCATCGACGTCCACCTCAAGGGCCACTTCAACCTGACCAAGTACGCCGCCGTCCACTGGCGCACCGAGCGCAAGGGCCACTACCGCCTGATCAACTTCTCCTCCGTCTCCGGCATCTTCGGCGCGCCCGGCCAGCCCAACTACGCCGCCGCCAAGATGGGCATCGTCGGCTTCACCTACTCCTGCGCCAACGCCCTCGGCCGCTACGGCGCCACCGCCAACGCGATCTCGCCCGGCGCCTCCACCCGCATGACCGACACCGTGCCCGAGGAGCGCCGCCGCGCGGGCTACGTCGAGGCCGACGAAGTCACCGACATCCGCTCCCCCTTCAACGTCGCGATCCCGCTCGTCTACATCGCCTCCGAAGCCTCCGACTGGCTCAACGGCCAGATCGTCGGCGCATCGGGCTACGACATCCAGCTCTTCAACAAGCCCGCCGTGATCCGCCAGATGCGCGGCTACGAGCGCTGGACCGTCGAAGGCGCGGCGCAGCAGATCGAAGAAGTCTTCAAGCCCGCCGTCGGCGACGACAGCCGCTACGGCTAGCGCTCCGCGCCGGCCGCAACCGGCCGCCGCGGCGAAAGGAACGGGATCATGGGTGCATTGGACGGCCGCGTGGCCATCGTCACCGGCGCGGGCCGCGGCATCGGCGCGGAAGTCGCCAAGCTCTTCGCCGCGCAGGGCGCGAGCGTCGTCGTCAACGACCTCGGCGGGTCCGTCGACGGCAGCGGCGCCGAATCCGGCCCCGCCGACGAAACCGTCGCCGCGATCAAGGACGCCGGCGGCGAAGCCGTCGCCAACTACTCCTCCGTCTCCGACTACGACGCCGCCGAAGGCATCATCAAGCAGGCCCTCGATCAGTACGGCGACCTCGACATCCTCGTCAACGTCGCCGGCATCCTGCGCGACCGCATGGTCTTCAACATGACCAAGGAGGAATGGGACGCGGTCGTCGACGTGCACATGACCGGCACCTTCAACACGACCAAGTTCGCCGCCATCCACTGGCGCACCGAGCGCAAGGGCCACTACCGCCTGATCAACTTCACCTCCGGTTCCGGCCTTTTCGGCGCGCCCGGCCAGCCCAACTACGCCGCCGCCAAGCTCGGCGTCGTCGGCTTCACTTACTCCTGCGCCAACGCGCTCGGCCGCTACGGCGTCACCGCCAACTCGATCGGCCCCGGCGCCGCCACGCGGATGACCGACACCGTGCCCGACGAGCGCCGCTCCGGCAACATCACCGACTCCGAAGAAGCCGACCCGCGCATGTCGCCGGCCAACGTCGCCGTGCCGCTGGTCTACATCGCCTCCGAAGCCTCCGACTGGCTCACCGGCCAAGTCGTCGGCGCGATGGGCTACGACATCACGCTCTACTCGCAATACCAGCCGATCCGCGTGCTCTCCGGCACCGAGCGCTGGTCCGTCGAACAGGCCTCCGAGCAGATCGAGCGCGTCTTCAAGCCCGCCGTCGAAGGGCGCGCCCGCTGACCGCGACCGTGGATTCCGTCGGCATCCGGCCGGCGCGGGAGGACGACCTCCCCGCGCTGACCGAGCTGTACAACCACTACATCCGCGAAACCCACTTCACGTTCGACATCGAGCCGTGGACGGTCGAGCAGCGCCGCGCCGGCTGGTTCTCCAAGTACGCCGAAACGGGGCCGCACCGCATCCTCGTCGCCGATGACGCCGGCCGCGTCGTCGGCATGGCCTACTCCAGCCCCTTCCGCGACAAGGCCGCCTACGACAGCAGCGTCGAAACCAGCGTTTACTGCCGCGACGGCGAGACCGCGCGCGGCCTCGGCCGCCGCCTCTACGAAGCCCTCTTCGCCGTCCTCGCCGAAGAACAAGTCCACCAGGCCTTCGCCCTGATCACCCTGCCCAACGAGCCCTCGGTCAAGTTGCACGAGCGCTTCGGCTACACGCTCAGCGGGGTCTGGCGCGAAGTCGGCCGCAAGTTCGACCGCTACTGGGACGTCGCGCAGTACCAGCGCCCGATCCGGCTCTGACCCGCCGCTACTTCTCCAGCGCCGCGTTGCGCGCGTCTTCCGGCGGCGCGCCGAAGATGCCGAACGGGTTCAGCGAGTGCGCCGGCTCGTAGATGTCCATCTTCTCCTTGCTCTTCAGCCACGTCACCACCGCGTAGGTCAGCGGCAGCGCCACCACCTCGAACAGCGTCTTCACGATCCAGCCGAAGATCGCCCCCTGCGCCGCCTGCTCCCAAGTCCACAGCCCCGAGACGCCGAACGCGATCAGGTAGAAGATCCACGAGTCCACGCCCTGCCCGACGATCGTCGAGACCACCGCGCGCAGCCACAGCATCCGCCCCTCGGTCTTGTTCTTCAGCACCACCATCACCGACGCGTTGGTGAACTCGCCGATCACGTACGCGCCGAAGCTGCCCAGCAGCAGCCATCCCGTCGTCCCCAGAATCGCGTCGTACGCGTCCTGCCCCTCGTAGAACACGGGGCCCGGAATGATGCCGCCGAGCCAGTAGAGGAAGACCATCAGCAGGTTGCAGGCGAAGCCCAGCCAGATCACTCCCCGCGCCACCCGGAACCCGTACACCTCCGTCAGCACGTCGCTGATGATGTAGCCGATCGGGAAGCAGATCACCGAAACCGAGACGATCACCCAGCTGCCGCCCAGGAAGTCGAAGCCCAGATCGAACAGGTAGATCGGCTTGCCCGCGAACGTGTTCGAGACCAGCAGCACTGAGACCGCCAGCGCGATGATGATCACCAGAATCCCGGAAAATCGCATCCCGCAACGCTCCCGTCCCGCGTGCCTGCCGCCCGCGCAATCTAGCGCACGCCCACGCTAACCGCCTCCCGATCCGCCCGATCAACTGAGCCAGAGACGTCCGCGTCCCTCAGCAGCCACGCCTCCGCCGGCATCCGTCCGCCCGCTCTCTCCGCGGCAGCCCGCACCGGCCCGCCGATTGATGATTTCGGCACTCGGGACCTCCGCCCCTTGGCAGCCATGCAGCCATGCAGCCGGCAGCGTCCGTTCGCCCTGTGGCCGCCTTGATGAACTTGGCGGTGAATTCGGCACTCGAAACCGCGACTCTGGCCCCGATTGATGTCGCGGCCCGCCCGAATCTTCGCCGCCGGGCGGGCTCTGCACCGGCGCTCCCCGCGCCGTTCCATGCTCAACTGCCGCCCGCCCTCGAAAGTGCCGCACCTCGCGTCGGCCCGCCGCCCCGTGCGCTAGCCTCGGCCCAGCAGACGCAATCGGAAGGAACGCCAGATGAGCGACCGCATCGGCATGGGCCTCGCCAACTTCCCCTTCTCCGACGTCGACGCGCTCTGGCAGTGGATCGACCTCTGCGAAGACAACGACGTCGACTCGATCTGGCAGACCGACCGCCTCATCTCCGACGTGCCCATGCTCGAATCGATGACCTTCTTCGCCGCCCTCGCCGCCCGCACCGAGCGCCTCAAGTTCGGCATGAACGTGATCGTCGTCGGCCACCGCGACCCGCTCGTTCTCGCCAAGCAGTGCGCCACCGTCGACTTCCTCTCCAACGGGCGCATGCTCCCCGCTTTCGGCGTCGGCGGCCCCATCGCGCCAGAATGGAAGGCGACCAACCGCACCCTCAAGGGCCGCGGCCCCGTCGCCGACGAAGCCCTCGAAATCATGGCCCGCCTCTGGGCCGAAGACCGCGTCACCTACGAAGGCGAGCACTACCAATACCGCGACGCCACCATCGAGCCCAAGCCCGTCCAGCAACCGCTCCCGCTCTGGATCGGCGGCGCCAGCCCTGCCGCCATCCGCCGCACCGCCAAGCTCGGCACCGGCTGGGTCGCCGGCGTCCAAGGCGCGACCGAAGTCGCCGGCGTCGTCCTGAAAATCAAAGCCGCCCTCGCCGAAGCCGGACGCACCGACTACGAACCCGACCACTTCGGCGCCGGCATCGGCTACCACTTCGGCACCTGGGACGACCCCGAAGTCCAACAAGCAATCGCCGGCCTCCAACGCCGCATCCCCGAAGTCGACCCCAAGGAATACCTAACCGTAGGCACCACCGAAGACATCATCCACCGCATCAACCAATACCGCCAAGCCGGCGTCAGCAAGTTCATCATGCGCCCCATGTCCAGAGGCGACCAAAAAATCATGCACCAAACCAAACAACTCCTACAAGAAGTCCTCCCCGTAATCCACGCGAAATCGTGATCGCCCAAGCACCCGTGTTGAGCACGGGACCAGTCTGGCCTTGCCACCGCTGTTCTTGTGCTGTATGCTCATAGACAGGAGGCTGCTCATGCCAGATGGATACCAGAAGAAGCCAGTAAGGGGGGATATCCCCAGCGATGCGATGATGGGCGGGCCACTTCCCGTTGATCTCGTGAGCCATGTCGTGGGACTCGCATCAGAGACCAAGAACAGGATGTACCCCAACAAGAAGCAAATCCCGATGTGGATCGTATTCACTCAATTCCGCGACCGGGTCCATGTCGCTTTCATTGATCCAGCGACTAACTGGGGAACAATGTACATCGTCGATCCGGTCTCTGGCACTGTTGACCTTCCTGGCCTTCCGCCGATTCCTGATGATGGGACCAACTAGCTTGTGCCTTAGCAGGTCTGACGAGGGTTAGCGGACGAACCTCTCGCCGAATAGACTTTCCAATTGGTCGATCTCCTCTTGTGCATCCCACTTCTTCCGCATAGCATGCTCAATACGCACACTGGCATCTTCCATCGCTTCCGCATTAGACACTGGGAGTACCAATTCTTGCCACCGATTCCCAATATTGGGTAGCGTGGTATCAATCAGAGTCTTATACGGAATTTGAGCTTGAACGAATGGTGCCGCGAGCATGCCTAAGAGATTGAATGGGGTAATGCCATATTGATTCTCCATCTGCACGACACGGAGCACCGCCAGCTCTCGAGTCAAAAGTACTCGCGAATCTCTTGCTGATGCCATTGCGACAGTTCCAATCCGGTAACTGCCACGTCGCACGAACACGACATCACCCGCTTCCAATAGGCGACGATTGCGCGTCATATCGTTGAAGATATGCTCAGGCACCATCGCGATTGGATTTCTATACAACTCCCAATTAACGACATCGTTTACTCGAATATATGGTACATCGCCACGCCCCTTCTCGGTCGCGGGTGGGGAACCATGGCCGTCAAACACATCAAGAATTCCTTCATCTATCAATTGTCCGATGCTTACGCCACGTGTGCCTTGCGGCAGCAACTCAGCAACATCACGAGCCACGTAGGATCGAGGTACCAAGCACTCAGGGTCAATGATGGTCCACGGCACTTCAAAAACGACAGAATTCTCAGGGTCTGCCGGTGTAGGTAGCTCGTATCGTGCAACCGCCAGATCATCCCAGATCTGATCGGTGCCATATCGCATCAGCGGGCGACCATTGTGGTCGTGGCCCATCTCTTGTGCATGCACCATGACCACAACATCCTGTTGCTGAACCCCCTTCTGGAGGATAATCATGCACGTTTTCGCATTACAATGAGGACGGAATGTGTTATGAGGAAGATCGATCACTGCACGCAGCGAATTGCCATCTAACAAGTGTCGTCGCAGATAACCTAGCGTCGGGGCATGAAAGACCGTTTCGGGAAGAACAATACCCAGCACACCACCGGGACGCACCATGTCCAAACACCGCTCCACAAAGAGCACATACGGGTCTCGTTCTACCACTTTAGGTCTAGATCGCCATGTCCCATCCGACTTGGTCTTACTCCACTGCTTGCCGAGTGCGAAGTGTACTGAATCATCTTTCCGCACTTTCGCCTTCGTCCCGAATGGCGGATTGGTAATAACTATATCGAATGCCCGGAATCGTTCGCCGTCACCAAAATGTTGACGTGCCCTTGATTCAAATTGCCCAATTGGATGCAGCGTATTCTCATGAACGATATTAGATCGGCCGTCACCAGAAATAGCCATATAGGCTTTTGCAATCTTGACAAGATCGCTTTCTTTGTCGATTCCAAAAATCGTTTGAGTCGCCATTTCTCGTTTCTGCTCAGCGAGCCGTGGCGATCCACGCCATTTAGGATCGCGGTCCATCAGGTCCCAGATATGATTCATTGCTTGAATTAAGAACCCGCCCGATCCACAGGCCGGGTCACAGACAGTTTGTGATGGTTTAGGATCAATTATATCAATCGCCAACGCAACAACACCTCTCGGCGTGAAAAATTCACCTTTTTCACCGACCAATCGAGACTCGGCGAAAACCTCGAAAGCATCTCCGACAACATCTGTGTCGGTTTGAAGCAGACTGCCGCGCTCAAGCTGTCCCACGACCCATGTTACGGCGCGGGCATCTAGCGTAATCGTCTCATGAGGTTCAAACACTTCATCATGTTTCAGTTCTTCAAGAACTCGATCGAAGAGAGAAATGATTCGAGTTTTAACCGCCTCATAGTTTTCGCCGGGCTGAACGCGGAAACTTGGCGGCTGATCGATGAACGTTTTTTCATCTTGGATCTTGCAGAAAATTAACTTGATCATTTCACCGCCCAACTTCTCTCGACGACTGATGTTAGTATTTGCATAGAGAGTATTCAAAATTCGACGAAAGGCCGCCTTGAGTTCTTGTCGCTCAAACGGACGGAGATCGGCTTTGGTCAAATGCCCGACATCATCAACGATCTGACCTTTCGCCGGGATATTATGCAGATAATCTTCAAATACTTGTGCGCTAGCCGGATCGCGGTACAAAAAGGCGATGTCCTCACCGTTGGTCCACGCGCCGAATACCGCTGATGTCGCAGTCATGTAGGACTTCAGTTGCCCAATGCCGTCTGTGCGTTCCCTCCGCTTCGTCTCCACAATACCTAAGATGTCACGTGCAGGATCACGGCCTTCAGCGTCACTGTAGATGACGATGTCTGCTTCGTCAGAGAAGTGGCCAGTCCCTCGAGGGATTCGCACGCCGATGTCAAGGTCTGCCTTCGCGTAGCCGTAGGATTCCACGAGAACGCGCTCGTATTCCTGGCGCACGCGCTCCTCAGGCTTGGAGAGATCGACGATTTTGCCAGTTGCGAAGTCGGGTTGCCGGTCAGCCATCGCTCACTCCGCCACTAGCCTAGACGACTGTGCAGAAACTGGCAAGGGAGGCCAATTTGGCCAGCCACCGCTAGCTGCCCGGCCTGTGGAAGACGCCGCGGAGCTTTCTGGTGGCGGCGCGTTTTACGGCGGGGCGGATGCCTTGTTCTTTGGAGAGGTCGGTGGCGGAGGAGGGGAGGACTTGGGCGTCGCCGGCGGCTAGGGCGTCGCTCCAGGTGCGGAGGTTTTGGGCATCTACGGGGCCGGGGAGGTGTTCGCCGAAGCGGTGCAGGGGGCGCCAGTCGCGGCCGTGTTTGGGGCGGGTGAATACTGCTCGGTTTGCGGCTTGGCAGAGGGCGATGGCACCGGCTACGTCCCATATTTTCGCGCCTTCGATGATGGTCATTTGCAGGCTGCCTTCGGCGGCGAACGTTAATTCAGCGGCGATGCTGCCCAAGGTGCGTACGATACCGAAGCGTCGGCCGGCGGGACCGGTGACGCCGCCGGTGCCGCCGGGGACGCCGCTGAGCCGGCTGGGGGAGGACAGGTCGGAGTCGAGTTCGGCGACGGGTTCGCCGTTCCAGTGCAGTCCGCCGCTCTGCGCCGCGTGGTAGACGCCGGGCTGCAGGCGGCGGGAGGTGGAGACCCAGACTGCGCCGGCGATGGGCGCGCCGCGGTCGAGCACGCCGATCGAGCAGGCGAAGATGCCGAGGCCGTTGATGAAGTTGGAGGTGCCGTCGAGCGGGTCGATCACCCAGACGATGTTGGCGTCCCGGGGCCCGCCGTCGTCGCGCTCTTCGCCGAGGATGGCGTGGCCGGGGAAGCGCGCCGAGACCTCTTCGCGGACCATGTCCTCGACGGCGCGGTCGACCTCGGTCACGGGGTCGTGCGCGTTCTTGCCCTTGAAGTCGACGTCGAGCGCGGATTGGAAGCGGTCGAGCAGGATGTCGCCGCCGCGCTGGGCGAGCGAGCGGGCGAGGTCGGCGATCTGGTCTGGTCGGTCGTCGGCCATCGTCGCCCTGCCCGGCATGTTCGGCGGTCGGCCCAAGCCTACACGCGGGCGGGATAGCGGCGGTTCCGGCGCGATGCTCGCGCGGCCCTATGGCGGGCGTTGCGGCTGCGGTAGCGTGCAGGGGGATCGGAGGGCGCGATGTCCAACGCGGCGGTGCGGGAGTCGGCGGAACGGGGAGCGGCGCGGGTCGAGGCGGGAGGCGCGGCTGCTGCGGCATCGCTCGGCGCGGGCGGGGACTGGCAGGAGGCGTGCGACCGGGCGCTGCGGCGGCTCGACCTGTCGGAACCGGCCGACGTGGTGCTGGCCTTCATCGATTCGCGCTTCGCGGAGCACTACGGCGAGATCCTGGAGCGGCTGCGGACGGCGACGGGGGCGGCGCACCTGATCGGCGCGAGCGGGCAGAGCGTGATCGGGTCGGCGCTGGAGGCGGAGGAAGAGTCGGCGATCTCGGCGCTGGCGCTGCGGCTGCCGGGCGCGGAGCTGACGCCGATCGCGATCGACCCGTCCGCGGTCGGCGGCGATACGTTCGAGCCGCTCGCGGAGGGGCCGGACACCTGGCTGCTGTTCAGCAACCCATTCACGGTGATGACCGACCGGCTGGTGGCGCACTTGCAGCAGCTGCGGCCGGGTCTGACGCTGCTGGGCGGGATGGCGTCGTCGCACAGGCAGCGGGAGGGCGCGGCGGTGTTCGGCGACGCGGGCGTGCTGGAGGCGGGCGCGGCGATGCTGGGGCTGGGCGGCGTGCGCGTGCGGCCGGTGGTCGCGCAGGGCGCGGAGCCGCTGGGCCAGCCGTGGATCGTGACCGACTGCGAGGCGAACATGGTCAAGGCGCTGGGCTCGCGCCCGGCGCTGGAGGTCCTGCAGGAGACGCTGGCCGACTTGGACGAGGCGACGCGCGAGCGGGCGGCGCGCAACCTGCTGGTCGGCCTGGCGATGGACGAGTACCGCGAGACGCACGAGCGCGGCGACTTCCTGATCCGCAACGTGATGGGCGCCGACCGCGACAACGGCGCGCTGGCGATCAACGAAGCGCCGCGCGTCGGCCAGACCTTCCAGTTCCAGTTCCGCGACGCGGAAGCGGCGGACGAGGACCTGCGGCAGCGGCTGAATGCCGAACGGGCGGCGCTGGACGACGGCGAGGAGGTGCTCGGCGCACTGCTCTGCAGCTGCAACGGCCGCGGCGTCGGCCTGTTCGGCGACCCCGACCACGATGCCGCCGCCATCGCCGAAGCATTCGGCCCCACCCCCACCGCCGGCTTCTTCTGCAACGGCGAAATCGGCCCCGTAGGCGGCCAAAACCACCTCCACGGCTTCACCGCCAGTATCGCCCTGCTCACAACGGGCGGCACGTAGGCTGTTCCGATGGCGACGCGAGACGAGCTTTCCGGCACGCTGTTCTTCGGGGATAACCTTGATGTGCTGCGTGATAATTTCGACGATGAATCGGTGGACCTGATTTATCTGGATCCGCCGTTCAACTCGAACGCTGATTATAACGTGCTATTCGCGGACGAGTCTGGCGCGGCTCCGCCGTCACAGGTCTGGGCCTACGGCGACACTTGGCACTGGGGCGAAGATTCGGAGCGGGCGCTGCGCAGCTTGCTTGCAGCTGATTCTCCCAGCCCCGCAGCTGGCAGCTTGCTGGATGCTTTGATCGATGCACTCGGCACGAACCAAATGACGGCGTACCTGTCAATGATGGCGATCCGGTTGGCCGAACTGCGGCGCGTGCTCAGGCAGACGGGTTCGATCTACTTGCACTGCGACCCGACGGCGAGCCATTACCTCAAACTGTTGATGGATGCCGTGTTCGGAGTCAAGAACTATCATAACGAGCTGATCTGGCACTACCGGGGTGCGGCCTTGACGAGCGCCAAGAAGGTATATCCGCGCAAGCATGACACGTTGCTGTTTTACTCGAAGGGCGACTCTTGGACATTCAATGTCCCGCGCGAGGAAGAGATTTCGCAGTCGATGACCGAACGCTGGGGGGATTACCTTGAACGCGACGGACGCACGGTGCTGTACGGCTCGATCAAGCACGAGGCCAAGGAAGAATCGCGGAGCCGGGCGCGGATCGAGAAACGCGAGGGACGGCCGCCGCGCGACGACGATGTCGCGTTCATCGTCAATCCGTCGCGGGTGCGGTCGGTGTGGACCGATGTGCCGGAAGTGCGGCAGAATTCGCGCTATCGCGAGTGGATGGGATATCCGACGCAGAAGCCGCTGAGGCTACTGGAGCGCATCATCGAGACCTCGTCGAACAAGGGCGATTTGGTGCTGGACCCGTTCTGCGGCTGCGGAACGGCAGTGGTAGCGGCGCAGCAGCTGGAGCGGAATTGGGCCGGCATCGACATCACGCACTTGGCGATTGGGATGGTGGAGGACCGGCTGGGCGGCTTGGGCGTCGCGCCGGAGGTGATGGGCGTGCCCAAGGATCTCGCGTCGGCGAGGGAGCTGGCGCGTCGCTCCCGATTCCAATTCGAGACCTGGGCGGTCACGCGCCTCGACGGATTCCGCCCCAACCAAGTCCAAATCGGCGACGGCGGGATCGATGGCGAGATGCATTTCGCCAAGCCGAACGGGAAAGGCCGTCGCAACTGGGAGACCGGCAAAGCGGTCGCGCAGGCCAAGTCCGGCAATGTCGGCGTCGCCGATCTGCGCTCGTTCATCGCCTCAATGCAGCAAGCCAATGCCGATCTCGGCGTCTTCATCATGATGGACCCGCCCGGCCGAGGCAGCACGATCCCGCAAACAGCCGCCCGTGAAGGCTTCACCAAGATAGGCGACCGCGAATACCCCAAAATCCAAGTCTGGACAATGGCCGACTACTTCGACAGGCGAATGCCCGACCTGCCGATCCCCCTAGGCCGAGAGCAGCGCCGGATGATTTAGAGGCCAGCCTCTTGCCGGATCCTATCGACGTTCCATACTTGCGCTGCAATCTGCTCGTAGAGTTGCTGTCGCGCGTGAAGTTCCTCGCGACCAAATCGGTCATACGACTCAAACGGCAACCCGCTTTCTGTGATAAGTCTTCGGAAATCGGGATTCCTTTCATATGCTGAAGGGTGAAGACTCGCGGCAAGCCAATTCTGCTTGAGATAGTGATCGATCTTTTCTTGATAGTCAAGTGCGCCGTAGCTTCGATTATCGCCACTCGGAACCAATACAAGTCCGCCGATCCAATCGCGCTCGTCGGAGAACTCGTTCTCGGACGCGAACTGGTCAACATATCGCTCTGGCTTATCTGCCATGATATGTTCAATGTCGTATCCTTTCCGCCCTTTCGCCTGTAACTGAGTATACGTCTTTCCATCTGTACGACCTTGCTCAACGAACGATGTGAGTCGGGCCAATATCCGGCGGACAGTATTACTCTTATGTGATTTCCAAGCTAATTTTGAACGAGTTTGGAAATTAAGATCGCTCTGTTCGATCTCTTCCATGAGGATGTTCACCAACTCGTCGATCGATTTTAGAGTTCTGATCTTTTTCGCCAGTTCGAAGAACGGGAACCGGAGATACGTTTGACCGATAGATTGGCTGTTCCAAAGGCGTTGATGTATGAGGATATCGACATACGCTGCTGTGGCGCGAATCTTGGCTAAGGCGACTTCTTCCGAATCGCTGATGTCCAACGAGGCCAGCAGGAGCATGTACTGGAGTGTGAAGCCGTGGCTCGCGATATATTCGAGTGTCTCTAGACCTTCGGTGGTTGCTTCAGCCGCCCTCCTAAGACGAACGTACCAGTCGGTATAATACCGGAAATCACTACGGATGAAGTTGGCGAAATCAGAAGCCTTTCGCAATCCTAACCGCTCGTTTTCAGCATCACGTACCCACCGATGAAACTCATTGCCGATCCGCTCATAATCGCCCGGGGCGACTCCTTTAACATAGCGACTGGCAGTCTCAGCATATCTGCTCCTTAACCACGCTTGGATAGCGTCAACGTCCTCTTCTTTATTGAGCTTGGCAAGGTCAACTGTACGTTCTTTCCAGATCTCACTGACAGCGGAGCGGTCATCTGATGCTTCGATTCTCGAGAGCAGATATCCTCTCAACATCTCGGGGGCGGTCAAGCGTAGGCCACGATCGTTCATCGTTTCAAAAATCATATACGCATCAGACTCGTTCGCGGCGATCACACTGACGACCATCACCCGATACATGAGCCAGTCTATGAAGAAAGATAGTGCTGACGATTTCAAATCGCCGTCTATGAGTTCTTCGATATCTGCGAACCGGTCGAGAATATTCTGGGCGGAAGGTTCTCCCACATCAGCGTCAATGTCTTCGCCTTCAAACAAGGCGTCCATCACTTTTTCACGCTCAGCTACGTCCACAGTGAAAGTGTGCTTGCCCATGCGTGTTGTTACGACCAAATTGGAAATGGATGCCCGGTGGTCTTCATCCGTGCTACGCCGACGAAGTGCGATGAGCAAGAGCAAGAGTGTGGTGATTCGCTGCTGGCCATCAACAATATCGTTGACAGATTCACGTTGTGTCAGGATGATCGGGCCTAAGAAATACTGGCTGTATGTTTCTACAGCGGTGCGCTCGTCCTCTTCTTGGTGCGATTCGCTGAACACGCTGAAGAGGTCGTCCCAGAGCTGGGCGACTTGGCGACGCTCCCAGCGATACTCGCGCTGGTAGTAGTCGATGTGATAGCGGGTATCGCCCAGCAGCTTGCTGACTGATGGCGTCTCAGCGGTGATTTTGTCCATGATTTTGCGTTCTCGCTAGCCGCCGCTGATTTGGGGCAGGATAGCGATTTCTGCGTTGTCGTCAACTGGGGTGATTAGGCCGGTGCTGAGGATGTCGCCGTTGATGGAGAGGGTTAGGCCTTTGCCTAGGCGGTCGCCGTCTTGGAGGCGGGCGGCTAGGGCGGGGTGTTGTTGGGCTAGGTCGGCGATGATGGCGCGGACGTTGGGGCCTTGGGCGGTGAGGACGGATTCGCCGTTGGTGAGGGTTTGCATGCTGGCGGGCACGCGGACCGTCACCGGCATCGGGGCGTCCTTTTCGGCGCGCCGGGCTGCGCTACTCCTCCAGAGTTGCTTCGAGGATGGCTCTGGGGCTCATGGGGAGGTTGTTGAGGCGGAGGCCGATGGCATCGTTGATGGCGGCTTGGAGGGCGGGGGCGGGGGGGATGATGGGGACCTCGCCGACGCCGCGGACGCCGTAGGGGTGGCCGGGGTTGGGGACTTCGACGATGATCGGGTCGATCATGGGGAGGTCGAGCGCGGTGGGCATGCGGTAGTCGAGCAGGCTGGCGTTCTTGAGGTCGCCGGTTTCGTCGTAGTAGTACTCCTCGTTGAGTGCCATGCCGATGCCCTGGGTCGCGCCGCCCTGCATCTGGCCTTCGACGTAGGCGGGGTGGATGGCGGTGCCGGCGTCCTGGATGGCGGTGTAGCGGAGCACGTCGACCTTGCCGGTGTCGGGGTCGACTTCGACGTCGACGATGTGGGTGGCGAAGGCGGGGCCGGAGGAGGTCTTGTTGACGTCGGCGCGGCCGACGACGTGGCCGCCGCTGGTGGCGAGCTTGCCGGCGAGTTCCTTGAAGGTGAACTGGCGCGCGTTGCCCTCGTCGTCGTCGGGGCCGCGGATGACGGCGTCGTCGCCGTACTCGACCTGGTCGGCGTCGACCTCCCAGATTTTGGCGGCGCGCTCGGCCATTTGGCGGCGGATGTCCATGGCGCATTCGTAGGCGGCCCAGCCGCCGGCGAAGGTGGTGCGGCTGCCGCCGGTGACTTGGGTGTAGCCGACGGAGTTGGTGTCGACGACGTGGGGGCGGACGTCTTCGGAGGAGATGCCGAGGGTTTCGGCGAGCTGCATGGCGATGGAGGCGCGGGTGCCGCCGATGTCGGTGGAGCCGAGCACGAGGGGGACGGTGCCGTCGCCGTTGACTTGGGCGTAGGCGCTGGATTCGAAGCCGATGTTGAACCAGAAGCCCTGGGCGACGCCGCGGCCGCGGTTGGGGCCGGAGAGTTCGGAGTTCCAGTGGGGGCTGTCCTGCGCGGCCTGCATGCATTCGACGTTGCCGATGACGCCGTAGGTGTAGCCATCGGCGCGGCTTGCGCCTTCTTCGGCGGCGTTCTTGAGGCGGATTTCGAGCGGGTCGATGTCGAGCTGTTCGGCGAGTTCGTTGATCACGGCTTCGGTGGCGAACTCGGACTGGGGCGCGCCGGGGGCGCGGTAGGCGGCGGTCTTGGGCTTGTTGACGACGATGTCGTAGCCGTCGATCTGCTGGTTGGGGATGTCGTAGGGGGCGAGGGCGCACATGGCGCCGGCGCCGACGGGGGAGCCGGGGTAGGCGCCGGCTTCAAAGGCGAGGTAGACCTCGGCGGCGGTGAGGGTGCCGTCGCGCTTCGCGCCCATTTTGACGCGCATGTAGGTGCCGGAGGTGGGGCCGGTGGCGAGCAGGACCTCTTCGCGGTTCATGGTGAGCTGGACGGGGCGCCCGGTCTCGCGGGAGAGGAGGGCGGCGAGGGGCTCGAGGTAGACGGGGATCTTGCCGCCGAAGCCGCCGCCGATCTCCATCGGGGTGACTTTGACCTGCGAGGGGGAGAGCTGGACCAAGGGCGCGACGGAGTCGCGGACGACGAATGCGCCCTGGGTGCTGGTCCAGACGTCGAGGGTGCCGTCGGCGCGCCAGTAGGCGGTGCCGTTCTGCGGCTCGATGTAGCCCTGATGGGCCATGGAGGTCTCGAACTCGCGCTCGATCACGACGTCGGCGTCGTTGAAGCCGGCGTCGAGGTCGCCCTTGGCGAAGCGGAGGTGGGAGGCGGCGTTGGAGTCGGCGTCGGACTTGGAGCCGTCCATCTCGCCGGTCTTGAGGCCGTCGTGGAGCAGGGGCGCGGTGTCGAGCATGGCGTCGCGGACGTCGAGAACGGGCGGGAGGACTTCGTACTCGACCTCGATCAGCGCGACGGCGTCTTCGGCGATGTGGTGGTCTGTGGCGGCGACGGCGGCGACGGCGTGGCCTTTGTAGAGGACCTTGTCGGAGGCGATCACGTTGTCGAGCAGCCACTTGAGGTTGGCGCTGCCCTCGCCGGTGTCGATGTCTTGGTCGGCGGCGCGGGGGAAGTCGGAGTTGGTGATGACGGCGAGGACGCCGGGCAGGGCGCGGGCCTTGGAGGTGTCGATGGAGATGATCCTGGCGTGCGCGTGGGGGCTGCGGAGGACGCGTCCGTAGAGTATGCCGGGCAGGGAGAGGTCGGCGCCGTACTGGGCCGCGCCGGTGACCTTGTCGACGCCGTCGTGGCGGATGGGGCGGGTGCCGATGACCTTGTAGTCGCTGGTCGCGGTCGTCATGTGCGTGTTCCTTCCGTTGAGGGCGATGCGCGGCCGGAGGCGCGCTAAGCGTCGTCGGCCGCAGCCTGGACGGCGCGGATGATCTTGTCGTAGCCGGTGCAGCGGCAGAGGTTGCCGGCGAGCCAGTAGCGGATTTCGTGCTCGCTCGGGCTGGGGTTCTGTTCGAGCAGGGCTTCTGCGGCGACGAGGAAGCCGGGGGTGCAGATGCCGCACTGGAGCGCGGCTTCCTCGAGGAAGGCGTTTTGGAGCGGGGAGAGCTTGTCGCCGTCGGCGAGGCCCTCGACGGTGCGGATTTCGGAGCCTTCGACTTCTGCGGCCATGACGAGGCAGGAATTGACGATGCGGCCGTCGAGGTTGACGCAGCATGCGCCGCAGTTGCCGTTGTTGCAGCCTTCCTTGGCGCCGGTGAGGCCGATGCGGTCGCGCAGGGCTTCGAGCAGGCTGTCGCGGACGTTGGCGAGGAAGACGGTGGGCTCGCCGTTGATGGTGGCGTTGACGACGACGTGTTCCTGAGCGGGGCTTGCGGTGGTCACTGGCGTTCCCTTCGGTGCGGGCGGCCTTCTGCGCGGCGGATTGCCGCTGTGCGGCTAGGCGGCGCGTTCGGCGGCCTGGCGGATGGTGCGTTCGGTGAGGACGCCGGCGAGGTGGACGCGCTGGCGGATCGAGCCGCGCATGTCGTCGATCGGGCTGGCGGCGGCGCTGGAAGCGGCGGCGGCGGCGGCGATGGTTTCGTCGCTGAGCGGCTGCCCGACGAGGGCGTCGGCGGCCTCGGCCACGAGGAGGGGCGTGGGCGCGACCGCGCCGATCGCGACGCGGGCCCAGGCGACGCTGCCGTTATCGAAGCGCAGCTGCGTGGCGGCATTGGCGACGGCGATGTCCATCTCGTTGCGGGGGATGAAGCGGAGGAAGCGGGCGCCGGAGTTGGCGGCGGGCGGCGGGAAGCGCAGCGCGACGGCCAGCTCGCCCTTTTCGAGGACGTTGCGGCCGGGGCCGGTGCAGAAATCTTCGACGGGGACGCTGCGGCGGCCGTTGGGGCCGGCGATCTCGACCGTGGCTTCGAGCACGATCAGCGTCGGGATGGTGTCGGCGGCGGGGGAGGAGTTGCAGAGGTTGCCGCCGAGCGAGGCGCGGCCCTGGATGGCGGTGCCGCCGATGAGGTTGGCGGAATCGACCAGCGCCGGGTAGAGCTCGCGGACGGTTTCGTCGCCGTAGATCTGGTAGCAGGGGGTGGCCGCGCCGATGGTGAGGCCGGCGGCGGGGTCGTAGGAGAGCTCCATCACTTCGGGGATGTGCTTGATGTCGACGAAGAGGTCGATGTTGCGGACGCGCTCGCGCGCTTGGACGATGACGTCGGTGCCGCCGGCGAGGATGACGGCGTCGCCGCCCTCGCTGAGCAGGCTGGAAGCCTCTTCGACGGTCGCGGCGCGGGCATATTTGACGGCTTGCACGTTGGACGCCTCCTCCACGCTGCTTGCAGGGCGTTGCGCGGGAAGAGGATAGCCCATCGCCCGCGGCGGGCCGCGATGTCGCGGGCGAGACTGCGGCTAGTCGCGCCAGATGCGGGCGAAGTCGATGCTGAGGCCGGGCATTTCGGGGCCGACTTCGAGACGGTCGGGGCGCTCGTGTCGGATGATCCCGCTGCCGGCGCGGGCGATGTGGACGGTGCGGTCGAAGGGGTCGATCATCCAGGCGACGCTCGCGCCCCAAGTGATCCAGTCCTGGATGCGGTCGAGTTGGTTCTGGGGAGTTTGCGAGTCGGAGCGGATTTCTATCACGAAGTCCGGGCAGGCGTCGGTGAAGCCTTCTTGCTCGCGCTCGGACGGCAGGGCGGCGAGCTTGTCCGATGAGATCCAGGAGACGTCGGGGCTCCGCATCGCGCCGAGACCGGGGATTTCGTACCCCTTGTTGGAACCGTTCGCTTCTCCGCGGTTCGGTTCATCGGCCCAGATCCAGAGGTTGATCAAGGTCAGCAGGATGCTGACGATCCGTTCTCCGCCGCCCTTGCCGACTGCCATGATGATCAGCTCTCCGTTGCCGTCGCGCTCGAATGTGCAGCCGGCCGCCGCATCTTGGCGGCTGATCCACTCGATCAGGAGGTCGTCGAGGAGTTCGCCGTCGAAGCGGAGGGTGCGGGTGCCGTTGCAGGCGAGCGCCTGCTCGATCGCTTCGGGCACGCCCGGGGGCATGGCGAGGACGGGTTCTTGGAGGAGCCGGGGCATCAGGTGCTCCGTTCGTCTTCGTCTGCCGCGGCGATCGTATCCGTTTCGGCGGCGGCATCGAGGGGGGGTTCGTCGGAGATGGCGGCGACGGCGTCCTGCGGGGGGGCGGAGCGGATGCCCAGGGCGGGTGCGCGGCCGGCGAAGCGGAGGACGGCGTAGCCGAGCGCGCCGGCGGCGATGGTGGCGACGAGGATGCCCATCTTGGCCTGTTCGGTGGGGTGGGTGAGGGTTTCGCCGGGCAGCGGGGCCGTGGTTTGGACGCCGCCTTCGAATGAAAGCTCGGCGATGAAGATGGCGACGGTGAAGCCGATGCCGGCGAGCAGGGCGGCGCCGACGATGTGGCTCCAGAGCAGCTCGGGCGGCTTGATCGCGCCCAGCTTCACGGCGAGCGCGGATGCGCCGACGATGCCGACGAGCTTGCCGAGCAGCAAGCCGAGGATGATGCCGATGCCGATGTTGGAAGTGAGCGAATCGGCGAGGCTGTCGCCGGTGATGAGGACGCCGGCGTTGGCGAGGGCGAAGATGGGCACGACGATGAAGGCGGAGATGGGCGCCATGCTTTCCTCGATGCGTTCGAGCGGGGCGCGGCCCTCGTAGGCCACGTGCTCGATGCTGCGGAGGGCCTCTTGGGCGTCGTGCTCGCCGGTGGCGCGGTCCTTGTCGGCTTGGGCGTGGCGGAGCCGCTGGACGAAATAGTCGATCCGTCGGGGGAGGTGGGTGAGGTCGTAGAGCGAGGCGGAGGGCACGATCAGGCCGAGGATGACGCCGGCGATGGTGGGGTGGATGCCGCTTTGGAAGAAGCAGATCCAGAGGATGACGCCGCCGGCGGAGTGGATCAGGATGTGGCGGAAGCCGAGCCGGGGCAGCAGCCAGGAGAACGCCACGGCGCCGGCGGCGCCCCCGACCCATTCCAGGGCGACGCTGTCGGAGTAGAAGATGGCGATGATGAGGATGCCGCCGATGTCGTCGGCGACGGCGAGGGTGAGCAGGAAGATTTTGAGCTGGATGGGGACGCGGGGCCCGACGAGGGCGAGGACGCCGAGTGCGAAGGCGATGTCGGTGGCGACGGGGATGCCCCAGCCGTCCGCGCCTTCGCCGCTGGCGTTGAGCGAGAAGTAGAGCAGGGCGGGCAGGATCATGCCGCCGGCGGCGGCGGCGATGGGCAGGACGGCCTGGCGGATTTCGCGCAGCTCGCCGTGGACGGTCTCGCGCTTGATCTCGGCGCCGACGACGAAGAAGAAGAAGACCATGAGGCCGTCGTTGACCCAGTGGCCGAGGTCGAGCTTGAACTCGATGATGTGGAAGTCGAACTCGATGTAGGTGTGCCAGAAGTCGAGGTAGGAATCGTGGGCGACGTTGGACCAGATCAGGGCGATGATCGAGGCGACGACGAGGATGATGCCGCCGGAGGCCTCGACGGCCATGAAGCGGCGCGTGGGCTCGACGACGAGGCGGCGGAGGGGGCCGCCGCGGCGCGGCTGGCGGAACCGCATCATGAGGCGGGGCCGATCGGGGCGCCGGGGCGGTCTGCTGCGGGAGTGCTCATCGGAATCGGGATCATATCGCGCGCGCGGGCGGGATCGTTGCCGAGTTGACGGAAACACGGCCGGCGGGCGGGTGGGTACGATGGGGCGCGAGATGGCGGAATCCGGACGTTCGCGGCTGCTGGATTGGGCGGATCAGCACGTGCTCGTGCTGGACGGGGCGACGGGCACGGGCTTGCAGGCGATGGAGCTGTCGGACGCGGATTTCGCGGGGCTCGAGGGCTGCAACGAGATGCTCAACCTCTCGCGGCCGGATGCGGTCGAGGCGCTGCACGCGGTCTATTTCGAGGCGGGCGCGGGGGCGGTGCTGACGAACACGTTCGGCGGGACGACGGTGACGCTGAACGAGTACGGGATCGGCGGGCGGGCGCGGGAGATCAACGCGGCCTCGGCGCGGATCGCGCGCGCGGCGGCGGAGCGGTTTTCGACGCCGGAGCGTCCGCGGTTCGCGATCGGCTCGCTGGGGCCGGGGACGAAGCTGCCGTCGCTGGGGCAGATCTCATTCGACGAAATCCACGCGGGCTACTTGGAACAGGCGCGGGGGCTGGTCGAGGGCGGGGCCGACGCGCTGCTGGTTGAGACGGTCTACGACTTGCTGCAGGGGAAAGCGGCGATCATCGCCTGCAAGGATGCCTGCCGCGAGTTCGGGGTCGCGCTGCCGATCTTCTGCACGGTGACGCTGGAGACGACGGGGCAGATGCTGGTCGGCAGCGAGATCGGGGCGGCGCTGACGGCGCTGGCTCCGTTCGATTTGGACGGGATCGGGCTGAACTGCGCGACGGGGCCGGATTTCATGCACGAACCGCTGCGGTACCTGTCGCGGCACGCGCCGACGCGCCTGCTGTGCTCGCCCAACGCGGGGCTGCCGCGGGTGGAGGACGACCAGACGATCTACGACCTCTCGGCGGAAGGGCTGGCGCAGGCGCAGCGGACGTTCGTATCGGAGTACGGGGTGCGGATCGTCGGGGGCTGCTGCGGGACGACGGACGAGCATGTGCGGGCGCTGGTCGAGGCGGTCGCGGGGCTGGAACCGGCGCGGCGCGAGCCGGAGCTGCCGGCGGCGGCCGCGTCGCTGTTCTCGTCGACGACCTATGAGCAGGACGCGTCGTTCCTGATCGTGGGGGAGCGGGCGAACGCGAACGGGTCGCGGCGCTTCAAGCGGCTGCTGGAGGGCGGCGAGTGGGAGCAGATGGCGAACGTGATCCGCGATCAGGCGGGCGAGGGCGCGCACGTGGCGGATGTCTGCGTGGATTTCGTCGGGCGCGACGGGACGCCGGACATGGCGGAGCTGGTGGGCCGCGCGCGGGGGCTCTCGACGCTGCCGCTGATGCTGGATTCGACCGAGCCGGAGGTGCTGGAGGCGGGACTGAAGCTGATCGGCGGGAAGGCGATCGTGAACTCGATCAACTTCGAGGACGGGGGCGCGCGGCTGGATCGGACGCTGGGCGCGGCGCGGCGCTACGGGGCGGCCGCGGTGGCGCTCTCGATCGACGAGGAGGGCCAGGCCCGCACGGCGGAGCGCAAGGCGGCCATCGCGGAGCGGCTCTACCGCACGGCGACGGAGGAGTACGGGCTGCCGCCGGAAGACCTGTTCTTCGACGCGCTGACGATGCCGCTGGGCAGCGGGCAGGCGGATCTGCGGCGGGACGGGCTGGAGACGCTGAACGCGGTCGAGGAGATTTCGCGGCGGTTCCCGCGCTCGCAGACGATCCTGGGCGTGAGCAACATCTCGTTCGGGCTCAACCCGGCGGCGCGGCAGGTGCTGAACAGCGTGTTCCTGGCGGAGGCGGTCGAGCGCGGGCTGACGGCGGCGATCGTGCACGCGGCGCAGATCTTGCCGGAGCACCAGATCGACCCGCAGCAGCGGGAGGCGGCGCGGCGGCTGATCTACGACGAATGGGCGGGCGGGGAAGACCCGCTGGCGGCGTTCATGGCGCTGTTCGAGGGGGCGACGGTGCGGCGCGAGGAGGAGGATCTGACCGAGCTGACGGTTGAGCAGCGGCTGCACCGGCGGATCGTGGACGGGCTGCGCGAGGGGCTGCACGACGATCTGGCGGAGGCGCTGGGCGGGCGCAGCGCGATCGAGATCATCAACGGGCTGCTGCTGCCGGCGATGCAGGAAGTGGGCGATCTCTTCGGCGCGGGCAAGATGCAACTGCCGTTCGTCCTGCAGTCGGCGGAGACGATGAAGGCGTCGGTGGCGCATTTGGAGCCGCACATGGAGAAGGCGGACGCGGCGGGCAAGGGCAAGATCGTGCTGGCGACGGTGCGCGGGGACGTGCACGACATCGGCAAGAACTTGGTCGAGATCATCCTCAGCAACAACGGGTTCACGACGGTCAACCTGGGGATCAAGCAGCCGATTGCCAACATCATCGAGGCGGCCGAGGAGCACGAGGCGGACGCGATCGGGCTGTCGGGCCTGCTGGTGAAGTCGACGCTGGTGATGAAGGAGGACCTACAGGAGCTGAACCGGCGCGAGATCGCGGAGCGCTGGCCGATCCTGCTGGGCGGCGCGGCGCTGACCCGGCGCTACGTCGAGTGGGACCTGCGCAACGAGTTCCAAGGCAAGGTCTTCTACGGCAAAGATGCGTTCGAGGGCCTGCGGATCATGAACGCGCTGGCCCAGGGCGAGCGGCTTGAGGCGGAGCCGGTGGCAACGGCGCGGGATGCGGCTGCGCGGAACGGGGCGACGGCGGTTGTCGCTGAGATGCCGCCGAGATCGGCGGTTGAGCCGGCGTCGGACGTGCCGCGGCCGCCATTTTGGGGCGCGCGGCTGATCCGCAGTCTGCCGCTGGGGGAGCTGTTCCCGTACATCAACGAGACGGCGCTGTTCCGCGGGCAGTGGGGCTTCCGCAGCGGCAACGGGACGGCGGCGCAGGCGGAGACGGAGGCGAACGAGGGGGCGCGCGAGGCGCTGCGGCGGGTGCAGGCGGAGGCGGCGGCCACGGGCGTGCTCGCGCCGGCGGTGGTCTACGGGTACTTCGCGGTCGCGGCAGATGGGGACGAGTTGGTGGTCTACGAGGGAGACGGCGCGGCGCGTGAGGAGCGGATGCGGTTCCGGTTTCCGCGGCAGGCGGGGAAGCAGGCGCTGTGCTTGAGCGATTACTTCCGTCCGTTCGCTTCGGGCGAGCTGGACGTGCTGGGGCTGCACGTGGTGACGATGGGGCGGCGGGTGAGCGAGCACACGGCGGCGCTGTATGAGGCGGACCGCTATCAGGACTACTTGTACTGGCACGGGTTCGGCGTCGAGATGGCGGAAGCGCTGGCGGAGTATTGGCACCGGCGGATGCGGCAGGAGCTGGGGATCGACGGCGAGGACGGGCCGACGCCGACGGACCTGTTCAAGACGCGCTACCGCGGCGCGCGTTACTCGTTCGGCTATCCGGCCTGCCCGGACTTGGAGGAGCAGGCGAAGATCTGGCAGCTGCTGGAGCCGGAGCGGATCGGCGCGACGCTCTCAGAAGAATTCCAGATCGAGCCGGAGCAATCGACCAGCGCGATCATCGTGCACCACCCCGAAGCGCACTACTTCAGCATCTAGGCCGCGCTCCGGTGCGGCCGAGGGGTCTGGACTCGCATCCCGCCGGCGGTTACCTTGCGAGCCCAAGGAGGCGACGATGGGCCTAGGCCTGCTCTTGAGACGCGCAGTGGCGCTGCTTGTCTCAGTCGGACTGCTGGTCGTTTCGGTGGCGAGCGTGTCCGGGGACGACGGGGATGAAGAGGCAGCCGTGGCGGCCGTATCGCAGCCGGCACAGCTGATCGCTGAGATCCCCGAGGAGTATGAAGCCTTGTTCCCGCTTGAGTGGGGTGGTGGCAGTTTGCGCCGGCTGATCGGCAAATTGGCTGGGCGCGGATGTGCGCTTGACACGTTGTGGGTGCATGATCTGGGTGAGTGGAATCCATATAGCCGTTATGGGGTACCGCCCGACCTCGCACTGAACCGGCAATTCATCCAGCGATACGAACAGGATGTGCCTGCGGGCACGCTCTACGCGACCTGTGCGGACCAGCCAATTGCACAGGATCTTCAGCCCACTCAGATAGTGGCGGATATCCCGGAGGAATACGACACGATGTTTGAGCTGCAATGGGGCGGAGGCTCCCTGCTCCACTTCAAAGGCCGCCTCGCTACGATGGGTTGTATCGCGAACAATATTTCATTCCGCGACCCAGACACTGGCCAAACACACACCTACAACCAATACAACACAAAATCAACAAACAGAACCAATCAGCAATTCCTTGCAGCCTTTGAGCAACATCTCCCTGCTGGCACAATAGAGACAGATTGCTATAGACTATGTGAGTTTCGGTATGTTGATCTAGATGAATCGCCAAATTGTCTTTCGTTTGAAAAATTACGAGAAATAGGTCATGCCCCTGTAGGCGCTTGGGCTCCCACGGATAATCTGCCTTGCACTGGAGATTTCCACTCAAAGATTATCGATAATATATTTGCTGTACTACCGTTATCGCCCGAGGTCTGTATTGTAAGAAATGGAAATCCTCACCCTTACATCGCAGGTTTAGCATTTCAAAGAACTCCGAGCATTCCCCCCTTTATCATTGTCTTTGAGGATAATAAACGAACCGATTCGGGATACCTTGCATCTCTTCTGCAAACAGAGGTGCAATGAGCTATGCCATGTCAATCAAGCTTGGCATGAAGAGCAACAATTGCGATTAGATTCACTGTTTCATAGAATCAATAGAGTCAATAACTTCAACGACAGCAAACATGGAAAAGAATTCATTGACATCATAGGATTTACAACGACAGAGAATGGAACACTGGCACTGCCAACAGGCAGCATATATCGGGATATATATCACAGAAATAACGAAGGATGGGCCCGTAATACCCTCGAGCTTGCAGCCGAACTTTGCGCTATATATTTAATAGATGCCATGGGGGAACCGAGTCCATATGAATGGCATCGATATAATATCGGGAGATTGCCGCAAAGGCAAAAATTTGACGTTGGCAAATACCTGACCCCCGAAGTTGTTGAGTGGCTGGAGACCTACATGATTCTGCCGGAGATCGCGGACTGAGCATGGCGGTCTTGGTCGGCGTGCGACTCAGCCGCCGGGGCCGGTGATGGGCGGGAGGGAGAGGCGTTGGGAGGTGCGGCAGCGGCGGCAGCGCCAGCGGACGGTGACGGTGCCTTTGGGCGGGCGTTCGAGTTCGCAGGCTAGTGCGCCTTGGCCGTGCTTGCGGCTGGGGCAGGCGGGGTTTTGGCAGCGGATTTGTTCGCGGATCATTTGCTTGGGCATGGATCGGTTCCTTTCGTTGGCGGCGGCGGAGCGCTGCGGCTGGCGGCGGGGTCAGAGGATTCCGGGGGCGGCATCGAGGTCGCCGAGGCTGCCGAGATCGGGCGCGAGGGGCGGTGTGAGCGGTGGCGGGACTGCTGCGTCCGCGGGGGCGGTTGCAGGAGCGGCTGGGTGCTGGCCGGCGGCGCGGGCGAGTTCGTGCTGGAAGGCGGCGCGTTCTAGGAGCCAGCGGCGGTGGCGGGCGATGGCGGCTTCGGGGTGCTCGTCGCCGATGTACTGCTCGAGGTAGCCGCGCTGGTCGAGCGGATCCAGCGGGTCGTTGAGGCGGGCGCGGCCGTGCTCCTGGATGGCGATGCGCTGGGCCTGGCTGTAGGGGTCGATGCGGACGTCGATGTCGAGCGAGGGGATGCCGGCGGGGTCGACGCCGACGACGGTGTCGCGGAGGAGGCGGCCTTCGCGGGTGCAGGCGAAGACCCAGACGGGCTCGCCGAAGCCGCCGTCGGCGGCGGGCTTGGACATGACCATGGCCATGTTGCGGAGCATGGTGCGGACGGCGCGTGCCTGCTGCTGCTTGAGGTGCTGGACTTGGGCGTTGCGCGCGGAGAGGAGGAGGTTGAGCGTGTGCGGGCGTGTGTTGGGGCCGGCCTCGCCCTGGAGGATGGCGCCGGTGTCGGGCGCGGCGGCGGCGAGGTCTTCGGCGGCGACGCGCATGAATTCGATGAAGGCGGGATCGAGGCTGAAGTCGATCTTTTCGAGCGATGCGCCGGCGGGGAGGGAGCGGGCGGCCGCGGCCGAGGCGCTGACTTGGACGCGGACATCGTCGTCGTCGGTCTCGTAGCCGCCGCCTTCGAGGCGGATCCAGTAGAGCGGGACGGCGGCCTGGTCGGCGAGGACGCGGGCGAGGGAGCGGTCGTAGTCGAACATCGGTTTGACGCGGTAGACGCCTTCGAGCAGCGGTTCCCAGCGGCGGAGCGGGTCGGGATGGTCGTTGACGTCGGCCGCGGCGATGGCGAAGGGCGGCATTTCGTAGGGGTGCGGGTGCGATTTGACGAGGGTCCAGCCGCCGTGTTCGGGCGCGGCGAGCTCGTAGTAGCGGGAGCGGGTCCAGAGCGCGGCGACGCGGATGCGCCCGCCCCAGCCGGCGGCGGAAGGGTCGGCATCGGACGGGACCCCGCCGGGGACGGCAATTTCGAGGGCTGGGCGGCCGCGTCCGCGCTCGGGGCGGAGGTCGATGCGGTCCTGCGCGGCGAGGGCGGCGCGGTACTCGGCGAGGCCGATCTCGCGGAGGACGAGGGCGACGCCGATGCCGTTGGGCGCGAGGCGGTCTTCGATGAAGGCGAATTGGTCGGGGCGGACGACCTCGATGCGCCAAGGGAAGCCGGCGCGGGCCTTGGCGCGGCGGTCGCGTTCGCGGCGGGCGGCGAAGGACTCGGCGCTCGGGCCGCCGGCATCCGCGGACGGGAAGGGCGGCAGCTGGTCGGGGGAGCGCTGCCAGTGGAGGACGCCGTAGCAGAGGCAGACCTGGCCGTAGGCGAGTTCGCCTTGGATGCCGGCGGCGGAGCGTTCGTCGGCGAGGACGAGGCCGTGCTCGAAGACCTGTTCGAGGTCGTTGGCGGAGCGGCGCGCGGCTTCGGAGTCGTTGGGCGGCTCGACGTGGACGCGGAGCGGATGCTCGCGGAGGCGGACGCGGAGTTCGGACCAAGTGCGGCGTGCGAGGTCGGTCTGCCAGGCTTTGAACTCGTGGAACGGTTCGGGCAGGCGCGGGTCGGCGGCGGGGGCGTTGAAGAGGTGCTGCTCGCGTTCGCGGATGCGTTCGTGGAGGACGGCGAAGCGGGCCCGGCCGCCGCCGGCGGGGGCGCTGGCGGTTGACGCGGCGAGCCGGGCGATCAGGTCGGAAAGTTGGCCGAGGGAGAGGGGCGTCTCCGGAGCGGAGGGAGGCATGGAGGGTTCTCGTGCGCCTCAGCCCCTGCGGCGCCTGCGGGCCATCGTGCGGCGGCTGACCTTACGCCGGAGGCCGGAGATTTGTCAAACGGGCGTGCTATTGACGTTCGGCGCGGCACGACGCGACGCAGGTGGATCGGCGCACACGGGATTGGAGCGGAAGCTGCGGATCAGCCGCCGGCTGCCGCTGCGGCCGCCTGCTGGATGCCTTCGGGCATCGCTTCGGGGAGGGAGATGTTGTAGAGCTTGGCCGCGTTTTCCCAGAGGATCTTGCGGCGGGTGGTTTCGGACTGGCCTTCGAGCCCGGCTTCGATGGTTTCCTGCACGTTGCCGTAGAGGCAGGTGGGGTGGGGGAAGTCGGTTTCGAAGAGGATGTTGTCTTCGCCGATGTCGTCGATCAGTTTGCGCGGGGCGATCTTTTCGAACCAGTAGCAGGCGTAGACCTGCCGGCGGAAGTAGTCGCTGGGCATCATCTCGAACTCGGGGCGGGCCTTGCGGATGTCTGCGGCGAGGAAGTGGTAGTCGCAGCTTTCGAGACAGAAGGGGACCCAACCGATGCCGGATTCGACGGAGATGAATTTGAGTTCGGGGAAGCGGGGGAGGAGTCCGCAGAGGAGCAGGTCGGTCATCTGCAGGCCGTTGGCCATGAAGAGGACGGTGGAGGTGCGGGCGTAGGTGACTTCGGCGCCGTCGACGGCGAGGCGCTCGGGGGTGAAGCCGTCGGTGAAGTCGCCGGAGCCGATGTGGAAGGAGATCGGCAGGCCGGTTTCGACGGCGGCGTTCCAGATCGGGTCCCAGTGATGGTCGCCGAGGAAGGGCTGGCCGTGCGACTGCGGGTCGCCGGTGAAGAGGATGCCGCGGTGGCCGAGATCGGCGGCGCGGTAGATCTCCTTGGCCGATTCCGCGACGTCCCAGAAGGGGATCGAGGCGTTGGCGACGAAGCGTTCGGGCGCGGCGTCGATCCATTCGGCTTGGAAGTCGTTCCAGGCGCGGACGCATTCGAGCATCAGCTCGGGCTCCTTGAGCTGGAGGAAGCGCTGGGAGCCGAAGCCGGCGACGTTGGGGTAGAGGACCTGGGCGTAGACGCCGGTCTCGTCCATGAGCTTGATCCGCTCGTGGACGTCGAAGGAAGCGGGGTGCGCTTCTTCATAGGTGGGAGGCGAGGAGGGGAACTTGCCCTTCCAGCCGGCGAAGACGCCGGAAGGCGCGTTGGCGATCTTGGCGTCGCCGACGAACCAGGCGTTGATGTTCTTGTCGTCCTGGCGGACATGGGGGACGCGGTCGCCCCACTTGGCGGAGACGCGGGAGGTCCAGAGGTCGGCGGGTTCGGTGATGTGGGTGTCGGCGTCGATGAAGGTGGTGAAGGGCATGCTTGCTCCTGCTGATCCGCGATCGTGCCAATGCTAGCGATTCGGAGGCGCGGGCGCGCGGGGATCAACGGATGGCGGACTCGCCGGAGACGGCGCGGACGATGTCGAAGTAGGAAACGACGATGATGAAGATGATGAAGGCGGCGAGGCCGGCGAGGTGGACGAGGCCCTCGCGTTCGGGCGAGATGCGCTTCCCGCGGCGGAGGATTTCGATGAAGATGAAGAAGATGCGTCCGCCGTCGAGCATGGGCAGGGGGAGGATGTTGATGATGGCGAGGTTGAGGGAGAGCAGGGCGGCGAGCTCGATCAGGCGGGCCCAGCCGGCGCGCTCGATGACTTCGCCGGTGACGCGGGCGATGCCGATGGGGCCGGAGAAGTCGAGGCCGGGGCCGCCGGCGATCCAGGAGCGGATGCGGTTGCGGACGATCAGGACGGTGTCGACGATCTGGCCGCCGGAGCGGGCGATGGAGTCGAAGAAGCCGTAGCCGACGCGGCTGGTGCCGGTGAGGTCGTTGCGGACGCCGATGCCGGTCGCGCCCTGGGGGATTTCGATTTCGGTGCCGGGCGGGGGATGGCGCGGATCGATGCCGAGGGAGCGGTAGAGGGCGGAAGTGCGGATCCAGGGCTTGGCGGCGATCGCGCCGATGGTGTCGCCGTCTTCCACGACGTAGGAATCGCCGCCGGGCAGGTCGATCACGCGGCCCTCTTCGAGTTCTTCAGATTCGACGCCCCAAGCGCCGAGGACCTGGCCGGCGGTGACTCCGAGCAGATCGGCGATCTCGGTGACGGATTCGCCCTCCCGGACGACGTGCCGGAGTTCGGAGGGGGCGAGGCGGAGGTGGACGGGCGCCTCGAAGGTTTCGGCGATGCGGACGTCGGCGGGGACGGAGGCGAGGGAGCCCGCGCCGTCTGACGCGGGGCGCTCGACGGTGAAGACGACGTTTTCGCCGAGGTTGGTCTGGGTTTCGCGGAGCAGGTCGGTGGTGTTGCGGATCGGCGTTCCGTCGAAGGCGACGATGCGGTCGCCGGGCTCGATGCCGGCGCGGTCGGCGGGCGCGCCGCTGATGACGGAGGTGACGATGACGGGCCCGTTGGGGACGTCGTCGGGGATGAGGTTGCCGATGGTGAAGAGGAAGACGGGCAGGACGGCGTTGACGGCCGCGCCGGCGGCGAGGATGACGATGCGGGTGGCGCGCGATTTGGAGCCGAGCGAGTGGGGGTCGGCGCCGGTGGTGATGCCGATGACGCTCTCGAAGCGTTCGAGGGCGGCGTCGGTGTCGGCCTGATCGCCCGATTCTTCGGCGCTGCGGAATTGGGCGACGATCGAGGGGGCGGCGGCGAACTCGGGGGCTTGGCCCGATTCGCGGTACAGGTCGCGGCGGGTGAAGCTCCAGTTCTTGATCGTGCCGTCGTCCTCGGTGCGGCTGTAGCTGATCATCGCTTCGCCGGAGGCGAGGGCCTCGGAGTACATGCGGGCGAACTGGAGGCGGTCGTAGACGCGCTTGCCGCCGACGTGGCTGATGCGGTCGCCGGCGCGGAGGTATTCGGGGTCGATCAGATCGCGGTCGACGCCGTGGACGAGGATGCCCGAGGATTCCTCGCCGGTGAGGCGGACGAAGCCGCCGATGGGGAGCCAGTTGATCGAGTAGAGGGTGCCGCGGAAGACGCGGCCGGTGATGCGGGGGGGGAGGCCGACGCCGAACTCCTCGACGCGGACCTTGGCGAGCTTGGCGGTGACGAAGTGGCCGAGCTCGTGCAGGATGACGAGGACGAGGAGGATGGCGATGAAGGCGAGGACGTAGGCGACGGTATCCATCAGGGCGGTTCGATTCCGGCGATGCGCTGTTCCGTGAAGCGGCGGGCGGCGGCGTCGGCGCCGTCGATCTGTTCGAGGTCGAGCTCGTCGCCGGGCTGGTGCCGTTCGAGGGCGGCTTCGACGAGGCCGGGGATATCGGTATAGCGGATGCGGCGTTCGAGGAAGGCCCGGACGGCGATCTCGTCGGCTGCGGCCATGGCGGCGGGACAGGTGCCGCCTTGGCGTCCGGCCGCGATGGCGAGGCGGAGGCAAGGGTAGCGGTCGAGATCGGGGCGGGCGAAGTCGAGCGTGCCGACGGCGGCGAGGTCGAGCGGGTCGGCGGTGGGCCGGAGGCGTTCGGGGTAGCTGAGCGCGAGCTGGATCGGGAGCCGCATGTCGGGGTAGCCGAGCTGGGCCTTGACCGAGCCGTCGGAAAATTCGACGAGGGAGTGGACGATGGATTGGGAGTGTTGGACCACTTCGACGGCGTCATAGGGGACGTCGAAGAGCCAGCGGGCTTCGATGGTTTCCATGCCCTTGTTCATGAGGGTGGCGGAGTCGACCGTGATCTTGTCGCCCATGTCCCAAGTCGGGTGGGCGAGCGCCTGCTCGGGGGTGACGTCGCGCAGCTGATCGGCCGGGAGGCGGCGGAGCGCGCCGCCGGAGGCGGTGAGGATGATGCGGCGGACGTGGCGGGGCTGCTCGCCGAAGAGGCACTGCCAGACGGCGGAGTGTTCGGAGTCGACGGGGCGGAGCTGGCCGCCACCCTCGTCGGCGGCGCGGCGGACGAGGGCGCCGGCCATGACGACGACTTCCTTGTTGGCGAGGGCGACGGCGCCGCCGCGGCGGAGGGCGGCGAGCGTGGGTTCGAGGCCGGCGCGGCCGGCGGTGCCGACGACGAGCACGTCGCAGGCCGGATCGGCGGCCATTTCGTCCATCGAAGCGACCGATGCGCCGGCCTCGCGGGCGATGGCGTCGAGGCGGTCGCGCGGCTGATCGCCGCCGGTGTCGGCGCAGATGAAGGCGGGGCGGAACTCGCGGGCTTGTTCGCGGAGGCGGTCGAGGTTGCGGCCGGCGGCGAGGGCGCGGATCGTGAAGCGGTCGGGCATCGCGCGGACGACGTCGAGCGTTTGGCGGCCGATGCTGCCGGTGGAGCCGAGCACGGCGAGTTGGGCGGGTGCTTGAGTCACGTGGTCCACTCGACGAAAAAGTACACGGCGGGGATGCCGAAGAGCAGCGAGTCGAGGCGGTCGAGCACGCCGCCGTGGCCGGGGATCAGGGCCGAGGAGTCCTTGACGTCGTGCGCGCGCTTGAAGAGCGATTCGGCGAGGTCGCCGACTTGGGCGAAAAGGGGCAGCGCGAGGGCGAGGATGACGAGTGGCCAGATTTCGACGCGGAGGCCGAGAATCTGGTCGAGCGCGATGGCCGCGCCGAAGCCGCCGAGCCAGCCGCCGATTGCGCCCTCGACGGTTTTGTTGGGCGAGATCGCGGGGGCGAGGCGTCGGCGGCCGAGGCTGCGCCCGACGGCGTAGGCGGCGGCGTCGGTGCTCATCACGGCGAGGACGGCGAGCAGGACCCACTCCGCGCCCTGATCCGCGCCGCGCAGCAGGACGAAGGCCGCGCCGGCGGTCGCGAACGCGGTCGCGGCGAGGGCGGAGACCGAGGATGCGCGCAGGGCGCGGCGGAGCGCGGGCAGGTCGGGCCCGCGGATGCGCAGCGCCGCGATGCAGGCGGGCAGCCCGAAGATCGCGAGGAGCGACCAGGCGAGGACGTGGTGGATCGGGGCGGCACCGGCCAAGGCGGCCGCCAAGGCCGCGCCGATGGCGGCGACGCCGAGCAGGAAGGCGAGCGAGCGGCGCGGCGCTCCGGTCGCGGCGGCGACCTCCCAGAACGCGATTGCGAGGGCGAGCGCGAGCAGCGCGGTGAAGAGCGGGCCGCCGACGAGGATGGCGGCGATGATCGGGGGGATGCCGACGGCGGCGGAGAGCAGGCGGAGTGCGAGCGGGCTGGCCGCGACGCGGGCCGGGAGGGCGGGGCGGCTCACGCGGCCCGCGTCCGCATTCCGGCGCCGGTCAGTCGCCGCGGCCGCCGAAGTTGCGGCGGCGGCGGGCGTAGGCCTCGAGTGCGTCGTCGATGTCGCGGTCGCCGAAGTCGGGCCACCAGGTGGGCGTGAAGAGGAACTCGGCGTAGGCCGACTGCCAGAGCAGGAAATTGGAGACGCGCTGGCGGCCGCCGGTGCGGATGATCAGGTCGGGATCGGGCAGGTCGCCGGTGTAGAGCCGGCGGGCGAGCGCAGCCTCGTCGATCTCGGAGGCGGGCACGCCCTCGCGGACGAGGTCGCGGACGGCGTCGACGATCTCGGCGCGGCCGCCGTAGTTGAAGGCGATGCAGACGGTCATCTGGTCGTTGCTGCGGGTCCGTTCGACGGCCTCGTCGATCTTGCGGCGCAGGCGATCCGAGAGCGCGTCGAGCCGGCCGATGTAGCGGAGGCGGACGCCGGCCTCGTCGAGCGGGCGCAGCTCGCGGTCGATGGTGCGCGAGAGGATGTTCATCAGGCCGCGCACTTCGGGGCGGGGGCGGGACCAGTTTTCGGTCGAGAAGGCGAAGAGCGTCAGCACGCGGACGCCGCGGCGGCCGAAGGCCTCGATCACGTGGCGGATATTTTCGGTGCCGGCGCGGTGGCCGTCGGTGGGCCTGAGGCCGCGGTGCTCGGCCCAGCGGCCGTTGCCGTCCATGATCACGGCGACGTGGCGCGGGACGGCGGCGGGGGACGCGGGCGGCTCGGCCGGCGCGGCGATCGGCGCGATCCGGGGCGGCGGGAGGGTGGCGATGGACGGGCGTGCAGGAGCTTGGCGGAGAGTCAAGTGGTGCGCCTCCGGTGCTAGACCTCGAGGAGCTCGCGCTCCTTCTGATTCCCCGCCGCGTCCACTTTAGCGATGAACTGCTTGGTGAGGGCGTCGAGCCGTTCTTCGGCGACGTGCTCCTCGTCCTGCGAGATGTCGCCGTCGCGCTGCATCTTGCGGAAATCGTCGTGTACGTGGCGGCGGACGTTGCGGACGGCGACGCGCGCCTCCTCGGTCTTGCGGTGGACGAGCTTGACCAGTTCGCGCCGGCGCTCCTCGGTGAGTTCGGGCAGCACGAGCCGGATCAGGATGCCGTCGGACTGCGGGTTGATGCCGATGTCGGAGGCCTGCAAGGCCTTGGTGATCGGGTCGAAGGCGTTCTTGTCCCAGGGCTGGATCGCGATCAGGCGGGCCTCCGGCGCGTTGATCGTGGCGAGCTGGTTGAGGTCCATCGCGGTGCCGTAGTAGTCGACGCGGATCTTCTCGACGAGCGAGGAATGGGCGCGGCCGGTGCGGACGGCCTGGAGTTCGGCGTCGAGCGCGGAGACGGCGCCGGCCATGCGCGAGTCGGCGTCGTCGAAGGCGAGCTCGAACAGTTCCTCGTCGACGGCCATGGCGGGCTCCGCGGATCAGCTCGCGAGCGCGGTCGGACCCGCGTGGATGCGGGTGCCGATGCGGTCGCGCAGGACGGCGTCAACGATAGCGCCGTCGGATTGGATGCTGAACACGTGGATCGGGAGGCCGTGTTCGGCGCAGAGCGAGATGGCGGCGGAGTCCATGACGACGCCGAGCCGGGCGGCGATGGCGTCTTGGAAATTGAGCGTCTCGTAGCGGCGCGCGTCCGGTTCCCGGTTGGGGTCGCTGGTGTAGACGCCGTCGATGCCGTGCTTGCCCATGAGCAGGGCGGAGGCCTCGATCTCGATGGCGCGGAGCGCGGTGGCAGTGTCGGTGGTGACGAAGGGGTTGCCGGTGCCGCCGACGCAGATCACGACGCGGCCCTTGTCGAGGTGGCGGATGGCGCGGCGGCGGATGTAGGGCTCGGCGATCTGGGGCATCTGGAAGGCGGACATGGTGCGGACGTCGGCGCCGCGGGCCTCGACGGCGTCCTGCAGGGCGAGGCCGTTGAGGACGGTCGAGAGCATGCCGACGGTGTGGGCGGTGGCGGCGGTCATGCCGGAGGCTTCGGCCTCGCGGCCGCGGAAGAGGTTGCCGCCGCCGATCACGACGGCGATCTGGACGCCGGCGGCGCTGCATTCCGCGACTTGGCCGGCGATGCGGTCGAGCTCGGCCGGATCGATGCCGAAGGGACGGTCGCCCTGGAGGGCCGCGCCGGAGACCTTGAGGACGATGCGGCGCTCCACGGCGGGCGCGGGCCGCGGCTACTCGCCGAGCTGCCAGCGGACGAAGCGGGCGACCTCGATGCGCTCCTTGGCGCTGGCGACGACTTCGTTGATGCGGTCGCCGATGGTCTTGGAGGAGTCGCGGATGAACTCCTGGTCGAGCAGGGCGGGGCCCTCGTCGCCGTCTCCGAGCTGGTCGGCGCTGACGGCGGCCGGGTTCATCGAGGCGACCTGCATGGCGATGTCGTGGGCGAGCTCGCGGAAGGGCTCGGTGCGGGCGACGAAGTCGGTTTCGCAGCGGAGGTCGACGAGGACGCCGATGCGCCCGTTGTGGATGTAGGACTCGATCAGCCCCTCGCTGGCGTCCTTGTCGGCGCGCTTGGCGGCGGTGGCGACGCCCTTTTCGCGGAGGACGGCTTTGGCGGCTTCGAAGTCGCCGCCGGAATCTTCAAGCGCGTGGCGGCAGTCCATGATGCCCGCGCCGGTCTCCTCGCGGAGCGCCTTGATCTGTTCGATGGATGCGGGCACGGCGGGTCCTTCCCGGTGCTGGCGGCGTCCGCGTCGGCCGCTACTCGCCGAGTTCGGCGAGCGGGTCGGCTTCGACGGCCTGCTGTTCGTACTGGAGCGACTGCTGGATCAGCCGGCCTTCGGTGGCGGCGCGGGAAATCTGCGAGGTGATGATGCGGACGGCGCGGATCGCGTCGTCGTTGGAGGGGATCGGGTAGTCGATCGGCTTGGGCTCGCAGTTGGTGTCGACCAGGGCGACGATGGGGATGCCGAGGCGGAGCGCTTCCTTGACGGCGATGTGCTCGCGGGGGATGTCGACGATGAAGAGGGCGCCGGGCAGGCGGTCCATCTCGCGCAGGCCGTGGAGGTAGCGGTGCAGGCGGGTGAGGCGGTCGCGGAGGCGGCGGGCCTCCTTTTTCGGGAGCAGTTCGAGCTGGCCGCGCTCCTCGCGGCCCTCGAGTTCGAGCATGTGGTCGACGCGGCTGCGGATGGTGGAGAAGTTGGTCAGGGTGCCGCCGAGCCAGCGGGTGACGACGTAGGGCATCGAGCAGTTGTCGGCTTCGGTCTTGACCACTTCCTGCGCCTGGCGCTTGGTGCCGACGAAGAGGATCTGCTCGCCTTGCGAGACGAGTTCGCGGACGAAGAGGACGGCATCGTCGAGCCGGGAGGCGGTCTGGGCGAGGTCGAGGATGTGGACGCCGTTGCGCGCCCCGTAGATGTAGCGGGCCATGGAAGGGTTCCAGCGCCCGGTCTGATGGCCGAAGTGGACGCCGGCGTCGAGGAGGTCGCGCATGGAGGGGCGGGTGATGGTGTCGGCGCTCGTGGTCATAGTGCTCCAAGCATGGGAGGGGCGCGGTCGCGGGTGCCGTTCGAGTATACGCAGGGCCCGGCGGACGTGATAGATTCGCGCCCTGAGCGGCGCGGGCGGCTCGGCGGCATCGCCGTGCCGTCGCGCATCGCCCCGTGCGCGGAGGAAACGACAGTGCCACGATACGCCTACGAATGCTTCGAGTGCGGACACACGCTGGAGAAGCTGGAGGGCTGGGACGCGCCGGCGAAGCAGCCGTGCAGCGAGTGCGACTCGGAGCTGCAGCGGATTCCGAGCGCGCCGGCGATCGTGTTCAAGGGTTCGGGCTGGTACTCGACCGACAACCGCAAATCGTCTTGGAAGTCGCGCTCGGACGAGGATCGGGACGGCGGATCCGGCGATTCTGAGAGCGGCGGCGAGGGCAGCGAGGCGAAGGCCGAGGGTGGCAAGGAGGCCGTCGCGTCCGCCGCCGAATAGCGGCGCGGGATGCGGGTCGTCGTCCAGCGGGTCAGCCGCGCCGAGGTCCTGGTCGATGGCGAGCCGGTCGGCAATATCGGCCGCGGGCTGTTGATCCTGATCGGCGCGGCCGAAGGCGACGATGAGGCGCGGGCCGACGCGCTGGCGGCGAAGGTGGCGGGGCTGCGCATCTTCCCGGGCGAGGACGGACGGCCCGATCTACCGCTGGCAGATGCCGGCGGCGCAGCGCTCGTGGTGAGCCAGTTCACGCTGCATGCGGACGTGCGCAAGGGGCGGCGGCCGAGTTTCACCGCCGCCGCCGCGCCGGAGATCGCGGAGCCGCTGGTGGAGCGGTTCGCGGACGCGCTGAGGTCGCGCGGCATCCGCGTCGAACAGGGCAGGTTCGGGGCCTACATGGAGGTCGATCTGGTCAACGACGGGCCCTTCACGCTCGTGATCGATTCGGCCGATCTGGAACGCCCGCGCAAGGGCTGAGGCGCGGCTCAGAAAGCGAGATCGAGCGCGATGTCGAGGGCGGGGGCGGAGTGGGTGAGCGCGCCGAGGGAGATGTAGTCGACGCCGGCGGCCGAGATCGCTTCGATGTCGGCGAGGGCGATGCCGCCGCTGGCTTCCGTGGTCGCGCCAGCGCGGGCCGCGAGCGCCGCGGCGGCGGGGAGGTCGGCGAGCGCGAAGTTGTCGAGCAGGAGCGAGCGCGCTCCCGCCGCCAGCGCTTCCTCGGCTTCCGCCGCGGAGGTGACTTCAACCTCGACTGCCGTGGCGGGGCCGACGTTCTGCAAGGCGGTGCGGACGGCGTCGCCGAGGCTGCCGCCGGCGGCGCGGACGGCGGTGATGTGGTTGTCCTTGATCAGGACGCCGGCGGCGAGGTTGTCGCGGTGGTTGAGGCCGCCGCCGCAGCGGACGGCATAGCGCTCGGCCGCGCGCAGTCCGGGCGTCGTCTTGCGGGTGTCGAGGATGCGGGCGCGGCCGCCGCGCCGGGCCGCGGCGACGGCGGCAGCGGTCAGCGTGGCCGTGCCGGAGAGGCGCTGGAGGAAGTTCAGCGCGACCCGCTCGCCGGCGAGGATGCCGGCGGCGGAGCCTTCGATGCGGGCGATTCGGCGGCCGGCGGCGACCTGCTCGCCGTCTGCGGCATCCGCCGCGAATTCCGCGCCGATGGCGGTGATCTCGAAGGCGGCGCTGGCGAAGCCGATGCCGCAGATGACGCCGTCGGCGCGGGCGATGATCTCGCCGGCCGCGTCGCGCATCCAATCGGCGAGCGACATCGTCGTGACGTCGAGGCCGGCGCGGTCCTCGGCAAGCGCGGCTGCGGCGAGCGCGCGGATGGCGGCGCGATCCATCGGCCTACTCGACCGCCATCCGCCAGAAGCGGCTGCGCGCCTGGCGGGCGTCTGCTTCGGGGAAGTCGGAGCGGACATGCGCGCCGCGGCTCTCCTCGCGGGCGAGCGCTGCGCCGATGATCGCGCGCGCTGCGAGCGCCGCGGAGTGCGTTTCCCGCTGTGCTTTGCTCGCTGGGTGCCGCCGCGCGTCGATCTCCGCTGCTGCCGCGGCGAGCCCGTCGGCGTCCCGGACCAGGCCCGCGCCGGCGGACATCGCGCCCCGGAGCGCGTCCCATGAGGGAGCGGCGGCGGAGGCGGGCAAGGCGAGCTGCTCCGGTGCGCAGCCGAATTCCGCGCCGCGCGGCGTTTCCGCTGCGGCGCGCGCGGCCCGGGCCGAGAAGACGGCGGCTTCGAGCAGGGAGTTGGAGGCGACGCGGTTCGCGCCATGCGCGCCGGTGGCGGCGGTCTCGCCGCAGGCGAAGAGGCCGGGGACGCTGGTGCGCCCGTCGAGATCGGTCGCGGCCCCGCCCATGTGGTAGTGGGCCGCGGGCGCAACGGGGACGGGGCCAGAGGCGAGGTCGTGGCCGCGCTCGAGGCAGCCGGCGCGGACGCCGGGGAAGCGTCCGCGGATGAAGTCGGCGCCGCGGTGGGAGATGTCGAGCCAGACGCGGTCGCTCCCGTCGCGGCGCATCGTTTCGGCGATGGCGTTGGCGACGACGCTGCGGGGGGCGAGCTCGGCGTCGGGGTGGACGCCGGCCATGAAGCGGTCGCCGCGGGCGTCGAGCAGGATCGCGCCTTCACCGCGGAGGGCTTCGGAGACGAGGAAGGCGGAGCCGTCGCCGGCGACGAGCGCGGTGGGGTGGAACTGCACGAACTCGACGTCGCGGACGATCGCGCCGGCGCGGAGCGCGAGGCCGAGTCCGTCGGCGGTGGCGCCGGGCGGGTTGGTCGTGTGGCGGTAGAGGGCGCCGGCGCCGCCGGTGGCGAGGATCGTCGCGCGGGCCTCGATCGCCGACGCGTTGCCGTCGGCGTCTTCGACCACCGCGCCGGCGCAGCGGCCGGCATCGATGATCAGCTCTCGCGCGCGCGCGCCGATGCGGAGATCGAGGCCGGCCTCCGCCGCTTGGGCGGCGAGCGCGGATTGGATATGCAGGCCGGTGCGGTCGCCGCCGGCGTGGAGCACGCGGTCGACGGAGTGCGCGCCCTCGCGGCCGAGCGCGATTGCGCCGTCCGCCGCGCGGTCGAAGTCGACGCCGAGCTCGATCAGGCGACGCACCGCCGGCGGTCCCTCGCGCGCGAGGACGCGGACGGCCGCGGGGTCGCAGAGGCCCGCGCCGGCGCGGATCGTGTCCGCCGCGTGCCGTTCGGGGTCGTCGTCCGCGCCGACGGCCGCGGCGATGCCGCCCTGCGCCTGATTGGTGTTGGTGCCCGCGAGCGGCGTCTTCGAGACGACGGCGACGGAACCGCGTTCGGCGGCGATCAGCGCGGCGTTGAGTCCGGCCAGGCCGCCGCCGATGACGAGGACGTCGACGCGGCGCATCGCCGGCTCAGGTGATTTCCAGCATGCGGTTGAGCGCGACCTGCGCCCACTCGCGGGTGTCGTCGTCGACTTGGATGCGGTTCACGACGCGGCCCTCGACCAGCGACTCGGCGGCCCAGGCGAGGTAGGCCGGGTGGATGCGGTACATCGTCGCGCAGGGGCAGACGACCGGGTCGAGGCAGAACGCGGTCTTGCCCTGCGGCGCGACCTCTTGGTCGAGCCGGTGGACGAGGTTGATCTCGGTGCCGACGGCGTAGACGCCGGGCTCGCCGCCGCGGACGTAGTTGATGATGAATTCGGTGGAGCCGACTGCGTCGGCCGCGTCGACGACGGGTTCGGGGCATTCCGGGTGGACCACGACCTTGCAGCCCGGATGCTGCGCGCGGGCCTTCTCGATCTGGTCGGTGCGGAAGCGGACGTGGACGGAGCAGTGGCCCTGCCAGAGCAGCACTTTGGACTGCTCGACGCGTTCGGGGCGCAGGCCGCCGAGCGCCTTGTTCGGGTTCCAGACGGCCGATTCGGCGCGGACATCGATGCCGAGCGCCTTGGCGGTGTTGCGGCCGAGGTGCTGGTCGGGGAAGAAGAGCACGCGGTCGCCGCGCTCGAAGGCCCAGCGCAGGACGGCATCGGCATTGGAGGAGGTGCAGACCGCGCCGCCGTGCTTGCCGACGAACGCCTTCAGGGAAGCGGCCGAGTTCATGTAGGTGATCGGGATCACGCGCTCGGCGTCGACGACTTCGGAGAGCTCGTCCCAAGCGGCGTAGACGTCGTCGGGCTGGGCCATATCGGCCATCGAGCAGCCGGCGGCGAGGTTGGGCAGGACGACGATCTGGTCGGGCCGCGTGAGGATGTCGGCGCTTTCGGCCATGAAGTGGACGCCGCAGAAGATGATGAATTCGGCTTCGCCGGCCGCGGCGGCCTGCTGCGCGAGCTTGAAGGAGTCGCCGCGGAAGTCGGCGAACTCGATGATGTCGTCGCGCTGGTAGTGGTGGCCGAGCACGAGCAGCCGATCTCCGAGCTCGCGGCGCGCGGCTCGGATGCGCTCGCGCAGTTCGCCGCCGCCCAAGTCGAGGTACTGCTGGGGGATTTCGGGCTGCCACTCCGGCAAGTGCGGTTCGGAGGCGAGGGGGACGGTGGCGATGCCGGTCTCGCACTGATCGTCGGGCAAATTCGGCGGCAGGCGCGGGGGTTCGTAGCGCGGGGTGATGATCACGGAAGCGGGCGATGCAGTGGTCATGGGCGGCTCTCGAACAGCGTTTAGTGTCAATATGACACTAACGGGAATGGCGCAAGTGTTGCAGATTTTGGAGCAATTTGTCAACTGGTTGACCCGCTAACCGCGGTCGCGGAAGCGGTAGAGGCGGGCCGGCCGGCCGCGGCTGCTGATGCGGGTTTCATCCGTTTCGCGCAGGAAGCCGGCGGCCCGGATGCGGCGGCGGAAGTTCCGCTTGTCGAGCGGGCGGCCGAGGATCGCCTCGTAGACCGACTGGAGTTCGGGCATGCTGAAGCGCGGCGGCAGCAGCGAGTAGGCCGCGTCGGTGTACTCCAGCTTGTTGATCAGCCGCTGGCGGGCCGTGGCGATCACCTCCTCGTTGCGGAAGGCGAGCGGCGGCAGCGCGTCGAGCGGGAACCAGGCCGGGCGCCAAGCCGGGCGCGTGGCGAGGCGGACGCCGTCGCGCCGCACGAGCGCGAACGAGGCGACCGCGACGCTGCCGTCGGCCGGGCTCGGATCGAGATCGTTGAAGGTGTAGAGCTGCTCGAGGAAGAGATCGGCGACGCCGGTTTCCTCTTCGAGCTTGCGGACGGCGGCGCGGTCGAGCGATTCGCCCGGCTGCAGCGCGCCGCCGGGCGCGGCCCACTTGCCCTCTTCGGGCGGCGCGGAGCGCTCGATCAGCAGGACTTGCAGGCGGCCGGGATGGCGGGAGCCGATGGATTCGCCGACGCTGAAGATGACGACGACGACCGCGACGTCGGGGCGCCGCATCTCGGCGGGTCGGAGTCAGCTGCCGGCCGGCGCGGCGGTCGGCTGGCCGCTCAGCGACCATGCGCCGGCGCGGGTGATCGCCACGTCGACCAAGTCGCCGTTGGCGATGGCGCCGCGCTCGGCGTTGAAGTGGACCAGCTTCATCGTGCGGGTGCGGCCGGTCACCCGGTCGGTCGGCTCGTCTTCGGGCGACTTGATCGACTCGACCAGCACTGCCTCCTCGCGCCCGAGGTAGGCGGAATTGATCCCGAACGCGACGCTCTTCTGCAGTTCTTCGACGGCGTGCAGGCGCTCCGCCTTGACCTCGGCCGGCACGTCGTCGGGCTGGTTGCGGTCGGCGAAGGTGCCGGCGCGCGGGCTGTAGGCGGCGACGTGGACCTTGTCGAAGCGCAGCTCGGCGAGCAGGTCGTGCGTGGCCCGGAAGTCGGCCTCGGTCTCGCCGGGGAAGCCGACGATCACGTCGGTGCTGATCGAAACATCGCTCCAGAGCGAGCGGACTTTTTCGACGCGGTCGCGGAACTCGGCGACGGTGTAGCCGCGCCGCATCTCGGCGAGGACGCGCTCCGAGCCCGATTGGACGGGGAGCGAGAAGGCTTCGCAGACTTTGGGCAGCGAGGCCATCCCTTCGAGGATGCGGTCGGTCATGTCGGGCGGGTAGCTGGTGAGCTGGCGGATGCGGACCAGGCCGTCGAGGTCGTGCAGCGCGGCCATGAGGTCGTAGAGGTCGGCGTGCTCCGCGCCGTCGGCGACGGCAGGCTGATCCTTGCCGTAGGCCTCGACGGTTTGGCCGAGCAGGGTGACTTCGCGGACGCCGCGCTGGACGTGGGCCTCGACCTCGCGGCGGATCTCGCCGATGGGCCGGCTGCGCTCGCGGCCGCGGCGGAGCGGGACGATGCAGTAGGTGCAGAACTTGTCGCAGCCTTCGATTACGGGGACGTAGGCCGTGGCGCGGGTCTCCTCGGGGAAGATCGCGGGCCAGAACTCGCCGCCGTCGTCGGCTTCATCGGCGATGTCGAGCAGGGCGGCGACGTCTTGGAACTGCTGCGGTTGCGCGAAGGCGTCGACGAAGGGGAAGCGCTTGGCGAAGGCGTCGTCGCGCCGCGCCGTCTTGGGGCCGACCATGCAGCCCATCACGGCCACGCGCATGTCGGGGTTGGCCTGCTTGAGCGAGGCGAGCGTGCCGAGCTTGGCCTGCGCCTTGTCCTCCGCGTGCCGGCGGACGGCGCAGGTGTTGAGCACGACGAGGTCGGCGTCGCGCGGGGAGTCGGTCGGCTCCATGCCGAGCCGTCGCAGGCCGGCGGCGAGCTTGGCGCTGTCGGCGACGTTGACTTGGCAGCCGACGGTCCAGATGTGGAACTGGCGCATGGGCGGGGCCTTCGGCGGAAAGCGGCAGGTGGTGGCGGAGGGTGAGGGATTCGAACCCTCGACGGAGTCTCCCCCGAACCCGCTTAGCAGGCGGGCGCACTAGGCCACTATGCGAACCCTCCGCCAGCGATGGTACCAGCGCAGCGCTCCCCCGGGAGGACGCGGATCGGCTTTAGGCTGCACCCGATGAAGCGGATCGCGGAACTGCTGCGGGGCGCGGCCGGGCGCGCGGGGGCGCTGGCGATGCGGCCGCGCGCCGTTCCCGTGATCGCCGCCGGCGCAATTGCGGGGGCGCTGATCTTCGCCGTCGCGCTGGGCGCGGCGACCAAGTCGGACGGCTTCGTGCTGCGCTCCGACGACGGCCTGCCGTTCGTCGCCGAGCTGACCGGCGACGGCGACCGCTGGGTGCTGCTCGGCCACATGTGGCCCACCAACCGGCACATCTGGGACGTGCTGGAAGCGCGCCTGATCGCCGAGGGCTACCGCGTGCTGAGCTGGGACTTCCGCTGCCACGGCGACACGCGCTGCCAATACAGCGGCGAGCCGCTCGACGACGTCCCCGAGGTCTACCTCGAGTGGGAGGCCGCGCTGGACCACGCGATCGAGGAGGACGCCGAGGAGATCATCTGCATCGGCGCGAGCATGGGCGGCACCTCGTTGATGCAGATCGCGGCGTACCGGACGGAGTGCGCCGCCGTCGCCGCCATCTCCAGCCCCAACGTCTTCCCCAACAAACTGCCCGAAAACTACCGCGACGGCCGCCTCAACGGCCTCTCGACCGTCGCCGAGATCGCCGTCCCCAAGCTCTTCATGGTCGGCGCGACCAACCGCTGCGCCTACCTCTACTCCGAGCGCTACTACGAGCGCTCGACCGCACCCTCCCGCCTAATCGTCTACGACACCAGCCTGCACGGCACCACGATGATCGACGACGCCGAGTTCCGCCAAGACGCCCAACGCGAAATCCTCGCCTTCCTCCGCACCCACGCCGCAATGCAAGGCAAGCAAGTCCGCAACGAAGCCCCAGAGGTCGTGGCATACGACGAGTGCTACCCGGACGACGAGGATGACTAGTTAGCGTTGTCGTGGTCTGTGTCTTGGGCGAATGTCGGCCCTTCAGCGGCTCGACTGCTGGACAGCAGTCGAGCCGCACGGCCCTATGCGGCGCTTACAATCCCCCCGAGAAAGAGACGGGCCAATTCAAGACGGGGCGAACGGGATGACCAGTTCGGACAACAAGGGGGTCGACAGCGGATTCATCGAGTTGGCGCAAGAACAGCTGGATGGCGTTGAGGCGCGGCTCGGCGAGATCGAAGTCGAGATGAAGAATCTGGCGCGCGAGCGCGGCACCTTGCTCAATAACCGACTCCACTTGCAAGGCTTGGTCGGCGTTTCCAACGCCGCGAACGACGGGGTGCAGCGTGGCGGCAACCTTGATGTGCAGGCGACTCGCGACGCGGTTGTTGACGTAATCCGCGCTCACGGACGTCCCATGCACTTCCGCGACGAGATCTACCCGAGCCTGGCAGCAGCCGGGCACGAGATCGGCGGGCAAGATCCGGCAAGCACGCTGCTCTCGCGGATGACCCCCGACAAGCGCCTGCATCGAACCGGGCGCGGCGAATACGGCCTCGCCGAGTGGTCCGATCCGGTCCCGTCTCCGGTCCGCGCGGTTTCTGTAGCGGAGAGAGGAGGTTCGAAGGTGGTTGCGGCAGCAGTGCAAGCCTTACGAGATGCCGGCGAACCTCTCCACTACCGAGAAATCACGAAGCGGACGCTCAGAGGCGGATTGTGGGAGACGTCAGCCAAGATGCCGAACGACGTGATGGCACGCGCATTGAACAAGAGCATCGAGAAAAGCGGCAATAAATCACCTGTCATCAAGATTCGCCCCGGCATATTCGGGCTTCGCGGGCGCGACGAGGCGGACTCCTAATCCAGCTGTTTCTCCATGCGGTGGACTTCGTCGGAGCCGGTGATGTACTTGACTAGGAAGCCGCGTGTCGTCTTGACGATTTTGTAGCCGAGGCGTTCGTAGAGGCGAATTGCGCCTTGGTTGTCGCCGATCACGTCTAGGGCCAGGATGGGGAGATTGAGTTCGCGGGCGCAGGCTTCCGCCTCGGCCATCAGTTTGCCGCCGATGCCCAGGCCGCGGATGTCGGCGTCTACGGCGATGGATTCGACGTAGAGCGCGTTTGGCGGCGGGGACTCGTTGAGCAGCAGGAAGTTGAACAGGACGCGGAGGGTTTTGAGCGGCCAGAAGGTGGCGAGCAGGCGGCGGGTGCCGATGTTGTAGAACGTTTCGCCGCTGGATTGGCGGGTGAGGATGCCGGCGATGCGGCCGTCGACGATCGCCGTCCAGCAGGCGGAGCGGTCGACTTCGCCGGCGAAGAGGCGAACCATGTCATCGGGGCCGTCGAGGCCGATGCGGAGCTTGTAGGCGAAGGCGGCGTGGAGGATGCGGAGCGCGCCGGCTTCGTGTTCCGGGTCCAATCCCTCGCGGATTTCGACCTCCGCAGCGGTCACTGGTCGTCGGCTTCCGGCGGTGCCGGCGGAGGCGCGCGCTTGGCGAGGAACCACATGATCGCGGGGAGGGCGAGCAGAGTGGCCGCGAGGCCGACGGCGACGCCGGCCCAGGGGTCGACGGCGAGGCCGAGGATGAGCATCAGGGCGATGCCGATCAGCGGCGCGAACACGCCGGCGCGGGCGGCATCGGCGGGGCGGCGCTGCATCGCGGCGAGGATGCCGCGGCGTTCCGGATCGGTCGGCTCGGGAGTCGGGTGCTCGGCCATGGTCGTCGGCGCGGCGGCTATTGCGCGGAGATCGCGCTGGCGAGGCCGTTCTGCCGCAGCACGCGCAGCATCGTCTGGCCGATCTGGGCCGGGCTGCGCGAGATCGTCGCGCCGTTCTGCTTCAGCACGCGCAACTTGGCGTCGGCGGTGCCGTCCTTGCCCTCGATGATCGCGCCGGCGTGCCCCATCCGCCGTCCCGGAGGCGCCGACGCGCCGGCCACGAAGGCGACCACGGGCTTCTTCATCTCGCGTTTGATGTAGGCGGCGGAGGCTTGCTCGGCGGTGCCGCCGATCTCGCCGATCAGCACGACCGCGTCGGTCTCCGGGTCCTCGTTGAACCACTCCAGCACGCGGACCTGCGGGACGCCGATGATCGGGTCGCCGCCGACGCCGACGCAGGTCGATTGCCCGATGCCGAGCCGGGTCAGCTGGTCGACGGCTTCGTAGACCAAGGTGCCGGAGCGGGAGACGACGCCGACGCGGCCGGGCAGGAAGACGTCGGGCGGGTGGATGCCGACGCGGCAGCGGCTGGCGGGATGGATCACGCCGGGGCAGTTGGGGCCGATCAGGCGCGATTTCGAGCCGGCCAGCGCCTCGCGGACGCGGATCATGTCGTGGACGGGCACGCCCTCGGTGATGCAGATGATCAGCGGGATTTCCTCGGCGGCCGCCTCGAGGATCGCGTCGGCGGCGCCGGGCGCGGGGACGTAGATGATCGTGCAGTTGGGCTTGGCCGCTTCCTTGGCCTCGCGCACGGTCGGGAAGACGGGGAAGCCCTCGAACTCGTCGCCGCCGCGGAAGCCGGGGTGGACGCCGGCGACGACTTTGGTGCCGTAGGCGAGGGAGCGGCGGATCTGGTTCTGGCCCTCGCCGCCGAGGCCCTGGATCATCACCTTGGTGTTCTTGTTCAGCAGCTGCTTCATCGGTCGTCTCCAGTGCTGGCGGCGGGTTCAGGCGGCGGCTGCGGCGGCGAGCCGGGCGGCGTCGCCGAGCGCGTCGGCCGTCTGCACGGCGACGCCGGATTCTTCGAGGATGCGGCGCCCCTCCTCGACGTTGGAGCCGTTGAGGCGGACGATGATCGGCTGCTTGATCCGCAGCTGGCGGATCGCCTTGACCACGCCCTCGGCGACGATGTCGACGCGGGCGAGGCCGCCGAAGATGTTGATCAGGATCGCCTTCACGTCGGGGTCCTTGTGGATGATCCGCAGTGCTTCAATCACGCGGTCCTCGCGGTTGACGGTGCCGATGTCGAGGAAGTTGGCCGGGTCGCCGCCTTCCAGCTTGATCGCGTCCATCGTCGCCATCGCCAGGCCGGCGCCGTTGACCATGCAGCCGATGTTGCCGTCGAGCTTGATGTAGGAGCCGATCCCGGCCTGCTCGGCCGCGCGCTCGATCGGGTCCTCCTGCGTCGCGTCCCGCAGCGACTCCGCGTCGTGCCGGAAGGCGGCGTTGTCGTCGATGTTGATCTTGGCATCGATGGCGAGCACCTGCCCGTCGCCGGTGAGGATCAGCGGGTTCACCTCGACCAGCGTCGCGTCGGCGGCCTTGAAGGCGTTGTAGAGGTTGGCGAGCAGCTCGCCGGCGGGGCGGATCGCGGACGAGGGCAGCCCCAGCTTGCGGGCCAGCTGGCGCGCGCGGAACGGCGGGAAGCCTTCCTTGGGGTCGACGGGGACGCGCTCGATCGCCTCGGGCGTCGCCTCGGCGACCTCCTCGATCGACTGGCCGCCCTCGGTCGAGGCGACGACGACGGGGCGGCCGAGCGAGCCGTCGACCAGCACGGCGGCGTAGAACTCCTTGGCGATCGTGGTCTGCTGCTCGATCAGGACGGCGGATATCTTCGCCCCCTTGGGCCCGGTCTGGCGCGAGACGAGCATGTGCTTGCGCATGGCGCGGAACTCGTTCAGCGCCCGCTCGGGTCCGCTGGCGAGGCGGACGCCGCCGCGGCGGCGCCCCTTGACCTGGCCCTCGGTCGACTCGGGCGCGCTCGCGAGCTTCTTGAACAGCCGCGCGGCGGCGCGCTCGTCGGCGACGATGCGGCCCTTGCCGCGCCCGCCCGCGTGGACCTGCGCCTTGACGACGACATCGTCGCCGATTTCCTTGAGCAGCTTGCGGACCTCGCGCTCGTTCGCGACGATGCGCCCCGCGGGCACAGGCACGCCGTGCCCGCGCAGGATCTGCTTGGCCTGGTACTCGTGGATGTTCATGTTCACCGCCGTCGGAGTGGCGCGCCGGCCGGCCGCCGCGGGGAGCGCGAGCGGTCGAATCGCCGCCGCCGCGCCGCACTTGCGAACATAACCGCGCCCCGCGCGTGGGACAACATTTCGGCCCCGATCAGGGCGGAATCCGCGCCGAGATCGCGCCCGGATCAGCGTTTCCGTGCGAAGCCGCCGGGGATGATGCCGCGTCCGAGGCCCTTGATTCGGCGGTCTTCCGACTGCGCGGCGCGCTCGGAGAGCGTGTGCAGCGCCTCGCCGAGCGTCGTCTCGCGGAACAACCAGCGGTTCAGCGCCGCGTCGTCGGGCTGCGCGCCGGGCTGCGCCGATGCGGCCTCGAAGTACCAGGCGCGCATGTCGTCGGCGGCGTACTTGAGCCGGATCGGCATCGGGTGGCCCCAATCGCCGCCGGGGTCGTGGTCCTCGAAGGCGTTGCGGGCGATCAGCTCGGCCATGCGCTCGATTCCGTCGGCCCCGACGCCGGAGCCGCCGACCGACGTGCGTCCGCGTTCGCGCACCCATTGGTCGTGCCAGGGCTGGAGCCGGCGGATCTCTCCGGTCAGGCGCTGCAGCAGCGCGTCGGCGCCGCTCGCCGGTTCGGGCGCGGCGAGCTGGACGGGGCAGGTCCACTGCCCGCCGTTCGCGTCCGCCGGCACGTCGTGCGGATAGTCGGCCAGCGTCGTCTCCGCCGCCGTCTCGAGCAGTCCGAGCGCGGCGCGGAGCACGCCGGTCTGGAACCCGGCGTCGCCGGGCGCGCCCAGCGGCAGGCCGAGCGGGAACGGGACGAAGAGGGAGCGCGGCGGGCGCATGCCGGCGGCGTGCTCGCGGATCAGGCTGATCCCGGCCGTGGCGACGCCGGCCCGCTCGATGTAGTGCGAGAGCGCGCAGACCGCGCGCGTGCACCACGGTCAAACCGGCGTCAGCAGCACCGCGTCGGCGCCGTCATCGCGCAGCAGCCGGCCGACTTCCTCGCCCGTTTCGCGCAGGCCCGTCGGGTCGCCCTGCGCGCCCATGAACGAGTAGTGGTAGTTCGCCACTCCGCCGATCTCCCCCGCCGCGGCCAGCTCGCGCAGGCGCTCGATCGGGAAGACGACGTTCGGATCGCCGCGGAAGCCGGAGCGGTCGAAGGCGATCGAGGCGTGAGACATGCTCAGTTCGCCGGCGTCGACGTCGCCGGGGATCAGCCGGTAGCCCGTGTCGCCCGCTTGGAAGGGGCGGTCGCCGCGCTGCGCGAGGCCGGCCGTGGTGACGATCGCGATCGTGGACTCGGCGAGCGGCTTGGGCGCGATCCAGGGCGCGGGCTCGATCTCGGGCAGGTCGAGCTTGAGCAGGCCCTCGGCCATGGCTGGATGGAGATCGGCGGTGCGGACCATGCTGTCGGCCTCCTCGCGAGCCGCGCGGCGTCGACGTGCGCGGCTCGGCGCAGGATAGGCGCGGGCAGGCGGTACGATTGGGCGCGGAAAGCAGGTCCCGCGGCGCGGGCAGAGCGGAGGCGCAGATGCCGGAAGACACCGTCGAGGTCAGCGTACGGATGGCGGATCGGGGCGAGGTCGGCTACCGCATGATCTCCGCCTCGATCAGCAGCCGCGAAGGGTCGCTCGCCGGCGCGCCGGTCGACTTCAGCATCGTCGAGGGGCCGGGCGCGCTGACCCAATCCGGAGGCCGCGACCGCACGGTCGAGTCGGACGAGTGGGGCATCGCCGAGGTCAACTGGTACCCGGAGCAGCACCCGCGCTCGTCGCCCGAGGCCGAGGCGGTCCAGACCGTGACCATCCGCGCGCTCTGCGAGACCGCGGCCCAAGTCGATCTGAACGTCGCCAGCCCGATCTGGAAGCACTGATCAGCGAATCCAGCGCATCCCCGCAGCCAGCGCCGGAGCCGCCGCGCGGGCGCTACGTCGTTCCCGACGAGCTGATCGAGCGCGTCGCCCGGGCGCGGCTCGAGCGCAGCCGGCTGCCGATCTACGACCAGACCGCGGGCATGGGCCTGCTGCCGCTCATCGCCTTCCTGGTCCTGCTCGAACTGGCCGACGTGCGCTGGGCGATCTGCGTCTCGCTCGCCGTCGCGCTGGCCGTCTTCGCGGTCCAGCGGCGGCTCGAGCGGAGCGGCGGGCTGGTCTTCAAATTGGCGCTGCTGGGCCTGGTGACGCAGATCGGGGCGGGAATCGCCGGCATCATCGTCGAGTCCGAGCGCGTCTTCCTCTGGCAGGACCCGGTCGGCGATTTCTCCATCGCCGCGCTCTGCTTCGCTTCGCTGGTGCTGCGCTGGCCGATGATCGGCCGCTTCCTGGGCGAGCTCTTCCCGCGCGTCGCCGCGGCGCTGCCCGCCGGCCACAAGGTCTTCTTCTGGATCACGATCATGTTCTTCGTCGAGAACATCGGGATGGGCTTCGTCCGCGTCTGGATGCTCGAGGCGACCGACACCTCCGCTTTGGAGTACGCGCTGTTCTCGCGCGCCGTCGGCATCCCCTTCCGCATCCTCCTGATCGTCGCCGGCTGGTGGCTGATCCGCCGCGCGATCCGCAACGAGGAGTACGCGATCCTGCTCGCCGGCCGCAGCCCCCGTTAGCCGGGGCCGCTAGCCGAAGTGGTCGGGCAGGCCGTACTCGGCGAAGAGGCCGCGGAAGTATTCGATCACGTCCGGGTGGTAGGGGATGCCCAGCTCGCGGCGCTCGATCTCCTGCTCGTGTTCTTCGAGGCCGGCGTAGAGGACGCGCTCCTGGCCCGGCGCAGGCGGGGTTTCGCGCAGCGCCTTGAGGTACGCGTCCATCCCCGCCTTGAACTCGTCCACGTCCGTGAACGCGGCCACGTTCATCACCGTGAAGTGGTGGCCGACGCCGTTGTTCCGCTGGACAGCGGAGCCGGCGGCGGAGAGGATGCCGGCGAGGATGTCGATCGAGGCGGCCAGCGAGTAGCCCTTGTGGGAGCCGATCTCGCGGGTGCCGCCCAAGGGCAGGATCAGGAACTCGTCCGGCGTCTGGGCGGGTTCCATGATCGGCGTGCCCTCGGCGTCGGCGACCCAGCCGGGCAGCAGCGCTTCGCCGAGCCGCTGCGCCAGCCGCACCTTGTTGCCGGCGACCGACGACATCGAGGCGTCGAAGATGAACGGGGCCTCTGCGCCGGCCGGGGCCGCGATCGAGAGCGGGTTGAGGCCGACCATCGCCTTGGAGCCGAAGGTGGGCGCGACGAGCAGGCCGCCCACGGTCATCGAGATGCCGATCATGTCGTGTTCCAGCGCCATCTGCGCGTGGAACGCGGCCGCGCCGTAGTGCCGCCCGTTGTTGGCCACGACGGTCGCGACGCCCGCGTGCCGCGCCTTCTCGATCGCGATCTCCATCGCCTGCGGGCCGATCGTCAGGCCGAGCCCGCGGTCGCAGTCGACCGTGGCCGCGGCCGGGTGATCGCGCTCGATCTTCATCACCGGCGCCGGGTTGATGTCGCCCGATTTCAGCCCGTCGACGTAGAACCGCATCATGTTCGAGATGCCGTGCGAGTCGATCCCGCGGATGTCGGCGTAGAACAGCGTCTCGGCCGAGCGTGCCGCGTCGGCTTCGGGCATCCCCAGGGCGCGGAAGATGTCTTGGATCGCGGCGCGCACGTTCGCCGCCGGCATGCGCACGGCGATCTCGTCGGGGACTTTGAACTGCTTGAGCATGGCGGGGCTCCGGATTCGGCGCTTGAACGACGGCGGCAGGCTACAGCGGGCGCGCGCCGGGCCCGATTCGGCGGCTCCGATGGGAATCTCGTGTTAACGATGCGGCATTCGGGCGGCGGATGTAGTCCGTGACACATTTCACAATCGCTTTCCCCCATAACGTCGCAATCAAGCGCGGCGGGAGCGAATCGGCCCGGGAGCCCGTCGACCGGAGCGCCGCGCACTGGAAGGCAAGGAAGATGGACCCCACCCTGATCAACTTGGCGCTGCCGCCGGAGGCGGCGGCCGCGCGCCGGATCGAACTCGCGCAGCGCGCCGCGGTGCAGCGGGAGATCGAGATCCGCGCGCGCCTGGCCCGGCCGGCGCGGCGGCCCCTGATCGCGGCCATCCGCGACCGCGCGGCTGCCATCGCGTTCCCCGCGCCGCAGCCGCCCTACGGCCGCCCCGCCCCGCGCGCGCAGCAGCCCTCGCTGCCCTACTGAGCGCCGTCGCGCCGCGATCCGACGCGGCCGCGGCAGTCGCCGCCGCGGATCGCGCGTACCACCGCCCCCGCTTAGGATGCTAAGCGGCGGCGCGCCGGGCTTCGGCGCACCGCTTCAGCGCGGCCCCGCAGCGGGCCGAATCGCAGAGGAGGCGGCGATGGCCGATGAGAAGACGGAAGCCGGCTACAGCCTGCCGATCCCGGAGCCGGATCCGGTCTCGCAACCATTCTGGGACGCGGCCAAAGAGGGCCGCCTGGCGCTGCCGCGCTGCACCGACTGCAACCGCGTGCACTGGTACCCCCGCGTCATCTGCCCCTTCTGCCACTCCGACGATATTGAGTGGATCGAGGGCTCCGGCAAGGGCACGATCCACACCTTCGCCGTCCAGACCCGCAAGTGGGGCCCTTGGGATCCTCCCTACGTCACCGCCTACATCGACCTCGCCGAGGGCGACCGCATGGTGACGGTGCTGCGCGGCGTCGACGCCGAAGACCCCGAGTCGATCAAGATCGGCGCGCCCGTCGAGATCGAGTTCGAACCCGCCAGCGACGACGTCCACATCCCCTTCTGGCGGGTCGTCGGCTGAGGCCGGCGCGAGCCCCGAACGCACGAACAGGAGCACCCCGATGCCAGGTCCCGCATCCAACGCAGCCGCCATCGTCGGAGCCGCCGAAGCCGACGAGATCGGCTACCCGGCGACGCCCAAGTCCTCGCTCACCCTCCACATGGAGGCGATCCGCAACGTCTGCGCCCAGACCGGCATCCCGATCCGGGCCATCGACGGCATCTTCTCGGCCGGCTGGTCGTCGCAGATCGCCGAGTACCTCGGGCTGCATCCGAAGTACATCGACACCACCGCCGTCGGCGGCTGCTCGTTCGAGATGCACGTCCACCACGCGCTGGCCGCGATCCACGCCGGGATCGTCGACGTCGCCCTCGTCTCGCACGGCGAGATGGGCTTCAACGCGCGCAACACCCGCGGCCGCGGCACCGGCCGCCCCTTCGGCGGCGGCGACCCGTGGGACCCCGCGACCCAGCACTCCGTCGCCTACGGCATGGGCGGCGCGCCCACGGCCTATTCGCACGCGCTCAACCGCCACATGCACCGCTACGGCACGACCCAGGAGGACTTCGCCGAGATCGCCGTCGTCACCCGCGAATGGGCCGGGCTCAACCCCAAGGCGATCATGTACAAAAAGGCCGCCAAGGAGGACCTGCCCGAGGGCAGCATGGGCGGCGGCAAGATGGGCCACCCCTTCGGCGGCCCGATCACCGTCGACGACGTGATGAACTCCCGCGTCATCTCCTGGCCCCTCAAGCTGCTCGACGTCTGCCTCGTCACCGACCACGGCGGCGCCGTCCTGATCGTCGGCAAGGAATTCGCCCACTCGACCAAGAACAAGCCCGTCTGGATCACCGGCGCGGGCGAGAACATGTCGCACTCGAACATCATGGAGATGAGCGACTTCACCGCCACCTCCGCCTCCGCCTCCGCCGCCACCGCCTACAAGATGGCCGGGATGGGCCCCGAAGACATGGAAATGGCCATGATCTACGACTCGTTCACGGTCACCGCCGGGATCACGGCCGAGATGCTCGGCCTCGCCCCGCGCGGCGAGGGCTTCCGGCTCTGGAAGGACCGCCACGCCGCGCCCGGCGGCCGCCTGCCGATCAACACCAACGGCGGCGGCCTCTCCTTCAACCACTCCGGCATGTACGGCATGCAGCTGCTGGTCGAGGCTTACCGCCAGCTCTCCGGCACGGCCGAGGACGGCGGCGTCACCGGCGACCTCGGCAAGCAGACCGACGCCCGCTCCTGCGTCGTCAACGGCACCGGCGGCTCGCTCTCGACCACCGGCACGCTGGTGCTCACCGCCGACTAGAGTGGGCGGCGCGGGCGGGCCGATGCCCGCCGGAACGGGTGCATCGACATGGCTGAAGCGGGATCCGCCAGCAGCAGGTTCGACAAGGTCTGGTACTGGCTGTGGCTGCTCGGCTTGGGCGGCGGCGTCGTCGTCTACGGGCTCACGGCCGGCGGCGTGTTCAGCGACGGCGACCTCCCGGTCTCCGAGGTCGGCGTCATCGCCGCCGGCGCCGTCAACGCCATCGGCGTCATCGCCGTTGCCCCGATCAACGCGATCGGCATCGTCGCCATCGGCGGGGTCAACTCGATCGCCGTCGTCTCGATCGGCACCATCAACAGCGTCGGCGTGATCGCGATCGGCGGCTGGAACACCGCCGGCCTGGTCTCCCTGGGCGGCGCGTTCAACAGCTACGGCGTGATGATGGCGACCGTCAACGCCCGCACCGGCGGCCCGCTCGTCACCATGCACGACGTCAAGGTGCTCCGCAAGTAGCCCCGCCGCCGCGCTGCACGCATCCCGCTTGGCATCCCGGAGGAGTGATCCATGTCCGAACCTGCAAATCAGGGCAACGCGGCTCACCGCGCGGCCGAAGGCTGGACCGACGTCTGGGTGATGCTGCTCGGCGGCGGTATCGTGATCTGGGCGCTGGCGCACGCCGGCATCCTCGGCGATATCGAACTGGATTCCGAAGTCGGCTGGTTCGCGATGGCGTCGCTCAACGCGATCGGCCTCGTCGCGGTTTCGCCGCTGAACGCGATCGGGCTGATCGCGATCGGCGGCGTCAACTCGATCGGCGTGATCACCATCGGCACGGTCAACAGCATCGGCTTCATCGCCGTCGGCGGCGTCAACGCGCTGGGCGTGATCTCGTTCGGCGGCGCGTTCGGCAGCTACGCGCTGCTGATCGCCACGGGCGACTTGGTCTCGCGGGACGGCAAGACCTGGGGCCGCCAGGCCGCGCCCGTCGCCTGCAACCCGCTCGGCCGCCGGCTCCTGCACTTGGACGATTAGCGATCTGGTAGCCTCGCGCCACGAGTTGATGCCGGGGTGGTCCGCTTGAGGCGGGCCTGAGAGCACACCCGCTGAACCTGATCCGGGTAATGCCGGCGCAGGGAGCGTTCCAGGTCCGCCCGCAGCTTGTCCGAACCGGCGCGAAAGCGTCAGCGCGTGCGCGTCATCTGCAGCATCGCCGGTTCCGATTCCTGCGCCGGCGCCGGCATCCAAGCCGACATCAAGGCCGCCGCCGCCTTCCTCGGCTGCCACGCCGCCACCGTGATCACCGCGATCACCGCCCAGAACACGCTCGGCGTCCAAAGCGCGCACCAGCTGCCCACCTCCGTCGTGCGGGCCCAGATCGCCTCCGTCTTCGACGACCTCGACGTGGCCGTGGTCAAGACCGGCATGCTCGGCGACTCCGAGATGATCGAAACGGTCGCCGACGAGCTCTCGGCGCGGCCGAGGCGCTGGACCGTCGTCGACCCGGTGATGATCTCCAAGACCGGCTTCGCGCTCTTGGCGGACGACGCGGTCGCCACGTTCACCAGCCTGATGCTGCCACTGGCCGACCTGCTCACGCCCAACACGCACGAGGCCGAACGGCTCACCGGCATCGCCGTGCGCACGCTCGACGACGCTAAGCGCGCCGGCCAAGCGCTGCTCGAACTCGGCGCCAAGGCCGTGCTCGTCAAGGGCGGGCATCTCGAGGAAGCGCCCGGCACCGACACGCTCGTCACCGCCGAGGGCTTCCAGATCTTCGAAGGCCGCTGGATCGAAACCAAGCACACGCACGGCACCGGCTGCACCTACGCCTCCGCCATCGCCGCCCGCCTCGCCCATTCCTTCAACATCGACGACGCGGACCCGAGCGGCGCGATCGAGGACGCGAAGCTCTGGCTCGACGCCGGCGTGATCCAGTACGGCCTGCCGATCGGCCATGGCGTCGGCCCGACCAATCCCTTCTACGACCGCGAGTGGTACGGATGGAACGGCGGATGACGGGCGCGCCGCGGATCGGCCGCCTGCACGTGATCACCGACGAGGTCCTGCAAGACCGCTTCAGCCACGCGGAGCTGGCCCGTTTCGCCGCAGAGGGCGGCGCGGACGTCATCCAGTACCGCGAGAAGCGCCCGCTGGCCACGCGTGAGCTGGTCGAGGCCGCCGCCGCCGTCCGCGACGCGATCAACGGCAGCGGGGCCGGCCTGATCGTCAACGACCGCGTCGACGTCGCCGCGGCCGCCGGTGCGGACGTGCATCTCGGCCGCGATGACCTCGCCCCCGCCGCCGCCCGCCGCCTGCTCGGGCCCGGAGCGGTGATCGGCGGCACGGCCAACAGCATCGAGGAAGCGCGCCGCGTCGCGGCCGGGCCGGTCGATTACATCGGCGTCGGCCCCGTCTACGGCACTGCATCGAAGGGCGACCGCGCGGCGCCGAAGCTGGGGCTGGAGCGCCTGGCCGAGATCGCCGCGGCGGTGGACAAGCCCGTGATCGCGATCGGCGGCATCCAAGCCTCGAACGCGGCCGAGGTCATGGCGGCGGGCGCGCACGGCATCGCGGTCCTCTCCGCCGTGGTCTGCCGGGCCGATCCGCGCGCGGCGGCGGCCGAGTTCCGCGCCGCGCTCGATGCTGCGCTGGCGGAGCCGGGGCCATGATCCATACGTTCGAAGCCTTGGTCGTCGGCGCGGGCGCGATCGGCCTCTCGGTCGCGTTCGAGCTGATCCGCCGCGGCCACGACGTGCAGGTGATCGACACCCGCCGCGGCTGGGACGTCCGCGCCAGCAACGTCGCGGCTGGCATGCTCGGTCCCGCCTCCGAAGCCGAGATCGCGGAACCGGCCGCGCTCGAACTGCAGCTCGACAGCCTGCGGCGCTATCCCGAATTCATCGCCGCCCTCGAATCCGCGTCGGGCGAGCCCTCCGGCTACCGAGCCGAAGGCACGCTGTGGCCCGCGCGGCACCGCGACGACGAGCTGCAGTTGGAACACCTCCATCAAGTCCAACGGGATCGCGGCCTGGAAGCCGAGTGGCTGACCGCAGCGCAGGCGCGGGCGCTGGAACCGGCGCTCGCCCCGCGCGTGATCGGCGGCCTCTTCGTAGCCGGCGACCACCAAGTCGACCCGCGCCGCTTCACCAACGCGCTCCAGCGCGCAGTCACCAACCACCGGAGCTGGCTGCATTGGGAAACCCGGATTCGGCGCTATGAGGAAATCGCGGACGGGTTCCACGTCTGGTACGGCGGCGCGAGCGGCATGAACTTCCGCGCGCGCCACATCGTCATCGCCACCGGCCCTTGGAACGACCAGCTCAAGCAGCCGCCGCTGCCGCCGATCGGGATGCGCCCCGTCAAGGGGCAGCTGCTGCGCCTGCGCGGCGAACCGCTTGCCGACCGCGTCCTCCGCACGCCGGACGTCTACATCGTCCCGCGCGCCGACGGCGAGCTGATCATCGGCGCGACCGAGGAAGAACAGGGCTGGGACGACCGCCCGATGGCCGGCGGGGTGCTCGACCAGCTGCGCTACGCCTGGGAGGTGCTGCCGGGCATCTACGACCTCGAACTCCGCGAGATCAGCGTCGGTTTCCGCCCCGCCGTCGGCGATCACATGCCCGTGATCGGCCGCGCCGATGATCATGAGCGGATCATCTACGCGACCGGCCACTACCGGCACGGCATCCTGCTCGCGCCGGCCACCGCTTGGCACGTCGCCAACCTGATCGAAGGGCGGGACGCGCCCGATGTGCTGCGCCCGTTCGCGCCGCGGCGGCTGACCGCCCCCATCGCCTCGCCCCTTCCCCGCAAGGAGGCCGTCAGATGAGCTCCGCGACGATCGAACTCACGGTCAACGGCGAACCCGCAGCAGTTGAGGCCGCCGCGATCCCCGACCTGCTCCGCGCGCTCGGCTACGACCCGGAGCAGCAGGGCATCGCCGTCGCGGTCAACGCCGAGGTCGTGCCGCGCAGCCAATGGGCCGAATCAACGATCGCCGCCGGCGACCGCATCGAGATCGTCGGCGCGAAGCAGGGCGGATAGGAGGCGGCATGGCCGGACTCGCTGATCAATGGACGCTCGCGGGCGAGGAGATGTCCTCGCGCGTGCTGCTCGGCACGGCGCGCTATCCCAGCCGGCAGGTCCTGCTCGACGCGCTCGAGGCCTCCGGCACGGAGCTCGTCACCGTCGCGCTGCGCCGCGTCGGCGTCGACGGCGGCGGCGAGAACCTCTACGACGCGCTCACCGGGCGCGGCTACAAGCTGCTGCCCAACACGTCCGGCTGCTTCACCGCCTCCGACGCCGTGCTCACCGCCGAACTCGCCCGCGAAGCGCTCGGCGTCGACCTGGTCAAGCTCGAAGTGATCGCGGACGAGGAGACGCTGCTGCCCGACACGCACGAGCTGCTCGAGGGCGCGCGCGAACTGATCCGCCGCGGCTTCCGCGTGCTGCCCTACACCAACGACGACCCGATCGTCGCCAAGAAGCTCGAAGACGCCGGCTGCGCCGCCGTGATGCCGCTGGGCGCGCCGATCGGCTCCGGCCTCGGCATCCGCAATCCGCACAACATCGAGCTGATCGTCGAACGCTCGAACGTGCCCGTCATCGTCGACGCCGGCGTCGGCACCGCCTCCGACGTAGCCATCGCGTTCGAGCTCGGCGTCGACGGCGTGCTGCTCAACACGGCCGTCGCCCGCGCGCGGGATCCGGTCCGCATGGCCCGCGCGGTCAACGCCGCGGCGCGGGCCGGGCGCGACGCCTTCCTCGCCGGCCGCATGCCGCGCAAATTCTTCGCCGAAGCGTCTTCCCCGGCGGCGGGGAGGATCGAACGCGCCGGAACCGATGGAGGAACCGAATGAGCGAACCCGGACTCTCCCAGCGCCTCTGGGAGGCCAACGCCGACTTGGCGCAGGCCTCCCTCGAGCATCCATTCGTGCAGGGCCTGGCCGACGGCACCCTGCCCGACGAGACCTACGCCTTCTTCTCCGGGCAGGATCACTTCTACCTCGACGTCTTCGCCCGCTGCTACGCGCTCGGCGCATACCGCGCGCCCGACCGCGCCTCGCGCCGCAAGTTCGGCCAGCTGCTCAGCGGGCTCGTCACCGAGGGCACGCTGCACGAGCGCACGGCCGAGGAATTGGACCTCGACTTGGAATCGGCTGAGCCCGCGCCGGCCGCGCGCGAGTACACCGACTTCCTGCTCGCCGCCAGCGCCGTCGGCACGCTCGGCGAGCACCTCGCCGCGATGGCCCCCTGCGCCCGCCTCTACCGCTTCCTCGGCACCCGGCTCGCCGACCAGCCCTACGACCCCAAGTACAAGTTCTGGATCGAGATGTACGCCGGCGACCGCTACGGCGGCAACGTCGCCGCCGTCGAGGCGCTGCTCGATCAACACGGGCGGGACGCGCCCGGCGAGCGCTCCAAGTACCGCACCGCGATGCAGCTGGAATGGAACTTCTTCGAGTCGGCCTGGAACGGAGGACAGTGATGCGCAGGATTCTCAAATTCCCCCTGCTCGTGGCGGCGCTCGCCATAGCCGCGGTGCTCGCCATCGCCTGCGAGCCCGAACCGCCGCGCGAAACCGCGCCGGTACCGCCGAATCTGCCGACCCTGACCGCGACTCTGGGAACCGCCTACGAAACGGTGCTGCCCGAATCCGAGGGAACGCCCGCGCCCACGATCACACTCGCCGGCGTTCCCGACGGCCTCAAGTACACGGCGGCGACGCGGACCTTGGCCGGCACGCCGGCCGAGCCGGGCGCCTTCACGCTTCAATACACCGCGACCAATACCGCCGGCGAGACCACCGTCGCGTTCGGCTTGGTCATCGAACCCGCCAGCGTCAAGCTGCAGCTCGACTGGCTGCCCAACACGAACCACACAGGAATCTACGCCGCACTTGAACAAGGCTGGTACGACGCCGAAGGCATCGCACTCGAGATCCTGCCCTACAGCGGCGCGAACGGCGATGTCCTGGTCGCCGAGGGCGTCGCCGATGTCGCGTTCTCGTTCTCGACGACGCTCCCTTTCGCCCGCGCCCAAGGCCTCGAAGTCGTCAGCATCGCCGCCGTGCTGCAGAAGTCGCCCACCGCCATCGCCGTCCTCGCCGACGGCCCGATCTCGCGCCTGCGCGACCTCGACGACCGGCTCTACGGCGGCTTCGGACTGCCCTACGAGAAGCCGCAATGGACGGCCGTCGTCCAGGCCGACGGCGGCGAAGGCACCGTGCAGGGCGTGATCCTGAATACCGCCGCCTACGAGGCGCTCTATAACGGCAACGTCCAGGCTGCCGAGATTTTCGTTACTTGGGAGGGCATCGAGGCAGCCCAGCGCGGCGTCGACCTGCGCACTTGGACCTACCAGGACTTCGGCATCCCCGACCGCTACGGCGTGCTCCTGGTCGCGTCGGAATCGGCCGTCGAGGAAAACGCCGACGTCTTGGAACGGTTCCTCCGCGCCACCATCCGCGGCTACGAGTTCGCCGCCGCCAACCCGCGCGAAGCCTCCGACATGCTCGTCCGCGGCGCCGGCGAGGAAGCCTTCCCCAGCCTCGATCTCGTCTACGAGTCCGCCGAATTGCTCGGCGCCGAGTACTACCTCGACGCCAGCGCCCGCTGGGGCTCCCAAACGCTCGACCGCTGGACCGGCTACACCCGCTGGCTCTACCAAGCCGGCCTGCTCAGCAACGCCGACGGCGAGCAACTCTCCGAAGAGCTCGACTACGCCGCGATGTACACGGACGCGATCTACCAAGCCGCCCTCGACGACTGAGCGCGGCGATTGTCCATGCCGGCTCGCGCGTGCTCACGCTTATCATTGAGGGACCGGACGAGAAAGGCCGCTGGCATATCGTTACCGTGTTCCCAACCAGCAACGCTGCCGACCTCGATCGCTACTGGCGATCCCGATAGGGCGAAGAACGCGTACTCCGATGCACGACCCCGACGATCCCGACGCTGAGTTCTACGAAGACGATGACGATGTGGAAATCGTCCTCGGCGGGCCGCCGCTCTGGGGGTTCGAGGTCTTCTTCGAAGACGACGAGTTTGAGCGCCTGCTCCGCATGCAAGGCGACTCCGGCGGCAAATTCAACGTCTTCATCCATGACATCGCGATGCGGGCGCTGGCCGAGTGGGAAGCCGGCGCGGCCGACCGTCCAGCGCCGGTCACCGCGGCCGACTGACCCGCCGCGACGACTTCGGCTCCGAGTCGCTTCATGCCTCCCGCGCTCGAAATCGCCGGCGTGTCCCGCCGCTACGGCAATGGGGCCGGCGCAGTGGAAGCGCTGGCCGACGTTTCGTTGAACGTGCAAGAGGGCGAATTCGCCGCGCTGCTCGGGCCCTCGGGCTGCGGCAAGAGCACGCTGCTCAACATCATCGCCGGGCTCGATCAAGCCGATGACGGCGAAATCTTGGTTCACGGCGAGCCGCTCTCCCCCGATGCGCGGCTGGGCGCGTTCGGCTACATGCCGCAGCAGGACCTGCTTTTCCCGTGGCGCTCCGTGCTCGACAACGTCGCGCTCGGCCTCGAAATCTCCGGCCTCGCCAAGGCCGAGGCGCGCGACCGTGCCGCCGGGCATTTCGAGCGCTTCGGACTCGCCGGTTTCGAGCGCCGCCGCCCGTCCGAACTCTCCGGCGGCATGCGGCAGCGCGCCGCCTTCCTCCGCACCTACCTGCTCGGACGCCGCTTCCTGCTGCTCGACGAGCCGTTCGGGGCGCTCGACGCAATCACCCGCGCCGAGCTGCAGGGCTGGCTCGCGGCCGCCTGGTCCGGCTTCGGCGGCTCCGCCCTGCTCGTCACCCATGATCCGCATGAGGCGGTCGCCCTCGCCGACCGCGTCTTCCTGATGACGCCGCGGCCCGGCCGCATCGCCGCGGAGTTCGAGGTCGCCCTCCCGCGCCCGCGCACCGCCGCTTCCGCCCGCAGCGCGGAGGCGCATCGCCTGGTCGACGCGCTGCTCGAACGCGCCGCCGCCGCGAGCTTGCTATGAACGCCGGCCGCCAGCGCAGCTGGGCGCTCAGCGCCGGCGCGCCGCTCGCATTGATCATCGTCGTGCTCGCCGTCTGGCAGGCCTACGTCTGGCTCTCCGGCATCCGCCCGCAGATCCTGCCCGGCCCGGTCCGCATCGTCCGCGAGAGCGTCCAAGCGGCGGACCTGATCTGGTCGCACTCGCTCGTCACCATGAGCGAGGTCGCGATCGGCCTCGCCATCTCGATCACCGGCGCGCTCCTGCTCGGCCTCGCGCTCGATCTCTCGGCCCCCGCGCGCCGCGCGCTCTACCCCCTCATCGTCGCCTCGCAGACCGTCCCGATCCCCGTCGTCGCGCCGCTGATGATCGTCTGGTTCGGCTTCGGCATCCTGCCCAAGATCATCGTGATCAGCCTCTTCACCTTCGTCCCCATCGTGCTCGGCTTCACCGCCGGCCTCGCCGCCGTCGACCGCGAGGCGCTCGACCTGATGCGCACCTTCCGCGCCTCGCGCTGGCAGCTCTACCGCCACCTCAAGATCCCCGCGGCCCTGCCGGACCTCTTCACCGGACTCCGCATCGGCGCGATCTACGCGGTGATCGGCGCTATCTTCGGCGAGCTGGCCGGATCAATAGATGGGCTCGGCATCTTCATGGAGCAAGCGCGCCTCTCCTTCCGCCTCGACTTGGTCTTCGGCGCGATCTTCGTCAGCACCCTGCTCTCCTACCTGCTCTTCCTCGCCGTCGTCGCCGCCGAGCGCCTGCTCGTCCCGTCGCGCTTCGCCGACAGGGAGCGTTGATCGTGCCCGGCGAGCTGCCGCGCCTGATGCTCGTGACCGACCGCGGAGCGACCCGCGGCCGCCCGCTTGAAGACGTCGTCCACGCGGCCGCGGTGGGCGCGGACGGGCGCTTGTTCGTGCAGGTGCGCGAACCCGATCTCGGCGAAGATGCGCTGGCCGAACTTTGCGAGCGCATCCTCCGCAGCCTCGAACCCTCCGTCCGCGTCGCCGTCAACGGGAACCCCGCGGTCGCCGCCCGGCTCGGCATCGGCCTCCACCTGCCCGCCCGCGCGCCTGCGGCGGAGCCGGGCGCAAGCCTCGTCGGACGTTCCGTTCACGACCGGTCGGAAACCGATGCCGCCGTCGCCGAGAAGGTCGATTACGCGGTGATCGGCACCGTCTTCGAGACCGCGTCCCACCCCGGACGCGAAGCCGGGGGGCTCGAACACGTCCGCGTGCTCGCCCAGCGGCTCGGCGGCATTCCGGCCTACGCGATCGGCGGGATGACGTCCGCCAACGCCGCGCTCGCGATCGCGTCGGGGGCGCACGGCGCGGCGGTCCGCTCCGCCATCCTCGCGTCCGAAAACCCGGCCGGCGCCGCGCGCACGATCCTCGCCGCCGTCGAGGCGATGGCTGCCGCCGCCGCTCCGTCTGCTGCCGGCTGAGCCGCGGCTAGCCTGCCTCCATGCCCGTCTCCGCCCCGCCCAGGCCCGTGCTCGAAGGCGCGACCGCCTCGCGCTACCCCAGCGTCGAGCGCGCCCGCCGGATGCTGCGGGACGCGCCCGCCGGCCTGCGCGCGCTCGCCGACGACCTCCGCGCCGCCGTCGAACTCCCGGCGGACGTGCTCGTCGATCGCCCCTCGCGCCTGCTCTTCGCCACCGACGCCTCGCTCTACGAGATGGAGCCGGTTGCCGTCGTCTTCCCCCGCAGCGCCGAGGATGCCGCCGCCGCCGTCAACGTCGCGCGCGCCCGCGGCGTGCCCGTCCTGCCCCGCGGCGCCGGCACCAGCCTCGCCGGCCAGGGCGTCAACCACGCCGTCGTACTCGACTTCACCCGCTGGATGGACGGCATCATCGAGATCGATCCCGCCGCCCGCACCGCCCGCGTCCAGCCCGGCCTCGTGCTCAGCGAACTCAACAAGGCGGCCCGCGAGCACGGGCTGCAGTACCCGATCGACCCGTCGACCGCCAACCGGGCCACCATCGGCGGCGGCATCGGCAACAACTCCTGCGGCACACACTCCGGCCTCTACGGCAAGACCATCGACGTCGTCGACTCCGTCGCCGTCGTGCTAGCCGACGGCTCCCGCCTCGAATTCGCCCGCCGCGAAGGCTCCGAACTGCGCGGCCTGCTCGACGCCGGCGGCCCCGAAGGCCGACTCTTGGCGGACCTCCGCGCCATCGCTGACGAGCACCGCGGCGAGATCGCCGAGCGCTTCCCCGACATCCCCCGCCGCGTCTCCGGCTACAACATCGAAACCCTGCTCGATCCCGATGCCGCCGATCTCTCGCAGCTGATCGTCGGCTCCGAGGGCACCCTCGCCGTCGTCACCGAGGCCTCCGTCCAGCTCGCGGAACTGCCCAAGCGCCGCGGCGTGCTGGCCGCGCACTTCCGCACGCTCGTGGAGGCCGCCGAGGGCACGCTGATCGCCCGCGAGCGCGATCCGGCCGCCATCGAGCTGGTCGACGACATCATCATCGAGCGCTGCCGCTCCTCGACCGGCTACGCCCCGCTCGCCGATTTCGTCCAGGGCGAGCCCGGCGCGGTGCTCCTGATCGAGGCGTTCGGCGAGGACGAGGAGGACGTGCGGGGGCAGCTCGCGCGGATCGAGCACGACCTGCTCCGCGCCCGCACCTGCTACGCCGCCGTCACCGAGCTCGATCCCGCCGCGCAAGCGCGGATGTGGAGCATGCGCCAGGCCGGACTCGGGCTGCTCATGTCGATGCACGGCGACGCCAAGCCCGTCGCCTTCGTGGAAGACGCCGCCGTCCCGCCCGAGCATCTGCCCAAGTTCGTCGCCCGCTTCGATGTCGCCGTGCGCAATTTCGGCCTCCGCGCCGGCTACTACGGCCACGCCGCAGCCGGCTGCCTCCACATTCGCCCCATCGTCGACGTCAAGGACAAGGCCGGCCTCGAAACGGCCGAGCGCCTCGCCGAAAAGATCGCCGACCTCGTGGTCGAGTTCGGCGGCAGCCTCTCCGGCGAGCACGGCGACGGCATCGTCCGCGGCGCATTCCTCGAGAAGATGTACGGCCCGCGCCTGGTCCAGGCCTTCCGCGACGTCAAGTCCGTCTTCGATCCCGAAGGCATACTCAACCCCGGCAAGATCATCGATACCCCGCCGTTCCGCGACAATCTCCGCCTCTCGCCCGCGACGGTTAACCATGATCCGCAGCCGCTGCTCGGCTTCCAAGCCGAGGGCGGCCTCGCCCGCGCCGTCGAGATGTGCAACGGGCAGGGCGCGTGCCGCAAGTTCGACGGCGCCATGTGCCCCTCGTTCCAAGTCACGCGCGACGAGGAGCACTCCACCCGCGGCCGCGCCAACCTGCTCCGCCAAGTCCTCAACGGCGGGCTGCCGGCCGACGAGCTCGCCGGCGACCGCCTCCATGCCGCGCTCGATCTGTGCGTCGAGTGCAAGGCCTGCAAGGCCGAATGCCCTTCCGGCGTCGACGTCGCCAAGCTCAAGTACGAAGTGCTCTCCCAGCGCCGCCTTGCCCGCGGCGCTCCATTGAGGGACCGCGCCTTCGCCCGCATCGACCGATTGGCCGCCTGGGGCGCCCGCGCCGCGCCGCTCGCCAACCGAATCGCCGGCATCGGCCCGGCCCGCTCCCTGCTCCACCGCCTCGGCATCCACCGCGACCGGCCGCTGCCGCAGTTCGCATCGCGCACCTACGACCAATGGCGCGCCGATCGCGAGCCGCCGAGAACGAAGCGCGGCGAAGTCGTCCTGTTCGTTGATACGTTCACCAACTACTTCCATCCCGAAGTCGGCATCGCCGCCACGCGCATCGCCGAAGCGCTCGGCTATCGCGTGATCAGCGTTGACCAGCGCGAATGCTGCGGCCGCCCCTCGATCTCCAAGGGCGAGCTCGGCCGCGCCAAGCAATTGGCCGAACATAACGTCGCCGCGCTCGTCGGCTACGCCCGCCGCGGTATCCCCGTCATCGGCGTCGAGCCCTCCTGCATCCTCACGCTGCGCGACGAGTACCCGCTGCTGCTGCGCAGCGCCCCCGCCGCGATGGTGGCCGAACGCGCGCTCCTCTTCGACGAATGGCTCGCCGCCGAGCTCGAGCGGGAAGACGGCCCCGGCATCTTCCGCCCGGCCGACCGCGAGCTGCTCGTCCACATCCACTGCCACCAGAAAGCGCTCGCCGGCTTCACGCAGACGCTCGACGTACTGAAATCCGCCGGCTACGCCGCCAGCGTCGTCGACTCGGCCTGCTGCGGCATGGCCGGCTCCTTCGGCTTCGAAGCCGAGCACTACGAGATCTCGCGCCAAATGGCCGACCTGCGCCTGCTCCCCGCCATCGAGAACGCATCGCCCGACGCCCAAATCGCCATCACCGGCGTCTCCTGCCGCCAGCAAATCTCCCACTTCGCCACCCGCCAACCCCGCCACCTGCTCGAATACCTATCCGACGCCCTCACCACCGATTGAGCATCTGATACCCCGGACGCAAAGCCGGGCTGCCGCGTACTCGCGCCACAAGAGGAGGTTGGTGGCCCGGGGCAGAGTCGAGCTGCCGGCGCCGCGCCTCCGGCAATGGCAGCCAGTGCCTGCTCGCATCGCAAGCGGAAAGGTTGGTGGCCCGGGGCAGGGTCGAACTGCCGGCACCACGCCTCCGGCAATGGCAGTCAGTCGTGTGCTGGTGGCGCAAGTGGGAAAGGTTGGTGGCCCGGGGCAGAGTCGAACTGCCGGCACCACGCCTTCGGCAATGGCAGTCAGTCGTGTGCTGGTGGCGCAAGTGGGAAAGGTTGGTGGCCCGGGGCAGAGTCGAGCTGCCGGTGCCGCGCCTTCGGCAATGGCAGTCAGTCGTGTGCTGGTGGCGCAAGTGGAAAGGTTGGTGGCCAGGGGCAGAGTCGAACTGCCGACACCACGATTTTCAGTCGTGTGCTCTACCAACTGAGCTACCTGGCCGCGGGCACCAATCATACAGTGCAGCGGGAGGCCGAGTGATGCCGCCGGACGTTGACGAGCTGGATTGGAGTGCCGACATTCCGTCGAAGCTCGGACGACACGGCTTGACGACCGACGATGCGCAGGACGTGTTCAGAATCCGTCCGCTGCTCGCGTGGCAGAAGGAGGAATGGCAGTTGGGAGACGATGGACTGCTCCGTCTGAGGCCTCGACGCGTCAGGATGATCGGCCCTGACTACTCGGGGCGCTTCCTGACGTTTATCCTTGAAGCACCGGACGATCGTCGCGTGTCACAGATCGTCTCGGGCTGGCCGGCTACGCGGCGCGACATCGCCCGCTACCGCCGAGCCAGATGATCCGCGCGACTGCACAATGACCGACTACGACGACTGCATCTGCCCGAATGACAGCAGGGACCACCTCCCCCACTGCGCCTTCGCCGATGAGGACCAATGGGAAGAGGGCGAGATCATCGAAGGCAAGACCGTGAGGATGCATGTGCGCGCCGTTTTCGAAGGCGACGAGTACCGCGCTTTCTCGGCGATGATGCGCGCGAACGGCGAGTGGCATCCCAACCGCTATCTCAAAGACTTGGCGATGCGCGCCATCGAGGAATGGCAGGCAGTGCCGCAGCACTCTGCCGTCGCGGAGGGCGACTGACCGGGCATGCCTGCTACCGCTGATCCGGGCTGTCGTCTAGACGACTGCATTTGCCCGGCAGACAGACGGGATCACCGGCCCGATTGCCCGTATTCCGATATCGGGCTCTGGGACGACGAAGAAGATGGCGTTGGCATGATCGTACGGGTCCCGTTCGAGCAGCAGCAGTACGGCGCGCTCCGCGCGATGATGCGCGCGCATGGCGAGGACAACCCCAACCGTTTCGTTCGAGACATGATGCTCCGCGCTATCGAGGAATGGCAGGCGGTGCCGCCGCACTCCGCCGTCGCGGAGGGCGACTGACCGGGCATGGCCTCCGCTGTTGATCTGGAAGATCGCCTAGACGACTGCATCTGCCCGAATGACAGCAGGGACCACCTCCCCCACTGCGCCTTCGCCGATGAGGACCAATGGGAAGAGGGCGAGATCATCGAAGGCAAGACCGTGAGGATGCATGTGCGCGCCGTTTTCGAAGGCGACGAGTACCGTGCTTTCTCGGCGATGATGCGCGCGAACGGCGAGTGGCATCCCAACCGCTATCTCAAGGACTTGGCGATGCGCGCCGTCGAGGAGTGGCAGGCGGTGCCGCCACATTCCGCTGTTGCGGAGACTGATTAGCGGGGGCTCAGGGCTCGCGCATGCTGGCTACTACGGGGGCGGCCTTGGCGCGGACTTGGTCGAAGACCTCTTCGACCGAGCCGCGGGCGTCGACTACGTCGAAGCCGTAGCGGTCCGACATTTCGCGGAACTCGGCGATCATCTTGCCCTGGTGTTGCACGAACGCGTCGTGGATCGACGCCCCCTGCAGGTAGTCGCCGCCCGACTCCCAGTAGTCGAACCCGCGCTCCAGCACCCGCAGCACGAGCTGATCGACGTCGATGTCGAGGTAGATCACCTGGTCCGGCACCAGCGCGAACGAGTAGACGTCTTCCAGCCAGGCCCGCGGCGCACCGCGCACCGTCGCGCGCGCGATCAGCGAGAAGATGTAGCGGTCGACCAGCGCAACCATGCCCGCGCGCAGCGCCGGCAGCACGATCCTCTCGAAGCGGTCCCAGAAATCGGTCGCGTAGAACAAATTCAGCGTGATCGGGTCCAGCGTGTGCCCGCGCTTGGCCCGCTCGATCCCCGGCCCGACCAGCGGCGAGCGCCGCAGGCCGCTGTCGACGACGCCGAACCCTTCCGCCTCGAGCCATTCCTTCAGCAGCGAGATCGCGGTCGAGCGGCCCACTCCGTCGGTGCCCTCGATCACGATCATCCGGCCCGGCAGGTCGGCCGTGCCGACGCCCGGCGGCGGGTCGCCGTAGAAGCGCAGGTCGGTCATCGCGCCCGCCTCACGATCGCGTCTCGCGGCGCGCGCCGACATCGGGCAGGTACACCCCTTGCAGCCCCGTCGCCTTGAGCAGCTCCGGGATCTCGTGCGGCTGCCGCCGCGGCAGCCCTTCCAAGTGCGGCGCCACGATCGCCCGCAGCTTCGCCTGCTGCGCGACGAGCGTGTCGGTCGCGTCGATCCGCTGGATGTCGAACTCTTCGCACAGCGCTTCGTACTCGGCCACGATCCGGCCTTGGAAGATGCGGAACGATTCGACGATGTCCTCGCTCAGCCCCATGTCGAGGCCGGCTTCGTAGTACTGGATCGCCTCCCGCGCCGACGAGATCCGCGAGATCGATTCCTCCAGCGGCACGTCGAAATAGAACGCCAGCGTCGGCGGCACCGCGAACGAGTACAGATCGCGCACCCAGCCGCGGTTGACCCCGCGCGCCGCATCCCGGGCGAACGCGGTGTAGACGTAGCGGTCGGCCAGCACGATCACGCCGGATTGCAGCGCCGGCAGGATCTGCTCGTAGGTCCGCGAGGCGAAGTCGGCGGCGTGGATCAGGCTGAAGCTCATCGGCGTCAGCAGCCGCCGCCGCTTCCCCCGCCGCGTCGTGCCGCGCACGATCGGGGCCGAGTTCCAAGTCGTGAAGACGGTGACGTAGCCCTCGGCCCGCAGCCATTTGTGCAGCAGGTCCAGCTGCGTGCTCTTGCCCGAGCCGTCGATTCCCTCGACGACGATCAACTTGCCGGGCAGCGCCGAATGGTCGACATCGGCCGGATGGGGCATCCCGGTGCCGGCGTGCTGGGTCATGCGGCCATCATCGCAGTTCGGGCCGCTTGCCGGGAATGCGGCTGGTTGGCGGCGGAGCGGAATCGCGGAGGGGCGATGGTGGAGATAGGGGGACTCGAACCCCCGACCTCGTCGTTGCGAACGACGCGCTCTCCCAGCTGAGCTATATCCCCACTGCGACGGGCGCCGCGAGGGCGGAACCGGACACGCCCCAATCCTACATCGCCCGCGAGCCGCCGTTCAATCGGCGCGATCCGCGATCCGCCCGCCGCGTCCGCCGCGCGCGTCCGCAGATTGCCCGACCTGCGGCTCCAGCCCGTCCGGCAGGTCCACGACCATCCGCCCGGCCGCGGCATCGACCTCCACGACCACGTCCCGCAGCGCCGGAATCAGCAGATCGCGCTGCTCCTTGCGCGAGACGACGTAGACGTCGTTCGCCCCCGTCTGCAGCACCTCCGACACGGTGCCGATTGACTGCCCGTCCCGCGAGACGACGGCGATCCCCTCGATCTGATCGATGTACCAGGCCCCTTCTTCGGGAATCTCGCCGTCCGGAATCTCGATCAGCAGGTTTCGCAGTTCCTCCGCCGCCTCGCGCCCGGCCACGCCGTCGATCTTGAAGTAGACCCGGTCCTTGTGCCAGCGCGACTGCCGCACGGTGCGGGGGCGTTGCCCGATGAATACCGTGGCGCCCGGTTCGAACCGTTCCGGGTAGTCGGTGAGCGGCCGAGCCTTCAGTTCGCCCTTGAGGCCGGCGGGCCGCTCGACCAGGCCGATGGCGCGGAAGCCCGGCCGCGGCATCCGCAGCGGCTCGCGCCGCGCCGCCACGCCGGCTGCCTCAGCGGATTTCCAGCGAGGCGTCGACCCCCCGCGCATGCCCCGAGACCGAGAGCAGCGTCCGCATCGCGCTGGCCAGCCGCCCGTCGCGCCCGATGATCCGCCCCATGTCGTCCTCGCCCACCTCGAGTTGGACCAAGACGCGGCTGCCGGGTTCGGGCTCCCCGTCTCCGTCCCCCTCCACCGTGATCGCGACCGCGTCCGGGTCGTCGACGATCCACTTGGCCACGTAGTCGATCAGCTTTTCCATCGTGCTACTCCGCCGCCGCTGCCGCCGCGGCGCGCTTGAGGTCGGAACGCTTGCTGCGCGGCTTCGCCACCAGCGGATCGATCAGCCCCTCTTTGGCGAGGAAGCGGTGCACCGTCTCCGTCGGCTGCGCGCCCTTGCCCAGCCAGTGGCGGGCGCGCTCGTGATCGACGTTGAAGACCGGCTGCTCGGGCAGCGGGTCGTACTGCCCCAGGATTTCGACGAATCCGCCGTCGCGCGGGGCGCGGCTGTCCTGCACGACGACGCGGTAGAAGGGCCGGCCTTTGCGGCCGTGGCGGGCGAGTCGGATTTTCAGCATCGGATCTGCTCCTCGGGAACTGCTCAGCGGGCTCGGGCGCCGGCCAGTCCGGCCGGCATCTTCCCGCTCGCCAGCTGCTTCATCAGCTTCTTCGCTTGCTTGTACTGGTTCAGGAGCTGGCTCACCTCTTGGGTCGAGGTCCCGCTCCCGTTCGCGATCCGCCGCCGCCGCGAGCCGCGGATGATCTCCGGCTTGCGCCGCTCCTCCGGCGTCATCGACGACACGATCGCCTCGAACTGCTTGAAGTAATCATCGTCGAGTTCATCTACTTCCAATTGCTTCTTGACGTTCCCCAAGCCGGGGATCATGTTCAGCAGCTGACTCAGCGTACCCATGTTGCGCACGCGGTCAATCTGCTCCATGAAGTCCTCGAGGTTGAAATCGCCGTCGCGCATCCGCCGCTGCATCTGCTTGGCGTCGGCCTCGCCGAATTCGGCCTGCGCCCTCTCGGCCAGGGTCGCCATGTCGCCGCGCCCGAGGATGCGCGAGGCGAGGCGGTCGGGGTGGAACGCCTCCAGCGCGTCGGGCCGCTCGCCGACGCCGAGGAAGCGGATCGGCGCGCCCGTCACGGAGCGGATCGAGAGCGCCGCCCCGCCGCGCGCGTCGCCGTCCATCTTCGACAGGATCACGCCGGTGATCCCGACCGCCTCGTGGAAGGCCGAGGCCGCGTTGACGGCGTCCTGCCCCGACATCGCGTCGGCGACCAGCAGCACCTCCGACGGCTCGAAGCGATCGCGCAGCTCGCGGATCTCGTCCATCATCGCCTCGTCGACGTGCAGCCGCCCCGCCGTGTCCACGATCACGGTTCCCGCGCCGGCCGAGGCCGCGTGCTCCAGCCCCCGCTCGACGATCCGCCGCGGCGTTTCCTCCGCGCCGAGCTCGAAGACCTCGATGTCGAGCTGCGCGCCGAGCTGCTTCAGCTGCTCGATCGCCGCCGGGCGGTAGACGTCGGCCGCGATCAGCAGCGGCCGCTCGCCGCTCCTGCGCGCGCGCAGCGCCAGCTTGGCGCAGGTCGTGGTCTTGCCGGAGCCTTGCAGGCCGACGATCAGCACGATCGTCGCTCCCTGCGAGGCCCGCTGCAGCTTGGCCGACTCCTCGCCGAGCAGCGCGATCAGCTCGTCGTTGATGATCTCGATCAGCCGGTTGAGCGGCGTCGTGCTGCGCAGCACTTCGTCGGTCGCGGCCCGCGCGCGCACCGCCTTGATGTAGTCGCGCGCCACCTTGTAGTTGACGTCCGCCTCGAGCAGCGCCATCCGCACTTCGCGCAGCGCCGCGTCCAAATCCTGCTCCGAGAGCGTGCCGCGACGGCCGACGGATTGGAAGACCCCCTGCAGTTTCGCGCTCAGCGCGTCGAACATCGCCATGGCGCGACTGTACCCGTCCCGGCGCGGCGGTCGGCCCGGCCTAGAGCCCGGCCGCCGCCATCCGCGTGCAGAGATCGCCCACGCGCACCGAGTAGCCCCACTCGTTGTCGTACCAGGAGACGACCTTTACCTGCGTCCCCTCGAGCACCATCGTGCTCAGCGCGTCCACGATCGATGAGTACGGATTGCCCTTGAAATCCGAGCTGACCAGCGGCGCGGGCTCGTACTCCAAGATGCCGTGCAGCGGCGATTCGAGATCGTTCGCCGCCTGCTCGAAGGCGGCGTTGACCTCTTCCGCCGAAGTCGCGCGCTTGGCGTCGATCACCAAGTCGACGACCGAGACTGTACTGGTCGGCACGCGGTAGGCCATTCCGTTCAGCTTGCCGTTGAGATGGGGCAGCACCAGCCCGACCGCCTTGGCCGCGCCGGTCGAGGTCGGGATGATGTTCATCCCCGCCGCCCGCGCCCGCCGCAGGTCCGAATGCACCGTGTCGAGGATCGCCTGGTCGTTCGTGTAGGCGTGGATCGTCGACATGATTCCGCTGTTGATGCCGACTGTTTCGTCCAGCACCTTGGCCACCGGCGCGAGGCAGTTGGTCGTGCAGGAGGCGTTGGAGACGACGTGGTGGCGCGACGGGTCGTAGGCGTCGTCGTTGACGCCGAGCACGACGGTGAGGTCCTCGTTCTTGGCCGGGGCGGAGATCACCACCTTCTTGGGCCCGTTGGCGAGGTGCCCCTTGGCCTTCTGCCCGTCGGTGAAGATGCCCGTGCTCTCGACCACGATCTCGACGCCGTAGTCGCCCCAGGGAATTTGGGCCGGGTCGCGCTCGGCCAGTACGGCGATCCGCGAGCCGTCGATCGAGAGGTCGCCCTCGATCACGTCCACCTCGCCCGGGAAGCGCCCGTAGTTGGTGTCGTACTTGAGCAGGTGCGCGTTGGTTCCGGTATCGGTCAGGTCGTTGACGGCGACGACTTCGAGATCGTCGCGGTGGAAATCGAGCATTCCCTTGAGGACTTGGCGGCCGATGCGGCCGAAGCCGTTGATTCCGATCTTGGTGGGCACGGTTCCTGCTCTCGCTGCGCGGATGGACTCCCGAAAGGTTGCCAGCGCGGGCGCGTTGGCACAACCGCGCCGCCCGCCCTCCCGCTCAGAGCAGGATGCGCTTGGGCGCGCCCGACGGCTGGCGGCGGAAATTGTCGATCAACAGCCGCTGGCGTCCCGCGTCGCTGATCCACTCGGCCCGGCAGCGGCCCGGCTGATCGTTCAGCTGGATCGAGAGCCGGTGCAGCCGCTGGTACTCGGCGCGGTCCTCGGCCTCCGCGGCGAACAGGCCCGAGCCGATCGCGAAGCGGCACTGGCGTTCCTGCAGGAGGCGCTGCCAGCCGAGCAGCAGCTGGGCCCAGCCGCAGTGGAAGCGCGGCTCGGCCCAGGAGACGGCGAGCCGCTTGTCGTGCGATTCCGCGGCCGAGAGCAGGGCCGAGGGGCCGAAATGCGAGCGGGCCAGCTCGGCCGCGGCGCGGTAGGCCGCGCCGGTCTCCTCCGACATCGCGATCTGCTGCCCCGCCATGTACTGGCCCATCGCGACGTCGGTCGCGCGCAGCTCCGGGTGCGGCCCCCAGCCGCCCTGCGGGTCGCCGCGCAGCCAGTCCTCGAACTCGATTTGCTCCTCGCCGACCACGGCCTGCTCCGCGCCGAGCCACTCGAAGGCGGAGCGCAGCAGCGGCAGGCAGGAGCCGTAGGACGCCCCCGCGGTGAGGGCGAGCAGATCGATCCCGGCGAGATGCACGCGGGACCAGAACAGCAGCGCCGAGGCGAAGCGTCGGTTGCGGTGCTTCGAGTGCGTGCTGCCGGCGACGATCCGCCGCTGCAGGTTGAGCGTGTCGAGCAGCCACTTCAGGTCCGGCCCCAGCGCGAAGCCGGTCTCGCGGAAGGCGTCGCGGACGGACTGCGGCGCATCGGGCGGTGCTTTCGGGAGCGCCAACGGCTGATCGCCGAGCGTGATCGGCGAAATCCGCTGCCTCGGCGCCGGCCGCTCGGCCCCGCCGGCCGCTTCGTTCACTGATCGCCCGCCTCCGGCATCACCCGTTCCAAGTACTCGATCAAGCGCCGCCCCTGATGTTCGACGAACGGCCGATCCGGGTGCCAGCTCCAGAACTCGCGCACGACTTCCAGCGTCGACCAGAGGTTGGTTTCGCCGTTCTCGACGATCTGCGCGCAGCGCCGCGCGATGTCGTCGCAGGTCCAGAGCATCGGGCGCAGATCGTCCAGTTTGCCGACGGTCTGCGTCATCGCCTGCATCAGCCGTCCGGAGGTATCGAACGGCATGCCTTCGTCGTGGAATTTGGCCCGCAGGGCGAGCACTTCGGGCAGGTCGACGCTGCGGGCGGGAGGGCGGTCGGGCGGCTCGATCGGGGCCGGCCCGTCGTCTTCCGGCATCGCGGCGAGCGCGGCGCTCCAGCTCGACGACGGCGCAGCCCGCAGCTCGCGGTAGAGCAGCAGGCCGCCGGAACCGTCGCGCCACCAGGCGCTAAGCCGTTCGAGGTTGGTCTGCCCGAGATGGGGAGCGGAGGCGGCGGTCACGCGGGGGATGGTATCGCAGCCCGGCCGGATGCCCGCCGGGCAGGATCCGCCGTCAGCCGGACAGCCGCGCCGCCTGCGGGATCGCGGCCGCGCCGGCATAACGGGCCGACGCGCCCAGCTCCTCCTCGATCCGCAGCAGCCGGTTGTACTTGGCGACCCGCTCTGAACGGGCAGGGGCACCGGTCTTGATCAGCCCGGCCGCGGTGCCGACGGCGATGTCGGCGATGGTCGAATCCTCCGTCTCGCCCGAGCGGTGGCTGATCACGGCGGTCCAGCCGGCCGCGCGGGCGATTCGCACCGCCTCCAGCGCCTCCGAAAGCGTGCCGATCTGATTGACCTTGACGAGGATGCTGTCGGCCGCCTCGATCTCGATCGCCCGCCGCAGCCGTTCCGGGTTCGTGACCAGCAGATCGTCGCCGACCGTCTGCGCGAGGCCCGCCAGCGCCGCCGTCAGCCGCGGCCAGCCCTCCCAATCGTCCTCGTCGAGGCCGTCCTCGACCGAGATGATCGGATAGCGCCGGCACCAATCCGCCCAGAGTTCGGTCAGCTCCGCCGAGCTGAGGCTGCGTCCCTCGGTCGCCAGCCGGTATTCGCCATCTGCGTGCAGCTCGCTGGCGGCGGGATCGAGCGCGATCGCGATGTCGGGACCGGGCCGGTAGCCCGCCGCCGCGATCGCTTCCAGGACCAGCTCGACGGCGGCCTCATTGCCGGGCAGCGACGGCGCGAAGCCGCCCTCGTCGCCGAGCCCGGTGGCGAGGCCGCGCGAGGCCAGGATGCCGCGCAGCGCGTGGTAGGTCTCGGCCGCGGCGCGCAGCGCTTCGGCGAAATTCGGCGCGCCGATCGGCGCGATCATGAACTCTTGGAAATCGCAGCCGCCGACCGCGTGCGCGCCGCCGTTGAGGATGTTGGCCAGCGGCACCGGCAGCAGCGCGCCGGCGCCCTGCTCCCGCGCCAGCCGCGCGTAGAGCGGCTCGCCCGCGTGCGCGGCCGCCGCGCGCGCGACGGCCAGCGAGACGGCGAGGATCGCGTTCGCGCCCAAGCGCCCCTTGACGGGGCTGCCGTCCAGCTCCCGCATGACGCGGTCGATCCCGGCCTGATCCGAGGCGTCGGCCCCATGCAGCGCGTCCGCGATCTCGCCGTTGGCCGCGGCGACCGCTTGCAGCACGCCCTTGCCGCCGTAGCGCGACGGGTCGCCGTCGCGCCGCTCGACCGCTTCGTGCGCGCCGGTGCTCGCGCCCGAGGGGACGGCGGCCGCGCCCGTCGCGCCGCCGGCCAGCGCGACCTCCGCATGCACCGTCGGATTGCCCCGCGAGTCGAGAATCTCCCGCGCGCGGATGGCGGAAACGGCGGCCGTTCGGGAGCCTTCGCCTGCCATCGCCTGCACCTCGCCAAGGCAGCCTACGAGCGCCCGCGACTAGATGGGCAGATGCTTCGGTTAGGTTCCGCGCGGCCTCCCCGCTATCAGGCGACCAGATAGGAATCGGGCCCGCGCGCGTAAAATCCGCGTCCGATTCCGAGCCCCGTTACATGACCGCGTAGGGCTGCGCTCGGGCGCATTGGTACAGCGGAACCGCGCACGAATCACAGCCGCGCGAAGCCGCCCCAGGCCCCGCCTGATGCAGCAGCCGAGCGCTCCGCCAACGACCCCCGTGCGCGCCACGCGGAAAGGACAGCGCGCCTCATGCAGCCCGAGATCAAGCAGTTCCTGACCTACCTCACGACCGAGAAGGGCGCGTCCGCGCACACCATCTCGGCCTATCGCAACGACCTCAACCAGTTCCGCACCTTCTGCGCGGACCAGTCGCGCGGCCTCGTCGCCGCCTCCGCCGGCAACGGCGCGAACGGGAACGGCCGCAACGGGCACGCCAACGGCAACGGGGCCGCCAAGTCCTGCGACAGCGTCGACGCCGTCGACGCCAACATGCTCACCGCCTACGTCGCCCACCTGCGCGAGCAGGGCTACGCCCAGGCCACCGTCGCCCGCAAGGTCGCCGCGGTCAAGAGCTTCTTCGGCTACCTCTCGGCCGAGGAACTGGTCGCCGCCAACCCGGCCCGCGAGATGCCCGCCCCCCGCGTCGGCCGCTCGCTGCCGCGCGCGCTCTCGATCGACGAGGTGGACGCGCTGCTCGAACAGCCCGGCCGCAAGGACACCCCGGAGGCGCAGCGCGACCGCGCGATGCTCGAGCTGCTCTACGCGACCGGCGTCCGCGTCTCCGAGTTCGTCAACCTCGACCTGACCTCGGTCGAGCTGCGCAACGGCTCCGCCTCCGTCCGCTGCATCGGCAAGGGCGACAAGGAGCGGCTGATCCCGATCCACGACGCCGCCGTCTCGGCGCTCTGCACCTACCTCGAACAATCGCGCCCCAAGCTGGCGCGGCGGCGCGGCGAGCGGGCCCTCTTCGTCAACCGTCGCGGCGAGCGCCTCACCCGCCAGGGCATCTGGCTGATCCTCAAGAACTACGCCAAGGAAGCCGGCATCGACGACGTCACCCCGCACACCCTGCGCCACTCCTTCGCCACCCACATGCTGCGCGGCCGCGCGCCCCTGCGCAGCGTCCAGGAGCTGATGGGCCACGCCAACATCTCGACCACGCAGATCTACACGCAGCTCACCGACGACCACATCCGCGAGGTCTACGACCACGCCCACCCGCGCGCCAGCTGACCGAATTCCGCCCCGGCGGCCTACAGCTCGCGCTTGAGCGTCTCGGCCAGCTGCAGCGTCAATCCCGGCGTCGCCGCGATGTCCGACGCCTCCGCCTCGCGGATCGCCTTGAGCGAGCCGAACTTGCGCAGCAGCGCCTTCTTCCGCGCCGGCCCGATCCCCGCGATCCGGTCCAGCGGCGACTGCGATGCCCGCCGCGCCCGCACCCGCCGGTGGTACGAAATCGCGAACCGGTGCGCCTCGTCGCGGATGCGCTGCACCAGGTACATCCCCTGCGAGCGCCGGTCGAGCCGCACCGGCTCGGCTGAATCGACTTGGAACAGCAGCTCCTCCCGCTTGGCCAGCCCCACCAGCGGGATGTCGTCGACCGCCGCGTTGCGCATCACGTCGGCCGCGGCCGAGACCTGCCCGCGCCCCCCGTCGACGATCACCAGATCGGGCACGGCCCCCCAGCCCTCGCGCTCTTCCTCGCTCGGCTCCGCCGACGGGTCCGCGCCGGACTCGCGCCGTTCCCGCCGCGCCTCAGAGAGCCGCTTGAAGCGGCGCCCGATCACCTCGGCCATCGACGCGAAGTCGTTGGGCCCCTCGCCGTCCTGCGCGACCGCCTTGATCTGGAACCGCCGGTACTCGTTGCTGACCGGGCGGCCGCCGATGAACACGACCATCGAGGCGACGGTGCTGTCGGACTGCGTGTTGGAGATGTCGTAGCACTCGATCCGCTCCGGCCGGCGGGGCAGGCTGAGCGCCTCTTCGATCTCGTCCAGCGCCGCGTCCGTCCGCTGCCGGTCGGCCATCCACTGGACCCGCCGCATCTGCAGTGCCTCGGCCGCGTTCTCCTCGGCCATCTCGACCAGCCGGCGCCGCTCGCCGCGCTGCGGGCGCCTCAGCTCGACCCTGCCCCCCCGCCGCTCCGCCAGCCAGGCCGCGACCAGCTCGGCCTCGCCGATCTCCTCCGGCACCAGCACCAGCTTGGGCACCTGCACCGCTCCCTCGTAGTACTGCCGCAGGAACGAGGAGAGCACGTCGGCCGGCGCTTCGTCGCGCACCCCCGCCAGCGCGAAATGGTCCGATCCCGTCATCTTCCGCCCGCGGATGAACAGCACCTGCACGACCGCCTCGTCGCCGTCCACGGCCATCCCGAACGCGTCGATCTCGGAGGCCTGCACGTCGGCGGTGAGCTGCTGCTCGGTGACCTTCTCGACCGCCGCGAGCTGATCGCGCAGCCGCGCCGCGCGCTCGAACTCCATCGCCTCAGCCGCCTCCGACATCTCCCGCCGCAGGTCGTCCGCGAGCTGCCCGCCGCGGCCCTCGAGGAAGAGGATCGTCTGGTCGATCACCGAGCGGTACTCCGCCTCGGTGCAGTACGACGTGCACGGCGCGATGCAGCGCTTGATGTAGTAGTCGAGGCAGGGCCTCGGGTCGTCGCCCGTGATCTCCTTGTCGCAGGAGCGCCAGGGGAACAGCTTCTTGACCAGATCGAGCGAGGTGCGCACCGACTTGGCCGAGGCGTAGGGGCCGAAATAGCGCGCCCCGTCCTTCTGCACCCGCCGCGTGATCGTCACCCGCGGCCAGGGCGAATCGACGTCGATCTTGAGGTACGGGTAGTGCTTGTCGTCCTTCAGCCGCACGTTGAAGAAGGGCTGGTGGCGCTTGACCAGTGTCGCCTCCAAGTGCAGCGCGTCCTGCTCGCTGCGCGTGGTCACGTACTCGACCGAGGCGATCCGCGAGGCGAGCACGCGGGTCTTGCCCTCGAGCGAGCGCGGCGAGCCGAAGTAGGAGCGCACCCGCGACTTGAGGTTGGCCGCCTTGCCGACGTAGATCACGCCCCCGTCGCCGCCGCGGAAGGTGTAGACGCCGGGCTTGGCCGGGACGGCGGCGACTTGGGCTCGGAGTTCTTCCGAAGTCACGCGCTCAGGGTATCGGGACGGCGCCGGCTGGGGCCCGTCCGGGGACTCGGGGGCAGATGCCGATGAAGGAAAGGGAAAGATGGCGCGCCCGGCAGGACTTGAACCTGCGGCCTCTGCCTCCGCAGGGCAGCGCTCTAATCCGCTGAGCTACGGGCGCGGGTCGCGTCGCGGCCGCGGGGGCCGCGCTGCGGGTGATGGATGGTGCCGACGGAGGGATTCGAACCCCCACGGGCTTGTGCCCACTACGCCCTGAACGTAGCGCGTCTGCCAGTTTCGCCACGTCGGCACGCGGCTCGGCGCGCCATGCGCGCCGCTGCTCCTCGCTTTCGGCGGCGCCCCGCCGGGCGTCCGCAACGTTGGGCGGCTGGTGGGCGATGCAGGACTTGAACCTGCGGCCTCTCGGATGTGAACCGAACGCTCTAGCCAGCTGAGCTAATCGCCCCCTTGGTTCGGCAACGCCGCCCGGCGCTTCGCGGCGGTGGTAGCAGCGGCAGGACTCGAACCTGCGACACGGGGCTTATGAGTCCCCTGCTCTGCCAACTGAGCTACGCTGCCGCGCCTCACGGCCGGCGGGCCCGCGCGGCGGCGCCCGCCTCCCGCAACGCTATCCGCATCGCCCCCGCTCGTCAAAGCGCTCCGCCGGACCCCGCCGGCGGGCGCGCAGCGCGGCCGTTCGCCTACGATCAGGTGCAGACAGGCAGAAGCGGCCCGCACCCGGCGCCGCGCCGGCCCGCGCAGGGGAGCGCGCGAACGATGCCCGACTCGGAGCTGCTGCGGACCCTGCGCGGACGCCTGCTGGTCGCCGCGCCCTCGCTCGGCGACGCCAACTTCTTCCGCACCGTCATCCTCATGCTCGAACACCACGGCGGCACACTCGGCCTCGTCCTCAACCGCCCCTCCTCGATCACCATCGCCGAAGCCGCCCCCGATTGGGCTGCCCTCGTCGGACGCCCCGGCATGGTCTTCCAAGGCGGCCCGGTCGAGCGCACCTCCGCGATCGGCCTCGCCCGCTACGACCCGGACGCCGACCTCGATCCCGGCCTCGTCACCCCGCTGCACGGCGACGTCGGCATCGTCGACCTCGCCCGCGGTCCCGAAGGCGTCGCCGGCCGCGTCCGCGACATCCGCATCTTCTCCGGCTACGCCGGCTGGGCAGAAGGCCAGCTCGAGGGCGAGATCGAGGACGGCGGCTGGCTCGTGCTCGACGCCGCCACGTTCGATTCGCTCACCCCCGATACGGCCGCGCTCTGGCCCCGCGGCCTCTACCGCGCCTTCGCCAACGGCCCTTGGGACAACGCCGTCGTCTACCGCGGCGACAACTGAGCGCGCGCATGGAACTCCTCCGCAGCATCTCCCGCCGGCTCGACTCTTGGGTCCAGTTCACCGTCCTCCGCCGTCCGCGCAACGTCCGCGAAGCCGCCAACCGCGCGCTGATCCTCGCCCTCGTCGTGCTCGCCGCCGTCTCGCCCGTCTTCATCAGCTCCGACCCCGGCGACGTCGACCAGGGCGCTTCCGACGAGTTCGCCGCGCTGCAAGCAGAGCTGGCGGAGGCCCGCGCCGACCTCGAAGCGCTGGACGGCGGCACGGCCGCGGCCGCCGACTTGCGCGAACGCATCGCCGAACTCGAAGACGCGACCCGGCTCGGCTACATCGAACGCGACGGGGACGCCGCCCGTCGCAACGCCCTCGCGCCCGACTTTCGCCTACTCGATCTCGAAGGCGACCCCGTCCGCCTCGCCGACTTCGAGACGCCGGTCGTGCTCAACTTCTGGGCCTCTTGGTGCCAGCCCTGCATCCAGGAAATGCCCGACTTCCAGCGCCTCCACGAGCAGTACGGCGACCGCCTCGCCATGATCGGCGTCAACGATGGCGAAGACCTCGCCACCGCCGCCGAGTTCGCCGGACCCAACCGCACCGATGTCCGCTACCGCATCCTGATCGACCCCTCCAAGTCGCTCACCGACGGCCCCTACCGCCTGATCGGACGCCCCACCACCTACTACATCGACGCCGGCGGCATCATCCGCGACATCCGCGTCGGTGAACACGACCTCGAGACGATGCGCGAGCTCGCCGCCAACCTGCTCGGCGAAGAGCCCGCCGAACAATCGGCGGAAGAGGCGACCGGCGACTACCCCGCCGACGCCGCAACCCTGCTCGAATCGATCACCGCCAACTTCAACGCCGCCCAAGCCGAATTCGCCCGCGCCGCCGAGGACGCCGCCCTCTACGACGACCCAGCCTGGCGCCGCAACGCCGCCGCCCAAGCCGCCATCTGGCAGGAACGCATCGACCGCTGGCGCGAGCTGGAACCGCCGACGCAATACGCCGACCTCCACACCGCAGTGAACCGCCCCCTCAACGTCATCCGCATCGCCGCCGACCTCCTCACCCAAGCCCTGACCGCCCAAGACCAGCCCGCCACAGAAACCGCCATCCAGACCTTCCAAACCGCCCTCTCCGACTACACCGGAGCAGCCGACGACCTCTCCGACGTCCTAGAAGCCGCGCAATGAGTCGCGCGAATGGCGAGTAGGCTGCCCCAAACGGGCGATTAGCTCAGCGGCCAGAGCGTCCGGTTTACACCCGGAAGGCCGGAGGTTCGACCCCTCCATCGCCCACCAAGCCGACGATTCTTGACGAGAGATCGCGCATACCCGTAGCCTCTCCAGCGCTCAGGAGACGTGGCGATGACCCGCTCGACACCGCCAATCACTTGGACTCAGGCGCTTGGTGCGCCAACCCCAAGCGCATCGCTGCTCGGTATGCGAAAAGGTGATGTGGTGAAGGGCTGCGTCTGCGAAGTACGGAGTGCCTCGGTCAATGTGAGATTGATGAACGGGGAATATGGCTGGGCACACGACCTAGGACTTGGGCTCGATGGTGACGAGCAGCCACAGGACCGATACCGCGAGGGAGATTTGGTATCTGCGGAGGTGACCGGTCTCGATCGTGGCAATGAGTGCGTCACGTTGTCGATTCGCTGGCACGTGCCCAACCCTTATCAATGGCTGTCGCCAGCGTCTACGGCTTCCAGATATCCTGCTCCGCAGCTGAATGGGATGCAATCCGGCTCTTGGTTGTATGCGTCCATCCGAGAAGTGCGGGAGACCGGGCTGCGCGTAGTTGCGCAGAATGTGCCCGGTTGGATTGATCGTCGGGATGCCGGCATCTCGGAGGAGGCCGCCGTTGCTGACTACCACCGAACTGGCGGGGCCATATGGGTGCGGGTGACTGGCGTGAATCATGTCGGTGGGGAATTCACTGCGCGGGCGGTTTCGCCACCGTCCCCCCAGCCAGTCGCCGGCCGTTGGTACGAAGCTATCCGTTAGCCGTGGCGAGGAGTTGCGCGATGACCGCTGAAGAACAGCTGGCGAGCTGGCGCGAGGGGACCTATGGGAAGGCGGTCTCGCGGTTTCCGGAGCGGCGGGGGGAGTTCCGGCGCTCTTCGGGGGGGGCGCTGGAGCCCGTCTATGTGGGGGGGGACGGGGATGGGGTGCCGTTGCCGGGGGAGTTCCCGTATACGCGGGGGATTCAGCCGACCATGTACAGGGGGCGGCTGTGGACGATGCGGCAGTACGCGGGGCAGGAGGATGCGGAGGCCTCGAACCGGCGCTACCGCTTCCTGCTCGAGCAGGGGCAGACGGGGCTCTCCGTCGCCTTCGACCTGCCGACGCAGATCGGCTACGACTCCGACGCGCCGATGGCCGAGGGCGAGGTGGGCAAGGTCGGCGTCGCGATTGATTCCATCGACGACATGCGGACGCTGTTCGACCAGATCCCGCTCGACCGGGTGACGACCTCGATGACGATCAACGCGACCGCGGCGATCCTGCTCTCGCTCTACGCCGCCGTCGGCGAGGAGCAGGGCGTGGCGCTGGACAAGATCGGCGGCACGGTCCAGAACGACATCCTCAAGGAATACGTCGCGCGCGGCACCTACATCTACCCGCCCGCGCCCTCAATGCGGCTGATCACGGACACCTTCGCCTACTGCACTGAGAACGTGCCGCGCTGGAACACGATCTCGATCTCCGGCTACCACATGCGCGAGGCCGGCTGCACGGCCGCGCAGGAGATCGGCTTCACGCTGGCCAACGCCATCGCCTACGTCGAGGCCGCGCAGGCCGCCGGGCTCGCCTTCGACGACTTCGGCCCGCGCCTCTCCTTCTTCTTCGCCTGCCACTCCAATTTCCTCGAGGAGGTCGCCAAGTTCCGCGCCGCCCGCCGGCTCTGGGCGACCATCGCCCGCGACCGCTTCGGCTCAGCCAACGAGCGCGCCCAGATGCTGCGCTTCCACACCCAGACCGGCGGCGTCACCCTGACCGCGCAGCAGCCCGACAACAACGTGATCCGCACGGCCCTGCAAGCGCTCGCCGCGGTGCTCGGCGGCACCCAATCGCTGCACACCAACTCGCTCGACGAAGCGCTCGGCCTGCCCTCCGAGCACGCCGTCGAGATCGCCCTCCGCACCCAGCAGGTGATCGGCTACGAAAGCGGCGTCGCCGACGTGATCGACCCGCTCGGCGGCTCCCACTACATCGAGCAGACCACCGACCAGCTCGAGGACGAAGCCCGCCGCATCATCGACCAGGTCGACGCCCTCGGCGGCGCCGTCTCCGCCATCGAAGACGGCTTCCAGCAGTCCGAAATCCTGGCCGCCGCCACCGAGTTCCAGCACGAAGTCGAGACCGAAGTCGAAGCCGCCCGCGCCGGCGACGGCTCCGCCGGCGCCAAAGGCCGCGTCATTGTAGGCGTCAACCGCTTCCAGACCGAAGAACCCACCGACGTGGAGATCGTCCGCGTGGACCCCAGCGTCCGCGAACGCCAAACCGAAAAACTCGCCCGCCTCCGCGACGCCCGCGACGAAGCCGCAGTCCGCGCCGCCCTCGACCAGATCTCCCAAGCCGCCGCCGGCGACGAAAACCTGCTCCCCCTGATGCTCAACGCCGTCAAAACCTCCGCCACCCTAGGCGAAATCTCCAACGCCCTCCGCCAAGTCTGGGGCGAATACCGCGAACGCATCGTGGTCTAGCGATCCTCGTCCTCAACGGCAGCACGCTGGTTGCGCTTCACCAAATGATCACGGATTGCCTCGCGGGTATGGAGTCGCTCGGTGCTATCTCCTTTGCGGGCATAGAATTCTGATTTGCCCTTCACGATCCAGTTTGCCCCGGATTCGGGGCCCGGATCACAGCTGACGATCAACAGGGTTTTACCACGGATAGTCACTGTTTCCCAAACAACAAGCGTCACGATGTCAAAATCTTCCAAAGGGTTGCCTGAATGAATATTCTGCAGATTACTGTGAAGGATCTGATTCGCGCTATCAATCTTCTTATCGATAGTATCACCTGCCAAACCTTGATCTGCTTCAAGGCCGACCACATCTCGGTTGCTGTCTTCAATGCCGATGATCAGCCGACCTCCATCTGTGTTGAGAAAACCGACGACTGTGCGAATCGCCTCGCGAGTCATTTCACGTGTATCGTCAGCTGATTCATCTCCTTTCAAGACCGCTTTGAATTCTAGCGTTTGCGATTCTGATTCTCCAATCAGTGCCTCAAGCCACTGGTCGCGGTGTTCGGCAGTGATATGGTGGTTGTCATAGTCAATGCTGGTTACACGAATCGGGATAGTTTCTCCGATCCGATCGCGACGGGATCTGCTGGGCTTGTCAGATTCGGGGATATGTTCAGGAGAGATTATGGCCAGCAGCCCAGAACCGAGGTCAACTTGGGCTGCCCTTGAGCTGACCGTGCGCAGTTCTGCATTGACCTCGCTACCAACTTCAAACTTTGCCACGAGATCCTGCCAGCGAGCATCAAAATCCTTTAGCGAGACGATTGCGGAACCTCCCTCGGGGTCAACAGATTCGATGACGACACCAAGAGGGTGGTTGGCCTTGAAAGACATAAACTCGGCTGCATCAGCCGGGCTAAATTCTTCTTCCCGAATATATCCTGTGATCGGACCAAGATCGACCGCGACACGTTGTTCATCATCTGGCATCGCAGCCTCAGGGATGACCACAGCATTAGACACGAGCACCCCATCTGCGAATTGTGCGACATAGTCTTTCCAATCGCCTATAGCACGGCGATGCGATAACCGGTTGGCCAAGCCATCATCACCGATATCAAGTACGACGACATCGATCTCCGAATTGGATTCGAAACGAAATTGCCGTTCAACAAAGCAATCTAGCTCATGATTAGGAATGAAAACATTCGTACTCGCAACAAGGACGTTGATGCCACCGATTCGGCTACCTCGCACTACAGCTTTGATCGTCGCGCCCACGGCGTGGGCCTTGAGCTCGGCTGCTCGTGATTGATTGCTGAGAATAATCATGCGACTCTCACGGTCGATCTGCCAGACGAACAGGTTCTGCACAATGTCCCTGGTTTTGTAGAGGTCCGTTGCCATTTCACCTGTTGGCACCGGCCATTCGCCTGCGGGGACAACGCCGATCACACCATTGATGTCTACCCAGAGCGAATTGGGTAGCACATCCGTGGCTGTGCCTGAGACGCCGACACCGACATAGAGCTTATCAAGCGTGTCAAGGTAGCCAGGCATGTTGCGACGGATGGAGAGTCCGAGATGACGAGAGTCCCGGTCGATCCACCAGACGAACAGGCCCTGCACTGTGTCGCCTGTCTTGTAGAGGTCTGTGGCCATCTCGCCGGTTGGCAGTGGCCATTCTCCTGTAGGGACGGCACCAATCACGCCATCAATGTCTAGCCAGAGCGTGTCGGGCAACACTGCCATGGCGGTGCCGGAAACGATGTCGCCGACATGGTACTTGTCAAACGCATCAAGGTAGCCAGGTACATTGCGACGGATAGAGAGTCTAAGTTCCCGAGAGTTGCGGTCGGTCTGCCAGACAAACAAGTCCTGCACTGTATCACCTGTTTTGTAGAGATCTGTAGCCATCTCACCGGTTGGCAGCGGCCATTCTGCTATAGGAACGAAGCTGATTACGCCATTGACGTCCAACCAGAGCTCGTCAGGTAGCACTGTTGTGGCGGTGCCGGAGACGACGTCGCCGACGCGGTGCTTGTCAAGTACATCAAGGTAGCCGGGCGCATTGCGACGGATAGAGAGTCCGAGTTCCCGAGAGTTGCGGTCGATCCGCCAGACGAACAGGTCCTGCACAGTGTCACCGGCCTCGTAGAGGTCGGTTGCCATTTCGCCTGTAGGCAGCGGCCATTCGGCTGTGGGGACAAAGCCGATCACGCCATCAATGTCCAGCCAGAGCGTACTTGGCAGCACCGCCATGACGGTGCCGGAGACGACATTGCCGACACGGTGCTTGTCAAACGCATTGAGGTAACCGGGCGCATTGCGGCGAATGGAGAGTCCGAGATGGCGCTCCTCACGGTCGATCCGCCAGACGAACAGGTCCTGTACAGTGTCACCGGCCTTGTAGAGGTCGGTTGCCATTTCGCCTGTAGGCAGCGGCCATTCGGCTGTGGGGACAAAGCCGATCACGCCATTGATGTCCACCCAGAGCTCGTCAGGCAGCACCTCAGTGACAAGGCCAGTGACGTTGTCGCCGACATGGAGTTGCCCGAGCCGATCGTTGGTTATCGGGGAGGGAGGGCGAGCAGTCATTCCCCTATCACGTGATGGGCGCGGCAACTTCTGGGGCGGCTTCCGGCGGGACTTCTTGGGCTTGGGCATGGTGGGGAGTTTAGGGCATGTCGTAGACTGCGCTGCCGTAGAGGAGGGTCGGTCATGGCATTGACGCGGATTCATCACATTGGGGTGGCGGTGCGGGATGCGGATGCTGCCGCGGCTGTTTGGGCTGAGGCGTTCGGGCTTTCTGTGGCGCTGGATGCGGAGCTGGAGGAGCAAGGGGTGCGGGGGGTGATCTTGCCGTTGGACAACTGCGAGATCGAGCTGCTGCAGCCGACGCGGGAGGGGACGGGGATCGCGAAGTACTTGGAGGCGAACGGGGAGGGGTTCCATCACGTCTGCTTCGAGTCGACCGATGTGGCGGGGGATTTGCGGGCGGCGGCGGACTCGGGGATGCAGATGATCGACCGGGAGCCGCGGGTGGGGCTGACGGGGATGATCGGGTTCATCCATCCGCGCGAGAATCACGGGGTGCTGGTCGAGTACGCGCAGCCGCCGGAGGATGCGCCGCGGCACGGCGGGCCGGCGGGGGACGACGCGGCGCACGCGCTGCACCACATGACCGTCGCGGTGCACGACGTGGCGGCCGTGGCGGCTGAGTTCGCGGGCAAGTTCGGGTTCGAGGGGCGGGAGCCGTTCGAGAACGCGGGGCTGGGGATCGCGGGGCAGTTCACGGATTTGGGGCCGACGGCGATCGAGCTGATCACGGGGCTGCCAGGAGCGGCGGAGGGGCCGTTGCAGAAGCGGCTGGCGAATCAGGGCGAGGGGATGTTCATGATGGCGCTGACGGTGCGCGACGCGGAGGCGGCGGTGGCGCGGCTGCGCGGGCACGGGATGACCGTGACGGACGCGGGCGCGGGCGCCTTCATCTCCCCCCGCGGCACGTTCGGCGCGCGGGTGCGGCTCTCTGAGGCCTGAGGCATAATCCGAGGCATGGGAGGGATCAGATGATCGACTTGTCTATTGGCGCCCGGGCGTTGTCGGCGCTGAAGATCCGCAGGCCGGTTCGGCTGTGGGCAGCAGTTCTCGCGGGTTTGGCGGCGCTGTTGCTGCTCGGCGGCACGGCGCTGGGGCAGGAGGCCGCGGGCGGCGAGACGGGGCGGCCGGAGGTGCTCCAGTTCTCGGCGGAGATCAGCGACCTCAACTCGCTGATCGCTTGGGTCACGGTGAGTTTGAGCGATGAGGCGCGGGTGCAGATCGAGTACCGCAACGGGGGCGCGGGGCGCTTCCGGACGCGGCTGAGCGAGCCGGCGGTGCACCATTACCTGCCGGTCGTGCGGCTGCGGGCGGAGACGACGTATGAGTACGTCATCGGCGTGGAAGGGGCCGACGGGGAGATCGCGTTCGATGCGGACGATGCGGGGGAGTTCACGACCAGGCCGTTGCCGGAGATCATGCGGAGATTTTCGAACCGGTCGAGCGGACTCAGCACGCAGGATCTGATCTTGGGCGATTTTCTCCAAGCCTACCTCGTGTTCTGGGACGATGAAGGGCAAGTCGTTTGGTACCACGCGGTGCCCGAACGCCGGACGCCGTTGATCGCGGCGATCAAGCAGCGGCCGAACGGGAACCTGCTCTGGGAGGCTTGGGCCTGCTGTCTGCGGGAAGTTTCGCCGACGGCGGAGCAGGTGAACGAGTTCCATTTCGGCGACGATAAAATCGCCCTGCACCATGATTTCTGGGAGCTCGAGGATGGGCGCATCCTCTCGATCGCGGAGAAATACGTGCCGCGCGAGGATCCCGGCAACCTCGGCGAGCCGCCTTCGAATCGGGCCCCGCCGAATCCGTCCGACCGGATCCCTCCGGAAGGCTCCTTTTTCATCGTGGCCGACGTGTTGGCCGCGTGGGATACGGCCACTGGGGAGTCGGAAACAGTTTGGGATGCGCTGGACTTTTTCGACGTGGACATCCGTGCGCGCAACCAGGACCCGCTGGTGGCTTGGTCGGGCGACAAATACCGGGTGACGCACGCGAATTCCATCCAGATGCGGCCGCGCGGCAACGTGATCATGTCGATGCGGACGCGGAGCCAAGTCATTTCGATCAGCCCCGATTTCCAGTCGATCGAGTGGCGGCTGGGCGGTGCGGGCAGCGATTACACGTTCCCGAATCCGGCGGATCGGTTCCACGGACAGCATGTGGCGACGCAGCTGCCGAACGGGAACATCCTGGTGTTCGACAACGGGCTGAGCCGGCCGCAGGAGTATGGGGGGATGTACTCGCGGGCGCTGGAGCTGCGGCTGGACGAGGAGACGAAGACCGCGGTGAAGGTGTGGGAGTACCGGGAGGATCCGGATTTCTTCGTGCTCGTGGTCGGCAGCGCCTACCGGACGCGGAACGGGAACACCTTGGTCAACTACGGGGTTTCGCGGCAGGCGTGGGATGCGGATTGGACGGAGCAGACGCCGATTCTGCTGATCGAGGCGGATGCGTCGGGGCGCGAGGTTTTCCGTTTGGAGACTTGGGGGGCGGCCTCGCCGGCCCGGTACCGGGCCTACGGAGACATCGATTCGATCATGGGCGAGACGCGGCTGCCGTCGCCGGGGCGGCCGCTGCCGGGTACCGCCTGCCTGGGGGACGATGAAGACCTGTGCGTGCGGACGATTCCGCGGCTGCTGACGGATTCCGGCGCGACGGAGATCGAGCGTTCATTCGTGCAGGACGGCGCGCGCTTCCAGGTGCCGGCGGGCGCCGCGATTCACGACCTGAGCTTGAGTTTGCTGCCGCTTGATGAAAGGGGCCGGGCAGCGGAGCCGATGCCGCTCTGCCTGCCGGATGCCGCGGGCGCGCGGACGGCGATGCTGGCGCGCTACTCGGCGGAAGAGGAGCAGTGGGAGCTGCTGCCGGGCGCAGCGGGCGCGACGGGTACTCCGGATGACGGCGTCTGCGGGTTGATCGATCAGTCGGGGGTCTACGCGGTCGTGGAGACTTGGCGGTTGGGCGCGGGGCTAGAGACCGTGCGGGCGGACTCGTCCGCGATCTGGCGCGCAGGCAAGGCGACTACCGCTTCCGAGCTGTTGGCGGCGCTGGCAGGGACGGGCATCCGGGCGCTGTATTGGCACGACGGGGCGGCTTGGCAGAGCTACGCGGCGCCGATTGACGGCGATCCAGTGCCCGGTGCGCGGGACTTCGCAGTTCGGCCGGGCGCGAGGCTCTGGCTCGGTGGCTGACGGCGGCGGTCGGGTGCTGCTGATGCGGGGGGCTCGCGGGTCGGCCCGGCTGTGGGTGCCGGCTGTGGCGCTTTTTGCCGCTGCCGCGCTTCTCGGCACGACTTTGGGGCATGAGGATGGGGGCGATGGTCGGGCTGCGCCGGAGGTGCTCCAGTTTTCGGCGGAGATCAGCGACCTCAACTCGCTGATTGCTTGGGTCACGGTGAGCCTGAGCGGCGAGGGGCGGGTGCAGATCGAGTACGGCAACGAGGGCGCGGGGAGATTCCGGACGCGGCTGAGCGAGCCGGCGGTGCACCATTACCTCCCGGTCGTGCGGCTGCGGGCGGAGACCAGGTACCAGTACGCGATCGGCGTGGAAGGGCTCAACGGGGAGGTCGTCTTCAGGGCGGGCGATGAAGGGGAGTTCAAGACGCGGGAGTTGCCGGAGCCGCTGCTGACGTATTCGCATCGGGTGATCGGGCGCAGCACACAGCAGTTGATCATGGGCGATTTCCAGCTCCATCTCGTGTTCTGGGACGATGACGGTCGGATCGTTTGGTACTACGAGGTACCCGAAGGGACAGCGGGGATCGGGGTGATCAAGCGGACGCCTGAAGGGAATCTGCTGTGGGAGGCTTGGCGGTGCTGCCTGCGTGAGGTTTCGCCCTTGGCGATGCAGGTGGGGGAGATCGCCTTTGATGCAGAGGAGGAGCCGTTCACTCCGCATCATGATTACTGGGTGCTCGAGGACGGGCGCATCCTCTCGCCCGCAGAGGGGAACATCGAGTTCGCCGATCCCGCTGATCCGGAAGTCGACCCGGTGCAGGTCACGACCGACACGCTCGTGGCGTGGGACCCGGCCAGCGGGAGGCCGGAGCGGGTTTGGGAGGCATTGGACGTCTGGGAGGTCGATGTCTTCGACCCCGAGCGGGAAGATTCTTGGGAGCGGCAAGTGGGCTGGCAGGATGATCAATTTCGCTGGATCCACATCAATTCAATTCAATTGCGGCCGCGGGGCAACCTGATCTTGTCGATACGCAATCGGAGGAAGATCGTTTCATTGAGTCCGGATTTGCAGACGGTCGAGTGGGAGCTGGGCGGGATCGGCAGCGATTTCGCATTTCCGGATCCGACTGACCAGTTCTACGCGCAGCATTCGGCGACGGAGTTGCCCAACGGGAACATTCTGACGTTCGACAATGGTTTCCTGCGCCCGGAGGCCGAGGGCGGCGAATATTCGCGGGTGCTGGAATTGCGGCTGGACGAGCAGGCGGGGACGGCGGTCAAAGTATGGGAGCATCGGACGGATCCGGACTTGTTCGTATCGCATTTCGGCAGCGCGCAGCGGCTGCGGAACGGGAACACGCTGGTCAATTACGGGGTTTCGCCGCAAGCGACGGATGTGCATTGGGATGAGCAGACGCCGATCGTGCTGGCCGAGGCGGATGAGGATGGCGACGAGATTTTCCGCTTGGAGACTTGGGGGCCGGCCGCTCCGAAGCGGTATCGCGCATATGGCGACATCGACTCGATCATGGGCGAGGTGCGGCTGCCGTCGCCGGAGCGGCCGCAGCACGGGGACGCCTGCGACATGGACGACGCGCTGTGCGTTCGCACGGTTCCGCAGCCGACGGTTGAGACGGCCGATCCGGACGCAGAGGAGATCGAGCGCGCGTTCACGCTGGATGGAACGCGCTTCCGCCTGCCGGCCGGAGGCGCGATCCACAAGTTGAATCTGGGTTCGCTCCCGCTCGACGGCGAGGGGCGGGCCGTTGAACCGATGCGGCTCTGCCTGCCATCGGACGGGAGTGCTCGGGTGGCGATGCTGGCGCGCTACTCGGCGGCGGACGGGCGGTGGGAATTGCTGCAAGGGGTGGCTGGTGAGCCGGAGGACGGCATCTGCGGGCTGGTTGATCGGTCGGGGCGCTATGCGGTGGTGGAGACCGAGGCATTGGGCGCGGGGGTGGATGCCGCGCGGGCGGATTCGTCCGCGGTCTGGCGCGCGGGTACGGGGACGGCTGCTTCGGAGCTGCTGGGCGCGCTGGCGGGCGGGGGCGTTCGGGCGCTGTACCGGCATGATGGCGCGGCGTGGCGGGGCTACGCCGAGTTGCCCGGCGGTAGTCTGGTGCCCGGCGCGCAGGATTTCGCGATTGAGCCGGGCGCGAGGCTCTGGCTGGGGAACTGACGACCGCAGATGGAGCAGCGCACAAGCATGTCCGCGATGGCATTGAGGCTGCGGGGTCTCGCGGGGGTCGCGGCGGCGGCGTTGCTCGCGTGGCTGTTCGCCGCCGGAGTCGCCGCGGGGCAAGCGCCGGAGGGCGATGCGCAGGGACCGGTCGCGGTAATCGGCCACTCGGCGCGGATCAGCGAAGCGAACGCGCTGATTGCCCAGATCGATGTTCAGCTGAGCGGGCCGGCGCGGGTGCTGGTGGAGTATTGGAGCGAAGAGGCGGGACGCTTGCGCACGCGGTTGGGCGAGGCGGCCGTCGAGCATCGGATTCCGGTGGTGCGGCTGTTGGTTGGGACGGCGTACCGGTACGAGATCGGGGTGGAGGCGCCTGACGGCGCGATCATCTTCGAGCGGGGGAAGGGCGGCGAGTTCACCACGGGCGAGCTGCCGGAGGAGCTGGCGGAGATCGAGTGGAGCGCGCGCGGGCGCAGCACGCAGGCGTTGATCATGGGGGATTTCAGGCTGTATCTCCTGATCTGGGACGATCTGGGCCGGATCGTGTGGTACCACGCCTCGCCGCCGGGCGCCCGACGGGTGGGCACCGTCCGGCCGCGCCCGGACGGCAATCTGCTCTACGCATCGTGGCCGTGCTGCTTGCGGGAGATCACGCCGCTGGGGGAGACGGTCGCTGAATATCCCTTCCCGCTCGAGGGCGCGCGGCCGCACCATGATTTCCTAGTGCGGGAGGATGGCCAAGTGCTGGCGATCGGGCGGTACGTAGTGGTAGTGACGGTGGACAACTCGGCGGACGGCGGCGATTCCGAGCTGGAGATCCTGATCGATACGCTGTACTTGTGGGACTTGGATGAGGCGCGCGCGGAGCTGGTCTGGGACTCGGCTGAGTTCTGGGAGATTGGTCCGGAAACCACCTACTCGCATGCCAACTCGGTGCAGATCGCGCCCAGCGGAGGCGTGATCATGTCGTTCCGCCACCGCAATCAGGCGGTTGAGATCAGTCCCGATTTTGAGAGGATTGAATGGCGGCTGGGCGGGCCGGACAGCGATTTTGCGCTCGCCGAGGCAGATCGCTTCTACGCGCAACATACCCCGCTGGTGCTCGCGAACGGAAACGTGCTGCTGTTCGACAACGGCAACAGCCGGCCGGGCACCTCGGCTTGGCCGGAGGACGATGGAATGGAGCCGCAGTGGTCGCGGGCGATGGAGCTGCGATTGGACGAAGAGGCGATGACGGCGACGAAAGTTTGGGAGTTCCGGCCGGAGCCGGACGCATTCGGAACCGCCCGGGGCAGCACGCAGCGGTTGGCGAACGGGAACACGCTGATCAACTTCGGAAGCGGAGGGCTGATCGTCGAGGCCGATGCGGATGGGAACGAGGTGTTCCGGCTGGAGGCCCCGAACGATGAGGAGAAGCGGCAGTACCGCTCCTACGGCGACATCGTGTCCATCGCCGGGGAGACGCGGGTTCCGTCGGCGGCGGAGCTGCGGGCCGGCTTGGGCGGTTCCGGCGCGGACTCGTTCGCCACGTGGGGCGGCGATGAGGCGACGAGCGCTTCGGAACTGCTGCGGGCGCTGGCGGGCACGGGGGTCCGGTCGCTGCACTTGCGGGACGGAGCGGAATGGCGGCGCTACGCGACGTCGGAAGACGGGCGGCCCGTGCCGGGCTCGGGCGAGTTCGCCATCGAGCCGGGCGCCGCGGTCTGGCTGGGCGGCTGACGCGTCGCGTGCGGACGCCGCGGGCGGGTACGCTGATGCGGATCAGCCAGCCGGATTCGGAGATTGAACGATGACGGACGCAGAAGCTCCCGTTGACGAGAAAATCCGCGTGCTCGTGGCGAAGCCCGGGTTGGACGGGCACGACCGCGGGGCGAAGATCGTGGCGCGGTCGCTGCGCGACGCGGGGATGGAAGTGATCTATACGGGCATCCGCCAGACGCCGGACATGATCGCGGAGGCGGCGCTGCAGGAAGACGTGCAGGTGGTGGCGCTGTCGGTGCTGTCTGGTGCGCATCTGGAGCTGTTCCCGCGGGTGGTCGATGCCTGCCGCGAGCGGGGGATGACGCCGGCGAACACGCTGTTCCTGGGCGGCGGGATCATTCCGGACGAGGACGTGGAGCCGCTGCGCGACGCGGGGATCAAGGCGGTGTTCGGGCCGGGCTCGCACACGGGCGACATCGCGGACTACGTGCGGGAGCACGTGCCCGAGCTCGACCGCTCGTGAACGACGGCGAGGGCATCGGCCAACGCTTGATCGGCGGCGATCGGCGGGCGCTGGCGCGGGCGCTGACGTGGGTCGAGAACGGCGACGGGCGCGGGCGGGAGCTGCTGGCGGAGCTGTATCCGCGGACGGGGCGGGCGCGGACGATCGGGATCACGGGGTCGCCGGGAGCGGGCAAGTCGACGGTTACGAACGCGATCGCGAAGGAGCTGCGGGGGCGCGGGCGCAGCGTCGGGATCGTGGCGGTGGATCCGTCGAGTCCGTACACGCAGGGCGCGATTCTGGGGGATCGGGTGCGGATGACGGATCTGTACTCGGACCCGGAAGTGTTCATCCGCTCGCTGGCGAGCCGGGGGGCTCTGGGCGGACTCTCGGCGGCGTGCCAGGACGTGATCCACGTGCTCGACGCGGCGGGGTTCGACGCGGTGCTGATCGAGACGGTGGGCGCGGGGCAGGACGAAGTGGACATCGCGGGGACGGCGCAGACGACGATTTTGGTGAACACGCCGAACATGGGCGACGAGGTGCAGACGCTGAAGGCGGGGATCATGGAGATCGCGGACGTGCTGGCGGTGAACAAATCGGACCTGCCGGGCGCGGATCGGATGGTGAAGGCGCTGAAGTCGCTGCTCTCGCTCGCGCCGCAGCGGGATTGGGAGCCGCCGGTGCTGCGGCTGATCGCGACGGCCGACGAGGGATTGGAGGCATTGGTCGACGCCTGCGACGCGCACCACGGGCATTTGGCGGAGTCGGGCGAGCTGCACGCGCGCGAGGCGGAGCGGGCGCGGCAGCAGGTGACCCAACTGGCGCGCGCCGAGATCTTGCGCCGGCTCCGCGTCGAGATGGGGGAGGAGCGGCTCGAATCGCTCGCCGCCGACGTCGCCGAACGGCGCATCGACCCGCACGCGGCCGCCGCCGCCTGGGTCGGCTCGGCCTGAGCGTCCGATGCCGGAGACGGTGCAGCGGCTGCAGATCAGGTTCGGCGCGGACGGGCCGCTGCGATACATCTCGCACCTGGATCTGATGCGGGTCTGGGAGCGGGCGTGCAAGCGGGCGGGGCTGCCGGTGAGCTATTCGCAGGGATTTTCGCCGCGACCGAAGATCGCGCTGGCCGCGCCGCTGCCGGTCGGCGTTTCGTCGGAGTGCGAACTGCTGGATGTCCGCTTGGACGAGCGGGCGGATCCGCAAGAGGTGGCAGAGGTGTTGCGGCCGCAGTTGCCGCAGGGCGGCTCGATCTCGGAGGCGTCCGAGTTGCCGTTGCGGCATCCGTCCTTGCAGTCGCTGGTACGGGCGGCGCGATACGAAGTCGACGTGCCGTCGGCGCGGAGCACGGGCGACTGGACGGAGGCGATTGATCGGCTGCTGGCGCTTGATGAGCTGCCGTGGCGGCAGGAGCGGGGAGGCAAAGTGCGCAAGTTCGATTTGCGGGCGCTGGTGCATGAGATCAAGATTGCGGAGGCCGGCGGGGGAGAAGCGCGGCTGCGGATGCGGCTGCGGAACGACGAGCGCGGGGCGGGGCGGCCCGAGCATGTCTTGGAGGCGCTGGAGGCCGGCGCTGCCGCGACGCGCATTCATCGCACGGCGCTGGAGCTCAAGCCGGCGCCGGCCGCGGGGAAGGACTGAGCGGATGCCGCGCGTGTACTTCATCCGTCACGTGGAATCGGAGGCGAACCGCGCCGGCGTCGGGCTGGGGCACGAGGACTCGCAGCCCACGGCGCTGGGACTCAGGCAGCGGGATGCGACTGCGGCGGCACTGGCCGAGGCGGGGATTGCGCGGGTGCTGACGAGTCCGTTGACGCGGGCGAGGACGCTGGCGGAGGCGATCGCCAAGGCGTCAGGGGCGGTTGTCGAGCCGCGCGAGGAGCTGCTGGAGCTGGACGTGGGCGAGCTGGAAGGGCTGCCGTTTGCGGAGGCGCGGGAGCGTTACGGGGACTTCATCAGTGCTTGGCGCGGCGAGGAGTCGGCGCGGATTCCGTTCCCGGGCGGCGAATCGCTGGCGCAGCTGCAGGAGCGGGCGTGGCCGGTGGTCGAATCGCTCGTGCATGCGGAGGCGGAGGAAGAGGGCGCGGTCGCGGTCGTGAGCCACAACTTCGTGCTGCGGGTGCTGCTGGCGCGGGCGCTGGGGATGGCCGTGGATGACTGGCGCAGGATCGAGGCGGGACTGGCGTCGGTGTCGGTGGTGCGGTCGCATCCGCGGACGCCGGTGCTGGAGCTGCTCAACGACCGCTCGCACGTACGCGGCTTGGAGCAGGCGGAGCGGCGGGGCCGGGAATAGTTGCGGCGTCGGCGTCTCCGTCTACAGTGGCGTCCGCCGACTCGTTCGGCGCGCGTGGCGGCGCGGCTCCGGTCCGATGGCAGAACCCCTTCCCGCATCAGGCTCATGGGGCGAGGATCCGGGCGCGATGGCGGCCGAGGCCGCTCCAGCGCTGCCCGAAGTTGATTCGAGCCCGGCAAGCGAGGGCCCGGAGCGTCGGGCGGAGCGGCCGCGGCGGCGCGTGGTTTCGGCGCTGATTTTCGCCGGAGTGCTGGCCTTGGTCGGGTATGTAGTCTTCAGCGGCGTGCAGCGGCTGCTGGATTCGAACAGCGTCGGGACGCGGATCGAGCGGACGGAAGCGGAGATCGATGAGCTCGAGCGGGAAGCGGGGCAGCTCCGCGCGCTCATCGCGTGGGTCGGGTCGGATGCCTACATCGAGCGGATCGCGCGGGAAGACCTCGGCATGGTCCGGCCCGGCGAGCAGGCCTTCGCGGTCCACTCGCCCGAGCGGCCCGGCGTCGAGATCCGGCGCAGCCCCTGGTGGATCAACCTCCTCCCCGAAGAGTCGCAGCCGCCCAGCGGTGAGTCGGCCGGCGATTAGCGGCGCGCCGGATCCGGCGGGCCGGGCGGTGCGGCGGATCGTCCATCGGATCGGCGATGCGCTGGTCGAATTGCTGGGCGAGGGGCAAGGGCGGCCGATCATCGCGGCGGTTTCGGGCGGGGCGGATTCGACGGCGATGGTGCTGGCGCTGGCGGATGCGGCGCCGCGGACCGGCTGGCGGCCGCGGGCGGTCCACGTCGATCACGGCATCGCCGGCGAGGAGACGCGGGCGGCCTTCCGCGACTCGGCGCGGCGGGCGGCCGGGATCGCGCGGGTGCCGTTCGAGGTCGTCGAGGTCGATGCGGCGGCCGAACTTGCCTTGGGCGGCGGGGGGATCGAGGCGGCGGCGCGGCGGGCGCGCTACCGGGCGCTGACGGCGCGGGCGCGGGGCGGAGGGGCGCCGGCGATCGCGACGGCGCACACGCTGCGGGATCAGGCGGAGACGGTGCTGATGCGGATCATCCGCGGCGGGCCGGTCGCGGCGCTGGCGGGGATTCCGGCAGTCGGGGACGCGCCGCACGACGAGCAGCGGCGCGAGGGGGAGGCGGCGGTGGCCGTGGTGCGCCCGCTGCTGGAGATCGAGCGGGCCGAGGCGGAGCTGCTCTGCGCGGCTTGGGGCGCGGAGCCGGTCGAGGACCCGGCCAACGCGGATCCGGAGATCCTGCGGACGCGGATCCGGGGGGAGATCATGCCGCGGCTGCGCGGGCTGAATCCCCGCGTCGAGCAGGGGCTGGCGGATTTGGCGGCGCAGGTGCGGGAGCAGCTGGAAGGGGCGGATTGACAGATGGGCGATGGGTCGTCTAACCTCGCTGTCTGCGCAAGTCGCGGACGCGCTCCGGCGCGTCTGCCGGCGGGCCGGCCTTGACAGTTGGAGAGCGGAAGTCCAGTGCGCTTGGGGCGGCCCCCCGAGCTCCGATGCCCGCGGTCGCGCGTCCGGAAACGGGAGCGCGGATCGGCGGGACAGCCGGACAACTCGAACACGACCGGTCGGCAACGGCCGGAACCCAACGGAGAGTTTGATCCTGGCTCAGGATAAACGCTGGCGGCGTGCCTTACGCATGCAAGTCGAACGAAGCCCCGGCCTTCGGGCCGGGTGACTGAGTGGCAAACGGCTGAGTAACGCGTAGGTGACCTGTCCCGAGGTGCGGGACAACCCGTCGAAAGGCGGGCTAATACCGCATGAGCCCGGCGGCTCGGACCGCTGGGGAAAGCTCCGGCGCCTTGGGAGGGGCCTGCGTCCGATTAGCTGGTTGGCGGGGTAACGGCCCACCAAGGCGACGATCGGTAGCTGGTCTGAGAGGATGATCAGCCAGACTGGGACTGAGACACGGCCCAGACTCCTACGGGAGGCAGCAGCGAGGAATCTTGCGCAATGGGCGAAAGCCTGACGCAGCAACGCCGCGTGAGTGATGAAGGCCCTCGGGTTGTAAAACTCTTTTGCCGGGGAAGAAGATCTGACGGTACCCGGCGAATAAGCCACGGCTAACTACGTGCCAGCAGCCGCGGTAAGACGTAGGTGGCGAGCGTTATCCGGATTTACTGGGCGTAAAGCGTACGTAGGCGGCCGTGCAAGTCTGTCGTGAAATCTCCCGGCTCAACCGGGAGGCGCCGATGGAAACTGCAGGGCTGGAGGGGCGTAGACGCAAGCGGAATTCCCGGAGTAGTGGTGGAATGCGTAGATACCGGGAGGAACACCAGTGGCGAAAGCGGCTTGCGAGGCGCATCCTGACGCTGAGGTACGAAAGCGTGGGGAGCGAACCGGATTAGATACCCGGGTAGTCCACGCCGTAAACGATGGATGCTAGTCGTGGGGGGTATCGACCCCCTCCGTGACGAAGCTAACGCGATAAGCATCCCGCCTGGGGAGTACGGCCGCAAGGCTAAAACTCAAAGGAATTGACGGGGGCCCGCACAAGCAGCGGAGCGTGTGGTTTAATTCGATGCAACGCGAAGAACCTTACCTGGGCTTGACATGCGCCGGACCGCGGCTGAAAGGCCGTTTCCCTTCGGGGCCGGTGCACAGGTGTTGCACGGCTGTCGTCAGCTCGTGCCGTGAGGTGTTGGGTTAAGTCCCGCAACGAGCGCAACCCTCGTCGCTAGTTGAATTTTTCTAGCGAGACCGCTGCGTACAACGCAGAGGAAGGTGGGGATGATGTCAAGTCAGCGTGGCCCTTACGCCCAGGGCGACACACACGCTACAATGGCCGGTACAACGGGCAGCCACGTCGCGAGGCGGAGCCAATCCCTTAAAACCGGTCCAAGTTCGGATTGCAGGCTGAAACCCGCCTGCATGAAGCCGGAGTTGCTAGTAACCGCAGATCAGCCATGCTGCGGTGAATACGTTCTCGGGCCTTGTACACACCGCCCGTCACGTCATGGGAGTGAGCAACACTTGAAGTCGGTACGCCAACCTTTAGGGGGCAGCCGCCGAAGGTGGGGCTCGCGACTGGGACGAAGTCGTAACAAGGTAGCCGTAGCGGAAGCTGCGGCTGGATCACCTCCTTTCTAGGGAGCTTCCCCCGCGCAAGCGGGGAACATCCCAGGTCGATCCCGGCCCGGATCGCCGGAGGCGCGGCCGCAAGGCTGCGCCGAAGGCGGAACAGGCCGCGGCAACCGCCGCCACGAGCCATTGGACGGCCGCTCTCTGATTGTCAAGGCCGATTGCGGCCGCCGCGGATTCCGCATGGGGCATTAGCTCAGCTGGTTAGAGCGCAGTCCTGATAAGACTGAGGTCCCTGGTTCGAGTCCAGGATGCCCCACCAGCAGACTGCTGGCCGGCGCGATCCGATTTTGATCCGTTGCTTGATGTTCCGAGACTGCGGACAGGGTTCGACGAAGGCCGGCGGAGCGTGCCGTCCGTCCCTGCGGGAGTCCGCCGCGGCGAGGCTGCCGGCGGGATGGACGCGGGGCGAGCGGGGCGAAACCGTTCAGCTGGCGTGGGAGGCGGCGGCGCGGCGGAGGGGAGCGGCGCCGGGCGCATCGGGTACCATGTTCCGCGTCCCTTGTCGGGGGGCCGTAGCTCAGTTGGGAGAGCGCCGCCCTTGCACGGCGGAGGCCAGGGGTTCGAATCCCCTCGGCTCCACCACCCGCTTGCGCGTCCGCCGGCGGCTGCTAGGCTGATCGGCGCTGGTGATCAGAGCGCGGTGGCCCCACCCGTTCCCATCCCGAACACGGAAGTGAAACGCCGCAGCGCCGACGATACTGGGGGGGCGACCCCCTGCGGAAAATAGGCCATTGCCAGCACTCTGCCGCCGCCCGCTTGGGCGGCGGTTCGCGTTTGCGGGCGCGGCGCGGCCGGATTGGGCGGAGCGCCGTGCTAGGCTGATCAGACCATCAGGAAAAGGAGGAGGGCGCGCGCCCGCGGCGCCGCCCGAGCAGCAGCTTGACCACAGCAAACACCGAACAACCGACCACCCCGAGCGCGACGGCAGTCGCCGAACCGCCTCCGGCAGCGCCGCCTGCGCCCGAGCCGCCCGTTGCCGCGGCTCCGCCGCCGGTCGCTCCCGGCGCCGAGCCGACAGCCGAGCCGACGATGGAGGAGCTCCTCGCCGAGGAAGGCCGGGTGCCGCTCAATCCGCAGCGCGGCGACGTCGTCGAGGGCGTCATCGTGCATTGGCTGGGGCAGGCGCTGATCGTCGACGTCGGCGCGAAGGCCGAGGGCGTCGTCCGTCCCGAGGAGATGCAGTCGGTCGAGCCGGGCGATCGGGAGAACCTGAAGACGGGCGACACGGTCCACGTGTATGTGACCGATTCGGAGGAAGAGGACACGCTGGAGCTGTCGATCGACCGCGCCCGCGGCGAGCAGGGCTGGCACGAGCTGCAGCGTCGGCACGACGAGGGCGAGGTCTTCGAGGGCCGGGTGACGGGTTCGAACAAGGGCGGGCTGCTGGTCAACGTGGAGGGCGTCAACGCCTTCGTGCCGCTGTCGCAGATCGTCGAGATCACGGGCGACCGCGAGCAGGCGATCGCGCAGCTGCCGACCTACGAGGGCCGCTATCTGCGGTTCAAGGTGATCGAGGTCAACCGCCGCCGCAACCGGGTGATCCTCTCGGAGCGGGCGGCGATCCAGGAGTGGCGTGCGGAGCAGAAGGACCGGCTGCTGGACGAGCTGCACGAGGGCGAGATCCGGAACGGGAGGATCACGTCGATCCGGCCGTTCGGGGTGTTCGTCGATCTGGGCGGCGCGGACGGCCTGGCGCACTTGTCGGAGCTGTCGTGGGAGCGGGACGTGAACCCGATGGAGATGTTCCAGATCGGGCAGACGGTGGACGTGTTCATCACCAAGATCGACAAGGAGTCGAAGAAGATCGGGTTGTCGATTCGGCGTGCGGCGCCGGAGGAGTGGGACAAGGTGGTGGCGAAGTTCAACGTGGGGCAGATGGTGCCGGCGACGGTGACGAAGCTGGTGACGTTCGGGGCGTTTGCGCGGATCGAGGGTCCGGTCGAGGGCTTGGTGCACGTATCGGAGCTGGTCGACCGCCGGTTGACGCACCCGCGCGACGTGGTGGTGGAGGGGCAGGTGATCCCGGTCAAGATCGTGCGGATCGAGCGGGACCGGCACCGGCTGGGGCTGAGCCTGCGTCAGGCGCGGACGGACGCGGAGCGGGCCGGCTGGGTCTTCGCCGCGGACGGCGGCATCGAGCGCCTGCCCGCGGACGTGGCCGAGGAGCACGGAATCGAACAGCCCGAGCCGGTCGCGGCGGCGCCCGCGCCGCAGCAGGCCGGGCAGCGCGAGCAACAACCGGAAGCCGAGCCGGAGGCCGCGTCCGCGCCGACGACGGCCCTCGAGGCCGCCCTCCAGCGCGCCGGGGTCACCGATCAGGTCGGCCCGACGGATCAATAGCGCCGCGCCGTGGCCAGCCAAGCAGCGGAATCCGAAGCGCCCGCCCCGACCAGCGCCGAAGAAGCCCGGGAACTGCTCGATTCGCAGCAGTCGTTCAGCGCGCGCGCGGAAGCAGGCGAGCGTCGGGGGCTGTTCGTGCGCTTGGGCGAGATCCGCGGCTACGCGCCCGCCTCCGCGCTCGACGGGCCGGAAGAGCCCGACGAGCTGGCCGGACGGGATCTGCTGTTCCGGGTGATGGCCTTCGCGCCCGACGGCAAGCGGGCGCTGCTGACGACGCGGCCGGATTGGCCGGAGCTGCGCGGGATCATGGAGCGGGAGGAGGCGGTCGCGGCGCGGATCGCCGAGGTGCTCCGCGGGGGCTTGGTGGTCGAGATCGCCGGCGTTCCCTGCTTCCTGCCGGCCAACCGCATCATCGAGCTGCGCGGAGGTTCGGTCTCGGAGGCGTTCGCGGATCGGCTCGGTTCGGAAATCGACGTCCGCGTGATCGATTTGGAAGTGCGGCAGCGCGAGGCGCAGTACATCGCCTCGACCGACTTGGATCACGACCGCGCGGCGGCGGCCGAGGGGATGCGGGCGCTGGCGGAGCACCGCGAGAGCGGGGAGCCGATCGAGGCGGAGGTGATCCGGGCGAACTCCGGCGGGCTGGTGATCTCGGTCGGCGGGGCGCACGCATTCGTGCCGAAGAACGCCTGCGGCGGCGGCGAGGAGGACGAGGAGCTCGCCGACCGGGTCGGCGAACGCATCCGCGTCGCGGTCACCGGCTCGAACATGCACGGGCGCGTGATCGCGAGCGAGCGGGCGGTGCTGCACGCGGAAGCGCGGGCGGCGGAATGGGATGAGGTCGAGCGGCTGCGGGACAGCGGCGAGGTCTTCGAAGCCGAAGCGGTGGGTTCGAACAAGGACGGAGTACTGGTCGACGTCGACGGCATCAGGGGCTTCCTGCCTTGGAGCCAGGCGGCGGAAGGCGGCGAGGCCTGGCGGTCGCGGAAGGCGGAACGGATCGGGATGCGGCTCGAGCTGCGCGTGCTCGAAGCGCAGCGCTACCGCGGCCGGGCGATCGTGTCGGAGCTGGCCGCCATGGAGGAGGAGGATTCGGGCGAACCCGCGGAACCGCTCGTCCCGGGCGAGGCGCGGACGGGACGGATCGAGCGGATCTCCGCGACGGGCATCTTCATGGACGTGGACGGCGCGCGCGGGTTCGTGCCGCGCCCCGAGACGACATGGCTGCACAACGCGGATCCGGCGGAGCTGCACGCGGTCGGCGACGAGGTCGCGGTGCGGGTGACCGAGGCGGCTCGCGGCTCGCGCCCGCCGACGCTCTCGATCCGGCAGGCTGCGGCGGGGCCGTGGCTCGACGCCGTCGCGGCGATGCGGGTGGGCCAAGTGGTGCCCGCGACGGTGACCAAGCTGGTGAGCTTCGGCGCGTTCGCGCGGATCGACGAGATGGTGGAAGGGCTGATCCATCTGAGCGAGATGCTGGAACGGGAGATCGAGCGCCCCGAGGACGCGATGGCGGCGGGCGACGTCATTCCCGTGCGGATCTTGGAGATCGATCCGGATTCCTTCCGCGTCGGACTCAGCATGCGGCAGGCGGTCGACGAGGCGGAGGAGCAGGGCTGGGAGTTCGACGAGGACGGCGTCGTGACCGTCGTGCCGGAGGAGTTCGCGCCCCTGCCTGGGGCCGAGCGTTCGCAGCCGCGGATCGACCTGATCCGCCGCGGCGACGAGCTGGTCGCGACGGTGCTGGAGCAGCGGCCGACGGGGCTGCTGGTCGACTTGGGCGGGATCAACGGCTTCGTCGCGCGGGATCAGCTCTCTTGGCTGCCCGGCGTCGATCCGTCGGACTTCGCGGTGGGCGAGCGGGTGCGCGCGGTGGTGCGGGGCGTGAACGTCTCCGCGCGGGACGTGGCGCTGTCGATTCGGTCGGCCCGCGCGTCGGCCTGGCATGAGGCGGCGGCCGAGTTCGGGGCCGGCCAGGTCGTGCCGGCCGTGGTGCGCAAGGTGCGGCGGGACGCGGCGGAGGTCGCGATCAGCGACCGCGTCGGCGCGGTGGTGCGGCTGCAGGAGCTGGGCGACGACGAAGCGGAGGACGCCGCCGAGATGGTCGCCGTCGGCGAGCTGATTCCGGTGAAGCTGCTGAAGATCGACGCCGAGCGCATGAGCATCACGGCCAGCCTGTCCCGCGCCTTCGACGAGGCCGAGGAGCTGGGCTGGGAGTTCGACGAGGATGGCTACGTGGTCCGGGTTCCGGACGACGCGGAGCCGGCCGCCCAACGGCTGCGCGAGCTGGGCAGCGGCCGGCCGGACAGCGAACGGGGCGACGTCGACGATGCCGGCGGAGGCGCTGAAGCGCCGGGCGGGCCGGCAGTGCTCGAAAGCATCGCGGCGGCGCGGCCGCAGCACCGCGCCGATGATGAGCGCGATGACGATGAAGAGGATCGCCCAGAGCGGGTTGAGCGCGCTTCCGCCGCTGGGTCGTTGCTGGACGAGCTCGAAGAGGGGGAAATCCGCAGCGGGCGCGTCACCGGGTTCCGCAACTTCGGCGTGTTCGTGGACCTCGGCGGCGAAAGCGGCCTGATCCACCGTTCGGAACTTTCCTGGGACGGCCGGCTCGAGCCCGCGGACGCGGTCGAGATCGACGAGACCGTCGAGGTCTACGTGACGAAGGTGGACAAGTCGGCGCGGCGGATCGGACTCTCGCTGCGGCGCGCGGCGCGGGAAGAGTGGGATGAGGCCGCGGCGGCGTTCAGCGCCGGCGACATCGTGCCGGCCGAGGTGACCAAGCTGGTCAACTTCGGCGCGTTCGCGCGAATCGCCCCGCCGGTCGAGGGGCTGATCCACCGCAGCGAGCTGGACGATGAAGAACTGGAGCACCCGAGCGAGGTGGTCGAGGCGGGCGACTTGGTGCCGGTCAAGATCTTGGACATCGACGAGGAGAAGTTCAGGGTCATGCTCAGCCTGAAGCAGGCGTTCGAGCCGGCCGAGGCGGCGGGGTGGGAGCTCGACGAATACGGGCGGGTGGAGCGGCTGCCGGACGAGGTGGCCGAGCGATACGGCTTCGAGCAGGCGGGCGACGGGCCGCCCGCGCGATTCCTGCGGTAGAGTGACTTGGATGAGCGGGGGCGCGGCAGAGCGCCCTGATACGCTCGCAATGAGCGCGCGGACGCGCGCGGGAGGTCGGCATGGCAGACCGCTTCGATAAGTTCACCGAGCGCGCGCGCCGCGTCCTCACGCTCGCCCAAGAAGAGGCGCAGCGCTTCAACCACAACTACATCGGGACCGAGCACCTGCTGCTGGGCTTGGTGCGCGAGAACGACGGCGTCGCGGCCAAGGTGCTCGGCAACCTCGGGGTCGAGCTGGGCAAGGTCCGTTCGGCGGTCGAGTTCATCATCGGGCGCGGGGACCGGGCGGTGCTGGGGGAGATCGGGCTGACGCCGCGGGCGAAGAAGGTGATCGAGCTGGCGGTCGACGAGGCGCGGCGGCTGAACCATCACTACATCGGGACGGAGCATTTGCTGCTGGGCTTGGTGCGCGAGGGCGAGGGCATCGCGGCGGGCGTCTTGGAGTCGCTGGGCGTGAACTTGGAGCGGGTGCGGGCGGAGACGACGCGGATCCTGTCGCAGTCGGGCCCGGCCGCGGCCGGCGCGGGCACGGGCGGGCGCAGCTCGACGCGGACGCCGACCATCGATCAGCTCGGCTTCGATCTGACCAAGGCGGCGCGGGACGACGAGCTGGACGCGGTGATCGGGCGGGAGAAGGAAATCCAGCGGGTGGTCCAGATCCTGTCGCGGCGGACCAAGAACAATCCGGTGCTGATCGGCGAGCCGGGCGTGGGCAAGACGGCGGTGGTCGAGGGGCTGGCGCAGCACATCGCCAACGGCGACGTGCCCGAGACGCTGCACGGCAAGCGGCTGCTGACGCTGGACATCGGCTCGCTGGTGGCGGGGACGAAGTACCGCGGCGAGTTCGAGGAGCGGCTGAAGAAGGTCGTCGAGGAGATCAAGGGCGCGGGCAACTGCGTGCTCTTCATCGACGAGCTGCACATGCTGGTCGGCGCCGGAGCGGCCGAGGGCGCGGTCGACGCGGCCAACATCCTCAAGCCGTCGCTGGCGCGCGGCGACCTGCAGACGATCGGCGCGACGACGCTGGACGATTACCGCAAGCACATCGAGCGGGACGCGGCGCTGGAGCGGCGCTTCCAGCCGATCGTGGTGGAGGAGCCGTCGGTCGAAGACACGGTCGAGATCCTGCGCGGGATCAAGGACGCCTACGAGGATCACCACAAGCTCACGATCACCGACGACGCGCTGGTCGCGGCGGCCGAGATGTCGGCCCGCTACATCAGCGATCGCGCGCTGCCCGACAAGGCGATCGACCTGATCGACGAATCGGCTTCGCGGGTGCGGATCCGGCGCTCCTACACGCCGCCGAGCCTGAAGGAGGCGAATGTCGGGCTCGAGGGCATCCGCAAGGAGAAGGAACAGGCGATCAACCAGCAGCAGTACGAGCTGGCGGCCGACCTGCGCGACCGCGAGCTGAAGCTGCAGGAGAAGATCGAGGGCTTGGAGAAGGATCTCGATCAGGAAGCGCCGCGGGCCTCGTCGGACGTGCTGGCTGAGGACGTGGCCGAAGTCGTGTCGATGTGGACGGGCATCCCGCTGGTGCAGATCGCGAGCGAGGAATCCGAACGGCTGCTGCACATGGAGGACGAGCTGCGGGAGCGGATCGTCGGGCAGGACGAGCCGATTCAGGCGCTGGCGAAGGCCGTGCGTCGCTCGCGCGCCGGGCTCAAGGACCCGCGCCGGCCGATCGGCGTGTTCATGTTCCTCGGACCGACCGGCGTCGGCAAGACGGAACTGGCGCGGGCGCTGGCCGAGTTCATGTTCGGCTCGGACGACAACATGGTGCGGCTCGACATGTCCGAGTTCATGGAGCGGCACACGGTCGCGCGGCTGGTCGGCGCGCCTCCGGGATACGTCGGCTACGACGACGGCGGGCAGCTGACCGACACGGTGCGGCGGAAGTCGTACTGCCTGATCCTGCTGGACGAGATCGAAAAGGCGCATCCGGAAGTCTTCAACATGCTGCTGCAGGTGTTCGACGACGGGCACCTGACCGACGCCAAGGGGCGCAAGGTCGACTTCCGCAACACGATCATCATCATGACCTCGAACGTCGGCTCGGACCTGATCCGGAACGAGAAGACGGTCGCGTTCACGCGGCTGACCGACGTCGGCCAGAGTCCCGAGCAGCAGTACTCGGCGATGAAGAAGAAGGTCGAGGACGAGGTCAAGCGGATGTTCCGGCCCGAGTTCCTGAACCGGGTCGGGACGACGCTGGTCTTCCACCCGCTGTCGACGGGCCACATCCGCGAGATCGTCGATCTGATGCTGAAGGACGACGAGGCGCGGGTGAAGGAGCAGGGGCTGACCCTCGAAGTGACGCCGGAAGTGCGCGACTGGCTGGGCGAGAAGGGCTACGACCCCGTGTTCGGCGCCCGCCCGCTGCGTCGCGTGATCCAGGAGAAGCTGGAAGACACGCTGTCGGAAGCGATCCTGCACCACGACTTCGAGGAAGGCGACACGGTCCGCGTCGTCCTCGAAAAGGAGCTCAACGAAAACGGCGACGAGGAAGAGATGCTTCGCTACGAGCGCGTCGCCGCCGAGCCCATCGATGCCAAGGCCGAAATCGCCGAGGAAGACGAAGCCGAAGAACAAGAAGGCGAACCGGTCGCGACCTCGTAACCGGCACCCGCCGCGGCGTTGGGAGCCGCCGATGCTGGACCCAGCGCTGCTTTTGGGCCTCGCCCGGCCCCAGTCGTCGCCCGTTGCTGGCTCAGAACCCGAGGACGTGCGCGAGGCCTCCGGGCTTGAGCCGCAGGGCATCGCCGACTGTCCCTTGACGCTGGACGAACTGAAGCAGCGCTACGAGGATCAGCGGCCGTTCTTCGCTCCCGTTACGGGCGTCGACGATGACGGGATCGTGGTCGATCTCGGCGAAGTTGCCGGCGTATCGGATCACCCGTTCCTCGCTGAAGCGCCGCTGCCGGCTTCGTCCTTAGAGTGGCGGAACGGCGTGCAGGGGTTGGCGGGGTCCGAGCTGTTGTTCTGGGTGCGGGCCTTGGACCCGTTCAGCGGAAAGGCGCTGCTCGTCACGCGCACCGGCTGGCCGCTGCTCCGCAAGCGGATGCTCGATGGCCAAGTCGTCAAGGGTCGCGTGACAGAGGCATTCCCCACATGGCTGAGGCTCGATGTGCACGGGATGCCTTGCGATCTTCCGGTCTCGCAGATGGCCGAGTGGGATGGGCGGGTCGACTCGATATCTGATCTGTTCGCGTCGCTGCATGGCGAGACGATCCGAGTCCGCGTGATCGACCTGCTCAGATCGGGAAAAGATCCCACTTGGCTCACCACCACGCGCCTCGGCTTCAACCGGCAAGCGGCGCAGGAAGCGCTTGACCAGTTGCGGGAATCTTGCGCAACCGGCCAGCGGGTCAAAGTTGAAGTCATCGGCACCACGCCCAAGGGCCTGACCTGTTCGTTGAACGGAGTCGGCCTGCACGTGCCCGGAGGCACTCTCGTCCGGGCCGCCCAAACCCGTGCGCGAGGGTCCCGTTTAGCGTCGACGATGCTGCCCGGCTACATCGGCCGCGAGCTATCAGTCGTAGTCACCCGCTTCGAGGCGGATGGCGATGTACACGGCCGGATCATGGCGGCTGAACGGGTTGCGCCCGACACGCAGCGACGGATCATTGATTGGGATGAGATCGAACGCCTATACCGTTCGGGTGAACCGGTCGAGGCCGTTGCCGTCGAGACAACGAATAGCGGGCTGCATGCCAATATCTGCGGTGTCTCCGGATTTGCGTCGTGGTCGAGGCTGGTCAATATGCCGTCCAACCGGAAACAGAGGGCGGCGGAGCTCCGCGACCGCGTCGGACGCTTGATGCGTTTCAAAGTGATCCGGGTCGATAAGCTCCAAGAACAGATCAGCCTCCCCAAGCAGGCGACGATCGAGCTGGCTGAGTCCGGCAATGATGCCGATTCCGCCCCGCCCCGGCGCGACGAGGCGAAACTGAGCTGGGACGAGTTGCGGCAGCGGTATAAGAAGGGGGCGATTTTCGAGGCGCGTATCACCGGCAGCAACAAGGACGGGCTGCTGGTTGACGTGGAGGGCATCGACGCGGTCGTGCCGTTGTCGCAGATTGTCGAGATCGAGGGAGACCGCGAGCAGGCGGTCGAGCAGCTGCAGGCATATGCGGGACGCTACTTGCGAGTCAAGGCGATCCAAGTCAACCGCAACCGAGCGATTTTATCGGAGCGGGCCGCAGCCGAGCAATGGCAGGCGGGGCAGAAGGATCGCCTGCTGAATGAGCTGCGTGAAGGGGAAATCCGCAGCGGAAAGATCACGGCGATCAACAGTTTCGGCATGTTCGTCGATCTGGGTGGCGCCGACGGCCTCGCGGACCCCTCAGAGATCTCTTGGGAGCAGGGCATAGACCCCGAGGAGATGTTCAGCATCGGCCAGACAATCAACGTTTACGTTATGAAGGTCGACAAGGAATATAAAAAGATCGGCCTGTCGATCCGGCGGGCGGTGCCGGGAGAGTGGGACAAGGTGGTGGCGAAGTTCACGGTCGGGCAGGTGGTGGCGGCGACGGTGACGAAGCTGGTGACGTTCGGCGCGTTCGCGCGGATCGAGGGGCTGGTCGAAGGCTTGGTGCCTGTGTCGGAGCTGGTTGACCGCGGGCTGTCGCATCCGCGGGACGTAGTGGTCGAGGGACAGGTGATCCCGGTCAAGATCGTGCGGATCGATCAGGAGCAGCGCAGTGTGAGCTTGAGCCTAAAGCAGGCGCGGGAAGAGGCGGAGCAGGCGGGTTGGGTATTCAATGAGGAGGGCGGCGTTGAGCGAGGTCCGAACGAGATTTCGGGGGACGACGGTGATGATGAATCGGATGCATCGAGCACGTCGCCGACGGCGCTGGAGGCTGCTATGAGACGGGCCGGCGTTTTGGGAGATGGTGACGACGAGCGCTGATCTCGCCGGATCGGGAGTGCGGGCTACATGCCTTCGGGGCGTTCCAGGAGGACCCAGGCGTTGCCGTCGGGGTCTTGGAAGAGGGCTTGGATGCCCCAGAATTGCTCGGTGGGGGGTTCGGTGAAGTCGACGCCGGCGGCGGACCATTGCTCGTGGGTGGCGCGGCAGTCGTCGGTGCGGAGGACGTAGCCGCCCATGTTGCCGACTTGCGAATCGGGGTCGTCGTGGCCGAAGCCGGCGGCGAGGACGAATTCGACTTGGTCGCCGGGCAGGGCGACGGTGATCCAGCGGAGGTCGGGGCCCATCGGGTCGTCCATCCGCTTTTCCATGCCGAGTTTCGCGGTGTAGAACTCCAGCGCGGCCTGCTGGTCGCTGACGTAGATCGGAACGACGGAGAGGTTGACGGCCATGGTGCGCCTCCTTGCGGCGTGCTGGTCAATCGAGCGGAGTGTAGTCGGCGCGGGGCTGGAGGCGGCGGTGGGTGAGCACGCTCTGGAGCAGGCCGAGTCCGATGAACAGGGCGAGCAGGGATGAGTTGCCGATGCTGATGAAGGGCAGGGGAATGCCGGTCACGGGGAGCAGCCGGATGTTGATCGCGACGTTGATGAAGACCTGGATGATGATCACGGCGAGCATGCCGACGGCGAGGAGCTGGCCCATCGGCTCGTCGGCGGTGCCGGCGACGCGGAGGATGCGCCAGGCGAGCAGCAGGAAGAGGGCGAAGAGGGCCATCGCGCCGGCGAAGCCGAGCTCTTCGGCGAGCACGCTGAAGATGAAGTCGGTGGTTTGGATGCGGACGAAGTCGAGCTGGGTCTGGGTGCCCTGCGTGAGGCCCTGGCCCCAGAGCCCGCCGGCGCCGACGGAAGTTTCGGCTTGGATCACGTTGAAGCCCGCGCCTTGCAGATCGGCCTCGGGGTTGATGAATGCGCGGATGCGGTCGCGCTGGTAGTCCTGCACGCCGACGGCGAGGCCGACGGGGATGAGGACGGCGGCGGCGACGGCGAGGACGGCGAAGTGGCGGATGCGCATGCCGGCGAACAGTGCCATCAACAGCCACATGGCGGCGAAGACGAAGGCGCTGCCGGCGTCGGGTTCGAAGAAGACGAGGACGGCGGGCAGGCCGGCGATGAAGAGCGAGGCGGCGAAGATGCGCCATTCGCGCAGCCGGTCGCGGTAGTCGGTGAGGAACTTGGCGAGGCCGACGATGGTGGTGATCTTGCCGATTTCCGAGGCTTGGACGAGGGTGAAGCCGAGGTCGTACCAGCGGCGCGCGCCGAACTCGTCGGAGCCGAGCACGAGCACGCCGGCGAGGACGAGGATGCCGAAGGCGTAGGCGGCCCAGCCGAGCGCGTCGACGATGCGGTAGTCGAGCCGCGAGGCGATCAGCATCAGCGCGGCCCCGGCGGCGGCGAAGGCGAGGTGGCGGGCGACGGGGGCGGGCAGGCCGGCGCCGCCGGCGACCTGCTCGCCCGGCGGCGGCAGCGAGGCGCTGTAGATGACGAGCGCGCCGTAGCCGGCCAGCGCCAGCGCGGCGACGAGCAGCAGCGGGTCCAAGCGCCGCCAGTCCCAGCCTTCCGCGGCGGTCACGGGGAGCGCTCCTCGACGGCGGCGGTGACGCGGGCGGTTTCTTCGGGCGAGAGATCGGCGCGGGCGGGCGGGGGCGGCGCGGCGCGGACGATCTCGCCGCTCAGTTCGGCCCAGGCGGCGAGGATCTTGCCGGCGGGCTCGGCGACGCGGAAGCCTTCGCCGAACTCGAAGAAGACGGAGAGGGCGATTTTGGGGTCGTCGTAGGGCGCATAGCCGACGAACCAGCCATGCGTGACGGGAGGGACGTCGTCCGGGCGCGGCGGGATGTCTTCGGGGGCGAACTCGGCGGTGCCGGTCTTGCCCGCGATCATCATCGAGGGCAGCTGCAGCTGGGCGTCGTGGGAGGTGCCGGCGAGCACCGACATGGCCATGCCCTGCCCGATCAGGCGGAGGTGCTCCGGGTCGGCGGACATGCGGCGGACGACGACGGGCTCGAAGCCGCGCACGACGGCGCCGCTGGGCGCGAGCACCTCGCGCACGACCTGGGGCTGCAGGACGCGGCCGCCGTTGGCGATGGCGGCCGCGACGACGGCCATCTGCAGCGGGGTGACCGCGGTGGAGCCCTGGCCGATTCCGAAGAGGTAGCTGTCGCCGTCGAGCCAGCCTTCGCCGAAGGTGCGCTCCTTTTCCGCCGGCGTGGGGATCAAGCCGGCGGCCTCGCCGATCAGGTCGACGCCGGTGGGCGCGTCGAGGCCGAACTCGCGGGCCCACTTCGCCAGCGCATCGGGGCCGACACCGTCGAACGGGACGTCGCCGGCGATCACGCCGGCGGCGGCGTGGGCGTCGACCTCCGCCTGCTCCGCTTCGGGCCGGGGCGCGGCGTCGGGATGGCGGAAGGGCGAGCCGCCGGCGACGTAGTAGAAGAAGGTGTTGGAGGATTCGGCGAGGGCGGTGCGGACCTGGAAGACGCCCTCGGCGGTGTCGCGGAAGACGTATTCGATGTTGGGGTTGCTCTCGTTGTTCACGATCAGCCGGCGGTTCGACGGCGCGAGGATCGACGTTTCCGCGTCGATCACGCCCTCTTCGAGGCCGGCGAGCGCGGTGACGAGCTTGAAGATCGAACCCGGCGCGAACTGGTCGCCGGTCGCGTGGTTGCGCAGCGGCTTGCCCTCGTCCTCCAGCAGCGCTTGCCAGTCGGCGCTGGAGATGCCCTCGGCGAACAGGTTCACGTCATAAGCGGGGGCCGAGACCAGCGCCAGCACTTCGCCCGTGTGCACGTCGAGCACGGCTGCGGCGGCGTAGAGGGAGGCGCGCTCGGTTTCGCTTTCGGCCAGGTACTCGCTGAGGATGCCGCTGACCCGGCGCTGGAGTTCGAGATCGATGGCGAGGACGACGCCGTTGCCGTCTGCCGGCGCCTGCTCGTCGAGCGTGTCCAGCTCGCGGCCGAGGGCGTCGACCTCGATCTGGCGCCAGCCGGGCAGGCCGCGCAGCTGCCGCTCGTACACGGCCTCGACGCCGGTCTGGCCGATCAGGTCGTCGAGGCGGTAGCGCTGATCGGCGAGGGCTTCGTGCTCGGCCTCGGAGATCGGGGCGGTGTAGCCGAGGATGTGGGCGAGCAGTTCGCCGTGCTCGTAGCGGCGGCGGCCGGTCGTTTCGATCTCGAGGCCGGGCAGCTCGGCGAGGCGGGTCTGCAAATCGAGCACGACATCCGGATCGGGGTCGTCCTCGATCACGATGGGGAGGAAGGGGTCGATGCTCCGCTTGCGTTCGAGCACCAGGTCGGCGATCTCCCAGGCGCGCAGGCCGGAGACCGCCGCGAGGGCCCCGGCGACGCGCTCGACGTCCTCGTCGGGGACGTCGCCGGCGACGAGGAGGACGCGGTGGCGGGGGACGTTTTCGACCAGCGGCGTGCCGTCGCGGGCGTAGATGAGGCCGCGGGCGGGCGGGAGGTCGAGGGTGCGGACGCGGTTGATCGCGGCGCGGTCGGCGTAGCGCTCGTGCTCGATGATCTGGAGGCGGACCAGCTGGCCGGTGAGGACGGCGAAGAGGGCGAAGACGAGCAGCGCGAGCCCGGCGACGCGCCAGCGGGAGGGGATGCGCGGCTGCGGAGCGGCGCCGAGCGCCCCGCCGAGGCCGCTCACGGCAGCACCGCCGGCGGGCCGGCCGCTTCGCCGAGCGGCCGGGCGAGGCGGAGCGACCAGCGCAGCGGCCAGTAGAGGGCGAGCGCGATGAGCGCGTCGGCGGCCGCGCCGGGCAGCATCACGTCGCGGACGGCCTCGATCCAGTTGACGCCGGTGGTTTCGAGCTCGACGGCGACGGCATGGGCGGTGAAGTGCAGCGCGCTGGCGACGGCGGCGAGCGCGGCGGCGGCCGGCCAGCCGGCGGCCGCGCCGTGCCGGGGCCGGGCCTCGCTCCACCAGATCGCGGCGAGCGCGATCGGCGCCAGCGCGGCGACGCTTTCGGCCATGCCCTGGAACGAGAGCAGCCCCATCAAGATGCCGGAGACGGCGGCGGCCAGCGCGGTTTCGAGCGGGCCGCGCTCGATCGCCCAGCAGCAGAGCGCGGCGAGGAGCAGGTTGGGCCCGACGCCGAACAGCGGGAAGGCGGGCGCAGTGGAGGTCTGCACGATTACGAGCAGCCAGGACGCGGCGAGGATCGCGAGCAGGATCGCGGCGGGGCCGGCGGCGCGCCTCATTCCGCCGCTCCCGGATCCGGATCGACGGCGGTCTCCGCGGCGCCGGCGATGCGACCGCCCGTGCCCAGGTCGATCAGCACCTGTTCGAGCTGGTCGAGCGGGGCGAAGGGCTCCAGCCGGACCTGCTCGAACGGTTCCCGGTCGCTGCCCGAGGCGGCGACCACGCGGCCGACGGGGAGGCCGTAGGGGATCACGCCGTCGAGTCCGGAAGTGACGAAGGCGTGGCCGAGCTCGGCTTTGGCCGACCAGGGGACGTCGGCGGTGAGGTTGCCCAGCGTGTCGCCGAAGGCGACGACCTCGGCGCGGCTGTTCTGGTGCAGGACGCGGACGGCGCTGTCGGGGTCGGTGACGAGGCGGACGAACGAGGTGTTGGCGCGGACTTCGGCGACGATGCCGACCAGCGTGCCGCCGGCGGCGATGGCGGGCATGCCGGCGATGACGCCCTGGTCGGCGCCGCGGTCGATGCCGATCACGGTGCGCAGGCCGGTGAGATCGCGGGTGACGACGTTGGCGGGCAGGAGCTGGGCGGAGGAGCCCTCGATCACGCTTTGGAGCGCCTGCCTGCCCGGCGCGCGGAGCTGCTCCTCACGGAGCCTGGCGTAGCGGGCCTCGATCTGCTCGATGCGGCGGCGGAGCGAGCGGTTCTCGCCTTCGAGGCGCCCGTACTCCTCGAGGTTCGAGATCAGGTTGGAGATCGGCTCGCCCCATTGGCGGACCTGGCGCTGGACGGGGCCGAAGAGGTCGGAGGCGGCGTCTTCGAGGGGCGGGGCCCAGCCGGCGGCGGCGATGGCGGCGAGCAGGGCGATCACGGCGATCAAGGCCGCCGAGATGCGCCACCGCAGCCGCCGCGCGCTTCGGCCCACCATGCGCTCCCGGTCCGCCCGCGGCCGGCGCCGCGATCCTCCGGCCCCCTACCGCCCGGCGGCGGCGGAACGGAGCTGTTCGAGCGCGTTCGCCTCGGAGAGCGCTTCGGTGCAGCCCCGCACGACGCAGGTGAGCGGCTCCTCGGCGATGTAGGCCGGGAAGCGCGTTTCCTGCGAGAGCCGCCGGTCCAAGCCGGGCAGCAGCCCGCCGCCGCCGGCGATGGCGATGCCCTGGCTCATGGTATCCGCGACCAGCTCGGCCGGAGTCTCCTCGATGGTCTTCTTGACGGTCTCGACGATCGTCGCGATGGCGGGGGAGATCGCGTCGCGCAGTTCGACGGTGGTGACGTCGACCGATTTCGGCATCGAGCTGCCCAGGTCGCGGCCGCGGAAGGAGACGCGGCCCTCGCGCTCCATCGGGAAGGCGGAGGCGCCGTCGAGCTTGATCCGCTCGGCGGTGGCCTCGCCGATCAGCATGTTGTGGACGTCGCGGGCGTACTGGATGATCGAGCGGTCGATGGCGTCGCCGGCGACACGGACGGAGGTGCTGACGACCATGCCGCCCATCGAGCAGACGGCGACCTCGGTGGTGCCGCCGCCGATGTCGACGATGACGCTGCCGACGGTCTCGAAGATCGGCAGGCCGGCGCCGATCGCGGCGGCGAGGGGCTCCTCGATCAGGTGGACGTCGCGCGCGCCGGCGCGCTTGGCGGCTTCGTGGACGGCGCGCTTTTCGACGGCGGTGGCGCCGGAGGGCATGCCGACCATGACCCGCGGGCTGGTCATGCCGACGCGGGCGCGGTCGTGGGCGAGGCGGATGAAGTGGTGCAGCATCCGTTCGGTCGCCTCCATGTCGGAGATGACGCCGTCGCGCAGGGGGCGGATCGCGACGATGTGGGCCGGGGTGCGGCCGACCATGGTCTTGGCGTCGGCGCCGATGGCGAGGACGCGGCGCGAGTTGCGGTCGATGGCGACGACGGAGGGCTCGTCGACGACGATGCCCTGTCCGCGCACGGCGACGAGCGTGTTGGCGGTGCCGAGATCGATGCCGATGTCCTGCGCGAAGCGGCTGGTCAGCGCGCGGAAGGGGTTCCAAACCATGAGCGCCCGCTAGCGGCGACGCAGACGGGGCGGTGCTGCTCGGACGCCGGCGCCGCGGGCGCGCCGGCCGCCCCGCATCTGCGGGATGTATCTGCTGTGGTTTCCAGAGTATGCGGCCGCGGCGCGGGAAACGGGGCTCTTCGCGCCGTTATGGCGCGGGCTGATCCGTTAGGTCAAGTCGGGGGGCGTCGTCTTCATCGTCTTCCGCGGGGGCGGCGAGTTCGGCCGCGACGGCGGCCGGGTCAGCGATCAGGAGTTCGAGTTTGGCCTCGTCCCAGACGGCGACGCCGAGCTCTTGCGCCTTGGCGAGCTTGCCGCCGGCGGCTTCGCCGGCGATCAGGGCGTCGGTCTTGGAACTGACGGCGGATCCCACGGCGGCTCCGAGCCGCTTCAGGGCCGCGGTCGCCTCCGGGCGGCTCATCGAGGCGAACCTGCCGGTGATCACGAAGCGGAGGCCTTCGAGCGGCGTCTCCGCCGGCTGATCGGAGCGTTCGACGGCCATGACGACGCCGGCGGCGCGGAGGCGGGCGACCAAGTCGCGGTTGGCCTCGTCGGCGGCCCATTCGGCGACGCTCTCGCCGATGATCGGGCCAACGCCCTCGACCTCGGCCAGCGCTTCGGCGGGTGCCTCCAGCACGGCGTCGATGCCGCCGAAGGCGGCGGCGATCAGGCCGGCGACTTCGCCGCCGACGTGGCGGATGCCCAAGCCGATCAGGACCCGTTCGAGGCCGCGCTGCTTGCTGGCTTCGATGGCTTGGAGCATGTTGAGCAGGCGCTTGCCGGGCAGGTATTCGGGGTCGTCCTTCTTCTTGCCCTTGACGCCGAGGCCGGGGATCGCGCCGAGCTCGTCGCGGCGCTCGGGCAGCGCGTAGATGTCGGCGGCGTCGGAGATGAGGCCGCGCTCGACGAGCAGGCGGAGCAGCTCTTCGCCGAGTCCGTCGATGTCCATCGCGCCGCGGCCGGCGAAATGCTCGAGGCTGCGCTGGACGACATCGGGGCAGGCGCGGTTGGGGCAGTAGGCCGCGGCGTCGTCCTCGCGGCGCGAGACGGGGCTGTCGCAGACGGGGCAGGATTGGGGGAGCTGCCAGGGCTCGGCGTCGTCGGCGCGTTCGCCGAGCACGGGGGCGACGACCTGCGGGATCACCTCGCCGGCGCGGCGCACGATCACGGCGTCGCCTTCGCGGATGTCCTTGCGGTGGATGTCGTCGAGGTTGTGCAGCGTGGCGCGCTGGACGGTGACGCCGCCGACGCGGACGGGCGCGAGCACGGCGTAGGGGTTGAGCGTGCCGGTGCGGCCGACGCTGATCGCGATCCGTTCGAGCTTGGTCGTGGCCTGCTGCGGCGGGAACTTCCAGGCGACGGCCCAGCGCGGTTCGCGGCCGACCGCGCCCAGGTCGCGCTGCAGGCCGAGGTCGTCGACCTTGACGACGACGCCGTCGATGTCGAAGGGGAGCGCGTCGCGGCGGCGGGTCCAGCCCTCGCAGGCGGCGGCGACGGCCTCGATCCCGTCGTGCCGTTCGGCCTGCGGCGCCGTCGGCAGGCCCAGCGAGCCGAACCACTGCAGCATCTCCCAATGCGAGTCGGGGACCGCGGCGTCCTCGTGCCAGCCGAGCTGGTAGATCGCCATGTCGAGCGGGCGGGTCGCGGTGATCGAAGGGTCCTTCTGGCGCACGGCGCCGGCGGCGGCGTTGCGGGGGTTGGCGAAGAGGCGGAGCGGGCGCTTGCCCTCGGCGGCGCGTTCGGCGTTTTCGGCTTCGATCTGCGCGTTCATCGCATCGAAGCCGCTCTTGGGCATGAAGACCTCGCCGCGCACCTCGAACAGGGGCGGGAATTCGCCCGCCAGTTCAAGCGGCACCGATTCGATCGTGCGGACGTTGAGGGTCACGTCCTCGCCGGTGCGCCCGTCGCCGCGGGTGGCGGCCTGCACGAGCTTGCCGTCGCGGTAGACGATGGCGATGGCGAGGCCGTCGAGCTTGGGCTCGGCGACGTAGCTGAACTCCTCGCGGTCGAGCAGGTCCGCCGCGCGCCGGCGCCAGTCGCGCAGTTCCTCCTCGTTGAAGGCGTTGCCCAGCGAGAGCATCGGCGCGCGGTGCTCGACGGGGGCGAAAGTGGTCTGGGCCGGCGCGCCGACCTGCTGCGTCGGGCTGTCGGGCGTCTGCAGGTCGGGGTAGCGCTCTTCGAGCGCGCGCAGCTCGCGGAAGAATTCGTCGTACTCCGCGTCGGGAATCTCCGGGTCGTCGAGCGCGAAATAGCGGTGGTTGTGGTAGCGGATGACCTCGCGCAGTTCTTCGGCGCGGTTGCGGGCGGCGAGCCGCTGCGCATCTTCCGAAGAGACGCCGGCCGGTTCGGTGCGTGCCATGCCGGAACTATACGAATGGCGCGCGGCGCCGCCGGCGGGGCGCGCTGGTACTCTCGCGCCATGTCCGACGGCATCGCGGCTCTCGATGTAGCGGTGATCGATTACGGCGCCGGCAACCTGCGTTCGGTCGTCCGCGCGGTCGAACGGGCCGGCGGCACGCCGGCGGTCGCAACCGGCGGCGCGGCTCTGGAGTCGGCGGACGCGGTGATCCTGCCCGGCGTCGGCGCGGCGGCGGACACGATGCGGAACCTGCGCGAGCGCGGGCTGGTCGAGCCGATCCGCGAGTACGTCCGCGCCGAGCGCCCGTTTCTGGGCGTCTGCATGGGCCTGCAAGCGCTGATGACGGTCTCCTACGAGGGCGGCGAACACGCCTGCCTCGATCTCGTGCCCGGCCGCGTGGTGCGCCTGCCCGAGGGGCGCAAGATTCCGCACATGGGCTGGAACCGGGTGCGCGCGAGGTCCGCCGGCAACGGCGGCGGCGCGCTGCTCCGCGGCATCCCGGAAGGGGCGCATTTCTACTTCGTCCATTCCTACTACTGCGAGGTCGAGGACGCGGAGGACGTGGCGGCGGTGGCCGACTACGGCTGCGAGGTGACGGCCGTCGTGGAGCGGGGCAGCCTCGCGGCGACGCAGTTCCACCCGGAGAAGAGCGGCGCCTACGGCCTGCGCATCTACCGCAATTTCCTCGCCGCCGCGGCCTGCCGCGGCTGACGGCGATGGAAATCCTGCCGGCGGTCGATATCCGCGGCGGGCGCGCCGTGCGCCTCGTGCAGGGCGATTACGACCGCGAAACCGTGTTCGACGACGATCCCGCGGCTGCGGCGCAGCGCTGGATCGACGAGGGCGCGAAGCGGCTGCACATCGTCGATCTCGACGGCGCGCGGGAAGGCGAGCAGTCGAACGCGGATGCGGTCGGGCGAATCGTCGAGCTGGGCGCGCCGATCCAGGTCGGCGGCGGCGTCCGGTCGCTCAGCGCGGTGGACAGGTACTTGGAGCTGGGAGTCGAGCAAGTAATCGTCGGCTCCGCAGCCGTGAAGCAGCCGGATTTTCTCGCCGGGATCGCCGAGCGCTACCCGAACTCCACGACCGTCTCGATTGACGCGCGCGACGGGCGGGTCGCAGTCGAAGGTTGGACTGAAACTACGGATCTCGATGCCGCGGGGCTGGCGGCGGAAATGGCCGCGATGGGCGTGCGGCGCTTCATCTATACGGACATCGCCAGCGACGGGATGCTCGGCGGACATAACGTCGCGGCGTTCGCGGCCTTTGCCGAGGCCGCGGGGAGGCCCGTGGTCGCGGCCGGCGGGATCAGCAGCGCCGGACAGATCCGCGAGCTCCGCGCGGCCGGCGCGGCCGGCGCGATCCTCGGGCGGGCCCTCTACGAAGGGACGCTCTCGCTGCGCGAGGCGCTGGAGGCGGCGGCATGCTGACCAAGCGCGTGATCGCCTGCTTCGACGTCGACAAGGGCCGCGTGGTCAAGGGCGTTTCGTTCGTCGATCTGCACGACGCCGGGGACCCGGTCGAGCTGGCGGAGCTGTACGACCGCAACGGGATCGACGAGCTGGTCTTCTTGGACATCACCGCCTCATCGGACGACCGCGCCACGGTCGTCGATATGGTGCGGCGCACGGCGGACCGGGTCTTCGTGCCGTTCACCGTCGGCGGCGGGCTGCGCGCGACGAACGACATGCGCTTGATGCTCGAATCGGGCGCGGACAAGATCACGATCAACACGGCGGCGGTGCAGCGCCCGGAGCTGATCTCGGAGGGGGCGGAACGGTTCGGCTCGCAGTGCATCGTCGTCGCCATAGACGCGAAGACGGAACCGGACGGCGCGATGCGCGTCTACACGCACGGCGGGCGCAAGCCGACCGAACTGGACGCGGTTGCGTGGGCGCGGGAAGTCGTCGAGCGCGGCGCGGGCGAGATCATGCTGACCTCGATGAATGCGGACGGGCATCGGGACGGCTACGACATCCCGCTCACCCGCGCGGTCTCGGATGCGGTCACGGTGCCGGTGATCGCGTCGGGCGGGGCCGGCAGCGCCGCGCACCTGGCCGAGGCGCTGACCGACGGCGGGGCCGACGCGGCGCTCGCCGCCAGCATCTTCCATTTCGGCACGCACGCGATCATGGACGTGAAGCGCGAATTGCACGCCGCCGGCATCCCGGTGCGATTGGAGAACCCGGACTATGACGACGACCGCTGAGCCGCTGCCGCAGCTGAAGTACGACGCGAACGGGCTGATCCCGGCCATCGTGCAGCACGAGGAGACGGGCGAGATCCTGATGCTCGGCTACATGGACGCCGAGGCGCTGCGGATGACGCTGGAGAAGCGGCTGGTCACGTTCTGGAGCCGCTCGCGCTCGGAGTACTGGACCAAGGGCGAGACGAGCGGGAACGTGCTGAACTTGGCGGACATCCGCAAGGACTGCGACGTGGACGCGCTGCTGGTGCGCGCGCGCCCGGCCGGGCCGACGTGCCACACCGGGCACGACAGCTGCTTCTACCGGGACTTGGGCGAAGAGTAGGGCGGCTACTCGATCGTCGGCATCGCGCCGAAGCGCTTGTTGAAGCGCTCGACCCGGCCGGCGGTGTCGACGATGCGCTGCTCGCCGGTGAAGAACGGGTGGCAGACGCTGCAGATCTCGATCCGGATGTCCTGCTTGGTCGAGCGGGTCTCCCAGGAGTTGCCGCAGCCGCAGGTGATGGTGGCGTTGTCGTAGTCGGGGTGGATTTCGGCGCGCATCAGCCGGCTCCTCCGTCGTCGGCGCGGGGCAGCACGCTGACCTTCTTGCGGCGGCCCTTGGCGTAGGGCGAGAATTTGACCGTGCCCTCGGCGAGGGCGAACAGGGTGTGGTCGCGGCCGACGCCGACGTGCTCGCCGGCGTGGAAGCGGGTGCCGCGCTGGCGCACGATGATGCTGCCGGTCTTGGCGCACTGGCCGTCGAACAGCTTGACGCCGAGCCGCTTCGAGTTGCTGTCGCGCCCGTTGCGCGAGGAGCCAACGCCCTTCTTGTGAGCCATGTCCTACTCCTTCTCGCCGCCGTCGTCCGCCGCCGGCTCTTCCGGCAGCGCCTCCTCCGAAGCCTGCGGCTCGTCGTCCGCGCCGGCTTCGGCAACGGCGGGGGCGACATCCCGCTGGGGCGCGTCCCAAGTCTGCTCGCCGAGGCTGATCTGCGAGATGCGCAGGTCGGTGTGGAGCTGGCGGTGGCCGCGCAGTCGGCGGTAGCGGGTCTTGGCCTTGTACTTGAAGACGTTGATCTTGCGGCCGCGGGTCTGGCCGACGACCTCCGCGGTGACGCTGGCCGCGTCGAGCACGGGAGAGCCGACGGAGACTTCCGCGCCGTCGCTGACCATCAGCACGTCGTCGAAGGTGACGCTGTCGCCGACTTCGCCGGGCAGGCGCTCGACGCGGAGGCGCTGTCCGGGCGAAATCCGGTGCTGCTTGCCGCCGGTGCGGATCACGGCATACACGTCGGCGCTCATCTGCAGTCCAAACGTCCAGAGCGGATATGGGTTCATCCAGCGTAGCGCGGGGCGGCGTACGCGCCAAGTACGGCTGCTCGGGTGCGGCTGGTTGCGGGGCTATTCCGGGTCGCGGCTGAAGCTGCTGCCGGAGTTGCCGCCCCAGGCGAGGCCGGGCTTGGGCGGCATCACCGGTTCGGCTTCTTCGCCGCTGGAGCCCGCGGCGGGCGGGGGAGTCGGCGCGACCGGCTCCTCCGGTTCCTTGGGCCTCTCCGGCAGCACGTCGCCGGGCCGCCAGGCGAGGATCGCCTGCAAGTGCGCGCCTTCGATGGTCTCGGTCTCCATCAGGCGTTCGGCGAGCAGGGTGAGCTGCTCGCGGTTCTGGCGCAGGATCATGCGTGCGCGGTCGCGGGCGCGGTCGATGATCTCGCGCAGCTCCTCGTCGATCTGCTCGGCGACGGTTTCGGAGTAGTCGCGCTGTTCGGAGATGTCGCGGCCGAGGAAGACCATCGATTCCTGCTTGCCGAAGGTGCGCGCGCCGAGCCGTTCGCTCATGCCCCATTTAGTGATCATCGCCCGCGCGATGGTGGTCACCTTCGACAGGTCGTCGTGGGCGCCGGTGGTCATTTCGCCGAAGATCATCTCTTCGGCCGCGTGCCCGCCCAATGCCGAGGCCATGAAGCCCTCGTAGTGGCTCTTGCCGGCCAGCCGGTTGTCGGATTCGGGCAGATAGCGCGTGTAGCCGCCGGCCATGCCGCGCGGGACGATGGTGACCTTGTGGACCGGGTCGTGGCCGGGGATGTGGGCCGCGACGATCGCGTGCCCGCCCTCGTGGAAGGCGACGATCTCGCGCTCGCGCCCGACCAGCAGGCGGCTCTTGCGCTCGGGGCCGGCCATGACGCGATCGATCGCTTCCTCGATCTCGGCCTGGGTGACCTTCTTCTTGCTGCGCCTGGCGGCGAGGATCGCGGCTTCGTTGAGCAGGTTGGCGAGCTCGGCGCCGGAGAAGCCGGGCGTCTCCTTGGCGATGGTGCGCAGGTCGACCTCTTCGGAGAGCGGCTTGCCGCGCACGTGCACGTCGAGGATCGCCTCGCGGCCCTTGACGTCGGGCGCGTCGAGGATCACGCGGCGGTCGAAGCGGCCGGGGCGGAGCAGGGCCGGGTCGAGGATGTCGGGCCGGTTGGTGGCGGCGACGACGATCACGTTGGTGTTGGTGTCGAAGCCGTCCATCTCGACCAGGATCTGGTTGAGCGTCTGCTCGCGCTCGTCGTGGCTGCCGCCGACGCCGGCCCCGCGCTGGCGGCCGACGGCGTCGATCTCGTCCACGAAGACGATGCAGGGCGCGTTGCGCTTGGCCTGCTCGAAGAGGTCGCGGACGCGGCTGGCGCCGACGCCGACGAACATCTCGACGAACTCCGAGCCGGAAATGCTGAAGAAGGGCACGCCGGCCTCGCCGGCGACGGCGCGGGCGAGCAGGGTCTTGCCCGTGCCGGGCGGGCCGACGAGCAGGACGCCGCGCGGGATGCGCGCGCCCAGGGAAGCGAAGCGCTCGGGGAACTTGAGGAACTCGACGACCTCCTGCAGCTCTTCCTTGGCCTCGTCGGCGCCGGCCACGTCATTGAAGGTGACCGTGGGCCGGTTGGCGGTGACCAGGCGGGCCTTGCTCTTGCCGAACGACATCGCCTGGCTGCCCTGACCCTGGGCCTGGCGGACGAAGTAGACGATCAGGATGATGATCAGGAGGAAGGGCAGCAGGCTGATCAGCAGGCCGCCGATGTTGCTGCCGAAGCCGCCGCCGCTGCTGACCTCGACGTTGGGGAAGCTCTGCCCCGAGACGTCCACGCCCTCGCGGTTGAGGAACTCGAAGAAATCGAAGCCCGCCTCGGGGATGCGCGACTCGAAGGCGGCGCTGCCGTCGCGGTACTCCAGCCGCACCCTGTCGGGCCGCACCTCGACCCGCTCGATCTGGGCCTGGTTGTTCTTGATCCGGTCGACCAGCGATTCGGAGCCGCCCAGCAGGGGGATGTCGTCGGAGCCGCCGCCGCGCGGGATCACGGCGAAGATGACGAAGCCGACGACGAGGAGGATGAGGAGGTAGACGACGAAATTGCGTCCGCCGAAACGGGAACCCATGGGCGCGGCCCTTCGGGAGTGCGGAGCGGGCGCGGCCCGTGCGGCGCACCCTCGGTCACGGTAGCGAGCATACCGCAGCGCGGCCCACCTGTTTCCGTGATCTCCGCGCTTAGACTGCGCGCGGAATCGGGGGCGGTCTTGGCCGACGGAACCGCGCGGCGCCCGACGCGGCGGCGCGAACTGGCGCTCTGGCGGGCCGGCGCGGCGGTCGTCGCCGGCGCCGACGAAGTGGGCCGCGGGCCGCTCGCGGGACCGCTGGTGGTCGGCGCGGTCGTGCTGCCGCGGGATCGCCGGCCGGCTTGGCTCCCGGAGGTGCGCGACAGCAAGCAGCTGGCTCCGCCGCAGCGGGCCCGGCTCGCACCGCTGATCCGCGCGGAAGCGGCCGGCTGGGGCATCGGCGAAGTGCCGGCGGCCGAGTTGGACCGGCTCGGCCTCGCGGCGGCGCTGCGGCTCGCGTACCAGCGCGCGCTCGAGGCGCTGCCGCAGCCGCCCGACGCGGTGCTCGCCGACGGCCGGGATCGCCTGGAGCTGCCCTGGCCGACGGAGATGATCGTGCGCGGCGACGCTTCGGTGGCGTCGATCGCGGCGGCTTCGATCGTGGCGAAGGAGTGGCGCGATGGGCAGATGGCGGAGCTGGATGCGCGCCATCCGCAATACGGCTTCGCGCGGCACAAGGGCTACGGCACGCCGCGGCACCTCGCCGCGCTCCGCTCGCACGGGCCCTGCCCCGAGCACCGCCGCAGCTTCGCGCCGGTCCGCGAAGCGGCCGCCGGGCGGCAGCTTGTCCTCGCCGCCGGCTGACCCCCGCCTGCGGCTGGGCCGCGAGGGGGAAGAGACCGCCTGCGCTTGGCTGGCGGAGCGCGGCTACCGCATCTTGGCCCGGAACTACAGCCGGCCCTGGGGCGAGGCGGACATCATCGCGCGGGATCGCGGCGGCGCGACGGTGATCGTCGAGGTGCGCAGCCGCAGCGCGGATGGGGCGGTGCTGGCCGCCCTGGAATCGGTGGATTCGTCCAAGCAGCACCAGCTGCGCAGGTTGGCGCGCGGGCTGCTCGCCGAGTCGGGGCGCGAGCTGGACCTGCGGATCGACGTGATCGCGGTCGGGCCGGGCGAAACGGGCCGGCTCGAGGTGCAGGCGCATGTGCGCGGCGCGGTCGAGGACTGGCAGCGCTAATCTGCCCGCATGCCGATCTACGAGTACCGCTGCGCCGATTGCAGCGCGATCACGGAAGCCTTCCATCGCTCGCTCGACAAGGCGACCCCGCCGGCCTGCGAGCGGTGCGGCGGGGCGGACGTCGCTCGCGCCGTCTCGCGCTTCGCGACGCCCAAGACGGAGTCCCAAGTGCTGGAGCAGTACGGCTCGCCCGGCCCGGGCGCGGGGCCTGACGCCTACCGCGACCCGCGCCAGATCGGCCGCTGGGCCGAGGAGCGGTTCGACCAGATGGGGGTCGAGATGCCGGCGGAGGCCAAGCAGATGATCGACGCGGCCCGCGAAGGCGAGCTGCCGGCGCCGGTCAAGGACCTGTAGCGCCGCTAGCAGTGCGCGACGTAACGGCTGCACGGCGAAATTGCCCAGACAATTGGCGGGCGATACCCTCGCACGCGGCGCGGTCCGGCAACGCCTGCGCGCCCGGCCGGAAGGCAACCGGAACCTGCAGACGATTCCCCGCGCCCCCTGATCCGCGCCCGAGCGGCGCGGGGGCGCGCCCGACATCTCCACGAGGGGGCCCGCATGGAAGTGCTCATCTTCGCCGTGATCGCGGCGATCGTCGCGCTCTTGTTCGCCGTCGTCCGCGTCCGCGACGTGCTCAAAGAGGATCTCGGCAACGAGACGATGCGCAACATCGCCACCGCGATCCAGAAGGGCGCGGCCACCTTCCTGCGGCGCGAATACACCTTCCTTGCCGTCTTCGTCGTCACCGTCTTCGTCGTCCTGCTCGTCTTCGTCGACCTCGACGTGCTGGACAAGTTCGACGATGCCAACGACCACCGCTGGACCTCCGTCTCCTACCTGATCGGCGCGATCCTCTCCGCCTCCGCCGGCTACGCCGGGATGCTGATCGCGGTGCAGGCCAACGTCCGCACCGCCGCGAAGGCGCAGGAAGGCTTGAACCCGGCGCTGCGCACGGCGTTCAACTCCGGCACCGTGATGGGCATGACCGTGGTCGGCCTCGGCCTGCTGGGGCTGGCGATCCTCTACCTGATCTGGCAGGACTACGAGCCGCTCGCGGGCTTCGCCTTCGGCGCGTCCTCGATCGCCCTCTTCGCCCGCGTCGGCGGCGGCATCTACACCAAGGCCGCCGATGTCGGCGCGGACCTCGTCGGCAAGGTCGAGGCGGGCATCCCCGAGGACGACCCGCGCAACCCGGCGACGATCGCCGACAACGTGGGCGACAACGTGGGCGACGTCGCCGGCATGGGCGCCGACCTGTTCGAGTCCTACGTGGGTTCGATGGTCGCGACGATGGCGCTGGCCACTGCGCTGATCGTCGGCTCGAACATCTTGCCCGACTGGGATTCGTCGCTGGTGGTGCTGCCGCTGCTCGTCTCCGGCATCGGGATCGCGGCCGCGGTGATCGGATCGTTCTTCGTGCGGACGGGCGAGGAGGCGGATCAGGGCCGGCTGCTCTGGGCGCTGCGCTTCGGCGTCTTCGGCGCGTCCGGCTTGGTGCTGATCGGCGCCGCGGTCGCCATCGCGCTGCTTGATTTCCCGCTGCTCGACAACCAGGGCACGGACAAATGGAACCTCTTCTTCGCGATCCTCACGGGGCTGATTGCGGGGCAGGTCATCGGCACGGTGACGGAGGGCTTCACCTCCTCCGAGGGCTTCGCGCTCGGGGGCAAGCGCTGGAGTCCGACGGTGAACCTCTCCGGACAGGCTGAATCGGGCACGGGGCCGATCATCATCGGCGGGCTCTCGCTGGGGATGATGTCGACGCTGGTGCCGCTGGTGACGATCGTGGTCGCCATCGCCGTCGCGTTCGCGCTGGCCGAGTTCTACGGGGTGGCCATCGCCGCCGTCGGGATGCTCGCGCCGCTGGGCGTGACGCTGGCGACGGACGCGTACGGGCCGGTCGCCGACAACGCCGGCGGGATCGCCGAACAGGCCGGCCTGCCGCCGGAGGTGCGGGAGCGGACCGACGCGCTCGATCAGCTCGGCAACACGACCGCGGCGACGGGCAAGGGCTTCGCCATCGGCTCGGCGGCGCTGACGGCGCTGGCGCTGCTCGCGACCTATGCGATCACCACGGGCATCGAGATCTTCAACCTGCTCGACTGGAAGGTGATGATCGGCGTGCTGATCGGGGCGCTGATGCCGTTCATCTTCTCGGCGCTCTCGATGGGCGCCGTCGGCCGCGCCGCTGAATCGATGGTGCAGGAAGTGCGCCGTCAGTTCCGCGAGAAGCCGGGCATCATGGACGGCACCGAGGAGCCCGACTACGAGCGCGCGATCTCGATCTCGACTGACGGCGCGCTGCGAGAGATGATCATCCCCGGCCTGATCGCGGTGATCGTGCCGATCTTCGTCGGCGCCGTGATCTCAGCAGAGGCCTTGGGCGGGCTGCTGATCGGCTCGATCGCGGCCGGCTCGATGCTGGCGATCATGATGGCCAACGCGGGCGGCGCTTGGGACAACGCCAAGAAGTACATCGAAGAGGGCCACTTCGGCGGCAAGGGCTCCGACGCCCACTCCGCCGCCGTCGTCGGCGACACGGTCGGCGATCCGTTCAAGGACACCTCCGGCCCGTCGCTCAACATCCTGCTCAAGCTGATGTCGGTCGTCGCCGTCGTCTTCGGCCCGCTCTTCCTCTAGCCCCGGGCGCCCGCTTCGCCGCCGCCGCCGATCAGCCGCGTGCGGCCCGGCGGCCCAAAGGGCACTTTCCGTCCAATGCGCTAAATTCCCGCTTGGGATTCCTGTCTGGACGGGACAATCCGGCATGGCCGGGGTCGGCGGCGCCTCTGATTCACCTGCAACGTTCGGGTTCGAGGGCGAGTTCCCCTCGGCCGAGGAACGGCCGTCGTCGGTCGGCCGACTCATCTTCCCGCTGCGCAAGCTGCTGGTTTTGGCGTGCGTGCTGCAGGCGATCTCGGCGGTCGCCGGCGTCGCGCCCTTCATTGCGGTGGCCGAGATCGGCCGCGTGCTGCTGGCAGAGGGAGAGATCGATTCCGGCCGCGCCTGGCTGATCGCGGGGATCGGCGCGGGCGGGCTCGCGGTGCAGTTCGCCTTCATGTTCAGCGCCGCTTCGCTGACGCACTTCGCCGACGTCGACTTCCAGTTCCGGCTGCGGCGGCACATGGCGTCGCGGCTGCGGCGGGTGCCGCTGGGCTGGTTCACCGAGCGCAACGCGGGCGCGGTGAAGAAATCGCTCGAAGAGGACGTCTCGGCGCTGCATCACGTGATCGGGCACTCGTACACCAACATGACCTCGGCGGCGGTGACGCCGCTGGCCGGGCTCGGCTACCTGTTCTGGGTCGATTGGCGGCTCGCGCTGGCGGCCTGCATTCCGGTCGTGATCGGCATCGGCGGATACGCGCTGCAGTACCGCGGCTACGGCGAGAAGATGATCGATTACGACAAGGCGCTGCAGGAAGTCAACGCGTCGTCGGTCGCGTTCGTGCAGGGGATCGCGGTGATCAAGACGTTCGGCCAGGCACGCCGCGCCTACGGCCGCTTCATCGAGCGCGCGCATCGGTTCGTCCAGTACTTCTGGGAGTGGGTGAAGCCGGTGATCCCGCTGACGTCGGCTGCCAACGTCGCGCTCTCGCCGATCTTCGCGCTGGTCGTGATCCTCGCGATCGGGCTGGCGCTGATCGCCGACGGCTCGCTGGCGCCGGTCGACCTGCTGCCGGCGGCGGTGCTCGGGCCCGGCCTGGCCGCGCCGTTCATGACGCTCTCGTACGCGCAGAACGACCTCGTGCTGGCGCGGCATGCGGGCGACCGGATCGTGCAGGTGCTCGACGCGCCGCCGCTGCCGGAACCCGGTTCTCCGCTGCGGCCGAGCGGGACGCGGGTCGCGTTCGAGAATGTGAGCTTCTCCTACGACGGTGAAACCGAGGCGCTCCAAGAGATCGACTTGGCGCTCGAGCCGGGCACGGTCACGGCGCTGGTCGGGCCGTCGGGCTCGGGCAAGAGCACGCTGGCGCGGCTGCTGCCCCGCTTCTGGGACCCGACTGCGGGGCGGATCACGATCGGCGGCGATCCGATCGATCGGATCGAGCCCGACGAGCTCTACCGCCGGGTCGGGATCGTCTTCCAAGACGTGCAACTGCTGCGGGCGACGGTGCGCGAGAACATCGCGATGGGCGATCCGGGGGCGTCGGACGCGGCGATTGAGCGTGCCGCGCGGGCGGCCTCGATCCACGACCGGATCATCGAGCTGCCGAAGGGCTACGACTCGATCGTCGGCGAGGAGGCTCGGTTTTCGGGCGGCGAAGCGCAGCGCGTCTCGATTGCGCGCGCGATCTTGGCGGACGCGCCGATCCTGGTGCTGGACGAGGCGACCGCATTCGCGGATCCCGAGAGCGAGGCGGCGATTCAAGACGCGCTCTCGGAGCTGATCGCCGGGCGGACGCTGCTCGTGATCGCGCACCGGCTGCACACGGTCGCCGGCGCGGACCAGATCTGCGTGCTCGACCGGGGCCGGATCATCGAGCGCGGCCGGCACGAGGAGCTGCTGCGGATGGACGGCGCGTACGCGCGGCTCTGGGCTGCTGCCGAGGCGACGGCGTGATCCGCGCGCTGCTCGCCGTCGTTGAGCCCGATTCGGCCCGGCAGCTGCGCGGCAACTTGGCCGGGCTCGCGGCCGAGGCGATCTTGATGGGCGCGGGCTTCGCGCTGCTGGTGCCGCTGCTGCGAGCGGCGCTCGAGGGGGACACCGGCGAAGCTTGGCGCTGGCTCGGCGGCATGGGCGCGGTGCTGGCCGTCTACGCGGTCGTCCGCTACCGCACGCAGCTGGCCGGCTACCGCGCCGCGATCGGGCTGGCCGGCGGGCTGTTCGAGCGGCTGGGCGATCAGATCGCGCGGCTGCCGCTGGGCTGGTTCGACGGAGAACGGGTCGGCAGCGTGGGGCGGCTCACGAGCCAGGGCGTGATCGACGTGATGGGCGTCCCGGCCCACCTGCTGCGCCCGATCGTGACCGCGTTCCTGACGCCGGCCACGGTCGTGGCGTTGATGTTCGCCTTCGACTGGCGCTTGGCGCTGGCGGCGGCGGTCACCGCGCCCGCGGCGGCGCTGGTCTACCGCTGGGCCGGCAACCTGGTGCAGCGGACCGATCACCGCACGCACGCGGCCGCGGTCGAGGCGTCGGCCCGCGTCGTCGAGTTCGCGCAGGCGCAGGCGGTGCTGCGGGCGTTCAGCCGCTCGGATCGGGGCTACGAGCAGCTCGACGCCGCGCTGCGCGAACAGCGCGAGGCGGGGCGCGCGCAGCTGTTGATCGCGGCGCCCGGGCTGGCCGCCTTCGTGTTCGTCGTCCAGGCGGCATTCACGATCCTGCTGCTGTTCGGGCTCGATCTCGCGCTGGGCGGCGAGATCGACGTCGCCGAACTGCTCGCCGTCTGGGTGCTCGCCGCGCGCTACATCGAGCCGATGATCGCCGCGGCCGACCTCGGCGGCGCACTGCGGATCAGCCGCAACAGCCTGTCGCGGATGGACGACCTGCTGGCGATCGAGCCGCTGCCGGAACCGGCCGAGCCCGTGGAGCCGCAGGGCGCGGCGATCGAGTTCGACGACGCGTCGTTCGCCTACGACGACCGCCCCGTGCTCGAACGGGTGTCATTCCGCGTCCCCGAGCGGACGCTGACGGCGATCGTCGGCCCGTCCGGAGCGGGGAAGACGACGATTCTGCGGCTGCTCGCGCGGTTCTGGGACGTCGACTCGGGCCGGGTGCGCATCGGCGGCGTCGATGTGCGGGAGATCGCCGCCGAGCGGTTGATGTCGAGCATCTCGGTCGTCTTCCAGGACGTGTATCTGTTCGACGGCACGATTGAGGAGAACATCCGCCTCGGCCGGCAGGACGCGACGGATGAAGAGGTGCGCGGGGCGGCGGCGCTCGCGGCGGTCGACGAGATCGCGGAGCGGCTGCCGAACGGATTGCAGACGCGCGTGGGCGAAGGCGGGGCCGCGCTCTCCGGCGGCGAGCGCCAGCGCGTGTCGATCGCCCGGGCGATCCTGAAAGATGCGCCGATCGTGCTGCTGGACGAGGCCACCGCGGCTCTGGATCCGCTTAACGAGCGGGCGGTGCAGACGGCCCTGAGCGCGCTTTCGGCCGAGCGCACGGTGGTCGTCGTCGCGCACCGCCTCCAGACGGTGCGCGCGGCGGACCAGATCATCGTGCTCGATGGGGGCCGGATCGCGGAGCGGGGGACGCACGAGGAGCTGCTGGCGCTGGACGGCAGATATGCCGCGTTCTGGAACGAGCGGGTGCGCGCGGCGGGATGGCGGCTCGCGCCGGAGCGCCGGGAAACGGCCATCGCAGCGGCCGATTAGCGCCCTTGTCTTACCGCTCTTGCCCCTCGCCGTCCTTGTTGCGGGCGCGGAGCTGCTCGGCGGCGGCTTCGCCGGATGCGCCCGCGGCCAGCGTCGCCAAGACGCCGCCGATTGCCGCGCCGATGGCGAATCCGAGCAGGTAACGCTTCATGATCTGCTCCTCAAGCGGATCGCTGCGTAGGCTTTGAGCCTAGCGTCCCGCACGCGCCCCGCCGAGAGGAGCCGCAATGACCGCCGATGCCGCCGCCGATTCCGTCCCGTTGGAGAAGATCGTCTCGCTCTGCAAGCAGCGTGGATTCGTCTTCCCGGCCAGCGAGATCTACGGCGGTTTCGGCTCGACCTACGACTACGGCCCGCTCGGCGTCGAGCTGAAGCGCAACATCAAGGACGCCTGGTGGCGCTCGATGGTGCGGGAGCGCGCCGACGTGGTCGGGATCGACACGGCGATCATCCAGGCGCCCGGCGTCTGGGAGGCATCGGGCCACGTGCAGAACTTCCATGACCCGATGGTCGACTGCCGCGAGTGCAAGGGCCGCTTCCGCGAGGATCACCTGGAGGATCCGGAGACCTGCCCGACCTGCGGGACGTCCGGCTCGTTCACGGAGGCACGCGAGTTCAACCTGATGTTCCGCACCCATGTCGGCCCCGTCGCCGATGCGGCGGCGGAGGCCTACCTGCGCCCGGAGACGGCGCAGGGCATCTTCATCAACTTCGAGAACGTGCTGACGGCGACGCGGCGGCGGCTGCCCTTCGGCATCGCGCAGCAGGGCAAGTCCTTCCGCAACGAGATCGTGCTGGGCAACTTCATCTTCCGCACCCGCGAGTTCGAGCAGATGGAGATGGAGTACTTCGTCGCGCCGGAGGACGCCGCGGCCGCGTACGAAGAGTGGATCAGCGCGCGCGAAGCCTGGTACGCCGAGATCGGCATCCGCGCCGAGAACATCCGCCGCGACGTGCACCCGGCGGAGAAATTGTCCCACTACTCGGCCGGCACGACCGACTTGCAGTACCGCTTCCCCTGGGGCTGGGACGAGCTGGAGGGCATCGCCAACCGCACCGACTACGACCTCACGCAGCACGCCGAATCGTCGGGCAAGCGGCTCGATTACTTCGATCAGGAGCGCAACGAGCACGTCGTTCCGCACGTGATCGAGCCGGCCGCCGGCGTGGACCGGATCCTGCTGGCGATGCTCTGCGACGCCTACCGCGTCGAACCCGACGAAAAGGGCGACGACCGCGTCGTCCTCGCCCTCGCGCCCCGGATGGCCCCCGTCGCCGTCGCCGTCCTCCCGCTCAGCCGCAAGGAGCCGGTTGCCAACCTGGCCAGGCAGGTCTGGGACGACCTCCGTCCGCATTGGGTCACGCAGTACGACGACACGCAGTCGATCGGCCGCCGCTACCGCCGCCAAGACGAGATCGGCACCCCGTTCTGCGTCACCGTCGATTTCGACAGCCTCGAAGACGACGCCGCCACCATCCGCGACCGCGACACCCAAGAACAGGTCCGCGTAGCCATCCCCGACCTGAAGAACGCGCTCCGGGATCACCTCGGCTTCTGATCCGCCGCCGGGTCGTCAGGCGCGGTTAGGATCGCGGCGGTGATGGAGGTTTGCTTTGGCTGAGCGGCCGTTGATTTTGGTGACCAACGATGACGGGATCGAGGCTGATGGGCTGTGGTGCCTGGTCGAGGCGCTGGCTGATGTTGGGGACTTGATGGTCGCCGCGCCGGCGTTCAACCAGTCGGCGATGAGCGCGGCGTTCACGCTGCGGTCGGATGTGGAATCGGAGCGGGCTCACTCGCGGGTCGAGGGCGTCGACGCCTGGCAGGTGTCGGGGACGCCCGCAGACTCGGTCACCGTCGGGCTGCGGCAGTATGCGCCGCGGCGGGTATCGATGATCGCGTCGGGGGTGAACCCGGGACCCAACGTGGGACGCAACATCCTGCACTCCGGCACCGTGATGGCGGCGATGATGGGCTTCCTGCGCGGGCTGCCGTCGGTTGCCGTTTCGCTGGCCGGCTTGGATGAGCGCTACCTGCCCGCCGCGGCGCGGGCGGGCGCGGAGGTGGCGGCGCGGCTGCTCGAGAGCGGGCGGCCGCTGCTGCTGAACGTGAACGCGCCCGCGCTCGAGTACGAGGAGTTCGTCGGGTTCGCGACGGCGCGGATGGGCGACACGACGATGGATCGGCTGGTCGACGAGGTGGACGAGCGCGGGGTCACGCGGCGGCGGCTGGTCTGGCGCGGCGATGTGGAGCCCGAGCCGGGCACGGACGTGGCGGCGGTGATGTCCGGCATGGTGGCGGTGACGCCGCTGCACAACGATCTGACGATGCACGGCCAGCTGGACGCGGCGCGGGCGCTGCTGCCGTAGCGCCCCCGGCCCGGTGATAGCATCGAAATTCGGGCCGCGCGTTCCCATTCCGGCGGCCCGGATGCGGGAGCGGGGGCATGGCCGGCCATTCCAAATGGGCCCAGATCAAGCGCAAGAAGGGCGTCACCGACGCGAAGCGGGGCCAGCTGTTCACCAAGCTGGGGCGCGAGCTCGCGGTCGCCGCGCGGCAGGGCGGGCCCAATCCCGATGAGAACCCGGCCCTGCGGCTCGCGGTCGAGCGGGCGCGGCAGAACAACATGCCCAAGGACAACATCCAGCGCGCGATCGAGCGCGCGACCAGCGCCGCCGCGGCGGATCAGCTGCAGGAAGTGCGCTACGAGGCCTACGGGCCGGGCGGCGCCGCGCTGCTGATCGACTCGCTGACGGACAACCGCAACCGCACCGTCTCGGAGGTGCGCGCGGCGCTGACCAGGGCCGGCGCGAACATGGCCGAATCGGGCGCGGTCGCCTGGCAGTTCCAGCACAAGGGCGTGATCGGCGTCGACTTGGAGGAGGGGGCGGACGCGGACGGCATCGCCTTGGCCGCAATCGACGGCGGCGCGGAGGACGTCGCGGTCGAGGACGGACTGGTCGAGGTGATCACCGAGCCGGGCGACCTGCACGGGACGCGGCAGGCGGTCGAGTCGGCGGGCGTCGCGGTCGGCAACGCGGAACTGGTGATGCGCCCGACCACGACGATCGAAGTGAGCGAGCCGCACGCGCGGCAGCTGCTGCGGCTGATCGACGCGCTGGAGGAGCTCGACGACGTGCAGCGCGTGTTCACCAACGCGGACTTCCCCGACGCGGTGATGTCCGAGGCCTGAAGGTGGCCGCGGAAGCCGATCCGGCGATGCGGCCGGCCGCGGCCGGCGGCGTGCTGGGGATCGACCCGGGCCTGGCCGCGACCGGCTGGGGCATGCTGAACATCTCCGACGACGGCTCCGCTCGCCTGGCTTGGGGCGTGGTGCGGCCGCCGCCGGCCGCTCGGTCGCCGCTGGCCGAGCGGCTGCGGCTGCTGTTCGAGCGCATCTCCGCCTTGATTGAGCGCTACGAACCGTCGGCGATGGCGGCCGAATCGCCGTTCGTGCACCGCAACGCGCGGGCGGCGATGGCGCTCGGGCAGGCGCAGGGCGCGGCGCTGGCCGCCGGCGCGGCCGCCGGCCTGGCGGTGGCCGAGTACGCCCCGCGCGCGGTCAAGCTGGCGGTGTCGGGCGACGGCGACGCGACCAAGGCCGACGTCGCGGAGGCGCTGCGGCGCCAGCTGCGCCTGGAAACGCTGGACGCTTCGCCCGACGCCTCCGACGCGCTGGCGGTGGCCTACTGCCATCTGCTGTCCAGCCGCGGCGGGGCGCGTGCCGCGATCGCGGGGGCGCGGAGATGATCTCGCGGCTGCACGGCCGCGCCGTGGCCTGGCACGAGGCGGCGCAGAGCGTCGAGGTCGAGGTCGGCGGAATCACCTACGAGGTGCGCCTGCCGACCGCGGTCTGGCGCGCGCTGGACGCGGATCGGCCGGCCGAGGTGACGCTGTACACGCACTACCACGTGCCCGATCGGCAGCCGGTGCCGGTGCTGATCGGCTTCCTGCGGCCCGCGGAACGCGATTTCTTCCGCAAGCTGGTGACGGTGCAGAGCATGGGCGTGACGACGGCGCAGCGCGCCTTGGCCGCGTCGGTCTCGACCATCGCCGGCTGGATCGAGGGCGAGGATCGCCGCTCGCTGACGGGGCTGCCCGGCATCGGCCCGCGGCAGGCGGACCGGATCATCGCCGAGCTGCGCGGCAAGGTGGCCGAGGAGGCGCTGCTGGCCGACGAGGGCTACGACGGAGCCGCCGCCGCGCCGCGGCCGCCGGCCCACGTGCTCGCGGACGCGGAGGCGGCGCTGGTCGGCTTGGGCTATCCGCAGCGGGAGGCGGCGGCTTGGGTGACCGAAGCGGCGTCCGCGGCCGAGGGCGAACTGACGACGGAAGCGCTGCTGCGCGCGATCCTGCAGCGGCTCGGCGGCGAGATTCAGCCATAGTCCGCGACGCCCGATACTATGCAGTGTCGGGAGGCCATTTGTGGCGCAAGCGTTCGAGGTAGTCGCCGAGTACCGGCCCACGGGCGATCAACCGGAGGCGATCAAGAAGCTGGTCGAGGGGATCGAGGCGGGCCACCGCGAGCAGACCCTGCTGGGCGTGACCGGGTCCGGCAAGACCTTCACGATGGCCAACGTGATCGCCCAAGTGAACCGCCCGGCGCTGGTGCTGGCGCACAACAAGACGCTGGCGGCGCAGCTCTGCACCGAGTTCCGCGACTTCTTCCCGCACAACTCGGTCGAGTACTTCGTCTCCTACTACGACTACTACCAGCCCGAGGCCTACATTCCCCGCTCCGATACCTACATCGCCAAGGAATCGGACATCAACGACGAGATCGACAAGCTGCGGCACTCGGCCACGCGGGCGCTGTTCGAGCGGCGCGACGTGGTGATCGTCGCATCGGTCTCCTGCATCTACGGCCTCGGCGAGCCGGACGACTACCAGGGCATGGCGCTGACGCTGGAAAAGGGCAAGCCGTCGGCCCGCAACCTGGTGCTGCGGCGCTTGGTCGATCAGCAGTACGAGCGCGACGAGCTGACCCTCCAGCGCGGGCGCTTCCGCATCCGCGGCGACACGCTGACGATCCATCCGTCCTATGAAGACCTCGCGGTGCGGGTCGAGTTCTGGGGCGACGAAGTCGAGCGGATCGTCGAGCTGGACCCGCTCACCGGCGAGATCCTGGCCGAGCGCGACCGGGTCGACATTTATCCGGCCAAGCATTTCGTCACGTCGGACGAGCGGATGACCGCGGCCGTGCGCGACATCGAGGCGGAGCTGGAGCAGCGCGTGGCGCAGCTGCGGGCCGAGGAGCGGATCCTCGAAGCGGCGCGCTTGGAGGAGCGCACCCGCTACGACCTCGAAACGCTGCGCGAAACGGGCTACTGCCCCGGCATCGAGAATTACTCGCGCCACCTCGCGCGGCGCGCGGCCGGCAGCACGCCGTGGACGCTGCTCGACTATTTCCCCGACGATTGGCTGCTGTTCATCGACGAGAGCCACATGACGCTGCCGCAGGTGCGCGGGATGTACGGCGGCGACACCAGCCGCAAGCAGACGCTGGTCGATTACGGCTTCCGCCTGCCGTCGGCGGTCGACAACCGCCCGCTGAACATCCACGAGTTCGAGGAGCACATCAACCAAGTCGTATACGTCTCGGCGACGCCGGCGGAATACGAGCGCAAGCGCTCGGCGCAGATCGTCGAGCAGCTGATCCGCCCCACAGGGCTGCTCGACCCGCAGGTCGAGGTGCGCGGCACCGACGGCCAGATCGAAGACCTGATGGCGGAAATCCGGGCCCGCTCCGAGCGCGGCGAGCGGACGCTGGTGACCACGCTGACCAAGAAGATGGCCGAGGACCTGGCCGACTACCTGCGCGAGGTCGGGATCAAGACCTACTACCTGCACAGCGAGCAGGACGCGTTCCAGCGGGTCGAGGTGCTGCGCGACCTGCGGCTGGGCGTCTTCGACTGCGTGGTCGGGATCAACCTGCTGCGCGAGGGGCTGGACCTGCCCGAGGTCAGCCTGGTCGCGATTCTGGACGCCGACAAGGAGGGCTTCCTGCGCAATGAGGGCAGCATGGTGCAGACGATCGGGCGGGCGGCCCGGCACGTCAACGCGCGCGCCATCCTCTACGCCGATCGAATCACCGACTCGATGAAGATGGCGATGGGCGAGACGGCGCGGCGGCGGACATACCAAGCCGAATACAACGAGCGGCACGGGATCGAACCGGAGTCGGTGCGCAAGGAGATCCGCGACATCACCGACCAGGTGCGCATGGTCGCGGAGGAAGAGTCGACGTATTCGGTCGACGAGCCGGATGTGCTGGACATTCCGCCCGATCAGGCGGCGCGGATGATCAAGGAGCTCGAATTGCGGATGAAGCAGGCCTCGCGCGACTTGGAGTTCGAGAAGGCGGCGGGGCTGCGCGACCAGATCATCGAGCTGCGGCGGCAGCAGGTGGGGGACGGCGAGGAACTGGAGCCGTGGGTGGATCAGGCCTACGGGCGGCGCCGGCGGCGGATCAACCGCCGCAAGGAGCCGGTCGGCTGAGGCCGGCCGCGGGGGCGCCGCCGTGGTGATGGAGCCGGAGCCCGAACTGCGCGCGCCGCGGCCCTCGCGCAGCGATCCGCCATCTTGGCTGGGCGGCGAGCCGCAGCGGGCCGATTCGCGGTCCTGCGCGTTCTGCGGCGAGTCGGCCCCGCCCGGCTCGTCCTTCTGCCCCCACTGCGGCCGCGGGCTGACCAGGGCGCTGCGGCCCGGCCGCGGGCAGCCGCTGACCGTGCTGTTCACCGACATCGAGGACTCGAGCCAGCTGACGGAGCGGCTCGGCGACACGATCTGGGAAGGGCTGCTCGAGGAGCACGAGCAGATCGTGCGCGGCGAGGTGCAGCGGCACGGCGGCTTCGAGGTCAAGCAGACCGGGGACGGCTTCCTGATCGTGCATTCGGATCCGCTGCAGGCCGTGCAGTGCGCGGCGCGGACCCAGTCGCGGGTGATGCAGCGGGCGGATGAAGCGGGCGCGGCCTGGCCGGTGCGGGTGCGGATGGGCATCCATTCGGGCAACGTGACCATGCGCCCCGACGGCGACATCCTCGGCCAGACCGTCAACGAGGCGTCGCGCATCCTGGCCAAGGGCCGCGGCGGCGAGATCATGACCTCGGCCGAGTTCGCCGAATCGCTCGCCGGCGAACGGGCCGGCGGCTACTTCCGCGACGCGGGCAAGCGCCGCATCCGCGGCAGGTCCAGGCGCATGCACCTCTACCGCTTCGACTGGCCGGGCTATCTCGATGCGGACCCGGCCGCGTTGGACGGAGCCCGCCTACCGGGCTTCGAGTCGTAGATCGCCGAAATCTCAGCTCCGCGCCGGCTCGGCCCGGCGCAGCACGCGGCGGGAAGGCCCGCCGTCGCTCGGGGCGATGACGCCGTTGCGCTCGAGCCGCTCGATCAGCCGTTCGGCCTGCTGCGCCGGCACGCGCAGGCGCCGCTGCAGCAGCGACGCGGAGATCCGCTCCAGCTCGCCCGCGAGCAGCTCCGCCTCGTCGTACTGCGGATCGGATGCCGCCCCGTCGCCCTCGATGACGCGCCAGCCGTCTTCCGCTTCCGGCTCCTCGATCTCGCCCTCCGCGGCCACGATGTCGATGAAGCCGGGATCGTCGTTCTCCTCAGATTCAGGCATCTCGAAGGCGGCGTCCGCCAGATCTTCGCTCTCGCCATCGAAATCGCCGGCCGGGTCTTCGTGCGCATCGTGCGCGTCGTCGGCCTCGATCTCTGCGGCGGGCGGCTGCTGCGGCTCCTGCTCCGACTGCATGGCGGCTTGGACGGTGGCGTGCAGGTCGCGCAGCGCCGCTTCGGCCTCGCGCGCCTCCAGTTCCTGTTCGGCGTGGTCGGAGTGCTGCGCGAGGTCGCGCAGGGCCGCGTCCATCGTCGGGCGCGACTGGCTCGCGGGCTCCTGCTGCGACCAGGCTTGGATCACGCGCTCGATCTCGGAGTCGTCCACGAATGCGCCCTGCGCGCGGACGGGGCGGAGCGCGTCGCGGCTCATGTAGAGCATGTCGCCCTTGCCGAGCAGCTTCTCGGCGCCGGTCTGGTCCATGATCACCCGCGCATCCGTGCCCGAAGTCGTCGCGAAGGCGATCCGGGTCGGGAAGTTCGCCTTGATCAGGCCGGTCACGACGTCGACCGAGGGGCGCTGCGTGGCGACGACGAGGTGGATGCCCGTGGCCCGCGCCAGCTGCGCCAGCCGCACCAGCTGCTGCTCGACGTCGACCGGCGCCGCCATCATCATGTCGGCCAGCTCGTCCAGCACGACCACCCAGTACGGCATCGGCTTGGCCGTGCCCGGCAGCGCGTTGTAGGCGGCGATGTTGCGCGCTCCCGATTCCTCCAGCTTCCGGTAGCGACGGTCCATCTCGCCGACCACGACGCCGAGCACCGAGACGACCTCGTCCGAGTCGGTGACGACGTGCGAGAAGCCGAGATGCGGCACGCGCGCGTAGTTGGTCAGCTCGACCCGCTTGGGGTCGACCAGGATCAGGCGCACCTGATGCGGCGACTGCTGCATCAGCAGCGAGGTGATGATCGTGTTGATGCAGACCGACTTGCCGGAGCCGGTCGCGCCCGCGATCAGCACGTGCGGCATCTTGGTCAGGTCGGCGATCACCGGCTTGCCGGAGACGTCGCGCCCGAGCGCGATCGGCAGACCGCCCTTCTCCGCCGCCTTCTTGAAGCCGTCCGACTCGATCAGGCCGCGCAGCCCGACCACGCGCTGATCCGCGTTGGGCACCTCGACGCCGACGATCGGCTGGCCCGGCACCGGCGCTTCGATCCGGATCGAGGGCGCGGCCAAGGCCAGTGCCAGGTCGTCGGCGAGGCGGGTGATGCGGTTGACGCGGACGCGCGTGCGCGAGACTTCTTCATCGACCGTCTGCGGCACGCCCTGTTCGTCGCGCAGCTGCTTGCCGTCGGGCCCCTTGACGGGCACCGTCTTGGTTTTGATCTCCCAGCCCGGCTGGATGCCGAACTGCGTGATCGCCGGCCCCTCGTTGATTTGGGTGACCGAGGCGTCGACCCCGAAGGAGGCGAGCGTCTCGACGATGATCCGCGCGGATTCCTCCGAGCCGTTGCGGACCTCGTCGTCCGGCGGATCTTCGTCGAGCAGTTCGATCGAGGGCAGCCGCCAGCCGTCCTCCGCCGTGCGCGCGAGCGTCCGCGCGGGCTGCCGCGGGTCGGGCGGAGGTGCGGGCGCCGGTGCCGGCGCGGCCGCTTCGAGTTCGGCGCGCGTGACCGGCGCTTGCGGGGCCGCGGGCGCTTCCTGCACGAGCTGCGAGATCGGCTCGACCGCGGGCTCGGGCTCGGGCTCCGCCGCCGGCGGGGGTTCGACCGCTTGCGGCTCCTCGGCGGGAGGGTCGAGCAGGCTGGTGCGCCGCTCGACGGGCGGGCGGCGGGCCGCTGCCGGCGCGGGCACGTACGTTGCCTGCTCGACCTGAGTCGACTGCGGGACGAAGGCGCGCGGGCGGATCCTGGCAGCGTCCGGGATCACGACCGTTTCCAGTTCGTACTCGGATTTCGGCTCGCCCGGCGCGGGGGCGCCGCCGAACGGCTCGGCGCGTCCGCCGGAAGCGGATGAGGGAAGCGCGTCGATGCCCGGCGACCGCATCATCGAGGGCGTGTCGATCGGCGTGACGGCGGTGGGCGCGAAGCTGGTGTCGGTCGCGCGCGGCGGCGGCGGCAGGGTGCGGTGCGTCTCGACCATCTCCGGCGTCGTGCGCCCGAGCGCGGCGAGCAGCTGGTCCCCCGAGCGGGAGAGCCAGCGTCCGCTGATGCCCAGCGCTGCTCCCGTCAGCTCCCGCGAGTGCACGGGGAAGGCGATGACGCCGGCGGCGATCGCGAGCACGCCGATGGGCAGCCCGTACGGAGTCGCCAAAGCCTCGCCGATGCCGCCGCCGAGCGACGCCTCGGCGAAGTCGACGCCGGCGAACGCGAGCTGCGGCCGGATCAATCCGGCGATGCCCCAGACGGCGAGCAGGCCGACCGCGGCTGCGAGCGCGCGCCGCATGTTGACGTCCGCGGCGCTCCGGCCCAGCGCGGCGAAGATCGATGCAGCGATCAGCCCGGCCGCGACCGCGTAGGCGGCGCCGCCGAAGGTGTCCAGCACGGCTTCGCGGAGGCCGGCGAGCGGCGCGGCGGAGAGCGAGAGCCAGGTCGCGGCGAGCAGCGTGCAGGATGCGGTGAAGAGCGCGGCGGCGAGGCGGACGGTGTCGCGGTCGCCGCGCGCCGGCGCGGCGTCGGCCGCGGAGCCCGGATGCGCTGGAGTTTCGAGTGCCATCGGGCAGCGTCATTCCAGCCCGCGGGCCTGCACGGCACGGCGGCGCGCGCGCATGCGCTCCGCACGGGAATCAACCGCTCAGACCTCGACCGCCACGGGAATCACCATAGGCCGCTGCTTGGTTTCGCTTGACAAAAATCTGGAAATTGTTTTCGCCACTTGGTTCTCGACCTCATGCAGTTCGACCGGCCCGGAATGCTTGCGCAGCGCTTTGCGGACCACGGCGACCGCGCCGTCGCGGAGCTCGGGCGTGAGCTCGGCGAAGCCGCGGGCATGGACGTCGATCTCGCCGACGAGCCGTCCCGTGCTGTGATCGAACGGGAAGACGACGATGACCGCGCCGTCGCGCGCCAGATGCGCGCGGTCGCGGATCACCGCCTTGTCGACCCCGCCCACGTTCATCCCATCGACGTAGATGTAATGCGATTGCACCTGGTCGATCACTTCAGACCGCTCCCGGTCCAGCTCCAGCACCTGCCCGTCGAGCATGATGTGGCAGGCGTCCGGGTGCACGCCCATGTCCTGCGCGAGCCGCGCGTGCTGCGAGAGGTGCCGGTACTCGCCGTGGATCGGCACGAACGCCTGCGGCCGGGTCAGGCCGATCACGGTCTTCAACTCCTCCTGCGCCGCATGTCCGCGCACGTGCACGTGCTCGCAGCCCGGCGCGCCCACGTACAGCACATTGCAGCCGGCGCGGTACAGGTTGTCGATGGTCGTGTTGACCGCCGCTTCGTTGCCCGGAATCGGGCTGGAGGAGAGCACCACGGTGTCGCCGTCCTGCAGGCCCACGTCGCGATGATTCCCCGCGGCCATGCGCGAGAGTGCCGACATCGGCTCGCCCTGCGCGCCCGTGCAGAGGATCACCGACCGCTCGTCGCGGACGCTGCCGCGGTCGGAGATGTCGCGCACGCGGCGCTCGTCGTACTGGAGATACTTGAGATCGGTCGCCACGCGGATGTTCTTCTCCATCGAGTAGCCGGTCGGGAACACGACCCGATCGGCTGCGGCCGCGCCGTCGAAGATCTGCTGGACGCGCGCGATCTGGGAGGCGAAGGTGGCGACGATCACGCGCCCGGGCGCGGTCAGCAGGATCTGCGCCAGCGTGTCGCCCACGATCGTTTCGGTCGGCGTCGAGCCGGGCCGGTCGGCGTAGGTCGAGTCGCTGCAGAGCAGGCGCACGCCCTCGTCGCCGTAGAAGGCCAGCCGGCCCAGGTCCGTCGGCTCGCTCAGCACCGGCGTGTGGTCGATCTTGAAGTCGCCGGTATGGACGATCAGGCCGGCAGGCGTGTCGAGCGCGATTCCGAAGGCGTCGGGAATCGAGTGCGCCACGGGGAAGAACTCGACCGAGATATCCCCGAAGTCGTAACGGTGTTCCGCGTTGATCGAAGCCTGCGCGACGTCGAGCTGCCCGGCCTCGTCGAGCTTGGCCTTGATCAGCCCCTGCGTGAGCGGCGCGCCGTAGATCGGCGCGGGCAGCGACGGCAGCAGGAAGCGGAGCGCGCCGATGTGATCTTCGTGCCCGTGCGTGATCAGGTAGGCCCGCAGCTTGCCCCGCCGCGCCTCCAGGTACGACGCGTCGGGGATGATGTAGTCGACGCCGTGCATCTCGTCGGTGGGGAACATCAGGCCGGCGTCGGCGACGACCATGTCCTCGGCCGTCTCGTAGACCATCATGTTGCGGCCGATGTTGCCGAGCCCGCCGAGCGGGATCATGCGCACGACGCCGGGGGCGGGATCGTTCACGGGCGCTCCAATTGAATTGCTAGAAGAGCGATTGCTGCGCCTCTTCCGGTTGCGGTTCGGCGGGAGCGGGCGGCGCGGCGAACGGATCCGGACGCGGCGAATTTGCCAGCAGCTCCGGGATGCGGGCGAAGTCGTCGAAGAGCACGTCCCGCAGATTCGAGTTCCGCAGCGCCGCGGCCGGGTGGTAGACCGGCAGCACTCGCCAGGGCGGCGCTTCGATCAGCGTTCCGCGCGTGCGCCCCATTGCCGCGCCGGGCAGGAAGTACTGGGTCGCGAAGCGGCCGAGCGTGACGATCAGTTTCGGGCGGATGCCGTAGAGCTGTTCGTGCAGGTAGACCTCGCAGGCCTCGATCTCGTCCGGCATCGGGTCGCGGTTGCTCGGCGGGCGGCACTTGACGACGTTGGTCACGAACACGCGCCGGCGGTCGAGCCCGATCCGCTGCAGGCATTCGTCCAGCAGCTGGCCCGCCCGGCCGACGAACGGCAGCCCCTGCTGATCTTCGTGGAAGCCCGGCCCTTCGCCGATGAACATCAGCTCGGCCTCGGGATCGCCGTTGCCGGGCACCGTCCGCGTCCGCCCCTCGCAGAGCCGGCAGGCGTTGCAGTCGGCGATCCGTCGTTCCAAGTCGGCGACCAGTTCCGCTTGCATGGGCGGGAGTGTAAACGCGGAGGACGGGCGGCCCGCTGATCACTCGATCGGGTTGCCGTCCTGGTCGAGGCTGGGCTCGACCACGGGGATGATCGGGCGCGTCTCGACGATGCGGACGAGGAGGACGCCGAGCGCGAAGAGCCCGATCGTGGGCACGGCCACGGCCGCCTGAGTGACCGGGTCGATCGAGGGCGTGACCAGCGCCGCCAGCACGAACGCGCCGATGATCGCCCAGCGCCACATCCGCAGCAGCCGCTTCGAGGTGACCAGCCCGAACGCGCCCAGCCCCATCAGGAACAGCGGGATCTCGAAGATCACCCCCGTCCAGAGCATGAAGCGGGTGAGCATGTCCACGTAGTTGTTGATCCGCACCTGCGCCTCGGCGATGTCGGAGCCGAAGTTGAGCAGGAAGACCAGCGCCGGCGGCCAGCCGACGTAGAAGGCGAATGCCCCGCCGCCGGCGAAGGCGATGGTGGCCAGCGCCACGATCGGGATGATCCACTTGCGCTCCTGCCGCGTCAGGCCGGGGTGCAGGAAGGCGTAGATCTGGTACAGGATCACCGGCATCGAGCCGGCCAGGCCGAGCAGCAGGCTGATCTTGATGTACGCGCCCACGTAGCCGAGCAGCTCCGTGTAGATCGGGCGGAAGCCCGGGTCCGCGTCCCGGCCCGGCTGCAGCAGGTAGTCGAGGATGTCGGACGCGAAGACGAGGGTGACGACGGTGAGCAGGACGACGGTGAGCGTGGCGACGGTGAGGCGGTTGCGGATCTCGGCGAGGTGCTCGCCCAGCGTCAGCGGCGCTCCGCCCTCCGGCGTCTCCTCGACCAGTTCGGGCTCCGCTGCGCCGTCGGGCGGCGGGGCATCCTGCTCGAACGCGCGGGTCGCCATCGGCGCGCGGGGCTAGTCGCCGCGCCGCCGGCGCAGCGCGATCACGTTGGACGGGCGCGCGGGCGCGGAAGACGGCCCGTCGCCGCCCTCGGCCGCCCGGCGGCGCACGATCGGCCGCCGCCGCACGCGCCGTTCCATCGCGGGCCGCGCCTCGGCCGCTTTCGATGCCGCGGGCCCCTCGTCCTCCGCCCGGTCCGGCCCCTCATCCCCGCCCTTGGCCGTCTCGACCGCCTCCGCGGTCGCGTCCTCGGCGTCGCGCACGGCCAAGCGCAGCTCCTGCCCCGTCTCCTCGATGTCGCGCCGGATGTCTTGGTCCGTCTCTTCCAAGTCCATGCGGACCTCGACCATCTCCTCCCGGATCTCCTCGAAATCGACCAGGTATTCGTCGCGGAAGTCGCGGGCGTACTCGCGCAACTCGCGGACGGCGCGCCCGAATTGCCCGGCGAACTCGGGCAGCCGCCCCGGCCCGAAGATGATCGCCGCGAGCAGCAGCACCATCAGCAGTTCCGGGATGCCGACGCCGAAGATGTTCATGATTTGCGCACCCGAACGGACGCGCCTTCAACGGCGCGCAACCGCGCGAATCAGCCTATCCGATTGCCGGATGCAGCCCGCGAAGTTCCGTCAAGCGGCGCCGGGGCGGCGGGCGCTAGGAGGCGTCTTCGGGGACGCCCTTTTCGATCAGGAAATTGACCGCGTCGGCGACGGTGCCGATGTTCTCCGCGTCTTCGTCGGAAATCTCGAGATCGGGCGCGACATCGCGGAACTCGTCCTCGAACGACATGATCAGCTCGACGAGGTCGAGCGAATCCGCGCCGAGGTCATCGACGAAGGAGGCTTCCATCGTGATGTCGTCGGGATCCGCGCCGAGCTGATCCTCGATGATCTTGCTGACTTTCTCGAAGAGGGCCACGGGTTCCGCCTTCTCTGCCGCGGGTTGCGGTTGCGCTGAATCGAGCCGCGACCGGGTGATCGCGCCGAGCACGCCGCTGACGAGCCGGCGGCTGCCGTCGTTGCCGTATCGCCGGGCCAGCGCCACCGCCTCCTTCACCGCGATGTTGCGGCGGACGGCGGGCAGTCCGCTGCCCCGCTCATTATCGAACAGCAGCTCGTACAGCGCAACGCGCAGCACGGTCAGGTCGACCAGCGGCATCCGCGACAGATCGCGGTCGGCGGCCCCGTCGATGATCTCGTCGATCCGTCCGAGCAGCCGCCCGGTCCCTGCGACCAGGTCCGCGCCGTACTCCAGTTCCTCGGCGTCGAGCTCGTCGCCGCCCTCCCGCGGGCGCTCGTAGGCGGCCATCGCGTCGGTGCGCTGGAACGTCGCCTCGAAGAGCGCCTCGAATGCGCGCGTGCGGGCGCGGATGCGGCGGACGGCGGGTTCGTCGGGCGCAGCCGGAGCCTCGGCGTCCGGCTGCGGATCGGCCATGCCGGCTAGGCGCGGCCGCCGATGCCGGCGGCGTCGTTGAGGTTGATCGCGTCGGGCTTCTCCGGCCGCAACGTCGTCCGCACCAGCCCCGTCAGCACGTTGCCGGGCCCGATCTCGACCCAGCGGTCGACGCCCATCTCCCGCATGCGGAGCACGGAATCGCGCCAGCGCACCGGCTTGCGGATCTGCGCGATCAGGTCAGCGCGGAGCGCCTCCGCCGTATCGAGCGGCGCGGCGTCGACGTTGCCGATCACGGGCACGGACGGGTCGGAGATGTCCGCCGCTTCGAGGATCGGCCGCATCGCCTCGGCCGCCGGCTGCATCAGCGAGGTGTGGAAGGCCCCGCCGACGTTGAGCGCCACGACGCGCCGCGCGCCCCGCTCTTCAGCGAGCGCGGATGCGGCCGCCACGTCGCCGGGCGATCCCCCGATCACGATCTGGCCGGTCGCGTTGATGTTGCAGAGTTCCGCGCCGGTCTCGGCGCAGACGGCTTCCACGTCCGCCTCGTCCATCCCCAGCACCGCCGCCAGCGTGCCCGGATTCCGCTCCCCCGCCGCCTGCATGTGCTCCCCGCGCTGCTGCACGAGGCGGACCGCCTCGCTTGTCGAGAGCGCGCCGGCGCAGACCAGCGCCGAGTACTCGCCGAGGCTGTGGCCCGCGGTGCAGATCGGAGGCGCGCTCAGCGCTTCGTGCCCGGCCGCCTCCGCCGCTGCGAATGCGGCGATGCTGGCGACGAGGATCGCCGGCTGCGTGTTGACGGTCTTCCGCAGCTCTTCGTCGGGGCCCTCGAAGATGATCTTGGAGAGCGGCCGCCCCAGCGCTTCATCCGCCTCGTCGAAGACCGCCTTCGCCGCCGGGAACTCGTCGTAGAGGTCGCGGCCCATGCCGACCTGCTGCGCGCCCTGGCCGGGGAAGAGCCACGCGGCCGCCACGCGCTATTCCTCGTCCATGTCGAGCACGACGCGGCCGTTGTAGGAACCGCAGGCCCAGCAGATGTGGTGCGCTTGGTGCCGCGCGTTGCATTCGGGGCAGGTGACCAGCTTCGGCCGCTGCACCTTGTGGTGCTGGCGGCGCAGGCGCTGGCGCGTCTTGGCGTACTTGCGCTTGGGAAGCGGGGGCATCGGCGGTTCCTATCCCGGGCCGGCGGCGGGTTCGCCGGCGTCCAATTGCAGCGCCGCGAGCGGCGCCCAGCGGGGGTCGATCTCCGGTTCGCCCGGCGGCGGCAGCCCCGCTCCCGGGCAGCCCGCGCCGCAGCGCGGACTCATCGGACGGGCCATCACCGCGTACTGCCGCACCGGCTCGGCCAGATCGATCTCGCTGTCGATGATCGGGAAGCCCTCCCGTTCGGGCGGAATTTCGATCGCGTCGCCGCCGATCGGGTCGTGCGACGGCCAGAACTCCTCCTCGAACTCTATCCGCAGCCGCACCGCGATCGGTTCGAGGCAGGCCCCGCACTCGTCGGGAAGTTCGGTCGAGAACGCCGCCGCGGCGAGGATCGTCCGATCCGTGCGCAGCAGCCGCAGCGAACCGTCCAGCTCGCCCCGCGCGCCGTCGCACTGGAACCGCGCCGACTCGACGCGGTATTCGCGGGTCGAGCCGATCTCCTCGCGGGCGAGGGCGGCGACGTTGACGACGAGCGTCGACAGGGCGCGCGGCGCGGTCGGGTCCATGATTGATCGAGAGTATCAGCGCCGGCGTCGGATACACTCCGAATCCGGCGGCGCGCGGGCGCCGCTGCGAACGGCTTGCCGCGGGAGGGACGATGGACCTCGAAGGGATGCAGGAGCTGCAGCAGGTCGATCTGCTGCGCGACGACGCCCGGCGCAAGCTCGAGGCGATCGAGGCGCAGATCGGGCCGCCTCCGTTCTCGGAAGCACTGGACGCGGAGATCGCGGCCCAGGCCGACGTCGTGAAGCTGGCCGAGGCCTCGCTGCGCGAAGCCCGCGCCGCCGTCGAGGCCGCCGAGCGCCGCATCGAGACCACCGACAAGCGGATCTACGACGGCACGATCACGGACCACCGCACGCTGCAGGACCTCCAGGCCGACCTCTACAAGCAGCGCCAGGACATCACGCCGCTGCGCCAGAAGGCGCTGGCGGCCGAGCAGTCCCATGCGGCCGGCGCCGAGGCCGAAATCTGGCTCGGCGAATTGCGCGGCACCGCGCTCGCGTCCTGGCAGGAGCGCCAGACCGAACTCTCGGCCCAGCGCGACCAGGTCAACGAGCAGATCGCCGGCCTCGCCGTCCGCGTCGACGCGCAGCGCCGGCGCCTCGCCGCCGAAGACCTCGTCACCTACGACTCCTACCGCCTGCGCGGGCCGCGCGTCGTCGCCCCCGTCGCCGGCGGCGTCTGCGGCCAGTGCCGCCTGATGCTGCCGCGGATGGTGATCACCCGGGCCCGTCGCGCCGACCGGCCCGTCGAGTGCCCCTCCTGCGGCTGCCTCGTGCGCGTGAGCTGACCCGGAACGAACGGAGCCCGCCAAGTGCAGGCGTTCGGCTACCTCAGCGGGGCCAGCGAAGGCGGCCCCACGCTGGCCGAGCAGAATTCCCGCTTCCTCGCCCTCTGCGAGCGCCGCGGCTACGAGGCCTCGGCTACCTTCATCGACAAGGACGCGGACGGCGACCGCGCCGGCTTCGGCCAGCTGCTCGACCACATCGCCGGCCTCGAACCCGGCTTCACCGTCGCCGCCCTCCACTCGGTCGAGCACCTCGGCCGCGAGCCGGCCCGCGCCGCGATGTCGCTGCTCCAGCTGCGGGCGCGCGGCGCGCGGGTCGAAACCTTCGAGGGCGCGGCCCTCGACGAAGCGCGGCTGCTGCGCTGGTGGCGCGCGGCCAGCCCGCCCGACCGCGGCGGGCCCGTGCGCGAGGGCATGCGCCGCCGCGCCGTGCACGGCCGCGCGCTCGGCCGCCCCCCCTACGGCTACAAGGTGGGGGACGACGGCCGCCTCGAGGTCGTCCCCGGCGAGGCCGTCGTCGTGCGCTACATCTTCGAGCTCTACCTCGAACGCGGGCTCGGCCTCCGCCGCATCGTCCAGCAACTCAACGTCGAGGGCCACCTCACCCGCCGCGGCAAGCCCTGGAGCCTCGTCTCGATCCGCGACATCCTCCGCAACCGCGCCTACACCGGCACCTATCGCCGGCTCGGCGTGAGCGTGCCCAACAACCACGAGGCGCTGGTCGAGCCCGCCGACCTGCGCCGGGTCGAGGCGCGGATGGAGAAGCGCCGCACCGCCCCCCTCGCCGCGGAGGCCGGGCGCTCGGAGCCGGGCGAATTCCTGCTCGCCGGCCTCGTCTGGCGCGGCGAGGACGGCGGCCCGATGGTCGGGGCCACCCGCCGCCAGACCTGGCGCAACCGCGACGGCGCCGAACGCAGCGGCGTCTACCGCTACTACCAGAGCAGCGAGCGCTCGAGCCGCTCGATCGGCGAGTACCACACCCGCAAGGCCGACGAACTCGAAGCCGAGGTGCTCGCCCACCTGCGCGGCGGAGACGGCCGCGCCCGCCCCGGCCTCCGCGCCGGCGACGCCGAAGCCGTCGCCGAGGAGACGGCCGAAGCGCTCGCCCGCGCCGAGCACCGGGCCAAGTCGCTCGACCGCAAGCTCGCCGCGGTGCTCGATGAAGCGGCCGCCAACGCCGTCATCGCCAGCCGGCGCGGGGCGGCCAAGGCCCTGGCCGAGCGCGCCGCCCCGCTGGTCGAAGCGGCCGAGGCCGCCGCGGCAGAGATCGCCGAGCTGCACGCGCGCCTCGACGCGCAGGCCTCCGATGCCGACCGCGAGCGCCGCCGCGCCCGCCTGATGGCCCGCCTGCGGGACGAGTGGGACGATCTCGGCTTCGAGGCCCGCCGCGCCCTGCTCCGCGAACTGATCGAGCGCGTGATCGTCGGCGACGACTCCGTGCAGACGATCCTGCGGGTCTGAGCGGGAGGCCGCGATGAAGCTGACCGCCTGGGCCGACGGCGCATCGCGCGGCAACCCGGGCCCCGCCTCCTGGGGCATGGTCGTCGCCGATGCCGCCGGCGTCGAACTGGCTGCCGACGGACGCACGATCGGCCGCGCCACCAACAACGTCGCCGAGTACCGCGGCGCGATCGCCGCCGTCGAAACGGCGCTCGAACTCGGGGCAGACGAGCTGGAGCTGCGCCTCGACTCGGAGCTGATCGTCCGCCAGCTGCAGGGCCGCTACCGGGTCAAGAACGCGCAGCTCAAGCCGCTCTACGAACAGCTCCAGGGCCTGATCGGGCGGCTTGACCGCTTCCGGGCCGTGCATGTCCCGCGCGAACGCAACCGCCGCGCCGATGCTCTGGCCAACGAGGCCCTCGACGCCGCCCGCCGCGCGTAGACGCGTAGACTGGGAAGCGCCAGGCCGCCGGGTGACCGCGGCGCGGCCTCCGGGCCGCGTCGAGGAAAGTCCGGGCTCCTCGGGACAGGGCGCTGGGTAACTCCCAGGCAGGGCGACCTGACGGAAAGCGCCACAGAAACATACCGCCGGTTCCTTCGGGCGCCGGCAAGGGTGAAATGGTGCGGTAAGAGCGCACCAGCGGCCGGGCGACCGGCCGGCTGGGCAAGCCCCGCCCGGAGCAAGGCCGAATAGGGGGACCATGGCGCGTCCCGCGCCGTCCCCGGGTAGGCCGCGTGAAGCGTCGGGCAACCGGCGCTCCAGATGGATGGTCACCCGCCGCCCGCGCCGGCAACGGCGGAGGCGGCGACAGAACCCGGCTTACAGGCGGCCTGGCAACCATCGAGAAACGGAGGCGGCGATGCCCGCTCGCCCGCTCGCGGACCTGCTCCGCCGCACCCCGCACCGCATCGTCCGCGGCGACCCGTCCGCGGAGATCGCCGCCGTCGTGCAGGACTCCCGCCGCGCCGCCCCCGGCTCCTGCTTCGTCGCCATCCGCGGCGAACGCGCCGACGGGCATGCCTACATCGGGCAGGCGATCGCGTCCGGCGCTGCCGCCGTCGTCGTGCAAGCGGACGCGCGGCAAATCTGGGAACCGGCCGTCGCGGACTCCCCTGCCGCCGTGATCGAGGTCGATGACACGCGCGCCGCGCTCGCCGACCTCGCGGCCGCTTGGCACGGATTCCCCGCCGAGCAGCTCGCCGTCGTCGGCGTCACCGGCACCGACGGCAAGAGCACCACTACCTATCTGACCCACGCGATCCTTGAAGCAGCCGGCCATCGCTGCGGCCTGATCAACGGCGTCGAATTCAACCTCGGCGGCGAATGGCGCCGCAACGAGACGGGCGAAACCACGCCCGAGTCCGAGGTCGTCCAAGCCCTGCTCGCCGAGATGGCCGCCAACGGCTGCACCCACGCCGTGATCGAAGCCAGCTCACACGGACTCGCGCTCCAACGCGTCCGCAATTGCAACTTCGACATCGGCGTCTTCACCGGCTTCAGCGAAGATCATCTCGACTTCCACGGCACCCGCGAGGAATACCTCGAAGCCAAGCTTTCCCTCTTCCGCTCCCTCAACGACGCCGGCGGCCATGCCCGCGCCGTTGTCCGTGCCGAGGATGAGCAGCGCGATCGGGTCGCCGCCGCTGCCCCCGGTCCGACGGTGCTGGCGACGGCGTCGGAGGCCGAATCGGCTGATGTCCGCGTCCAGCCGCTCTCGCGGGACGCGGGCGGAACCTCCGTCCGCGTCGCCCTGCCCTCCGGCGCGCTGGCCGAGCGGCTGCCACTGCCTGGCGACTACAACCTCGGCAACCTCGCCTTGGCCGCCGCCGCCGCCTGGACGCTCGGCGCGGGCCCGGTCGCGATCCAGCGCGCGCTCTCCAATCTCAGGCAAATCCCCGGCCGCATGGAAGCCATCGACGAGGGCCAGGAGTTCGCCGTCGCCGTGGACGCCGCCGCCACGGCCGATGCGCTCCGCCGCGCCATCGAAGCCGTGCGCCCGCTCGTCGAAGGACGCCTGCTGCTCGTCTTCGGCTGCGCCGGCGAGCGCGATCCCGCCCGCCGCAGCGGCATGGGCGCCGTCGCCGCCGACTCGGTCGATTTCACCTGGATCACCAGCGAGAACCCGCGCTCCGAGGACCCCACAGCCATCGTCGCCGAAATCGCCGACGCGATGCGGGACGCCGGAGCCAGCGCGCGAATCGCCGAAGAGCCGGACCGCCGCCGCGCCATCGCCTCCGCGCTCGCCGAAGCGCGGAGCGGCGACTTCGTCCTGATCGCGGGCAAAGGCGCCGAACCGACGATGATCTACGCCGACCGCGCCGAACCTTGGGACGACGCCGCTGTCGCCCGCGGAGAACTGCGCCGCCTGCTCAGCGCCTAGACGGGCGCGCGCCTACCATCGAATCCCGATTCGAGCCTCCGGAGGCGAACCATGGACGATGCCACCTACCGCGATCTCGTGGCCGACGACCTCAACCACTGGATCCACCCGCTCTACCACCCCTCGGGCCACCAAGAGCCGGTGCTGTTCGAGCGCGGCGAGGGCATCTACATCTACGGCGCGGACGGCACCCGCTACATCGACGGCCTGGCCGCGCTCTGGAACGTCGCCGTCGGCCACGGCCGCGCCGAGCTGGGGCAGGCCGCCGCTGAGCAGATGGCCAAGTTCGGCTTCTCCAACTCCTACGAGGGCTACACCAACGAACCCGCCATCCGCCTCGCCAAGAAGGTCGTCGACCTCGCCTACCCCAACATGCGCTCCGTCTTCTGGACCAACTCCGGCTCCGAATCCAACGAAACCAACGTCAAGGCCGCCCGCTTCTACTGGAGCCGCCTCGGCAAGCCCGAAAAGCACAAGATCATCACCCGCCCCGAGGCCTACCACGGCAACACCGTCGCGATGACCTTCGCCACCGGCATGAAGGCCTTCCACCCCAATTTCGGCCCGCGGATGGACAACATCATCAACGCCGATACCCCGGACGGCTCGCCCACCGGCGGCGGCCGGATCGATGCCGGCAACGTGCTGATCGACAACATCGTCGCCGCCATCGAACGCGAGGGCCCGGACACCGTCGCCGCCGTGATCGCCGAGCCCGTGCAGGGCGCCGGCGGCGTCCACCCGCCGCCCACCGGCTACTTCCCCCGCCTGCGCGAGGTCTGCGACCAGTACGACGTGCTGCTCGTCTCCGACGAGGTGATCACCGGCTTCGGGCGCACCGGCAAGTGGTTCGCGCTCGAGCATTTCGGCGTCGAGCCCGACATGATGTCGATCGCCAAGGCGATCACCAGCGGCTACGTGCCGATGGGCGCGGCCGTCTTCTCCGAAAAAGTCCACGAGGTGATCACCGGCGGCGAAGGCAAGTTCATGCACGCCTACACCAACGCCGGCCAGCCCACCGCTGCCGCCGTCGGCCTCCGCAACCTCCAGATTTTCGAGGACGAAAATCTGGTCGCGAACGCGGCCGCCCGCGGCGCTCAGCTGCTCGACGGCCTGCGCCGGCTCGAAGAGCACCCGCACGTCGCCAACGTGCGCGGACTCGGCTTCATGTGCGGCTTCGACCTCATGCTCGACCCGGAGAAGGACGTGCCCTTCGACGCCTCCGAGGCGATGGGCATCAAGCTGCTCAAGGCCTGCCAGAAGCGCGGCCTGATCTCCCGCGCCCGCGTCGACTCCTACCTGCTCGCCCCGCCGCTCGTCGCGACCGAAGAGCAGGTCGACGACATCCTCGCCATCGTCGAAGACTCGGTCCGCGAGGTCACCGCCGGCGTCTGAGCGTCTCCAACCTCCTCCGCTCGCGCGGATTCGCCGCGATCTGCTAGCGTGTCGCGCAAGGAAGGAGGTGATGCTGTTGGCACATAGCAAGCATCTGCCCAGCGGGACCAGCCGGCGCGCGGCGGAGGTGGGCGCCTCCTGACGCCGCGCGTCCACCCGCTGGGTGGACGGACGCGAACGCCGCCCCCGGGACGCCCATCCCGGGGCGGCTGTCTCCTTCGGAACCATGACTGACGAAGCGGCCGGCGATCCCGGCGCGATCTTGGACCTCGCCCGGGTCCGAGCCTCGTTGCGCACGATCGCCTTCGGTCGCCGGATCCATTACGCGCGGGCGACCTCGTCGACGATGGACGATGCCAGGCGGCTGGCCGGCTCCGGCTGCCCCCACGGCATGGTCGCCGTCGCCGACGAGCAGACGGGCGGCCGCGGCACCAAAGGCCGCGCGTGGGTCTCCCCGCCGGGCGAGAGCATCCACGCCACGCTGATCGCCCGCCCTGACGCCGAGAGGATGAAGAGGCTGAGCATCATTGCCGCGGTCGCCGCCGCACGCGCGATCGAGTCGGCCACCCCGCTGCGGGCCGGACTGAAGTGGCCCAATGACGTCGAGCTCGGGGGGCGCAAGGCGGGCGGCATCCTGATCGAGGGCGAATGGTCCGACGACGGCCCGCTCTGGGCGCTCGTCGGCATCGGCATCAACGTCAACTTCGACCCCGCCCCCCACGCCGCGCTGATCGACCGCCCGGCGACCAGCCTGATGGTCGAGCTCGGCCGCCGCCAATCCCGCGAGGACGTCCTCGCAGCCCTGCTCAACGAATTCGAGGAGGCCTACGAGCGCTGGCGCGGAGCAGGCGTCTTCCAAGCCTGGCGCGAGCGCCTCACGACCCTCGGCCGGCAAGTCGAGATCCACGGCCCCGCCGGCCCCGTGACGAGCGGAATCGCCGAAGACGTCGAGCCCGACGGCGCACTGCTCATCCGCCGAGCCGACGGCGGGCTGGACCGAATCATCGCCGGCGAAGTCACCCTCCGCGCCACCTGAGCCGTTTCCACTAGCTTTTGAGTTTTCAGATTCCAATATGATTGAGATCGCTGATCGCCCGCAAAAGACTGGATCAAACTGGAAAATCAGCTCAAAAGACAAAATCTCAACCGTTTTCCAGTACGCCTTTCAAGTCCTCATCACGCACATGCCACTTCGACTGCCTCCGCGTTGCCGTCCGCTTTCCACTAGCTTTCCAGCTGTAGATTTTGCGCGAAGCGATTTCTCGGAATCCCCCATAAAACACTGATCTAAGCTAGAAATCAATCTGGAAATCAACCTCTCACAACCCTTTCGAGCAGAGTGTTCTAGCTGCCGGTTGACCCCTTCAGAACCGCTGCCCAGCGCGCGCGGGGATCTTTCGGGCTGGAGCCGATCCGCCGCGCCAAGCCGATCTCCTCGAGCACTCGCAGGTACTTGCGCACCGTCGGCGCCGAAACCCCCGCCTCCCGAGCCAGCTCTCCGGTGCCCAGCCCGCTGCTCGCGGCCAGCCGCTGGTACAGCGCCACCGCCCTCGGCGGGGCATCCGCCAGCTCCGCCGGCAGACCCGGCGCGATCATCAGCGTCACCTCGACCCCGCCCGGCGTCTGCTCCACCAGCGGCGGCGGGCGGCCGTGCGCCTCCATCTCCCGGATCATCCGCCGCAGCCCCTCGCCGATCTCCTCTCCGTACGACAGTTCCGACATCGCCCGCGCGATCTGCGGATTGCGCGCGAAGCGGATCACGTTCGGCAGATCGCGCGGCGTGGCCAAGCCGGGGAAGCGGCCCGGGCTGTGCACCTCCAGCCGATCGTCGTAGATCGAAACGCGCACTTGGTCGCCGAAATTGCTGTACGCGCGGTGGACCACTGCGTTGACCAGCGCCTCCTTCCAAGCCGCTTCCGGCAGCAGCGGCATCCACTCGAATCTGCCCTCCGACCCCAGCGCATGGCGCTGAGGGATCTGCTCCACGATCGCCTCGGCGGCCGCCTCGATCTGCGCCGGCAGCGTTCCTCCGCAGCGCCGGTCGAAGAGCAGGTTCTGATCCGCGCCGTAGAGCCGTTCCGTTCCCTTGAACCGCAGCACGCGCACCAGCGCCTGGGGGAACGCCGACTGCGGCGCGGCCCCGAACATCAGCACGCCCGCAGCCGTCGCTCGATCGTCGGGCCCGAGGAACTTGCGCGTCTTCAAGTGCGCCTCGCGCCGCGTCTCGCCGATCGCGGCTAAGTACGCCCCGACCCGCGCCTCGTCGAGCACGTCGTTGCCGAACGGCGCGGCGGGCCGCTGCTCGAAACTCGTATCCGCGCGGTCGTAATGCAGCGCCAGCCGTTGCTCGAACTGCTGCAGCAGGTTCGAGTCGCCCACCCGCAAGTACACCTCGTCGCCCGCCGTCCGGTGCACCGTCTGCCCCGCCGCGATCTCGATCAGGCAGACCGCAACCGTCTTCCCGCCGGCCCCGCGGCAGTCGAGGAACTCGAACTCCGCCGCGACCGGCGGTTCCGTGCGCGTCGCCGCCGCCTGCCGCCACCTGCTCGCGGCCTTCGATGACGGGTCCGCCCCCATGCACTCCCCGTCTCGGAAGCCGATCGCCAGCAGCCCGCCCTCCGCATTCGCCATGCCGACCATCGCCTTGGCCAGATCCGTCTGGCTGATCCGCGGCCCCTCGCGGCCGAACCACTGGTTCTCCGGCGACTCCCCCAGCTGCTTCGCGCGTTCAACGGGCGTGAGTCCGCGCAGGTATTCAATTGTCCACTGCATGGCAGCGACGATATCCAGCTGGAAAAAAAAATCTTCTAGTGCTTTCGAGTTCGACGGGCCGTTTTCGAGCTGCCGCCCGACCACTCGCCAGCCGATGGGACGCCACCCGCGCCCTCCGCGGTCCGCACCGCGTTCAGGACGGCCCGCTCGACCGCCTCGGCGGCCATCGCGCCCAGCAGCGTCATCAGCGCCGGCGCCCCGCTGATGCTGATCTCGCCCGTCGCCAGCGTGAACACGCAGTCGCCGTCGCCCGGCGTGAACGCGGGCGAGATCGTGCGCGCCAGCCCGGTCCCGGCCATGATCGCGAGACGCCCGGCGACCGCCTTGCTCAGCTTCGCGTTCGTCGCCACCACCGCCAGCGTCGTGTTCGCGCCCGCGCCGCCGCTCGCCGGGACGTCCGCCTCCGCCATGTAGTCCGCGTACGGCTTCGCTCGCAGTGCCTCCGAGGCGCGGATCATCTCGCCTTTGCGCGCCCCCCGCGCGCCCGCGACCAAGGACCCGTCGCGCGGGTCGATCACGTCGCCGACGGCGTTGACCGCGACGATTGCGCCCGCGACGAGGCCGGAGTCATGCCGCACCGCCGCCGTGCCGACGCCGCTCTTCAGCTGCGTTCCGTCCGCGCCCGTCTTCGCCACGGTGCAGCCCGTGCCGACCCCGACGTTGCCCTGCGCGACCGATCCCGACGCCGCGCCGGCCGCCGCGCGGTAGCCGCCGTCCTCGCCCGGGTGATCCGGCTTGCCCAGAGCGAGATCGAAGACGACCGCGCCGGTCACGATCGGGATCCGCGGCGCGTCCGGCCGCATCGCCAGCCCCGTTCCTTCCTCCAGCAGCCGGCGCTTGATCCCGCCCGCCGCCTCCAGCCCGAACAGGCTGCCCCCCGTCAGCATCACCGCGTGTACGCGCTGCACCGAGTTCTCCGGCCGCAACAGGTCCGTATCCAGCGTCCCCGGCGCGCCGCCCGGCGCGAAGAAGCCCGGCGTCGCGCCCGCGTCGCAGCGCACGACCGTGAGCCCGGTCAGGCTGCGCTGCCGCGTCCAATGCCCCACGCGGATGCCCGGCACCGCCGTGATCGCGTCCTCCTTCGGCCCGCGCTCAGGCATCGCGGTCGAAATCTTCCAGCACGAGTCCTGCCCGCGGCGCGCGGTTCCAATGCAGCTGGAAGACATCCGGTCGGCTGTAGTGCCCCGCCGAATCGACCCAGCGCTTCGATTCGATCGTCTCGGCGACATCGATCTCCGCGTACAAGATCGCCTCCTCGCCGCTGACGGGGCCTGCCAAGTACTTGCCGTTCGGCGCGATGATCGCGCTGCCCCCTGCCGCCTCCCAGATCGGCTCCTCCGCCAGCGGCGTCCCGGCCGGCAATCGCTCGGCCGACATCACCTCCCGCGCGACGATGACGAAGCAGGCGTTTTCATAGGCCAGCTGCCGCGTCGCCGCATCCACGACCGGGTCCAGACTCGCCCAGCCCGGCCACACCGATGCATGCACCTGCACGCCCAAATTCGCCAGCGCGTACCGCGCCGGCGCCATGTGATGCTCGTAGCAGATCAGTCCGCCCAACCGTCCCGCCGGCGTCTCGTAGACGTCCAAGTCGGATCCGTCGCCGTAGCCCCAAATCAGCCGCTCCGAAAGCGTCGGCACCAGCTTGCGGTGCTTGCCCAGCAGCCCTCCGTCCGGCCCGATGTACGCGAGCGTGTTGTAGAGCGTCCCGCCCCGCGTTTCCCGCTCGTTGACGCCGATCACGACCGTTGCCTCCGCGGCAGCGGCGGCCGCGCTGATCTCGCTCCACTCCGGCCCGGGAATCTCGATGCTCTCCTCGAAGTGCCGCCGGTACAGCGCCGCGAACTCCGCCCGCCGCGAGTTCCGCGAGTGCCAGTACGGATACGCCGGAATCCAAGTCTCGGGAAACACGATCAGCCCCGCCCCGCCCTCAGCCGCCTCCCCAATCGCCGCAACCGCCCGCGCAACCCCTTCCCCCCGCGTCAACCCCGGCGCCCGCTGCACCGCCGCCGCCGTGAAGCGCGCGCTGTTCATGACGGCGGCTTGTCCAGGGACCAGAGGCCGTAGCCGCCGGTTACGGGGATGACCGTGCCGGTGATGTAGCTGGCGGCTTCCGAGAGCAGGAAGGCGACCGCGCCGGCGCACTCCTCGTCCTCGCCCAGGCGGCGCATCGCCGTGTGCGCCGCCACCCGTTCGCGGTACCAGCCCGGCATCGGCGCGGTCAGCGGCGTGTCGATGAACGCGGGCGCGACGCAGTTGACCCGGATCGGCTGCGCCGGCGCGTTGGCCCATTCCGCCGCCAGCGTCTTCGTCATCGCTTCGACCGCCGCCCGCGTCATCGAGTACGGCGCTTGTCGCGGCAGCCCGAACTCCGCTCCCACCGACGAGATCGTGACGATCGCCCCGCCCTGCCCCCGCTCGATCCAGCGCGCCGCCGCCGCCTGCGTCAGGAAATACGTACCCCGCTGGTTGATCGCCTGGATCATGTCGTACGCCTCGACCGATACGCGCTCGCCGCGCTCCAGCACGGGTGAGATCCCTGCCACGTTGACCAGCCCCGTCAGCGGCCCCAGCGCCTCTTCCACGTCGTCGAGCAGCGCCGCGTGCTCCTCCACCTCGGCCACGTCCGCGCGGAACGCCGCCGCGTTGCCGCCGCCGGCGCGGATGCCCTCCGCCGCTTCCTCGACCTGCGCGATCGTCCGCGAAGTCAGCGCCACGGTCGCTCCCAGCCGGCCGATCAGCTCGGCCGCCGCGCGGCCGATCCCGCGCCCCGCGCCCGATACGAGCACCACTTGGCCGGCCAGCGAAAACGGCGTCTCATCCATCTGCGGCTCCCCTCAGCTGGTCGATTCTTCCAGCGCGATCACGTCGCGCATGTGCAGGTACAGCCAGATCGCGTCCCGCGTCGCCGACGTGATCTTGTCGATCGCGTCGATGAACGCCTCCAGCTGCGGCTCGTGGATCGAGAGCGCGTGCGCAAGCACGACCCGCCGCCGCGAGTTGACCACGACCAAGGCCACCTGATCCGGATTCAGCCGCCGTTCCGGCAGCCAATCCAGCTTGTGCGCCAGCGCCGACGACGATTGCAGCCCGTCGGCCAGCTCCAGCAGCACCCCCTGATCCAGCTTCTGCACCCGCTCGATCCCGTGCGCTACGGAAGACGTCGCCTCCGCGAACTGCCGCCAATCGCGGCGCGGAATCTCGCCCCGCGCCGCCTCCACGTCCGAGAAGATCGGCAGGCCGAGGTCGCGCATCAGCTCGTCCGGCGTCCGCCCCAGCGTGAGCGCGCGGAACGCGCCGACCGATGCGGCCGTCAGCTCGAAGTCGAGGAAGGTCCGGATCAGCGGCGCTTGCCGCCTCCGCCGCAGCGCGACGTAGAGCGCCATCAGCTCCTGCGCCGCCCCCAGGTACTCCTCCACGATCCGCATCCCGATCAGCTTGCGGTCGTCCGGGTCGGCCAGCGCCTGCGAGCGGAACAGCGCCTCGGCCACCGTGCGGTGGCTCTTCGACCCGAACTTGGCATAAGACTCGAGGAAGCCGGCCTCTAACGCGTCCAGCGAACGGTCGAAGCAGGGCGCGCAGACCCTCGCGCCGCCATCCACAGCCTCGAACTCCCCGCCGCAGTCCTCGCAAGCGGCCAGCACGCCGCCGCTCCGCGGCGGTTCGGCGCGGTACGCCGCGCGCTGGTATCCCTCGCTGGGCCGCGTTGCCGGCATGCGCCCCTCCCCCGCGCAGGGTATCCCCGCGCGCAGCCCCTCCGTCAGCGCTGCTTGCCGCGCCCCGTCCGCACCTTGCGCGACTTCTGCCGCGGGTGCTGGCAGCGCGGGCACCAGTGCGTCGCCCGCCCTCCGACGACCGTCCGCCGGATCTCAGCGCCGCACTCGTCGCAGGGCTGCCCCGTGCGGCGGAAGACCCGCACGTAGTGCTGCTGCCGCCCCTCGTCGCCGCGCACGCCCGTGTAATCGCGGAACGACGCCCCGCCGTGCTCCACGCCTTCCAGCAGCACCTGCACGATCGCCGTGTGCAGCGCCGTCCGCTCCGCCGCGCGCAGCGCCCCGGCCGGCACTTCCGGGTGCAGGCGCGCGAGGTAGAGCGCCTCGTCGGCGTAGATGTTGCCGACCCCGGCCACGGTCCGCTGATCCAGCAGGAGCGATTTCAGCGGCGCCGTCCGCCCCTGCAGCGCCGCCCGCAGGACTTCCTCGCTGAACTCCGCGTCGAGCGGCTCCGGGCCCAGCTGCGGCAGCGCGTCGGCGAACTCCGCGACCGCGTCGATCGTGCCGAACTTGCGCACATCCGTGAAGCGCAGCTCCGCGCCGCCGTCCAGCGAAAACACCGCCCGGCAGAACCGATCCGCCTCCGCGCCCGGCTCGCGGAACCGCAGCGAGCCCGTCATCCGCAGGTGCACCACGCAGTACGAATCGTCGTCCAGCCGCAGCCCCAGGTACTTCCCCCGCCGTTCGACCGAGGCGAAGCGCCGTCCCGCCAGCCGCCGCCGCACCGCCGCGCCCGACGCTCCCCGCAGCAGCCGCGACGACCCGCGCTCGACCCGGAAATCTTCGATCATCCGCCCGCGGATCAACGGTTCCAGCTCGCGACGGACCGTCTCGACCTCCGGCAGCTCCGGCACGGCGCAGCCGTCACGCGCCCCAGCTGCGCGCCGGCTTCGGCTCGTAGGCGCCGCGCAGCAGCGTCTCGTCGAACCATTCCCCGCCCTTGCCCGCCGAAACCCATTCGTACAGCGCCGCCTTGAAGATGCCCTCCAGCGTCGCCACGATCCCGAACGCCAGCCCGCCCAGGATCACCGCCACTCCGATCCCGGCCGCCACGTTGACGAACCCGACCAGTACGGCCGGAATCGCGACGATCAGCCCGGCCGCGAGGTACGCGATGAAGAACGAGAAGCCCGCCACGACCTGCTCGCCCCAGCTGCGCTTCAGCATCCCCGCCGACCGCTTGATCGCCTCGATCGGCCCGACCCGCTCGACCACCAGCACCGGCACCGTGAAGAACGTGATGTAGGCCCAGACCGCGCCGATCAGCGAGATGATGATCGTCGCCACGATCCGCTGGATCCCGTTGCTGTTCTCGTTCGCCAGGCTCTGCAGCGCGTTCAGGATCAGCCCCACCGTCCCCGTGATCAGCGTCCAGCCGAAAATCGCCAGCCACATCGGCGCGACCGCGCGGAACCCGCTCCGCACCGTCGGGTCGCCGCCCTCCAGCCGCTCCCGCGCCGCCGCGATCAGCGCCGCGTTGCAGAAGATCATCACGTACAGCGCCAGGAAGTACGCGATCAGCGCCCCGATCACGTCCATCGCCCCGTACTGGATGTTCGCCAGATCATCGAACCGGCCCGACGCGCCGAACGCGCCCAGCAGCACCGCCCCGATCACGACCGCGCCCAGCGTCGACAGGATCGGGAACACGATCAGTTCCTTGTCGAGCTTCAGCACCCGCCAGCAGGTCTTGATGATCTCCCACGTGTTCCGCAGCGTCGCCATCATCAGCAGTGCCCTCCGTCTTCGGTCACGTCGTACTCATCGTGCCGGCGCACCCATTGCTGCGGCCACTCCAGCCGAGCTTCGTCGCGCCCCTTCGGAATCAGATCCAGTATCTGATATGTGCCGTTGAAGGCGTCCAGCCCGCGGCGATAAGTCGAGTACGTGTGGTAGACGTTCCCCTCCTCGTCCTTCGCGAACACGCTCAGGCCGGGCGTCTCGTCGTTCTCGCCGCTGGATGTGCCGTAGTCGAAATTGAACCGGCTCCCGGCCGACGAGAGCCAGCGGAAGCGCCAGCCCATCCTCTCGCGGTACTCCCGCAGCCTCCCGTAATCCGCGCGCGACACGCAGGCGAAGGCCGCGTCACGCTGCGCCAGATGCACGTCGATCCCGTCGAAATTATCGGCCCAGAACGAGCACGAGGGGCAGCCCGCGTCCCAATCCGGCCCGAACATGAAGTGGTAGATGATCAGCTGCGAATGCGGCCCGAACAGCTCGCTCAGCCGCCGTTCGCCCTCCTCGCCCTCGAATGAGTAATCCTCCTCGACCGGCACCCAGGGCAGCGCCCGCCGCTCCCGCGCCAGCTCGTCCCGCAGCCGCGTCGCTTCCTTCTCCTTGGCCAGCAGCGCCTCGCGCGCCGCCTGCCACTCCGCCCGGGTCCCGATCCGCGGCTTCGCCATCACTCGCTCCCTCACGCCTGCAACGGTTCCAAGTCGCGCCAGTTGGGCCCGCTCTTCATCTCGATCTGCAGCGGCACCACCATCTCGATCGCGGTCGGCATCACTTCCGCCAGCACCGCCGCCACGTCGTCCAGCTCCGATTCCAGCGTCTCGAAGATCAATTCATCGTGGACCTGCATCAGCATCCGCGACTGCAGTTCGCGCGCCCGCAGCTGCTCCGCAATCCGCAGCATCGCCAGCTTCATCACGTCCGCCGCCGTGCCCTGCACCGGCATGTTCACCGCCTGCCGCTCCGCGTGCGCCCGCATCTGAAAATTGCGCGACTCGATGTTCGGCAGCTTCCGCCGCCGCCCCAGCAGCGTCTCCGCGTGCTTGTTCCGCTTGGTCGACTCCTTGATTTCCTCGATCCACTCCTTCACCCGCCCGAAGCGCCCGAAATACGCGTCGATGAACGCCTGCGCGTCCGACCGCTCCATCCCCGACCGCTGCGACAGCCCGTGCGCGCTCAGCCCGTAGATCACGCCGAAATTCATCATCTTCGCGATCCGCCGCATGTCCGGCTGCACGTCCGCCGTCTCCACCCCGTACGCGCCCGCCGCGGTCGCCGCGTGGATGTCCTCGCCGTTGCGGAACGCCTCGATCAGCCCTTCGTCGCCCGACAGGTGCGCCAGCACCCGCAGCTCGATCTGCGAGTAATCCGCGCTCAGGAAGACCACGTCTTCCTCGATCCCCTCCCACGCCTGCGGCGCGAACGCGGCCCGCACCTCGCTGCCCGTCCCGGTCCGCACCGGGATGTTCTGCAGGTTCGGATTCTCCGACGACAGCCGCCCCGTCTCCGCCACGGTCTGGTTGTAGTCCGTGTGGATCCGTCCCGTGCTCGCGTGCACCATCGGCGGCAGCGCCTCCACGTAGGTCGAGCGCAGCTTGGTCAGCTCCCGCCATTGCAGGATGCGCTCGACGATCGGATGCGACTCGGCCAGCCGCTCCAGCTGCTGCGCGTCGGTCGAGTATCCTTGCGATGTCTTCCGCGTCTTGGGCAGCTGCAATTCATCGAACAGCACCGTGCTCAGCTGCTTGGGCGAGCCGATCTTGAATTCATGTCCGGCCGCCTCGTATACGTCCCGCGTCTTCGCCGCGATCTCCCCGTCCAGCCGCGCGTCCAGATCTTCCAGCGCCGCCGTATTCAACGCCACGCCGGCCAATTCCATCTCCGCCAGCAGCGGCACCAGCGGCAGCTCGACCTCCCGGTGCAGCGCCTCGAGCTGCTCGTTCTCCGCCAGCTCCGGCCCCAGCTCCGCCGCCAGCCGCAGCGTCATGTCCGCGTCCGCCGCCGCGTACGGCCCCGCCGCCTCCGGCTTCACGTCCACCATCGAGACCTGCGACTTCCCCTTCCCGATCAAGTCCTCGATCGGCGTCATCTCCACGCCCAGCCGGCTCAGCGCCAGCGCCTTCAAGCCGATGTGCGGCTCGTTCAGCAGGTAGGCCTGCAGCATCGTGTCGGCCCGCAGGCCCCGCAGCTCCACGCCGTGCCTCCGCAGCACCTTCATGTCGAACTTCGCGTTGTGCAGCACCTTCGGCACCGCGCCGTCCTCCAGCACCGGCCGCAGCCCTTCGAGCGCCGTCTCCGGAGCGATCGTCGGCTCCCCGTCGTCCGCGTGCCGCACCGGGATGTAGCACGCTTCCCCTTCCGCCACGGCCAGCGCGTACCCCGCGATCGCGCCGTCGATCGTGTCCGTGCTCGACGTCTCCAAATCCACCGCCAGCAGCGGCGCGGCCGCCGCCTTGGCCGCCCACTTCGCCAGCGCCGCCTCATCCCGCACGATCTCGTACTCCGCATCGATCTGCCGCGCCTCCGGCGCGGCCTCGACGCCCGTGCCCGACCACTCCCCGAACCACTCCAGGTGCGAGCGGAAATTCAAATCGCGGAACGCCTCGACCACCTCGTCGTGGTCGTACTGCGAGATGTCCGCCGCCTCCAGATCGAACTGCACCGGCGCGTCGTGCACGATCGTCGCCAGCTTCTTCGACAACTCTGCTGACTCCCGCCCCGCGATCAGATTGCTCTGCGCCCGCTTCGGCGCGACTTCGTCCAAATGCTCGTACACCTCTTCCACCGTCGCCCACTGGTTCAGCAGCTTCACCGCCGTCTTGTCGCCGATCCCCTTCACGCCCGGGATGTTGTCCGACGAATCCCCCACCAGCGCCTTGTAGTCGATCATCTGGATCGGATCGATCCCGTACCGATCCCGCACCCGCTCGTCCGAGTCGTAGCGCACCACGTCCCGCTTGAACGGCCGGAACATGTAGACCCCGACGCCCTCGCGCACCAGCTGCACCAAATCGCTGTCCAGCGTCGCGATCCAGGTCTCGATCCCCGTCTCCGCCGCCTGGTCCGCCAGCGTCGCCAGCACGTCGTCCGCCTCGTAGCCCTCCGCCTCGTGGATCGGGATCGAGAACGCCTCCGCGATCTGCCGGCAGCGCGCCACCGACTGCGGGAAGTCCTCCGGCGGCACCTCGCGGTGCGCCTTGTAGGGCTCGTACATCGCCTTGCGGAAGGTCGTGTCGTCCGACACGTCCAGCGCCAGCGCCATGTGCGTCGGCTTCAGATCGTCCAGCACCGAACGCAGCGTGTTCACGAACCCGTACGGCGCGGTCGTGTTCTCGCCCGTCTCCTTGTGCCGCAGCGGGTCGCGCATCGCGTAGTACGCGCGGAAGATGATCGCGTGCCCGTCCAGCAGCACCGCCCGCCGCTCGCGCGGCAGCTCCATCGTCGCCTGCGGGTCCGCCATCGCTCCTCCGCCTGCGAGGGTACCCCCATCGCGCCGCCTTCGGGACGCCGCGCCGCCCTGATACGATTGCCGCGTCTCCCGCCCCGAGCAGCCCGCACCGTTGGAGCCCGCACGTGCCCGCCGACAAGATCACAGTCCGCGGCGCGCGCGAACATAACCTCAAGGACGTCGACGTCAGCCTCCCCCGCGACCAGCTGGTCGTCATCACCGGCCTCTCCGGCTCCGGCAAATCATCCCTCGCCTTCGACACCATCTACGCCGAAGGCCAGCGCCGCTACGTCGAATCCCTCTCCGCCTACGCGCGCCAGTTCCTCGGCCGCATGGAAAAGCCCGACGTCGACCTGATCGACGGCCTCTCCCCCGCCATCTCCATCGACCAGAAGACCGGCTCCCGCAACCCCCGATCCACCGTCGGCACCGTCACCGAGATCTACGACTACCTCCGCCTCCTCTTCGCCCGCGCCGGCAGGCCCCACTGCCCGATCTGCGGCGACCCCATCGCCAGCCAGACCGTCCAGCAGATGGTCGACCATGTCCTCGGCCTTCCGCCCGGTTCCCGCCTCCTCGTCATGGCCCCCGTCGTCCGCGACCGCAAGGGCGAGCACCAGCAGGTCCTCGAAGATGCCCGCTCGCGCGGCTTCGTCCGCGCCCGCGTCGACGGCGAAGTCCGTTCGCTCGACGAGCGGATCGAACTCGAAAAGAACAAGCGCCACAGCATCGACGTCGTCGTCGACCGCATCGCCCTGCCCGCCGAACAACCCGAGCCGGACGAGCTCAAAACCCTCTCCGGGCGCCTCGCCGAAAGCGTCGAGCAGGCGCTCCAGCTCGGCGAAGGCATCCTCCGCATCAACGTCGACGGCGCGGACGACGACATCGTCATGGCCGAGCAGCTCGCCTGCCCCCGCGACATGTACGCCCTCGGCGAGATCGAGCCCCGCTCCTTCTCCTTCAACAGCCCGCACGGCGCCTGCCCCGACTGCACCGGCCTCGGCATGACCATGGAAGTCGACCCCGATCTCGTCGTGCCCGACCGCTCGAAATCGCTCGAAGACGGCGCAATCGCCGCTTGGGGCCGCTCCGCCGCCCAGCACGGCTGGCACCGCCGCCAGCTCGAAGCCGTCTTCGGCGCCTTCGGCGAGGAGATCGAGACACCCTTCGACGAACTCTCCGACGACCTGATCAACGCCGTCTTTTACGGCCTCGAAGAATCCGTCGTCGTCGAATTCGTCAACTCCCGCGGCCGCACCCGCCGCTACGAAGTCCAGTTCGAAGGCGTCATCTCCAACCTCGCCCGACGCTACAAGGAAACCGACTCCGACTGGTCCCGCACCGAGATCGAGCGCTACATGGTCGAGGTCCCCTGCCGCGCCTGCGGCGGCGCTCGCCTCAAGCGCGACTCCCTCGCCGTCAAGGTCGACGACCGCAGCATCGTCGAGGTCACCTCGCAATCCGTCGCCGCCGCCAGCGAATGGGCCAAGCGCATCTCCGGCAAGCGCTCCCCGCTCAGCGCCCGCGAACTCGCCATCGCCCGCCAGATCCTCAAGGAAATCCGCGAGCGCCTCGCCTTCCTCGTCGACGTCGGCCTCGACTACCTCACGCTCGACCGCGCCGCCGCCACGCTCAGCGGCGGCGAAGCCCAGCGCATCCGCCTCGCCACCCAGATCGGCTCCTCGCTCATGGGCGTCCTCTACGTCTGCGACGAGCCCTCGATCGGCCTCCACCCGCTCGACGACGAGCGCCTCATCCGCACCCTCGAACGCCTCCGCGACCTCGGCAACACCGTCCTCATCGTCGAGCACGACGAAGCCACCATGCGCGCCGCCGACTACATCATCGACATGGGCCCCGGCGCCGGCGAGCACGGCGGCGAAATCGTCGCCGCCGGCCCGCCGGACAAGATCATGAAGAACCGCAAATCCATGACCGGCGCCTACCTCAGCGGCCGCCGACGCATCCCCATGCCCGGCATCCGCCGCATCGGCAACGGCGAATCCATCGTCGTCCGCGCCGCCGCCGAGCATAATCTCAAGGAAATCGACGTCGAACTCCCGCTCGGCTGCTTCATCTGCGTCACCGGCGTCAGCGGCTCCGGCAAGAGCACCCTCGTCAACGACCTCCTCCACGCCAGCGCCGCCCAGCAGCTGCACGGCGCGCGCCGCCGCCCCGGCGCCATGGCCGGCATCGACGGCCTCGACTGCATCGACAAGGTCATCGACATCGACCAATCCCCGATCGGCCGCACCCCCCGCTCCAACCCCGCCACCTACACCGGACTCTTCACCCCCGTCCGCGAACTCTTCGCCTCCGTCCCCGAAGCCCGCATGCGCGGCTACAAGCCCGGCCGCTTCTCCTTCAACGTCAAGGGCGGCCGCTGCGAAGCCTGCAAGGGCGACGGCTACAACACCATCGAAATGCAGTTCCTGCCCGACGTCACCGTCCCCTGCGAAGTTTGCGAAGGCGCCCGCTACAACCGCGAAGCCCTCGAAATCCGCTACAAGGACCACAGCATCGCCCAGGTCCTCGACCTCACCATCGACGAAGCCGTCGAACTCTTCGACGCCCACCCCGCCATCCGACGCAAGCTCGCCACCCTCCAGGCCGTCGGCCTCGGCTACATCAAGCTCGGCCAGCCCGCCACCACCCTCTCCGGCGGCGAAGCCCAGCGCGTCAAGCTCAGCACCGAACTCTCCAAGCGCAGCACCGGACGCACCCTCTACCTGCTCGACGAGCCCACCACCGGCCTCTCCTTCCAAGACGTCGAAGCACTGCTCGGCGTCCTCCAGAAGCTCGTCGACGGCGGCAACACCGTCGTCGTCATCGAGCATCACCTCGACGTGATCAAGAACGCCGACTGGGTCATCGATCTCGGGCCGCTCGGCGGCGACCGCGGCGGCGAACTCGTCGCCGCCGGCCCGCCCGAACACGTCGCCCAAGTCGAACGCAGCCACACCGGCCGCTTCCTCCGCGGCATGCTCGCGCTCCACTCCGAAAACGGCGCAACGCCCGCCCGCGCCGCCTCCCCCAAGCAGCGGCGCGCGCGCAACGGCGCCGGGGGCGGCAAAAACGGCGCCGGCAAGGCTCCCGCGGGCCGCAAGCGCTCCGCCGCCGGCGCCTGACCCGGCGGATTTCACGCGCGGGTATTGCCCCCTCTGCCCGCACCCCCTATAACGGGAGTGCAGAAGCAGCACCGCGGGCGCGCCGCGGCTGCCGCGCGGAGAGAGGCGTCCCATGACCTACGTGATCGCGGAACCCTGCATCGATGTCAAAGACCAGTCCTGCGTCGAAGTCTGTCCCGTCGACTGCATCCATGCCGACGACGACGACCGCATGCTCTACATCAGCCCCGACGAGTGCATCGACTGCGGCGCCTGCGAGCCCGCCTGCCCCGTCACCGCCATCTTCAGCGAGGACGACGTCCCCGACGAATGGCAAGCCTTCACCGAAGTCAACGCCGAGTGGTACGAAGACAAGGACTCCGCCCGCGACAAAGTCGCCGCACTCGCCCCCTAGCCGCGCCCGCGTCAAGGGCGCGGAACGCGCAGGGCCGGCGGCTCCTGCCGGGCAAGGATCCGGAACGCCGCCGTCCTGCCGTCTCCGGTCGACCAGCTAGGGATCCCAGTCTTGGTACCGGGGCCGGCCTACGCGGTGCTGTGATTCGGCGATCCGCGCCGAGTCGTGGCCCCGCGTTGAGCGTGGCGGGGTGCCGGATATCGGGAGAGAGTCCGTTGCAGACCGGCTGTTTCGTTGGCGCTGGTTGCGTGGTCGTGGCTTGGTCGCTGGGGCCGGTTGACGCATAACCGGCGCTCCCATAGCCTGTACCGGTTATGCGCGGGGCAGGGTTGGGCGGGGTGATGGCGCGTTGCTTGGTGATCTTGGCGATGCGAGGTTCTCGGGGTTGGTTTCTCGCGATTTTCGTCGCTTTCGCCCTCTCTGCTGGCGTGGTTGAACGCAGTGCGGATGCGCAGGTGCCGGATTTGACGTTTGTATCGGGGACGGCGGGCGGGTCCATGGTTGCGTTGACATTTTCTTCGGCGATCCGGGCTTCGCCCAAACCCGCTACATCGTTGTTCAATGTATATGAGTTACCGAGTTATACGGAGCCGGGGGTCGCATCCGTATCGGTATCCGGGGCGACGGTCACGTTGACTTTGAGTCGGGCGATTGGGACGGGACTTGCAGTTGAGGTGTGGCTTTGCGCCAGCGATGCGACCTGCGGCGGCAGCCTGCTCACGGCGGCGAACGGCGCGACGATGACGGGCGATCAGAAGCTGAGCCCGATCAGCGCGCCCGCGGCCGCGTTCAGTTACGCTTCGGTCAAGGGGTACCGCGTGCAGATATATTTCGATTCCGCGATCACCACGACGCAGTTGCCGGCAAGCAGCGCCTTCAGCTTCAGCGGCCACACGACTGATATTTTGAACGTGCTCTGGAACGCCGATCATGTCGAGCTGACGCTTTCCCGCCCGGTCGCGAACGGCGGCGAGCCGGATATTTCCTATACCAAGCCGGCCTCGAATCCGCTGACCTCTACGGGCGGAGACGTTGCGAACTTCAACATCAAGAGCAGCAGTTCGACGACGTTCAGCGACCCCGGCCCGGTCATTACCGGATTGGCTGCATCGGGTGATGTGCTCACCTTGACGTCGGATATAGCGCTGACTGCTCCAGCCGGCGCTTCGGCGTCCGACTTCAAGGTCTGCACCGCTTGGTCGGCGACGACCGGCGAGCACGGCGGCTGCACCGACGCGAGCGCATCGACGGTATCGGGAACCTCGATCACGCTCACCTTCCCCAGCGGAACGTTGCCGGTAAATACGAAGCTCTGGCTGCGCTATACCGCCCAGAAAGCCAATCGCCTGCGCGACTCGTCCGACTCGATGCGCCGGCTGGCAGTGATCGAAACGCATCCGTTCACGATCGCGGGAGCCTTGCCGACTGCATCGAGCGGCAGCGTGAACGGCAGCTCGATCTCGATCAGCTTCAGCGGCGCATTGAAGACCGCGACTGCGCTGGAGGCATCCGCCTTCAGCTTCACGCCGGCGAACACCGCCAGCGCCGCTTCCGCGAGCGGCACTACGCTCAGCCTCACGCTCGGCACGGCGGTCGCGGAAGGCGCGTCGCTGGCGGTTTCATACTCGCCGCCCGCGAGTCCGGCCGTCGCGCTGGAGGCGCAGGACGGGCGCGGGATTGCCGCATTTTCCTTGAACCTGACCAACTTGACCGACACGGCGCCGGCCTTGTCGTCGGCGTCCGTGAACGGCAGCGCGCTGACGCTGACCTTCGACCAGTCGCTGAACCAATCATCGGTTCCGGCCGCCTCGGCCTTCGCTGCAACCATCGCCGGGACCGCGACGTCGGTCAGCAACGTCGCGATCAGCGGTCGCACGGTGACGCTCACCCTCGCGACCGCTGCAGCCCACAACGATGCGGTCACGATCGCGTACACCCCGCCCTCGCAGAACCCGCTGACCGATTCCAGCGGCAATGACGCGGCCGCGATTTCCGCGCGTTCGGTAGCCAACAACACGCCGGCGCCGCTGCCGACGCTCTCGACGGCGACCGTGGACGGCAGCACGGTCGCGCTCGCGTTCAGCGGCGCGCTCAGTGCGAACACGGCGCTGTCAACCGCGAGCTTCTCCTTCTCGCCGGCGAACTCGGTTACGGCTGCCAGCGCCAGCGGCACGACCGTCACGATCACGCTGGGCACAGCCCTGTCGGAGGGCGCCGCGTCGTCAATCACCTACACGGCGCCCGCGACCGCGACGGACGGCATCCAAGCGGCGGACGGGAGAGCGGTCGCGAGTTTCGCTTCCTCGCTCGTGAACAATACCGATACCGCGCCGGTGGCAGATTCGATTGCGGTCAACGGGGCCGCGCTGAAGATCGTGTTCGACCAGGCATTAGCTACTACCTCAGTGCCGGCGGCTACCGCGTTCACGGTGAAAGTCGGGACGATGACGAATGCCGTGACCGCTGTCGCGATCTCGGATCGCACGGTTACTTTGACATTGACCAGCGCAGCAACTCACAGTGATGCCGTAACTGTAGCGTACAGCCGTCCAGCGGCGAATCCCTTGAAGGACGGCACGAACAATCAGGTCGCCGACTTCGGGCCGAGCTCGGCGACGAACAATACCCCTGTTCCGTTGCCGACCCTGAGCAGCGCCGCCGTCAACGGCAGCTCGGTGACGTTGACGTTCTCGGGCTCGCTGAAGAACAACTCCGCCCTGGCGGCGGGCGCATTCAGTTTCACGCCCGCGACGACGGTGAGCAGCGCCAGCGCGAGCGGCACGACTGCCACGATCACCCTGCAGCAGCGCGTCGCCGACGGCGCGACGCTTTCTATAAGTTATACAGAGCCGGAAACTGCATCGTCCGGCCTGCAAGCGGCGGATGGCAGGTCGATCGCGGATTTCAGCATGTCGCTGGTGAATAATACCGACGACGCCCCGACCGCTGCGAGCGCGGAAACGAACGTCGCCGGCACCGAGATCGCCGTCTCGTTCAGCGAAGCGCTGACGACCGATGCATCGGGAACGCCGGCGGCATCAGCGTTCTCGATCACGGGTTCGGCCGCGGCGAGCAGCGTGGCGGTCAGCGGCAGCACGGCAACGATCACGCTGGCTTCAGCGGTCGCCGAGGGTGCTGCCCTCAACCTTGCGTATGCGAAACCGACTTCCGGCGGCGTCTTCAAAGATGCGGATCAAGGCCGGCTCGATGTCGCGGCGTTCTCGATCTCGGTGACCAATCGGACGGATGTAGCGCCGGTCGTTTCCGGCAGCATCGTCGGCAACGGCTCGACGATCTCGATCACGTTCGATCAAACTCTCGCGTCGACCGTTCCCGCAGCCGGCGCATTCGCGCTCACCGGCACGACGGCGACGGTATCGACGGTGGCGATCAACGCCGCGACGGTCGCGCTGTCGCTGTCGGCCTCGCTCAAAGAAGGCGCATCGGTTTCATTGGCCTATGCGCCGCCGTCCAGCGGGAAGCTCGCGGACCCGAGCGGGAACGCGGTCGCGGCGTTCACCTTGGCAATCGCCAACCAGACGGACACGGCGCCGGTTCCGCTCTCGGCCGCGGTCGCGGGAACGCAATTGACGATCACGTTCGATCAAGCGCTGGATTCGGCATCGGTACCGGCCGCGGCGGCGTTCGCGGTTTCAGTTGCCGGGAATGCCCGGAGCATATCGAACGTCCAACTCTCGGGCTCGACCGCTACGCTCACGCTGGCTTCCGCGGTACGGCGCGGGGAGGCCGTCACCGCGTCTTACACCAAACCGGCAGCCTCGCCGCTGCGCGATTCTTCAATGCTGGCCACCGTTTCTTTCGCGTCGCTTTCCGTCGTGAACCGGAGCCGCGCGATGGCGCTGAACGCGTCCGTGGATGGCTCGTCCGGCACGATCAGTTTTGACAGCGCCTTGGTCGCGGACAGCATGCTGGATACGGCGGCGTTCGTGTTCAGCCCGCGCTACATCGTGAGCAGCGCCGCCGCTACTGGCAGCAAGGTGCAGATCACATTCCAAGCGCCGGTCGTTGAGATTGATGCCGGCATTACGCTTGACTACGACGCGGCTGCGGCTTCCATGCATCCGCTCCGGGATTCAATCGGCGCGCTGCCCTCGTTCGCACTATCCGTGGCCAATAATACCGATACGGTGCCGGTCGTCTATCTCCCGGATAGCTATGTTGACGGGGACAGTGTCAGGTTGGTGTTCGATCAGGATTTGGACAGCCGCTTGCCGGATGCCGGGCAGTTCACGATCTCCGGCAGCACGGCTACCGTGACGGGGATCAATCTGGTCAACGGCACTACACCGCCCATCGCCACGTTGACGCTGACCCTGAGCGCAGCGGTGCAGGAAGACGCGGCGATCACGGTCGGCTACGCGAAATCAGAGACGGCGACGAAGAATTTGCGGGACCCTGAGGGAAACGACGTGGCCGCGTTCTCGCATGCAATAACCAACCAGACGGACACGGCGCCGGAGGCGGTGACGGCGACGGTTGACGGCGCGACGATTCTGGTGGCATTCGATCAAGATCTCAAGCCCGCGGCATCCGTCGTCCCCTCGCACTTCAGCTTGAGCGGCACCAGCCGCACCGTTGCCAGCGGCGAGGTCCGCAACGCGAACGGGCGCGGCCTGCTCGAGCTTTCGCTGAACGGCGACGTGCATGAGACCGATATCGTCAAGCTCTCGTACGCGCGGCCGAGCGATTATAGCGGTGCCATAGCAGTGCAGGACCCGGAAGGCAACAACGCCGAACTGAGCAATTATCTTCTGACGAATTTGACGGATACTGCGGCCGTACTCGTCTCGGCGACGGCCGACGGTTCGACTCTCGCGTTGCTCTTTGACCAGCCGCTGGCCAGCCAAGCGCCCGCGATCACGGCGTTCTCCGTATCCGGCAGCGGCAGGTCGGTGACCGGCGCCGCGGTCGCGGATCGAACCGTGACGCTGACCGTCAGCCCTCCCTTCAAGGACAAGGCGGTGGAGACCAGCGGCAGCGTCTCGTACACCCAGCCCGAGTCTGACGGACTGCAAGACGACGATGGCAATTTTTCCGAGTCGTTCGCCGGGGCGGCGCTGCTGAACGAGACCGATACGATTCCAAAGATCGTCGGCGGCATCACGGGTGATAAAGACAAGATGAACATCACGTTCGATCAGCCGATCCGGGAGACGCCGTTGATCGCGGCATCCGCATTTTCATTGAGCGGTACTTCTAGAACGATTGTCAATGTCGCGATTTCGGGCGAAACTTTGACGCTGACGCTTGACGCGCTGCTCAAAGAGGGCAACGACGATGTGAAATTATCGTATGCGCCGCCCGCCATGAATCCGCTGCAGGATCGATCCATGCCGGCCAATCTGGTCGCTGGCTTCACCCTGGCGGTGAACAACGTGACCGATGTCGGCCCGACCTTGGAATACGGATACGTCTCGAACAAGCAGGCCGTGTTGGTATTCGACCAGTTGCTCTCGCCCGCATCCGCGCCGAGCTTGCCCTCAACGTTGTGCGATCCGGGAGTGATGTGTCCTCCCGGCGTGCGGATTTTGGAGTCGGGAGCGGTGCTCGAGGCATCAGGATTCGAAGTCAGGGGACGGGAGCTGGTGGTGAAACTCCAAGACGATGCCAGTCCTGACAATATCGTGAAATTCCGCTACGACGAGGAGCATAAAGAACATATGGAATTTGCGGATACGTCGAGTCCCGGCAATCCGGTGAAGACGATCAGTCCGACGGCGCTGCTCAATCTAGCCGTGGCCGGGAAGATCGACGGCGATGAGGCGATCTTGCGGTTCGGAACGGCATTGGGCGGCAGCGCGGCGCCCAGCGCGTTCACCGTCACCTCCGACGGGCAAGAGATCCAGATCGCGATGGCGAGCAGTGCAGATAAGAAAACAACGCTGACGCTGGCCTCGGCGGTTGCCGACGGAGCGGATGTGCGGGCGTCGTATGCGGCGCAACCCGGCGGACTGTCGGGAACGGCGGCGACGGGCGATGCCGTGCTGGTCCCCTCGTTCGATATCGCGTTGGCGAATTGCACGGATGCCGACCCGGTACCGGCATCGATCACGGCCTACAGCCGGCAGGTGCGGATCACATTCGACCAAGCGGTTCGCGCCGCCGGGCGACTGGAGGCGGCGTTCTCCGTAATCGTGAACGGAGCGTTGAATTCAATTGCGTCCGCTGAAGCATCTGGAGACATAGTCACGTTGCATCTCCGCGCGGAAATTGCCGAAGGCGACGCGGTCACCGTCGCCTATGCGCCGGCTGGCGGAAACCATTTGCTCGATATCGAGCCGGGAGAGCGGCACGCGGCATGCCGGCAGGGCGGGGCGGGGAGCACGGCGCCGCAATTCAGCCGCGCCGCCGTCAATCGGGTGGCGCGGCCGCCGGCGCCGATCTCGGGCACGGTGAGGGACCGCATCGTGCGGGTGCGGTTTGACGACGCGCTCGACCGCTCGCAGGTGCCGGCGGGGACGGCGTTCTCGATGACGGCCGGCGCGCGGGTGCTGCGGGTCCTGGCCGTCCGCGGGAACCTCTTGGAGCTCGAATTGAGCCGGCCGCCGGCATGGGATCGTTCGGTGCGGCTGAGTTACGGGCCGCCCGCCTCCGGGGCCCTGGCGGATCCGGGTGGGCTGCAGGTGGAGGCGTTCCGCCGACTGCGGCTGGAAAATCTGACCGAAGGGCCGCGGCCCGTGCGGATCCTCGGCACGGGCCGGACGATCATCGTGGAGTTCGACAAGGAGCTCGATCCGGGCCGGCGGGCGCCGAGCACGACCTGGTGGGTGCACTCGCTGGATTTCCTCGTCGCGGTGCGCACCTGGGCGCCGAGCGGGCGGACGGCGGTGATCGAGCTGGAGGAGCCGGGGCTGCGGCCGGGGGCGCACGCCTTCCTGGTCCACGTCGCGGAGCTGCCCTACCGGACGAAGCTGGCGGACCGGTTCGGGTACCGGGTGGCGACGTTCGTGCTGCCGATCGAGAACTTCACCCGGGAATCTCCGTAAGCGCCCGTATGCGCAGACGCCCTTGCCCCGCCCGCCCTGCCGCGCCTCCGGCTGCCGCGATCAGGGCGAGTAGATGACGTCGTTGGGGGCGAGGGTGAAGTTTTGGGAGCCGGGGACGGGGGTGCCGGAGGGGGTGGCGGCGTAGCGGAGCCAGCGCTTGCCGTTCCAGAGGTAGATGGCTTGCGTGGCGGGGGAGGCGGCGAGGGCGGCGGCGGCGCTGGCGCCCATGCGGCCGGACCAGGTGGAGAAGCCGATTTGGATGGCGGGGGCGGAGCCCGCGGCCCCGGCTGCGCCGCTGCCGTCGCCGGCGGCGGAGCCGCTGCCGGCTGTGCCGTCGCCGGAGTCGGGGGTGAGGACGAGGGTGAGGGAGGCGGCGGTGCGGGGGCCGTCCTGGGCGTCGAGGGAGAGGATGGCGACGGAGCTCGAGGCCGCGGCCATGGAGGCGGCGGCGATGCCGTTGCGGGTGCGGAGCAGGGCCGAGGCCGGGTCGGCCGGGTCCGTCGGCGGCGGGTCGAGCGGGATCAGCGGCGAGGGCGAGCCGTCGGGCGAGCGGACGGAGAGGCGGACTTGGGTGCCGTCGGCGACGGCGTTGCCCTGCGCGTCGGTGAGGTCGGCGCGGATCGCGAGCGGGGCGCCGATGGCGGGCAGCGCGGGGGCGCGCGCTTCGATCGCGGCGGCCGGGCCGGCGACGCCGAACTCGGCGCGGATGTCGGCGTTGCCCTGGGCGTCGGTCAGGCCGGCTCCGGTGACGACCAGCTCGTAGCGGCCGGAGGGGAGCGGGTCGGCGGCGGAGGCGGTGACGGAGATGCGGAACTTGCAGGCAGTCGGCCCGTCAGAGCAGTCGCGGGCGATCGCGAAGCGGTCCTCGGTGGCTCCGTCTGGGCCTTCGACGCGGGCGGAGGCGCGCGGCGGCAGCTCGACGACGCGGCCGCCGGCGTCGGTTGCGGTGATCGGGATCTCGGCGATGCCGCGTTCCGCGGCGGGGTCGCCGGCGCCGGCCGCGCCGTTGCCGTTCGCCGCGCCGCCGTTGGCGCCGCTGCCGCTGCCCGAGCCGGCCGCGCCGGCGGCGGCCGCACCGCCGTTGGCCGCGCCGCTGGCCGCGTTGTCGGCGGCGTCGGTGGTGGCGTGGTGGTGGAGGACGGGGAGGTCTTCGCCGATCCGGATCAGGGCGGCGCCGCCGGCGTAGTCGAGCGGGAGCGCGGCCGAGAACTGCGCGCCGGCGGTGGAGACGACGACGGCGCGCAGGGTCAGCGAGCCTTCGCCGTCGGGCGGGGTCAGGGTCAGCGGGATGCGCGCGGTCAGGCCCGGGTCCTCGGCCGCCGCGGTCGCCAGGGCGGAGCCGGCGCGGGCCTGGAAGGTGCAGGCGCGGCCGCCGTCGCAGTAGTCGCCGCCCAGCTCGCCCTTGCTCGCCGTCAGCGTGATCGAGGAGATCCGCTCCGGGTCGGCCGGCCGCCCGCCGGCGTCGGCGATGCGCAGCAGCAGCGCGGCCGCCGCCCCGTCCGGGATCGGGCCGGTCGCGTCGCCGGCCCTGAGCAGGCTGGCGGAGGCGGGGATCGCGGCGGCGCCGACCGGGATCGCGGCCGAGCCGAAGACGGAGCCGGGCAAGGCGAACGCGGCCGCAGCGGCCGCCCGCGCGGCCGGCTGCTCCGCGGGCTGCTCGCCCGAGCCGAGGATGAAGTGGAACTTGCGGCCGTCGGCCGGGATCAGGTTGGCGGAGACGGTGATCGGCGCGCCGCTGGTGCTGGCCGCGGCCGTGATCTCGGGACGCGCGCCCTCCGCGTCCGTCACCCAGCAGGCGAGGTCGCGCGGGCCGGCGTCGGCCCCGGCCCCGCCGGGCAGGCCCTCGGCCGGCGCGCAGCGCAGCTGGTTCCAGCGCGAACTCCCGCCGATCTCCAGCTTCTTGCCGCCGTCGCCGGAGAAGACCGCGTCGCCGCCCAGCGCCAGGTAGGAGTCGTCGTCCAGCCAGGCGTGCAGCGCCGAGGGCGCCGGCTGCGGGTCCATCGGGTCGGCCGGCGCCGGCGCGCGGGAGAGCGCGCAGGCGTCGACGGCGGCGCCGGACGCGTCGAGCTCGAGGAACGAGGGGTCGGGCCGCAGGCAGGCCCAGCCCGCGCCGGAGTCGGCCACCGCGATCAGGAACCCGGCCGCCAGCTGCTCGGTCGCCCCGGCCGAGATCTCGCCGTCCGCGTCGGCCGGCAGGTGGGCCGCGCCGACCGGGGCCGAGACGGCCGGGTGCGGGATCGCCAGCGAGCCGGTGACGGGAGAGCCGTCGGCCGGGCGCGCGGCCGCGGTCAGCGTCGTCGGGCCGGAGCGCTCGAACGGCAGCGCGTACTCGGCCCTGAGGCTGTTGATCGGCCAGGAGTCGGAGGCCGCGGAAGAACCGGCCAGCAGCTCGGCGCGGGAGAGCGGGAGCGTGCAGGCGTCGGGGTCGGGGCAGGCAACGCCGTTGTAGGAGAGCGTGCCCTGGCTGATCGAGAGCTGCAGCGCCGCCTCTTCGTCGAGCTCGGCGAAGGTCGCGGGGACGAGCCGGCCGGGCAGGGCCGAGGCCGGCACCGGCGGCGCACCCGCGCGGGAGTCGCGGCGGCCGACCGTGAACAGGACGGCCGGCCGGGCCGCGTCGTAGTCGGCGCCGGGGTCGGTCCAGTCGAAGAAGACGGCCGCGGCCAGGCGCGGCTCGCCGGCGGCGGCCGTGAACGCCATCGTCGCCTCGATCACGTCGTCGGAGCCGGCGATGTCGTAGGCCAGCGAGACCGTGCCGGAGGCGGCATCGGGCACGACGACGAGCTCGAGCGGGCGGATCGGGTCGCTGGGCTCGGCCCCGTGGAACGCCTGCAGCAGCGCGCCCGGCACCGTGCAGTCGTTGGGCGCGGCCGCCGGCTGGGCCGGGTCGACCGGGTGCTCGGGCTCGGCCGCGGGGCAGAGCGCGCGGTGGATGATCGTGCCGCCGGTCGCGGTGATGCGCAGCGATTCGACTTCGTCGTACTGGACCAGCTCGTCGCGGTCCGGGTCCGGCTTGGCCGGATGCGAGTCCAGCCCGCGCGTGATCGCGGCCGCGAACCCGAGCGCCGCGCCTTGCTGGGCCGAGGGCGCGGTGCAGGCCGCGCCGGGTTCGTCCTTGGCGCAGACGCGCAGGCCGCCCTCGCCGTCGTCGAGCAGCGGCAGGGCGAACGCCTTCTTCACGGGAGAGACCATGCTCAGCCGGTAGTGGGTGCTGCGCGCGCCGGAGTCGTCGGCGATGCCGACCGTGACCGAGCCGACCGTGAACTGGCCGGACGGCAGCGCGGCGTCGGGCGCGTTGCGGCCGGAGTGCTCGATCACGGCGCGGACCGAGATCGCCTCGCCGTAGGCGGCCGGCACGATCACCGCGAACTCGAGCGGGGCCCGGACCAGCGCGCCGCCGCCCGGCTGCAGCGCGCGCCACTCCGCCCGGCTGATCTCGCACTCGTTGCCGGCCGGGCGGCAGGCCGAGAGCGGCGCCCCGCTGCGGGCCGTGATCCGCGCGTCCGCCAAGGGCGCCCCGTCGCGGTCCAGCACCGTCAGCGTCACCGTCTCGAAGTCCGACAGGGCCGGCTGGTTCGCGCTCGACGGAGCGGCGTAGGCGCCGGCCCGGCGCTCGTTGTAGAGGCCCAGCAGCAGCGGCGTGCGCTGGCCGCGCGGCTCGTACTCCCAGGGCACCAGCCCGATCGAGCCGGCCGGCGGCTCGCCGTCGTCGTCCAGCGGAACCAGCTGCGGGTAGGGCCAGGGCGCGTAGAGCGCGAACTCCCGCACCTTGCGCTCCTTCACCGCCGGGTTCGAGCCGGGCACGTCGTCGGAGCGCTGCACGCCCGCGCGGATCCGGATCGAGGCGGTCGAGCCCTGCGGCACCGAGACCGCGAACCGCAGCGGATCCACGTAGTCGTCGTCCGTGGTCGCGCCGCTGTCGTAGGCCTTCAATGCGGCCAGCGTGATCGTGCAGACCGGGCCGGGCCGCGACTCCGCGCAGGGCGCGAATTTTTCATCCGAATCGGGCGCCGTGATCCGCGCCCGGCGCGGCGCCTGCTCGCCGCTCTGGCCGTCGAGCAGCTCGATCGTGATCACCTCGGCGCCCGCGGTCTGGTCGAACTCCCAGTACTGCGCCGTGTTGTTCGTCGCGACCGCTTCGAACGAGTCCTTCTCGGTGTTGTAGACGTGCAGCCAGACCGGCGTGCGGCGACCGCCCGCGGCCCACTGCTGGTTGCCGGCCGCGGCGCTGTAGGCCGCGTTCGAGGCCATCGCGAACGGCTGCGCGCGGGTGCCGCCGTCGAACGGCAAGGTGAACGTCTGCGTGCGCGAGGCCGGCGTGCCGCTGCCCCCGCGCCGCACCGAGATCACCAGGTCCGCGTTGCCGAAGTCCGCGTTGACGTAGCCGGCCGGCACCGTGAACGTGAAGTCCAAGGGCAGCGCGCGGTAGTAGCCGGCCGCACGCGGCGGGCCGGACGCGAGGAAATTCGCGCCCGTGATCGTGCAGACGTTGCCCGCCGCCGCCTCCGTGCAGGCGCTCGTGCCGTCGTTCTTCTGCACCGTGATCGCGGCGTCCGCGATCAGCGCGTTCGGCGAGGGCCGGTCCTTGATCTCCAGCTTGATCTCCTCGACGCTCGCGTAGGGCACCAGGTTCACCGAGCTGCTGTAGGTGTCCAGCGCGCTGGAGCTGGCGTAGATGCGCAGGTTGACCGGCGTGTCCTGGCCGCCCGGCGCGTAGCGGCGCTGCGGGTCCCGCGTCAGCACGTTGCCTTGTTCGGGGCTGCCGTCCGCCAGCAGCTGCATCGCGAACGGCTGCGCGTTGGCGGCCGCCGCCGTGATCCCCCGCGCGTAGACGATCTCCCCCGACGAGGTGACGCCGGGGGTGTAGCGCCCGACCCTGGCCCGGATGGTCACGTCGGCGCTGTTGGTGAAGGCGGTCTTGATCGAGAACGCGAACTCCAGCTCGAAGCTGCGCCGCGCGTCGGCCGCCCCGCCCACGCCCATCAGCGTCTTCAGCGTCGCGCGGGTCAGCGTGCAGTTCCCGCCGGCGTAGGACGCTTCGCTGCAGCCCAGCGCGGTCCCGTCCGGCTTGGTGAAGGCGACGTGGGTCGCGCCCAAGGTGGTCGTGGTCTGGCCGACCGTGTAGGCGGCGCTGAGCACCAGCGCGTCGCTCGTGGCCAGCGAGGCGAACGAGGCCAGCTCGGCCGTGCCGCTCCAGTCCGCGCGCGCCTCCTTGTAGATGCGCACCGCCAGCCGCTGGCGGCTGCTGGCCGCAGTGTCGTACCAGCGCAGGTTGTCCAGGCGCGAGCCGTCGCCGTCGTCGTCCTGCTCCCGTTCTCCGCCCGAGAGCCGCGCGTCCAGCACCGGCCCAGCCGACCCGCTCAGCGACCCGATCGGCGCGTCGTACTTCAATGCGGCGACGCGGTCGCGCTCGCCCGCGTTCTCGGCACGCGCCACGAGGTAGGCGGCCGCCCCGTGCGCCAGCGGCACGCTGAAGTAGAGGTCGAGGTTGCCCGCGACCGCGCCCGAGACGGGCCAGTCCGCCACCGGCACCGTGCAGGTGTTGCCCACCGACGTCTCCGTGCACGCCCCGATCACGGTGCTGCCGGCGGCGTCGCTGGAGAGCTTGGCACCGCTGATCGGGCTGCCGCCGTCGGCGTCCGCGGCGACCGTGATGATCACCCGCTGGAAGGCCGAGGTCGAGGCGCCGCCGGAACCGCCCGCGCTCGAGCGCAGCTCGACCCGCGCGCGGTCCGTGCCGGCCATGGCGTCGAACTCGCCGGCCGACGTGACGGCGGTGCCGGCGTCGTTCAGCGCGCGCGGGCGCGGGAAGGCCGAGACCGAGAGCGGCGCCTGCCAGCGCAGCGAGCCGGTGCGGTTGGTCTTGCCCGACTTGATCAGCGTCACGTGCACGTAGACGTCGCCGCGGTGCGAGTCCGGCGCCGAGAACTGGAAGTCCAGCTCCGTCGCCAAAGCCGGGCTGCCCGACTGCGGCCAGTCCGCCACCGGGATCGTGCAGGTGTGGCCCGCCGCCGATTCCGTGCAGGCGCTCAGCACCGCCGAGCCGTCGGAGGTGATCTCCGCCCCGGTCAGCGGCGAGGCGCCGCCGGCGTCGCTGGTGATCTTGATCACGGCGCTGTCCACGTTCGCCGCCGGCGCGTTCGCGTGGGCCGCGTCGTAGGACGTCCGCGGCTGCTCGCGCAGGAAGACGCCGACCCGCTGGTCCCCGCCCTCCGGCTGCCAGCGCCGCGTCTGCGCCAAGCTCGCATAGGTCGAAGCCCCCGTCTTCGGCACCACCAGCTGGTAGGCCCGCACGTAGGACGATTCGTAGCGCGTCGCCGCCGCCCGCGACGGCTCCCCCGCCTTGTTCACCGCCACGTGCAGGAACGCGTCCTCCGTCCGCGAATCGGGCACCGAGAACCACAAGTCCAAGCCGCCGCTCGAGGGCCAGTTCGCCCGCGTGATCGTGCACGTGTTGCCCGTGCACCCACGCAGCCCGGTGCTGCCCGCAGCCCCGCCGTAGAACCGCGCCCCGCCGATTGCCGTCCCGCCATCGGCAGTCGTCGCAATCGTCAAGGTCACGCTGTCGAACAGCGACGAGTCCGACTGGTCCACGTTCGTGTCGGTCGCGTCGTACATGTTGCCGGGACTCTCGTCGCGCAGGAAGACGGTCGCCTTCTGGCGCGCGTTGTTGCCGGCGAAGGCGCCGGTGCGCTCGCCCAAATTGCCCGTCTCGTAGCCGTCGGAGGTCGTGCGGGGGACGGCGATCGGGAAGACGGGCAGGCCCGGCTTGTAGCGCAGCGCGAAGACGCGCTGCTGCAGCGACGCGTGGGCCGGGGTGATCGCCACGTAGACCGGGGTGGCGGTGTTGTCGGGCACGGAGAACCAGAGGTCGAGGGGCGCGTTGGTGCCGTCGGCCGCGTCGGTCCAGGTGGCGGGGTTGATCGAGCAGTTGGCCGCGCCGGCGGTGCAGTTGGCGAGCGCCGTGTTGCCGCTGGCGGCCCCGTAGATCGCCGCCCCGGTCACGTCGGCGACGCCGCTGGCGTCGGTCGCGATCCGGATCGTGATCAGGCTGAAGGCGGAGTCGGCGACGTTGGTGTCGGAGGCGTCGTACTCGTTGCCGTGCCAGGCGTCGCGCAGGTAGATGCGGACCTGCTGGCGGCCGGCGTCGGGCTCGAAGGAGCGCTGGGCCGTGCTCAGGTCGCCGCTCTCCGGGTTGCCGCCGACGATCGGCACGGCCAGCGGGTGCAGCTTGATGTAGGGGTCGCCGTACTCCAGCGAGAAGACGCGGTCGTCCTGGCCGGCGCGGCGGACGATCGCGACCACGTAGGCGTCCTCGCCGTACTCGATCGGGACCTTGAAGTTGAACGCGAGCTCGCCGGCCGTGCCGCCGCTGCCGGCCGGCCATTTGGCGCGGGTGACCGTGCAGGTCGGGCCGATCGCCGACTCCGTGCAGTTCGTCTTCCGCTCGACCCCGAGCGTGTCGTGCGAGATCCGGGCGCCGGGCACCTCGGTCCCGCCGGTGGCGTCGGTGGCGATCCGGATCTGGACCGAGTCGAACAGGTTCCGCGCCGCGTTGGCGTCGCCGGAGGCGTGGTATTCGTTCTCGTGCGCCTCCTCGCGCAGGTAGACCCGCACCCGGTGCCCGCTGGTGCCGGTCGCGTAGGTGAGCGAGTCCGAGGTCACGTCCTCCCCGTCGTTCGCGGTGTGGTGCACCAGCAGCGGGAAGACGGGCAGGTTCTTGCCGTATTCGAGGTAGAAGTTTCGGTTGGCCTTGTTGGTTTGGATGGCGCGCACGACCAGGTAGGCGTCGGTCGTGGTGCCGTCGGGGACGCTCCAGTAGATGTCCAAGTGCTCGGTCAGGCTGTTGCCGTCGATCGGCCAGCTGGCGGCCTCGATCGTGCAGGTGGGGCCGGGCGCGGTCTCGGTGCAGGCGGCGATCACGTTGGTGCCGTCGGAGGTGATCAGGGCGCCGGTCACTTCCGTGCCGCCGCTGCTGGTGGTGGCGATGGTGATGGTGGCGCGGGTGAAGGCGGAGCGGGCGGCGTTGGCGTGGGAGGAGTTGTAGGCGTTGGCGTGGGCCGCGCCGCGCAGGTAGATGCGGGCGCGCTGCTGCGCCGCCTCGCGCGACCAGAGCCGGTCGGTGCGGGACTTGACGTTGCCCGTCTCCAAGGTGCCGCTCGAGTTCTGGGGGATGGCGAGCGGGAAGGCGGGGACGAGCGGGGTCTGGTAGGTCAGGGCGTAGACGCGGTTGGGCTCGCCGGCCTTGCGGACGGTGACGACGACATGGACGTCGGAGGGCAGGTTGTGGGGGGCGGAGAACCAGAAATTGAGGGCGCCGGCGGTGGTGGAGCCGGGCCAGTTGGCGCGGGTGATCGTGCAGGTGTGGCCGGGGCTCGATTCGGAGCAGGCCGAGATCGCGGAGGTGCCGGCGCTGTTGGAGGAGAGCACGGTGCCGGTCGCGGGGTCGTTGCCGGCGGCGTCGGTCGCGAGGCGCAGGATGACGGAGTCGAACTCGCTCTTGGCGGCGTCGGTGTGGCTGGTGTCGTAGATGTTCGAGTGCCAGGCGGCGCGGAGGCGGACGGAGGCCTGCTGGGTGACGCCGGCCTGCGCGAACTTGCGCGTCGACGTGCCGAGGTTGTCCCCGCTCGAGGTGCCGGACGGCACGACCAGCGGGAAGACGGGCAGGCCGGGGTCGTAGCGCAGCGCGAAGGTGCGGGTGGTCTTGCCGGACTTGACCAGCTGGACCACGACGTAGACCGTGCTCGAGGTCGCGGGCACGGAGAAGTAGAGGTCCTGGGCGACGGTGAGCAGCGGCGAGCCGCTGGCCGCCTGCGGGAAGCTGGCGGCCTGGATCGTGCAGGTGTTGCCGACCGTGTTCTCGTCGCAGGCGGCGACCGCCGTGGTCTTGGCCGCGTCGCTGGAGATCGTGGCGTTGGCGAGCGCGGTGCCGGCCGCGTCCGAGGCGATCGTGATCTTGGCGCTGTCGAAGTCGGAGCGCGGGATGTTGTCGTCGGTGGAGTGGTAGAAGCCGGCGTGCCAGTCCGCGCGCAGGTGCACGGAGACCTGCTGGCTCGCGCCGCCGTCGGCGAAGTTGCCGGCGCCGCCGTTGAGGTCCGCGCCCTCGCTGCTGCCGCTCGGCACGACCAGCGGGTAGCCGGCGTAGGGCGGGTCGTACTCGACCGAGAAGACGCGCGGGTCCTTGCCGTCCTTCTCGACCGTGACGACCAGCCAAGCCGGGCGGTCATGGTCGTCGGGCACGGTGAAGTAGACCTCCTCGACCTCCGTCTTCGGCGGCGTGGCCGAGTCCTGGGACCAGTTGGCGCTGGTGATCGTGCAGAGCTCGCCGGCGCTCGTCTGCGTGCAGGCGGCGAGGGCGGAGGTGCCGTCGGAGCCGGTGATCTTCGAGCCGCTGATCCGGGTCGCGCCGTCCTCGGCCGTCGCCACGTGCAGCTTGACCCGGTCGAAGTCGGAGCGCCCGACGTTGGTCCCGGTTCCGGCGTAGGCGTTCGAGTGCGCCGCGCTGCGCAGGTAGAGCTCGACTTGGTTGGCCCCGTCGCTGGCCGCGAAGTCGCGCGAGCCGGACTTGACGTTGCCGGTCTCGCGCGTGCCGCCCGGGTCCGGCACGGCCAGCGGCCAGATCTGCAGGAAGGGCTCGTACTTGAGGTGGAACTCTTGCGAGGTCTTGCCGGACTTGAGGGCGTCGACGCTGAGGTAGACGGGCACGGTCGTGGTCTCGGGCACGGAGAAGTAAACGTCGAGCGGCAGCGTCCGCAGCGGCGTCCCGCTGGCCGCCTGCGGCCAATTGGCGGCGAGGATCGTGCACGTGTTCCCGGCGGTCGAGCCCTCGCTGCAGTTGTCCAGCGCGGTCGTCCCGTCGGCCTTGGTCAGCTTGGCTCCCGACAGTGCGTTGTAGATCGTGCCGCCGCCGCCCGTGATCTGCCCGGTATCGACCCGGATCCGGATCGAGTCGAAATCAGTGCGCACGGCGTTGGCGGCGCTGGCGGCGTAGGCCTCGCCGTGCTGATCGTCGCGCACGAAGACCCGCGCCCGCTGGCTCGCCGCGCCGGCCGCGAAGTCGCGCGAGGCCGTCGCCAAATTTGCGCTGACCAAGTTGCCCGCCGCGTCCTGCGGCACCGCCAGCGGGAAGGCCTCGATGTAGGGGTCGTTGTACCTGAGCGAGAACGTGCGCGGCGTTTTGCCGCTCTCGAAGACGGTCACGACCAGGTAGATGTCGCCCACGTGGAAGTTGGTCCGGGTGGCCGAGTAGTCCGGCACGGTGAAGACCAGCTGCAACGGCTGGGTTGCGCCGCCCGAAACGGGCCAGTTGGCGCTGGTCACGGTGCAGGTCGGGCCCGCCGTCGGCTCCGTGCAGGCCGAGACCACGCCCAAGGGGAACGGATTGCTCGGCGACCAAGTGCCGCTGCGGTCCTCCGCCTGCAGCTGCAGGCCGCTCCACGGCGTCGCCCCCGCCGCGTCCTGCGCCAAGCGGATGCGCACGCTGTCGAACGCCGACGGCGCGACGTTCGACCCGGTCGCCAGGTAGCGGTTGCCGTGCGCCGCGTTCCGCAGGTAGACCGCGACCCGCTCGCGCCCGTCATCCCCGCTGTACGAGTGCAGCCAAGTCCGCGTCGCCGCCGTCAAATCCACATTCGTCTGCGCCGCCAACGGCAGCCCAGCCCGATCCACCCCAGGCACCGCCAACGGCGCGGCGCCGGCAGACGCGTCCTGGTAGCGCAGCGCGAAGACGCGCGTGGTTTTCCCGGCCTGCGCGGCCTTCACCACCACGTAGGCGTCGCCGATGCGCCCGTCGGGCACGGAGAAGTAGAGGTCCAGCCCGGTGACGACGGTGGCCACCACCGGCCAGCTGAGGCGCTGCACCGTGCAGGTGTGGCCGACCGTATTCTCATTGCATTGCGTGACCGCCGTGCTGCCGGCCGAATCCGAGGAGATCTTCGCGCCGGTCGCCGGCTGCGTGCCGGCCGCGTCGTCGGCGATCATGATCGTGATGCTGTCGAAGGTCGACGTCGCGGCGTTGCCGGCGCTGCTGCTGAAGACGCCGGAGTGGGCGGCGGCGCGCGGGTGCACGGTCGCCTGCTGCGAGGCTCCGCCGGTGGCGAAGCTGCGCGTCCCGGTCGAGACGTTGGTCCCGCTCGAGGTGCCGGCCGGGACGACCAGCGGGTGCGCGGCGACGCGCTTCTCGTACTCCAGCGCGAAGGTCCGGGTGGCCGAGCCGTCGGTCGCGGAGACGAACAGGTAGGCGGAGGCGGCGTGGGCGGCGGGCACGGAGAAGTACAGGTCGAGCTTGCCGGTCGCGCCGCCGCTGGCCGGCCAGTTGGCGCTGGTCACGGTGCATGTGTTGCCGGCGCTGGTTTCGGTGCAGGCGGAGACGGCGTTGTTGCCGGCGCTGTCGGAGGAGATCTTGGCGCCGCTGATCGCGGTCGCGCCGGCCGCGTCGCTGGTGATCGCAATCGTGGCGGAAGTGAACAGGCTGGCGGGCGCGCCGGCATCGGTCGCGTCGTACTCGCCGCCGTGCGAGGCGGCGCGCAGGAAGACGGCCGCGCGCTGCGATGCGCCGCCGTCGGCGAATGCGCCGGCCGCGTCGGCGACCGCTCCGGCGATCGGGTTGCCGTCCGAGCCGACCGGGGCGGCTAGGGGATAGATCGAGGCCGGCGGGTCGTACTTGAGCGCGAATGTGCGGTTATTCGCGCCCGTCACGATGCCCTCGGCGGTCACCACGATCCAGACCGGACCCGTGTAGCTGTCCGGCACGGAGAACCACAGGTTCACCTCTTGCACATCGCCGCCACTGGTTTGAGGCCAATGGTTCGCCGTGCTGCCCGTCTGGACCGAGCAGGTCGGCCCGGTCCCGCCGCAGGGCTGCCAGGCGTTGGTCCCGTCGCTCGTGATCGTGGCTCCGCTGACCGCGGTTGCGCCGTCCTCCGATGTCGCCACGCGGATCCGGATGGAGGAAACGCTGTCAGCGTCGGACAAGGTTGCCGACCCATAGACGTCGTTGTGCACCACTCGGGTGGATCTCACCCGGATGCGCTGGTCCGCGCCACCGCCCTTCCATTGCCGGGTGTTGGTCTTGAGGTTGCCGGCTTCGGGCGCGTCGTTCATCGCGCCGGTCAGGGGCACGGCGATCGGCCAGATCCGCTGGAACGCCAAGTAGCCGATATCGAAGACGCGGGGGCGCTCGCCGGCCTTGCGCACGGTCACGTTCAGATGGGTGACGGAGCTGCGCGAGTTGGGTATGGAGAAGTAGATGTCCTGATAGGTGGTCAGCGGGTTCGCGCCGGCGGCCTGGGGGAAGTTGGCGGACTGGATCGTGCAGGTCGGCCCCGGCGTCGACTCGTCGCAGGCGCTGATCGCGGTCGTCCCGCCCGCGTCGGAGGAGATCTTCGCGCCCGAGATCGCCGCGGCGCCGGTGCCGGACGGCGACACGCGGATGGTGACGGAGTCGAAGTCGCTGCGGGAGACGTTCGCGTCGGCGGCCGTGTAGGTGTTGGAGTGGGCGGCGGCGCGCAGGAAGACGCGCGCCCGCTGGCTCTCCCCGTCCGACTTGAATTCCACCCGCGTCGTGGCGATGTTGCCGGTCGCGAGCGTGCCGTCGTCGGATTGCGGCACCGCCAGCGGGTGGATCGAGGACGCGGGCGGCTCGCCGTAGCGGACCGAGAAGGTGCGCGGGGCGGTGCCGGACTTGGCGGCCGTGACCGCCAGGTAGACCGCGCCTTCGTGGCTGTCGGGCACGGAGAAGTAGATGTCCTGCTGGGTGGTCAGCGGGGTGCCGCCGGCTCCTTGGGGGAAGCTGGCGGACTGGATCGTGCAGGTGTTGCCGGCGGCGGTCTCGTCGCAGGCGGCCAGCACGGCCCCGGCCGCGTCGCCGGCGATCGCGGCGTCGGCGATCAGGTTCTGCCCGGCGGCGTCGCTGGCGATCGCAATCGTGGCGCTGTCGAAGGCGCTGCGGGCGGCGTTGGCCGCGCCGGCCGTGAAGGTGTTGGAGTGGGCGGCGGCGCGCAGCACCACCCGCGCCCGCTGGCGGCCGCCCTCGGGCAGCCAGAGCCGGGTCGCGGCGGATAGGTCGCCGGTCTCGACCGCGCCGCCCGAGTCCTGGGGCGCGGCCAGCGGATGGGCCGAGATCAGGGTGCCGTAGGGGAGCGCGAAACTGCGCGAGAGCGAGCCCGTTTTGGCCGCGGTCACGTGCACGTAGAAGGTGCCGGTATGGGAGGCCGGGACTTGGAAGTAGATGTCCTGATGAGTGGTTTTGGGGGTCATCCCGCTCGCTTGCGGGAAGCTGGCGGCCGGGATCGTGCAGGTGTTGCCGGCCGTGGTCTCGGTGCAGGCGGCGAGCGCGCTGGTCCCGTCGGACTGGGAGATCGTCGCGCCGGAGATCGCGTTGGCCCCGGCGGAGTCGCTGGTCAGCTTGATCGTGACGCTGCCGAAGGCGCTGCGGGCGGCGTTGGCGTCGCTGGCGGTATAGGTGTTGGAGTGGTCGGCCGCGCGCAGGAAGATGCGGGCGCGCTGCTGGGTGCCGCCGGCCGGCCGCGTCTGGATTCCGGTGGCCAAGTTGCCGCTGGCCTGCAGCGCGCCGCTCGAATTCTGCGGCACCGGCAAGGGCCAGGCCGCAACCGGCGTCGGCGCGTTCCACCTGAGGATCAGGTGCCTGTGCCAATTAAGACTGTCGGAATCGATCCCATTGGCTTCGACCAGGAGGTAGACCGGGCCGGTGTGGCCCGATGGCACGGTGAACGTGTTCCCGTTCCTGGGACTGGTATGCGTCGAATCGCCCCAGCGTCCGTCTAGCCCCTCGCTCGATGTCCATCCGCCCCCGGTGCGCGGGTTGTGGCCGCCGGTCCTGTTGCGGGTGACGAGGTCCTGGAAGCCCGACAATTTGATCGTCGCGCCCGACATCGCCGCCGAGGTCCGGTCCGGTTGCGACATCAGCTTGATGGTCCAGCTGCTCATATCGATGCGCTGGATGGTCCCCGGGAACGTCCAATTCGTCTGGTCGGCGCACGGATGGCTGATGGCGTTGGCCGCCATCAGATCGAAGCGGTTGGCATCGGTGCCGGGCGCCCAATTGCCGGCGACGGTGGTGGCGGTGGAGTTGCAGTAGATCGTGGTGCCGACCCTGGCGAAGAAGCTGGCGTGCTGGTGGTTGCCGGAGAGCCCGTCGGCGTCGGCCGGCGCCGGCGCAAGCGCCATCCAGCCGCCCGCCAGCAGCGCCAAGGCCAGCCCCGCCAGCCCCGCCCGCAGCCGCAAGCCCCCCGAGGCCAAGAGATTCCGCATCAAAATCCCCCATCTCCCGCCCGCGGAGCCAAGCCCCCGCAGACAAAAGCAGTCACCCCCCCCCCCCCCCGATCATCCGTTCCAATTTAGGACATGGAACGCGCCCGGAGAGGGCATCTGAGCTGCCCAAAGTCTACACGAATCACCCTCTACACACACGCAGAAGCCGTTCCGTCAAGCAGCGCGCCTAAGCCCCGGAGAAGATCGCGACAGCCGCGATCATCGCCACAGTCGCGCCGATGATCAGCGCCGCCAACCCCCACCAAAAGATGGAAAGCCGATGCTCTATCTCCGCCCAGGACGCGTCGCTAGCCGCCCGGACCGCGGCGAACTCCGCCCGGAACGCGCGGATCTCCGCCAGCAGCCCGGCGTACTCCGCCCCGAGCGCATCGTCCGACGCGTCGGCGGGCCCCGCCTCGCAATCCTCAGCGCCGAATCCCCCGCCCAGTTCATCTGAAGCAGGCATAGCGCCACCCTAGCGGAACGCTCGCCTCAACGCAGTCAGGAACGCGCCTAAGAACCGTTGAAGAGCGCGACAGCCGCAGCAGCCGCCCCCGCCGCCCCGATGATCAGCGCCGCGAGGCTGAGCCCCAAAATCAAAGTTCGATGCGTGATCTCCGCCTGGAACGCCCCCATTTGCCCCTGCAGCTCCCCGAACCGCCCCTCCAGCTCCCCAAACCGCCCCAGCAGCTCCCCGAACCGCCGCTCGTTCTCCTCCCGCACCTTCGAGATGGACTTCTCAAGATCCCCGAACCGCCGCTCGTTCTCCACCCGGAGATCCGCGAGCGCGTCCTTGAGCTCCGTGAAGTGCTTATCGTTCTCCGCCCGCTGATCCGCAAGCCGCCGCTCGTTCTCCGCCCGCAGGTCGCTGATCTCCCCCCGCAATTCCCCGAACCGCCGCTCGTTCTCTTCGCGGACTTTGGAGATGGATTTCTCAAGATCGCTGAAGCGCCGCTCGTTCTCCGCCCGCAGATCGCTGAAGCGGCGCTCGTTCTCCTCGCGGAGCGCGTTGATTTCGCCCCTGACTTCGACGACCTCGGCCCTGGCTTCGACGACCTCGGCCTTGGCTTCAGCGATTTCGTCCCTGACGTCGCTGAAGCGGCGCTCGGTTTCGAGCCGGAATGCGGCGAGCTCCTTGTGCGATTCCGAGATCTCCTTGCGGTTTTCGGCGATCTGGGCGGTGACTTCGTCGAGCGTGGAGCGGAACTGCCGCTCGTTCTGGGCAGCGTGTTCGTCGATCCGCTCCTCAATCAGCGCCGTCGAATGCCCGTTCCGCTCAGCCGCCTTGGCCACGGCCTTGGCCACCGCCTCGTCAAGCACCGCCCCGAACGCGTCCGCAAGCGTATCGGCCAGCCCCTCCTCGCAGCCCGCAGCAACGAATCGTTCACGGAGTTCAGCTGAAGCCGGCATAGCGCCATCTTAGCGGATGGCCCGCTCCGCTGTAGTCGGCGTAGTCAGGCACGCGCCCGCGACGCGTTCCGTCGAGCCGCGCGATGCAGGGATCCTGTAGCCGGAGGGCTAGAGGGCGGATAGGGTGTCGCGGATTGCTTGGTCGTCTACTATGTGGCCGGTGTAGGTGGGGGGTTGGGAGGCGATCCAGGCGGAGGCTTTGGCCATCCATTCGGCTTCTTCGAATTCGGTTTGGGGGTTGTCGGGGGTGGTGAGGGCGTACCAATGGCCGGGAGTTTTGATCAGGTAGCGGAGGGTGAGTACGTTGCAGGCGATTTTGTACTGTTGCAGTTCCATCGCCATGCCTTGGGTGAAACGTTCGAGGCCGGCTTTGACCATGCCGTAGAACTGTCCGCCGCTGCGCGGTTCGTCGTAGGGGCCTGGGCCGGGGAAGTCGGCGGCGCCGGACGAGATGTTGATGATGTCTCCGCCGCCGGCGTCCTTCATGTAGGGGACGGCGGCTTTGGCGAGGAGGATGGGGCCGCGGAGGTCGAGCTGCCAGATCAGGTCGATGTGGCGGTCCTTGACCGATTCGAGGGTGCCGGGGACGAGGACGGCGGCGTTGTTGATGAGGAGGTCGAAGCCGCCGAGTTCGGCGGCGGTGCGCTCGACGGCGCGGTTGATCGAGTCGGGGTCGCGGACGTCGAGCGGGATCGGGACGGCGGTGCCGCCGCCGGCGCGGATTTCCTCGGCGACGGTGCGGATCGTGCCGGGCAGGCGCGGGTCGGGCGAGGCTTCGTCGGAGCGGGCGGCGACGGCGACGGCCGCGCCATGGGCGGCGAGGCCGCGGGCGATGTCGGCTCCGATGCCGCGGCTGGAACCGGTTACGAGTGCCTTGCGTCCGTCGAGCAATGCCATGTTCGCCTCCCGGCGGCCGGATTCGGCCGCGCAGGCGGATGCTAGGCGCACGCGGAGCCGTCGGCAACGGGCAGCCTCAGAGGTCCGTCGTCGACGGCTTTCTCGGTTTCGCGGGAAGGGCGCGGTTGGCGCGCGGGCCGGGCTAGCGGGTGACGCCGGCGCCGGGGCCCTCGGCGGTGGCCCAGAACTTGTCGGAGATCTGGTCGATCAGGTCGATCAGGTTCCGGCCGACGGCGGCGTCGTTGGTCTTCTTGGCGTCGCCGGCCGCCTTGGTGGCCTGCCAGAAGAGGTCGTGGAGGCTCGGGTCGGCTTCGAGGTGGTGGGGCTTGAAGAAGTCGGTCCAGAGCACCCAGAGGTGGTGCTTGACCTCTTCGGCGCGCTGTTCCTTGACGGCGATGGCGCGGGTGTTGAAGTCTTGGTCGTCGGAGTCGTTGATCTTCTCCATCGACTTGAGGACGGACATCGCTTCGATTTTGGCCTGCGCGGGGTCGTAGACGCCGCAGGGCAGGTCGCAATGCGCGTTGGCGGTGCTGCGTGGCTTGAGCCAGCTCATTCTGGTGCTCCTCGTGCTGCGGGGGCGGACGGGCGCCGCCTCGCCGGGTTGGGGCGATCTTACTTGACGCGGTTATTGGAGCGCGATGACGCCGCAGGCGGCGCGTCCGCCGGCGCCGGCGTCTTCGCCGTAGCTGTCGGGGCCTTCGTGGATGATGAAGGCGGAGCCGTCGGCGTCGAAGAGGGAGTGGGCCAGGCCGTCGGCGAGGGTCACGTCCGGGGTGTAGTAGTCGGCCATCGCGTCGCCGTTGTCGTGGGCGATGAGGTTGGGCAGGTCGCCGGCGTGGTGGCCGCCGGCGTAGAGCGGGCCGTGGCCGACGCCGGTCGGGTTGAAGTGGTCGCCGGCGGCGGAGAAGCCGGGGGCGCAGGCCCCGGTTTCGTGGATGTGGAAGCCGTGCGGGCCTTCGGAGAGGCCGCTGATGCGGGCTTGGACGAGGACGCCGCGGGGACCTTGGATGAGCGTGACCGTGCCCATCTCCTCGCCGTCGGGTCCGCGCATCGTCGCGGTGGCGGTGCGCCCGGCCGCGTCGGCGACGACTCGCGCCGCGTCCTCTTCATCGTCGGGCAGGTCGATGGGGGAGCTGGAGAGCCATTTGCCGTCCGGTGCGCCGGCGGGGAGGTAGCGGCGCTCGGGGGCGATGCGTTCGCTCCAAGCGCCGTCGTCGCGGATTTGGAGTGCGGTTTCGACGCGGCCGTCTTCGAGCTGGCGGGCGCTGATGCGGACTTGGCCGCCGTGTCCGTCGGCGTTGATCAGGGCGAGTGCGGCCGCGCCGATGATGATGCCGGCGGCGAGGATCGCGGCGAGTTTGATCGTCTTGGGCATGGCATTGCTCCCGGTTCGGTCGCGGCGCGGGCCGCGTTCGACGCGTTCGAGGGGGAGGTTAGTCGGCGGCGGCGCGGCTGCGGAGGGCGAGGACGGCCATGGTGAGGGTGACGGCGCCGAAGCCGGCGAGGGAGACGAAGGTCCAGAGCAGGCTTTCGCCCTCGTAGCCCTCGAGGGTGATGCCGCGGATGCCTTCCATGATGTAGGTGACCGGGTTGATCGTGGCGATGGCCTGGAGCCAGCCGTCGAAATTGTCGATGGGGGCGAAGGCGGGGGCCATGAAGAGCAGGGGGAAGAAGATCAGGAAGCTGGCCTGCGCGGCCTGCGCGTTGGCGGTGCGCATGGCGACGAAGATGCCGATGCCGGAGTAGGCGGCGCCGAAGAGGCCGGCAATGAGCAGGATCAGGATGATCGCGCCGGCGCCGCCGGCCATGCCGTCGCCTTGGATTTCGCTGACGACGATGGTGACGATCAGCATGATGGCGGAGAAGAAGATGGCGCGGACGGCATCGGCGGAGACGCGGCCGATGATGATCGACCAGCGGGAAGCGGGGGTGAGCAGCAGCTTGTCGAAATAGCCGCGCTCCATATCGGTGACGATGGCGATGCCGGAGGCGCTGGAGGAGCCGGCGACGGCCTGGAGGACGGCGACGGGGAGCTGGAAGACGATGTAGTTCTCGATGCCGATGCCGAGGCGGATGATGTCGCTGACGGCGGCGGTGGTGACGGCGAGGAAGAAGAGCGGGATGAAGACGTTGGTGATCTCGACGCCGGGCTGGCGCAGCGATTCGCGGATCGTCCGCGCCGCGATGTGCATCGAGTGCGCGATCAGCGGGACCGGGCCGCCGAGCGGCCGCGCCGCGGCGGTCATGAGGCGGCCGCCTCGGCCGGCTCGGCTGCTTCTTCGATCGGGTCCATGCGGTGGCCGGTCGCCTTGAAGAAGACGTCGTCGAGCGTGGCGCGGGCGAGCGAGAGGTTGTCGAACTGGTGGCCGGCGTCGTCGAGCGCGCGGACGACGTCGGGCAGGGCGTCGTTGCCCTCGTGGGTGTAGACGGAGATGCCGACGTTGGCGGTCCAGCGGGCGTCGTCGATGCGGGGGACGCCGCGGAGCAAGTTGGCGGCGCTGCGCTGCTCTTGGTCGCCGCCGCGCACGACGACGGTGATCACGTCGCTGGAGACGGTGGCCTTGAGCTGTTCCGGGGTGCCTTCGGCGACGATGCGGCCGGCGTCGAGGATGGCGATCTGGTGGGCCAGCTGGTCGGCCTCTTCGAGGTACTGGGTGGTGAGGAAGAAGGTGACGCCGTCCTCGCGGTTGAGGCGCTGGATGTAGTCCCAGAGGTTCTGGCGGCTGACCGGGTCGAGGCCGGTGGTGGGCTCGTCGAGGAAGATGATCGCGGGTTCGTGGACCAGGGCGGAGGCGAGGTCGAGCCGCCGCTGCATGCCGCCGGAATAGCCGCCGATGCGGCGGTCGGCGTCGCCGGCCAAGTCGACCACGTCGAGCAGGTGGGCGATGCGGCCTTCGATTTGAGCGCGCGGCACGTTGTAGAGGCGCGCTTGCAGGCGCAGCAGCTCGCGGCCGGTCTGGAGCACGTCGAGTCCGACCTCTTGGAGGGCGACGCCGACGTCGTTGCGGACGCGGCGGGCGTCCTTGATCACGTCGCGGCCGTTGACCGAGGCGGAGCCGCTGGTGGGGCGGAGCAGGGTGGTGAGGATGCGGACGGTGGTGGTCTTGCCGGAGCCGTTCTGGCCGAGGAAGCCGAAGACCTGTCCGCGCGGGACGTCGAGGTCGATGCCGTTGAGGGCGCGGACTTCGCCGAAATGCTTGGTTAGGCCGCGGACCTCGATCGCGGGGCCCGCGGCGGCCGGAGCGCCGGCGTCCGCCGAATCGGAGAGGGACATCGCAGCGAGTCTACCGCGCGATCCCGGAATCAGCGCGTCCCGCTAGGCGGGGCGGAAGACCGGGATCGGGTACGCGCCTTCGCCTTCCTGCTGCTCGAAATCGACCTGCACACGCATGCCGATCTTGATCTCGTTGACCGGATCGTCGACGCCGACGATGGTGCTGAGCATGCGGAAGCCCTCGTCGAGGTCGATGTAGGCGACGGCGTAGGCGCCGAGCTCCTGGAAGCCGGGCATGCGGTTCTGGCGCACGACGGAGTAGGTGTAGACGGAGCCCGCGCCCTCGGAGACGTGCCAGGTCAGCCCGCGGTCGCCGGTCGCGGTCGAGTGGCCTCGGGGGTAGAAGACGACGTTGCCGTCGGCGTCCTTCTGGTAGCGGAGCTCGCCGGCCTTGCAGCCGTCCCAGAAGTGCTGGGTGTCGGGTTCGGGGAATGCGGGTTGTGGTCGGTTGGCCATGTCGGGGCGTCCTTCCGCTGCGATTCGGGGCTAGTCGGCGGCGAGGATGACGGTGCCGCCGGTGTGGGTGGCGCCGAGCAGACCGCCGTTGCCGTGGGCTACCGCGAGCTTCGCGCCGTCGACCTGGGAGGTGGATTCGCCGCGCAGCTGGCGGACGGATTCGAGCAGCAGGAACAGCCCGCGCATGCCGGGGTGATTCGAGGAGAGTCCGCCGCCGTCGGTGTTGAGGGTGAGCCCGGGGTGGTCGAAGGCGAGGTGTCCGTCGTCGATCCAGGGGCCGATCTCGCCCTTGGGGCAGAAGCCGAGGTCTTCGAGGCAGACGGCGACGGTGATCGAGAACGAGTCGTAGATCATCGCGATGTCGATCTCGTCGGGGGAGACGCCGGCTTGGGCGAAAGCGGCGGGGCCGGACTGGGCGCCGGCGGAGGTGGTGATGTCGCCGTCGTTCTCGCGGTAGGAGGTGGCCTCGCCGGAGCCGATGATCCAGACGGGCTTCTTCTTGATGTCGCGGGCGACGTCGGCGGAGACGAAGACGGCCGCGCCGCCGCCGTCGCTGATCATGCAGCATTCGAGCAGGTGCAGCGGGTCGGCGACGATGCGGGATTCGAGCACGTCTTCGACGCTGATCTCGTCGACTTTGACGAACTGGAGGTCGGTCATCGCCTTGACCGCGTCTGGGTTGCGCATCGCGTGCTTGCGGGTGGCCACCGAGATCTGCGCGAGCTGTTCGGTGGTCGTGCCGTACTCGTGCATGTGGCGGTGGGCGACCATCGCGTAGTTGGAGATCAGGGTGGAGCCGTAGGGCGCTTCCATGTTCTGCTGCCAGGAAGCGCCGCCGCGGCCGAGTCCGCCGGTGCCGATCGGGACGCGGTTGGAGGCGGCGGTGGAGCCGTAGGTGGTGACGGCGACGTCGACGCGCCCGGCGGCGATGTCGCGCAGGGCATGGGAGGCGTGGAACTCGTAGGAGGAGCCGCCGACCTGCGTGGTATCGATCATGCGGGGCTTGATGCCGAGGTAGGCGGCGAGGCCGAGCCCGCCGCCGCCCTCGCCGTCCAGCGCGTCGTAGAGGCCGTCCACGTCGGACCAGGCGAGGCCGGCGTCGTCGAGCGCGCGCTTCATCGATTCGGCCTTGATCTGCATCGCGGAGACGCCGGGCGCGACGCGCAGGGGGTACTCGTGGATGCCGGCGATCGCGGCGATGCGTTCCTGTGCCATGGGCGGGCGCTCCTTCGCTGTCGGTTGCGGCGATGCTAGGCGCAAGGCGGGCGGTTCCGCCAGCGCCTGTAGCCTGCGGGCATGCGCATCGGGCTGATCTCGGACACGCATCTGCCGCAGCTGATCCGTTCGCTGGACGATCTGGGGCCGCAGACGGGCGAGGCGCTGGCCGGCGTCGACCTGATCCTGCACGGCGGCGACATCACGGTTCCCTCGGTGCTGGATTGGTGCGAGCAGTTCGCGCCGGTGCTGGCCGTGCGCGGCAACAACGACATCTTCGAGGACCCGCGGATGGCCGAATTGCAATTCGTCGAGGTCGCGGGGGCGCGGATCGGGATGGCGCACGAGCTGCGGCCGGAGACGCGGCCGATCGGGGAGATCCTGGACTCGTCGCTGGGCGGGGAACGGGTCGACATCCTGATCGGCGGCGATACGCATGTCGAGCGGATCGAGTACCGGGACGGGGTGCTGCTGGTGAATCCGGGCAGCCCGTCGCTGCCGCATCATTTGTCGATGCGCTTGGGGGCGATCGGGCTGCTGACGATCGAGGCGGACCGCTGGGAGGCCGAGATCGTGGCGCTGGGGCCGTCGGCAGGGCTGCGGAACCCGACGGTGGCGCAGCACGTGGTGATCGAACGCGGCGCGGTGACGGCGGCATCACGCGCCGGCGCGATGCTGGAGCCGGCGGATTTCCTGCGCCCGCCGCACGAGCGCGCGGCGCTCGCGGCCGCGGCGTCATAAGCAAGAAGGAGCCGGACGATGGATTTGGAACTGGCGGGCAAGAAGGCGCTGGTGACCGGCGGCAGCCGCGGGATCGGCAAGGCGATCGCCGCCGCATTGGCAGCGGAGGGCTGCGAGGTGGCGATCGCGGCGCGGGATCCGGAGCGGCTGGCCGCGGCCGCGGCGGAGATCTCCGCCACGGGCGGGCCGGTGCATCATTTCGCGTACGAGGCGTCGTCGGACGACTCGGTGCGGGCGATGGTCGCGGCGGCGGCCGACGCGATGGGCGGGCTGGAGATCCTGGTCAACAACGCGGCGTCGCCGGGCTCGGTGCACGGGCCGAAGCCGCTGGCGGAGCTGACCGACGAGATCGTGCTGCCCGACCTCGAGGTGAAGGTGCTCGGCTACATCCGCGCGTCGCGGGAGGCGGCGCCGTACATGCGCGAGGCGGGCTGGGGCCGGATCATCAACGTGAGCGGGCTGGCCGCGCGCAGCTCGGGCAATACCGTCGGCTCGATCCGCAACGTTTCCGTCGCCGCGCTGACGAAGAATTTGGCCGATGAGCTGGGCCCGCACGGAATCAACGCGACGGTGGTGCATCCCGGCCTGACGGTGACCGAGGCAACGCCGGAGCGGATCGCGGGGACGGCGCGGGAGCAGGACATCACCGAAGCCGAGGCGGAAGCGCGGATGGCGTCGCTGAACTCGTCCCGCCGCCTGATCACGTCGGAGAACATCGCCGACGTGGTCGCATTCCTGGCCAGCCCCAAGTCGGTCGCGATCAACGGCGACACCATCGCCGCCGGCGGCGGCGTCGGCCGCGCGATCCACTACTGATCGACGCCCGCCAGCGCGGTCCCGTCGAAGCGGGGCCGGAGGTCGTTGAAGCGGTTGCGAGGGATGCGGCGCTCGTGCTGCAAGCGTCCGACGATCACCCCGGGATGGGTCCCAATCTGCGCAGCGAATCGCCGTATTGCGCTTCGCGAGAACTCGCCGGAGCCGGTGAATTCGGTCCAATCTTTCGGCGGGACGAGCATGTCGGCAGCGAAGCGATCGGCCCGTCGCTCAGACTCGGACGCTTCGCCGTCGCCGTTCGCGTCAATGACGACGTTGCTCGTGTATCCCTCAAGCACATGCGCCGCTTCGTGGAAGAAGGTGAACCAGAAGATGTCGAGCCACTTGTAGCGCAGGCTGAGTTGGATGAGCGCGCGATCACGCCGTATCCAGCGCGTCGCGCCGTTGACGCCGGCCTTTGGGAGCTGTGGGACCACAACTACGGCAACGCCGGTCTCGGTGCAGATTTCGCGGAGGCGGGGGAGGTTCGGCATGTCGGCGGCGGCCAATTCGCGGATGTTTGTCAGCGCATCGCGAAACTGATCGGCGCTGAACGCCTCGGCTTGGATCTCCGCTCCCAGCTGCTCGCCGCGCCGGAGCCAAGCCTCCAGCGGCCAGCGATCAACCTTGGCGGCGGGCGTTTTGCGGAACGCCGCCGCTGGCGCCAGCACGTCCAGCGCGGCGAAGGACTGGATGCCGAAGAACCGAAGCAGCGCATCGACCCGCTCCGCTGGCGCGCGCTGGTTCGGGATCCAACCGCGCTTCGCCATCTCCGCGACGGGGAACTGCCTGAGCCAAGCGCCTTCCCTTTCGAGCGTCGCCCGCTTTGCATCGCGTGCTTGGACCAAGCGGTAAATCGTGCCGAGATTGGTCCAGAAGGAGGCGGTGATGCCGAGCGCACGCTCGAGTTCAAGGGCTGTCTCGGCGGTAATCGTCTCCTTGCCCTTAATGATCTCGTTGACCACTTTCGGTGGACGGCTCATGCGCGTGGCGAGTTCCGCTTGCGTCATGTCGCGGGCGTCGAGTTCCTCGCGCAGGACCTCGCCGGGGTGGGGGGCTGAGGCGGGCAGGAACTGCGGGTTGAAATCAGCGATGGTAGTCCTCCACATTCAGGACGATGAGCTCGTCGTCAGCTTCGCCGCGGGCGATGATGATGCGCCACCGCCCTGTGAGGTTGATCGCGTACTGTCCTTGCCGATCTCCCTTGAGAGCGTGCAGGTTCAAGGACCGCAGGGCTCCGAGTGCCTCCCAAGATGAGGCGGCAAGGAGCTCGGCTATCCGCTCCGGGTAGCGACGGCCAACGTCGGGACCCCACGCCTGTTTCGCTGCCGAGCCCTCGAATGCACAGCGCTCGAGGCGCTTCCGCCGGAATCTGAGCCGCATAGGTCTGCTCCCCCATGTTCTCCTCCTCGTCTGGCGGCGGCTGCGATCCTGAATATACCCCTTCACCCATTGGGTGAATCATTTGGCAGGCTTGACATCACGCGGCTTGGGCGGCTTTGACCAGGTTGCGGATCAGGCGGATGGCTTCGTCGTGGGGGACGCGGCCGCAGCCGCAGCTGGTGCTGGCGAGGAGGCGGGTTTCGGGGAGGACTTGGCGGAGCTGGTCGATTTTGGAGCGGAGCTCGGTGACGGATTGGGGCTTGGATTTGACGTCGGCGATGCCGGCGATCACCTCGATCGAGTCGGGGACCTCGGCCAGCAGGGCGTGTTCCTCCCATTGGCCGGCGTAGGAGCATTCGACGTGGACGCGGTCGGTGGTTCCTTCGAGCGCTTGGATCAGGGGGAGCAGCGCGTGCAGGTTCTGGACTTCGATCGAGGGCTTGCGGGCGATGTCGCCGAGGCAGAAGTGGATCGTGCGGCGGATGCCGGCTGCGGGGGTGAGCGGCTCGGCGACCAGCGGCAGCAGCTCTGCGACGGTCTGGCGCTCGCTGACGAGGCCGACCGCCTCGCCGGGCGCGTCGAGCTGGATCTCGGACAGCCCGGCGTCGACCATGTCGGCGATTTCGGCCTGCACGATCTCGATCAGGTCCGGCATGTGGCCGGAATCATCGCCGGCGACGAAGCCGCCGCCGATGGTGAGCGGCGAGGGCACGGAGGCTTTTTCGAGGCCGGGCTCGATTTCGCGTTCGCGGCGGTAGGCCTTGGCGTGGCCGGTGCCGCGCGGGGCGGTGATCTTGCCGGCAACCTCGTAGCGGCCCACGCCTTGCTGGCCTTTCGAGGTTTCGCGCGGTTGCAGCGTGACGAGGCCGTCGAGCCGGGGCGGGATGTGGTGCAGGAAGTCGGGCGCGAAGACTTCGCCGCCCATGATCTGGTCGAGGCCGCAGGCGATCTGCTCGTCCATCGCGATGCGGGCGGCGCGCTGGAGCAGGCCGCGGGCTTCCTCGTCGGTGTATTCGCCGGCGTAGTACTTCTTCAATTCGAGCCGTTGGCCGAAGGGGATCGGCCAGGAGCCGACGACGGTGGTGCGGACGGGCATGGGGCGCTCCTCAGGGGTCGGCGTAGAGGCGGAAGCCGTAGTCGTTGTAGCGGTATGCGGGCGGCAGGCTGGAGCGGGCGGAGACGCGGGTGAACTTGATCCGGTGGCGCCAGGAGCCGCCGCGGCTGGCGCGGCGCGAGCCGTCGTCCGGGCCGCGCGGGTTGGCCGGCTCGAGCTCCGCGTAGGCGCCGCGCGCGTACCAGTCGGAGCACCATTCGTGGACGTTGTCGGCCATGCAGAGCAGGCCGTACCCGTTCGCGCAGATTTCCGAAGGGGCGTGCGGGCGTTCCAGGGCCGCGAACCCGGCCCGCGCCGGATCGTCGGGCCAGCAGGGGTCGTCGCGGGGCCAATCAGCGGCCGCGAGCCCGCCGCGGGCGGCGAACTCCCGTTCCGCCTCGGTCGGCAGGCGATAGGGGATGCCGTCGACCGCGGCCCGCCATTCGCAGTAGGCGACGGCGTCGTGCCAGGAAATGCCGACGACGGGGGCGTCGTCGATGGAGAACTCCGGCGCATTCCAGAAGGGGGGCGGGGGAGCGCCGGCGCGGGCGGCGAACTCGCGGTAATCGCGATTGCAAACCGGGCGGACGGCCGCGCGGAACGGATCGACCGAGATGCTGCGCGGCGGCTGCTCGTCGCGCCGGCCGCGCGGGTTGCCCATCGTGAACGGGCCCCCGGGCAGGCGGATCATCTGCGGCGGGCCGGGCTGGCCGGACATGGCCGCAGTCTAAGTTCGCTCTAATTCCGTTGCGCTCGGGTTGATGGCGCCCCCGGGAGGACTCGAACCTCCAGCCTGCGGATTAGAAGTCCGCCGCTCTGTCCAGTTGAGCTACGGGGGCATCAGCTCTGCGGGTTGCCGGCGGGGTAGAAGGCCGCGCCGGTCTTGTCGAGGTCGACCTTGACGATGTGCCTGGAGCGGGAGCCGTCGGGCAGCATCGCCTCGATCACGATATCGCCGCGGTTGGGTCCTTCGGGCTGCCCTTCGGCGGCGGTGCGGAAGGCGAGGCGGGAGCTGCGGAGCCCGGGCGGGGCGGTCCAGTTGGAGTCCCTTCCCAGCGCGGCGCCGGCGTGCAGCTCGAAGCGGAGCCAGGAGGGCGAGTCGACGATCCGCCAGGGCAGGAGGCCGGTGCCGGAGTTGCTGATCAGGAACGTGCCTTGGCGCGAAGCGCCGCTGAGCGAGCTGAGCTGGACCGAGTCGGCGCTGACGCTGAGGACGGGATCGCCGAGCACGCGGGCGCGGGCCGCCTCGGTGTCGCGCAAGACGTGCGCGGCGTCGGTGTAGGGCAGCGCGCCGTCGGGCAGCTGGAAGGCCATCGCCGAAAACGCGCCCGCGCTGCCGGAGTCGTAGGAGCTGCGGATTTCGGTCCAGCCGGAGAGGAACAGGTTCTGGTCGAGCGGCCCGCCCGGGTAGGAGAGTGCGCCCCAATCGGGCAGCCGGACCGGGAACGGCTCCCAGAGCTGCCGGCCGTCGCGGCTCGGCGGGTGGGCGATGCAGCCGAGCACCCGTTCCTGGTAGGGGTAGCCGGTGCGGCGCTCGTCGCAGCGGTAGGGCGAGCGGAACAGATCGGCGCTGGGGCCGTTGGGATGGTTGGAAAGGGCCCAGCCGTTGTAGGCCCAGATCGCGTAGTACCAGGACTCGATGAAGCGCGGGTCTCCGAGTCCGATTTGCGGGAAGAGCGAGTCGTTCCACTTTTCGGCGAGGATGTGGGCGCCGGCGGCGATGTTGTAGGCGTAGTGGGAGCCGACCAGTGCCTCCCACGCGGTCGGCGGCTCGGCGTCGTTGACGTAGCCCGTGGTGATCTGCATGATCCCGTAGCCGCAGTCGGATGAGACGAGGGTGGGCCCGGAATTGCCGTAGTCGGTGGCGTTGGCAGTTTGGGTGAGCTTGCTTTCGTCCCAGGCGATTCCGAAGAGGATGTGGGCGGGGATGACGGCGTCGGGATCCGGCCGGCGGTCGCGGCCGATCTCGAGCGCGGGGACGTGGAAATCCGGGTCGTCCGGCAGCAGCTCGTCGGCGGCGGCGAGGGAGATCGCCTCGCGGAAGAGCGGGCGGGTGCTGTTGTCTTCCCAGGTTTGGAACTTGTAGGGCTGGCCGCCGCCGGTGCGGGTGCAGACCGTCTGGGAATCGGCGGCGGGAGAGCCCAAAAGGGCGAATGCGACCGCGAGCAGCAACGCGGTAAAGAGAGCGGCGGTTGAGCGGCGCGGCATCAGTTCCACCAGCCGATGATGCGGCGCGCGGGGTCCGAGGCGGTGGTGCGGGACCCGTCCGGGTGGACGACGGCGGCGCGTTCATCGCCGGGATCGCCGGGTCCGGAGCCGGAGAGCAGGCGCACCGCCAGCCGGCCCGTGCCGGCGTCCGCGGCGAGCGGCACGGTGAATCCGTCGCTCCCCGGCCAGCGGGCCAGGGCGAGTTCGCCGTCGGACAGCCAGACCGGCATCGCGGCGCCGTCCAGCGGTTCGCCCTCGGCGATCATGCCGCCGCCATGCAGGGCCGCGCTCGCGGGCGGGCCGTCCAAAGACATGACGGCGACGGCCGGCTCGCCGCCCAGTTGGAGGCCGAAGGCGATTGCCGCGCCGTCGGGCGATACGGCCCAGTCGCGCGTGATCCTGTCGGAGAGCCGGAACGAGCGCCGGCGGACGAGCGCGTCGCCGCGGAGCTCGAATTCGGCCAGCACGCTGCCGCCGGCCGAGAGTTCCACGGCCCAGATGCCGCCGCCGATCATCGCGACGGGATGCAGGGAGAGGCCGGGCCCGCCCGCGTGGCCGGCCCGCAGCTCGCCGGTGCGGCCGTCGAGCACGAGCAGGCGGTGGCCGGAGCCGAGTTCGGCGCGGGCGAGCAGGTGCTCGGCGTCGTCCGACCAGGCGACGCCGCCGAGCGCGTCGAGCCGGTCGGCGATGCGGACGCGCGAACGTTCGGACAGCAGCTCGAGCGCGGCTTCCGTCCGTTCGTCGGAGCGTCCGCGCGGGAGGACGAGCAGCGCGACCGCGCCGCCATCGGGCCGCACGCGCCCGGTCGGGGGCCAGCCGGCGGCGTGCTCGATCACGGCGAGGCGCTCGCCGGGTGCGCCGGGATCGAGCGGGTCGGCGAGGTTGAGCGCGGTGCGGTCGACGGCGTAGTCGGCGACCAGCAGGCGCGCGTCTCCGGAACCGCAGGCCGCCGCCGCCCACGCCAGCAGCGCCGCCGTGGCGACGAGCGCGGCGATGCGAACGCGACGGCTGAGCGTCGCGCGCGGGCTGGTGCGGGGCTGCGCTGGCATGTCATCGGGGCGGGCCGCCGCCGCCACTCTACCGACAGGGCCGTTGCAGTCCGCCGACGGGCGCGCGGCGGGCTGTTGGTAGCCTGCGGATCGAGGCATTGGGCGGAAGGCAAGCGGCGATGGCACGGATCGCGATTATCGGGCTCGGCTACATCGGTTCGTCGATCGGACTCGGCCTGCGCGCGGCCAAGCTGAAGAACACCGAGATCGTCGGCCACGACGATTGGCGCCGGGCGCGGACCACGGCCGAGAAGTCGGGCGCGGTCGAGAAGGCGCACGGCTCCCTGCGCGACGCGTTGAGCGGGGCCGGGCTGGTCGTCCTGGCGACTCCGCCGGCGGCCGCGGAGGAGCTGCTGCCGCAGCTCGCGCCGCATCTGGGCCGTGGCGCGGTAGTCACCGACGTCGCCTCCTCGAAGGCGCAGATCACGGAATGGGCGAGCCTGCACATGCCGCGCGAGACGACCTTCGTGGGCGGGCACCCGATGGCCGGCAAGGCGGGGGAGAGCGGCGCCGAGGCCGCGTCTGCGACCCTCTTCCAAGGCGCGAACTGGTTCCTCTGCCCCGATGGCGCGGCCAGCTCCGATGCGGTCGGATCGGTCGTGGGGATGGTGCGCGAGCTGGGCGCGGAGCCGCACTTCCTCGGCGTCGAGGAGCACGATTACATCGTCGGCGGGGCGGCGCACCTGCCGCTGCTGCTGGCGAGCGCGCAGTTCTCGATGCTGCGCGACAGCGAGGGCTGGACGGATTTCGGTCGCGCGGCGGCGGACGTCTTCAAGACGGTGACCTCGCCGAACTCGGGCGACCCGACGCTGACGGCGGACCTCGCGGTGACCAACCGCAAGCACGTCCAGCACTGGATCGACCGCTTCATCCTCGAATTGAACCGCCTGCGCGACGTGCTGGACGGTGATGAAGGCGAAGTCTTCGACGAGTTCGCGAAGACCCAGATCAACTACGTCAAGTTCTTGTCCGGCCAGGACCTCGACCGGGGCACGCAGGCCGCGCAGGACGTCCCGACCTCCGGCGATGCGCTGGCCACGCTGGTGATCGGGCAGCGCTTGTACGAACGGGTCAGGGAGCGGACGAAGCAGACGGAAGAGCGCGAGGCGGAGGCGCGGCTGCGCAAGTGGCGCTGACGGAGCGGCGGGAGATCCGGCGTGGCTGCTGATTTCGGAACGAGGCTGATCCGCGACGAGGGCCCGCTGCGGGGCGAGCTGCGGGTGCCGGGCGACAAGTCGATCACGCACCGCGGGCTGATCTGCAACGCGCTGGCCGGCGGCGAGGCGGAGGTGCGGAACTACCTCGACGGGGCGGACTGCCGCAGCACGATGGCCTGCCTGCGCGGCTGGGGGGTCGATTTCGAGGAAGCCGACGGCCGGGTCGTCGTGCGCAGCCCGGGGCTGGACGGCTTCCAGGAGCCGGGTGGCCCGCTGGATTGCGGCAACAGCGGCACGACGATGCGGTTGCTAGCCGGCGTCGCCGCCGGGCTGCCGTTCGAGACCACGCTGACGGGGGACGATTCGCTGCGGGCGCGGCCGATGGCGCGGGTGCTCGAGCCGCTGGCGTCGATGGGCGCGTCCGCAGCGGGCGCGGACGGGGGCCGCATCGCGCCGATCTCGCTGCGCGGCCCGGAGGGCGGGCTGCGGCCGTTCGCGGGGCGCTTGCAGGTGGCGTCGGCGCAGGTGAAGAGCGCGGTGCTGCTGGCCGCGCTGCGGGCAAACGGCGCGAGCGTGATTGAAGAGCCCGGCCCCTCGCGCGATCACACCGAGCGGATGCTGGCCGCGATGGGCGCGGAGATCGAGGTCGACGGGCCGCGGATCACGGTCCGGCCCGGCGCTCCGCTGCGCCCGGTCGACGCGGACGCGCCCGGCGACGTGAGCGCGGCGGCGTTCTGGATCGCAGCGGCCGCGATCGTGCCGGGGTCGGAGATCTGCATACCCGGCACGGGGGTGAACCCGCGGCGGACGGGAGTGATCGACGTCCTGCGGGCGATGGGCGCGCGGATCGAACTGGAGAACGAACGGGACTCCGCGGGCGAGCCCGTCGCCGACATCCGCGCGTCGGCATCCGAGCTGCACGGGACCCGGATCGACGGCGATCTGATCGTGCGCGCGCTCGACGAGCTGCCCGTGATCGCCGTCGCGGCCGCCTGCGCTTCGGGAAAGACGGAGATCCGCGACGCGGCCGAGCTGCGGGTGAAGGAATCGGATCGGATCGCCGGCACGGCGGCGATGCTGCGGGTGCTCGGCGCCGGAGTCGGGGAACATGCCGACGGGCTGGACGTCTTCGGCGGCGGCATCCGCAGCGGCGGGCGGGTCGATTCGGGCGGCGATCACCGCATGGTGATGGCGGCCGCGGTCGCCGGCGCGGTTGCGCCGGAGCCGGTCGAGATCGGGGGAGCGGACGCGGTCGGCATCTCGTATCCCGCGTTCTGGCGGGATTTGGACGCGGTTCGCCGTGCCGGGCCCTGAGCCGCCGATCGTCGCCGTCCTTTCCGGGCCGTCGGGCGCGGGCAAGGACACGATCCTGCACGGGGCGATGGCGCTCGACCCCACGCTGGCGACCGTGGCCACGGCGAAGACGCGGCCGCCGCGCGCCGGCGAGGTCCACGGCGTGCACCACCAGTTCCTCTCCGAGGCCGAGTTCGATCAGTGGCTGGCCGACGGCAGGTTCCTCGAGCACGCGACCGTCTACGGCCACCGCAGCGGCGTCCCGCGCGAGGCGGTCGAAGAGCAGCTGCGGCGGGGCAAGTCGGTGATCATCCGCACCGACGTGCAGGGCGCGCGGACGCTGCGCGGGCGGCTGCCCGAGGCGCTGCTGGTCTTCGTGACCGTGCCGGACGCCGGCATCCTGCGCGGTCGGATGCAGCGGCGGGGCACGGACTCCGAGGCGGACATGGAACTGCGGCTGGCCGAGGCCGAGGCGGAGATGTCCGAATCGGACTGGTTCGACGAGGTGATCGTCAACGGGGACGGCCGCGAGCGCGCCGCGGCCGAGCAGCTGGTCGCCGCGATCGCCGCCGCGCGGCGCGGGAGGGCGGCGGCGGCGCGCGGCTGACCCTCCCGCCGACCGCCCCCGACGGCGCGGGGCGCTGCTAGCGTTAAGGGGATCAGCGCGCGGGAAGCGGAGCACGCGTGACGGAGCCAGCGATCAGCCGACGCCTGCGACCGCGCTGCCGCACTTCGGGCGGCGAGGGGGTTTGGCGCGCCTGACCCCAGCCGCGCCGGGCGCCCGCGAGCCGCGGCGCGCCGTTCCCGAAAGCCCCGAACCATGCCCGCCTCCGACCGTTACACGCCCAGCCTCGACGAATTCAAGCGGATCGCCGCGTCCGGCGAGGGCAATTTCGCGCCGGTTTACAGCGAAGTCCTGGCCGACCTCGAAACCCCCGTCTCCGCCTTCCTCAAGGTCAAGCGCGGCGACTACTCGTTCCTGCTCGAATCGGTCGAGGGCGGCGAGCGCCCCGGCCGCTTTTCCTTCATCGGCACCGAGCCCTACCGCGTCATGCGCGCGCCCGGCGGCGGCTCGCAGGACCCGCTCAAGCTGGTCGAGGCCGAGCTCGGCCGCTTCCAGCTGGTGCCCAATCCCGATCTGCCGCCCTTCTGCGGCGGCGCCGTCGGCTACCTCGCCTACGAGGCGATCCGCCATTTCGAGCCGCGCGTCCCTCCCGCCGCCCGCGACGTGCACGGCCTGCCCGAAGCGCTGTTCCAGTTCGTCGATACCGTGCTGGTCTTCGATCACCTCAAGCACGTGATCCGCGTCGTCACCCACGCCCGGCTCGACGGCGACGCCGAATCGGCCTACCGCCAGGCCCAGTTCCGGATCGACGAGATGGTCTCGCGGCTGGCCGAGGGGCAGCCGATCCCGCCGACCGACGCGCAGCGCCCGCCGGCGCACAACCCGGCCGTGCGCTCGAACATGGACCGCGAGGCCTATTTCTCCGACATCAAGCGGATCGTCGACTACATCGTCGAGGGCGACATCATCCAGTGCGTCTACTCGCAGCGCTTCTCGCGCGATACCTACGTGCATCCGTTCAACGTCTACCGCACGCTGCGGACGGTGAACCCGTCGCCGTACACCTACTACCTCGAGATGGGCGACCACCAGATCGTGGGGACGTCGCCGGAGCTGCTGGTGATCGTCGAGGACGGCAAGGTGGCCACGCATCCGATCGCGGGCACGCGGCGGCGCGGGCAGACGCCGGAGGAAGATGCGGCGCTGGAGGCTGAGCTACGCTCGGACGAGAAGGAGATCGCGGAGCACGTGATGCTGCTCGACCTCGGCCGCAACGACGTTGGCCGCGTCGCCAAGCCGGGCACGGTGCGGGTGACGCAGGAGCTCGACGTCGAGCGCTACAGCCACGTGATGCACCTCGTCTCGCACGTCGAGGCCGAGCTGGACGAGGGCCGGACCTCGTTCGACGCGGTGCGGGCGACGTTCCCGGCGGGCACGGTCTCGGGCGCGCCCAAGGTGCGCGCGATGGAGATCGTCTCGGAGCTGGAAGAGGATCAGCGCGGCCCCTACGCGGGCGCGCTGGGCTACTTCGGCTTCGGCGGCAACATGGAGACCGCGATCACGATCCGCACCATCGTCATGCAGGACGGCGTCGCTTCGGTGCAGGCGGGCGGCGGGATCGTCTTCGACAGCGTTCCGGAGTCCGAATTCGAGGAGACGGTCAACAAGGCGATGGCGATGTTCACGGCATTGGATCTGGCCGAGCAGCGCAGCGATGCGTCGCCGGCCGCCCCGCGCGGGTACTGAAATGCCGGCCGCCCAGATCATCGGCTACGGCATCCGCTTCGACGAAGCGGGCCGCGTGCTGCTGCTGCGTCGCCGCGAGTCGGCGCAGCCCTGGCCCGGCCGCTGGTGGCTGCCCGGCGACGTCACGCCCGCCGATGAAGAACCCGACGACACCGTGCCCCGCGTCTTCCGCGACCTGCTGCGCCAGCGCGCGGCGACCGCGTATCTGGCGACGGTCACGGGCGAGGACCCGCAGAGCGGGCGGCACACCGTGCACAACGCCTATCTGGTGACCGAGGCGGACGCGCTCGATCCGCAGCCGGAGGACGAGGCGAACCCGTTCGACGCGATGGAGTGGCACGACGCGGAGTCGGCATTGGCCGAGCTGCCGCGCGAGCAGGCGGCGCTGCTGCGGACCGCCTTGGAACAGGCCGAGCTCGGCATCGCGCCCGGGCCGTCGCCGACGCTGGACGAGGTGTTCGAGGAGCCGGCCGGCGCGGCGATGGAACTGCTGCAGCGGCCCGAGGGCCTCTCGCCGCGCGAGATGGCGCTGGTCGAGTACGCCTACCTGCTCGGCGCGGGCGGGCCGATCGAGGCGGTCGAAGAAGCGATGTTCGAGGTGCTCTCGGAAGGCGTGCCGAAGGGCGAGATCGAGCGGATGCGGGCCTACTTCGAGGGCCTCTACGCGCATCTGCCCAAGCCGGGCAGCGCCGCCGGAGGCGGCGGGCCGCTGCCTACAATGCCGCCGGGCGCGGAGCCCGGCGGCCCCGATGGAGGCGCGAGATGACCACGCATGCGGAGCGGCGGCAGGCCGGCACCGAGACCTTGGCGGCGATGGCGCCGCAGGGGGCGCAGGTCGCCGCGGGCGCGGAAGCGCGGCTGGGGGCGTTCGGCAGCTACATCACGGACTACGTCTTCGGCCAGATGTGGCAGGGCGAAGAACTCTCCCGCCGCGATCGCAACATCGCCGCACTGGCGATGCTCGGCGCGCTGGAGCGGTTCGGCGCGGTGCGCTTCCATGCGAGCTTCATCGAGGCGAACGGCGTCTCCCGCGAGGAGGTCGTCGAGATCGCGCTCCAGATCGCCGCCTATTCCGGTTTCCCGGCCGGCAACGAGATGGTCAACGTCGCCACCGCCGCTTGGAGCGAGGCCGACGGCGAGCCGTACAAGATCCCGCCCGCCGCGCATAAGGACGACGAGCAGCGGCACGCCGACGCGGTCGACGTGATGCGCACCTTGAACGGGCGCGACGAGGCGCAGGACCCCGCCGAAGCGCTGGCGGCGATGGAAGCGCGGCTGGGCCCGCTGGGCAGGCTCGCCTTCGAGTTCGCCTTCGGCGACCTCTGGTCGCGCGATCAGCTCTCGCGCCGCGACCGCTCGCTGATCGTCGTCTCGATCCTCGTCGCCCTCGCCCGGCCCGACGAGCTCCGCTTCCACATCCCCGGCGCGCTCAACCACGGCCTGACCGAGACGGAGCTGGAAGGCGTGATGGCCACGGCCGCCCCCTACTGCGGCTTCCCCCGCGCGGTCGAGGGCATGAACGCGCTTCGCCAAGCGCTCGAGCGGAGGAACGGATGACGCGGATCCTGCTGATCGACAACTACGACTCGTTCACCTTCAACCTCTACCAGTACCTCTGCGAGCTCGGCGCCGAAGTCGAAGTGCATCGGAACGACCAGATTTCGCTCGACGAGGCGGAGGCGCTCGCCGCCGACGGCGTCGTGATCTCGCCCGGGCCCAAGACGCCGAAGGAGGCGGGGATCAGCGTGCCGCTGATCCAGCGCCTCGCGGGGCGGACGCCGATCCTCGGGGTCTGCCTCGGCCACCAGTGCATCGGCGCGGCGTTCGGCGCGACGGTCGGCCCCGCCGGCGAAATCCGGCACGGCAAGACCTCGCAGATCGAGCACGACGGGCAGGGCGTCTTCGCCGAACTGCCGTCCCCCTTCGAGGCCGTCCGCTACCACTCCCTGTCCGTCGACCCCGGAACGCTGCCCGACGAGCTGCAAGCGACGGCGTGGTCCGACCGGCACGTGGGCGAGGGCCGGGTGCTGATGGGCCTGCGCCACCGCGAGCACGCGATCGAAGGCGTGCAGTTCCACCCCGAATCGATCATGACCAAGACCGGCCACGCGATGCTGCGGAACTTCCTCGAGTTGACGGCGGGATCCGGCAATGGCGGCTGACGGCGCCCTCGACGGGCCGCTCGCGGCGCTGATCGACGAGCGGCGCGATCTCTCCGAGCAGGAGGCCGCCGACGCGATGGGCGCGCTGATGTCGGGCGCGGCCGATCCCGCGCAGGCGGCCGCGCTGCTGGCCGCGCTGCGGATGAAGGGCGAGACCGTCGGCGAAGTCGTCGGCTTCGCCCGCGGCATGCGCGCGCACGCCGCGCCGGTCGACCTCTCCGGCCTGCCGCGGATCGCGGACACGGCCGGCACCGGCGGCGACGGCCGCCGCACCTTCAACGCGAGCACCGCGGCGGCGTTCGTGGCCGCCGGCTGCGGCGTGCCCGTGGCCAAGCACGGCAACCGCGCGATGTCCTCCAGCTGCGGCAGCGCCGACGTGCTGGAAGCGCTCGGCGCGGAGATCGCGCTCGCCCCCGCGCAGGCGGCGGCGCTGATCCGCGAAATCGGCTTCGGCTTCCTCTTCGCGCAGTCCTACCACCCGGCCATGCGCCACGTCGCCCCCGTCCGCCGCGCGCTCGGCGTCCGCACCGTCTTCAACATGCTCGGCCCGCTCTCGAATCCCGCCGGGGCCACGCACCAGCTGATCGGCGTCGCCCGCGCGGAGCTCGGCCCGCTGATGGCGGAAGCGCTGCTGAGGCTCGGCGCGGCCCGCGCGATCGTCGTCCACGGCGCGGAGGGCCTGGACGAGGTCTCGCCCGCGGGCGAAACGATCTGCTGGGACGTCCGCGACGGCGGCGTCGGCGAGTTCCGCGTCTCCCCGGACGACTTCCAGATCCGCCCGGTCCCGCTCGGCGACGTGGCCGGCGGCTCCGGCCCCGGCGCTGCCGCGGGGGCGGCCGCTCGGATGCGCGAGGTGCTGGGCGGCAAGACCTCGCCGCTGACCGGGTTCGTGACGCTCAACGCGGCCGCCGCGCTGCTCGCCGCTGACGAGGTGCCGACCTTCGCCGAGGGCGTCAGCCGCGCCGCCGAGTGCATCGACGATCAGCGCGCGCTGCGCAAGCTGGAGCTCTACGTGGAACGCTCCCGCGAGCTCGCTGCGGAGGCATCGTGAGCGCGCAGACGGCCTCCGTGCTCGACGGCATCGTCGCGGACACGCGCGGGCTCGTGGCGCGGCGATCCGCCGAACGCCCCGTCTCGGAGTTCCGCCCGCGGACGAACTCGCGCTCCTTGGCCGATGCGCTGCGGCAGCCGGGCGTCGGCGTGATCGCGGAGATCAAGCGCGGCTCTCCCTCGAAGGGCGAGTTCGCCCCCGATCTCGATCCCGCCGCGCTCGCCTCCGCCTACCGCCGCATCGGCGTCGCCGCAGTCTCGGTGCTGACCTCGTGCCACTTCTTCGCCTCAGATCGCGATCTGGATGCGGCCGCGGCCGTGCTGAACAATTCCGCAATCCCGCTGCTTCGCAAGGAATTCACCATCGACCGTTACCAAGTCGCGGAGGCCGCGGCGCTCGGCGCGGATGCTTACCTCGTCATCGCCAAGACGGTCTCGGCTGCGCGGCTCACCGAGCTCGTCGCCGCCGGCGATGAATGGGGCGTCGAGCCGTTCGTCGAAGTCACCGACGAGGCGGAGATCGATGCCGCGCTGGCCGCGGGCGCGCCGGCGATCGGGATCAACAACCGCGACCTGCACACGTTCGGCGAGGATTTGGGCACCACCGAGCGCCTGCGCCGCCTCGTGCCCGCGGACATCCCCGTCGTCGCCGCCAGCGGCGTGCGCGCGCGGGAAGATATGCAGCGCATGCGGGACGCCGGCGTCGACGCCGTGCTGATCGGCGAAGCGCTGTCCACCGCGCCGGATCCGGCCGCCAAGATGCGGGAGCTGCTCGGTGAGTGACCCCGCCCGCCCGCTCGTGAAGATCTGCGGCGTCCGAGACGTCGACGCCGCCAGGACCGCCGCCGATTCCGGCGCGGACATGATCGGCATGATCTTCGCCGATGCGCGACGGAGAGTGAATGCGCAGGCCGCACGCGGCATCCGCGACCTGCTCGGCGAGCGCGTCGCGATCTTCGAATCGACGGCCGAAGCCCTCGCGGATGCGCGTATCGACGCGGGACGCCCGCTGCTCGTCGGCGTCTTCGCCCGCCAGCGCGCGGAGGAGATCATCGGCCTGCTGGACGTCGTCGATCTGGATGTCGTCCAGCTCAGCGGCGGGGAGGACCCGGCGTTCGCCGCCAGAATCCCGCGGCCCGTGATCCGCGCGACGCATGTCTCCGCCGACTCGACCGCGGCGGACCTCCTCGCCGACGCGGCGAAAGCGCCGCCGACGGTGACGCTGCTCGACGCGTACTCGCGCCAAGGCGGTGGCGCCGGCGAGTCGTTCGATTGGGGCAAGGCGCGCGCCGTCGCCGAGGCGCGGCCGATCATGCTCGCCGGCGGCCTTTCGCCCGGGAACGTGGGCGAGGCGGTCGAGGTCGTCCGCCCCTGGGCGGTTGATGTCTCTTCCGGCGTCGAGACCGGTGGAGTCAAGGATCACGCGAAGATCCGCGCGTTCATCGCCGCGGTGGAGGGAGCCGTGCCCGCATGACGCTGCAATCGCCGTCCGCCGGCAATTTCGGCCCGTCCGCCGGCAATTTCGGCCCGTTCGGCGGCCAGTTCGTGCCCGAGACGCTGATGCCGGCGCTGGCGGAGCTCGACGAAGCCTGGGCGGCCGCGCGGGCCGACGCGGAATTCAAGGCGGAGCTGGACTCGCTGCTGCGCGGGTACGTCGGCCGCGAGACGCCGCTGACCTTCGCGCCGCGGCTGAGCGAACGGCTCGGCGGCGCGCGGATCTGGCTCAAGCGCGAAGACCTGGCGCACACCGGCGCGCACAAGATCAACAACGCCATGGGCCAGGCCCTGCTCGCGCGGCGGATGGGCAAGCGGCGGATCATCGCCGAGACCGGAGCGGGGCAGCACGGCGTGGCCACCGCGACCGCCTGCGCGCGCTTCGGCTTGGAGTGCATCGTCTACATGGGCGCGGAGGACATCCGCCGGCAGGCGCTCAACGTCTTCCGCATGCGCCTGCTCGGAGCCGAGGTCGTCCCCGTCGACTCCGGCGCGCGGACGCTGAAGGACGCGATCAACGAGGCGATCCGCGATTGGGTGACCAACGTCCGCGGCACGCATTACCTGATCGGCAGCGCGATCGGGCCGCATCCGTATCCGCTGATCGTGCGCGAGCTGCAGTCCGTGATCGGCTCGGAGGCCCGCGCGCAGCTGCAGGAGGCGACCGGGCGGCTGCCGGATGCCGCAATCGCCTGCGTCGGCGGGGGCTCCAACGCGATCGGGCTGTTCCATCCGTTCGCGGACGACCCCGTGCGCCTGATCGGCGTCGAGGCGGCCGGCGAAGGGCTGCACGCGCGCCATGCGGCGACGCTCGGCGCGGGTTCTCCCGGCGTGCTGCACGGCACGCGCACCTACGTCCTCCAGGACGACGACGGCCAGATCGTCGAAGCCCACAGCATCTCGGCCGGCCTCGACTACCCCGGCGTCGGCCCCGAGCACGCCTGGCTGATGCTGTCGGAGCGGGCCGAGTACACCTCGGTGACGGACGATGAAGCGCTGGACGGGCTGCGGCTGCTCTCGGAGACGGAGGGGATCATCCCGGCGCTGGAGACGGCGCACGCCATCGCCTACGCCGCCAAGCTCGCGCCGGAGATGGACGGGGACGAGATCATCCTGATCGGACTCAGCGGCCGCGGCGACAAGGACGTCGAGATCGTCCGCGACGCGCTCGCGGCCCGCGGCGCTGAACTCTGATCGCGCCCGATGGGAGCAGCCGCCGCGCCCGCAACCCAGTTGCCGATCCGCAGCGCCGGGCAGTGACGTGACAGTGCTCGGACCGGCCGCCGGCGGCAGCGGGTCTCCGCTGACGCGGACCTACGTGCTCGTCGGCGCGATTGCGGCGACCGTGATCTACGTCGCGGTCCTGGTCTTCGGCTTGGTGATCGCCGCCGCCGTCGTCGGAGAGGAGAGGAGCGAGGCATCCGGCGTGCTGCGGATGGCGGCGATCATCGCGGCGTCGGCGGTCGGGTTCGGGCTCGCTCCCTGGCTGATGCTGCGGGCGCGGGGCGCGACCGTCGCGTTCGGATCGCTCCGCCCCGCTCTGTCCGATTTCGGGCTCGCGCTGCTCGGTTTCGTCGGCGCGCTCGTCGCGGTCTATGCCTACGTGCTGATCGTGCGCGCCGCCGGCCTCGATTCGCTGGAGCCCGTCTCGACGATTTCGAACGACGATTTCTACGAGCACGTCTCCGTCGTGGTCCTGCTCGGCATCTCCGCCGTCATCGTCGCGCCGGTCGCCGAGGAAATGTTCTTCCGCGGGTTCCTCGTCGGCGCGCTCAGCCGCGCTTGGTCGGCGCCGATCGCGCTGCTTTCCTCCTCCGCGATCTTCGCGGCGCTGCATTTCGATATCGGCAGCATGATCCCGTTCGCGTTGGTCGGGCTGGTCTTCGGGGCGTTGTACTTGCGCGCCGGCGGCATCGCCGCGCCCGTCCTCGCCCACCTCGGCTTCAACTTGGTGGGATACTTCGGCTCATTGGCCAACCAGGGGGTGCTGTGAACCGCTACGAAACCGCTTTCAGCGCAGCCGACGGGACGCTGGTGTTCCCCTACCTGACCGCCGGCTACCCGGCGCCGGCCGAGAGCGCGGAGCTCGCGGTCGCCGCTTTGGCCGGCGGCGCGGCCGGCCTCGAAATCGGCATCCCCTTCTCCGACCCGCTCGCCGACGGCCCCGTCATCCAGGCGGCCAACACGGCCGCGCTCGCGGCCGGCGCGACCGTGGCCACCGCGCTGGACGTGGCCCGCGCCGCGCGCGACGCCGACGCCGACGCCCCGATCACGCTGATGGGCTACCTCAACCCCCTGCTCGCCTGGGGCCGCGCCGAGGCCGCCAACGCGGGAGACCCCGGCGCATCCGTCGGCGAGCGGCTGGAACCCGCCGCCCGGGCCGCGGCGCGCGCCGGCGCCGACGGGATGATCCTCGTCGACCTCCCCGTTGAAGAGTCGGACCCTGCCCGCGAGGTGCTGGCCCGGCACGGCCTCGCGCTGATCTACCTGCTCGCGCCGACCAGCACGCCCGGCCGCATCCGCGCCGTGGCCGAGCGCGCCGCCGGCTTCATCTATCTGGTCAGCGTGACCGGGATCACCGGCGCGCGCGATCAAGTGGCGGCCGATTTGGCCGAATTCGCCGCCCGCGTGCGCGATGAAACCGACGCGCCGCTCGCCGTCGGCTTCGGAATTTCACGGCGCGGGCACGTCACCGCGGTCGGCCGCGTGGCGGAGGCTGCTATCATCGGTTCCGCGCTGACCAACGTCATCGCCTCCGCGCCCGCCGATGATCGCGCCGGCGCGGTGCAGCGCTTCCTCGAGGTGGTCACCGGCCGCCGGAGCGAGTAGTCGGAAGCACCCGCCATGCCATACGGCAGCTGGACCCTGCGCCCCGAATCCGGCGCGGCCTGCGGGCACCCCGGCTATATCTCCGCGGCCGGCGTCTTTGGCGGCGGCTGCGCGGCCGGCTGACGGCCGCAACTTCCTCCGATTCACCACCGTCGGCGGGCGGGGACCCGCCGGGACCACCAGGGACGCGATGTCCGAATCCGACGGCGAGTGGCGCTTGCGGGGCATCCGCGGCGCCACGACGGTCAACGCCAATACGCGCGACGCCATCCTCGACGCGACCCGCGAGCTGCTCGCGGAGATGATCGCGCGCAACGGCGTCGACGGCGAAGACGTCGCTTCCGCCTGGTTCACGACGACCGCGGACCTCAACGCCGAGTTCCCCGCCGTCGTCGCCCGCCAATCGTTCGACTGGACCTCCGCCGCCCTGATGTGCGGCCACGAGATGGACGTGCCAGGCTCGCTGCCCGCCTGCCTGCGCATCCTGCTCCACGTCAACACCCGCCGGCGCCAATCGGAGATCGAACACGTGTACCTGCGCGGAGCGATGGCGCTCCGCCCGGACCTCGCCCAGCCCGGCGGGGATGACTGAGAAAGCGAGATCGCCATGCTGATCGTGATGCAACGCGACGCGACCGACGAAGAAATCAAGGGCGTCCTCGACCGCCTGAAGGATGAGAACTTGGAAGGCCACCTGTCCACCGGCGAAAACCAGACCGTGATCGGCGCGGTCGGGCAGATCCTCGACCCCGACATCCGCCCCGCCATGAGCCGCATGCCCGGCGTCGACGAGGTGATCGCCATCTCGAGCCCCTACAAGCTCACCGGCCGCACCTTCCAGGACGAGGCGACGATCATCGAGGTCGGCGGCGTCACCATCGGCGGCGGCAACATGGTCGTGATGGCCGGCCCCTGCTCGATCGAAAACGAGGAGCACATGGTCACGACCGCCGAGGCGGTCAAGGCCGCCGGCGCGCAGATCATCCGCGGCGGCGCGTTCAAGCCGCGCACCTCGCCCTACGCCTTCCGCGGCCTCGGCGAAGAGGGCCTCAAGCACCTCGCCACCGCCCGCGACGCCACCGGCCTGCCCGTGATCACCGAGGTCATGTCCGTCCGCGACGTCGAGCTCGTCGCCCGCTATGCCGACATCCTCCAGATCGGCACCCGCAACATGCAGAACTTCATCCTGCTCGATGAAGTCGGCCTGACCCGCCAGCCGGTGATGCTCAAGCGCGGCCTCACCGCCACCATCGAGGAATGGCTGCTCGCCGCCGAGTACATCATGGCCAAGGGCAACCGCGACGTGATCCTCTGCGAGCGCGGCGTCCGCACCTTCGAGACCGCCACCCGCAACACGCTCGACCTCTCCGCGATCCCCGTCATCCGCCGGCTCAGCCACCTCCCCGTCGTCAGCGACCCCTCGCACGGCACCGGGCACTGGTACCTGGTCGAGCCGATGGCCCGCGCTTCCCTGGCCGTCGGCGCGGACGGCCTGATGGTCGAGGTCCACCCCTCGCCCGACCACGCGCTGTCCGACGGGCCGCAATCGCTCACGTTCGACAACTTCAGCGAGCTGATGGGCGGCTTGCAGTCGATGGGCGAGGCGATCGGGCGCCCGCTCGCGCCCCAGCCGCGCGAGGTCGTCGCGGCCGCCGCCGGCTGAGGGCTATCGGCCGCCCGCAGCCTCCGCGTCGGCCGCCGGCGCGGGCTCTGCATCGGGCTCGCCGTCGACGGGTGCAGCCGGCGCGTCCCGCTCCGCCTGTTCCGCGCCCTCGGCGTCGCGCTGGGCGAGCGCCTGCTGCCGTTCGGTCTGCTCGACTTTCGCGCGCAGCGATTCGGTCGCGCCGCCGATCGTCTCGTCGACCGTCGAGAGGTGCTCGCGCAGCCGCAGCAGGATTTCCAGCGAGTAGCGGTCCGCTTCCAGCGCCTGCTCGACCGCCTCCGTCGCCGCCCGCCCGCGCACGCCGGCGGCCTCCTCCTGCGCAAGCTCCGCCGTCTCCGCCGCCTGCGCCTGCGCCCGTTCCACGATCTCCGCCGCCCGCGCCTGCGCGGATAGCACGATCTCGTGCGACCCCACCCGCTGCTGCGCCTCCTCCTGGGCCCGCTGGCTCAGGATCTCCGCCTCCTCCTGCGCCTGCCGCAGCAGCTGCTGGCGCTCTTCCAGCACCTGCTGCGCCTGCTCCACCGAGACCGGCGCCCGCGTCCGCAGCCGGTCGATCAGGTCCAGCAGTTCCTCGCGGTCCACGACCCAGCCGCGGCCCAGCCTGCCCTTGTGCCCGCTGAGCACCGCTTCTTCGAGCTGATCGACGATTTCGAGCAGGTCCATCGCGGCGCCCGCCTAGCGCGGCTTCGGCGGAATCGGGTCGCCGAAGCGCTCGTACAGCGCCGCCGCCACGTTCCCCGGCACGAGGTCGTCGACCGACTGCCGCAGCGACGCCAGCTCGCGGATGCGGCTGGCCGAGATGAACAGGTGCCGGTGCCCCGCCATCAGGAAGACCGACTCGATGTGCGGCGCCATCTTCTTGTTCATCAGCGCCATGTCGAACTCGGTCTCGAAGCCCGTCACGGCGCGGATGCCGCGCACCAGCACGCTCGCGCCCACCTCGTCCGCATAGCGGACCACCAGGCCCTCGAACGAGCTCGCCCGCACGTTCGGGCAGTGCTTCGTCGCCTCGCGAATCAGCTCCAGCCGCTCCTCGACCGTGAACATCTGCTTGTCGCGACCGTAGACCGCCATCACCACCTCGTCGAACATCCCCGCCGCCCGCTGCACGATGTCGAGGTGCCCGTTCGTGATCGGATCGAAGCCGCCGGGATACAGCGCGATGGTCATCTGCCCGCCTCCGCTCCGGTGGCTGCATCCGGCCGGTTCATGCTCCGGCCTCGTAGGTATCGACGGCGCTATCACCATAACGCCGCCGATCAATGCGGACTAGACGCCCGATGCGCTCGCCCGGCGGCGCCGCGCCGCCCCCGCCGCCGGCCCGCCTGCGCCAGATCACGAGGCCGCCCGGCGCGATCAGCCCGCCGGCACCCAAGCGTTCCGCCGCCGCCGCCGCGTTGACCCCGAACGGCGGATCGAGGAAGGCCAGCGAGGCCCGTTCGCGGATGCGGCCGTAGCAGCGCTCCACCGGCATCCGGTGCACCGCGGCGGAGCCGGAAAGCCCCAGCGCTTCGAGGTTGCGCCGGATCACGCGGCAGGCCGCTCCATCGCGCTCGACGAAATCCACGTGCCCCGCGCCGCGGCTGAGCGCTTCGATGCCGAGGTAGCCCGCGCCCGCGTACAGGTCCAGCACGCCGCCCGCGCAGGCTGCCGCGATCTCCGCCCGATCGAACAGCGCCTGCCGCAGGATCGCCGTCGCCGGCCGCGAGGCCGCGGCCGGGCTGAACAGCGCCCGCCCCGCCAGGCGTCCGCCGGTGACGCGCGCCTGGGACCGCGCCATGCCGCGCTAGCCGCCGACTTCGACGGCGATCACGTGCCCGACGCGGACGTCGCCGTCGCCCACCACGACCCGCGCCTCGTACTCGCCCGCCCGCGGCGGCAGCTGCCAGGCTTGCCGGCCCGCCGCCGCCGAGCCGCTGAGGATGCCCGCCTCGACGTCGAAGATCGGGATGAACAGGGCCGGGTTCGGGTACCGCAGATCGGGCGAGCCGAGCCGGAAGAACGCCTCCACGGCCGGCCAGAGGAACGCGTTGGACGGATCGGCCGAGATGTTGCCGAGGTGGATCCCGCCGAAGCCGTGCTCCGCCACCGCCAGCAGCTTGAACGCCGCGCTGAACCGGTTCTCGATCCAGACCGTCACCGTGCCGCCCTCGGCCGGGTAGGAGAACGAGACCGCGCGCGCCTCCTCGTCCCAGTGCAGTCCCGTGCTCGAATTGTCGATCAGCAGGCTGTCGGCCTGCAGCGTGATCGACGAAGAGGGCGGATAGGGCCCGCGCTCGCGGACGCTGAGCAGGCTGGCGAGCCGCAGCGCCTCCCGCTGCGAGATCCGGGCCAGGCCGCCGGCGCTCCGCACCACGGCGTCCGACCGCAGCGCCAGCAGCAGCCGCTGCGGCTCGACCGCCTCCAGCAGCGCCGGCGCGGAATCCGCGATCGCCTGCTCGAACAGCGTCGGATCGACCGGCGGCTCGACCACGATGAAGTCCGCGGCCGCGCCCAGCGCCCCGACGTCGTAGGCCGAGGCCTCGAACGCGCCGCCCGGCGGGATCGGCACGTGCACGCTGAGCCCGCGGTCGTTGCGGCGCAGGTTCGCGGCGAGATCGGCGATGAAGGCGCTGAACTCGTCCCGCAGCGACGGCGAGACGCGCGAGTAGTCGACGTCGACGCCCTGGTAGCCGCCGCTCTGGACCGCGAACTGGATCGCGCTGATGTGCGCCCGCCGCAGGAAGTCGTCGGACAGGATCTCGTTGACGACGTCCGTCTCGTCCAGCCCGGCCGCCAGCGAGGGCCAGATGCTCAGCCCGGCCCCGGCCGCGGCCGGCGTGAACTGGCGGGCCACGTCGCGGCTCGGCCCGTCCAGCAGCGAGCCGTCGCCGCCGGGCCGCCAGGCCTGCGGATGCGCGATCGTCAGCGCCTCGACGACTTGGGCGGCCGCCTCCTGATCGCGCGGCAGGCGGCCGGCGATGATGCTGCTGAAGCGCGAGCGCCGCAGCACCGCGATGTTCGCCGGGACCTCCGCCACGGCCGCGCGCGCGGCCGACCCGTCCAGCGCCAGCTCGACGTCGCCGATCCGCCGCCACTCTGTCCCCGTCCATGTGTACGCGCCGAGGTTGCGCGCGTCCTGCGTCGGCGTCGTCAGCGCCAGCGTGATCGTCGCCTCCCCCGTCCCCGCCGGCGCGCGCAGGTCGTAGATCGGGCTCGCCGCGACCAGTTCCCGCGGCGTTTCGGGCAGGCCGTCGCGCAGCTCGAGTCCGTACGGTTCCACCGCCGCCGGCTCCGCTTCGCCGACCGTCCGCTCGATCAGTCCCGGCTCCCAGAAGAGCACGACCAGCGCGCCCGCCAGCAACCCCCCGATGGCCAGCGCTGCGACGTATCCGAGCGGGATCCGCAACCGCCGCCGCGGCGCTTCGGCATGGGGATCCGGCATCGCTGCGACCGACGCGGCCGTGCGCCGCGCGCCGTCCCCGTCCGGGCCGGCGCGCCCGCTCCGCCCGATCCGCAGCCGTTCGCCGAACGGCCCCGCCGCGAACGGGGGCGGCTCCGCCGGCTTCCCGTCGCCGCCGATCCGGCGCGGCGGCCGCGGCTGGAACGGCTGCTCGCTCATCGCGGCCGCCGCAGCTCGGGCGCGAGCAGATGCGTTTCGTCCTCGCCGCCGCTGTGGATCACGATCTCCGCCTCCACGCCCGCTTGCAGGCCCATCATCGCGTTGAGGTACGGAGTATCGGGGTCGATCGCGACGCCGTTGATCTCGCGGATGACGTCGCCCGGCCGGATCCGCGCCCGCGCGAACACGCCCTGCCGCCGCATCTCGATCAGGAACGAGCCCTGCGAGACATCAAGATCCAATTGCTGCGCCGCCGTCGGCGTCAGCAGCCGCTCGTTGACCACGCCGAACGTCGGCCGCGGATAGTTCCCGTCGCGGGCCGTGATCCCGCCCGCGATCTCGAGCACCGTCGACATCGGCAGCGCGAAGCCCACGCCGTCGACGAACCGCCCGTCCCGCGTCTCGCGCGCCACGAACGTGGTCAGCCCGATCACGTCGCCGTCGAGCGAGACCAGCGCCCCGCCCGAGTTGCCGTGGTTCAGCGCCGCATCGGTCTGGATCAGCCCCTCCAGCTTGATCCGCGCCCGCGCGAACTCCGCCGACGGGTCGCTCACAATGCCCGAGGTCACCGCGATCCGCTCGCTCAGCAGCGAATTCCCGATCGCCAGCACGGTTTCGCCGTGGGCCGGCAGCTGGCGGCTGAACGGCGCCGGGATCAGCGCCGCCGGCGACGTCCGCAGCACCGCCACGTCCGTGTACGGCGCGTCGTCGCCGACCCGCTCCGCCTCGCGCCGTCCGCCGTCGGGCGTCAGGATGCGGTACTTCGTCATCCCCTCGATCACGTGCGCCGCCGTGACGATGTGGCCCGACGAGTCCAGCACGATCCCCGTCGCCAACGCCGCCGGAATCCGCACCGTGCCGTCCTCCTCCGTCACCTCCTCGCCCTCCGCGTCGATCACCACGATCGACGGCGCCGCGTGCGCGTAGGCCCGCACGATCCGGTCGTCCAGCGCCGGGTCCAGCTTTTCCAGCTCTTCCGCCACGTGCGCGGCCGCGATCTCCCGCACCGCCTCTTCGCTCAGTTCCGGCGCGCCGCCGTCGAGCGCTCCCGTCGCGGCCAGCACTGCCGCGATGACCGCGCCGGCCGCGAGCCCCGCGATGATTCCGGTCAGTACGTAAGGGCGCACGCGCAATCCATCACGCCGGGCATCCGGCCCGCGGCCTGCTTCGATGGTATAGGGCCGCGCTGCACTGCAAATTTTACGGCTAGTTACGCTACACTATTGAAGTCGCGTTGTGCAGATGCATGCGGGCGCGGCTGGAGCGGACGCCGCCATCGTGCGCAAATCGATCCCCATCACCGCCGCCGGCCTCGAAAAGCTGCGTGCAGAACTGACCGATCTGAAAACCCGCGCCCGCCCCGAGGCCGCCGCGCGCATCCAGCAGTCGATCGAGGATTCGCCCGGCTCCCGCGAGGAGGGCGAGGGCGAGGAAACCAAAGCCGAACAGGGCATGATCGAGAGCCGCATCCGCGAGCTCGAAGTGCTCATCTCCAACGCCGAGCTGATCGATGAAGCCAAGGCCGGCAAGTCGGACACCGTCACGCTGGGCGCGACGGTGACGGTCCGCGCCGCCCGCCGGCGGACCGACGCCAAGTACATGATCGTCGGGCCGGCCGAAGTCGATCCCGCGAACGGGCGGGTGAGCGACGAATCGCCCGTCGGCCGAGCGCTGCTGGGCGCGAAGGTCGGGGACACGGTGGAGGTGCAGGCCCCCGCGGGCGTGGTCAAGCTCCACGTCCGCGCCATCGAATAGCGCGCCCGCCGGGCGCGCGCCGCCCACGGAGCCGCAACCCCCATGCCCGACCGACCGCACGACTACGAACAGAGCCTGATCGACGAGCGCATCGCCAAGGCCGGGCGCCTGCGCGCCGCCGGCGCCGAACCGTATCCCGCGCGGACCTCCCGCGACGCCGAAATCGCCGCCGCCCGCGCCGCGCTGGAAGCGCACGAGGCCGGCGGCCTCCGCCCCGCCGCCGTCACCGTCGCCGGGCGCATCTCCGCCCTGCGCGACGCCGGCCGCCTCGCGTTCATCGACCTCGCCGACGAATCCGGCGAAATCCAGGTGCTCGCGTCCAAGAAAGCGCTGGGCGATGACTGGCCGCTGCTGGCGCAGCTCGACCTCGGCGACTTCATCGAAGCTTCGGGGCCGGTCGAGCGGTCGCGCCGCGGCGAAATCTCCGTGATGGCCGACGGCATCCGCCCGCTGGCCAAGGCATTGCGCGCCCCGCCCGAAAAATTCCACGGCCTCCGCGACGTCGAGCTCCGCTACCGCCGCCGCTACCTCGACCTGATCGCCAACGACGACTCCAAGCGCGTGCTCCGCACCCGCTCGCGCGTCGTCTCCGAAGTCCGCCGCTTCATGGAATCTCGCGGCTTCATGGAGGTCGAGACCCAGGTCCTGCAAAGCGCCGCCGGCGGCGCGGCCGCGCGCCCGTTCGAGACCCGCCTCAACGCGCTCGACGAGCCGCGCGTGCTGCGGATCGCGCTCGAACTCGACCTCAAGCGCCTCACCATCGGCGGCTTCGACAAGGTCTTCGAGATCGGCCGCGTCTTCCGCAACGAGGGCTTCGGCCACCGCTGGAACCCCGAGTTCACGATGCTCGAGTCCTACGAGGCCTACGCCGATTACGGCGACGTCGCCGAGATGGTCGAGCAGATGATCGCCCATGTCGCGCAGGCCGTGCACGGCTCGCTCCGCATCACTTACGGCGGCCGCGAGATCGACCTGGCCCCGCCCTTCGCGCGGATCACGATGGTCGACGCCGTCCGCGAGCACGTCGGCGTCGACTTCCGCGACTACGGCGATGTCGAAGCGATGGAAGCCCTGCTACGCGAGCACTCGATCCCGATCCCGCCCGATGCCGGCTGGGCCAAGCTGTTCGACGAGCTCGTCTCGAAGAAGGTCGAGCCCGAACTCCAGCAGCCGACGTTCCTGCTCGACTACCCGGTCGCGATCTCGCCGCTGGCCAAGCGGACCGAGTACGACGACGGCCTGGTCGAGCGCTTCGAGCTCTTCGTCGCCGGCTGGGAGCTGGCCAACTCCTATTCCGAGCTCAACGATCCGGTCGATCAGCGCAGCCGCTTCGAGCAGCAGCGCCGGCTCGCTGAAGCGGGCGACGAAGAAGCCGAGCAGATCGACGAGGACTTTCTGATCGCGCTCGAGCACGGGATGCCGCCCACCGGCGGCCTCGGCATGGGCATGGACCGGCTCGCGATGCTGATGACCGACAGCCACTCGATCCGCGACGTGATCCTCTTCCCGCAGATGCGCGCGCAGCAGTAGATGCTGCACATCGTCGATGGCATGAACGTCCTCGCCAGCCGCCCCGACGGCTGGTGGCGCGACCGCGCCGCGGCGATGCGCCGCTTCGCCCGCGAAATCGACTCCCTCGCGGCCGGCCGCGACGGCGACTGGCTGATTGTGTTCGACGGCCGGCCCCGCCCGATCGACGGCCTCGATCACGCATCGGTCGAGTGGGCCCCGCGTCGCGGCCGCAACGCGGCCGACGACCGCATCGTCGAGATCGTCGGCAGCCGGGACGAGTGCATCGTCTACACGTCCGACCGCGAACTCCGCGACCGGGCCGCCGCCCTGGGCGCCGATGTCCGCAGCGCCGGCGCGCTCCTCGCGCTGCTCGGCCAGGCGCCGGGGCGATCTCCCGTGAACCGCCGCCGCTAAGCCGTCCGGATCGCCCCGTCCGCTTCCAGCTCCGCCGTCGCCGCCTCGTCGAAGCCCAGCTCGGAGAGGATCGCCCGCGTCTCGCTGGCGAAGGGGCGCATCACCCGCGCCGGCCGGAAGCCGGCGGCGTCGAGCTCGATCGGCGGCCCCAGCACGCGCATCGAGCCCAGCGCCGGGTGCTCCGCGTCGTGGAACATCTCGTTCGCGGCGGCCTGCGGGTCCTCGAACAGCTCGAACGGGAAGAGCACGGCCGAAGCCGGCACGCCCGCTTCCGACAGCACCGATTCCCAGTACGAAGTCGGACTGCCGCGCACGATCTCTTCCGCCCGCTCCCGCAGCGCCTCGAAGTGCGCCGCATCGCCGCGCCCGTCCTCCGCGTGCGGATCGTCCAGCCCCAGCGCGTCGATGAACCGCCGCCGCAGCCGCGAGCTGCCGCAGGCGATCGCGATCCACCCGTCCGCCGTGCTGTAGGTGCGGAAATACACCTGCAGCATCGCCGCCGAACGGACCGCCGGCAGGCCCGCCCGCTGCTCGTCGTACTCCGCCCCCCGCGCCCGCAGCTCGTCCAGGATTCGCCGCGCCTCGTCGTTCAGCTCGGTGTCGGCGCCCTCGACGCGCAGCATCTGCGTGTTGTTGAGCGTCATCGCCGCCTGCATCAGCGTCGCGTGCACCTCGCCGCCCTCGCCCGTCGCGTTGCGCCGCAGCAGCGCCGAGGCGATCCCGAACGCGAGCGATATCGCGCACATGTAGTCCGCCGAGACCGGATCCCCGCTCACCGGCCGCCCCTCGCGGCTGCGCCCGTTCGCCACCATCAGCCCGCTGCGCGCCTGCACGACGATGTCCATCCCCGCCAGGTGCGCGTCGGGCCCGCGCCTGCCGAACGCGGTCACCGAGCCGATGATCAGCCGCGGGTACTTCTCCCGCAGCTCCGCCGCGCCGAGCCCGATCTTCTCGGCCAAGCCGGGCCGGAAGTTCATCAGCGCCACGTCGGCGCCGCGCAGCAGCGCGTCGATCACCTCGGGCGCGCGCGGATGCCGCAGATGCAGCGGCAGCGAGCGCTTGCCGCGGTTGCGCGACAGGAACGTCCGCGTCTCCATCTCCGCCAGCTGCCCCAGCTGCCGCGTCGGATCGCCTTCGAGCGACTCGATTTTGATCACGTCGGCCCCGCCCTCGGCCAGCAGCTGCGCGCAGAACGGTACGGCCACGAACTGGCCGAACTCGATCACGCGGATGCCCTCGAACGGCTGCGGGGCGGCGGTGAAAGCGCCTTCGGTCATTTCGGTCATTTCGCCGCGACGCTAGCAGAGGCGCGGATAATGACGATGGAGGATGGACGATGGCGGAGCGGCTCTACGCCGATGTCGCGGTGATCAGCGGGCAGCGCGCCGAGGGCGCGTTCACCTACGCCGTGCCCGAAGGCCTCGCCCTCCGCCGCGGAATGGCCGTCGCCGTCCCCTGGCGCTCCCGCTTCGCCGCCGGCGTCGTGATCAACGTCCGCGCCGACACCGAGTTCGAAGACCCGCGCGAGATCATCCGCCTGCTCGACGAACGCCACCTCCTCGACGGCCCGCGCCTCGAGCTTGCGCAATGGCTGTCCCAGCACTACTTGGCCCCGCTCTCCGCCTGCATCGCCCTCTTCCTGCCGCCCGGATCGCCGCGCCGCGCCGCCGCCGATCAGTCGCGCTTGCAGCGGATCGCCCCGCGGGCCGCGGCTCCGCCCGTGCAACTGCGTCTCGCGGTCCCGCCCGAGGAGGCGCGGGCCGCGCTGCGGGACTGGCCGAAATCGAAGCGATCGAAGAGCGCCGACCTGCTCGTCCTGCTCGCCCGCGGCGCATGGACGCAGCGAACCGCCGCCCGCGTTGCCGGCGGCCGGCCCGCCCTCGCCCGTTGGTCCTCTCCGCTGGTCCGCCGCGACGGAGACGTCTGCGTCCTCGCCGTGCCCGCGTCCGAAGCGCTCGACGCGGCGGCCGCGCTCCGCCTCGACGCCGCGGGACGGCGGCGGGCCGCACTGCTGGAAGAAATAATCGAACACGGCCCGCTCGGCGAACGCGAAGCGCGCGCCCGCTCGCTCGCCGCCAAATCGGACGTCGACCGCTTGGAGCGGGCCGGCTGGATCGAGCGCGTCGAGGCCGCGCCGGACCTCGCCCCGGCCCGCGCCATCGCCGCGCCCTTGCTGACTCCGGCCCAATCCGCCGCCGCCGCGGAGATCACCGCCGCGTTCGACGAGTCTGCGCCGCGCCCGTTTCTCCTGCACGGCGTCACCGGCAGCGGCAAGACCGAGGTCTACCTCGCCGCCATCGACGAAGCTCTCCAGCGCGGCGGTTCGGCGCTCGTGCTGGTGCCCGAGATCTCGCTCGCCCCGCAGACCGTCCGCCGCATCGAGACGCGCTTCCCCGGTCAGGTCGCCGTGCAGCACTCCCAGATGCGCGCCGGCGAAGCCCGCGAGGCTTGGCGCAGCGCCGCCGCCGGCGAATCCCGCATCGTCGTGGGCGCGCGCTCCGCCCTCTTCGCCCCGCTCCCCCGCCTCGCCCTGATCATCGTCGACGAGGCGCACGAGTGGACCTACAAGCAGTCCGATCCCGTCCCGCGCTACGACGCCCGCGCCGCCGCCGCCGAACTCGCCCGCCTCGCCGGCGCGGTCGCCGTCTTCGGCACCGCCACCCCGCCCGTCGAGATGCACCACCGCGCCGCCGCGGGGGAAATGCGCCGCCTCGTCCTCGCCGAGCGCGTCCGCGCCGACCCCGCCGCAATCCGCCGCGTCTCGCCCGTCGGCGATCCGCCGATCGAGGTCGTCGACCTGCGCGCCGAACTCCGCGCCGGCAACCGTTCCCCGATCAGCCGTTCCTTGGACGCCGCCCTCTCCGCCGCGCTCGAACGCGGCGAGCAGGCGCTGCTCTTCCTCAACCGCCGCGGGCTCGGCTCCGTGATCTGCCGCGCCTGCGGCGCAGCCGTCGAGTGCCGCCGCTGCTCGCTGGCGATGACCGCCCACGCCCGCGCCGCCTGGCTTGAATGCCACGAGTGCGGCGAGCGCGCGCCCATGTCCGAATGCTGCCCCTCGTGCGGCGACCGGCGCCTGCGCCCGATGCGCTTCGGCACCGAGCAGCTCGAACGCGACGTCCGGGGCCGCTGGCCCGGAGTCGCCGCCACCCGCTGGGATCGCGACGCCGCCGCGGCCGCCGGCGGCCACGAGCGCATCCTCGACGAATTCGCGGGCGGCAAGTCGCAGATCTTGATCGGCACCCAGATGATCGCCAAGGGTCTCGATCTCCCGCTGGTCACCGTCTCCGCCGTGATCAACGCCGATCTCTCCCTCCGCGCGCCCGACTACGCGGCCGCGGAGCGCTCTTTCCAGCTGATCACCCAGGTCGCCGGCCGCGCCGGCCGCGGCGCGCGCGGCGGCCGCGTCATCGTCCAGACCTACTCGCCGGACCATCCCGCGGTCGTCGCCGCCGCGGCGCGCGACTACGACGGTTTCGCCGCCGCCGAGCTGCGCGCCCGCGCCCGCTTCGACTACCCGCCCTTCGGACGCCTCGCCGTGCTCCGCTCGGCCCACGGCTCGGCCGAAGAGGCCGATCTCGCCGCCGCCGAGCTGGCCGGAGCGTTGCAGCGGCAGCGCGCCTTCGTGCCCTCCCCGCCCGAACTGGTCGGCCCGGTGCCGGCCCGCCCCGCGCGCGTGCGCGGCCGGCACCGGCGCCGCATCATCCTGCGCGGCGGCGATCCGCGCCCGCTCCTCGGCCGGGTCGAGATCGGCCGCGCTTGGTCCGTCGACGTCGACCCCGCCTCGCTCGCCTAGAATATCTCGAACGCCGTCCGCGCCGCCGCCGCCGCGAGCCCCAGCGCCAGCAGCCGCGAGAGCCCCGATTCCCGCAGCCGCGCCGTGATCCGGTGCCCGAACGGATTGGCCGCGAGCGCGCCGATCAGCAGCGCCGGCACGTCCCGCAGCGGCTCGCCGAACTGCCCGCCGGCGACGTGGACGACGACGACGCAGGCGGCGATCGTGGCGACGACGCCGTGCGACATCGGCACGGCGAGCGCGACGGGCATGCGCATGACGCGGACGCCGATGATGCTGAAGAAGAGCCCGCCGCCGATCCCGGCCAGCGCGGTGACGGAGGAGGTCAGTCCGGTCACGGCGAGCGAGCGGCGGACGGGGATCCAGTAGAGGTAGGTCTCGCCGCGCGCGCGGTGCAGCCGCCGCCAGCCGCGCCGGCCGACCTCCCCCGCGTCGGAGCTCGGCCGCGCCAGCAGATACAGCGAAAGCCCGCCCAGCAGCACCACGAACACCGATGCGAAGGCCTCGCGCGGCACCGTCCGCGTCAGCGTCGCGCCGATGATCGCCGCCGGCACCGCAATGCAGCCGACCAAGCCGACGGCGCGCCAGTCCATCCGCTGCGCCCGCGCGTTGATGCCGGTCGACAGCAGCCCCGAGCCGAGCACCAGGCACATCGAGGCCAGCGCGATCTCGGCCGGCTCCGCATCGCCGTGCCGCGCCAGCAGCAGCGGCCCGAACAGGAACCCCCCGCCCGCGCCCACGGCGGCGGCGTAGAGGCCGATGGCGACGCCGATGCCGACCAGCGCGGCGAATTCAAGCGGATCCACGAGCGGAGGCTAAACCCGCCCCGCGCCGCCCCGTTCCGGCGCGTCCCGCGACTGCCGGGCCGCTAGCCGTTCTTGGGCATGTTGCCGACCAGCCAGCTCAGCAGGGACTGCTCGCTGCGGGTCTGCATGTAGAAGCGCCCCGGGCCCTTCACGCGCATCACCAGGCCCTCGCCGCTGAACAGGGTCTGCTTCCAGCCGCCCGAACCGCTGACCGAGTAATCGACCGAGTCGTCGAACGCGACCATGTGCCCCGTGTCGACCACGTGCTGCTGCCCCGAGGCGAGCTCGATCTGCTCAATCGCGCCGTACGACGAAAGGAAGAGCAGCCCGGTGCCGCTGCACTTGAGCAGGATCAGCCCCTCGCTCGAGAAGAAGCCGCGCGCCCCGTTCCACTTCGTATCGACGTTGATCCCGTCGGTCGAGGCCAGGAACGAGCCCGATTGCACGAAGAGGGTCTGCCCGTGCAGCTCCAGCGCCTGGATGTCGCCCGGCAGCGCCGGCGCGATCGTCACCTCGCCGTCGCGCTCCGCCGTGAACGTGTTCATGAAGAACGACTCGCCGCCGAGCACGGCGCGCTTGAGCCCGCCGAACACGCCGCCGCGCGTGCTCGTCTCCATCTTGACCGTGTCGGACATGCTGACCATCGCGCCGGCTTCGGCCACGAGGTGCTCGCCCGAGCGCAGCCGGATCTTGCCGAGCGCGTACGAGGGGCGGTGGATGATGTCGTATTCCATCAGGAGGTTCTCCGTTTCCAATCCTCGACCGCATGCTCCCGCAGGAACCCGCGGATCGCTTCCAGCGTCGCCGGCAGCTTCGCGTCTCCGCGCGCGTCGGCGTCCAAGCAGCGCGCGTCGGGCGCGTCGTTGCAGATCTTGCGGCCGATCCCCGTCGGATGGAACGGGTCCGCCCCCGGCAGCACCAGCATCGGCGCGTAGGTCCGCTGCACCGCCACGTCGTTGACCGCGAAGTACGGCTGCACGTCCGGCCACATCCCGTCGCGGAACTCGACCACCAGCGCGATGTAGCCCTCGCGCCGCAGCCCCAGCGCCGCCTCCGCGAACAGCGGATCATCGTGGATCCGCTGCGCGAACGGCCCCGCCTCGTTGTTCTGCATGAAGATCGGATTCCGCCGCGCCGCCTCGATCACCGCCTCCAGCCCTTCCGCCCGCGCCAGCCGGATCGTCGGATTGAACATGTCGTAGAAAGTCTCCGGCGAATTCGTCTCGTCCAGTCCGACCGGATCCTGCATCACCAGCCCCGCCACCCGCGCCGGCGCCTGGTCCGCCAGCCGCAGCGCGTAGGCGCAGCCGATGCAGCCGCCCATCACGTGCGCCCGCTGGATGCCCAGATCGTCCAGCACCGCCACTTGGTCCATCATCGCCGCTTCGTAATCGAACGGGACCAGCCCCGTTTTCGACGCTCCGCAATGCCGCTGATCCATCCCGATCACCTGGAATTCGTCCGCGAACTCCGCAATCGGGTTGATGATCGACCGTTCCCAGAACCCGATCTGCGAGTTCACCCCGCCCGGCGCCAGCAGCAGCAGCGGCATCGCCTCCGGGTCGCCGAAGACCTCGTAATGGATCGTCGTGCCATCGGGCCGCATCACGTCCGGCATCGTCGCAACCTCGCTCGGCTCGCCATAACGGGCGGGCCGCGGCGCAGTCTACAGGTGGCCGCGCCGCGGCCGGATTCCGGCGCTTCCGCCCCGCTATGCCCCGGCTCCCGGCGAGCCCGCCGCGATCGGCTCGCCCCGCCCGGTCGCGAGCGCGGCGCGGACGTTGGCCGCTTCCTCTTCCTCCTGCTCGCGCGAGAAGCGGACGAACAGGGCCAGCGGAGCGATGCAGGCCACCGCGATGCCGGCGAACATGAACGTGTCGGCCTGATCGAACCACTGCGCCCGCAGCAGCAGGTTCGCCATCACCGCGCCGAAATTGCCTCCCGCCCCGACCACCCCGGCGACCGCCCCGACCGCCTTCTTGTTCACGAACGGCACCACCGCGTAGGTCGCGCCCTCGGCCATCTGCACGAACGCGCTGAACACGATCAGCATCGGCAGCGCGAGCAGGATCACGTCGATCCGCGAGAACGCGATCAGCGCGACCCCCTCGACCGCGAGCACGACGGAAAGGAATACGACCCGCGCCCGCAGCCCTCCGCGGATGCCGAACCGGTCGCTCAGCACGCCGCCCGCCGATCGCGCGAACAGGTTCATCAGCCCGAACAAGCCCGCCGCCACGCCGGCCAGCCCGATCGACAAGTCGAAATTGTCGACGAAGTAGATGGCGAGGATGCCGTTCATGAACAGTTCGATGCCGAAGCAGCCGGCGTAGACCAGGAACAGCACCCAGACGCGCGGATCCTTCATCGCCGCCCTGAACGCGCCCTTCGACGACGCCGCGGTCACGATCCCGCGCGCCCGCAGCTCCTTGAAATCCCCCTCGGGCGCGTCCTGCGTCTGCTTCCAGTAGGCGACCCCGGTGATCAGCATCGCGATGCCGGGCACGACCATCGCCGCGCGCCAGCCGATGAAGTTATCGATCTCGGGCAGGAACGGCAGCAGCGCGAACAGCCCGACCAGTCCGTACATGATCTGCGGCATCGCCAAGTTCGTCGCGCCGCCGCCCAAGTTGCCCCAGCCGGCCGTCGTCGCGTTCGCCGTGCCCACCACGTTCGGCGCGAACATCAGCGTCGTGTGGAACTGGGTGATCACGAACGACGCCCCGATCACGCCGATCGCGAGGCGGAACAGCAGGAACGTCTCGTAATTCTGGGAGAGCCCGACCAGCATCACCGGCAGGGCTCCCAGCAGCAGCAGCGCCGTATACGTGCGGCGCGGCCCGACCTTGTCGATCACCCAGCCGATCCCGATCCGCGCCGCGATGGTCAGCCCGACCGACGCGATCAGCGTGTTGTAGACCTGCGACGCGCTCAGCCCCAGATCCTCGCGGATCACCGGCAGCAGCGGAGCCAGCCCGAACCAGCCGAAGAAGCAGAGGAAGAACGCCAGCCAGGTCATGTGGAAGGTGCGCATGTGCGGCTTGGCGAGGCTGAACAGTTTGATCCGCGTCGCCTTGCCGTGAATTTGATTGGTATTCATACGCGTCTCCCTCGCGCTCGCGCGGCCCTCATCGACCGGCGGAGCCAACGTATGAACGAACGGGACGGCGTTGGTTGCCGGGCAGTGACGGGCCGGTGAACAGTCGGTTGCGCCGCGGTATCGCGCGGATTTCGCCCGCGTATCGGCGGTGTTACGCGCCCTCGGCGGCCCCGATTCCGCCTGCGGCCTTGGCCAGCCGGACGGCCGCGAACTTCAGTTCCGGCTCCTTCGAGCGCGGGTCGAACGCCTCGCTCGCGGCCAGATTCGGCGTGCTGTCCGCCGCCCAGCTCTGCGCCCAGTGGAACGGCGCGAAAACGGCGCCGGGCGGCACGTTCTCCGAGACCCGGGCCGGGCCGCTGAACGCGCCGCGCCGCGATTCGACCCGCAGCGCCTCGCCGGTGCGGATCGCGAGCGCGCGGGCGGCGTCCGGATGGATCTCGATGAACGGCCCGCGCTCCGATTTGTTCAGCTTGGCGATCTTGCCGGTGCGCGTGCGCGTATGCCACTGATCCTTGACCCGCCCCGTGATCAATGCGAACGGGTACTCCGCGTCCAGATCCTCCGCCGGTGCCTCTTGCCTGACCGCATGGAAGCGCGCCTTGCCGTCCTCGGTCGCGAAGACGCCGTCCGTGAACAACCGCTCCGTGCCGCGCGCCCCGGCTCCTGAATCCCGCGCCGGCCATTGCGCGCCGTTGGAGCTGCCGCGCAGCGAGTCGTAGCTCAGTTCGCTGATATCCAAGTCCCGCCCGCTCGTCAGCGCTTTGTATTCATCGAAGATCGCCTCTTCGTCCGCGTAGTCGAAGTGCTCCCCGAAGCCGAGTGCCGCGGCGACGCGGCAGATGATCCGCCAATCGGGCAGCGCCTCGCCCGGCGGCTCGCCGATCCGCTCCAGCAAGCAGATGCGGCGCTCGCTGTTGGTCATCGTGCCGCCGCGCTCCGACCACTGCGCCGCCGGCATTACCAAGTGGGCGAACTCCGTCGTCTCGGTCGGGTGGTACGGATCCTGCACCGCGACGAAATCCGCCTTGCGCAGCGCCGCCTCCACGCGCCCGCTGTTGGGCAGCGAGGCGAGCGGGTTGGTGCCGGCCACCCAGAGCACCTTGATCAATCCCGCCTCCAGCCGCTCCACCATCTCGATCGCCGTCGCGCCGGGAGTCGCCGAGATCGAGCCGGGTTCGATCCCCCAGGCCCGCTCCATCTCCGCGCGGTGCCGCGGATCGGCCACCTGCCGGTGACCCGGCAGCGCCGTCGACAGCCCGCCCGCCTCGCGCCCGCCCATCGCGTTCGGCTGCCCGGTCAGCGAAAACGGCCCCGCGCCCGGCTTCCCGATGTTCCCCGTCGCCAGCGATAAATTAATCAGCGCCAAATTCTTGTCCACGCCGCGCGAACTCTGGTTCAGCCCCATCGCCCAGAACGACAGCGCCGGGCCGTTGGACGCGAAGATCCGCGCCGCCTCGACCACGTCCTCCGCCGGAGTGCCGCAGAGCTCGTAGGCCCGCTCCGCCGGGTACCCGCGGACGGTCTCCTCCACCTCGCTGAAGCCGGTCGTGCAGCGCTCGATGAAGCCGCGGTCCAGCCCGCCGGCCAGTTGCGCCTCGTACAGCAGCGCGTTGAGCAGCGCCGCGTCCGTGCCCGGCCGCGGCCGCAGGTGGACGTCCGCGATCTCCGCCGTCCGCGTCCGCCGCGGGTCGACCACGATCACGCGGACGTCCTTGTCCTCCCGCTTCCGCGCCTTGATCCGCTCGAACAGGATCGGGTGGCAGGCCTCCGGGTTCGCGCCGGCGATCAGGAACGTCTTCGCCTGCTCGATGTCCTCGTACGAGCAGGGCGGCGAATCTGAACCCAGCGAGAGCGCGTAGGCGGCGACCGCGCTCGCCATGCAGAGCCGCGAATTCGTGTCCTGGTTGTTCGTGCCCAGATAGCCCTTGGCCAGCTTGCCGAACAGGTAGTAATCCTCCGTGACCAGCTGCCCGGAGCCGTAGAGCATCACCGAATCGGGCCCGTGCTCCGCCTGCGCGCGGCGGATCGCGTCCGCCAGCCGCCAAGCCGCCTGCTCCCACGTCGTCTGATGGAATTCCTGCGAGAGGTCCCCGCGCGCGATCGGGTGCAGCAGCCGGTCGTCGGTCCGCACCACGGGCTGCAGCAGTGCGCCTTTGGCGCAGAGCGAGCCGCGGTTGACCGGATGTTCGGGATCGCCCCGCACCTGCGCGACCGCGCCGTCCTCGGCCCGCGCGATCACCCCGCAGCCGGTGCCGCAATAGGGGCAGACCGAGCGCTTCCACTCGCCACCCGCGCGCGGCCCCCGGCGGATGCGCAGCCGCGGATTCATGCAGTCACTGCCCCGCGCCGCCGCCGGATCGCCCCAGCCCCCAGCGTCTCCGCGATCTGCGCCGCCACCAGTTCGGGCAGCTCCCCGACCGGCGTCTTGCCCGCCGCCGCCGCGCCCATCCGCGCCTCCGCGCCGAGCCTGCCCCCGGCCGCGACGGACGCCGCCGGAACGATCTCGCCCGCTTCCGTCCGCACCCGCGCGCCCTCGAGCCCGATGTCCGCGATCTTGTGCTGCCCGCAGGCGTGCGGGCAGCCCGACCAGTGAATCCGCACCGGCTCCGCCGCCTCGTACCGCTCATCCAGCGCCCGCGCCAGCGTCAGCGCCTCTTCCTTCGTGTCGATCAGGCTGAAGTGGCAGTAGTCGATCCCCGTGCAGGCGACCAGCCCCCGCGCGAAGCCCGACGGCCGCGGCGAGTAGCGCTGCAGCAGCGGCTCCGCCAGCAGCGCCTCCAAGCGCTCCTCGGGCACGTGCGGGATGATCGCGTTCTGCTGCACGGTGAGCCGGATCTCCGCCCCGCCGTAGGCCTTCGCGAGCCGCGCCAGCTCGATCAAGTCGTCGCCCCGGATACGCCCCACTGGCACCAGCAGCCCGACCGCGAGCCGCCCGTCCCGCTGCCGGGTCTCGCCCAAATGGTCGCCGCCCGCCCCGCGCGACGCGTCCTCGCCGGCCCGCGCCAGCGGCGTCCCGATCACCCGCTCGACCTCGGCCCGGAAGCGCTCGATCCCCCACTCGCCCAGCAGCACCTTCAGCCGCGCCGTCTTGCGGCTCTCGCGCGGCCCGTGATCGCGGAAGACGCCCAGCACCGCCGTCGCCGCATCCACGACCCCCTCCGGCTCGACCCAGGCGTCCAGCGGCTCCGCCAGCCTGGGCATCTTCCCGCCCAGCGCCCCGCCGACGTGCAGATTGAAGCCGATCCGCCCCTCCCGCCGCGCCGGCGTGAACGAGAGATCGTGCACCTGCGCGGCGGTGCAGTCGTCGCGGCAGCCGGTGATGCTGAGGTTGAACTTGCGCGGCAGGTTGCTGAACCCGCCCTCGCTCGACTTGAGCCCGATGATCGCCTGCTGCAAGCGCTCCGCCAGCGGCGACGCGTCGAACAACTCATCCGCGTCCAGCCCGGCCAGCGGGCAGCCGACGATGTTGCGGACGTTGTCCATCCCCGACTGCTGCGAGGTCAGCCCCGCTGCCGTGATCCGCTGCAAAATCACCGGCGCGTCCTGGATCCGGATCCAGCGCAGCTGGATGTTCTGCCGCGAGGTGATGTCGCCCGCGTTGCGTCCGAATTCCTTCGAGATGCGCCCGATCGCGGCCAGCTGCTCCGATGTCAGGATCCCGTTCGGAATCCGCAGCCGCATCATGAAATGTCCCGGCGTCGCCTTGCGGTGGAACAGCCCGTACCACTTCAGCCGCTCGAAATCGTCCGGATCGAAGTCCGGCTGCTCCTGCGCCGCGTAGCGGTGCAGATCCGGCAGCACGTCCAGCCCGTCCTTCTCAGCCTTGATCTGCTCGATCTTGTTGACCATGACGCACCTTCGTCCCGCGGCCCGGTTCACCGCGTTCCCTTGCAGATTGTCGCGATTCCGCGCACTGCGAGTTACGCGGCCGCGAACTTCGCGTGACGGCCGGGTTACGCCCGACGGGGGCGGGCTGAATTTCCTAGACTCAGGGCCATTCCAGCCGAGGAGCGCGCATATGGCCACCGCAGCCCCAGCACCGCCCGAGATGCTCGCCGTCGATGCCGTCGACATCACCGACTCGGATCGCTACCGCGACCGCGGCTATCCGTGGGCCGAGTGGGACCTGCTGCGCCGCGAAGCGCCGGTCTACTGGTACCAGCGGCCCGGCTTCGAGCCGTTCTGGGCGATCACCAAGCACGAGGACATCCGCTACATCTCCTCGCACCCGGAGCTGTTCTCGAACACCCAGATGCTGCGCCTCAATTCCGCCGAGAAGCTCGGCAGCGCCGACCGCGCCCGCTACCGCACCTCCAACCGCACCGGCGGCCTGCCCACCGACCCGCCCGACTTCATCTACATGGACCCGCCCGAGCACCGCATGCACCGCGGCCTCGTCGCCTCCCACTTCACCCCCCGCACGATGCGGATGCTCGAAGATCACTTCGCCGGCCTCGCCGATGACTACGTCTCTGATTTTGCCGACAAAGTCGTTGCCGACTTCGCTGAGAAAGGCTCCCGCTCCGCCGTCGATCTCGTGCACGAACTCTCCGCCAAGCTCCCCGTCGCCGCCATCTGCGACATGGGCGGCGTCCCCCAGGAGGATTGGGACCAGGTCTTCCGCTGGACCGAAGTCCTCGTCGGCGCCGACGACCCGGAGTTCCGACTGCCCGGCGAAACGCCGGGCCAGGCCTCGCAGCGCGTGAGCGAAGAGTGGTTCCGCTACAACAACGGCCTGATCGAAGAGCGCGAGCGCAACGGACTCGGCGACGATCTGCTCTCCGACCTGCTCCGCGCCGAAGTCGACGGCCGCAAGCTCTCCCCCGCCGAAATCTCCGGCTACTTCACCCTGCTCCTCGCCGCCGGCAATGAAACCACCCGCAACTCGATCACCGGCGGCGTCAAGGCCCTGCTCGAACACCCCGATCAGATGCAGATGCTGGTCGATGATCCCTCGCTCGTCCCCTCCGCCGTTGAGGAAATTCTGCGCTGGACCTCGATCGTGATTCAATTCCAACGCACCGCGATGGAGGACGTCGAGCTGCGCGGCGAAACGATCCGCAAGGGCGAGTCGGTCGTGCTCTGGTACCCGTCGGCCAACCGCGACGAGGACGTCTTCGACGACCCGTACAAGTTCGATATCCGCCGCGAGCCCAACGATCACTTCGCCTTCGGCGGCTATGGCGAGCATTTCTGCCTCGGCGCCAACCTCGCCCGTTGGGAGATGCGCTCGATCTTCCACGCGCTGCTGCCCGTCCTGCCCCAGCTCGAACTCGCTGCCGACCCCGAGTACGTGATCGGCTTCCTCCACGTCGGCGGCATCAAGCGCCAGATGGTCCGCCACCGGCCCCGCTGAACTTCCCGCAGCTGAACCCTGCAAAAAGGAGACGCCCCATGGTCCTCGCCGAACCGCCCGCACTGACCCTCGACAGCCTCGATATCACCGATACCGATCTCTACGTGCGCCACGGCTACCCGTGGCAGGCCTGGGACATCCTCCGCCGCGAAGCGCCCGTCTACTGGTACCAGCGCCCGCGCTTCGAGCCGTTCTGGGCGATCACCAAGCACGAGGACATCCGCTACATCTCGTCCCATCCGGAGATCTTCTCCAACACCCAGCTGCTGCGGATGAACGACACCGAATCGATCGGCATCGGCGAGCGCGGCCGCGAGATCAACGCCAACCGCTACGGCGGCCACGCCTCCGATCCGCCCGACTTCATCTTCATGGACCCGCCCGAACACCGCGAGCACCGCTCGCTCGTCGCGCACCACTTCACCCCGCGCATGATGCGCCGCCTCGAAGATCACTTCGACGAGATGTCCGAAAATTACGTCTCGGACTTCGCCGGCAAAGTCGTCGCCGATTTCGCGGCGCGGGGCGAAACCGGCGCAGTCGACATCGTGCACGAGCTTTCCGCCAAACTGCCCGTCGCCGCGATCTGCGACATGGGCGGCGTGCCCGAGGAAGACTGGGATCAGATCTTCAAATGGACCGAACAGGGCATCGGCGCGGCCGACCCGGAATTCCGCCAGCCCGGCGAGGATCGCGAGCAAACCATCCGCCGCGTCAATCTCGAGTTCAACCTCTACAACGAAGGCCTGGTCCGCGAGCGGCAGCGGAACGGCACCGGTTCGGATCTGCTCAGCGATCTGCTCAACGCCGAAGTCGAGGGCCGCAACCTCACCCCGCGCGAAATCTCCTCCTACTTCCGCCTGCTGCTCGGCGCCGGCAACGAAACCACCCGCAACTCCATCAGCGGCGGCATCAAGGCCCTGATCGAGCACCGTGACCAACTCGAAGACCTCATCGCCCATCCCGAACTGATCCCCTCGGCGGTCGAGGAAATCCTGCGCTGGACTTCGATCGTGATCCAGTTCCAGCGCACCGTGACGGAGGACGTCGAGCTGCGTGGCAAGACGCTCCGCAAGGGCGAGTCGATCGTGATGTGGTACCCCTCGGCCAACCGCGACGAGGACGTCTTCGACGATCCGTACAAGTTCGATATCCGCCGCGAGCCGAACGATCATTTCGCCTTCGGCGGCTACGGCGAGCACTTCTGCCTGGGCGCCAATCTCGCCCGCTGGGAGATGCGTTCGATCTTCCACGCCCTGCTGCCGGTGCTCCCCGACCTCGAGCTCGTCGGCGAGCCGGAGATCATGCCGAACAGCCTCCACGTGGGCGGGATCAAACGCCAGATGGTGCGCCACCGCCCGCGTTAGCTCCTACGCTGGGCCATGCGGGTCGCCGCCCTCTTCCTGCTCGCCGCCGTTGCAGCCATCGCCCTCGCGTTCCTCGCCATCGCCGGCGCGCAGGAGGCGGCCGAGGGGCCGGCGCGATCGTATCTGCCCCAAGCTGCGTCTTCTCAATCTGCCTGTCGCGCAGCGCGGCCGGACTTGGCGCTGACTACGTGCGCCATCGATCCGGCGCTGCTCGCGCGGGCCTGGCAGGTCACGACCGTGCTCGGCAACGGCACGGCGATCTACGTCGGCGGGCGCCAATTCCTCGCGCCGGCGGCGCTGATCCCCGACGCCGTGCCTTGGGTCGTGATCTCGCGGCAGGGCGGCGCGCTCCCGGCCGCCAGGGTCGCCGTGGATCAGCGCAACGACTTGGCGCTGCTTGAATTGATCGACGGAACCTCCGCAGCCGACCTGGGCGCGCCCGTCTCGCTGCGGCCGACCCCTTCCGGGATTGCAGGTTCGCGGGCGCATCTGCTGACCTATCCATGGGGCGACGCGCGGCGCTACACCGTGACGGTCATCGAGGTCGACGAGCTGACTTCCCGCCGGATCGAGACCGAGTGGCCCGGCTGGAGCCGCGTCGGGGCGGCGCTGTTCGATCCGTGCAGCGGCCGGCTGCTCGGCATCAATTTGGCGGACGCGATGATCCGCGCCGGCGTCGCCGCCGAGTCGCTGAGCGGGTTGCGCGCCAGCCGTTCGCCCCCCGCGCCGGCGATTGCCGCGCCGCCGCTCCATGGCCCAGCCGCCGCCTATCCGAGCGCTGTCTACTACAGCCCCGTGCAGCCGGACTTCGGCGGCTGGATCTGCAACGTGCGGACATCCGAGCGGTACGACCTGACGTACGCGGTCTACCTCGCCGCGCTGGACTCGTTCGAGGCGGTGATTTCCATCGACGGAGAAGAGGTCGGCGCGCGGATGTGCGGCTCGCGGGGCAAGGTATTCATCATCGAGTTCCGCAGCGATCAGGAGCCCGACGCGGTCTGCGTCGGCCCGTCGGAGCCCGATCGGTTCCGGACGACGGTCGAGCTTGAGCTGGATGCGCCGCCGGGGTTCGAGATCGAATCGGCGCAGGAATGCGAGCGCGGCAGCTGCCCGGGCGTCCGCCAGGGCCGATGGGAATCAACGCATTTCGTCCGCGTGCGGAGCCGCGGCGAGGTCGGCCCCGGCGAAGTCCGCGCGCAGCTCGAAAACGCGGCCGGCGAACGATTCCAGGCCAGCGGCTGGGGCCGGTCCGACCCTGATCCCGACGTTGCCGGCTGGCGCTTCAACGTCGACTCGGGCGAGCCGGTCAAGCTCGTGATCGAACAGTACTGAGCCCCCCCCGCCCGTCGCGGTTCAGTCCGTGATCGTGATCGCGGCGCGGGGGCAGGTTTGCTCGGCGCGGCGGGCGTTGGCCTGCTCCTCTTCGGGAATCTCGTCCACCAGCACGTGCGAGTAATCATCGTCGCCGACCTCGAACAAATTCGGGGCCGACTCCATGCAGCGCGCGTGCCCTTCGCACAGGCTCAGATCGATTTCTGCTTTCATCGCGTCACCTCCGCACGCCGGCAGGCTACCGAGTCTCAGCCTCGCAGGATCGGGATCACCTCGCGGGCGAACCGTTCCATCTGCCCGCGCGAAAGCGCGCGCGGCGCGCCCGGCATCCCCGCCGGCATGATCACGTGCCGCGCCGGAATCCGTTCCAGCGTGCGCCGCACCGCCGCCGCCACCTGCTCCGCCGAACCCGCGACGAAATTGGCCCGCGCATGCTCCTCCGACAAACCGACCAAGCGCCCCAGCGGGTCGTTCTCGCCCAAGTCGGCCGCCTGCTTGTACCAAGTCCCGTAGGTCTCGCGCAGATACCGCTGATGCGGCGCCAACTGTTCCCACAGCCCGTCCGGATCCTCGGTGACGTAGCCGCCGCTCGAGATCAGCACGTCGAGGTCCGCCTCGTCGCGCCCCTGCACGGCCAGCTCGTCGGCCCAGGCATCGCGCACGGGCCGGTCGGCCACGATCATCAGGTTCGCGCCGAAGCGCGCCGCCCGCCGCGCCGCCGGCTCGCTGCGCGCGCCGACCCAGAGCGGGAACGGCCGCTGCAAGGGCGGCGGCGTCACCTGCACGTTCGATACGTCGTAGTGCCGCCCGCTCATCGATACCGTCTCGCCGTTCAACGTCCGCGTCAGTATCTGCAGCGACTCCTCCATCAGCGACGCGCGCTGCCGGCGATCCACGCCGAAGCCCTCGAACTCCTCGACCCGGTATCCCAGCCCGACGCCGAGGTCGAGCCGCCCGCCGCTGAGGATGTCCACCGTCGCCGCGTCCTCCGCCACCCGGATCGCGTTGTGCAGCGGCAGCAGCAGCACCCACGTCCCGATCCGCACCCGCGACGTCAGCCGCGCGACGGCCGCGCAGATCGGCAGCACCGACGGCGTGTACCCGTCGTCGATGAAGTGGTGCTCCGTAATCCACACGTGGTCGTAGCCCAGCTCCTCCGCGTACTGGATGTCCTCCAGCGTCTCGTCGTAGAACGTCTTCCAGTCCCGCCGCCACTCCGGCGGATTGCGGAAATCGAAGACCAGCCCGAACTTCAGATCGCTCATGCCCGCAGGCTAAGCGAACCGCAACGCCGCGATGCCGCTATCATTAGTGTCAATAACACACTAAAGAGGAGGGCGAGATGGAATTGCCGGAACGCGCCCGCGGCATGATGGTCGGCATCGCCGTCGGCAACCTGCTCGGAATCCCCTTCGAGGGCTGGTCGACCGCGGAGCAGCTGCGCGAGACGCATCCGCACGGCGTGCGCGAGATCGAGGCCGAACCCGGCTATCCCGACGACGATGACCTGGCCCAGGCGATCATCCTCGCCGAAGCCTGCGCCGAGTCGGAGGCGCTGGACGCCGATGACCTGATGCGCCGCTTTTGGGAATGGGGCGAACTGAACGGCGCCGGCATGGGCGGTCTCACCCATGCCGTCCTCGCCCGCTACGGCGGCGCGCGCCCGCAGCGCCGGGCCCGCAACCTCAGGCGCCATGGCCGGCTGCGCGCAGGCGCCGAACTCGATCTCGTGCGCGAGCCGGCCGGAGTCGAGGCGCTCGCCGCCTCACGCGACGCGTGGGAAGACAGCGGCCGCGACGCCGCCGGCAACGGCTCGGTCATGCGCTGCGGCCCGGTCGCCCTGCGCTGGCTCCGCGACGACCGCGCCCTCGCCCGCAACAGCGCCGTCTCCGCCGCCGTCACCCACTGGGACCCGCGCTGCATCTGGTCCACGCTCCTGGCCGACTTCGCCATCGCCGCCTGCCTGCGCGGCGAAGAGATCGAGCGCGATGCCCTGCTCGCCCGCGCCGCCGCCGCCCTGAACGCCGCCGACTCCGAACTCGCGCGGTTCGACCTGCCCGCCGAACCGCCGGACGACGTGCTGGCCGCAGTCGAGACGGCGCTCGCCGCCGATGCCCAAGTCGCCGACTTGGCACTCGACTCCGGCGGCATCGGCTACGCCCCCAAGACGCTCGCCGCAACGCTCTGGGCCGCGCGCCACGCCCGAGACGTCGAGCACGGCCTCAGCGCCATCGTCAGCGCCGGCGGCGACACCGACACCAACGCCGCCCCCGCCGGCGCGGCCCTCGGCGCCCGCTTCGGCCTAGCCGCCATCCCCCAGCGCTGGCGCGCCGCAGCCGCCGCCCTCCGAAGCGACTGTGAGCCCCTCGAAATGCACGCAGACCGGTTGCTCGCGAAACCAGCGCGCACCCGCGAAGACTGGCAGGGAAGTGACTGATGGACATCCAAGATCGCGCGCGAGGGCTGATGGTCGGCATTGCGGCAGGCAATCTGCTCGGCCTCCCCTACGAGGGCCGTCGGTGGGATGCTGAGCGAATTCACAGACGATTCGGGGCGCGGGGCGTTCGCGAAATCGCCGCCGACTCCGGTTGGCCCGACGATGATGATCTCGCGCAGGCCATCGCGCTCGCCGAGGCGTGTGAAGGAGTCGAACAGCTGGATCTGGAAGATTTCCTGCGACGGCTCTGGGACTGGGCCGAAATCAACGGCTTGGGAATGGGCTCGCATACGAGGCACGCGCTCACGCTGTTCGGCGGCGCATCGCCGCGCCGCCAGCTGCGCCACTACGTCAGAGACGGTGTTCCGCCGGACGGCGAGCCTCCGCGCGAACCGTGCGGAATGCCCGCGGCGGATGCCGCGCGTGCCGCCTGGGAGGATGGCTGGGAAAAGCACGGCTCCTACAGCGCCGCCAATGGCGCGGTGATGCGCTGCGCACCCGTAGCCATCCGCTGGTTCGGCGACGACGCTGCATTGGCGAGGAACAGCATCGTCTCCGCCGCCGCGACTCATTGGGATCCGCGCTGCACTTGGTCCGCCGCACTGGTCAATGCGACCGCTGCCCTTTGCCTGCGCGGAGAAGCCGTGGACGCAGAGCAGCTGCTCCTGCGCGCCGGAATTGCCGAGCCGGCAATCCGCGATCTGCGCGACGAGCTGGCCCCGTGTGCAACCGGGGCGCATCCGCCCGCCGAGGTATCGGAGGCGGCCGCCTCCGCCTTGTCGGACGGCACCGAAGTGGGCGATCTCGACCTCGGCGGCCCCGCGAGCGGGTACGTGATTAAAACCCTCAAAGCCGCGCTCTGGGCGGCCGTGCATCCCCGGAGCTTCGAGGATGGCCTGAGCGCCATCGTCAGCGCCGGCGGCGACGCCGACACGAATGGCGCAGCCGCGGGCGCCGTGCTGGGCGCGCGCTTCGGTCTCAGCGGCATCCCAGCGCACTGGCGGGAGCGGGTTGCCGAGATTCGCAGCTATGCCGATCCGTCGCTTCCGGAATGGCCCGAGCGGAGGCCGATGGAGGAGTACGCGGATCGCCTGCTTGCTCTCTGAGCGGGGCAATTGCTCAGCGCCAGAGTTCGATGCGGCCGCCCAGGGGCACGTCGACTAGTTCGCTGCGGGGGGCGACGTGGTTGATCTCGTTGGCTACCGGGGCCAGCGCGTTGGCGCCGGTCATGTCGCGGGTCATTGGCGGCATCCAGTCGTCGTGGTGCCCGAGGATCACCCGCGGGGCGCGCAGGCTGTCTGCCATGCGCCCGACGAACTGCGCGAGCGAGCCTTGGATCGGTTCGCCGTCGATGTTGGGCCGTCCCGCCATCGCGACGATGGCCACCTCCGGGCGCAGGTTCTGCACGACGCCCGTCCAGCAGCCCGACGTGTCGTGGTAGAAGATCGCGCCGTAAGGCGTGTCGATCAGGTAGGCCAGCGGGCCGCCGGTCTCGCCGCTGCCGAGGCAGCCGGCGACATGATCGAGCATTTGCCGCCGCTGTTCCGGGTTCTCCTCCGCAGACGATTCGCCGAGCGAGCCGCCCGCGTCCAGCACGCCGCGCCCGCCCCAGCGCTCCTCCTCCGTCAACCCGTACTGGCCCAGCACCACCTTGCCCGGCTCCCACGAGCCCTGCGTCCAGATGCACGAGTGCAGGCTGGGGAACACCTCGACCGTGATCCCCTCCGCGATCCGGTGCCGCTCGCCTCCCTGCGACCGCAGCAGCTGGCCCGGATCGATCCCCGCCTCGATCAGCACCCGCGCCGATTCGTTCGAGCCGATCACGGGCGCTCCCGTATTCGCCGCGATCGCCTCCGCGCCCGCGATGTGATCGAAGTGCGAATGCCCGATCAGCACCGCGTCGGCCCGCGCCACCGCCGCCGCCGACATGCCGGAATCCGGCGCGGACGGCACCCGATCCATGTAGGCGTCGAGGAAAATCACCGTCTCATCGACCTGCAAGCGGAACGTCGCGCAGCCCAGCCAATCCAGCGTCACCGTCATCATGCACCTCCGCGGCGGAGGCTAGCGGGGAGCGACATAAACTTGCGCCATGCGCATCGCCCGACTGCTCGTCCTCGCCGCCGTGATCGCGACGGCAGTGTTCATGCTGAGCCCCTCCTCGGCGCAGGATCCGCCCCCGCTCGCGGAGCTGGAACTGCGCGCGGACCTGCCGTCTGAACTTGGCGCGTCCTTCCCCATCGAGTGGGGCGGCGGCTCGCTCTACGACCTCAAGCGCAGGCTGGCGACGCGGGGCTGCATGCTCGACCAGCTCTGGCTGGTCGAGAACGGGCGCTGGAGGGGCTACGCGCAGTATTCCTACCCCCGTCGGCTGCAGGGGAGGTTCCTGTCCCGGTACGAAGCCGAGGTGCCCGCGGGGCGGATGTACGCGAGCTGTATCGACATCTGCCACTTCGAATACGCATCGCGGTCGGGCATCGCCTACGACTCCCGCTGCCGCGACGCCGCGTCGACGCTCTCCGACAGCGCCAACGACGCGTCCGCGCTCTGCACGCGCGAGTTCGATCCGCGGATCGCCGAATCCGTCTTGCCGATCCTGCCGATCCGCCCCGACCTCTGCATCGTGAGGGTCGAGTTCGAGGCGGAACCCGAAGCTTGGCGGGACCGCTATGAGACGGGCGTCTCGGGCATCTTGATCCAGCAATACGACGAAGCGCCCGTCGAGATCAAAGGCGACATTTGGTGGGAGATATACCCCAACCGCCAGCCGTTCGTGCTGCTGACATCGCCCGTCGACCCGCCCGAACGGCGCGCGGCCGGGGTGCGGACGCTGGCCCTGCACGCGGAGGCGCACGAGCTCTGCCACGCCAATCAGGAGTGGATGCTGCTCCAGTCCCTGAACCGCTTCCGCTGGGTTCCCGCGCCGTTCGGCGAATGGTGGATACAGAGCGAGGCCGGGCTCGCCTTCATCAAGGCCGTGGGCTTCGAGCAAGCTGCCGACGGCTCCTGGTCCCTCGGGTCCCGCTACCGCCCGCGCTATCGATTCGTCTACGGCGCGGATCGCCCCGCCGAGCTGGCCGCGGAGCTCTGCGCCGTGCATTTGCTCGAGCGCATCGGCGAGCCCAGCGCGTATTCGGCGGTGCTCTACGACGGCGGGCAGGGGCGGTTCTTCTGGCGCGAATCGCCCGTCGACTTCGTCCACGCGACGCTGCTGCCGGATTCCGTCCGCCAATGGCTCGCCCGCTACGCGGTGCTGCCCTCCCCGTAGGCCTTCAGTCCGGCGGAGCGGCGCGGATCCGCCGCCACTGCCGTTTGCCGACGCGGAGCACGTCGCCCGCCGAGATCAGCGCCGTCGGGCCGGACGCCTTCTCCCCGTTGATCGATACCGCGCCCTGGCTGATCAGCCGCTTGGCTTCCGCGCCGCTCGCGGCCGCTCCCGACGACCGCACCAGCGCCGCGAGCTGCAGTTCGACCGCAGCTTCCCCGCCGAAGTCGACCTCGACCTCCGGCATTTCCTCCGGCGCGTCCCGCCGCGAGAAAATGCTCGTCCACTCCTCCTCGGCTTCCGCCGCCGCCTCCGCGCCGTGCCACTCGGCCACGATCGCCCGCGCCAGCCGCCGCTTCGCCTCCATCGGCGGCGTCCGCCCGGCCGCGACGGCGGCGATCAGGCGGTCCACCTGCTCCGGCGCGACATCCGTGCCGTGCACGAAGAATTCCTCGAGCGCGTCGTCCGGCACCGACATCGCCTTGCCGAACTGCTCCAAGGCCGGCTCGTCGATCCCGATGTAGTTGCCGGTGCTCTTCGACATCCGCTGCTGCCCGTCCGTCCCCACGAGGATCGGCGTCAGCACCGCGACCTGCGGGTGCTGCCCCATCCGCTCCTGCAGCGTCCGCCCGGCGCCGATGTTGAAGGTCTGGTCGGTGCCGCCCAGCTGCACGTCCGCTTCCAGCGCCACCGCGTCGTAGCCCTGCATCAGCCCGTACATGAACTCGTGCACGTAGACCGGCTGGTGCGCGTCGAGCCGCTTGGCGAAGGTGTCCCGCTGCGCGAATTGCTGCAGCGTGAAGTTCGCCGCCAGCCGGATCACGTCGCCGAAGTTCAGCTGCGCCAGCCACTCGCTGTTCCGGCGCACCTCGGTCAACTCAGGGTCCAGCAGCTTGAACGCCTGCTCCCGGTAGGTCCGCGCGTTCGCCTCCAGCGTCTCCGCCGCCTGCATCGGTCGCGCGCTGTCCTTGTCCGACGGATCGCCGACCAGCCCCGTGAAGTCGCCGATCAGCAGGATCGCCCGGTGCCCCAGCTCCTGGAACAGCCGCAGTTTGCGCAGCGTCACGCAGTGCCCGATGTGCAGATCCGGCGAAGTCGGGTCCACCCCCAGGTAGACGCGCAGCGGCGTCCCGCCGGCCAGCGAATCGGTCAGCCGCTGCATCAGCTCGCGCGACATCACCCGCCGCGTGCCCTCGTCGCCGTACGCCGTCCCGCGCATGATCAGCCCGTGCTGGCGCTCGGCCTCGACCACGACCTCGCGGGAAACCGGCTGCTCGCTCATGATCCTTCCTCCAGCAATCCGCGCGCCGCCGCGCAGTCCTCGGCGATCTGCGCCGTGAGCTCCTCGACGCCCGCGAACTTGCGCTCGCCGCGCAGCCGCGCCGCGAACTCGACCCGCAGGTCGGCCCCGTAGATGTCGCGCTCGAAATCGAAGATGTGGCACTCGATCGAGAGCGGTGCGCCGTCCTCGAAGGTCGGCCGCACGCCGATGTTGGTCACCGATGCCAGCGCCGTTTCCGGCTCCTCCTCCAGCCGCGCCCGCGTCGCGTAGACGCCCGGCGCCGGGATCGCGCGGTCGTTCCCCACCGCCACGTTCGCCGTCGCGAAGCCGATCGTCCGCCCCCGCTCGAAGCCCAGCACGACGGGCCCGTGGATCGAGAACGGGCGCCCCAGCAGTTCCGCCACCCGCGCCACATCTCCGGCCGCCAAGCCGTCGCGGATATCGGTCGACGACACCTTCTCCGTCCCGTCCCCGTCCGGCACCAAGTCGATCACGTCGACCGCGAAGCCCAGCTCCGCGCCCAGCGCCCGCAGTGTCTCCGTATCCCCGCCCCGCTGCCGTCCCAGCGCGAAATCCTCGCCGATGATCAGCCGCGCCAGCGACAGCTCCTCGACCAGCATCCGCACGAAATCGCCCGCATCGGTCTGCGCGAACTCCGACGTGAAACTCACCGTCGCCACCGCGTCCAGCCCCGCATCGCGCAGCAGCCGCAGCCGATCCTCCAGGCTCGTCACGTACTCGATGGCCAAGTCCGGCCGCAGCACCTGCCGCGGGTGGGGATGGAAGGTCACCGCGGCCGATGCCAGGTTTTCCGCCCGCGCCCGCGCGATCACGTCGCGCAGCACCGCTTGGTGGCCCCGGTGCACGCCATCGAACACGCCGATGGTCAGCGCGCACGGCCGCCCCGGCGCCGCGCGCCGCAGTTCCTCGCGCGCGAGCTCCGTGACCACCCTCGGCTCCGTTCCTTCGCGGAATGCCGCGAGGGTATCAGCCGCCCCCGCCCTCCCCGCCGCCTTCGCCGGCCCGTCCGCTCCCGTTTTCGGATGGCTCCCGCACGAGCGCCCAGGCATCGGCCGGCGCGCCATCCAGCTCGCGGATGCGGATGTCGCCCCAGTGCACTTCCTGCTCGAGCGCGACCGCTCGCGACTTGTGCAGCTCCAGCACCGCCAGCAGCGAGACGACGACGAAGAGGCGCGAGCGGGCGTCCGCGATCCATTCCTGGAACGAGACCGTCCCGCCCCGCCGCAGCGCCGCCCTCAGGTCCGCGACCCGGGAGCGGACGGTCACCCGGTCGCGTTCCAGCGCCGCGGCCGCGGCTTCCCGCCGCTGTTCCTCCCGCTCCGCCGCGCGCTCGATCGCGGCCTGCGCGACGCGCGTCAGCAGCTGCAGCGTGACCGATTCAGGCACGCCCTTCGGCGCCGGCCGCTGCACCGGCGGCGGCGCGGCCGCGGCGTACGACCGCTGCTCCGCCCGGTCCCGCTCGCCCAGCAGCGCGATCGCGTCGCGGTACTTGCGGTACTCCTCCACCATCTGGACCAGCTCGCCGGCCGCTTCTTCCTCCTCCGGGTCCGGCTCGGCCGGCGCCGGCGCGAGCGTCCGCGCCTTGAGCAGCATCAGCCGCGCTCCGATCACCAGGAATTCGGCCAGCGCGTCGGCGGCGTCCACCGCGTCGGGAACCGCGCCGGCGCGGATGCGGGCGACCTCCTCGAGGTACTGATCGGCCACCTGCGCCAGCGACAGCTCCGTGATCTCCAGCCGCTGCGCCTCGATCAGCTCCAGCAGCAGGCCCAGCGGCCCTTCGTAGGTCGGCAGCCGCAGCTGGACCACGCCGCCCTACTTGGATGCGACGAAATTGAGCAGCCGGTCCGGCACCCAGACCACCCGCCGCTCCGTCGCCCCTTCCAGCAGCCCCGCGACCCGCGCCGACCCGCGCGCTTCCGCTTCCGCCTCCGCCTGCGACGACCCCGCCGGCAATTCCAGCTTCTCCCGCACCTTGCCGTTCACCTGCACCACCACCGTCACTGTCTCCGCCGCCGCCAGCGCCTCGTCCCATTCAGGCCAGCGCTGCAGGTGGATCGACGCCTCGCCGCCGCGCCTGCGCCAGAGTTCCTCCGCGATGTGCGGCGCGGACGGCGCGAGGCACAGCAGCAGCGCCCCGATCGCCTCCGTCCATGCCGCGCCGTCGACCGCGCCGGCGTCACGCGCGGCCGCCAGCCCGTTGGTGAATTTCATCATCGACGAGATCATCGTGTTGAAGCGGAAGCGCTCCATATCGTGCGAGACCTCGCGCACCATCTGGTGCTGCAATCTGGCCAGCGCCCCGGCTGATTGGGCATCCGAGTGATCGCCGGCCTCTTCCAGCGCCAGCGACCAGACCCGGTTCAGCCAGCGCCACATCCCGTTGATCCCCGTGTCGTCCCAATCGCCGCCGGCTTCCCACGGCCCCAGGAACATCAGGTACAGCCGCACCGTATCCGCGCCGAACTTGCCGACCCAATGGTCCGGATTGACCACGTTGCCGCGGCTCTTCGACATCTTCGCGCCGTCTTTGGTGATCGTGCCCTGGTTGAACAGCCGCGTGAACGGCTCCCGCACCGGCAGCACGCCCATATCGTTCGACGCCATGCAGAAAAAGCGCGAGTACAACAGGTGCATCACCGCGTGCTCGGCGCCGCCGGTGTACTGATCGATCGGCAGCCAGCGCTCCGCCAACCGGGCGCCGATCGGCGCGTCGTGGTTGCGCGGATCGATGTATCGATACATGTACCAATTGGAACACATGAACGTATCCATCGTGTCCGTCTCGCGCTTCGCATCCTTGCCGCAGCGCGGGCAGGGCGCGTGCGGGAACTCCGGGTGCCGCTCCAGCGGCGAGCCGCCGTCGGGCAGGAACTCCGCGTGGTCCGGCAGCAGCACCGGCAGCTCCGATTCCGGCACCGGCACGATCCCGCATTCGCCGCAGTGGATCATCGGAATCGGCGCGCCCCAGTAGCGCTGCCGCGAGATCAGCCAGTCGCGGATCCGGTACGAGACCGCCGGCTTGCCCAGCCTCCGCGCCTCCAGCGCGGCCGCCACGGCCGCCTTGCCCTCCTCCGACGGCGTCCCGTCGAACTCGCCCGAGTTCACCATCGTCCCGTGCCCCGCGTACGCCTCCGCCTCGAGCGGCTCCCCGTCCCAGCCCGGCGGCGCGATCACCACGGGCACCTCCAGCCCGTACTTGCTCGCGAACGCGAAGTCCCGCTCGTCGTGCGCCGGCACGCCCATCACCGCGCCCGTCCCGTATGACAGCAGCACGTAGTCGGCCACCCAGATCGGCACCCGCTGATCGGTCAATGGATGCCGCACGTAGGAACCGGTGAACACGCCGGTCTTCTCGCGTTCGGTCGACTGCCGATCGATCTCCGTGTGCAGCCGCGCCCCGGCTGCGTACTGTTCCACCGCCTCCCGCTGTTCCGCCGTCGTCAACGCCTCGACCAGCGGATGCTCCGGCGCGATCACCATGAACGTCACCCCGAACAGCGTGTCGGGCCGCGTCGTGAACACGGTGATCCGATCCTCGCCCCCGATCTCCGCTTCCAAGGGGAACGAGACCTCCGCGCCCTCGGAGCGCCCGATCCAGTTCGTCTGCATCGCCTGGATCCGCTCCGGCCAATCGATCTTCGAGAAATCGAGCAGTTCGTCCGCGTAGTTCGTGATCCGGAAGAACCACTGCTCCAGATCCCGCGTTTCCACCACCGTCTCGCAGCGCTCGCAAGCGCCCAGCCCGTCGTCCCGCCGCTCCACCTGCTCGTTCGCCAGCACCGTGCTGCAGGACGGGCACCAGTTCGCCGCCGCATGCCCGCGGTAGGCCAAGTCGTGCTCGAACAGCTTCAGGAAGAACCACTGCGTCCAGCGGTAGTACTCCGGGTCCGAGGTCGCGAACTCCCGCTCCCAATCGAACGATGCCCCCATCGTCTTGAGCTGCCGCCGCATCGCTTCGATGTTGTTGTACGTCCACTTCTTGGGGTGCGTCTCGTTCGCGATCGCCGCGTTCTCGGCCGGCAGCCCGAAGGCGTCGAAGGCGACCGGGAACAGCACGTTCGAGCCCTGCATCCGCCGCCAGCGCGCGGCCGCGTCGGACGGCGCCATCGCGTACCAGTGCCCGATGTGGAGGTCGCCGCTGGTGTAGGGCAGCATCGTCAGGAAGAAGTAGTTGGGCCGCTCCGGGTCCTCGTCCGGGGTCCGGTACAGCCCCTCGATCTCCCATTGCCGCTGCCAGCGCGGCTCGATCTCCGCGGGCTGGTAGCGATCGCGTCGCGGCGTCTCGGTTTCGGGCGGCATCGTCGGCTCCCCCACGGGCGCGGGCGGGATCGCGCCAAGCATACGCGGGTATGCTGGATTGCCGAATCGCCGCTTGCCGCGGCGGGCATCGCGAGTGGAGGGCAGCAACGTGGCCGACGAGCCGCTGGTGGGGATCATGATGGGCTCCGCATCCGATTGGGAGACGATGCGGAATACCGCGCAGACCCTGCGCGATCTCGGCATCCCGCATGAAATCCGCGTGCTTTCCGCCCACCGCACGCCCGACCAGGCGGCCGAGTACGCGGCCACGGCTTCCGCGCGGGGCCTCCGCGTGATCATCGCCGGCGCCGGCGGCGCGGCCGCCCTGCCCGGCGCGGTCGCCGCCAAGACCGACCTTCCCGTGATCGGCGTCCCCGTCAAGGGCTGGGCTACCGACGGCCTCGACTCGCTGCTCTCGATGGCCCAGATGCCGCGCGGCTTCCCCGTCGCCACCGTCGCCATCGGCCGCACCGGCGCCGTCAACGCGGCCCTGCTCGCGGCGCGGATACTGGGCTTGGCGGACGCGGGGATCGCCGATGCCGTGCGCGCGTTCCGCGAGCGGCAGACGCGCGAGATCCTCGACGCGCCCCCGCCCTCGCTCGACGACTGACCCCCGATGGCGATCCGCACGATCACCACGCTGCCGGGCGACGCCCGCGTGCTGCGGACCCCCGCCCGCGAAGTCACCCGCTTCGACGGCGCCCTGCGCGCCCTGCTCGACGACATGGCCGACTCCATGTACGGCGCGCAGGGCGTCGGCCTCGCCGCGCCGCAGATCGGCGTCCCCTTGCGGGTCGTCCTACTCGGCCTTCCCGGCGAGCCCCCGTTTCCCCTGATCAACCCCGAAGTGGTCGAGCGCGAGGGCGAGCGCGAGCTGACTGAGGGCTGCCTCTCCGTGCCCGGCTACCGCGCGCCCGTCCTCCGCTCCGAGTCCGTCCGTGTCCGCGCCCGGGACCCGCAGGGCCGCGAAATCGAAATCTCGGCCACCGGCGATCTCCTCGCCCACGCACTCGAACACGAGATCGACCACATCAACGGCACCGTCTACATCGACCACGTCCGATCACCCGAAGATCTTTGGAGCCTGGACGAGCTGGAGCCCGACGACGATGACGCCGACGATTAGCGCCTCCCTCGCGCAGCTGGCGGAGCTCGGCGACGCCTTCGTCGTCGGCGGCGCGGTGCGCGACGCCCTGCTCGGTACGCCCAGCGCCGACATCGACATCGCCGCCACCGGCGCGCCCGGCTGGGCCGCCCGCGCCGGCGACCTCTTCGGCGCCCGCCCTATCGATCTCGGCGGCCCCATTCCGACCTTCCGCCTGGCCCTGCCCGACGGCACGATCGACGTCGTGGACCTGCCCGACGGCCTCGATGCCGACCTCGCGCGCCGCGACTTCACCGTCAACGCGCTCGCCGTCCCGCTGGCCGACTTCGCCGCCGGCCGTGTCGACGAGGCACTGATCGACCGCTGCGGCGGCGCGGCCGACCTGCGTGCGCGCCGCCTGGAACTCGTCTCCGACTCCGCCATCCGCGACGAGCCGATCCGCGCCCTGCGCGGCGTCCGCTTCGAAGCGACGCTCGGCCTGCGCCTCACCGGCGGGGCCGAAACCGCGATCCGGGCCGCCGCCGGCGATCTGCACGGCGTCGCCGGCGAGCGCATCTGGGCCGAACTCGCGCGCATCTTCGACTCAGATTCCGCCTCCGCGGCCGTCCGCCGCATGGAGCAGCTCGCCCTGCTCGGCCCGCTCTTTCCCGAACTCGACGACTGCCGCGGCACTGATCAGCGCCCCGTCCACCGCCGCGACGTCTTCGACCACCAGCTCGACGCGCTCGAATACCTCGACGGCCTGATCGCGGACCGGCCGCGCGGCGAGACCTTCGACCTGCACGCCCCGCTCCATTCGGCGCTCGGCGGCGACGCGCTCGCCGGCATCAGGGCGGCCCGCCGCACGCTGCGGATCGCGACCCTGCTGCACGACATCGGCAAGCCCGGCACCCGCAGCGTCGGCGAAGACGGGCGCACCCACTTCTACGGACACTCCGAGCTCGGCGCGGAGCTCGCCGTCGCGCGCCTCCGCCGCCTCCGCGCCCCCCGCCGCCTGATCGATCAGGTCGAGCGCTTAGTCGCGGCCCACCTCCGCCCCGGCATGATCGCCTCGCCCGGGCGCCCTCCGACCGAGCGCGCCCTCTACCGCTTCCACCGCGATCTCGGCGGCGATGCCGCGCCGCTCTGCCTGCTCTTCCTCGCCGACGCGCTGGCCACCGTCGGCCCCGGCGCGCTCGCCCCGCGCTGGCCCGCCTACGTCGATCACGTCTCCCGCATCATCGCCTGGCAGCCGCGCCGATCTTCCCCCCGCTCGCGCCTGCTCAGCGGGACCGCGGTGATGGACGCGACCGGGCTGCGGCCGGGCCCCGAGATCGGCCGCATCCTCGCCGCGCTCGACGAGGCCGCCGCGCTGGGCGAGATCTCGACCCCGGAAGCCGCACGCGAACGCGCCCTCGAACTGGCCGGCGCGGCCGGTACGGGCTGAGAGGCCGCTGCCATGACCGAAGTCATCCTGATCACGCTGCTCGTCGTCGCGCTCTTCTTCATCTTCTTCATCCGCCCCGCCCGCTCTGAGCAGCAACGCCGCCAGCAGCACCTGACCGAACTCCGCATCGGCGATCAGGTGCTCACCCGCGGCGGCCTGATCGCCGAAGTCACCGACGTCGAAACCCCCGACGACGGCCCGATGATCCTGCTCCTCACCCTCGCCGAAGGCGTCGAAGTCCGCGCCCGCACCTCCGCCATCGAAGAAGTGATCGCCCCGGCTCCCGTGCCGGAGGACGAGTTCGACGACCCTGAAATCGGCTCCGAAGAGGAGCGCCCCGACTGACCGCGGCACGGTCGGCGGCCCAATCTGCCGCCCCCTGTCGCGGTTAGCGCCGCGATGCTGCATAGTCACTACTAGACATATGCTGCAACACCCGCGAACCGCTGAACGACGAACGCCGTGCGCCGCGTGATCCGCTTCTTCCAACGATTCAAGTTCCGCGACGCCTACGCGCTCGCCGTGATCCTGATCCTGACCGGCTTCTCCATCGCCGCCACCTGGCCCGGCCAGCCCGAGCGCTACCTGCCGAACTGGATCGACTGGCCCCGCGGCGGCGGCGTCCAAGTCGGCGACTGGGAGCGCGCCGACTTCCGCCTCGGCCTCGACCTCAACGGCGGCGTCTCGATCACCCTCGAAGCCTCCGGCCAGGCCGCGCTCGTCCGCCGCGGCGAATCGCTCAACGAATTCATCGAGCGCGAAAACGCGTCCAGCGGGGTCGAGATCACGCTCGAAGAGCTGCTCGAACGCAACCCCGAGCTCGAATCGCTCGCGCCCGAGGACTACGCCCGCCCGCTGCCCGAGGAGATCGAAGAGCTCGTGCTGCCGCTCGACGCCGGCTCCGACGCGCTCGCCGCTTCCGTCGAGGAGGCCCGCCGTGTGATCGAGGAGCGGGTCAACGGCTTCGGCATCTCCGAGGCCGAGGTCACGATCATCGGCGACTCCCGGATCAACGCCCAGATTCCTGGCGTCGACGCCGACCAGGCCTCCGAGCTGGTCGGCTCCACGGCCCAGCTCGAATTCCGCGAGCTCGACCTCGTCAACATCTCCGAACCGGGCCCCGCCCCGCCGCTCGTCGTCCGCGACGCCATCGACGACGTCTGGGTCGCCGCGGCCCGCGACAACCCCGATCAGCTCGGCCTGCGCGCGCCTTCCTGGTTCATCCCCTCGCCCGACGAGGACGTGATCGTCGAAGAGAACCAGCGCTGGCTGCCCGCCGTCGGCATCACCGAGGCCGGCGACACCGTCCAGCTCACGGGCCGCCACCTCAACCCCGACTCGATCACCCGCACCCTCGACCAGGGCGCCACCCCCGCCCTCGAGTTCGAGCTCGACGACGAGGGCGCGCGCCTGATGGAGCAGATCACCCGCCGCCTCCAGCCCCAGCAGCTGCCCTTGGGCATCTTCGTCGACCGCGCCCTCGTCAGCAGCCCCAACGTGCAGGGCATCATCGCGGATCAGGGCATCATCAACGGGCTCACCGAGGAGGACGCCGTCACCCTCCGCCGCCAGCTCCGCGCCGGCGCGCTCCCGATCAACCTGCGCGTGCTCCAGAACACCGAGGTCGCGGCCACGCTCGGCGAGGACTCGGTCGTCGAAACCGTGCAGGCCGGTGCGGTCGCCTTCCTCGCCATCATCGTCTTCATGATCATCTACTACCGCGTCCCCGGCCTGCTCGCCGCGCTCGCCCTGATCGTCTACGGCGCCGGCGTCCTCGCCACCTTCAAGCTCGTCCCGATCACGCTCACCCTCGCCGGCGTCGCCGGCCTCGTCCTCTCGATCGGCTTCGCGGTCGACGGCAACGTCCTCATCTTCGAGCGGCTCAAGGAAGAGCTGCGCCTCGGCCGCAGCCTGCAGGGGGCGGTCGACACCGCCTGGGCCCGCGCCTGGCCGGCGATCCGCGACGCCAACGTCTCGACGCTGATCACCGTCGCGATCCTCTGGCTCTTCGCCGACGCGCTCAACCAGAACCTGATCAAGTCCTTCGCGCTGGCGCTGCTCGTCGGCACCGGCTTCAGCTTCGTCACGGTCATGTTCGTCACCCGCACCTTCATGAACATCGCCGTCAGCGCCGGCGTCAATCCCGGCCCGCGCTCCTTCGGGGTGCGCCAGCTGTCGGTCGCGCCGCGCCGCCGGCGCAGACGCGGAGCGGAGGAGCCCGCGTGATCGACTTCATCGGCAAGCGCCGCTTCTACGCGCTCTTCTCCCTCGCGCTCCTGATCCCCTCGCTGATCGCGCTCGGCCTCTGGCAGTTCGAGCCTGGCCTCGATTTCGCCGGCGGCCTCGAAACCGAAGTCCGCTTCATCCGCGACGTCTCCCGCGACGACGTGCAGGCCGCCGCCGACTCCGCCGAGCTCCCCGAAGGCGCGGAGGTCGCCGTTTCCGATGCCGACGAGGGCATCTACCGCATCGAGATGACCATCCCCGAAGCCGCCGGCGGGGACTCCGCGGCCGATGCCGCCGCCGAAGACGCGGGCGGAGAAGCGGCCGAGGAACAGCCCGATCCCGTCGCGGATGCCGACGCGGCCCTCGGCTCCGCGCTCGGCGCGGCCTTCCCCGGCCTGGCCGTCGCGGAATCTTCCGTCGACGGCAACCTCGTCGTCCGCTCCATCTGGTTCCCCTACGACGCCGATCAGGACGAGGTCCGGTCCGCGCTCGAAACCACCGCGTTCGGCGGGGCGCGCATCCAGGAAACCGCCGACGGCGACTTCCGCATCCGCGTCGAAGTCGACGATGACGACGACGTCGAGCTCATCCGCAACCAGATCAACGGGGCGCTCCGCGCCGAGGTTTCCCCGATCATCGTGCTGCAGTCCTCCTCCGTCAGCGCCATCCTCTCGGTCGAGATCGCCCGCGACGCGGGGATCGCCCTCGCCTGCGCCGCCGCCGCCATCCTCGTCTACATCTCGCTCGCCTTCCGCCGCCTGCCCAACCCCGTCCTCTACGGCGCGGCCGCGATCATCGCCCTGCTGCACGACATCGCCATCGTCGCCGGCGCGTTCGCCATCGCGGGGCGCTTCGGCGGCCTCGAGGTCAACGCGATGTTCGTCACCGCGCTGCTCGCCATCATCGGCTACAGCGTCAACGACACCATCGTCGTCTTCGACCGCATCCGCGAAAACCTGCTGCTCGACCCGCGCGAGGATTTCAAGCGGGTCGTCAACGCCGCCATCACCCAGACGCTCGGCCGCTCGCTCAACACCTCGATGACGCTGCTGCTCGCCGTCCTCGCCCTGCTCCTGATCGGCGGCGTCACCGTCCGCCCCTTCCTCATCGTCCTCTTCATCGGCACCCTCGCCGGCACCTACTCCTCCATCGCCGTCGCCAGCCAGATCGTCGTCCTCTGGCAGGACGGCACGCTTCCCCGCTTCCTCCGCCTCGGCGGCGACCGCCGCGAAATCCGCCGCGTTCCCGGCGGCGCTTAGCCGTCGCGCCGCGGTCCGGCGGAAACGTTCAGTTCGAGCGCAGCACCCGGTGATCGCCCACGCGCCGCGTGATCCGGCGTTGATCCATGTCCTCCAGCAGCGCCTGCGCGATCTTCCGGCTCGTGCCCGCCCGGTCCCGCACCTCTGCGAGCGTCGCCTGCCCCTGCTCCAGAATCAGCCCCCGCACCTGCTCCGTCATTTCGTCGTACACCTCGCGCAGCAGCACCACGCCCGACCGCATCCGCACCACCTGGTCCTGCGCCGCCAGGTATTCGACCAAATCCGCGTCCAGCGATGGATCGACGTCCGTCCGCGCGCCCTGTTCGCGCAGCCGTCCGAGCAGCGAATCGACCGCCCGCTGCTGCTCCTCCGTCAGCTCCGCCCGCCGGCCCGGCAAATCCAGCCGTCCTTCCCGCGCGGCGAGCCAGCCGCGTTCGATCAGCCCCGCCTCCAGCGCCGCGAACGGGCGCGGGCCCAGCCGCAGCCGGCTGCGCAGGTCCTCGCGCGGCAGCCCCCCGCTCAGCGGATGCTCGCCCACGTGCGCCTGCACGAGCCCCCGCGCCCGTTCCTGCAGCGCCTCGTACCCGTCGTCGCTGATCAGCGTCGCCGAATCCGACAGCGCGTCCGCGCCCAGCAGCACCACCGCGCCGCCCGCGATCCGCCGGCGGATCGCTTCCTCCGCCTCCGACGCCTCCAGTTCGCTCTTCGCCGCCAGTTCCGACCACGCCACCGGCTCCATCCGCGCCAGCAGGGTCAGCAGCGCGTCGTCCGCCGATCCTTCCAGCAGCGTCAGCAGCGCCTCCAGCGTCGATTGATCGTTGCGGTGGTGCCGCCGCGGCTGCGTATCCACGATCCGCCCGCCCGCGATCGTCTCGCTTCCGGTGCGCAGCACGAAGCGATCCCCCCGCGCCGCCGCCAGCGGCGCATCCAGCCGCAGCTGCGCCCAGCCCCCTTCGCCCGGCGCCACCGCGTCGCCTTCCAGCAGCCGCACCCGCGCCTGCATCTCGGCCGATCCGCAGTGCGCCGTCAGCGTCGCGTTGTGCCGCAGCGGGCGCGGATGCCGAGCCGCCACCCGCAGCCGCACGTCGACCGCCCGCGCCGGCCGCAGCAGTCCCGGCGGCGCCAGCACCATCCCCCGCCGCACTTCCCGCGCCGCGATCCCGCCCAGGTTGATCGCCGTCCGCGCCCCCGGCTCCGCCGATTCAATCGACTGCTCGTGCCGTTGGATCCCGCGGATCCGCCCCCGCGCCCCGGACGGCTCGATCACGACCTGATCGCCGACCGCGAACCGGCCGTCGATCAGCGTCCCCGTCACCACCGTCCCGAACCCGCTGATCGTGAACGCCCGGTCGATCGGCATCCGCGGCCGGCCCGCGTCCCGCGCCGCCGGCAGCCCGTCGATCGCCTCGTCCAGCCGCGCCTGCAAGTCCTCCAGCCCCTCGCCGGAAACCGCCGAGCAGGCGACCAGCGGCGCATCCTCCAGCGCCGTCCCGCGGCACGCCTCGCGTACTTCCTCCGCCACCAGCTCCCGCCACTCCTCTTCCGCCAGGTCCGACTTCGCCAGCGCGATCACGCCCCGCCGCACGTCCAGCAGGTCCAGGATGTCGAGATGTTCCAGCGTCTGCGGCATCACCCCTTCGTCCGCGGCCACCACCAGCAGCGCCACGTCGATCCCGCCGATTCCGGCCAGCATGTTGCGGATGAACCGCTCGTGGCCGGGCACGTCGATGATCGAAATTTCCCGTCCGCTCGGCAGCTGCGTCCAGGCGAATCCCAAGTCGATCGTCAGTCCCCGGGCCTTCTCCTCCTCCCAGCGATCGGGGTCGATTCCGCTCAGCGCGCGCACCAGCGCGCTCTTGCCGTGGTCGACATGGCCGGCGGTTCCGATCACGAACATGCAGGCAGCCTAAATTGACCCCAGCTGAACGGAGGCCGACATGCAGGCGATCGTGGTCATCGGCGACGGCAAGTCGCCCGATTCACTCCAACTGGCCGAGGTCCCCGACCCGGCCCCCGGCGACGAGGAGCTGCTGCTCCGCGTCCATGCCTCCGCGCTCAACCGCGCCGACATCCTCCAGCGCCTCGGCGGCTACCCGCCCGTCCCCGGCGCATCCGAGATCCTCGGGCTCGAGCTCGCCGGCGAAGTCATCCAGGTCGGCGGCCGCGTCGACGGCTTCCAAGTCGGCGACCGGGTCTACGGACTCTCCGGCGGCGGCGGATACGCCGAGCTGGCCACGCTCCACCAATCCCTCGCCATGCATGTCCCCGACGGCCTCACCTGGCACGAAGCCGCCTCGATCCCCGAGGTCTTCTTCACCGCCAACACGGCCATCCGCACCCTCGGCCGCGCCCAGCCCGGCGAGCGCGTCCTGATCCACGCCGGCGGCAGCGGCGTCGGCATCGCCGCCATCCAGATCGCCGCCCTGATCGGCGCTGAAGTCTGGATCACCGCCGGCAGCGACGAAAAGTGCGCCCGCGCCCGCGAACTCGGCGCAGACGTGGCGATCAACTACCACGACCAGTCCTTCCGCGAAGTCGTCGAAGAGCGCACCGGCAGAGGCGGCGTCCACGTCATCCTCGACGTCATCGGCCGCGACTACCTCGACGCCAACCTGCACTCGCTCGCGCACCAGGGCCGTCTCGTCTTGGTCGGCCTCATGGGCGGCGCGACCGCCGACGCCAACCTCGGCCTCGTCCTCCGCAAGCGGCTCCAGATCTCCGGCACCGTCATGCGTTCCACTCCCCTGATCGAGCGCGCCGCCATCACCCGCGACTACCAGCAGCACCTCGAACCGGCCATGGTCAACGGCGAACTCAAGCCGATCATCGACTCCGTCTTCCCGCTCCGCGACGCCGCCGGCGCACACGCCTACATGGAGCAGAACCGCAACTTCGGCAAAATCGTGCTCGACTGCCTCGAGGTCTGACGCAAGTCTTGGGTCGGCCTCAAACCAGCGACGGGTCCACGAAGCGGACGAAGACTTCGTTTGCCAGCGCGTGCCCGCGCGCCGTCAGCCGCAGCCGTCCGCCGTCCTGCTCCGCCAGTCGCTCCGCCAGCGCCCAATCGACTGCCGGACGCAGCCGTTCCATCTGGTCGGGCCACCGTTCAGCCGCTTCGGATAGGTCGATTCCTTCTGTCAAGCGCAATCCCAGCGTGCAGAAGTCGACCGCGGCATCCTCCGCTTCGACCGCTTCCTGCTCCTCCACCGCCGGACTCGGCAGCCCCGCCGCGCATCCGTCCAGCACGCGCTCGATGTACGCCCGCGGCCGCCGCACCACGCTGTATCGCACCCCGTCGATGAACCCGTGCGCCCCCGGGCCGACCGCGATGTACTCCCCCAGCCGCCAGTAGTTGAGGTTGTGCCGGCATTCCCGTCCCGCCCGCGCATAGTTGCTCGTTTCATACCGTTGGTACCCCGCGGCAGCCAAGTGCCGCGCAGTCCAATCCGCCAGCTCGGCCACATGATCCGCGTCCGCTTCCCGCACCGCGCCCGCCGCGACCCGCGACGCCAGCGGTGTCCCTTCCTCCACCGTCAGCGCGTAGCACGAGAGGTGTTCGGGCCCGCGCCCGTCGCTGCCCCAGCCCAGCACCTCTTCCAGCGTTCGCTGCCAAGTCTCTGCAGATTGCCCTGGCAGCCCGTAGATCAAATCCACGTTGACATTCTCGAAGCATGAAGAGCGCAGCTCTCCGAACGCTTCCCGCGCCCGTTCCGCCCCGTGTATCCGGTCCAGCCACAGCAATTCCGATGAATTCAGCGACTGCACTCCCATCGACACCCGGTTCACTCCCGCCTCCCGCCAAGCCGCCGCGCGCTCCCCGCTCACGCTTTCCGGGTTCGCCTCCAGCGTGATCTCCGCATCGTCGGCCAGTGCGTACCAGCGCCGCGCCGCCTCCAGCAGCCCAGCGATCGCCGCCGGCGCGATCAAGCTCGGCGTGCCCCCGCCGAAGAACACCGTCGCCAGCTCCCGCCCCCGCGCCCGCGGCGCCCACAGCTCCAGCTCCCGCTCCGCCGCCCGCGCCCAAGCCTCTTCCAGGTCCTCGATCCCCGAGTACGAATTGAAGTCGCAATACGCGCACTTCACCGTGCAGAACGGGACGTGGATGTACAGCCCCAGATCCGCCCCCGGCCCCGTTCTCTGCCCCGTTTTCTGTGCCGTCTTCTGAGTCATGCCGCGAGTCTATGCCCGCCCGCTGCGCCATTCGCCGATCACGGGATACGCTGCCCCCGTGCTCAAATCTCACGGCTGCGGCGCGCTCCGCGCCGAACACGTCGGCGAACGCGTCCAACTCTGCGGTTGGGTCGACCGCCGACGCGACCACGGCGGCCTGATCTTCCTCGACCTCCGCGACCGCGAGGGCGTCGTCCAAGTCGTCGTCCGCCCCGAAGGCGACGCCGGCGCGCACGCCGCCGCCAGCAGCGTCCGCGGCGAGTACGTCCTCCGCATCTCCGGCCAGGTCGTCGCCCGCGCGGAAGCCGCCGTCAACCCCAACATCGCCAGCGGTGAGATCGAAGTCGTCGCCGACTCGGTCGAAATCCTCAACCAGGCCAAGACGCCGCCCTTCGCCGTCAACGACGACTCCGCCGACGTCGACGAGCGCGTCCGCATGCAGTTCCGCTACATCGACATCCGCCGCCCCGCGATGCTCCGCGCGCTCGAACTGCGCCACCGCCTCAACCAGGCCATCCGCGGCTTCATGACCGACCGCGGCTTCCTCGAGATCGAAACCCCGATGCTCGTCGCCGCCACCCCCGAAGGCGCGCGCGACTATGTCGTTCCCAGCCGCATCCACCCCGGCTCCTTCTACGCCCTGCCCCAGGCCCCGCAGCAATTCAAGCAGCTGCTCATGGTCGGCGGCGTCGAACGCTACTTCCAGATCGCCCGCTGCTTCCGCGACGAAGACCTCCGCGCCGACCGCCAGCCCGAATTCACCCAGCTCGACCTCGAATGGTCCTTCAGCGAGGAAGAGGACATCCTCGGCCTGCTCGAAGAGCTGTTCACCGCCGTCACGGCCCAGCTCCGCCCCGACTTGGCGGTTCCCGCCCCCTTCCCGCGCCTCACCTGGGCCGAAGCCATCGAGCGCTACGGCTCCGACAAGCCCGATCTCCGCTACGGCCTCGAACTCAGCGACTGCTCCGACATCGCCGGCCGCTCGCAGTTCGGCGTCTTCAGCTCCGCCGTCGCCGAGGGCGGCAAGGTCCGCGGCATCGTCATGCCCGGCGGCGCATCGCTCTCCCGCAAGGAGGTCGACGGCTTCACCGCCCTCGCGCGCACCTTCGGCGCGCCCGGCCTCGTCTCCTTCCAGTTCGCCGCCGAACCCGCCGACGCGTCCGAAGGCGACGTCCGCTCCCCCGTCCTCCGCCACGTCGGGATCGACGACGCCCGCGCCATCGGCGAGCGCTGCGGCGCCCATTCCGGCGACCTCGTCCTGCTCGCCGCCGGCGAGGCCGGCATGGTCGCCACCGTCCTCGACGGCATCCGCCGCGAGATCGCCTCCCGCCTCGATCTGGCCGACCCCGGCGTGCTCCAGTACGCCTTCATCACCGATTTCCCCCTCGTCGAATGGGACGAGGAAGAGCAGCGCTGGGACGCCCTCCACCACCCCTTCACCTCCCCCCGCGCCGAAGACATGCACATGCTCGCCGGCGACCCCGCCAACGTCCTCGCCCGCGCCTACGACACCATCGCCAACGGCTACGAGCTCGGCTCCGGCTCGATCCGCATCCACGACCGCGCCGTCCAAGAGCAGGTCTTCGCCCTGCTCGGCATCGGCCGCGAGGAGGCCCAGGCCCGCTTCGGCCACATGCTCGACGCCTTCGAGTACGGCGCGCCCCCGCACGGCGGCTTCGCCTTCGGCATGGACCGCGTCGCCATGCTCCTCGCCGGCACGGAGAACATCCGCGAGGTCATCGCCTTCCCCAAGACCATGTCCGCATCCGACCCGATGATGGGCGCGCCGATGCCGATCCAACCAGAACAATTGGACGAGCTCTCGCTTCAAATCAACTTGCCGGAGGCCGCTCCCGCTGGTGGTACAGTCGCAGCGAGCGAGACATAACAAGACATTTCCGGACCTTGGAGGCAACGATGATCGCACCGTTGGCGCGTACCTTGCGCGACCGTTCCTCGTTCGCCGCGCTGCTCCTGCTGCTCGTCCTCGCCGCCGCCCTCGCCTTCGCCGCCTGCAGCGGGGACGACGGACAGCAGCAGTCCGAGGCTCCCGCGGCCTCCGACCGCGCCGAACGGGATTCCTCGTCGTCATCGGGCGCGGGCGAATCCGGCTCGGACAGTGCCGCCGACCAAGACGCGGATGACGCCGGGCAGCAGGAGCAGCAGCAGGCGCAGGCGACTCCGTCCTCGCCGTCCCGCGCCTCTTCGCCCGCCGGCGACGGCGTCCTCCGCATCGCCCGCAGCCAGCCCCTCAACATGGACCCGGCCCAAGTCACCGACGTCCCCTCCGCCGTCTTCGTGATAGAAATCTTCGGCGGCCTGCTCACCCTCGATCCCGAACTCCGCATCGCGCCCGACCTCGCCGAATCAGTGCCAAGCCCGACCATCAATTCCGACGGCACCGTCACTTACCGCTTCACCCTCCGCCGCAACGCCACCTTCCACGACGGCCGCCGCATCACGGCCGAAGACGTCAAATGGAGCTTCGAGCGCCACGCCGACTCCGAAACGCTCTCCCCCACCGCGCCCGACTTCCTCGGCGACATCGTCGGCGTCCGCGAATACACCCGCGGACGCATCGACTCGATCCCCGGCATCGAGGTGGTCGACGACCTCACCCTCGACATCACCATCGACTCGCCCAAGCCCTACTTCCTTTACAAGCTCACCTACCCCACCGCCTTCGTCGTCGACCGCAACGAAATCGAGGCCGACCCCGACGGCTGGAGCGCGCTGCCCAACGGCAGCGGCCCCTTCAAGCTGGCCGAATGGACCGAAGGCGACCGGATCGTGCTCGAACGCTTCGACGACTACCACCTCGAACCTGCCAAGGTGCAGCGCGTCGAAGTCCGCTTCGCCGGCGGCGGCCTCGATCAGTTCGAAAACGGCGAGATCGACATCGGCGGCGTCTCCGCCTCGGAACTCGAGCGCGTCCGCGACCCCGCCGACCCGCTCAACGAGCTCTTCGTCTCCCGCGCCGAGCTCTCCGTCTTCTACATCGCCTTCAATACGACGATCCCGCCCTTCGACGACCCGCTCGTCCGCCGCGCCTTCGCCCACGCCATCGACAAGCAGACCCTCGCCGAGGAAGTCCTGCTCGGCGCGGTCCAGCCGGCCGCCGCCATCGTCCCGCCCGGCCTCGCCGCCCACGACGCCGACTACCGCGGCCTCGTCTTTGACCCCGAGCTCGCCCGCGAGCTGCTCGAACAATCCCGCTACTTCGGCTCCCAGCTGCTCGAAGATGTCCGTCTCACCACCGTCGGCGGCGGCGCCACGCCGGGCGGCACCGTCGAAGCCGTCCTCGCCATGTGGGAAACCCACCTCGGCCTCGCCGTCCAGCCCCAGCAGCTCGAATTCGCCAGCTTCCTCACCGAACTCGACCGCTCCCTGCACGGCATGTTCCAGATCGGCTGGGTGATGGACTTCCCCGACCCCCAGAACGTGCTCGATTACAAGTTCCATTCCGCCTCGCTCGGCAACGACGCCGACCTCGACGATCCCGAGATCGACGATCTGCTCGAAGAAGCCCGCGTTGAGCAGGATCAGGAAGTCCGCACCGGCATCTACCGCCGGGTCGACAAGATGCTGATCGAGGACGCGGTCTGGGTCCCGCTCTTCTACGGCGTCAACAACGAAGTGATCCAGCCCTACGTGCAGGGATACGTCCCGCCCCGCTCGATCGTCCCCATCCTGCGCTACATCAGCGTCGCCGGCTAGCCCCGCCGCGAGGCCGGCCGAATCGGGGCGGTCCGCGTGGCCGGCGGCGCGTTCCCCATCGTCGCGCGCCGGGTCGTGCTGCTGCCGGTGCAGCTGTTCGCGATCCTCGCGATCACCTTCGCGCTCACCCAGATCGCGCCCGGCGACCCGGTCGGCATCATCGGCGGCACCCGCGCGGTCGACCCCGAGCAGGCCGAGCTGATCCGCGAGGAATTCGGCCTCAACGGCAGTTATCTCGAACGCTTCGGCAACTACATCGTCGGCCTGGTCACCGAAGGCGACTTGGGGCCGTCCTACTACTACCGCGCGCCCAAGCGCACGGTCGAGGAGCTGCTCGCCCCGCGCATCTGGATCTCGATGCAGATCAGCCTGATCGTGATGGTCGTCGTCTACGGCCTCGGCATCCCGCTCGGCGTCTATACCGCCGTCCGCCGCGGCACTTGGAAGGACCCCGCGACCATCGGCGCGCTGAAGCTGTTCGATTCGCTGCCCTCGCCGATCTTCATCGTGCTCGCGATGGCGCTGCTGGTCGAGGCGATGGCCCCCGTCTTCAATTTCTTCGGCTTCAACGTGCCCGAGGCTTGGGACGCGCGCGATCCGGCCCGCTTCATCGTGCCCGTCTTCGCCCTCAGCCTGCCGGTGATCGGCGGCATCGCGCGATTCGTGCGGGTCAGCATGCTGGCCGCGATGGATGATGATTACATCCGCACCGCCCGCGCCAAGGGCCTCGGCGAGCGCCGCATCCTCTACGTGCACGTCCTCCGCAACGCGATGCTGCCCCTCTCCACTTCCTTCGGCCTCGCGATCATCGGCATCTTCACCGGTTCCATCGTGATCGAGACCGTCTACGGCGTGCCCGGCGTCGGCCAATTCATCTTCCGTTCGATCACCCAGCGCGATTACAACGTCCTGCTCGGATCCACCTTGTTCTATTCGTTCGTGCTGCTCGTCGCCGTGATGATCGTCGACGTGCTCTACATCTTCATCGACCCCCGCATCCGCTACACGGCGAGGGACGTATGAGCGCGGCCGCAGCCGGAGCGACCGGGGCCGCCGCGGCCGGCCAGGCCCCCTGGCGGCGCGCGCTGGCCGCGCTGCTGCGCAAGCGCGTCGCCGTCGCCTGCATGCTCGTCATCGCCGCCCTCTACGGAGCCGGCGCCTACACCCTGCTCGACGCGTTCGGCGTCGACACCGGCCTCCAGGACCCCAACCAGACCAATCTGGCCGAGCGCCGCCCCTTCCGCGAAGCGGACGCCACGCTGGCCGGCTTCGCCGCCCGGCAGGAGGCCGACGTCGACGAGCTGATCCGGCTCAATCCCCAGCTCGCCGAACTGGCCGGCGGCGAGCTGGGCCCCGGCAGCGTCCTCCCCGCCGGCGAGCAGATCACCCTGGCCCACGGCGAAGTCCGCGAGGGACCCTCCTCGCGCCACTGGTTCGGCACCGACCGGCTCGGGCGCGACCTCTTCTCCCGCGTGATGTTCTCGCTCCGCACCACGCTGATCATCAGCGTCATGATCATCCTGCTCGGCAACATCTTCCTCGGCCTCGGCCTCGGCCTGCTGGCCGGCTACCGCGGCGGCATGATCGACGCCGTGATCATGCGCGCCGCCGAGACCGTCATGGCACTGCCCGGCCTGCTGATCCTGATCGTCCTCGTCGCCAGCCTGCGCGACCAAGTCGAATCTTGGTTCGTCTCGCTCGAGGAGATACTCGGCCTCCCCTTCCTGATCGAACAGGGCATCGACGACTACTTCATCATCATCTTCGCGATGTCGTTCGTCGAATGGGGCGGGGCGGCCCGCTTCTACCGCGGCATCGCCCTCTCCCTGCGCGAAAGCGACTACATCCTCGCAGCCGAGGTCGTCGGCGCCGGCACCGCCCGCGTCGTGGTCCGCCACCTCTTCCCCGGCGTCGTCCCCTGGTTCATCGTCGGGCTCTCCGCCTCGCTCGGCGCGATCGCCGGCGCCGAAGTGGTCCTCTCCTGGCTCGGCGTCGGCATCACCCCGCCGACCGCCTCCTTCGGCACCGTGGTCTGGTCGGCCGGCTCGTGGGAATCGCTGGTCCTCCACCCGCATATGCTGCTGATCCCGGCCGCGTTCGTCGCCGCCCTGCTGCTCGCCTTCAATCTGCTCGGCGACGCGCTCAACGACGTGATCAATCCGCGCGGGCGCTGACCGATCCGCTGCTAGGCTGCCCACGTGAAAGTCACCGCGGAGCGCATGCCCGAAGCCCAGATGCAGCTCGTGATCGAGCTGCCCGACGACCGCGTCCAGAAATCGCTGGACCAGGCCGCGCGTCGGCTGGCCAACCGCCTCCGCATCCCCGGCTTCCGCAAGGGCAAGGCCCCGCGCCGCGTCATCGAGCAGGCCATCGGCCCCGACGCCCTCTACGAGGAAGCCCAGGAGCGCCTGCTTCCCGAAGCGCTGCAAGAAGCGCTCGAGCAGGAAACCATCGCCCCTTCGGCCCTTCCCCGCGTCGAGGTCACCCGCCGCGATCCCTTCACCTTCACGGCCATCGTCCCGCTCCCGCCCGACGTCCAGCTCGGCGAGTACCGCACCGTCGCGGTCGCCAAGTCCGAAGTCGAGGTCGGCGACGACGAGATCGAAGAGCAGATGCTCGACCTCCGCCGCCGGCACGCCATCCTCGAACCGGTCGAGCGGCCCCCGCAGTACAACGACCGCATCACCGCGGACATCCGCGCCGAAGCCGACGGCGAAGTCGTCCTCGAGCAGGAAGGCGCCGAGCTCGCCCTGCGCGAAGACAGCCCGCTGCTCGCACCCGGCTTCACCGAGCGCCTGCTCGGCCTCTCCATCGGCGAGGAGCACCGGGTCGAGATCGACGTTCCCGACGACTGGCAGGATTCCCGCACCGCCGGCAAGACCCTCGCCGTCCAGCTCACCATCAGCGCCGTCCGCGCCGAGGAACTGCCCGAACCCGACGACGACTTCGCGCTCGACATCTCCGATGAGTACGAGACTTACGCCGTCCTGCGCCAGCGCGTCGCCGACGACCTCCGCGCCGGCGCGGAGCACAACGCCGACTCCGAGTTCCAGCGCGCCGTGCTTGAAGCCGTCATCTCCTCCGCCTCCGTCGAGTACCCCCCAGCCCTCGTCGAGCACGAACTCGAACACCGCCGCGCCAACTTCGCCACGCAGATGGGCCAAGACCCGCGCACCTTCCTGCGCGGCGGCAGCGAGCAGGAGGATCAGCTGCTCGCTTCCTTCCGCTCGCAGGCCTCCGAGGCCGTCATCTCCCAGCTCGTCCTCGACGCCGTCGCCGAGGCCGAGGAGATCGCGATCACCGACGAAGAGGTGGAAGCGGAATTGACGGCCGCGCTGGAAGGGGTCTCGCCGGAACGCCGCATCGAGATCCTCGGCGACGAGACCGTCCGCCCCAACATCAGCGCGCAGCTCCGCCAGCGCCGCACCATCGAGCGGCTCGAGCAGATCGCCCTCGCCAACTACCTCGCCAATCCCGAAGCCGCCGAACAGGCCGCCGATGCCGCGGATGAGGAAGCGGGCGAAGCGGACGGCGACGAGAATTAACGCCCGGCCCGGCGGGCGCGGGTATGCTCAATCGGCGAAGGGGAGTGGCATGACGACACACCGACCGATTCACGGACTGCCGCAGCCAGCGGCCGATCTGCGCCCGTCCAGCATCATCCCGATGGTGGTCGAAAGCACCAACCGCGGCGAACGCGCCTACGACATCTACTCGCTGCTGCTGCGCGAGCGCATCATCTTCCTCGGCACCGGCATCGACGATCAGGTCGCCAACGTCGTCGTCGCCCAGCTGCTCTACCTCGACCGCGAAGACCCCGACCGCGACATTCAGGTCTACATCAACTCGCCCGGCGGCGTGATCACCGCCGGCCTCGCGATCTACGACACGATGCAGCTGATCAAGGCCGACGTCTCGACCATCTGCGTCGGCATGACCGCCTCGATGGGCACGGTGCTGCTCTCCGCCGGCACCGCCGGCAAGCGCTTCGCCCTGCCGCACTCCACGATCCACATGCACCAAGCCATCGGCGGCGCGCGCGGGCAGGCTTCCGACATCGAGATCGCCGCCCGCGAGATCCTGCGCAACAACGAGATCATCCGCGGCATCCTCGCTTCCCACACCGGCCAGCCGCTGGACCGCATCAAGACCGATACCGACCGCGATTTCTACCTCGACGCCGGCCAAGCGAAGGAGTACGGCCTCGTCGACGAAGTGCTCCGATCCGAAGCTGGCGGCGGCGCGGCCGCGGCGGCCGGCTAGCCGCGCCCATGCCGCTCGGCAGGCCGACGGAGCCGGCCAGATGAGCACCGCCGGATCGCGCGGGCGCGGAAGCGGCGGCCGCGACGGCGGCGGCCGCGTCAACTTCCGCTGCTCCTTCTGCGCCAAGGATCAGTCCGTCGTCCGCCGCCTCGTCGCGGGGCCGGCCGGCGTCTACATCTGCGACGAGTGCGTCGAAGCCTGCCGCGCCGTGATCCGCGAGGAGTCCGGCGAGGCCGAGCCCCAGCAGAAGAAGCCGCCGGAGCCCACCGTCCTCCCCCCGCGCGAGCTCTACCGCCGCCTCGGCGAGCACGTCGTCGGCCAAGACGAAGCCAAGCGCGTCCTCTCCGTCGCCGTCTACAACCATTACAAGCGCGTCGCCGGCAACGGCGGCGGGGACGTCGAGCTCGAAAAAAGCAACATCATGCTCGTCGGCCCCACCGGCACCGGCAAAACCTTCCTCGCCGCCACCCTCGCCCGCATCCTCGACGTTCCCTTCTCCATCGCCGACGCGACCGCGCTCACCGAGGCCGGCTACGTCGGTGAAGACGTCGAAAACATCCTGCTCCACCTCATCCAAGCCGCGGAGTACGACATCCCCACGGCCGAGCGCGGCATCATCTACATCGACGAAATCGACAAAGTCGCCCGCAAGGCCGACAACCCCTCGATCACCCGCGACGTCTCCGGGGAAGGCGTCCAGCAGGCCCTGCTCAAGATCATCGAGGGCACCAAGGCCTCCGTCCCCCCGCAGGGCGGCCGCAAGCACCCCCACCAGGAGTTCCTCCAGATCGACACGAGCAAGGTGCTCTTCATCCTCGGCGGCGCGTTCGAGGGCCTCGACGAGGTCATCTCCCGCCGGGTCAAGACCGGCACCCGGATCGGCTACGGCCGCTACGTCTCGGGCGATGACGCCGACCTGCCCGGCGAGGACGACAACATCCTCCGCCAGCTCAGCCACGACGATCTCCAGAAATACGGCCTGATCCCCGAATTCGTCGGCCGCGTCCCCGTCGTCGTTGCGCTCGACAGCCTCGACAAGGCCGCCATGGTCCAGATCCTCACCGAACCCAAGAACGCGCTGATCCGCCAGTACCAGACGTTCTTCGAGATGGACGGGGTCGAGCTCGAATTCACCGATGACGCCTTGGGCGAGATCGCCGAGCGCGCGCTCGCCAAGGGCACCGGCGCGCGCGGGCTCCGCTCCGTCGTCGAAGGCCTCCTGCTCGACGTCATGTTCGAGCTCCCCTCCCGCCGCGACGTCGCCAAGTGCGTGGTCAACCTCGAGACCGTCCGCGACGGCGCGCCGCCGGAGATGTACGGCGAGGACGGCGAATCCGTCGCCTACATCGGCGTGAGCGAGTTCATCGCCGCCGAACCCGAGCCCGAAGACGAAGACGCGCCGGCGGAGCGCCAGGAAGTCGCCTGACCGGCGCGCGCGTGATCATGCCGGCACCGCCCAAGCGCCGGACGATGCGGATCGATGACCTGATCGTCCAGCGCGGCCTCGCCGCCAGCCGCGCCGAAGCGGCCGCGCTCGTCCTCGCCGGCCGCGCCCGCGGACGCGGCAAGCGCTATGAAAAACCCGGCCTGCGCGCTCCCGTCGACGCCGAACTCTCCATCGCCGCCGCCCCCCGCTACGTCTCCCGCGGCGGCGAAAAACTCGCCGCCGCCCTCGACGCCTGGCCCGTCGACCCCTCTGGCCGCGCCTGCCTCGACATCGGCGCATCCACCGGCGGATTCACCGATTGCCTGCTCCAGCACGGCGCGGCCCGCGTCACCGCCGTGGATGTCGGCTACGGACAGCTCCATCCCGATCTCCGCCGCGACCCCCGCGTCGATGTCCGCGAGCGCACCCACGTCCGCGACCTCGCCGCCCATGCAACCCTCGACCCTTCCCCTTCGCTCGTGGTCATCGACCTTTCCTTCATTTCCCTCCGCGCCGCCCTGCCGCCCGTCGAGTCGGCTGCCGCTCCCGCCGCCGACGTGATCGCCTTGGTCAAGCCGCAGTTCGAAGCCGCCCGCGCCGACGTTCCGCCCGACGGCGTCGTCCGCTCTCCGCTGGTGCGTGGCCGCGCCGTCGCCGATGTCGCGCTCCGGGCACTGGCCCGCGGCTGGCGCGTCGGCGGCGTCCTTCGCTCGCCCCTCGCCGGCGCGGCCGGCAACGTCGAGTGCCTGCTCTGGCTGCGGACGCCCGCGGAGCGCTGAGATGGCCGATCCTCCCTTCCGCTGCGTCGGCGTCTACTACCACCCGCGCCTGCCCGAAGCCCGCGAGCTCGCGGCCGACGTCCAGCGCTGGTTCGCGCCCCATGTCGACCGCGTCTGGGCCTCCGAGCCCTGGGACCCGGAGCGCTCGACCGAGCACCTCGCCGCCACCGACCTGCTGATCTGCCTCGGCGGCGACGGCACCGTCCTCCGCGCCGCCCGCGCCGCGGCCCCGCACGACATCCTGATCCTCGGCGTCGACCACGGCCGCCTCGCCTTCCTCACCGAACTCGCCCCCGACACGCTCGAAGCCCGCATTCCCGACCTGCTCGCCCGCGAATTCGTGATCGAAGAGCGCGCCATGCTCCAAGCCGCCCCGCACGGCGCGGCCGAAGACGCGCCCGAGGCGCTGCCCGCGCTCAACGACGTGATGCTCGGCCGCGGCTCGCTCGGCCAGCCCGCCTACCTCCACGTCCACGTCAACGGCGACCTGATCGGCGTCGTCCGCGCCGACGCCATCGTCGTCGCCAGCGCCACCGGCAGCACCGGCTACTCCCTCTCCGCCGGCGGGCCGATCCTCCATCCCCGCGCCCGCAGCTTCGTGCTGACCCCCGTCGCGCCCCACCTCGCCGCCGCCGCGCCCCTCGTCCTCCCCTCCGACGCCGAAATCCAGCTCGCCCTCGGCCGCGAGCACTCCGGTTCGCTCTCCGTCGACGGCCAGCGGCCCTACGCGATCGCGCCCGGCGGCGGCGTCCGCGTCAGGCTCAGCGAATCGATGGCCAAGTTCGTCCGCTTCGGCGAGCGCCCCTTCTTCCCGCAGCTCGGCCGCCGCCTCGCCTGGCTCGACGAGCGCCGCCTCCGCGCCGTCCAGCGCACCGGCGTCGAAGCATTCGACGCGGCCGACGCCGACCCCGCCTGACGGCTACGATCAGCGCGTGTTGAGCGCGCTCCGGCTCCGCGATTTCGCCCTCGCCGAGCATGCCGCGCTCGAGCTTCCGCCCGGCTTCACCGTGATCACGGGCGAGACCGGCGCCGGCAAGAGCGTCCTGATCGCCGCCCTCTCCTTCGCGCTCGGCGCTCCCGCCGACCACGCCATGATCCGGCCCGGCGCCGACCGCGCCGAAGTCGAGGCCGAGTTCCGGCTCGCGCGGTCGCCCGCCGCCGATGCCGTGGCCCGCATCCTCGACGAGGCCGACATCCCCTTCGAGGGCGACCTCGCCATCCGCCGCAGCGCCGGCGTCTCCGACGGCGGCCGCCTCGCCGGCCGCATCCGCGTCAACGACCGCGCCGCCTCCCGCGCCACGCTCGCCGCCCTCGCCGGCCGCCTCGCCGACATCCACGGCCAGCGCGAACAGCTCGGCCTGCTCAATCCCGCCCGCCAGCTCGCGCTCCTCGACCGCTGCGGCGGCCTCTCCGAATCCCGCGAGCGCCTGGCCGCGAAGGTCGCCCGCCTGCGCGATCTCGACGCCCGCCTCTCCGACGCCGCCGACGCGCGCGGGCGCGCCCGCCGCATCGCCCAGCTCCGCTACGAGGCGTCCGAAATCGAGTCCGCCGCCCTGCGCATCGGCGAAGACGACGATCTCCGCGCCGAACTCGAACGCCTCGCCAATGCCCGCAGCCTGCTCGAGGATGCCGCCGCCGCGCGCACCGCGCTCGAATCCGACGTCCTCGGCGACGCGCTCGCCGCCGTCCGCCGCATCGCCGAGATCGACGAGACCGCCGCCGAAATCGCCGTCGCGCTCGAACTGGCCCTCGACCAGGCGGCGGACGCCTCCCGCGCCCTCCGCGCCTACGCCGACGGCATCGCCGTCGATCCCGCCCGCCAAGCCGAGATCGAAGCCCGCCTCGCCGCCATCGCGGACCTCCAGCGCCGCTACGGCGACACCATCGAGGAGGTCATTGCCTACGCCGAAGTCGTGGCCGCCGAAGCCGGCGAACTCGAAGCGGGTGCGGCCGGCGCCGAACTGCTCAAGGCCGAAGCGGACGCCCTCGCGGCCCAGATCGCGGCGGACGCCCTCGCGCTCAGCCGCGGCCGCCGCGCCGCCGGCTCCCGCTTCGCCGCCGAAGTCCGCGCCGAGTGCGAAGCCCTGCGCCTGGCCGGCGCATCGATCCGGCTCCGCTTCGACCCGCAGCCGCCCGCCGCCCGCTCGATTCCCGGCTATCAGCCCGCCGTCGTCGACGAGCGCGGCGAGCGGCCCGGCGGCGAACCGGTCCCCGCCGGCTTCGACTCCGCCGGCGCGGACCGCTTCGAACTCGAAGCCTCCTTCAATCCCGGCTCCCCGCCGCGGCCCCTGCACCGCGTCGCCAGCGGCGGCGAAACCGCCCGCCTCACCCTCGCCGTCAAGACCGTCCTCGGCCGACGCGACGCCGTCCCCCTGCTGGTCTTCGACGAGATCGACGCCGGACTCGGCGGCCGCATCGGCCCCGTGCTGGGCCAGCGCCTGGCCGGCCTCGCCGATTCCCATCAGATCATCTGCATCACCCACCTGCCCCAGGTTGCCGCAGCGGCCGCGCACCATATCGTGGTGCGCAAGGCGCGGGCCGATGGCGGCGCCGCCGTCGACGCGCGCCCGCTCTCGCCCGACGAGCGCGTGCTCGAACTCGCCGACATGTTCGGCGGACGCTCCGAGGCCAACCTCGCCGGCGCGCGCGACCTGCTCGCCGCCTCCCCGGCGCCCCAGCCCGCGACAATGCAGCGATGACCAGCACCGCGACCGCCTCCGAAACGCTCGTCGCCGAACCCGCCTCCGTCGCCGACGCGCGCGAAATCCACCGCCTGATCCAGTACTGGGTCGACGAAACCGGCGATGTCCTGCCCCGCACCGAGGGCGAGATCTACGAGAACATCCGCGACTTCGTCGTCGTCCGCGCGCCCGGCGGCAAGCGCCTCATGGCCGCCGGCGCGCTCCATGTCGAATGGCTCGACCTCGCCGAGATCAAGTCCCTCGTCGTGGATCCGGGCGCGCAGGGCAAGGGCCTCGGACGCGTCCTCGTCGAAGCCTGCCTCGACGAAGCCGTCCAGATCGGCCTCAAGACCGTCTTCGCGCTCACCACGACCCCGGCCTTCTTCGAGCGCCTCGGCTTCCGCGTCGCCGGCGTCAGCAGCTTCCCGCGCAAAGTCTGGAACGAATGCTTCCGCTGCCCCAAATACGATCGCTGCGACGAAGTCGCCGTCTCCATCGACCTGCGCGACCGTCCGCACCGAACCGAGCCGGGAGGCGCAGATGCAGGAACCTGATCTGGATCGCCTCGCCGAAACCGTGATCGAATCGAGCCCCGCCTACGACGGCATCCGCGTCAACGTCCGCGTCGACAAGCACCGCATGGCCGACGGCCGCGTCGCCGACCGCGAAATCGTCCAGCACCCCGACTCCGTCGTCATTCTCGCCCTCCGCGAAGACGGCCTGATCCCCTTCGTCCGCCAATGGCGCGCCCCGGCCGGCGGCGTCCTGCTCGAACTCCCCGCCGGCAAGATCGACCCCGGCGAAGCGCCCGAAGCCGCCGCCCGCCGCGAACTGCGCGAGGAGGTCGGCCTCGATCCCGCCGAACTCGAACCGCTGCCTCCCTTCTACGTCGCCCCGGGCTGGGCGACCGAGCGACTCTTCGCCTACATCGCCCGCAACTGCGCCGAATCCCCGCTCCTGCCCGACGACGATGAGGAACTCCTGATCGAATGGCTCGCCCTCGGCGAAGCGATGCAGCGCGCCGACGCTGGCGAGATCATCGACGCCAAATCCCTCGTCCTCATGCAGGCCCTCGCCCTCCGCGCGATCGGGCCGCTCGGCCGCAAAGTCGTCCACCATTACCGCGGCGCCGACATCTGAACCGCGCCGGCCCTCCCGCGCGGCACTACCCTCGATCGCCGATCGGTGCGACAATCTGATCAGCGTCCCGCATGGCGCGGTGCGGGCGCGCGGAGGTTCCCCATGTTGCAGCACGATGTCCTGATCGTCGGCTCCGGCCTCGCCGGCATGCGCGCCGCCCTCGAAGTCTCCGAAGACCCCTCCCTCGACGTCGCCATCCTCTCCAAGGTCCATCCCCTCCGCTCCCACTCCGGCGCGGCTCAGGGCGGCATCGCCGCCTCGCTCGGCAACTCCGCCGACGACTCCTGGGAACTCCACATGTTCGACACCGTCAAGGGCGGCGACTTCCTCGTGGACCAGAACGCCGCCGAAGTGCTGACCCGCGAAGGCCCGGAGAACATCTTCGAACTCGAGCACATGGGCTGCGCCTTCTCCCGCGACGACGAGGGCCGCGTCGCCCAGCGGCGCTTCGGCGGCCACACCGCGCCCCGCGCCTGCTACGCCGCCGACCGCACCGGGCACGCCGTCCTCACCGTGCTCTTCGAGCAGCTGCTCCGCCGCGGCGTCAAGGTCTACTCCGAGTGGTACGCGCTCGACCTGATCGTCCGCGACCGCGTCTGCCAGGGCCTCGTCGCCTACGACATCCTCTCCGGCCAGATCGAGGCCATCGCCGCCAAGGCCGTCATGTTCGGCACCGGCGGCTACGGCCGCGCCTTCCGCGTCACCACCAACGCCTTCGCATCCACCGGCGACGGCGTCGTCATGGCCTACCGCGCCGGCATCCCCCTCGAAGACATGGAATTCGTCCAGTTCCACCCCACCGGCCTGCAGGGCTCCGGCATCCTGCTCAGCGAGGCGGCCCGCGGCGAGGGCGCCCACATCGTCAACTCCGACGGCTTCCGCTTCATGGAGAACTATGCGCCCGGGCGCATGGAGCTCGCCCCCCGCGACATCGTCGCCCGCGCCGAGCAGAGCGAGATCGAGGCCGGCCGCGGCGTCACCGACCTCCGCGACTCCGTCTTCATGGACCTCCGCCCCATCGGCGAGGAGCGCATCCGCTACGCGCTCCCCTCCGTCCTCCACCTCGCCCGCGACTTCGCCGGCATCGACCCGCTCGTCGCCCCCGTACCGATCCAGCCCACCGCCCACTACTCGATGGGCGGCATCCCCTGCGACATCGACGGCCAAGTCCGCCTCAAGGACCAGGACGACGCCCCGATCACGGGCTTCTTCGCCGCCGGCGAAGCCTCCTGCGTCTCCGTCCACGGCGCCAACCGGCTCGGCACCAACTCCCTCCTCGAAGCCGTCGTCATGGGCCGCCGCGCCGGCCGCGGCATCCTCGACGTCGTCAAGGACCTCGAACCCGTCTCCATCGGCGAAGGCGACATGCAGAACGCGATCAACGAGGTCAACGGCTTCCTCGGCGCCGACGGCCCCGAAAAAGTCGGCCGCATCCGCGCCGAACTCCGCGACACGATGATGGACAAGTGCGGCGTCTTCCGCACCGAAGAGCAGCTCGGCGAGTGCCTCGCCGAAGTCAAGTCCTACCAGGAACGCTTCCGCAGCATCTCCATCGACGACCACGGCAGCACCTTCAACACCGACCTGCTCGACGCCATCGAACTCGGCCACATGCTCGAATACTCCGAAACCATCGTCGTCGGCGCGCTCGCCCGCCAGGAAAGCCGTGGCGGCCACGCCCGGCGCGACTTCCCCGACCGCGACGACGGCAACTGGTTCAAGCACACCCTCGCCTACAAGCCCGAAGACCCCGCCGACGGCCCCAGCCTCTCCTACTGCGCCGTCAATATGGAGCCGAAGTACCGCGAGCCCTACCCGCTCCAAGAACGCACCTACTAGGACGCGCCGGCCAGGAGCGCGGAGATCAGGAGCACGGAGACCGAGATGCCCCAGCAAACCTTCGTCATCCGCCGCTATGACCCCGATGCCCGCGAAACCTACGACCAGTCCTTCGACGTCGACGTCCAGCCCGGCCAAACCGTCCTCGACTGCCTCAACGTGATCAAATGGGAACAGGACGGCACCCTCTCCTTCCGGATGTCCTGCCGCCACGCCATCTGCGGCTCCTGCGCGATGAAGGTCAACGGCAGCTCCATGCTCGCCTGCCAAACCCAGGTCAGCGAAGCCGCCGGCGACGGCGGCCCGATCCGCGTCGGCCCGATGGGCAACCAGGCCGTGATCAAGGACCTCGTCGTCGACACGGCCAAATTCGTCAGCCAGTTCGAACGCGCACAGACCTGGCTGGAACCGCCCGAAGGCCAGGACCCGCCGGCCAAGGAGTACCGCCAGCCCGTCGAAGAATTCGACCACTGGTCGCACGCCTCCACCTGCATCCACTGCGGCGCCTGCTACTCCGACTGCACCGTCGCGGCCGTCGACGAAAATTTCCTCGGCCCCGCCGCGCTCGCCAAGGCCTACCGCTTCGTGATGGATTCCCGCGACTCCCGCCGCGACGAGCGCCTCAAGTTCCTCACTGAAACCGAGGGCGGCATCTGGGACTGCACCCGCTGTTACATGTGCGTCCAGGCCTGCCCCAAGGACGTCCTGCCGATGGACGCGATCATGGAGCTCCGCACGCTCGCCATCGAGGCCGGCTACACCAACAACCACGGCACCCGCCACCACAAGGGCTTCACCAGCGGCGTCCGCAAGCGCGGCCGACTCGACGAAGCCTCCCTCCCGATCCAATCCGTCGGCATCGCCCGCCTCGCCACGCTCCAGCCCGCCGCCGTCAAGGAGATGATCGGCTACACCCCCGGCGCCATCCGCCTGCTCAAGTCCCGCAAGCTCCTCGCCGCCGCCCAGCGCCACGGCGCGTCGAAGGACGGGCGCGGGCACATCCAGCGCATCTTCGAGGAAGTCGAAGGCGAAAAGCACCACCACGACGTCGACGCCGAGGCCTTCTCGGCCGAATTCGAAACCGCGCTCGGCAGCGGCTAGCGGGCCCGGCGCGCCCGCAGTCAGGACGGAGGCGGCAGATGGCCGCGAACGGAACCAACGGCACCACCACCAAATACGCCTTCTGGCCCGGCTGCGTCGCCCGCGGCGCCGCTCCCGAGCTCTACACCTCCACCCTCGCCGTCGCCGAGCACCTCGGCTTCGACCTCGTCGAACTCGACGCGGCCGCCTGCACCGGCGCCGGCATCATCTCCGACGGCGAGCCCTACCTCCAAGACGTCCTCAACGCCCGCACCATGGCCTTCGCCGAGCAGATGGACCTGCCGCTGATGGACATCTGCTCCACCTGCGTCGGCGTCCACCGCCTCGCCGCCGAAAAAATGCAGAACGTCGACTACCGCATCCGGATCAACTCCCACCTCGCCCCGGAAGGCCTCGAGTACCGCGGCTCCGCCGACCCCCGCCACCTGCTCTGGATCCTGCTCGAAGACATCGGCGAAGACAAACTCAACTCGCTGATCAAGAAGCCGCTCGACGAACTCAACCTCGGCCCCTTCTACGGCTGCTACATCGTCCGCCCCGAGCGCACCCTCGACTTCGAGCAGCACCCGACCCGCAAGGACTCGCTCGAACGCCTGATCAGCCTCGTCGGCGCGACCACCGTCACCTACGACGGCATGACCAAGTGCTGCGGCTTCCCCATCCTCACCACCAACAAGCAGAACTCGCTCACGATGGCCGGCTCCCACATCGCCGAAGCCCAGGGCCTCGGCGCGGATGCCCTCGTCACCCCCTGCCCGCTCTGCCACCTCAACCTCGACGCGCAGCAGGCCGACGCCGCCAAAGTCATCGACCAGCGGCTCGACACCCCGATCCTCCACGTGCCGCAGCTGCTCGGCCTCGCCATGGGCCTCTCGCCCGAATCGCTCGGCCTCACCCGGCACGTCGTCGATACCAACAATATCCTCAACCGCATCGGCGCGTAGCCGCGGAAGCGGCACAAACGAAAAGAGGCGCCGCCCCCGGCCGCATGGCGGTGCGGCAAGGGGCGGCGCGCAGGATCGGAGGGCTGCCGGGCGGCTCAGCGCCGGCCCCGCGAGGGGACGGCAGGCGGGCGGGTCGAACCTCCCCCGGCGACACGGGCCCTCCAATGCAGCCCAACGCCGCACCCCCCGCGAAAGTTCCCCCGGCGTTCCCTAAGCTCCCGCGCCCGTCCCCCGCAGCCTCGGATCCAGCACGTCCCGCAGCGCATCCCCGAACACGTTGAACGAGAACACGATCAGGGCGATCGCCACCCCCGGCGCGAGCACCAGCCACGGCCAGCGCGTGATCTGCCCCCGCGAGGTCGACTCGAACAAGATGAACCCCCAAGTCGGATTCTCCGCCGAACTCGCGCCCAGCGAGAGGAACGACAGCGCCGCCTCGGCCAGAATCGTCCCGCCGATCGTCACCGTGGCCAGCACCATCACCGGCGCGACGATGTTCGGCAGGATGTGCCGGAACACGATCCGCGGCGCGCTCGCGCCCACCGTCCGGGCCGCCTCGATGTAGGTGAACTGCATCACCGACAGCACCGTCCCCCGGATCACCCGCTGCGTCCCCGGGATCAGGAAGATCACGATCGCGAAGATCACCGTCGCCATCCCCGGCGACATCATCGTCACCAGCACCATCAGCAGCACCAGCGGCGGCAACGCCTGCATCGCGTCCGACAACCGCTGGATCACCATGTCCACCGCCCCGCCGATGTACGGCGATACCGTCCCGATGATGGTCCCGATCGCGATCCCCAGAGCCGTCGCCGCCAGCCCCACGATCATCGCCGTCCGCGCCCCGTAGATGATCCGGCTGAACATGTCCCGCCCCAGCGCGTCCGTCCCCGCGATGTGCGACGCCGAGGGGCCGGACAGCTTGTTCACCACGTCCGTCCGCTCGGCCGGATAGGGCGCGAAGCCGGGGATGATCACTTCCCCGCCGACCGTGATGTCCTGGCCGAAGATCGCCGTGATCGTCAGGATCACGATGATCGCCCCGCCGAACGCGCCCAGCGGCTTCTGCCGCGCGATCCGCGCCAGCCGCCGCAGCCGACCGGGCCCGCGCGCCTCGAGCATCGCCGCGGGCGCCGCTTCCGTCGCGATTGAGGTCATCACGCCCGCCGTCCTCAGCCGTACCGGATCCGCGGATCAATCGCCGCGTAGCTCAAGTCCACCAGCAGGTTGATCAGCACGACCCCGAACCCGAGCACGACCACGACGCCGACCACGACGTTGAAATCGGCCCGCCGGATCGCCGTCACCAGCAGCGCTCCCACCCCGTTCACGCGGAAGATGTACTCGATGATCACGGCCCCGCTGATCAGGAACGCCGCTTGGTTCGCGAAGATCGTCAGCACCGGGATGAACGAGTTGCGCAGCGCGTGCCGCAGCACCACGGCGCGCTCGTTCAGTCCTTTCGCGCGCGCCGTCCGCACGTAGTCCTCGTGCACCACCTCCAGCATCTGCGAACGCTGCATCCGCATCAGCGTCGCCATCATCGACGCGCTCAGCACCAGCGCCGGGCCGACCATCGCCGCCAAATTCTGCAGCGGGTCGTCCCAGAAGTACGGGGAATCCAGCGTCGCCAGCGAGACGCCGACCCACTCGGCCACGAAGGTCACAACCAAGATCGCCAGCAGGAAGTTCGGGATCGCCAGCCCCAGGATCGTGAAGATGCGGCCCGCGTAATCGGCCGGGGAATCCTGCCGCATCGCGGAGATGATCCCGGCCGGGATCGCGATTAGGAACGAGATCACGCTGGCCAGCAGCACCAGCTCGATGCTGCGCGGGATCCGGATCCCGATCTCGTCGACCACGCTCTCGCTGGTCGCGAACGAGCGGCCCAAGTCCCCCTGCACCGCGTTCCAGAGCCAGTTCCCGTAGCGCTCGAAGACCGGCTTGTCCAGCCCCAGCTGCTTGTTGTACTGATCGATCGCCTCCTGCGTCAGCGCCGCGCCCTGCGCGCCTTCCGCCAGCAGCCGCTCCGCAGTGCTGCCCGGGAACGCGTTCACCAGCATGAACGAGATGAACGAGAGCAGGACGATGACGATGGCGACGCCGATCAGCCGGCGGATGATGTAGCCGGTCATGCGCGGTCGGGCGCTCTCTCGGCAGCGCGGAGGGCCCCGATCACACGTTCTTCCAGACCCGCTCGACGTTGGTCGCGCCCCAGCCCGGGTTCCACGCGTTGTACGTGTCGATCCGGTCCATCAGGTAGCCCCGCCGCGCGTAGATGCGGTACGGATTCACGGCGAAGATGCGCCACATGTTGTCGAGCTCGCGCACGCGGATCTTTTCGAGGATGTCCGAGCGCGCGTCGACGTCCAGCTCCCGCCGCTGGTCGATGCACCACTGGTCGATCTCCGTGTCGCTGATCCCGTACCAGTTGCCGGCGCTGCCGCTGTGCAGCTTGCCGTAGGCGAGCCCGTCGGCGTCCATCTCCGCGCCGACCAGCCAGGTGAACAGCGCATCCGTGAAATCGCGCGTCACGGCCTTGGCGATCCAGTTCTCGACCTCGATCTGCTCGTGGTTGGCGATCACGCCGAGGTTGCGCTTCCACTGGTCGCGCACCAGCTCGAACAGGTTGAGGTACGTGTTCGCCACGTTGTGCATCATGAACTGGAACTCGAGCGGGTTGGAGTCGCTGTAGCCGGCCGCGTCGAGCAGCATCCGGCCCTCTTCCGCGTTGAACCGCGCGTAGGTGCCCAGCTCCTCTTCGGTCCAAGGCCACTCGCGGAAGCCCCAGTCGGTTTCGTCGTCGCGGAAGAAGGCCCAGTTCTGCCCGTAGCCGGCCGCCGCCAGGCCGTTGTAGACGCCTTCCTTCTGCTCGGGACGGTTCATCCCGACCGACAGCGCCTGCCGCACCCGCGGGTCCGCGAACGGGCCGCTGCTGAGGTCCTTGAAGGTGACGTACGGCTGCCAGCCCGGCGGCGGCGCGGTGACCTGGATCACGCTGTCCGACTGCGAGCCCATCGCCCGCTCCACGTCGAAGGTGTCCCACATCACCATCCCGTCGACGTCGCCGGCCTCCCAAGCGGCCCACTCCGACTCGCGCTGGTTGATGAAGTCCGGCCCGTGCAGCCCGTCCAAGAAGGGCAGCTGCATCCCGCTGCGCGGGTGCTTCTTCCAGTAGTTCTCGTTCTTGGAAGCGATCCATTCCTTGCCCTGCTCGACGAAGTCGAGGATGAACGGCCCGGTTCCCGCCGCCGTCCGCCAGTCGTCCAGCTGGGTGTAGTCGTCCGTGATGATCTCCGGCGAAATCACCGTGTGGAACGGGTTCATCATGTTGTTGAACAGGTAGGCCGCCGGCGCGCCCAAGTTGAACGTCACCGTGTTGGCCGAGTTGTCGAAATCGATCGAATCGACGTCCGAGTAGGACGACTCTTGGACCGTGCTGTAGTCGGGCGCGAGCGTCGCCCCGTCGCGCAGGGCGTCGTAGGCGATCTTCACGTCCTCGGCGGTCATCGCCCGTCCGTTGACGGGCGCTTTGTCCTGCCAAGTGATGCCGTCGCGCAGTTGGAAGATGGCCGTCGTCTCGTCGGCCGTCTCCCAAGTCGCCGCCAAGTCGCCCTCGTTCTCGTAGTAGTGGGCGTTGGCGAAGTCGTCCATCGGGAAGATGATGAGCTGGCTGTAGAACATCGGCGCGAAGGCCGCCATCAGGCTCGCGTTGGGGCCGAGCACGTTCCAGTTCGCCGCCGGCAGGTGGGCCATCGTCCAAGTGCCGCCGTACTTGGGTCCGTCGGCGTGCCCGGGCAGGTTCTGCAGCTTGCTCCAGTGGTAGCGCAGCCGCCATTCCTCCTCCGGCGACAGCCCTGCCGCTTCCTGCTCCCGCGTCAGCTCGCCGGGCAGCAGCGCCGTCGTCGCCTGGGCTTGCTGCGCCGCCTGCTGCTGTTGCTGCACCGCCTGTTGCGCCGCGTCATCCGCGGTCTGCTGGACTTGCTGCTCCTGCGTTTCCGCCGTCGTTTGCGCCGGTTGATCGTCGTCGTCGCCCCCCCCGCATCCGACCAACGCCAGCCCCGCAGCGCCCACGCCCGCCCGCGTCGACGCCGCCAGCACCGCCCGCCGGCTCAGCCGCTTGCTCCGCATCCTCGTCCAGTAGTTGCGCTCGCTCATCTGGGCCTCCGGCTCCCGAGCGGCCGGGCGGCCGCTGTTTCGGGTGGGCGTAAAGTTAGGGAACGCGGTATCGGATTTCAACTGCCCCGGAAGGAGCGCGCCGCGATGGACGAATCAGCCGCAATCGAACAGCGCGTGCGCGATGCGCTCGCCGCAGCCGAGATTCCTTTCGACACCATCGTCTGCACGCCCGACCAGGCCGACACCGCCGTCTTCTGCGAGGTCTTCGACATCGCGCCGGAAGACTCGGTCAACACGATCCTCGTGGCCGGCAAAACCGAGCCGCGCGTCTATTCGGCCTGCCTCGTCCGCGCCGATACGCGGCTCGACGTCAACCGCTCCGTCCGCAAGGAGATGGGCGTCCGCAAGGCGTCCTTCGCCGGCCTCGACGAAGCCGTCGAGGTGACCGGGATGATGTACGGCGGCGTCACCCCCTTCGCGCTGCCCGCCGAGATCCCCGTCCTGATCGACTCCCGCATCGCCGGCGACGGCGTCGTCTGGCTCGGCGGCGGCAGCCGCTCGCTCAAGGTCGGCGTCAAGGCCGACGATCTGCTGCGTCTGCCCAACTCGCGTTTGGTCGAGGATTTGGCGCGCTAGCGCGTCAGGCGAGCGACCGCTCGATCTCCAAGATCGCCTCCAGCGGCGTCTCGCCGACGCCCTGCCCCGCCCGCAGCGCCCGCTTCGCCGCCACTTGCAGCGCGCGGTTGGCCGGCGTCGGCACCCCGTGCTCCAGCCCCAGCAGCACGATCTCGCCGTTCAGGTAGTCCGTCTCGATCTGCCCCGCCCCGCGCCGGAACGACTGCCAGGTCGACCCGCCGCCGCGCTCGACGCCCTCGACCTGCTCCGCCGTGAAGACCTCCGCCCGCCGCGCGTTCAGCTCCCGCAGCGGCGTGTACTCGATCCCCGCCGCCGCGTAGCAGGTCTCCGCCTCTCCGCGCACCCGCTGCACGAACGCATCCATCTCCGGCCCGCCCGCCTCCTCGCGCACGCCGACCAGCGCTTGCAGCGCGTTCCGGAGGTTGGTCAGCAGCTTTCCGTACTTCAGCCGCATCACATGCGGGTCCGGGCGCGCCGAAAATCCCGCCGCCGTGATGTCCCGGCAGACCTCGGTGATCACCTCGTCGGTCCCGCTCGGGAAGCGTCCCGCGTCCAGCAGCCCCGCCATCGGCGCCCCGTGCAGCGCCACCTCGCCGGGCACCAGGTAGGTCGCCGGCATCACTACCAGCATCGCGTAGACGTTCGAGAACCGCCGCGCCGCCGTCCGCTCGTTCGCCACCCCGTTCTGGGTGCAGACCACTGCCACGTCGTGCCCCGCCGCCGCCTCCAAGTCGTCCAGCGCCGCCGGCGTGTCCTGCCCCTTCATCGTCAGCAGCACCACGTCGTCCTCGCGGAACTCGATCTCCGACGGGTGCCCGGCCGTCTCCACCTGCACGGTTGAAACCCCTTGCGGCCGCCGCACCGTCAGCCCCTGCTCCCGCATCGCCGTCAGGTGCTCTCCGCGCGCGATCAGCACGGTCTCCCGCCCCGCCTGCGCCAGCAGCGCCCCGATTCCCCCGCCGATTCCGCCCGCGCCGTAGATGATGTATCGCATCGCATCCCCCATCGCGTTCGCGCACGCGATAATACCCGCCGACGCTTCGCGGAACGGGGAACGATATGACCGCTCAGGCTGCCACGACCGAACAAATCGAACTCGCCGTCGACGGCCTCGACGCGCCGCTCCGGATCGTCCGCGACCGCTGGGGCACGCCGCACGCCGAGGCCGCCAGCGCCCGAGACGCCTTCTTCGCCCAGGGCTTCTGCCTCGGCCTCGACCGCGCTTGGCAGCTCGAACTCTTCCGCCACATGGCGCACGGACGCGCCGCCGCCCTGCTCAACGAAAAACTCGTCCCGCTCGACAAGCTCAACCGCACGCTCGGCTACGGCCGCGACGCGGAACGCGAGTGGGCGGCGCAATCGGACGAGGCGCGGATGATCCTGAGCGCCTACGCCGACGGCATCAACGCCGGCATCGCCGTCGAGCCGGGCGCCGAAGAGTTCGCCGTGCTCGACCACCAGATGGCTCCCTGGTCCCCGGTCGACTCCCTCGCCATCCTCAAGATGGTCTCCGCCAACCAGCATTGGGCCGTCAAGATCGCCAACGGCCGCGTCGCTGAGATGCTCGGCCCCGACGCCGTCCGCGCCGTCACCCCCGACGTTCCCGAAGACGCCGCCCTGATCGTCCCCTCCGGCCGGCGCTGGAGCGGCGGCGGGCACGCCTGGGAAGACGCCCTCGCCCTGCTCGGCGAACAAACCGACGTCCGACGCAACGGCGTCGACGGCTCCAATTGCTGGGTCGTCGATGCCGCCCATTCCGCCGCCGGCGCGGCCATCGTCTGCGGCGACCCCCATCTCCCGCTCAGCGTCCCGCCCCAGTGGTATGTGATGCACATGGACTGCCCCGAGTTCAACGTCGCCGGCCCCTGCAGCCCCGGTTACCCCGGCCCCGTCTACTACGGGCACAACGGCAAAGTCGCCTGGACGATGACGCACGCCCAAGGCGACCGCTGGGACGTCTACCGCGAGCGCATCCGTCCCGGCGATGCTCCAACCGCCGAGTTCCAGGGCGAACAGGAGCCGCTCGCCCGCCGCGAAGAACGGATCGAGGTCCGCGGCGGCGATCCCGTCGCCCATGTCGTCTGGGAAACCCGCCACGGCCCCGTCGTCGAAGGCGACCCCGCGACCGATGAGGAAGTCCTCGCCGCCAAGTTCGCCCTCGCCGAGCCCTGCCATGACTTCGACGCGCTTCTCCCCAAGTTCACGGCCTCCGACATCCGCGAGGTTCGCACCGCCTTCCAGCGCTACGACTCGATCTCGGGAAACTTCTGCTTCGCCGACGCCGACGGCGAGATCGGCTATCAGTACACCGGCCGCGCGCCCATCCGCGGCTGCGCCCTCACCACCGTCCCCGGCTGGGACGGCTCGCACGAATGGAACGGCGAAGTTGACAGGGACCAGCTCCCCCAGCAATCGAATCCGGCCAACGGCATCCTCTTCACTGCCAACAACCGCACCACCACGCCCGACTACCCGTACTACCTCTCCTTCAGCCAAACCCCCTTCCGCGCCAACCGCCTGCGCCAGCTCCTGATCGAACCCGACCGCGACGACTGGACGACCGGCGACATGCCGCAAATCCAAGCCGACCGCACCAGCCTGCACGCGCAAGCCTTCGCCGCCGCCGTCCAAGCCCGCCATGTGACCGACGAAGCCGCTCCCTACGAGCAGATGCTCTGCCACTGGGATGGCCGCCTCGAACCCGACTCGGCTGAAGCCGCCCTCTACGCGGAGACGGTCGAGCAGCTCTCCAAGCGCACCGTGCGCCCCTTCTTCGCCGAAACCCGCCGCCTCGAAGCCGGCGCCGGCGAGGAACGCCGGATCGTGCTCGAACAAATCGCCTCCGACAATCCCCTCGCGCTCCCCGAAGGCGCGACTTGGGAATCCGCCCTCTCGGACGCGCTGGTCGCCGCCGCCGCGCGCCTCGACGAACTCTGCGGCGAAGGCGCGTGGCGCTACGACGCCGTCCACCACAGCGCCTGGCGCCACAACCTCGGCCGCGACCCGCAGCTGGCCGACCGCTTCAACCTCCGAAACATCCTCACCGGCGGCGACGATTTCACCGTCAACAACGCCGGCTACGCCTACGGCAAACCCGGCGACCACGGCGTCTCCAACCGCCTCATCCTCTCCCTGTCCAACCCCAACAACGCCCGCTTCTGCCTCCCCCCCGGCAACTCCGGCCGCCCCGACTCCCCCCACTACAACGACAACCTCCAACGCTGGCTCAACATCGAGTACTACCCCCTCCACACCGCCTGGCAAGACATCGAAACCAACGCCGAATCCGAACTCGCCCTGGCCCCGCGCTGAGTGCATGAGAAAAGCGACATTATAAATGATGCCACGGTATCATTTATCCGGATGTCGCCCAACCCAAGCAACAAAGATTTTTTTACCTCCATCGATATTTATTGGATCAAAATAGATGCGGACGCAACGATCTGGAGGGGTATGATCATTCGGCTTGAGATGGTTGGTAAACAGGCGAGGCTGGCCACGTTCATCTTTCCAAGTGCGGGCTGGCCTAGATTTTTTTGATAGATTTCCACTTTCCCCTGACATCTTAACATTGTTATCCAAAAAGATCTGTTGATACTGGTATCCATCTTGAGTGTCGCCACGAGATAGATACACCGCAGCGTCATTCAGAACGCGGAGATACCGAAAGATCAGATCGGGTGGTCCAGCAGAAAAATTAAGACTCTTTACACCCTTCTCAACATCGGGGCCGAACACCAAATAATCAAACTGGCTCCGTGCACGGTCAACTGCTTCAGCAACAGTCGCCACTGGAGTTATAACATCATCTTCAATTTCATCGCCTTCCAATAGGGACGAATCCTTCCTCTTCTCAATGAATTCGTTGCGGAGCATCTTGATCTGCCATTCTAAATCCTCCTTTTCCTTCTGAATCTTGTCTACACGCTCCCTTTCAATCACCAATTGTATCTCTGTCTCACTCAGCTGTCGCTCCGCTTCTTCTTTTTCTTCAATAGCCTTCTTTGCATCACGCTCATAAGAGTAGCTCAACTCTTCAAATTCGCCTTTCTCTCTCGCTTGTGCGAATTGGTCGGTCACATATTCTTCTCGGATGTGCCTAATGAATGATGGTTCACGTCGAAGCACGGAACGATTGAATATCCTACGCCGGACTTGACGACGGATTCTTCGAGCCGCATATTCAGGGTCATCCGTACCAGACATCAACCGACTCTGTGTCCAGAGAGGATGAACAAATGGCACTTCTTGCTGATCGCGTATCGGCCAATATAAACGTATTGCGCCATTATAGCAAGACCATTCGCGACCCTTCTCGCCTGAGAGATGCCAAGATGCGTTAGCGTCAATATTTACGACTGTTGCCATCCCCACCAATTCCGCAGCCATCGTCGCAGCAATATCTGGGAATAGAGCATCCTCATCATCATATGAGGAAATGGCGACAACCGGCAATGTACGATTCTGATCCCAAAGTTCCTCTAGAAATGCACTCCCGCCCTCTTTACCGATCACTTCACTTGAGGTGGTGGATACAAATTGGGTGCCTGATAGCCATTGGCCCGATTCAATGATCTCGCGCAGAATAGCAGGGCAATAAGCGTTGAAACGTCGTGGCCGTGCTAGCGTCACTTCGTTGGTTGCCGTGCGGAGCTGGCAAAAACTAATAAATTCTTCATCATTATATGCGAATGCCAGATATGTTTCGAACATTTCGACACCCCCAGGTTCTTCAGTCAAAGTGAGGGCGAACATGGTACCGCTAGAATTGCTGGTCTGCTCGATCTGCAGAGTGGCGATTCGCTCCTCCGAGCTCGCGCTATCGGCATGATTGTCGTACAGGGTCTTTCGTTCACGTAGAACGAAATCGCCAGCCAACTCATGATGAGCATTGTCCCAAGTGCCGATCTGTTCAATCTGCGATGCCGAGAGCTGGTCTGAGGTCAGAAAATTCGGCTTGATCCCTCTACGCTCGCCGATACCACCAGCAGATCGCATCTTCTTCTCAATGAGCCAGTTGGCGACACGGGCACGATGATCCATCAACTCGGCGCTAAAGCCAGTTGACTCCAAATCCGCACGTGTGAGGGAGTAGGTGGCGACTGTTCGCATGGCGCGAACAGGCTAGGGCAAGCTCTGGATCATGTCAAGAAGGGCGAATGGGCGCTCTCTCTGGCGTAGAGACCGGGCCAGCGCGACGTTGATCGGAACAGACAAGCCGAAATGCAGAGCCAAGTCGACATCATCATCTGGCCGCGTTCTGCGCACGCCGTCACATCACGGAGCTCGCCTCATCCTGTACGCCTATTGCCCGAAGTTTTCGGCTAGGAAGCGGTTGAAGGCGTCCAGGAAGTCCTTGCTTGCCTTGAAGTCGAGCACGATCGGCTCTATGGAGACGAGCGAGGTGAGGGAGATGTTGATCCCTTCGGCGGTGATGCCGAGGTCCATCGCGTTCAGGAAGTTCTTCAGGCTCGCGAGGACGTATTCGCTTTGGAACCATGGCTGGTCCGTCAGCGCGATGAACACGTGGCCGGCCACGATCTGCCGCGCCGCATCGAGCACCCCGACCGTCGCGATCTTGGCATCGCTCTCCGCCGCGGCGACCGCCTCCACCGCGGGATTCATCAGCGCGCTGTTGAGCGTCAGCAGCCCTCCGACATCCCCTTGCCGCAAGCGCTCGGCCATCTCCGCCGTCGACAGCTCGAGCTCCGCGACGCCGCTGATGCCGAACCGCTCGACTTCGCCCCCGTCGTACGTCGCCTCCAGCGCGTCGCAGCGCTCCTCCAAGCCGGCGTTGGCCGGCTCGTGCAGCACGCAGAGGACCGTGCCGGCGACGCCGGCTTCGTTGAATTCCTCGCCGGTCCGGCGGCCCACCGCCGCTTCGTCGAGCGAGACATGGACCGGCACGCCCAAGCTTTCCGCGTCCGATCGCCCGGAATTGTAGGTCAGCACGACCGCGCCCGCGTCCTGCGCGTAGCGGATCGCGTCGCGCAATGCGTCCGCGTCGGGCACGCTGGTCGCGATTCCGCGGATGCCCCGATCCGCGCAATCGCGGATCAGCTGCGCCTGCTCGGCCGAATCCGGGCTGCCCTCGAGCCACAGATCGAGCCCGAAGTTGCCGCTGGCGACGACCGCGTTGCGGGTCAGCGACAGCCAGAACTCGTCGACGTAGTTGCCGTGGTGGATCAGGCAGACGCTGTGCTGCGGTCCCGGCGCTTCGCCGGTCGAGATCGCGGAGCTGTTGAACCAGCGCCCGGTCGGAGCGTCGGCCGGCAGCCGATGCAGCTCCGGCCGCACCCGCTCGCCCCAGCCGCCCTCCGCGTCGGCCTCCTGCAGCGCCACTACGACCGCGCCGCTCTCGAGCTTCTGCGCGGAGATGCGCACGTCGCCCTCTCCGCCGCCGGTCTGCGACGCGATGATGCCGATGGCCGCCGCGCCGATCGCGGCGCCCAAGAGAATCAGGATCGCGTTCTTCAGCATCACCGCCGCCTTCCTCCGCCGCGCCGATCGGCACGGGCGCGGATGCGAGGATATTGCACCGAACGGGGCGGGACGCGTTCAGGCGGCCGCGGCGGCCTCCGCGAGGATGCGCAGCCCTTCGCGCAGCTCTTCATCGCCGATGGTGAGCGGCGGCATCAGCTTCACCACTTCGCTCTCCGGGCCCGACGTCTCGACCAGCAGTCCGCGCTCGTAGGCCTCTGCGGCGATTCGCTCGGCCAAACCCTCGACCGGCGTATGCAGGCCGATCAGCAGCCCGCGCCCGCGCACGGAACCGCGCAGCCGCTCCTCGCCCGCGATGATCTCCCGCAGCGCCTCCTCCACGATCGCCGCCTTCCGCGCCACCTCCGCCTCCAGCGCATCGTCCGACCACCACTCGCGCAGCGCGGCCGCGGCGGTCACGAAGGCCGCGTTGTTGCCGCGGAAGGTTCCGTTGTGCTCGCCCGGCGCCCAGAGGTCGATGTCCGGCTTGACCAGTGCCAGCGCCATCGGCTGGCCGATCCCCGAGATCGACTTCGACAGGCAGACGATGTCAGGCGCGATCCCGGCCGGCTCGAACGAGAAGAACGTCCCCGTCCGCCCGCAGCCGGCCTGCACGTCGTCCACGATCAGCAGCATGTCGTGCGCGCGGCAGATCGCCTCCAATCCGCGCAGCCAGCCCGCCGACGCCGCCTGCAGCCCGCCCTCGCCCTGCACCGTCTCCACGATCACGGCCGCCGCCCGCGTCAGCCCGCCGCCGGGCCGCAGCATCGACTCCAGCACCGCCAGCGAGTCCCCCTCGCCGATCTGCCCCTCGTAGGGCATGGTCGCCGCGTGGTTCAGCGGCACCCCCGCCGAGCGCCGCTTATTCGGATTCGCGCTCACCGCCAGCGCGCCCAGCGTCATCCCGTGGAACGCGTTCGAGAACGCGATCACCGTCTCCCGCCCCGTCACCTTCCGCGCCAGCTTCAGCGCCGCCTCGACCGCGTTCGCGCCCGTCGGCCCCGTGAACTGCACCCGGTACGACATCCCGCGCGGGCGCAGGATCAGCTCGTCGAACCGCAGCAGGAACTCGCGCTTCGCCCGCGTCGACATGTCCAGCGCGTGCAGCACCCCGTCCTCTTCCAGGTACGAGATCAGCGCCTGCTTCAGCTGGGGCGGGTTGTGCCCGTAGTTCAGCGCCCCCGCGCCGCTGAAGAAGTCCAGGTACTCGCGTCCGTCTTCGTCCAGCAGCCGCGCGCCTCGCGCCCGCGCCCACACCGCCGGCCAGGCCCGGCAGTACGAGCGCACATTCGACTCCAGCTCCGCGAACACGTCCACAGCCATCGTCGTCATGCCGCCCTCCGTATCCGCGCCGCCTCCCTCACTATGCACCATAATCGCGCCCGAACGCCCGTCGCGCGATGATCGCCATGTGAACGGCCCGCCCCTCAGTCGGCGCAGTGATCGGGCATCGGTACGTCGAGACCCGGATTGCGGTCGAAGAAGCCCCAGGGGCGCATCCGGAATCCGGCCCGCTGCACCGGCATCACCGGCCAATCCTCCGGCCGCGCGATGTGGTTCATCCCGACCGTGTACCAGAGCACGACGTCCGCATCCCGCAGCGGCCGCTCCTGCGCGATCCACTTCGGCATTCCCTCGCCTGGCTCGCTCTGCGCCGGGTAATCCCCGCCCGGGTAGCGCTCCGACGGCTCATGCGCCGTCACCCACAGCTGCTTCCGCGCGAACGACGCCCGCCGCGCCGCTGAGGACTCCGCGTCCGCCATCATCGCCACGGTCGTGCCCGGCATCAGCGCGTAGGCCGGCGCTTCCCCCAGCGGATTCCGCTGCGAATCGTTCGCGATCCGCCAGTGCCGCGCGACCGCCGAATTCACGACCCGCCCGCTCTCCGACTCGTCTGCAACTGCCGTTGCCCGCGCCGTGAACGCATTCCCGTGCGGGTTCCCTTCTCCCCGCTGCAGCGGCTCCGTGTCCACCTCGTAGACCGTGTTCAGCCCGCCATCCACCGCCATGTCCAGCCGGAAGGTGAGGAAGTGTTGGTGGATCGCCCCCGCCAGTCCCGGCGCGATCTTGTGCCGCGTCACTTCAGGCTCGTCCTCCGCCACGGCCATCGTCTGCACGATCCCCGTCGCCTTCACCTCGTGCTCCCAGCTCCCATCTTGGTAGAAGTACCAGTAGAACCCGTAGTCGTAGTTGTCCACCGTCGCAATCGAGGACACGACCAGCCGCCGGGATCGGCGCACCCAAGACTGCGGCTCGCCGGTTTCCTCGTCGAGGTAGGTGTGCTTCCACAGGATCCCGTGGTCCTCTTCGTGGATGCAGATCGCGTTCGCAATCGTGATCGCCCCGCCCCGCTCGTCCGTGATCACCCCGTCCATGTAGCGGATCTCGCCCAGGCAGTCGCAGCCCAGCTCCAGCGAGTTGGTCATCCGCCCCAGCCCGCACTCGCCCGAGTCGAACGCGTTCTTGAAGTACTGCCCGACCGTCGGATCCCCGTACGGCACCACCATCTCCGCCACCGAGGCCCGATCGCAGATCCGCCGCAGCCGCCCGCCGTCCTCGTACCCGATCTCGTGCAGCACCAGCCCCTCGCGCGGATGCAGCGAGACCCGCATCTGCCATTTCTGCCAGCGCAGCAGATGCCCCTCCAGCGTGAACGACGGGCCCTCCGCCTGCACGATCTCCAGCGGCTTCTGCCCGCTCCGCTCCGGCCCCGCGCAATCATGGTCGAACCGCATCGCCGCCCGCGGCGGCCGCGGATTCGGATGATCCTCCAGCTCCAGCACCCGCCCCTCGATCAGGTCCACGATCGCCACCAGCCCCTCGACCGGCCGCCCGTAGTAGCCGTCGTCGTCGGGCGACTCCCGCAGATACGACAGCCCCTTCAGGATGCGGTGCTCCCGCTCCCACTTCGATCCGAAATTGCCCACCGGCCACAAGTGCAGGAAGGCCGTCTCGATCTCCCGCTCGCTCGCCCCCCGCGCCGCCATTGCCGCCCGCCAGCCCGCATCTGCCCGAATCGCCGCATCCGCCCGCTCGTACTCCTCCCGCAGCGCGTAGGGCTGCACGCCCGGCTGCTCAATCGCGGATTCGACCGCGCCGGCATCCAGATCGACGACGATCTCCGTCGTCTCGCCCGTCTCCGCATCGAAGCAGACCAGCTCGGCCAGCCGCGCCGGCGACGCTTCCCCCTTCGGCGGATCCAGCGCCGCCACCAGCGGGAACCGCAGCGATGCCCGCATTCCCAAGTGCTCCGCGGCGATCGCCGAAGCCCGCCCGATCTCATCCGCCGTCAGCGGATCCAGCGGATGCGCGGCTATCCGCGTCGCAACCGCCGTCTGGAGCTCAGGCATGTCCGTTGTGCGAGGCGTGGCCGCCGCCGCTTTCGCCGTCCTCGTGCGCGCAATGCTCCGGCATCGGCACGTCCAGCGCCGGGTTGCGGTCGAAGAACCCCCACGGCTTCATCGCGAACCCGGCCCGGTGCACCGGCGCGACCGGCCAGTCCTCCGGCGTCACCACGTGGTTCATCCCGACCGTGTACCAGAGCACCACGTCCGCGTCCTGCAGCGGCCGCCCCTGCGCCGTCCACTTCGGCATCCCCTCGCCGCCCTCGCTCTGGTTCGGGTAGTCCCCGGCCGGGTACCGCTCCGACGGGTCGTACGCCGTCACCCAGAGCTGCTTGCGCGCGAACTGCGCCCGCTGCCCGACCGCCGAATCCTCGGCCGCCATCATGTCCACCGTCTCGCCCGGCATCAGCGCGTAGGCCGGCGCGTTGCCCAGCGGGTTGGCCGTCCCGTCGTTCGCGATCCGCCAGTGCCGCGCCGCCGCCGAGTTCACCTTGCGCCCGCCCTCGGCCTCGTTCGCGATCGGCCGCGCCCGCGCCGTGAAGGCGTTGCCCAGCGGATTCTCCGGCCCACGCGGCAGCGGCACGGTGTCCACCTCGTAGACCGTGTTCGCGCCCCCGTCCACCTCCATGTCCAGCCGGAAGCTGAAGAAATGCTGATGGATCGGCCCCGCCAGGTTCGGCGCGATCTTGTGCCGCGTCAGCTGTGGGTCGTCGTCCGCGATCGCCGCCGTCTGCACGATCCCCGTCGCCTTGATCTCCATCTCCCAGGTCCCGTCCTGGTAGAAGTACCAGTAGAACCCGTAGTCGTAGTTGCCGACCGTCGCGATCGCCGACACCACCAGCCGCCGCGAGCGTCGCACCCAGGACTCCGGCGCGCCCGTTTCCGGGTTCTGGTAGGTGTGCTTCCACAGCACCCCGAAATCTTCCTCGTGGATGCAGATCGCGTTCTTGATCGTCCGCGCGCCCCCGCGCTCGTCCGTCACGTGCCCGTCCATGTAGCGAATCTCACCCAAGCAGTCGCAGCCCAGTTCCAGCGAATTCGTCAGCCGCCCCAGCCCGCCGACCTCGCCCGAGTCGAACGCGTTCTTGAAGTACTGCGACGCGCCCGGGTCCCCGTAGGGCACCACCATCTCCGCCATCGAGGCGCGCCGGCAGATCGGCCGCAGCCGCGCCTCCGGCCGCGTCCCGTTGCGCGAGTAGCCCGGCCCCGCCAGCGGATCCGCCCCCGCGTCGTCCCAGTACCCGATCTCGTGCAGCACCAGCCCCTCGCGCGGGTGCAGCCCCACCCGCATCTGCCACTTCTGCCAGCGCAGCAGGTGCCCTTCCAGCGCGAACGATGGCCCCTCGGCTTGCACGATCTCCAGCGGCTTCAGGTCCGCCCGCGGCGCGCCCCCGTGATCGTGATCGAACCGCAGCGCCGTCTTCGGCGTCGGCCCGCCCGGCTCGTCGATGATCTCCAGCACCCGGTTCTCGACCAAATCGACGACCGCGACCAGCCCTTCCACCGGGCGCCCGTACCCGTTGTCCCCCGCCGTCTCCCGCAGGTACGCGATCCCCTTCAGGATGCGGTGCCCCCGCTCCCACTCCGTCCCGAAATTCCCGCCCGGCCATGGATCGATCTGGCAGTTCTCGATCTCCTCATCCGAAATCCCGCGCCCGCGCATCGCCGCCTGCCAGCCCACATCCGCCCGGATCGCCGCCTCGGCCCGCCCGAACTCCTCCATCAGCGGAAACGCCTGCGCGTCCGGCCGCTCCACTGCCGACTCGACCGAGCCGGCGTCGAGGTCCACGACCGCTTCCGTCGCCAGCCCCGTCGCCGTATCGAGCACGATCAGCTCCGCCCGCCGTCGCTCGTCGCCCGACCCCTTCACCGGCTCCAGCCCCGCCACTAGCGGGAACCGCAGCGTCTCCGCCCCGCCCAAGTGGGCCTTCGCGATCTCCGAAGCCCGCGAGATCTCATCCCCCGAAAGCGGATCCAGCAGATGCACCCCCACGCGCTCCGCAGCAGCAGTCGCCATAACGCACCTCCATCAACCGTCTCACCCGCAAGCATAGCGATCCCGGCAGCGCACTAGTCCACCCCGGCCCCGCGAGCGCGCCCCGATCCCGAACTGCGACATCGACTGTCAAGGCTGCAAACCAGCCATGCCTGCGCCGATCAGCGGCGGAAGACGGCTTATCCCCCGCTATTCGTCCCGAACTGCGCCAACCTGCTGCAAATGCCTGCAACACCGCTCGGGCGCTCCGGATTCCCGCGGAGAGAACGATCAGTTCGAGAGAGCGGGCCGCTGATCTACTGTCACTACTGTAAACGCAGTAGTGACAGTACTGATCGCCATCGCTGGCAGAGGGCGCGGTTGCTCAAGCGCCCGGCAGTGTCCAAGTCCGCGCGCCGCAAGCGGCGACGGCCCGCTCTGTCTGCCGGACGCCGCCGACTCGGAACCGCCACTATCACTGCATCACTACTGCAACTACTTGTTTGACAGTAGTTGCAGTAGAACGCGGCGAAGATGGCTCAAGTCCGGCGAATGACCCAATGGGCCTGCGGGTCGGTGCGGCTCTTGGCCACGCGGCGCACCAGTCCGGCGTCGGCGAGCGCGTTCAGGTGGCGCAGCGCCGTCGGGCGGACGATCCCGGCCATCGCCGCGATTTCGCCCGTCCGCAATTGCCCCGCTCCGCCGATCATTTCATAGATCGCCTGCGCGAGCTCGGACATCTCCCGCAGCTTCTCAGATTCGGCGGTGGGCCCCCGCAACGTGACGCGGACGCCGCCGGGCGTCGGATGCACGGAGGGCGCCGGCCGGTCGCTCAGCTCCATGATCTCCACCATCCGCCGCAAGCCTTCGCCCAAATCCTGTCCGTACTCGAGCTCGGCCATCACCCGCGCGATCCTCGGATTCCGCGGAAACCGGCGCACCCCGCGCAAATCCGTCGGCGGTGCGCCGCCGGGGAACATGCCGGGATTCACGACCTCGATCCGATCATTGAAGATCGATACCCGGATGTGATCGCCGGAATCGCTGTAGGCGCGATGCACGACGGCGTTGACCAGCGCTTCCAGCCACGCGTCCTCGGGGATGATCGGAGTCCAGACGAAGCGGCCGTCCGGGCCCAGCGCGCGCATCGTCGGAATTTCCTCAACTACGACGCCCTTGGCCTGTTCGATCTGTTCCGGCAGGCGGCCCTCGCAGCGCACGTCCCGCGCCAAATTCTGGCTCGCTCCCGTCCGCGCGTCCGTGCCTTGGTAGCGGAGCACGCGCACATGCGCCTGCGGGTAGGCGTTCTGCGGGTGGACGCCGAAGAGCAGCGCGCCCGCGCTCAGCAGCGCCCCGTCTTCGCCTTCCAGCCCCCGCGCGTTGAGGATCCGTTCCGGTTCGGGATGCCCGATCCGCTCGGCGTAGGCCTCCAACGCGCGCCGATCCAATGCGACCGAAAGGCCCGCCGGCAGCGGCTGTAATTCATAGGCGATGTTCCCGCGCTCGTACTCGAACGCAGTGCGCTCGTCGAACTGCAGCTTGTAGTCGGAATCGCCGACCCGGCGGTACACCTCGTCCTTCCGCGTCACATGCACGCGGCCGCTCGGGGGAATCTCGATCAACAGCACGCGATCGCGGGCGCCCTCGCTGGTGATGCACGCCGCTTCGGTCGCTGAGAACGGCACGGCCGGCCGGGTGTGCTCACGGCCGGCTTGCAGCCATCCGTTCAATGCGCGGGAATCGTCGCCGATCCCCTCGCATTTGCCGTCGTGCAATCCGATCGCCAGCATCCCCCCGTCGGCGTTGGCGAAGGAGATCAGCGGGATCGCCAGATCGCGGGGCTTGATCCGCGCCGACTTCCGGTCGAACCACTGGCCCTCCGGTTCGGCCAGCAGCATCGCGGTCGCCTGCTCGGGCGGCAGTTGCTTCAGCTGATCTGCAGGCGGCAGCATCGTCGGCTCGGCCTCGATGGTCCATTCGGCGGTGCGGAACGAAAGAGGGGGCGCGGGCGATCCGCCCGCGCCCCCTCGGGTGCGCTCTCTCGCGCGGCGGCCGTTAGACGGCTTCGAGGATCGTGCTGATCCCCATGCCGGCGCCGATGCACTGCGTCGCCAGGCCGTACTTGCTGCCGCTGCGGTTCAGCTCGCGGGCGACCGTGGTGACCAGCCGCGTGCCCGTCGCGCCCAGCGGGTGGCCGATGGCCAGGCTGCCGCCGTTCACGTTCACTGCGTCGGGGTTCAGCCCGATCTCCTTGACGCTCGGGATGACCTGCGCCGCGAACGCCTCGTTGAACTCGACCCGGTCGATCTCGCCGGCGTCGACGCCCGCGTGCGCCAGCGCCTTGCGGGTCGCCGGCACCGGGCCCATGCCCATGATCTGCGGCTTGACTCCGCCGACGCCGAAGCCGATCAGCCGCGCCAGCGGCTCCAGCCCCAGTTCCGCGGCCTTCCGCTCGCTCATCAGCAGCGCCGCCGTGAACCCGTCGTTCGTCGGGCAGCTGTTGCCCGCCGTGATCCGGATCTCCTGCTGTTGGTGGCTGACCGTGCCGCGCACCGTGCGCAGCCCGCTCAGCCCCTCGAAGTTCGTGCCCGGGCGGAAGCCCTCGTCGATGGCCACGACCTTCCGCTCCCCGCGCTCCTCGAGCAGCAGGTTGCCCTCGTCGTCGAACACCGGCAGCTCGACCTCGACCGGCACGATCTCGTCCTTGTAGAACCCGGCCGCCGTCGCCTCGCCGTACTTGCGGTGGCTCTCCACCGCGAACTCGTCCAGCGTCTCCCGGCTCAGGTCGTACATCTCGGCCACGTTCTGCGCCGTCTGCAGCATCGAGCAGACCGGCGACGAGTCCAGGATCGCCTCCGGGATCGGCACCGAGAAGTCCAGCCCGTGGTCGTGCGCCAGGTTGCGCTGCTGCTCGTTCATCTCGTGCCGCTTCGAGTTGAACTCGGTGATCCGGTTCGGCTCGGCGCCGCCCCCGCCGCCCAGCTGGCGGCCCATCCGCTCCACGCCCAGCGCGATCCCCACGTCGATCGCGCCGACCATGATCTCCTGCGCCACCCGGTGCAGCGTCTCCATCGAGGAGCCGCACTGCCGGTTCGAGTCGAAGGTGCAGACCGACTCGGGCAGCCCGGCCAGCCGCGCGATGTGGTTCGCGCCGATCCCGGCCAGCTCGGCCACGCCGCCGACGCAGCCCATCCCCACGTCCTCGATCATCTCCGGCGCCACCTTCGGGTTGCGGCCCAGCAGCGCCTGCAGCACCTGCACCGCCACGTCGTCAAGCCGCGTCGCGGTGAACGCCCCGCGGCCGCCTCGCGTGAACGCGGAGCGCGCGCCGTCGACGATCACGACATTCTGGAGTTCCATGGTCTCGTTCCTTTCGCACCTGTTCAGGTGTCGGTTGCCGTTCCGCAGTCTAGCCCCTCGCGGGACCGGACCGTCCAAGCCGCGCGTCTAGACCTCGTGCCGGTAGATCCGCGCCGCGTTCCGCTGCAGCACGTTCTGCAGATCCTGCTCGGGCAGCACGCTCAGCACCTGCTCCACGTGGTCCTTCGGCGCGAGCGAGGTCGAGGCCGGCCCCGGCGAGAGGCTGGTCGGGTGCGGGAAGTCCGTCTCGAACAGCAGGTTCTCCGAGCCGATCTGCTCGATCGTCTTCAGCGCCGAGGGGCCCTCGAACCAGAAGCAGGCGTAGCACTGCCGCTTGAAGTACTCGCTCGGCAGCAGGTCCATCTCCGGGTGCTCCTCGCGGCAGCCCGAGTTCTCCCACTGCCAGTCCATCGCCTCCAGCAGGTAGGGCACCCAGCCCACCCCGCTTTCGACCGAGACGAAGTTCAGCTTCGGGAAGCGGTGGCACATCCCCGACAGCACCACGTCGAGGATCGCGTTCGAGTTGTCCAGGAACAGCTTCACCGTCGACTTCGCGTAGGCCGCCTGGCGCCCGTTGTCGACCGTGATGTTGCGCAGCTCGGTCAGATCCCCGGAGCCGATGTGGAAGTTGATCGACAGCCCCATCTCCTCCGCCTGGTGCCAGAGCGGATCCCAGTGCCGCTCCGTCAGCCGCGGCAGCCCGAAGACATGCGGCTGGTTCGTCATCAGCACGCCCTTGTGCCCCAGCAGCTGCGCCCGCTGCATCTCCTCGACGCAGGCCTGCACGTCCCAGAACGGCATCGCCATGATCGGGATGAACCGCTCCGGCGCCGCGCTGGTCCACTCGATCAGGAAGTCGTTGTAGGCCCGCACGCACTCCAGCCGCAGCGCCTCGTCCGTCATGGTCAGGAAGTTGCCGCTGCCGAACCCGCCCACGTTGGGGTAGACGACCTGCGCCCACATCCCGTACTCGTCCATCCGCTCCAAGCGGTCCCGCATGTCGAACGAGCCGTGGTCCGCGTCCCGCAGGCTCGGCGGGTGGCTCGGCGGCGGCTCCTTCCAGCCCGCCATCGCCGCGCCCGCCGTCGGCATGAACTTCTTGCCGCCCATCACCCAGCGGTCCTCGTTGATCTCCGGATCGAAGATCACGTGCGGCACCAAGTCGCCCCACTTCTTCGTCGACACGCGCTCCGTCCACAGGTTCTCCGGCTCCGACACGTGCGTATCGGCGTCGATCACCTTGATCCGGTCCACGATCATCTCGGCCATCTCAGCTCTCCATCCCGCCGCCGCAAGCCTTCTCCAGCGGCCCTGCCAAGATAGCAACTCCGCCGTCCTGTCAACACCCGGTTGGGAGCAGTACCATCCTCTCCGGAGGTTCGGAGATGGCCACGGCTGCGGCAATGCCATTGGATCGGATCGACGCGGCCGTGCAGGTCGCGCGCGACTGCGGGAAGGCGCGCGTCCGCCCCGGTTGCTCGATCACGGCCGACTTCTTGGAAGAGCTGTCGATCCGCTACGAAGACCTCTCATTCGAAGGCGGTTCAGGAGGGGAGCTCGTCATCAGTGCTGCGTCGCGCGGCCGCGTGCCTCAAGTCGGATTCGGCATCACGGGCCAGATGTTCAATTCGTTCATCCAACGCGGTCTCATTTGGGGACGCAACAACGACGGCGGGTTCTTCCCGCCCGGCTGGGAGCCCAAAATTCCCGACATCAGCTGGGTCAGCCCCGAACGCGAAGAACTCGCGAAAGTCGACGGCGAGCTTCCCGCCTACTGGCCCATCGCTCCCGACTTCGTCGTCGAGATCGTCTCGGAAACCGATTCCCTCGCCGAGCAACTCGAGAAAATGGCCAAGTGGATCGAGCACGGCGCGCTTCTCGGTCTCGTCGTCGATCCGGCCAAGAGGACGGTCTACGTCTACCGCCCCGGCAAACCCGTCGACCGGCGCGTTCATCCCGACGAAATCGACTGCGATCCTGAGGTCCCCGGCTTCACAATCGACTTCGCCCTGATCTGGCGGTTCCTCGACCAGACCGGCTCCTGACTACTCCCCGAACTCCGTCGCCACTACCGCGAACGCTTCGTCCGTCGCTTCCAGCGTCCGCGCCACGTCCTCGTCCGTCAGCGCCGTCGAGAGGAAACCGTTGTGCCACGGGTGGATGTAGACGCCCCGCGCAGCCGCTTCGGCGCTGAACCGCGATCCCCGCGGCAGGCCCTCCGCCCGCTCGTCGCCGTCGAACAGGATCATCGGAATCTGCACCGGGCCCGTCTGCCGCAGGCCCAGCCCGCGGCTCTCCGCCTGCTCCGCCAAGCCTTCCCGCAGCAGGTTGCCGGTCCGCTCCAGCTGCGAAATCCCGTCCGTCTCCTGCATCGTCGTGATCGTCGCGATCGCCGCCGCCATCGGCGCGCCCGCGTACCAGTACGACCCCGTCGCCATTGTCTTCCCGGCCGCCTCCTCCAGAGCATCCGTCCCCAGCAGCGCCGAGATCGGATGCCCGTTCCCGATCGCCTTGCAGTACGCGCTCAAATCCGGCGACACCCCCAGCGGCGCCCAGCTCCCCCGCATGTCCAGCCGGAACCCGCCCCGCACGTCGTCCAAGATCAGCACCGCCCCGTGCGCCGTGCACAGATCGCGCACCCCCTCCGCGAACTCCCGCGTCGGCAGCTCCTGATCCTCGAACACGTCGTGCTTGAACGCCGACACGATCAGCCCGGCGACGTCCCCGTCCGCCTCGTCGAACGCCGCCCGCACCGATGCCAGATCGTTGTATTCGTACTCGACCGTCCCCGGTGCCTTCGATCCCCGCTCCCGCCCCATCCAGGCCGGCGATGCCCCGTGGTACGCATCCCGCGCTCGCAGGATCGTCGAGCGCCCCGTCGCCGTCCGCGCGACCGACGCCGCGTAGACCGTCGCGTCCGTGCCGTTCTTCGCGAACCACGCCCAATCCGCCCACGGCGTGATCTCGACCAGCAGCTCCGCCAGTTCCACCATCTTCGCCGTCGGGCCGTTGAACCCGTCCCCGATCCCTTGCTGCTCCGCCGCTGCTGCCTCCACCGTCGGATGCCGGTGCCCGAGCAGGATCGGCCCGTAGGAGCACAGGTAATCGATGTACTCGTTCCCGTCCGCGTCCCAGATCCGCGAACCTTCGCCTCGGGCGAAGAACTGCGGGAACCCCTCCGGCAGCAGCGCCGCGTTCTGATGTCCGTACATCCCGCCCGGAATCACCGCCCGGGCCCGCTCCCTCAGCTCCAAATCGGCCCGCAGGCTCCGCTCCCCGACCATTGCATCCGCCACATCGCCCTCCGCTCGCCGAGGGTGCGGAACCCCGGCCGCCGCGGCCGGTCCGCGATGGCCGCGGGGCCGGCCGGCGACGCGCCGTTTGCCGCTACGCCTGGACCCAGTAGCTGATCGAGAGGACGCGGTTGTACCCGCAGGTGCACTCCTTGCGCCATCTCCGTTCCACGAGATTGCGCGTGACGCCGTTGGCGTCGGTGCTCGTTGAGATGACCGTCGTGCTGAGGATGGTTCTCGTGCAGGTCCCGCACTGCCCGCCGCTGGCAATGCAGTCGGCCGTGGCGCAGACCGAGCGGCCGGGGGCGTGCTGGTCGCGGTCCACGTCGAGCACGTCCGTCAGCCCGCCCCAAACGGCTTCGGGACTGACGTGGGCGGGGGTGCAGGAGACAACGCTCGTGACCGTGCTCGCATCCGCCTTGCCCGGCCCGGCGAGCGCGGCCGCCAAGGCAATGGCGGCGGCGACGACCGCGAGGGCGAGAGCCCCGGAGACTGGAAGGGTCTTCATGACATCCCTCTCTTCCATCGCGCGGCGGGGGGATCCCGCTTACCGCGATGTTAGCGACTTTGGCTGCGGTTGGGGCGGTCCGGCGGCGGCGAATTCGCCGCGGCCGGCAGCAGCCCGTTCCCGGGCTCGCATCCGCGTCGGCCCGAGAGTGCGTCCACTGCCGTCTACCCTCGCCCCATGCTCCCCGCGCCTGACGCAGCCGCAGGCCTCGCCGCCGATGCGATCAGCGCCCTCCCCGCTCGATGACGCTCGTCGCCGACCCCGCCGGCGCGGAAGACCAGCGCCCGCTGGGGATGGATCTGCCCCGCCGGGTCAAGGCGCTCGTGCTCGCGGGCTCGATGCTGGCGATGTTCATGTCGGCGCTCGAACAGAGCATCGTCGGGCCGGCGCTGCCGCGGATCGTCTCCGATCTCGGCGGGCTCGAGCTCTACCCGTGGCTCTTTCAGGCCTACATCACCGCTCAGGTCGTCGCCATTCCGGTTGCCGCGCGGCTCAGCGACCGGGTCGGGCGCAAGAGCGTGCTCGTCGCCGGGCTGGCGATCTTCCTCGCCGGCTCCGCCGCTTGCGGGGCTGCACCCGACATCTACTCCCTGATCGCCTTCCGCGCCGTGCAGGGCGCGGGCGCGGGCATCCTCGCCACGCTTTCCTTCGCCGTCGTCGGCGACCTCTTCCCGCCGGCCGAGCGCGGGCGCTACATCGGCCTCTTCGGCGGCGTGTTCGCGCTCTCGAACCTGATCGGCGCGCCGCTCGGCGGCGTCCTCACCGAGTTCGCCGGCTGGCGCTGGGTCTTCTGGGCGATGCTCCCCGCCGGCGCCTGCGCCATCGCGCTGATCGCGCTGCGCATGCCCGCGCTCAAGCCTCGCAGCCCTTCGCGCGCCCGCTTCGACTACCTCGGCCTCGCCTCCATGGCTGGCTTCCTCCTCCCCGTCATGTTCGCCCTCACCATCGCCGACTCCGCCGGCTGGCTCGCCCCCGCCGTCGTCGGCTTGCTCCTGCTCTCCGCCCTTTCCCTCGCGCTGTTCATCGCCGTCGAGCGCCGCGCCGCCGAAGCCATCGTCCCGCTCCACCTCTTCCGCATCCGCAACGTCGCCGTCACCGCCGTCGCGATGCTCGTCATCGGCCTCGGCATGTTCGGCTCGATGGTCTACCTCCAGTTCTTCCTGCAAGTCGGGCTCGGTACCGACGCGACCACCGCCGGCGCGGTCATGGGCCCGATGATCATCTTCGTCGTCGTCTTCTCCGTCATCGCCGGCCAGGTCATGTCCCGCACCGGCCGCTACAAATTCCTCGCCGTGATCGGCGCGGCCGCGATGCTCGCCGGGATGGTCCTGCTGGCCATGATGTCGCGCGAGACGCCCGTCGCGGCCGTCCTGCTGCGGCTCGGCGTCTTCGGCGCGGGCATGGGGATGCTCATGCCCGTGCTCACGCTCGGCGCGCAGAACGCGGCCCCGCAGCGCTACCTCGGCACCATCTCCGGCTTCACCCAGTTCTTCCAGCTCGCCGGCGGCGCGATCGGGATCGGCGTGATCGGCGCGCTCTTCAACGCCCGCCTCGCCGCCGGGCTGCAATCGCGGCTCGACCCGGCGGCGGCGCGCGCCGTCGAGCCCGAGAAACTGGTCGATCCGATCTTCCGCGAGAACCTCGTCGCCGAGCTCGGCCCCGAAGCCTGGGCCGCCGCCGAGCCGCAGGTCCAAGCCGCCGTCGCCGCCGCCATCACCGACAACTTCCTGCTCGGCGCGGCCATCCTCGTCGTCGCCCTGCTCGCCGTCCTCTGGCTCCGCGAACTCCCCCTCCGCACCGGCGACGAAGCCCCCGCGGTCTCCGTCGCCCGCCCCGCCGCCGGCGCTCCCGCCCCGCAACCACCCGCGGCCGCGCTCCCGTTCCGGGCGCGCATGGCTTCCATCGCCGTTCCGGCCGCCCCTCGTCCGCCCCCGTCCGCGGCCGCTCCCGCGCCCTCCGACTCCGCCGCCGCCGTCCTGCTCGGCAACGCGGCGGCACTTGCGCTCGCCGCGCTTCCCCTCCGCCCTCAGCGCTGATGATTATTTCGCCGATGCGGAATATTCGCGCGAGCGACTAGCATAGCGATCCCCGCGGACGCGCGACGGGAGCGCTCATGCCCGGACCACTCGAAGGCCTCCAAGTCCTCGACCTCACCCGCGACGTCGCCGGGCCCTACTCGACCAAGCTGCTCGCCGATTACGGCGCGCGCGTGATCAAGGTCGAGCCGCGCGGCGGCGATCCCGCACGCGCCTTCGGTCCCTTCCCCGACCGCAAGCCCGATCCCGAAGCCTCCGGCCTCTTCCTCCACCTCAACACCAACAAGCAATCCGTCGTCCTCGACGCGCACACCGACGACGGCGCCGCCACCGTCCGCCGCCTCGCCTCCCAAGTCCAGGTCGTCGTCGAAGACCTGCCGCCCGGCGAAGCCGAGGCCTACGGCTGGGGCTGGGACGTCCTCCGCGCGATCAACCCCTCCCTCGTCCTCTGCTCGATCACCCCGTACGGGCAGGACGGCCCCTACGCCGGCTACCGCGGTTCGGAACTCGCGCTGCAAGCGATCGGCGGCCCGCTCCACGCCACCGGCAACGCGGCCCGCGAACCGCTCAAGCTGGCCGGCCACTACGCCGCCTACCACGCCGGCGCGACCGCCGCCCTCGCCGTCCTGCTCGCCGTCCGCCGCGTCGAAGCGGGCGCGCAGGGCGACTGGCTCGACATCGGCGTCTACCGCTGCCAGGCCGGCTGCCGCGACCGCCGCACGATCCACCTCACGAGCGCCGCCTATTCCGGCCTCGATCCCAAGCGGGCGACCAAGGGCGCGCGCCGCGTCGGCTTCGGCATCTACCCCTGCGCCGACGGCCACGTCAACATCATGGGCGCGGGCACCCGACTCCCCCGCCTGCTCAAGTGGATCGGCGCGAAATCGCTCCTCGCCCAACTCGACGACGACGGACAGCCGCCCGGCGGCCCCGAATTCGGCGACCAAGTCGACGCCGCCGTCGAGGACTACCTCGCCTCGGTCGGCAAGCTCGACGCCACCGCCCAGGCCCAGGCCGCCGGCCTGCTCGCCGGCGCAGTCATGACCGTCCCCGACATCTTCCAGGACCCGCAGCTGCTCGACCGCGGCTGGTGGCGCGAAATCACCCACTGGCACGGCAAGCCCCTCCGCTACCCGGGCTTCCCCTTCCGCTTCTCCGACTCCGTTCCCGACCCGCCCAAGCGCTCCCCGCGGCTCGGCGAACACGCCCGCGTCATCCTCGACGTCGCCCCGCCCGACGCCGACGAGCGCGCCCCGCTCCCGCCGCCCGATCCCGATCCGCCCGATCTCCCGCTCCCGCTCGAAGGCCTCCGCGTCGCCGCCATCACCGTCGTCTGGGCCGGGCCGCACGTCGCCCAGCTGCTCGCCGAGTGGGGCGCCGACGTGATCAACGTCGAGCCCGTCAACCGCATCCAGCCCTACACGCGCGGCGCTGAAAACACGCCCACCGCCGAGCAGATGGCCCGCCACGCCCAGCGCGGCGTCCAGCCCCAGTACCCCGATTCCGACCACGGCGCGGACCCCTGGAACCGCTTCGCTTCCTTCAACTCGCACGCCCGCAACAAGCGCTCGATGACCTGCGACGTCATGTCGCCCGAAGGCCGCCGCGCCTTCCTCAAGCTGATCGAGCACTGCGACGTGCTCGTCGAAAACAACGTCCCCACCACCATCGACAAAGCCGGGCTCACCTACGACCAGCTCCGCGAGATCAATCCCCGCCTGATCATGCTGCGCATGCCCGCCTTCGGGCTCGAGGGCCCCTACTCCGGCTTCCGCGCCTTCGGACTCCACGTCGAGGCGATGGTCGGGCACACGCACCTGCGGGGCTACCCCGACATGGGCCCCGACGAAATCGGCGAAACCCTCGCCTCAGACGGACTCTCCGGCGTGCAGGGCGCGGTCGCTGTCCTGATGGCCCTGCGCCACCGCGAACGCAGCGGCGAAGGCCAAATGATCGAGATGCCCCTCAACGAGGGCTTCATCCCTTCCCTCGCCGAGTACCTCTTCGACTACACCATGAACGACGAGAATCCCCCGCCCCAAGCCAACGTCCACCGCCATCGCGCGCCCCACAACGTCTACCCGGCCCGGGGCGACGATCAGTGGATCGCCATCGATATCGACGGCGACCAGGAATTCGCCGCCCTCTGCGACGTCCTCGCCGCCCGCGCCTCGCACGATGGGCGCGACTCCGATATCGCCCACATCCCCCACGATCCCAGATTCAATTCCATCGAATCCAGGCGTCAATTCATCTCCGAGCTGGACCAGCTCATCGCCGCCGAGACCGCGACTTGGGACAAATACGATCTCTTCCACGCCCTCCAAGCCGCGGGCCTCTGCGCCGCCCCCGTCAACTCCGCCACCGACGCGCTGGAAGACCCGCACCTCGACCAAACCGGCTTCTTCCAAGAGCTGACCATCCCGGGCGTCGGCACCCACAAGTACCCCGGCCTCACCATCCGCATGCGGCGCACTCCCAACCGGCTCCGCACGCCGCCGCCCACGCTCGGGCAACATAACGACGAGATCTACCAAGACCTGCTCGGCTACAGCGCCGAAGAACAGGCCGAGCTCGAAGCGCAGGGCATCGTCGGCACCCGCTACCCGCCCGCGCTCCTGCCCAAGCACGTCCGCGACCTCCAACCCCCGGCCAAGTCCTGAGGAGCGCCCCATGTCCCGTCTGCCCAAACTGACCCACGACGAGCTCGACGATGATCAGCGCGCCCTCTGGGAGCACCTCACGACCGGCCCGCGCGCCAATCCCGACCGCCCGCACGGCGGCCTCACGGACGACGACGGCGCGCTCACCGGTCCCTTCAACGCGCTGCTCTACTCGCCCAGGATCGGCGACCTCGCCCAAGAACTCGGCGGCGCGCTCCGCTTCGGCACCTCCCTCCCGCGCGACTTGCAGGAAATCGCGATCTGCGTCGTCGGCGCGCATTGGCGGGCCAACTTCGAGTTCTGGGCGCACGCCCGCATGGCCGTCCAAAACGGCGTCCCCCAAGCCGCCGTCGACGCCATCCAGCGCGGCCGCCGCCCCGATTTCGACGACCCCCGCCAGGAAACCGCCTACGCCTTCGCCGCCGAGCTGATCAACCACCGCCGCGTCCGACAATCCACCTACGACGCCCTCGCGGAACTCGTCGGCGAGCGCGGCGTCTTCGAACTCACCAGCACCATGGGCTACTACTCGATGGTCTCCATGAGCCTCGACGTCTTCGAAGTCGGCACTCCCCCCGGCGTCGATCCTCCCTACCCTGACTGAAGGAGCCCGCCATGACCACTCTCGTCGCAGATCCGGCCGCCGACCCTGCCATCGATCCTGTCGAGGCTGCCATCGCCCGCGTCCTTGCCGACAACTGCACGACCAGCGCCCGCCCCGCCTGCCCGATCAGCGAGGACTACCTGCTCGAACTCCAAGCCCGCCACGAAGGCATCTGGTGCGAAAGCACCGCCGATGGGGAAGTGGTCGTCAGGGGCGTGTCCGATCCCGCGACGTCGGTCGGCGAAGGCTCGCTCATAGCGCAGGTCCGCGAAGCGGATCTCCTGCCCGGACTCGGCGCGACCCGCGGCGGCAGCGGCGGTTTCCAGATCGAAGGCTGCGGCTTCAAAATCCCCGACGTCAGCTGGATCAGCCATGAGCGCGAGCGGGCCGCCTGGCAGTCCGGCAAGGCCTTCCGCGTCTATCTCCCCGCCGCGCCGGAATTCGTGATCGAGGTCAGCTCGCCCAGCGACAGCCTCACCGCGCTCCGCGAGAAGATGGTCGGCTGGACCACGCACGGCGTCCTCCTCGGCCTCTTGGTCGACCCCCGCTACCGCAACGTCCACATCTACCGCGATGGCGAGGAACAGCACGTCCTGCACGCTCCCGACGCCGTCTCCTGCGAACCGGAGATGCCCGGCCTCGTCCTCGACTTCACCTACATCTGGCCCCTCTTCGACGAGTAAGATCACGCCATGGTCACTGCCGTCCGCCCTGAAGTCCCCGTAGAGGCCATCCGCGAGGCCGAGCGGCGGCTCGATCGGGACTGCGGCGAGGTCCGTATTCCGCTGCCGTTTCCCATCACCAGCGAATTCCTCGAAGAGCTCAGCATCGAGTATGAGCTCCTGCGGTTCGAGGCCTCAATCGAAGGAGAGTTGATCATCAGCGGCGCAACCCTTGGCTGGATTCCCGACATCAACCGACTGCTGACGATTCAGCTGAGTCTCTGGATGGAGCTCGGCGCGCTTGGCGCAGCCGCCGGCACCGACCGCGGCTTCCATCCGCCCGGCTGGTCCTCGCGCGTTCCCGACGTCAGCTGGCTCTCCCCCGAAACCGCTGCCCGCGCTATCGGCCGCGGCCTGCCCCGCGGCTACTGGCCCGTCGCGCCCGACTTCGTGATCGAGACCAAGTCGCTGACCGACTCGCTGGCGCGGCAGCTGGAGAAGACGCAGGGCTGGGCCGACCATGGCACCGCCCTCGCGCTCCTCGTCGACCCGGGCGAGCACGCCGTCTACCTCTGCCGGCCCGGTCGGCCCGCGGCCGTCCTGATCGATCCGCGCGAAGTCTCCTGCGAACCGGAGATGCCCGGGCTCAGATTCGACTTCACCCGCATCTGGGAACTGGCCGACCTGCCGGCCTGATTTTCGCCGCTTGCGCGCCTGTGCGGGCTGATCGACCAGATTGGGAGGCTCGCGTTCCCGGCCTCGCGGGGGGCGGGCCGGCTTTGTTAGGTCATCGTTAAATCCGGGGGATTTTGGGGCTTGACACTAGACCCCCCCCCCCCGCGTTAATTATCCTCAGATATCCGATCCGCGATGTCGGCGCGGGACGCTGGAGGTCACGATGATTGAGCACTTTTCCGGGCGTGGCGCGCTCATCCGCCGCGCACTGCAATTCACGGCGGCTGCCGCCGTGCTCGGGGCCGCCCTCTTCGCGCTCGCAGCGCCCGCGCCCGCAGACGCGCAGACCACCGCCGTCAACGCCAACGCCATCGTTTGGGCCCAGCGGCTCGACGACGAGACGGGCGAGCCCATCGATCTGACCCGCGGCTACTGGCGCTGGCCCTTCGTCAACCGGTTCGAGACGACCGAGGTCGAAACCCTCAAAGTCCGCGTCTACCTGCTCAAGGACACCCGCGACAACGACGGTACGGCGCCCTCGCCCAGCGATTACGCCTCCTACGGCGACTTCAGCTCCATCTGGCTCACGCTCAAATCCGCTGCCGGCGGCGGCATCTTCGGCAACCCCCTGACCACCGCCTCCCTGAAGAACAAGGACGGCAGCGCCGACCTGACCACCGGCGGCAACAACGCGTATCAGAGGAGCATCTCCCCCGCCGTCTGGCACCAGAACACGGCCGGCTACGTCAGCGGCGCGGCCACCCCGGGCGCCACTGACCGGGTCCAGCCCATCGACATCACCATCGACTTCGGTTCCGGCGGCCTCGGCCAGAACAACTTCTTCCTCTACACCCGCAAGAACTGCCACAACCCCTGTTCCGGCGGCACCGGCCGCGACAAGGAGTACGAATGGAAGCTCCCCCACCGCGTCACCGGACTCGGCTGGGGCATGTTCGCTCGGCTCAACGGCGCCACCCCGCCCCAACCCGTCCTCAACGCCGACGGCCAGGCCGCTTGGGACGACATGCACTACCTCAACCAGAACGCGGACACGACCCTCACGGTCCGCTTCTACTTCAAGAAGACCGACCCCGACAACCTCACCCTCCGCCCCAGCAAGCCGAGCGACCCGGACGCCACCTACGCCGACATGGCTTTCGGCCACAGCGTCTACCTCTACCGAGGCGAGACCAACGTCGGCATGACCGGCGTCCGCTACTACAACGTCGGCACCAACACCCGCTGGGTCGGCTGCAGCAACAGCGGCACGCTCCACGAGTGCCACATGAACAAGGCCACCCTCAAGACCGCCGCCGGCGCGTCGGCCGACACTGAAGAGTCCGACGAGGTCGTCCCCGTCGACTTCGACGTCTTCATCCCCATCGCCGCCGGGGTGGGCGTGGGGGACTACCCGGCCGTCCGCTTCTTCGGCCGCGGCGGCACCGACTCGAGCCTCGAATCCGGCGGCAACCGCTTCCCGCACGCACTGGGCATGATCAAGCGCCCGACGCTCGACCTGCACCACCGCCGCAACACTTGGGACCGCGGCGAATCCACCTGCACCCACGGCTACGTCGCCGCCGACACGGCCGCGACCGAAACTGCCGAGCAGCTCGCCGTGATCACTTCCGACTCCGCCGGCGGCTCGCTCGCCCACAACTGCGGGAGCCTCTCCATCGCCCCGGGCCAGTCGGCCTTCCTCGGCTTCTGGGCCGGCTTCGCCGGGCCCGACGCCCACCCGCAGGAATACCTCTGGAACCGCCACGACAAGACCCGCGTCTACGGCTACCGCACCACTCACGCGATGCGCATCCGCGAGTTCGACCGGATCACCGTCACCAACAGAGCTGGCTCCTTCGGCATCTCCACCCGCTGCCCCCAGCACAGCTATCTCGATGCTCCGGAAGACCGCTTCTACGACGCCGAGTGGCCCAAACCGCGCACGCGCGACGGCATGGGCTCCTGCACCGCCACCTCCGTCGCCTGGTACAACGGCGACGCCGAGCGCGCCGCCGGCACCGGGCACGTCGGGCCCGCCGGGCTCGGCCACATCACGCTCTACCCCACCGACTTCCTCACGGGCACCGCCACCCTCAGCGCCACCGCCTACGGCACCGACCGCGACGGCGACGGCGAGCCCGACTGGACCGCGACCGACGAACTCGGGGTCGCGTTCGACTCGTCCAAGAGGACCGTCTCCGCCTCCGACACCTTCGTCGACGGCGAGACCGACAACTCCCCGCTGGCCGCCTACGTCAGCCGTTCCGACTACAACGGCATGATCTCCCTCAAGGTCGGCCGCCTCGAGCGCCACGCCTTCCCCATCTTCCCGCAGAAACCCGCCGACCGCGAAGGCGGGCAGCCCTACGCCAGCGTCGCCGAACTCGCCGCCGCCGGCGCCGGCGAGCTGACCTGGCAGGAGGGCCGCACCAAGTTCGGCGAGATTGGCGAGTCGCGCGGCGAAGTGCTGGACGGCCGCTACCTCGGCCTCGTCCTCTTCAGCAACCTCGCCGAAGAGGAAGCCGTCCGCGTCACCGTCAACCGCGGCGTCGTCTCCCACGAAGGCGAAGCCTGCACGGCCTCGGACGACGGCTGCACGCTCAGCCTCAGCCGCGCCGAACTCATGACCAGCCGCGGCCGCGGCGCATCCGGCGAGGTCGGCGCGGATGACAACGAACCCTTCGTGATCAGCTACCTCGACTACGCGCCCGCCGGCACCGGCCCGGTCACCTTCACGGTCCAGGCCTTCCCCGACGACGACGCCTGGCCCGTCGCCGATCCGACCACCTACACCGAAACGGTGCCCACGTTCGATTCCCTCAGCGTCCGCGCCCTCCTGCTCGACGCCGACGGCGTGCTCGACCCGGGCGACGTCACCGGCGTCACCGTCGGCATCGAATCCGGCGGCCCGACCAGCGCGGCCGGGAACGCGCTGCTGCTCAACCTCGTCGTCGGCGACGGCATCTACGAGTCCGCGATCGTCAATTCACGGGGAGGCCTGAGCGGCTACGCCAACACGGCCGGCTCCGGCGCCCTGCACGATTTCTCGAGCGACTCCTACCTCGTCATCAACGGCCCCGCCACCTGGCCGGAGAACGGCGGCAAGCGCCTCCCGCTCGGCAGCGGCAGCACCTTCAGCAAGCTCACCTGCATCTCCACCAACGATCTCGACTCCGGCATCGCCGACGCAGACGCCGCCACCTGCTACGTGGTCGACGCGAACGGCGCGCGCCCCGAGCTCGCGGTCGACTCCGACGCCGCCGACGGTTCCGACATCACCATCTCCGCCAGCTTCACGGCCGGCCTCGACGGCTTCACCATGGCCCACTGGCCGGCCGACCTCGACCTCGGCCCCCGCGCCTACCGGCTCGCGTCCGAAGCCTTCGGCTCCGCCACCTTCAGCGTCAAGGACGTCCAGCAGCTGAGCAGCATCAGCTTCGGCCGCAAGCCCGCGGCCGACGGCAACGTGCCGAGCGGCCCGATCCGGATCAACGGCAGCGACGGGATCCGCCTGGCGCTGCTGAACGAGGACGGCAGGGCCACCCGGCTCGACGCGGTCTCCGCGATCACCGTGACCGTGATCGGCGGCGGCACGCTCACCGGCCTCGGCTGCACCGCGCTCTCCAGCTGCACCTTCGCGGCCGACGAAGGCCCCCTCTTCGACGCCGCCGAGGCCAACCCGGCCAAGACGGCGCAGATCGACCTGACCTTCAACGCGCCCAAGGATCCGGGCCGGGCCACGATCGAGGCGACCGTGGTCGGCATCGACGGCATGACCTTCGCCGAGCGGCTCGTGCTGACCGTCTCCGGCTCCGCGGCCGAGATCGCCAGCAGCGGCGAGATGCCGCGGGTCCACTCCTCGGCCACGACCGACGACGACCGCGACGAGATCAAGATCCCGATCAGCGCCACCGACGCCGACGGCAACGCCGCGCGGATGCCCGCCAACGCCGCCGCCACGGTGCGCGGCATCGACGGCGCAGTCGTCTCCGCCGGCCGCCTCACCTCCCAGGTCAGCTGCACCGACGAGGGCCGGCTGAAGTGCAACCTCGAGATCACCGTCACCGCGCCGGCCGGCACGCCGCTCGCCTCGGGCGCGTACACCGCGACCATCACCGGCAGCGGCATCGGCAGCACCGAAGTCGGCTTCGCCGTCGGCGGCCCGGCCGAGAAGATCAGCCTCGCCGTGCCCGGCACCGCCGACCTGCCCGGCCTGGCCGGCAGCTTCACCGCGACCGCGCGCGTGCTCGACAAGGACGACGTCCCCGTCGCCGACGGGACCTGGGTTGCGTTCGACACGACGGCGGCGAGCGGCGGCGCGGAAAGCGCGATCGTGACCCGCCCGCCGCTCTCGGACCACGACAACGACACGACGACGGATGACGTGCGCCGCGCGCAGACCAAGAACGGCGAAGCAAGCGCGACCGTCACCATCGTCGCCAACGGAATCGCGATCCTCACCGCGACGGTCGGCGACAAGACGGCCAACGAGCCGATCGACACCCGCGCGGAGACGACGGGCGCGGCGGCGCCGGCCGATGCCGGGCCGCCGCTGCGCTTCGGCACGGCCGACGGCGCGGCCGCGACCGGTTCGCTGGCGACCTGGGCCAGCAACCGGCAGGGCGACGCCCGCCAGGCGCTGGAGCAGGTGCCCGGCGCGAGCATCGTCTGGCTCTGGAACGGGGTCGAGTGGATCCGCTGGGGCGTGACCGAGGACGGCACGCGGATCCCCGGCTCCACCAGCTCGCCGTTCGTCATCCTGCAGGGCGACCGCATCTGGTTCGCCAGCTGACGGGCAAGGAAGCGGGACGACCGAGATAGGGGGAGCCTCCGACGGCGGGGGCTCCCCTCCTCGTTTTGCGCGGGCCGCCGCTCAGCTCGCCGCCGGTTCCGCCTTCGCCTCGCGCTGCTGCACCAGCGCCGAGCCGATCATCAGCAGCGCCACGCCCGCGATCAGCTCGTAGCCGACCGCCTCCCCCAGCACCAGCCAGCTCAGGATCACCCCGAAGAACGGCGTCGAGATCTGGGTCGCCGCCACCCGGCTGGGCAGGTAGCGCTGCAGCAGCCAGGCGTTGCCGATGAACCCGAACCCGGCGATCACCAGGCCCTGGTAGAGCAGCGCCGCGATCAGCTCCCAGGGCCACTGCCAGGGCTCCGTCTCGAAGCCGGCCGAGATCGCCGCGAAGGCCGGCACCGCGAAGACCGCCTGCGCCGCCAGCAGCTTGACCGGGGCGACGTTCTGCGAGGCCTGCGAGATGTAGATCAGCCGCCCCCCGAGCAGCGCCGCCTGCACCACCAGCATCAGATCCCCGTCCAGCCCGACGCCCTCCTCGCCCGTCAGATCGCCCGCGAACACGACCACGACGCCGCTGTAGGCGATCAGCGTGCCCAGCGCGCGCCGCCGCGTCATCCGGTCGCCCGGCACCAGGAAGTGCGCGAACACCGCCGCCCAGAGCGGATGCGTCGAGGTCAGCACCACCGCGTGCCCCGCCGTCGTGCGGTCGCCGCCCAGGTACATCAGCGAGGTCTGCGCGATGAACAGCAGCCCGATCCCGGCCAGCGGCAGCAGCTCCCGCCGCGTCGGCCGGATCGATTGCCGCGTGATCAGCGCGTACGCCGCCACCGCGATCCCGCCCAGCGACATCCGCAGCATCGCCAGCCGGATCGGCCCCGAGTACTTCAGGCCCTCCTTGACCGCGACCGGGTTCCCGCCCCAGATCGCCGCCAGCAGCATCGCGAATGCGCCGCCGCCCAGCGTCAGCTGCTTCCGCTCCGGCCGCGCCCCAATCGGCGCGCGGCTCGGCGCTCGGCCCGGCGCCCCCGCGCGCGGCTGCGGTCCGGCCTGCCCCGCCGACATTCACGCAGGGTACGCGCCGCTACCGCTCCGCCCGCTCCTCCCGGCTCTCCAGTTCCTCCTCCTCCGGCTCCTCCACTTGCTCCCCTTGCCCTTCCTCCTCGGCCGCCGCGGCTTCCGGCTCGTCATCCTGCACGCCGAACGGCCGCCGCGGCGAGATCGCGAATCCGATCAGCACGATCGCCAGCCCGATGCCCAGCTCCATGCCGATCGGCTCGTCCAGAATCGCCCAGCCGAAGAACACCCCGAAGATCGGGATCACCATCTGCTGCGACAGGATCCGCGACGGCTTGAATTGCTGCAGCAGCCGCGTGTTCACGACCAGCCCCGTCCCCGCCATCAGCACCCCGTTGTAGACCATCGCGATCAGCAGCTCCGAGTGCCATTCCCCGAGCCCGTCATCGAAGGCCAGCGTCGCCCCGAGCATCACCGGCAGCGCGATCAGCACTTCCCAGAACACGATCTTGACCGGTTCGATGTGCTGGCTCAGCCGCGCCACCGAGACCTGCCGCACCGCCAGCGTCGCCGCCGCCACCAGCATCACGAAGTCGCCCGACACCTCCACGCCCGGATCCGAAAAATGCCGGCTGAACACCACCAGCAGCCCCGAGTAGACGATGATCGTCCCGGCCACGGATCTGCGCCCCAGCTGATCGCCCGGAATCAGGAAGTGCGCCAGCAGCATCGCGATCGCCGGATTGGTCCCGAAGATCACCGCCGAGTGCGAGGCGCTCGTATGCAGCGTCCCGTAATGCACCGCCGCGGTATGCCCCGCGAACAGCAGCCCCATCAGCAGCAGCTGCAGCCAGTCCCGCCCGTGCGGCAGCAGCGAGCGGCGCAGCACGATCGCCTGCAGTAGCACCACGCCGGCGCCCACCGCCAAGCGCAGCGCCCCCACCCGCAGCGGGTGGTTGTCCTCCAAGCTCAGCTTGATCGCGACCGGGCTGCCGCCCCACAGCGCCGCCAGCGTCCACGAGATGATGTCGCCCCGCAGCGTGGGCTCTTGCCACGCATAGGGGGGGTGCCCCCATGGGTCTCCCGGCAGCCCGCCGCCCGGCTGCGGTTCCGTATCGCCAGAGTGCGGACCTGCCATCATCCTCAGGATACCGCCTGCTCGTGCTATGTTACCGCCCCTGTTCGACGGTCCAGGCCCGCACCGACAGCACCGCCGCCAAGTGCGTCCGCAGCGTCGTCCAGCTCTCCCCCGCGTCCGCGCTCGCCAGCAGTTCGCCCCCGCTCGTGCCCAAATACAGCCCCAGCGGATCGCCGCCGTCCGTCCCCAGCGCCTGCCGGTACACGGTCTGGTGGAAATCGGACTCCGGCAGCCCCCGCGTCAGCGGCTGCCAAGTCGCGCCCGCATCGCGCGTGCGGAACACGACCAGCCTCCCCCCGCGCGGCATCCGCGCCTGATCCTGATCCAGCGGCACGAACCAGGCCGCGTCCGGATCGCGCGGGTCGATCGCCGTCGCGAACCCGAACTCGCCCGGCAGCCCCTCGCCCACGTCGACCCAGCTCTCGCCGCCGTCGTCCGAGCGGTACTGGCCCCAGTGGTTCTGCTGCCAGATCCGCTTCGCATCCGCCGGATGCGCGTGCATCGAATGCACTCAATGCCCCGCCGTCTCCTCCGGGAAGAACTCCAGCATCTCCGGCGGCAGATGCAGCGCCTTCACGCCCAGGTTCCGCGGCGTCCAGCTCTCCCCTCCGTCGTCCGAGGTGTAGCAGCCCATCGCCGACCCGGCGATCGTCAGCCGGTCCGGATTCTCCGCATCCACCCCGATGTGGTGCAGCGACAGCCCCGCCGCGCCGGCCATCCAGCCCCCCCGCGTCGGATGGTTGAGCAGGCTCTCGCAAAGCTCCCAGCTCGCGCCGTCGTCGCGGCTGATGAACAGCGCCGCCGGGTCCACCCCCGCGTACAACTCCCCCTCGCGCCCGCCCGGCTCGATCGTCCACACGTTCCGCACCGAATCCCCGCCCCCGTCCGCCTCCACCGATGTTCCCTCCGGAAACGCCGGCGTCCCCGCCTCGTCCCAAGTCGCCCCGCCGTCGTCCGAGCGGTGCAGCCGCGGCCCCCACTGTTCGTGCGACGCGCCCGCCCAGAGCGTCCCCGTCCTCGGATCCCGCATTGCATAATCCACCTGCCAGCCCGCGATCGCCAGCGGCTGCCACTCCCACTCCGAACGTCCCCCGCGGCTGCGCCCGATCACCAGCCCCTTCTTCGTGCTCGCCAGCACTCCCGCCTCGCTCATCTCGCTCCTCCTCTCCGCCGGACGCCGTCCGTCGAATCCGGATCATCCCCGCCCCCGCCGCCCGAAACGGCCGCGAGGATATGCACCCGATCTCCGTCCGCCAAACCGTCCGACAGCCGCTTCCGATCCCGCACCATCGCCTCGTTCACGAACACGTTCACATGCCGCCTCAGCCGTCCCTGATCATCCAGCACGAATTTCCGAATCTGCGGCAGTTCCCCCGCCAGCGCCGACAACGCCTCCGCGACCGTCGTCCCCTCCACCACCGCCGATTCCGGCGCATCCATATGCTCCCGCAGCCCCCGCGCCAAGAAAATCTCCACGGCCATGCTTCAACCGTACACGCCCGCAATTCCCGATTCCGCCCTTGCGTATCATCGCTCCGTCCGACAAAGCCAACGGAGCGCGCCATGACCGACCGCACTGCAGAAGCCAAAGCCCGTGAACTCGGCCTCGACCTCAAGGCGAGTGCCCCCCTCGCCAACTACGTCCCCGCCGTCCGCACCGGCAACCTCGTCTTCCTCTCCGGCCACGGCCCCGTCCGCGAAGGCAAGCTCATCCGCGGCCGCCTCGGCGGCAACCTCGACATCGAACAGGGCCGCGAAGCCGCGCGCGCCGTCGCCGTCCAGCTCCTCGCCAGCCTCCGCGCCGAGATCGGCTCCCTCGACCGCGTCTCCCGCATCGTCAAACTGCTCTGCCTCGTCAACTCCACCCGCAAATTCAAGGACCATCCCCAAGTCGCCAACGGGGCGAGCGACCTGCTCGTCGAAGTCTTCGGCGAACGCGGCAAGCACGCCCGCTCCGCGATCGGCGTCCCCAGCCTCCCCGCCGGCATGGCCGTCGAAATCGAAATGGTCGTCGAAGTTGACTGACCCTCGTCGGCGGACGCCTCTGGAGCACGGGCGCGCATGCGCCTGATCTCCTGGAACGTCGCCGCCCGCATCAAAGCGCTCCCCGGCCAAGCCGTCTTCCTCGCCTCCCGCCGGCCCGACCTCGTCGCCCTCCAGGAAATCACGCCCAACTCCGCCCTCCTCTGGCGCGACGCCCTCCAAGCGCTCGGCTTTCCCCATATCTGCGTGCGCACCGGCATCGCCGGCGAGGCCCTCTTCCGCCAGCGCGGCGTCCTCATCGCCTCCCGCTTCCCCTTCGACCTCGTCATCAATAACCCGATCCGGCCGCCGTGGCCCGAAAAGGCACTCTCGCTCCAAATCGACTCTCCCGGCGCGCGCTTCGACCTCCACACCGTCTATACCCCCACCGGCGTCACCGATCTCCAAGCCAAAATCGACACGATCAACGCCGCCTGCGACGCCCTCGCCGCCTCCGACCGCCCCCGCATCCTCACCGGCGACTTCAACGCGCCCAAACTCGAAACCCCCGACGGCCGCATCGCCACCTGGGCCCAAACCATCCTCCCCGACGGTTCCTTCCGCACCAGCCGCGGCCGCCTCCGCCCCGAACAAGACGCCGCCGAGCGCCGCCTGATGCAAGGCCTCGCCGCCCACGGCGTCCGCGACCTCTACCGCTCCCTCAATGGCTACCGCGCCCCCGGCTACAGCTGGACCATCAAGAACCGCGGCCGCTGGGTCGCCCCCCGCCGCTTCGACCACGCCTTCGCCAGCCACCACATCCAAGCCCAACGCTGCACTTACAACCACGCCCCCCGCCAATCCAACCTCAGCGACCACGCCCCTTTGGAACTCGACTTCCAAATCCTCTCTTCCTAATGAAATCCGCTACAATCCCTCTGGGATTGGGGCTGTCCCCAGTTGCGGAGGGCTCGGCACAAGCCGAGTCGCTTCGTTTAACGGCGCAATCCGCCCGAGTGGCCCGCCTCCTTCGCGTTTGACATCCGCACCGCTCCGACGTACTCTGGCCGCGGATTGGGGGCTATCCCCGGTTGGCGGAGGCCTCGGCGAGAGCCGGGGCCATCCGTTTATCTGGGGATATTCACCAATCCTTCTCCCTTGAATCTTCCTCCCGAATTCCGCAGCAGCTTGCGCTCAATGACCTCGAATCGAAGGTTCCCCTGAGGCCGCTCAATCACCCGCCTTGCGATCGGATAGGCGATCAGGTCTGCGATTTCCAGTCCGATCAACCCGGCGGCTTTAGTCTCAAATTCCATATCGGGCTGCACGAAGATTCGCTCCTTCAGCACGCGCCGAAACGACATCACGTCGTTCCTTAGTCGTCGATCTTCTTTCTGCCCCCGTGCCTCGAACACGATCCGGGCAAGACCGTCTCCGTGTCCGCCCAGATTCAACCAATGTTCGATTCGCTCCAGCCCGATGCTCACGCAGAGCGGATATGGGTCAATGGCCTCTGCTGGCTCCTGCGACGGGAGCCTCTTGTCAATCGCAACGGCTGAGATGTGGAAAGGCGCCGCGTCAACCGCATCGCCGAGATCGCCTGCAAACGACCGCCAAGCTGCGTTGCTCTTGAGCGTGGCAGCGGGCCCCTGCCGCATTCGGATGTCCCGCTCATGCAGCGGCGCATCACGCCGCCCGAAATGCCGCAGCTTCAGCTCCTCGAACAGCGGCGCCACTTCGTCCCGGTAAACGCCTTCCTCGAACACGCACATCGCCACTACGAACACGGGAAACTCCGGATCGTCACGGAGATCCGATGTCCCGCTCTCATCTCCGAACACCAGGTACGTCTCGTCGGCCATGCCCGCGCACTCTACGCCCGCCCTCTATCCTGCATCCGCAGCAAGGAGTTCCCCCATGCGACTAGGCATCCTCGCCGGCTTCTCGGACGACTGGCGCGACACGCTCGAGAAGGTCCGGATCGCCGAAGACCTCGGCTACGAACTCGTCGCCACCGGCGAAGCTTGGGGCCCTTCCATCGTCCCTTGGCTCTCCACCCTCGCGGCCAACACCGAGAAGATCCAGATCGGTTCCTCGATCCTCAACTGCTTCTCCCGCTCGCCCGCCGCCATCGCCCAGGAATTCGCGGCCCTTGAGGTCATCTCCGGCGGGCGCATGGTCTGCGGGCTCGGCTCCTCCGGCAACCTCGTGATCGAGGGCTTCCACGGCGCGGAATTCGACCGTCCCCTCCGCCGCCTCCGCGAGTACACCGAAATCATCAAGATGCTGCTGCGCGGCCAGCGCCTCGCCTATGAAGGCCAGATCTACCAACTCGCCCGCGGCTTCCGGATCGACTACGAGGTCCAGCGCGAAGACGTCCCCGTCTACATCGCCGCCATCACCCCGCGCTCGATCGAGCAGACCGCGCAAGTCGCCGACGGCATCTTCCCGATCCACTGGCCCCTCCGCGCCTTCCAGCCGCTCCGCGATCAGCTCGCCACCGCCTCGACGGCCGCCGGCAGGCCCGCCGACAGCGTCACCATCGCTCCCTTCACCAACGTCTACGTCCTCGGCGAAGGCCGGGACGACGACGAGGTCTGGCGCAGCGCCCGCCAGCCGCTCTTCCACTACACCAACCGCATGGGTTCCTTCTACTGGCAGATGCTCGCCCGCTCGGGCTTCGAGGCCGACGTCGCCGCCTCCCGCGACGCTTGGAGCGACCGCGACGCCGAAGGCGCGCTGATGGCCTTCAGCGAAGACATGGTCCGTGAAATCCAAGTCATCGGCTCCCTCGAGGAGGTGCGCGAACGCCTCCAAGAGCGTTCCGACGCCGGCGCCGACATCCAGATGGTCCCGATGCCGGCGGGCTCTCCGCAGGAAGCCGGCCAGCGCCTCGAAGCCTACCTGCGCTGACCCGATGCCTTCCCCCGAAGCCGTCCTCGAGATCGAAGTCGTCTACTGCGCCGACTGCGGCTACTGGCCCCGCACCGCCTGGATGCTCGGCGAGCTCCTCACCGACATCCAGCACCTCGTCAAGTCGGTGCGCCTGGTCCCCGACTCGCTCGGCCTCTTCGAGTGGAAAGTCAACGGCGACCTCGTCTTCAGCAAGGCCGCGATGGGCCGCTTCCCCGAAATGGACGAACTCCGCGAACTCATCTACGCGCATCTTGACTAGGCGCGCGATGCCGTCCCGCCCCGTGCCCCGCTTGCTTCCTCTCGCTCTGATCTGCGCCGTTGCCACGTTGATCCTCGCCGCTTCAAGGTTTGCGACGGCCTCCCGCGAATGACTGGGCCGGGATATCCATGCGATGGCCATGAGCGCATCCGCGAAGATGCGCGTTCAATTTTCGACGCAAACCTCACGATCTACGTCGTCGATACCCAATTCATCGTTGATGCACCCGATGGTTGGCATCACCCGATCAACTTCACTACAGCATCATCCTTGAAGTCGGGCGAACCTATGACTATTTCTCCCCGTAGACCATCTTAGCCTCCTCGTCGCAAGTGCCGAGTTGCGAAGTGCAAAAACAAGAGCCCGATGGCACGATTTATATGGTGGCTTACGGTCCTCAACCCCGGTTCTGCACCGTAGCCCTCGCCGCCGCTTCGTCTTGTACTGGCGACCCGACCGCGACCGGCATCCGGGCCTTTGCGGGGCCGCTGCCGGCGTGTGCACATGCGTTAGGATCGGGCGGGAGGCAACGGCGAAATGGAAATTCTCTTTCTGATCTGGGCGGTCTGCGTGCTGGCAGGTGCTGCGGTCATGCACAACAAGGGCCGTTCGGCGCTCGGCGGCGCTGCTTGGGGCTTCTTCCTCGGCATCATCGGGGTCATCATCTGCTTCTTCTACTCCGAGAGCATCGAGCACAAGGCCCGCAAGCAACTGCTCCTCGAACACGAACTGGAGCGCCAGCGCCGCAACCGCGACTTCTGATCCCGCTGCCAGTCGTTTGCTCCCTGCTTGACCAGGAGACGCCATGCTGACCGACGAACAGCTCGATTTCTTCAACGAAAACGGCTACTTGGTCATCCCCGGCCTCGTCCCCCGGCCGATGATCGACGCGGTCACCGACGCCATCTGGGATTTCCTGGAGTTCGACCGCGCCGATCCCTCCGGCTGGTACCAAGAGCCGCACCGCGTCAACGGGATGGTGGAGATGTACCACCACCAAGCGCTCTGGGACGTGCGCCAGCACCCGCCCGTCTACGAGACCTTCCGCCAACTCTTCGACCGCGACGACCTCTGGGTCTTCCTCGACCGCGCCAATCTCAAGCCGCCGCCCGATGCCGCGCACCCCGAGTACGACCATCAGGGCATGGTCCATTGGGATATGGACGTCCGCCGGCAGCCGCTTCCGCTGCTCATACAAGGCGTCCTCTACCTCGTCGACACCCGCGCCGGCGAGGGCGGCTTCCAATGCGTGCCCGGCGTCCACAACTGGATCTCCGAATGGGCCGCGGAGCACGGACTCTCCGACGACGACCTGCGCCATCAGCAGCTGCACCAGCGCTTCCCCGGCGACATTCCGCCGCCGATCGAGATCGAAGCCGACGCCGGCGACTTCATCATCTGGCACTCCGCGCTCCCCCACGGCAACTCCCGCAACGCCGGGGCCAAGCCGCGCCTCGCCCAGTACGTCCGCATGTTCCCCGCTGAACAGGGCGACGAGGAACAGCGCCGCAACCGCGTCGAATCTTGGCGCGACAACGCCGTTCCCGCCTTCCAAAACCCCAGAGCCTTCCCCGGCGACCCCCGCAACCGAGAAGCGGCCAACCCGCCCGCGCAGCTCACCGAACTCGGCGAGAAGCTGCTCGGCTTGGCCGATTGGTAGCCGATTGGCAGCCGCGCCCACCAGCAGCTCCGAACGACGCGGCGAAGGCCTCCGAAACCCGCCGCCGGCCTCTTGGGCTCCGTACACTTCCAGCCAATCAAGGAACAAGGAAATGGAAATCATCTCGTTGCCTCTGGGCATCCTCGCCTTCATCGCCTTGGCCGTGCTGGCGGCCATGCTGATCGTCGGGGGTGCATACGTCGCATCAACCGGCGGGATGAGCTCGATCGCTTGGGGCATCTTCTTCAGCTCCCTCGGCGTGCTCATCGGCTCCGGTTTAGCGCTCATGCTTTGGGAACTGAAGCAAGCCCCCGACGACGAGCGCGAGCCCGACTCCCGCGGCTGACCCTCCCGATCTCATCTCCCCGGCGCAGCCGTACCGCCATCTCCCGTCCCGCACTAACCTGTCTCCGAATCAGCGGGCCCCCGCCCCCTTGCCCGATCGGAGCCGCCCGGCATGGCCGCAACCGTCACCGTCCTCGACCCGCAGGCGCATGTCGCCGTCCGCGAGGCCTCCGCCGCGCCCCGGCTCCAGTCCCTTCAGGGACTCCGCCCCGGCATTCTCGAAAACCGCAAGGCCAACGCGCGGCTGCTGATGGAGACGATGGTCGACGGCCTCCGCGCCCGAACCGAGCTCGGCCCGCTCGTCGTCGGCTCCAAGCCGGTCGCCGGCCCGCCTTCCGCATCCACCATTGCGGCCCTCCGCAACGACGCCGACTTCCTCCTGATCGGCTCCTGCGATTGAGGCTCCTGCACGACGTGGAGTGTCCACGCCGCCGTCCTCTTCGAAGGCTTCGGAATCCCCACCGTCACGATCGGCACTTCCGCCTTCACCGATCTGCTCCAGCTCGAAGCCGAACAGCGCGGCCTGCCCGAGCTCCGGCGCATCATCGTGCCCCATCCGATCGGCGGCCTCAAGCCCGAAGCGATCGGCGGCAAGGTCGGCGGAGACGTGATCGACCAGCTGCAAGCGGCGCTCACCGAATGAGCGCCCCCGGCCGCCCCGCCGCCGAGTATTCGCTGCCCGCCGACCCGTTCGATTTCCATCAGGAGGCGATCCGCCGCGGTTGGTCCGACGGGCTGCCGCTGATCCCGCCCTCGCCCGAGCGCGTCGACGCGCTGCTGGCCGCGGTCGACCGCGATCCGCTCGAGGTGCTCGCCGTGCTCGCGCCGCGCCAAGGCGAGGCGACCGTGCAGGCCGTCGCGATCAACGCCGTGATGGCCGGCTGCCGCGCGCAGCACTTCCCCGTCGTGCTGGCCGCCGTCGAAGCGATCAGCCGGCCGGCCTTCAATATCGACGGCATCAACGCCACGACCCATCCCTGCGCCGTCTTCATCCTCGTCAACGGCCCCGCGGCCCGCGCCGCGGGCATCCACGGCGGCGCTGGCTGCTTCGGCCCGGCCTTCCCCGCCAACGCCGCCATCGGCCGCGCCGTGCGGCTGGTCCAGCTCAACGTCGCCGGCGCGACCCCCGGCCGCGGCGACCGCGCCACCCAGGGCAGCCCGGCCAAGTTCGCCTTCTGCGCCGCCGAGCGGGAGGACGCCAGCCCCTGGCCGCCGTTCCACACCACGCGCGGTCTCGCGCCCGAACAGTCCGCCGTCACCGTCTGGGCGGCCGAGGGCCCGCACAACATCCAGGAACATGGCAGCAACGCCGGCGAGGACATCCTCAAGACCGTCGCGGGCGCGATGGGCCAGGCGGGCAGCAACAACATCCTCGGCAAGGGCGAACCGGTCCTCGCCTTCGGCCCCGAACACGCCGCCACCGTCGCCGAAGGCGGGTACTCGCGCCGGGACGTCCAGAACTACCTCTGGGAAAACGCCCGCTACCCCGCCGCCAAGCTCTCGCCCGAATTCCTCCGCGAGGTCAACGTCCGCATGGCCGGCGGCAACCTCCCGCCCCACGAGCCGGACGAGGAGCTCCCGATCAGCGACAAGCCCGAGGAGATACACGTAATCGTCGCCGGCGGCCCCGGCAAGCACAGCAGCTGGATGCCCACCTTCGGCGGCCTCACCCGCCCCGTCACCGTGGAGATTCCCGCGCGTTAGCGGCCCAGCAGCCGAGCGGGGTTTTCCTGCACCATCAGCCTGACTTCTTCCTCGCTGAAGCCCGACTTCAGGAACCGCTCGATCCATACCGCGAAGCCCATCGGCGCGGGCACATTCTCCGCTTGGCCCAAATCCGTCGCGAGCACGACGTGTTCGGGCCCGACCTGCCGCGCCTGTCCCGTGACCTCCGCGGTCGCCGCGTCGCGGTCCTCGCGGTGCACCGCGATCGCGCACTGCTCCAGCATCGCGCCCAGCTCCGCCGCCTGCCGCTGCGCCTCCACTGGCCACCAGAACGATGCGTGCGTGATCACCGAGCGGATGCCCCTCGTCTTGGCCGCTTGCAGCAGCGGCAGCGTTTCCTCCACGCTCAAGTGCCCGCTGGCCAGTACCGCGTCGTGCTCCGCGATCAGGTCCAGCAGCGTTTCGCAGACCGGGTCCAGTCGGCCCGCGTCGTCGACGATCCGGATCGGCGCATCATCGCTGTTCCAGCGGCCGGGGTGCAGCGAACGCCAATGCGCGGCGTCGAAGGTCGGCATCCAGACCACCGCCGCGCCCAGCAGCAGCGAGATGCGCAGCGCCTCCGGGTTCAGTCCGCCCACGCCGTGGTCGAGCGCGATCCCCCCGAACACCCGCAGCGGCGCGGCCTCGTTCGCCAGCGCCCAGGCCAGCGGCTGGGTCGGATATTCGTGGCTCTTCAGCACCAGCCCGGCCATCTTGAAGGCCTTCGCCAGCCGCACCAGCTCCCGCGCATCCTGGACCCGCTCCGCGTACGGATCCGGCGCCGCGTGCACATGTATGTCGATTGCCCCCTCCAGCAGCCCCAGCACCATCTCCGGCGGCGGCTCGGCGCCCTGCTCGCTCATGTCCCGCTCCATCCCGCCGTCCGCTCGCCCGCGGCCAGCTCTGCCAGTTTCCCGAACAAATCACCGAAGATCAGGTCCCGGTTCACGTACCGCGCCTCCGCCATCGCATGCCCGGCCTCCCGCTCGGCCCACGTTAATTCTTCGGTCAGCGACGGCGCGCGCATGATCTCCAGCGAGAGCGACTCCGGATCCGCGAGGTACCCGGTCGCCGCCAAGTCCCAGACTTCCTTCGACCGTCCCAGCTCCGGCTCTCCCTCGCGCCGCCGGTGCCCCGCGAAGATGTCCGCCAAGTACTCCCCGATCGCCCCGTGCGGGCGCACGAACCGATCCAATTCCGCCGTGGTCGTGAGCAGGTGCGAGGCGGCCCCGAAGCAGGGGACGTGCAGCAGCGGCGCCCCGCTGCCGAACACCGCCCGCGCCGCCGCAGGATCCCCGCTCAGGTTGAACTCGGCCGCCGAATGCGCATGCCGAGGCTGTCCGCCCAGCCAGACCACCGCGATCCGCTTGGTGATCGAAGGCTCCATCAGCAGCGCCGACGCCACGTTGGTCAGCGCGCCGATCGCGGCTACCCACAGCACTTCCCCCTGCGCCGTCGCCAGCGCCCGCTGCACCAGGTCCGCCGAGGCCGCGTTCGCCATCGGCTGCTCCGCGGAGGGCAGCGCTTTGTCCGCTCCCCGCAGCACCCGTCCGGCCGGATCGACGCCGAGCCGATCCAGCAGCCGCAGGATCTCCTCCTCGCTCTCGGCGACGCCTTCCGCCGGCCCCTTCTCCCCGCGCGAAAATTGCGTGGCGTAGATCGCTTCCAAACTCAGCCGTTCGCCGCTGATCAGCGCGTGCACCACGGCGAACTGATCATCGATCTCGTTCGCAGTATCCGTGTCCAGCACCATCCGCACCCGCCCGCCCGGCGGCCGCAGGCGGCCCAGCCGTTCGGCGTCCGAGAGCTCCGGAACCCCGTGCATCGCGTACCCTCTTCCCGTCACAGGTTAGGAGCTCCTCATGCGGCACGGCGTCTTCATCTTCGCGACCGACCAGGCGATGGACGTGGTCGAACTCGCCCGCGCGGTCGAAGATCGCGGCTTCGAGTGCTTCTTCGTGCCCGAGCACGTCCACATGCCGATCGAGCGCGAGACCCCCTTCCCGCTGACGCCCGACGGCTCCCTGCCGGAGGAGTACCGCCGCATCCACGATCCCTTCGTCGCCCTCGCCGCGGCCGCCGGCGCGACCTCCGAGATCAAGCTCGGCACCGGCATCTGCCTCGTCACCGAGCACGAGCCGATCGCCCTCGCCAAGCAGATCGCCAGCCTCGACCTGATCTCCGGCGGGCGCTTCCTCTTCGGCATCGGCGCGGGCTGGCTGGCCGAGGAGATGGAGCCGCTCGGCGTCCGCTTCGCCGACCGCTGGAAGGTCACCGACCAGCGCATCGCCGCGATGAAGGCGATGTGGAGCGAGGACGAAGCCGAGTTCCATTCCGAGTTCGTCGACATCCCCAAGACCGCGGTGATCCCTAAGCCGGTCCAGCAGCCGCACCCGCCGATCCTGCTCGGCGCGGGCAGCAAGTGGGCCCGCCAGCGCGTGGTCGACTACTGCGACGGCTGGCTGCCCAACGTGCCCGCTCCGCGCTTCGTCGAACGCGGCATCCAGGACATCCAGTCGCGCGCCGCCGAAGCCGGGCGCGATTTCGACACGATCAGCATCAACGTCTTCGGCGCCGACCCCGAGGCCAAGCTCGAGTACGAGCGGATGGGCGTCGACCGCTGCATCCACCGCCTGCCCCACGCCGGCGCCGGGGAGGTCGTCGCCGAACTCGACCGCCTGGCCGAACTGGTGCTCTAGATGCCCGCTGCCAGACGGCTTCCCGGCGGCCTACGCCTACTTGTAGCGCCGCCCGCGTTGCTCCCGGCTGCGCTCGCCGACGTACTCGTAGACCGGCACCCCGTAGCCGCACGATGTCTGCGTCCGCTCCACTTGGATCTCGATCACCTGCCGCTCGGCTGTGGGGATATCGACGGCCCGCAGCGCTTCCGCTTGTTCCACGAGTACCGACTCCTCCAGCGGCATCGCCTCCGCATGCCCGTAGAGCCGCACGATCGCCACATCGTCGGCCGACATCGACATCACCATCAGGGTGATCGGCCCGCCCGCTGCGGAATGCCGCGCCGTCTCGTTGCCGCTCCCGCGGTAATCGAAGTACGCCACTCGGTGCTGATCGATCACGAACAGATCCGCCGCCCCCTTGGGCGACAGGTTCACCGCTCCCTGCCCGTCCGGCCCCTCGTCCATCGCCGGGTCCGCCGAAGCGACGAAGAACACGCGCGAATCCCGGATCAGTTCCGCCTGCTCCTCCGTGATGTGGTCCAACGTCGGCATTGCCCGCCCTCCGATCTGCTATCCGCGCGCGTTCCACGACGCCCAAGTCGCCGCCGTCAAGGGGCGGACATCGCCGCTCGCCAAGTCCAAAATCAGGATGTTCCAGTTCGCATCCACGTAGGCGTGGAAGGCGATTTGATCGCCGCTCGGCGACCACGAAGGTTTGCCCGCGGGCATCGGCGTCGGCAACGTCGTAACCATCCCTGCATCCAGATCGGCCACTTGGATGCCGTCGTCCCGCTCGAACGCGATCCGGTCTCCCCCCGGGTGCCAGGCCGGGGCTGCCCCGCGCTGCCCACCCTCCAGCGGCTGCGCCGCGCCCGTCTCCGCTTCCACGATCTCGATCCCGCTCGCTCGAGTCACCGCGAGCTGCCGTCCGTCCGGCGCCCATGTCGGATCGCGGGCATCGATTCCTGTTTCAATCTCGCTTCCGCATCCTCGCAGCGCCAATCTGCCGTCTCGGATGACCGCGATCCGGCCGTTCTGCGACCAAGCCGCCTGCGTCGCGGCATCATCGAAACGCTGCGGCGCGCCGCCGTCGAGCGGCGCGAGGTCGATCCCGCCGCGACGGTGCACCGCGACCGCCAGCCCGTCCGATCTCCAAGCCGGATCGTCCGCCGTGGCCCCTTTGGTGAGGCGCTGCGGATCGCCGCCTCCTGCCGGGGCGACGTAGAGGTCCCAGCCTTCCGCCCGATTGGAGAGGAAGGCGATCAGCGCCCCGTCCGGCGACCAGGCCGGCGACATTCCGTTGCCCGCCGAGATCAGCTCCATCCCGCACCCCGCAACGGCTCCCGCCCCGCAGCCGGGGCCCGCGTAGAATAGGCGGCGTTGCGTTGAACCGGCATTTCACTGTGACCGCTTTCGTCTCCACTCCTGAAGCCACCCTGCTGCATTGGCATCGCAAGGTCGGCCTTTGGCTCCCGCCCGGCGGCCACGTCGAGCCCGACGAGGATCCCGTTCAAGCCGCACTCCGCGAAACCCGCGAGGAGACGGGGCTCGAGGTCGAGATCCTCCCCTGCGGACAGCGCCATCAATTCGCCGACCCGGCCCAGCTCCCGCCGCCGACCACGATCATGCTCGAACCGATCGGCGAATCGAATGAAGGCCCGCCGCACCAGCACATCGACATGATCTACTTCTCCCGCCCGCGCGATGATTCCGCGTCGGTCGGCGAGCAGTGGCATTGGGTCGACCGCAACCAGCTCGCCTGCAACGATCCGATCGTGACCGGGGCCGGGCGCTCGTACATCTCCGAGGACGTCCGCGTGCTCGGCATCGCCTCAATCGACCGCAGCGCCGCCGAGGGGTCGCCATGATCGGAATCCAGCAGCTCCGCGAGCAGCGCGACGAGATCGAACGCTCCCTCCGCCGACGCCGCGCCGAAGCCCCCGTCGCCGAGGCGGCCGCCGCCGAGCAGCGCTGGCGCGAGCTCTTGGGCGAGGTCGAAGAACTGCGGGCGCAGCGCAATCAAGCCGGCCGGCAGATCGGCAAGGCCGAGGACGACGATGAGCGCCAGCGCCTGATCGCCGCCCAGCGGGAGACGGCGGCCCGCCTCGACGAGCTGGAAGCGGCGCTCAAGCAGACTGAGTCTGAACTCAATGAAACCCTCGCCGAGTTCCCCAACTTGGCCAGCGACGCCACGCCCGACGGCGACGACGAGTCCGGCAACGTCGTCGTCCGCACCGTCGGCAGCGCCCCCGCGTTCGACTACGAACCGCTCGCCCATTGGGATTTGGGCGACCGCTTGGGGATCATCGATACGGAGCGGGCGGCCGAGATGAGCGGCTCCCGGATGTACGTCCTGCGCGGCAAGGGCGCGCGACTCCAGCGCGCGCTGATCGGCTGGTTCCTCGACAAGCTCTCGGCCGCCGGGTACGAGGAGTACTACCTGCCCGCGATGGTCCGCGAGACCGCGATGCACGCATCCGGCCAGCTGCCCAAATTCCGCGACAACCTCTACCGCGACGCCGAAGAGGACTACTTCATGGTCCCCACCGCCGAGGTGCCGCTGACCAACCTGCACGCCGGCGAAATCCTCGACGAGGCTGACCTGCCCCGCAAATACGCCGCGCATACGCCCTGCTTCCGACGCGAAAAGGCCAGCGCCGGGCGGGATGTGCGCGGGATCAAGCGCGTGCACCAGTTCGAAAAAGTCGAGATGTACCAGTTCACCCGCCCGGATCAGTCGGCGGAGGCGCTGGACGGGATGCTCGCGCACTCCGAATCGCTGCTCGCCGAGCTGGGCTTGCACTACCGCGTGATCCAGCTCTGCAGCGGGGACTTGGGCTTCAGCGCCGCCATCACCTACGACTTGGAAGTCTGGGCGCCTGGCGCGCAGGAGTGGCTGGAGGTCAGCAGCATCTCCAACTGCACCGACTTCCAAGCCCGCCGCGCCGGCGTCCGCTACCGCCCGGAACAAGGCTCCGGCACCCGCTTCGTCCACACCCTCAACGGCAGCGCCCTCGCGCTGCCCCGCACGGTCGCCGCCGTGCTCGAAAACGGCCAGCAAGCGGACGGCACGATCATCCTGCCTAAAGCGCTGCACGCCCGCTGCGGCTTCGCGACCATCGAGCCGCCCGCATGACCGCGCGGGACGGCTATTTCGCCGCCAATCGCAAGCGCTGGGACGAAGTCGTCGGCATCCACGCGGCCTCCGACTTCTACGGCGTCGACCGATTCCTCGCCGGCGAATCGACCCTGCTCGATTTGGACCGCGAGGAGGTCGGCGACGTCTCCGGCAAGTCGCTGCTGCACCTCCAGTGCCATTTCGGCATGGACACGCTCTCCTGGGCCCGCGAGGGCGCGGCCGTCACCGGCTTGGACTTCTCGCCCGAAGCCGTCGCCGCGGCCCGCGACCTCGCCCGGAAAGCCGGCTTGGACGCCACTTTCATCGAGGCCAACGTGTACGAGGCCGAAACAGTAATCGACGGCCGTTTCGATATCGTCTACGTCAACCTCGGCGCGCTCTGCTGGCTGCCCGATGTCCGGGAATGGGCGCGCGTCGCCGCCAGTTTCGTCAGGCCGGGCGGCTTCTTGTACCTCCGCGACGCCCACCCGGCAGCGATGACGCTGGATCTCGACGTCGAAGATCAGTCGTACGTGATGCGCTACCCCTACTTTGAAACCGAAGAGCCGCTGCGTTGGGACGACGTAGAAGATTACGCCGACGCAACAGCGGAACTGGACAACCCCATTTTTTATGAATGGAATCACGGCCTCGGCGAAATCGTCACCGCGATCATCGCAACCGGACTCCGCTTGGAATTCCTCCACGAACAGCAATGGTCGGTTTACCGCGCGACCCCGTGGATGCAGGAAACCGAACGCGGCATCTTCCGCCTCCCCGCCCCCGACCGCCAAATCACCCCCCTGATGTTCTCCCTCCGCGCCGCCCGGCCCTAGGTCCTGGCTGCACGCAGATGGTTGAAATTCACGCAGCTTTGCGGCTCTTCGTCGAGCGCTGAGCGGTAGAGCTGGCCGTCTGCCGTCAAAAGCGGCACTTCGGCCGATGCAGCTTCGATGAGCACGGCGTCGGCGAGGCCGAGCCAGCGGAATTCTTCGCGGTTGGCGGCTGTACGGCTGGCAATCACGATCTCGCGCGATTCGTCGATCAGCCGCCGCAGTTGATCGAGAATGTCGCCCCGTTCGGGCTCTCCGTGCTGCCGCAAAAGGTTCGATGCTTCGGTCAGCGTGTTGGGCGTGACGAATACCTGCGCGGTCTCTCCGACGAAGCTGTTCAACGTGTCGAAATCTGCAATGGAGAAGCCCGACAGTCTCCGATGGCGCGGAATCAGGGCAGGATCGAGCCTGCCGACGACGAAGAGGACGAGCAGTTGGGCATCGATGAAGATTCCGCGGTACTGCACGGGATCACCGGGGTTCGGCCAAAACCGGGTCGGTCACCGAGAGGATCGCGCCGTCCGCATCGCGGATGTTCACCATCTTGTATGCCCGGGCCCGGTGCTGCCAGCGCATCATCGTGGCGGTGTCGAGGCGGCGATTCCACGGCCGGGTGAAGCCGATCGTGATCTTCCAAACGTCGGCTGGACTGCCCGAGTCCGTGCTGGCGGCCAGCCCATCGAAGACGGCTTCTTCCAAGCCGACATCTTCGATTTCCTCGTCGGCGAACAGCTCGGCGATGTGGGCTTTGGCTAGGCGAACGGCGTCCATCACTTCCATTCGAGCGACCTCCGAGGCGATCTTACTCATGCGGCGTCCGGAACGGGCCGCCGATTGGGACTTTGGCGGGGGTGGTGAAGGTGGGGTGGATGGCCCGGGTGAGGGCGGCGCGGGGGCGGCCGCCTTGGCGCATCCGCTGGCGGGATTCTTCGCTGAAGGCCCAAGTGTCGGCGTTGGCCCTGGTGGCGTGCCAGTGGTCGATGCCCGCGTAGCCGGTGAACAGGACGACCATGTCGCAATCGTCTCCGGCATCGTCGTTCGGGTGCGGTTCGGCGGCTCGGTACATCCCTTGCACGCGGGCGCCGCCGGCTTCGATTTCGGGCCAGATGAACTCGCGGGAAAGCTGCTCGAACTCGTCGAACGATCCCCGCGGTATCCAGAACCGCCGCATCACGACGAGGCCGGGATCGGAGACCGGCGGCAGCGCCGACTGCTCGGCCGGGCCGCTGAAGTACGGCGGCCAAAAGGGTCCGCCGATCTTCACGCGGCAAGGTTCGAGGAAAGAAGGATGCACCGCCAGCGTGAGCGCGCGACGGGCCTGCGCGCCCTCTTCCTTCCGCGCGCGGAGCTCTTCGCCGTATGCCCAGCTGTCGGCGTCGGCCCGAGTTGCGAGGAAGTGATCATGGTCGACGTAGGCCGTCACCAGGATCGCCATGTCGCTCGATCCATCCGCTGCGGGATGGGGATGCGGCTCCTCGGCCAGATACAGGCCGAGTATCCGCTGGCCGCAGGCCTCGGCGACGGGCCAGACCTGTTCGCGCGAGAGCCGCGCGAATTCGCCGAACGTTCCCGCTTTCAACCAGAGCCTGTGCATGACCACGAGCATTTCGGCCTCCGCTCCGATTGGCGCTGCTGCGGATAGTAGTGTGCCGTGCGGAGGCGATGATGGTGATTTCGCGGCTGTTCCGGCGCGGTCCCGGCTTCGCCGAGCGGAGCGCGGAGCTGGCGGGGCTATTCACGGCGCGGGGCGTCGCGGCGTCGCCGGCGGAGCAGGATGCCAAGCGGCGCGGCGAAGAGCGGGTGGTCGCCGGTGCCGATCTGGAAGGCCAGCCCGTCTCGTCGGCAGAGCTGGTCGAACTGTCCGGGCGGGGGATGCACGGGGGGGAGCGCCGGGTGACGGGCCTGCACGGCTACGTGGCGCTTGACCTGCTCGCGGACGGCTGGCCGCGCGATTGGGACGAGGGGCTGGTCCGCTCCCGCAGGGTTTTCCCGAGCACCGGGCTGGGGCAGGCGCGCGACGCCGAGTGGGAGCCGTCGGAGCCGTCGGCCACGGCCGCGCGCCGTGCCGCCGAGCTGCTCAACGGCAGCGCCGGCCTGCATGATCGGCTCTTGGCTCTGCTGCGCGATTCCTCGGTGATCGACTGCCGGATCGCGCCGCACCGCGACTGGCTGCGGCTGTCGATCTACCGCACCGGCGAGACGCCGCTCGGCGCGGATGCCGATTTCCTGCTGCTCTGCGGCCGCGTGCTGGCGGAGGGGGAGGGATTCGAACCCCCGGGACGCCAGTGACGCCCAACGGTTTTCAAGACCGCCGCCATAAGCCGCTCGGCCACCCCTCCGCGTAAGCGGATCGTACCCCGCGGAGCCGTGCTCGCGGCTAGAACGAGGTGAGCACGGTGCGGGCGACCTCGCCGGCCTTCATCGCGCGGAAGGCTTCGTTGACGTCTTCGAGCGCGCCGGTCCGCGTGACCATCTCGTCCAGCTTGAGGCGGCCCTGCATGTAGAAGTCCACCAGCCGCGGCATGTCGATGCGGAAGCGGTTGGAGCCCATGCTGGAGCCTTGCAGCACCTTCTCGCTGAGGAACTCGTGGCCGTCGATCTCGAGCTTCTGGCCGATCGGGACCATGCCGACGATGGTGGCGACGCCGCCGCGCTTGATCGAGTAGAAGGTCTGCTCGGCGGTGACCTTGAGGCCGATCGCCTCGATCGCGTAGTCGACGCCCTCGCCGTCGGTCATGTCCTTGATCTGGTCGACCGGGTTGCCGGTCGAGGCGTCGACCGAGTGGGTCGCGCCGAGTTCGCGGGCGAGGCCGAGCTTGTGCTCCATCGTGTCGACGGCGATGATCTGGCGCGCGCCGGCGATGCGGGCGCCCTGGATCGCGGCGAGGCCGACGCCGCCGGCGCCGTAGACGGCGACGGTGGTGCCGGGCTGGACCTTGGCGGTGTTGAGCGCCGCGCCGGCGCCGGTCATCACGCCGCAACCGATCAGCGCCGCCTTGTCGAGCGGCATGTCGTCGCGGACGCCGACGAGGGCGTTTTCGTGGACGAGGGTGTACTCGGCGTAGGTCGAGAGGTTGGCGAACTGCGCGAGCGGCTCGCCGTTCCAGGAGAGGCGGGGGTTGTCGCTCTTGCCGCGCTGGGTCTCGGGGCTGCGGCAGAGGTTGGGCCGCCCGCTGAGGCAGTAGGCGCAGTTGCCGCAGAAGACGGAGAGGCACATGATCACGTGGTCGCCCGCCTTGAAGTCGGTGACGAGCTCGCCGGCCTCTTCGACGATGCCGGCCGCCTCGTGGCCGAGGATGCCGGGCGCGGGGAAGGGGTAGAGGCCTTCGACGAAGTGGAGATCGGAGTGGCAGACGCCGGAGGCGGCGGTCTTGACCAGGACTTCGCGCGGGCCGGGCTTGTCGACGTCGACCTGCTCGATCGTGAGGTCTTGATTGGCTCCGTGGAACACTGCGGCTTTCATCGGTTCGTCCTTCCCAGGCCGGCAGCGCATCGGCTGCCGCGCGGCGCGCAGTCTAAGCGAAAGCGGAACGGGTCGGACGGGTGGTACCGGGAGAGGGACTCGAACCCCCACGGCCCTGAGGCCAGCTGATTTTAAGTCAGCCGCGGCTGCCAGTTACGCCATCCCGGCACGTATGGGAACGATATCGGCTCATCAGCGCTCCATGCGACGTTCCGGACGATACGAGATCGTTTCGCCGTCGCTGAAGATGGAGATCGTGCCGTGCTTCGGCGTCCTCAGGACGATCTTGGCGGCCTTCCCGAGTCGCTCCATTGCTTCCTCGTGCGGATGACCGTGCTGGTTGCCGGCGCCGGCGCTGACTACGGCGATGCGGGGCCGGACGCGGCGCAGGAACAGGTCGGTCGAAGAGGAGCGCGAACCTTGGTGGGCGGCCTTGAGGACGTCGGCGCGGAGATCGCACGGTTCCGCGTCGGCGCAGCGCCGCCGGGCGAGCGCGATCTCCTCCGTTGCCTCGATGTCGCCGGTCAGGAGCACGGCGTGACTGCGGTATCTGATCCGCAGGACGATGCTGTCTGCGTTCGGGTTGGTTGACTGCGTGCGTTCCGAATGCGGCCACAGCACGTCGGCTGTGATGTCGTCTTGCGCGAACTCGATCTGGTCGCCGTGCGCGACTTCGCGGATCGGGATGTTCCGCTTTTCGGCCGCGTCTTCGATGTTCCGTCCGAGTTCGATTTCGCTGTTGGGCTCGGTCACGATCAGGAGGCCGACGTCGTAGCGATCGAGGACGGCGAACAGGCCGCCGGCGTGGTCGGACTGCGGATGGGTGAGCACTACGGCGTCGATTGCGGCATGATTCGCCGGCAGCACGTCGCGCATCGCGGCCAGCAGGCGGCCGGGGTCGGGGCCTCCGTCGACGAGCATCGTCGCGCCGGACGGGGCGCGGACGAGGGCTGCATCGCCCTGCCCGATGTCCAGGAAATGGACGGCGAAGCGGCCGTCGTGGGCTGCGTCCGCCCGCGTCCAGACCACGGCGGCCGATGCGGCGAAGAACATCGCCGCGGCAATTGCGGCGGCAAAGACCAGTCTGCTCCCGCGTTGCCCGGATGCGCGATTGCTTCTAAATCGGGCGGCTGGAAATGACGCGAGGGCGATGACCGCGATGGCGGCGAAGGCGAAGACCACGACTTCCCGCGGCGCGGCCACGGCGGCCCAGGATGGTGCGGCGGCGAGATCGCCGATCAAAGCAAGCCAGCTGAGCGGCAGTCCGGCCAAGGGCCAGGCCAGCGCTGCCGCAATCGAGTCGCTGGTGAGCCCGATCGCTGCGGTTGCGGCGGTTCCGGCGAACATCCAGGTGAAGAAGGGGGCCACGACCAAGTTTGCCGGCAGCGAGACGATGGAGACGCGGTCGAAGTGCCAGGCGATGAAGGGCATCGTCGCCAATGTGGCGACGGAATTGAGGATGAGGAAATCGAGCGCGGCGCGGGCGGGACCGGCGCCCTCGAAGAACCGCTGCAGCGCGGCCGGCGCGATGGCGACGACCGCGAGGGTGCCGGCGAGGGTGAGCTGGAACGACGGGCTCGCGATGGCCGGCGGCGACAGCGCGGCGAGGAGCGCGGCCGCCAGCGCGACGGCGTAGATCGCGCCGGTGCGCCGGCCGAGGGCGAGCGCGATCATCAGCACGGCCGCCATCACGCCGGCCCGGAAGACCGGCGGCTCGGCGACCGGGTCGCCGGCGGCGATGAAGACATAAGCGCCGACCGCGGCGAGCACGAGGCCCGTGGCCCAGCGCCGGCCGATCAACCAAGTGGTCGTGAACAGGATCAGCGCCGCCAGCAGGTGCACGTTCGCGCCGGAGACGACGACGAGATGGATGATTCCGGCGCGGGCCAGGTCTTCGCGCAGGGGCGCGTCGATGGCGTCCCGGCGCCCGGTCAGCATCGCCTGCGCGATCCCGTCGACCGGCGGCGGCAGCGCGTCGCGGAGGCCGTCGTTGAGGCTGCGGCGCAGCCAGGACACCGCGTCCAGCCACCAGCCGCGGCCGGGGGATTCGAGCCGTTTCAGGTTCTGCGCGTATCCGATCGCGGAGACGCCCTCGCGGGCCAGGTAGCCGCCGAACCCGCCTTCCAGATCGGCGACGGGATCGAGCGAGGCTTCGGCCGAGATGCGTTCTCCGGCCTCGATCTCCGAGTCCAGCGGAGCGCGGAGGAGCACCAAGCCGTCGGCGGCAACCTGCTCGTCCCCGGCCCGCGCCGACTCGACGCGGAGCCAGATTTCCGTGCGGCCCCAGCGCGTCTCGCCGTCGCGCTGCGCGACTCCCGTGAGCGTCGCCGTGCGCTTGGCCAGATCGTTGATCCAAGCCTCGTCTCGGTCCTGCTGGCCGGCGTGCCAGTGGCCGGCGAGCAGGGCGAGGGGAGCGAGCGCGAGCAGGGCCATCGCCAGCAGCCGCGCTTTGGCTCGCGCGGGCGTCTGCCAAGCGGCCAAGATGCCGAGCGAGGCGGTCAGCGCGACGGCGAGCGCGACGAATCCGATTTCGGCGCCGGCGAGGCGGAGCACGATCCCGGTGATGAAGGCGAGCGACCAGATCAAGACCGGCGGCTGGTGGAACCGTCGGAGATCGACCTTCGCCAGCGCTGGGGGAACCCGTCCGCTGAACGGCAGCATCGGTCGCCGAAGATCGACGGACGGAATGCCGAGCTTCAGTCGCATCGGCCGTCCGCGGTGATCTGATCTTGGTCCGCATCGAGCAGGTAGGACGGGAATCGATCCAAAGTGTGCAGGTCTTCGATGCAGCAAAATTCGCACTCGGTGATGATTCGCTCGGCGAGGATTTCGCCGATCCCGTCGAGGGTCATCAGTTCTTCGCGGGAGGCCGTGTTGATGTTGATGCGGGTCGGCGCGTGCGGATGCGAGGGCAAGGGGGATTCGCGCTCTCCGCTGGTGACGACGCGGATCGCTCCCGGCTCATCCGCGGCGGGAGCGGCGGCGAGGAGGCCCGCCAAAAGCGCGATCCCGGCGGCGAGGGCGGGCAGCCAGATGATGCGGTATCGCGGTTCGGGTCCGGCCAAGCGGCGGATGCGGGCCGCGAGACGGTGCGAAAACGGCGTCACCGGCGCACGCTAGGCAGGCCGCCGGATTGCCGGTAGATCGCGCGCCGTCGCGCCCGCGTCATAACGGGCGCGTCGCGGATGCCCCGGCCGATGCTGCGATTGATACAGTTCCGCCTCTATCGCGCGGGTGACGCGGAGGGGTCGAGTGGTTCGTTCGTTCCTGCAGGTGGCCGATCTTTCCTCCGCGGAAATCGGCGAGGTGATCGATCTGGCCGCCGAGCGCAAGGCCGGCGGGGCCGCGTCGGACGTACTGCGCGGGCGCACCGCGTTCCTGATCTTCCAGAAGCCGTCGCTGCGGACGCGGGTGACGTTCGAGTTGGCGGTGCGGCGGCTCGGCGGCGAGGCGATGTACCTGTCGCCGCCGGAGGTCGGGCTGGGTGAGCGGGAGCCGGCCGCGGATGTCGGCGCGGTGCTGGGGCGGCTCGGCCACGTGATCGTCTGCCGCACGTTCGAGCAGCGGCTGCTGGAGGAGCTGCGGGCCTCGAGCGGGCTGCCCGTGATCAACGCGCTGTCGGACTGGGAGCACCCGTGCCAGGCGCTGGCCGACCTGCTGACGGTCCGAGAGCTGGGCGGGGCGGCGGGCCGGACGCTGGCGTACGTCGGCGACGGGAACAACGTCGCGCGGTCGCTGGCGATCTGCGCCGCGTCCGAGGGCATGCACGTGCGGGCCGCATCGCCGGCGGAGTACGGGCTGGACCAGCCGTCGCTTGATGCCGCAGGCGCGAGGGCGGACGCTTCGGGCGGATCCGTGCGGGCGATGCAGTCGCCGGCGGAAGCAGCGGCGGGCGCGGACGTCGTCTACACCGACACGTGGACGAGCATGGGGCAGGAGGCCGAGGCGAAGGCGCGGCTGGAGGCGTTCAGCGGCTACCAGGTCGATGCGGAGCTGCTGGCTCTGGCTGCGCCGGGAGCCGCTGTGATGCACTGCCTGCCGGCGCACCGCGGCGAAGAGGTGTCGGCCGACGTGCTCGACGGGCCGCAGTCGGTCGTCTACCAGCAGGCCGAGAACCGGCTGCACGCGCAGGAAGCGCTGCTGCGCTGGCTGTTCAGCTGAACCGGGGCGGGCCGAGACGGGACGGCTGGACGGAGGGCCGTTCGGCGGTTCGGTTCACTTAGGATTGGGCGCACGGGGCCGGAGGGCGCCGGGCGCGGGGATGCGCGCCGACGGGCGGACGCCGTGAGCGGATTCTTTTCGAGCGTCGACGCAGCGTTTGCGGACTTCTCCTGGACCAGCGCGTTCGAGGTGGCGGCGATCGCGGTCGTGTTCTACGCGGCGCTGCGGCTGCTGCGGGGGACGACGGCGATGACGGTGGTGCGGGGGATGGTGATCGTGGTGCTGCTGCTCACCGTCTTCGGCCGCGCGCTGGACTCCGTCGTGCTGGGCTGGATGGTCGACAACGGGCTGGCGGTGCTGTTCATCATCGTGCTGATCGTGTTCCAGCCGGAGTTCCGGCGGGCGCTGGAGCACGTCGGCCGGGCCGGATCGCTGCGCACGCGGCTGGGCGGGCGCCGGCAGCTGCGGGAGCTGATCGCGGTGGCGGCCGAGGCGAGCGCCCGCTTGGCCGCGCAGCCGGCGGGGGAGCGGACCGGCGCGCTGATCGTGATCGAGCGCGGGACCGGGCTGGAAGAACTGGCGGCGACCGGCGTGCGCGTGGGCGGCGAGCCCTCGGTCGAGCTGATCGCCAGCATCTTCCAGCGCGGTTCGCCGCTGCATGACGGGGCGCTGCTGCTGCGCGCCGGCGAGGTCGCCGCGGCCCGCTGCATCGTGCCCCTGCCCTCGGGCAGCGTCGCGTCCGACCGCTCGGCCGACGAAGCGCGCGGGCTGGGGCCCGATCTGGGCATCCGCCACCGCGCTGCGGTCGGCATCTCGAACGACACGGACGCGCTGGTCGTGGTGGTTTCCGAAGAGACGGGCGCGCTCTCGCTGGCCTCGGGCGGCGCGCTCCAGCAGGGCCTCGACCGCGCGCAGCTCGAATGGGCGATGGCGCGGCAGGGCGGCCCCTCGCGCGTGAGCGGGCCGCCTTGGCGGATGCCGACCGCGGCTGATGGGGATGAGCCGGCGGGCGAACCCGCGTCGGCGCGCGCGGGCGGAGGCGCGCCGGCGCCGGGCACCTGATGAGCCGGCTGCCGCGCGGGGCGGCCCGCTGGCTGCAGGAGGCGACGCTGCTCGCGACCGTGATCGTGCTCTCGCTCGCGGTCTGGTTCGTGATCGTCGACGCAGAGAACCGCGAAGTCGAGCAGCGGCTCGGCTTCAGCCTGTCGGTCGGCGTGATCAACCTCGCGGCCGATTTGGCCGTGGCCAACGAGCCGCTGCCGGTCTCGGTCACCGTGATCGGGCGGCAGGAGGACGTGGACGGGGTCGCGCCCGAGAACTTGGAAGCGACGATCGACGCCAACGGCCGGGCGCGCGGGCGCCACAGCCTGCCGGTGCGGGTGCGGTCGCTGATCGAGGGCGTGCGGGTGCGATCGGTGCAGCCGGAGACGGCCGTCGTCGAAATCCAGCAAGTCGAGGAGCGCGAGGTGCCCGTCGTGATCGAAGCCTCCGGTTCGCCCCCGCTCGGCTTCGCCGTCGCCCAGCCGACGGTCGACCTCGCCTTCGCGACGGTGACGGGGATCTCGTTCGACATCGAACAGATCACCGAAGCGGTGGCGCGGGTCGACTTGGCCGGCCTGACCGTGCCGGTGACCCGCACCGTCGCGCTCGAAGCGCGCACCGGGAGCGGTTCGGCCTCGGGCCGGGTCGCGATCGAGCCGCGCTTCGCGACGGTGCGGATCGACGTGCGGCAGGAGCTGTTCCCGCGCACCGTCACGGTGCGCCCGCGGATCGAGGGCCGCCCGCTGGACGGCTACCGGATCGCCGCGATCGCGGTCGCGCCGCCGACGGTGGACTTGGTCGCGACGGTGGACGAGTTCGAGGAACTGGCTTCTGTCGAGACGACCCCGATCAGCATCGAGGGGCGCAGCTCGACGGTGATCCGGACGGTGCCGCTGGCGACGACCGCGGGGGAGGCGGCGGCCGAGACCCAGGTGCGGGTGACCGTGCAGATCGAGCCGATCCTGGCCGAGGTGCGGGTGCCGGTGCGCTTGCAGATCGTGAACGCGCCGGCCGGCTGGGAGGCGTCGGTGCAGCCGTCGTCGGCGCGCCTGCTGCTGCGCGGCGAGGCGGCCGAGATCGCGCGCTTGGATTCGGAACTCGCTCCGATCCTGCTCGACGCCTCCGGCCTCGACGCGGGCCGGCACTCGATCACGCTGGAATGGAGCGCGCCGGACGGCATCAACGTCGAGATCGCGGAGATCAGCCCCTCGTTCATCATCCTCGCGCTGACCGAGCCGCCGGCGCCGGAGCCCGAAGAGGCGGAACCGGACGCCGACGGGCAGTAGCGGCGGGCGCGGCGCGGAATACAGTGGACGGCAGCGGGCCGGGACCGCTGGAAAGGCGAGGGGCGATGACGGCGGTGCGCGAGGCCGCAGCCGCGGAAGCCGTCCCGCCGGGCGCCGGGCCCGGAGCGGGCCTGCCCGTCGTGGCGATCGTCGGCCGGCCCAACGTGGGCAAATCGACCCTGTTCAACCGCCTGCTCGGCCGGCGCCAGGCGATCGTGCGCGGAGAGCCGGGCACGACGCGCGACCGCAACTACGGCGAGGCGGAATGGCGCGGGCGGCGCTTCACGGTGATCGACACGGGCGGGCTGCGCGGCGAGCAGCTGGCCGGTCCCTACGCGGAGCCGGTCGCCGACCAGGTCGGCCAGGCGCTGGCCGAAGCCGACGCGATCATCTTCGTGGTCGACGCGCAGGCCGGTCCGCTGTCGGCCGATTGGGACGTCGCCGAGCTGCTGCGGGACGCGCCGCAGCCCGTCGCGGTCTGCGCGAACAAGGCCGACAACGTGCGGATCGCGGACGGCGCGGCCGAGTTCCACGCGCTGGGCCTGGGCGAGCCGCAGGCGATCTCGGCGCACCATGGCAGGCGGATCGACGATCTGCTGGACCGGGTGACGGAGGCGCTGCCCGACGTCGCCGGCGAGCGCGGCGCGGAGGTCGATTGCCGCCTGGCGATCGTGGGCCGGCCCAACGTCGGCAAATCGTCGCTGGTCAACGCGCTGCTGCGCGACGAGCGGATGATCGTCAGCGAGGTGCCGGGCACGACGCGCGACGCGGTGGACGCGCGGCTGGAATTCGAGGGCCGCAGCGTCTCGCTGGTGGACACCGCCGGCATCCGCAGGCGCGGGCGGGTCGAGCCGGGAATCGAGCGCGCCTCCGTGCGCCGCGCCTCGGCGGCCGCCGGCCGGGCCGACGTCGCCGCGATCGTGATCGACTCGCGCGAGGGCGTCACTTCCCAGGATCAGCACGTGATCCAGATGGCGCTCGAAGCCGGCGCCGGGATCGTGCTGGTGATGAACAAGGTCGACCTGCTGGACGAGCGGGAAGGCCTGCGCGGGAGCCGCGAACGGCAGCTCGCGGGCCGCGCGCGGTTCGTGACTTGGGCCCCGATCATCTGGGTCTCCGCGCTGACCGGAGAGGCGGTCGACGGCGTCGTCGCGGCGGCGCTGCACGTGGCCGATCAGCGCCGCCTGCGCGTGTCGACGGGGCGCTTGAACGCGCGGCTGCGGCAATGGACGATCGAGCGCCCGCCGCCGACGCACAAGGGCCGGCCGATGCGCTTCTACTACGCCGCGCAGACCGCGATCGAGCCGCCGACCTTCGTCTTCTTCATGAACGCGCCCGATGCGCTGCATTTTTCCTACCAGCGCTACCTGCAGCGGCGGCTGCGCGAGGCGTTCGGCTTCGAAGGCGCGGCGATGCGCCTGCATTTCCGCGGCCGCGACGGCGGGGAGCGGGACGGCCGTGATTGAGGCGTGGGTCGCGGGGCTCGCGGCCGGCTACCTGCTCGGGTCGATTCCGACGGGGCTGTGGGTCGGCAAATGGCGCGGCGGCGGCGATATCCGCGCCAGCGGCAGCGGGCGCACCGGCGCCACCAACGCCTTCCGCAAGCTGGGGCTGAAATGGTCGCTGCTGGTGCTCGCCATCGACGCGGCGAAGGGGGCCGCGCCGATCCTGATCATCGGCGCGGCGTTCGACAGCCCGACCGGCGAAGTGCTGGGCGGGCTGGCGGCGATCTTCGGGCACCAGTTCCCGCTCTTCGCCGGCTTCCGCGGCGGGCGCGGCGCGGCGACGGCGCTGGGCGCGACCTTGGCCGCGCTGCCCTTCGCCATCGCCTGCGCGGTCGCGGCCGCGGCCCCGCTGCTCTGGCGCACCCGCGTGATGTCGCTCTCCGTCCTGATCGGCGCGACCGCCGGCGCCGCGGCGGTCGGGGTCTTCGCGGCCTTCGGCGGCCTTGACGGCGCATACATCGGCTACGCCGTCGGGGCCTGGCTGCTGATCGTCGTCGGCCACCGCGACAACATCGAGCGGATCGCGGGGGGAACCGAGCGCGTGTTCGGCGAAACGCCGGCGGAGACGGGCTGAGCCCCCGTGCGCGCGGTCGTCGTCGGCGCGACCTCGTGGGGGCGGACGCTGGCCGCGCTGGCCGCCCGCGCGGGCAACGAGGCGGTCGTGCTCTGCCGCAGCGCCGAAGAGGCCGCGCGCTGCGCTGCGGCCGAGCCGGAAATCGCGTTCGCGGCGCGCGCGGACGGCCCGGCCGATGCGGTGATCTGGGCGGTTCCGGCCCAGCGGATGCGCGAGAACCTGCGCTCGGCGCGGGTTCCGGCGGCAGCGGTGCACGCGAGCGCGGCCAAGGGCATCGAGCGGGGCACGCTGCTGCGGATGACCGAGGTGATCCGCGAGGAGCTGGGCGGCGATCCGGGCAGCGGCGCGGGCGGCGCGCGCGCGGCCGCGCTCTCGGGGCCGAATCTGGCCGCCGAAATCGCCGCCGGGCTGCCGGCCGCATCCGTCGTCGCCGCTGACGATCCCGAAGACGCGGAGCTGGTGCGCGACCTGCTCTCGTCGCCGTCGTTCCGCGTGTACACGAACCGCGACGTCGCCGGCGTGGAGCTGGGCGGGGCGCTCAAGAACGTGACGGCGATCGCGGCCGGGATGGCCGTCGGCCTCGGCGCGGGCGACAACGCGCTGGCCGCGCTGATGACGCGGGCGCTGGCCGAGTCCGCCCGGCTCGGCTCGGCCCTCGGCGGGCGGCCGATCACCTTCGCCGGGCTCTCGGGCATGGGCGACCTGCTGGCGACCTGCATGAGCCCGCGCTCGCGCAACCGCGCCCTGGGCGAGCGGATCGGCCGCGGGCTGCCGCTGGCCGAGGCATTGGCCGCCTCGCCCGGCGTCGTCGAGGGGGTCGAGACCGCGCCCGTGGCGCTCGCGCTCGCGGAGCGGGCGGGGGTCGCGATGCCGGTCGCCTCGCTGGTCGCGCGGGTGCTCTTCGACGGCCTGCCGCCGCGCGACGCGATCCCGATGCTGATGGAGCGCGCGCCGCAGGAGGAGTGATCGGCGGTACTGATCGCTCGGATACACTGATTTGCCCGACTGCGGGCGGCGACGGAGGAGCGCGGTGTCGGACGATGCGAGCGAGCCGGGCGATGCGTTCGCGCGCCTGGTGGCGGCGATCGACGCGGGGCGGCAGCCGCTCGAGGCGGATGATCTGCGGGCGCTGAGCGGCGAATCGGAGGCGCTGGAGCGGGAGGCGCGGGGGCGGCTGGCGGCGCTCGAGCCGGCCGGCCGCTTCGCCTTCGTCGGGGAACTGATCGATTCGATGAACGGGTATCCGGGCTTGGAGTTCACCAGCGTGCTGCGGGCGGCGCTGGTCGACGACGACCTCTCGGTGCGGGCCGCGGCCGCGACCGCGCTGGCGTCCTGCGAGACGCCGGGCGCGACCGAAGCGCTGCTGCGCACGGCCGCTTCGGACGAGGAGGACGGCGCGGTGCGGATCGAGGCGGTTGCTTCGCTGGGCGAGGTGGCGCTGCGCGCGGAGTTGGGCTGGGCCGGCTCGGAACGCGCGGAGGGCGTGATCCCGGCCCTGCGCCGCATCGCCGAGGACGCGCGCGAAGAACCGGCGCTGCGGGCCGGCGCGATCGCCGGCGCGGCCGTCGCGCAGGAGGACTGGATCGCGCCGCTACTGGACGACGCCTACGGCAGCGACGAAGCGGAACTGCGCCTCGGCGCGCTGCGCGGCATGGGCCGCAACGCCGACGATGCCTGGATCCCGCTGATTGAAAACGCCTTCGGCGCGGCCGACGAGGACGAGCGCATGGCCGCCGTCGAGGCGGCCGGCGAGATCGGCTCGGAGGACGCGGTGCCGATGCTGCTCGACCTGCTCGCGGAGCCCGGGCTGGAAAGCGATCTCGCCCGCGCCATCGCCCGCTCGCTGGGCGAGATCGGCGGCGAAGAAGCGCTGGAGCAGCTGGCCGCGCTGCGGACCCATCCGGATCCGGACCTCCGCGCGGCCGTCGCCGAGGCGCTGGACGAAGCGCGGCGGCTCGACGGCGCGTTCGATGACGCCGGCGCGGAGATCTACCAGTGACCGGGGAACGGGGTGCGCCTTGAACGAAGAGCACGCGGAGAGCGGGAAGCGCGCGCGCGGGCGGGCCCGGGCCGTCAGCGCCGGCGGAGTGGTCTGGCGGATCGGGCCGGACGCGCCGGGCGCGCCGGGGCGGCCGAGTCTCGAAATCGTCCTGGTGCAGACCGCGGCGCTGCGCTGGGGGCTGCCCAAGGGCAAGCGCGACCCCGGCGAGCGCCTGCGCGAAACCGCGCTCCGCGAAGTCCGCGAGGAGACCGGGCTGCTGGTCGAGCTGGGCGAAAAGGTCGGCGTGATGCGCTACCGCTTCAGGGCCGCGCGCCCGGGCGGCGGCAAGCGCAGCATCGATAAGGAAGTCCACTTCTGGCTGATGCAGCCGACCGGCGGCTCCTTCGCGGATCACGATCACGAGCACATCGACGTCGGCTGGTTCGGCCTCGACGAGGCGATGCGGCGGGTCAGCTACCGCAACACGGTCGACGTGCTGGAGCGCGCCGCGGCGATGCTCGACGGCCACCCGGACTGGCGGGAAGCGCTGGAACGGAACGGCCCCGGCGGCGCTTCGGACGGCCGCGTGCCGCTGCGCAGCGGAGCGGGATGAGGCGATGAGGCTGCCCCCGCCGTTCGCCGCCGGGCGCGTCGTCCAGCTGCGCCGCAAGCACATCGGCGACGCCCGCCGCGATTGGATCTGGCGGACGGACGACGAGATCTCGCTGCTCGACGCGGTGCCGATCTCGCGGCTCTCGTTCGAGGAGTTCCGCGAGCAGATGCGCTGGCAGCTCGAGGCCGAGACCCACTACCGCAACATGTTCGCGATCGAGACCGTCGAGGGGCGGCACATCGGCAACATCCTGCTCTACAACGTCGACCACGGGCACCGCGAGGCCGAGCTCGGGATCGTCATCGGCGAGCGGGAATTCTGGGGCAGCGGCGCGGGCCGCGAAGCGGTGACCCTGCTGGTCGACCACGTCTTCACCAGAACCTCGCTCACGCGGGTCTACCTGCACACGCTGGACTGGAACGTGCGGGCCCAGCGCGCGTTCGCCGGCGCCGGCTTCCGCCAGTGCGGAATCGTCCGCAGGGGCCCCAACCGATTCCACCGCATGGAAGTCCGCCGCGAGTGGCTCTGGGACCGCGACTACCAGCGCCAAGCGGCCCGCCCGGCCCCGCGCGGACGCGGCCGGGGACGGCGCTCAAACGCGGGGAGGAGCAGCGGCAGCGCGATCAGGTAGCAGCGCCGCCGCTCGGCCCTAGCCGCGGCTGGGGAGGGTGACGATGCCGACGCCGGGGGTGGAGACGCTGCCGTCGCCGCGGACGCCGCGGATGTCGAGTTCGACGTAGTTCTTCTCGCCCTCGGTGTACTTGCGCGTCACCGTGCCCTCGAGCGTGAACTTCTGGTCGACCGTGTCGTCCTTGCCCTGCACGGCCGGGTCCATCCCGCGGTAGGAGCACTGCACGCGCTTGACCTGCCCCTCGGGGCCGGCGAAGCGCCAGAGCAGCTCGCCCAGGAAGGCGTGCTTCAGCGCGCCGTGCACGATGATGTCGTCCAGGCCCGTGTCCTGCGCGTACTTCGTGTCGTAGTGGATCTGGTAGAAGTCGCCCGATCCGGCGGCCCAGTAGACGAGCTGCTGGCTGGTCGGGTTCTTCTCCAGCGAGGGGATGTTGTCGCCCTCGTCGATGTCCTCGAAGTAGATCTGCTCGGCCATGGCTGCGTCCTTCCTGTTCACTCGCCCGATCGAGGGTACGAGATTCCGGTGCCGCGCGAAATCGCGACGACCCGGCCGTCCTGGTTGGTGTAGGTGGTCGCGGAGACCTGGATCAGCATCGGGACGCCCAGCGCGCCGCTCCAGCGCTCGCTGAGGCTCTCCAGCTTGGTGCGCGAGGTGAGCACGTCGCCCGCGCAGATCTGCTCGCCCGTGTACTCGATGTCGGTGCCGCCGTTGAGCACCAGCGGATAGGGCGAGCGGAAGCCCTGCCCGCGCCGCCCTCCGAAGGTCGGGTCCGATTCGGCCGGGTTGAAGATCGGCGTGCCGAGGTAGCCGGGAGGCGCCGGCAGGCTGCGGTAGCCGCGCTCGACCGCGACCGCTTCGTCGTAGAACGCCGGATCGACGTAGCCCACGGCGCGGGCGAACATGCGCACGCTGGTCGTGGTCAGCTCGCCGACCGTCGCTTCGCCCTCGACCCCGATCTGGGCGCGCATCTCGTCGGTGATGACGGATTCGAATTCGGCTTTGTCTGCCATCGTCGTCCCTTCGCTGCAGCGCTCGCGGGGAGCGGCCTGCGGGTGTTGCGCGAAAGATAGGCGCGGCCGCCGCTCGAATCAATCCCGCCGGCCGGGAAGCCCCGCTGCGGGCTCAGGAACCGACCGCCGTGCCCACCAGCGTGAACGTGCGCTCCCGCACCGGCACCATCACCTCGCGGTCGTTCTCGACGTCCACCGCGTAGAAATTGCCGGACTTGAGCTCGCGCACCAGATCCTGCCACGTGGAGATGGCGTCGGTCTCGAACCAGGTCGCGACCTTGCCGATGTCGTGCACGGCGTGCGAGTCGGTGCCCGCCGTGCCCGTCATTTCGAGCATGGCGGCGAGGTCGAGGCTGAAGTTGTTCTCGCGCTCGCGCCCGCGCCCGTTGAGCACTTCCAGCGCGATGCAGTGCTGGTAGGCCGGGTTGGCCGATGCCTTCTCCAAGGCCTTCGCCCACTCGTCCGGGTCGTCCTTCCAGGCGATCTGCCGGCGGTAGGGGTGCGCGGCGACCAGCGCCCCGCCCTGCTCGCGGACGTGCTCGGCCAAGCGCTCGACCCGGTGCATCCCGAAGACGTACTTCTCCATCCCCCAGGCGAGGATGTGCCCCTCGTCGGTGCTGACCTCGCAGCCCGGGATCACGATGATGCCGATCTCCTCGGCGATGGCCTGCGCGTCTTCTTCCTTCCAGAGCGCGTCGTGCTCCGTCAGGCAGATCCCGTCCAGCCCCGCGTCCTTGGCCCGCTGGGCCAGATCGCGCGGGTCGAGCACCGAGTCGTGGGACTTCGGCCAAGTGTGGTTGTGCAGATCGATGAGCATGGCATCCTCGTCCAGGCGGCGTGCCCGCACTCTAACACTCCGCAGCGGCGCTCCGCGGCGGCCGGCGCCGGCGGGCGGGCCGGCGCGATTGAGCGAGCTGGAGCGCGTGCCTATACTCGCTTGCGCCGGCTCCGCAGAGGCTCCGCGTCCCGCGTGCGGACGCGCGCCCGCGCCCGCCGACGGGCGCTCGGGACGGCTGGCGAAGGGTGCGCGGCGTGGTACTCGAGCAGTACGGCCACCTCGGGATCCTGCTGCTCTTCGCGATCCTGTTCCCCTCGATCCCGCTCGTCGCCTCCTGGGCCGCCTACCGCTTCGGCCTCCGCCCGCACCTGCCCAACGCGATCAAGTCCGACACCTACGAGTGCGGCGTCGAGACCGAGGGCCCGACCTGGGTCCAGTTCAACTTCCGCTACTACCTGGTCGCCCTGATCTTCGTGCTCTTCGACATCGAGGTGATCTTCCTCTTCCCGTTGGCCGTCGCGCTCGACTCGGTGCTGCTGGCCGGGCTCGGGGCGATGCTGCTGTTCATCTTCATCCTCGCGCTCGGCCTCGTCTACGAGTGGCGCCGCCAAGCGCTGGAGTGGCGCTGATGACGGCCCGCTTCGAGATCGCCGACGCGCTCGAGATCGCCGGCGCGGCCGCTCCCGGCTGCGCCCGCGCCTCCGGCGGCTCGCTCGCCGTCGACCGCGACGCCCTGGTCGACGTGATCACCGCCCTGCGCGACGACGAGCGCTCCGACCTCGTCTTCCTCTGCAACCTCACCGCCGTCGACCGCGACTTGGCCATCGACGTGACCTACCACCTCCAATCGCTCGACCGCAACCACATCCTGCAAGTCACCACCAGCACCGCCGACCGCGAAGACCCGGCCGTGCCCTCGCTCACCGGCCTCTACCACGGCGCGCACCTGCAGGAGCGCGAGGTCTACGACCTCTTCGGCGTCCGCTTCGAGGGCCATCCGGACCTGAGGCGGATGTTCCTCTGGGAGGGCTTCCCCGGCTATCCGCTGCGCAAGGACTTCCTGCAGATGCCCGGCCAAGTCCGCGCCGGCCTGCCCGGCTTCCCCCACGAGGGCGCCGAGGCGGAAGACGCGCAGCAGTCGGTCAACGCCTGGCCCGTGCCCGGCAGCGTGCCGCAGCGGCCCGTGCATCCGAACGACCCCGCGCCCGCGGAAACGGCGCCGGCCGCGGCGGGCGACGGCGACGCCGAGGAGGCCGCCGAATGACCGCCTCCCCCGTCACTGAAGCGACCGCCAGCGCGATGACCGGCACGATCGACGTCGCCGGCGACGGCTCCGAGCCCGTCGTCGTCAACCTCGGGCCGCAGCACCCCTCCACGCACGGCGTCTTCCGCCTCAAGGTCACGCTCGACGGCGAGATCGTGCAGGACGCCGAGATGCGGATCGGCTACCTCCACCGGTCGATGGAGAAGCTCGCCGAAGAGCGCACCTACACCCAGAACATCCCCTTCACCGACCGGATCGACTACCTCGCCGCGATGTCGAACAACCTCGCCTACTGCCTCGCCGCCGAGCGCCTGCTCGGGGTCGAGCCGCCGCCGCGCGCGCAGGCGATCCGCGTCCTCTTCGCCGAACTGCAGCGCGTCGCCAGCCACGCGATGGCCAACGGCACCTTCATCAACGACTGCGGCGCCTGGCACACGCCGCTCTTCCACATGTTCCGCGACCGCGAGCGCGTGCTCGACATGTTCGAAATGACCTGCGGCGCGCGGCTGACCACCAACTACATGCGGATCGGCGGCGTCGCCTTCGACCTGCCCGATGGGCTGATGCCGGCCCTGCGCAAATTCCTCGACGACATGCCCGAGCGGATCGCCGACTACGAAGCGCTGCTGCTCGAAAACGAAATCCTGCACGCCCGCGCCCGCGGGGTCGGCGTCCTCAGCCCAGAGATGGCGATCAACTCCTCGATCAGCGGCCCCGCCCTCCGCGCGACCGGCGTGCCCTGGGACCTGCGCAAGGCCGATCCCTACTGCGGCTACGAGAACTACGAATTCGACATCCCGGTCGGCGAGCGCGGCGACTGCTTCGACCGCTTCCTCGTCCGCATGGCCGAGGTCAAGCAGAGCCTGCGCATCTTGGAGCAGGTCTATGCGGACATGCCCGACGGACCTTGGCTGGCCGATGTGCCGCTGCACGCGCGGCCCGAACCGGGCGAGGTCTACGCGCGGGTGGAATCGCCCCGCGGCGAGCTCGGCTTCTACTTGGTCAGCGACGGCGGCCCGGCGCCCTACCGCTTCCACTGCCGCCCGCCCAGCCTGATCAACCTCTCCGCGCTCAAGGAGATGTCCGTCGGCGGCACCTTGGCCGACGCGATCGTCACCCTGGGCTCGATCGACATCGTCGTCGGGGAGATTGACCGGTGAACCCCGAAGCGCCGGCGGGCGCCTGGTACGACTTCCGCGACCTCAACAACCTGAGCCGCCTGATCACCGACTGGATCGGCGATTGGGGCCCCGATTGGCTCTCGTCCCTCGTCACGGGGCTGCTCGGCTCGCTCGGCGTCCTGGCCGTGATCGGGCCGACCCTGCTCGTGCTGATCTGGGTCGAGCGCAAGGTCATCGCCCGCTTCCAGCAGCGCTACGGGCCCAACCGCGTCGGCCCCAAGGGGCTCTTCCAGCCCGTCGCCGACGCGGTCAAGCTGATCCTCAAGGAGCAGCTCGCCCCCCGCGCCGCCGACAGGCTGATCTTCTTCCTGCCGCCGGTGCTGATCTTCGTGCCCGGCCTCCTGATCTGGGGCGTGCTGCCCTTCGGCCCGCGCATGTCCGTCGCCGACCTCAACGTCGGCGTGCTTTTCCTGCTCGCCGTCTCCGGCACCGCCGTGCTGGTCATCTTCATGGCCGGCTGGTCCTCCAACAACAAGTACTCGCTGCTCGGCGCGATGCGCGCCGTCGCGATGTCGATCTCCTACGAGGTGCCGATGGTGCTGGCCCTGCTGGCCGTCGTCATCTTCGCCGGCACGATGAGCGTCAACGGGATCGTGCAATGGCAGCAGCAGGAGGACCTGATCCTGCTCTTGCTCCTGCCGCTGCCCGCGATCGCCTTCTTCTTCGCCGCCTCGGCCGAACTCAACCGCACCCCCGCCGACATCTCCGAAGCCGAATCCGAGATCGTCGCCGGCTACCACACCGAGTATTCCGGCATGCGCTTCGGCCTCTTCTACGCCGTCGAGCTGGGCAACACGCTGGTCGTCTCGGGCTTCATCGCCACCTTCTTCCTCGGCGGCTGGTGGCTCTGGGGCCTCGACCAATGGGTGCCGAGCTGGATCATCCTGCTGGCCAAGACCGCGGCCGTCTACTTCCTGCTGATCTGGACCCGCGGCACGCTGCCGCGCCTGCGCGTCGACCAGCTGATGGGCTTCTGCTGGAAGGCGCTGGTGCCGGCGACCCTGATCTTCGTCGCCGTCGCCGCGATCGAGCGCACGCTGATCGTGAACTACGGCTGGGACACGACGATCGCGCTGCCCGTGATGATCGTGCTCAACTTCGCGCTGACGATCGGGCTGATCGCGCTGTTCGCCCGCGTCTCGCGGGCGCCCGAACTGCGCCGCCCGGCGCGGACGACGCTGGTCCGCGACCGCATCGGCGGCCTGCGCGCGGCCCGCGAGATCGCCTCCGAATCGCGCGGGCCCGCGGCCGGCGGCGCGCCGGGAGCGGGCGGGTGATGCGATGAGCGACTTCGGCTTCCACCTCGCCTTCTGGTCGCTGGCCGCGATGACGATCGGCGGCGCGACGATGATCATCTTCACCCGCAACCTGATCCACGCCGTGATCTGGATGGTGATCGCCATGCTCGGCATCGCCGGCCTCTACCTCACCCTCTCGGCCGACTTCATCGCCGTCGTCCAGGTCCTGATCTACGTCGGCGCGATCTCCGTGCTGATGCTGTTCGCGATCATGCTCACCCCCCGCGCCGAGCGCGACAACGCCGAGGGCTCCCTGCTGATCCCCGCCATCTCCGTCGCCTTCCTGCTCGCCGTCGCGATGGTCTACGTCGTCATCGACACCGATTGGGGCGCCGTCCGCGACGCGCCGATCGCCGAGCAGGCGCGGATCATCGGCGAGAGCCTGATCAACGAATACGTCCTGCCCTTCGAGATCGGCGCCGTGCTGCTCACCGCCGCCCTGGTCGGCGCGATCGCCCTCGCCCGCGAGGACGACGAGGACAAGGCGCTCCACGCCGCCAGCCTCGCCGCCGAGGCGGCCGCGGACGGCGACGAGCCCGAAACCCCGGTCGACCCGCCGATCGTCGCCGGCGAATCGGATGCGCCGGGAGGCGGATCATGACCATCGGCCTCGAGGAGTACCTGGCGCTGGGCGCGATCCTGTTCTGCATCGGGCTGCTGATCGCCCTGACCAAGAAGAACACGGTGGCGGTCCTGATGGGCGTCGAGCTGATGCTCAACGCGGTCAACATCACCCTGATCGCGTTCAGCCGCTTCAGCGCCTCCGACGTCGCGCTTTCCTCCCAGATCTTCGTCGTCTTCATCATCGCCGTGGCCGCGGCCGAGGTCGCCGTCGGCCTCGCGATGGCCTTGGTGGTCTACCGCAACCGGCACACGATCTCCGTCGATCGCGCCAGATTGCTGCGGGGCTGACGATGTGGGCCGAACTGATGCGCGCGCCGAACCGCTACATCGCCGACACTTGGCGCGAATTGCTGTTCGCCGAGGGCGTCTCCGTCCGCATCGTGCCCGAAGCCGGGCGCGAGGATGAAGGCGACATGGCCCCGGTGCTGATGTACGTGCCCGACTCCAAGACGCACGTCGCGCGGGAAATCCTGCGGAAGGTCTAGCCGATGTCGGAAACGGCCTACTGGACCATCCTCTTCCTGCCGTTGACGGCCTTCGTCGTCGCCGGCTGGGTCGCGCTCGAGCCGCGCCTGCCCGGCAAGCGCGCGATCAACTGGCCGCAGTGGGCGCACCACCCGCGCTTCGACGTCGTCTGCGGCGAGCGCCTCGCCTCCAGCGCCCTGATCATCGCCCTCTTCATCGCCTTCGTGCTCGCCCTGATCGGTCTGATCGACGTCGCCACCAACAACGGGCTGCCGCTGCCGTTCTCGCCCTACGAGCTCTTCAGCGCCGGCCCGCTCACCGTCGAGCTCGGCATCCGCATCGACGGCCTCTCCGCCCTGATGCTCGTCGTCGTCACCTTCGTCTCGCTGCTCGTCCAGATCTACTCGACCGGCTACATGCGGGGCGACCATGGCTACGCCCGCTACTTCGTCTTCATGGCCCTCTTCACCACCTCGATGATCGGCCTCGTCCTGGCCGACAACCTGCTGATGCTCTTCGCCTTCTGGGAGCTCGTCGGCCTCACCTCCTACCTCCTGATCGGCTTCTGGTTCCACCGCCCCTCCGCCGCCGCGGCGGCCAAGAAGGCGTTCCTCGTCACCCGCCTCGGCGACCTCGGCCTGCTCGCCGCGATGATCCTGATCTGGGATCGCGCCGGCACGCTCAACATCGCCGAGATCAACGAAGGCGCGGAGATGCTGATCATCGCCGGCGCGATGATCAGCCAGACCGCGATCACCCTGTTCGCGCTCGGCCTGATCGCCGGCGCCGTCGGCAAGAGCGCGCAGTTCCCGCTCCACATCTGGCTGCCCGACGCGATGGAGGGCCCCACCCCCGTCTCCGCCCTGGTCCACTCCGCCACGATGGTCGCCGCCGGCGTCTATCTGCTCGCCCGCTTCTTCCCCGTCCTCGAAGTCTCGGCCACCGCCTCCGATTTCATCGCCTGGATCGGCGCCGGCACCGCCGTCGGCGCGGCGATCCTCGCCCTCGTCCAGACCGATATCAAGCGCGTGCTCGCCTATTCGACGATCAGCCAGCTCGCTTTCATGATGTTCGCGCTCGGCGTCGGCGGCTATGCCGCGGCCGTCTTCCACCTCTTCACCCACGCCATGTTCAAGGCGATGCTCTTCCTCGGCTCCGGCTCCGTGAACCACTCGACCAACACCTTCGACATGCGCAAAATGGGCGGCCTGCGCCTGCTGATGCCGATCACCTTCGCCACCTTCGCCGTCGGCACCCTCGCGCTCGCCGGCATCTTCCCCCTCTCCGGCTTCTGGTCCAAGGACGAAATCCTGATCTACGCCTGGGACAACAACGCCGGCGTCGCCGCCATGGGCATGATCGCCGCCACCCTGACCGCCGCCTACATGGTCCGCGCCGTCCACATGACCTTCTTCGGCAAGTACCGCGGCGGCGAGCAGCCCGAGCCCGGCGGGCACGGCGGCGACCCCGCCCATCCGCACGAGTCCCCCCGCAGCATGACCGCGCCGCTGATCATTCTCGCCATAATCACCGTCCCGATCGGCCTGCTCAGCATCAACGGCGCGTTCGAGACGCTCGTCAGCGGCGCCCTGCCGCACCCGCACGAAGGCCACTTCCACTGGAACTGGGCCGTCTTCATCATCTCGACCATCCTCGCCGTCGCCGGCGGCGGCGCGGCCTGGCTCTTCATGCGGCACCGCGAGCGCATCCGCGACTCCGGCATCGGCAAGCTCTGGCCGATCCCCGAGGCCCAGGGCTTCGCCGTCAACCTCTTCGGCCTCGACGCGCTGGGCGAGAACCTGCTCGCCCGCCGCCTCTTCTACCGCGGCATCGCCCGCGCCGCCGCGGACTTCGACCGCGCCGCGGTCGACGGGCTCGTCAACCGCGTCTGGCGCGACGCCGTCGCCGTCGGCTCGCTCTCGCGGATCGTGCAGAACGGCTGGGTCCAGAGCGGCGCGCTCGCCATCGCGCTCGCCGGCCTGCTGATCTGGGCCGCGACGGCGCTGTTCTAGGGAGCTGCGATGGACCCGGCATTCCCCGTCCTCTCGCTCCTGATCTTCCTGCCGATCGCCGGCGCGGCCCTGATCCTGATCCTGCCCGGCCGCCGCATGCCCACCCACGGCCTCTTCGCCAACACGCCCGGCACCGTCCAGCAGCAGGCCCGCTGGATCGCCCTCGGCACCACCCTCGCCGCCTTCATCGTCTCGCTGGTCATGTTCATCCTCTTCGACCGCGGCGAGGACGGCTTCCAATTCGTCGACGAGCTCGCCTGGATCTCCGCCGACTCGCTCGGCTTCAACGTCACCTACGCCTTCGGCGTCGACGGCCTCTCGATGCCGCTCGTCCTGCTCACCACCCTGCTCACCGCCGTCGCCGTGCTCGTCTCCTGGCGCATCGACCTGCGCCCCAAGGAGTACTTCATCTGGATCCTCGTGCTCGAGACCTCCGTGCTCGGCGTCTTCACCTCGCTCGACCTGATCTTCTTCTTCCTCTTCTGGGAACTCGAACTGATCCCGATGTTCCTCCTGATCAGCATCTGGGGCAGCGGCAACCGCAACTACTCCGCCATGAAATTCGTGCTCTACACGATCTTCGGCTCCGCCTTCATGCTGGTCGGCTTCCTCGCCCTCGGCGTCGCCGCCGGCACCTTCGACTTCCGCGAAATCCGCGCCGACGACATCGCCGCCGCCTTCCTGCCCGCCCAGGCCATCTTCGCCTTCATCCTGATCGCCTTCGCGATCAAGCTGCCCGTCGCCCCGCTCCACACCTGGCTGCCCGACGCCCATACCGACGCCCCCACAGCCGTTTCCGTCCTCCTCGCCGGCGTCCTCCTCAAAATGGGCGGCTACGGCATCCTCCGCCTGCTCTTCACGCTGATGCCCGACGTCGGCGCAGACGCCGACCTCGCCCTCGCCGTCATCGGCACGGTCTCGATCGTCTACGGCGCCGTGATCACCGTCCGCCAGACCGACCTCAAACGGCTCGTGGCCTATTCCTCCGTCTCGCACATGGGCTTCGTCCTGCTCGGCGTCTCCGCCCTCGGCGTCACCGGCATGAGCGGCGCCGCCCTCCAGCTCGTCACCCACGGCCTGATCACCGGCATGCTCTTCGTGATGGTCGGCCTCGTCTACGACCGCACCCACACCCGCGAGATCGCCGAAATGCGCGGCCTCATGCACTACATGCCCCTGCTCGGCGTCGGCATGGTCTTCGCCGGCCTCGCCGGCCTCGGCCTCCCCGCCCTGGCCGGATTCGTCGCCGAGATCACGATCTTCCTCGGCGCGTTCGGCGCGCACCAGGCCCCGGTCGCCGTCGCCCTGCTCGGCGTCCTGCTCGCCGCCGCCTACATCCTCTGGGCGCTCCAGCGCACCTTCTTCGGCCCCAAGGACGAAAAATGGTCCGGCCTGACCGATGCGAATCACTGGACCGAGTTCGCCGCGATCGGCGCGCTCACCGCCCTGATCATCCTGCTCGGCGTCTACCCGGCGGTCGTGATGGACCTGCTCGAACAGGGCGTGCAGCCGATTGTTGAAGGCGTCGAAGCGGTCGTTTCGGCGGCGGGAGGCCGATGATGGGCGCGGACGTCAACCTGCTCGGCCCCCAGATCATCCTGCTCGCCAGCGGCCTGCTGCTGCTCGTCGCCGACCTCCTGCCCGGCCGCAAGCCCGCCCTCTCCGCCTTGGGCGTCGCTGCCATCCTCGCTTCCGTGATCTACTCGGCCGCCCTCTTCACCTCCGGCAACCTCGGCGACTCCGGCTTCAGCGGCGCGCTCGTCTTCGACCGCTTCGCCGCCTTCTTCCAGTTCCTGCTCGCCGGCGCCGCCATCGCCGCCGTGCTGCTCTCGCGCGAGACGCTCGGCCGCGTCCCCTCGCGCGGCGGCGAGTACCTCGCCCTGATCCTATTCAGCACCGCCGGCCTGCAGCTGCTCGCCGGCTCGCGCGACCTGATCGCGATCTTCATCGCGCTCGAACTCACCTCGATCTCGCAGTACATCCTCGTCGGCTTCCACAAGGACCGCTGGGGCAGCGAGGCCGGCCTCAAGTACCTCGTCACCGGCGCCATCGCCTCCGCCGTCCTGCTCTACGGAATGGCCCTGCTGCTCGGCCTCGCCGGCAGCACCAACCTCTCCCAGATCGCCGCCTACATCGCCGAGCAGGGCGGCGGCAACCAGGCCGCCCTCCTGCTCGCCGCCGTCTTCCTGATCGCCGGCTTCGGCTTCAAGGCCGCCGTCGCCCCCTTCCAGATGTGGGTCCCCGACGCCTACACCGGCGCGCCTACCCCGGTCGCCGCCTACCTCTCCGTCGCCTCCAAGGCCGCCGCCTTCGCCGTCCTCATCCGCGTCTTCTTCGAGGCGCTCGGCGACGACCTGCTCGCCGAGCACTGGAAGACCGTCTTCGCCGTGCTCGCCGTCCTCTCGATGATCGTCGGCAACGCCTTCGCCCTGCGCCAGGACAACATCAAGCGCATGCTCGCCTACTCCTCCGTCGCCCAGGCCGGCACCCTCCTGATCGGCCTCGCCGCCATCTCCGCCGACCGCTCCGAACTGCTCGGCGCGAGCGGCGTCCTCTTCTACCTCGCCGGCTACACCGTCACCAACCTCGCCGCCTTCGCCGTGATCATCGTCGTCGCCAACCAGCGCCGCAGCTACCTGATCGCCGACTACGCCGGCCTCGGCCGCCGCTCCCCCTGGCTCGCCGGCGTGCTCGCCTTCGCCCTGCTCTCCCTGATCGGCCTGCCCCCCACCGCCATCTTCTTCGGCAAGATCTACCTGTTCGAGACCGCCGTCCAGAGCGGCCTCGCCTGGCTCGCCGTCGTCGGCGCGGTCAACACCGTCGTCAGCGCCGCCTACTACCTGCGCCCGATCAAGGCGATGTTCATCGACCAGCCCGCCGACGGCGCGGAGGAACCGGAGGCCGCCGGCCCGGCCGTCTCCCCGGCCGTCCTCGCCACGCTCGGCCTGGTCGCTGCTGGCGTGCTGATCATCGGCGTCGTTCCCGGCATGGTGATCAACGCCGCCGAGCGCGCCGTTTCCGCCATCCTCACCTGAGCCGGCGGCCAGCGGCGTGCCCGCCGTCCACGTCATCGACGTCCAAGTTGATCCGTCCTGCGCCCATCGCTGCGACGCCGCTGAACTGGCCCGCTGCATCCGCGCCGTCCTCGCCGCGCAGCGCCTCCGCGCCCCACGCGCCATCGAGCTCCGAATCGCCGACAGCCGCACCGTCCGCAGGCTCAACCGCCGCTACGCCGGCCTCGACGAACCCACCGACGTGCTCTCCTTCAACATAGACTTCCCAGGCCTGCGCCGCCCCGACGGCGCGATCGAGCTCGGCGCGATCGTGATCGCCCTCCCCGTCGCCGCCCGCAACGCGAAGGCCAGGCGCGTCTCCCTCGCCGACGAACTCGCCCTCCTCGCCGTCCACGGCGCATTGCACCTGCTCGGATACGACCACGAACGCCCCGACGAGGACGCCGAGATGCGCCGCCTCGAGCGCCGCGCCCTCAAGCGCGCCGGCCGCGAATCGGCAGCCCGCCCTCTGGAGCCCGAAATCCAGCCCTGAACGACGGCGCACTGAAAGACGCACGTGCGTTCGCATCAGCCGCGCCGAGCGGATATCATCCCCCTCGATGAGCAGCACCGTCCTCTACCGCAAGTGGCGACCGGGCGACTTCACCGAAATCGTCGGCCAGGACGTCGTCGTCCGCACGCTCGAGAACGCCATCGCGCAGGATCGCATCTCCCACGCCTACCTCTTCTGCGGCCCCCGCGGTACCGGCAAGACCACCACCGCCCGCATCCTCGCCCGCGCGATCAACGGCATCGCGCCCCGGCCCGGCGCGCTCGGCGGCGGCGACGACGGCCTCGGCTTCGACCTGATCGAGATCGACGCCGCCAGCAATCGCGGCATCGACGACATCCGCGACCTGCGCGAGCGCGCCAACTACCAGCCCAGCGCCGCCCGCTTCAAGGTCTACCTGATCGACGAAGTCCACCAACTCACCGACGCCGCGGCCGACGCCCTGCTCAAAACGCTGGAAGAACCCCCGCCGCACGTCGTCTTCATCCTCGCCACGACCGACCCCGAGCAGCTCAAGTCGACCATCCTCAGCCGCTGCCAGCGCTTCGACTTCCGCCGCGTCGGCGTCGACGACATCATCGGACGGCTCCGCACCATCGCCGCCCAGGAGGGCTTCACGATCCCCGACGAGGCGCTGCGGCTGATCGCCCGCGAATCGACTGGCTCGCTGCGCGACGCGGTCAACCTGCTCGAACAGGTCTGGACCACCGTCGGCAACGAAATCTCGCTCGAACAGGCGCAGGAAACGCTCGGCCTCTCGCCCGACGCCCGCGCGCTCGACCTCGCCGCCGCCGCGCTCGAAAAAGACCTCCCCCGCGGCCTCTCCGTGATCAGCGACGTGCAGGCCGACGCCGTTGACCTCCAGCGCTTCAAGAAGCAGGTCGTCGCCCACCTCCGCCACATCGTCCTGATGCTGACCAAGGCCGACGCCGCGCTCTCGCTCAGCGCGCCCGAACTGGAACGGCTCCAGCAGGCCAGCGCCGGAGCCGAAGCCCCCGCCGCCGTCGCCGCCCTCCGCGCCTTCGCCTCGGCCGACCTCCGCGCCGACCCCTGGCATCCGCTCCCGCTCGAACTCGCCCTCGCCGATCTCGCCTACGCCCCGGCCCGCGCCAGGCCCGAGGCCGCCTCCAGCGGTCCCGCATCCGCGCCCCAGCGCCAAGCCGGCGCCGCGCGCCAGCCGCGCCAGCGCCAAGCCCAGCAGCGCCCCCCTCAGCCCGACCGCGCATCCGCTCCGGCCCGACCCGCAGCCGCACCGCCGCAGCGCGACGCGGCCGCCGCGGAGCAGCCGCGCCAAGCGGCGCCCGCAGCGGCGACAGCGGCACCGGCGGGCGAACCCGCCGACCTCCTCCGCTCGGTCCGCGACCAGCTCCGCGCCTCCAAGAACGGACGCCTCAGCGCCATGCTCAACGGCTCCTGCCGCATCACCGAGCAGTCCGGCGACGCGCTGACGCTCGGCTTCCTGCCCAACTTCCAAAACTTCCATCAGCCCGAGATCGAAGGCAACATCCAAGCCGTCGCCGCCGCCTTCTCGCAAGTGCTCGGCCGCGAGGTCTCGATCCGCTGCATCGCCATCGACCGGATACCCGACGCCCCGCCCCCTGCAACCCCGCCCTCTGCCGCTCCATCTCCCACCGCGCCGCCGCCTGCCAATCCCGCACCGGAGCCGGCTCCGGCTGGGCAGGCCGCGCCTCCCCCGCAACCCTCATCGCCGCCTTCCTCTTCCCCGCCGCCGCCTCCGCCCGAGCCGTCATATAGCCTTGCGGACGACGCGCGCGAGCGGTTCGGCGCGAAAGTCGTGCGCAACTAGGCCAAGCGGAGGCGGCGATGGCACGCAAGGGCGGCATGTTCCGGCAATCTCGCAAGGCCGCGCGCGGCCAAGGCGCCGCCGTCGCCGGCGGCCTCAGCCCCGCGATGCTCAAGCAGGCCCAAGAACTCCAGACCAAAATGGCCGCCGCCCAAGACGAACTCAAGGATGCCGCCGTCACCGGCAGCGCCGGCGGCGGCGTCGTCACCGCCACCATCGGCGGCGACCACAAGCTCCGCGAGCTCGCCATCGACCCCGACGTCGTCGACCCCGAAGACACCGAGATGCTCCAAGACCTGATCGTCGCCGCCGTCAACGAGGCGCAGGAACAGCTGGAGGCGCTCTCCGCTGAGCGCATGTCCGGCCTCGCCGACGGCTTCGACCTGCCCGGCCTCACCTGATCGCGCGCGGCCTCCGCCCGGTGCCGGCATGCAGCGCTCCTCCGCCACCCCGCCCGCCATCGCCCGCCTGATCGAAGCCTTCAACCGCCTGCCCGGCATCGGCCCCAAAAGCGCCCAGCGCCTCGCCTACTACGTCCTCCGCGCCCCCCGCCGCGAAGCCGAAGCGCTCTCCGAAGCACTGCTCGACGTCAAGGACCGCACCGCCCTCTGCCGCATCTGCCAGAACATCACCGAAGCCGATCCCTGCGCCCTCTGCAACGACCCCCAGCGCCGCACCGGCTCCGTCTGCGTCGTCCAGGAGCCGCTCGACGTCATGGCCATCGAGCGCACCGGCGCCCACGACGGCGCGTACCACGTCCTCCACGGCGCGATCTCCCCGATGGACGGCGTCGGCCCCGACGACCTCAAAGTGCGCGAACTGCTCCAGCGCCTCGGCGACGGCGCGATCACCGAGGTCATCCTCGCCACCAACCCCAACCTCGAAGGCGACGCCACCGCCGGCTACCTCTCCCGCGTCATCGGCGCGATGGGCGTCAAGGTCACCCGCATCGCCCACGGCCTCCCCGTCGGCGCAGACGTCGAGTTCGCCGACGAGCGCACCCTCCGCGCCGCCATGACCCACCGCGTCGCCGTCGACGAAGAAGCCTGACCCCGAAATGCGCCCCCGCACCTGGCGCAGCGAAGCCATCGTCCTCCGCCACCGCCCCATCGGCGACGCCGACAAGATCTGCGTCCTGCTCTCCCCCGCCCATGGCCGCGTCGAGGCCGTCGCGCGCGGCGTCCGCAAACCCAAGAGCAAGCTCGCCGGCCACGTCGCCGAGATCACCCTCGGCCAGTTCCAACTCGCCCAGGGCCGCGACCTCTTCGTCATCACCGGCGCCCAGACCACCGACGCCTTCACCGCGCTGCACGACGACGTCGACCGCCTCGCCCGCGCCGCCGAAATCTGCGAACTGGTCGACCGCAGCACCGAATTCGACGTGCCCTCGCGCTCCGTCTTCGACCTGCTCTGCGCCGCACTCTCCGCCCTCTGCGAACTGCCCGAACCAGCCGGCCCCGCCTGCTGGTTCGCCCTCCGCTACCTCGACGCGCAGGGCTACCGCCCCGAACTCGACCGCTGCGTCCTCTGCGGCGAACCCCTCGCACCCGACGGCAACGGATTCAGCGCCCGCGACGGCGGCGCCGTCTGCCCCGCCTGCCACCGCGTCGGCGCGGGCGCTCCGTTCTCGTCTCCGGCCTTTCGATTGCTACGATTTATGCGGCGGTCGCCCGCGGATGCCCTGCGCGGCGTCCGCATCGGCCGCCGCATCGCGGCCGAACTCGACGGCCACCTCCAAGCCTCCGCCGAGGGCGTGCTGGAGGGCAGGCTCCGCAGCGTGGCCTTCGTCCGCGCCGTCGACGCCGCCGGCGAGCCGCGCCCGCAGACCCGGGCCGCGCGCTGACAAGGAGAACCCCATGCCGCTCTACGAATACCTCTGCGAAGACTGCAACGGCATCTTCGAAATCGTCCGCCCCGTCCGCGAGGCCGCCGAACCCCAGCCCTGCCCAGTCTGCGACGAAGAGTGCGAGCGCGTCATGCCCTCCTCCTTCTCCGCCTACATCATGCGTCAGGGCTACCCCCGCCGCATCCCCGACAAGGGCACCTACTGGCACCTCGGCAAGGAGGTCACCTACCTCCCCACCAAGGCCCGCCCCTACGAGCACCCCCAAATCAAAAAGCCCCCCCGCAAGGACCCGCTCAGCCAAGCCGACTACGACGACCTCGTCGACAAGAAGATCATCGAACGCCGCGCCCAGCGCGAACAACGCCGCGCCCAGCGCGAAATCTCCAAAGACCGCGCCCGCAAAAAGCCCGGCACCCCCCCCACCCCCCGCCCCCGCAGCCGCGACTAGGCGGGCAGGCACCCGCGCCGCCGCAAGACATGGCCGAGTTCAACGCGATCAACCGCGGCGTCTACATCGCCGACAACTTGGAGTTCCTGCGCAGCCTGAACGACGAATGCGTCGACCTGATCCTGATCGATCCGCCGTTCTCCAAGAACGAGACGTTCGTGAGCGACAGGCTGAAGCCGCCTCTCACGGAGCACGAGCGGGAGATCGAGGCCCGCCTGCTGGCGCGCTGGGGGGTCGACTCAGCGTCCAACGCGCGCGAGCGGGGGATCATGTTGCCGGAAGGCGACGAGGCCGGCTTCGTCGACATCTGGTCATGGGAACGGGACATCCACGAAGACTGGCTGAAGGACTTGGAACGCGGCTTCGATGGCATCCATCGGCTGATCGAGGCCGCGCGATACGTGCACAGCGACGGCATGGCCGCCTATCTGTGCTACATGGCGGTCCGGATCATCGAAATCCGGCGCGTGCTCAAACCCACCGGAACGCTGTACCTGCATTGCGATAACACCGCGAACTCCTACATCCGCCAACTGCTGGACGGCATCTTCGGCGCCGGCAATTTCCGCAACGAGCTGGTCTGGCACTACGGCAAGATGTCCAACACCAAGACGAACTTCCCCAAGAACCACGACACGATCTATCGCTACAGCAAGAGCGATCAATACGTTTTCACGCCGATCCCCGGCGGCGACTCCGAGTACCGTACGCGATTCAAGCGCCACCTGACTGGCAACCAAGTGCTTTACGGCACGGTCAAAGACAGTGCCGATCGCCTCATTACGGGCCGAACTCGGAAGCGCGAACGAGAGTTAGGACGGGCACTCGCCGATGAGGACGTGCTCTTCGACTTCGATGAAGAATTCAAAATTCAGCCTGATGTGATCTACCAAGCGATCCTCAGAGGAAACGAGCAGGAGCGGACGGGATACCCGACCCAGAAACCCGTGGCGCTGGCGGAACGGATCGTGCGAGCCAGTTCCCGCCCCGGCGATGTCGTACTCGACTGCTTCGCCGGCTGCGCCTACGCGGCCATTGCCGCGGAAAAGCTGGAACGGCGCTGGATCGCCTGCGATTTCAACCCGCGCGCGTGGACAGTGCTGAAACGGCAGTTCAGCAAGCGGAATCTGGCGCTGCTGCAATGCAACGACGACACGACGGGTCAAGCAGTGTTGGGAAACGAGCCAGTGGTGACCGTGCACGGGCCGTCGGAGTTGCCAGTCCGGACATCGCCGATCGCGGAGGCGGAACCGAGCACGCTCGAACTGCCGGAGCGCACGTTCAAGGTGCCGGCGAGCATCATTCCCGAGCGCGAGATGCTCGAGCTTCTGCTGGAATTCAGCGGCTATCAGGCATGGTGCTGCGGGTTCGCCAATCGGCGGGCCGACGGGACGATCATCCGCACGACGCGGAATTTCCATCTCGATCATCTGCAACCAGAGTCCAAGGACGGATCGCACCAGATCACGAATCGCGCGCCGATGTGCCCTTCCCACAACATCCGCAAGAGCAATCGGCTGATCTACTTGCGGGACTACCGCGAGGAGATCGCGGAGGCCGGCGAACTGTGCGTTGAGAGCATCGGCGATCTCGTGGACTTGGCGGCGGCTCAGCAACGCGCCTTGGATGAGTACGTGAAAGCGGCGGGGGTGCGGCGGGAAGACGGGTAACTCGCTCACCATTCCCGCTGGGTCACGAACTCGGCTATCGCTTGCAGCTCCGCGCGCGGGCCCTCGCCTGCCGTCGTCTCCAGCGCTGTCACCGCGCGGTCGCGCCATTCCCGCGCCGTCGCCTCGCTCTTGGCCAGCACCTCGTCCGTCTGTACCGCCTCCAAGGCGGCGGGCAGATGCGCGGCCCGCTCTTCCTCGGCCGCGTCCAAAACGGCGCTGATTGGATTGTCCTTGCCGCCCTCCTCGAAGACGTAGATCGCGGGCAGCGTCAGCGTGCCGGCGGCGAGGTCCCCGCCGACCGGTTTGCCCAGCTGCTCTTCCGTGCCGAAGAAATCGAGGATGTCGTCCACGATCTGGAACGCCATCCCCAAGCAGCGGCCGTACTCGCGCAGCGCCTCGACGTCGCGCGGGCTGCATTCCGCCATCATCGCGCCGCCCGCTCCCGCCGTCGCGAACAGGCTCGCCGTCTTCCCGTGGATGCGGCGGTAATAGTCGCGGACGTTGCCCGAGGCCGCGTCGTACGCGCTCACGTCCTGCGCCAGCTCGCCCTTCGCCATCACCATCAGCGTGTCCGCGAACAGCCGGATCACGCCGATGTGCCCCGTCTTCGCCACCAGCGCCGCCGCGTGCGCGAACATGTAATCGCCCAGCATCACCGAGGCCGGATTGCCGAACGTCGCGTTCGCCGTCGCGTCGCCCCGCCGCAGATCGGCCGAGTCGATCACGTCGTCGTGCACCAGCGTCGCCGTATGCAGCAGCTCGATGCTCGCCGCCAGCGGAATCTGCTGATCCGGCTCGTAGCCGCCGAAGCGCCCCGCCAGCAGCGCCACCGCCGGCCGCAGCCGCTTGCCCCCGCGCGACAGTACCTGTGTCAGCATCAGCTCCAGCGGCGCGAAATCCGACTTCGTGACCAGCTGCAGCGCGTCCTCGACGAGGTCGAGATCATCGGCCACCGGCGCGTACAGCTCGCGGATGTCCGCCGCGGTCGTCATCGGGTCGCCAAGTCAATGCGGAACAGCCGCGCCGCGTTCGCCGTCGTCTGCTCCGCCAGCCGCTCCAGCGCGACCCCGCGCAGCTCCGCGATCAGCCCCGCCGTCTCCGACACCCAAGCCGGCTCGTTCTTCTCCCCCCGCCGCGTCTGCGGCGGCAGATACGGGCAATCGGTCTCCACCACGATCCGCTCGAACGGCGCCTCGGCCGCGGCCCCGCGCAGCGCCCCGCTCTTCGGATACGTCACGGGCCCCGCGAACGAGATCATGAAACCGAGCTCTACATAACGCCGCGCCAGCTCCGCATCCCCCGAAAAGCAGTGCAGCACCCCCACCGGATCGCCGATTCTCTCCGCCCCGCCGCCGCCGACCCAAGCAGCGAGTTCCTCGAAGCACGGCTCATGCGCGTCGCGCGAGTGGATCACGACCGGCAACGCCAGCTCCGATGCCAGCGCCAGCTGCGCCCTCAGCGCCTCGCGCTGCTGATCCCGCGGCGATAGATCGCGGAAGAAATCCAGCCCGATCTCGCCGATCGCCACGACGCGTTCCGACTCCGCCAGCGCGCGGAACTCGCGCTCGATCTCCGCCGACCACCCCTTCGCATCGTGCGGATGCATTCCTACGGTCGCCCAGACATCCTCGTGCCGCTCGGCCAGCGCGACCGCCTTGCGGCTCTCCTCCAGGTCCGTCCCGATCGTGACGCAGCCGCGCATCCCCGCCTCGCGCATCCGCTCGATCGCCCCGTCCATGTCGGGCATCCGCCGATCATGCAGATGCGCGTGCGAATCGAACAGGCCGCTCACGTGCCCAGCCGATCCTCTTCCTCGTCGATGATCGACTCGTCCAGCTTCTTGAACAGCGGCTTCGCCTTGGCCACCGGCGCGCCCGGCCGCAGCGCGTGCATCTGCCAGCCCAGCGACCGGATCTCCCCCTCGTTGCCCAGCATCTCGTGCAGCTGCTGGCAGCTGAACGGCAGGTACGGCGCGAGGATCGTCCGCAGCGCCGCGATCACGTTCAGCGACGTGTACAGCGCCCGCGCCCCCGCAGTCCGATCCGCGTCCGGCAGCGCCTTCCACGGCGCCTGCTGGTCGATGTAGCGGTTCGTCTCCTGCGCCAGCGCGAACGCCTGCTGCAGGCCCTGCCGCAAATGCACCGCCTCGATCGAGGCCGCCACGCTGTTCAGCGTCGCCTGCGCCCGGTCCAGCAGCAGCGTCGCGTCCCGGTCCAGCGGCCCCGGCTCCGGCACCCTCCCGTCGAAATGCCGGTTGATCAGCGAGAACACGCGGTTGACCAAGTTCCCCCAAGTCGCCACCAGCTCGTCGTTGTTCCGCCGCCAGAACTCCCGCCAGGAAAAGTCGCTGTCCCCCGTCTCCGGCATCTGCGCCGCCAGCGCGTACCTCAGCGGGTCCGGGTCGTAGCGCTCCAGATAGTCGTTGATCCAGACCGCCCAGCGCTTGCTCGTGCTCGCCTTGCTGCCCGACATCGTGATGTACTGGTTCGCCGGCACGTCGTACGGCAGCCGGTAGCCCCCCGCCCCCAGCAGGATCGCCGGCCAGATCACCGTGTGGAAAGGCACGTTGTCCTTGCCGATGAAGTTGTAGATGCGCGCGTCGTCCGACTGCCAGAAATCGCGCCACGCCTCCGGCTCGCCCGACGTCCGCGCCCACTCGATCGTCGCCGAGAGGTACCCGATCACCGCCTCGAACCACACGTAGATGCGCTTCTCCTCCCAGCCCTCGATCGGCACCGGCACGCCCCACGCGATGTCCCGCGTGATCGCCCGGTCCGGCAGCCCCTCGCGCAGCATCCCCCGCGTGAAGTTCAGCACGTGCGCCCGCCAGTGCTCCTTGCCCTCCGCCAGCCACTCCTGCAGCTGCTCCTGGAACCCGCTCAAGCGCAGGAAATAGTGCTCCGACTGCCGCAGCTCCGGCGTCGCCCCCGTCTGCCGCGACTGCGGATTGATCAGCTCGATCGCGTCCAGCTGCGACCCGCACGCATCGCACTGATCCCCCCGCGCCTCCGGATCGCCGCAGCGCGGGCACTCCCCCGTCACGTAGCGGTCCGGCAGGAAGCGCCCCGCCTCCGGGTCGTAGAACAAATCCTGCGTCCGCGTGAACAGGTGCCCGCGCTCCCGCAGCGCCTGGAACAGCCCGTGCACCACCTCGCGGTGGTTCTCCGTCATCGTCGTCGTGAACGTGTCGAACGAAATCCCCATCCCCTCCCACGTCCGCAGGATCGCCGGATGGAAGTAATCCACCACCTCGCGCGGCGTCTTGCCCTCGTCGTCCGCACGCACCGTGATCGGCGTCCCGTGCGCGTCCGAGCCCGACACCATCGCCACCCGGTTGCCGCGGATGCGGTGGTAGCGCGCGAAGATGTCCGCCGGCAGGTAGGCGCCGCCCAGCTGCCCGTGGTGGATCGGCCCGTTCGCATAGGGCCAGGCGACGCAGACGAGGATGTTTTCGCTCACCGCAACTGCTCCTCCGCGGGGGTAGCGTCGCACTGCCGCGATGCGCGGTCAACGCGGCCAGAGCGCGTAGACCTCGCTGCGCGGCCGGCCGGCGGCGCGCGCCACCGTCCTCGCCGCCTCGCTGCGCGTCGCGCCCTCGGCGGCCGCGGCCGAGAGCGCCCCGGCCACCTCCGCGTCGCTCCACTCTGCCACAGCCGCCGGCGCGATCAGGATCGCGAACTCCCCGCGCGGCTCGGGGAACGCCGCCGGCGCGGCCGCCGCCGGCCCGCGCCAGACCTGTTCGTGCAGCTTGGTCAGCTCGCGCCCGATCACCAGCCGCGCCCCCGGCAGCGCCTCCGCCAGATCCTCCAGCGCCCCCCCGACCCGGTGCGGCGACTCGAACACGATCGTCGGCAGGCCCGTCTCCCCGACTCCCGCCAGGAACCGCATCCGCTCCCCCCGCCGCTTGGGCAGGAACCCCGCGAAGCGCACGTCCGCCCCGGCGATCCCCGCGACCGACCACAGCGCAGTCGGCGTCGCCGCCCCCGGAATCGGCGTCACCGCGATCCCCGCACCGACCGCGGCCTCGACCAGCGCCCGCCCCGGATCCGAAACGCCGGGCGTCCCCGCGTCCGACACCAGCGCGACCGACCCGCCCTCCGCCAGCCGCGCGATCAGCCCCGCCGTCTTCCGCTCGCGGTTGCGGTCGTTGTACGCCGTCGTCGGCGTCCCGATCCCGTAGCGCCGCAGCAGCTTCGCCGCGACCGACGTGTTCTCCGCCGCGATCAGATCGACCTCCCGCAGCACCCGCAGCGCCCGCAGCGTCACGTCCTCGAGATTGCCGATCGGCGTCGCGACGATGAACAGCGTCCCGCTCATCCGCGCAGGGTAGGCAGCCCCGCTCTGTATCGCGCTGTACAGAGCCCCGTTCGGCTTAGCCGCGGGCGGCGCTATCCTGCGCCGAACCGGCCAGGCGGAATGGGGAGCGGGAGTGCATTCCAAGCCCCGATGCACCGCGCGGAATCGAATCACGCAACGCGGCCCTGCGCCGCGTTGCCGCGTTAACGGCGATTTTCGGGAGGCACCGCGATGACCACGCTGACCACGACTCATGAGCCCGCGCTCGAACCCGCGGCCCAGAACGGCGGCGGCATGCCCCAGTTCGCCCCCGTCCCGCAGCGCAAATCCCTCGTCGAGGCCTACGGCTTCGACGACGTCGCCATCGTCCCCGGCCAAGTCACGATCAACCCCGAACTCACCGACGTGGCCGCCGAAATCGCCGGCCAGCACCTGCAAGTCCCGATCCTCGCCGCCGCCATGGACGCCGTCGTCGACCCCGCCTTCGCCGTCCAGGTCGGCGCGCGCGGCGGCCTCGCCGTGCTCAACCTCGAAGGCCTCCAATGCCGCTTCGACGACCCCGAATCCATCCTCGAAGAAGTCGCCGCCAGCGACACCGAAGGCGCGACCGCCATCCTCCAGCGCGCCTACACCGCCCCCATCCGCGATGAACTGATCGGCCGCCGCGTCGCAGAAATCAAGGCCGGCGGCGCGGCCGCCGCCGTCTCCGTCACCCCGCCCAACGCCAAGCGCGTCGCCCCCGCCGTCCGCGACGCCGATGCCGACGTCTTCGTCGTCCAGTCCACCGTCACCACCGCCCGCCACTACTCCCGCTCCAAGACCGGCCTGATCCTCCGCGACCTGATCGACGGCATCGGCATCCCCACGCTGGTCGGCAACACCGTCGGCTTCGACGCCTCGCTCGAACTGATGGAAGAAGGCATCGCCGGCCTGCTCGTCGGCGTCGGCCCCGGCGCCGCCTGCACCAGCCGCGAAGTCCTCGGCATCGGCGTCCCCCAGGTCTCCGCCACCATCGAATGCGCCTACGCCCGCGACGTCTACGCCCAGCGCACCGGCCGCTACGTCCCGATCATCACCGACGGCGGCATCCGCACCGGCGGCGACTTCTGCAAGGCCTTCGTCGCCGGCGCCGACGCCGTCATGATCGGCTCCCCCTTCGCCGGCGCCGCCGAAGCCCCCGGCCGCGGCTTCCACTGGGGCATGGCCACCCCCCACGCCGAACTCCCCAGAGGCGTCCGCGTCCACGTCGGCCAGCACACCACCCTCGACCGCCTCCTCTTCGGCCCCACCAGCCGCACCGACGGCACCGAAAACCTCATCGGTGCCCTGAAAACCTGCATGGGCAGCGTAGGCGCCGAAACCCTCCGAGAACTCCACGGCACCGAAATGGTAGTAGCCCCCGCCATCAAAACCGAAGGCAAACGCTACCAAATGATGCGCGATTAGGGACAAGAATCATGCAAGGCCAAAACAACGACTACTCGACGTCGTCATCATCAAGCAGTGGCGATGAGACGCTGATAACATTGATGCTCGTTTTGATAGGTGCCATCGTGTTTATCGCTGGCGCGATCGCGGAATGGGAATCCACCGAGATATTTGAGCGCAATTTTATTCTGGTACCATTAAATGGCTTTGCTCTCGGTGCCCTCATTGCCACCGCTCTTCTCTGGCTCTTGGCAATTTTCATTGCTTTCGGCTCTACGGGTGCCGGTGATGATGGCAATCACCTAGCCTTTAGCATATTACTTATCATCGCAGGCTTGATAGCCGTATTGGTCGTGGCGATATCAACATGGGAGTCATTCGAATGGTTCGGCGACGACATCTTAATCATTCCAGTCAAAGCTTTACAGCTTATTCCGCTGGCAGGAATATTCACTGTCTTTGCTGGCACCCTCTCAATCACTGCTGTGCTACAAGACCTTGATACACAACAGCCCGGAAAATCAACGAATGATCCGATCGCTTCTTCAGCAACACGCGGGTTGCACTCGCGATATCAAGGCCAAGAAGAAATTCGCAGAATTGCACGACTACAAGGAAAAAAAAGATCAGAAGACCCTCTCAGCCGGATCGATGCGCTTGAACGTGAATTGGCTGCCTTGAAATCGGCTAGGAACGCTGGCGATGATGAAATGCCGGCAGATGAAACGGAAAATGATGACGGCGATATGGCGAGTCGACGCTCGAAAGAGATCGCGGAACTGATCCGGAGCGCGAATCAAGACTAACTGTTCGTACCTCGCAGTCGCGGTCAAGCAGGGCAGAGTAGACAGATGGCACCTTGGGATTCGATAGAGTCTGTTGTTGACAGTGGCGCTCGGCGATGCCCAGATCGGCGTTCCTTGAACCTGCTAGACTTGGGCCGACTCGTGCGCGATGTGCACGAGAGGGAGGTGCGAGATGGCGGAAACTGAGATCGCCACCGAGGTCGAGATGCCGGTCGGCCAGAAGGTCCGCATCCTCAAGAAGCTCGACTTCTCGCAGCCGCCATTCTGGACGCAGGATGAGGCGTGGATTTTCGTCAAGCTCCGGCACTCCGACGGCGAAATCGGGCTGGCTGCGATCTCCGTGGACGACGACCAAGCCTGTCTGCTGTCGGCGAGTCAGATGAAGGAGCTCGCCAACTCCTTGGCCGAAGCCACGGACAAGTGGGTGTGCTTGGGCGAGGACGACAGCTGAAGTGTGCAACAATTGCATGCCTGAAATGCTGACAGGCCAAATGGGGTGATGCATGCCGATGCCGAAGCAATCGAACGAGAACAACTGGTTGTCTTTGAACGGAAAATGTACATGCACATCAACCAATCGGCCTTGGCTTGATTGGTTGAGATGGAAACTGCATCTCGTGAACTACTCTTTCCGAGTGGATGAAGAGAAACGGCGAGATGAGAAGGGTCCCACGTACTCTATTCGACGACTTCGGACGACTGGTGAGGTTGGTGGCCAAGACCATCTTTGCATCTGCGGGCGATGGTTGGAAGCCTTGAAGGACGAAGACGGTCAGCCAACACAAATATTGGAAGGCAATGCTCTTCACTTTCGGAGATTCGCGGATGCTCGCATCGCAGAACAATATGCTCGTCGGCTTCAACACAGTATTCCTCAAGCATGGGAATATTTTGCGGTCGCGCTTTTCATTGGCGTTGAAGTTGCGATTGCTCTCTTGATCAAGAACTGCTAAATCAATTGATGCTGTCAGAGCGCCTCGTAAATCAGGTCGATCAGCCGGCGCGTATGCCGGTGCTGCCAGCCTTGGCGGCCTTGGTTCATCACGTAGCCGAAACCGATCCCCGCATCTGGGTCCGCGAAGCCTAGCGAGCCGCCGCCGCCGAAATGGCCGAATGTCTCAGGGTTGGGCCCCAGCGGGCGCTCCTTCATCGCCAGTTGGAAGCCGCTGGCGAACCTGGTCGGGCGGCCCAGCACCTTGTCCACGCCGTACGCCTGCTCCGCGACCGCCTCGCGGATCGTTGCAGGTTCGAGGATCGGGTAGCCATCGACTTCGCCGGTCATCGCCAGCGCCCCGTACAGCCTCGCCAGCGCCCTTGCGCTGCCGTGCCCGTTCGTGCTCGGGAATTCGGCCGCTCGGTACTCCCGCGAGTTCTGGCTGCCCGGCCCCGTCTTGGGCATCGGCGGGTTGCGGTTGGCGAGCAACTGCAGCGCGTTCACCGGATTGCGCACGGCGTCCGGCGGCGTCGTGACCGGCAGCATGTCTGCGGTGCGCCGGTCATCCTCCGGACCGGTGCCGAAATGGAAGTCGATCCCGGCGGGATCGCGGAGCTCGTCTTGCAGGAAGCGGCCGATCCGCTTGCCCGCGACGCGGCGGATCACCTCGCCCAGCAGGAAGCCCTGCGTATTCGAGTGGTACCCGTGCGCCGCGCCCGGCTCCCACCATGGTTCCTGCGCCGCCAGCGCCTCCGTCATCACATCCCAATCGAGCTGCGAACCGGCCGGCAGCGGCCGCCGGATCGCCGGCAGCCCCGCCTGATGCGTCAGCAGCCAACGCACCGGAATCTCCGCCTTGCCCGCCTGCCCGAACTCCGGCCAGTACGCCGCGACCGGCGCATCCACATCGAGTTCGCCGCGCTCATGCAAGCGCCAAACCAGAATCGCGCAGATCGCCTTGCCGACCGAATAACTGCAGACGATCGTGTCTTCCCGCCAAGGCTCGGCATGCTCCGCATCGGTCCAGCCGCCCCAGAGATCGAGAACCGGCTCCCCGCCGATCGTCACCGCGATCGCCGCTCCCGTCTCGGAGCCGGCCGCGAAGTTCGCCGCAAATGCCTCGCGCACCGGCTCGAAGCGCGGCTCGCAGAACCCGTCGACCGGAGCGGCGGCGCTCAAGACGCGATCCGCACGGCCCGCGGCCGCTCCGCGAAGTCGTTGAGGATCGCGATCTCCGCATCCGGCATCAGCCGATGCGCCGCGCCCGCGATCTCGTCCTCCTGCCCCGGATCGATCTCCAGCACCGCGACCCCGTTCGGCGCCATCCGCGACGCGAGCTGCGCCACCAGGCGCAAGTTCAGCTCCGTCCCCTTCTTGCCCGAGGTCAGCGCCGCCCGCGGCTCGTTCCGCGCCACCTCCGGCTCCAGCGTCCCCAGCCGATCTTCCGGGATGTACGGCAGATTGGCGACGATGCAGTGGAACGGCCCGGCCACGCCGCCCAGCAGGTCCGCCTGCACCAGCGCCGGCCGCCGCCGCGGCAGCAGCTTCGCCCCGTTGCGCCCCGCCACCGCGAGCGCGTCGCGCGAGATGTCCGTGCAGAGCAGCTCCATCCGCCGCGCGTTCCGCGCGACCGCGATCCCGAGCGCGCCCGAGCCGCAGCCCACGTCGGCGATCCGCCCGTGCCGGATCCGCGCCCGCTTCAGGTGGTCCAGCGCCGTATCGACGATCAGCTCCGACTCCGGGCGCGGGATCAGCACGTCGGGCGACACCTCGAACTCGAGCCGGTAGAACTCGCGCGCGCGGGTGATGTAGGCCAGCGGCTTGCGTCCAGACCTCTCCGTCAGCGCATCGCGCAGCTTCGCCGCCGCATCATCCGCGAGCGGATCGGTCAAGCGCGCGTAGAGCTCCGCACGCGACAGCCCCGTCGCATGCCGCAGCAGCACTTCCGCTTCGAACCGCGCGTCGGCAATCCCCGCCCCCTCGAGCTCCGCGGCCGCGTCCATCCAGACATCGCGCAGGATGCCCGCGCTCGTCCCCGCGCTCATGCCGCGGCCTCCGCCAGCAGCCGCGCCTCTTCAGCCGTCGCCGCCGCATCGATCAGCGGATCCAGCTCGCCCTCGAGCATCCGATCAAGGTCATGCCGCGTCAGCCCGATCCGATGATCCGTGATCCGGTTCTCCGGAAAGTTGTACGTGCGGATCTTCTCGTTCCGCTCGCCCGTGCCGATCTGCGCCCGCCGGTCGGAACGTCGCTCGCTCTCGCCGGCCAACCGCTGCTTTTCCTGCAGCCGCGACAGCAGCTCCGTCTTCGCCTTCACGCGGTTCTTCAGCTGCGATCGCTCGTCCGTGCAGACCACGACGATCCCGCTCGGCTCGTGCGTCAGACGGATGCCCGTCTGAACCTTGTTGACGTGTTGGCCGCCGGCACCGCCTGAGTGGAACAAGTCGATGCGAACGACGTTCCAATCGATATCTACTTCGTCCTCCACTGCCTCGGGCAGCACAGCGACAGTTGCCGTCGACGTGTGGATGCGGCCCTGCGACTCGGTCTGCGGCACCCGCTGCACCCGGTGCACCCCCCGCTCATACTTGAAGCGCGAGAAAGCACCGCTACCCGCGATCTGGCACACGATCAACCGGAACCCGCCCATCGCATTCTCATGCGCCGATGTGACCTCGGTGGTCCAGCCCCGCTGCTCTGCATAGCGCTGGTAGGCGCGGAACAGATCCGCCGCCCAGAGCCCTGCTTCGTCGCCGCCTGTCCCCGCGCGGATCTCGACGATCACGTTGCGCTCGTCGTTCGGATCTTTCGGGAGCAGCGCGCGCTTCGCCTCCTCCTCGATCTCCGCGATCCGATCCTGCAACTCGCCCGCTTCCAGCTGCGCCAGCTCGCGCATCTCTTCCTCATCCGCTTCGTCGAGCACGGCGCGGGCTTGCTCCAGATCGCTCGAAGCGCGCTCGTAATCGGCGCACAGCTGGACGACCGGCTGCAGCCCGGCATGCTCGCGGGCGAGCCGCTGCAGCCGCGGCGGGTCGGACGCCACCGATGGCTCCGACATCTCCGCTTCCAGCGCCGCGAAGCGCTGCCGCACTTCCTCCAACCGATCCCACATCGGCGGACGGCTGCTCATCTCGCCGCTCCCAGCTCGGCGGCCAGCGAGGCCGCGATGTCCGCCAGCGGCTCCGTGCGCTGCTCGCCGCCCGCGAGATCGCGGACGGTGCACTGCCCCTGCGCCAGATCGCGCTCGCCGATGATCACCGCCCGCGCCGCCCCCGCCCGTCCGGCCTGCCGCATCTGCGCCTTGAGCGAGCGCCCGCCGAAGATCACCGAAGCGCGCATCCCGCTGCGCCGCAGGCTGCCCGCGATCCGCGTCGCCTCCACCGAGGCCTCCTCCCCCAACGCCGCGACCAAGACGTCGGGCCGCTCCTCTGCCTCCGGCGCCAGCCCCTGTTCGCGCAAGTTCAGCGCCATCCGCTCGATCCCCATCCCGAAGCCGATCCCCGGCGTCGGCGGCCCGCCGATCTGCTCGATCAGCCCGTCGTAGCGCCCCCCCGCCAGCACCGTCACCTGCGAACCCGCCTGCTCCGTCGGCACGATCTCGAACACCGTGTGCGCGTAGTAATCCAGCCCCCGCACCAGCGTCGGCCGCTCCTCATAGGGAATCCCCAGCGCCCCCAAGTGCGCCTTCACCGCCTCGTAGTACGCCGCCGATTCCGCGCTCAGGCACTCCGTGATCAGCGGCGCGCCGGCTTGGAACGGCTGCGTCTTCGCCTCCTTGCTGTCCAGCAGCCGCAGCGGCGCTCGTGCAAAGCGGGCCCTGTCTTCGGGCGCGATCTCGTCCAGATGCGGGCGGAAGTGGTCCTGCAGCAGCGGCACGTAGCGCCGCCGGTCGTCGAGATCGCCGATGCTGTTGATCAGCAGCACCAAGTTGCGCAGCCCCAGCCGCTCCGCGATCCGCCAGCCCAGATCGATCACCTCCGCGTCCAGCGCCGGATCCCGCAGCCCGATCGCCTCCACCCCGAACTGCGTGTGCTGCCGCAGCCTCCCCGCCTGCGGGCGCTCGTAGCGGAACATCGGCAGCCGGTACGCCAGCTTCACCGGCTGCGGCAGGTTCGCCATCCCGTGCTGCAGGTACGCGCGGCAGACCGACGCCGTCCCCTCCGGCCGCAGCGCCAGCAGGTCCCCCCCGCGATCCTCGAACACGTACATCTCCTTCTCGACGATGTCCGTGCCCTCGCCCGCCCCCCGCGCGAACAGCTCCGCCGCCTCGAACGTCGGCGGCTCGATCAACCCGTACCCCGCCAGCCGCGCCTGTTCGCGCGACACCGAAACCACGTGATCGTGCAGCGGGAACTCATCCGGCAGAAGGTCGCGTGTGCCGCGCGGAGACTGATGCATCGGAGCGCCCATCGTACCAACGCAACGATCGGGGCCCGCCTGCCGCGCGCCCCGAACCCGGCTACCCGAATGCGGCGACGGCGCCGATGATCGCGGACATGGTTGTGGCGATCAGCACCATCGCTGCCCGGCCGAACCGTGAGATGCGCGCGTTCATCGGCTTGCTGCCGTTCACGGCATCCGTGCGGAGGTTCGCGTTCTCCAACCGCACCTTGCCGATGCTCCGCTCATGCTCGACGCGCATGTCCGCGAGCTCCTCGCGCACCTTTGTAATGCGCTGATCGACCTCGCGGATGTTCTGCTCGTGCTCTACCCGGACGTTCGTGATCTTCTCCCAAAGCTGCGTGCGTTGCTGCGCGCCCTCGACCCTTGCCTCGGCAAGCTGCTCGCGGATCATGATGAACTTCTCGTCAACCTCGGTGAAGCCGGAGCGCATCTCACCGCGCATCTCGTCGATGCTCGATGCCAGCGCATCGATCTTCCCGTCGCGGCTTTCCAGCTGCTCCTCGACCTGCACCGCCACCTGCTCGCGGATATCGTCCGCGAAGGCCAAGACGCGGTCCGCCGTCTCTTCGGAACAGCCGTCCCTGATCAACAGGGCGCGAATCTCGGCGGTGGCTTCCGTGACCATGCGGTCATCATACCGGCGCGGCAAGCGTGCCAACGGCGCGGGCGCGATAAGATCGCCCCATGACCGCGGCTGAACTGGCGCAAGCGCCGCCCGCGCACGACAACGCCGACGGCAAGCACGTCCGCGACGTGCATCCCCGCTACGAAGACCTCGGCGCGGCCGTCGCCCGCTACCTCTCCCGCCAGGATTGCGAAGAGGTCGCCCGCGCCTACGAATTCGCCACGCGCGCCCACGACGGCCATCTCCGCCGCTCCGGCCACCCCTACATCGAGCACCCGCTCGCCGCCGCCCTCAGCTGCGCCGACTTGCAGCTCGACGTGCCCTCCCTGCAAGCCGCCCTGCTGCATGACGTGATGGAGGACTGCGGCATCACCCGCGACGAGATCATCGACGAGTTCGGCGTCGATGTAGCCAAACTCGTCGACGGCGTCACCAAGCTCGACGCGCTCCAACTCACCGACTTGGAAGCATCGGTCCGCAACGAGCAAGCCCAGGCCGAAAACCTGCGCAAGATGTTCGTCGCGATGGCCGAGGACGTCCGCGTCGTCATCGTCAAGCTCGCCGACCGGCTCCACAACATGCGCACGCTCGGCGCGATGCCGGCCGCGAAGCAGATCGAGATCGCCCGCGAAACGATGGAAATCTACGCGCCGCTCGCCGCCCGCCTCGGCATCTGGCAGATGCGCGCCCAGCTCGAAGATCTCGCCTTCAAGCACTTGGAACCGGAGGCCTACCGCGAGATCGTCGACCTCGTCGCCTCCCGGCGCGGCCAGCGCGATCGCTACCTCAAGCACATCCGCCGCACCCTCGAACACGCGCTTGAAGAAGCCGGCCTCAGCGCCGAAGTGCGCGGCCGCGTCAAGCACCTCTACTCGATCCACCAGAAGATCAAGAAATACGGCGCGCAGGGCAAATCCTTCAGCGACATCTACGACCTGCTCGCCCTCCGCGTCCTGACCCAGAGCCAAGCCGACTGCTACGCAGCGCTCGGCGTCGTCCACGGCCTCTGGCGCCCGATCCCCGGCGAATTCAACGACTACATCGCCACCCCGCGCCCCAGCGGCTACCGCTCGCTCCATACCACCGCCTTCTGGTCCGCCACGCACGCCGTCGAAGTCCAGATCCGCACCCACGAAATGGACGCCGAGGCCGAATACGGCGTGGCAGTGCATTGGATGTACAAAGAGGGCCGCTCGCCCGCGATGCAGGACCGCGAGCGCCTCTCTTGGCTCCGCCAGCTCGTCGAATGGCAGGGCGACGTGCCCGGCGCGACCGACTTCCTCGAAACCCTGCGCAGCGACATCTTCCAAGACCAAGTCTTCGTCCACACCCCGGCCGGCGAAATCGTCGCCCTGCGCAGTGGTGCCACCCCGCTCGATTTCGCCTTCCGCATTCACACCGATGTCGGCTACTCCTGCGTCGGCGCGAAGGTCAACGGACGCCTCGTCCAGCTCTCGACCCCGCTCAACAACGGCGACGTCATTGAAATCCTCACCAGCCGCAACGGCCGCGGCCCCAGCCGCGACTGGCTCAACCCCGCGCTCGAATACGTCACGACCCAGCACGCGCGGACCAAGATCCGCCAGTGGTTCCGCAAGCAGGAGCGCAGCGAGCAGATCGCCCGCGGCCGCGAAGAGCTGGAGCGCGAACTCCGCCGTCTCAGCCTCAAGCTCGCCAACGTCGTCGACGACATCACCGCCGCGACCGGCGCCAAGACGCTCGACGACGCCCTCGCCTTGATCGGCGGCGGCGACCCTTCCGCCCACAGCGTCGCCCTCAAAGTCGCATCGGGCGACGAGCCCGAACCGGCCGCGCCGGAACCCGTCGAGACCGCCTCGCCCTCGCCCCCTTCGCCCGATGTGCATGTGCTCGGCTCGCCCAATATCCTCACCCGACTCGCCGGCTGCTGCACGCCCAGATCCGGCGACCCGATCACCGGCTTCATCACCCGCGGCAAGGGCGTCACCGTCCACCGCAGCGATTGCCATAACGTCGTCCACGTCGGCGAAACCGCCCGCCTGATCGACGTCGAATGGGGCCGCGTCAACGGCTCCCGCGTCGCCCGCCTCTCCATCGACTGCTGGGACCGCGTCGGCCTCGCCCGCGACATCGCCGGCATCTGCGCCGACGAGGGCGCCAACATGGTCGGCCTGTCCACCGGCCAGCCGCAGAACGGCCGCGTCAACATCTCCTTCACCGTCGAAGCCCGCAACCTCCGCGTATTGCAGCGCGTGATCCACAAGATCGACGACGTGCGCGGCGTCTTCAACGTCGAGCGCGAGGCCTAGCGCCTCAAGCGGCCGCGCATCCAATCCACCTTTTCCACACTCTTTCCACATCGCCGAAATACGGCACTTGCGTTCTGGTGAATATCTGTTCTAGCGTGCGCGGCGAATCGAGAACGCGCGTTCGCGCGCAGAACAGGACACGTCATGCACACCCGAGTCGCCAGCGGAGCCGTGATCGGACTGGACGGAGAATCCATCTGCGTCGAAGTCGACATCTCCAGCGGAATGCCCAAGACGACCATCGTCGGCCTGCCCGACGCCGCCGTCGACGAAGCCCGCGAGCGCGTCCGCTCCGCGATCCGCAACGCCGGCGCCGGCTTCCCCACCAAGCGCGTCACCGTCAACCTCGCCCCCGCCCACATCCGCAAGGAGGGCGCCGGCTACGACCTCCCCATCGCCGTCGGCATGCTCGTCGCCTCCGGCCAAATCTGCGAATCCGCCGTCCAGGACACGATGTTCCTCGGCGAACTCGCGCTCGACGGCGAGCTCCGCCACGTCCGCGGCGTGCTCCCCGTCGCCGCCGCCGCCCGCGACGCCTCCGTCCGCCGCCTCGTCGTCCCCAAGGTCGACGCCGACGAAGCCGCCCTGATCGACGGCATCGACATCGTCGCCGTCGACTCCCTGCGCGACTGGATCGCGATCGCCACCGAAGAGCGCCCCATCGCCGACGCCATCTGGCCCCCCAAGCCGATTGAGCAAGACGACGAAGTCGAGGCCTACGACGGCCACGACCTGGCCGACGTGCGCGGCCAAGAGCACGTCAAGCGCGCGCTCGAAATCGCCGCCTCGGGCGGACACAACATGCTGATGTGCGGCCCGCCCGGCGCCGGCAAGACCCTGCTCGCGTCATGCATGCCCGGCATCCTCCCGCCGCTCTCCACGGCCGAGGCCCTGGAAGTGACCAAGATCGCCAGCGTCGCCGGCCTCCAAACCGGCGCCGCCAAGCTCAGCTGCACCCGCCCCTTCCGTTCGCCCCACCACAGCATCTCCAACGCCGGCCTCGTCGGCGGCGGACAGCGCCTGCGCCCGGGCGAAATCACCCTCGCCCACCGCGGCGTGCTCTTCCTCGACGAGCTGCCCGAATTCAGCACCAGCGCGCTCGAAGCCCTGCGCCAGCCGCTCGAAGACCGCCGCGTCACCATCTCCCGCGCCATCGGCTCCGCCACCTACCCCGCCGACATCACCCTGATCGCCGCGATGAACCCCTGCCCCTGCGGCAACTACGACACCCCGCAGCCCTGCACTTGCAGCGACGGCGCCGTCCACCGCTACCGCCGCCGCATCTCCGGCCCCGTGCTCGACCGCATCGACATGTTCGTCAACGTCCCCCGCGTCGAGGTCCGCAAGCTCATGCAGCACGGCACGCCCGAAGCGCCGACCGGCGAACCCTCCTCCGCCGTCCGCTCCCGCGTCGTCGCCGCCCGCCGCCGCCAGCAGGAGCGCTACGGCGAAGACGGCCCCTCGTCCAACGCCTCGCTCGGCGCGCGCCAGGTCCGCGACTACTGCATCTCCGCGATGGACGACACCGCCGAACGCCTCGTCCGCGAAGCCGTCGACCGACTCGGCCTCTCCGCCCGCGGCTTCCACCGCATCCTCAAGGTCTCACGCACCATCGCCGACCTGGACGCCTCCGAGCGCATCGCCACCGCGCACGTCGCCGAAGCGATCAACTACCGCAGCCAAACCCTCTCCTGATCCCCGCCAACGGAACGCTCGCTGAATCTCGGCCGGGCCCTGCGCGAACCCCTCCGCCGCGGGGCGCGGCCGTAGTACGCTGGAGTCGCGCCCCCGTAGCTCAGGGGATAGAGCACCGGCCTCCGGAGCCGGGAGCGTAGGTTCGAATCCTACCGGGGGTACCAGCGCTCTCCCTTCAGCCCGTCGCCCAACTCGCAACCACGGCACGCGACTCGATCCGCCACGACGGCTGCCACGGCCGCTCGCTCCGCTCGAACAACTCCGGGATCCGCGCCGCCACCCGCTCCCGCGCCGCATCCCGATCCCGCGGCTCCGCCTCGTCCAGCGCGAACTTGATCGCCTCCTCCTCGTTCTCCGGCAGCCGCTCCGGCCAAGTGAACCGCTCGTCCAGCTCCCGCACCTCCGGCGCGATCCCGAGCTCCTCGAACACGGGCAGCAGCTCGCGGATGCCCGGCGCCGGCGCCTCCTCCGCTCCCAGCGCGATCCGGAACAGCTCCGCGTTCACGTTCGGCGGCGGCACCGACCACGTCAGCAGCACCGCCCGCCGCCGCGCCCGCTCCGTCATCGCGCGCAGGAATTCCGCAATCTCCTCCACGAAGTAGATCACGTCCGCCGACACGATCAGATCCCCGTCCACGTTCGCCGGCCACATCGCCGCGATCGCCCGCGCGTTCACGATCCCATGCTCCGCCGCGCAGGCCACGAACTGCTCCCGCATCGCCGGCGAAGGCTCCACGTTCACCAGCGCCCGCGCCCGCAGCGCCAGCGGCAGCCCGATCCGCCCCGCCCCGCCGCCGATCTCGACCACCACGTCATCCGGCTCGACGCACTCCAGCGCCGCCGCCAGCGAAGGCTCCGGCTCCCGGCGCGGATCGAACCGGTACGTCGGCGCGTACGCCGCCCAGCGCGACTCCGTCAGCGGCGTCGCGATCTCCGCCTTCTGCGCCGCCCGCGCCCGCACCATCCCGCCCCAGCGCTCCGCCGCCGTCGCCATCGCTCCGCCCCCTCCGGCCGTCGATTCGGCTGCTATCTCGAATCCGGTGGTAGCGTAGGGAACGCAATGGCGGGGACGACGTAACGATGGCGGTTTCCATTGCCTGACCGAGGTCGCAGCGCCCGCACCAGACCGCAGCGGCTCGCCCGCCGCCGGGCCGGCATGCGCCTACCCGTCGGCGGCGGAGGCGGCGGCACGATCTGGACCAACAAATGGCTGCTCGGCGGCTTCGGCGTCACCGCCGCCGTCATCCTCGTCGTCACTCTCGTCGTCCTCCCCCCGCAAGGCCCCACCACAGTCGGCAACCCCGACCCTCCCGTCCGCCAGCGCGACGAGCCCGCGGCAGCCCAAGCCGTCGCAGACGACCAAGCCGCCGCCGGCCAAGCCGCGGACGACGGGACCAGCGACGACGCCGGCGCGCAATCTCAGCAGCCGGCCCCCCAAGCCGAAACCCAACCGCAATCCCCCGAATTCACCGTTGGCGACGACGGACGCAAGACCTACCTCTCGCGCCCGCCCCTCGCGCTCAACTCCGCCGCGACCTACTTCGCGCTGATCGAGATGGAGGACGGTGGCGTCATCGAGATCGAACTCTTCGCCGACGCCGCCCCCGAAACCGTCAACTCCTTCGTCTTCCTCGCCCGCGACGGCTTCTACGACGGACTCACCTTCCACCGCGTCATCGACGGCTTCGTCGCCCAAGGCGGCGACCCGCTCGGCACCGGCACCGGCGGCCCCGGCTACACCGTCCCCCGCGAACTCAGCGACCACCTCCACGTCGAGGGCGCAATCTCCATGGCCCGCTCCGCAGACCCCGACTCCGCCGGCAGCCAGTTCTACATCTGCCTCGCCGACGTCCCCTTCCTCGACGGCGAATACGCCGTCTTCGGCATGGTCCGCTCCGGCATGGAGACCGTGCATGCCATCCCCAAGGGCGAACCGCCGGCCAGCCCCGGCGTGATCAAGACGATCCGAATCGAAGAGCGCTGACCCGCCCTCGACCGGCGCAAGGAGACGACAATGCCCAAGACCTACGAGCAACGCCCCGAAATGGCCCTGAAGGACGGCGTCTCCTACCACGCCGTCTTCGAAATGGAAGCAGGCGGCAGCTTCGAAGCCGAACTCTTCGCCGATGTCGCCCCCGAAACCGTCAACTCCTTCGCCTTCCTCGCCCGCGACGGCTTCTACGACGGCCTCACCTTCCACCGCGTCATCAACGGCTTCGTCGCACAAGGCGGCTGCCCGCAGGGCACCGGCACCGGCAATCCCGGCTACACCGTCCCCCGCGAACTCAGCGACCGCAAACACGTCGAAGGCGCGCTCGCCATGGCCCGCTCCCAGCACCCCGACTCCGCCGGCAGCCAGTTCTACATCTGCCTCGCCGACGTCGACTTCCTCAACGGCGAGTACGCCGTCTTCGGACAGGTCACCTCCGGTCTGGACGTCGTCCACGCCATCCCCAAGGGCGAGCCCCCGGCCAGCCCCGGCGTGATCAAGTCCGTCTCCATCGAAGAACGCTAGGCCGCCGCCCCGCACGATCGCGCTACGCACCATCACGCGACGGACGCCCGATGTCGCTCCAGCAACCGCGCATCCCGCCATCGGCCGTCGTGCTCCGCGTCATCTCGATCCTCGGCATGGGCCTCACCGTCTCCGGCTGCGTCCTCGCCCTCGTCGCCGCCGAATGGTGGTGGGCACTCGGCACCGCTCTCGGCTTCCTCCCCTTCCTCGCCATGATGGCCGTCGTCGACCGCCTCATCCCCGACCCGGCCGACTGGCTCCCCGCCGAAGACGACTCCGCCGAAACGGACTGAGCGCGCCGATCCGCCTATCCTCCGCGCAACCGAGCCGAAGATCGAGGAGCGCATCATGGTCGATTCCACGCCGGACAGATTCGCGGGCAAGGTTGCCGTCGTCACCGGCGCCGCAGGCGGCATCGGGCGCGCCGCCTGCGCCCGCTTCGCCGCCGACGGCGCGCAAGTCGTCGCCGTCGACCTCGCCGGCTCCGCCCTCGACGAAACCGTCGCCGCCGTCTCCAACGCGGGCGGCGAGTGCCTCCCCGTCGAAGCCGACGTCACCGACGGCGGCTCCGTCGCCGCCTACGTCGACGCGGCCATGAACGGCTTCGGGCGCATCGACGCCTTCTTCAACAACGCCGGCATCGAAGGCGTCCGCGCCCCGCTCTGGGAACTCTCCGACGACGACTTCGACAAGGTCATCGCCGTCAACCTGCGCGGCGTCTTCCTCGGCCTCAAGCACGTCGCCCCCGCCATGCTCGCCTCCGGCGGCGGCGCGATCGTCAACACCGCCTCCATCGCCGGCCTCTCGCCCACTCCCGGCATCATCGCCTACGGCGCGAGCAAGCACGCCGTCGTCGGCATGACCAAGAGCGCCGCCGCCGAACTCGCCCCCGAAATCCGCGTCAACGCCGTCTGCCCCGGCCCCATCCAAACCCGCATGATGCGCAGCCTCGAGCGCCAGTTCGACCCCGACAACCCCCAAGGCGTCCACGACATGTTCGCCCAAAGCATCCCCATGGGCCGCTACGGCGAGCCCGAAGAAGTCGCCGCCCTCGTCTCCTGGCTCTGCAGCGGCGACAGCGAATACATCAGCGGTGCGATGCACACCATCGACGGCGGCGGAGGAGGCGGCCGCCGCGGCTGACCCCGCTCAGCCCCGAGCCGCCTGTCAGAACAGCGGATTGCTCCAAGTCGGCGCGGCGACGTAGATCGCCAGCAGCCCCAAGCCCGCGCCCAGCGCCGCCATCACCGCATCCGGCGCGTACCGCATCGCCCCCTCCCGCCCCGCCGCATCGCGCAGCGGCCCCCGCCAGAGCAGCACCGCTCCCGCCCCGCCCGCGATCATTCCGCCCATATGCCCGCCCACCGACACGTTCGGAATCAAGAACCCCAGCACGATGTTGAGGATCAGCAGTCCCAGCATCCCTGAGTTGCCCCAGCGCGACGCACCCGATCGCTCCGCCACCACCACCGCCGCCGCGATCCCGAAGACCGCGCCCGACGCGCCCGCCGTCAACCCGCCCGGCTCCACCAGCAGCGCCCCAGCCGATCCGCCCAGCAGCCCGACCGCGTACAACAGCCCGAACCGCAGCCCCCCCAGCGTCGGCTCCAGCAGCCGCCCGATCAGCAGCAGGATGAACATGTTCATCCCCAAATGCACCAGCCCGTAGTGCAGGAACCCCGACGTGAAAATCCGCCACCACTCGCCGCCCCCGCGCAGCTCGCCCCGGAACCACCAGCCGCCGTCCAGATCCACCGCCGCGCCCAGCAGCGCGAAATCCGCATGCACCGACGTGATCGACCCGCTGAAAATCGAAAAGTTCCCCGTCACCAGCAGCACCGCGACGAATACCACCGCATTGACCAAAATCAACGCCTGCGTCACCGGAATCCGCGCGCTCGCCCCCGTCCCCACCCACTGCCGCTGCCCCCGCACCGCTTGGTCAACGCACTCCACGCACTGGAACCCCACCGCCGCGCTGACCATGCACTCATGGCAAATCGGCCGGTCGCAGCGCACGCAGAACACCCCCGTCTCCCGCTCCCGATGCCGGTAGCACGTGAACACCACCTCCGCCTCCGCCGCCGTCTCGAACCGCCATCCGCCCGGCTCCCGCTCCGCCCCTGAACCCGCTCCCGCGCCGCTCCTCCCGCGCCCTGCCAGAGGCGCGAGCCCCGCGCAATCCGGACAGCGGTGCCCGTCCGCCGAAGGCAGCATGCAATACGAGCAGATCCCCCGCTCGCAACGCGCGCACAGCACCGAAGCCGCCCGATCCGAATGCTTGTAGCAGCCCTCAGCCGTTGCCATTCCCGGAGTCTATCCGCGCCCTCCCGCGCCGCAGGAATCGCGACCGCGGCATGGAACGCTCCGCCTCAGGCCAAACACCGAATCAGATGATCGACTTGGGCCGCTCCGCCTGCCCGCCGCCCCCCGCGGGACCCGGTGCGGGGCCGCCGTGCTGACCGGGAGCACCGTGCGGATGCGGCGCGGCCATCACAGGCACATCCAACCGTGGCGGCTGCAGCAGCGCCCCGGCCGCCGCCTTCACTGCCACCCTCGCCGCCAGCGAGCTGAACGCCAGCGCCGCAGGGTGCTCCGGTTCCGCCGCCACGATCGGGCGTCCCCCGTCCCCGCCAGCCCGCACTTCCGTCGCCAGCGGCACCTCTCCCAGAAAATCGACTTCCAAGTCCTCGGCCGCCGCTGCCGCTCCCCCGTGCCCGAAAATCTCGTGCCGCTCCCCCGTCCCCGGAGCGACGAAGTACGACATGTTCTCGACGATCCCGAAGACCGGCACCTCCAGCTTCTCGAACATCGCCACAGCCTTGCTCGCGTCCTCCAGCGCCACCTGCTGCGGCGTCGAAACGATCACCGCCCCCGCCAGCGGCGCGTCCTGCGCCAGCGACATTGATGCGTCGCTCGTCCCTGGCGGCAGATCCACCAGCAGATAATCGACCTCGCCCCACTCGACGTCATGCAGCAGCTGCCGCACCGCCGACCCGATCATCGGCCCCCGCCACACCACAGGCGCGCCCGCCGGCAGCAGGAAGCCCAGCGAGATCACCTTCACCCCGAACCGCTCGACCGGATGCAGCCCCTGCTCGCTCTGCTGCTGGAACCCGGCCGGCAGCCCGAACATCGTCGGCAGATTCGGCCCCGTCGCGTCCGCGTCGATCAACCCCACCGCCGCCCCCGAAGCCGCCAATGACACCGCCAAATTCGACGCGATCGTCGACTTCCCCACCCCGCCCTTGTTCGACGCCACCGCGATCACCGCCTTGACCCCCGCGATCGCCGCCTGCTGCCCCGTCCCTTCCCAAGCCGGCACGTTGACCGAATACTCGAAGCCCACGCTGGACGCCCCCAGCGGCTCCAGCGCCGCCGAAACCGCCCGCTCCAGCTCTTCCTTCGCCTCGTAGCCGTGGATCGGCAGCACGATCTCGACGGTCGCCCGCTCCCCCTCGATCCGGCAGCCGCCGTACATCCGCAGGGAAACCAGATCGCGCTGCAGCACCGGGTCGCGCACGCCCCGCAGCGCCGTCTGCACCGACTTCGCGTCCAGCGTCATCGCCGCGTCCGCGGAATCCGCCCCGGACCGCTGCCGCAAGCGCCTCCAAACCATCGCATCACCCCCTCAGCCTACCTTAGGGCTCGGCTGCGGATGCGCCAGCGGCCGACCGGCGCGCGGACAGATTCCCGCCGCGAAGCCGCGCGCCGCTTCCGGCTTCGCCCGATTTCGCGCGACATGAGGCGGATTATCCGCTCGTTACGTGTCCTGCTTTACAGACCCCGTTGAAACCTCCCGTTTACGTATTGCCCTTGCAGCCCGCCTCTGCATAGTGTTGGCAGGAGCGAGAACGCGTGCCGCGTCCGGCCCGGAATGGGTACGGGGCGCGGAGTTCGCAGGAGGACATCATGGCCACCCAAACCGCCGCGCGGAAGAGCGCACCGGCACGCCGCAAGCGCGCCGCCGCGCCCGCCGAAGGCAAGCAGCACATCCACCACTGGCTGATCGCCCCGCCCAACGGGCCGGTCTCCGTCGGCGAATGCACCTGCGGCGCCACCCGCGAGTTCCGCAACTCCACCGACGACTCGATCTGGGACCGCACCGAAGGCCGCTCCCGCTGGAACGACATGGGCGTCGCCCGCCGCCGCAAGCCCGAAGACGGCTCCAGCAACTAGCCCTTCCGCCTCGGGCTCGCCCTCTGCTCCCTGCCCAGCCGAATCGCCGCCCGGCACCGTCGGGCGGCGATTCCTGCACGCCCACGCAAGAGCACGCAAGAGGCGGAGCGCAGGCGTATCTGCCAGCGGCGCACTTGGCCCTAGGACGACGCAGCCGAATCATCCGCCTGCAAGATGAGGCGAGCGCGAGGTCGCCGAGAGAGCCGTGGAACCGGCGGGTACGCGGAGCGCGAGAACCGTCGCGCCCCGGTCCGGCTTAGGGGTCGATGCGCGCCGTAGCGCTGCCCTTGACCACGGTCTGCCCGTCCTGATTGACGGTCTCGACCGCGAGGACTGCGACCATGTCGCCGTTCTCCTCGCGGATTTCCTCAACCTTGGCCTTCGCCGTGAGCGAGTCGCCGGGGAAGACCTGGCGGCGGAAATCCACGCCGAACTTGGTCAGCCGTCCGTCGCCCACCCAGTTGGTCAGCATCTTCCCCGTCATGCCCATCGAGAGCATCCCGTGCGCGAAGACGGCCGGATAGCCGGCCACTTTCGTGGTGAAGACCTCGTCCGTGTGGAGCGGGTTGTAGTCGCCAGACGCGCCCGCGTACTGGATGATCTGGGTCCGCGTGAGGTTGTCCACGACCACTTCCTGGTGCTCGTGGCCGACCGAAATGTCGCTGCGGGACAGGGGCATCGGGATTCTCCTCTGCTGCTTACTGCTCGACGACCTGCGAGGTCTGGACGCCGACGGAGCGCGCCGTGACGACGAGCTCGCCGTCCTGGTTGTAGTACTCCGTGATCGATTCCGTGAAGTTGAGCGTGCCGCCGCGTCCGCCTTCCTTGCTCCACTTCTCGCCCGGCTTGTCCACCGAGCGCAGCACGTCGCCCGCCTTGAGCGGCTGGTGGTACTCGTAGTACTGCCCCGCGTGGAGCCCCGTCCCGCCGCCACCGCCGCCGGATTCCCGCTGCACCCCCGTCGGTTCCTTGCCCGAGCCGAACCACGGCTCGCCGATCACCGGACGCAGCACGTAGCCGTCCGTGAATTGCGCGCTCGCCTGCACGAAGGTCGGCGGCGCGATCGCGTCTTCCGAGTAATACGCCGGATTGACGTCGCCGATGCTGCGGGCGAAGAGCATGATGTGGCCCGCTTCAATGGGGAATCTCTCGGTTGCCAAGGTGCAGCTCCTTCGCCGTGCCGCCGAACGCCGGCGGCGCTGGAAGGATGATAGGGCAACTCCCCGCGCAGTTCCGGGTGCGTTCCGCCCCCTTGCCTCTATCTTGCCGGAATGAACGTTGCGCCGGCCTACGAGCAGTTGCGGGTGGTCGAGCTCGCGGGCGGCTACTCCGGCGCCTTCGCGGCCAAGCAGTTCGCCGATCAAGGCGCGCGCGTCGTCCGCGTCGAACCGCCCGGCGGCTCCGCCGATCGCGGCGAGGGTGAGCGGCTCGCCCGCCATCCATTCGGCGACGGCCAGATCGGCGCAAGCTGGGCCTACGCGAACACGGCCAAATCGATCGCCGAGCTGGAGCCGCATGACCCGGAACTGGATCGCCTGCTCGACCACGCCGACATCGTGATCGAAAGTTCCGCCCCGAGCACGCTGCGCCCGCTGACCGCCGCGCGGCCTGACGACCGCCTGATCAAAGTCTTCATCTCCCCGCTCGGGCTGGAAGGCCCGATGGCGCACTGGCGCTCCAACGTGTTCACCGACGACGCCTTGGGCGGCCACATGTACCTGAACGGAGAACCCGACCGCGAGCCGATCCGCCGGCTGGGCCGCCACACCGAGTGCTCCGGCGGGATGTACGGCTACATCGGCGCGATGGCCGCCCTGCTCGCCCGCGAGCGCACCGGCCTCGGCCAGACCGTCGAGATCGCGCACATGGAGTGCATGACCGCGATGCACCAGCACACCACCACGATGTGGTCCCACGGCGGCCACATCCTCAGGCGCGAAGGAAACGCCCAGCCGGGCATCTGGCACCCCGCCGGGGTCTACGAATGCAAGGACGGCTACGTCTTCCTCTGCCACTCCGGCGCAGCCAAGCTGGTCCCGTTCCTCGAAGCAGCGGGGCTCGGCCACATCCTGGAAGACCCGCGCTTCGCCACCGACATCGACCGCGGATCCCGCAAGCGCGAGTTCAACGAAGCGATCCGCCCCTGGCTGATGTCGCACACCGTGGAGCAGATCTGCGAGCTGGGAGAAGCCACCTTTTCCCCGATGGGCCCCGTCTGGGACACCCACCAGTACCTCGCCGATCCGCATCTGGAAGCGCGCCAGTTCCTGGTCCCGCTCGACGGCGAGCGCGGCGCGGAAGCGATTCCCCGCGGCAGCTTCCGCATCGGCGACGGCGCAGGCGAGCCCCGCCCGCCGCAACGGCTGGATCAAGCCGCGTTGGAAGAATTCTGCGCAGAGCCGCCGCACGCCCCGGCCGTGACGGGCGAGGAACTGCCGCAAGGCCCGCTCAGCGGCCTGCGGATGCTCGACCTGACCCGCGTCTGGGCCGGCCCGATCGCCGGCCGCCTGCTGGCCGATCTGGGCGCAGACGCGATCCACATCGAGTCCCCTTGGAACCGCGGCCCCAAGGACGCTCCGCAAGACTTGGCCAAGCTCGCGCACACGTACCCCGACAACGAACTGGGCGAGCGCCACTGGAACCGCAACGGCGGCTTCAACAAGCTGGCCCGGAATAAGCGCAGCCTCGTTCTCGACCTCGGCTCCGAGCGCGGGCGCGAGCTGTTGCGCGGGCTGATCGCGCAAGTCGACATCGTCCTCGAGAACTTCAGCCCCCGCGTATTCCCGCAGTGGGGCCTCGACTCCGACGGACTGGCCGCCCTCAACCCGCAGCTGGTCCACACCGCCATGCCCGGCTACGGCGCATTCGGCCCCGGCGCCAACCGCGTCGCCTTGGGCCCGGTCATCGAAGCCGCCACGGGAATGACCGCGATGACCGGCTACGCCGACAGCGGCCCCTACCGCTCGGGCGTCGCCTGGCCCGACCCCGTCTCGGGCATGAGCGCCGTCGCCGGAACCCTGACCGCGCTCTGGAACCGCGCCGCCGGCGACGGCGGCCAGCGCGTCGAGTGCGCCATGATCGAATCAATGGGCGCGTTCGTCGGCGACGTCCTGCTCACCGCCCAGCTGCAGGGAGGCCCGCCCCCGCGCCGCGGCAACCGGCAGCCCGGCACCGCCCCCCAAGGCACCTACCGCAGCGCCGGAGACGACCGCTGGCTCGCCATCTCGATCACCTCCGACGAAGAATGGCGGACGCTCTGCCGCGAAGCGCACCTGCCGCAGGAATGGGCCGCCTGGGGCATCGAACAACGCGAAGCCCGCCAAGACGAGATCGACGCGATGATCGCCCGCTGGACCCGCTCGGCCACGCCCTGGGGCGCAGCCATCCGCTTGCAAGCGGCCGGCGTGATCGCCGCCCCCGTCGCCGACTCGCGCGACCTCTGGGAAAACGATCATCTGCACGAGCGCGGCTTCTGGGCCTGGCACGACTCCGAAGCCGTCGGCCCGATGCCCTATCCCGGCTGCCCCGTGCGCCTCTCCGCAACGCCCGCGACGCACCGCCTCCCCCCGCCCATGTTCGGCCAGCACAACCGCGAAATCCTGCGCGCCCTGCTCGACCTGAGCGACGACCAGATCGCCGAGCTCGAAGCAGGCGAAATCATCCGCGACGAACCGCTCAGCATCCGCAACCGCATCTGACCCCGTGTTCGAGAAAAATGGTCGGGGTGGGCGGATTTGAACCGCCGGCCTCACGGCCCCAAACCGCGCGCTCTGCCAAGCTGAGCTACACCCCGTCGACCCGCAGCGCCCCGATCAAATCCGAGACCCGCGCGACGCCCTCCTCTCGACAATAATCCCCGATCTCCTCCACGACGCGCACCGCCGCGAACGGATCACGGAACGACGCCGTCCCCACCTGCACCGCCGTCGCGCCCGCCAGCATGAACTCCACCGCGTCCCGCCCCGTCGCAATCCCCCCGCACCCGATCACCGGAACCTCCACCGCCTGCGCCGCCTGCCAGACCAGCCGCAGCGCCAGCGGCTTGATCGCCGGCCCCGTCAGCCCCGCCACCGGACGCGCCGTCCGCGGCGCCCGCCGCCGCACGTCAATCGACATCCCCACGAACGAATTCGCCACGCACACCGCGTGCGCCCCCGCCCGTTCCACCGCCTCCGCCACCACCCGGATATCCGTCACGTCCGGCGTCAGCTTCACGATCACCGGCAGCGTCGTCGCCGTCGCCACCGCCTCCGTCACCCGCGCCGCCTGCTCCGGATCCCGCCCGAACTCGATCCCCCCCGAATCCAAATTCGGGCACGACACGTTCACCTCCACCGCCGCCACCCCCGGCGCCCCGTCCAGCGCCTCCGCCAGCGCCGCGAACTCATCCGGCGAATCCCCCATGATGTTCACGATCACCGGCACGTCCCAAGCCTCCCAAACCGGCGCGACCTCCCGCAGCAGCCGCTTCAGCCCCACGTTCTGGAACCCGATCGTATTCAGCATCCCCGCCGGCGTCTCCGCGATCCGCGGCCGCGCATTCCCCCGCTTCGCACGCAGCGTCAGCCCCTTCGACACCAGCGCCCCCAGCCTCGACACATCGAACCACCGCGCCAGCTCCCGCCCGTTCCCCCCCGTCCCCGAAGCCGTCATCACCGGATTCCGCAACCCCAAATCCCGCTTGGCCCCCGGCGCCGCATCCACCGACAAATCCAACCCGGCGGCGGCAGCGGACGACGGAACGGCGGAAGCAATGGCACTGGTCACGCCCCCGCAGGCTAATCCCAACCCCCTCCTCGCTCCAGCCTCACTCCTCAGCCTCGACCAGCGCCGGCAGCCCGCCCACGATCCGCATCGTCTCCACGCTCACCCGCACGATCCGCTTCACCAGCTGCGGAATGTAATCCGGCTCCCCCCGCTCCAAGCCCCAATCATTCACATCGTTCACGATCCCGCTCTCCTTGTGCCGCCGCACCTGGTACCGGTCGATCAGCCACTCCAGCGCGCTCCGCGGACCCACCACGTACCCGTGCGCCTCCTCCGGTATCCCGCCCAGCGTCAGCCAATCATTCACCACGATCGCCGACCGATCAGGCTCCTTCCGCGTCCCCGCCCACCGCATCTTCTCCACCCGCCACCGCTCATCCCCCTCCGGCGCCCCCAACCCCCACTCCTCCCGCAACTCCCAAGGCTCCACCTCCTCATACCCGATATGCAAATCCAACAACCCCTGCCCAGCCTCCGCAAACCCCCGAAAATCCTCCACCGACGCCACCTCCGGTATCCGCGGCAGCATCTTCGCCAAATCCACCGCATACCGCTCCCGATAATCAGGACTATGCAGCATCCCGTACACATATGCGAAGATATCGTCCTTCGAAATCATTTCTCCGTACCGCGTTTGATAATCGAACAACGCAGCATCGGTGATATTGTCTTGCCCCCCCCCCCGAACATCTGATCTATTTCTGTATCCACGCGACGCGCCAGCACCACACTGGGGTATCCCGCTGCGCCTGCTGCGCAAGCTGCTTCGGGCACAACATCGGTAGCCCAAACAGCCGGGGCTCGTCCGAGTGTTCGAAGGCGATCTTCTACCACGATTACTCGAGTTTGGGTTGAAGAACGTGGGAAAATTCTAGGAATCTTATATTGCCGACTATTGAGAATTTGTTCTGTATATAGATGTTGTTTGAAGAATGGCCGATAAGCTGACACTCGGAATCCATCCTCCGTTAGTGTCGCGATCTCGCCCGATCTCGCTTTCCGTTCGGCATCAGCATCCCACTGGAATTGTCGTGGGTCGCGCAAGGGCCAGTCGCTATCCTTGTCTGTTGATCTAGCCTGTCCATTATAGAAATCGATTTGCCGATTCACTCGTTCCCGAAGGTGCGCGACTGAAGAGCCGAATACCCATGTATCGCGACAGGTTTTCACGCCGTTGGAAGTTAGGCCGAATATGGAAGTAGCATCTGACTCTGGTGCTAGCGGATTCAAGTGCGAAAAATGTTCACTACGCTGATTGATCCAATCGCCATGAGAATTCGGGCTGATCATATACCAATCTAGATCACTGAATTGTACGCTCGCCACTATTGCCAACTTCTGTTCCTGTGTCAGATAATCTCCGATATCCCAATATCGAATCATTGCTCCTGCATTAGGCAGCTGTTGTGACTGCTTCACCAGCAGGAGGACTGCGACACCTGCCCGCGTCCCGGCCCCGGTGACTCCGCCACCTTCACGTCGCCTCTGTTCGCTTGACGTACGAGCGTTGCCGCGTAGATTATAAATATAGATTGCATGGAATTCCGCTGCAAGAGTCAGTCGAAATCCATCGAATGCCTTGCTGTCAATGAATCCACTATTGGTCATAAATGCGACGATGCCACCATCGTTCGAATCCAATACCCGATTGGCGGCCCATCGAATCGCACGGACATATGTATCGTAGAGTTGCTTCCTGTTGGTAGCGACCGATTGTTTGGCATAGGTCGTTGAGATTGACCCATCAAGTGTCGGATACGCAAGATTTTGATTGACGTCATCTTGACTCCGTTGCCCCACCGACCACGGCGGATTCCCCATGATCACCCGGATATCCAGCCCCAGCTGCCGCTCGATCCGTTCGCTGTTGCGAGGGAACATCGCCGCCCCTGCCCGCTCGCCCGGTTCCGTCGACTGGAACGTATCCGTCAGCACGATCCCCGGGAACGGCTCATACGCCTCCTCCCGCCCCGCCTTCTCCAGCGCCTCCTGATACGCCGTCTCGATGTTCACGCCCGCGATGTAATACGCCAGCAGCAGGATCTCGTTCGCATGAATCTCCGAACGGTACTTGCGCGGCAGATCATCCGCCTCAATCAGCCCGCTCGACAGCAGCCGCGCCACGAACGTCCCCGTCCCCGTGAACGGATCGAGGATGTGCACCCCCTCGTCCCCCAGCGACGCCCCGAACTCGCTCTCCAGCAGCTCCGCCACCGCCCGGATGATGAAATCGACGATCTCCACCGGCGTGTAGACGATCCCCAGCCGCTCCGCATCCCGCGGATACGCCTTGCGGAAGAAGTTGTCGTACAGTTCGATCGCCACCCGCTGCCGCCCCTCCGCATTGTCGATCCCTTCCGCCCGCCGCCGCACGCTCGCGTAGAACCGCGCCAATTCCTCCGTCTCCGCCTCCAGCCCCGCCCCCTCCAGCGACCCGATCATCCGCTCCATCGCTTGGCTCACCGGATTCAGCGCCGTGAACTCCGAACCCCCGAACAGCGCGTCGAACACCGGCTTCGTGATCAAATGCTGCGACAGCATCGCCGTCGCATCCTCCTCCGTGATCGAGTCGTTCAAATTCCGCCGCAGATCGCCCACGAACTCCCGGAACCGCTCCGAGGTGCCCGCCGAATCCGCCACCAGCGCCCGAATCCGCGCGTGGTGCCGCCGCGCGATCTCCGCCACCGAATCCGCCCACTGCTCCCAGTACCGCCGCTCCCCGCAGCGCTGCACGATCTGCGCGTAAATCGCGTCCCGCCACTGCTCGATCCGCTCCTCCAGCCCCGACAGCACGTACTGGAAAGCCACGTCGCTCACGCCCGCCTCCCCCGCCTCCTCGTCCTCGCCGCGGCTGCCGCCTACACCGATCACGTCCACCGGCCCCGAAGCGCGATCCTTGTTCAAATCCAGCTTGTTCACCCAAGCATCGAAGCGCTCATCATGCGACCGCAGCGCCTGCAACACCTCCCAGACATGCTCGTAGGCCGGCCCGATCGCCGCCTCCGGCTCCGCCCCCGCCGGCACCACCACCGGCAGGATCACGTAGCCGTACTTCTTCCCCTCCGCCCGCCGCATCACCCGCCCCACCGCCTGCACCACGTCGATCTGCGACTTCCGCGGCTGCAGGAACAGCACCGCGTCCAGCGCCGGCACGTCGATCCCCTCCGTCAGGCAGCGCGCGTTCGAGAGAATGTGGCAGCGCTGCTCGAACGCCGTCTCCGTCCCCAGCCACGAAATCTCCCGCGCCCGCTCCATCGCCCCGCTCTTCCCGTCGATGTGCCGCGCCTCCGTCACGATCCCCCGCGTCGCCCGGCTCTTCTCGTCGTCCAGCACCGTCACCATCTCCACGAACCGCTGCGAATTCTTGATCGTCGTCGAAAACGCCACCGCCCGCTGCATCGGCAGCGGATCATCCGCGAAGTGCGTCCCCTCCGGATACCGCTTCGCCAAGCCGTTCAAGCATCCGATCACCCGCGCCGCATCCCCCACCGGCAGCCCGCCCTCGCGCGCCAGCTCTTCCTGATACTCGGACGCGATCTGGTCCTCGTCCACCATCAAAATCGCCACCTTGTAATCGCTCAGCAGCTCCCGCTCCACCGCGTCCGCGAACCCCAGCCGGTGGAACTCCGGCCCGTACGTCTGCTCATCGTCCATCGACGCCACGTACGCATCCGCCTCCGTCGCCTTCTGCTTCACCTGCGGCGCGTAAATCCGCGGCGTCGCCGTCATGTACAGCCGCTTCCGCGCCCGGATCTTCTCCGCGTCATGCACCAGCAGGAAGTTCGAATGATCCTCGCCGCTCGCCGCGTACCCCGTCGTCCGGTGCGCCTCGTCGCACACCGCCAAATCGAACTCCGCCATCCCCGCCGCCTGCGCGTCCCGGATCACCGACATCGATTGGTACGTCGTGAACGCCACCGTCATCCGCTCCGCATCATCGGAGCCCGCCGCCGCCGCCAGCCGTTCCGCGTCCGTCGTCGGCGGAATCGGCAGGTCGTACGTCCGCGCGCTGTCCCCGTCCTTCCCCCGCCCGACCGAAACATCCGAACACACCACGAACGGCCGGATCGGCACCCGCGCATCCCGGCTCCACTCCCGCAGCGCCTGCGCCACCAGCGAGATCGACGGCGCCGCGAACAGCACCCGCCCGCCCGCTCCCGCGTACTCCTCCGCCGCCCGCAGCGCCGTGAACGTCTTCCCCGTCCCGCAAGCCATGATCAGCTTGCCCCGATCACGCTCCGCGAACCCCGCCCGCAGATCATCCAGCGCCGCCACCTGGTGTTCCATCGCCTCCCGCGACGGCCGCATCGCCACCGGCGGATTCGACTCCTCGATCCGCTCCAAACACGCATCCCAATCGATCCCCGTGCCGATGTCCGACAAGTACAGCCGCTGCACCGGCGGCCGCTGGTTCTCGACCGTCTTGACGAGGTTCTTGCTCCAGTTCGTCGTCGTCGAAACGATGATCCGCTCCGTGAACTTGCGATTCGTGTTCATCAGGAACGTCGAAAGGTCGCTCTCGTAAAGCGTCGCCTCCGGGTCGTAGCACTTCACCTGAATCGCCGCGAAACCATCCCCGTCCGCCCGCTTCGCCACCAAATCCACCCCGATGTCGCCCCCGCTCCCGGCCCACTCGCCGTAGGACTGCACGCCCGCGTACCGCTCCGCGAAGACCGGATCCGTGCGGAATACGTCCGCCATGATCCGCTCGAACCGCCGCCCCCGCTCCTGCGGATTCGGGTACAGCTCGCAGAGCCGCGCGTAGACCTCATCGAAGCCGGCCATCCCCCTACGCCGCCCTGTATACGCGCTTGCCGTTCACGCGCGCCGCTCGGCCCAGGCCCGGATACAGGAAATGCCCGCTCGCGATCTGCGCGTCCTCCGCCTCGATCCGGTCGAACAGCATCCGCCGCGACCGCGTGCTCTCCCCGAAATCCACATCCGCGCTCGGGCACCAGTCCGTCTCCGTCAGCTGCACCATGTGATGCGCCGCGTCCCCGATCACGTAGACCCGCTCGCCCCCGCTCTGCACCACGAAGCTCACGTGCCCCGGCGTATGCCCCGGCGTCGGGAACGTCGTCACCTCCTCCGTCAGCGCGTGCTCCCCCTCGACGAAATCGATCAGCCCGGCCTCCAGCACCGGCTCCAGCGCGGTCCCGTACTGCGCCCCCTCCCGCAGCTCCTCGCTGCCCGTCCAGTAGTCCCACTCCGCCTGCTGGATCACGTGCCGCGCCTTCGCGAACAGCGGCGTCGGCCGCCCGTCCACGTCCGGCGCGTTCCAGCCCGTGTGATCGAAATGCAGGTGCGTGAACGCCACGATGTCGATCTCCGACGCCGGCGCCCCCGCCTCCGCCAGCACCTCCGGCAGCGCCGCCGGCTCCTGCAGCGGCAGCATCATCGGCCGCGGCCCCATCCCCGTATCCACCAGAATCGTCTTCCCCCCGCTCACGATCACCCAGCAGCCGAAGTTCAGGACGATGTTCCCGTCGCCGTCCAGCAGCTCCGCGTACTGCTCCCAATCGCTCTCCTGCGTCTTGTTGAAGAACCCCGTCGGCGGCACCGCCGTCCACGAATCCTGCACCGAAATCAGCTCCGCATCGCCCACCCGCACCTTGTGGAACCGTCCCATCTCGATCTCCTCTCCAGCCGCGCACCGGCCCGCCCTTCCGAACCGCGTGCCCGAACCGTTATCCGGTCCGCGCAGGCTACCCGCTACCCGCCGCCCCCGTACGCCCCGTTTCCGCTCCCCCCGTAGGCTTCGTCCAGCAGCTCGATCGCATGCGCGCTCCGCCCCAGCATCGCCCCCTCCTCGTCGAACCGCGCCAAACCCTGATCCAGCTGCATCATGCAGCCCGGATTCGCCGTGCAGACCTGCTCCGCCCCCGTCCCCAGCACGTCCTCCATCTTCTCCGCCAGCACCCGCCGCGAAATCTCCGGCTGCACCACCGAATACAGCCCCGCGCTCCCGCAGCACCGGTCCGGCGTCCGCATCTCCCGCAGCTCCAGCCCCGGAATCGCCCGCAAAATCTCCCGCGGCGCCTTCCGCACCCCCTGCCCGTGCGCCAAATGGCACGAATCCTGGTACGTCACCTTCCGCTCCACCCGCCCCAAAGGCGGCCTGAACCCGATCTCCACCAAATACTCATGCACGTCCCGCACCAGCTCCGCGAACGCCGCCGCCCGCCCCGCCCACTCCGCATCGCCCCGCAGCAAATGCCCGTACTCCTTCAAATGCGACCCGCAGCCCGCCGCGTTGATCAAAATCGCCTCCGGCGGCTCCTCCCCCTCCGGCATGAACGCCGCGATGTTCCGCCGCGCCAGCTCCCGCGCCTGCTCCACGTCCCCCCCGTGCGCGTGCAGCGCCCCGCAGCAGACCTGCGCCTCCGGCGCCAGCACCCGCACCCCGTTCCGCGCGAACACCCGCACCGTCGCCCGCTGCGTCTCCGCGAACGCCAGCGGCATGATGCAGCCCGACACCAGCGCCGCCCGCGCCCGCACCGGCTCCTCCGGCGCCTCCCGCTCCGCCTCGCCGTTCCCGAAAAACGGCCGCCGCGCGTCCGGCGCCATCGCCTCGATCTCCCGCAAGCGCCGCGGCAGCAGCCGCACCAGCCCGCTCCGCCGCGTCAGCCGCTGCATCCCCGTCCGCTGGTGCCACTGCAGCAGCCGGAACGCCAGCCGCAGCCGCCGCGGCGACGGAAACACCCCGCGCATCACCACGCGCCACCAGAACCGCTGCCCCCGCGACTGCCGCCCCTGCGCGAACGCATCCGCCCGCGTCGCCTCCATCAGCCGCCCGTACGGCACCTTCGACGGGCACGCCGTCTCGCAGGCGCGGCACTGCAAGCACTGATCAAAATGCTGCTGCACCCGCTCCGTCCACTCCACCCGCCCCGTATCCAGCGCCCGCATCAGCGCGATCCGCCCCCGCGGCGAATCCGGCTCCACCCCCAAATCCAAATACGTCGGGCAAGCGTTCAAGCAAAACCCGCAATGCACGCACAGCCCCAGCTCCCCGACATCCGGCCGCTCGCCCGAAACGAACAGCGACTCCCCGAGAACAGGCGGCGCGTGACTCACCCCGCGAGTCTACGCGCCTCCCCGCCGCCTGCCCCATCGCCCGGCTGCGACCATCTCGTATCTTCCATCTTCCGCGCCGTGTGGCAGTTCAAAACGGGCTAGAACGACTTCCATGCTGACCTGCTCCCGCCGCCAACTGCTGCGCTCCGCCCTCCAAGCAGGCGTAGCCATCGCCGGCATCGCCGCCGTCGGCTGCGCCTCCCCCGAGGTCTACAACACCCGCGACCAGCAAACCTCCGACAAGGCGAGCGCGCCACCGCCCCAAGAGCCGGAGCAGCCGCAGCCGCAGCAGGACCAACCGCCCGCGACCCCCATCGCCGCCCGGCCTGTGACGACGCCTGGACGTCCGGCTCCGCTGGCTGCGGGCGGTGAAATCATCTACTGCTCCCGTCCTTCGCAGCAATACAGCAACGACCTGTCATTCGGCACTGAAACCGTGCCCCGCGTCGTCGTCGATCCCCGTGAATGGCGCGAGCGCTACCACTGGCGCACCCTGCCGGTCCGCCACGACCCCGCGCTTGGCGACGCGGACATCACCTTCAACTCCACGCACGAGTCGCTCTGGTTCCCGGATGCCGTCGATTCCGCAACATGGTTGCCTCTGCTCTACAGCCAGCTCGTCGTGCTGGCCGCCGGCGACGGCGTCGACGCGCACCGCGCCGCCGTGGAGGGCGACCTGGCCGAGCGCTGGGAGACCCCCGACGCCGCCACGATCATCTTCACCCTCCGCGACGGAATCAGCTGGCCCGACCGGGACGGCAGCCCAGCCGCTCCGCTGACCGCGGCCGATGTCGCCGCCGCGCACGAAACGCATCGTGCCCCCGAAAGCAGGCAGTCGGCCGTATACCGCTCCGTAGCCGCCATCGCGGCCGACGACGCTGCCCGCACCGTCGCGTTGTCACTTTCGGAGCCCGATGTCTCGCTGCTGCTGTCAATGACCGGAGCCGGCCATATCATCACGCCGTCGGGTTGGAAACTCACCGACCTCTCCGCAATACCGCCGCCCGGTACGGGGCCATTCCGCGTCGCGGAGTGGCGCGGCCCCCGCCGTGCCTGGCGCTTCACCCGATCGCCCGGCTACTTCAAGCGCGATCCGGCGGGCAGCCAACTCTCCTACCTGAACAGCATCCGCGGCGGATTGCCGCCGGACGAAGGCGTCGACCCCGTTTGCGGGGTCACGCCCCAAGAAGAATGGGGCCGCTGGCTCACCGGCGCGGTCGATGTCGCCGCCCTGCGCCATCCCGGCGAGCTCGCGGCATCGCTGGACGGCGTCGCCGGCGCAGTCCCCCAAGTCGCCGCGCCGATGCCCGGCCGCGGCTGGGCCCTCGAATTCCCCCGCAACGCCGCCCAGCCGATCACCGACCCCCGAGTGCGCCGCGCCATCTCGATCGCGATCGACCGCGCGCTGCTCGCGGAGCAATGGGAAGACGGCCTCGCCGAGTCCGACTGCGGCCTGAACTGGACATTCGTCGAAGACGGCCAAGACGGCTTCCGCGAGTGGCCTTGGACGCTGGACGAACTCGGCGCGCCATACCGCCAAGACCCCCAAGCGGCCCAAGAGCTGCTCGCTGCCGCCGGCTACTCGCGCCAGCAGCCGCTCCGCTTGTCTCTGCTCCCGAGCACCGACAACCAAGCCCTGCGCGAGATCGACTCCTTCGCCAGCATCGGGCGGCTCGGCAGCACGCTGAACGCCGGCTCCGCCGGCATCATCCGCACTGCTCTCCTGACGTCCCCCGTTGCCTCTGACCAGTTGCAGTACTACGTCAACGCGGAAAACGGCAGGGCATTTCGCGCCGTCCCCGAAGCGAACCTCGCGCTCTCCGATTCCTCCGCCCTCTACCCCGCCGCCTGCGACCCCGCGACCTACGCGCCCCCGTCCCATATCCGACATCGCCAAGACACCGAAGACCCCCGCCTCGCCGAACTCTGGCAACAGCAGCGCCGCGCCATCGACCCGTCCGAACGCTCCCGAATCCTCGAAGAACTCCGCCAGCGCCGCTCCGAACTCATGGAAACCATCCACCTGATCAACCGCTACGGCATCCACGCCCGCCGCCCCAACGTCCACAACCTCGTCATCACCGCCTTCGCCCACCACCCCCTCCACCAACCCAAGCAACTAGAACGCACCTGGCTCACCCCCGAAGCCCCCGCCGGCTGAACGATCCGGCGGCCGAATCGGCGGCAGCGCACTGCAACTAGCCGTCTACTCCGAATCATCCTCCGGCAGCCGGTCTCCCTTGCGCTTGTTGCAGGTGCCGCACAACAGCTGCGTATTCGCCTCCGTATCCGGCCCCCCGCGTGATCTCGGATACCAATGGTCCTGCTCCAGCAAATCGAACGGAATCTCCCGCTTGCACTCCGCGCAGCGCCCGCTCTGTTCGCCGTACAACCGCCGCTTCGTATTCCGCGTCCGCCCCCCGGCCCTCACCACCTTCACCGTAGCCCGCCGCTTCGGCTCGACCACCCCGACCAGCTCATCGGGAATCCCCGCCTCGACGAGTTGCCCGAGTTCCTGATCCGAATAATGGAAGCACTCCCAAGCGACATCCTTGCCGACCATCGCTTGGAGCCAAGACTGCAGCGTGCCCCAATGCAAGTTCTCGCTGATCAGGTGCGCGGTCTCCGAGCAGCCCCGGAATGCGTTGAGTTGTTCGATTCGCTCGCCTGAGTCTTTTCCGTACGTCGCGACGCCCAAACGGGAAGTGCGGACGATCTTGCCGTCACCGAAACTGAGCTCCGAGTAGGGATCATCGTTGAACGCCGGGTGGAGTTGATCCAGCAAGGCGGATTTCTCCGCCTCAAGCTGCCGAACGACCCGTCTGTACTCAGTGATCTGCTCGCTGATCTCCGCCAACCTCCGCGCATCCTCAGTCGTGCTCATAACCTTGCCTCCTCTCCTCCACCTTACCGAGCAGATCGACTCAAATCCCTCCCACGAAGCGCCCCCGATTCAGCGTCCGCTCAGGGTCGAACGCCGCCTTCACGTTCCGCATCAACCGGATGCCCGGTCCCGGATCGCCCCACACGTCGACTTCCTCCTTCAGTGCCGGCGACGCCGCCTCAATCGTCACATGCGCCCCCAGACCAGCCACCGCATCGCGCAAATCCACGATCTCCGACGCCGTATCCGCCGCCTCGCCCTCCGCCAGATCCAGCAGCAGCAGCCCCGAATCAGCCGCCGCCACCTGCGGCAGCGCACGCGGCAGCCACCTCGCCGCCGCCGCGGCCGCGTCTCCCAGCGAACCCGGACGCACCCCCAGCCGCAGCCGCGCCCGTCCCGGCCCCGTCGCCAGCTCCGCATCCGCGACCGCCTGCCACGTCTCCACCGCGCTCTCCGCCGCCACCGCCGCTCCCAGCCCACCCAGTCCAGCCGCCGATACCGCCCGTGCCAGCGTCTCCTCCACCGACGCTTCCAGCCCCGACGCCCGCAGCACCAGCGCCGCCGACTCCAGTGCCTCCGCTCCCCGCCCCCGCGCGAACTCGGCCGCCTCCGCCGAAATCGCCACCACCCCGTTCAGCCCGTCCAAATTGCGCACCGCGGCTCCCGCCCCCAACGCCCGGTCGAACGAATCCGCCGCCAAGATCGCCACTCGATCCGCGCTTGGCTGCGGCCTTAGCTTGAACGACACCTCCGTAATCACCCCCAGCGTCCCCAGCGCCCCGCTGAACAACTTCGGCAGGTCGTACCCGCTCACGTTCTTCACCACCTTCCCGCCCCCGCGGATCTGCTCCCCGTCCGCCCGCGCCACCCGCAGCCCGATCAGCCAGTCACGCGGCCCGCCCAGCGCTGCCCGCCGCAATCCTCCGCGCCCCACCGCCACGACCCCGCCCAGCGTCGCCCGCTCGAACTCCGCCGCGTCCAGCGGCACGAACTGCCCGTGCTGCGCCAAAATCTGCTGCAGCCGCGCCAACGGCATCCCCGCCTGCGCCGTCACCGTGAAATCGTCCGCCTCGTAATCCACCAAATCCGCCATCCCGCTCAAATCCAGCGCCACGTCGTACCGCTCCGGCGGCATCCCCAGCGAAACCATCGTCCCGCCCCCGATCGGCGACACCCCGCGCCCCTCCGCCGTCGCCTCCCGCAGCGCCTCCGCGACCTGCTCCGGCGCCTCGGCCGCGACGACCTCCGCCGGCCCGATCCCGTCGATCCCGTACCGCTCGCCCGTCACCGTCCGACGCAGGCCCTACACGTACGCTTTATCGCCGAACCGCGCAATCGTCTGCTGCGCGTGCCCGCTCGCCGCCTCCCCGCACCCGTGCCCCGCCGGGAAAATCTTGCACGGATTGAAATTCTCCGTCGGCCCGAACGCCCCCCGCAGCGCCTGCATCGACTCGATGTCCCGCTCCGAGAAAATCCACGGCAGGTAGTCCCGCTTCTCCAGCCCCACTCCGTGCTCCCCCGTGATCGCCCCGCCCGCATCCACGCACGCCCGCATGATCTCCCCGCCCGCGTCCAGCACCCGCTCCGTCGCCCCAGGCTCCCGCTCGTCGAACAGCAGGCACGGATGCAGGTTCCCGTCCCCAGCGTGGAACATGTTCGCCACCGGCAGCCCGTACCGCTCCGCCACCTCGTACACCGTATCCAGCACGTCCGGCAGCTTCGTCCGCGGCACCACCCCGTCCAGCAGGTAGTAGTTCGGCATGATCTGCCCCAGCGCCCCGATCGCCCCCTTCCGCCCCGCCCACAGCCCTTCCCGCTCCTCCGGATCCGTCGCCGAACGCACCTCCCGCGGCTCGAACCTCCGCAAAATCGACTCCACCGCACGCCCCTCCGACTCCACCTGCGACGGCGGCCCCTCCACCTCGACCAGCAGCACCGCCTCCGCATCCAGCGGGAAGCCCGTGTTCAGCACCGGCTCCACCGCCGCAATCGTCATCTTGTCGATCATCTCCAGCGCCGCCGGCACCACGCCCGACGCCACCACCGCCGACACCGCCGAAGACGCCTGCCGCACCGAGTCGTAGATCGCCAGCATCGTCCGCACCGCCGTCGGCATCGGCACCAGCCGCACCAGAACCTGCGTCACGATCCCCACCGTCCCCTCCGAACCGACCACGCACCCGACCAAGTCGTAGCCCGGCTGATCCCGCCCCACCCCGCCCTGCGGATCACCGATCCACTGCACCTCCCCGTCCGGCGTCACCAGCTCCAGCGCCAGCACGTGATTCGTCGTCGTCCCCCACGCCAGCGTGTGCGGCCCGCCCGCGTTCTCCGCCACGTTCCCCCCGATCGTGCACGCCCGCTGGCTGCTCGGATCCGGCGCGTACGTCAGCCCGTGCCGGTTCGCCTCCGCCCCCAAATCCAGATTCACCACACCCGGCTGCACCAGCGCCGTCCGATTCTCCGCATCCAAATCCAAAATCCGCCGCATCCGGTTCATCCCGATCACCACTCCCCCCTTCGCCGCCAGTGCCCCTCCGCTCAGCCCCGTTCCCGCCCCCCGCGGCGTCACCGGTACTCCGTACTTGTTCGCGATCTTCAGCAGCGCCGCCACGTCGTCCGTATTCGCCGGCAGCGCAATCGCGTCCGGGTTGCCCCGGTCAATCGTCGCGTCGTACTCGTAGACGATCAGATCCTCCGGCTGCCAAACCACCGCCTCCTCGCCGATCGCGTCGATCAAATCCCGCACGATCGGGCTCGGCGCGCTCATCGGGCGCTCATCCCGCCGCCGCCTCGCGGACCATCTCCAAGGCCCGCCGCGCCGTCAGCACCTTGTTCCCCGCGCGATCCTCGCCCCAAACCTGCCGCTCCGCCGACACCCGCTCGCCCGGCCCGACGCACGCGATCCAAACCGTCCCTACCGGACGCTCCTCGCTCCCTCCCGTCGGCCCCGTGATCCCCGTCTCCGCCACCCCGATATCCGCCCCCAATGCCTCCCGCGCCCCCCGCGCCATCGCCACCGCGCACTCCTCGCTCACCGACCCATGCTCCCGCAGCACCTCCAAGTCGACCCCGATCAAATCCGTCTTCGTCCGCCCCGTATACGGCGCGACGCCCCCGATCCACGCCTTCGAGCAGCCCGGCACATCCGTAATCCAGTGCCCCATCAGCCCGCCCGTATCCGTCTCCGCCGTCGCCAGCTTCAGCCCCCGCTCCGCCAGCAGCCCGACCACTTCCTCCGCCAGCGCCTCCGCCACCGCTCAGCCCTCCTCGCCCGAATGCCGATCCCACATGAACATCAGGATCAGGATGAACGTCACCAGCACCAGGAACGGCGCCAGCAAAATCGAGAACTCGTACCACTCCTCCCGGTCGAAGTTGTTCACCCCCGTCCCGCCCTCGTCCGGCGCAGCCTGCCGCGGCATGTACGCCCGCTCCGCCGCCGGCCGCGCCAACGTGGCCTGCGGCGCGTTGTAGATCCGCTGCCCCTCTTCGATCCCGTGCACCGCGAGCGTGATCGCGTTCGCCAGCCCCATCCCCGTGCCCTCGCTGCCGCTCAACTCCGGCTGCACCGCCGCCGACCAAGCATGCTCCTCGCTCCCCGCCTCGTAGAACCGCACAGAGACCTCTCCGTCGTCGTATGTCCCCAGATAGCGGTCGCCGTTCGGCTCCGTGATCGTGAACTCCGTCAGCACCAGCGTGCCGGTCTCCCCGTTAACGTGCCGCGTCATCGAGATCGGCACGTAATCGCCCGAGCCGTCGTGATCCTCCGCCCGCGTCGTCTCCGCATCCATCCCCCACACCGCAGCCGCCGCGACGAACGCGACCCCGAGCAGCGCCATCCGCGGCAGCGCCCCCAGCAGCGCATTGACCAGATGCTTCATGACCTGCCTCCCGTTCCCCGACTCTAGCCAATCCGCGCGCTACTCCAACGCGCCTTCGGCTTCCAGCTCCCGTATCCGCGACTCATCGTAGCCAAGCATCCGCGTCAGCACGAAGCGCGTGTCCTCGCCCAAACGCGGCGACGGCGACACGATCTCCGCCGGCGTCTCCGAAAACCGCCACGGCGGGCCGAGCACCCGCCGCTCCGCCGTCTCCGGCGGTGCCACCGCCACCCCGTTCCCCCGCGCCCGGAACAACGGCCACTCGTGGATGTCCCGCCCCCAGCGCGACGGACTCGCCGGCACCCCCGCCTCGTTCAACGCCTCCGCCACCAAGCTCGCCGCCTGCTCCGCCGTCCACGCCTCCACCGCCCGGTGCAGCTCCTCCCGCTGCTTCCACCTCCGCAGCCCCGTCGAAAACCGCGCATCCGCCCGCAAATGCTCCAGCCCCGCCACCTCGCATAGCGCCTCCCACTCCCGATCATCCCGGCAGGCCAGCGCCAGCCAAGCCCCGCCGTCCCCATCCCCCGTCCCGTTCGGCGCATGCATCGACGCGCAGCGGAACACCCCGTGCGGCGCCCAAGCCCGATGCCCGTTCCCCAGCCGCTCCCCGTCGTCGCCCAACAGCGAACAGCGCAGGAACTCCTCCCCGATATGCACCGCGATCGCCTCCCGCGACGACGCGTCCACGAACTGCCCCCGCCCCGTCCGCTCGCGGTAATGCAGCCCCCCGATCATCGCGAACGCCGCCGCTGTCCCCGCCCGTAGATCAATCGAACCGCCCATCATCAGCGGCGGCTCCTCCGGCTCGCCCGACAGCCAGGCCAGCCCCGCCAGCGCCGCGAACGTCGGCGCATACCCCGTGTAGTTCCGCTCCGGCCCAGCCGCCCCCAGCGCCGACGCCGACGTCATCACGATCTCCGGATTCACCTGCCGCAGCTCCTCGTAGCCCAGCCCCAGCTTGTCCAGCGTCCCCGGCCGGAAATTGTCAATCGCCCCGTCGCTCGCCGCCGCCAAATCCCGCACCACCCGCTTCGCCCCTTCCGTCTTCAAATTCAGCTGGATCGACATCTTGTTCAGATTCAGCTCGTTGAACATCGGCGCTTGATTCAGCCCGCCCTTGAACGCTCCCATCGCCAGCGACCGCTGCCGCGAATGATCGATCCGCGTCGCCGACTCCACCTTGATCGTCTCCGCCCCCAGCAGCGCCAGCAGCATCGCCCCGTACGGCCCCGCCCACGCCCACGTGAAATCGATGATCCGGTAGCCCGCCAGCGGACCCCGGTGCGCCCGCGGCTGCAGCTCCGCATGCGTTCCGTTCCCGCTCATCCGATCACCCCCGCCCGCCGCGCCTGCGCCGCGCTCCACGGCCCCAGCCGTCCCCCCAGCACCGCGACCGTCGCCTCCCCCAGCCTCGGCGCCGCCCGCCGCTCCGCCCGCCGCGCCCCCGTCCAATCCGCCGGCAGCTGCGCGTACGCCCCCTCCCCCGCCACCGGATGCGCCAGCGGCTCGAAGTACCCCCGCATCCGCTCCTGCTCCGACTCCATCACCTCCGCCGGCCGCAGCACCGGACCCGCCGGCGCGCTCTCCGCCTGCAAGGCCCGGTACGCCTCGTCCCGGCTCCGCCCCAGCGCCCACTCCGCGATCCGCTCGCCCGACTCCTCCGCCAGCGCCATCCGATCCCGCAGCTCCCCCGTCTCCTCGAACGCCCACTCCGGATCCCCCATCGCCCGCAGCAGCCCCCGCCACTGGTGCGGATTCGGCGTCACCGCGATCACGTGCCCGTCCGCGCACTCCATCATCCCTCCGAACGTCCCCCGCCCCGCCCGTATCGCCATCGGCGGACCCCCGTCGTTCACCGCGATCGAGATATCCACCCGGTCGATCGTCATCATCGCCTCCGCGCTCGCCACTTCCACCACCTGCCCCCCGCGCCCCCGCTCCCGCGCCGTCAGCGCCGACCACGCCGCCAGCGCCAGCGCCATCCCCGCATCCGCCTCATGCACCCGCCCCCCCGCCATCACCGGCGCTCCCCCGTCCGCCCCCAAATTCTTCCGCACCCCGGCAGCGGCCCCCGACGCATGCGCCCGCGTCAACGCGCACGACGCCGCATCCTCCCCCTCCAGCCCCCAAGCCGTCAGCGACGCGATCACCAGATTCGGAAACGAATCCTCCAGCACCTCCGGCTCCAGCCCGGCCGCCGACAGCTCGCCCGCCGTGAAATCCGTCACCAGCACGTCCGCCTCCGCCAGCAGCTCGCGCATCAGCCGCCGCCCTGCCGCGCAAAACACGTCCAGCGCCACGCTCCGCTTCGACGTGTTGTAGTTCAGCCACGCGATCCCCGCCTCGCGGTCCGGCCCCTCCGTCGCGAACGGCGCCCAACGCCGCGCCTCATCCCCGCCCGGCGGCTCCACCTTGATCACCTCCGCCCCCGCATCCCCGAACAACTTCGTCGCGAACGGCGCAGCCGTCTCCGACGCCAGCTCCACCACCCGCACCCCCGCCAGCAACGGCTCCCCGCGCTCCCCCGCACCCGCCGTCGCTGCCGTCGCCGTCGTCATGCTCCGCGCAGTCTAGAGCCGAACCTCCTCTAAACTCCCCCAGTGACCGACCCCGTGCCCGCTCAAGACGCCGCCGACCCGGCTCAAACCCGAGACCGCCCCTACGACGGCGTCCGCGTCATCGAACTCGCTGAAGGCATCGCCGGCCCCTACGCCGGCCGCTGGCTCGCCGCCCTCGGCGCAGACGTCATCAAAGTCGAACCCCTCCTCGGCGACGCCTCCCGCGCCTTCGGCCCCTGGCCCGGCGACCTCCCCGACGACGACTCCAGCGGCCTCTTCCTCTACCTCAACGGCGCGAAGCGCAGCCTCACCCTCAACCTCGAAACCAGCGACGGCCGCGCCATCCTCGCCGAACTCGCCCGCACTGCCGACATCATCACAGAATCCTTCACCCCCGGCTACCTCGACCAGCTCGGCCTCGGCTACGAAGCGCTCTCCCGCGAACGCCCGCAGCTCGTCATGGCCTCCATCACCCCCTTCGGCCAAACCGGCCCCAACGCCCAGCTCCCCGCCACCGAACTCACCATGTTCGCCGCCTGCGGACAAGCCTGGCTCACCGGCGACCCCAGCCGCCCCCCACTCAAAAACGGCGGCTCCCAGCCCTCCTACCAAGCCGGCCTCAACGCCTTCGCCGCCATCTCCGCCGCCGCCTACGCCTCCATCGTCCACGGCCAGAGCGCGCACATCGACCTCTCCATCGTTGAAACCTACGCCGGCATGGCCGAAGCCTTCATGACCCGCGCCGCCCAGCTCGGCATCGAAACCCAGCGCTCCGGCAACGCCCTCTCCGCCACCTGGGGCCTCTACCCCGCCGCACAAGGCTACGCAGGCGTCTGCGCCCTCCCCAGAAATTTCCCCGGCCTCGTCGCCGCCGTCGACGACGACGCCCTCCGCGCCCTCGACATCGTCGACGACCCCGCCAGCCGCGCCGAACATAACGACGAAATCATGGCCATCCTCTACGCCTGGTTCGCCCAGCGCACCCCCGAAGAACTGATCCAACTCGGCATCCAGCACCGCGTCCCCTTCGGCTACGTCGCCTCCATCCAAGACCTCTCCGAAAACGACCACCTCGCCCAGCGCGGCTACTTCGCCCGAACCGGGCACGGCGACGCCACCCTCCAGTACCCCGCGCGCCTCTGGGCTTCCGACGAACACGGCTGGTCCGCCGACCCCGCCCCCAAGCTCGGACAGCACCTCCTCGAAATCCTCGCCGAACTCGGCTACGACGCCGAAGACGCCGTCCGCCTCCGCGAACTCAACGCCGTTTAGGACGCACGAACATGCCCCAACCCGGACGACCGCTCGAAGGCATCCGCATCGCCGACCTCACCATGATCTGGGCCGGCCCCTACGCCACCAAAATCCTCGCCGACCAAGGCGCCGAAGTCATCAAAATCGAATCCCCCAAGGCTTGGGACAACATCCGCACCCTCCTCCCCCCGCCCATGGCCCCCGGCGAACACTGGTGGAACACCAACTTCTACTTCCACGAATACTCCCGCAACAAGAAATCCCTCACCCTCGACCTCGCCTCCCAACAAGGCAAGGCCGTCTTCGCCAAACTCCTCCCACACTGCGACGTCGTCATCGAAAACTACCGCACCGACGTCATGGACAACCTCGGCCTCGACTACGACTGGCTCCGCAGCCAGCGCGAGGACATCATCGCCGTCGGCATGGCCGGCTTCGGCAAAACCGGCCCCGAACGCAACGCCGTCGGCTACGGCCCCATCATCGAAATGCTCTCGGGCCTCACCTCCACCTCCGGCTACGGCGACGACGGCGTCCCCTACAAAAGCGGCATCTCCTACGGCGACCCCATCGCCGGCACCGCCGCCGCAGCCGCCGTCGCCACCGCACTCATCCACCGCCATCGCACCGGCCGCGGCCAATACATCGACCTCGCCCAGCGCGAAGTCATGACCGCCCTGCTCGGCGAATTCTTCATGGACTGGTCCATGAACCAGCGCCTCCCCCAGCACCAAGGCAACCGCCACGACTGGATGTCCCCCCACAATCTCTACCCCTGCAAGGGCGACGACGACTGGATCGCCATCTGCGTCCGCACCGACGACGAATGGGAATCCCTCAAACAAATCATCGGCAACCCCGAATGGGCCGACGACCAAGCCTTCTCCGACCAGATCTACCGCTGGCAAAACCGCGACCAGCTCGACGCCCAACTCTCCCAATGGACCAGCCAGCACCACAAGGAAGACATCTTCGACCGCCTCCGCGACGCCCGCATCCCTTCCTCCCCCGTCCGCAAATGCCTCGAACTCGTCAACCAGGACCCCCACTTCAAAGCCCGCCGCTTCTACGAGCCCCTCCGCCACCCCGAAGTCGGCATCTGGATGGTCCACGGCTGGCTCTGGCGCACCTCCGGCGCAGGCCCCTGCGTCCTCGCCCCCGCTCCCGACTTCGGCCAGCACAACGACGAAATCCTCGGCGGACTCCTCGACCTCTCCGACGCCGAACAACAAGCCCTCTCCGACGCCGGCATCACCGCCCAACGCCCCCAAGGCATCCTCGACGCCTCCGAAATGCCCCCGATGCCCTCCCCCGTCTAATCTCGCCTGTCTAACCGTGCCCGTCTAATCTCGCTCGACCCGCCTCGCTTCCGCCCCCCGCAACTCCCCCGCGAACCACGACACCCGCGAATCCACCGACGCACCGCAAGCCTCCTCCCAAACCTCAGACCTCCGCAGCCGCTCCGCGATCTCCTCCACCGCCGGCAGCCAATCCCACCCCCGATCCAGCGTCCCCGGCAGCTCCAGCCGCAACGGCCCCTCCCCTTCCGGCAGCCGGTACCGCATCCACCACGCATGCCGCCGCAAAATCCCCGCGCGCATCAGCACCACATGCGACCCGTCCTCCTCGACCACGCACCGAATCAGGAAATTGAAGATCGAAAACTGCCCCGCCCGCTCCCCCGTCCGCAGCTCCCCGATCGCGCACAGCCCGTCCGCCACCGCCAGCACCAGCGCCGCCCGCTCCAGCGGCAACCCCGCCTCCTCCAGCACACCCGCGCCGCTCATCCCGCGAGCCTATGGCCCAACCGCCATCTGCGCCTACACTGCCCCAGCCATGCCCGCCTCCAGCCCAGCCGAACGCGCCGCCTCCGCGGAAGAACTGCTCCAGCAGGTCCCCTTCTTCCGCAGCGCCAGCCCGCGCATGCGCACCGACCTCGCCGGCCGCCTCCGCTCCCGCCGCTACCGCGCCGGTGCAGATGTCTTCCATCACGGCCAGCCCGGCACCGCCATGTACATCGTCGCCGACGGCGCCGTCCGCATCTACCTCCCCTCCGAAACCGGCCGCGACGTCGTCCTCGCCGTCCTCCGCCACGGCGACATGTTCGGCGAAATGGCCCTCCTCGAACGCGACCAGCCCGGACGCTCCGCCTCCGCGCGAGCCATCGAAGACGCCGAACTCCTCCGCCTCGAACGCGCCGACTTCGACGCCGTCCTCATCGACCACCCCGAAGCCCAGCGCGCCATCATCGACATCCTCGTCGAACGCCTCCGCAAAACCAACGAATCTATGCAGGACGCCTACCTCCTCGAAGTCCCCGGCCGCCTCGCCCGCCGCATGCTCCTCATCGCCGAAGAACACGGCCGCGACACCGATCAGGGCCGCGAACTCGGCCTCCGCCTCAGCCAGCAGGACCTCGCCGACATGATCGGCGCAAGCAGAGTCGCCGTCAACAAGCAACTCCAAGTCTGGCGTAGGGACGGCATCATCGACATCTCCCGCCAACGTTTCACCATCCTCGACCTCGACGCCCTCAAGGGCCAATACCCCCTCCTCCCCTAGCCCGCAGCCCGCTCGAAAGGAACCGCCATGCCAGACCCCCTCTCCCCCGAACAACTCGCCCAGCTCCGCGCCTGGCCCTCCCCCGCCATCGCCAACGCCATCGAAACCTTCGACATCCGCAGCCGCAACCTCGGCTTCATGACCCCCGACATCCTCTGCCGCTTCCCCGACATGGAACCCATCGTCGGCTACGCCGCCACCTGCAAAATCCGCGCCACCGTCCCCCCCGCAGACGACCCCCAAGCCAAAGCCGCCCCCGACTGGTGGGCCCACATCCAATCCATCCCCGAGCCCCGCATCATCGTCATCCAAGACCTCGACCAGCCCCCCGTCGGCTCCTTCTGGGGCGAAGTCAACGGCAACATCCACAAGGCCCTCGGCGGCATCGGCCTCATCACCGACGGCGGCGTCCGCGACCTCGACGAAGTCGAAGAACTCGGCTTCCAGTTCTTCTCCAAGGAAATCCTCGTCTCCCACGCCTACGTCCACATCGTCGAAATCGGCCAGCCCGTCACCGTCGGCGGACTCACCGTCCACCCCGGCGACCTCCTCCACGCCGACAAGCACGGCGTCACCGAAATTCCCCGCGACATCGCCCCACAAGTCGCCGACGCCGCCCAAGCCGTCGAAGACCGCGAACGCGTCATCATCAACTACGCCAAATCCGAAGGCTTCTCCCGCGAAGGCCTCATCGAAGTCATGCGCGACCCCTCCAAATTCGCCGACACCTACCGCTGACGCTCCCTATCGCCGAAACGCGTGGCATTCGCGCCGGCTGAACCCCGTCGAGCGGCATCGGGCGCGGCGTCGCTGCGCAGCTGAGGCTTGCCTGGCAGCCGCCGGCTCCGCGGGCTCCTAGCGGAAAAAGAACCGACGCGGCTCCGGAGCCTCCTCCCGCGTCTGCCGCTCCCACGGGCGCAGCTCCACTTCCAGTTCCACCTCCTCGCCATCCCGCAGCACCGTGATCGTCGCCGTCTCCCCCGCCCGCAGCCCTTCCAGCGCCCCCACCAGCTCCGCGAAGCCATCGACCCGCAGCCCCTCCAGCGCCACCAGCACATCCTCCTCCTGCAAGCCCGCCTCATCCGCCGCCGACTCCTCCTCCACCTGCGCGATCACCAGCCCCTCCTCCGCCTCGCCCACAGCCACCCCCAGCCGCGGATGCGAAATCTCCTCGCCGTCGATCATCCGCGGCAGCACCCGCCGCAGCGTATCCGCCGACACCGACAGCCCGATCCCCGTGAACCCCCGCACCGGACTGTCGATCAGCGTCGTCACCCCGATCACCTCTCCCTCCGCATTCAGCAGCACCCCGCCCGAATTGCCCGGATTGATCGCCGCATCCGACTGAATCAAATTCCGCGACGTCCGCCCGTCCCGCTCCCGCGTCCGATCCAGCCCCGAAATCACCCCCACGCTCAGCGAATGCCGATGCGACTCCGGCGCCCCGATCGCCGCCACCGCATCCCCGATCTCCAGCTCCGAACCATCCCCCAGCACCGCCGGCTCGAACGTCAAACCCTCCGGATCCACCCGCAGCACCGCCAAATCATTCCCCCAATCCGAACCCGCCAGCTCCGCCGCCGCCGACTCCCCCGCATACGTCAACACCCGAATCGAACCCGAATCCTCCACCACGTGCAAATTCGTCACCACGTGCCCCTCCTCATCCACGAAAAACCCAGACCCAGCCCCGAAATCCGTCATTACCGTCACCACCGAATGCGCCGCCGCCTCGAACAACTCCCCGGGCTCGAACCGATCCTCCCGCAGCACCACCACAGCCTCATCACCCGCCGAACTCCCCTCCGTGACAGCCTGCCCCGCCGCCGCCTCATCGCCCGCCGCACTCCCGTCCGCACGCGCCTGCCCGGCCTCCTCCGCGTCCCCTCCCTCCGTCGCCTGCGCCGACACCGCCCGCGCAGCCTCCTCCACCGGCGCAGCCGGCACCGGCTCCGGATTCTCATCCACCACCGCGAAGATGATCCCCGCCGTCACCGCCGACACGGCCGCCGACGTCCCCAACGCGATCAGAAAGGTGCGCATCTCTCCAACCCTCTCCGCATGCGGCGCATCCCGCCGATCGCCCGCGCCGCTGCCCCGCAGATTATCCCCGCCAGCCTCCCCGTGCCGCCCCCGCAGCCCTGACGATCAAACCCCGTACCAACTCATTACCAGCCTCTTCCCATCCCCGCCGCCCCGCACCCGCTACGCCGGCCCCGGCCCATGTCGCACCTGCTCCCGCGCCTGCCAAGCCCGGAACGCGTACATCGCCACAGACGCCGCCACCGACGCATTCAAACTATCGATCTCCCCCCAAACCGGCAGCTCCACCCGCAAATCCGCCGCCTCCGCGAACCACGCCGGCAAACCATCCCCCTCGTTCCCCACCACGATCAACGGACGCTCCGGCCACTCCGCGCTCCAAGCATCCGCCGTCCGCGCCCCCTGCTGCAACGCCACCACCGAAAACCCCTCCGCCCGCGCCCGCTCCAAACACTCCTCCGCCGTAGCCACCACCTCCACCGGAATCCACCAATCCGCCCCCTTCGCCGAAGGCCGATAATAAAAATCGCGCCCCACGATCCATACAGCCTCCGCCCCCGCTGCTTCCGCCGAACGTATCAACGTCCCCAAATTCACCCCATAAGAAAAATTAAACGCCGCCACCGCAAACGAACGCTCCCGCTCGGGCATCCCGCCCTCCGGCGGCAACAACCCGAACGGCCGCACCGAAGACCGCGACCGATCCCCGTCAACCCCCGGCTCCCCCGCATCCCCCCGCGCCGAAACAGCCTCCACCGCCCGCGCAGCCCTCCGCGCCACCGCCGTATCCGCATCCCCCGCCAACTCCCGCAACAACGGCAACCCCGCCCTCCCCACCGCCGCCAACGCCACGCAAGCCGCCCGCCGAGCCCCAACCGAAGCCCCCGGCAACACCCCCGCAACCCCCTCCACCACGGCCTCCGGCTCCAACCGCGGCAACAACGTCATAGCCCGCCTCCGCATCCTCCGATTCTCCGACAACAGCGCCGGCAGCAGGACACCGACCGCCTCCTCCGCAGGCGCAACCTGCAACCCAATCCGCGCCTCCCCCCGCACAAACCCATGCCCCGCCGTCAACGCCACCCGCGCGCACTCCCCCACCCACCCACTAGGCCGCTTCTCCACCAGCGCCCGAACCTCCAGCCCGGCCTCGAACGCCGCTACTTCTTCTGCCCTCAGCTCCGGCGCGCTTTCCATAACTCGATCTTCCCGCAATGACATGGGATAGGATAAGGCAATGCCAACTGCGGATCCGTTCTGGGTGCATGTCGGCTTTCCTGACGGTCGGGCCGACGGACTGCGGGTAGCGACCATCGACTATTGGACCGGCACCGTGCTCGGTTTCCCACGAGACTCGCTTGACCGAGTTCAGGTCGATGTCAACCTCGACCAACAGGGCATCTACGTCTTGCGAGGTCCAAGTGGAGCAAGCGGGCAGCAGAAGATGTACGTGGGAAGGGCAGATACGGGCACGATCTTGAAGAGATTGCGCAGTCACAAGACGAATTCTGATGTCCAGTTCTGGCGTGAAACGGTCGCCATCATGAGCGACGAAAACGTCACACCGGCACCGGTCGTGTACTTGGAGGCGAGATTGATCGCACTCGCCAAGCAAGCAGCGGTTGCTGATGTAGGTCAGAACACTCAGCGGCCTCCTGCCTTGTCTCCGATGCAGGAGTCGGCTGCACGAGCCTTCTTGCGTGACACGCTGCGCTGTCTCCGAGCGATCGGGTTTTCGGAATTCGGCTCTGGCGCAGATGATTCCGTCGCTGGAGATCACTCCGATGCCATCTCGACTCAGCGTCCGACAGGCGTACCCCACGATGCCACGAAGACGCTCTTGGCGAAAGGGCGTGACATCACCGCATACGCCCAGTTCAACGATGATGGCACCGGCTTTATTCTGCCGCATTCTCTTGTGGCGGTTGACGACTCTGAAGAGATTCTAGAGGAGGCTAGGAAGGCGAGACGTCAAGCAGAAAATGAAGGGAAAGTGAAACTCGTGGGTGATGGTGGGCATTACATGGTGGTTGAGCGGATTTCTGTTTCTCACGAGACCTTGGCGAAGCAAGTGGTTCTAGGAAGTCAGGGTCGCGGCCGACCCAATTGGGAAGATGTCCAAGGAGGTGATTGATGCACCACGGCCGAGCCTTCTCCCTCCAGATCTTCATGCCCTCCGGCGAGCCCAACGGTCTCCGTCTCATCGAGAAGACCAACTGGACCGGCCTCGGCCTCGCCTTCCCCCGAACCCGCCTCGGCGAAGCCCGCGCCCGTCCCGAGCTCGCTCGCCCCGGCGTCTACGTCCTCTGGGGCCCCGGCGACGAGCCCGGCTCCAGCCGCATCTACATCGGCGAAGGCGACGCCGTGGTCGACCGGCTGGTGGAGCACAATTCCCGCAAGGAATTCTGGGCCGAAGCCGTTGCCTTCGTCTCTCGCGACGCCAATTTGGACAAAGCCCATGTCCGCTACTTGGAATCGCGCCTGCTCGATCTCGCCACCTCCGCCGGGCGCGCCAAGATCGACAACAGCACCAATCCCGCTCCCCCGCCCTTCTCTGAATCCGCCAAAGCCGCCGCAGAATCCTTCCTCGAAGACATCCTCGTCTGCCTGCGTGCCCTCGGCCGCCACGAATTCGACGCCGCCAGCGCCATCGTCCCTACCGCCAGTCAATCACGCGACGACCTTTCCTCCCTGCCCGTCTTCATCTACCGACAGGGAGATGCCTACGCCGAGGCAATCGACACCCCAGAGGGCTTTCTCGTGCTCAAAGGCGCTCGCGCCCGCCGCCAGACCGCCCCCAAGTTCGGCACCGAACCGTTCAACGAGGCCAGATACGAGCTGATCGAGTCGGGCAAACTCGTGGACCGCGGTGACCACTACGAGCTCGTCGAAGACTGGCTCGCCAAGCATCAATCGGAAGCCAGCGTCGTGCTCTATGCCGCCGGACCCAGCAACCGCACGCAATGGAAAACCAAATCGGGCCTCACCCTCAAGCAGTGGCAGGACGGCGACGAATGACCCAAATCACCGCCGAAATCTCCGCTGAAGCCATCGACGTCTACGACGCCGTCGCCATCCGCCTCGCCGACGCCGTCGAAAACGGCGCATTCAAAATCCTCCACGACGACGAAGCCCGCCGCTACTCCGTCGGCTGGTCCACCTTCCTCACAGGCGCCGTCTATGACTTCCAGATCCAGCCCCTCGGCTCCCGCTCCCGCCTCCTAGCCTCCCTCCAAATCAAAGGCATCATCGGCTCCCTCATCAGCCGCACCCGCCGCAACTCCGACCAACAACACCTCCAAACCATCGTCGACGGCATCAAAACCCTCGCCGAATCCGAAGACTTCTACCGCGACGACGCCGAACCCGCCGAACCCGACCAGCCCGAATAACCGCTGCTAGCCTCGCCGCCCAACCAACACAAGAGAAACGCGCGAGGCCCCACATGCAGCTCTCAGGACTCCAAGACAAAATCGCCGTCGTCACCGGCGCAGGCAGAATGCGCTCCATCGGCCGCCCCATCGCCCTCGAACTCGCCAAACAAGGCTGCCACATCGTCCTCACCGGCACCGGCCGCGACCCCGAACACTACCCAGACGACGAAAAAGCCGCCGGCTGGCGCGACATCGAATCCGTCGCCGACGAAATCCGCGCCCAAAACCGCCAAGCCCTCACCGCCGTCTCCGACGTCGCCGACTACGCAGCCGTCCAGCAACTCCTCGACCGCACCATCGCCCAATTCGGCCGCGTCGACTTCATCATCAACAACGCCGGCGCAGCCCGCGGCGCAGACCGCGTCCCCGTCATCGACCTCGACCCCGCCCTCTGGCGCACCGTCATCGACGTCAACCTCACCGGCGCCTTCTACATGTCCCAAATCTTCGGCCGCCGCATCGTCGAACAAGGCCAAGGCGGAGCCATCATCAACATCTCCTCCATCGCCGGCAAAATGCTCGGCCCCAACACCGCCGCCTACGCCGCCTCCAAAGCCGGCCTCCAAGCCCTCACCGCCTCCATGGCCCAAGAAATCGGCCGCCACCGCGTCCGCGTCAACGCCATCTGCCCCGGCATCATCGACACCGCCCGCATGGACGACCTCGGCCGCGGCGACACCTGGCAAGGCATGATCCGCAACCGCATCCCCATCGGCCGCGCCGGCCAAGGCGAAGACATCGCCTCCATCACCGCCTTCCTCTGCGCCGATCAAGGCGAATGGATCACCGGCCAATCCTGGAACGTCGACGGCGGCACCTGCGTCCAGCACTGACCGCTAGAATGCTCCGGCGCCCCCCGGAGCGCGCCCCGCCCGCAGCAAAGGAGCCCCGCATGGCCTACGAATTCATCAACTACGAACAAGACGGCCGCATCGTCACCATCACCATCAACCGCCCCGAGCGGATGAACTCCATCCACCCCCCCACCACCGCCGAACTCGCCGACGCCTGGAACGCCTTCTCCAACGACGACGACGCTTGGGTCGCCATCCTCACCGGCGCCGGCGAACGCGCCTTCTCCGCCGGCAACGACCTCAAATTCACCGCCGAAATGTCCCGCGAAGCCAACCCCCCCAAATTCGCCCCCGTCCGCGGCGGCTTCGGCGGCATCACCGCCGACTTCGACTGCCCCAAGCCCATGATCGCCGCCGTCAACGGCTTCGCCCTCGGCGGCGGCTGCGAAATGGCCATGGCCTGCGACATCATCATCGCCGCCGAACATGCCGAACTCGGCCTCCCCGAACCCAAGCGCGGCCTCATGGCCGGCGCCGGCGGCGTCCACCGCCTCCCCCGCCACATCCCCCTCAAAATCGCCCTCGGCTACATGCTCACCGGCCGCCACATCCCCGCACCCGAAGCCCACCGCTGGGGCCTCGTCAACGAAGTCGTCCCCAAGGAAGACCTCATGCCCACCGCCCGCAAATGGGCCGAAGAAATCATGCTCTGCGCCCCCATCAGCGTCCGAGCCACCAAAGAATCCGCCTACAAGGGCCTCGACCTCCCCCTCCCCGCCGCCCTCGTCCACCCCTTCCACCAGCAACGCCTAATGGGCGCATCCCAAGACCTAATCGAAGGCCCCCGAGCCTTCGCCGAAAAACGCCCCCCCAACTGGCAAGGCCGCTAACCCCCCGCGCCTCTGCACCTCGCCGACGCGAGCTCGGTATCGTGCGACGCAAGGGATCAAGATGATCGAGCTCGTGTTCGACGAACGCAAGGCCGCCCAAGCGGCGGCCCGTGTCTTGCGCCGGCACGGCCGGCACATGCACCGAGATGTCTTGATCCGCATCCTGTACTACGTGGATCGCCACTGCTTGGTCCACCACGGCTACCCCGTCACGGGCGCCCGCTTCGTCTGCACGCCCGACGGCCCGGCGCTCCAGCAGATACTCGACCTCACCCAAGCCGGCGCCTGCGCCGACACGACTTGGTACCGCTACGTCGCGCCTGCAGATGGCTCTTTCGTCAGTTCGACCGGCTGGCCGGATGAAGGTGCACTATCACTCGTAGTCTGCGAAATGCTCGACCTGACCACCGACACCTTGGCCCCGCTCTCCATCGAAGAAGTCTGCAGGCGTTCCCGCCAGTTGCCCGAATGGCGGATGATCGACGACTGCGTCGTCCCCGTGATCATTGACGACATCTTCCGGGCCGAAGGTCTCAGCCATCTCGCCATCATCGACATCGCCGAAAAGGCCGCCGCCTCCTCCGCCGTCCGCTCCCTCGCCTCCCCGTGATCGCCCCCGGCGACACCTTCCTCAACATCGACGAATGGAATCACCTCTACTTCGTCCTCGCCGTTGACCCGACCGCGAACAAGGCCGCACTCGCCAACTTCACCAGCCACTGGTCCGAATCTCCCGCCCACCGCAACTGCACCATCGTCTACCCCGACGAACACCCATGGCTGCGCCGCGAATCCTGCGTCTATTTTCACGGTGCCATGATCACGCCCTTGGACGAGCTCCAGCGCCGCGCCGACTCCGGCCGCTACCCCCAGCGTGAACCACTCCCCTCAAGCCTGCTCCATCACATCCAACACTCCGCCCTCAACCACCCGCTTACCCCATACGAGGTCAAAGCCGCCCTTCACCCCTGACTTCGCCGCCTCGCTACCATCCACCTGAAGGACTCGCCATGATCCAATTCGTCTTCAACGAACGCCGCGCCGCCCAAGCCGCCGCCCGCATCCTCCGCCGCCACGGCAAGCCCATGCACCGCGACAAGCTGGTGAAGCTCCTCTACCTCGCCGACCGCCGCCAGCTCGTCGAACGCGGCATCCCCATCACCGGCGCCCAATTCATCTCCTCCCCGAACGGAGCCGGACTGACCGAGATCGCCCACCTGCTCGCCTCCCCTACTGCCGAATGGTCCCGGCACGTCTCCCAAGCGGAGAACCAGCGCCTCTGCGCCGTGTCCCGCGACGACTGCTCCGAACTCTCCGACTACTCCTGCCGCCTCTTGGACGAAATCTGCGACCAACTCGCCCACCGCACGACCGCCGAACTGCGCCGCCACTCCAGCCGGCTCTGCGAATGGCGCTGCCCCGACGGCGCGCCCGTCCCCGTCGACCTCCGGCAACTGCTCCGCGCGGAAGGCCTCGACGAGCGCCAAATCAACGCCATCTCCGAGCAACTCGGCGCGATCCATGCCTTCGACGTCGCCCTCCGCGGATGATCGAACTCGGCGACACCCTCCTCCGCCTCGACTACCGCAACCACCTCTGGATCGTCCTCAGCCATCCCGACGGCCAAGGCCGCCGCGCCCTTGCCAACCTCACCACCCATGACTCAACCGACGACAGGCACCGCGCTTGCCCCTTGATCATCACGCGCGACGAACACCCGTGGGTCAAGCACGACTCCTGCGTCTACTTCGACGGCGTCCGCCTCGACACCGAAGACCAGATCATCGCCGCCAGCGCCCGCGGCCGCCTGCACCGTCACGAAAAGGCGACCCCGTCCCTCGTCCGCAAGATCCAACTCGTCGCCCTCGAATCGGACCTCCCCTCCAACGCCTTCAAATCCGCCATCCGCGCCACCCTCCACCCCTGACTTCGCCGCCTCGCTACCATCCACCTAAAGGACTCGCCATGATCCAATTCGTCTTCAACGAACGTCGCGCCGCCCAAGCCGCCGCCCGCATCCTCCGCCGCCACGGCAAACCCATGCCCGCCGCCAAACTCGCCCAACTCCTCTACCTCGCCGACCGCTGGTTCCTCGTCCAGCACCGCGCCACCATCACCGGCGACGACTTCATCTCTACCAACGACGGCCCGGCCCTCCGCCGCATCCGACAGCTCGCATCCGGCTCCCCGCCAGCGCCCCCCGCAGACTGGCTCCGCCATGTCAGCATCGCCGCCGGTGCCCTCGCCTGTCCCGGCCCCAACGACGACGAAACGCAACTCTCCCAAGCATCCTCTGAATTCTTGGACCGCATCCACGACAGATTCGCCCCTGATCCGCCCGAAGAACTACAAGAACGGCTGCGCGGCCTCGCCGAATGGAAAGGCGCCTGCGCCGAAGACTCCCCCATCAACCCCCGCCGAATCCTCCAAGCAGCCGGCTACGCCGACTGGTACATCGACCGCGTGCAAGCCGATATCGACGCCGCCTGCCACGCTCATCGGCGCTACGGCGCGTGATCCGGCCCGGCGACGCCTTCATCGGCTTGGATCCCCGCCGGCACCTCTGGCTCGCACTCAGCTCCCAAGCCCCCGACGCGCTGATCGTAATGGCCAACCTCACCACCCATTGGCCCGACGACCCCGACCACATGGCCTGCCGCATCGTCCGCAAGCGAGAGCACCAATGGGTCCGCCACGACTCCTGCCTCTACCCCAAGGGCGTCGCCTTCTTCAACGCCGCCGCAATCGAACAAGACGTCCGCAATGGCGCAGTAGAGCAACACGAGCCCGCCTCCCCCGCCCTGCTGCGCAAACTTCAGCTCGCCGCCTTGGAATCCCCCTATCCCGATGCCGCCTTCAAATCCGCCATCCGCGCCACCCTCGCGGTCAACTGAGCCGCCTTCAAATCCGCCATCCGCGCCACCCTCGCGGTCAACTGAGCCGCCTTCCAACCCCGCCTTGCAAGCTCCCATTCGACATGCCCGAAAACTCCGCCATCCGCCGCGCCGAATCCGGCACATCGTGCGCCAGCTTCTGCCCGTACTCCGCCCGCCACTCCTCCGGCAGCATCTGCTGCACCTCGTGCCAGCGAATCGGCTGCCCCGCCGTATTCCGCTCCGCATCGAACACGTCCGCCAGGAAAATCGTCATATCCCCGCCATCCATCGCGCTCACCACCTCGCACGCCAGCCAGCCCAAAACCCCATCCAAAATCGGCAGTCCCCGCGGACCCTCCCGCCAGCCGACCCCCGCGAACTTGTCCGTCTCCCCCTGCGACCGGAACCCCCAATGCCGCACCCACTCCCACTGCTCCCGCGCAATCAGATGCACCGCCAACTCCCCCGACGCCTCGATCAGCCCGTGCGTATGATTCCGCTTCTGAATCTCCACCAGCACCCGCGGCCGCTCCGGCACGATCGACGCCGTGAACGCCCCCACCGCGATCTGCCCTCCGCGCTCCCCGCCGTCCGCCGCCGTCACCACCGTCAGCGGCGCCCACATCAGCGGCAGCAGCGTCCCCGCGTCCTCAATCGGCATCGGGAGCCACGCTAACCGGTTCCGCTCCCCGCCCGGCCCGCCGCCGCTTCCAGAGCTGCCACGCCACCGGCGCCGCGAACACCACCAGCAGCACCGCCGCCGCCGCCGCCGCCAAAATCAGATTCCGCCGCAACCCCTCCCCCAACACCGACGCCAGTGCCAAAATCGGCGCGCTCCCCAACACCGAAATCACGATGTACACCCGGAACGGCATCTGCGTCAGCCCAGCCGCATACGAGACGTAATCCACCCCCGCTATCGGCACCAGTCGCGCCGCGATCAGCACCTTCACCCCCAACCGCTGCCCCAACTCGTCCAACTTCTCCACCGCCGCCTCCGTCATCAGCCGCCGCAGCGCCCGCCGCCCCAAAGTCCGCGCCACCAAAAAGCACAGCGCCGACCCCAGCGCCACCGCCGTCAGCGTGTACGCGAACCCCAGCACGCCTCCCCAAACCGCCGCCGCCGCAATCGGCAGCGGCGCGGTCGGAATCGGCGCGAACAGCATCGACACCCCGAACCCCAAGATGTAGACCACCGGCCCCCAGGGCCCCAAATCCTCGATCCACCGCTCCACGTCCTCCACGTCGAACGGTGCCCACTCCCGCCACGCGAAATACAGCCCGATCAGCCCTCCGATGCCGATCAGCACCGCGCCGCCGATCAGCTGCATCCGACGCCGCGTCAGCTCCACCCCGCGACTGTACAACCGCCCTCCCGTAGCGGAGACCGCCGCTCTCGGCTACCTTCTGCCAATGCCCGCCGCCATCGACGACCGCTTCCTCCAACTCCACCCCGGCTCCGCCGACCGCGCCGACCGCGCCCGCTCCGTCTTCCCCGGCGGCGTCACCCACGACGTCCGCCTCTTCGAACCCTTCGGCATCGTCTACGACCGCGCCGCCGGCCCCCGCAAATGGGACGTCGACGGCAACCAGGTCATCGACTACGTCATGGGCCACGGCGCGCTCCTCTTCGGCCACTCCCACCCAGACCTCGTCGCCGCCGTCCAGCGCCAAATCGAGCGCGGCACACACGCCAGCGGCAGCACCGACCTCGAACTCCAATGGGCCGCCGCCATCCAGCGCCTCCTCCCCTCCGCCGAAAAAGTCCGCTTCACCTCCTCCGGCACCGAAGCCACCATGATGGCCGCCCGCGTCTCCCGCGCCGCCACCGGCCGCGAAAAAATCCTCCGCCTCAACGACCACTTCCACGGCTGGAACGACAGCGTCATGCACGGCGGCGCGGGCCTCTCCAAAGCCATGCAGCCGATGATGACCTTCCTCGACCAAACCGACGCCGACGCCATGTCCCGGGAACTCGCCACCGGCCAATACGCGGCCGCCATCCTCGAACCCACCGGCCCCCACTGGGGCGCAATCCCCCTCCCCCCCGAAATCCCGCGCGAACTCCGCCGCCTCACCGCCGAGCACGGCACCGTCCTCATCTTCGACGAAGTCGTCACCGGCTTCCGCGCCTCCCGCGGCGGCGTCCAAGAACGCCTCGGCATCCGCCCCGACCTCACCACCCTCGCCAAAATCGCCGCCGGCGGCCTCCCCGGCGGTGCGCTCGCCGGACGCCGCGACCTGCTCGACCAAATCTCCCCCAACGGTGCGGCCGACCGAGTCCTCCACCCCGGCACCTTCAACGCCAACCCCCTCAGCGCCGCCGCCGGCGCGGCCGCCCTCACGGCCGTCGGCGAAACCGATGCCGTCGAACGCGCCGCCGCCCAAGCCCGCCGCCTCGCCCAAGGCTTCAACCACCTCCTCACCACCGCCGAAGTCCCCGGCCTCGCCTTCGCCGACGCCTCCATGCTCCACCTCATCCTCGGCCCCGACCTCCCCCGCCCCGACGACGGCTTCACCTGGGACTGGGACTCCCTCGGCGGCCCCCGCTCCTCCCTCCCGCCCACGCCCCCCGCCATCGCCTGGCCCTTCCGCCGCGCCATGCTCAACCACGGCGTCGACCTCATGGGCACCGGCGCGCTCGTCTCCTGCGTCCACGGCGACCCCGAAATCGACGCCACCCTCGACGCCTTCGAAGCCTCCCTCGCCGACCTCCGCCGCGAAGAAATCCTCTGATCCCCGCCCCAATCAGGCGCATCACGGGCGCATCACTGAGCCAAGTGGTAGCCTGTTGCCGCACGCCCGCCCTTTCCGCCCTCAATCTGAGCGGCGACTCGCCGGAGGCCGTCGCATCGCCGAATGCGCAGCGCCCCTGGCGCACCCGACCGCCACGCGCACGAAAGCGACTGCGATGCCGCCCCGCACCCCAGCCGACGGATATCGCGGGCTCCACGACCCGGCCGCCTTCCGCGACGCCTGCGGCACAGGCTTCGTCGCCCGCATCGACGGCGCTGCCACCCACGACATCGTCCGCCGCGCCGTCGAAGGCGTCGTCAGCCTCACGCACCGCGGCGCAACCAACGCCGACCCCCAAACCGGCGACGGCGCAGGCGTCACCATCGCCATCCCCTGGGCCACCCTCCGCCCCGACCTCGAACAAATGGGCCTCTCCTTCGAGCAACTCGACCAGCTCGCCCTCGCCATGGTTTTCCTCCCCGCCGAGCCGACCGCCGCCAAGCGCGCCCGCTCCGTCCTCTCCGCAGCCGCACAGCGCGCCGGCCTCGAAGCCGTCGGCTGGCGCAAAGTCCCCATCCAGCCCGATGTCCTCGGCCCCTGGGCCCGCAACGGCCTCCCCGCCATCGAGCAGCTCGTCCTCCGCCGCTCCGCCGGCGCTCCCGCCGAAGAATTCGGCCGCGCCCTCTACCTCGCCCGCCGCCTCGCCGAAGCCGACTACCGCTCCCTCGCCCAACAAGACCCCTCCGACCCCGTCGGCGACGCCTACATCGTCTCCCTCTCCGACCGCACCGTCGTCTACAAGGGCCTCATGGTCGCCCCCCAGCTCAGCCGCTTCTATCCCGACCTCACCAACCCCGACACCGTCTCCCCCCTCGCCCTCTTCCACCAGCGCTACGCCACCAACACCCTCCCCAACTGGCGCATCGCCCAACCCTTCCGCTACATCGCCCACAACGGCGAAATCAACACCCTCCTCGGCAACCGCAACTGGATGCACGCCCGCGGCGCTTCCCTCCAAGCCGCCGTCTGGGGCGAAGAAGTCGGCCACCTCCACCCCGTCGTCACCGCCGGCGGCTCCGACTCCCTCGCCTTCGACGAAGTCTTCGACCTCCTCGTCTCCTCCGGCCGCGGCCCCCTCCACGCCATGATGATGCTCGTCCCCGAAGCTTGGGAACAGCGCTCCGACATGGACCCCCAGCTCCGCGGCTTCTACGAGTACCACGCCTGCCTCACCGAACCCTGGGACGGCCCCGCCGCCATCGCCTTCACCGACGGCCGCATCGCCGCCGCCGCCATGGACCGCAACGGCCTCCGCCCCGCCCGCTACCAGGTCACCCGCGACGGCCTCGTCGTCATGGCCTCCGAAGTCGGCCTCATCGAACTCGACCACGCCGACATCGTCGAATCCGGCCGCCTCGGCCCCGGCCAAATGGTCGCCGTCGACACCGAACGCCACGAACTCCTCCACAACTCCGAAATCAAGCGCCGCATCTCCCGCCAAAGCCCCTACCGCGAATGGGTCCGCAACGGCATGGGCCGCGTCCAGCGCGGCCAAGCCCGCCTCGCCTCCGGCATCCGCCCCCCCGCCGAAGGCGAAATCCTCGAACGCGAAATCCTCCACGGCTACTCCAAGGAAGAACTCGAATACGTCATCAAGCCCATGGCCCGCCAAGCCAAGGAACCCGTCGGCTCCATGGGCGACGACACCCCCCTCTCCGTCCTCCAAGACCAGCCCCGACCCCTCTACACCTACTTCAAGCAAAAATTCGCCCAAGTCACCAATCCCCCCATCGACTCGATCCGCGAACGCAACGTCATGGCGCTCGACATCTGGCTCGGCCGCCGCGCCTCACTGCTCGAAGAATCCCCCGAAGCCGCCCGCCTCGTCCACCTCGACTCCCCCGTCCTCATCGACCGCGACCTCGACGCCCTCCGCGGCTTCCGCATCCCCGGCTTCTCCGCCGCCGACATCAGCTGCACCTTCCCCGCCGTCGACGGCCCCGCTGGCCTCGAACCCGCCCTCGACTCCCTCTGCGACCGCGTCGACAACGCCATCGAAGACGGCCACTCCCTCCTCATCCTCTCCGACGAGCACGTCGACGCCGACCGCGTCCCCATCCCCATGCTCCTCGCCGTCGCCACCGTCCACCACCACCTCATCCGCAACGGACGACGCCTCGACGCCTCCATCGTCGCCAGCACCGGCGACGCCCGCGACGTCCATCAGGTCTCCTGCCTGATCGGCTTCGGCGCGAACGCCGTCCACCCCTACCTCGCCCTCCAAATGGTCGCCGCCCTCCAAGCCGACGGCGAACTCGAACCCCTCTCCCCCGACGACGCCGTCGCCCGCTACCTCCAAGCCCTCGACGCCGGCATCCTCAAAATCATGTCCAAAATGGGCATCGCCACCGTCTCCTCCTACCACGGCGGCCAAATCTACGAAGCCCTCGGCATCAGCCAAGCCGTCGTCGCCCGCTCCTTCCCCGGTACCACCTCGCGCATCGGCGGCATCGGCTTCGCCGAAATCGCCGAAGACGCCATCAACCGCCACCGGCACGCCTTCCCCGCCGACCACCTCGAACCCGGCGGCTGGTACAAGTACCGCCGCGACGCCGACTACCACGCCAACGAACCCCCCATCTGGCGCTCCCTCCACAAATCCGTCCAAGGCACCCGCGAAGAAGAATCCGCCGCCTACGCCGCCTACTCCGAAATGGTCAACGGACGCCGCCCCACCGCCCTCCGCGACCTCGTCGATTTCCAATCCGACCGCGCCCCGATCGCTCCCGAAGAAGTCGAAGATCACCACCTCATCGCCGCCCGCTTCAGCACCGGCGCGATGTCCCTTGGCGCGCTCAGCCCCGAAGCCCACGAAGACGTCGCCCGCGCCATGAACGAAATCGGCGCGTTCTCCAACACCGGCGAAGGCGGCGAAGATCCCCGCCGCTACCGCCCCAACGGCGACAAGCACGACGCCAACTCCAAAATCAAGCAAATCGCCTCCGGCCGCTTCGGCGTCACCCCCGCCTACCTCAACGGCGCTTCCGAAATCGAAATCAAAATCGCCCAAGGCTCCAAGCCCGGCGAAGGCGGCCAGCTCCCCGGCCACAAGGTCACCCCCTACATCGCCCTCCTCCGCCACTCCACCCCCGGCGTCGAACTCATCTCGCCCCCGCCCCACCACGACATCTACTCCATCGAAGACCTCTCCCAGCTCATCTACGACCTCAAAATCGCCAACCCCGACGCCCGCATCTGCGTCAAACTCGTCGCCTGCGAAGGCGTCGGCACCATCGCCACCGGCGTCGCCAAGGCCTACGCCGACGTCGTCCACATCTCCGGCGCCGACGGCGGCACCGGCGCTTCCCCCCTCTCCTCCGTCAAATACGCCGGCGCCCCTTGGGAACTCGGCGTCAAGGAAGCCCACGAAGCCCTCGTCGTCAACGGCCTCCGCGGACGCGTCATGCTCCGCACCGACGGCGGCTTCCACACCGGCCGCGACGTCGTCACCGCCGCCCTGCTCGGCGCTGAAGGCTACGGCTTCGGCACCTCCGCGCTCGTCGCACTCGGCTGCAAAATGGCCCGCCAGTGCCACCTCAACACCTGCCCCGTCGGCGTCGCCACACAGCGCGAAGACCTCCGCGCCAAATACTTCGGCAAGCCCCAAATGCTCGTCGACTTCCTCCTCCACGTCTCCGAAGAAGTCCGCCAAATCCTCGCCCGCCTCGGCTACTCCACGCTCGAGGAAATCATCGGCCGCACCGACCTCCTCACCCAAATCGAGCCCCACGAGCCCGGCGGCATCCACGCCGAACGCGCCCGCACCGTCGACCTCGCCCGCCTCCTCGCCCCCATCGAAGCCGACCCTGGGCTCCCCCGCAAGCGCGAACAGCCCCGCAACGACCGCTCCCACGACCTCCGCCTCGACGACCAGATCCTCGACGATCTCGAAGACCGCATCCAAACCGGCCGCTACTTCACCAAAACCTACGAAATCACCAACAAGCACCGCACCGTCGGCGCTCGCGTCTCCGGCAAAATCGTCCAGCGCTACGGCGACCGCGGCATGAAGCCCGGCACCTTCGAACTCCACTTCAACGGCTCCGCCGGCCAATCCTTCGGCGCATTCCTCGCACGCGGCCTCCGCCTCTACCTCCGCGGCGAAGCCAATGACTACGTCGGCAAGGGCATGGGCGGCGGCATGATCGCCGTCGCCCCTCCCAAGCGCGCCGGCTACGTCGGCAAAAACGCCGTCATCGTCGGCAACACCGTCCTCTACGGCGCGACCGGCGGCAGCCTCTGGGTCGCCGGCCGCGCCGGCGAGCGCTTCGCCGTCCGCAACTCGGGCGCACGCGCCGTCGTCGAAGGCGTCGGCGACCACGGCTGCGAATACATGACCGGCGGCACCGTCGTCGTCCTCGGCCCCACCGGCCGCAACTTCGCCGCAGGCATGAGCGGTGGCTTCGCCTACGTCTGGGACGAAAACGGCTCCTTCGCCGCCAACGTCAACCCCGCCATGGTCGACCTCGAACCCGTCCAGGACCACAACGACCAAAACATGCTCGAAGAAATCATCAACGCGCACGCCGATCGCACCGGCAGCCCCCACGCCAAGGACCTGCTCGAACGCTGGGACGTCGTCCTCCCCCAATTCGTCAAAGTCATCCCCCGCGACTACGCCCGCGTCCTCCGCGAACGCGCCGAACAAGAAGCCCGCGCCGTAGCCGCAACCGAATAACGCCCCGCGTCCCGCTGGAAAACGCGCCTCAGCCGAGATACCGGGAAGAAAAACCCGACAGCCGCTTCCACGCCCGCCGATGCCAAGGCTCCGGCGGTGGCGGCGGAGCCGGCGCGATGAAATCCGCCAGCCGCTTCCGCCACGCATCCACCGGCAGCTGCGACGCCAGCTCCGACTCTGCGAAGCCCTGATTCAACCCCGCGATCCGCGCCGCCTCCGGCAAATGCTGCATCGCCTCCGTCGACGCCCGCAGCAGCGCCCCGCCCCCGCGCCACTTCAGCACCGCCCCCGCCGCCACCCCCAGCGCGATCCCCGCCAGCGCCGCCTTCCGCAGTCCGGACCCCGCTTCTGCCCCGTTCCCCGCCGTCCCCAGCTCAATCGGCTGCACGCTGACGGCCGCCACCCCGTGATAACCGTTCGCCGCCCCGTTCACTTGCCCGACCGCCGCTCCGCCAACCCCGCCCCCGTTCAGCGCCGCCCCGTTCCCCCCCGTCGCCAGCCTACCCCAGCCGTCCATCGCCAACACGGACGGCAGCGCCTGCTGCCCCTCCACCGGCCCGCCCGGCTGCCCCATGCTCGGCTGTCCGCTCGCTTGCTCGGTCAACTGCTCGCCCAATCGCTTCCGGGCATCGCCTGGTTCGCCCACAGCGCGATCGCCCGCATCCTCGGTTCCACGATAGTCCCCACGGCAGGCCGCAGCGGACGCTCAATCGGCTCATGCTGCCGATCCGCAAGCGACGGCGGCGCCGGCACCGGCGAAGGCGCTCCCCTGCCCTGCTCCCTGCCCGGCATCGCGTCCTGCGGCGTGCCCTGCCCCGCCCGCGCGCCCATCCCCGCCCGCGCCTCCGCCATCATGTCCTCCTGCGTCCGGAACCGCACCTTCGGCAGCAAAATCGCGATGATCACCGACGCGATCATGATCGAGGCCGCGTAAAAGAACGTATCCGTCACCGGCCCCGCCAACGCCGCCTGCGCCGCCTCGATCAACGGCTCCGCCGCCGCGCCCATCTGCCCCCGCAGCTGCTCCAGCGAATCCGCGTTCAGCAGCCACGTCGGATCCTCCCGCAGCGCCGCCGGCACCCCGTCCCCCAAACGGCTCCCCAACTGCGCCGCGAAATTCGTCGCGATCAGCGCCCCGAACACCGCCACCCCGCCCGCCGCGCCGATCTGCCGGAAGAACTGATTCGCCGCCGTCCCCGCCCCCAGCAGCGTGAACGGCAGCGAGTTCTGCAGCACCAGCGTGTACAGCGGCATCAGCGAACCCATCGAAATCCCCATCAGGAACATGAACGCCCGCGTCGCCCACAAACTCGTATCCACCGTCATCTGCGACAGCAGGAACAACGCGCACACCACCCCGATCCCCGCGATGATCGCGATCGGCTTGTACGTCCCCGTCCGCGCCATCACCTGCCCCGTGATGATCGAGCCCGCCACGATCCCGATGCTCGACGGCAGCGTCACCAACCCCGAATTCGTCGCCGACACCCCCTGCGCCCCCTGCAGGAAGAACGGCAGCGTGAACATCGTCCCCATCAACCCCACCCCGATCACCAGCATCACCAACGTGCACAGCAGATAAGCCCGGTTCCGGAACATCGGGATCGGCATGATCCCCGCCTCCCCCTTCCGCCGCCCCAAGACCACGAACAAGATCATCGCCGCCACCGACACGATCACCGGAATCACCACCGGCGAATCGCCCCACCCGATCTCCATCCCGCCGATCTCCGCCCCCCCGATCGAAAGCGCCAACAGCAGCGGCGTCGCCGCCAGCACCAGCAGCACCCCGCCCGTCCAATCCACCGAATCCCGCGCCGCCCCCTTGTAGTTCGGCATCACGAACAGGATCGCCGCCAGCGCCGCCGTCCCGATCGGCACGTTCACGTAGAACACCCACCGCCAAGACAGGTAATCCGTCAGCACCCCGCCCAGCAGCGGCCCCGCGATGCTCGCGAACGCGAACGTCCCCGCGATGATCCCCGCCCAGCGCGGCCGCTCCGACGGCGCGAAATAATCCCCCATCACCGTGAACGCGTTCGCCATGATGAACGCCGCCCCGAACCCTTGCAGCAGCCGGAACCCGATCAACTGCCACATCGACCCCGACGCCCCGCAAAGCACCGACCCGATCAAGAACAGCACGATCCCGATCAGCAAAAACGGCTTCCGCCCGTAAATGTCCGACATCTTCCCGATGATCGGCACCAGCACCGTCGAACCCAGCAGATACGTCGTCACCGGCCAAGCGAACAAATCCAGCCGCCCCAAATCCCCGATCGCCTGCGGCGCCGCCACCCCGTAAATCGTCTGGTCCAGCGCCGCCAGGAACAGCGCCGCCATCACTGTGACCATGATCAGCACCTTGCGGCGCTGCGGCAGCATCATCCCCGGCGGCATCGCCATCCCGGGCGGCGCCCCCGGCGCACCCCCCGGCGGCCCTCCCGCGGGCGCTCGGCGCTCCATCAATCCAGCTCCGGCTCCGGCGGCCACGGGAAGATCAGCCCCAGCTGCTCCCCCTCTTGCGTGATCAGCTCGAACGACCGCGCGATCATCGCGATCTGCTCCGCGCTGAACCGCCGGAACAACCGCGACAGCAGCGCCTCGTTCCGCTGCCGGATCTCCCCGATCACCTCGCGCCCGTTCTCCGTCAGGTAAATCCGCACGCAGCGCCGATCCTCCGGATCCCGCTGCCGATCCACCAGCCCCTGCCGCACCAGCCGGTCGACGATCCCCGTCGCCGTCGACGGGCGCACCTTCAGCGCCTCCGCGACCGTCCCCGCCAGCGCGAACCGCGTCGTGTTCAGCAGATGCAGCACCCGCAGCTGCGACATCGTCAGCCCCAGCTCCTCCCACACCTCCAGCCGATTCGGATCCAGCATCCCCGCCATCCGCCCGTAGTTGACAATCAGCTGCTCCAGCTGCGGATCCACCGGCGCCGCGACCCGCTCGGCCGTCGCCGACGGCACGATCAGCTCCCCGCCGGCGTCGGGAACGCGACGCCGATCTTCTCGCCCAGCTCGATCAGCTGATCAATCGTCTCATCGTCCAGCGGAACCCCGTTCGCCGTGCGGTCGGCCCGCGCCATCGCCTCCGGATCGCCCGGAATCACCACGTTCGCCACCTCCTCGACCGGCGGCACCTCTCGGATCGCGTCCGCCATCTTCTTCATCTCCGCCTTGAACTCCCCAGGCTCGATGAACAAATCGATCCGCCACGCCGCGAACCACTGCCCCTGCACCAGCCCGCGGTTCGCCCGGTCGATGAACATCCCCGATCCATCTCCCGACATCACTCCCGTGAGGATATCCACCATCAGCCCCAAGCCGTACCCCTTGTGCGACGAAGTCGCAATCGTCGACCCCAGCGGCAGCAGCGCCCCGCCCTTCCGCAACGTGAACGGATCCTCCGTGTGCGCCCCCTCCTCGTCCACCGCCCAGCCCTCCGGCAACGGCTTCCCCTGCCGGCCCGCGATCTCCAGCTTGCCTCCCGCCACCGCCGTCGTCGCGATGTCCAGCCGGAACGGCGTTCCATCCGCGATCGGCGCAGCCATAGCGATCGGATTCGTCCCGTACACCTTGCGCCGCCCGCCCGATGCCAGCCCGATCGGCGGCGCGTTGCACATCGCCATCCCCACCATCTCCCGCTCCACCGCCATGTTCGCGTAGTACCCCGCCGCCCCGAAATGCCGCCCGTTGGCAACCGTCACCATCCCCATCCCCGTCGCCTCCGCCTTCGCGATCGCCGCCGCCATCGCCTTCTGCCCGACGATCACCCCCATCCCGCCGTCCCCGTCCCAAGCCGCCGATACCGCACTCTCCCGCAGCACCTTCACCTCGGGCCTCGGATTCACCACCCCCTGCTCGAAGCCCGGCGCGTAGCCGATGTGCCACGGCAAATGCGCGATCCCGTGCGAATCCACCCCCACGACATCCGCATCGACCAGCACCTCCGCGCCCAGCGCCGCATCCTCGGCCGGAACCCCGTAATGCTCCAGCACCGCCGCCGTGAACGCACGCAGGCTCTCCGCCGTGAAGCGGGTCCGCCTGTCCGCCGGCTCGCGCCCGGTCCAAGCCATCGCGCTAGTCGTTCCAGCTCTTGACCGTCCGTACCCCGGCCGCGGAGCCCTGCGACATGAACTGCCCGTCTGATCCAGAAGCGATGAACCGCCAGCCCTCCTGCGCCCGCCGCCTCGCCTCCTCGGGCCCGCTCGTGAAAATCCCCGGCGACACCCCGTGCGCCTGCGCCGACTCCAGCACCCGCGCGCACGCCGCCAGGTGATCCGGATGCGGGTTGTCCGGCTTCACCGGAATCCCCATCGACATTGCCAAGTCCGCCGGCCCGATCATCGTCGAATCGATCCCCGGCACCGAAAGGATGTCGTCGATCCGCTCCACCGCCTCGATCGTCTCGATCTGAATCGAGACCACGATCTCCTCGTTCGCATGCGCCGCGTAGTCCCCGCCCCCGTACAGGAACCCGCGGTACGCCCCGAACCCCCGCAACCCCGCCGGCGGATAGCGGCAGGCCGACACCGCCTGCTCCGCCTCCGACACGTTGTTCACCCACGGAATCACCACCCCGTACGCACCGCCGTCCAGAATCCGCTTGATCTCCACCGGATCGTTCCAATGCACCCGCGCCATCGGAATCGTCTCCGTCGTCGAAATCGCCTGGAACATCTGGATCATCGTCATCAGATCCACCGGGCTGTGCTCGCCGTCCACGACCAGCCAATCCCAGCCCGAGTGCGCCATCGACTCCGCCGCGAACGTGCTCGCCGTCCCCAGCCAAGCCCCGAATGCGGGCGTATCTTCCGCCCAAAGCCGTTTCACCGTGTTCGGTCTCATCGCGCTGTCCCGTCCCCAAATGCGTGCGGTCCCGGCAGCATACTCGCATACTCTCCCCCTTCAGAAAGGCGGCTGCCGATGACGCAACGCCCCGTTCCCGAACCAGTCCTCGTCTCTTGGTCCTCGGGTAAGGACTCCGCCTGGGCCCTGCATGTCCTCCGCTCCGACCCCCAGCGCTGGGACGTCCGCGGCATCTTCACCACCGTCAACGCCACCGACGACCGCGTCGCCATCCAAGCGACCCCCCGCGCCATCCTGCAGCTGCAAGCCGACCGCCTCCGCCTCCCCCTCTACGAAATCCCCATCCCCAACCCCTGCCCCAACGAGACCTACGAAGCCGCCATGCGCGATTTCCTCGACCGCATCCGCTCCCTCCCCGACGGCCTGCGCGCCTCCACCCTCGCCTTCGGCGACCTCTTCCTCGAAGACATCAGGCAATACCGCGAAGCCAACCTCGCCGGCACCGGCTTCACCGCCGCCTTCCCCGTCTGGGGTGAGCCCACCGACGCCCTGGCCCGGCAAATGATCGCCGACGGCCTCCGCGCCATCGTCACCTCCGTCAGCGGCCTCCACCTCGACCGCTCCTTCGCCGGCCGCTGGTTCGACCGCCAGTTCCTAGCCGACCTCCCCCAAAACGTCGACCCCCTCGGCGAAAACGGCGAGTTCCACACCTGCGTAACAGCCGGCCCCATGCTCCAAACCCCCATCCCCGCCACCCCCGGCCGCATCATCACCCGCCCCATCCCCGCCATCAACGACGCCCAACACGGCCAAATCCCCGCCCACCAAGTCCACTACGCCGACGTAGAACTCCCGCCTCCCCAACCCTGATCGCAGCCGCCTACAATCCAATCGACAGAAACGAGCACGACCGGAGGCCGCCAATGGCCTGGCTGAGAAAACTGACAGGACGCAGAAAGCCGCGCGAAGACGCGAAGCCGAACGAGAAGGCCGCATACGAGGACATGGAGCGCCCGCGGATGATCAATGGAATCCGCGCCGCCAAAGCCTTGCAGATCATGCGCCAAGGTTGATCGCCTCGCCGACCGCGAACGACTGCGCCAAGTGGAACGCACTAGAATCGGCAGCAGGTGCGAGCACCGGAAGGAGCTGCCAGATGCGATTGCTCAAAAAATTGGCATGGCGCAGGAAGCCGCGCGAAGACGCGAAGCCGAACGAGAAGACCGTATCCGAGGACGCGGAGCGTCCGCGGATGATTGGCGGGACGCGCGTTGCCAAGGCCTCGATGATCATGCGAGGGGGGCGGTAGCCGAGCTGTTCGTCGCGAGAATCTGGACTGCGACCACTGCAATCGCCTGCAATGGCACCAGTGCAGTCTGTAGGTCGATCGGCCAAGCTCGTTTGGCGATGAATCCGGCGTTGTGGCAATAGCCGACCACCAACGCGTCAAGGGCTTGCCCTCTAAGTTCCCGCTCCCCTTGCTCCGCCGTTGCAGCCAGCGACGCGACATTGGGGCCAAGGTCCCATCTGCGGGGCCAGAACACGTACGTAGCCGTGCATACGGCGATCCCCGTAACAGCGATCGCGCTCCATGATGCTGCGCCCAGCGCATCCGTCCCGAGCTCCAGATCGCCGAACAACCCACTGGCGCTGATCAGTGCCAGCATCCATGCCAAGAGCACCGACGCCTTGCGCTCTTGCCGATCTGCCTCTGCCAGCAGTTCGCGCCCGCCTTCCCGCCCCTCCTCGTAGAGGCGGTCCAGCACGTCATCAGCAAGATCGTGCCACCAGCCAGAAGGAGGCGGTTCGAGATCTGCGTCTGTACCGCGGAGCAAGTCGGGGAGCCGCATCAGCGCTGGTCGCGTCCGCCTCACCGCCCCGGATGCGGCGCCAGCCCCGCCCGCGGCAACACCTCCTTGTTCACCACCGACCGCGGCAAATACCCCCGCAGCACGTCCGCTGCCGCCTCCCCCACCCGCTCCAGCAGCAGCGGCATCGACGCCTCCGAGTAAAACGCCGAATGCGGCGTCGCGATCACGTTCGGAAACTCCAGCAGCGGGTGATCCTTGTGCACCGGCTCCGGATCCCACACGTCCACCCCCGCCCCCGCCAGCTGCCCCGCCTTCAGCGCCTCGTACAGCGCCTGTTCCTCCACCACGCCCCCGCGGCACGTCGTGATCAAATACGCCGTCGGCTTCATCATCGCCAGCTCCCGCGCCCCGATCATCCCCCGCGTCTCCGCGCTCAGCGGCGGATGCACCGACACGTAATCCGCCCCCATCACCTCCTCCAGCGTCGTCAGCCGCACCCCCGCCGCCTCCGCCTCGCCCGCATCCGCGTAAGGGTCGTACGCGATCACGTTCAGCCCGAACGCCTGCGCCCGGATCGCCGCCTGCTGCGCGATGTGCCCGAACGCCACCAGCCCCAGCGTCTCCCCGTACAGCTGCCCGCTGTGCCCCAGCGGCGCCCGCTCCCCCGCCCGCGCCGCATCGTTGTGCGCCACCAGCTTCCGGTTCAGCGCCAGCAGCAGCGAGATCGCGTGCGTCGCCACCTCGTTGATGCAGTAATCCGTGATGTTGCACACCACGATCCCGTACTCCGTCGCCGCCTCCCAATCGATGTTGTCGAACCCGATCCCGTACCGCACCACCACCTTCAGGTTCGGCGCCGCATCGAAAATCGGCCGCCCCACCTGCCGGTACCCGCAGATGATCCCGTCCGCGTCCCCCACGTGCCGCGGAATGTCCTCCTGCTGCTCCGGCGTCAGCGCGATCAGCTCCGCGTCCGCCTTCGCCAGCTGCTCCGCCTCCGCCGCATGCGGCTGCCGCTCCGGCCGCGAATCCACGTGGTAGACCTTGAACTTCGCCATCGCTGCATCCTCCTGCCGGGAGCCGTAGATGCGCTGAGGCTACAGCCGCCTACAAAAACGTCTGAATCCGCGCATTCGGCTGCGCCGGCACCGCCCGCTCCAGCCGCCGTCCGTCCCGCGTCAGCGCGAACGCCACCGGCCGCGTCAAATCCTCCCCCTCGTGCAGCACCCGCCGAATCAGCCGGAAATTCTCGAACCGGATCAAGCTCAGCCGCAACTGCTGCTCGTTCGCCGTCGGCCGCGACGCCAGCACCGCCCCCGCCAGCTCGTCGAACGTCGCCTCCCCCACGCGCAGCAAATGCAGCACCGCTAGCTGCTCCACCACGTCCAACTCGATCTCGATCGGCTCCGGATTGATCCGTCGATCCAACTCCGCCAAAGCGGCCCGCAGCCAGCGGACGAAACGCATCATGCCCCCGTCACGACCGCAGATACGCCTCGATGTCCGGCCCGCCCTCCGTCAGCACCACCCCCTCCGCCGCCAGCTCCGAAACCTGCTCCGCGCCCAAACCCAGCCACGACTCCAGCACCTCCGCCGTATCCGCCCCGAACGCCGGCGCCGCCCCTTCCGCACGCCCAGGCGTCCGCGACAGCCGCAGCGGCGAATTCGCCATCCGCACCTCCCCCGCCGCCTCGTGCTCCACCGCCGTGATCATCCCCCGCGCCTCCACCTGCGGATGCGACACCGCCTGCCCGATCGTGTTCAGCGGCCCGATCGGAATCCCGTACCCCCCCAAAATCTCCACCCACTCCGCCGTCGCTCGCTTCCGCGTCCCCTCGAACAACAGCGGCTCCAACTCCCCGTGATTCGCCGTCCGCTTCGCCGACGTATTGAACCGCTCGTCCCCCACCAGCTCCGGCAGCCCCAGCTCCGCGCACAACAGCTCCCACTGATTCTCCACCCCCCACGCCAGCGCCAGCACCATCCACCCGTCCGCCGTCGGAAACGCCTGGAACGGCGTCGTCGACGGATGCCGCGTCCCCAGCGGGCCCGGCTCCGCCCCAGTCGCGAAATACCGCGCCACCGCGTTCTCCAAAATCGCGATCTGGCAGTCCAGCATCGAAATGTCCAGCGCCTGCCCCCGCCCGCTCGCATCCCGCTCCCGCAGCGCCGCCAATATCCCGATCACCGTGTACAGCCCCGCCGTAATGTCCCCGATCGACGTCCCCGGCCGCGCCGGCGGCTCCCCCGGATACCCCGTAATGCTCATGATCCCCCCCATCCCCTGCACGATCACGTCCAGCGCCGGACGCTCCCGCCACGGCCCCGTCTGCCCGAACCCAGACGTCGACGCGAACACCAGCCGCGGATTCCGCTCCAGCAGCGCCTCCGCCCCCAGCCCCAAACGATCCATCACCCCCGGCGTGAAATTCTCCATCACCACGTCCGCCTCATCCGCCAGCCGCAAGAACAGCTCCCGCCCCGCCTCCGACCGCAAATCCACAGAGATGCTCTTCTTCCCCCGATTCACGCTCTGGAAATACATGCTCTCGTAGTTCACGAACGGCCCCGTCGTCCGCGCCACGTCCCCGTGCGGCGGACGCTCCACCTTCACCACCTCCGCCCCCAAATCGCACAAGATCATCGACGCGTACGGCCCCGCCAGCACCCACGTCAAATCCAGCACCCTCAGCCCGTCCAACGGTCGCTCTCCAGCCATCAGTTCTCTCCCTGCTAGCCCTGCCTAGATCGCGCCCGTGCTCGGCGTCGACAGCTCGATGTCCTCGACCACCCACTCCAGCGCCTCGCCCCGCGCGAACCGCGCCAGATTCCGCAGGAAGAACTCGTCCGTCCGCTCGATCGCCTCCGCCACGTGCCCCGAATCATGCGGCGTAATCGTGCAATTCGGCAAATCCCACAACCGCGAATCCGCCGGCAACGGCTCCACCGGCGCCACATCCAGCACCGCATGCCCGATCACCCTCCGCTCCAGCGCCTCCCCCAGCGCCTCATGATCCAGCACCCGCCCCCGCGCCACATTGATCAACATCGCCCCCCGCCGCATCCGCCCCAGCTCCTCCGCTCCGATCAACCCCGCCGTCTCATCCGTCAAAGGCACGCACAACACCACGTAATCCGACTCCCCCAGCAACTCCGGCAACCGCTCCGGCGTCAAATGCGCATCCAAATGCGGATCCTCCGGCGCCCGCCGCTTCGTCGCCACCGTCCGCATCCCGAACGCCCGCGCCCGCCGCGCGATCGCCGCCCCGATCCCCCCGTACCCCACCAGCCCGATCGTCCGCCCCTCCAAACTCTCCGAATCCATCGGCGCCCAGCTCCGCTCCGCCGCCCTCCCCGCGTGCTCTGCCACTAACTTGGCCCGATGCAGAATGTGCGCGAACACGTATTCCGCAATCGCCCCCCCATGCACTCCCGGCGCATTCGTCAGCGTCCCCCCAGCCGCGATATACGCCGCGTACGCCGCATGATCCACGCCCGTCGACGCCGACTGCAACCACCGCGGCGGCGCATCCTCCAGCACCCCCATCAACGACCGCAAAGCCGCCTCGTAAAAGAACAAATCGTGCGACAAGAAAAACGCATCCAACCCCTCCGCCTCCCCGCTCCACCCGCCGTCCCGCTCCAGCGCCACCAGCTCCGCCCCCGCCGCAACCGCCCGCGCCCGCCCGCCGCACCGCTCCAGCGCATCACGCCCCAACCCGACCCGAAGCCGCTCCCCGCTCACCGCCCCGCCTCCGCCATCTCGCGCTCACCCGGCATCCGCATCTCGCCCATCTCCCGCAAAGCCTCCCGCCCCGATCCTAAAGGACGCGCCCCCCACCCTCCCGCCTTCGACATCGCCCGCAGACCAGCCAACCAGCCGCCGTCGGCAAACACGCCCCATAAAACTGCTGCCTCGCCGTCGAAGCATCCTCCCTCAAGCCCGCCGCCACTGCTATCCCCGCTCAAGACATCACCCATCGCCCAGCCGCCTACCAGCCAGCACCAGCAAACCCGTCCCACGCCCCCATCCTCCCGCCCTAGCAGCTGCCGGCATATCCGCCTCCTCCCGCCACGACGCTCATCAACCATCCGCCCTCCATCCGACAACAGCAGACGCGCCATGATCCGCCGCATCGCCCCCCGCCCAGCCCGCGCCAGCGGACCAACCCAATGACCCGCCCCCAAGAACGCACCGGCGCGCCCCCAGCCATCCTCCTTCGCCCGCCCTTCAACCGACTCTCCCCCAACTGGTGGATCGCCATCGCCGTCTCCATGGCCGCCTTCTCCTCCGTCGCCTTCTTCAACCCCGTCCTCGGCGCACTCACTCCCCCCCTCCGCGACCAATTCGGCTGGAGCACAGCCTCCATCGGCTTCGCCATCACCATCGGCACCATCGCCGGCGCGATCCTCACCCCGGCCGTCGGCATCATCCTCGACAGACGCGGCGCCCGCGAACTCATCGTCGCCGGCGTCGCCATCCTCGCCGCCATGATGCTCTCCCTCGCCTTCATCGACGACGTCTGGCAACTCTGGCTCGCCTGGGGTATCGGACGCGCCATCGCCGTCGCCGTCATCGAAACCGCCGTCATCGTCGTCATCGCCAACTGGTTCATCCGCGACCGCGGACGCGCCATGGGCCTCACCATGGTCGGCACCCGCAGCGCCATGGCCCTCATGCCCGCCGTCATCGGCATCGCCCTCGCCGCCGCCGGCCTCCGCGAAGCCTTCATCGCACTCGCCCTCATGATCCTCCTCATCGCCCTCATCCCTCCCCTCATCATCCGCCGCCGCCCAGAAGACATCGGCCTCCTCCCCGACTCAGGCCGCCGCCCCATCACCCGCACCGAACTCCCTGGCACCCCGACCGCCGCAAACATCCCCGACCCGAACAACGCCGCCACCGCTGCCTCCCCATCGCAACAAGACATCAAAAAAACCGCCGAAGGCGCAGACCCCGAATGGACCGTCCGCGGCGCAATCCGCACACGCGCCTTCTGGCTCCTCCTCCTCGGCACCTCCATGCTCCGCATCGTCGGCGGCACCACCAACTTCATGTTCGTCCTCCACCTCACCCAAAACGGCATCCCCCTCGAAACCTCCGTCTTCCTCTACCCCCTCTGGGCCGGCATGGGCATCATCGGCGGCATCATCGGCGGCGAACTCCGCCAACGCATGTCCGTCCGCCGCGCCCTCCCCACCATCATCATCTTCACCGCCACAGGCATCATCTGGCTCATGCAAACCAACGCCCTCTGGATGGCCCTCGTCTTCGTCATCTGGCACGGCCTCGCCTTCGGCGCACAACTCCCCCTCAACAGAGTCTCCTTCCCCGACTACTTCGGCCGCTACTCAGTAGGCCGCATCAGAAGCGCCACCGCCCCCATCCAACTAGGCCTAAACGCCCTCGGCCCCCTAGCCGCCGGCCTAGCCTTCGACCAATGGGGCAACTACGACCGCGTCTTCCTCCTCTTCATCCTCCTCCTAACCACCGCCGCCCTAAGCATCCTCCTAGCAAGACCTCCGTCCCCTCAAACAGCTCGTTAATGCCGCTAGAGAATGAAGGATATATGAATTGTTTCCATCAACTGTACGTGAAAATGGAAATCATTAAAATTTCCCCACCGCGGAGAACAACTGATAAAAGAATGATGGCTCATACACAATCTATTATGCATCATGAGAGGCGGCTAATTTCGACTCCGATCTCATTTAATAATCCATTCAACACCCGCTCTTGGAGTCTGAATTGTCGCTCAGGGACATCGCGGAACACCTGACCAGGGAAATCTTCTTCAAGAAATTTTCTGGTGCCTTCTTTGATTTTCCTGCGCTGCATTTCGGGATGATGGAAATTGCTATTCCGATACGTATTAATGCGCTGGACCGCCTTGCCGAAAGCAGGATACTCACCATAGATTTTCTCCATATATTCGTTAGCTCCCTGTCCAATACCCTCCCCGTATGCCCGGATTTCTTCATAGAAAGTTTGGTGGCACACGAGAATGAAGAGTTCGAAGCTATTCCAATCATGAACTATCTTGATCTCTTTAATTTTATCGCGACTGAAACCTAATGGCCCATAAGGCAATAGCGGTATCCCGCCACTGGGGGTCGATTCTCGGATCAGATCTTCCAACACTTTGAAATCATCGAGAATCTTATTTATTCGACTTTCGAGCCACTTGGATCGCTCGTCAGGAGGAATGATGCGATCGGATGGCGATATGACTTTGCCTTTTGAATCAAATTTTGCAAGGATTGGGGTCAATCCTGGAATAGAAAATTCTGGTCGCCCAATCCTATTATCATATAGTAATCCATAATTCCGGAGGTGCCTAGAGAAATCTAATTCGGCAGCAAGGGGCCACATATCAATCTTATCCTGCGCAAGTTCAGAAAGAAGCTCATATTCATCGGGATAAAATTTCAACAGATCATCAACGATATATTTTCCATAATTATACAAGGCGACATCTCGAAATCGTTCCGTTTTATTCAGAAAATTCATTGTGATGTCGAATGGCCTGCGTTCATTCTGGCGATACACAGAACTATGTATCTCGCTACACGCGATGCGCGTCACCCTTGGATGCCCCCCATAATGACGATGAATATATTTTAGGACCGATGCATCATAGTCGAACATGAGTCCCATTGGATGGCCGAGCCTCGTTAATATCTCGGCGATCTCCTCTTCGGCCATTGGAGGTAAATATCTAATAGGAACAGATTCAAATAGAGGATTATTCGAATCGCCGATCTTCGACTCTTCAATGCAGCGAGGGTTTACGCCACCCAACCAAATGGAGAATTTGTTATTCCTAGACTGAGCGCTTATAATAGTCTGCCAGAATGGCAGGAAATCATCGCCCCAATGACTGCCAAGGCTAGGTACGCAATCCCATGGTGTAATATATTCGATTTCATCGAAAACTAAAACGAGCCGGCGATCCAAACGTTGAATGGCCGACTCGAAATCAACTGAGAGGTCGCTGTCAGATACGCGAGGGTTGTATTCTACTATTTTTTCGGTGATATAAGACAGGAGATCATCCCAACGTCGACGATAGAGCATCGGTTGTTTGCAATCAAAATAAAGAAAAATACCATCATTAGCCGCCTTGATAATGCGCTCCAACTTAAAAAATACAGATGTCTTGCCTGTTTTCCGCAAACCAAAAACACCACGGTTTGCAGGTTGCATATGTGCATTCTTTAGGTCCATGATAACCGAATTGCGACCGATGAACATCGCATCATCACGAATCGGTAGCTGGTCATCAAAAAGATCGCGTTGATGCAACTGTGTGGAGAGACGTGAATGTATTATATCATAATGAAGCTGGTCGGGATGGAACGAGATGATGATAGAAAAAGATATGGAACTGGAAGGGTCACTGAGGAGATTGTTGATCCATTCCACCCGATTATCCGCTCTAGTTATAATGAAACAGATCGTAGTGTCAATTTGCCGTTGTTGACTTTGTTTGGCGGCAAAATCCTTGAGCACATTGATGACACGGCCCTGTAGATGCGGATAAGAGGAATAAAGGACACAAATTTCTCTATGGAGACCGAAAAGATTCTTTATGAGCGGGAGAGGCTCGAATAAAAAAACCGAATAACTCGCATTCTGATGAATGATCTGCTCGCCCCAAGTGACATTGAATGTAGAGAGGAAAGGTGTGAGAAATCGTTCGTGCTCCGGGTGATCGCGCAGATAATGATTCCGCGCTCCCTGACTGATTCTGCCAATGTGGGAATTAGGGGCGTTGTTCATCGTGAGGGTTTCCTAGACAGGAGGACGACGTAGGCCATGGCAGCATCGTTTTCCTCACTCCCTCCCCAAGATCAGCGTCCCCCCGCTCGCGAACATCCCGCCAGGCCCGTGCGCCATGCTCACATTCACCCCCGGCACCTGCCGCTCCCCGCACTCACCCCGCAGCTGCCGCACCGACTCGATGATCGCGAACATCCCGTACATCCCCGTATGGCAATACGACAGCCCGCCCCCGTTCGTGTTCATCGGGAAATCCCCGCCGGGACCCGACTTGTAAATCACCTCCCCGTCCGGCCCCGTCTTCGTCTCCTCGAAGAACGGCCCGCCCTCCCCCTTCGGCACGAACCCCAGATCCTCCGCCGCCATCAGCGGCGTGAACGTGAACGCGTCGTAGAACATCACATGATCGATGTCCTCCGGCCCCAGCCCCGCGCTCGTGTACGCCGCCTTCCCCGCAATCGTGTACGCATCCGCCGTCGTGTGATCCGGCATCTGCGACACCATCCAGTGCGACGCCGCCTCCCCCGCCCCCAGCACGTACACCGGCGGCTTCGCGAAATCCCGCGCCCGCTCCTCCGACACCAGCACCAGCGCCCCGCCCCCGTCCGCCACCACGCAGCAATCCAGCAGATTGAACGGGTAGCAGATCATCCGCGAATTCAGCACATCCTCCGGCGTGATCGGCCCGCCCCCCCGCTCCGGCGCCCGCCGATGCGACCCCATCATCGCCATCGGATTCAAATTCGCCCACGCCCGCGTCGCCGCCGCGATGTGCGCCAACTGCAGCTTCGTCGTCCCGTACTCGTGGAAATGCCGCAGCACCGGAATCGAAAACGTCGTCGGCGCCCCCCCGATCGCGAACGGCGCCTCGTACTGCGCCCCCGGCGACTGCCGCCCCGGACGCCCCCCCATATCCACCCGCGACCTCCCGCTCTCCCCGTGCGTCACCAGCGCCACATCGCAGTACCCCGCCATGATCGCCGCCACCGCGTGCCGCACGTGGATCATGAACGAGCACCCGCCCACCGACGTCCCGTCGATGTACCGTGGCTGAATCCCCAAATACTCCGCCACCTCGTTCGGAATCGCCCCCGCGCACAACAGCCCGTCCACATCCGACAACTTCAGCCCCGCATCATCCAGCGCATTCCGCGCCGACTGCGCATGCAGCGCCAGCCGAGACATCCCCGGCATCGTCCCCAAATCATCCGTCTCCGCCGCCCCCACGATCGCCACCTTGTGTCGAATCTGATCCATGATCTCCCTCGTCTCCTTGAACGCCCTTCAAGAACGCCCCTGAACGCCTCGGCCCGGTCCCCGACCGGCCCTAGACCAGCTTGAACTTCGGCAGCGTCACCTCGTCCGTCACCTCGTCGAACACGATCTCCACCGGATGCCCCACCCAATGGCTCCCGTGCTCCCGCAGATCCTTCCCCGCGTACGGGTCGTCCACGATCAGATTCGTCATCATCCGCGGCCCCTCCTCCAGCTCCACCACCGCGATGATGTACGGTGCCCGCTCCTCCATCGGCGGAATCGGCAGGCTGCTGATCACGTACGTGTACACGCTCCCCCTCCCGCTCGCCTCCTTGAACTCCACGTCCCACGAAAAGCACGCAGGACCCGGGCAGAACGGGCGCGGATAGAAGAAGAACATGTCGCACGCCGCGCAGTACGGCAGCATCAGCTTGCCCTCTTTCAGCCCGTCCCAATACGGCTGCGATTCCGGCGTCGCCTGCGGCAGCGCCCCCGTGTAGTCCGCCATCTCATCCTCCTAGCGGGCGCGGCATCCCCCGCCCCCTCGCGCCGATGCTAGGCCAGCCAGCCCCGCGCGGCAAACCCCCGCCTCCCGCAACCCCGCCCGGTTCCCGCAAACCGCCCGCCAAACGCCGCCGCCGGCCCGCCCGTCGAGAACAAATCACCCCCGCTCCCGCTCCAGCCACGACTCCAGCAGCGCCTCCCGCTCCGCCGTCCACGCCGGACGCGCCATCCCCCGCCGCTGCCGCGCCGCCTCCGCCAAAAGCACCGCCGCCGCCACGGACACGTTCAAACTATCCACGAACCCCACCATCGGAATCCGCACCGCCCCGTCCGCCAGCCCCAGCATCTCCTCCGAACACCCCCGATGCTCGTTCCCCAGCACAATCGCCGAAGGCCGCCTCCAATCCACCTCCGCATAATCCCGCGCCCCCTCATCCAAGCACGTCGCCCAAACCGCCAGCCCCCGCGCATGCAGCGTCGCCACGCACTCCCCCGCCGACCCGTACCGCTCGATCTCCAGCCACTTCTGCACCTTCGCCGCCACCCCGCCCGAAATCTTCGGAAACTCCTCATCCGTGTAGCACAGCCCCACCCGCCCCGCCCCGAACGCATCGCAGCTCCGCAAAACCGCCGACGCATTATGCGCGTCGTGCACATTCTCGACCACCACGACCAAATCATCCCACCTCCGCGAAAGCACCTCCCGCATCCGCCCCCGCCGCCGCCCCGTCACCATCTGCTCACCGGCCCCTACGGCGTATCCGCCCGGATCATCGTCAGCTGCGCCGGCGCTCCCGTGTACGGGTCGTTCAGCACCGGCAGATTCGGCTGCCGCCCCTGGAAGTAATCCGCAATCGACCACAGCTGCACCCGCGGAAACTCCGACGCCCCGATCCTCAGCGTCCCCTTCTCCCCCGCCTCCCCCCGCGCGCTCGGCGAAGTCACGGGATCCAGCGTGATGTACACCCCGCAGGCCGCATCCTCCCGCTCCAGCACCGCCAAGAACTCCCGGAACTTCGACAAGCTGAACCGCCCCCCCGCCACCTGCGCCAGCACCAGCCGGCTCTCATGGTCCCGTGCCCGCTCCGACAGCATCCCCCGCCCGTCAATCCCCCGATCCCCCCTCTGCCGCTCATTCGCCGCCATCCCCGCAATCCGCATCACCGCCCACGCCTCGAAATCCAGCGGATTCTCCCGCGCCAGCCGCCGCGCCTCTCGCAGCGCAATCGGAATCCCCCGGATCTCCGCCTCGATCTGCAACGGACGCAGCCGCCGCTGCTGCACGATGTCGATCGCCGTCGACGAGATATCCACTCCCACCCAGCGCCGCTCCAAATTCTCCGCCGCCACCATCGACGTCCCGCACCCGCAAAACGGGTCCAGCACCAAATCCCCCGTCCGCGAAGCAGGCCGGATCAACTGCTCTAGCAGCGCAACCGGCTTCTGCGTCGGAAACCCCAGATACTCCCCGCTCCGCGTGCTGTAGTTCGTGAACCCCGTCGGCGCATAGATCAGACTCGTCGGTACCTCCCCGAGGTCGGCGTCTGCATAGCGCTTCAATCCGGGCCAGCGCCCCGCTTCTGGATGCACGATCAGCCCCGCTTCATCGAGCGCGTTGAGGCGGTCATGCACTCCCTCGAGATCGAGATAGCCCGGAATGATCTGCTCGTTGATGTAGCGGGCGTACCTGCCCCTGAGCGGCGCCGACCAGACCCGCCCCATCTCGTGCACGTCGTAGTCGCGCCACGGCAGCGTGCTCGGCGCTCCCCGCTCCTGGCGATGCAGCGGACCCGTCAAATCACCGGTCCTGTATCGCCCTCGCTCGTCTTGCAGCGGGTACTTGTCCGCCATCTCCGACGGCTTGACGGGCTCCAGCGCCTCCTCCTCGTTCCAAACCCACTCCTCCGACCGCCGGTAGAACAGGATGTGGTCCTGCACACGCCCGAACCGCCGCGCATCGCTGTGCCGCGTCGACCGTCGCCAAGACAAAAGATTCACCCGGTTCCGAATCCCGAACAGCGAATCCATCACCACCCCCAGATAGATCACCGCCGTATCGTCGCAGTGCAGGTAGATCGCCCCCGTCGGCTTCAAAATCCGCTGCATCTCCGCCAACCGCTCCGCCATGTACGTCGCATACGCCAGCATCCCCGCTCGGCCCCAGCAGCGACTTCAGCGCCACCGCCGCCCGGTGCGCCGGATGCCCCGCCGCCCCTTCCAGCCGCACCGACCGCTCAATCGCCGCATCATCCCAGCGCCACGTGTCCTCGAACCCCCGCACCTGCGCCGGCCGCCCGTTCCCCTCCCCGAACAAAATGTTGTAGCTCGCGTTGCTGTTGAACGGCGGATCCAAGTAGATCAGATCGACGCACGCATCCGGCCAATCCGCCATCCACGTCAGGCAGTCCCCGTAGAACAGCGTCCGATGCTCCGGCGCCTCCGCCACCTTTCGCCCTTCCGCTGCTCAGCCCCGCCGCTCACCCGACGCTCAGACCGCGCACTCCCCCTCGCCGCGCTCCAGCACGTAGATGTCCTTCCGATCCCAATCGATGAACATCGGCAGCGTGTCCGCCGAGAACTCCGGCGGCAGAATCAGATCATCCACCGCCTGCTGAATCGGCCCCATCCCCACCCGCCCGGCCCACACACCGAACTCCTCCCCCTCGTCCCGACCGCCCTGGTACAGCCCCAGCACCCGCTCCACCGCGTCCGGCACGCGCTTCGCCGGAATCCGCACCTTCGGCACCAGCGTTCCCAGCGTCATCTCCGTCTCCCGGTAGTTCCCCCCCACGAACATGTGGTACGCCGGAATCTGCCGGTTCCCCACCTTGATCGCCGCCCCGTGGAAGCCGATGTCCGCGATGTGGTGCTGCCCGCACGAGTTCGGGCACCCGCTCATGTGCACCCGCATCTTCCGCACCAGCGGGTCACCCAAATCCAGCGAACGCAGCCGCTCCTGCACCGCCCGGTTCAGCCCCATCGACGACGTGATCCCCAGCTTGCACGAATCCGTCCCCGGACACGACACCACGTCCTCGATCTCCTGCGCGTCACCCGTCCCGAACCCCAGCCCGTCCAGCTCCCGCCACGCGTCGTACAGCGACGCCTCCGGAATCCACCTCAGCACGATGTTCTGCTGCGGCGTCGTCCGCCCCCGCCCCCGCCCGTACTTCCGCAGAATCTCCGCCACCCCGTGGAACTGCTCCGGCGTCAGATCCCCCTGCGGAATCATCGCCTCCACCGCGTAGTACCCCGCCTGCCGCTGCGCCCGCACGTTCGTCGCCGCGAACCGCTCGAACGCCGCCCGATCCCCGTTCGGCTGCGCATGCACCGGCGGTGCCGAAGCCGGCTCATCCGCCTCCTCATCGTCGTGGTACAGCAGATCCTCCAGCGGCACGACCGCCTTCGCCCAGCCCTTCCCCAGCTCCTCCTCCACCATCTCCCGGAACGCCTCCTCCCCGACCCGGTGCACCAGGGAACTTCAGCCGCGCCTTCAGGATGTTCTTGCGCAGCTCGTCCGCCGCGTTGAAAATCCGGATCACCGCCTCCGACAGCCGGATGAACTCCTCCACCGGCACGAACTCCGTCAGCAGCAGCGCCGGCTTCGCCATCGTCGACAAACCCCCGCCCACCATCACCTTGAACCCCCGCACCTGCTCCCCGTCGATCTCCCGCACCTGTGCGAAAAACGCCAGATCGTGGATCGCCGCAATCGCCGAATCCTCCTCCCGCCCCGTGAAATACACCTTGAACTTCCGCGGCAGCAGCTGCGTGATCGCGTTCCGCACCCAATACCGCACGAACGCACCCGCGTACGGCGTCGGATCGAACGCCTCCCCCTCCAGCACCCCCGCCCACGGATCCGCCGTCACGTTCCGCACCGTGTTCCCGCACGCCTCCCGCGACGACAGCCCCGCCTCCCCCAAATCCCGCAGCATGTCCGGCATCTGATCCAGCGGCACGAAATGCACTTGGATGTTCTGCCGCGTCGTGATGTGCCCCTTCCGCAGCGGCGCGTACTTCTCCGTGATCCCCGCGAAGCAGTCCAGCTGATCCGCCGTCACCCCGCCCATCGGCAGCTTGATCCGGTTCATGTGCACGTCCGCCTGCCGCTGCCCGTACACCCCCTGCCGCAGCCGGTACAGCATGAACTCCGTCTCATCCCGCTGCGCCGCCCGGAACGCCGTAGCCTCCGTCTCGAAATCGTCCAGCTCCCCGTCCAAGATCGGAATCACCACGCCAGCCTGATCAGCCATGTTCAACGCTCCCCAGCCCGCGGCTCAAGGCGCATCCCATACCGCGCCAACGCCGCCCTCAGGCTACCAAATCCCCCGCGCCCCCATCGCCGCACCTCCGCGCCCTGCCCCTCCGTCAGCCAGCGCAGCCTGCCCCCCGCCGCCCCGCTCTCCGCAAGACGCGGTTGCCGCGGAAGTCCGGAACAACTGCTTGGGCGGAAGCCTGAAACCGCCCGCGGAACCGGTGTTGCAGACGACGCCGCTACCTGCGGAACGCGGTTGCGCTGCTCGTTCAAGCGAAGCAGCGCCCGACCCGTTTGACCGCGCACCGCTGCTCGCGCCGCTTCCGAAGCGAAGGCCCTGCCCAGCTGCGCGAGCGTTCCTCGCGCCCGAACCGTTCGCCGCGCCGGCTGCCGGTCCATGCGAAGGCCGCGCCCGCAGCCTCGGCGTTGGCAACGGAGGCGGAGCCGCCGGTCGTGCCGCGAACGCAGGCAAGCAGGCGACCGCTGCACCTCGACGCCAAAAACCTGAACCGCTCGTACCAGCCCGTCAAAGCGCTCTCAACCGACTCGCCCGCGCCCAGCGCCGAACTACCGCCCTCCGATCAGGCCGAACACGGACGGCCTCGCGCTCAAGCGATGATTGGCCACAGGCCCGCCTCCCCTGCCCCGCGATCAACACAGCTGGAAAGCCGTACTGGAAAGCTCCGCACGAGGACTGATTTCCAGCTAGATTTCGAGCTTCAACCAACGTTTTTCAGCAGATTCCGATGATCGACCTAGCACTGATCCAGCAACTAGAAATCTAGTGGAAAACAGACCGGCGCCACCGGAACGATGAACCGCCCAACCAAACTGAGCGAACCCGCCACCAGCAGATCGCCCCCCTGCCGTCACTGCAGCACCGCAACGTCAATCTCTCCGACCCGCAAGTGCCCAACGCCCCGCCCCATAGCTGGGCAACACCGCAAACAGCCAGCGCCGCCGTCGCGCTTCGCCTCCGACACACGGCAGTCAGGCCGCTCAAACCGCTAAGCCAAGCAAGGCGCGCCGGAATCACTCTGGACGCAGCCGGCTAGGGACGCCCGCAGCACGCTGGCGTTCTCGCCGCCAAGCGAGCGACGTGGCAGCCGTCCGCGAGCTGCTTGCAGGAGCACGGCGCGCAGTTGACCAGGTAAGTGCTGCTGATGGACCGCCGCCTGCGAGGACGACGGCGCTCGCGGGCTCCGGCGCGCACGCCCGAGGGTCGTCAGTTGCACCGTCCGCAACCTGCATCTGGCGCAGGTGGTGTTGGTGAGTCGAGAACCTGAGTGAACCATCCTAGCCGGTCTTGGAATTGCTTGTGTTCACGGCTCAACGTGGCGACCTGACCCACCGAGAGCGTCATCCGCGAGCCGATTCCGCCGACCGTGAACCAGATGCACCTCATCGTCTCCACTTGGATTGGCCCCCGCTTCCGGACATTCGTCTCAACCGCATGCGCCGCAGCGGTCGCCTGTAGGGAGACGCTCGGGACTTCGCTGTCGACGGCTGCTGTCGAATCCTTGCGGTACAGCACCAAGCAATTCGTGCCGTCGTCGCACTCGATGTACGGCTTGATCTGGCAGGTGACTGGTACGGGTATCCCCCACGCATCGAGCACGGGCTCCGACTTGGGCCGCATCCCCTTCGCCGAGAATTGGCCCGGCGGCAATCCCGGATGAACATCCTCGGTCCGCTTCCCGGCGAACAAGGCCTTGACCTCGTGGCTGATTCTCCCGTCGCCGCCGCCATCGTCCTCACCGAGCACATACCGCCTGTATGCGCAGCTGGGACAGGTTTCATACGCGATGTCCCGGGCCCGCAATCCTTGCCCTTCCGCAATCGATCCCATAGAGCTCTCCCGATCTCTCAGGCAACGCTTGACATAAGACTTAAGGCTACCTCGTGCAGCCGAAATCGGCACAGCCATTGAGCGAGGGCCGCCCGCATCACCCGCCTCCCACATCCCGCACCCCCACGACCAGCACCATGAGCGCGATGACCGTCGCGCGCCGCCAGCCCAGCGGGCGATGCGCCGGTTGACCGCGAGCCGCAGCAACGCGTGCCACGGGGTATGCCGACGCTGCTGATGGACCACGCCTGCGAGGACGCCGTCCGCAGCCAAGCGGAAGAGCGGAGCCTGCTTCTCGTCGAGTCGCCGAAACACACGCGTCGCGAGTCCGGCACTACAACCCGTCCGTTCTACGGCGTCACAACGAAGTCGAACGGCCCTTCTGCCGACTGAAGTGCTTCCACCGCACCACCCGCTACGACGATCTCGGCCCCGTCTTCCCAGCCCTCATCTTCGACTCTCCCCCGCCGCCCGCCCCCCTCACCCCGCCCCGCCGGCCAAATCCTCGGCAATCCGCACCCGATACGGCTCGTCAGCCGCCGTCAACGCCCGCAACCGCTCCGGCAGCGCCCCGATCTCCCCCGCCGCCCGCGCCCGGATCTCCTCCAACGGCTCCCCCGCCGTCCGCGCTTCCAACAACGACTCCGCTCCGTCAGGCACATCCGCCCCGTACCGCACCAGCCGATCCTCAACCGGCCTGCCATCTCGTCGCAGCCGCAGCAACGCCTTCCGCCCCGGCAAACTCGCCTTCCCCGCCGAATACTTGGCCCGGTCCCGCCCGTCGTACTCGACCAGCTTGTAAGCCGTATCCAACGACGGCGCAGCCCGCGACGTCACGATCGAAGTCCCCGCCGCGAACACGTCAATCGGCGCTTCCCCCGCCACCAGCTCCGCAATCCGCTCCTCCGTCAACCCCCCGCTCACGATGATCCGCACATCGCCCAACCCGGCAGCATCCAACAGCTCCCGCGCCCGCCGCGATTCCACCTCAAAATCCCCCGAATCAATCCGCACCGCGCCGACCGTCCCCGCGCCCCGCTCCCGCGCCAACGCAACCACCCGCTCCAACCCCCGCTCCGTGTCGTACGTGTCGACCAGCAGCGTCGCCCCCGGATACTGCTCCGCGAACGCCCCGAACGCCGCTGCCTCGTCGTCATGCGCCATCACGTAGCTGTGCCCCATCGTCCCCGTCACAGGAATCCCGTACCGCCTCCCGGCCTCCAGCGAAGACGTCGCCGCGAACCCCGCGATGTACGCCGCCCGCGCCGCCTGCACCAGCGCATCCGTCCCGTGCGCCCGCCGCCCCCCGAACTCCACCACCGGCCGGCCCTCCGCCGCAATCACCGCCCGCGCCGCCTTCGACGCGATCAACGTCGCGAACGACACCTGATTCAACGCGAACGTCTCCACGATCTGCGCCTCCGGCAACGGCGCGATCACCTGCAGCAGCGGCGCCGGCGGAAACACCGCCGTCCCCTCCGCCACCGCCCGCAGCTCCCCCGTGAACCGGAACCCCCGCAACCGCTCCAAAAACCAAGGCTCGAACTGCGGCAGCGTCGCCAAATACGCCAAATCCTCCTCGCTGAACCGCAGCCCCCGCACATGCTCCGCCACCCGCCCCGCCCCCGCGCAAATCAGGAAATTCCAGCCCGGCGGCAACCGCCGCGCCGTCAACTCGAAGACCGCCTCCCGCTCCATCCCCCGCGCGTAATACGACTGCGCCATCGTCAGCTCGTACAGGTCGGTCAGCAGCGCGCTCACCCGCGCACTATCGCACTACCGCCGCCCTACCGCGCAATCTCCGCCCCCGCCTCCGCCATCTCCCGCAGCGCCGCCTCCCCATCCCCCGCCTCCAGCTCCACCGCCGCCACGCAATCCCGCAGCACGATCGCCCCGTACCCCAGACGCACCGCGTCCAGCGCCGTCTCCTTCACGCAGTAATCCGTAGCCAGCCCGACCAGCACTACCCGCTCAACCCCCCGCTTCCGCAAAACCGCATCCAGCTCCGTCGCCGCCCTCCCTCCCCCATCCGGATCCGCCGTGCTGAACCCCGAATACCCGTCCGCCCCGTCCACCCCCTTCCGAACCACCGGCCCCGCCCCGACCGTCAGCTCCGCGTGAAACTCCGCCCCCCAAGTCCCTCCCACGCAATGCACCGGCCAAACCCCGCCCTCCGTCTCGAAATGCCGCGTCCGCTCCGGATGCCAATCCTGCGTGTAGACCACCAGCGCCCCCGCCTCCCCCGCCGCCGCAATCTCCCGATTCACCGTCGCGATCACATCCGCGGCCCCCGCCACGAACAGCGAACCCTCCGGATGCGCGAAATCGTTCTGCAGATCAACCGCGATCAGCGCCGTGCGACCGTCGTAGAGCGCCATCGGATCACGTCGTCGGATGTGTGGAGGCGAGGACCGGATTCGAACCGGCGATCAGGGTTTTGCAGACCCGTGCCTTGCCACTTGGCTACCTCGCCCGGTTCCGGGCCGTTTCGGCTGCGCCTCAGGGCAGTGGGGGGGAGCTGGAGCGGAAGACGGGATTTGAACCCGCGACCTTCTCCTTGGCAAGGAGACGCGCTACCGCTGCGCCACTTCCGCTCGCTGGAAACCCCTTCGCTGTCTGCCCTCTCAATGCTTGGTGGTGCCGAGGAAGAGACTCGAACTCTTACGCTCGCAATGAGCACAGCGCCCTCAACGCTGCGTGTCTACCAATTCCACCACCTCGGCATGCCGTTCCCTTCTGCTGGCAGGAGTGGAGGGACTCGAACCCCCGACCTACGGTTTTGGAGACCGTTGCTCTGGCCAAACTGAGCTACACTCCTCCGCTCCCGCACATCATATCACCTCCGCCAAAATCCGCTCCGGAAAATCCCCCGCAATCCCGGTCACCCCCATCTCCGCCAGCTCACGCGCCCTTCCCGCCTCGTTCACCGTCCACGCAAAGCACCCCAGCCCGTGCGCCCGGCAAGCCGCCGCCACCTCCGCCGTCACGAACCCATGCATGATCGACAGTCCGTCCAGCCGCGCCTCCGTCGTCTCCCGCCACACCGCCTCCGTCGGACTCAGGCACAGCCGCGCAATCCGCGCATCCGCCGGCCCCCGCTCCCGCAACACCGCGCAAGCCTCCCGATCAAACGACCACAGCCAAGTCCAAGGCACCGCATCGAACCGCGCCACCTCCCCCAAAACCGCCTCCGCCAACGCCTCGACGTCAGCACCCGCCGACACCTTCAGCTCGATCACCAGCACCCCCCGCCCATCCACCAAATCAAGCGCTTCAGATAGGGTCGGAACATAATCGCCGGGCCCGATCTCCATCTGGTGGAGCGCCCCAGAATCCAGCTCCGCGACATAACCCTCCCCCGAAGTCGTCCGGCTAACCGAAGCATCATGCATCAGCACAGGCACCCCGTCCGCCGCCAGCTGCACATCGATCTCCACCCCGTCCGCCCCCAGCTCCAGCCCCTTCCGAATCCCGCTCAGCGAATTCTCCGGCGCATGCCCCATCGCCGTCCGATGCGCGATCGCCAGCGCCCGCCCGCTACCATCCCCCGCGCTGCTCATCCGCCGAGGCTACCCCAACCCCATGGACCCTGCCGAAATCCAACGCCGCTTCGACGCCGCCGCACGCCGCGACGCGAACGCCCACGCACCCTTCCTCGGCGAAGCCGCCGCCCTCCTCCTCGATCGCCTCGCCGGCCTCCCCGGTGACGCCCCCGCCCTCCTCGACCTCGGCACCGGTGCCGGCGACATGATCGCCCTCGCCTCCCCCAAGCTCCGCGGCGGCGAAGCCATCGGCGTCGACCTCTCCCAAGTCAACCTCGAAATCGCCAGAACACGCTTCCGCGACGCACCCTTCCGCTCCCGCTTCCTCCACCAAAACGCCGTCGCCGTCGACCTCCCCGACCAATCCGCCGACGCCGTCTCCCTCAACTTCCTCCTCCCCTACGCCGACGACCCCCTCCGCATCCTCCGCGAAGCCGCACGCATCGCCCGCTCCGGCGCACCCATCGCCGCCTCCGCCGCCGCCCGCCCCTTCCTCGGCCAACCCTGGGACAGGCTCCTCGCCGCCATCCGCCGCCGCAACGCCGAACCCCCCGACGTCAACGACCGCTTCACCCACCGCAGCCTCGCCGAAATCGCCCTCTTCGCCGACCTCCGCAACGTCATCATCCAGGAAATCCAACGCGAATTCTGGTGGCCCACCCCGGGCTCCTGGCTCCAAATGCTCCGCGCACTCGGCCTCATCCCCGCCTGGGACGACCAAATCGAGCACGGCATCTCCCAAACCGTCGCCGCAGACGACCGCATCGTCGACCCCGACGGCCAAGTCCGCTGCCGCATGACCCTCCTCATCCTCTCCGCCAACGCCCCCTGACCGTTCCGCAGCCGCGTCCTACACTGCCCCCGCGCCGCAACCGCGCACACGAGGAGCCATCAATGCCCGACCATGTCCCCGCCGCCGAACTGCTCGCCAAATTCACCGACCGCGCACTCCGCTGGACCGCCCAATCCATGCAGGACCTCACCCAGGACGAAGTCCACTTCCGCACCCACGAAGGCCAAAACTGCATCGGCTTCGAGGCTTGGCACATCGCCCGCACCGCAGACAACCTCATCCACTTCGCCTTCGAACGCGAAAAGCCCGTCTGGCTCCAAAAAAACCTCCACGAAACCTGGGGCCTCCCCAAGGTCGACCAAGGCACCGGCACCGAATACGGCGAAGTCAGCGAATGGGTCTTCCCACAAGGCGCGGACATCGCCCAATACACCAACGACGTCGCCGACGTCATCGTTCCCCGCATCGCCGAAATGTCCGACGAATACCTCCGCTCCATCACCCGCATCGTCCCCCAAGGCGAACTCGCCAAATGGGAGATCATCGGCCAAGTCATCATCAACCACTCCAACAACCACCTCGGCCAAATCAACGTCGGCCGCTCCATGCAGGGCAAAGAAGGCCTCGGCTTCTAGCCGCCCGGTCCCGCCCAGCCCGGGCCGGCCCGGTGTCCGACCTCGTCGCCCCCCTCTCCCTCGTCGGGCAAACCGCCTGCGTCCGCGACGGCCGCTCCTCCCTCGACGACGAAATCAACGCCGCCCTCCAGCGGCTCGACGCCGTCAACGGCCGAATCCGCGCCGTCCTCCCCGACCCCCGCCGCCGCGAGCGCCTCGCCTCCGAAGCCGCAGCCCTCCAAGCTGAACACCCCGCCGCAGCCGACCGCCCGCCGCTCTACGGCGCGACCGTCCTCATCAAGGACATCATCAACGTCGACCGTATGCCCACCCGCGCCGGCTCCGCCGTCCCGCCCGAATCCTTCAGCGGACGCGAAGCCGGCGTCGTCGCCCGCCTCCGCAACGCCGGCGCCCTGATCATCGGCAAAACCGTCACCACCGAATTCGCCTACTTCGCACCCGGCGCGACCGCCAACCCCCATGATCTCGAGCGCACGCCCGGCGGCTCCTCCAGCGGATCCGCCGCCGCAGTCGCCGCCGGCATCGCCCCCCTCGCCCTCGGCTCCCAAACCGTCGGCTCCGTAATCCGCCCCGCCGCCTTCTGCGGCGTCGTCGGCCTCAAGCCCTCCTTCGACCGCATCCCTACCGACGGCGTCCTCATGTACTCCCCCTCCGTCGACCACCTCGGCTTCTTCGTCCGCTCCGTCCAAGACGCCATCCTCGCTGCCAAAACCCTCCTCACCGGCTGGCGCGAAGGCGAAGACGCCGAAGCCCCTCCGCCCAAAATCGGCATCCCCGTCGGCCCCTACCTCGACCAAGCCGGCAAACCCATCCGCAACGCCCTCGCCCGAGCCGCCGACAAGCTCCGCCAAGCCGGCCTCCAAGTCGCCGAAACCCCCGCACTGCACGACATCGAAACCATCAACACCCGCCACCGCGCCCTCACCACCCGCGAATTTGCCGAACAACACGAAGAACGCTACGCCCGCTACGGCGCGATGTTCCGCCCCGAATCCGCACAACTCCTCCTCGCCGGCCGCCAAATCTCCGACGCCGACCTCGAAGCCGGCCGCGCCGGCCGCATCCAGCTCCGCCAGCGCCTCCACGAATCCATGGACCGCTCCCGCATCGACGCCTGGCTCTCCCCCGCCGCCCTCGGCCCCGCCCCCAAAGGCCTCCACTCGACGGGCAACCCAATCATGAACCTCCCCTGGACCCACGCCGGCATGCCCGTCATCAACATCCCATTGCCCGCCGCAAACCGCCGCCGCCTCCCCCTAGGCCTCCAACTAACAGGCCGCTTCGGCCACGACGAAACCCTCCTAGCCCAAGCCCTCCAAATCGAATCCGCCCTCCAATGACATCGGCCCCCAGCACTGCCGCAACTTCCCTCAAGATCGAATACGAGCAGCAGCTCCAAAGCTGGCTCGCAAGCACGCCGGAAGAGCTCGAAACAGGCCTGTGGATCATCGGATACGAGTTTCCGATCGGAGCGAACTTCGCCGATTTGCTGGCAGTCGACCGCACGGGTCGTCTCGTGGTGATCGAGGTGAAGCGCGCCAACGCGACACGCGAAGCGGTCGGCCAAGCCCTTGACTACGCCTCCGCGCTCGATCTCATGCACACCAGCGAGATCGCGCGGACCGTCGAGGCACAGGCAGCCCGGCCTGAGTTCCCCCCGGTGATCGACTTCATGAGGGAACACGCCTCCCGCTTTCCGGGGAGTGAGCCGCCTCCGCTGACCCCGACCAGAATCCTTCTCGCCGCCACCTCCGAGTCGGCGAGCACCACGCGCATCCTCTCGTACCTCCGTGAGCGCGGAGTGGAAGTCGAAGGCGTCGTGTTCGAGGGCATTTTCACCCCAAAAGGCAAGCGCACTTATCAGAGGCGGCGAACTTCCCATGCGAGCGCTCAGGCGTCGGACCGCGAACCTGGTCCTCATGACGCCGACGGCCATCACCACGCTCCCGAGCCGTGCAGGGCCAAGTTCCCCAAGGCCGGCACGAAGGCGCGAGACAAGATCGAAGAAGTTCACCAGCGGGCCGCGATGTATCTCGGCGCTGATCTGTTCCGCGAGATCCACTGCACTCTTCTGCATGCGTTCCCACAGGCTGGTGAGGAAGCGCGCCGTGAGCGCGACTCATATGGCCAGCTCTCTTGTGGAATCGGCGTGAACATGCCGGCCACAGCCGCCGATGACCAACGCAGCAGGCTCGATTACTTCTCCCTGCGAATGTATCCGGATGATCGTCCGGGCCATGTCCGCTTGCAGTTCTTTGACGGAGCCGCCCGTCGCGTCGGCACGTCCGAGCATTTACTGGAGAGCCTGCCCGAGTTCGACTCCTATGGCGGCCGCAACCGTGGCGCTATCGATGGTTGCGATGTCTGGTTCACCGAAGAGACTTGGCCGGATCACCGCGCGCAACTCGAAGAGGTCCTTCGCGCCATCAACGAGACATGGGAAACGGAGCGGTAAGCCGGCAGGTCCCAATGACTGCACTTGAGCCCAGCCCGCCTCTGTAAACCCCGACACACTCCATCTGCATCCAATCGCTCTATCATTGAACCTATGTGCGAACAACCGCAGCCCGGCGACCTCCGCCTCGTCTACGCCGACCCGCACGACCTCATCGTCCCTCCCGGACACCCCCGCGCGGACCACGACGACTACCCCGTCGACTCCTTCGAGCACCCCCGCCACCAGCTCTACCGCTCCGTCCAGCAGTTCGGCATCCTCCAGCCCATCCTCGCACGCCAAACCGACATCGGCCTCGAAATCATCTCCGGCAGGCGCCGGCGCACCGCCGCCATCCACGCCCAACTCGACCGCGTCCCCGTCCTCATCACCGACCGCGATGACGCCGACGACCTCACCCTCAACCTCGCCGAAAACCTCGCCCGCCAACCACTCAACCCCGTCGAACAAGCCCAAGCCTTCGACCGCATCGGCGCAGACCGCTCCGCCCGCCAATTCTCCATCGACCCCAGAAAAATCGCCGAATCCCGCAGCCTCCTCGGCCTCGACTCCTACGTCCTGCAGCTCATCGCCGACGGCAAACTGACCCCCGACGCCGCCCGCGAACTCCGCCACGCAGACCCCGAACACCAACTCGAACTCGCCCACCGCGCCGCCGCCGAAGACATGGACGCCCACGCCGTCTTCCACGAAGCCCCCTATTACACCAACAAAATCAAGGCCCAGCGCGAAGAACTCCGCATCCACGGCCAAGAACTGATCGACGCCATCAACGAAATCCTCGAAGCCAAGCGCGCCCGCCTCGTTCTCCGCCGCACCGCTCCCAAAGGCACCATCTTCCTCGATCTCCGCACCCCCGAAGAAGCCTTCGCCTTCGCCCGCCGCCTCGGCGGCGAAACCGTCCCCGATCCCCCCACAATCCTCCGCGCACGCCCCCGCGTCTACCGCAACGACGACCCCTACAAGAGACCCGCCTGGACCGACACCTGGCAAGACATCGAAGACCGCCCCGGCGCAAACCGCATCTTCCACTTCGAAGACTTCTTCCTCCCCGACCACTCCCCCCGCTACGGCCTCCCCGCCCCCGACCAATGGCCTGCCTCCCTGGCCATCGAACCCACTGCCGACCCCCGCCAACGCCTCCCGCCCGCCCTCTCCGACAGCGACTACCACGCCGACGACAGCGACCTCTACGGCGACGGCAACGACCCAGGCGGGTACCGCAGCCGCGACAACCGGCACGGCGGCCCCATCTATCCCAGCAGCGCCGACAATCACGCCGCCTCCGCCGCAGACCGCTACACCGGCCGCCCCGTCACCGACGCCGACGAGCAGGACGACTACGCCGGCGTCTACGGCGATGCCTACGACGAGCACTACGGCCCCGCCGGCCAACACGACGCCCTCTACCCCGGCGACGCCGACAACCACGCCGCCAGCGCCCCCTACCCCCATCCCCCCGTCGGACGCCGCGGCCGCGACTCCGCTGCCCCCGTGCCCGGCCGCGCCGTGGTCGTCCAAATCGACTACGGCTCCCGCTACCGCTCCGCCAACCGCCCCCGCCGCTCCTAGCGCCCCGCCGTGTCTCCCCGCCGCCTCCCGCCGCCCGCGCGAAAGTCCCCCCGGGAGGAATCGAACCTCCGCGCACGGTTTAGGAAACCGCCGCTCTATCCTCTGAGCTACGGGGGGCCGCCCAACCCACGCTACCAGCGCTCCCCCGCGGAGGACCCCGCTATGCCCATCTACGAGTACTACTGCCGCACCTGCAACGAAAGCTTCACCCAGCTCCGCCCCATGTCCGCCGCCGCCGAAGGCTCCCAATGCGGCAAGGGCCACCAAGCCGACAAAGTCCTCACCTCCGCCATGGTTGCCGTCGCCGGCCAAGCAGCCCCCGGCTTCGACGCCCTTGACGAAACCCCCTCAGCCGGCGCCTGCCCCTGCGGCCGCGGCTCCTGCGGCTGCGGCGCAAACGCCCTCAACTAACCCCGCCGCTTCCGAAACGCCGCCCCCGCAGACAGGCACCCCAGCGACGCAGCCACCGCAACCCCCCCGATCACCAGCGTCGTCTCAAAGAAAAACCGCTGCGGAAACAGCTGAATCAGCCGATCACGGCTGCTCAACTGCCACAAATCGTTCGTGAAAAACAGCAAATGGAACTGCCGGAACGCATCATCAAACCCCGCAACCGCCACCACCGCCAACACGACGATCACCCCGACTCCGATCGCCCCCCCAACCATCGCCGCCGCCCCCCACCTCCCCCCCCGCCGCAAAACCGCCGCAATCAGCACCGCCCCCAGCACCCCCACCGCAACCAAACCAGCCACCCAAGTCCGCTCCATCAGCCGCTTCACATCCACCATGTGCTGCACCTCCCGCTCCGAAAAAAACGCCACCTCCCGCCCCCCCGCCGCATACGTCACCCCCAACCGCTCCGAGTCATCCGTCAAATACCCCCGCACCTCCGCCCCAATCCGCGAAACCTCCTCAGCCGGCAACCCAGTCCGCCCCACCGCATCGAACATCGAAAACCCCCGCTCCCACCACCACGTCGAAGTAGCCGTGAACCGCACCGCCCCCGAAACTGCCCCAACCAGCACCGCCGCCGCCAGCACCACCCCCAGCACCGGCGTCGCAAAGCGCTCCATAATCGAGCCGAGCCTACCCCAGCCAACCCCGGAGCCCCCCATGCCCACGACGACCTCCGACACCCCCGGCGAAATCCAAGCGCTCCGCCGCCCATCCGCCCATCCGATCATCACCCTGATCGACGCCTCAACCGACGCAACCCCCCAAGGCGCGGTCATCATCGACCTCAACGGCTCCCCTGAACCGCCCCCCATCCTGCGCCACTACCCCCCGCAGCATCCCGTCCAAGCCATCTCCAACGACGGCCGCCGCACCGAAACCACCATCGCCGCAATCCGCGAATCCATCCCCCCAGCCGCCGCCCGCCTCCTCATCCCCGCACTCCCCCCCCACGAGATCCGCCACGACCAGCAAGGCCTCCGCGCCACCATCGACCAACTCCGCGACCCCGACGACGGCTGCCCATGGGACCTGGCCCAAACCCACCAATCCCTCCGCCCCCACCTGCTCGAAGAAACCTACGAAGTGCTAGACGCCCTGGCCAACGGCTCCCCCGAGCAGCTCTGCGAAGAACTCGGCGACCTCCTCATGCAAATCGTCCTCCACGCCAAACTCGCCGAGCAGGACGGCCAATTCACGCTCGACGACGTCGCCGAAGGCATCCGCGCCAAACTCATCCGCCGCCACCCCCACGTCTTCTCCGGCACCGCCATCGGCGACACCCCCGAACTCATCGAAGGCGCTTGGGAACGCCTCAAAGCCCGCGAGCGCCCCGAACGCCAATCCGTCCTCGACGGCATCCCCCGCCAAATGCCCGCTCTCGCCCGCGCCCAAACAATCCTCGCCCGCGCCCAACGCAACGGTTTCCGCCGCCCCCAATCCACCGCAAACGATCTCGGCGAAGCCGCCCTCAACCTGGCGATGCAAGCCCGCGAAGCAGGCCTCAACGCCGAAGACGCCGCCCGCGACGCCCTCGACGATTTCGAGTCCCGCCTCCGCCGCATCGAGCAAAAGCTCGCCAACTCTGGCCGCAAACTCGCCGATGCCACCCAAGAAGAACTGGAGCAGGAATGGAACGCCGCATCCTGAGAACGCCCGCGCGCGCTCCCTCACCCCTCCAGCATCGCCAAGTTGGCGACCGACGCCAGCAGCTTCTTCATCCCCGCATCCTCAAAATGCACAGTCACCTCAATGTCGCTTCCCGCGTGCCTCAGATCGATCACCTCCCCCGCCCCGAACGCCTCATGGTGCACCTGCGCCCCCACTTCCAGCGAAGCCCGCACCGGCTCCTCCCCCACCACATCCGGCTGCATCTCATCCCAAGTCACATGCCGGTTCCGCGCCGGCCGCACGTCTTCCCCCACCGGCGCCGCCGCCACCGCGTGCCCCGAAAGCAGCTCCGCCGGCACATCGGCCAAAAACCGCGAAGCCGGATTGTGCCCGCTGCGCCCCTGATACGACCGCCGGAATGCATGCACCAAATGCAGCTCCCGCTCCGCCCGCGTGATCCCCACGTAGAACAGCCGCCGTTCCTCCTCCACCGACGCCGGATCGTCTATCGACAACTGGTGCGGCATCAAGTTCTCCTCCACCCCAATCAAGAACACGCAAGGAAACTCCAGCCCCTTGGCCTGATGCAGCGTGATCAAGGTCAGCGCATCCGGCCGACCCTCCGGCAGATCATCAACGTCCGAGACCAGCGCCACATCCTCCAAGAAAATGTCCAGCGCCGCCCCCGGCGCGACCGCGTCGTAATTCCCGGCCACGCTGACCAGCTCCTTGACGTTCTCCCAGCGATCCTCCGCCTCGCCGTCATCCGCAGCCAACCGCCGCAAATGCTCGCGGTAATCCGTCCGATCCAGCAGCAGCCGCACCGCCTCCGACAGCGGCTCCGTCGCCGCCACTCTCCGCGCATCCCTGACCAAATCCACGAACCTGCCCAAGTTCGCCCCCGCGCGTGCGGAAACCCGCGGCGGCTCAACGGTCCGAATCGCATCTTCCTCGCGCCCCGATGCCGCCGCCGCCGCATCAAGCGGCGAGCGCACATGCTCCTCCGCCCAGCCAGTCAGCACCGCCGCCGTCTTCGCGCCGATCCCCCGCGGCGGCACGTTCACGATCCGGTCGAACGCCGCCGAGTCAGCCGAGTTCCGCGCCAGCCGCAGATAGGCGATCAAGTCCCGCACCTCCCGGCGGTCGTAGAACCGCGCCCCGCCCACGATCCGATACGGGATGCCCCGATGCAGCAGCGACTCCTCAACCGCCCGCGACTGCGCATTCGTCCGGTACAGCACGGCGCCATCGGACGGCCGCAGCGAACCGTCCCGCATCCCCTGCTCGATCCGGCGCACCACGTACTCGGCCTCATCCATCTCGTTGTACGCCTCATGCACCGCCGGCAGCGCCCCGCCCTCCCGCATCGCCCGCAGCCGCCGCGGCAGCCGTTCCCGCGCCCGCTCCATCACCGCGTTCGCCACGTCCAAGATCGGCCCGTTCGAGCGATAGTTCTCGTTCAGCTGCACCTCCGCCGCATCCGGATGATCTTCCTGGAACTTGCGCAGGTTGCGGATGTCGGCCGCGCGCCACGAATAGATCGACTGATCCGGATCCCCGACGATCGCGAGGTTGCGGCTCCCCGCCGACCAAGCCCGCGCGAGCTGGTACTGCAACCCGCTGGTGTCCTGGAACTCATCCACCAGCACATGGCGGAACTGCCGCGCGTAGCGCTCCCGTACTTCCGGATGCTCGAAGATCTGCAAGCCGCGAATCAGCAGATCATCGAAATCCAGCGCCTGCGCTTCCCTCAGCGCCCGCTCGTAGACCTCCCAGACTCTGGCCGCGATTTCGTCGTAGTAGGTCCCGGTTGCCGACGCGAACGAGTCCAGCGTCTCTCCTTCGCCCTTCGCCTTCGAGATGCGCGAGAGCATCCGCCGCGGGCCGAACTGCTTCGGGTCGACTTGCAAGTCCTTCACCGCGCGCCTGGCAACCGACATCTGGTCGTCGTCGTCGTAGATCGTGAACGACTGCGGCACGCCGATCAGATCGCCGTGCATCCGCAGCAGCCGCACGCAGATGCGGTGGAACGTGCCCAGCCAGCGCAGCTCCGACTCTTCGCCGAGCAGATCCGCCACCCGGTCGCGCATCTCCCGCGCGGCCCGGTTGGTGAAGGTCACCGCCACGATCCCCCAAGGCGGCACCTCCCGCTCGCGTACCAGCCAGGCGATCCGGTGCGTGATCACCCGCGTCTTGCCGCTGCCCGGCCCGGCGATGATCATCAGCGGCCCCGACTCGTGCGTCACCGCCGACAGCTGCGATTCGTTGAGGCCCGCCAAGTTGATCGAGGAAGCGCCGCTCACGCTGCGAGCCTAATGCCGATCCCTTCCACGCACCTGCCCCGCCAGATTGACAAATATCAGAACATCAGTACGATATCGGAATGCCGCAACTCTCCCTCCTCGACCCCAACCCGTCCGCCGAACGCCCCGAATCGATCGGTCCCGCCGCCGTCCGCTACGCCGACTCGGCCGCGATCCTGACCCGCCCAACAGGCCGGCTCGCCGGCCTCGACTTCGCCCTCAACCCCTACCAGGGCTGCACCTTCTCCTGCTCCTACTGCTACGCCGCCTTCTTCGTCGCCGATGACGACGACCGCGATGCCTGGGGCCGCTGGGTCCGCGTCAAAACCAACGCCGTCGACCGGCTGCGTCGCTCCCGCCTCGACCTCCGCGGCCGCACCGTGCTGATGAGCAGCGCCACCGACCCTTACCAGCCGATCGAACGCCGGCTCGGCTTGGTCCGCGCACTGCTGCCGATCCTCGCCGCCCGCGGCGCCCATCTCGTGATCCAGACCCGCAGCCCGATCGTCGCCCGCGACATCGATCTGTTCAGGCGCTTCGATCACGCCCGCGTCAATCTCAGCATCACCACAGACGACGATGAGGTCCGCAAGCGCTTCGAGCCCAAATGCGCCAGCATCGAGCAGAGATTCGCCGCCGCGGCCGAACTGGTCGATGGCGGCATCGATACCGGCATCCGCGCCGCTCCGCTGTTGCCCTTCAAGAGCGCCGAAGCCTTCGCCGGGCGGATCCTCGCCACCGGCGCCAAATTCTCCGGCGCCGGCGTCTTCCATGAAACGACCGGACCGTTCGCCGCCGGCACCCGCCCTGAAGCGCTCGCCATCGCCAAGCGAATCAGCTGGACGCCCGGGCGGCAAGCCGCCGCCCGCGCCGAACTGCGCGCCGCCCTCGACTGCCTGACCGCGGAGTGCGCGGCCTGAGCCATGCCCCTGCGCCGCTATGCCGTCATCGCCCTACGCTTGCCCCAGCCGCGTCGCGGGCGGTCGCGGCCACGGGTGCCATCTTGATCTCTCTCGGCTGGCCGGGCGGAAGTCCCGAAAACACCGCACTCATCGTCGCCATCGTGTTCGGCGCATACCTCGCCTCCCTCTGGCTCGCCGCCCTCATCTGGACCGTCCGCGACATCCACTCCCGCACCCGCGACTGGGTCATGCAATTCGTCTACGTCCTGCTCGTCGTGGTCTTCAATTTCCCCGGCCTCATCCTCTACATCGTCCTCCGCCCCACCCGCACGCTCGAAGAAGATTTCGAGCGCCGGCTCGAAGAGCAGACCTTGCTGCACGAGCTCCGCGGCGTCTTCCAATGCCCCGAATGCGACGCCCACGTCGAGCCCGACTATCTCGTCTGCCCCCGCTGCGCCACCGCCCTCCGCGACGCCTGCGCCCAATGCGACCGCCCCATCGAAGCCGGCTGGCAAGCCTGCCCCTGGTGCGGCGAACCACTCTCGCCCGCCCCGGACCCCGCGCCCGCCGCCGCCGGCCGGGAGCCTGCGCCGGCTGCTGCCGACCCGGACCCCCCCGAGCTCTCAGAGCAGCCCGCGGCCCAAGAAGGTTGAGCGCCGCGCCGCCTTCAGCTGCGCGCGCCCAGCTTCACGGCCAAGTCGGCCGTCTTCTTCATCGCCTCGAAGCGCGCCCGCTGCTCCCGTTGCTGCGCATTGAGATTGGAGTCATCGACCTCGGCCACGGAGAGCCCGTACGCCTCGTAGACGGGGATGTCGTCGTACGCCAGCTCGGCCGTCATCTCCTGCCGTTCCGCCTTCCGCTTGAAGGCCTCTTCGATGTACGGGGCCAGCTCTTCCTCCTTCTGCGCGACCCGCTCCGCCTCCTTCTCCTTGAACTCGGGCATCACGTCGCCCGCGAACAGCTCCAGCGCCTCGCAGATGTCTTCGTGCCGGTTCTTGCCCGCCTGCTGGATGAAGACGGACTGATCGACGCCGCAGTCGGCGAACTTGCGCAGGTGCTCGCGCAGCTGGTCGGGCGTCCCGATCCCCCCTTCCCCGCCCTGCGACGGCCAATGATCCTTGAGCTGCTCGAAGGCCGCCCAGATGTCCGTCCGCCCCGGCTTGTGCATGCCCGACGCGTAGTGGTGGCCCAGCGCGAACTGGAAGAACCGGAACCCGTCCATCCCCCGCCGCTGCGCCTCCGCCTCATCTTGGTGCACCGAGAACGACGACACCATCGCGATGTTCGCGTTGACCGTGTGTCCGATCGGCACGCACTCCGTCTTCAGCGTCTCGTAGTAGTCGTTGACCCAATGCCGCGCCTCATCGGGATCGATGAAGGCGAAGGTCAGCGCCCCAATCCCCAGCTGCGCCGCGAGATGGATCGTGTCGCGGTTCGAGCACGCCACCCAGAGCGGCGGATGCGGACGCTGCACCGGCTTGGGCACGACATTGCGCACCGGCATCGAGAAGTACTGCCCCTCGTAGCCCGGATAAGGGTCCATCGCCAGCATGTTGGCGACCTGCTCGACCGTCTCCAGCCACATCGCCCGCCGCTCGTCCGGCTTGACCCGGTACCCCTCCAGCTCCGCCCGGCTGGCCGACTCGCCGGTGCCGAACTCGACCCGGCCGTTGGACACCAAGTCGAGCGTGGCGATCCGTTCCGCCACGCGCGCCGGGTGGTTGTAGCCCGGCGGCATCAGCACGATGCCGTGCCCCAGCCGGATGTTCTTCGTCCGCTGCGATGCCGCCGCCAGGAAAACTTCCGGCGCCGACGAATGCGAATACTCCTCCAGGAAGTGGTGCTCGACCTCCCACGCATGGTCGATCCCCAGCCGGTCCGCAAGCTCGACCTGCTCCAGCGCGTCTTGGAAGAGCTTCTGCTCCTCCCCTTCCCCCCACGGCTTGGGCAGTTGGTGTTCGTAGAAAATGCCGAATCGCATCGGACGTTCCCTTCCCGGTTCGGGTGCTCGTCTCAGAGGCTAAAGGTTGAAGTGCGCGAACGCCGCGGCCTGTTCGGGAACATCCTGCTGGAACAGATCCGGATGCGTGCCGCGGGCGAGCGCGAGGTGATACGCCAACAGCTGCAGGGGCACGACGCTCACGATTGGCGCGAGCCATTGCGGGATCGCAGGCAGCTCAACCACGAACGCCCCCAAGTCGGCATAACGCGCCGATCGCCCATTGGTGATCACGCAAGTGGATGCGCCCATGGCGGACGCTGCACGGAGCAGATCAAGATCGCGGTCGCGCTGTTCGCCGCCCTCATCGATCACCGTGAGCAGCGTGTCGGGATCAAGCCCCTGGAACGGCCCATGCAGCAGATGCTCTATCTGCCAGCCTTCGGCGTTCGCCCGCGACGTTTCGCGGATCTTCAGCGCCGCCTCTGCCGCCGTGGCTTGAGCCGTGCCGGCGCCGGCGAAGACGTAGCGACCGCGCGCCGCCTCGCGCTCTGCAAGCGCGGCGATCTGCGGCTCCAGCCCCAGCGCGCTTGCCAGCAACTCCGGCAGTGCCTCAAGGCCGTCCGCGCCGCCCCCTGCTTCCGTCTCGATGCCCGCCACCACGGCGAGCGCCGTCGTGTAAGAAACGGTGTACGCGGCGGATTGCTCCTGCCCGCAGGTATGGATCAGGTCATCCGCCGCGAAGATGCGCTCTCCGGGTTCGGTCGAGGTGATCGCGACGGTGTACAGGCCATGCTCATTGGCGGCATCGAGCGCTTCATACGACGCTCGCTTGGTGCCGCGATGGCTGAGCACGATGCAGGCATCGCGGGGATCGAGCCGCGGTGGCGAAGCCGTGAACTCGAAGGAATTGCAAGCGCTCGCTTCCGGCCCCGAAGCGAGCATCCGCTCCGCGATCATCGCCGCGTGCCAAGACGTGCCGATTCCGACGACCCAGATGCGGCGGCATCCCGCCAGTCGTTGTGCGACCTCCGCGATCTTCGGACGCTCGCGACGCAGCAGTTCCGCGATCGCGGACGGCTGCGACTGCACCATGTCGTGCATCTTGTAGGGGTGCCCGGTGCGGACATCCGCCGCTGCCATCTTCCGGCCCCTCTACTCCGAACCCAACACGGCCGCGGCTTCGCGGGCGCGGGCGGCCTGTTCGCGGGCGACGGCCGCGCATTCGCCGGTGTACGCGGACGGATCGAGCAGTCCTGCCAGATCAGCGCTGCTCAGATGCGCGGTGATCTCCTCGTCCCCTTCGAGCAGCTCGCGGAACGAATGCCCTTCAGCGGCCGCCCGCTGCGCATGTTCATAAATCAAGTCGTGTGCCCGCTGCCGGCCGATCCGCTCGCCGAGCGCGAGCATGATCCGCTCGCTCATGATCAGTCCGCCCGTCAAGTCCAGGTTGGTTCGCATGCGCAGCGGGTCCACGCGGAGGCCGTCGAACAGCAGCTGCATCCGGGCCAGGATGTCGCCGATCAGTGCGCACGCCTCGTGCAGGGAGCGCTCGATCATCACGCTGGTCGAGCCATCGGCCTCGTGCTCGGTGCGCATCGCGTCGAGCGCGAGCGGCAGCAGCGCCTGCACTTGCGCAGCCGCCGCGCGGATGTCCTGCGACAGCTTCGGGTTCCGCTTCTGGGGCATCGTGCTGCTGCCGACGGTGCCGGGCGGAACCGGCTCTTCGATCTCGCCGAACTCCGGCTTCATCAGGGTGTAGGTCTCGTCCGCGATCTTGCGGCAGGTTGCGGCCAGCATCGCCAATATGGCGCAGTACTCGGTGTGGTGGTCGTGGCTCGTGCGTGCGGGCACGGACATCGACTCGAGGTCGAGCAGCGCGGCCATCCGCTGCTGGAGCTCCAGTCCGCGCCCGCCGAACGAGGCCAGCGTGCCGGCCGCGCCGCCCAGCATCGCGACGAACAGGCGCGGTTCGGCCTCCCGCAGGCGGTCGACGTGCCGCAGAATCTCGGCGATCCAAGCGCCGACCTTGAAGCCGAAAGTGGCCGGGACTGCGTGCTGGCCGTGAGTGCGGCCGGCAATCGGGGCTTCGGCGTGCTCCTCCGCCAAGGGCGCCAGCGCTGCCAGCACTCCGCCGAGCTGCCCCAAGATGATCCGATGCGCCCGCCGCAACTGGAGGATGTCCCCGGTCTGGGTGATGTTCTGCGTAGTCGCGCCCCAATGGGCGTAGCCGCCGGCATCACCATCGCAGAGCAGGTCGAGCTCCCAGATCAGCGGCACCAGCGGATGCGCGGTCTCAGCCAAGCGTTCCTCGACCCGCGCGATGTCGAACAGCTCGAGCCGGCACTTGGCCGCGATCTCCGTCGCGGCATCAGACGGGATCATCCCCAGCTCCGCCTCGGCCCGAGCCAAGTCCGCTTCGATGTCCAGCCACGCCTGCCAGCGCGCCTCGCGCGTGAACAGCGCGCGAATGCCCGGATCGGGAACGCGGGCCGCGGTAGGACGATCTTGCATCAGGGCGCGCCGGGACTGCTATCCGACGACGGTGATTTCGGTGCCCTGCAGCACGACCGTGTCTGCCGGCGAGATCAGCGCCGGAAACGGATCGCCCGGTTCGGTCGGCGGCAGGCCTGCATCAGCAGCCGCGTCATCCACGTACCAGAGCGAGGCGATGCCGTCCCAGCGACCGTCCCTGCCTTGGTTGGCGTGCGAGGTCGTGTAACGGGTGCAGGCTCCGCCGGCCTTGGCGATGCTCGCCGCCACGCGAGGCGAGTGGCCGTCGCTCCAAGCCGCGAACAGATCGTCGCGGGCCACGCCCTGCTTGACTTTGACGAACGCCACCCACTTGGTCAGGCCTGCGCCATCCGCGCCGTCGACGATCACGTTCTCCGTGGTGAACAGCGCGTCGGTAGTGGGCTGGATCAGGTCGCCGAATCCGTCGAGGCCGCGCATGCCGCCCCTGGCTTCGCCGAAGGCCTGCTCGAAGTGCGCCCAGTCGCGGAAGCTGAGCTCCGCCAAGCCGTCGTACGGCATCTCGTCCGCGCGCTGGCCGCCGAGCGAGGCGGGCTGCTCGAAGAAGGTGATGCAGTAGCGCTCGGGCCGCGCGAGGTTGGCCACATGCGGCGCATGTATGCAGCGCCAGAACTCGACCAGCCGCTCGCGCTCCACCTCCGGCCGCTTGGTGACGGGAACGATCCACTTCAGCATCGCGGGCTCCTCTCGCAACGCGGCAAGTCTAGGCATCCGCGCGCGCGTCGCGGATTTAGGATCGTGGACGGAGCAAGGAGGCCGGCATGACCGCACCGCTGGATGGAATTCGGGTCGTCGAAGCCGCGAACTGGCTGGCCGCGCCGTCGGCGGGCGCGCTGATGGCGGATCTCGGCGCCGACGTGATCAAGATCGAGCAGCCCGCCGGAGACGCCTGGCGGCATGCCCTGATGCGCGGGCAGCAACCCGGCTACGACCCCGAAACGGGAATCGACGCGCCATACCAGCTGGACAACCGCGGCAAGCGGGGCATCGCGCTTGCGTTGGACCAGCCGGCCGCGGCGGACGCGGCGCGACGGCTGATCGCGGAAGCCGACATATTCATCACCAATCTCACCGCGCCGCGGCTCAAGCGCTACCGCCTCGAGATGGAAGACCTGCGCGAGATCAACGATCGGTTGGTCTACGTCGTGCTGACCGGCTACGGAACCCGCGGCGCGGACGCGCACAAGACGGCGTTCGATTACTCGGCTTTCTGGGCGCGATCGGGAATCATGAGCCTGATCGGTGAACCCGACGGCCCGCCGATGCCGTGCCGTCCCGGCCAAGGCGACCATGCGACCGCCCTGAATCTGCTCTCCGGCACACTGGCCGCGCTGCGCCTGCGCGACATGACCGGCGAAGGTCAGCGTGTCGAGGTCACGCTCCAACGCACCGGCGCCTGGACGATCGGGGCCGACGTTTCCGCCGCGCTGATCCACGGGGGGCAGCCAGCCAGGATCAACAGGGTCCGGCCCGGCAATCCGTTGTTCAACTCCTACCGGACCGCCGATGACCGCTGGCTGATGCTGGTGATGCCGACGGCGGATCGCTTCTGGCCGATGACCTGCGGCGCCTTGGGACGCGAAGACTGGATCAGCGAACCGCGTTACGCGACGCTTGAAGATCGCGCCGCCAACACCGAAGAATTGACCGCGGGCATCGCGGCCGCAATCCGCAGCGAGCCGCTGGAGATTTGGACGGAACGGTTCGACGCCGCCAATCTCACATGGGCCCCGGTCGCGGAACTGCCCGACGTGATCGAGGATCCGCAGCTCGACGAGATGAATGCCTGGGCGACGCTGCAATCCCGCAACGGCGAGTTCCGCACGCTCAACACGCCGTTCGAGATCGACGGCGCGCAGATCGGCCCCAAGCGGCCCGCGCCGGAGACCGGCGAACACACCTATCAAGTGCTCACCGAGTCCGGCTTCAGCGAAGACGAGATCGCCCAGCTCGCGGCGGACGGCGCGCTCGGATGACGGATGTGCCCGGCGCCGATGTGCTCGATGCAGTGATCCGCGGCGTGCGGCGGTTCGTCCGCCGCGACATCTGGCTCTGGGAGAAACGCATCGACCGCAATGCCGTGCGCCTGCCCGACGACGTGTTCGCCGAACTGCACGCGGGCGTGCAGCAGATGGGGCTTGACCACCTGATGGCCCCGCAGTCGTCGGGACTCGGTCCCGAACTGCCGGACCGAGCACGCACGCGGATCGCCGAAGAGCTCTCCCAGCACCGGGCTGGCGCGGCCGAGCCTGCTTACGGACTGTTCGATCCAGATCCGCCTCCGCAGCTCTACGCCGCGACTGACGAGCAGCAAGCCGCGTTTCTCGCGCCGCTGCTGGAGCGCAATGCCCGCGCCTTCCGCGGCGTGGACGATCCCGATCTGGAGCATCTGCCCATCGACGGCGTTCGCGCCCGAGCCGTGCCCCGCGCCGGCGGTTGGATGCTCGACGGAACCAAGATTTTCGTATCAAGCATCGATGAGGATGCGACGTTCGGCATCGTCTACGCGAACCAGGAGGACGGCCAAGGCAAGCGCGACGGCGTTTCCGCGTTCATAGTCGAATGCGAGCGCGCCGGTTTCCAACGTTGGCGGCGATGGCCGACGGTCGCCGACCGTCCCGACATTTGGGAACTCAATCTCTCAGCTGTGAAGCTGCCGCCCCTCAATGTGCTCGGAAAGGCCGGGCGCGCCCCGTCGTTCGCCAACGATCTCGTACTGCGCCGCCGCGTGTTCTCATCCGCGCACCTGACCGGCGTCGCTTCCGCCGCCCAAGACATCGCGCGCAGCCAAGTTTGGGCGCGACACGAACACGGACGCCCGCTTGCTCAGGGCGAGCGAGCGCAGCTGGCGCTGGCCGACAACGAGATCGCCGTCCTGGCATCGCGCGGGCTGTACCTGAACGCGGCTGATGCCTGCGACGCCAGCGGTGATCTGCTCGTCCCGGCACTCGCGGCCCGCGCGTTCGCGGTGGAAGCCGCAGTTTCCGTGGTCGGGCGCGCGGTCGATCTCCACGGCGTCGGCGGAGTGTCGGCCGATCTTCCGCTGGAGCGCTGGGTACGCGACTTGCAGTTCCAGCGGTTGAGTGAGGGCGGAGTTGATGGCCAGCGCCTCGCCATCGCCGGGTCGCTGACGACGACGTTCAAGAGATAGGCGGATCGTCCAGCGCGGCTGCCGCGATCATCTCCAAGCCGCGCGGCGCGATCGGCGGGTTGTGCAACGGCCCGCGCACCTCCCGGTAGTAGCGCTCCAGCGGTCCGCTGCGGTGCAGGGAGACGCCGCCCACCAAGCGCATGCAGCGGTCCACCACGTCCACGGCGACGTCGCCGACATGGAGTTTGGCCGCAGCGACGCGCGGGCCGAACGTCGTCCGCTTTTCCTTATCAGCGTCGTCCCATGCTTCAGCCGTCTCGCGCAGTAGCGCCCGCCCCGACATCAGCCGCAGGTCGATCTCGCCGACACCGGCGCGGACGGTCGGGATTTTGGCGATGGGTGCCGGTGCCCCAGCTGGCTGGCGCTCGCGGCAGAATTTGACGCAGTAGTCGCGCGCCGCCTCGGCAACGCCGAGCGAGGCCGCCGAGACGAGCAGCGCGAACCAAGCGAAATCGCCCCCGCGCTGGCCGGAATTCTTCGGGTCTTGGCGGATCAGAATGTCGTCCTCGGTCACTTCAACGCCTTCGAACCAGACGTCGTGCGAGCCGGTGGAACGCAGGCCGACGACGTCCCAGGTCTCCTCAATCCGCAAGCCGGGCGAGTCGCGATGCACCGCCACGCGGGCCAAGCCGCCGCTGCCGTCTTCGACCGCGACATAGGTGAGGAACCAAGTCAGATCGGGAGCGAGCGTCGTGAACGACTTGCGCCCGTCAATGCGATAGCGCCCGTCGCCGCACGGCGTCAGCGTCGTCTGAGGCCGCCCGCCGCCCTGCGGCGAGCCGAGTTCGGGCTCGGTCGCGACTTGGTTCAAGAGCGCTCCTTCGTCGACGACGCTGCGGAAAATGCGCTCGCGCAGCGCGTCCGGCCATGCTCGGTTGGCTGCTTCGCTGCCAACGGACATCAGGTGCATTCCGATCGCGAACGCCAGCGACATATCCGCCTTGGCCAGCGCCTGCTGCGAAGCGACGACCTCCGCGAGCGCCGCGCCGCGTCCGCCGTATTCGGCCGGCACCGGCGCAGCCAAGTAGCCCGCGGACCGCAGGTCGCCGATGGACTCGAACGGGAACGAAGCGTCAAGATCGTGCGCCCGCGCCCGCTCGGCGATCATCGGAAAGCACGGCGAAATGCGCTCGACCAGATCGCTCATCAGGTCCGTCCATCGCAGCGGGAATCAGGTCGGCTCTCTCCGCCGCCCGCATCCTATCCCAGCCCCGTCAGGACGCCGCCAAGTCCCCGCAACCGTTCTCGATCAGCGCTGCCCGCACCCGCTCGGCCTCCGGCAGCCCGTCCAGATCCGCGCCGCCGTCAATGCCGATGAACTCGACGCCGACCACTTCGTCCGTCTCGTCGTAGTCGACCAAGCGGTGGTCTCCGAGATTCTCCGTGTAGCCAATCTTCGCCGTGGTAAGACGGACATAAGCCATTGATGCTTCGCGGTCGACCCTGACCTTTGCTGCCACTGCCATCCCCGTCCCTCCCGATCAATCGGCGGATTGAACCGCGTCGTCCTGCCGGCGCTGCGCGATCTCTCGCCGCCACTCCGCCTGCTGCCGCAGCGCCGCCTCGATTTTGCGTTCGTGCTCGGGGTCCACGATCTTCTTGTCGCCCAGCTCGGCTTCACGCTCGTCAATCGCCGCCATGATCGCGCCCATGAAGAACTCGTCGTCGGGAACGATCCCGAAATCGCGGATGCCTTCCCTCAGTCGCTGCAAGTGCTCTCCTTTGAACCGCAGCGTGTAGGCAGCGCCGGGGTTCGGCGGAGGCCCGACGGCGATCGGCTTCTTGCCCACGACCGTGCCGAACATCTGCTGGCGCTCTTCACGGCTGGTCGGCTCTTCAGGTCTCGAGTTCGTAGATCGCGTGCTCATCGCTGTCGGCTTCCCATCCTGAGACGATAAGGCTCTCACCGTCCTCGTTGGGGAGTTCAAGGATAAACAACAGGAGGCGTCCTTGATCGTCAGGTCCGATCATCTGCAATCGCCGAGGCCGTATCCGAAAGAAGCCTGCGCTCGTGAACTCCGGAGATGGGTCCTGCTCGAAGAACACGGGAGCGTTGACGAATACGGCCAAGGCATCGTCGACGCTGATCTCATGTGCCGCCAGATGCTCCCTAGTCGCGCGCGTCCAAGTGAGATCAGCTGGTGGGCCAGGCACGATCAACCGCTGTCAAGTCGTGCTGCGCTGAGAAACTCCGCTGTCGGCAGCGGCTCATCTTGGGGCCTGACCTGAGCGGAGGGCACCGTTGGCAGCCTCGAAGTGCTGCCCTAGAGGGCGTCCTCGAGCGTCTTCAGGGCGCGGACGCGGACCTTGCCGCGCTTCTTTGCCCGTGGCCGACCGCAGTTTGGCTATGCCTGCTTCGGGTCGTAGGCGACTTTGAGGGCCTTGAGAACGCGAGGGCGGACCTTGCCGCGCTTCTTGTAGGGCTTCCCCTTGATCAGCAGGGGCTCGCCCGTGGCCGGATTCCGTCCCATCCGATCGCTCGTCTTCTTCTGCTCGACGCTGTCGAGCTTCACCAGCCCCAAGATAGAGACGGAACCGACCTGGCGCGGTGACACATCCTGCTTGATGAGTTCGGTGAGGCTCTCCAGAACCGCATCGACCTCTTTCCTCCCGAGCCCAGTGTCGTCGCTGATCGCTGAGATGACTTGCGCCTTGGTGCGGGTCTTGTCGGCCTTCGGGAATCTTGCGGGCATCGGGCATCTCCTCGGGCGGTTCCGCGGGTGGCGGATAACTCGGGCGTCAAGTTGCATTGTGGCGCGTGAACGGCGCTGTGCGCAAGACGAAACGGCGAGAATCGCTGAATCTCAGCGGAATTCGCTGCCGATTTTGCGAATCATCCGAAATTCAGCGCGTTTTCTGGTAGGGATTCGCCCATCAGCGTGACTGCCGCGCCTAGCTTGCGCTCGCCGCTGAACGCTCCGGTGCCGTAGAGCGGGCCGATCGCGTTCACCGCTTCGACCGTTTCCATCTGCGTCACGATCAGCGCGAACGACTCGCGCTCGGCCCGCTGCGCGACGTAGGGCAGCGTCGGCTCGCCGCCGCAGAGGACGAGGCAGAGCGGCTCGTAGTCGAGCGCGCCCAGCGCGATGTCGATGCGGTCGTGCCGCGAAACCACTGTCTTGTCCGGGTACTTGCGGAAGTAGTCCATTCCCTCGTGGGCACTGACCGGCCCCACGACCAAGTCGCGAGAGGCTTCGCCGAACAGCGCTTCGTCGCCGCTCAGTTCGCCCGAAACCGCCTCGGCGATCTGCGACACGACGGGCGATGCCAGCAGGCGATCTTGCGGCAACGCGGCCAACAGGGTTCCGCCGAGCGCCGCAACGCGTTCGCGGGCCGCTCCTTCGCCGTTCCGCGGCACTCCGTTGATCAGCACGGCATCGGGAGAGAGAGCGTTGATCGCGCTGCCCAGCGTGTCGTCGTCGGCCTCGCCATGCCGCGCGACCAAGATCACCCGGTCACCGTCGCGCTTAGCGCCGCCGACGCTGTCGCGCAGTGCTTCCACGACGGTCCAGTCCGCATCATCCGTGATCTCTGCAGCAGGAGCCGCGGCCCCGCCTCGGACCCCTTGCAGCATCTCCAGCTGCTCGGCGTCTGCCGCAGCGCCATCACTGTCGGCGATGCGCGTTGCTCGGACGGTGGCGCCGGAGGAACGCAGAGCTGCCGCGATACCCGCGACGACGACCGACTTGCCGTCGCCCGGCAGCGTTGAGGTCACGATGATCCGCGCCATGGTTCCTCCGTGCCGCTCGTCGCAGCGCACGATATCCGCGTGCGTCCGTACGCGCAGGTTCTAGACTGCCGCCACGTGGCGAGCAGTCCGTGAGCGAGGGACGGCACGATGCGCGATCAGCAGCCCCTGTGGCCTCCCCGAGCGCCCGAGGCCAAGCCGTCGCCGTCGCCCGCTCCCGAGCGCCACGCGCACTGGATCGATGCCGACAACCGCGGCGATGAGCCGCGTGAAGCCGCCCCCAACCTGATCTGGTGGGTTCTGGCCGGCATCCTGATCCTCGCCGTGGTCTCCGTGATGATCAGAATGTTCCTTGTTCTCTAGCATCGCCCCAATCGCACGCCGAGGGATGGAGCCGACGCATGCCCGACGCAGACCAGCACCTTCCGCCCACGCTGCTTGATGGCATCCGCGTGATCGACATCGCCACTCCCCGCGCCGAGATGGCGGGCCGCGTGCTCGCCGACTTGGGCGCGGAGGTGATCAAGGTTGAGCCGCCGGGCGGCGCGCCCGCTCGTCACATGCCGCCGTTCTCCGACTCCGAACCCGGGCGCTCTTTGTACTGGGCGCATGTCGGCTTCGGCAAGCGCAGCGTCGTGATCGATCCGGAATCGCCCACCCAGCGCGACGACTTCATGGCCCTGCTCCGGACTGCCGATGTCCTGATCGAATCGTCCGACGCCGGGTTCACTGCCGCGCACGATTTCAGCTACGAGCACCTCAAAGACCAATTCCCCCGCCTGATCTACGCCTCGATCACCCCCTATGGCCAAGACGGGCCGCACGCGAATCGGCCCGCGACCAATCTCACCGTTGAGGCCGCCGGCGGATTGGTGTCGCTGCAAGGCGACGGCGACCGCCCGCCAATTCCGGTCGGGTATCCGCAGGCGGCTTTCCACGCGGGCGTTCAGGCCGCCGCCGACGTCTGCATCGCGCTGCGTGAACGAGAGCGATCCGGACTCGGCCAGCATCTCGACGTCTCGCAGCAGGCGGCGATGGTGTGGACCCTGATGAACGCCACAGGCTTCCCGCCGAACACCGGCGGCGACCCGCCCGGCACCTGCGCCGATCGCCGAAACGTGCCGATGGTGGATGGAGAGCCGGTGCCGGGGCCCGTTCATCCCTGCAAGGACGGCTACGTGGTCTTCGGCGTGGTACCCGGCGGGCTCGGCCTGCGCCACGCGACCGCCTTCCTCAAGCGCATTGCCAAAGAGGGGGCGCTGACCGGCGCGATGGAGGGAATCGACGTCGACCAGTGGGCCGCCGATGTCGCGCAGCTCGTCCAGACCGATCCTGCCGCGATCGCGGCAATGGTGGCCGAGGCGTCGAGGCAGATCCACGAGTTCGTCGCCACACGCACGATGAACCAGCTCTTCCGCTGGGCGGTCGAAGACGGCTACATGATGGCTCCGCTGCTCACCTCGAAAGACATCGCCGAGGATTCGCACCTCCAAGTGCGGGACTACTGGGTTGAAGTCGATGGCCGCAAACATCCGGGCCCGTTCGCCAAGGCTTCGCTGACGCCGCTGCGCTTGGAGCGGGCCGCGCCCGCGCTCGCCCAGGACCAGCGCCTGCTCGACGAGGCGAAAGCCGGTGCCGCGCCCGTCGTGATCGTGAAAGGCGGCAACGGGGCGTCGCCGCCCAAGGAAGGCGCGTTCGACGGCATCAAGGTCGCCGACTTTGCCTGGGTCGGCGTCGGCCCGCTGATCTCGAAGTCGCTCGCCGACCACGGCGCGACCGTCGTCCACATCGAGAGCGCGACGCGGCCGGACGTGCTGCGGCTCGCGCCGCCGTTCAAGGACAACGTGCCCGGCATCGACAACGGGCAGTTCATGGCGAACTTCAACTCGTCCAAGATCGGCATCGCTCTGAGACTCGACACCGAAGAAGGCCATCGCTACGCGCGCGAACTGATCGATTGGGCCGACGTCATCGTCGAATCGTTCACGCCGGGCACGATGAAGCGCTTCGGTTTCGACTACGAGACGCTTTCCACGGAACGGCCCGAGCTGATCATGCTCAGCACCTGCCTGCGCGGCCAATACGGGCCCGACTCCAGCTATGCCGGCTTCGGCTTGCAGGGCGCGTGCCTCGCGGGCCTGCACCGCATCACCGGCTGGAGCGACCGCACGCCGGCCGGCACGTGGGGGGCGTACACCGATTTCATCAACCCGCGCTTCGGCTCCGCGCTCATGGCCGCCGCGATCCGCTACCGCGACTTGACCGGGCGGGGCCAGCGGATCGATCTCGCGCAGACCGAAGCCGGGATCCACTTCCAAGGCCCGCTCCAGCTCGATTATTTCGAGAACGGCCGCGTCTCGCTCGGCGCGGGGCACGACTCGCTCTACGCCTGCCCGCACGGGACCTTCCAGACCGACGGCGACGAACGCTACGTGGCGATCGCGGTCGAAACCGTCGAACAGTGGCGCGCCTTGCGCGAGTCCGCGGGACTCGATCGCTGGACCGATGCCGGCTACGACGAACTCGCGGCCCGCATTGCGGACAAAGCGGGCATTGAGGCCGACCTCGCCGCTTGGTGCCGCCCTCAACCGCATGCCGAAGTGATCGCGACGCTTGAAGCGGCGGGAGTGCCCGTTTCGCTGGTGCAGCGTCCCAGCGATCTCTATGCCGATCCGCAGCTGGAGCATCGCGGCTTCTTCGTCACGCTCGATCACGGCGCGATGGGACCGACGCCCTACGACGGCCTCGTCACCCGCTTCTCCCGCGCGAAGGCCGGGCTGCGCAAGGCCGCGCCGGTGCTCGGCGAAGACACCCACATGGTGCTCTCCGACATCCTGCGGAAGGATGACGACGAGATCGCGATGGCCGTCGCTGCCGGCGCGCTCCAGTAGCTTCCGGGCAGCCACTAGACTGCGCGACGTTGGGGGCCGGTTGCGAAGCCCCCGCACGCTAGGGAGGGACAGCAAATGGCCAACCGCAGCATGCGCGGCGAAACCGCGATCATCGGCATCGGTGAGACTACCTACTACAAGCGCGGGCGCTCGCCCGACGCCGAGTTCAAGCTCGTCATCGAGGCCATCCTCAAGGCTTGCGAGGACGCCGGCATCTCGCCCAAGGAGATCGACGGCTTCGCCTCGTACTCCAACGACCGCAACGAGCCGACCCGTCTTGCCGCGGCGCTCGACATCCACGATCTCCGCTTCTCGAACATGGAGTGGGGCGGCGGCGGCGGCGGCGGTTCCGCAGCCTGCGCCCACGCCGCGTCCGCCGTGGCCACCGGCTTGGCCGATACGGTCGTGGTCTTCCGCGGCCTCGCGCAGGGACAATTCGGACGCTTCGGTCAAGGCGCCCGGGTCGACAAGATCCGCGGCGACGCCGCCTACACGGCTCCCTACGGCCTGATGTCGCCCGCACAGTCCTTCGCGATGCGCGTCCATCGCCTCTACCACGACCACGGCATCCGCCAGGATGCGCTCAAGGCCGTCTCGCTCGCTTCCTACCACCACGCGCAGAACAACCCCCGCGCCGTGATGTACGGACGCCCGCTCACGCCGGAGGACTACGACAACTCCCGCTGGATCGTCGAGCCCTTCCACCTCTTCGACTGCTGCCAGGAGAACGACGGCGCGGCTGCGCTGATCTTCGTCTCGAAAGAGCGGGCCAAGGACTACCAGCAGACGCCGGCCTACCTGCTCGGCGCGGCCGTCGGCTCCGGCAACCGCGCCGGCGCCGGTTCCCACAACGCGACCGACTACGCGACCTCGAACTTCAAGACCGTCGCCCCGCGCATGTACGAGATGGCGCAGGTCAAGCCCGAAGAGGTCGATGTCGCGCAGGTCTACGAGAACTTCACCGGCGGCGTCGTGATGAGCATCATCGAGCACGGCCTCACCACCTACGAGGCCTGCAACGACGACCTCTTCTTCGAGAACCTGATCGCGCCCGACGGCAAGATTCCGATCAACACCTCCGGCGGCAACTTGGCCGAGTGCTACATGCACGGCCTCGAACTCCAGATCGAAGCCGTCCGCCAAGTGCGGGGCACTTCCTGCAACCAAGTCGAAGACGCCAACGTCTCGCTGGTCGCGTCGGGCCCGATGGTCTCGCCGGTCTCCGACATGATCGTCGGCTCCGAGGCGGTGCTCTAGTGGCCGCCGCGACCTATCTTCCCGAAGGCCTGCCCGCCCCCGGGCCCGCCATCGACGGACTCGACACCGAGTACTGGGAGGGCACGAAGCGCCACGAGCTGATGGTGCAGCTCTGCAACTCCTGCACCCGCGCCCAGTGGGGCCCCGAGTGGGTCTGCCACCGCTGCCACTCCTTCGATCTCGGTTGGAAGCAGATTGAGGGCAAGGGCAAGATTTGGTCGTGGGAGCGCGTCTGGCATCCCGTTCACCCGGCTCTGGCCGAAGGCTGCCCGTACATCGTCGTGCTCGTTGAAATCGAAGAACACGACAACATCCGCATGGTCGGCAATCTGATCGGCGATCCGGAGCAGCCCGTCGTGATCGGCGCTGATGTCGAGGCCGTCTTCGAGGACCATGGAGAAGGTGAAGACGCCTACACCCTCGTCCAGTGGAAGCTCTCGGGCTGATCGCCCATTGCTTGCCAAACCTCCACAAGCTGCCGTTCTGCGCCAAGCGGAACATCAGCCGGTGTTGCGGAGGCCGGCGGCGATGCCGTTGATGCTGCGGAGGATGGCTTCGAGGGTTTCTTGGCGACGGGGATCGTCTTCAGGCATCTGGCGCAGGCGGCCGAGCAGGTCGACTTGGATGAAGCTGAGGGCGTCGACGTAGGGGTTGCGCAGGTCGATGGAGCGGCGCAGCACGGGGGTGTGATCGAGCAGTGATCCCTCGCCGACGATTTGCTCGACCGCGGCGACCGTGCGGTCGTACTCGTCGCGCAGCATCTGGAACGTGGCTTCGTCGCCGGCGCCGTTGCCCAGCGTCCGGGCGTAGTGCTCGGCGATGCCGAAATCGGCTTTGGCCAGCACCATCTCGACGTTGCCGATTAGGGCGGTGAAGAAGGGCCATTCGGCTTCCATTTCGCGCAGCAGCGACAGGCCTGCTTCGCCGTGCCGTTCGATGAATGCGCTGAAGGCCGAGCCCACGCCCATCCAGCCCGTGATCACGTGGCGGGCCTGCATCCATGCGAACACCCAAGGGATGGCGCGCATTGCGGAGATCGACTGCTGTCCGCCGGGGCGGAAGGTCGGGCGTGAGCCGATCGACAGGTTGCCGAGCACTTCGATCGGCGTGACGCGGTGGAAGTACGCGATCAGCGCGTCGTTTTCCAGGATGCCGCCGCGGTAGGTCCGCTCGGCGGTTTCGGAGAGCTCTTGCATCACCGCGTGGTAGCGGGCGCGTTTGGCGTCGTCGTGCAGGGAGTCGTCGTCGAAGCAGCGGGACCAGACGGCGGCGACGGATTGTTCCAAGTTCCAGCGGGCGTTGGCGGGCAGGCCGTAGGTGAACTGGATCATTTCGCCCTGTTCGGTCAGCTTGACGCCGTCATCGGTGGTTCCGGGCGGCAGGGCCAGGATCGCGTTGTGGGCGGGCCCGCCGCCGCGGCTGACCGTGCCGCCGCGGCCGTGGAAGAAGAGCAGGCGGACGCCTGCGCGCGCCGCGGTTTCGATCATCGCCGCCTGCGCCCGATGCAGGTTCCACTGCGCGGTGAGGATGCCGGCATCCTTGGCCGAATCCGAGTAGCCGACCATGACCTCCTGCAGGTTGCCGTGGGCGGCGAGGTGCCGTCGGTAGGCGTCGATCGAGAAGAGCCGTTCGAGCACGGACGGCGCGCCGGCCAGGTCGGCGACACGCTCGAAGAGGGGGGCGATCCGCAGCCGTCCGCCGGGCGCGCCGTCTGCGGCGATGTTCAAGCCGGCCTGCCGCGCCAGGAGCAGCGGGGCCAGCACGTCGGCCGCCGACTCGGTCATCGACACGATGCAGGTCTTGCAAGCGTCCCGTCCGAAGCGGTCTTGGATCCGGCGCACGGCGACCATCCGCTCCAAGGCGTCGTCGGCACCCGCGGCTTCCGCGCCGAGCGGCAGGAAGTCGCGCGACAGTTCCTTGGCCAGCGCTTGCTCGCGTCCGGCGGCGTCGAGACCGAGATACGAATCGGGCGACGCGATCGCGTCGGTCTGCGCGAGGCAGTTGGCAGCCGCTTCGTGGAAGCGGTCCGCGTGGTCGCGGATGTCCAGCGTTGCGAGATGGAAGCCGAAGGCGCGGGCGCGGTCGATCAGAGGCTGAACGACGGCATCGGCAGTGGCGTTCGCGTCATGCGTGCGGAGGCTGTCGGCGATCAACTGGAGGTCGTTCGCGTATTCATCGGACGAGCGATAGGGGAGTCCTCCGGCGGCGCTCGGCGCGGGGGCGGCATAGTCGCCGAAGACGGTGCTCGCGCGGGCGTCCATGTCGGCGCGGTTGGCGGCGAGCGTGGCTTGCAGGCGGGCGGCGATCAGCGCCACCTTGCGCCGGTAGCGCTCCCGTTGCGAACGGTCATGCCAGGCCTCGGCGACCTCGGGCATCCGCGCCTCGTCGCCCGCGATGCTGGCTTCGAGGGCCTCCGAGACCCCTGTCCGCCCGCGAGAGTGGGGCAGTGTTCCGTGCAATTCGCGGACGGCGTCGAGATGCGCCGAGAGCACGGTGCCGCGCATGGCCACGGATGTCTGCCAAGTCATCTCCGGGGTCACGTTCGGGTTGCCGTCGGCGTCGCCGCCCATCCAGCTGCCGAGGCGGATTGGGGCCGGTGCCTCGTCGGCTGCGGCTCCTGAAGCCTCGCGCAGCTGGGCGGCGACTTCGGGAACGGCGTCCCACATCGTGGTTCGGAACGTGTTGAGCAGCAGACGCGATTCTTCGAGCACGGTCGGGCGCCGGTGGCGGAGGTGATCGGCCTGCCACATCGCCTCGATCAGCATCCGCATCCGGCGCTCGATGCGGCGCTGTTCGTCGGGGGCGGCGCCGTTGCGCTGCAGCATCAGCGCGTGGACGGAGTTGAGCGAGCGCGTGATCGTCATCCGCTGCGATTCGGTCGGGTGGGCGGTGAACACCGGCAGGAAGGCGACGCGGGAGGCGGCTTCGCGCAGGGCTTCCGCGCCGAGTCCGCTCGTCCGGGCGTCCTCGGCGACGGCGTGCAGGGAGCGCGGGCCTGGGGCCCCGGTCGCGATCATGTGCTGCCGTCTCCTGCGGACGCGGTGGGTTTCCTCGGCCGTGTTGACCAGGAGGAAGTAGAGCAGGAAGGCGCGGCCGACCGCGGCCGCGGTGGATACCGGCCAAGAGGCGACGCGTTCGAGGATGGCCGCAGTTTTGGGATCGCCCTCGTGCGTTTCCGCGGCCATCCGCCGCTCGCGCGTGAGCGTGCGCAGGCCTTCTACGGCGTCGAAGACCTCTGCGCCCTCGACGGCGGCGATGGTTTCGCCGAGCAGGTTGCCGAGCATGCGCACATCGTCGGCCAGCGGTCGATCTTGTTCCCGGCGGTCGCTGAGATCCGCTGCCATTCCGTCCTCCCGACATCCGCTCTCGTGCGCATCGGCGCGATCATATGCAATTCGCGCGAGCGCGTACGATATGCGCGTTGCGGGCGGGAGGTTGCCATGCCGGAGCCAGGAACCGCGCCGTTCGGCGCATGGACTTCGCCGATCTCGGCTGAGGCGTTGACGCAAGGAGCGCTGCGCTTCATGGAGATCGCGGCGGACGGCGACGACGTGTTTTGGATCGAGTCGCGGCCTGAAGAATCGGGGCGGTACGCGGCGATGCGACGATCCGCCGACGGGGCGGTGAGTGAAGTGACGCCTGCGGAGCACAGCGCCCGCACGCTCGTGCACGAGTACGGGGGCGGCGCTTTCATCGCGGCGGATGGGGTCGCGTACTACTCGAACTTCGCCGACCAGCGGCTCTGGCGCCGGCCGGTTGACGCTTCGGCCGATGCCGAGCCGATCACTCCCGAAGGGCCGTTCCGCTATGCGGACGCTACTGCGGATCGCGGGCGGGAACGGCTGATCTGCGTCGTGGAGGATCATTCGGGCGATGGAGAGGCGGAGAACTGCGTCGGTGCGATTCCGATGGCCGGCGGCGCGGCTGAACCCCTTCATCGCGGTTTTGATTTCTACGCCGCGCCGCGCGTCTCGCCCGATGACCGGCGGCTTGCCTGGATTTGCTGGAATCATCCGCGCATGCCGTGGGACGCGACCGAGCTGTGGGTGGCCGAGATATTGGCCGATGGCGAGCTGCGGAACGCGCGGCGCATCGCGGGGGACACGCGGGTGGGCGAGTCGATTCTTGAACCGGCTTGGGGGCCCGATGGAACTCTCTACTGCGTCTCCGATGCGTCCGGCTGGTGGAACGTCCAGCGCTGGGATGGCGATGCGCTCGCGCCGGTGCTGGAGATGGAGGCGGAGTTCGGCCAGCCGCCGTGGACGTTCAGTTCCTCCTGCTACGCGCTGCTTGATGGCGGACGCTTGGCCGTCAAGTACTTCCAAGACGGGATGCGGAAAATCGGCGCGCTTGATCTGGAGACGGGCCGGCTGTTGGAGATCGAGACGCCGTTCAACTCGTTCGGTTACGACTTCGCGGTCTCGGGCAACCGGCTGATCGTCGAGGCAGCGGCGGCGGACGCCGGTGCGAAGATCGTCGCCATCGATGCGGACAGCGGGGAGATCGAAACGCTGCGGCAGGGCGCCGCGCCGCCGCTCGGCCGCGAGTACGTCTCGGAGGCGGAGGCGATCAGCTTCCCCAGCGCAGGCGGGCGCACGGCCCACGCGTACTACTACGCGCCGCGCAACGCCGATTTCCGGGGGCAGGAGGGCGAGCGGCCGCCGCTGATTGCCTTCACGCACGGTGGCCCGACGAGTCGCACGGAGCCGGGGTTCTCGCTGGCGGTGCAGTACTGGACGACGCGCGGGTTCGGGGTCGTCGACGTCAACTACGGGGGCTCCACCGGCTACGGGACGGCGTACCGGCGGCTGCTCAACGGCAACTGGGGCATCGTTGATGTCGAGGACTGCTCGGCTGCCGCGAAGTACTTGGTCGAACGGGGCGACGTGGATCCGGGGCGGCTCGCCATCCGCGGCGGCTCGGCGGGGGGCTACACGACGCTGTGCGCGCTGGCGTTCACCGACACGTTCAGCGCGGGGGCATCGCATTACGGAGTGAGCGATGCGGCGGCGTTGGCGGAGGAGACGCACAAGTTCGAGTCGCGGTACTTGGACACGCTGATCGGGCCGTATCCGGAGCGGGCAGAGTTGTACGAGCAGCGGTCGGCGATGAGTGCGCTGGACCGCTTCAACTGCCCGATCCTGTTCCTGCAAGGGGATGAGGACAAGATCGTGCCGCCCAACCAGGCGGAGCGGATGGTTGACGCGCTGCGGAAGAAGGGCATTCCGGTGGCGTACATCCTCTTTGAGGGCGAGCAGCATGGATTCAGGCAGGCGAAGAACATCATCCGGGCTGCGGAGGCGGAGCTGGATTTCTACGGCCGCATCTTCGGGTTCCAACCCGCGGAGGAGCTCGAACCGGTGGAGATCGAGAACCTGTGACCGCGCTGCATGAGCGGTCGGCCGCCGAGTTGCGGGCGCTGTACGCATCAGGAGAAGCCTCGCCGGTCGATGCGGTCGACGGGCTGTTGGCGCGCATCGCGGAGATCGAGCCGCGGCTGCATGCGTTCATCACGGTCACGGCGGAGCTGGCGCGCAGCCAGGCGGAGGGGGCGGCAGACCTGTGGTCGCGGCTCCGCGACGGCGGCGGGCAGGACGCCGCGCCGCCGCTGCTGGGCATTCCGGTCACGTTGAAGGATCTGGTTGACGTCGGCGGGGTGCCGACGACAATGGGTTCGCGGGTTGCGGATCATGCGCCGGCGCGGCGCGATGAGATTCTGGTCGAGCGGCTGCGGATGGCGGGGGCGATCATCGTGGGGAAGACCAATACGTCGGAGTTCGGGCTGGCTGCGCAGACGATGAATGAGCTGGGGCCGGCGACGGAAAATCCGTGGCTGGCGGGGCGCACGGCTGGCGGGTCGAGCGGCGGGGCGGCGGCGGCCTGCGCGGCCGGGCTGGGGCCGCTGCATCACGGGACGGATGGCGGCGGGTCGGTGCGGCTGCCAGCGGCGTACTGCGGCGTCGTGGGGTTGAAGCCGACGGGGCGGCTGATACCGCGCCACTCGCGCGGGGCGGGGATGAGCCAGATTTCGACGGATGGGCCGCTGGCTCGGAGCGTGGCCGATGCGGCGCTGATGCTGCAAGTGATGGCCGGGCCGGATGAGCGGGACGCGACCGCGCTGCGGGACGCGCCGCCGGACTTCGCCGGGGCGGCCGGTTCGGGAGATGTGCGGGGGCTGCGGATCGCTTGGACGACGGAATTGATGCCGGGGACGCCTTGCGAGGATGCGGTAGCGGCGAACTTGCGGCGAGCGGCGGAGGCGCTGGCGGATGCCGGCGCGGAACTGGCGGAGGCGGCGCCGGAGATTCCGAATCCGCTGGAGATCTTTCCGGTGCTTTCCGCAGTGGGGGCGGCGGCGAACTACGGCAGCTTGGCGGAAGGGCGCGAGGAGGAGCTGACGCGGTATGCGGCGAGCAGCATCCTGCGGGGCGGGAAGCGGATCTCGGGAGTGCAGGTGGCCGAGGCGTATGCGGGGATGGATCTGCTGCGGGGCAAGATGGCGGAGTTCTTCTCGCGTTTCGATGCGCTGCTGACGCCGACTTCGGCGATCACGGCGCATGAGCATGGCGCGCGGATCGACGAGATCGCAGGGGTGCCCGTGAATCCGTGGACAATTTCGATCCTCTACACGCCGATTGCGAATCTGCTGCAAGCGCCGGCGATCAGCGTGCCGAGCGGATTTGACGGGGACAGGCTGCCGACGGCGGTGCAGGTGCTGGCGCCGCGCGGGCACGACGAGGCTGTGATCCGCTGCGGGGTGGCGTTGGAGCGGGCGATGCCTTGGGGCGACCGCCGTCCGTCGCTCTAGCCGGCTACTCGTCGAGCACCAGAGTGACGGGGGCATGGTCGGAAGCCTTTTCGGCTTGGCGTTCTTCAAGATCGATTTCGACGGATGAGAGGCGCTCGACCAGCGGCTGGGTGATCAGGTGGTGGTCGATGCGGAGGCCTTGGTTGCGCTGGAGGGATGCGCCTCTGTAGTCCCACCAGGTGAAGGCGATGCCGGTTTCGTCGATCAGGCGGTAGGCGTCGTGGAGGCCCCAGTCGAGCAGGGCTTGCAGGCGCTGGCGTTCGGGCGGGGAGCAGAGCACGGCGTCGCCCCAGGCTTCGGCGTCGTGGACGTCGCGGTCGTCGGGGGCGATGTTGTAGTCGCCGCAGAGGACGAGCGGGGAGGCTTGGTCGCGGCTGTCGAGCCAGGCGCGGAGGTGGTCGAGCCATTCGAGTTTGTATTGGTAGGCGGGGTTGTCGACGGAGCGCCCGTTGGGGACGTAGAGGCTGACGATTTCGATGCCGGCGATGGCGGCGGCGATGCCGCGGGACTGGTCGTCGCCGGGCCAGGGGACTGCGGGCTCGATGGAGTGGGGGAAGTCCAGTGAAGCGACGGCGACGCCGTTCCAAGATTTTTGGCCGTGGATGCTGAGTTGGTAGCCGAGTTCGTCGAAGCCGTCGTAGGGGAACTGCTCTTCTTCGCATTTGAGTTCTTGGAGGCAGAGGACGTCGGGGCGGTTGGCGTCGAGCCAGTTGAGGACGCGGTCTTCGCGGGCGCGGATTCCGTTGACGTTCCAGGTGGTGATGCGCATCATGCCTCCCGTGCCTGCGATAGCAGAATGCCCGCGGCCACCGCGACGTTCAGGGATTCGACGCCCCGCGACAGGGGCACGCCGATGCGGCGCTGGATCAGCGGTTCCAGCGTTGGCGAGATGCCCGCGCCCTCGTTTCCGAACAGCCAGACGGAGCGCTCGCTGGCAGTGCTGAACGGCTCGCCGTCGGCTGAGGCGGCGACGATCTCCGCGCCCATGGAGGCAAGCCGAGCCAAGTCGCAGGGCAGTTCCGCGGAGCGCCAGATTTCGATGGCGAACCAAGCGCTGGTCGCGCCGCGCGTCGTTCGGGGGTGGGTGGGGTCGGCGGAGTCGGGACCGAAGAGGACGGCGTCGCAGTTGAATGCGGCGGCGGAGCGGATGATGGCGCCGGCGTTGCCCGGATCTTGGATGCCGTCGAGGGCGACGATGCGGAATCGTTCTTCGGGGCGGATGCGGGATATCGCTTCGGGGGCGGGGATCGTGCAGTCGTCGACTTCGGCGAAGATGCCTTGCGGCGTTTTCAGGTCGGAGAGCCGTTCTGCGTCGGCCCGGCTGATCGGCGTGATCTCACGTGAGAGGTCGGTGAGCTCGCCGGGGTTGACGGCGAAGACCTCGCGAACGGGGGCGTTGGCGGCCAAGGCGTCGCGGACGAGTTTTGCGCCGTCGAGCAGGAAGGCCCCTTGCTCGCGCCTGCCGGGGACCGTTTTCAGGCGGCGGAGGTTGGATAGGCGGGATTTGGTCAAGGGCATGTCATTGCGCGTTCTGCGCCGGTTCGGCTTGGGCTTTTCGGCGGCTATGGGGTGTTCCTGTGCGGCCGGCGAAGGACTTGATCATCTCGCCCCCCGCTGTGCTTCGTGCTTACCGGCAGTTCGCCGCCACAGACGGCGCCATAGTGCTACGGGGCGCTGGGGTCGGACGACGGGAGCTTCGTCCGCGCCGGGCCTGCGAACTCGGGGTTGCGGTTCACGGCGCGGGCTGGATGCACTGGCTGATGCCGGGCCGGCATCTGACCGCGACGATGCGTCGTCCGCCGATGAGGGCTGCCGGGCGGGTGGTTCCATGGGGCGCCGTCCTTGCGTCTGCGCGGGACGGGGCTGACTCCGTCGTTGGGGCCGGGCTTGGCGATCGCCGGACCGGAGGTAGGGGCCCTGTTCCTGATCGACGAGTTGGACTTGGGCGGAATTGGCTTGCGGGTAGGGGAAGTTGACGATCATTCCATCGGGCAGGGCAGTGGTGCGCATGTACGCCGCGCATTGCGATCTGTGCGCCTGCGAGATCTCCGTGACGACCTTGAGCCCAAGTGCGACGTGGCCATCGACGACGAAGTCGAGCGCGCCGATTCCGACTGTTTGGCCCTTGTAGAGGATTTCGATTTTGCGCTGGCGCTCGTAGCGGATGCCGCGCTCTCGGAACTCGAAGGACAGGGCCTCCTCATAGACCTGCTCGCGGCGGCCGCAGCCGAGGGCGGCGTAGACCTCGTTGGCGGCGTCCTCGATTTCGGCCCGCAGCCCGGGAGTGTCCAGCCGGATCCGCCGTCCAGCGCTGCGGGGGGCTGCTGCTCCATTGAGCGCGGAGCCGGGCGGTCCCTGCCGGCCTCGGCGATGACTGGAGTGAGCGTCGAGTCCTTGTTCCTGTTCGACGATTTGGACTCGAGCGGAATCGGCCTGCGGGTAGGGGAAGTTGACGATCATCCCGTCTGGCAGGGCGGTGGTGCGCATGTAGGCGGCGCACTGCGATCTGTGGGCGGGCGCGATTGACTCGGCGACTTTGAGTTCGAGCACGACATGGCCGTCGACGATGAAGTCGAGCGCGCCCATTCCGACCGTCCGGCCCTTGTAGAGAATCTCGACCTTGCGCTGGCGTTCGTAGGGGATGCCGCGACGCCGGAATTCGAAGGACAGGGCTTCTTCGTAGACGCGCTCCTCGCGGCCGCAGCCGAGGGCGGCGTAGACCTCGCTGGCGGCGGTCTCGATCTGGGCTTTCAGCGCGGGGGTATCCATCCCGATCCTTCCGCTTGATGCGGACGGCAAGAGCCGCGCGGCGTTCGGGCAGGCGGGTGCTCGTGCCTGCCGGGGGGTGTTTTGAGGCGCGAGGGCGGCAGTCCCATCGCTAGCCGCCGAACTCGGCTTTGATTTTGGCGTAGTTGTCGAGGATGGGGAGGACGGTGGCTGGTTCGGCGGGGGGGAGGCCGAAGATGATGCGCTGGAAGCCGATTTCGATGAGGTCGGAGACTTGTTCGGGGTTGGGGCCGACGCCGAAGATGCTGCGCTGGATGGTGTCGAGGGGGCGTTCGGCGCGGTCGGCGGCGGCCTTGAGGCGCTCCATGTCTTCGCGCATGTCGCCACGGGCGGCGATGGGGAGCCAGCCGTCGCAGTAGTCGACGACGCGGTCGAAGGCCCATTGGGATTGTGCGCCGAGGAGGATGTCGGGGCCGTTTTCCTGGACGGGTTTGGGGTAGGACCAGACGGGGTCGAAGTCGATGAATTCGCCGTGGAATTCGGGTTCGTCCTTGGTCCAGAGTTCGCGCCAGGCGAGGACGCATTCGCGGGTGACCTTCCAGCGGTCTTTGAAGTTCCAGCCGTGGTTTTCGAGTTCTTCGGCGTTCCAGCCGGCGCCGATGCCGAGGATGAGGCGTCCGCCGGAGATCATGTCGAGGGAGGCGGCGGATTTGGCGGCGACGAAGACGTCGTGTTCGGGGACGAGGAGGATGCCTGTGCCGACTTTGATGGTTTCGGTGGCAGCGGCGGCTGCCATGAGGGAGACGAAGGGGTCGTGGGTGTGCCAGTATTCCTGCGGGAGGTCGCCGCCGCCGGGCCAGGGGGATTGGCGGCTGGTGGGGATGTGGGTGTGTTCTGGGAACCAGAGCGATTCGAAGCCGCGGGCTTCTGCTTCGCGGGCGAGTTGGGGGGGCTGGATCGCGTAGTCGGTCGGGAACATCGACACGCCGAAGTCGGTCATTTGAGGGCCTCCATGCTGCGCCGGACCGGAGTCGCCGGGCCGCCCGCCGCAGCGATCATAACGGGGGTTATCTTGGGCGGTGGAAGAGCCGAAGGAGGCCGCTGATGACCGCTTACCCGCCGCCGAGCCGCGAGGAGATCATGCGGAACTACAAGGAGCGGCGGAATTGGGGGCGCTGGGGCGATGATGACGGGGTGGGGGCGGTGAATCTGATCACGAGGGAGAAGCGGCTGGCGGCGCTGGGTTCGGTGCGGAGCGGGCGGACGGTTTCGCTGAGCCGTCCGTATCCGAAGGATGCGAGCGCGATCAATCCGACGCCGGCGCAGCATTTCATGCGGACGGCGCCGCGGGGGGACGGGACTTCGGGGGCGGTGGTGGATTACTACGGGTTCGTGTATCACGGGCACACGTTCACGCACATCGATGCGCTGTGCCATGTTTGGGATCAGGACGGGATTTGGCAGGGGCGGAAGCCGGAGGAGGCGATTGATTCTTGGCGGGGGGCGCTGTTCGGGGACGTGACGGCGTGGAAGGAGGGGATTTTCACGCGGGCGGTGCTGTTGGATGTGCCGCGGTTCCGGGGGACGCCGTACGTGACTTTGGATCGTCCGGTGATGGGTGCGGAGCTGGAGGACATCGCGGCGGCGCAGGGGGTGAGCGTGGAGGCGGGGGATGCGCTGCTGGTGTACAGCGGGCGGGAGGCGTACCAGGCGGATCATCCGGATGATTTTTTCGGGCAGCCGCCGAGTCCGGGGCTGCATGCGAGCACGTCGATTTTCATCCGGGATCACGATGTGGCGCTGCTGGGGTGGGACATGATGGATGCGCGGCCCGATGAGTACGGGCTGGCGTGGGGGGTGCACGGGGTGATTTACAGCTTCGGGGTGGCGCTGCTGGACAATGCGCTGCTGGAGCCGCTGGCGCGTGCGTGCGCGGAGGAGGGGCGATGGGAGATGCTGTTGTGCGTGCTGCCGCTGAACGTGCAGGGGGGGACGGGGTCGCCGGTGAATCCGATCGCGGTGTTCTAGGGGCACGGCGATCTCATTGGGTTGGCGGTTCAGATGGTGAGGCCGCCGAGGCCTTGTTGGCCGCGGGCGTGTTCGAGTTCGCCGACGTGGCGGAAGCCGTGGTAGAGGAGCATGCCGGTGAGGGCTTGCCAGGTGGTCATGGGCGGGGCGGGTTTGATGAGGATTTCGTCTTCGAGGTTGGCGGGGGTGAGGGCGGCTAGCCATTGGTCGGAGGCGGCCCAGACTTGCTGCTGGTAAGCGAGCCAGGCGTCGGCGTCGTTGAGGGTGACGGCGTCGGCTTGCGCTTTGGTCATGCCGGTGCCTTGGGCTGTGCGGTGGAGGTTGAAGCGGTCGTTCCAGGCTTCGGCGAGCCAGACGGTGTTGCGGCGCTGGGCGCAGTAGTTGACGATGTTGTCTTCGGTGCGGACGTAGTGCCAGAGGGAGAAGAAGGCGGAGACGCCTTGTTCGGAGCGGTGGTTGAGCTGTTCGGCGGTCATTTGGTTGACGGCTTTGTCGAGCATGCCGTGCATTTGGGACATGCCTTGGCGGATGACGTCGAGTTGGGAGAGGTTCATGGGTGCGCTCCGTTGGCTGGGGGTAGGCTGGATTGTAGGAGGCGGGCCGTGGCGAGCGCGGATTTCTTCACGGAGCATTTGCGGCACGGGACGATGCTGGCTGGGCTGTATGCGCCGGTGGGGGTGGATGAGCAGGAGGCGCATGAGCAGGATGAGGTGTACATCGTGGCGGAGGGGAGCGGGGAGTTCGTGCGGGGGGAGGAGCGGTTTCCTTGCGGTGCCGGCGATGTCCTCCATGTGGGGGCGGGGGTGCCTCATCGGTTCGTGGATTTCGAGAATCTCAAGGTGTGGGTGGTTTTCTATGGTCCGAAGGGCGGGGAGCAGGCCGGGGGAGCGGGTCAGCGGTAGCGGGAGCCGTAGTCGATTTTGACGACGATGGCGCGGCCGTGCGCGGGGTCGGCGAGATCGTCGTCGCGGTGGCGGACGGGGGGATGGGGGTAGGGGGCGCTGGCGGCGTGGTTGTCGGCGTAGCCGGCGGCTTCTTCGCGGTAGTCGCCGTAGTCGTCCGCGTCGTCGGGGTAGGCGTCCGCGTAGAGGTCGCTGTCGTCGGCGTCGTAATGGTTGTCGGAGAGGGCGGGCGGGAGGCGCTGGCGGGGGTCGCCGATGGGTTCGAGGGCGAGGGGTTCGCGCCATTGGCCGGGATCGGGGAGGCCGTAGCGGGGGGAGTGGTCGGGGAGGAAGAAGTCTTCGAAGTGGTAGGCGAGGCGTTTGCCGGGGCGGGCTTCGATGTCCTGCCAGGTGGCGGTCCAGGCGGGTTTCTTGTAGGGGTCGTCTTTGCGGTAGGTGCGTGGGCGGGCGCGGAGGATTGTGGGCGGGTCGGGGACGGTTTCGCCGCCGAGGCGGCGGGCGAAGGCGAGGGTTTCTTCTGGGGAGCGGAGTTCGAGGAAGATGGTGCCTTTGGGTGCGGTTCGGCGGAGGGCGAGGCGGGCGCGCTTGGCTTCGAGGATTTCGTTGATGGCGTCGATGAGGGCCTGGCCGTGGATGCGGAGTTCTTCGCGCTCGGCCTTGATTTTGTTGGTGTAGTAGGGGGCTTCGCGGAAGACGTCGCGCGCGTCCATGTCTTCGGTGGCGGCGCGGTAGGCGAGTTGGGGCTGGTATTCGGGGTCTGCGTGGCGGAGTTGGCGGGCGGCGTCGGGGGAGATGTGACCGTTGGCGACGAGGTCTTGGATGTAGGGGTCGAGGCCGAGGAGGCTGCGGGTGTCGCCGACGTCGCGGGGGTCGAGGGAGAATTGGCGGGCGGATTGGTCTGGGCCGATTTGGTCGAAGGCGCGGGCTTGGTCGATGGGGTTGAGGGGCTTGCGGGCGAGGTTTTCGGCGAGGTTGAGGGTGAGGTCATCGGTTTCGTGCCGGGTGATGAGGACGGGGACGCGGTCGAGTCCGGCGGCGAGGGCGGCGGTGCGGCGGCGCCTGCCGGAGATGATCAGGAGGCCGTATTCGGTTTGGCGAGCGAGGATGGGCTGGAGGATGCCGAACTGCTGGACGGAGCGGAGGAGCTGGTGTTCGGGGAGTTGGAAGGCGTCGGGCGGGTCGTCGTCGTGGTCTGTTCTGGGGTGTTCTGCGGGGACGGTGAGTTCGAGGGGGTGGACGTAGGTGAGCTGGAGGTCGCCCGGCTCTTGTGGTTCGCACATAGGTGCGATGATAGGGCGATTGGGCGGGGGCGGGGTGTGTCGTGGTTTACAGAGGGGTGTTTCGCGTGAAGAAATCCGCCGCTGCACGCCGGAACCAGCACCGCGCCGGGGGCGCGGAACTGGTTCCGCCATACAGACGACGGATTTCTTCGCGCGAAACGGGGTGGTCAGGTTGTTTGTTTGGCGTGTTTGGTGCCGGCGGAGGCGAGGGCGTCGCGGAGGGCTTGGCCGTGTTCGGCCCAGGTTTCGGCGTCGATCTCGCGTGATTCGCCGTGTGGTTTGCCGAGGCGGAGGCCTTCCCTGTAGGTGAACGGCTGGAGGGCGCTGCGGATCTCGTCTGGGGCGTACTGGAGTACCTCGTCGAACAGCATCAGGAAGATTTGACTGGGGCGTGTGTTGTGGATGCGGATGGTGATGCTCTCGACCGGCTTGCCATTTTGCCCGCGAATCGCCCAATTGAGGCCGAGGGAGTCGGGATCTACGCGAGGTACCCAGCGGCCGGATGGGAAGGAGGTTGTGATCATCTCCGCGATTTCGGCGTGGAGGTCGGCAGATTCCGTCTTTGCGGCTTCGGTGAAAAGCCACTCAATGAGTTGCGGACGCTTTGCCTGCGTTGGCGGATACCACCACGGTCGCACTGCCGGTGCCCAGTTTTCGAGGACATCAAACACCACATCATCGCCACTTCTACTGGCGCGAAGAACGAGATGGCCAATGGGGATGCCGTTTTGGTATAGCCAATCGATCGAACGTGCCGACGGCTCGTCAATTTCCTCGCTGACGAGTACGGTCCGGATGGCAAGATCGCTTTCAGGCAATCGGTGGCCAATGCGTCGCTCGAACTCATTGGCGAAATCTGAGATCGGTGGTACTCCGTTTCGACCTGAACTGTTGGTGATGAGGGATGAAAGGTCTTCTAGTTCGAGATCATAAAGGAATGCCGTGTATTCAATAGCTTGGCTGACCGCACCGCGACTGAGCTTGCCTAACTTGAGCTCGAAGACAACAAGTACGCCCTCTGGATCAACGCCAAGCAGATCGATTCGTCCGGCGTCAGTTTGGATCTCCCTGCCGACGAGCCAGAGGTCGTTAACCAAGATGGACGGATTCGAGACGAGGGCGTCGCCAAGTTGTTTTTCGGACGAAAAACCTTCGTGGGGCGCTAGATCGTCGAAATCTTTGTCTTCGAGTAGGCGGAAGGTCGTTGTGGTGACCATCACGTGCCCCCTAGTACTTGCCGCCGAGTTTGGAGTGGTCCCAGCTGATGATTTTGTCTGGGGTGATGCGGATTACGGCGCGTTTGGCTGCCTGCTTGCGGCGTTGGTCGTCGTCCATGGGGAGGTTGCCGGAGGGTTGGCGTGGGTTGCCGGATTTGCGGCTGGTGGCGTCTTGGACGGCGATGACGAGGTCTGGGTCGTTTTGGATGACGTCTGCGCGGCCTTCGATGACGAGGCCTTTGAGTTCTTGGTATTCGGTGCCGGATTCGAGCATGACGGTGATTTTGGGGTCGCGCTCGAGGTTTTTGACCTTTTGGGCCTTGGCGTAGGTGGTGAAGTGGATTTTGCCGTCGATGACGCCGTACCACATGGCGACGAGGTGGGGGTAGCCGCTGGGGCCGATGGTGGCGGTTTGGAGGGTCCAGCCGTTGTCGATGTAGGCCTCGATTTCGGCGTCGGTCATGTTGATTTGGCTGCGTCGGCTGGGCATCTTCTTGCTCCTCTGGTTGGGGCGGCGGGTTGGCGTGGGGCCTAGTCTAGGGCTTGGTCATGTCTTCGGGGCGGACCCATTGGGCGAATTGGTCTTGGGTGAGGATGCCGAGTTGGAGGCCTGCTTCTTGGAGGGTGCTGTTGTCTTCGTGGGCTTTTTTGGCGATTTTGGCGGCGTTGTCGTAGCCGATGTGGGGGTTGAGTGCGGTGACGAGCATGAGGGAGGAGCGCATGAGTTCGTCGATGCGTTGGAGGTTGGGCTGGGTGCCGGCGATGCAGTGGTCGGTGAAGGAGACGGAGGCGTCGGCGAGGAGTTTGATGGATTGGAGGTTGTTGTGGGCCATGACGGGTTTGAAGACGTTGAGTTCGAAGTGTCCGTTGGAGCCGCCGACGGAGACGGCGACGGAGTTGCCCATGACTTGGGCGCAGACCATGGTGAGTGCTTCGGATTGTGTGGGGTTGACTTTGCCGGGCATGATGCTGGAGCCGGGTTCGTTGGCGGGGAGGTTGAGTTCGCCGAGGCCGGCGCGGGGGCCGGAGCCGAGCATGCGGACGTCGTTGGCGATTTTCATGAGGGAGACGGCGAGGGTGTTGAGGACGCCGGCGAGTTCGACTTGTGCGTCGTGTGCGGCGAGGGCTTCGAATTTGTTGGGTGCGGAGATGAAGGGGAGGCCGGTGAGGTCGGCGATTTGGGCGGCGACGCGGTCGGCGTATTCGGGGTGGGAGTTGAGGCCGGTGCCGACGGCGGTGCCGCCGAGGGCGAGTTCGTAGAGGGCTGGGAGGGCGTTTTGGGCGCGGCGGATGCCGTAGGCGAGTTGTTGGACGTAGCCGGAGAATTCTTGGCCGAGGGTGAGGGGGACGGCGTCCATGAAGTGTGTGCGGCCGATTTTGACGATGTTCTGCCATTCGGCGGCTTTGGCGGCGAGGGCGTCGTGGAGGTGCTGGAGTGCGGGGAGGAGGTGGTGGGTGACTTGTTCGGCGGTGGCGATGGCCATGGCGCCGGGGAAGACGTCGTTGGAGGATTGGGACATGTTGACGTGGTCGTTGGGGTGGACGGGGGTTTTGGAGCCGGGTTGTCCGCCGAGGGCTTGGATGGCGACGTTGGAGATGACTTCGTTGGCGTTCATGTTGGATTGGGTGCCGGAGCCGGTTTGCCAGACGACGAGGGGGAAGTGGTCGTCGAGCTGGCCGTCGATGACTTGCCGGGCGGCGTCGCGGATGGCGTCGGCGATTTGGGGGTCGAGTTTGGCGAGGTCTTGGTTGGCGGAGGCGGAGGCGTGCTTGATGATGCCCATGGCGCGGATGATGGAGCGGGGCATGCGTTCGCCGCCGATTTTGAAGTTTTGGAGGGAGCGCTGGGTTTGGGCGCCCCAGTAGCGGTCTGCGGGGACTTCGATTTGGCCCATGGTGTCGGTTTCGATGCGGAAGTCGGTCATGGCGGCGCTCCGGTGCGGGGGTGGCGTGGGCTGGTTGCGGGGGTTATTGGGTGCTGAGGCGCTGGATGCTGTCGACGAGTTCGCGGACGGCGTCTGCGGAGTGTTGGAGCATGGCTTGTTCGGCGCTGGTGAGGGAGATTTCGAGGATGCGTTCGATGCCGTTGGAGCCGAGGACGACGGGGACGCCGATGTAGAGGCCGTCGATGCCGTATTGGCCGTTGAGGAGTGCGGCGCAGGGGAGGATGCGTTTTTTGTCGAGGGCGATGCTGTCGACCATTTGGGCGACGGCTGCGGAGGGGGCGTAGAAGGCGGAGCCTGTTTTGAGGAGGTTGACGATTTCGGCGCCGCCGTCGCGGGTGCGTTGGATGATTTGGTCGATTTGGGTTTGGGGGAGGAGTTCGGCGATGGGGATGCCGGCGGCGGTGGTGTAGGAGGCGAGTGGGACCATGGTGTCGCCGTGTCCGCCGAGGACGTAGGCGTGGACGTCTTCGACGGAGACGTCGAGTGCTTGGGCGAGGAAGGAGCGGTAGCGGGCGGTGTCGAGGATGCCGGCCATGCCGACGACGCGGGAGGAGTCGATGCCGGCGGCGTCGAAGGCGACGTGGCACATGGCGTCGAGGGGGTTGGAGACGACGATGATGACGGCGTCGGGGGAGGCGGCGATGGCTTTTTTGGCGACGTCGTCGACGATTTTCATGTTGATGGAGAGGAGGTCGTCGCGGCTCATGCCTGGTTTGCGGGCGACGCCGGAGGTGATGACGATGATGTCGGAGCCGGCGGTTTCGTCGTAGGAGGTCGCGCCGGTGATGTTGGAGTCGACGCCGACGACTGGGCTGGCTTCGTAGAGGTCGAGGGCTTTGCCTTGGGGGAGGCCTTCGACGATGTCGACGAGGACGACGTCTGCGTAGCCGCGTTCGGCGATGCGCTGTGCGGTGGTCGCGCCGACGTTGCCTGCGCCGACGACGGTGACTTTGACTCTCATTGGGCTGGCTCCGGTCCGTTCAGCGCCTGCGGGGCGCGCGTGTTGGCTTGCGGTTGTGCGGGTTTCGCAGGGTTATTGGGCGGCGGCGATTTGGTTGAGGGCGCTGCCGGCTTGGAACCAGCCGATTTGGGCTTGGGTGAAGCTGTGGTTGAGGGGGACGTCGTCGGATGAGCCGTCTGGGCGGTGAATGCGGAGTTGGAGGGACTGGTCGGGGGCCATTTGGGCGAGGCCGAGGATGGAGAGTTGGTCGTTTTCGTTGATGAGGTCGTAGTGGGCGGGGTCGGCGAAGGTGAGGGCGAGGAGGCCTTGTTTTTTGAGGTTGGTTTCGGCGATGCGGGCGAAGGAGCGGGCGATGACGGCGAGGCCGCCGAGGTGTCGGGGTTCCATGGCGGCGTGTTCGCGTGAGGAGCCTTCGCCGTAGTTTTCGTCGCCGATGGCGATCCAGCCGAGGCCCTGGGCTTTGAGGGCGCGGGCGACTTGGCTGATGGGTTGGCCTGTTTCGCCGGTGAGGGGGTTGAGGGTTTTGCCGGTTTCGCCGGTGAAGGCGTTGACCGCGCCGGCGAAGAGGTTGTCGGAGATGTTGTCGAGGTGGCCGCGGTATTTGAGCCAGGGGCCTGCGGGGGAGATGTGGTCGGTGGTGGTTTTGCCGCGGGTTTTGATGAGGAGGGGGAGTTGTTGGAAGTCTGCGCCGTGCCAGGCGGGGAAGGGTTGGAGGCGCTGGAGGCGTTCGCTGTCGGGGTCGACGATGACTTGGACTTGGCTGGCGTTTTCGGGGGGCGCTTCGTAGCCGGAGACGCCGGGGTCGAAGCCGTTGGCGGGGAGTTCGTCGCCGGCGGGGGGCTGGAATGTGAAGGTGGAGCCGTTTTGTTCGATGGAGTCGGTGCGGGGGTCGAAGTCGATGGTGCCTGCGAAGGCGGTGGCGACGACGAGTTCGGGGGAGCCGATGAAGGCGAGGGTGTTGCGGTTGGCGTCGTTGCGTCCGGGGAAGTTGCGGTTGAAGGAGGTGACGATGGTGTTTTGCTCGTCGCCGTCGAGGTCGGATCTGCGCCATTGGCCGATGCAGGGTCCGCAGGCGTTGGCGAGGACGGTGGCGCCGGCGGATTGGAAGTCGGCGAGTTGGCCGTCGCGTTCGGTGGTGGCGCGGATTTGTTCGGAGCCGGGGGTGACGAGGAGGGGGATGCGGAGGGGGATGCCGGCGTCGGCGGCTTGGCGGGCGAGGTGTGCGGCGCGGCTGATGTCTTCGTAGGAGGAGTTGGTGCAGGAGCCGATGAGTGCGTTGCGGGGGACGGGGGGGTAGCCCTGTTCGGCCATGAATGCGCCGATTTCGGCGACGGTGTTGCGGAGGTCGGGGGTATGGGGGCCGACCCAGCCGGGTTCGAGGGCGGAGAGGTCGATTTCGATGACGCGGTCGAAGATGTCGTTGCGGGCGTTTTCGACTTCGTCGTCGGGGCGGAGGTTGTGTGCGTTGGCTTGCGCGAGTTGGGCGATTTGGGAGCGATCGGTGGATTGGAGGTAGGCGGCGGTGCGCTGGTCGAAGGGGAAGATGGAGGTGGTTGCGCCGATTTCGGCGCCCATGTTGGTGATGGTGGCGCGGCCGGTGGCGCTGATGGAGGCGAGGCCGGGGCCGAAGTATTCGACGATTGCGCCGGTGCCGCCTTTGACGGTGAGTTCGTCGGCGACTTTGAGGATGACGTCTTTGGGGGAGGTCCAGCCGTCGAGCGCGCCGGTGAGGCGGACGCCGATGAGTTTGGGCATGGCGACGCCCCAGCCGATGCCGGCCATGGCGTCGACGGCGTCCGCGCCGCCGACGCCGATGGCGATCATGCCCATGCCGCCGGCGTTGGTGGTGTGGGAGTCGGTGCCGATCATCATGCCGCCGGGGAAGGCGTAGTTTTCGAGGACGACTTGGTGCATGATGCCTGAGCCGGGCTTCCAGAAGCCTGCGCCGTAGCGTGCGGCGGCGCTGCGGAGGAAGTCGTAGACCTCTTCGTTTTCGGTGATGGCCTGGCCGAGGTCGGAGGCGGCGTCCGTGCGGGCCTGGACGAGGTGGTCGCAGTGGACGGTGGTGGGGACGAGTGCGCGTTCGAGGCCGGCGAGTTCGAATTGGAGCATGGCCATTTGGCCGGTGACGTCTTGGAGGCAGACGCGGTCGACTTGGAGGGAGGCGTAGTCTTCGCCGCGGGCGAGGGGCTGGGTCGCGGGGTCGGAGAAGTGGCCGAAGAGGATTTTTTCGGCGAGGGAGAGGGGTCTGTCGAGGCGCTGGCGGGCGACGGCGACGCCGGCGTCGAGTTTGGCGTAGGCGGCCTGGATGCGTTCGAGGGTGTCTGGTTCGTAGAGCATGGTTGATCCAAGTCCGGGCGGGGTCTGGGTCAGAGTGGGATGTTGCCGTGCTTTTTGGGAGGTGAGGTGTCGACTTTTTCGGCGAGCATTTCGAGGGAGCGGATGATGGCGGAGCGTGTGTCGCGGGGGTCGATGACGTCGTCGACGTAGCCGAGTTCGGCGGCTTGGTAGGGGCGGTAGAACTCGGCTTCGTATTCGGCGGTGAGTTTGGCGCGTTCGGCTTCGGGGTCGGCGGCGGCGGCGATGCGGCGGCGGTGGATGATGTTGACGGCGCCGTCGGAGCCGGTGACGGCGATTTGGGCGGTGGGCCAGGCGAGGTTGACGTCGGAGCGGAGGTGGCGGGAGCTCATGACGACGTAGGCGCCTCCGATGGCCTTGCGGAGGGTGACGGCGACTTTGGGGACGGTGGCTTCGGCGTAGGCGTAGAGGAGTTTGGCGCCGTGGGCGATGATGCCGCCGTATTCCTGCTGGGTGCCGGGGAGGAAGCCGGGGACGTCGACGAGGGTGACGATGGGGATGTTGAAGCAGTCGCAGAAGCGGACGAAGCGGGCGGCCTTGCGGGAGGCGTCGATGTCGAGGACGCCGGCGAGGGTGTCGGGGTCGTTGGCGACGATGCCGACGCCGTTGCCGCCGAGGTGGGCGAAGCCGATGACGACGTTGCGCGCCCATTGGGCTTGGACTTCGAGGAATTGGCCGTTGTCGACGATGCGACGGATGACTTGGCGCATGTCGTAGGGGCGGGTGGAGTCGGCGTCGACGAGGTCGACGAGGTCGTCGACTTTGCGGTCGGGAGGGTCGCCGGTGTCGAGCCACTGGGGGTCTTCCATGTTGTTTTGGGGGAGGAAGGCGAGGAGTTGTCGGACGGTGTTGAGGGTGGGTTCTTCGCCGGGGATGCAGAAGTGGGCGACGCCGGTCCTGGTGGCGTGGGTGAGTGCGCCGCCGAGTTCTTCGTGGGTGACTTCTTCGCCGCTGACGGCGCGGATGACGTCGGGGCCGGTGATGTACATCTGGCCGCTGCCCTGGACCATGAAGATGAAGTCCATGATGGCGGGGGAGTAGACGCCGCCGCCGGCGGCGGGGCCGGCGCAGACGGCGATTTGGGGGACGAGGCCGGAGGAGAGGGTGTTGCGGAGGAAGATGCCGCCGTAGCCGGCGAGGGAGGTGACGCCTTCCTGGATGCGGGCGCCGCCGCCGTCGTTGACGGCGACGATGGGAGCGCCGACCTTCATGGCGAGGTCTTGGACTTTGATGATTTTGTCTGCGGCGGCTTCGGAGACGGAGCCGCCGAAGACGGTGAAGTCCTGCGCGTAGGCGAAGACGGTGCGGCCTTCGACGGTGCCGTGGCCGACGACGACGGAGTCGCCTTCGGGGCGGTTGTTTTCGAGGCCGAAGCCGGAGCCGCGGTGCTTGACGTAGGGGTCGATTTCGGTGAAGGAGCCGTGGTCGAAGAGGATGTCGAGGCGTTCGCGGGCGGAGAGCTTGCCGCGGTCGTGCTGGCGCTGGAGGGCGTCGGGGCGGTTTTCGGTGCGTCCGTTGAAGCGGCGTTCGGCCATTTCGCCGAGCAGGAGGTCGATGGGGCGCTGCGGCTCGTCCGCGTCGGTTGATATCGCCGCAGGAGAGGGCATGTGGAACCCGCGCGTGTGCATCTGGCGGAGTGGCCCGCGCGACGGCGCAGGATCAGTTGGGGAGGTTAACACAGGGCCCGATCGCGGACAATCGGAGGGGTGCGTCAGGGGGCGTTGCCGGCGTCGTCTGCGGGGTCCGCCTCGTCGTCGGCTTGGGCTTGGTCGTCTGGGGCCGGCTCTGCGGGCGGGGGTTCGGGCGCGGGGATCCAGAGGCGCTGGCCGACGGTGAGTTGGGCGGCGTCTTCGTCGGAGAGGTTGTTGAATTCTTGGAGGGCCTGCCAAGTGAGGCCGAAGGCGAGGCCGATTTCGAAGAGGGTGTCGCCGGGCTGGACGGTGTAGGTGCGGAGGACTTGTCCGTTTGCGGCGTCGCGGAGGGCGTCTTCGCCGGTGTCGTCTTGGGTGACGTTGAGGATGGAGCATTCCTGGTTGGAGATGGGGACGCGGATGCGGTCGCCGATGCGGAGGAGTGCGGGGTCGACGATGGCGTTGAGGCGCTGGATGCGGGAGGGAGTGGTGCAGTAGGCGCGGGCGATGCGTTCGAGGGTGTCGTCGGGTTGGATGATGTAGTCCTGTTCGACGATTTCGGGTTCGGGGATGGCGGCTTCCTGGGCGCGGAAGTAGTAGGGCTCGGGGAGCGGGTCGGGGAGTTCTTCCGTGGGGATTTGGGAGGGTTCGACTACGGGGACGGGGGCTGCGGTATCGGGCGCGGTTTGGGCGGGCGCGGTGGAATCGGAGCAGGCGGCGGCTGCGGCTGCGAGCAGGAGGGGGAGTGCGAGCAGGGCGCGGGTGAGGCGAATGGGGGGGCGCATTCAGGCACTTTCGCACGGAAGGGGTGTTTGGATGGGGATTTGGAGGTCGGCGGCGATGCAGGCGATGGCGGCGTGGGCGAGGCGGGCGATGTCGTTCATGAGGGCGGAGTCGAGGTTGTCGTAGGTGTCGGTGGGGACGTGGATGACTGGGTTGGGTGCGAAGAAGGCGAGGACGGGGATGCCGCGTTGTTCGAAGGGGAGATGGTCGGAGGCGGGGGAGGCCGCGGCGGAGGAATCTTGGACGGCGATGCCGAGCTCGGCGGCGAGGGGTGCGGCGATAGCGGCGAGGCTGGGGCTGCCGATGAGTTGGATGGGGCGGTCGCCGCCGCCGATGGCGTCGAGGTTGATCATGGCGGCGATTTGATCGAGGCGGTCGTCTTGGCGGAGCTGGTCGACGAGTGCGTGGGAGCCGAGGAGGCCGAGTTCTTCAGCGCCGAAGGCGGCGAAGCAGAGGCGGGGGGCGGCGGCTGTGCCGGCGAAGGCGCGGGCGATGGCGGCGATGGCGGCGGTGCCGCTGGCGTTGTCGTTGCCGCCGGGGGCGATGGGGACGGAGTCGTAGTGGGCGCCGATGAGGATGCGGCATTCGCCGTTCGGCCAATTGGCGAGGACGTTGGCGGAGTCGACGGCGGAGCGCTGGGCGGAAGGGTCGCCGGCCGGCTGGGGGGCGAGGTCGGCGTTGCGGCCGGCGGCGGGGGTGAGGTCGTCGCGGGCGGAGCTGGGGACGATGACGACGGGGATGGCGATGTCGTCTTCTTCGATCAGGGCGATGATGGGGCGGTTTTCGCGGTTGACGACGATGAGTCCGGCAGCGCCGGCGGCTTGTGCGTTGAGGGCTTTGCGTCCGAAGGTGATTTGGCCGCGGTCGACGACGAGGATCGCGCCTTCGGGGTCGGCGGCGGCGATTTGGGCGGGGGTGCCGATGCCGTCGATGATGGACAGGGGGCCGGAGGCCGGGGTGGCGGCTGCGCCTTCGGCGAGGAGGCCGGCGACGGGGCGCTGGGCGCCGAAGCGGGCGAGCCAGGGGGAGCGGACGGTGCGGGAGAAGGGGATGATTTGGGCGTCGTAGCCGAGTTGCCGGAAGGTGCTTGCGAGGTAGTCGGCGGCTTGGGTTTCGGCGGGCTGGCCGGCGGGGCGGGGGCCGATTTCGGTTGCGAGGTGGCGGGCTATGGAGAGGGCGAAGTCGTGGTCGTAGGGCCGGGGGGCGAGGGGGAGGGCTTGCTTGTCGGAATCGGCTGGGGGCGCTGGCGATTGGGACGGAGTTCGAGTTTCGGTGCTTGAGGTAAGCGGCTGCGGCTGGGCGTGGGTTTGCTGGTCGGGGGCGGGTTGTTCGGATTGGGGTTGCGAGGGTGCGACGTCGGGCTGGGACGTGGTTTCAGCGGGGGCGGGCGGCGCGGGTGTTGGCTGGTCGCGGGGCTGGGTGCAGGCGGCTGCGGTGATTGCGAGCGAGAGGAGGGCTGCCAGGAGGAGCGGGCGGAGGGGCATTCAGGCGTCGCCGGGGAAGGCGGTCATGGGCGGCGCTTGCGGCGGAGCCAGCGGAAGGGGTCTGGTTTGGGGCCGTCGTCGTAGCGGACGTAGCGGCCGCGCCAGTAGCCGCCGCGGTCGTCGGGTTCGTGCGGTTCCGGTTCGCTGCGGCGTTTGCCGCGGGAGGAGAGGATGAGTCCGATGACGAAGAGGACGAGGCCAGTGAGGGCGAGCCACATGCCGAAGGCTTGGAGGCGGAGGACTGCGCCGATGAGGAGGAGGATCATGCCGATGATCATGAGGTGGCCGCCGGTGGTGAAGCGGGCGGCGCGGCGGGTGACGCCTTCGAGACCGCGGGCGGCGGCGCGGCGGATGGGGCCGGGGCCGCGGCGGCGCTTGCGTTGCCAGTCGAAGTCGTCGATCGATTGGAGGACTTCTTCGACGTCGCGTTCGAGCTTGTCGCTCATGGGTGTATCCGTCCCTGTGCAGTTGATTCTAGCGCGGCGCGGGCGGGGTTCCCCAGCCGCCGGCGCCGGGGGTGTCGAGGGTGATGACGTCGCCGGGTTGGACGTCGAGCTGGACTTTGCCGGGGAGGGTTTTGCGGGTGCGCTTGCCTGATGGGGTGGTGGTTTCGAGGGAGTTGCGGCCGGGTTTGCCGTTTGCGCCGCCTTGGGCGCCCCAAGGGGCGTTGCGGCGGCGTTCGGAGATGATGGTGACGCGGGCCGGGGCGAGGAATTGGGTGCGGCGGCGGAGGCCGTGTCCGCCGCGGTGCCTGCCTTGTCCGCCGCTGGCGGGGCGGATGGAGTTTTCGAGGACGCGGAGGGGATAGGCGAGTTCGAGGGCTTCGGCGGGGGTGTTGAGGGTGTTGGTCATGTGTGAGTGGGCGGCGTCGAGGCCGGGGCCGGCGGGGCCTGCGCCGAGGCCGCCGCCGCTGGTTTCGTAGTAGGCCCAGGGGTTGCCGTCGCGGGGGTCGATGCCGCCGGCGGCGAGGTTGTTCATGGTGCCGCTGGAGGCGGCGGGCATGCGGTCGGGGAGGATTTGGGCGAATGCGCCCCAGACGGCGTCGACGATGCGCTGGCTGGTTTCGACGTTGCCTGCGGCGACGGCGACGGGGGGTTGGGCGGCGACGATGCTGCGCGGGGGGAAGGTGAAGGAGACGGGGCGGAAGACGCCGGCGTTCATGGGGGAGTCGGGGGGGAGGAGGCAGCGGAGGACGTAGTAACAGGCGGAGCGGGCGACGGGGGCGACGGCGTTGACGGAGGCGGGGCGCTGGGGTGCGGAGCCGGTGAAGTCGAAGTGGAGGCCGCGGGGGGCGGCGGTGAGCTTGAGGCGGATGGGGACGGGGTCGGGGGAATGGCCGTCGTCGTCGAGGGCGTCTTCGAAGTGCCAGGAGCCGGCGGGGAGGTCTTTGAGGGCGGAGCGGGCGAGGCGTTCGCCGTAGTCGAGCAGGGCGGCGGTCATGCGTGGCCATTGGGCGGGGCCGAGTTGGCGCTGGAGTGCGGCGGTGCGGGCTTCGCCGAGGCGCTGGGCGGCGATTTGTGCGGCGAAGTCGCCGCGGCGTTCGTCGGGGGTGCGGACGTTGCGGACGATCAGTTCCATGGTTTCTTGGACGAGTTCGCCGGCGCGGTAGAGGCGGATGGGGGGGATGATGAGGCCTTCTTGGATGAGTTCTTCGGCGACGGGCATGGAGCCGGGGGCCATGCCGCCGATGTCGGCTTGGTGGGCGCGGCTGGCGACGAAGCCGATGGGCCGGGGGGAGTCGGCGAAGACGGGGGAGACCATGGTGACGTCGGGGAGGTGGGTGCCGCCGAGGAAGGGGTCGTTGAGGATGGCGAGGTCGCCGGGTTGCCAGGGTGCGAGGCGTTCGACGGCGCGGACGGATTCGGGCATTGCGCCGAGGTGGACGGGGATGTGTGCGGCTTGGGCGAGGAGGTTGCCTTGGGGGTCGAAGACGGCGCAGGAGAAGTCGGCGCGTTCCTTGATGTTGGGGGAGAGGGAGGCGTGGCGGAGGGTTGCGCCCATTTCGTCGGCGATGGAGGCGACGAGGGAGTCGAAGATGGCGAGGCGGGCGGGGTCGATCCGCGCGGGTTTTTCCGCGGATTTCTTTGCGGGTTTCGGGGCGGGTTTTTTGGATGGCATCAGGGCCTCTTGAGGATGAGCGCGCCGGATTGGCTGGGTTCGGCTTGCCAAGCGGGAGGGAGGAGGGTGGTGGCGTCTTCTTGGAGGATGACGGCGGGGCCTTGGAGGGTGGCGTTGATTTGGGCGCGGTCGATGATTTTGGTGCGGCGCTTGCGGTCCCATTCGACGGAGGCGGTACGGGGCTTTGAGTCGGCAGTGGCTGGTTGGCGGGCGAGGGGGTCGCGGAAGCCGGGGGCGAGGGCTTTGGCGCGGGCGGTGACGATTTCGACGGGGCGGGATTGGTCGGAGTAGCCGAAGCGTTCGAGGTGCTTGGCGTGGAAGGCGCGGGCGACGGCGGGGGCGGATCTGATGTTCGGGAGTTCGACGGGGAGTTCGTGTGATTGGCCTTGGTAGCGCATGTCTGCGGAGCGGAGGATGCGGACGCGGGCGCGGTAGCCGTCGGCGGCGAGGTCGGCGCGGGCGCGGGCGGCGAGGTCGGCGAAGGCGTTCGCGAGGGCGTGGGAGGGGCCTTTGGCGTCTGGTTGGATGGCGATGTGGAGGCCTTGTTCGGCGTCGCGGGCGACGTCTGCGCGGAGCATGCCGGCGGCGCTGAGGACGCCGGCGTCGGGCGGGATGATGGCGACGGGGATGCCGAGGGCGTCGGCGAGGTCGCAGGCGTGGAGGGGTCCCGCGCCGCCGGCGGCGACGAGGGCGAAGCGGGCGGGGTCGCGGCCGCGTTCGACGGAGATGACGCGGAGTGCGCGGGCCATGTTGGCGTTGACGACGTCGATGACGGCGCGGGCGGCGCGGACGGGGTCGCCGCCGAAGGGTTCGGCGATGGTTTGGATGGCGGCGCGGGCTTTTGCGGGGTCGAGGGAGATGGAAGCGCCGAGGATTTGGCCTGGGCGGAGGCGGCCGAGGACGACGTGGGCGTCGGTGACGGTGGGGAGGCTGCCGCGCCCGTAGGCGGCGGGGCCGGGGTCGGCGCCGGCGGAGCGGGGGCCGACGCGGAGCGCGCCGCCTTGGTCGAGCCAGGCGATGGAGCCGCCGCCTGCGCCGACGGTGTGGACGTCGACGGAGGGCGTGCGGATGGGGATGCCGTCGATTTCGAGGTCGGTGCGTTCGAGCAGGCGTCCGGGGCAGAGGCCGACGTCTGTGGAGGTGCCGCCCATGTCGAAGGTGATGGCGTCGTCGAAGCCGGCGTCGCGGGCGGCGGCGAAGCCTCCTGCAGCGCCGCCGGCGGGGCCGGAGAGGACGGTGCGGACGGCGTTTGCGCCGGCGGAGGCGGCGCTGATGGAAGCGCCGTTGGATTGCATGATGCGGAGGCGGGGCGGGCGGGGGCCGATGGAGGCGAGGGAGGATTCGAGGCGGTCGAGGTAGTCGGACATGATCGGTGCGAGGGAGGCGTTGGCGGCGGTGGTGCTCATGCGCTCGTATTCGCGGTGCTGTGGGAGGACGAGGTGGGAGGCGGAGACGGAGAGGCCGCGGTCGCGGGCGCGCTGCATGGCGAGGCGTTCGTGGGCTGGGTTGACGAAGGAGAAGATGAAGCAGATGGCGAGTGCGCGGACGCCGGTGCGGAGGATGCGGTCGAGCACGCGGTCGAGTCCGGCTTCGTCGAGGGGGGCGATGATTTCTCCGTCGGCGGCGATGCGTTCGTCGATTTCGAAGCGGAGGTTGGCGGGGATGAGCGGGTCGGGACGGACGGGGTGGAGGGCGTAGAGGTCGGGTCGGGCTTGGCGGCCGATGGCGAGTGCGTCGCGGAAGCCTTTGGTGACGAGGAGGGCGGCGGGAGCGCCGGAGCGGGTGAGGAGGGCGTTGGTGGCGACGGTGGAGCCGTGGACGATTTCGTCCGGCTGCCAGCCGAGTTCGCGGATGCCGTCGGTGACGGCGCGGGCTGGGTCGTCGGGGGTGGAGGGGCGCTTGGCGAGGGAGGCGCGGCCGTCTTCGACGTAGATGAAGTCGGTGAAGGTGCCGCCGACATCGACTCCGAGCAGGCGCACGGTCGGGTCCTTCCGGTCAGGCGGACGGGTTCTGGGGAGTGTAGGACGGGGCGGCGAATTGACCGACTGGGGCGCGCGCCATAGCGTGGGCTGGCCGGCAGAGCTGCGGATTCGACGGATCAGGGGACCATGGCAGACGAGACGATTCTCCGGGTGGAACGGCGGGCGACGTTGGGCAAGGCGGTGAAACGGCTGCGCAGCGAGGGGATCGTGCCGGCGAATTTGTACGGGCGGGGGCGGGAGTCGGCGGCGATTCAAGCGCCGCTGGAGGAGTTCCGGCGGGTGTACCGGGCGGTGGACCGGAACGCGGTGGTGCAGGTGCAGATCGAGGGGGAGGCGGGGACGGTTCCGGTGGTGCTGCGGGAGGTGCAGCGGAAGCCGGTCGGGAGCGACGTGCTGCACATCGATTTCTACCAGGTGGATTTGGAGCGGACGATTCACAGCGAGGCGCGGGTGGTGCTGGAGGGTTCGTCGGAGGCGGTGGCGTTGGGCGGGACGCTGGTGCAGAGCGTGGATTTGGTGATGCTGGAGGCGCTGCCGCTGGAGATGCCGTCGGAGATCACGGTGGACGTGAGCGGGCTGGACGAGTTCGGGAAGTCGGTGCTGGTGCGTGATTTGGAGTTGCCGGAGGGCGTGCGGGCGATCTCGGACGAGACGGTGGCGATCGTGACGGTGCTCGCGCCGCGGGTGACGGAGGACGAGGAGGAAGAGGTAGGGGCGGAGGCCGAGGCCGCGGAGGCGGAGGCCGACGCGGAGGCGGAACCGGAGGCGGAGGCCGAGTAGGGGTTCAGGCCTCGCCGCGGATTCGGTTGGAGGAAGACGGGGAACGGGCGATTCGGCGAGAGAGCCTGCAGAACCGGCCTGCCAGGTCTTCGATCATCCGCTAAGGTTCCGGCAATGGCACAGCTGGCCGGGGCGACGCGACCGCCTGTTGGTCGCGTAGGTGCTTACCTCGGCCTAATGACACGATTGGGGGGCCGCTTCGGCGGCCCTCCAGTCATATTTGCGGGATCGGGCGCGGGCCGTGTCTGATCGTCGCGTCAGACGATCACGCCCGCTCCGCTGGCCGGACAGGATGGCCGATTGCGTGCCGGCGTCTTCGTTGATTATTGGAACTTCACGCTGGCCCATCGCCGCACGTCGCGTGATCGGCGAGGCGATGTGTGGCAGGTGGATTGGACGCGCTTTCCGGTTTGGCTCGTAGAGCAGGCGGAAGCGGAGCTCGAGCTTGGATCAGCGCTCGAATACGCCGGAACGACCGTGTTCACGTCCTACAACCCGGACAATCCGCTTTCGGTGAGACATAAGAACTGGGTTGACGGATTTCTGCGTCGCCAGCGGCAGACGCGGGTGTTCATGTACGAGCAGCAGCGACAGGGAGGGACACGGTGCGCCAGCTGCGGTGAAGAGGTTGATGCGTGTCCGAATTGCGGTGCGCCGCTTGTTTCCTATCAAGAGAAGCGGGTTGATACCGGGCTTGCGGTGCGCGTTGCCGAGGTAGCCCGAGATGGAACACAAGACGTGATCATTTTGGTGACCGCTGACACGGATCTGATAGAGGCAGTCGAGTCCGCTCGGCGAGCCGGCTGCCGGGTTGTTCAGGCCGCGTTTCCGCCGGGCGGATCGCGCTTCGGGCGGCTCTGCGATGCGGTGATCGACATTGACGCGGGACGGAGCGAGATATCGCGGTAGCTAGGCGGGGGCGCGGAGGCGGTCGCCGCGGAGCTGGCCGCAGGCGGCGGCGATGTCCAGGCCTTTTTCGACGCGGACGGTGGCGCGGATGCCGTTGTCGGCGAGGATGCGCTGGAAGCCGAGGGTGGCGCGGCGGGAGGGGCGGCGGCCGTAGACGCCGCTGGACGGGTTGAGGGGGATCAGGTTGACTTGGCAGCGGAGGCCGCGGAGGAGCTGGGCGAGGCGGCGTGCGCAGGCGGGGGAGTCGTTGTCGCCGGCGAGCAGGACGTATTCGAAGGTGACGCGGCGGCCGGTGAGTCGGGAGTGTTCGCGTGCGGCGTCGACGAGGTCGGCGACGGAGGCGGAGGGGACGGGGACGAGGCGCTTGCGGAGGGCGTCGTCGGGGGCGTGGAGGCTGATGGCGAGGTTGACTTGGGGGTGCTGGCGTCCGAGGCGGCGGATTTGGGGGACGAGGCCGACGGTGGAGACGGTGATGCGGCGGGGGGAGAGGGAGAAGCCGTCGGGGTCTTGGAGTCGGTCGAGTGAGGCGCTGAGAGCGTCGTAGTTGGCGAGGGGTTCGCCCATGCCCATGAAGACGACGTGGGTGATGTCGGAGCCTTCGGCGCGGGCCCATTGGCGTGCGAGGAGGGCTTGGCGGGCGATTTCGCCGGGGGAGAGCTGGCGTCGGAAGCCTTGTTTGCCGGTGGCGCAGAAGACGCAGGCCATGGCGCAGCCTGCTTGGGTGGAGAGGCAGACGGTGCGTCTGGCGGTCGGGCTGGAGTCGGCGCGCGGGGCGTCGTCGGGGTCGTGGCGGATGAGGACGGTTTCGATCATTTCGCCGTCGGCGAGGGGGAGCAGGGCCTTGGTGGTGGAGCCGTCGCTGCTGGTGCGGGTTTCGAGCGGTTGGCGGGGCGGGGCGATGCGGGCGGCGAGGGAGTCGCGGAGTTCGCTGGGGAGGTCGGTCATGCGGGCGGGGTCGAGCGCGCCGCGGGCGTAGATTTGACGCCAGATTTGCTTGGCGCGGTAGGCGGGATGGCCGAGTTCCTCGAGCAGGGCGGCGAGGCTGGCGCGGTCGAGGTCGAGGAGGTCGGGAGCGGGCGCGGGGCCGGGCATTTGGTCAGGCATCGGCGGGGCCGAGGATGGTTCCGTCGAGGGTTGCGGCGCCGCGGGCGAATTCGGCGGCGGACATTTCGCGCTTGCCGGCGCGCTGGAGGCGGCGGAGGGCGAGGGTGCCCTGTCCGGTTTGGACGCCGATCCAGTCGCCGCTGATGGTGATGCGGCCGGGCTGCGCGCCGGGGCGGTCGGGGATGGTGGGGATCCATTCGGCTTTGGCGATGCGGAGCTGGGCGCCGGCGGCGGTGGTGAATGCGCCGGGCCAAGGGGTGCAGGCGCGGACTTGGCGCTCGATTTCGATGGCGGGTCGGGACCAGTCGATTTTGCCGGCGGCTTTGGCGATGCGGCGAGCGCGGGTGGCTTGGGAATGGTCTTGCGGTTCGGGGGTGATTTGGCCGGCGAGCCAGGGGGGGATGGTTTCGAGCAGGAGGTCCGCGCCGAGGGCGGCGAGGCGGTCGGAGAGTTGGCCGGCGGTTTCGGTGGCGCTGATTTTGGCGGCGCGGCGGGCGAGGATGTCGCCGGTGTCTTCAGTTTGGTCGACGAGCATGATGGTCGCGCCGGTTTCGGGGTCGCCGTGGAGGATGGCGGCGTGGACGGGGGCAGCGCCGCGCCAGCGGGGGAGGAGGGAGGCGTGGACGTTGAGGGTGCCGTGCTGGGGCAGGTCGAGGATTGTTTCGGGGAGGAGCTGGCCGTAGGCGGCGACGATTTGGAGCTGGGGGCGGAGGGCGGCGATTGGGGCGATGGCGGCTTGGTCGCGGAGGCGTTCGGACTGGAGGACGGGGATGCCGTGCTGCTGGGCTAGTTGTTTGACGGGAGGGGGCTTGGGGCTGCGGCCGCGGCCGGCGGGCCTGTCGGGCTGGGTGACGGCGGCGATGGGGCGCCAGGGGGAGTCGATCAGTGCGGCGAGGACGGGGAGGGCGAAGTCGGGCGAGCCGTAGAAGATGGTTCTGGGCGGGTCGGACATAAACGCGGCGGGGGTGCTGGGCTGCGGCGCTGGGGGCGTTCAGATGCGGACGGCGGCGATGGAGAGGCCGACGAAGACGAGCATGAGGACGATGGTGCCGCGGAAGAGGGAGCGTTCGAGGCCGCGGCGGGTGCGGTAGCCCTCGCCGCCGGCGCCGCCGAAGATGTTGCCGAGGCCTGCGCCTTTGGCCTGGAGGACGACAGCGCCGATGACGAGGAGGGCGACGAGGACTTGGAAGATGTTGAGGATTTCGGATGCGCTCATGGGGCTGGGTTCACTTCCCGACGGGGATTTTGACGCGGCGCGGGGAGCCGGGGGCGACCGCGCGGATCGGGCGGACGCCGGCTTCTTCGCGCTCATGGTAGGTGGTGAGGATTGCGGCGGCGAGTTTGGCGGAGTCGTGGCGGTAGCGGTTGCCGGAGTCGACGACGTCGGCTTCGATGAGGGCCGCGCCGCCGAAGGAGGCGGCTGGGTCGACGCGGACGGGTTCGGAGCGCCAGCGGATGGGGAGGCGGGCGGAGGCGTTGCTGTTGGCGACGACGTAGTTGAAGGGCATGCCGCCGATGTGGTCGGCGATGGAGGCGATGTGGTCCTGGACGGAGTAGTGGTCGGTTTCGCCGCGCTGGGTGGCGACGTTGCTGACGTACATTTTGAGTGCGGATGATTCTTGGAAGGCGATGCGGAGGTCCGGGACGACGAGGTTGGGGAGGACGCTGGTGTAGAGGGAGCCGGGGCCGACGACGATGATGTCGGCGTTGCGGACGGCGTTGACGGCATCCGGGTGGGCTTTGGGGTGGGCGGGTTCGAGGGAGAGGAGGCGGATTTCGGTGTCTGCGGCGGTGATGGCGGATTCGCCGCGGATGACTCGGCCGTCGGTGGTGCGGGCGGCGAGGCGGATGTCTTCGAGGGTGGAGGGGATGATGCGTCCGCGGACGGCGAGGACGCGGCCGGTTTCGTTGAGGGCGTCTTCCATGGAGCCGGTGACGCCGGACATGGCGACGATGAAGAGGTTGCCGAAGGAGTGTCCTTCGAGTCCGTCGCCGGAGCCGTCGGGGAAGCGGTATTGGAAGAGGCGGGTCATGAGGGGTTCGGCGTCGGCGAGTGCGGCGATGCAGTTGCGGAGGTCGCCTGGGGGGATGACGCCGAGGTCGCGGCGGAGTCTGCCGGAGGAGCCGCCGTCGTCGGCGACGGTGACGATGGCGGAGATGTTGTCGGAGTATTCCTTGAGGCCGCGGAGGAGGACGGAGAGGCCGGTGCCGCCGCCGATGCAGACGATGCGGGGTCCGCGTGCGGGGAAGCGGCTGCGGTAGAGGAGTTCGACGAGTGGGGCGTCGGCGCCGCCGTTGCGGGCGTGGCGGGCGCGGGCCGCGCCGACGAGGGCGTTGGTGAATTTCCAGGCGCCGAAGCCGATGGCGAGGGAGGCGACGGCGATGAGGATGCCGCCGCGGGCGGCGTAGGGGAGGAATTGGAGGGTGAGGTAGTAGAAGGCGCCGGGGAGGGTGGTGGTGACGTAGAGCTCGCGGAGGACGAAGGCGATGCCGAGGCCGAGGATGCCCATGCCGGCGAGGAGGAGGAGGAACCAGCGCTTGACGCCGAGGCCGGGTACGAGCCAGGTGCGGATGCTGCGGTCGTGCAGGGCGGCTTGGATGCGGGACATCGGGCACAACTATAGGCACGGGCCGGCGGAGGGGATACCTTGCGGGGAGCGGCCGGGGAGTCCGGCGGCGGAAGGGGAGGGACCAGATGGAGCAGCGCAAGTTCGGGGACAGCGATTTGACGTGTTCGGCGGTGGGCTTCGGGACGTGGGAGATGTCGACGACGATGTACGGGCAGATCGACGTGGGGGAGGCGTCGCGGGCGGTGAACGCGGCGATCGACCGGGGGATCAACCTGTTCGATACGGCGGAGGTGTACGGGCCGTACCACTCGGAGGAGATCCTGGCGCGGGCGCTGGGGGAGCGGCGGTCGGAGATCGTGCTGGTGACGAAGGTGGGGTTCGATTACGACGAGACGCCGAAGGTGACGGGGCGGAACTCGAAGTACGAGCACATCATCGAGCACACGAACGGGTGCCTGAAGCGGCTGGGCACGGACGTGATCGACCTGATGCTGATCCATTGGCCGGATCACGACACGCCGTTCGAGGAGACGATGCGGGCGCTGGAGCGGATCAAGGCGGACGGGAAGGTGCGGCACTACGGGGTGTCGAATTTCACGGTGCCGATGATGGAGGAGTGCCAGCAGCACGGGAGCTTGGCGGCGAACCAAGTGGGGTACCACTTGTTCGACCGGCGGATGGAGGCGGAGGTGCTGCCGTGGTGCAAGGAGAACGGGGTGGGGTACATGGCGTACGGGTCGCTGGGGTTCGGGCTGCTGACTGGGGCGTTCACGCCGACGACGGAGTTCGAGGAAAGCGATTGGCGGAGGCGGGGGAAGGCGTTCGAGCTGCCGTTGTTCGAGCAGGAGTCGTTCCTGCGGGAGCTGTGGGTCGGCGAGAAGCTGCGGCAATTGGCGGACGGGTACGGGAAGACGCTGGCGCAGCTGGCGCTGGCGTGGGTGCTGGGGAACGAGGCGGTGACAGTGGCGCTGGTGGGGATGCGGAACGAGCGGGAGCTGGAGGAGAACGTGGCGGCGACGGATTGGAAGCTGACGGAGGAGGACCGCGAGTACATCGACGAGGTGTTCGCGCAGGCGGGGGTGCCGACGCACGTGGGGACGCCGCAGGCGGTTTAGGCGCGGCGTCTGGACGCTTGGCGCAGGCAGCGCCATACTGCGGGGGACGACTTCGCAGATCGAGCGGGAGGGTGAGCGATGCCGCCTCTGGTGCCTTCGTTTTTGATGCCGCAGTGGCTGCGGGACGCGCCGCTGCCGATCAAGGCGGCGCTGCTGGCGCCGGGGATGATCGTGGGGGCGGTGCTGGGGATCGTGGTGCACGCGATCCTGATCAACTTGGGCGCGGGGAACCAGCATCTGTCGAGCGCGGCGGGCGGGTTCGATGCGTGGCTGCTGTGGATCATCATCGTCGCGGGGCTGTTCATCGGCTTGGGCGCGGGCGGGTTCGTCTACATCGGCGTGGGCCTGGGCGCGGATGAGGACGTGGAGGAGGGCGAGGAGCCGCACGGCGAGACGGGGATGCTGGAGCTGTAGGGGGCTTCCGCGTCCGCGCTACTCTGGGGGCCATGGCTGGAGAGTTGAGGGACTTGGCGGTTTCGGGGGCGGCTGCGCCGGCGTACGGGGCGGCGGGGGTCGAGGTGCTGCGGGGGCGGTTGGAGGGGTTTGACGGGTGGCTGACGGAGGAGCGGCAGCGGGTGGTGGAGGAGGAGCATGAGGGGGAGCGGGTGTTGTGCTTGCAGCTGTGGGTGCGGGATCATTCGGACATCCGGGCGCGGTGGGAGGCGCGGTGGCATCGGCGGCCGCATCCGCCGACGCAGTACATGTGGCTGACGCAGCTGGAGTTCCCGATTGAGCGGGAGTGGACGGAAGCGGAGATCGAGGAGGCGCTGGAGCAGGTTGCGGAGCATGCGCGGGCCATTGAATGGTCGCAGCCGCTGGTGGAGTCGCCGGACCCGCCGCCGCCGGGTTACGAGGACACGGATTACGACCAGATGGACTGGTTGATGGACATGAAGCACCAGCTGTGGTGGCGCGTCAAAGTCTGAGGTTCGAGCCGACGGTCGTGCTGGATACGAGCGCGGCTTCGAACTCGATGAAACCTGGAACGGAGGACGATGCCGCGTCCTCTAGGCTCACGAGAGCCGCCCGCCCGTCTCCCGCGTTGCGCATCTCCGTGGTCAGCACAGCTAGGCCTCCACTGCAACCGCGACGAATGGCCAGAGAGGGAGTACTGAGATGCCAGATCCTAAGCCCAGCCCCTCCCCATATCCGCCACCATCCCCACCTCCGAAGCCCAACCCTGGCACCGATAAGGGGCGGGAGTGGCAGCCGCCCCGGCGACCGGAGGGTGTGCAGTGAGGATCCGCGGTTTTCTCAAAAGGCAAGTACTCAAGGCGTGTGGGTGGGCGAAGGACACTATTGGCGCGTCCTATTACCCGACCACGCAGCGCCGCCACGATGATCGGCGTGGCGATGCCGATGTGAAGATCATCCACTCCAAGGAGGGGCCTCTGCGCGACTACCACGCTGTGGCGAAGACGCGGGGCGGCACGACTTGGCTGCGAGGAGAGCCAAAAGAGCCTGGCGCTGAGCCACTTTGGGATGTGCCACTCAGCGACCGAGAATCGCGCATCTGGTACACGCCTTCGCGGTACAACGCACAGCAAGAGGCGAACGGATTCAATCGCGCACTCTCGGCGCGACGCCGCACGATCGTCTTCCTGATCGGGATTGGGGTGACGATTGGCCTAGCCTACTTTGAGCGGGGGATCTTCGGATGCTCGTAGCCCGCGATGGCCTTCGGTCTCGCGCGAGTGATGCCCCGCACCCGAAACGGCTCCATGCGAGCTGTCCGCTGAAGATAGACTACCAGCGCTGATGAGGCGCAGGGCACGGGAGGTTCGAGATGACGCGCGTGAAGACGCTGCTGGTGGTGCTGGCTGTGGCAGTCGCTGCGACGGGGATCGGGTTCGCGGTCGGGCAATCGCAGACCGAGGAGGTGCGCGTCGTCGCTCGCTCGCTCGCGGACGGGCGCATCGAGTTCGGCATCGAGCACGATGGCGAGCGCGTTCTGCCGACGGGCCGGTACATGAACACCAGCCAGATCGGAGCACGGAACGACAAGTGGTTGCGCTCGACGCCGGTGCAGATCAGCGTGCCGGAACGAGTGCTCCTAGAGCCGGATCCGTTCGAGCCGACCCGCGTTTCTCCGAGCGGGAGTGGCGACCTGTGGTGGGGGACTTACGACCGCGACGCTCAGGGAATGTCTTCTGATGTTGACCTGCGCGGCACGACAGACAACAACGACTACCCTGTTGCGTGGCTGAAGATGTGGTGCTGGCACGACGATCCTTCCGGCACCATCCACTTCAACATTCACGCACAGACGGACTTCTCATACGTTGACAATCTGAACGCAACCCTCATCGAAGGTGCCGAAGCTCAATTCGGCGGACTCTTTGACGGCGGCCAGAGGCAGAGCTACGGGCTTGTCTTGGCAGAGACGAGAAGCAGTGTCTACTACACCGGCAGCGCCGAATTCCTGCGCCAAGCTCGGTCTAACCGGTGGCTGACCGTGTGGCTGAAGAGGCCGCTGGGGGAAACCATCCGCGCAACATTCGACCTTTCACAAGGGTTCTTCAACACTCCCGTGCAGTCGAACATCGATCGGTGCGGTGACTGATCGCCGCGCGTTGGTCGCCGATAGGAAGCGTGGCGCACTCCGAGCCGAAACTGCCTTCGGGCGGTCGGGGGGGATGCCCGCCCTCGTGCTGATGAGGCAGGCCACAGAGGACCAGACGGGGTTTTGGGGCGTGGCGTGGCTTGAGGTGATCTTGCTGGTCGTGCCGTAGGGTGGGCGCTTCGCGCTAGGCTGGGGGCATGGCTGGGGAAGTGCTGGACACGGGGGTTTCTGAGGCGGTTGCGCCGGCGTATGGGGCGACGGGGGTTGAGGTGCTGCGGGGGCGGTTGGAGGAGTTTGACGGGTGGTTGAGGGAGGAGCGGCATCGGGTGGTGGAGGGGGAGCATGAGGGGGAGCGGGTGCTGTGCTTGGAATTGTGGGTGCGGGATTACTCGGACATTCGGGCGCGGTACGAGGCGAGGCGGCGGCAGCAGCCGCATCCGCCGACGGCGTTCATGTGGCTGACGCAGCTGCGGTTTCCGATTGAGCGGGAGTGGACGGAGGAGGAGATCGAGGAGGCGCTGGCGCGAGTGCAGCATCATGCGGAACGGGTCGAGTGGGGGCACGGCCTCGCCGCCGGGCACGATCCGGCACCGCCGGGGTACGGGGACACGGACTACGATTTCCAAGACTGGTTCATGGATTTCAGGTACGGGCTGTGGTGGCTGCAGAAGCCCTGAACTTCGCTCCGACGGTGGTGATCGACACCAGTGCGGCGTCGAACTCGATGAAACCGGGGACCGATGAGCAGGTTGCTCCGTATCTGTCGGGGCCGCATTCGCCCGTGCACTCGTTTCAGACGGAGCAGGAGATGATCACGTGGAGCGCGTCGTCCGGGCTGCCGGCTGGATACGCGGCGCAGGCGCGGGAGTACATCAGGCGGGCGGTTTTCATTGATTCAGATCGGGAGATTGATCGGGTTTGCGCGGAGATCGTGCGGGGGCGCTTGGATCGGGGGGAGGACAGGAATACGGAGGATGCTTGGACTTGCGCGGTGGCTGTGGTGCTGGGGGTGCCGGTGGTGACCTATGACCGGACGGGGTTTTTGGGTGTGCCGGGGTTGGAGGTGATTCTGCTGGTCGCGCGGTAGGGGCTGCTTCTAGGGTTTGAGTTCGGCGGCGAAGAAGGCGGTGAGTTTTTGCCAGGCGTCTTGGGCGGCTTCGGGGTCGTGGGCGCCGGGGTTGGTGTCGTTGAAGAAGCCGTGTTCGCTGTTTTCGTAGACGTTGATGTTGTGGCGGACGCCGTTTTGGGCGAGGGCGGAGCGGATGGTTTCGACGGCTTCGGCGTCGACCCAGTCGTCTTTGCCGGCGAAGAAGCCTTCGACGGCGGCGGCGATGCCGGCGGCTGCGCCCATGCCTTGGCCGGGGGTGCCGTAGAAGGGGGCGGCGGCCTTGACGGCGGGGTTGTGCATGGCGAGGAGGAGGGTCATGCCGCCGCCGAGGCAGAAGCCGGTGGCGCCGATGCGGTCGGCGTCGACGTCTTCGCGGGCCTGGAGGGCGGCGACCGCGCCGTTCATGACGGCGAGGGCGTCGGGTTCTTGGAGCTTCATCATGAGTTTTTGGGCGACGTCGGGTTCTCTGGTGAGTTCGCCGTTGAAGAGGTCGGGGGCGAGGGCGGCGTAGCCTTCGGCGGCGAGGCGGTTGGCGATGTCGCAGATGTTGGGGTTGAGGCCCCACCATTCCTGGATGACGATGACGCCGGGGTGGGGGCCGCCTTCGGCGGGCATGGCGAGGTAGCCGCCGGCGTTGCCGCCGTTGGCGGCGAAGTTGAGGAATTCGTAGCGGAGGACGGTCATCGGGAGCTCCTTTTGCGGGACGGGGGCGCGCTCGGCTAGGCCTTGGGGGCCTGGGCGGGCCAGAGGTTCTTTTCGGAGGCGAGGAAGGACTGGCGGGCGGCGTCGTCGAGGGCGTCGAGGGTCCAGTGGGGGCCGTTGGCGTAGACGGATTTTTCGACGGCGGGGAGGGAGTACATGCCGATTTCGTTGCCCCAGACGAGGAAGTCGCGGCCGTTGATGTTGGCGGCGGCGTCGGTGCAGAGCCAGACGGTGAAGGGGGAGACGTTTTCGGGTGCCATCATCTGCTGGCGCTGTCCGCCGCCGAGGAAGTCGAGGTCGCCTCCGCCGCCGGCGATGCCGGCTTCGCGGGCGCGGCGGCTGGCTTCTTCGAGTTCGGGGGTGAGGGTGAGGCGGGTGCCTGCGCGGGGGCGGATGGCGTTGGCGGTGACGCCGTAGCGGCCGAGGTCGCGGGCGAGGGTGCGGGTGAGGCCGACGATGCCTTCTTTGGCGGCGGCGTAGTTGGCCTGGCCCATGTTGCCGAGGCCGGATTCGGAGGAGGTGTTGACGATGCGTCCGGAGCGCTGCTGGCGGAAGACCTGGGCGGCGTGCTTGGTGACGGTGAAGTGGCCCTTGAGGTGGACGGCGACGACGACGTCCCATTCTTCTTCGGACATGTTGAAGACCATGCGGTCGCGGAGGATGCCGGCGTTGTTGATCAGGATGTCGAGGCGTCCGAAGGCGTCGAGGGCCTGCTGGACCATGCGCTCGCCGGCGTCCATGTCGGCGACGGAGTCGTAGCTGGCGACGGCGTCGCCGCCGGCGTCCTTGACGGCCTGGACGACTTCGTCGGCGGGTCCGGCTTCGCCGTCCTGTTCGCCGCCTGCGCCGCCGCCGAAGTCGTTGACGACGATTTTGGCGCCTTCTTGGGCGAGGAGGAGGGCGTGGCCGCGGCCGATGCCGCGCCCGGCGCCCGTGACGATCGCCACCCGTCCTGCAAGCCTGTCGCCCATGGTTTCCGCCCTTTCGCGTTTCGGCGCGCGGATGCGCCGGGGGCAGGATACAACCGTTCACCCGGCTGATGCGCCGAGTTCGGGGAGGAGCAGCCAGCGGTCGATCCAGGCGGCGACTTCGGGGGTGAGGACGTCGGGTTGGATGGCGGCGTAGGGGGAGTCGAGGCCGAGGCGGCGGGCGAGGTGCTCGGCGCAGAGTTCGGCGGCGAGTTCGATGGGGGAGTCGTTGTAGACGCGGAGCCAGGGGCTGCCGGCGGGGAGGAGCCAGTCGGCCTCGGTGCGGAAGAACCAGCGGGCGAGGCGGAGCTGGAAACCCGTGATGCGTTCGAATTCGAGGCCGGCGGGGGATTCTTCGAAGCGGTTGCGGTAGGGGTCGGCGGCGGGTTCGAGGGGGCGGTCGGGCGCGAGCCAGGCGAGGACGGACCAGCTTTGGGCGAGGTGGCAGGCTTCGTGGAGTTCGATGAAGAGGGCGGCATCGGCGTCTTCAGCGGCGCGCTCGCAGATCACGACGCCGGAGATGTTGACGGGGTATTCGCGCTGGATCCAGCGGCGGTTCGAGAGGCGGAGGTAGTAGGAGTCGAATTCGGGGGCGGCGATGCCGGAGATGAGCGGGGGGCAGTAGTCGGTGCGGATGATGCAGGCGGCGGGGTGGCGGGGGAGGTCGGGGAGGACGCGCCCGGCGACGAGGGGGTGCCAGTCGTCGTTGCAGGGTTCGCCGATGCCGAACCCGACGCCGCCGGCCCAGTCGGCGCGCCCGGCGGCGGAGAGGCCGCCGGGGTGGGCGCCGCAGGGGATGTCGGCTTCGGGCGGGTCGTCGAGGTAGCGGAAGTCGCAGGGGTCGTAGCAGGTCGCGTAGAGATCGCCGGCGGGGAGGTGGTCGCGGAAGTCGTCGAGGAAGGCTTGGTTGAGGGAGGCGGGGACTTGGTATTGGGAGTAGGCGCGCCAGGCTTCGTCGGGAGTTCGGCCGGGGAGCCAGATTTGGTCGGCGATGCAGCCGAGGGCGGCGAGGCGGGCTTTGAAGTGGTGGAGGGAGCCGCCGCCCCATTGGAGTGGGAAGGTTTTTCCTGGTGTTGGGGGGATGTCGGCGGTGATTTGGGTGGGCTGGAGGGTCTCGGCGTCGCTTGGCGACTGGGCGGATATGGCGTTGATGACGAGGATCGCTGCGGCTAGGCTGGCCAGGACCATCAGGGAACGCAATATGCGCGGCATCGTCTTGACGATATCCGGGTTAGGCGGGCTCGGACGCCTGCTGGCCGGCAGCTCAGTCCGAAGTTGCGCTCCGTCTACCCGTGTGGGCAAGCGATAGCGACGCGCAGTGGACATTCGACATAACGATGTATACTGGCCTAGCGGGCGATGGAAGTTGCCCGGGAGATGAGGTGATCAGATGGCTGATAAGCATGTTCTGCCGCATGGCGACAGGTGGGCCGTGCAGACCCCCGGCAAGTCAAAACCCGGGTCGGTGCATGACACGCAGAAGCAGGCGATAGATCGCGGGCGAGAGTCGGCAGCGACTTCGGGTGGCGGAGAGCTAATCATCCACGGCAGGGATGGGGCGATCCGGCAGAAGAACACGATTCCGCCCGCGGAGGACCCGTTTCCGCCGAAGGGCTGATCTAGAGTCCAGATGCTCGCTGAGTTGGCGATTGACCGTCCCCGTAAAGAGGCGGTCGATCTCCGCTAATCTTCCCTGCTGTGGTCTTGGCCTCGCTGAAGTGCGCGCTCGATCGTGTCATTGATCGCGTCGACAGGGATCACTGTGACAAGGTCGGCGTTTTCGCCTCCCTCACTGCTGCCGTGGGACAGCGCGTGAGCCTGCACCATGCCGAGAAGCAGCGAATGCCCAAGGATGTGGTCTTCAGGTGCGTCAATGCGTGGTCTGGTCACTACCGGCCCGCCGCTGTTCCCGCCGAAACTGGAGCCGTCGACGAGGAAATAATCATGTTCCTCGTGCAGCCAACCTTGGACTTGTGCCAAGATTCCCTGACGGACTACGGGACGATCTCGATGCCCATCGATCTTTCCTTCGGGAAATCCGATGAGATAGACATCGTCGCCCTCGCCAATGTTGTTGACCTTGAACTGGTCGCGAGTAACCGCCTCGCCTGTCAGAAACGGAAGGCACTGGAGCCCCTGTGAAATCAGTGCGGCAAAGGGGACCGGCATCACAGCGATGTCCTCTTTCGGATGAATCGTCCATGTGTTCTCTGGATCGCTCAATCCGTGCAATGGAAACTCCGAGGTATCCGGCTGATCAACCTTGTTATGGCGGACGAACATCTCACCGGGCAGCTTGTCAATGCCCTTGACCACATGTCGACAGGTGACCAACCAAACCCGCAGGTCGGCTGGATCATCTGGCAGCGGATCCTGACCAGGATACACGTAGAAGAACGCTGTCCCGTTGTCGAGGGTTTCTGGTGCGCCACGTCGCTGGGCCTCTTCCGAAAACTCGGTGCCCAAGACGACGACTGCTTCGAGATGGCCAGCTAGGACGGGGTGCATGCGACGCTCCTGATTTGACTCAGCGCTGTTCTAGCGCAGTTGATCAAGCGGTGAGGACGGGGATGTAGCGGTCTACGACCTTGACGGCGTTGGGGGCGATTTCCTTGCAGATGTCGCAGCGGATGCATTTGGGGTCGTCTATGGTCCACGTTTTGGGCGTATCGGGGGCGTCGGGCTCGGCTTCGCCGTTGTCTTCGGTTGGGGGGGCGGGCTTTTGGATGATGGCGTTGGTGGGGCAGAGGTCGGCTGCCTCCGTCAGTTCTTCGGCGGTTGGGTTGGTGATGAGGTATTTGGTGAGGGCGGGGGAGAATTGGTGGGGGTCGCGGCGGTCGTTGATGTAGGTTTGGACTTCTTCTTGGAAGTAGTTGGTGAGGCCGCGGACGGCGTAGGGGGTGAATTGGCCGTGGAGGCAGTTGGCGTTTTGGAGGGTTTTGTCGAGGGCTTGGATGCGGTCGAGGTCTTCTGGGCCGCCTTTGCCTTGGGCGATGCGCTGGAGGATTTCGACGAGGCGCTGGGAGCCGCCGTGGCAGGTGGTGCAGCGGCCGCAGGATTCGTCTTCGCAGAATTCGGAGAAGTAGAGGGCGAGGTCGAGGGCGGAGGCGCGGTCGTCCCAGAGGATGAGGCCGCCGGAGCCGAGCAGGACGCCGCGTTCGGTGAAGGGGGGGCGTTCGAGGGGGAGGTTGATGTCGGAGGCGGGGAGCATGCCGCCGAGGGGGCCGCCGGGCTGGATGCCGGCGGGCTGATGTCCGTCGGGCGGGCCGCCGCCGGCTTCGAGCAGGAGGTCGGACATGGGGATGCCGAAGGGGACTTCGAAGATGCCGGGGCGCTGGATTGCGCCGGAGATGGAGAACATTTTGGTGCCGGGGTCGGATTCGGTGCCGCGCCGGCGGTACCAGGCTGCGCCTTCGCGGATGATGAGGGGGACGTTGGCGTAGGTTTCGGTGTTGTTGACGTTGGAGGGCCGGCCGAAGACGCCGCGCTGGGCGGGGAAGGGGGGTCGGATTTTGGGCATGCCGCGGAGGCCTTCGACGGAGGCGATGAGGCCGGTTTCCTCGCCGCAGACGTAGGAGCCGGCGCCGCGGACGATTTCGAGGTCGAAGGCGAAGCCGGCGCCGAGCACGTTTCCGCCTAGGAGGTTGGCGGCGCGGGCCTGTTCGATGGCGAGCTGCATGCGGGCGATGGCGAGGGGGTATTCGTCGCGGATGTAGATGAAGCCCTTGTCGGAGCCGGCGGCCTTGCCGGCGATGGCCATGCCTTCGATGACGAGGTGGGGGTCGGATTCCATGAGGACGCGGTTGACGAATGCGCCGGGGTCGCCTTCGTCGGCGTTGCAGACGAGGTACTTGCCGGGGCCGGGGGCGCCGAGCAGGAATTTCCATTTGCGCCCGGCGGGGAAGCCGCCGCCGCCGCGGCCGCCGACGCCGGCGGCTTCGACGAGGTCGCAGATGGCGATGGGTTCCATTTGGAGGGCTCGGTCGAGCGAGGCGTAGGCGCCGACGGCGATGGCTTCCTGGAGGTCTTCGGGGTCGATCAGGCCCATCCATTGCATGAGGCGGCGGTCCTGCATGGACCAGTAGAACTCGCTGGAGAGGTTTTTGACGGCTTGATCCGCGGGTTCGCGGGCGCCGATCAGCCAGGGTTGGGCGGCGGCGGGGTCGTCGGAGAGGGCGGCGTCGAGGAAGGCTTCGGCGTCGGCGGGTTGGACGGGGCCGTAGACGACGGCGCCGCGGCCGGGGGCTTGGAGTTCGACGACGGGCTGGAGCCAAGAGAGGCCGAGGGTGCCGACGCGATGGAGGCGGAGGCCGCGGGCCGCGGCGGCGGGCTGGAGGGCTTCCCAGAGCAGGTCCGCGCCGGCGGCGATGGAGGAGGTGGAGAGGTCGACGCGGAGCAGGGGGGCTTGGGGTTCGCGGACGGGCGCGGAGGCTTCGGCGGCGGCTTCGCGGAGCGCTTCGTAGGCCTCGCTCACGGCGCTTCCCCCGCGTGCTCCCCTGCATGTCCCGCGTGTTCGGAGCCGTAGACGGCTTCGGCGTTTTGGAAGACGGCGGGGGCGATCTTGATCGGGCGCTCGGGCCAGTCGACGACGGGTTCGCCGTTCTTGACGCGGCGGGCGAGCTTGACGGTGGCGGTCATGGAGAGGGGGCCGGCGACGCGGCCGTCGACCCAGATCATGGGGGCGCGCTCGCAGGTGCCGTTGCATTGGCCGAGCCAGAGGCCGTAGCGGTCGCCGGGGCCGTTTTCGCCCATTCTGCAGCCGAGTTCGGCTTCGAGGATGCGCTTGATCTTGTCGCCGCCGAGGACGCGGCAGGAGGGTCCGGAGCACCAGGTGAGGAGGGTGGCGGGCGGTGGGGAGTGGCGGAATTCGGCGTAGAAGGTGGCGGGGCCGTAGACCTGCGCTTCGGTGACGCGGAGGCGTTTGGCGATCAGGCGGACGGCTTCGGGGGGGATCCAGCCGAGGGTTTCCTGGGCGAGGTGGAGGGCGGGCAGGATCTGGGCCTGGCCGCGGGGGAGCTGCTGGAGCAGGCCGGCGAGTCGTTCCATGCGTGGCCTCCGCCGCGCATCGTAGCGCCGCCGCGGGCAAGGGGCGAACGGGGGCGCGGGGCGGTCAGCGTTCGCCGGCGGGTTCGAGGTAGTAGGTGCGGTCGGCGGGGGGTCCGGTGATGTGGTCGATGCGGAGGGAGAGCTGGGCGTGGTCGGCGTTGCGGAGGACGACGCGGGGCTGGTTGGCGTGGAAGAGGGCTTCGAGGGCGCCGGGCGGTTCGACGCGGGTGACGCGGACGCCGCAGGCGGCTTCGGCGGGGGCGCAGTCGGCGCGGGCGCGTTCGGCGCGTCCGGGCCGGAAGGGGTCTGCGCCGGGCGGGAGGTGGACGAGGCCGCGGGCGAGGACGGCGCCGGAGGGGGTGAGGATGGCGCAGTCGGCGGGACGCGGGTCCTGCCGTTGATCGGGGCGCGCGGGGGGGCGGTCGGCCGGGCGCGCGCGGGGGCGCGGGGGTGCTGCGAGTTCTGCCATGGTGACGCCGGTGCCCGCCGCGGTGATTCCGCTGTAGCGCAGATCGGTCGGTTTCGTCAAGCGGGCGGGAGGGGGAACTGCTAACCTGCGGGGACGGATGCGCGGAAGGGGCTACACGGAATCGTGTAGGCTGAGCAGGGCCCGCGGGGCGCGGGCGGGAGCGGGCGATGGCGACGGCGCTGCGGCGGCAGTATTTGGAGGCGAAGGCGGAGCATCCGGACGCGATCCTGTTCTTCCGGCTGGGGGATTTCTACGAGACGTTCGACGGGGACGCGGAGATCGTGGCGCGGGAGCTGGGGATCGCGCTGACCTCGCGGCCGATGGGCGGGGAGGGGCGGGTGCCGCTGGCGGGGGTGCCGGCGGCGCGGGCGGAGCAGCACGTGGCGCGGCTGGTGGAGTCGGGCCGGCGGGTGGCGATCTGCGAGCAGCTGGAGGAGGCGGGGGCGGGGCGGGGGCTGGTGCGGCGGGGGGTGGTGCGGGTGGTGTCGCCGGGGGCGGCGCTGGAGGAGGGGCTGCTGGAGGAGGGGCGGCCGAACGCGTGCGCGGCGCTGCTGCCGCAGCGGGCCGGCGGCGGGGGCTGGCGGATCGGCCTGGCGGCGGCGGACGCGAGCACGGGGGCGTTTTCGGCGCGGGAGCTGCGGGCGGAGGCGGGCGCGGAAGGGGGGCCGGGCGGAGGGCCGCCGCGGGAGCTGTGGGAGCGGGCGGCGGCGGAGCTGGAGCGGGAGGGGGCGCGGGAGCTGCTGCTGGCGGAGGGGGCGGCGCGGCCGCCGGCGGACCTGCGGCCGGCTTTGCCGCCGGCGCGGGAGCGGCCGGCGCGGCGGTTCCGGGCGGCGGCGGGGGAGGCGGCGCTGCGGGCGGGCTGGCCGGAGCTGGGCGCGGAGCCGGCGGCGGCGGCGGGCTTCGAGGGGCGGGAGGCGGCGCTGGGGGCGGCGGGGGCGCTGCTGGAGTATTTGGGCGGGGCGCTGCCGGCGGGGGCGGGGGAGCTGCTGGAGCCGCCGCGGCTGCGGGAGGCGTCGGGCGAGCTGGGCTGGGACGCGGCGGCGCTGCGGGCGCTGGCGGTGGCGGAGGCGCCGCCGGGGGAGGGGGGTTCGGGGCCGCGGACGCTGATCGGGGCGGTCGACCGCTGCCGCACGGCGGCGGGGCGGCGGCGGCTGCGGGCGGACCTGCTGGCGCCGCTGGCGGAGCTGGGGGCGATCGAGGCGCGGCTGGACCTGGTCGGGGCGCTGGCGGGGGACGCGGGGCTGCGGCGGCGGCTGGGGGAGCGGCTGGCGCTGCTGCCGGATCTGGAGCGGCTGCTGGCGCGTGCGGCGGCGGGGCTGGCGCGGCCGCCCGAGCTGGCGGCGCTGGCGCGGGGGCTGGCGGAGGCGGACGCGATCGGGCGCGAGCTGGCGGGCGGCGGCGGGGAGCCGGACGGGGCCGCGGGCGGAGCGGCCGGCGGAGCGGAAGGGGGAGGGCGCGCGGGGGCCTGGGCGCGGGCCTTCGGGGAGGAGCCGGACGGGGCGCGGGCGGGCGCGGGGGCGGCGGCGCTGCGGGGGCTGGCGGCGCGGCTCTCGCCGGCGCCGGCGATCGCGCTGGAGGCGGCGGCGGCGCTGGAGGAGCAGCCGGCGGCGGAGTTCGGCGGGGGGGTGCTGCGGGCGGGGGCGGACGCGGAGGCGGACGCGGCGCGGGCGCGGGCGCGGGCGGCGTCGGCGCGGGTGGAGGCGGCGGAGGAAGAGCTGCGGGCGGAGAGCGGGCTGGCGGGGCTGCGGGCGGGGCGGCACCGGACGCTGGGCTGGTATCTGGAGGCGGCGAGCGGGGAGCTGTCGCGGGCGGGGGGGGCGCCGGAGGGCTGGCGGCCGCTGCAGTCGCTGCGCTCGGCGCGGCGCTTCACGGAGCCGCGGCTGGCCGAGGCGGGGGCGGCGGCGGACGCGGCCGGCGAGGAGCTGGCGGCGGCGGAGCGGCGGGGGGCGGAGCGGCTGCGGGCGGGGCTGGCGGCGGCGGCGGGGGAGATCCGGGCGCGGGCGCGGGCGGCGGCGCGGCTGGACGCGGCCCGCTCGCTGGCGGAGGTGGCGGCGGAGCGGGGCTGGACGCGGCCGCTGGTGGACGATTCGGGGCGGCTGGAGATCCGCGGCGGGCGGCATCCGATCGTGGAGGCGGGGCTGCCGCCGGGCGGGTTCGCGCCGAACGACGCGGAGCTGGACGCGCGCGGGGAGGGGGCGCCGCAGCTGCTGCTGGTGACGGGGCCGAACATGGCGGGCAAGAGCACCTACCTGCGGCAGGCGGCGCTGATCGCGGCGCTGGCGCAGGCGGGCTCGTTCGTGCCGGCGGAGTCGGCCCGGATCGGGCTGGTGGACCGGATCTACGCGCGGGTGGGGGCGCACGACGATCTGGCGGCGGGGCGGAGCACGTTCCTGGTCGAGATGCTGGAGACGGCGCGGCTGCTGCGGGGGGCGGGGCCGCGCTCGCTGGTGCTGCTGGACGAGATCGGGCGGGGCACGGGGACCTGGGACGGGCTGGCGATCGCGCGGGCGGTGGCGGAGGCGCTGGCCGGGATCGGGCCGGGCGGGGAGGGCGGCGCTGATCGCGGGGGCGATCCCGGCGACGCGATCGGCGGCGATCCGGATGGCGGGGCGGAGGCGCGGCCGCGGACGTTGTTCGCGACGCATTTCCTGGAGCTGACGGAGCTGGCGGCGGGTGCGCCGCGGGTGGCGAACGCGGCGGTGCGGGCGGAGGAGGACGGGCGCGGGGGGATGCGCTTCCTGCACAAGGTGGAGCCGGGCGCGGCGGATCGGTCGTACGGGGTGCAGGTGGCGGCGGCGGCGGGGCTGCCGGCGGCGGTGACGGCGCGGGCGGCGGAGCTGCTGGCGGAGCTGGAGGGGGCGCGGGCGGCGGCCGGGCCGGCGGCGGAGCCGGACGGGTGCCTGCCGGCCTGCGCGGGGCCGCATCCGCTGGCGGCGGAGCTGGCGCGGATGGACGTGGACGGGGTCAGCCCGATCGAGGCGATCAACGCGCTCTACGCGCTGCGGGAGCGGGCGCTGCGGGAGCTGGCGGGCGGGGAAGGGGCTGGCGGGCGGGTGATCGAGGGCACTTTCGAGCGCGGCGGGGCGGCGCGGGCGGGGTAGGGGCGGGCGATTTCGCCGTCGGCTGCTGCCTGCCTTGCGGCTGCGGCGGCCGCGCGCGGCGCCGCGGCATTTCTTGCACGATCCGCGCCGGCGGCTGGCGCGGCGCCTGCGCGGGCAAGGGTTGCGGTCGGCCAGCGCGCGTTTCCGCGCGCGTCGGGATTTGGAGGACGGCCGGCGCGTCGCGCGCGGTCGCGAGGGGGGGGGGGGGCGGGAAGATTTTCAGCCGCGAAGGCCGGTCAGGCGGGGGTGAAGACGGCGGCGGCGATCAGTTCGATGTCGGCGGTCGGCTCGGGGGCGGTCCCGAGGTCGGAGAGCTTGTCGCCGAGCTCGGCGCGGAGGTTGCGGAGGCGGGTTTCGTTCATGCGCTTGATTCGGGGATCCGAGGCGCCGGCGGCGCGGAGGCGGGCGGAGTCGATCTTGACGGCGTAGGTGCGGTTGAGCGTTTGGCGCTGCTGCGCGGCGCGGGCGTTGCGGGTGTCCCGCTGGTCTTCGAGGATCGCGAGCCGCCGCTGTTCGGCGCGGAGCGGAGCGGCCTCGAGCGCCGCGGCGAGCGCTTGTTCGGGGATGATCGGCGCGCCGGCCACCGCCTCGGCCGAGGGCAGGAAGCCCATGAGCTGCTCGGCGAGATCGCGGGGCAGTTCGCGCGGGCGGTCGGCGATGTCGACGGCGATGGGGACGATGCGCAGTTCGGGCGCGCCGGCGGCGACGCCGTCGCGGACGGCGAGGCGGAAGACGGCGAGGAGGACGCCCCAGCCGGCGAAGCGTTCGAGCAGCCGGCCGCGATGCTCCGCGGGGATGCGGAAGGCGCACATGCGCCCGAGCCAGCCGGCGTCGGGGACTTGGCGGAGCAGCTCGACGGCGGCGCGGATGACGGGGTGCGCGATGTGGATGAAGGGGACGGCGCCGCGCTGCGCGGCGAAGGCGCGGTCGAAGGTGATCTCGACGGGGCCGCCGGCGGCGAGCTTGGCGAAGAGGCGCCCGGCGTCATCATCATCGAGCCGTTCGTTGGCCATGATCTTGCGGGCGGCCTCGACGGCGGGCCGGGCGAGCCGGAGCCGGCGGGCGGAGGGGTGGCGGGACGGTTCCAAGCGCGATTCGGGACGCGCGCCGGGGCGGCTGGTTTCGGCGATCCAGCGGCGCGCGACGGCTTCGGCTTCGGCGGCGGAGACGTAGCGGCCGGCGCGTTCGGCGGATTCGATTTCGGCCTGCAGGAGGGCGCCGTGGCCCATCAGCTGGGCGGCGCTGGAGGCCAGGCGGTCGAGGTGGCCGCGTTGCTGCTGAATCTGGAGGATGCGATCGTCGGCGCGGCGCTGCCGTTCAGCGGGGGTCAGGTCCGGCGCGAAGATGTCGGCTTGGAGTTCGGGGATGGCCTGGCGGAAGATCGGTTCGAGTTCGCCGATTGATTCTTCGAAGACGTTGATGCGCTGGTAGAGGCGGTCGAGGATGCGGCTGTCGATCGTGTCGGAGACGTTGAAGGAGGCGACGGCGACGGCGGGGGACTCCTGGCCGAAGCGGTCGATGCGGCCGATGCGCTGTTCGACGCGCATGGGGTTCCAGGGTAGGTCGTAGTTGATGATCGCGTCGCAGAACTGGAGGTCGACGCCTTCGGCGGCGACTTCGGTGCTGAGCAGGACGCGCTGGTCTTCGTCGTCGCGGAAGCGCTCGATCAGGGCCGGGCGGTCGGCGACGGGGACGGCGCCGGAGACGGAGGAGAAGCCGATGCCTTCATGTTCGAGGCGCTCTTCGAGGTAGGAGAGGGTGCCGCGGAAGGTGGTGAAGACGAGCATTTTGCGTGAAGAGTTCGTCTCGAGCAGGTGGCGGATCATCTTGATCAGGGCGTCCATTTTGCCGTCGGAGTCCGGCAGGTCATCCGCGGCGGCGCGCACCGCTTCGGCGGCCGCCTCCAGCTCCGCGTCGTTGCTAGGGCGGGCCCGGGCGACGCGGTCGCGGATGGAAGAATCTTCGCCTTCGTAGCCGAGGGCGTCTTCGGCGCCGGTCTCGTCTTCATGGAGGAGCGCATCGAGCACGTCGCGGGCGGCGCGGAGGCAGCTGGCGGCGATGCGCTCGCGGGTGATCACGGCGAAGCTGGGAGCGAGGTTGCCGGGGCGGGCGCCTTCGCGCAGCTTGAGGTAGTCGGTCAGGGCGTTGTAGAAGGCTTGCTCGCGCTCATCCAGCTGGACGTTTTCAACCAAGGGCCGCCGCTGGGGCGGGTTCGGTTGAACTTCGCGCTTGCGCGAGCGGGAGTAGTAGGGGGACAGCGTATGCGCGTCGTGAAGCACTCGGCGCAGCTCCATGATGCGCTCCGGTCCGAGCGGCTCGGAGCGGCGGGAGAGTCGATTCAGCCAATGACTGAACATCGGGTTGTCGCGCAGGGCGGCGCCGGCCGGGGTCTCGGCCGCCTCGCGCATGCAAGCAGCGACGCGGGCGGGGTCCGCGACGAGCCGCGACAGTTCTTCGAGGGCCGAGTTGATGCCTCGGTTCGGTTCGAGGAACTCATCGAGCTCGGCCGGGTTCATTGGGCTGAAGATGGAAGGTTCAAGCAATCGGAGCAGCGTCAAGAGGTCGTCGCGATCCGTCTGCAGCGGCGTGGCCGAGAGGAGCAGCACATGATCGGACGATTCGCTCAGGGTGCGTCCGACCCGCGAGGTCCTGGTCGGCGCGTTCCGCATGTGATGGGCCTCGTCGAAGATGACGAGGTCGAACGTGATTCCCGATTCCTCAATGGCGCGCCGGACGTCGCCCCGGGAACCAGCCCGCGCTTCGTCTTCGCCGCGGCGGATCGACTCGAACGAGACGATCGCACGCAGCGCCGGTTCGACGCCGTCGCGCTGCATCCGCTTCAACTGTTCTTCGAGTTCGGCGCCGCGCAGCAGGTCGAACTTGAGGTCGAAGCGATGGGAGAGCTCGTCGCGCCACTTGGAGCGGAGGTTGGCGGGGCAGACGACTAGGACGCGGTCCATGCGGCCGCGGGCCATCAGCTCGCGCAGGACGAGGGCGGCTTCGATGGTCTTGCCGAGCCCGACTTCGTCGGCGATCAGCAGGCCGTGGCGGGCGTGCTGGACGAACTGCAGCGCGGGGATGAACTGGTACGGGTGGAACTCGGTGCGGGACCAGCCCATCGAGAGGAGCACGTTGGTGAACGGATCGACGAGCTTGACGAGGCCGATATGCGCGAGGAAGTCGTCGCGGCCCACCCACGCGGGCGCCGCCGCCGCCTCGAACGGTTCGAGATCTTGTTCGGGCGCGAAGCCGCGGCCCGGCTGCGGCTGCACCCATTGGATGTCGTACTGCGGGCCGCTGCCGTGGTCGATGGGCCCGTTCATGACGATGCCGCGGGAGCGCGGTGAGCCGCGACGGCGGACCTCGTCACCTCGCTTGAATTTCGACGATTCCATTATCTGCTCTCCCGGGTGTTCACTGCGATAGTTTACTTGCGCGCTGAATCGCGTTCTACTCAAGCGCGGGATGCCCGCCTAGGGTCGAAGAAAGAATTCACGTCGACCGCGGGGGGCTCATAGATCGGGCGGTGCATGGGGCGGGTGCGGAGTTGGCCGGTTTGTTCGGCTTGGATGCGGGTTTGGCCGATTTGGTGGTATTGGGGGTCGATTTCGGCGCCGGCGGTGCGGCGGTGGTGGCGGAGGGCGGCGATGGCGGTGCTGGCTACGCCCATGTAGGGGTCTACTACCAGGTCGTTCTCGTCGGTGAGGGAGAGGACGAGGCGTTCGACGAGTTCGACGGGGTATTGGCAGGGGTGTTCGGTTTTTTCGACGTGGTTGTGCTTGACGTTGGGGAAGATCCAGACGTCGCCGGGGTTTTTGCCGAGGGGGTTGCCGGAGAGCTGGCCGGCGCGGGGGCCTTTGAAGTGGCGCTTGCCGGGGTATTTCTGGGGGACGCGGATGGGGTCGAGGTTGAAGATGTAGTCGTCGGATTTGGTGAACCAGGAGATGGTTTCGTAGCGTCCGGAGAGGCGCTTGCTGCAGTGCAGGCCGTGTTCGAAGTGCCAGACGATGCGGTTGCGCATTTTGAGGCCGAGGCCGCGGAAGACGGGGAAGAGGAGGGCGTCGAGGGGGATGATTTCGCCGTTCTTGACGTAGTTGCCGGTTTGCCAGCAGAGGGAGCCGCGGCGGTCGAGGACGCGGGCGCAGGCTTCGATGACTTCGGTTTGGGCGGCGACGTATTGGTCGACGGTTTGGGCGCGTTCGTAGGCTTTGCCGATGTTGTAGGGGGGCGAGGTGACGATGAGGCGGGCGGCGCCGTCGGGGATGTCGGCGAGGAGGTCGCGGCAGTCGCCGAGCTGGAAGGTGCAGCGGGCCGCGGGCCGCCATTCGGGGGCGATTTCGAGGGGATCGGATTGGGCGGGCGTGGCGGCGAGGGTCATCCGGGGCGATCCGTTCGGCTTGCGGCCGGGGTGCGAAGATAGCGCATGCGTACGGAAGGGCGGGCGGGGTTATTCGTTCAGGGCGGCGACGAGGAGGTCGGTGGCTTGCTTGGGGTTGGCTTGGCCCTTGGTGGCGCGCATGGTCATGCCGACGAGGAATTTGAGGGCTTCCTGCTTGCCGTTGCGGTAGTCGGCGGCGGCGTCGGGGTGGTCGTCGATGACTTGTTGGATGATGGGGGCGAGGGCGTCTTGGCCGCTGATTTGGGCGAGGCCTTTGGAGTCGACGATTTGGGAGGGGGGGGCGCCGGTGCGGTAGGTTTCGGCGAAGACGTCTTTGGCTTGGCTGGTGCTGATTTTGCCGTCGTCGATGAGTTGGACGAGTTCGGCGAGGTGGGCGGGGCGGAGTTTGAGTTGGGGCCAGTCGGCGCGGTCGTCTTTGGAGTGCATGAGGCGGGCGAGTTCGCCGACCATCCAGTTGGCGACGGCGCGGGGCCGGCCGGGCGCGGGGGCGTCGCCGAGGGCGGCAACGGCGGCTTCGAAGAATCGGGCTGGGGCGGGTTCTTCGGTGAGGAGGCCGGATTCGAAGGGTTCGAGGCCGAATTGTGCTTCGAAGCGGGCGCGGCGGGCTTCGGGGAGTTCGGGCAATTCGGCGCGGATGCGTTCGACGGCGGCTGGGGGGATTTGGAGCGGGGGGAGGTCGGGTTCGGGGAAGTAGCGGTAGTCGTGGGCCTGTTCTTTGGAGCGCTGGCTGAGGGTGATTTGGGCGGTTTCGTCCCAGCCTCGGGTTTCCTGTTCGATGACGCCGCCGGATTGGAGGGTTTCGGTTTGGCGGGTGATTTCGAATTCGAGGGCGCTTTGGACGCTGCGGAAGGAGTTCATGTTCTTGACTTCGACTTTTGCGCCGAAATGGTCCGCGCCGGCGGGGCGGAGGGAGATGTTGGCGTCGCAGCGGAAGGAGCCTTTTTCCATGTCGGCGGTGCTGACTTCGAGGAAGCGGAGGATTTGGCGGAGCTGGATCAGGTACTGGCGGGCCTGGGCGGGGCTGCGGAGGTCGGGTTCGGAGACGATTTCCATGAGGGGGACGCCGGAGCGGTTGACGTCGATCAGGGAGAATTTTTCGCCGGCGGGGCTGGTGCGGTGGAGCAGGCGGGCGGTGTCTTCTTCGAGGTGGACGCGGGTGATGCCGATGCGCTGCCGGCCGAGGTCGTCGGTTTCGACGTCGAGCCAGCCGCGTTCGGAGAGGGGCATGTCGTATTGGGAGATTTGGTAGCCCTTCATGAGGTCGGGGTAGGGGTAGTTCTTGCGGTCGAATTTGGAGAGGCGGGGGATGGCCATGTTGAGGGCGAGGGCGGTGCGGATGGTCCATTCGACGGCGGTGCGGTTGATCACGGGGAGGGTGCCGGGCAGGCCGAGGCAGAGGGGGCAGACGTAGGTGTTGGGTTGGGCGTCGGCGTAGGCGGCGGGGCAGCGGCAGAACATTTTGCTGGCGGTTTTGAGCTGGCAGTGGACTTCGAGTCCGATGACGGGCTCGTAGGGGGTTGCGGTCGTCATGTGGCGATTGTAGGGGTCGGCTGCGCGGTCGCGAAGGCGTGGATGCGAAATTGGAGGAGGTCATCCGCGTCGTCGCGGAGCAGGCCGATTTTCGAGTAGCGGGCCTTGTCGGCGAAGCCGCCGGCCAGGAGGATGCCGCGGACGTTGTCGTCGCCATCCTCGAAGTTGCGGCGGATCCAGCCGATGTAGCGGAGGATTTGGCCGAAGGCGGCGTCCTCGGCTTCGCCGACTTTGATTTCGACGACGACGTACTTGCCGTCCGTTCCCTTGCAGAGGAGGTCCATCGTGCCGATCGGCGTCGCGAGCTGACGGCCCTCGAGCTGCAGGCCGGGCTCCAGCGCTTGCAGCAGACCCGGGTCTTCGGCGTACGCCGTCTCGATCTCCCGCTCGACTTGGCGGCGTTCTTCGGCGGTCCATTCTGCGGGCGGCGGCGACTTGGCCAGCTTGGCAGCGAGGGCGGCGCGATCTGCGCGCGGGGGCCGGGCCCGGCGCGCAAGACCGGGATGCAAGCGGGATTGGCCGTCCATCTCTCCGTAGTGAGCCAGCCAATCGGCTTTGGATGCGAAGCGCCGGATTGGCGGGTCGATATCGCGGTCGAGCGCCTCCCCATCGGCCGCGTCCGGATCGAGGGCGATCGCTTCGGCGTCCGCGTCGACGATGATCGGGCGGGGAAAGCCGAACAGCGCCCGCGAGTATTTACCGTTGGCGCGGACGCGCACGGCACGAGGCTCAGCGGCATGCCTGGGACCGGCGGCGAGCCGCACCGCGTCGAGCGCCTGCTTCAGCCGGGCTCGTTGATGCTCAGCCAGATCGCGCCAGGCGCGGATCCACTCCGCCACCTGCGCCAGGTCTTGACGGGAACCTGCGAGGTTCACGAGATAGTCGTACTCATCGAACGCGATCCGCCCATCCGTCACCATCAGCAGCTGGGCGAGAAAGCGATGGGGGAAGAGGCCGCGGAAGCCGCGGTCGTAGCGCTTCCAGCGCGTCGGCGCCAGCGGGTTGGGGTATTGGAATCTGCGGATTTGCCGTTCGATGACGACGCGGCGGGCCTCGCGGTCCTTGGCGGCGGCGAGCTCCCGGCCGACGGCGGTCAGGCGGATCGGTTGATCCTTCAGCGCCCAGATCAATCCGAACGTCTCCAAGTTCGCCTTGATGGCCAGGCGACGGCGGGCTTGGGCGTCGTCGTCGGTCGGTTGCGAGAAGGGCGCGGTGCCGGTTTCGATCATGCGCCGGATCAGCTTGTTTTGGGCGGCCAAGTCGCATTGGCGGCCGCTGAACTCGGCGTCGATCAGCGCGAGCTGCCCGCTCATTCGCGCGATCTGCGCGTCGTCGAGCTGGCGAATCTTCGGGACGTACCAGTACGAAGGCCGGGAGGCGCATTCGGCGAGCAGGTGCTCGAACAGCGCCCGTTCGGGGAATCGGGCGGGCAACTGAAACGGCCTTGCCGCGCGCGCCGTCGCCATCTCTTCCTCGATTCCGCGCAGGTCCAGAGTTTACGCGTGATCCTCCGCTACTCTGCGGGGAACGCCGTTCAACACACGGCCGCCGGATCGGATTGCACCCGCACATGTCCTATGCCGTTCACCCCGCGCACGACCGGATCGTCGAGCAGGAGGCGGATGCGCATCCGTTGCGGATGCTGCATACGTCGGACGTGCATTTGGGGGCGTACACGTCGGAGCCGTACAAGGACGGGGATTTGGAGCCGGCGCTGCGGGCGTTTTCGCAGGTGCTGGATTTGGCGGCGGAGCACGGGGCGGAGGTGGGCGTGGTGGCGGGGGATTTCTTCGATCACGTGCGGGTGAAGCGGCCGTACGTGGATGTGACGGGGCAGTTGATGGAGGCGTTCGGGCGGCCGATCGTGGTGCTGCCGGGGAATCATGATCCGGCGATGCCGGAGGGGATCTACGAGAAGCACGGGGCGGCGTTTCCGCCGAACGTGCACGTGATTTGCAGCGCGGAGGGGGAGCTGGTGGTGCTGGAGGAGCACGGGGCGCAGTTCTGGGGGCAGGCGCACGAGAGCTACGACGATTTTTCGCCGGCGGCGGCGTGCCCGGCTTGGCGGCATTGGCCGGATCGGCATTTGTGGCGGATCGCGGTGGCGCACGGGTACTACGTGGGGGAGGAGGAGGCGCGCTATTCGTATCAGATCCGGGACACGCATCTGGAGGGGCTGGACGCGGATTACATCGCGCTGGGGCACATCGACGTGCATCAGCAGGTGGGCGGGGGGAGGCCGGCGTACTATCCGGGCGCGCCGCGGCACACGGGGGGGGCGACGATCGTGGATTTGAGCGCGGAGGGGGTGGCGGTGCGGCACATGCCGCATGCGGGGCACGAGGAGGTGCTGGGGCAGCGGCACGCGCCGATGTTCGGCGGGCGTTCGACGGGTCCGTAGTCCGGGTCGCGGCTCGGGCCGCGGGCCGGGGATTTGAGGATGCAGAGAGAGGCAAGGCGATGACGCATCGGGCGCTGGTGGTCGAGAAGACCGAAGAGGATTTCCGGGTCGGGGTGGAGCAGCTGGAGGATTCGGCGCTGCCGGAGGGCGAGGTGACGGTGGCGGTGGAGTGGTCGGATTTGAACTACAAGGACGGGTTGGCGTGCATTCCGAACGGGCGGGTGGTGACGAGCTACCCGATGGTGCCGGGGATCGATTTCGCGGGGACGGTGGTCGAGTCGTCTTCGCCCGATTTCAGGGCGGGGGAGGCGGTGGTGGCGACGGGGTACGAGCTGGGGACGGGGCACGCGGGGGGGTACGCGGAGCGGGCGCGGGTGCCGGCGGCCTGGCTGCAGCGGCTGCCGGAGGGGTTGACCGCGGAAGAGGCGATGGTGCTGGGGACGGCGGGGCTGACGGCGGCGATCTCGATCGATCTGATCGCGTCGGCCGGGATCGGGCCGGAGGCGGGGACGGTGGTCGTGACGGGGGCGACGGGCGGCGTGGGTTCGACGGCGGTGGCGATGCTGGCGGCGCGGGGGTACGAGGTGGCGGCGAGCACGGGGAAGGCGTCGGAGCACGATTTCCTGCGGGATTTGGGGGCGAGCGCGATTTTGGATCGGGAGGAGCTGGCGGCGGAGAGCAAGCGTCCGATCGAGGGGGAGCGCTGGGCGGCGGCGGTGGACCCGGTGGGGGGTTCGACGACGGCGTCGCTGTTGCGGCAGACGAAGTACGGCGGGGTGGTGGCGTTGTCGGGCTTGACGGGCGGGGTGCCGGTGGGGACGAACGTGATGCCGTTCATTTTGCGGGGTGTGACGCTGGCGGGGGTGGAGTCGGTGTATTACCCGGCGGAGCGTCGGGCGGCGCTGTGGCAGCGGATGGCGGAGGATTTCAAGCCAGGGCAACTGCTGGAGATGGTGGAGCAGCGGGCGGCGCTGGAGGAGGTGCCGGAGGCGGCGCAGCGGATTTTGGCTGGGCAGGTGCGGGGGCGGGTGCTGGTGCAGCCGGGGTAGGCGATACCGGGCGGGGCGCGAGACTTCGGCCTGGCTCAGTCTTCGCGGTTGGCACTCCGTACTCGCGGGCTTGGGCTGCTGTTGGGCGCGGCGAGCATCTCCGGAGCCGGTCGGGCCAGCGGGGGACGGCTAGGGAGCGGTTCGCGACGGTGCACGCGATGCGGGAGGGTCGGCTAGCATCGGGGCGAATTCGGCGGTGCGGCTCGGGGTTGACGCGGGCCGGCATAGACGGGGAGCGATGCTATGAAGATCGGGCTGTTCACGGGGGCTACTGGGCCGGCGGCGCGGGTGGGGGACATTGTCGAGGATGCGCGGCGGGCGGAGGGGGAGGGGTTCGCGTTTTTCGCGATGGCGAACATTTTCTCGCATGACGCGATGGGGGCGCTGACGCTGGCGGCGCACGAGACGGAGCGGATCGAGCTGATGACGGCGGTGGTGCCGACGTATCCGCGGCATCCGCATTCGATGGCGCAGCAGGCGGTGACGGTGCAGGCGGCTTCGGGCGGGTCGCGGTTCGTGCTGGGGATCGGGTTGTCGCACCAGGTGGTGATCGAGGGGATGTTCGGGATGTCGTTCGAGAAGCCGGCGCGGCACATGGCGGAGTATTTGGACGTGCTGCTGCCGCTGCTGCGGGGGGAGGCGGTGCGCGGGTACGAGGGGGAGCAGTACCGGGGGAACGTGCATTTGGAGGTGGCGGACGCGCCGCCGGTGTCGTGCATGCTGGCGGCGATGGGGCCGGCGATGCTGAGGCTGGCGGGGTCGCGGACGGATGGGACGATTTTGTGGATGACGGGGGCGCAGGCGATCGAGTCGCACATCGCGCCGAAGATCAACGCGGCGGCGGAGTCGGGGGTTTCGCGGATCGTGTGCGGGCTGCCGGTGCTGCTGACGGGGGACGCGGATGCGGGGAGGCAGGCGGCGTACGAGCAGTTCCAGAATTACGGGCGGCTGCCGTCGTACCGGGGGATGCTGGATTTGGAGGGGGCGGAGCAGCCTGGGGATGCGGCGCTGATCGGCGGGGAGGAGGAGCTGGGGGTGGAGCTGAGGCGGTTGGCGGAGGCGGGTGCGACGGATTTCGGGGCGGTGACGTTCGGTTCGCGTGAGGAGCGGGAGCGGACGCGGGCGTTTTTGGCGTCGCTGGCGCCGGAGTTGTAGGGGCCGGCTGGTCAGTCGGCGGCGGTTGCTTCGAGGGGTTGGGCCATTTGGCGGTCGATCTCGCGGGTCCAGGCGTCGATTTGGGCTTGGTCGAAGTCGTCGCCGTCGATTTCCTTGACGACTGCGTAGAAGCGGGAGCGGGCGAGTTCGGCCATTTCGGCGTCGCCGAGGAGGGCGGCGAATTTTTCGCGGGCGCGGCAGTCGGCGAGCATGCACCATTTGACGTGGTCCCAGTCGTGGCCGGCGTCGAGGAGTTCGCGTGCGCGCTGCCAAGGGCGGCGCTGGTCTTCGATGTAGGCGTCTTCTTCGATGCGCTGCTGGGGGTCGTCGTCGGCCATTGGGGGCTCCGTGGGGAAATCCTGTGTCCTTGGTGATCATATGGCGACAGCTGCCGGGTTGGGCGCGCGCTGTTTGGATTGCGGGGTCAGGGCGGGAGGCGTCGCGAGAAGCGGCCGGCGTAGACGACGGCGCGGAGGTCGATTCGTTCGACGGCGATGGTTCTGGAAGTTTGGTCGACGGCATAGATCAGGCGTCGTCCGCCGAGGATGGCGCGACGGGTGCCGTCGGGCTGGTTTTCGAGCTGCTTGGTTCCCGCTTGGTACGGGTCTGCTTGGAGGTCTCGGATCAAGCGCCATGCGGCTTGACGCGGGGCGGGGGCGAGGGCGTCCAAGCCGGCACGCGCTTCGGGGCGAATGTCGACTCGATAGCGGTAGGGGCGGCGCTGCGGCAAGGCCGTTCGGCCTAAGCCCGGTAGTCGTAGAAGGGCTGGCCGTCCCGCCGGTCGAGCTCTTCGAGGAAGGCGATCATTTCTTCTTCGCTGATCCAAGCATCTTCGATGTCGGTGACCGTGTGGCGGAACTTGACGTCGGCGAGCCAGGCCATGTCTTCGTCGTCGAGCATTTTTGCGAAGGTGATGCGGGCGCGGTAGTCGGCTTGCATGCAGGCTTTGATTTGCTGCCAGTCGTAGCCGGCGTCGAGGAGTTCGCGGGCGCGTTGCCAAGGGTCGCGTTCGTCTTCGACGTAGGGGGCGGGTTCGGTTTGGAGGTCTGGGTGCGCCGTGACCATGGTCGGCTCCGCGGGGAGTGCAGGCGGGTTCAGGGTAGCGGGACGGGGCGATCGTCGTCGGCCATTGGCGGCTCCGACAGGTGCGGGTCGGCCGGGATGTGCGAGCTGCCGCGTCAGTCGGGATTCTGCAGTGCGAAGTTGCCGCTGTAGATGTAGGCGCGCAGATCGATGCGCTGGATGGTGATGGTGCGGGCGCGTTGGTCGACGGAGTAGATCATGCGCCTCCCGCCGAGAACGGCGCGGCGGGTGCCTTCTGGCTGGCCTTGGAGCTGCTTTGTGCCGGAGCGATAGGGGTCTGCTTGGAGCTCGCGGATCAAGCGCCAGGCGGCACGGCGAGGGGCTGGGGCGAGCGCGTCCATGTCGGTGCGCCCGTCGGTGTCGAAACCGGCTGCGTATCGGTAGCCGCGGCGCTCGGGCAGGGGCACTCGGTCTAGGCCCGGTAGTCGTAGAAGGGCTGGCCGTCTCGCCGATCGAGCTCTTCGAGGAAAGCGATCATCTCGTCTTCGCTGATGATCGTGCCCTCGATTCGCGAGATCGTGGCGTGGAGAGCGACGTAAGCGAGGTCGGCCATGTCTTCGTCGTCGAGCAGTTTTGCGAAGGTGATGCGGGCGCGGTAGTCGGCTTGCATGCAGGCTTTGATTTGTTGCCAGTCGTGGCCGGCGTCGAGGAGTTCGCGGGCGCGCTGCCAAGGGTGGCGTTCGTCTTCGACGTAGGGGGCGGGTTCGGTTTGGAGGTCTGGGTGCGCGGTGACCATTTTCCGGCTCCGAGGTTCCGCTGGGTCGGGGCGATCATACGCTGAGGACCGCGGGCGGGGCGGGGGCAGTCGGCTTTAGAGGATGCCGGAAGGTTTGCGGTCGAGGAGGAGCGCGCCGGCGCGTTGGTAGGCGGTGTCGGCTACGTAGACGTGCTGGCTGGCGGTGAGGATGTCGCGGAGGGTTTGCTGGAGGGGGTTGTCTTGGAATGCGGCCGCGCCGCCGGCGGAGTGGTGGGCGAAGCGGGCGATGTCGACGCAGGCGTCGGTGACCCAGGCGGCCATGAGGCGAATTTGGGCGGACCGGGATTCGTCGATCCGGCTGCCTTGCTCGAGCAGGGCGACGGTTTGGTCGGCGGTGTCGAGCGCGTATGCGCGGGCGGCGCTGAGGCGGGCGCGCGCTTGGGCGTAGTCGCGTTGGAAGGCTCCGCGGTCGAGGATGGGGGAGCCCGCGCCGAAGCGGACCCGGTCGGCGAGCTGGCCGGCGGCGAGGTCGAGGGCGCGACGGGCGGCGCCGAGGGCGATGCCGGTGTGTCCGGGGCTGAGGGAGGCGAGCGTGGGCAGGTCGTGCCAAGGGGCGCCGCGGGAGGGGGAGGGGCCGCCGAAGCTGATCAGGAAGTCGGGCGATACGGGCAGGGGGCGGGCGGTGCGGTAGTGGCAGCTGCCGGTGCCTTCGAGTCCCATGGCGTGCCAGGTGTCTTCAATTTCGAGGCCGGAGACGGGGAGGACGCAGCCGAAGACCTTGGGCGGGCCATCGGCGGCGGGAGCGAGGGCGTTGGCGAGGGCCCAGTTGCAGTGGCGGATGCCGCTGGCGAAGGACCAGCGGCCTTCGACTTGATAGCCGCCTTCGGTTTCGGCGAGCCTTCCTTCGGGGTTGGCGCTGCCGGCGACGCGGGGGAATTCGCTTCCGTCATTGAAGACGGTTGCCAAGGCCGGGCCGTCGGGGAGGTGGGCGCCGACCATGGAGGTGGTTTCGGATTGGATCATGGCGACCCAGCCGGCGGAGACGTCGGCGCTGGCGAGGGCCTCGAAGACTTCGATTTGGGTAGCGGGATGGACGGCGAAGCCGCCGACTTCGCGGGGGGAGGACATGGCGAAGATGCCGGAGTCGGCGAAGGTTTGGACGAGCGGCGGGGCCATCGTCCGCAGGCGGGTGGATTCGGGGGCGTGCTCGGCGATGGCGGGCTGGAGGGCTTCGGCGCGCTCGATCCATTCGGAGCGTTCGCGGAGGCGCTCGGGGCTGGTGCGGGACATGGGCGGGTCCGTTACCAGGCGGAGGCGGGGGCGCGGCCGAGCTGGAGCGCGCCGGAGCGTTCGTAGGCGGTTTCGGCGACGTAGATGTGCTGGCTGGCGGCGGTGAGGTCGCGGAAGATCTTTTGCATGGGGTGGGAGTGGAAGATGGCGGAGCCGCCGGCGGAGCGGTGGGCGAAGCGGACGATGTCGAGGCAGGCGTCGGTGACCCAGGCGACCATGGCGCGGACTTTGGCGTCTTCGGTCGCGGAGATGCGGGCGCCGGATTCGAGGGTTTCGACGACGGCGTCGAGGGTGGAGAGGGCGTAGGAGCGGGCGGCGTCGTGCTTGGCGACGGCTTCGCCGTAGGCGCGCTGGAATGAGCCGCGGTCGGCGATGCCGGCTTTGGAGCCCATGCGGATGCGGTCGGTGATGGAGGTGGAGAGGAGGTCGAGGGCGCGTTGGGCCGCGCCGAGGGCGACGCCGGTATGGCCGGGGCTGATGTAGGTGACGCCGGGGCCGTGGTGCCAGGGGCTGCCGCGGAGGGCTTTTGCGGAGTTGGTCATGAAGTCGGGGGCGACCAGGACGGGTTGTTCGAGCCAGAAGTTGCAGCTGCCGGTGCCTTCGAGGCCGATGGTGTCCCAGTTGTCTTCGAGTTGGAATTGGGCTTGGGGGATGGCGCAGCCGGCGGTGACGGGGAAGCCTTGGCTGGTGAGCTTGGGGCGGCCGTCGGCGTCGATGATGCGGCAGCTGCCGATGATCCAGTTGCAGTGGCGGACGCCGCTGCCGAAGTTCCATTTGCCGGAGACTTGGTAGCCGCCGTCGGCGGGGCGGGCTTCGCCTTGGGGGTTGATGAGGCCGACGGCGCGGGGAATGCCGTCGGCGAAGATGGTTCGGAGGCCGGGGCCGTCGGGGATTTTGGAGCCGAGGGAGGCGGCGGATTCGGTTTGGATGAAGGAGACCCAGCCGGCGGACATGTCATAAGCGGCGAGGGCGGCGAAGACTTCGACTTGGGTGGCGGGGTGGACGTCGAAGCCGCCGACTTCGCGGGGGACGGCGATGGCGAACATGCCGGCGTCTTCGAGGGCGGCGACGGCAGGGGGGCACATGGTGCGGAGGCGGGTTGATTCGGGGGCGAGATCGACGAGCGCGGGGCCGATCGCTTCGGCGCGTTCGAGCCATTCGGCGCGTTCGCGGCGGCGTTCCGGGCTGGTGCGGGACATGGATGCGCCTCCCCGGGAGCAAGGATAGGGCGGACGGGGCGGCGGCGTGCTAGTCGATGTAGTCGCGGAGGCGGGAGGCGCGCTGTGGGTGTCGGAGGCGGCGGAGGGCCTTGGCTTCGATTTGGCGGATGCGCTCGCGGGTGACTTCGAATTCGCGGCCGACCTCTTCCAAGGTGCGGCTGCGGCCGTCGATCAGGCCGAAGCGGAGTTCGAGGACCTTGCGTTCGCGCTTGCTGAGCGAGTTGAGGACGGCGGTGACGGTTTCCTTGAGCAGCTGCTGGTCGGCGGCGGCGTCGGGGGGGACCATCCGCTCGTCTTCGACGAAGTCGCCGAGGTGGGAGTCGTCTTCTTCGCCGATCGGGGTTTCGAGGGAGACGGGTTCCTGGGAGACTTTGACGATTTCGCGGACGCGCTGGGGGTCGAGGCCCATGCCTTCGCCGATTTCCTCGAAGGTGGGTTCGCGTCCGAGTTCCTGGACGAGGCGGCGGGAGACGCGGACCTGCTTGTTGATGGTTTCGACCATGTGGACGGGGATGCGGATGGTGCGAGCCTGGTCGGCGATGGCGCGGGTGATGGCTTGGCGGATCCACCAGGTGGCGTAGGTGGAGAATTTGTAGCCCTTGCGGTAGTCGAATTTTTCGACGGCGCGGACGAGGCCGATGTTGCCTTCCTGGATGAGGTCGAGCATGGACATGCCGCGGCCGATGTATTTTTTGGCGACGGAGACGACGAGGCGGAGGTTGGCTTCGGTGAGGCGCTTTTCGGAGAGGTAGGCGTCTTCCTTGAGGATGCTGATGTGGCGCTCGCAGCGGAGGGCGACGGGTTCGATCAGTTCCTGGAGCTTGTCGGAGACGGGGAGCAGGGGGGCGATGCCGCCGGCGGCGTCGAGCATGCGGTTGATCAGGCGGCGGGGCCAGAGGTGGGTGACGACGGAGACTTGGACGAGGCGCTCTTCGGCTTGGGCTTCGTCGTAGCCGCGCTGTTCCATGAGGTGGGCGCGGAGTTCGGCGTCCATTTCGCCGTCGACGCGGTCGCGGAAGGCGGGGTGCTGGAGGAGGTCGAAGAGCGGGAGTTCTTCCTGTTCGACGAATTTGGCGATTTCGGCGATGTCGGGGAGGAGGGCTTCGAGTTGGAGGAGGAGGTAGGTGGTGATTTCGACGGCGTTGGGCCAGCGGCCCTGGAGCCTGCGCCAGTCTTCCTCGAAGTCGCGGATCCAGTTGCCTTCTTCCATTTGGCGGGAGAGGTCGCGTTCGTCTTGGGCGGTGAGGAGGTTGACGCGGCCGATTTCGCGGAGGTACATGCGGACGGCGTCTTCGATGCCTTCGGCTTCTTCGACGACGCCTTCGCGTCCGACGAGGCGCTTTTCGATGATGCGGCGGGATTGGTTTTCGGGGCGCTGGCCGTCGGGGAGGGGAGCCGCGCCGTTGGCGGATTGGCTGGCTTCGCGAGCCTCTTGGGCGCGTTGAAGGAGATCGCTGAGCGCTTCGAGGTCGAGGGTGCCTTCCTTGGGTTCGAGGGTGAAGCGGGAGACGCCGGCGCGGGAGATTTGGGTTTCCTCGTGCATTTTGGCGAGGTTGCGGCGTTCGGCGGCCTGCTTTGGGGTGAGTGCGGCCTTGGTGGATTTCTTGGTGGTGCGCTTGGGTTCTTCGGCGAGGTTGATGGAGCGGCGGCCGGCGGGCATGGAGAACTCGTCGACGGGGGCGGTGAGGGCGCGGACGCGGGCCTCTTCTTCGGATTGGGCGATGGCGCGGGGCTTGCGCTGGCCGGGAGCTTCGGCGGTGATGCGGCGGTCGAGCATTTGCTGTCGGACGAGGCCGCGGAGCTGTCCGACCGCGCCGGAGCCGGTCTTGACGCGGGCGGTGCGCTTGGCGAGGGCGAGGGCGGAACCCCTGACGGGGGTCTTGCGGCGGCGCTTGGGCTTGGCAGGTGCGGGTGCGGGCTTGACGGGCTCGGCCTTTTTGGCGGCGCGGGCGCGGGAGGCGGGTTTCGGGGCCGACTTCGCGGCGGATTTCGGTTGGGTCTTTTTCGCGGTCGGAGCCTTGGCCGGAGCGGCTTTGGCGGCCGGCTTCTTCGCGGGTGCGGGCTTCGCTTTGGCCGTCGAGGTTTTCGAGGTTCTCGCCTTGGCGGGCGCGGTTTTCGATTTCGAGGGGGCGGTTTTCGGGCTTGTCTTCGCGCTCGTTTTGGCGGAAGAGGTTGCTCTGGCTTGAGCGGTCTTGGCCGGGGCAGTCTTGGCGGAGGCGGCTTTTTTCGCGGTTCCGTTGGCGGAGCTCGATTTGGCGGGGGACTTGGGCTTGGAGGAGCGGGCGACAGTGGCTTTGGTTCCGTTTTTGCGGGCGGTTGCCGGCTTTGCGGAGGAGCTGGAACGCGGCTTGGTTTTGGTCGTTGTGGTGGCTTTCGCGCCGTTTGAGGAGCGGGCGGCGGTTTTCGCGGGGGCCTTGGCCTTGGTGCCGTTGGAGCTGCGGGCGGGCTTTGCCGACTTTGACGGTTTGGCTGCGGGGCGCTTTGCGGCGGTCGGTTTGGCGGTTGCGCCGTTGGGCTGTTGCTTCTTGGCCGTCGCGGCGGTGGTTTTCTTGGGGGATTTGGCTGCTGGTTTGGCGGCGTTTGGCTTGGCGGCGGCACGGGTGCGCCGGGTGCGGGGTTCGGCCGCCGCTTCGGCTTTGGCGGCGGGCTTGCGTGAACTGGCGCGCTTGGCCGGTGTGCGCTTGGCCGAGGCTCGCTTGGTCGGGGCTTTGGCGGTAGTTGGCATCGCGGCTACTCCTCGGCGTTCACGGCTTGCAGTATTCGGCGGCGGGCGGTCAGGAGGGATTTGGGGCGGCGTGGAGCGCGACGGCGCGGTCGCGGACCTGCACGACGGCGTCGGCAGCCGGCAGGAGGTCGGGATCGAGGGGGGCGTCGTCGCCGCGGTCGAGTGCGGCGGCGGCGAGGGCGACGGGGCCGTGGGGGAGGGCGCGGTCGAATTCGGCGACCTGCATGCTGAGGAGGCGGAGGTGTTCGCGGCTGCGGAGTTCGCGGATTCGGGCGGTGATTTCGATGGCGGCTGCGGTTGCGTCTTCGTCGTTGTAGTGGGAGAAGGAGCGAGAGGCGTCGCGCTTGAGGTCGGCGGCGCGGGCGCGTTCGGGTTCGGGGAGGGCGGCGATCCAGTCGCCGGCGGGTTCGGCGGCCAAGATGGCGGAGAGGATGGAACGGTCTTCGGCGTCATCGATCAGCCGGGGTGCGTCGCTTTCGAGGGCTTGGGCGGCGGAGCGGGAGAAGGCGGCGAGGGCGACGAGGGTGGTTTGGATCTTGTCGCGGCGTTCGGGGCCGCGGGGCTCGGCGCCGGGTCGGGTTCTCGATTGTGAGGGAGCTTCAGCGCCTTGTCGGGGTTTGCGGCGGGCGATTGCGTCGGGCGCGACTTGGGCGAGTGCGGCGATGCGGTGGATGTAGTCGGCTTGGATGATTTCGTCGCGGATTTGGTGGACGACGGGGGCGAGTTCGTCGGCGAAATCGGCGCGGCCGCGTGGCTGGGAGAGGTCGTGGCGGGCGCCGGCTTGGGCGAGCAGGAAGTCGAGGAAAGGGGCAGCGTCGGCGACGAGGCGGTTCCAGAGGTCGGGCTGCTCGCGGATCAGTTCGTCTGGGTCGCGGCCTTGGGGGAGCTGGATGATGCGGATGTCGGCGGAGAGGCGGTCTTGGCCGCGGATGAAGCCTTCGGCGTCGAGGGCGTGGCGGACGGTGTCGATGCCGCGTCGGGTGGCGGCTTGGCCGGCGGCGTCCGGGTCGAGGGCGAAGAGGACGTCGGACGTCGAGGGGGGCGATGAGGGCGACTTGGGAATCGGTGAGGGCGGTGCCCATGGAGGCGACGACGTTGGCGGAGCCGTGGGCGTGGGCGCTGATGACGTCGGTGTAGCCCTCGACGACGATGACGAAGCCTGCTTGGCGGATGGCGTTGCGGGCGAGGTGGAGGCCGTAGAGGAGGGCGCGTTTTTGGAAGACGGGGGATTCTGGGGTGTTGACGTATTTGGCGGGGTCGTCGGCGAGGGTGCGGCCGGAGAAGCCGACGCATTCGCCGGCGGAGTTGCGGATGGGGAACATGAGGCGGTCGCGGAAGCGGTCGCGGGGGCCGCGTTCGGTGATGACGACGAGGCCGGCGCGTTCGAGTTCTTCGGTGCGGAAGCCGAGCGCGCCGAGGTGTCGCTGGAGGTCGCCGTCGGCGCCGTCGGCGTAGCCGATCTCGAATGCGGCGGCGCTTTCGGGGGAGATGCCGCGGGCGGCGATGTAGTCGCGGGCATGGTCGCCGGCGGAGTCGTCGAGGAGTCCGCGCCACCAGGAGAGGGCGGCGTCGTTGGCTTCGATGAGGCGGCGCTGGAGGCGTTCGCGGGCGGCGCGTTCGGGATTGGCGGATTGCAGGCGAATGCCGGCGCGGTCGGCGAGGAGTTTGAGTGCGGCGCGGAAGTCGACGTTTTCGCGTTTCTCGATCCAGGCGAAAATGTCGCCGCCGTCTGAGCAAGCGCCGTAGCAGCGCCAGGATTGGCGGCGGGGGTCGACGACGAAGGAGGGAGTGCGTTCGTTGTGGAAGGGGCAGCGAGCTTTGAAGGTGCTGCCCGATTTGGACAGTTGTACTGATTCGCCGATGAGGTCGACGATATCGATGCGCGCCTTGATGTCCTGAGCTACGGACACGGGGCGGAGCCGTCGAATGGGGGGAGCGCCACGGGGCAATGCTATCACGGGGCGGGCGAGGTGCAGGACGGGAGGTTTCGGGCGCGTTTCTACTCGACAGTTTCCGGCTGGTCTGCTTCTACGTCTGCTTCCACGTCTGCCTCGAGGGAGAGCTCGTCGGGGTCGATTGCGAGCGGTTCTTCAGCTGCTTCGGATGGCTCGTCTTCTTCGAGCATCAGGTCGTCTTCTTCGTCGATGGGGAGGAGTTGGTCGTCGTCGGGGAGGAGGATGTGGCGGTTGTTTTCGGGGCGTTCGTCGAATTCGCCGTCGGGGTCGAGCAGGATCGTGACGGGCGGGTCGTGGGAGCGGGTGGAGGGGACGGCCTCGGTATCGCCGGGTTCGAGGGGGTCGCGCTCGCGTCCGCGCTGGATGGTTTCGGGGGGGGCGTCGGTGCCGGTGATTTGGAGGGAGTAGGCGGCGATGGCGCGGGTGCCGGCGTTGCGGACGGCGATGATGACGCGGCCGTCGTCGTCGAGGAGGGCGTCGAGGATGGCGAGGTCGGCGATGTCGCCGGAGGGGGGCTCCAAGGTTACGGCGAAGGCGTTGTCGGAGTCGTCGATGTCGTAGTCGGCTTCGAGGACGATGAGGAGTTCTGCGGGTTCTTCGATGGCGACGGGGAGGGAGATGGTGACGACTTGGCCGACGGCGAGGGAGTAGGTGCGCTGGTGGCGGTGGATTTCGGCGCTGGTTTCGGGGCGGAGGACGACGATGGAGATGGGGACGCTGGAGCGGTCGACGGAGCCGGAGTTGATGATGGAGACTTCGAGGCCGCCGTCGCGCGCGGCGGCTGCGGAGACGATGCCGAGGTCGGTGCCGCGGATGCCGGGTTGGGCGGGAGGGGGAGGCTCGGCGCTGAAATCGGCGGCGGCGCGGTCTTCGGGTTGGATGAAGCGGAGGTCGACGTAGTGGTCGAAGCGCTGGCCGGCGGTGGTGAAGGCGACGATTTCGAATTGGTACCAGCCATAGCCGTCGAGGTGGGTCTGGATGTCGCGGACGACGTCGACGAATTCGCCGTTTGGGGGGAGGGTGCCGATGCGCTGCCAGATTTGGCGGGAGGAGCCGAGGTTGCCGAGGTCGTCGATGGGGGTGATGTAGAGGGCGGCGCTGGAGAGGGGGCCGGTGCCGCGCGCGCCGACTTCGAGTTCGATTCGGTCGTCTGCGCCGAGTTCGATTTCGGTTTGGTGGGCGGGGGCGAGGATGCGTGCGTAGGAGGCGGGGACGGCGGCGGAGGCCTGTTCCTGCGATTGTTCGGCGGAGCCGGCGGGGGGCGCGGTTGCGCCGGGGAGTTCGATGACGGAGACGGTGAAGCTGCGGGCAGGGATGTCGCCGGAGGCGGAGACGGCGCGGATTTCGATGTCGGCAGCGCCGAGCGCGGCGGGGGTCCACTCGAGTGCGGCGGAGTAGACGCCCTGGTCGTTGAGCAGGGCTTCGGCGGAGGCGGCTTCGGCGCCGTTGACGGTCATGGCGAAGCGGGTGATCGGCTCGTCGCCCTGGGCGGAGGCGCGGAGGCGGATGGGCCGGCCGAGGTAGACGTTTTGGAAGGGTTCGATGCCGACGATGGAGAGGCGGAGGGCGGAGTTGACGAGGGAGGGGTCGTCGGTGACGTCGATGCGGATGAGGTGGTCGGTGGCGGCGTCGGCGTCGTCGATGAGGGAGATGCGGAGGTCGGCGCGGCCGAGGCTGGCGGGGGTCCAGGGGAGGCTGGCGATGTATACGCCGCGTGGTTCGGAGAAGAAGGGGGTGTCGTCGCCGACGGGGAGGCCGTCGACGAAGAGGCGGGCGGCGGTGATGGGGTTGGCGCTGCTGGCTTCGACGCGGATGAGGATGCGCTGGTTGAGGAGGACGGCGTCGCCGTTTTGGAGGGAGGCGGTGATGACGGGGGCGGTCTCGCCGCCGTTTTCGTTGACGTTCCTGATGAAGGTCCAGGCGAGGAAGCCGATGAGGAGGACGAAGGCGAGGAAGAGGAGGGAGATGAGGGCTGCGCCGCTGACGGGTCGGCGGGAGGGAGGTCCGGGCTGGTAGCGCGGAAGGGAACTAGCCAAGGACCCGCGCTTCTGCATCGTGGACCAGCCGCCGGGTGCGCTCGATCGCGTCGGGGGTGACGCTGATGGAGGTGATTCCCCAGCTGACTAGACGTTCGGCGAGGTCGGGATGTTCCGAGGGGCCTTGTCCGCAGATGGAGACGGTGACGCCACGGCGGGCGGCGGTCTCGATGACGGATTGGATGGACTTGAGGACGGCGGGGTCGCGCTCGTCGAAGCCGTCGGCGAGGCGTTCGGAGTCGCGGTCGATGCCGAGGGTGAGCTGGGTGAGGTCGTTGGAGCCGATGGAGACGCCGTCGATGCCCTGGTCGATGAATTGGTCGAGGAGGATGACGTTGGAGGGGACTTCGACCATCATCCAGATTTTGAAGCCTCCGCCGCGGCGGAGGCCGAAGGAGTTGATTTCGGCGAGGACGCCGGCGAGTTCTTTTGGGGTGCGGACGAAGGGGATCATGAGGTGGAGGTTGGGGTGGTCCTGGCGGATTTCGGAGATGGCTTGGAGTTCGAGCTGGAAGAGTTCGGGTTCGGCGATGTAGCGGGCTGCGCCGCGGTAGCCGATCATGGGGTTTTCCTCGTCGGGTTCGTGTTCGGAGCCGCCGGCGAGGTTGGCGTATTCGTTGGTTTTGAAGTCGGTGGCGCGGTAGACGACGGGGCGGGGGTCGAATTCGGAGGCGATTTTGCGGATGCCGTCGGCGAGGCGGTCGATGTATTCGCGCTGGCGGCCGGATTGGAAGAAGGAGCGGGGGTGTTCGCCGATGCGGGCGATGATGAATTCGGCGCGGAGCAGGCCGACGCCGTCGACGTGGCGTCGGGCGACGCGGTCGGCGATTTCGGGTTCGGCGAGGTTGACGTAGATCTTGGTTTCGGTGTCGACGCGTTCGGCGTGGGCGGCTTGGCGGGTGCGGCTCCACCAGTCGAGGAGGGGGGCGATGCGGCCGGGGTAGACGGAGCCGTTGACGGCGTCGACGGTGACTTCGGCGCGGTCGGCGAGGTCGGTTGCGCCGGCCGCGCCGACGATGCAGGGAACGCCGAGTTCGCGGGAGATGATGGCGGCGTGGCAGGTGCGTCCGCCTTTGGCGGTGACGATGGCGGCGGCGCGCTTCATGGCGGGGACGAAGTCGGGGGTGGTCATTTCGGCGACGAGGACCGCGCCGTCTTCGAGTTCGGCGGCATCGGCGGGGTCGGCGACGATGCGGACGGGGCCGGCGCCGATGCCGGGGCTGGCGGGAGCGCCGCTGAGCAGGGGCTCCGCGCCGGGATCGGGGGGCTGGCCGATATCGGCGTCGGAGGAGTTGCCGTCGATAGTGGTGACGGGGCGGGTTTGGAGGAGGTAGAACTCGCCGTCGGCGAGGCCCCATTCGATGTCCTGGGGGGCGCCGTAGTGGCGTTCGATGCGGGTGCCGATTTGGAGGAGTTGGGCGAGTTCGGGGTCGGAGAGCTTGGCGCGGCGGCCTTCGAAGGAGGTGAGGGGCTGCCAGATGTTGGGGTTTGCGCCGTCGGGGTCGGGGCCGCGGACGAGCATTTTGTCCTGGACGGCGAGGTCGCGCTGGAGGATGGCGCCGTGGACTTTGTCGAGTTCGAAGTGATCGGGGGTGATCATGCCGCCGACGACGGCTTCGCCGAGTCCGAAGGCGGCTTCGATGACGACGCGGTTGGGGTCGCCGGTGATGGGGTCGACGGTGAACATGACGCCGGCGGATTGGGATTGGACCATGCGCTGGACGGGGACGGCGAGGTCGACGTCGAGGTGGCCCCAGCCGTTTTGTTCGCGGTAGTACATGGCGCGGGCTTCGAAGAGGGAGGCCCAGCAGCGCTTGACGGCTTCGATGACGGCTTGGGGGCCGACGACGTTGAGGAAGGTGGATTGCTGGCCGGCGAAGGAGGCGTCTTCGAGGTCTTCGGCGGTGGCGGAGGAGCGGACGGCGACGGGGCCGCCGCCGAGTTCGTTGTAGGCCTCGGCGATTTGATCGGCCATGTGGCGGGGCATTTCGGCGGTTTCGACGGCGCGGCGGCATTCGGCGGAGATGAGGTCGAGGGCGCCGCCGTCGTCGACGTCGAGGGCCTTGACGCGTTCTGCGAGGGCGGCTTCGAGGCCGGTGTCGACGAGGAAGCGGCGGTAGGCGGCGGTGGCGACGACGAAGCCGGGCGGGACGGGGATGCCTGCGCGGGTCATTTCGCCGAGGTTGGCGCCCTTGCCTCCGGCTATGGGGACATCGGCGCGGCCGATGTCGCGGAACCAGACGATCGTCTGGGCATCAGTGGTCATGCAGGGTCCCCCATGATCCCCCGAGGGAGCGCGAGGATGATATCACCGAGCTGCGGCGGGACCGGGCGCGGGGGAGCGGGGCGGGGGCTATTCGACGGTGACGGTTTTGGCGAGGTTGCGGGGCTGGTCGATGTCGAGGCCGCGGACGAGGGCGAAGTGGTAGGAGAGGAGCTGGACGACGGGGCCGAGCGTGAAGGGGGTGAGCAGAGGCGGGGCGGGGGGGACGCCGATGAAGTGGTCGGAGAGGGCGGCGAGCTGGTCGTCGCCCTGGTCGCCGATGGCGATGACGGGGGCGTTGCGGGCGCGGACCTGCTGGACGGCGTTGAGCATTTTGTCGAAGAGGGGGCCGCGGGGGGCGAGGGCGATGACGGGGAAGCGCTCGTCGAGGAGGGCGATGGGTCCGTGCTTCATTTCGCCGGCGGCGTAGGCCTCTGCGTGGGCGTAGGAGATTTCCTTGCATTTGAGGGCGGTTTCCATGGCCAGGGGGTATTCGAGGCCGCGGCCGAGGACGAGGAAGCGGTCGGCCTCGGCGTATTGGGCGGCGATGCCGGCGACTTGGCCGGCGCAGGCGATGCCGCGTTCGGCAAGGGAGGGGGCGCGGAGGACCGCGTCGAGGCGGGAGGCGAGGCGGTCGTCGGGGAGGTTGCCGCGGAGATGGCCGATGCGGCAGGCGAGGAGGTAGAGGGCGGCGAGGGAGGCGGAGAAGGTCTTGGTGGAGCAGACGCTGATTTCGGGTCCGCAGCGGGTGAGGATGGCGGCGTCGGAGCGGCGGGTGGCTTCGGAGCCGTCGACGTTGCAGATGGCGAGGAGGGGAGCGCCCCAGCGTTGGCGGACTTCGTCCATCGCGCCGAGGGTGTCGACGGTTTCGCCGGATTGGGTGATGGCGACGAGGAGGGTGCGGGGCGCGAGGACGGGGGCGCGGTAGCGGAATTCGGAGGCGTTGTCGAAGTCGGCGGGGATGCCGGCGAGGTGCTCCATCCACCAGCGGCCGATCATGGCGGCGTGGAGGGAGGTGCCCATGCCGATCAGGAGGACGCGCTCGATGCGGCGGAGCTGGGCGTCGATGCCGTTGAAGGCGCCGGGGAGGGCGTCGGGCGGGTCGAGCCTGGCGCGGCCGCGGATGGTGTCGGAGAGGGCTTTGGGCTGTTCGTGGATTTCCTTGAGCATGAAGTGGGGGTAGTCGCCGAGGGCGGCGGATTCGGGGTCGAGGTCGATTTCGACGGATCGAGCGGGGGTGCAGCGTCCGTCGGGGGAGATCAGGCGGACTTGATCGGCGGAGGCGGAGACGACGTCGCCGTCGCGGAGGTGGTAGACGCGGCGGACGTGGGGTGCGAGGGCGGGGAGGTCGCTGGAGATGAAAGTGCGCCCGTCGCCGAAGCCGATGACGAGGCCGCCGGCAGCGCCGCGGCGGGCGGCGTAGACGCGGTCGGGTTCGGTGCGGTGGAGGGCGACGACGGAGCTAGCGCCCTCGAGGCGGGACATGGCTTCGCGGAGGGCCTTGGCGAAGGGGAGGCCGCGGGCGAGGGCGCGGGCGATGAGCTGGGGGATGACTTCGGTGTCGGTTTCGGAGATGAAGGCCGCGCCTTGGGCGGCGAGTTCGCGGCGGAGTTCGGCGTAGTTTTCGACGATGCCGTTCTGGGCGACGACGACGTCGCCGCAGTTGGAGGCGTGGGGGTGGGCGTTGAGGTCGGAGGGAGCGCCGTGGGTGGCCCAGCGGGTGTGGCCGATGCCGGCGGAGCCCGAGGGGGCGCCGGCGAGGTCGTCGAGGGCGGTTTCGAGGTTGGCGATTTTGCCGCAGCGCTTGACGGTGGCGATGCCTGCTCGGGGGTCGAGGAGAGCGATGCCGGCGCTGTCGTAGCCGCGGTATTCGAGGCGCTTGAGGCCGTCGAGGAGGATGGGCGCGGCGGGTTCCGGGCCGATGTAGCCGACGATTCCGCACATGACGAGGCCCGGGCCCGGCCGCCTATCCCGGCTGCGACCAAGCGCGCCCGTTGCTGTTGGCGAGCGGCGAGCGGAAGCCTGATCCGTCGGGAGCCAAGGCCGACTGTAGAACGTCGGAGAGGGTGTAGACAAACGCGAGGGGGCGTTCGAGCGCGCGTTCGAGTTGGGCGGGGGTCATGTCGTCGAGGAAGCGGTTGCCGAAGTAGTCGAGGGAGGCGCGGGGGAGGAAGGCGGCGGCGTCGGGCGGGAGGGGGGCGAGGGCGTCGGCGAAGTCGGCGCCGGGGATCAGGCCGGAGACGTTGACGCGGTCGCCGAAGAGGCGGTTGGGGACGGGGCGGACCTCGATGCGGGCGCCGGTTTCGGCGGAGAGTTGGGCGGCGAGGCCGGCGAGGGTGGGGGCGATCAGTGCGCCGCAGGCGAAGACGAGCGGGCGGGCGCGGAGGTGGTCGAGGTCGATGCGTCCGGCGCGGATGCGGCGGCGGAGGGAGCGCCAGTCGTCGAGCAGGGTGCGGACCATGCCGATGCCGTTTTCCCATTGGGGGAAGCCGTCGTAGCGGGGGGCGGCGGGGATGCGGGCGGCGGCGGAGAGGTAGAACTCGTCGGAGGGGAAGACGACGGTGGCGGCGCGGTCTTCGCGGGCGCGGCGCTGCCAGCGGCGGAGCTGGGCGACGGCGGCGCGGGATTCGGCGGGGGAGTGGCGGCGCATGCCGGGGTGGGCGGCGCGGGCGTCGGCTTCGAGGCTGGAGCCGACGGGGACGACGCCGATCGAGGCGACGTTGGGGTGCTGCAGGAGGTCGCCGATGGTTTGGTCGAGATGGGGGCCGTCGTTGACACCGGGGCAGAGGACGACTTGGGCGTGGACTTGGATGCCGCAGTCTTGGAGGGTTCGGAGCTGTTCGCGGATGTCGGGTGCGCGGGGGTTGCCGAGGAGGTTGCGGCGGAGTTCGAGGTCGGTGGCGTGGACGGAGACGTGGAGGGGGCTGAGGCGCTGTTCGCGGAGGCGCTGCCAGTCGTCTTGTTCGAGGTTGGTGAGGGTGACGAAGTTGCCGTGCAGGAAGGAGAGCTTGTAGTCGTCGTCTTTGATGTAGAGGGGCTTGCGGAGGCCTTTTGGGAGGCCTTTGAGGAAACAGAAGAAGCATTTGTTGTTGCAGATTTCGGTGCCGCCGAAGGCGTCGTCGGAGAATTCGATGCCGAGGGGTTCGTCGATGGGTTTTTCGAATTCGACGGTGGCGGCTTCGCCGTCGTGGATGACGTCGAGGGAGACGAGGGAGTCGGTGGTTTTGAAGCGGTAGTCGATGGCGTCGCGGACGGGCCGGCCGTCGACGGCGAGGACGCGGTCGCCCGGCTGGAGGCCGGCTTCTTCGGCGAGGGAGCCGGGTTCGACTTGGAGGATCGCGCCTGAGTTGTCGCGGCGGGCGGGCATTGTGCGGCGCAGGCGGCGGTCAGGAGGCCGCGTCGGCCCCGGCCAGGCTGAGCTCTTGGTCGATCTGCTCGATCCGGGCGGCGACTGCTTCGATTGAGAAGTCGGGAGTGGAAGCGCCGGCGGTGATGCCGATGTCGGTGTGGCCGCGGAACCAATCGGTTTCGAGTTCTTCGGCGGTTTCGACGTGGTGGGTTTGGACGCCGTTGGCGCGGGAGAGGTCGGCGAGGTGGCGGGTGTTGGCGCTGTTGTAGCCGCCGACGACGACCATCAGGTCGACTTCCTGGGCGAGGTCGCGGGTGGCGGCCTGCTGGGAGGTGGTGGCGTTGCAGAGGACGTTGACGACGCGGATTTCGGTGATTTGGTCGATGCGGGCGTTCATCAGGTTGGAGACGAAGTTGGCGAAGCGTTCGGGGGTGTGGGTGGTTTGGGAGATGACGCCGATTTTGGCGGGGAGGTATTCGGGGAGGGCGTCGAGGTTTTCGTTGGGGACGACATGGCCGCGGCCGCGGCACCAGCCGAGGACGCCTTTGACTTCGGGGTGGGAGGGGTCGCCGAAGATGATGACGCCGAAGCCGCGTTCGGCGAGGTTGCGGGCGGCGCGCTGGGAGCGGGAGACGAACTGGCAGGTGGTGTCGATGACCTGGTAGCCCTCGGCTTCGATGTCGCGGACGACGGTTTCGCCGACGCCGTGGGCGGTGATGGCGACGGTATCGGTTTGGACGCCGTCGGCGGTGCGGTCTTCCTTGACGGTGATGCCGTCTGCTTCGAGTTGTTCGACGACTTGGGAGTTGTGGACGACTTGGCCGAGGGTGGTGACGAGGCGGCCTTCGTCGGCGGCTTCGCGCATCATGTCGACGGCGCGGCGGACGCCGAAGCAGAAGCCCATGTCGCGGGCGCGGTGGATGTTCATGCGCCGACTCCGCTCCGAGCGGCGTCCGATTCGCCCGCCGAGCCGGGCGGCTCGATGAAAGGCACCGCCTCTTCAGCGTACACGCCGCGATATTGCGGGGGCAGCAGGGCGGCGATGCGGCCCATGAGTTCGGCGTGGGCGTCGGCCATGGATTGCTTGTTGATCGGGCCGTCTGGGGCCAGGTAGAAGGGTCGGCCGGCGGTGAGGGTGACGCGGGGGCGGGAGAGGAGTCCGCGGAGGCCGCCGCGCATTTGCTCGCTGCCGACGATGCCGACGGGGACGACGGGGCAGCCGCTGCGGAGGGCGAGGAGGGCGGTGCCGGGGTGGGCGTGCATCAGGGCGCCGGTGTCGGAGCGGTGGCCTTCGGGGAACATGCCGAGGGCGTGGCCTTCGGCGAGGAGGCGCTCGGCTTCGCGGATGGCGGAGCGGTCGGCTTGGCCGCGGCGGACGGGGAACGCGCCGGAGAGCGCGAAGAGGTAGCCGATGATCGGGCGTTTTTGGAAGAGTTCGATTTTGGCCATGTACTGGGGGGAGCGGGGGTAGAGGGCGGAGGCGATCATCGCGGGGTCGGAGGAGGAGAGGTGGTTGGAGGCGATGATCACGCCGGTTTCGGGGATGCGGTCGAGGTGGCGCCAGCGGCAGCGGACGAGGCGGAGGAAGGCGAAGCGGGCGAAGAAGCCGGCGATGCGGAACCAAGTCGGGGAGGCGTTGGGCATGCCGGGCATGCCGATGCGGCGGAGGGCTTCGCTTTCGCCGAAGAGGAGGCGGGTGAGGTGGAGGGTGGCGAAGCGGTACCAGCGGTCGAGCAGGGCGGACATCAGATCGCCAGCCGCTGCTGGGTGGCGTCGAGGGCGGCTTCGACGATTCGGCCGGCGCGGGCGATGGATTGCTCGAGGGTGAGCAGGGTGGTGTCGATCTCGACGGCGTCGGCGGCGGGGACGAGGGGGGCTTCGGCGCGCTGCATGTCGTGGGCGTCGCGGCGGCGCTGGTCTTCGTAGACCTTGACGGAGTTGCGGGGTTCGCCGGCGTGCTGGGCGGCGCGTCGGCGCGCGCGGACTTCGGGGGAGGCGGTGAGGAAGATCTTGATCGGGGCTTCGGGGATGACGACGGTGCCGATGTCGCGTCCGACGACGACGAGGCTGCCGCGGGCGGCGGCTTGGTGCTGGACGGGGATGAGGTAGGCGCGGACATCGGGCTGGCGGGCGACGAGGCTGACGGCGGATTCGATGGCGTCTTCGCGCAGGTGGGGGGTGGCGTCTGCGCCGCCGACTTCGACGCCGACCTCGATGGTCCGCGGGTCGGCGGGGTCGCGGAGGCGCAGGCGGGCATCGGGGAGCAGTGCGGCGACGGCGGATTCGTCGGCCGGGTCGATGGAGCGCTGGAGGGCGTGCCAGGTGAGGGCGCGGTAGAGGATGCCGGTGTCGAAGAGGCGCCAGCCGAGGCTGCGGGCGAGAGCGCCGCCGATTTCGGTTTTGCCGGAGGCGGCGGGGCCGTCGATTGCGATGCACCAGTGGTCGGGGAGGGTCGGCATCGCGGCGATCATAGGACGCGGGGTGATTGGCGCAGGTCAGGCGGGCCGGCCGGCGCGGCGGAGGCGGCGGCGTTCGCGCGGGGTCAGCTCGCGGGCGCTGCCTGGTTGGAGGTCGCGGAGGAGGACGGGGCCGAAGCGGGTGCGGGTGAGGGAGAGGACGGGATGGCCGACGGCTTCGAGCAGGCGGCGGACTTCGCGGTTGCGTCCGGTGTGGAGGGTGAGCGAGAGCCAGGAGGTGGAGCCGCCGCCGGGGAGGGAGCGTCCGGGCCGGCGGGATTTGCGGGGCTTGGCGCGGAGCAGGCCGTCTTCGGCTTGCACGCCTTCGTAGATGCGGTCGAGCGAGGCGGGGCCGATGGCGCCGCGGACTTCGACGAGGTAGGTGCGGGGGACTTCGCCGGAGGGGTGCAGGAGGCGGGTGATGAGGGGACCGTCGTTGGTGAGCAGGAGGAGGCCGGCGCTGTCGAGGTCGAGGCGGCCGACGGGGACGCAGCGGCCGGAGCGGGGAGGGAGCAGGTCGACGACGGTGGGGCGGCCGCGGTCGTCGTCGGCGGCGGAGAGGACGCCGACGGGCTTGTTGAGTGCGAAGTAGCGGAGCGGTTCGGCGGCGGGCAGGGGCGCGCCGTCGAGTTCGATGCGTTGATCGGGCGAGACTCGTTCGGCGGGGTTGGCGACGATTGCGCCGTCGACGGCGATGCGGCCTTCGCGGATCAGGTCGTCGGCGCGCCGGCGCGAGGCAGCGCCGCTGCGGGCGATGGCGACGGAGAGGCGGACGGCGACGGCGCGGTCGTCTAGTCCCATGGGTGCGGTCCGGTTCGGGGCGGCGGTTCGGCGTCGGCGGGTTCGGCAGGTTCGGCGGGTTCGAAGTCGAGGGGCGGCTGGTCGAGGCCGTCGTAGGGCGGTTCATCCGCGAGGATGGGGTCGTCGAAGTCGTCTGGCTCGGTGCGGCGGGGGAAGAGCGATCTGAGGATGATGACGGCGAGCAGCGCCATGAGGGCGGCGGAGACGACCAGCCAGGGGTTCAGCGAGTTTTGCGCGGATTGTTCGAGTGCCGGCTGGGGCGGACTCTGGTCGGGTGCGGGCGATGGTTCTGGGGCGGAGGCCGCGCTCACGCCGCCGGGAGAGCCGGGCGTCGGGTTTTCGAGAACGGCCCAGATTCCGTTGATGAGGGCGATGGAGGTGCCGGCCGGGGGCTGCGGGAGAGCGGCGAACTCGACGGCGTCGGCCTGAAGCGGCTCGCCGTCGGGCGGCTCGTACCAGAGGGAGAGGCGCTCGTCGCCGGGTGCGAGGGCGATGCGGGCGTCGTCGTGCACCATGATGTATCCGCCGGCGGGTATCGGTTCGAGGAGCGGGAGTTGGGGTTGATCGGAGCCGAGGTACCACTGGTCCGGGTTGATCTTGAGCGTGCCGAAGTTGTGGAGCTCGATCCAGGCGGGGGCAGTTTCGGTTTCGCGCATGATTTCGGTGATGCGGACAGTGAGGGGGACGTAGACAATCTGCTCGATGATTTCAGATTCGGGATCCGGGCCGGGCTCGGCGAGGGGGAATTGTCCGCTGGGAGCGCCGGGCGTGGGGTCGGTGGCGATGTACCAGGAGGCGGCTCGGGCGAGGGAGCGGCCGCGGGCGGGGGCGGGTATGGCTTCGGTGCCGTATTCGACGGAGTCGATAGTGGTTTCGCCGAAGGCGAGCAGGACGGTGTCGCCGCGATTGTTGAGGCGGTTGCCGATTTGACCGCGCACGAGATGGCGCTGGCCGGGCTCGATCGTTCCTTCGAGGGGGCGCAGGCCGCTGGCGTCGCCGAGCTGCCAGCCTTCGAGTTGGACGGGTGCGGGGCCGAAGTTGTGGAGTTCGACCCATTCTTCGCCTTCGCTCGGGTTGGGCATGATTTCGGAGATGCGCAAGGTGAGGAAGACGCGCTCGGAGGCGTTCTCCGTTGGCGGGGCCGGTTGGATTTCGCCGGGCGTGGGTGCTTCGATCTTTGGCTGGGAATCTGGGGCGTCGCGCTGGAGGCTGGTTCCGGCTTTGGGGGCAGCGGTTGTTTCGTCGCCCCAGGAGACGCGGTCGTGTTCGGCGCCGGTCGGGTCGGTGAGGATGAGGTCGTCTCCGTCGTCGTTCAGTCCGCGGCCGATTCGTTCGTCTTCGATTGTGGCTAATGGCTCGACGTCGGCGTTGCTGGAGGCGGCGATCACGATGCTTGCGCCGGCGGGGATCGCGATGGGCGGCAGAGGGTCTTGGCCGAAGGCGTCGGCGATGGTCCAGCCTTCGAGTTGGATTTCGGCATCGCTGGAATTGGAGAGCTCGAACCACTCGCCGTCGGCCCGGCCGGCGGGGTAGACCTCGCTGATCCAGATTTGGGGCGGCGACTGCGCGGCCGCTTGAGCCGTGATGAACAAGGTTGCGAGGAGCGCGGCGGCGGCGCTTTTGAGGGGCGGGATTCGTCGGAGGATGGATGCGGTCAGGATCGGGTCGTCACTCGGTGGCGGATGGTGATCGTTTCTTCGAGCACGACCCGCTCGGCGGGTTTGGCGATGCGGCGGACGGCGGAGCCGGCGAGGGCGGGGAGTGCACGGCGGGCGGCCCAGTCGGCTGCGGCGGCTGCGGCGATGACGGTGGCGGTGCGGCGGAGGGCGGGGGCGAAGGGGGCGATCAGGGGGGCGAGGTCGCGGCGGATGGCGGGCAGCATGGGCTGGGGGGCGCGTGCGACGGGGCCTTCGAGGGCACCGGGCGCGACGGCGGATTCGGGCAGGGTCAGGGACCAGCCGCAGGCGCTGCAGTAGTTGGCGTCTGCGGATGCGGCTTCATTGCAGCGCGGGCAGGACGGATCCGGCATCAGGGCGATTATAGGCGGGCGGCGGGGGTTGTCCCGCTTCTTGTTCGTTTTCTTGTTCAGTCAGGCGGCGTTCGACGATTTCGGTGAGGTCGAGCTGCGCGAGCGGGGTTGCCGGGTTACGGGCGAAGGCGCGGAGAGACTCGATGATGAAAGTGGGTTCGCGCTGGACGCCGGCTTGGCGGATGGCGCGGAAGAGCGGGGAGTCTTCGTCGGAGGGGTCCGGGTCGGAGCGCCAGAGGGGGTCGAAGGCCCTGTCGTCGCGGATCGGGTAGGTCGCGGAGGTGATGACCGGGCCGCGGTCGAGTTGGGGGGTGACTTGCTGGAGCTGCATGCCGTGTTTGCTGGCACCGCTGCGGATGATTTGGGAGATCACTTGCTGCCAGGTGCCGGTCGGGCCGTCGGGAGCGGCGGGGTGCAGGTTGAGCATGGGGAGGGCGTCGCAGAGTGCGTCGGTGACGACGAGCATGTAGCCGGCGAGGAGGGCGGCGTCGGGGCGGTACGGGGCGATTTGAGCGCGGACCCACTCGTCATAATCGCGGCGCCAAGGGGCGAGGCGGCCGGCGGGGTCTGAGCGTTCGCCGCCGACGCGCTTGCGCCAAGCGGCGGAGCTGCGGGCGATCAGGGGGACGCCGGCGGCGGAGACGTCGCCGAGGAAGGCGTCGGTGTTGGGGGATTGGCCGGATTCGCGGTTGCAGAAGACGCAGACGATTTCGGCGTCGAGTGAGCCGTCGGCGATGGCGTCGCGGGCGCGGTTGAAGAGCAGGCGGGAGCTGGTGCCGCGCGCGGAAGCGAACCAGGCGAGGCGGAGGGTCATGGCGGGCCGCTATTCCCCGATCTCGTCCACGCGGAGCTGGGCGGAGTCGAGCAGTTCCTGGGCGCGCGCGGCGAGGGCGGAGCCTTGGGCGTAGGCGGAGACGGCGTCGTCGAGCGTGACGCCGCCGCCTTCGAGGCGTTCGATGGTTGCCTCCAGGCGTTCGACGACCTCTTCGTAGGGGAGTTCGGGGTCGACTGCGGGGGGTTCGGTGCTCATTCCGCGTCCTCCCGGTGCGGGCGCGCGGCCGAGGCGGTTGCTTCGATGATGCCGTCGCGCATGCGGATGAGGAGTTTATCGCCCGGGGCGACTTGGGCGGCGGCGTTGATGACGGAGCCGTCGGTTGCGGTGACGAGGGCGTAGCCGCGGTCGAGGGTGGCGGCTGGGTTGAGTGCTTCGAGGCGGCTGCGGGCTGCGGCGAGGCGGAGGGAGCGGGAGGCGAGGGCGTCGGCTGCGGCGCGGTCGAGGGCGCGGGCTTGGGCGTGCAGTTCGACGCGGAGCGCGGCGGGGTCGGGGGCGGATTGTTCGAGGCGGTCGCGGAGGGTTGAGACGCGGGTCGATTCGCGGTCGAGGAGCGATTGCACGGATTGGTCGATGTAGGCGTGGAGGCCGCGGACTCGCTGGAGTTGCTCGGTGCGGTCGGGGACTGCAATTTCGGCGGCGGCGGAGGGGGTAGGGGCGCGGCGGTCGGAGACGTAGTCGGCGATGGTGAAGTCGGTTTCGTGGCCGACGGCGGAGATGACGGGGATGGGAGAGGCGAAGATGGCGCGGGCGACAGGTTCCTCGTTGTAGGCCCAGAGGTCTTCGGGGGAGCCGCCGCCGCGGCAGACGATGATCAGGTCGGGCGCTTCGGGATCGGGCTGATCGTGGAAGCGCTGGATGGCCTCGGCGATGGAATAGGCCGCGCCATCGCCTTGGACCGCGCAGGGGCTGAGGGTGAGGCGGGCGAGCGGCCAGCGGCGGGAGATGACGTTCTGGATGTCGTGCCAGACGGCGCCGGAGGGAGAGGTGACGACGCCGATGCGGCGGGGCCAGGGGGGAAGGGGGCGCTTGCGCTTGAAGAGGCCTTCGTTATCGAGCAGGGCGTGTACGCGCTCGAACTCGGCTTGGAGGACGCCGGTGCCCTTGGGCTGGACGGAGTCGACGATCAGTTGGAGGTCGCCGCGGGGCTTGTAGATGGCGATGCGGCCGTGGGCGAGGACTTGGTCGCCTTGGTTGATGCGGACGCCGCGGTTTTGGCGGGCGAAGAAGGCGCAGTTGAGCAGGGCGTCGTCGTCGGCGAGGCGGAAGTAGAGGTGGCCCGCACCGGAGCGGGTGAGGCCGCGGACTTCGCCTTCGATCCAGAGGTCGGCGAGCAGATCGTCGGAGCGGATCAGGTGCTCGATGCGGTCGACGATTCGGCCGACTGGATGGGACTGCGGCGTGCCCGCGAGGGCCGGGGACGATGCGGTGCGGCGTTGCGCCGACTGCCGCGCGCGCAAGCCGGGGGGCGCGCGGCGGTTCATTTCGGCTGGCCTTCCGGCCTAGGCGGAGCCGGCGCGTTCGAGGTACTGGCCGGTGCGGGTATCGACTTTGACGGTGTCGCCGGGGCCGACGAAGAGGGGGACGTTGACGGTGAGGCCGGTTTCGAGGGTGGCGGGCTTGGTTGCGCCGGTGGCGGTGTCGCCCTTGACGCCGGGGTCGCTTTCGGAGACGACGAGGGTGACGGCGGCGGGAAGTTCGACGGAGACGGGGCTTTCGCCGACGATGAGGATTTCGACTTCGGCGTTTTCGGCGATGTAGGGGAGGGCGTCGGAGACGACGTCGGCGGGGAGCGGCTCCTGCTCGTAGGTTTCGGCGTTCATGAAGTAGTGGAGGTCGCCGTCGCGGTAGAGGTACTGCATTTTGCGGCGCTCGGTGCGGACGCGCTTGAATTTGGTGCCTGCTTGGAAGGTGCGCTCGATGGTGTGGCCGCCGCGGATGTCGCGGAGCTTGAGGCGGGCCTGGGCGGAGCCGCGCCCGACTTTGATGTGCTCCCAGTCGACGATTTGGTACTCGACGCTGTCGAGTTCGATGACGAAGCCGCGCTTGAGGTCGCCGGTGCCGATCACGTGCTGCTCCCAATCATGCGGTGCTTCGGGGAGCCGGAGAACGCTTGGAAGCGCCCGTCGGCGACGAGGCCCATGTCTTCGATGCGGACGCCGCCCCAATCGGGGAGGTAGATGCCGGGCTCGATGGTAATGACCTGGCCTTCGGCGAGGGAGTCTTCGGAGGTTTCGCCGATGTAGGGGTGCTCGTGGATTTGGAGGCCGACGCCGTGGCCGAGGCCGTGGCCGAAGCGTTCGCCGTAGCCGGCATCGTCGATGACGCGCTGGGCGATTTGGTGGGCGTCCTTGCAGGTCATGCCGGGCTCGACGGTCGCGGCGGCGGTTTCCTGGGCGGTGAGCACGATGTCGTAGATCTCGGCGAAGCGGTGGTCGGGCCGGCCGAGGACGACGGTGCGGGTCATGTCGGAGCAGTAGCCGTCGACGCGCGCGCCGATGTCGATGACGATGGGGCGGCCTTGGCCGAGGGGTTCGCTGCGCGGTTGGGCGTGGGGGCGGGCGCCCCATTCGCCGGCGGCGACGATTGAGGGGAAGGCCATGGCCTCAGCGCCGTTGGAGCGGGCGTAGGACTCGATTTCCCAGGCGAGGCGGAGTTCGGTCCAGTCGGGCTGGGCGATGGAGAGGGCGTGGGCGAGGGCGTCGTCGGTGAGGGCGGCGGCGCGGCGGATGGCGGCTACTTCGCGCTCGTCTTTTTCGGCGCGGACGGCTTCGATGATGCCGGGGGCGGCTTCGAGGGCGGGGGCATCGGCGACGTCGAGGTTGGCCTCCTGCATCGCTTCGAGGGCGGCGACGGTGACGTGGCTGGATTCGTAGCCGATGGCGCGGCCGCGGACGCGGGCGGTGAATTCGGGCCACCAGTTGACGGTTTTGCCCTTGATGCGGAGGATTTCGAAGTCGGGGGATTCGGATTCGGCTTGTTCGATGTAGCGGAAGTCGGTGGCGAGCAGGGCTTCGCGGGAGGTGATCAGGAGCCAGCCGTTGGAGCCGGTGAAGCCGCTGGCGTAGCGGCGGTTGACGGGGCTGCTGACGATCAGTCCGTGGAGTTCGGCGCGGCCGATGGCCTCGCGGATGCGGTCGAGTCGGGTCATGCGCCGTTCCGTCCGTCGGGCTGCTTGGAGCGGCGTTCTTGGAGGATGGCGACGAGGGCGTCGAGGGCGCCGAGGTAGCCGCGCCAGCCGAGGCCGGCGACGACGCCGTCGACGACCGGGGAGAGGACGAGGTCGTGGCGGAATTCCTCGCGGGCGTGGACGTTGCTGAGGTGGACTTCGACGATGCCGCCGGCGAAGTTTTCGAGGGCGTCGCGGAGGGCGTAGGCGTAGTGGCCGAAGGCGCCGGGGTTGATGATCATGCCGTCGGCGGCGCGGTGCTCTTGGATGAAGTCGATCAGGGCGCCTTCGTGGTTGGATTGGAAGGCGACGATTTCGGCGTCCCATTCGGAGGCGCGCTTGCGGACGAGTTCCTCGATGTCGGACAGGGTCTGGGTTCCGTAGATTTCGGGCAGGCGGGAGCCGAGCATGTTGAGGTTGGGCCCGGAGAGGAGAAGGATTTTCACGGGATGATCAATTGGGGCGTCCCGCTGCGGTTCGCCGGCGGCGATCGCGCAGGTGTTCGGCGATGCCGTCCAGCGCCGACTCGACGGCAGCGCGCTTTCCGGATTCGGTGACGTGCGTGTAGAGCTGGGTGGTGGACACGGAGGCGTGCCCGAGCAGCTCCTGCACGACGCGGAGGTCGGCGCCGCCATCGAGCATATGGGTGGCGAACGAGTGCCTCAAGAGATGAGGGTGGGTTTCGGGGGGGAGGCCGGCTGTCGCGGCGTGGCGCTTGAGGGAGAGTTGGACGGCGCGCTGACTGAGTTTGCCGCCGCGCTGGTTGAGCCAGAGCCAGTCGGCGGAGCGGTCGGCCGCCATTTCCGGGCGCCCGTCGCGCAGCCAGTCGGCTAGGGCGCGTTCGGCAGGAGCGCCGAGCAGTGCGGCGCGTTCTTTGTTTCCCTTGCCGCGCACGATGAATTGGCGGCCGTCGGGCTGGTAGTCGGCGATTCGCATGCCGGCGAGTTCGGAGATGCGGAGGCCGCAGCCGTAGAGGATTTCGAGGATGGCGCGGTCGCGGAGGCCGGCCGGGGTGGCGGCGTCGGGCGCGTCGAGGAGGGCGGCGATTTGCTGGTCGGCTAGGGGCTTGGGGAGTCGTTGGGCGCCTTTGGGGATGGAGGCGAGGCGGAGCGGGTCGGAGTCGAGGAGGCCGGAGGCGGCGAGGCGTCGGGTGAAGGATTTGAGGGTGCTGGAACGGCGGCGGATGCTCGCGTCGGCCGCGCCGGCGGCTTGGAGGTCGGCGAGCCACTCGCGGTAGTGGGCGCGCGCGAGGCGGGCGAGCGGGATTTCGCGCTGATGGAGCCAGGCCAGGAATTGGGAGAGGTCGCCGCGGTAGTTGCGGACGGTATGGGGGGAGAGGCCGCGGCCGGCTTGGAGATCGCGGAGGTAGGCGTCGAGGGCGCTTTGGGCGGCTGGCTCGATCTGCGTTTCGGCGGGAGCGTCGGCGGGCATCGGGGCCACTGTAGTCAGCGGCGGCTGCGACTCCCGCGGCGGGAGGATCGCCCCGTGTTAGAGGTGCGGCCGGAGTTTCGGCGGCCGCCGCGCTGGGCCTTAGGCTCCTTGAGCAGGGCGAGGGCGCGATCGAGGTCGATTGCTTCGAGATCGTCTTCGGGCTTGAGGTTGCGGCGTTCTTCGCCCGATTGCACGTATGCGCCCCAGCGGCCGGGGCGGACGGTGACTTCTTCGCCGCTGTCGGGGTGGAGGCCGAGGGTTTTGGGCCATTGCAGCCAGTCGATTGCGTGTTCGAGGGTGACGTCGTCGAGTTCCATGCCCTTGGGGACGGAGGCGCGGCGGGGCTTGGCGGCCTTTTTGCCGCGGGGTGTCTCGCCGACTTGGACGAAGGGGCCGAAGCGCCCGTTGAGGAGGAAGACGCTGTCGTCGTAATCGGGATGGCGGCCGAGGTTGCGGGGGAGCTGGGTGGCGCGCTCGATCAGTTCTCCGGCGATTGCGGCGGTGAGGTCGGCGGGGGCGAGATCGTCGGGCAGGGGGGCTGTGCGGGCGTCGTCGCCGGCGCCGTGGCGGAGGTAGGCGCGGCCGGTGCGGACGCGGATTTCGGTTGCGCCGTCTTCGGCCTCGTCCGGCTGGGCCAGGTGCAGGCCGTCTTCGGAGACTTTGAGCACCCAGAAGGGGATGCTGTTGCCCTGCTTCTGGTCGATGCGGGATTTGAGGCCGTTGCCGGCCTCGTTGCCGAAGTAGAACTCGCCGAGGTGAGCGACGCGGTCGAGGTCGCCTTGGGCGATTTGGTCGAGCTGGTCTTCCATTTCGGCGGTGAATTCGGCGTTGACGAGATCGCCGAAGTGTCCGGTGAGGAGGTCGGCGACGGCCATGCCGAGGAAGGAGGGGATCAGGGTTTGGCCGCGCTTGAAGGCGTAGCCGCGCTGGCGGGTGAGTGTTTCGAGGACGGAGGCGTAGGTGCTGGGGCGGCCGAGGCCGTCTTCTTCGAGTTTGCGGACGAGGGAGGCTTCGGTGTAGCGGGCGGGGGGCTGGGTTTCGCGGCCGGCTGCTTCGACATCGGAGATCCGGGCCGGCTCGCCTTCGACGATTGCGGGGAGGAGCGATTGTTCGCCATTGCCGCCGGGGGGCAGCACGGCGTACCAGCCGTCGAACAGCACGATTTGGCCGGTCGCCGTCATTTGGGCGGGGCCGTCATCGCCGGATCGGGGCAGCGGGGCTTCGAAGATTGCGGTGGTTTGCTCGACTTGGGCGGGGGCCATCTGAGAGGCCAATGCGCGGCGCCAGATGAGGTCGTAGAGCCGCCATTCGTCGTCGTCGAGCATTGCCCGCAGCGATTCCGGGGTGCGGGAGAAGTCCGTCGGGCGGATCGCTTCGTGGGCTTCTTGGGCGTTGCGGGATTTGGAGGTGTACTGGCGGCGGTCGTGGTGATCTGCGCCCCAGCGGCCGCGGATATAGTCGCCGGCCTGCCCGAGCGCTTGCTCGGCGAGGGTGACGGAGTCGGTGCGCATGTAGGTGATCAGGCCGACGCGTTCGGAGCCGACGTCCTTGCCCTGGTAGAGGCCTTGGGCGGCGGCCATCGTGCGGCGGGCGGCGAAGCCCATGCGGTTGGAGGCGGCCTGCTGCAAGGTCGAGGTCGTGAAGGGGGGCTGGGGGCGGCGGCGGGCGCGGCGCTTTTCGACGGAGGCGACGCGCCAGTCGGCAGCTTCGAGGGCGGGGACGAGGGACTCGACGTCGTCCTGCTTGAGCCAGCGCTTGCGGGTGGCGGAGAGTTCGCCGGTGGCGGGATCGAAGTCGGCGGTTCCGGAAGCGAGGGCGCGGCCGCCGAGGGAGGTCAGCTTGGCGGGGGCGCTGCCGTCGGCGACGGCGAAATCGGCGTCGACGCCCCAGTACTCGGCGGCGCGGAAGGCCATCCGCTCGCGCTCGCGCTCGACGAGGAAGCGGAGGGCGACGCTTTGGACGCGGCCGGCGGACATGCCCTGGCCGAGCTTGCGCCAGAGCAGGGGGGAGAGGGAATAGCCGTAGAGGCGGTCGAGGATTCTGCGGGATTCCTGGGCGTCGACGAGGTGCTCGTCGATTTGGCGGGGTTCGCGCAGGGCCTGCTCGATGGCGTCGCGGGTGATTTCGTGGAAGACGATGCGCTCGCAGGGGACCTTGGGCTTGAGGACTTCGAGGAGGTGCCAGCCGATTGATTCGCCTTCGCGGTCTTCGTCCGTCGCGAGCAGCACGCGGTCGGCCGTTTTCAGCGCTTTCTTCAGTTTGGCGACGTGCTCTTTGGATTCCTTGGGGACGATGTAGACGGGCTCGAAGCCCTCGTCGACGTTGACGGAGAATTCGGCCCAGTGGGGCCGGCCGGGGCCTTTGAGCGCGGCGGGGCGCTCGGCGGCGCGGCGGGGGAGGTCGCGGATGTGGCCGAAGCAGGCCTGGACGTCGTAGCCGTCGCCGAGGAAGCCGGCGATGGTTTCGGCCTTCGCGCCGGATTCGACGATGACGAGCGTTTTGCCGCCGCCGCCCGCTGCGCGGGAGCGGGTTGCGGATTTGCGGGCGGGCGCCTTGCGTGCCCGCGTCTTCTTCTTGGCTTCAGCGTCGGACATAGGTCATCGCACCAATCTGCCGCACCATTCCCTTGAGTTCCAGCATGGCGAGCGCGGCGCTCGCCTGCTGCGCCTGCGTGCCCGAAGCGCGGCAGAGTTCGTCGATGTGGAGCGGCTCGGCGCCGAGGGCGGAGAAGATCGCGCTTTCGACCGGATCATCGGGCATCGCCTCGACCAGTTCGGGCTGGGCGGCCGGTGCGTCCAGATCGAGGTCTTCGAGGATGTCGGAAGCGGAGGCGGCGAGCTTGGCGCGGCCGCTGCGGATCATCTCATGGGGGCCTTCGCTCTCGGGAGATTTGGCGCTGCCGGGGAGGGCGAAGAGGGCACGGCCCTCTTCGAGGGCGGCGGAGACGGTGGTGCGGGTGCCGGATTTGGCCTTGGCTTCGGTGACGACGGTGGCGAGGGAGATGGCGGCGATGATGCGGTTGCGGCGGGGGAAGTTGTCGGGGACGGGCTTGGCGCCGATCGGGAGTTCGGCGATGACTGCGCCGCGCTCGGCGATCCTGCGGGCGAGTCCGCGGTGCTCGGCGGGGTAGAGGCGGTCGAGTCCGCCGGCGATGACGGCGATGGTGCGTCCGCCGGCGTCGAGTGCGGCCTCGTGGGCGATGCGGTCGATTCCGTAGGCGAGGCCGCTGACGATGCAGATGCCGGCGGCGGCGAGTCCGCGGGCGATCTCATCGGTCATCTGCTTGCCGTAGTCGCTGGGCCTGCGGGTGCCGACGATGGAGATGGCGCGCTCGTCGCGCTTGTCGAGCGAGCCCATCAGGTAGAGCAGCGGGGGCGGGGCGGAGGAGTGCTTGAGGCGGAAGGGGTAGCGGGGATCGTGCCAGGAGATGGCGTCGTAGCCGGCGTCGCGGATGCGGCGGAGCTCGGCATCGGGATCCGTCCCGGCGCGGGCTTCGACGATTCCGGCGACGGCTGCGGCGGCGAGTCCGGCATCGCGCAGGGCGTCTTCGCTCGCATTCCAGGCGGCGTCGAGGTGTTCGAAGGCGGCTTCGAGCCGGCGCATGCGGACGGGGCCGACGCCGCTGGCGCGGGAGAGGGCGACGCGGACGGCGAGGTCGCGTTCGGGGTCGAGGGTCGCGGAGCCGGGCGGGGTTTCAGGCACGAGCGCAGAGATTACGCGCTGCGCCCGATGCTGTCACCTTCGGTGGGCGCGGGCATCGGCAGGGGGGCTTGGCCGGTTTGGGGCCGGGGCAGTTCGACGAGGACGTCGGCGGCGGAGAGGACCAGCTTGGCGAGGCCTTGCTGGAGCATGAGGTTGGCTCCTTCGCTCTGGGGCGCGTCGATGGGGCCGGGGACGGCGAAGACTTCGCGGTCGTAGTCGAGGGCGGAGGTGACGGTGTGCCAGGCGCCGGAGCGGCTGCCGGCTTCCGTGACGAGGGCGCCGAGCGAGAGGCCGGCGAGGATGCGGTTGCGGCGGGCGAAAGATTCGGGCGAGGGTTCCGTGCCGAGCGGGTGCTCGGAGATGATCGCGCCGGCGGCGGCGTCGACGATCGCGGAGGCGAGGGGCAGGTTCTGCTGGGGGGAGATGCGGTCGAGGCCGCCGGCGACGACGGCGATGGTGCGGCCCCGCGCCTCGAGGGCGGCGCGGTGGGCGAGTGCGTCGACGCCGAGCGCGAGGCCGCTGACGATGGTCAGGCCGGCGGCGCTGAGGTCGCGGGCGAGGGCGCTGGTCGTCCGTGTGCCGTAGGAGGTGGGCTGGCGGGTGCCGACGATTGCGATTGCGCGCTGATCGGCGCCGGCGAGCTCGCCGTGGACGTAGAGCAGCGGGGGCGGGTCGGCGATGCGCTGGAGGAGGGGCGGGTAGCGCGGGTCGTTCCAGGCGATGGCGTCGACGCCGACTTGGGCGAGGCGTTCGAGTTCGGCGGGCGGGTCGACTTGGCGGCGGGCGGCCTCGATTTCCCGGACGGCCTCGTCTGGGAGGCCGGCGGCGCGCAGGTCGCGGGCGGAGGCGTGCCAGGCGTCGGCTGGGGAGCCGAAGGCGTCCTCGACGCGGCGCATGCGTCGCGCGCCGATGGAGGGGGCGAAGGAGAAGCCGACGCGGGCGGCGAGGTCTTGGTCAGGCATCCCCGGAGGCGGTCCCGTTGGCGCCGATGGCGGAGGCGCGCATCTCGGCGATGCGGCGGCCGTTCATCTTCTGGACGACGACGGAGATGCGTCCGTCGACGACTTCGTCGCCGACGTCGGGGATTTTGCCCAGGCGGTCGAAGACCCAGCCGGCGACGGTGTCGAACTCGGAGGGCTGCTCTTCGCGGAGGCCGAGGGGTTCGAGGGCGCTGAGGGGGGCGCGTCCGCCGAGCAGGAGCGCGCCGTCTTCGAGCTGGGCGACTTCTGTGGGGGAGGCGAGGTCGTGCTCGTCGGCGACTTCGCCGATGATTTCCTCGACGACGTCTTCGAGCGTGATCAGTCCGGCGGTGCCGCCGTATTCGTCGAGCACGACGGCCATGTGGGTGCGGCTGCGCTGGAACTCGGCGAGGAGGTCGTCGATCAGCTTGGATTCGGGGACGAGCATGGGGTCGCGGCGGACGGCGGCGAGCGAGATCGGCTGGGGGTCCCGCTGGGCGCGGAGGGCGGCCATGAGGTCCTTTGCGTAGACGATGCCGGTGACGTGGTCGATGGTGTCGTCGTAGACGGGAGCGCGGGAGTAGCCGCGGGCGAGCATCAGGTCGAGCGCTTCGGCGGCGGGGGTGTCGCGCTGGACGGCGGTGATATCGGGACGGGGGGTCATGGCCTCGCGGACCATGCGTTCGCCGATGCGGATGACGCCGCGGATCATCTGGCGTTCGTCTTCTTCGATGCGGTCGGGGGAGGATTCGAGGACGACTTCGAGGTCGGTGGGGGAGGGGGCGAGCTCGGTTTGCTCGGCGCGGAAGCGGGTGAAGAGGCGGGCGGGGGATTCGAGCAGAGCGGCGGGGATGAGGAAGGCGGCGTCGAAGAGGTCGATGACGGGGACGAAGAGCATGGCGAAGGCTTCGGGCCAGGCGGCGGCGAGACGGCGGGGGACGGCTTGGATCAGGGCGACGGCGAGCGTGGCGATGGCGCCGGCGGCGATGATTTCGCTCCAGCCGTCGCCGATTTGGAGGACGACGATGGCGAAGGCGGAGGTGAAGCCGGTGCCGACGGCGAGGGCGCGGCCGACGGCGACGGAGCCGAGCGCGCGCTCGCGGTGATGGGTGATTTCCTGCAATCTGGCGGCGCGGGGGTCGTCGGGCTGGCGCGAGGCGAGGAGGCGGGCGCGGGAGCGGCTGAGGGAGATGATGCCGGCTTCGGCGATGGCGGAGAGGGCCAGCACGACGGCGCTGAAGATCAGGACGATGATCGCGGCGATCTCGCCGTTGCTCACGCGGATTCCCCCCGTTCGGGCCGGCGGGGTGCGAGGCGGGCGGGGTGGCCGACCGCGACGCCGTCATCGGGCACGTCCTTGGTGACGACGGAGCCGGCGCCGGTGCGGGCGCGGGCGCCGACGCGGACGGGGGCGACCAGCATCGTGTCGCTGCCGATGAAGGCGTCGTCGCCGATCAGGGTGCGGTGCTTGGCTGCGCCGTCGAAGTTGCAGGTGACCGCGCCGGCGCCGATGTTGACGCGGTCGCCGAGTTCGGCGTCGCCGACGTAGGAGAAGTGGCCGACTTGGACTGCGCGTCCGAGCGTCGCGGATTTGAGTTCGGCGTGGGAGCCGATGTGGACGTCGTCGGCGAGGCTGCAGCCGGGGCGGATGACGCTGTAGGGGCCGACCTCGACGCGGTCGCCGAGGCTGGATTCCTTGATGGTGCAGGATTCGAGCGCGCATTCCCGGCCGGCGGAGACGTTTTCGAGGACGGCGGCGGGGCCGATGCGGGAGTCCGCGCCGATGCGGGTTTTGCCGCGCAGGTGGACGCCGGGCTCGATGATCGCGCCGGGCCGGATGCAGACGGCGGCATCGATCCAGACCGCGGCGAGGTCGCGGATGCGGACGCCGGCCTCGGCGTGGCGCTCGGCGATGCGGCGGTGCAGGATCGGCTCCGCGCGGGCGGCGTCGAGCAGGTCTTCGACGTTGAGCCGGCCGTCGGGGAGGCCGATCGCGACCGCGTCGAGCTGCCCGGTGCGCGCGGCGGCGGCGACCACGTCGGTGCCGTGGTGCTCGCCGGGGCCGCCGGCGGTGCATTCGAGTTCGCGCCAGAGCCAGTCGGCGCGGAAGCGGTAGAAGCCGGCGTTGACTTCGCGGATGCGGCGCTGGGCTTCGGAGGCGTCGCGCCATTCGACGATGGCGGTGAGGCGGCCGTCGGCGCCGCGGAGGATGCGGCCCATCTCGGCCGGGTCGTCGACGGTGCCGACGGCGACGGCGGCCGCGAGGTCCGAGGGGGCGATCAGCCGCGCGATGTCGTTGGGCGAGATCAGGGCGAGGTCGCCGTTGACGACCAGGACGTGTTCGGTATCGACGGCGGGGCGTGCGGCGAGCATGGCGTCGCCGGTGCCGGCGGGTTTTTCTTGGATGGCGAAGTGCAGGTCGAGACCAGCGGGGGCGTCTGCGGCGAGCGCTTCGCGCACGGCTGCGCCGTCTTGGCCGGAGGCGATTACGGCGACGGCCTTGCGGATGCCGGCAGCGGCGGCGGCGTGGAGGACGTGGGAGGCGATGGCGCGGCCGGCGAGGGGGTAGAGGACCTTGGCGACGGACGACTTCATCCGCGTGCCACGGCCGGCGGCGAGCAGGACGGCGGTCACGTCGGCGACGGGCGCGATCGAGGCGTGCGGATGGGGGAATGGTTCGTGTGGATCGTCGTCGGACGACAAGCGCGGGGCCTTTCGCGACGGGCCTCTGCGGGCGCGCCGGTAGCGTCACGCTAGAAATCACGCGCATCCGTGTCAACAGGGGGCGCGGGTACACTCGGAACCGCCGGAGCGGAGCAGGCGAGGGGCCCCGATGGACGCGCAGGCGATCAGACAGACCTTCACGGACTTCTTCACGGAGCGGGATCACCTGCGGGTGGCGAGCGCACCGCTGACGGCGCCGGGTGATCCGACGCTGCTGTTCACGAGCGCGGGGATGGTGCCGTTCAAGCGCTTCTTCATGGGCGAGGCGCAGCCGCCGCACCACCGGCTGACGTCGATCCAGAAGTGCTTCCGGACGACGGACATTGACGAGGTGGGGGACGACTCGCACCTGACGATGTTCGAGATGCTGGGCAACTTCTCGCTGGGGGACTACTTCAAGGCGGAGGCGCAGGCGTGGGCGTGGGAGCTGGTCACCGACGTGGTCGGGGTGCCGGCGGATCGCTTGGTGGCGACGGTGTTCACGGATGACGATTTCGCCTACGAGCAGTGGCGCAAGATCGGGCTGCCGGATTCGCGCATCTTCCGCTACGGGCACGATCAGGGGAATTTCTGGGCGGCGGGGCCGGTCGGGCCGTGCGGGCCGTGCTCCGAGCTGCACTACGACATGCGGCCGGATCCGGCCGCGCCGGATGCGGGGCCGGCGGACGATGAAGATCGGTTCCTGGAGATCTGGAACCTGGTCTTCATGCAGTACAACCGCGATGAAGAGGGCGGGCTGGAGCCGCTGCCGGCGCAGAACATCGATACGGGGGCGGGGCTGGAGCGCTGGGCGATGATGCTGCAAGGGGTGGAGAACCTGTACGAGACGGACCTGTTCGCGCCGCTGCTCGCGTACGTGGGCGAGCGGGCGGGGCGCGGGTACGAGGAGGCGGACGAGCAGATGCGGCGGGCAATGCGGGTGGTGGCGGAGCACGGGCGGGCGATGACGTTCCTGATCGCGGACGGGGCGCTGCCCTCGAACGAGGGGCGGGGGTACGTGCTGCGGCGGCTGATCCGGCGGGCGCTGTACATGGCGGACCGGCTGGAGATCGAGGACGCGCTGTTGTCGGACGTGGCGGGGCGCGTGCGGGAGTCGATGTCGCAGTGGTACCCGGAGCTGACGGAGCAGTCGGCTTTGGTGGATCGGATCCTGGATCAGGAAGAGGAGCGCTTCCGACGGACATTGTCGAGTGGTCGAGCCTTGCTGGAGCAGCAGACGATTCCTCACATCAAGGCTTACCAGCGCGCCATCATGCAGTACGGCGAGCAGCACCAGCGGCTGATGCGAGGTGAGATCGCCGAGTCTGATTTCCCGAACCTCGACGATGAGATGGCCCATGCTGGATTCGCCGTTGCAAGCGGCAACGCGATGGCCGGTATCTCCGAATGGAGACTGTATCTCGCAGTGCAGATTCAGCGGATGATGAAGCGCGATGGGCTGTCCAGCCTTCTGAGCGACTCGGATACGCGAATTGCGTTCGAGGATCTCCGCAACTCATGCTTCGAGATTTCCGGCCGTGAAGCTTTCATGCTGTATGACACGTACGGCCTGCCCCGTGAGGTTACGCGCGAAGTCGCAGCTGACCATGGCTTGGCGTTCGACGAGGATGGCTTTGACCGGGCGCTCGAACAGCAGCGCGAACTCTCCAGAGGCGCGTCAAAATTCGGAATCGACGAAGCGGCCGCAGCCCTTGCCCAATACGATCTATCGACCAGTTTCGTGGGATATTCGCAGACCGAAGCACACGCGAGCATTCGGGCAATCCTGCTGCCCAATGGAGGCATGATCTCAAGCGTCGGAGTTGGCGCAGACCTGATGGTCGTGTTGGACCGTACGCCGTTCTATGCGGAAGGCGGTGGTCAGGTCGGCGATGCTGGGCGGATCATGGGAGACAACGCGCAGATGCGAGTGACGGATACCCGCTCCTATGAGGATCTGATCGTGCATGTCGGCACGGTGACGTCCGGATACTTCAACAGTGAAGATGAAGTGCGCGCGGTTGTGGATCGGTCGCGGAGGCGGGATACGGCGCGGAACCATACGGCTACGCATTTGCTGCATGCGGCGCTGCGGGAAGTGCTGGGGGATCACGTGCGGCAGGCGGGGTCGCTGGTGGCGCCGGATCACCTGCGGTTCGATTACACGCAGCCGGAGCCGCCCGCAGGGGGGCAGCTGCGGGAAGTGCAGAGGCTGGTGCAGGCGCGGATCCGGGACGACATTCCGGTGGCGACGAGCGAGATGCCGTACGAGGCGGCGCTGCAGACGGGGGCGATGGCGATCTTCGGGGAGCGGTACGACACCGATGTGCGGGTGGTCGAGATCTGCGATCCGGAGCCGCATGTGCACGACTGCTTCAGCAAGGAGCTGTGCGGGGGGACGCATGTGCCGGCGACGGGGGTGGTGGGCGCGTTCCAGATCGTTTCCGATGCGTCGATCGGGTCGGGGGTGCGGCGGATCGAGGCGCTGACGGGAGCGGCGGCGGAGGAATGGATTTCGGGCCGGATCGACGCGCTGGACGAGCTGGCGCAATCGGTGCGGGCGACGCCGGAGACGGCGGCGGCGAAGGTGGAGCAGCTGCGCGAGGAGGCGGCGGAACTGCGGCGGCGGCTGAACCAGGTAGAACAACAGGCGGGGGCGTCGGCAGCGCGCGATTTGGCGGCGAGTCCCGCCGATATCGGCGGCGTCGCTGTGGTCGCGGGTCGGGTCGAGGTCGAGTCGGCCGATGCGCTGCGGCGGGCGGGGGACGAGGTGCGGAACATCCTCGGCGAGGGGGTCGTCGTGCTGGGCGCGGTCGCAGGGGAGCGCCCGTTGTTCGTGGCGATGGCGACTGCCGGTGCGGTCGGACGCGGCGTGCATGCGGGGAATCTGATTCGGGAGATCGCGAAGATCGCGGGCGGCGGCGGGGGCGGGAAGCCGGATATGGCGCAGGCCGGAGGGCGGGATGCCGCCAAACTCGACGAGGCGCTCGGAGCGGCGGCCGATGCGGTCAGAAGGCAGCTCGAGGGCTGAGGCCGAGTCCGGGCCCGAAGCCGGGCCGGAGGCGGCGCGAGCGCCGGGCTGCGTCGTCGGCATCGACCCGGGCGAGCGCTGGATCGGGGTGGCGCGGTCGGCGGCGGAGTCGAATACGGCGCTGGCGGTGGGGACGATCGATCTGGCGGCGAGCGGCGACGGGGGGCGGACGGAGCTGGCGTTGATGCTGCGGGGGCTGGAGCTGGGGCAGCTGGTGGTCGGCCTGCCGCTGCGCGCGGACGGCGAGGCGGACGAGCAGGCGCGGCGGTTCGCGGAGCTGGGCGGGGCGCTGGCGGCGCATCTGGGGATTCCGTGCCTGATGCAGGAGGAGCGGCACACGTCGGGCGGGGCCGAGATGCGGGAGCGGCCGGGCGCGGGGAAGGCGCGGCGGCCGGGGGCGCGGAGCAAGCGGCGGAAGCGGCGGGAAGCGCCGCAGGAACACGCGCTGGCGGCGGCGCGGATCTTGCAGCGGTGGCTGGATCGGCATCCGGCGTGAATGCGGCTGCTCGGGAGCGGCGCGTGCTGGCGGCGCTGCTGTTCGTCGCGGCCTGCGCGGTCGGCATCGCGGTTTGGCTGATCGCGCGCAACCCGGGCATCCAGATCGAAGCCGGGGCGGCGCCGGTCGAGCGGGAGCGGCCGGCCGAGGTGGCGGCCATCTTGATCGCGGACGGAGAGTCGGCCGGGGAGATCGGGGAACGGCTGGCGGCGGCGGGGCTGGTTTCGTCGAGGCGGCACTTCCAGACGCTGGCGACGCTGCTGGGCTGGGAGCTGGTGCTGAACGGCGGGCGCTACACGTTCGAGCCGGGGCTGACGACGTACGAGATCATCCGGCGGATCCGGTTCGGGGAGACATCGCCGCTGAGCATCACGGTGCCGGAAGGGCTGCGGATCGAGGAGGTGGCGGAACTGATCGCGGCGAGCGGGATTGCGACGGTGGCGGAATTTTCGGAGGCGCTGGCGGATCCGGCTGTGGCGGAAGGGACGCCGGCGGCGCTGCGTCCGGCGGGGGCGAGCTTGGAGGGGTACCTGTTTCCGAGCACGTACACGCTGCCGCTGGACATTTCGGCAGCGGGGGTCGCGCGGATGATGCTGGAGCGGCTGGGGCGGGAGTTGGACGAGGCGCTGGTTGCGGCGGTCGAGGCGAGCGGGCTGACGCTGCACGAGGTGCTGACGATTGCGGGGATGATCGAGCGGGAGGCGGCGATCGCGGAGGAACGGGCGCTGATCTCGTCGGTGATCTGGAACCGTTTGGAGCAGGACATCCTGCTGCAGATCGATTCGACGGTGCAGTATGCGCGAGGCGAGGCGGGGGAGTACTGGCCGGAGGTTTCGGCGAGGGACCTGGGGGCGGATCATCCGCACAACACGTATCTGAACAAGGGGCTGCCGCCGACGCCGATCGCGAATCCGGGGCGGGCGTCGATTCTGGCCGCGGCGGAGCCGGCGAACACGAGTTATTTGTTCTACGCGGCGCGGCCGGATCGGACGCACGCGTTCGCGGAGACGTACGCGGAGCATCAGCGGAACATCGAGGAGATTCGGCGGGGCGGGGCGGGCGATTCGGCGGAATAGGGGCGGGCCGAGGGACGGCTTAGGCTTGCAGGAGGAGGATTGCGGATGACGTTGCGGGTCGGGCTGATCGGGCACCCGGTGGGGCATTCGATTTCGCCGGCGTTCCAGCAGGCGGCGCTGGATGCCCGCGGGGTTGCGGGAAGGTACGAGGCTTGGGACGTCGAGCCGGGGGATTTGGCGGAAGTGATCGAGGGATTGAGGGGCGAGGACGCGCTGGGCGCGAACGTGACGATTCCGTACAAGGAAGCGGCGCTGCGGCACATGGACGGGCTGCATCAGACGGCGCGGTTCGCGGGAGCGATCAATACGGTGGTGAACCAGGCCGGGCATTTGCAGGGGTACAACACGGACGTGACCGGATTCCAGCGTTCGCTGGAGGAGGCGGGCTTCGATCCGTCCGGGAAGTCGGCGCTGATCTGGGGCGCGGGCGGGGCGGCGCGGGCGGTGGCCTGGGGATTGGTCTGGCGCGGGATCGGGTCGATCACGATCGTGAACCGGACGGCGGCGCGGGCGGGACGGCTGCGGCACGATATGGCGTCGGCATCGGCCGGGGTGCCGCTGCGCTCGTTCGGCGCGGACTCGGCGGAAGCGGCGGAGGCGCTGGGGCGGGCGGAGCTCGTGGTCCAGTGCACCTCCGTCGGCTTGGCCGGGAGCGGGGCCGCGGGCGGGATGCCGTTCGATGCCGGGCTGCTGGGCGAGGGGGCGTTCGTGTTCGACCTGGTGGCGAACCCGGAGCGGACGCCGCTGGTGGAAGCGGCGCTGGGGCGCGGATTGCAGGCGGTGGGCGGCCTGCCGATGCTGGTTTGGCAGGGGGCCGCGGCGTTCGAGCTGTGGACGGGCGAGCGGGCGCCGGGGGAGCTGATGATGGCGGCGGCGCGGGAGGCGATGGCGCGAAAAGCGATGACGGAGGCAGCGCCGTGAGCGAGGGGGTGACGATCGGATTCCTGATCGTGGCGCTGCTGTTCGGCGGGATCGGGCTGGTGCTGTTCAAGGAGGCGCGGACGCACCGCTTTTGGCGGCAGCTGGTGGCGCAGAACGATCTAGAGGCGATCCGCGGGATCATGGATCGGGAGGTGGAGCGCTGGAAGACGCAGCGCCCGCCCAAGGGCGTGTCGGCGGTGGTCTGGGCCGGCGTGCAGGGGATGGACGTGGCGGCCGCGTCGGCGCGGTACGTGCGGGTGAGCACGTCGGCTGCGCCGGAGTTCGGGGCGGTGGACGGGCGGCGGCAGCAGGTGGCGTCGTCGCTCGACGTGGCCTACGAGGCGGCGATGCGGCTGGTGGAGATGATCTTCTACGACGTGCCCGACTTCCGGCCCGGGGCCGTGCGGGTGGACGTGTACGCGACGTTCAGCGACGTGGCGGGGGAGACGGCGTCGCATCCGATTTTGAGCGTTTCGGCGAACCGGCGGGAGGCGATGGCGATCGACTGGGATCTGCCGGCGCAGGTGATCGCGGCGGAATTCCGGACGACGGTGAATCGCGCGCCGAACGGGGAGGCGCGGCCGATCGAGTTGCCGCCGGAGGACGCGGAGCTGGCGGCGAGCGCGGAGGGCGAGGTCGAGGGAGAGGCGGCTGAAGCGGGGGAGAAGGCCTGAGCGGGGCTGGCAATATGCTGCGGCCAGCGCCGTCGGGGGCGCGCGGGCGTGCTGGAAACGGAGCGCTGGGGAGATGGGGCAGCTGCGCTGGCTGACGGCGGGGGAGTCGCACGGGCCCGGGCTGACCGTGGTGGTCGACGGCGCACCGGCGGGGCTGCCGCTCTCGGAAGAGCAGATCCGGTCGCAGCTGGCCCGCCGGCAGCGGGGGTACGGGCGCGGGGGGCGGATGAAGATCGAGCGGGATCGGGCCGAGATCCGCGGCGGCGTGCGGCAGGGACGGACGATCGGGAGCCCGATCGCGCTCTGGATCGAAAACAAGGATTTCGATCAGGGGCTGGGCCCGGACAAGCGCCCGTGGCGGGAGACGATGGCGCTGGAGGCGGTCGAGCCCGAGCCGACGCGGGTGACGCGAGTGCGGCCGGGGCACGCGGACCTGATCGCGTCGTTGAAGTACGGGTACGACGACGTGCGGGATTCGCTGGAGCGGGCGTCGGCGCGGGAGAGCGCCGCACGGGTGGCGGCGGGCGCCGTGGCGCGGCGGCTGTGCGAGGAGATCGGGGCGGAGTTCTTCAGCCATGTTGTGAGGATCGGATCAGTTTCGGCGGCAGGAGGCGCGGTTGATTGGACGGCGGTCGAGGAGTCGCCGGTGCGGTGCGCGGACGAGCGGGCCGGGGAGGCGATGATCGAGGCGATCAACGCGGCGAAGCAGGAGGGGGACACGCTGGGCGGGGTCGTCGAGGCGCGGGTCTCGGGGGCGCCGCCGGGGCTGGGGTCGCACGTGCAGTGGGATCGCAAGCTCTCGGGGCGGATCGCGCAGGCGGTGCTGTCGATGAACGCGTTCAAGGGGGTGGAGATCGGCGAGGGGTTCGCGGGCGCGGCGGCGACGGGGCGCGGGTTCCACGACGTGGTGCTGCCGCGCGAGCGCTGGGACGGGCGGGAGTGGCGGCGCGCGACCAATCACGCGGGCGGGATCGAGGGCGGGATCTCGACCGGGGAGGACATCGTCGTGAAGGTGGCGGTGAAGCCGATCGCGACGCTGGCGCATCCGCTGCCGTCGGCGGATTTGGACACGGGCGAGGAGGTGCTGGCGCACCATGAGCGCTCGGACGTCTGCGTCGTGCCGGCGGCCGGGGTGATCGTCGAGGCGATGTTGGCGCTGGTGCTGGCGGATGCGGTCTTGGAGAAGTTCGGCGGCGACAGCTTGGCGGAGCTGCGCGCGAACTTGGAGGGATTCTTGGAGACGACCGGGCCGCGGAGGGGGCGGTGAGCGGGGCGGCCGGGCTGAAGCGGATCGTGCTGATCGGGTTCAGCGCGACGGGGAAGTCGGAGATCGCGCCGTTCGTCGCGGAGCGGCTCGGCTGGCGGGCCGTGGATCTGGATGTGGAGATCGAGCGGGCGGCGGAGGCCTCTATCGCGGAGATCTTCGAGCGCGGGGGCGAGCGGGAGTTCCGGCGGCTGGAGACGGAGGCGATCGAGGCGGCGGCGGAGATCGAGGGAGCGGTGATCGCGACGGGGGGCGGCGCTTGGCTGAGCGGACATAACCGGCGGGTGCTGGCGGAGGCCGGGTTCGTGGTGGCGCTGGAGGCGCGGCCGTCGACGATTTTGGCGCGGTACGCGCAGGCGGAGCAGGGGCGGACGGAGGTGCGTCCGCTGCTGCAGGGGGCGGACCCGCGACGGCGGGTGGAGACGCTGAAGGCGCAGCGGCAGCCGTTCTACGCGATGGCGGACTGCACGGTGCATACGGACGATCTATCGATCGGCGAGGCGGTGGAGCAGATCTTGGGCGCGGCGGGCGCGGGTTCGGCGGGCGTGCTGAGGTCGCAGGGGCGGCTGCATGCGCTGGCGCAGGGGCCGGGGGTGGCGGCGCCGGCGATCACCGACTACGGGCGGCACGTCGCCTGCGTGGTGGACGCGGGCGCGGCGCGGTATCCGGTGTACTGCGGCTGGGGGATTTTGGAGCAGTTGGGCGAGGTGTTCGAGCATTTGGGGCTGTCGCGGCGGGTGTTCATGGTGGTCGACGAAGCGCTTGCGGAATCGCACGGGGCGAGGGCGGCGGCGGCGCTGCGGGCGGCGGGGCGCGAGGTTGAGGTGCTGGAGATCGCTTCAGGGGAGGAGCAGAAGACGCTGGATTCGCTGGAGCGGCTGTACGCGCGGCTGTCGGAGCGGCGGGCGGAGCGTTCGGAGGCGATTCTGGCGGTGGGCGGCGGCGTGACGACGGACCTGGCGGGGGCGGCGGCGGCGACGTATCTGCGGGGGATGCCGCTGGTGCATGCGCCGACGACGGTGCTGGGGATGGTGGATGCCGCGATCGGCGGGAAGGTGGCGGTGGATCTGCCGAGCGGGAAGAATCTGGTCGGAGCGTTCTACCAGCCGCGCGCGGTAGTGGCGGACCCGGCGACGCTGGCGACGCTGCCGGCGCGGGAGCTGCGGGCGGGCTATGCGGAGGTGATCAAGCACGGGTTCATCCGCGACGAGGAGATGCTGGACGAGCTGGAGCGCGAGGCGGAAGCGCTGCTGGATCCGGCGGCGGCGCTGGAGGACGAGGGGGCGCGGGAGCTGCTGGCGGGGACGTTCGCGCGGAACATGGCGATCAAGGCGGCAGTGGTTTCGGCGGACGAGCGGGAGTCGGACGTGCGGGCGATTTTGAATTACGGGCACACGCTGGGGCACGCGATTGAGACGGTGACGGGCTACGGCAAGGTGCTGCACGGGGAGGCGGTCGCGATGGGGATGACGGCGGCGGCGGAGATCGCGCGGGAGATGGGGATGATCGGGCCGGAGCTGGTCGAGCGGCAGGGGGAACTGCTGCGCCGGTTCGGGCTGCCGACGCGGACGCCGGAGCCGCTGGAGCGGTCGCTGCTGCGCGAGGCGATGTCGCGCGACAAGAAAGTGTCGGGCGGGCGCCAGCGCTGGGTGCTGCTCGAGTCGATCGGCAATGTCGTGGTGCGCGACGATGTGCCGGCAGAGATCGTGGATCGCGCCATTGACCTGGTTGCGGGCCCGCGATGAGCACGGGCGGCGGGGACGAGGTGGTGCGGTTGACCGCAGTCGTGCGCGGGCGGGTGCAGATGGTCGGGTTCCGGATGTTCGCCGAATCGGCGGTGGCGGAATTGAATCGGGCGGCGTCGCGGCCGATTACGGGGACGGTGAAGAATTTGCCCGACGGTTCATCGGTAGAAGTCGTCGCCGAGGGCGAGCGCGGAGCTTTGGAAACGCTGCTGGCGGAACTGGAGATCGGGCCGCCGATGGCAATGGTGCGCAGCATCGACGCGGAATGGTCGGAGCCGACTCTGGAGTACGCCGATTTCGAGACGGCGTACTAGGGCTGCGCGGGATCACGCGCGGGGGGGTGCCGGCGTCTCGGAGTCAGGCGGAACTTTCCTTGACTTTGAGGTCGAGGCGGGTGAGGCCGCGGAGGACTACGTTGGGCTTGAATTTGGGGTCGGGGGCGGCGAGTTTGATGTCGTCGAAGCGGTCGATGAGGGCTTCGAAGGCGACTTTGCCTTCGAGGCGGGCTAGGGGCGCGCCGAGGCAGTGGTGGATGCCACGTCCGAAGGAGACGTTGCCGGAATCTTCGCGGGCGACGTCGAGTTGTTCGGGGTTTTCGAACTGCTCGGGGTCGCGGTTCGCGCCGCCGATGACGAGCGCGAGGCCGGAGCCCTTGGGCGCGGTCTTGTCGCCGACGTCGATGTCGCCGAGGGCGATGCGGCGGTCGACTTGGACGGGCGAGTCGTAGCGGACGAGTTCCTCGATGGCGTTGGGGATGAGGGAGGGGTCGTCGCGGAGTATCTGGAGCTGTTCGGGGTTGCGGAGCAGGGCGAGCATGCCGTTGCCGATGAGGTTGGTGGTGGTTTCGTTGCCGGCGACGAGGAGCAGGCGGAGGGTGACCTGCATTTCGTCGACGGTGAGCTTGTCGCCCTCTTCTTCGGCGTCGACGAGGGCCGAGACGAGGTCGTCCCTGGGTGCGTCGCGGCGCTGTTCGATGATGCGTCCGAAATACTCTTCGAACCAGTCGGCGGTGTCGAGTACGAGTTGTCCTTCTTCGGGGGAGAGGTTGGGTTCGAGGACGCGGGCGAAGCGGTCGGAGTGGTGCTTGAAGTCGTCGCGGTCGGAAGCGGGGACGCCGATCATTTCGGCGATGACGACGGTGGGGAGCGGGTTGGCGAGGGCGGAGATGAGTTCGATTTGCCCGTTGCCGCCGGCGCGCGCGAGGGCGTCGTCGAGCATTTGGTGGGTGGTGGCGCGGATGTGGTCTTCCATTTTGGCGACGGCGCGGGGGGTGAAGGCGCGGTTGACGAGGCCGCGGAGGCGGGTGTGGTCCGGCGGGTCGAGGCTGAGGATGCTGGGTGTGAGCTGGCCGCGCACGTCTTCGTTGAGGGTCTGGCCGTTGCGCGGGTCGTTGGAGAATTCCTTGTGGTTGCGGAGGATGGCGTCGACGTCCTCGTAGCGGGTGAGGACGAGGCTCTTGGTCAGGGGGCTGTAGTGGTAGGGGTCGCGTTCGCGGAGCTGGCGGTAGTCGGGGTAGGGGTCGGCGAGGAAGCCCGGTGCGAGCGGGTACCAGACGACGCCGCTCTGGATGCGTTCCTGGAGGAGCTTGGCCCTGATGTAGGCGGGCGCGATCAGGCTGCGGACGGTCTGCTTGAGGGTCATTGCGAGCCTGCTTTCCGGTTGCGGCGCGGTTCGGCGAGTGCTTGCAGGGCAGGATACGGAATGCGCGGGCGATGGGGGCGATCAGTCGTCGGGGTGCTCCCAGTCGACCATGATCACGTCGCATTCTTCGCCGGCGCGGATGCGGTCGGCCGCTTCGGGGCAGACGGCGTAGCCGTTGGCGATGGCCATCGAGGTGAGGACGCCGGAGCCCTGCGGGCCGGTGAGGCGGGCGTGCCAGCGTCCGTCGCCTTCGCGGCCGACCGTGGCGCGGGCGTAGACGCGGCGGCTGTCGGTGTTGACGATGTCCTCGTCGGCGATGGCGCGGATGATCGGCCTGGGCTGGGGTTGGCGGCCCATGAGCTGGTGGATTGCGGGACGGCCGAAGAGCTCGAAGGCGAGGAGGGAGGAGACGGGGTTGCCGGGCAGGCCGATGTGGGGGACCCGGCGTCCGCCGGGCGCGGCGAAGGTGCCGAAGGCGAGCGGCTTGCCGGGTTTCATGCGGACGGTCCAGAAGTCGACTGCGCCCTCGTTGGCGAGGACTTCCTTGACCACGTCGAAGTCGCCGCGCGAGACGCCGGCGGAGGTGATCAGGAGGTCGGCGTCATCGAGCGCGCCGGCGATCATCTCGGTCAGGGCGGGGACGGTGTCGCGGGCGATGCCGCAGCGGCGGGGGAGTCCGCCGTATTGCGAGGCGAGGGCGGCGAGGCCCCAGGAGTTCGAGTCGTAGATCTTGCCGGGCGCGGGGCGGTCGCCGGGCTGGAGGAGTTCGTCGCCGGTGGAGACGATGGCGACGCGGGGCCGGCGGACGACGGAGACTTCGGAGAAGCCGAGCGAGGCGAGGACGGCGATTTCGGGGCCGCGCAGGAGCGAGCCTGGTTCGAGGACGCGGTCGCCTTGGCGGACGTCTTCGCCGCGGCGGCGGATGTTGGCGCCGGGAGCGGCGGCCTTGAGGACGGCGACGTCGGTCTGGGCCTGGTGCTGCTGGCCGGGTGCGCGGAGGCCGGTTTCGTCGGTTTCTTCGAAGGGGACGATGGAGTCGGCGCCGTCGGGCATGGGCGCGCCGGTCATGATGCGGACGGCTTGGCCGGGGCCGACGCTGCCGTCGTAGAGCGCGCCGGCGGCGAGTTCGCCGATCACGTCGAGGCGGACGGGGGCGGATTCGGCCGCGCCGCCGGTGCTGGCGGCTTGGACCGCGTAGCCGTCCATCGCGGTGTTGTCGTGGGGCGGGATGTCGAACGGGGCGATCGCGGGCTGGTCGAGGACTTGGCCGACGGCTTCGTGGAGGGGCTTGGTTTCGGCGGGCAGGGGCGGGCAGAGGTCGAGGATGCGCTGGAGGGCGTCCTCGACGGGGAGCATCGCGGCCGGCGGCTCGGTGGCGCGGGGCATCTTGCGCCTTTGCTATGGACTGCTAGGAGACTTGGATGGTGAGGCAGGTGGTGGTGCGCTTGACGCCGGCGACGGTTTGGATTTCCTCGGTGATCTTGGTGCCGAGTTCGGCCAGGTCCGCGGCTTCGACGAGGCAGATGACGTCGAAGGGGCCGGTGACCATATCGACGGAGGAGATGCCGTCGCCGGCGGAGGACTGTAGGGTGCGGAGCGCGTTGGCGACCTGCTTGGCGGTGCCGACGTCGGCTTCGACGAGGACGTAGCTTTTGACGGACATGGGTCACCTCCACAGCGGATCGTTGATGGGGAGTGTACAGATGGGGGCGCTGTAGTCGGCGGGGGTCTACGATTGAGGCGGGAAGGCGGGTGCGAGCTTGCGAGACGGCAGTGCCGGGGAGCTGGAAGCGGAGGCGCTGGCGGCGCTCGGGGCGGCGTCAGACGAGACGGAGCTGGCTGATTGGCGCTCGGCTTGGCTGGGCCGGAAGGGACGGGTGACGGCGCTACTGCGGGGGGTGCGAGAGCTGCCGGCGGAGGAGCGGCCGGCGGCCGGCGCCGCGGCGAACGCGCTGCGGGCGGGTTTGGATGAGGCGTTCGAGCGGCGCGGTGCGGAGCTGTCGCGGCCGGAAGAGGGCCCGGCGATCGATGTGACGCTGCCCGGCCGGCGCGGGCGGATCGGTTCGCTGCATCCGGTGACCCGGACCCGGAGGATGATGGAGCGGGCGTTCCGGGACATGGGGTTCGACGTCGTTTCCGGGCCCGAGGTGGAGCTGGAGGAGTACAACTTCGATCGGCTGCGGATTCCGGCGGATCATCCGGCGCGGGAGATGTGGGACACGCTCTGGGTGGATACGTCGGCGAGGGGCGGACCGAACCTGCTGCTGCGGACGCATACGTCGCCGATGCAGATCCGGTACTTGGAACGGCGGGAGCCGCCGATCCGGGTGATCGTGCCGGGCACCTGCTACCGGCACGAGGCGGTGGACGCGACGCATGAATGGATGCTGACGCAGATCGAGGGGCTGGCGATTGACGAGGGGTTGTCGTTCGCGCATCTGAAGGGGACGCTGGAGTCGTTCGTACACCGGCTGTTCGGGTCGGAGATCGAGACGCGGTTCCGCTGCGATTATTTCCCCTTCGTCGAGCCGGGCGCGGAGCTGGCGATTCGCTGGCAGGGGCGCTGGTTGGAGGTGCTGGGCTGCGGGATGGTGCATCGGGAGATCATCGAGGCGGCGGGGCTGGACGGGGATCGCTATACCGGGTTCGCGTTTGGAATCGGGATCGAGCGGGTGGCGATGCTGAAGTACGGAGTCGAGGACATCAGGAACTTCTACGCGAACGAACCGAGGTTCCTGAGGCAGTTCGCCGGGTTCGCGCGATGAAGGTGCCCTTGGCTTGGCTGGAACGGTACGTCGATCTGAAGGTCGACGTGGAAGAGCTGGCGCACCGGTTGTCGATGGCGGGGGCCGAAGTGGAGGAGATCGAGCGTTCGGGCGGCGATTGGGAGCATGTGGTCGTCGGCAAGGTGGCGGAAGTGGCGCGACATCCGGATGCGGACCGGCTGCGGCTGGCAACGGTGGAGTACGGGGCGGAGGAGCCGCTGACAGTGGTTTGCGGGGCGCCGAATCTGGAGCAGGGGCAGACGGTGGCGTTCGCGCAGGTGGGGGCGGAGCTGATCGACGCGCAGAGCGGGGCGAAGCGCAAGCTGCGGCGGAGCAAGATCCGCGGGGTGGCCTCGATGGGGATGGTGTGCTCGGAGCGCGAGCTGGGGATATCGGACGAACACGAGGGGATTCTGGTGCTCAAGACGGAGGCGGCTCCCGGGACGCCGCTGGCGGAAGCGATCGGCGAGGTTTCGGTGGAGGTGAAGCCGACGCCGAACCGGCCGGATCATTTTTCGGTGCTGGGGATCGCGCGGGAGGTCGCGGCGCTGACCGGGGCGCGGGTGCTGGAGCCCGAGATCGGGTACGCGGAGTCGGAGACGGCGGCAATGGAGCGGACTTCGGTGCAGATTGAGGACGCTGCGGGGTGTCCGCGCTACGTGGCGGCGGTGATCGAGGGCGTCGCGGTCGGGCCCTCGCCGGAGTGGCTGCAGCAGGCTTTGATTTCGGCCGGGCAGCGGCCGATCAATAACGTCGTGGACGTGACCAACTTCGTGATGCTGGAGTACGGGCAGCCGCTGCATGCGTTTGATTGGGAGCGGTTGGGCGAACAGCGGATCGTGGTGCGGCGGGCGCGGCGGGGCGAGCGGATCGAGCTGCTGGATGGGACCGACTTGGAGCTGGACGCGGCCGACTTGGTAATCGCGGATGCGGAGCGCGCGGTGGCGCTGGCGGGGATCATGGGGGGCGGAGATTCGGAAGTCTCGGAGACGTCCCGGACGGTGCTGCTCGAGTCAGCGAATTTCGAGGCGGCGTCGATCCGGCGCAGCGGCGCGCGGCACAAGCTGCGGACGGAGGCCAGCCTGCGGTTCGAGAAGTCGTTGAATCCGGAATTGGCGGAGCTGGCGGCGCGTCGGGCGGCGCGGCTGATCGCGGAAGTTTCTGGCGGGACGGTCTGCGCGGGGATGGCGGACGAATATCCGGGCCGGAGGCACGCGGAACAGGTGATCGCGCCGGTCGCCCGGATTCGCCAGCTGCTGGGGGTCGAGCCTTCGGTCGAGGAGGTACGCGGGATCTTCGAGGCGCTGGGGATTCCGAATCGGTGGCTGCCGCCGGATCGGTATGCGGTGTCGTGCCCGCCTTGGCGGACGGATCTGTCGCACCCGGACGACGCGGTGGAGGAGATCGGGCGGATCATCGGGTACGACCGGCTGCCCAGCGCGGCCCTGCGGGGAAGCGTGCCCGAACCGGATTCGGATGCCGAGGAGATGCTGGCGGAACGGGTGCGGGACGTGCTGGCGGGCTTGGGCTGCGCGGAGATCATCACGTACCCGATGACCAATGAAGGGGAGCTGGAGGCGGCGCGGGCGCCGGGCGATGCGCTGGCGCTCAGCAATCCGATGAGCGCGGCTGCACCGCTGCTGCGGACGAGTCTGCGGCCGGCGATGCTGCGGGCGTTCGACCGGAGCTGGCGCTCGGAGCGGCGCGAGGTGCGGCTGTTCGAGATCGGGAAGGAGTTCCTGCCCGGCGGGCCGGGGCAGCCGGAGGAGCGCCGGGTGCTGATGATCGCGGTCGGCGGAGAGGCCGCGGCCGGCATTCACGCGCCGGCGCGGGAGCTCGATTTCTTCGATGCGAAGGGGCTGCTGGAGGATTTGGGCGAAGCGCTCGGCGCGAGGCTGGAAGCGGTCGCGCCGGCTGAGCCGATTGCGGGGCTGGCGGGCACGGAATCGGGCGACATAACGCTATCCGAAGCAATTGTAGGGAGCATCGGGAGGGTTGATGCGGAGATGGCGTCGGCGTTCGATTTGGAACGGCCGGCATATCTGGTAGAGGTGGGTTTACATAAGCTATCCGAAGCACTTGAGGCGGTTGGTGGCAGGGGCGTTGCGTCGCCGTTGTCGAACCAGCCGCCGGTGGTTGAGGATCTCGCCTTGGAGGTTGATGAAGAGCGGGCTTCGGGCGAGCTGCTGGCGGCGATTGCGGCGCATCCGCTGGTGGAATCGGCGGAGCTGTTCGATCTGTATTCGGGCCCGCCGGTCGCGGACGGGATGAAGTCGCTGGCGTACCGGGTGGTGTACCGGGCTCCCAACCGGACGCTGTCGGAGCGGGAAGTGGAGCGGGCGCGGCGGAGCATCGTGGGGCGGCTGGAGAAGCAGTTCAAGGCGCGGCTGCGGGATTAGCAGGGCTGTTCCGAGGGTCTGCCGGGGCCGGGATTCAATCAGGACTGTCAAGTGATATACATTTGCGATACATGGTGAGGGGATGCGTTAGCACTCTCTGAGGGAGAGTGCTAAGATGGGCTGCGACGGGCAGGAATGCCAGCGAGATGGAGGCCGAGATGACCGTTCACCAGATGACCGCGGGGATGCAGGAGATCGAGGGGATCGTGCACCGCATTTGCGACGCGGGGGATCACATCGAGCTGGGCGCGGCGTTCTACGAGGCGCTGGCGCTGCCGCCGATCGAGCTGCGCCGGGCGATGCGGGCGCTGGCGCGGCTGGAAGGCAGCGCGACGCCGGACCGCCTGCACGAGCGCGCGCTGCTGCGGCTGCGGGCGCTGCTGCAGCTGGACGCCGAGCAGGCGCGGGTGATCGCGCGGGCGTTCGACGACGCGTTCCTCGACCTGCCGGAGGGCTGGCGGGAGCGGAACCGGGAGGCGGAGCTGGGCGCGATCCTGAACGGGCTGGATGGGCGCAGCTTCGGCGCGCTGGCCGGGATCGTGCCTTCGCTGCGGGACCGGTTCGGGGACGGCTGGCTGCTGGAGCAGCTGGCCGCGCCGCGCGGAACGCCGGTCGCGGAGATCGCCGCGGAACTGGTGGTGCCGGAGCTGGAGCCGGTCGCGACGGCCTGAGGCGGCACCGGCGGGGAAATCCCGGGGCGCGCCGCTCTCGAAAGGGGCGACGCGCCGTCGTCTCAGGCGGCTGCCGCTTCTTCGGCTTGGCGGACGATGGCGGTGAAGCCGGCCGGATCGTTGACGGCCAGTTCGGCGAGGACCTTGCGGTCGATTTCGATGCCGGCGGTCTTGAGGCGGTTGATCAGGGTGCTGTAGGTGGTGCCGTTGAGCCGGGCGGCGGCGTTGATGCGCTGGATCCAGATGCGGCGCATGTCGCCCTTGCGTTCGCGGCGATGGGCGTAGGCGTAGGAGAGCGCGTGCAGGCGCGATTCCGAAGCGCGGCGGTAGAGGCGGTGCCGTACGCCGTGGTGGCCCTTGGTCTGCTTGAGCACCTTCTTGTGGCGGCGGCGCTCGCGGGGGCCGCCTTTGACTCTGGGCATGTTCCTGTCCTTCGGGAATGTCGCGCGGGGCGCGGATGCGGTGTTTCGGTGCGGTTGGCGGGAGCCTAGTCGGCGCCGTAGGGGAGGAGCTTGCGGACGCGCTTGCGGTCGCCTTTGCGGGCGACTTCGTGCATGCGCTGCTGGAGGCGGAGGGTGCGCTTGTGCTTGCGCTGCTTGTTGTGGCCGCGCGAGGACTTCATCCGCAGCACCTTGCCGGTGCGGGTGATGCGGAAGCGCTTGGCTGCGCCCTTATGCGTTTTCATCTTGGGCATGTGCGGCTCCGTTGCTGGCGGTTGCTGCTGCGGCCTTGGCGGCCTGCTTGGCGGCTGCTTTGTCCTCGGCGACGATCACCGACATGAAGCGGCCTTCGGTCGCGATGGGGCGCTCGACGACGACGGGGGTGCCGCTGTCCTCGAGCGCCTCGAGCATCTCGTTGATCCGTTCCACTCCGATTTCGCGGTGGGTGATTTCGCGGCCCCGGAACATGACCGAGATCTTGACCTTGTCGCCCTGCTTGAGCAGGCGGGCGGCGGTGCGGCCCTTGGCTTCCATGTCGTGGCGGCCGATGTTGGGGCGCATCTTGACTTCGTGGAGGGACGCGCCCTTTTGCCGCTTGCGGCCCTCGCGGTCGCGCTTGGCCTGTTCGTACTTGAAGCGGCCGAAGTCGAGCATCTTGCAGACCGGGGGCTCCGCGTTGGGCGCGACCTCGACGAGGTCGAGGCCTTGTGCGCGGGCGAGGTCTTGCGCTTGGCGCGTGGGCATGACGCCGAGTTGCGCGCCATCGTCGCCGATGACGCGGACCTCGAAGGCGCGGATCATGTCGTTGACGCGCTGCTCGTTGGTGCTCAGGGTGGTCCTCCTCCGGCGGCGCGGCTGCGGAAGATGCAATCCGCGCGGGCGGTGACAGGGTACACGCTAGCGGAATCGGAGCGCGGGCGCGATCAGGTTCGGCAATTCAGGACTCGGATGGGGCCGCTTCGATGACGAGGAGCAGGTCGCCCTGCTCGACGGCGGCGCCGGCGGAGATGGCGACTTGGGAGATCTTGCCCGCGACCGGGGCCCGGATTTCGTTGTTCATCTTCATCGCGACGATGACGAGCAGCGGGTCGTCCGCCTCGATTTGGTCGCCCTCGGCGACGAGCAGTTCGGAGACTTGGCCGGTCATGGGGGCGGAGAGGCGGACATCGCCTTCGAGGAGCGGGCCGGCGGCTTCGAGCGCGCCGCCCGCGGCCGCGCGCTGGATTTCGACGGGGTAGCGGTCCTGGCCGATGAAGAGGTCGAGCGCGTTGCCATCGCGGCGGATGGCGACGGGGATGCGCTGGCCGTCGATCTGGAGGCGGAAGAGGGTGGAATCGTCGAGCGATTCGAGCACGACTTCGCGCTCCACGTCGTCGAGCACGGCGAGGTAGCGGCCGTCGCCGGCGTCCTCGATCGCGATTTCGCGGTGCTGTCCGCCGACGTTCAGCCGGTAGTTCTTCGCCATCCCTGTTCTCCGAGGAAGCGGCGGCCGCGCCCCGAGCGGGACCAGGCGCGGCGCTGGAGGCCGATGCCGCGCTGTTGTTCGGCGATTTCGCCTTGGGTGTGGAAGAAGATGGCGCCGGCGAGGGCGGCCTCGATGTCGTTGCAGGGGCGATCGTCTTCGGAGAGGAGCGGGTGCTCCTCGACGTAACTGGTGTGGACCCGCCCGTCTTGGAAGGCTTCGCTGTCCAGCATCGCTTGGTGGAAGGGGATGGAGGTGGAGACGCCGAGGATGAGGTACTCGCCGAGGGCGCGCTGCATGCGGCGGATGCATTGCTCGCGGGACTCGCCGTAGGTGATCAGCTTTCCGATCAGGGAGTCGTAGAAGGGGCTGACGCCGACTCCGCGCGCGAGCATCGAGTCGAGGCGGACGCCGGGGCCGCCGGGTTCGCGGAACCAGGCGATGGGCCCGACCGACGGCATGAAGTCGCGGTAGGGGTCCTCGGCGGTGATGCGGCATTCGAGGGCCCAGCCGCGGATCGGGCGCTCCTCGGCGGTGTAGCCGATCGGCTCGCCGCCGGCGATGCGTATCTGGTCCTGGACGAGGTCGACGCCGCGCACGAGTTCGGTGACGGGATGCTCGACTTGGAGGCGGGTGTTCATTTCCAGGAAGGCGAACTGATCGTCCCAGACGAGGAACTCGACGGTGCCGGCGGAGTCGTAGTTGCAGGCGCGGGCGGCTTGGATGGCGGCCTCTTCCATGCGCGCGCGGAGGGCGGGGCTGATGCCGGGGGCGGGGCATTCTTCGATCAGCTTCTGGCGGCGGCGCTGGACGGAGCAGTCGCGTTCGCCGAGCGCGATGCAGTTGCCGTGCTTGTCGGCGAGGACTTGGATTTCGATATGGCGCGCGGGGCGGATCAGCTTTTCGACGAAGAGGGCTTCGTCGCCGAAGGCGGCGCGGGCTTCGTCCTGGGCCTGGGCGATGGCGCGGTCGATCTCGTCGGGGGCGTTGACGACGCGGATGCCGCGGCCGCCGCCGCCGGCGGAGGCCTTGAGGGCGATCGGGTAGCCGATCTCGGCGGCGATCTCGCGGACTTGCGCGGGGTCGGAAACGGGATCGACGGTGCCGGGGATGATCGGGACTCCGGCGGCCTGCATCGTGCGGCGGGAGGCGATCTTGTCGCCCATCAGCTCGATCGCCTCAGGCGAGGGGCCGACGAAGGCGATACCGCGGTCGCGGCAGGCGCGGGCGAAGCGGGTGTTTTCGGAGAGGAAGCCGTAGCCGGGGTGGACGGCGTCGGCCTGCATCTCCTCGGCGGCGCGGAGGACGGCGTCGATGTCGAGATAGGACTCGGCGGGAGGGCCGGCGCCGACGCGGCGGGAGTCGTCGGAGAGGCGGACGTGGCGGGCGGAGACGTCGGCGTCGGAGTAGATGGTGGCGGCGCGGATGCCGAGGTCGCGGGCGCCGCGGATGACGCGGACGGCGATCTCGCCGCGGTTGGCGACGAGGAGGGTCTTGAACGGGGGCTCGGGGGCGCCGGTCATGCGGCTCTCCGGCTCGGAGGCATTCGGTGTCGACGCGACTCACGCTGAAGGGCGGGAGGCGATGGCGCAAATTCCCGCGCGGGCCCGATCAGGTGCGCGAAGGGCGCTGCGCCGTGCGGGAGGATACCCGCTGATCGGCGTTCGGGCAGCGGCGCTAGGGGAGCAGGGCGCGGTCGGCGACGATTCCGGCGAGGTGGTCGCGGAACTCGGCGACGGGCCGGGCGCCGCCGTCTTCGCCGTTGCGGATGCGGACGGAGAGGGTGCCGGACTCGACCTCGCGGTCGCCGATGACGAGCAGGTAGGGGATTTTCTCCTTCTGGCCGTTGCGGATTTTGGCCTGCATGCGCTCGTTGCCGTCGTCGACTTCGATGCGGAGGCCGGCGGCGCGGAGCTCGTCCGCGGCCCGGCGGGCGAACTCGAGGTGGCGGTCGGCGATGGGGATCAGGCGGGCCTGGACGGGTGCGAGCCAGGCGGGGAAGGCACCGGCGAAGTGCTCGATCAGGATGCCCATGAAGCGTTCGAGCGAGCCGTGGATGGCGCGGTGGATGACGACGGGGGTGCGACGCTCGCCGTCTTCGGCGACGTAGACGCAGCCGAGACGGGCAGGCTGGATCATGTCGAGCTGGATCGTCGAGAGCTGCCAGTCGCGGCCCATCACGTCCTTGACGAAGAGATCGGCCTTGGGCCCGTAGAAGGCGGCTTCGCCCGTCTGCTCGACGTAATCGACGCCGGCTTGGTCGAGCGCGGAGCGGAGCGCGTCGATGGCGGCGGACCAGGCATCGGGGTCGTCGACGTACTTTCCCGATTCGCCGGGCAGGGAGAGTTCATAGCGGAAGTCGGTCATTCCGTAGCCGGAGAGCATGGTCTGGACCAACTCGAGCACGCGGGCGACTTCGTCGGCGACCTGTTCGGGCGCGATGAAGATGTGGCAGTCGTCCTGGGTGAGCGAGCGGACTCTGGTGAGGCCGCCGAGCTGGCCCGATTTTTCGAAGCGGTAGAGGGTGGCGTACTCGGCGTAGCGGATCGGGAGTTCACGGTAGGAGTGGAGGCCGGCGTTGTAGAGGGTCATGTGGACGGGGCAGTTCATCGGCTTGAGGAAGTAGGCCTCGTCGCCGTCCTGCATCGGGGGGAACATCACGTCGGCGTAGTTTTCGAGGTGGCCGGAGCGCTGGAAGAGGCGCGAGCGGGCGATGTGGCCGGTCCAGACTTCGGAGTAGCCGCGCGCGTCTTGGAGTTCGCGGATGTAGCGCTCCATCTCGGAGCGGATGATCGCGCCCTTGGGGAGGAGCAGCGGGACGCCGGCGCCGATGTCTTCGGAGAAGGTGAAGAGCTGGAGCTCGCGGCCGAGGCGGCGGTGGTCCCGCTGCTCGGCCTCGGCGAGGCGCTCGAAGTGGGCGTCGAGCTCTTCCCGCGTGGCGAAGAGCGCGCCGTAGACGCGCTGCAATTGGGGGCGCGTTTCGTCGCCGCGCCAGTATGCACCGGCGACGTTGGTGAGTTTGAAGGGGCCGATCTGGCGGGTGGCGGCGACGTGGCCGCCGCGGCAGAGGTCGGTGAACTCGGCGTGGGTGCAGAGGCCGAGTTCTTCGCCGTCGGGGGCGAACTCGTCGATCAGTTCGAGCTTGAAGGGCTGGTCGGCGAAGCGTTGCCGGACTTCGGAGGCGGGCGCGGTCTCCCAGATGAAGCGGTGGTTGCGCTTGATCTCCTTGCGCATGCGGCGCTCGATTTCCTTGAGGTCGTCGGGCGTGAGGGTGCGCGGGAGGTCGAAGTCGTAGTAGAAGCCGGTATCGATCGGGGGGCCGATGGCGATTTTGGCGTCGGGGAAGATCTGGAGGACGACTTGGGCGAGGACGTGGGCGGCGGAATGGCGCATGCGGCGGAGCCATTCGCCGGCGTCGACATCGGCTGGTCCGGCGATCGCGTCGAGCGGCGGCGCGTCTGGTTCTGGGGGCATGCGCGGGGGATTCGGCCGGGTGCAGTGGTGCGGATCTGGTGGGCGATACTGGACTTGAACCAGTGACCTCTGCGATGTCAACGCAGCGCTCTAGCCGACTGAGCTAACCGCCCCGGAGCGGGGCTGATCGTATCACAGCGCGGGGCGCGGCAGCGGGCGCGGCGCGGGAGGCGCGGACGGAACCGTGCGGTTCGCGCGTTGACGCGCGCGCGGGGTTTGGCTTAGCGTTCCGCGCACACGGGCGGGCCGCGGGCGATCCGCGGAGCCCGCGTCGGAACGATGCGGAGCGAGGCGTGGGACGAGGGGGCGTCTGCGGCGGCCGGGTGCGTGTAGACTGTGGGTTCCGCGTGGGCGGGCCGCTAGCTCAATTGGCAGAGCAGCTGACTCTTAATCAGCAGGTTCGGGGTTCGAGTCCCTGGCGGCTCACCAGCATCCTCCAAGTCCGGTCGCGGGCGGCGCGGGCCGTCCGCCGGGGGGAAGTGTCGGAACTGGCAGACGAGCATGACTTAGAATCATGTGCCGCAAGGCGTAGGAGTTCGAGTCTCCTCTTCCCCACCAGCCATCGTCGCGGGCGCGGAGGCGCCCGGATCGGGCCGGGAGCCGTTAGATTGCGCGGAACCGCCGGGCAGCCGGCGCGAGCGAGTTGATTGCGAAGGAACAGGAGCCGACGCATGGACGACCCGCTGCTGAGCGTCAAGGAACTCTCGACCCACTTCTTCACGTCGGAGGGGGTCGTGAAGGCGGTGAACGAGGTCTCGTACGAGTTGGAGCGGGGCCAGACGCTCGGCTTGGTGGGCGAGTCGGGTTCGGGCAAGAGCGTTTCGGCGCTCTCGCTGCTGCGCCTGATCCCCAATCCGCCGGGCAAGATCGTCGAGGGCGAGGTGATGTTCGACGGCGAGGACCTGCTCGACGTCGACGACTCGCGGATGCGGGAGATCCGCGGCAACGACATCGCGATGGTGTTCCAGGAGCCGATGACGTCGCTGAACCCGGTGCTGACGATCGGGCGGCAGCTGACGGAGGCGATCGAGCTGCACTTGGGCCTGAACCGCACCGACGCGAACGCGCGAGCGGTGGAGCTGCTCAACATGGTCGGGATTCCGGCCGCGGAGCAGCGGCTGTTCGATTACCCGCACCAGTTCTCGGGCGGGATGCGGCAGCGCGTGATGATCGCGATGGCGCTGTCGTGCGACCCGAAGCTGCTGCTGGCCGACGAGCCGACGACGGCGCTGGACGTGACGATTCAGGCGCAGGTGCTGGAAGTGATGGCGCGGCTGAGCCGCGAGCTGGGCACCTCGGTGATCGTGATCACGCACAACTTGGGCGTGGTCGCCCGCTACGCCGACCGGGTGAACGTGATGTACGGCGGGCGGATCGTGGAGAGCGGGGTGGCGGGGGAGATCTACGCGCATCCCAAGCACGCCTACACGCTGGGGCTGCTCGAATCGGTGCCGCGGCTGGACGCGCGGACGGGCCGGCTGATCCCGATCGAGGGGACGCCGCCGGACCTGACCAACCTGCCGCCGGGCTGCGCGTTCGCGCCGCGCTGCCGCTTCGCGACCGATCAGTGCCGCGAGGAGCGGCCGGATCTGATCGAGTTCGCGCCGGGCCACTTGGTCGCGTGCTGGAACTCCGACGCCGTCGCCGACGAAGCCGAAAGCATCCTCGCGACCGCGCACACGGCCGAGACCGAAGAGGAGATGGCCAATGCCTGACGAGGACCAGACCACCGTTGAAGAGAAGGCCGAGGAGGTTCCCGCGGCAGCGGCCGATGCGCCGTCCGATTCTTCGGAGGCCGCCGCCGGCACGATGACGCCGGAGGAGATGCGCGCGGCCGCGCAGGCCAGCGTGTCGCGCTCCGCGATCGCCGTGCAGGGCGCGGAGGAAGGCTCGGGGCGCACGGAGCCGCACGAGAACGTGCTGCTCGAGGTGCAGGACCTGAAGATGTACTTCCCCGTGACCGCGGGGCTGCTGCTGAAGCGCAAGGTGGCGGACATCAAGGCGGTCGACGGGATCTCGTTCCAAGTCCGCGAGGGCGAGACGCTGGGGCTGGTCGGCGAGTCGGGCTGCGGCAAGTCGACGACGGGCCGGGCGATCCTGCAGCTGTACCGGCCGACGGCCGGGCAGGTGCTGATGTCGCAGCCGCAGTTCACGAGCCACATCGGCTCCACGGCCGACGACGAGCCTTCGAACGGCGCGGCGCCCGTGGCGGGCGGCGTCGCCGGGGCCGACGACTCGGTGGACCTGACGACGCTGTCGGGCAGGAACCTGCGCTCGTACCGCCGCCAGATGCAGATGATCTTCCAAGACCCGTACGCGTCGCTGAATCCGCGCATGAGCGTCGGCAGCATCGTGGCCGAGCCAATGGTGATCCACGGCCTGCAGAAGGGCCGGCGCAAGGAGCGCGTGCGCGAGCTGCTGGAGACGGTGGGGCTGAACCCGTACTTCGCCAGCCGCTACCCGCACGAGTTCTCGGGCGGGCAGCGGCAGCGGATCGGGATCGCGCGCGCGCTCGCGGTGGAGCCGGCCTTCATCGTCTGCGACGAGCCGGTCTCGGCGCTGGACGTGTCGATTCAGGCGCAGATCATCAACCTGCTGGAGGACTTGCAGGCGAACTTCGGGCTGACCTACCTGTTCATCGCGCACGACCTTTCGGTGGTGCGGCACATCAGCCACCGGATCGCGGTGATGTACCTGGGCAAGATCGTGGAGCTGGCCGAATCGGACGAGCTCTACGAGAACCCGCTGCACCCGTACACGCAGGCGCTGATCTCGGCGGTGCCGATTCCCGACCCGGCGATTGAGCGGGGCCGGCAACGGCTGATCCTGACCGGCGACGTGCCGAACCCGATCGCGCCGCCGCCGGGCTGCAATTTCCACACCCGCTGCCCGATCGCGGTGGACATCTGCCGGCAAGAGGACCCGGAGTGGCGCGAGATCACCGAGGGCCATCACGTCCGCTGCCACCGCGTCTAGGCCGCGCGGCCCGCTGAAGATGCCCGGCGCCGTTCGGACGCCGGATCTGCGGTGATACGATCCGCGGGCATGGATCCTGCATCGCTGCGCAACTTCTGCATCGTCGCGCACATCGACCACGGCAAGTCGACGCTGTCCGACCGCCTCTTGGAGGCGACGGGGACGGTCGACCCGCGGGAGATGTCGGACCAGCTGCTGGATTCGATGGCGCTGGAGCGGGAGAAGGGGATCACGATCAAGGCGCGGGCGGTGCGGATGGCGTACCGCTCGGCCGCCGGCGCGGACTACCGCTTCCATCTGATCGATACGCCGGGACACGTTGATTTTTCCTACGAGGTGTCGCGCAGCCTGGCGGCGGCGGAGGGCGCGCTGCTGGTGGTCGACGCGGCCGAGGGCATTCAAGCGCAGACCTTGGCGAACGTGTATCTGGCGCTGGAGCAGGATCTGACGCTGATTCCGGTGGTGAACAAGATCGATCTGCCGGTGGCGCGGCCCGAGGCGGTGGCGTCAGAGCTGGTCGATCTGATCGGGTTCGACCGCGACGAAATCTTGTACGTGTCGGCGAAGACGGGGCAGGGGATCGAGGGGCTGCTGGAGGCGATCGTGGAGCGGATTCCGCCGCCGCAGGGACAGGTGGAAGACCCGCTCCGCGCGCTGGTGTTCGACTCGGAATACGACTCGTACAAGGGCGTGATCGCGCACGTGCGGGTGGTGGACGGCGAGGCGCGGGGGCGGGCGCAGATGCGGCTCGGCGCGACGGAGCGCCGATTCGAGGCGATGGAGGTGGGGAGCTTCTCGCCCGATCTGACGCCGATGGAACAGCTGTCGGCCGGGGACGTGGGCTACGTGGCGACGGGGCTCAAGGAGGTCGACGACGTGCGGGTGGGGGACACGGTGACGGCGGTGATGCGGGAGCCGCCGGAGCAGCTGCCGGGGTACCGCGAACCCAAGGCGATGGTGTTCGCCGGGCTGTATCCGGCCAGCGCGGGCGATTTTTCCGAGCTTTCGGACGCGCTGGACAAGCTGCGGCTGTCGGACTCTTCGATCTTGTACCAGGCCGAGTCCTCGGCGGCGCTGGGCTTCGGCTACCGGATGGGCTTCTTGGGGCTGCTGCACATGGAGATCGTGCAGGAGCGGCTGGAGCGGGAGTACGGGCTGGACCTCGTGTTCACCGCGCCGTCGGTCGAGTACGAGGTGGAGACGAAGGACGGGGAGGTGCGTCGGCTGGAGAATCCGTCGGAGATGCCGGCGCGGACGCAGATCGAGGAGGTGCGGGAGCCGTGGGTGCGGATCAGCGTGATCGCGCCGCAGCCGCATGTGGGCGCGGTGATGGAGACGGTGACGGCGCGGCGTGGCGAGTTCGAGCGGATGGAGTACTTGCAGCGCGGGGGCGCGCAGCAGAACGGCGACGACGGCCGGCTCAACCCGGACCAGATCCGGGTGCTGCTCGAGTACTCGATCCCGCTGGCCGAGATCTTGACCGATTTCTACGACGAGCTGAAGTCGCGGACGCACGGGTACGCGAGCCTGGACTACACGCTGACGGGATACCGGGCGGCGAAGCTGGTGAAGCTGGACTTGCTGATCAACCAGGAGCCGGTGGATGCGCTGTCGGCGATCGTGCATGCCGATTCTGCGGCGCAGAAGGGCCGGGAGTTGGCGGAGCGGCTGCGGGCGCTGATTCCGCGGCAGTTGTTCGACGTGCCGATTCAAGCGGCCGTGGGCGGGCGGATCGTGGCGCGGGAGACGGTGCGGGCGATGCGGAAGAACGTGACGGCGAAGTGCTACGGCGGGGATATCACGCGCAAGCGCAAGCTGCTGGCGAAGCAGGCGGAGGGGAAGAAGCGGCTGAAGCGGGTGGGCAGCGTGGAGATTCCGCAGGAGGCGTTCATGGCCGTCCTGCAGATCGGCAAGGACTGAGCCGGCTCAGGTCGCAGGGGCGGCTTCCGCTTCGGGCTCGGCTTCGGCAGTCGCGCCGTTGGCGGAAGGGGCGGCCGTTTCGATCTCCGCTTCGGCGCCGTCTTCTTCGGGGGAGACTTCGAGGATGCCGCGGGTTTCGCGGATGCCGTCGCGCAGCTCGGCGAGGCCGTCGAAGTCGGGGTCTTCCAGGGCGTAGGTGATGAGTTCGAAGAAGGCGTCGGCCGGGATCAGGGCGTAGCCGAAGGTCTCGCAGGCGTTGACGAGGGGCGAGGCGAAGTGGTTACGGCGCAGGCGCGGGTCGGTGAGCCGCTTGCCGCTGGCCACGATCAGGCCGCCGGGGCGGACGCCGTGCTTGAGGAAGTGCTCCTCGATGCGGCGCTGGAGTTCGAGGTAGGCGCGCTCGGAGACGATGCCGTCGGTGGCGACGGTCTCGACGAGGACGACATGCTCGCGGTCGCGGAGTTCGACGGGCGCATCGGGGCGGCTGACGACGTTGTAGCCGAGGGTGCGGAAGCCGTCGATGATCGCGGCATCGAAGCCGGCGCGGTCGCCGCGCCAGAGGATTGTTTGGGAGCGGGAGGCGTCGGCGAGGAGCGCGTCGGCTTCGGCGGCGGCGCGGCGCGCGTCGGCGAGGGTTTCGGCGGCCTTGTCGGCGGCGCGGCGGGCGTCGGCGATCTCGTCGGTGTCGTAACGGGCGACCCAGTTGGGCGGGTCGCCGCCGCCTTCGCCGTCGTGGAGGCGCTGGAGCAGTTCGAGCATCGCGTTGGTGAAGGTTTGGCGCGTGCCCGCGGTCAGGCCGTCGACGGTCGGCAGGAGCAGGATACGTCCGTTGGCGACGGGGAGTTCGGCGGCCACGGCCGCGCCGCCGTCGCTGCGGGCGAGGACCTCGAGGCCGGGCGGCATGCCGGGCGCGGCGGGATCGAAGACGGCGCGGTAGCGGAGGCGGGCCGCGACGGCGTCCAGATAGCCGGCGAGGGGGTGCCTGTCGCCGACGGGGGCGATGCCGCGGCCGTCGGCGGGGCGGAGGCGGGGCCAGCGGAACGGTGGTTCGTCGCCCGGGGGAGCCGGGAGCAGCGAGTAGCGCTCGAAGCCGGGCAGGCCGGCGACCGAGGGATGGGCGATGTTCTGGTAGGCGAGGACGACGATGACGCCGCCGCGCTCGACGAGTCCGCGGAGCTCGTAGCGGCGCTGTTCGAGCAGTTCGGCGAGGCCGTAGGCGCTCGATGTGGTGCCGGCGTTGCGGATCGGGCGCCCGTCGGAAGCCTTGTAGTCGGGCGATCCCGCGGCGATGGCTTCGACCTGATCGGAGAGGGCCTGCATGTCGATCACGCAGGCGTCGTAGTCGAAGATCGAGGGCGCGTTGGCGATGCCGTGGTTGTCGACGTCGCGGTGCGGGAGCGGGCAGCCGATGGTGAGGATGCGCACGTGGCGGCTCCGGGCTGGCGGGGATGTGGCAGCGAGTGTATCGCGGGTCGGCGCGGGGGCCGGCCGGGATCTTGGCGAAATGCGTTGACGGGCACGGGGCGCTCGCCATAATCTGGGGATGGCCGTGCTAGGCGGGGAGCTAGCGGTGCCCTGAACCCGCAATCCGCTTCAGCGGGGTACAGATCCTTCCCGAGGGCGGCGTCATGATTCCTACCGGCGTTAAGCAGCGATGAAGTCCGGGTCCCGCGCGGCGAGCCACCGTGAACCCCGTCAGGTCCGAGAGGAAGCAGCGGTAAGCGGGACGGTTCGGGTGACGCGGGAGCGCCTGGGCGGAGCCGGCTGGCGACGGCAAGCTCGTGGGGTCGTTCGACGGCGGGTGCACGGTCGTACATAAATCTGCGAACGCGGTGTTCGGCGCGCGATGAGGCGAAGGAAGCCGCGGCTGGGACAGCATCTGCTGCGCGATGAGCGGGTGGCGGAGCGGATCGTCGAATCCGTTCCCGATGCGCCCGGCCCGCTGCTCGAGGTGGGGCCGGGAGACGGGGAGCTGACCGAGCGCTTGGCGGGATTGGGGCGGCCGCTCGCCGCGGTCGAACTGGATGCGGCGATGGCCGAGCGGACGAGGCGGCGGCTGGATCGCGCGGGAGCGCCGACGAACTGCGCGGTCGTCGAGGATGACATCTTGGATGTCGATCCGTTCGTGGCGCTGGCGGCGGCGGGAGCGGGTCCGCCTTACGGGCTGGTCGGGAATCTGCCGTATGCGATCACGTCGCCGCTGCTGCGGCGGTTCCTGTCGGAGGTTGATGCGCGGCCGGAATTCCTGCTGGTGATGGTGCAATGGGAGGTGGCGCGGCAGATGTGCGCGGCGGCGGGCAAGCGTTCGCTGCTGAGCATCGCGGTGCAGTTCTACGCGGAAGCGGAGCTGCTGTTCGCGGTGGAGCGGGATGCATTTTCGCCGCCGCCGGACGTGCGCTCGGCCGTCGTCCTGCTGCGCCGGCGCGCGGCCGCGGCCGCGGAGGTGGCGGATGAGGAACGCTTCTTCGAGGTGGTGCGGGCGGGCTTCCGAACGCCGCGGAAGCAGCTGCACAACGCGCTGTCGCAGGGGATTTGGCTGCCTTCGGGGGCGGCTGCGCCCTGGCTGGAAGCGTGCGGGATCGATCCATCGCGGCGGGCAGGGACGCTGACGATCGAGGAATGGGCGCGGCTGGCGGCGTATCGGGACGAGCATCTGGCGGAGGCCGGATCGTGACTGCGGCGATGCGGGTCGCTGCGCCGGCGAAGTTGAATTTGACCTTGGAAGTGCTCGCCCGCCGCGATGATGGATTTCACGAATTGGACTCCGTCGTCGGAGCGATCGATCTGGCTGATGAATTGCTGCTCGCCGAGGCGGGGGAGCGGAGCATCGAGTACACGGACGGCGCGGGTCAGCGAGTGTCCATCCTGACCAGTGACGACATCGTGGGGCGGGCTTGGGACGCGCTGGCGGCTGCGGTGCCCGGCGTTCCCATTGCGGGCGCGGTCCGGGTCGTGAAGCGGATACCGGTCGCGGCCGGGTTGGGCGGCGGCTCGACGGATGCGGCGGCGTTCCTGCGGGCGGCGAACGCGCTTTGGGACTTGGGGCTGGAACGGCGCGAGCTGGCGGAGATCGGGGCGCGAGTCGGGTCCGACGTGCCGGTATGCCTTGCGGGCGGGTTCGCGCGGATGCGCGGGCGCGGCGAACAGGTTGAAGCGCTTCTCGACGCGGCTTGCGACGATGTCGCCGTGGTGCTGCATACGCCGGAGATTCCCGTGCCGGCAGGGAAGACGGGCGCGATGTACGGCGCGCTGCGCCCGTCGCATTTTTCGAAGAGAGGGGCTTCAGAGCGATTGGCGAAGCGCTTGAAGCGATGGGGTCTCGCGCATGACGACTGCGCGAACACGTTCGACCAGGTGGCGGACGAGGTGATGACGGGATTGGCGCAGGCGCGGCGCAGATTCGCGGCGGGGTTGGCGCGGGCGGCGCTTGAGGCCGGCTTGGAGCCGCCGCGGCCGGTGCTGGCGGGGGCGGGGCCGTCGTTGTTCGCGCTGCTGCCGGTCGAGGTCGCGCATGCGGCGCGGCGGTTGCTGGCCGGGCGCGGCGTGGCGGCGGGCGTGCATTATTTTGTCGGAAAGCGGGATGTCGAGCGGGTCGAATGCTGACTGCATCGCTGTTCTCGGGAATCGTGAGCGGGGCGGCGGTGGGCGTGTTCGGGCTGGGGATTCTGGGGCCGCTGCTGGTGACGGTGCCGAACACCAACCGGCTGCGCCGGTCGTATCCGGACCCGTCGAACTGGGTGATGGTGAGCTTGGCGGCAGCGCTCACGGTGCAGCTGGGCTGCGTCGTGCTGGGGCTCATCTTCGGTGCGGCGTTCTATGGAATTCGGGACGATTTCGGACCCGGACTGGGCAGTCCGAACTGGCTGTACACGGCGGGGACGCTGATCGGCGCGGGGATGGCGACCGCGACCATGTTGATCTGCGTGCCTTCGCGTTGGCGGCGGATGCTGCTGCTCGGCGCGATCGTGGCGGGCGCGTACGGATGGATGCTGCCGCATCTGGCGTCCATATGAGGGGCGCGTAACCGGCGTGCGAGTATCATCGTCAGGCATGTCCGAATCTCCGACCAACTGCGAGTTCGTCGACCCCGCATCCCTGCCGGGGACGATCCTCGACGGGCATCTGCATACCGTCCGCGGCGCGGCCGATTCGCAGCTGCAGCCGTCGGAGCTGCTGGAAGAGGCGCAGCGGATCGGGCTGACGGGCCTGAACATTTCCGAGCACGACCGGGTCTGGGAGCGGTACGACTGGAAGCAATTCGACGAGGAGTGCGAGGGGATCTACCTCAATCAGGGGATGGAAGTCTCGACGGATTTGGGGCACATCGTCGTGTTCGGGATCGACCAGTACTACCAAGGGATCCGTTCGGCGCGGCGGCTGCGGGAGGTGTGCGACGAGATCGGCGCGTTCATGAGCGTGGCGCACCCGTTCCGCCACTTCTTCGATCCGGTGACGTTCCGGCGCAAGGGGGAGGAACCGTTCGCGATGACGCCGGAAGAGGCGGCGGAGCAGATGGAGGTGTTCCAAGTCGTGCACGGCGTGGAGGTCGGGAACGGCGGGAACACGTGGCGGGAGAACCTGTTCGCCTTGGCGGTGGCGCGAATCTTGGGCAAGCCGATGACGGGAGGTTCGGACGCGCACTCGACTTCGGGGATCGGGGCGTACGCGACGGTGTTCCCGGAGCGGCTGACGTGCCGCGAGCAGACGGTGCAGCTGCTGCACGACGGGGCGACGGTCTGCTACGAGGGGCTGAATCTGGAGAAGTTCCGGCCTTTCGAGGGCGGGATCGACGATTGGGAGTAGCAGATGGCTGGGGCGGCGGAGGGCTTGTACGCCGCGATTGATCTGGAGACGACGGGGCTGAGCCGGGACTCCGACGAGATCATCGAGATCGGAATCGTGCGCTGCACGCCGCAGGAGGTCGTGTCGCGCTGGGCGACGCTGGTGCGCCCCGCGGAGATGCCGAGCCTGCGGGTCTCGCGGCTGACGGGGATCGAACGGGAGGAGCTGGAGGGGGCGCCGACGTTCGGGGAGATCGAGGAAGAGCTGCGGGAGCAGCTTGCGGGGGCAACGCCGATCGGACATAACGTGCAGTTCGATCTGGAGTTCCTGGAGGGCTACGGAGTCCGGGCCGACAAGCCGGCGATCGATACGTTCCCGCTGTCGCAGGTGATCGATCCGGCCGCGCCGTCGCACCGGCTGGGCGATCTCTGCACGCGGTACGAGATCGAGCTTGAGAATGCGCATCGGGCGCCTGCGGATGCGGAGGCGTCGCGGTTGTTGCTGCTGGCGTTGCGGGAGCGGTTCGGTGAGCTGCCGGGTGCGGTGCGCGCGGATTTGCGCGAAGTTGCGGCGACCATGGGCTTCACTTGGGATCTGTTTCGGATCATCACGGAGTTGTGGGACGAGCACCCGTCCGGCTTCGAGAGGGCGCCAGCGCCGCGCGCTTCGCGCTCGGGCGAGGAACGGGCGGGGCATCCGCCGCGGGTCAGGTTGCCGGCGGGTTCGCTGGCGGAGCTGACCGAGCGCGCGTTCGCGCGTGCCGCCGAGGCGGAACTGCTGCAGCGGCGGGACGAGCAGCTGGAGATGGCGACGGCGGTGGCCGAGTCGCTGGCTGCGGGCGAGAACTTGATCGTCGAAGCGGGGACGGGGACGGGGAAGTCGCTGGCGTATCTGGTGCCGGCGGCGCTGCACGCCCTGGGGAGCGGCGAGCGCGCGGTGGTCAGCACGCACACGAAGAATTTGCAGGAGCAGCTGCTGGCGGAGGATCTGCCGCGGCTGCGCCAGGTTCTGCGGAGCTTGATCGGCAACAGCGCGGACGAGCTGAAGATGGCGGTGCTGAAGGGTCGCGAGAATTATCTGTGCCGGCGCGAGCTGGACCGGCTGCGGGAACGGGTTTCGGAGCCCGATGAGGCGCTGCTGGCGGCGCGGGCGACGGTCTGGGCCTCGCAGACGGAGACGGGCGACCGGGCCGAGCTGCGGCTGATCCGCCCGATGGAGCCGGTCTGGAACCGGATCAGCGCCGGTGACGTGACCTGCCTGAGCGATCAATGCGAGTACGTGACGAACGGCAGCTGCTTCCTGCTGAACGCGCGGGAGCAGGCGGCGCAGGCGCATCTGATCATCGTCAACCATGCGCTGCTGGTCGCTGATGCGTCGCTGGAGATGCCGGCGATTCCGGATGCGCCGATGCTGGTCGTGGACGAGGCGCAGGAGCTGGAGGGCGTCGCGACCGCGTGGCAAAGCAAGTCGGTGGACGAATCATCGATTACGGGGCTGCTTGAGGCGGCGGGAGGCAGGAGGGGACGGAACGGGCGATGGAGCGGGGGGCTGGCGGCGTCGTTGCCGGTGAAGACCGCTTCGGAGCTGCGCGTCGCGACGGAGGATGCGGCGGCGCTGGGCGATGCCCTGTTCGCGGCGTGCGATGAGTTCATGCGCGAGCAGGGCCGCGGCGGCCGCGATGGCGACGAGATCGTGCTGGACGCCGGGAAGCGGGCGCAGAAGCGGTGGAGCGAAGTGGAGTCGCGCGCGCAGCCGGCGGCGGAAGCGCTGGCCCGGATCGCGCAGCTGCTGGCGACGGCGCAGGCGGCGGAGCCGGATGAGGCGGCTCAGCCGAACAGCGACGAGGAAGAAGAGGCGCGGACGTTCGCTCGGTCCTTGTCGGACCGCGAGGAGGAAGCACGGGAAGCGGCAACCGTGCTGGGGAACGTACTGACGGCGCGGCCGGAGGAGACGATCGCCTGGCTGGCGCAGGGAGATCGGGGGAGCGGGCCCTCGATCCACGCGGCGCCGTTCAGCGTGGCTGAATGGCTGCGCGATTACATCTGGAATCGGAAACGGACGACGCTGCTGACGGGGGCGACGCTGGCGCACGACGGGGGATTCGCGCGGCTGCGGACGGAGGCGGGGATGGAAGAGCCGGGCGAGCGGATGCTGGGCTCGCCGTTCGACTACGAGCGGCAGGCGCGGGTGTACGCGGCGGTGGACGCGCCGCCGGTGAACTCGGAGGAGTACGCGAAGTGGCTGGCCCAAGTGCTGCCGATGCTGGCCAAGGCGGCCGGCGGTCGGACGATGGTGCTGTTCACCGCGTACCAGATGATGCGCCGGGCGAGGCAGGCGACGAAGTCGACGCTGGAAGATGCGGATTTGGCCTTGTCGGTGCAGGGTTCCGACGGCGGCCCGGCCAACGTGGTGCGGGCGCTGATCGAGGATCCGAAGACGGTCGTCTACGGCGTGCAGTCGCTGTGGGCGGGAGTGGACGTGCCGGGCGAGGCGCTGTCGCAGCTGGTGATCGTGCGGTTGCCGTTCCCGCGGCCCAATGACCCGGTGCAGCAGGGGCGCGCAGTGCAGTACGACAATCCGTTCCTCGAGCAGTCGCTGCCGCAGGCGATCACGACGTTCCGTCAGGGTTTCGGGCGGCTGATCCGGAGCCCATCCGACCGCGGGGTCTGCGTGATTCTGGACGAGCGGATCATCTCGAAGCAGTACGGCGCGCAATTCGAGGCGGCGCTGCCCGTCCGCGTCGAGCGGGCGAAGGCGGCGAAGATCGCGTCGGATGTGAAGCGGTTCCTGGGGCCGGGCGGAGATCGGTGAACGGGGAACTGCGCCCGCGGCGGCTGGAGGGCGGACGGGTGTCGCTGGCCGCGGTGCGGCCGGGGGAGCTGGAGGCCGACTGGCTGCCGGAGGCGGCGCAGGCGATCGCGGGGCGCGCCGAGCCGTGCCGCCTGGAAGAGCGGATCGCGGAGGGAGATCAGGCGTGGTGGATCCGCGCCGACACGCCGCGCGGGCCGGAGGTCGTGGGAGCGGCCGCCGGCCGGCTGGCCGAGGTCGACGGCGCGTCGTGCTTGGTCTGGTCGTGGCTGGCGGTCGCGGCGGAGTGGCGCGGGTACGGGTACGGCGGGGCGTCGGTGCCGCTGCTGGAGCGGGCGGCGGCTCGACGGAACGCGGTTGAGGCGGTCGCGCCCTTACCGCCGGATAACGGGATCGCGCTCTACTTCTGGCTACGGTTGGGCTACGTGCCCGATGCCGGGCTGAGGCCGCCGGAAGCGGCGCGGCCGGCGGGCGCGGCCGGCGACGCGCTGTGGATGCGCCGGCGAATGGAGCGCTCCGATGAAACTGCCGACGGAAGTGCACGAGCGGGTCAACAACGCGATTGACGAGGGTTATCCGCTGACGTTCGTCGCGGTCTCGCCGGCGGGCGCGCCGCATGTGAGTTTCCGCGGCAGCGCGCAGACCTTCGGCGACGACGCGATGGCGATCTGGGTGCGGGCCGCGCCCTCGGAGACGCTGGACTGCATCGCCCAGAACCCCGAAGTGGCGCTGGTCTACAGCAACTTGCCGGCGCGGAAATTCTGGATTTTCCGCGGCCGGGCGCGGATCACGGCGGATGCATCCGACCGCGACCGGATTTGGGAAGCGCAGCACCCGCTCGAGAAGTCGCGCGACGAAGCGCGCGCGGGCGTCGCCGTGATCGTGGACTTGGACCGGGCGGCGGGTTCGGGCCTGGACCTGACGCGGGCGAACTGAGCCGGCGGCTGGGTTCGGCTTGGCGGGGTTTCGGGGCCTTTGCTTAGTCGAGGATTGAGATTTGCAGAGATGGGCGTTTGAAGATATTTCGCGGCGGCGAGGGCCGCGGCCGGAGCCGCGACCCCCGTCGCTTGGTCAATTCCCGCGAGCGATCCCGTCGCGGTCGGGGCTGCCGAAGTCGGCGGCGAACTTCGCGACGGTGATGTTCGGCACGGCGGAGTCCGCCGGGTCCTCGGCACACTCGTCCTGATCGGGATCGCTCCCGAACACCTCGTGCAGCCTCTCCGCCAGCGCGTCGCCGTCGATGACGACGCCGTGGGGTTTGATGCGCCGGTAATCGGCCACCTCCTGCTCGATGCGATGACGTCTTCGGAAGGGCGGTGCGGACATGGGCTTTCCTCCTCATCCGCTGTACGGCGTGTTTTGAGCCTCACCGATGCTCTCCGCGCACATCGCGCGGGCGAATATCTTGGCTGATGAGGACGGGTTTTTCAATCTGGTCGACGGGGGTCAATGACGGCCGGCGACGGCAATGTGTCGCGGGATGCAGCAGGTGGGTGGCGAGCGGAACAAACGGGTCAGCCGCGGCGGGATTGGCGGGTGAGGAGCCAGTTGCGGAGGAGGCGGCCGGCGGAGAGGCCTGCGGCGATGACGCTGATCCAGAGGAAGATCGTGGGCACGGTGCCGGGGAGGTCGCCGATGAGGAGGCCGAGCCAGATGCCGATGGCGAGGGCGAAGATGACTGTGGCGGACGGGAGCCTGCGTTGGCGGGGCTGCGGCGAGTCGAGAGCCGGCGGCGCGGGTGCGCGGGCGTCGGACAGCTGATCGAGGCGCCTGCGACGGCGCTTGCGTTGCCTGGGCATCGTCAGCGGGCGATCATCTGGAGGTCACCGCCTGCGCCGGGCGATGTCGCGGGCCGACTGCCCGCTGGCGGCGCGGCGGACGGGGCTGCGCGGGCCCGCCTGCTGGTTTGGAGCGGCGGGGGCGGGTTGATCGGGAGTCGCGTCCGGCGCAGCGGCTCGGCCTTGCAGGGCTGCGGCGATTTGCCGTTCGAACTGGCTGATCGCGGCGGCTTCGGGCGACGGGGCTTGTCCGGCTGCGTGTGCCTCGAGGCAGTTGCGGCAGGCGAATTGGAGGGCGAGGACCTCGTCGTCGATCCAGACATCGCCGCAGTCGGGGCCGTCGGCGGTCTGGAGCATCTGGAGATGGAAGAGCTTGCCGCAGAGGTAGCAGTCCGCCGTCTCATGCTCGCCGAGCGGCTCGTCGCAGATTTGGCAGGCGAGGGTGGTTTGAGTCATAACGCGCCTCGGTCGCGTGCGGTACGCGCGGCCGATCTTACCCACTGCTCGGCGCAAGCCCGCGCCGCCGTGCGGTCTTGGGGGAGGCGGCCGTCCCAGCAGGCGGCTTCGAGTCGGGCGAGCCAATCGCCGATCTCGGGGCCGGAGGGGAGGCCGAGCTTCGTCAGATCGTCGCCGTCGAGGGGCGGCGCGATTGCGGGGCGGCGCTGGCGGATGTCGGCGACGCGTTCGGCTGCGGGGCCGGACCAGATGCGCGCTGCCGCGTCCAGCGCCGCGTCGGGGATGCGTTCGACGGCCGCGGCCGCGGCTGATGCGCGCTTCCAGCGGGCGAGCGAGCGGCGGAGCGCCCGCAGCCGCGCGCCGTGATCGAGGGCGCGGCGTTCGTCGCCGTTGAGGGCGATGTCCGTGTCGAGCCTTCCGCTGACGACGGCGGGCAAGGTCAGGCCCATGGCGGCCCAGAAGGAATCGATGCGCTCTTCGGCATCGGCGGCATCGGCGGTCTTGACGGCTTCGAGCGCGGCGGAAGCGATCTTCCAGCCCGGCAGGCGGGACTGCGGGACGCCCAGGCTGCGGGCCGATTCGAGCGCTTGGGCGGCTGACGGTTCGGCGATGAGGAGACGCCAAGCATCTCCGAATCTCGCGGGCGAAAGCGCGGGGAGGTGGACGCGGTCGCGCCGGGCGAGGCGGCGGCTGCGGTCATCGAGATGCGCGCCGAGACGCGCCGCGTAGCGGCAGGCGCGGATGATGCGGGTCGGGTCGTCGCGGAAGGAGGCGTCGTGGAGGACGCGGATGACGCGCCGGCGCGCGTCGCGGGCGGCGTCGAAGGGGTCGAGCAGTCGGCCGGCCCGGGGCCCGACGAGGCAGTAGGCGGCGGCGTTGATCGTGAAGTCGCGCCGGGCGAGGTCCTCGTCGATGCCCGCGGCGGCGACTTCCGGCAGCGCCGCCGGCGCCGGGTAGCGGTCGCGGCGGGTGCGGGCGAGGTCGATGCGGAATTTGCCGCGGATGGAGGCGGTGCCGAAGCGCTCGTGTCCGACGACGCGCGCGCCGACCGCGGCGGCGACCGCGGCGGCGTCGCCTTCCACCGCGAGGTCGATGTCGAGCGGGGCCGCGGCGGAGTTGGCCGGAAGCAGGAGCTGGTCGCGGACGAGGCCGCCGACCAGGTACAGGGGCGCGTCGATTCCGGCTGCTGCGCGACATAATGAATCAACGGCCGCCCGGGAGTCCGGGTCGAGGACGGCGGCGACCGCGGGCGGGAGCGGGGCGATGGGGATCATCGGGCGGGCACCAGCGGAACGGGGATAGTGAGTAGACTGGTGATCATGATGCGGACGCGAATCTCGTGACGGCCAGCGGGCGGGCCGATCTGCAAGCGTGGCTGGGGCACCGGTTCCGCGACGGCGAGCTGTTGACTCAGGCGCTGCGGCACCGTTCCTACGCTAACGAGCATGATGTGGATCCGCTGCAATGCAACGAGCGGCTGGAGTTCTTGGGCGACGCGATCGTCGGGGCGGTTGCGGCGAGGATGGTGTACGAGCGGCATCCGGATCGCGACGAGGGCTGGCTGACGGAAGCGCGGTCGCGCTTGGTGCGGAACGAGACGCTGGGGCGGATCGCGAGCGAGGCGGGCATCGGGGAGCTGCTCGAGCTGGGCGCGGGCGTGCGGCGGCAGGGCGGGCACCGGCAGCGGGTCGTGCTGGCGCGGGCGCTGGAGGCGGTGATCGGCGCGGTCTGGGTCGACGGCGGGGACGAGGCGGCGCGGGCGTGCGTGGCGCGGCTGCTCGGCGCGGAGCTGGACGGCCTGGGCGACGTAACGGCGGAACGGGACGCGAAGTCGCTGCTGCAGCAGCTGGCGCAGGCGGAGAACGGTGAGACGCCGCGGTACTCGATCACGGGCGAACGCGGACCGGCGCACGAGCCGGAATACACGGCGGAGGTGGCGGTCGGCGGGGAAACGCTGGCCTGCGGGAGGGGCGGAAGCAAGCGCGCGGCAGAGCAGGCGGCGGCGGCGCGGGCGCTGGCCCGTCTCGGCGCGGGGGCGCGGGGCTGATGCGGCTGCAGAGCGTCGAGATCGCCGGCTACAAGTCGTTCGGGACGCGCACCGAGCTGCGGTTCGCGGCGCCGGTGACGGCGATCGTCGGCCCGAACGGTTCGGGCAAATCGAACGTGGTGGACGCGCTGCGCTGGGTGATCGGGGAGACGGCGAACCGGAACCTGCGGGTGCGGCGGATCGACGACGTGATCTTCAGCGGCGGAGGGCGGCGCGCGCCGGCGGGGCTGGCCGAGGTGCGGCTGTCGCTGGACAACGGCGGGCGCTGGCTGGATTTGGACGCGGCCGAGGTCGAAGTCACGCGGCGCGTGCACCGGGACGGGGAGTCGGAGTTTCGGATCAACGGGCGCGCGGTGCGGCTGCGCGAGGTGCAGGAGCTGTTCCGCGCGGCGGGGCTGAGCACGGACGGCTACGCGATGATCGGGCAGGGCGCAGTGGACGAGATGCTGCGGATGCGCCCGGGCGAACGGCGGCGGCTGATCGAAGAGGTGGCGGACGTGCGCCGGCACAGGCGCCGGATGGAAGATTCGCGGCGGCAGCGGGCGCGGGCGGCAGAACATCTGGCCCGCGCCCGCGCGGTGCAGGCCGAGCTGGAACCGCGCCTGCGTTCGCTGTCGCGGCGGGCGGGCCGGGCGCGGCGGTACGGGGAGCTGGCGGCGGAATTGACGGCGGCGCTGCGGCGCTACTACCGCGCGCAGGATGCGGCGCTGCGGCGCGAGCTCGCGCATCGCAGGCGCGAAGCGGCGCAGGCGGCCGCGGCCCGGGACGACGCGGCAGCGCGGGTGCTGGCGGCGGAGCAGGCGCTCGAGGCGGCCGACCGCACGGCGGCGGAGGCGCGGCGGGAAGCAGAGGCCGCGTCCCAGGCGCGCGCGGCGGCGGAACGGTCGCTCGCGGCGCTGCGGAGCGGGCGCGAGGCCGACGAGCGCGAGCTGTCTTGGCGGGGACGCGAGCTGGCCGAAGCCGAGGCCGAGCTGGAGGCGCAGGGCGGCGAGCTCGACGAAGCGCGCGCCCGCGCGGCGCTGCGCGAAGCCGAGGCGGAGCTGGCGGACTTGGATGCGCGACTCGCCCGGGCGCGGGCGCGGATGCACCGGGCGGAGCGCGCCGCATCTTCCGCGGAACGCGCGCGTTCGGAGCTGCCCCAGCTGCGGGGCGACTTGGCGAAGCTGATCTCGGAGCTGGCGGGAGAACGGGCCGCGCTCGCGGACTTGGAGGCGGGCAGCGGCGCAGCCGACGAGGCGATCCGGATTGCGGAAGAGCAGTCGGAGCGGGCGCGGGGCGAGCGGGCGCGCTTGGAGCAGGCCGCGGAAACGGCGCGGCGCGAGGAGCGGGCAGCGGCGGAGCGCAGGCGTTCGCTGGCCATGGATCGGGAGGATCTGCAGCAGCGGGCCGCGGAGCTTGAGCGGGACGGGGCGGCGACGGACGGCGCGGGCCTGCGGGCGCGGCTGAACGTGCCGCCCGAGTGGGAGGCGGCGATCGACGCGGCGCTGGGCGAAGCCGCGTTCGCCGAGGTGCATCCCTCTGTCGATGCAGCATTGGAACGGGCGCGGCATGCGGTCGCCGAAGACGCCGGGCGCGTGCTCGCCGTCGCCGCCGGGAACGGCCCGATCTCTTCCGGCGCGGGCGGAACGTCGACCGCGGATCAGCTGGTGATCGCGCCGGAAGAGCTCGCAGGGATCGCAGCCGCGCTGCTCGGCGGCGTCGCCGTGGTCGAGACGGTGGAGGAGGCGCGAGCGGCTGTCGCGGAGGGGGCGCGGATGGCCGTGACGCGGGACGGGATCGCGGTGCGGGCGGACGGCGTGTTCGCGGGCGGGCGCGCGTCGGCCGGCTCGCGGAAGCGGATGGAGCGCGCGGCGGACCTGAGGCGGCGCGCGGAGGAGGCGGCAGCCGAGCTGGCGGACTTGCCGCCGGAGGCCGTCTTGGCGGCGGCGTCCGCATCGGCTGAGGAGGCCGCAGCCGCCGCGCGCCGGACCGCGGCTGCCGCGGCGACGGAGGCGGATGCGGCCCGCGCGACCGCGCGGGATCTGGTCGATCGGCTCTCGCGGTCGAGGTCGGCGCTGCGCGGGCTGGAGGGGGACGCGGCTCGGCTCGGCGGACATTTCTTGCGGGCGCATGAGGCGTTGGGCTCAGCCGCGGCGGATGGCGGTGATCCGCTGGCGGCGGCCGAGTTGGAGCAGCAGCGCGACGCCGCGGCGAGCTCGGTCTCGTCGGCGCGGCTGGCGCTGGAGCGGGCGGACCGTTCGGCCCGCGCCGCGGTGCGGCGACGCGAGGCGGGCGCGCGCATCGCGGAGCTGGAACGGGCGGCGGCGGCGCGTTCGCGGGAAATCTCCCGCGCGGAGGCGGAGCTGTCGGTCATTCCGGCGGCGGCATCGCTGGCGGCGGCGCGCGCCGCGGCGGAGGCGGCGCAGGAGCACGCGCGGCGGGACGTCTCGGAGGCGCAGCAGGCGCGGGTGGCGGCGGAGCGCGAGGCAATCGAATCGGCAGGATTGGTGCGCGAGACGGAAGCGGCGCGGGCGCGGCTGGCCGAGGATGCGGCGGGCGACGCCATCGAGATCGACCCGGAGCCGCCCGATGACGTCGTCGAGCCGGGGGAGCTGCGCGCCGAGACGCTGCGGCTGCGGGAGCAGATCCAGCGCTTGGGGCCGGTCGATGCGGGCGCGGCGGCCGAGTACGAGGAAGAGCGGGAGCGGCTGGACTCGCTGACGGAGCAGATCGCCGACTTGGAAGCGGGCGAGGCGAGGTTCGCGGAGGCCGAACGCGAGCTGGAGCAGGTGATGCAGACGCGGTTCGAGGCCGCGTTCCGCGATGTCAACCAAGCGTTCGAGCGGAACTTCCAAGTGATGTTCCGCGGCGGTTCCGCCCGGCTGTCGCTCGACCGCAGCGGCGAGGAGGCCGGGGAAAGCGACTTGGCGGAGGCCGGGATCGTGATCGACGCGCAGCCGCCGGGCAAGCGGCTGTCGGGCTTGTCGCTGCTGTCGGGCGGAGAACGGGCGCTGACCGCGATCGCGCTGCTGTTCGCGCTGCTGGAGATGCGCCCGGCCCCGTTCTGCGTCCTGGACGAGGTGGACGCGGCGCTGGACGAGGCGAACGTCGGGCGGTTCATCCGCGCCGTCCGCGAGCGCTCCGCGACGACGCAGTTCATCGTGATCACGCACAACCGCCGCACGATCGAACAGGCCGACGCCATCTACGGCGTGACGATGGGCGAGGAAGCGATCAGCCGGGTCGTCTCGGTGCGGATGTCGGGCGCGATAGACGGCGACGCCGCGGAGCCGGCGCTGGCAATGCCGGCGGGGAACGGCGCGACCGCGGAGGCGGCGGTCGGCGAGGCCGTCGCGGACTGAGGCGCCGGGGCGGGCGTCCGGATACCGTCGTGCAGGATCGCACTATATAGGTTATGTCGGCGGGCCCATCTGGAGGGCCGTTTCGGTCGTCATAACAATCGGGTCAGGGGCCGCGCTGGAAGACGATCTGGAACTCCATGACGCCGATGTCTTCGATGGACAGGACGCGGAAGTTCGTGGGCGGATCGATCTCGTAGTCGGCGAGGGCGATGTCGGTCGAGCCGATCACGACGACCAGGCCTTGCGCGAGCTGGCCTTCGAGGGCGACCGAGATCTGATTGGTGACCCCGTGCAGTTCGAGCGTGCCCGACGCGGTGGCGGAGATCGTCTCGCCCTCGGTGGGAAGCGCGGAGATCGCGATCGGTTCGGTCAGCCGGAACGTGGCGGACGGATACCGGTCGGTTTCGAGCCCGCGCGTGCGGAGGGCCTGGTCGCGACGCGACTGGTCGCTGCGGAGGTTGCGCAGGTCGGCGGTGATCTCGACCCGAGTGATCGCGGAACCGTCGAAATCGAGCTCGGCGACGATGTCCGAGGTGCGGCCGACGGCGGTCGCCGTGCCGATATCGGCGAAGGTCTCGCCGATGCGGTAGCCGACGAACGATTCGCCCGTGTCGGCCAGGACCCAAGTGCCGGTCAGATCGGCCGCCGCGGGTTCGGCTGACGGTTGATCTGCCGGAGGGTCCGCTTGAGCTTCCTGTTCCTCGTCCTCGAGCTCCTCGCGGCTGACGGAGACGGTCTGCTCGTCGTCCGAAGAGTCGTCCCCATAGTCGTAGTCCCCGCCCGTTTCCGACTGCGCCTCTTCTTCGCCGTCCTCTGCCTCGCTGCTTTGCGTCGCGGCGGCGGAGGAATCGGCGGTTTCGGATGATGAGGCGGATTGGGATTGCTGCTCTTGGTCGGAGGCGACGCTCTGGACGGCGCTCTGAATCGAGACCGGAGGGGGAGCGTCGTCGCGGAAGACGACGAAGTAGACGACGATCACGGCGACGACCGCGACGACGATGAAGCCGACGAGGGTGAGGACCTTGCCGGGCCAGGAGAACGGGTTGAGCATCGGCCTGCTTTCGCGTTATGCGGACTGATCGTCGAGGAGGCGGGCGGCGAGGAAGGCCGAGAGGTCGTGCAGGCTCTCGCGGCCGATTTCGTGCTGCATCGGGTACTCGCGGTAGTCGGCTTGCAGTCCGAGTTCGATGAGGCGGTCGCGCGATTGCCGCCCGCGCTCGATTCCGACGAGCGGATCGTTCGATCCGTGCTGGACGAGCAACGGCAGGCCGGCGGCGTCGGCCGGCGCATCGCCTTCGGCCTCCGAAGAAAGCCAGGTCGAGAGCATCGCGGCGCAGCGCCAGCGCGCGGGTTGCGCGAGCGCGAGGCGGTAGGCGAGGAAGCCGCCTTGGCTGAAGCCGACCAAGCCGACGCGGGCCGGGTCTGCGCCCTCGGCGGCGAGCCGGTCGTCGATGAAATCGAGCAGGCTCGCAGCGACGCGGGTGAGTTCGCCGGCGAGGGGCTTGTCGTCGAGGCCGCGCTCGAACCAGGTGTACGCGGCCTGCGGGGCCCAGCCGCCCATGTCGAGGCGGAACTCGGCCTGCGGGCAGATCACGCGGAGGCGGCCCTCGCAGAGCAACGGCGCCAGCGGGGCGAGGTCTTGGCAGTGCGCGCCGTGGCCGTGGAGGGCGATCAGGGTCGCTTCGGGACGGGCGGGCGACCAGACGTTATGTATGAAGGACATCGCACCGATTGTACGCAGGGTTCGCGTTTCGGCGGCCGCTCATGCGAGCAGCGCGTCGACGAAGGCGCGCGGGTCGAAGGGGGCGAGGTCGCCGGCGCGCTCGCCGGTGCCGGCGAAGCGGACCGGGATGCCGAGCTCGTCGGCGACGGCGAAGACGATCCCGCCCTTGGAAGTGCCGTCGAGCTTGGCGAGGCAGATCGCGGTGACGCCGGTCGCGCCGGCGAAGGCGCGGGCTTGGGCGAGGCCGTTCTGGCCGCTGGTGGCATCGAGCACGAGCAGGACCTCGTGCGGCGCGCCGGGGTGCCGGGTCTCGATCACGCGGCGGACCTTGCCCAGCTCAGCCATCAGATTGGACTGCGTCTGCAAGCGGCCCGCCGTATCGACGATGAGGACGTCGATGCCGCGGGACTTGGACGCCTCCAGCGCGTCGTAGACGACGGCGCCGGGATCTGCACCGGGCTGATGGGCGATGACGCCGACCTCGATGCGCGAACCCCATTCCTGGATCTGTTCGATGGCGGCGGCGCGGAAGGTGTCGGCGGCGGCGAGCAGGACGCTGCGGCCTTCATCCTGGTAGGCGTTGGCGAGCTTGGCGATCGAGGTGGTCTTGCCGGCGCCGTTGACGCCGACGACGAGGATCACGAATGGGGGATCGGGGCTTTCCGCCTCGCCGTTCCAGAGGCTGCCGGAGGAATCCGGGGCTTCAAGGAGGGCGATGAGGCGCTCGCGCAGCTTCTCCTTCACGGCCTCGGCGTCGTCGCGGTTGGAGGTTTCCTCGCGGAGCTCGGCGACGATGCGCATGCTGAGGGCGGCTCCGACGTCGCCGAGGATCAGGGTCTCTTCGAGCTCGTCCCAGAAATCGTCGTCGACGTTGGCGCGGAAGAGGGAGGAGAGGCGGCCGAGCACGCCGCGCCGCGTGGCGGATGTGGCCTCGGCGTAGACCTGTTCGAGCTCTTCGGCCTCTTGCGCCCGGCCGGGCGCGGACTCATCGCCGTCGGAGCGGCGCCAGCGGAACAGTCGGGGCATCGCTGCTTCGGCTCCATCGTTGCGCGGCGGTGCGGGCGGGGCGGCAACACCTTATCGCGCCGTCGCGCGGCGGCAGCTAGCGGTTAATCGTCGGGGAGCAGGCGGGCGAGGTCGAACTTGATGTTGCCGAAGGAATCTTGGACGAGGTTGGCAAGTTCGCCTTCGGCTTGGAGGTGGGCGAGGATTTGAAAGAGGTCGAGGCGGCGCAGGTCTTCGTCCGAGTGCTCCATCAAGAGGGTGAGCGAGAGGCCCGCACGGACGCCGCGCCGTTCCGACTCGGCGCGGATCGCGCGGCGGACGGCAGCGATGTCGGCTTCGATGTTCGCGTCGAGCTCGGGACCGCGGAACGCGCTCGCGGCGCCGCGGAGGCGGTCAAGCAGGCCCATGGGCGGGCTCCGGGCCAAGCGCCGCGGCGAGCAGGGCGGCGGTTGCGGGATCGGCTGCGGCGAGGGCGGCCATGCGCTCGTCGGCGACGTTGCAGATTCGCCAGAGCGCGGCCAGCAGCGTCGCCGCTTCGCGCCAGTCGGCGGGGTCGGCGGCCAGCTCGTCGACCGGCGCGTGCCCGCGGGCGAGGATGGCGGCGCGGCGGCCGGCGGCGGCCTCGCCCTCGGCGCCGAACTCGCCGATCACCTCGTCGAACTCGTGCGCGGCCTCGTCGAGTTCGTTGCGCGCCAGGCGGACGCAGCCGAGCACGATGCGGGCGTCGACGTCGTAGGGCATGGCGAGCGCGGCGGCGCGGGAGTGGGCGAGGGCGCGTTCGAGGTTGCCGCCGAGCAGGTGCGCGTGGCCGCGGCGGCGCTCGGTCTGGTCGCCGTCGCTCGCGCGGACGAGGTGCTGCAGCGCTTCGCGGCCGAGCGAGCGGATGCGGTCGGGATCGGAGCCGGCGCGGAGCAGCCGTTCGCCGTCTTGCAGCAGCTGGTCGACGAGCGCGGCGTCGGAGGAGCCTGCGCGGAGGCGGTCGAGGACGGCGGCGAACCTGGGCATGGTCGGCGGTCTCCGATTGGTACGGTAGCGGCGTGGCGAGCGCGAGCGGCACCGCGGGCGCGGCGGAACCTGTCCGCTGCATCATCCACGCCGACATGGATGCCTTCTTCGCGTCGGTCGAGCAGCGCGATCGGCCCGAGCTGCGCGGCCGGCCGGTGCTGGTGGGCGGCTCGCCCCGCGCGCGGGGGGTCGTGGCCGCGGCCTCGTACGAGGCGCGCGAGTTCGGCTGCCGCTCGGCGATGCCGATGAAGACGGCGGTGCGGTTATGTCCGCAGGCCGAGATCGTGCGCCCCGACCACGCGCGCTACCGGCGCGAGTCGGACCGGATCATGGACGTGCTGCGGAGGGCGAGCCCGATCATCGAGCCGCTCTCGCTGGACGAGGCGTTCGTCGACGTGACGCAGCGGGTGGCCGACGGCGCCGACGGGCGGGGGCTGGCCGAGTGGATCAAGCGGCGCGTGCGCGAGGAGACGCGGCTGACCGTGTCCTGCGGCGTGGCGACGGGCAAATCGGTGGCCAAGATCGCTTCCGATTTCGAGAAGCCGGACGGGCTGACGGTGGTGCCGCCGGGCGCGGAGGCGGCGTTCCTCGCCCCGCTGCCGATCGAGGCGATCTGGGGGATCGGGCCGCGCACGGCCGCGCAGCTGCGGGCGGCCGGCGTGGCCACCGCCGGCGAGCTGGCGGAGCGCCCGCTGTCCTGGCTGATCGCGCGCTTCGGCGTCCGCGGCGAGGTCTTCCACCAGCTCGCGCGGGGAATCGACGACCGCGAAGTCGGCGGCGAGCGGGAGACCAAGTCGATCTCATCGGAGACCACGTTCGCGGAAGACGTCTCGGATTATGCCGAGTTGCGGCGGAAGCTGCTGGAGCAGGCGTCGCAGGTCGGCAAGCGCCTGCGCGGAGCGGGATTGCGCGCGCGGACGGTGCAGCTGAAGTTGAGGCTGGCCGACTTCACGACCTTCACGCGGCAGCGGACCCTGGCCGCCGCGACGGACGACGGCGAGGCGATCGGCAAGACGGCGGACGAGATCCTGCGCGCGGAATGCCTGCCGGCGCGGCGCTTCCGCCTGATCGGCGTCGGCGTGAGCAACCTCACGGCGGAAGGGACGGCCGCGCAGCTGGGCCTGTTCGACGAACCGGGCGCGCCCGTGGCGGAGTCGGCCGAATCGGCGGCGCGCGCGCGGACGCGGGATGCGGCGGCGAAGGCGCGCGCGGCGGCGCTGGAGGCGACGTTGAGCGACTTGCGCGACCGTTTCGGCGGCAGCGCCGTACAGTTCGCGGGCGACGACGAGACCGGCAGCTGACGGGAGGACGTGCATGCAGATCACGCGGATGTACCAGGGCGAGGACGGCGTCTCGCACTTCGAGGAAGTCGAGATCAACGTGCTGGCCAACGAGTTCGGCGAGATGACGCGGCGGCTGTTCCCGCAGCACGCCTTCTTCCGGACGACGCCGCAGGGACTCTCGCTCGATTGGCACAACACGCCGGGCAAGCGGATGATCATCGTCATTCAAGGCGTCGTCGAAGTCGAGGCGGCGAACGGCGTGAAGCGCCGCTTCGGGCCGGGCGAAATCTGCCTGGCCGAGGACGTCGGAGGGCCCGGGCACCGCACGGTCGATGTCGAGGGGCCGCGCTTCAGCCTGATGGTGGACCTGCCCGACGACTTCGATCTGAAGCGCTGGGCGCGCGAGATTTCAGAGCCGGGCGCGTAGCGGGAACCGGAGGCAGCCATGCAGATCACGCGGGTGTACACGGGCGAGGACGGGCAGTCGCACTTCGAGGAGATCGAGGTGGCGATGGAAGAGAGCCGCTACGGGAGGCTGTCGGCGCTGTTCGCGGCCGAGGGGGTGATCTTCCGCGAGACGCCTGTCGGCGGGGAGCTGGACTTCCACAACGCGCCGCGCCGGCAGTTCGTGGTCACGCTGAGCGGGCTGGTCGAGATCGAGTGCGGCGACGGCTCCAAGCGGCGGCTCGGGGCCGGCGGGATCCTGCTCGCCGACGACACGACCGGGCAGGGCCACATCACGCGCGACTTGGAAGGGCCGCGGCGGAGCCTGTTCATTCCGCTGCCGGAGGACTTCGAGGCGGAGTCCCTGCGCGGCTAGAAGGCGCGCTGGATGATCCGCTCGTAGACCTTGACGTCGAGGACGTCGTCCAGCCCGGCGTCGGTGAACTGCGCGCCGAGGTTGGCGATCAGGGTTGTCTTGTAGTCCTCGATGTCGATGCCGAGCCGCTTGGCGTCCGGGCGGATCCGGCGCAGCCCGAGCGAGGTCGCGCCGGCCATCATCACCTGGCTCTGCCAGACGTACCAGCGGCCCGTCGCCGACATGCGCTCGACGAGGCGGGGGAGGATCGTGTGGAGGAAGTTCACGTGGCGCACCTCGTCGCGGAGGATCAGCCGGAAGATCTGCTTGGCGAGCGGGTCGATGTCCTCGATCTCCAGGCATTTCTGCAGGAAGAGGGCGGCGAAATTCTCGCTGAACAGCGTCGACATCAGCCAGTTCTCGACCCGCCAGAAGCCGAGCGAGGCGAGCGAGCCGAAGCGGTCGATCAGGAAGCGCTCGGGGCTCGAGAGGTAGCCGTGCCCGCCGACTTCCGTGAGGTAGCGGTCGAGCACGTAGACGTGGCGCGCCTCGTCCTGGCACTGGGCGGCGAGGTAGAGGTTGAGGCTGGGTTCGCGGACTTGGTGCGTGGCCTTGCTCATCATCACCTGGATGGTGTCGAGGCCCATCACTTCGAGGCCGAGGAAGACGTTCATCATCCGCAGCCAGGCGCGGCGTTTTTCGGGCGGAATGCTGGAGCCGGCCTGCCAGTCGACGTCGCGGTCGGCGTTCCAGAGGCGCTCGCTCTGCTGCTGGAAGAGGGTGCGGAAGGCGGCGTGCTGCTCGGCGCTGGATTGGCGCCGGACGGCGGCGGGCGAACGATGCATCCGCGCGTGCTCCCTTCGGACGCCGCGGTGCGGCTTGCTTGACCGAACTACCGGCAGGATACGCGCGAATCCGCATCTGCGGCACGGGAATCACGCGCCGGGCGTTATGCCTGAGGGTGTGTTGTATCCTCGCGCCATGGCCAACGAAGAAGGTTTCGACCTCGAAGAAACGCTGCGCGCGATCCGCGAGGCCGACGTCGTCGTGATCGGCTTCGGCTGGCTGCAGGAGCGGCTGCTGATCGACGGACGGCACAACGAGTCGGAAGGCCCCTACATCCGCGTCGTCGAACCGGTGCGGTCGCCGCAGGACCGGATCCTGCAGCTGCGGAAGCTGCGGCCGGGCTTCGGCGACCCTGAATCGTTCGTCTTCTTCCCGTGGGCCGGCCGCGTGGACGCGTTCGTCGAGGCAGATCTGTTCGAGCGCGTGCTGGACCGCTGCATGGGCGACGAACGCGCGCTTTCGGACGCGCAGGAGGCCTTGCAGCAGCTGTTCTCGCTCGACCGCGAGGACATCCGGCAGGCGATCGCTGGCGGCGAGAAGTACCACACCCTGTACGAGCGGGTCGAGGTCTGAGCCTCCCCGCGGTTTCTTCCATCTGGTCTGCACCGATCTGTTGCCTGCGCTACACTGCGTCCGAGCGATCTTGGGGGGAAGTGCGACTTGGCGACGCGGAAGAGCACGAAGCGGGCAGCAGCATCGTCGGGACGCACGCGCGAGCGGAAATCTTCCCGCTCCAAGGCCAAAGTCGTCGCGGAGCCCGTCGATCCGGAGACCTGCGCGCATAACTGGCAGATCAGCCGCCCCGATTCGCAGATTTCGCGGGGCAAGTGCTCGAAGTGCGGCGCGGAGAAGGACTTCCTCAACTACGGGGAAGAGCTGCGGATGCCCTTCGGCCGGCGACGGCGAAGTTCCTGAGGCGGCGCGAGGCGGGACGACGGCTCAGCGGGGCGGCGGCGCGGTCACATCCACCTGCACGGCGATGATCCGCTCGACGCCGTAGACGGCGATCTGGTTGAACGCGGCGGCCGAGAGCTGAATGTCGGCGTTGGAGTCCTCGCCGCCGCGCACGACGGCGAGCAGCTGCGCGCCCACGACTTGCGCCTGCTGATCCGCGTTGAGCAGCGTGGCTCCGCCGAGCCGCGTGAGCCGGAGCGTCGTGCCGATCGGCCAGATCGCGGAAAAGACGGTCGTCGCGTCGGCCGGGTCGTAGGACGTTCCGTCGGCGAGCGAGCGCGGAATGCCGGGCGGGACCGGCTCGGCGGTGAGTCGCGGAGCCGAGACCGGCGCGCCGCTTATGTCGGCCGGGCTGATCGGGTCCTCCGAGATCGATGGTCCGGCCTGGGCCGGCGGAATCGCGGGAGCCGGCTCGGACTCGGCTTGCGCTTGTTCGGCTTCTGCATTGGCTTGCTCGGCGATAGGTGCCGGCTCCGGTTCGGGTTCCGCCTGTTCCTGTACGGCCTCTTCTTGCGCCCCGGCCGGCTCGGCCTGCGGTTCCTCTTGCGAAGCTGGCTGGGCTGATTGCGCTGGTTCGGCACCGGTTGCCGTCTCCGTCTCGGACTGCTGTGCGGCGGCGACCGCTTGATCCGCGGGCGCTTCGTCGGATTCGATCAGCGCCGTGACGCCGAAGTAGATGCCGGCCGCGGCGCCGCCGACCGCGGCGAGCAGCAGCGCGCTGGCGAGCAGCTGGCGACCGGAGAACGGCAGGCGCAGGCGTCGGCGTTCGCCGGGCAGGCGCAGACGGCGGCGCGCCTCGAAGGGCGGGCTGGCTGCGCCGATGACGCGGATCTGCGGGTTGGCGTATTCGCGGCTGCCGCGGGCGGACTGCGGCTTGCGGTTGCTCACGCGGGCAGGCTATCGCGCGCCGATAGAATCGCCGCGTCGTGGAAACCAAGCGCATCCGCTGCCCGAATTGCGAAACGGCGCTCAGCGTGGGCGTGCCGCCGTCGGAAGGCCGCACCCGCCGCGCAGTCACGCTGTGCAGCGGCTGCGACCGCGACATCGTCGTCTCGCGGCCCGCGAAACAGGGGGAATCGCCCCGCATCCGCGTCTGCAAGCGCTGGCAGGTGCGCTGCCCCTACTGCAAGGAAGAGACGGTTGCGCGCGTGCCTCCCGATGGCCTGCTGCGGCGCAAGGAGACGACTCCCTGCGCCCATTGCCGGCGTCCGCTGATCGTGGAGCGCCGCGAGGAAGGCAAGCTGGTGCTGCGCGCGCACCGCGGGATCGTCGAGGGCGCGGTCTTCTAACCGCCAGTTCAAGCGGATCGAGCGCCGGCTCCGGAAGATTTGGTGACCGTGCGGCGATGCTTGAGTAGGATGATCGGAACCTCGCGTCCGTGAACGCGGGCCCGCGCTTGACCGCGCCTCCTCTTCAGACCCGGAGCACTGTCCCATGTCCGACTTCGATCAGGAAGCCATCGAAGCTCATCGCCGCTGGCGCGGGAAGGTCGATTACGCGGCGAAGGTGAAGGTCAAGAACCACGACGAGCTCTCGGTGGTCTACACGCCGGGCGTCGCCGCGCCCTGCTTGGAGATCGCGCGCGATCCCTCCTTGGCCCGGGTGATGACGGGCGTCGGCAACTTGGTCGCGGTGGTGACGGACGGCTCGGCCGTGCTGGGGCTCGGCGACATCGGCCCGCAGGCGGCGCTGCCGGTGATGGAGGGCAAGTGCGTGCTCTTCCGCGAGTTCGCCGGAGTCGACGCGATCCCGATCGCCCTCTCCGTGCGCGAGGTCGACGACATCGTCGCGGCCGTCGAGGCGATCGCGCCGTCGCTGGGCGGGATCAACCTCGAGGACATCTCCGCGCCGCGCTGCTTCGAGGTCGAGCGCAGGCTGCACGAATCGCTGGACATCCCGGTGATGCACGACGACCAGCACGGCACCGCCGTGGTCGCGCTGGCCGGCGTGATCAACGCGCTCAAGCTGACCAACCGCGAACCGAAGAACATCCGCACCGTGATCCTCGGCGCCGGCGCGAGCGGGATCGCCTGCGGCGCGCTGCTGCGCGAGTACGGCTGCGAAGACGTGGCGCTGATCGACAGCAAGGGCCTGCTCACGGTCGACCGCGAGGACCTGAACCCGTACAAGCAGGTCGCCGCCGACTGGTGCGGCTACCGCAACAACGCCGACGGCAGCATCCCGCAGACCGCCGACGTGATCCGCGGCTCCGACCTGTTCCTGGGCCTGAGCGGGCCGGGACTGGTGACGACGGCGGAGATCGCCTCGATGAACGCCGATTCGATGGTCTTCGCGATGGCGAACCCGACGCCGGAGATCATGCCGGACGAGGCGGCCGAGGCGGGCGCGGCGATCATCGCCACCGGGCGCTCGGACTTCCCCAACCAGATCAACAACGCGCTCGGCTTCCCCGGCCTCTTCCGCGGCCTGCTCGACGGCGGCATCCCGCAGGTGCACGACGCGCACAAGATCGCCGCCGCCCAGGCGATCGCGGACTTCGTCGGCGAGCCGACGCCCGACCGGATCGTCCCCAGCATCTTCGAGGACGGCCTCGCGCAGGCGGTGGCGAAGTCGGTGATCGCGGTCGGCTAGGCCGCTTCCCCGCCGCGGCCGATCGCCTGGATCAGCGCGGCGCGCAGCCCCAGCACGGGCGAGTAGTCGATGTTGACGCGCGCCTTGGAGTCGTCGATCAGGTGCGGGTTGCCGGTCAGCCCGACGTAGCCCTCGAAGCCTTCCGGGGCGGGCAGGAGCCAGTCCGCCGCCCCCGCGGCGTCGAGCGCCTTGGCGGCCGCGAGCGGGGCGTTCCAGAACTGCGGCTTGACGTCGCGGATGCGGCAGGTTTGCTCGGCGAACTCGCGCCAACTCGCGTGGGCGCTGGCGGCGTGGAAAATCTGGTCGGCCGCGGCGTCGAAGTGCTCGATCATGCGCCAGGCGGCGCGCGCGAGGTCGGCCCCGGCGACCAGCGAGAGGGGCGCGCGCCCGCCGCCGACGAGGCCGGCTTTCGGCCGCGCGGCGAAGTGCCGCGCCAGTCGGCGGAGCGTTCCGCCGTGCGGGCTGAGCAGCGGCGCGCCGCGCAGGATCGCGAGCCGGATGCGGCGGCGGTAGGTGCGCGCGGCCTGTTCCGCCGTGGCGATGCTCTGCTGCATCGGACCTTGCGGATGCGGCGCCCAGCTCTCGTTGACCGGCCAGGGCGGCAGCCCCGGCCCGTAGGCCTCGGTGCTGCCCACGTGCACGACGCCGGCCGGCTTGGCCTCGATGCAGGCGTCGAGCAGGCTCGTCGCGTACTCGACGTTCGCCGCCTCGTACTCGTCCCGCGGCAGGCCGTGCTCCGTGAGCGCGTGCGCGTGGACGACGTAGTCCGCGCCGCCGATCGCCCGCGCGATGGCGCGCACATCGCCGGCTGGGACTTCCCGCACGTCGGCGGCGACCTCGACCGCCGGCTCGCCGATATCGACGGCGCGGAGGACGGCGACGTCGGCGGCCTGGCGCATGAACTCGTCGAGCAGGTGGCGGCCCGGCGCGCCGGCCGCGCCGGTCAGGACGATCCGCATGTGCGGAACCGTATCAGCGGGCTCTGGACGGCTGTTAGCCTCGCGGCCCGGATCAGCCAGCCGAGTTTGCGAGGTCGCCCGTGCCCACACTCTCCCGCCCGCACTGCGAGCTGTACTACGAGGAGACCGGCGAAGGGCCGGCCATCGTCTTCGCGCACGGCGCCGGCGGCAACCATCTGTCCTGGTGGCAGCAGGTGCCGGTCTTCCGCGAGCGCTACCGCTGCGTCTCGTTCGATCACCGCGGCTGGGGCCGCAGCGCCGAGCAGCCCGACGGCGACGGGCCCAACGCCTTCACGCCCGACCTGATCGCGCTGCTCGACGAGCTCGAGATCGAAAGAGCCGCCTTGGTGGCGCAGTCGATGGGCGGCTGGACCTGCCTCGGCGCGGCCGTGCGGCATCCGGAGCGCGTCGCCGCGCTGGTGATGGCGGACACGCTCGGCGGCCTGACCAATGACGAGATCGGGCCGATCGTGGCGAAGGCACGGGAGCGGATGCAGGAGGCGGGGCTGGCGGCGCTGGCCTACGACCCGAACCTGCGCGAGCGCAACCCCGCGCTGGCCTACCTCTACGACGAGGTGATGGCGCTCAACCCGCCGCGCGATCCGGCGCTGCTCGCCGCGCTGGGCAGGGTCGCGCCGAGCGCGGAAGAGGCGGCCGCGCTGCAGATGCCGGTGCTCTGGGTCGTCGGGTCCAACGATCCGATCATGCCGCCGGAAGCGATCCGCCTGGCCCATCGGCTCGTGCCGGGGTCGTCGTACTTCGAGCAGCCCGCGACGGGGCATTCCGTCTATTTCGAGCGGGCCGAGCAGTTCAACTTGGTGCTGAGCCAATTCCTCGCCGAGGCGGGCTGGGGCGAAGGCGCGTTCTAGGCGGCGCGGTTCAGCGGCCCGCGCGCGGCGACCAGACCAGTTCGGCGGCCTCCTTCAGGGACTGCACTTCGTAGGCGAGCGCCGCGTCCCAGAGCATGAAGCCGTTCGCGCCCGCGTCGCGCGCCGCTTCGATCTGCGCGGTTACCTCTTCCCTGCCGTAATGGAGGCCCCGGTACCCATAGTCGGGGAAATCTTGCAGCCACGGACGGACATGGGCCCGCGAGACGCTGGCGACGAGGTCGATCGTGGCGTCGGTGCTGTCGCGGATCACCTTGCCGGGGTGGGCGGGCGGATACGCGAGGTTGAACCAGCCCGTGCTCCAGCCGCTCGGGTAGAGCATCGGCGAAACGTAGTCGAGGTGCGGCGCCAGCTGTTCGAGCGACTGCCCGATGCCTTGGTCATTGTCGTGACGGACGCTGATCACGCCGAAGAGGTCGGCGGAGACGGCGGCGCCGGCCAAGTGGATCGCCTCGCGCGCATCGCGGACGAACGTGGTGATCGCTGCAATGCGGTCCTCTTGCCCGAAGGTCTGCCGTTCCAGCAGGCGGTCTTCGTAGGGCAGGCGGACGTAGTCGAATTGGATCTCGTCGAAATACTCCGCCGCGGCGACGGCGATATCGATGTTGTACTGCCGCGTCGCTGCGCTGAAGGGGCTGGACCAGTTCGAGTTGCCGCCGTCGGAGAACAGCCGCCCGTCAAGGAAGTGGAGCGCGTTTGCGGGGAAGCTTCTCGAGTACCAGGTGTCCATGAACGTGACGATGCGCCCGATGGTGTAGACGCCCCTGTCCGAGAGCTCTTCGAGGAAGGTGTCGAGGTGCTCGATCTCTTTGTTCGCTCCGATGCGCTCGACCGTCTCCGTCGCAGCGATCGCGGCGACCTGCCCGCCCTCGTCCTTGATGTCGAGCACCACTGAATTGATCAGTCCCCTATCGACGAGATTGAGGATGTCCGCGCGGGTACTGGGGTCGCCCGCCTTATGGAAGGGGACGAAGATGCCGTTCACGACGACCGGTTCGAGCACGAAGGCGAATGCGCCGGAGCGCGCCGAGCGGGTCGCGATTTCGTAGCCGGGGTTGATGACCGAGATTTCGGAGCCCTCGGGCACGGTGCCGAAGCGGAACGAGCCGTCGGCCGCGGTCGTGGTGAGCTCGATGCCCGAACTGACCCTCGCGCCGCGGACCGGCCGCAGCTGCCCGTTGCGCCAAGCGAGGACGCGGCCGGTCAGCGGGCGCACGCGGAGGTCGTCGTCGCTCGCGATCATCGCGTCGATCGTCTGCCCGCTGCCGGGCGAAGCCTGCACCGCCTGCATGCTCAAGGCCGCGACGAGCGCGGCGAGGGCGATGGCCAGCAGGCGGCTGCGGCCGCTGATTGCGAAATTGAGCGTTCGGGGCATGACGGGGGTCACAGTACGCACGATTCGCCCCCGCGATGCTTATCGGATTGTGAACGATCCCGCAGATGATCCTCGGTTGCGGACCAGCTGCGCAAATCGTAACACGGGTGATCAATTGGCCTCCTCGGCTGCATCTGATTCAACATCTGAACCCCGTTCCGCGCTGCGTTTCAGATTATCCAAACCCGCTTCGGAGGCGTTGCGCAGCGCCGTCATGCCGCGCCCGAGCAGCAGCAGATTGGTCATGTGCCAGCGGAATCCGCGGGGCCGGATGCTGGCGGTGACCAAGGTGACGCCGCGGCTGCGGCGCTCGAGCGCGTACGACTGCCGCACGGTCATGGCCCAGCCGAATGCGACGTCGACCTCGAGCAGCGCTCCGCGCTCGGAGGCGACGATGGTCGCCGCGCCGCGCCCGACTCCCTCGCCGGCTTCTTCCAGCAGCAGGTCGAAGATTATGTTCCGCGCGGCTTCGATCTCGATCCGCGCTTGGTTGCGGGCCGCCATCAGCGGTACTCGATCAGGGCTTGGGCGACTTCGCGCATGCCGCGGTAGCGGATGACGCCGGGCGGATAATCGAGGTCGCGGTTGCGCGGCCACTCGAGCAGGGCGACGTCGACGCCGCAGCGGGCGAGCAGCGCGCAGGTGGCGGCATCGTCGTCGGCATGCCAGGCGACGTTGCGGCGGCGCGTTTCTGCTTCCTTGTAGCGCGCGCTGCCGAGCGATGTCGCATTCATCACCAGCTCGTCGATGTGCGGCCAGATTCCGGCCCGGCGGAGCCAGGCGCGCGTCTGCCGCCGCCCGCGTTCGTGCCGTCCGGTGAGCACGATCACTTCGCCGATCTCCGCCGCCGCGGCGACCGCTTCGGCAGCGCCGGGCCGCAGCGTTCGGCCGGCGTAGCGAAGCTCGTACCAAGTCTCGGAGAGCACTCGGTCCAACAGCGTCGACTCTCGGCTGCCCGCCGATGGGGCCGGCGGCTTGCGGCGCGGCTGCAGCGAGGTGTCGCGGTTGATCGCCGGGTTCCAGTCGAACGGCGGCGCGGCCAGCACGCCGTCGAGGTCGAACGAGAAGACGGGCCTTGCTGCGGACATCTCAGACCCACCCCTCCGAGCGGTACCACGCCATCGTCTCGGCGACGCCTTCGTCCACGCCGGTGCCTCCGCGCCAGCCCAGCGCGGCGAGCGAGGAAGGATCGGCCACCCAGGCCCGCTGGCGCATCTCGGCCGCCCGCGACCGGTCGAGCAGCGGCTCCCGCCTTGAAACTGCGGAAGCGGCTTCGGACAGCACGGCGAGCGCGGTGAAGGCGGTGCCGGGCAGCGGCAGGACCCGCAGGCGGCGCCCCGCTGCCCGCTGGAGCGAATCGATCAGGTCGTTCCACGTGTGCGGCCCGCCGTCGTCGGCCGGGTAGTGGACGGCTTCCCGCTGCGGGGAATTCGCGGCCGCGTCGGCGAGCGCCTCGGCCAGGTCGGGCCCGTAGACGGCCGCGATCTTGTTGGAGCCGTCGCCGAGCCGCACGATGAAGCCGCGCGCGGCCATGCGGAAGAAGGGCAGCAGCCCGGTGTCGGCGGGCCCGTAGACCAGGGGCGGGCGCAGGATCGTGATCGGCATGCCGCCGGCGGCCGCGCGCACGGCCTCCTCGCCGAGCTGTTTGGACAGCCCGTAGGCGGAGATGGGGTGCGGGGCGGTATCCGGCGGCTCGGGTTCGCCGGTCGGCGAGGGACCCAACGCGGCCAGCGACGAGAGCAGCACGAAGTGGCGCGCGCCCGCTTGCGAAGCGGCGGCGGCGAGATCGCCGGCCGCCTCGGCGTTGGCGCGGAGGAATCCGGATTCGCCCCGTCCGCGCAGGCGGGCGGCGACGTGGACCACGGCGTCGATCTCCGCGCAGGCGGCCGCGAAGTCGGCCCGTCGCCGGCTGCGGGGCGATTCGAGGTCGCCGCGGGCGCGGGTGAACTCGAGATCGCCGAGGCGCGAGAGATCGCTGGAGGGCCGGGCCAGCAGGCGCAGCTTGCAGCCCCGCCGCGCGAGCGCGCGGGCGGCGTGGCCGCCGATGAATCCGCTCGCCCCGCTGAGCAGGACATGCATGCCGGCCTCGTTTCGGCGGCGGCCGCCCTAGTCGATCACGCCCTGCCGCCGGCCGCAATCGGCGAAGACTTCGAGGGCGCGATCCAGCTGTTCGTCCGTGTGCGTCGCGATGTACGACGTGCGCAGGATGGCTTGTCCGCGCGGCACCGCGGGCGCGATCACGGCGTTCGTGTAGACGCCGTTGTCGAGCAGGTCGCGCCAGAGCGTCGCGGTGAGCACCTCGTCGCCGACGCGGATCGGGATGATCGGGGTGCCGCTGTCGCCGACGTCGAAGCCGAGCCCGGCCAGCTCGCGCTTCATCCGCGCCCCGACCTCCTGCACCCGGCTGACGCGCCACGGTTCTTCATCGATCAGGCGCAGGGCCGCGAGCGCGGCGGCTGCCGACGGCGGCGGCGGCGCAGCGGTGAACAGCATCGGCCGGCTGAAATGGCGGATGTACTCGGTGACCGGCTCCGGGCCGGCGCAGAAGCCGCCGACCGAGGCGAGCGTCTTGCTGAACGTGCCGATCACGAGGTCCTCGCCGGTGTCGAGCTCCCAATGGCTCGCCGTCCCGCGCCCGGTCGGGCCCAGCGTGCCGATCGCGTGCGCGTCGTCGACCAGCATCCGCGTCCCGTGTCGCCGGCAAACTTCGCGCAGTTGCGGGAGCGGCGCGATGTCGCCGCCCATCGAGTAGGCGCCGTCGATGATCACCAGCCGCGGCTGGTCCGGGTCGAGCTTGCCGAGCACTGAATCGAGGTGGCCCGGATCGTTGTGCCGGAAGCGGACGGAGCGTCCCAGCGCCAGCCCCGCCGCGTCGTAGATCGAGGCATGCACGTCGCGGTCGAGCACGGCCACCCCGTGCCGGTCGACCAGCGCGGAGATCGTGCCGAGGTTGGCGAGGTAGCCGGTCGAGAAGACGATCGCCGTTTCCGTGCCGAGGAACTCGGCCAGCGCCTGCTCGAGCTCCAGATGGATCGGGCTGGTCCCGTTGAGCAGGCGCGAGCCGGTCATCGACGGGCCCCAGCGTTCGAGCGCCTCGCGCGCGGCCTCGATCACGGCCGGGTGGCGGGTCAGGCCCAGGTAGTTGTTCGAGCCGAGCATGATCACGCGCTGCCCGTCGACGACGGCCTCGGCGCCCTCGTTGACCTCGACGGGCTGGAAGAAGGGGTAGAGCCCGGCCGCGCGGGCCTGGTCGGCGAGCTGGAAGTGCGAGATGCGGGCGTAGATGTCGGCGCCGCCGACATCGCGTTGATGCCCGTCCATCTCCTCCATCTTGAGGCCTGCGGCCTCGGCGAGTTCGGTGAGCGTCGGCGCGGCGCCCGTGCGTTCCGTCATGCCGCTCCACTCGCCTCCGCGGCCGCGCCGGCCGTTCGCGCCGTGCAGCGCGGGTGCATTCGCGCGAGTGTACGCGAAAGCGGCTTGCGATCATCCCGCGGGCGCGGCGCCTGCGTCACGCAGGCGTAACGCGTTTTGCGGGAAGGTGACAATTTATCGGGCGCGGGCCTAGAGTGCAGGCGGTTGTCGGCGGGCATGGTGGCCCGTATGCACTTTCAAGCTCCCGCGGCGGCGGTGCTCTGCGCCATCCTCGTCGCGATCCTGCTCGGCCCGGTCGCCGTATCGCCGGGGCCCGGCCTCTGGATGGTCCCCGTTGCCGCGGCCCTGATCCTGCTCGGCGCGATTTGGAAGCTGGTCGACCTCTCCCGCGCGCGGGCCGAACCGCCGCCGCGCGAGCAGATGCAGACCCCGTTCGGCGCCGGCGTGCCGCGCGCCCACGCCGCCAGGCCCGGCTTCTACGGCCCGCAGGGCGGCCTGCGGCAGCCGCTCCGCGAGGAGCGCCCTGCCGGCGTCCACGCCGCCTTCATCCCGATCATCGCCGGGATCATGTTCTCGATGGTCTATCTCGGCGTCATCTTCGCGGAAGGAACCGAAGAAATCGCTTCCGGCCAAGCCGCTGCCGCTGCGGAGGAAGCCGAGTTCGAGGAGGCGGACGGGGCTGAGCAGCCGGCGGCTTCTCCCGAACGCCAGGCGGAACCCGCCGAGCGCGAGACCGATGACCCGCCGCCCACGCCGGCGGTGACGCAGGACGCATCCCCGGCCCAAGTCGCGGCGGCCCGCGCGGCCGCGGAGGCCGCGGAAGAAAGCGAAGAAGACGCCGCGGCGAGAGAGCCCGCGGGCAACGGAGTGCAGGAAGCGACTCCGGTCGAGATGCAGGAGGATGGAGACGGCGAGGAAGAGGAGGTAGCGGACCCGGTAGAAGAGCCGCAGCCGCGCGAGTACGTCGTGCAGCAGGGCGACTCGCTCTACGGCATCGCCCAGGCCCACGACCTGCTCATGCGCGAGCTGATGGAGTGGAATCCGACTCTGTCGCCGTCGTCCCTGATTCATCCGGGCGAAACCCTGATCCTGCCGCCGCTCGCGGGGGACGAACTCGTGGCGAGCACGACTGAAGAGGATTCACCTGAAGAAGATTCCTCGGACGAGGAGCTGATGACCGGCGAAGAGGAAGACGACCTGCTGCTCGAGGAGTAGCGGCGTCAGGCGACGTGCAGGCCGCGGACCGGGAGGCCGGCCGCGGCCGCCTGGGCCTCCGCGTGGTAGGAGGAGCGCGTCATCGGCCCGGACTCGACGTGGGTGAAGCCCAGCGTCCGCGCCTCCTCTGCGATCTCTTCGAACTCGGCCGGCGGCGCGTAGCGCTCGACCGGCAGGTGCCTGCCCGACGGACGCAGGTACTGGCCGACCGTCAAGAGGCTGCATCCAGCCGCCCGCAGATCGCGCAGCAGCGCCGAAACCTCGTCCCGCGTCTCGCCGAGTCCCAGCATCAGCCCGGACTTCGCGGGCGCACCGCGCGCGGCCGCGCGGCTGATCAACTCCAGCGACCGCTCGTACCGCGCCCGATGCCGCACCCGCGGATACAGCCGCGGCACCGTTTCGATGTTGTGGTTGAGCACCGCCGGTTCCGCGTCGAGCACTGCATCGAGCGCGTCCCAGTTGCCTTCGAAATCTGGAACGAGGACTTCGACCAGCGCGCTGGAGCGGCTCCGGATCGCGCGGATGCAGGCGGCGAAGACGGAAGCGCCGCCATCGGGCAGGTCGTCGCGGTTGACCGACGTGATCACCACGTAGTCGAGACCCAGACGCTCGACGGTTCGGGCCAGCCGCTCGGGCTCCCCCAAGTCGAGCGCGCCCGGGCGTCCCGAATTGACGGCGCAGAAGCCGCAGGCGCGGGTGCAGGTGCCGCCGAGGATCATGAATGTCGCCGTGCCCCGGTTGAAGCACTCGCCGATGTTCGGGCAGCGCGCCTCTTCGCAGACGGTGTGCAGCTCGCCCTCCCGCAGCAGTTCGATCACCTGCCCGTAGCGCTCGCCGCCGGGCCATTGGGCGCGGATCCAGCCGGGTTTGCGTTCGCGCACCTCCGTCACGCGGGCCGTCACGGGGCGCGTCCTTCGAGCAGCGCCAGCAATGCTTCCGCCATCAGCTCGCCGGCCTCCTCGGCGCTGCACGGGCGCCCCGTCTCCCGGCTCAGCGACGTCATCTGGAGGCCGGGGATGCCGCACGGTTCGATCGACTCGAACCAGGCGAGGTCGGTGTCCGCATTGAGCGCCACGCCATGGGTCGATACGCCGCTCGCGACGCGCACGCCCACGGACGCGAGCTTGCGGTCGCCCGCCCAGACGCCCCGACCGATCGGCGAGCGGCCCGCTTCCACTCCGAACCGCGCCGCGCAGGCGATGGCGGCCTCTTCGAGCAGCGCGATCCACGCGCCGATGCGGATGCCGCGCTCGCGGACGCGGATGATCGGGTAAACCACGGCCTGTCCGGGCCCGTGGAAGCTGATCCGGCCGCCGCGATCGCTCCGGACGACCGACGCGGGCAGGGCCGCTCCCGTCGGCTCCGGGCTGTTGCGTCCCAGCGTGTAGACGGGGTTGTGTTCGAGCAGGCCCACGCGCTCGTCGGCCCCGTCGGCGACCTCGCTCCAAGCGCGCCGCTGCCACGCTTGCGCCGCGGCGTAGGGGAGCCTTCCCAGCCGGACAGAGCCGATGCGGGCGGGAGCGAGCGTCGCGATCATGCCGCAAGTTTATGTTCGGACGGCGGGTACACTGCCGCCGTGCGGCGCACCGGCGGGTCCGGCGCGCCGGGGACGGGTTGCGCATGACCACTGCGGCCAGCCGCTGGCGCTCCGCGCTCTCCGCCGGCGACGGCGCGGGCCAGGACGATTGGCTCGAAACGCAGGACTGGATCGAGTCGCTCCGCGACGTGACCCGGCGGCGAGGCCCGGATCGGGTCAGCCGGCTGCTGCAAGCGGTGCAGATCGAGGCGCAGCGCGCCGGCATCCGCCTGCCGGTGACTTCGCAGACGCCCTACGTGAACACGATTCCGGTCGAGAAGCAGCCCCGCTACCCCGGCGACTTGGCGCTGGAGCGGCGGATCAAGAGCATCATCCGCTGGAACGCCATGGCGATGGTCGTCGAGGCGAACATGAACTCGCACGGCATCGGCGGGCACATCTCGACCTACGCATCGGCCGCGACGCTGCACGAGGTCGGCTTCACGCATTTCTGGCGCGGCCCCGATCACCCCAGCGGCGGCGACCTGGTCTACTTCCAAGGCCATTCGGCGCCGGGCATCTACGCGCGCGCCTACGTGCAGGGCCGCTTCGACGCCCCGCAGCTGCACGCGTACCGCCGCGAGCTCCAAGGCGGACTGCCGTCCTATCCGCACCCGTGGCTGCTGGACGACTTCTGGCAGTTCGCGACGGTCTCGATGGGCTTGGGGCCGCTGCAGGCGATCTACCAGGCTCGGTTCCTGCGCTACATGGAGAACCGCGGCTTGATCCCCAAGACCGATCGCAAGGTCTGGTGCTTCCTCGGCGACGGCGAAACCGACGAACCGGAGTCGCTGGGCTCGATCGCGCTGGCGTCGCGGGAGCAGCTCGACAACCTGATCTTCGTGGTCAACTGCAACCTGCAACGGCTGGACGGGCCGGTGCGCGGGAACGGGCAGATCATCCAGGAGCTCGAGGCCGTCTTCCGCGGTGTCGGCTGGAACGTGCTCAAGGTGATCTGGGGCTCGGAATGGGACCAGCTGCTGGCGCGCGACGAGCATGGCCTGCTGGTGCGGCGGATGGGCGAGGTGGTCGACGGGGAGTACCAGAAGTACACCGCGGCCGGCGGCGCGTACATCCGCGAGCGCTTCTGGGCGGTGGACCCGCGCCTGCTGGCGATGGTCGAGGACATGAGCGACGACGATCTCTGGCGCATGCGGCTGGGCGGTCACGACCCGGAGAAGGTCTACGCCGCCTACGCGGCCGCCTCGGCGCACAAGGGCGCGCCGACCGTGATCCTCGCGCGGACGATCAAGGGCTACGGACTCGGCGAGGCCGGCGAGGGCCGCAACATCACGCACCAGCAGAAGGAACTCAACGAGCGCGAGCTGATGCAGTTCCGCGATCGCTTCGACATCCCCCTCTCCGACGAAGAGGTGACCGGCCGCCCGCTCTACCGCCCCGCGCCGGAAAGCGCGGAAGCGCGCTACATGTGGCAGCGGACCGAGGCGCTGGGCGGGTACGTGCCCCAGCGCCGCGCCCAGCCGAGCCGGCTGACCGCGCCGCCGGATGAGACCTTCGCCGAGTTCCACGCCGGCACCGGCGAGCGCGAGGCCTCGACCACGATGGCCTTCGTGCGGATGCTCAGCCGCCTCATGCGCGACCGCGAGCTGGGGGCCCGGGTCGTTCCGATCGTGCCCGACGAATCGCGCACCTTCGGGATGGAGGGCATGTTCCGTGAGTTCGGCATCTACGCCCACGCCGGCCAGCTCTACGACCCGGTCGATTCCGGCTCGCTGATGTTCTACAAGGAGTCGAGCGACGGGCAGATCCTGGAAGAAGGGATCACCGAAGCCGGCGCGATGTCTTCCTTCCTGGCCAGCGGGATGTCCTACTCGACCCTCGGCACGCCGATGGTTCCCTTCTTCATCTTCTATTCGATGTTCGGCTTGCAGCGGATCGGCGATCTCGCCTACGCGGCCGGCGATTCGCGCTCGCGCGGCTTCCTGATCGGGGCCACGGCGGGCCGGACCACGCTCAACGGCGAGGGCCTCCAGCACCAGGACGGCCACAGCCACCTGCTCGCCTCGACGATCCCGAACCTGGTCGCCTACGACCCCGCCTACGCCTACGAGGTGGCCGTGATCGTGCAGGACGGCATCCGCCGCATGCACGAGGAGGACGAGGACGTCTTCTTCTACGTCACGGTCGAGAACGAGGCCTACCGCCAGCCCGCGATGCCGGCGGACGAATCCGTGCGCGAGGGAATCCTGCGCGGGATCTACCGCTTCGCCGCGCCGGCCGGCGACGAGGAGCCGATCGTGCGGCTGCTCGGCTCCGGGCCGATCCTGAACGAAGTGCGGCGCGCGCAGAACATACTGATCGACGACTACGGCGTCCCCGCGGATGTCTGGTCGGTGACCTCCTATACCGAGTTGCGGCGGGAGGCGCAGCGGCAAGAGCGCTGGAACCGCCTGCATCCGCTGGAAGAGCCGCGGCTGCCTTATGTCGCGCGGCAGCTCGGCGATAGCGAGGCGCCGATCATCGCGGCGAGCGATTACATGGAGGCGCTGCCCGACTCGGTGTCCAAATGGCTGCCCGGCCCGCTCACCGCGCTCGGCACCGACGGCTTCGGCCGCAGCGACACCCGCGCCGAGCTGCGCCGCTTCTTCGAGAACGACGCGGAGCACGTCGCTTGGGCGGCGCTCGCCGCGCTGCACCGCCGCTGCACCATCGAGGGCGACGTGCTGGAGCGCGCCCGCGAGAAGCTCGGCATCGACCGCGCCCGCGAACTGGAACACTCAATGGATCGCTGACCAGATGAACGACGCACAGACCGACGCGCCCGAACTCACCGAATTCCTCTTGCCGGACTTGGGCGAGGACATCGAGGAGGCCGATGTCCTCCAGGTGCTGGTCAAAGTCGGCGACGTGGTCGTGCTGGAGCAGCCGATCCTGGAGATCGAGACGGAGAAGGCGACGCTGGACCTCCCCTCATCGGTGGCCGGGGAGATCACCGCGATCCATGTCGGCGTCGGCGACGTGATCCGCCCCGGCGATCGCATCATCACCGTCACCAGCGGGGTCGCGCCGGTGCCCGCACCGGTGCCGGAGGCGCCGAAGGCGGAAACGGAAGCCGAGCCGGAGTCGGAGCCGCCGCCGGCCGAGGCTCCGGCGGAGCCCGCGCCGGTTGACGAGACTGCGCCCGAGCCTCCCGCACCTGAGGAGCCCGCGCCCGAAGAGCCCGCGCAGGAGCCGCCCGCGGCGACCAGTCCGCCGCCCCCGCCGCTGATCGAGGGCGAGCCCGATCTGCGGCCCGTTTTCGCATCGCCCTCGGTCCGCCGCCTCGCGCGCGAGATCGGCGTCGATATTCGCCAAGTGAGCGGCACCGGGCCGGGCGGCCGCATCTCGGACGCCGATGTCAAGCGCGCCGCGCGCGAAGCGCCGCGGGCCGGGCCGGGCGCGCAGGTGCCGCGGATAGGCCCGGTCGAGCTGCCCGATTTCGCCGAGTTCGGCCCCGTCGAGCGGATGCCGCTCAGCCGCCTGCGGCGCACGATCAAGCGCAACATGGCGCTTTCCTGGCACGAGGTGCCGCACGTCACGCTCGAACATGAGGCGGATATCACGGATCTGGAAGAAGTGCGCCTGCAATTCCGCTCGCGTGCCGAGGACGCCGGCGGCAAGCTCACCGTGACCGCGGTCATGCTCAAGATCGTCGCCTCGGCGCTGAAGGCGCATCCGCAGGTCAACAGCAGCCTCGACGCCGAGACGGACGAGCTGATCCTCAAGGGCTACATCCACGTCGGCGTCGCCGTCGACACTCCGCGCGGCCTCGTCGTCCCGGTGATCCGCGATGTCGGCGACAAGAACATCATCCAGCTCTCGGTCGAACTGACCGACATCTCGGAACGCGCCCGCAACGGCGACCTCACGCTCGAAGACTTCCGCGGCTCCAGCTTCACCGTGACCAACCTCGGCGGCCTGGGCACCAGCCATTTCACGCCGATCATCCACCACCCCAACACCGCGATCCTCGGCATCGGCCGCGCCCAGCGGCGGCCGGAATGGTCCGATACGCATGAAACTTGGATCCCGCGCACGATTATGCCGCTCTCCTTCACCTTCGACCACCGCGTGATCGACGGGGCCGATGGCGCGCGCTTCATGACCTGGATGACCGACGCGATCCGCCAGCCGCTGGTGCTGGCGCTCGAAGGCTGATCATGGAAGGCGCGGAGATCGGCGGCGACGCGACCCGCGTGGCGGTGCTGGGCGCCGGCCCGGGCGGCTACCCGGCCGCCTTCTTCGCGGCCGAGCGCGGCCTCGAGGTCACGCTGGTCGACAAGGCGGAGCAGCCCGGCGGCGTCTGCCTCTACGAAGGCTGCATCCCGTCCAAAGCGCTGCTCCATGCGGCCCGCCTGATCCGCGACGCGGACTCGGCCGGCGAGATGGGCATCTCCTTCGGCGAGCCGCAGATCGATCTCGACGCGCTGCGCGCCTGGAAGGACGACGTGGTCGGCAAGCTCACGGGCGGACTCGGCCTGCTCCGCCGCCAGCGCAACGTCTCCTACCGCCGCGGCTTCGGCCGCATCCGCTCGCCCAACACGCTCAACGTCGAGAGCGGCGGCGAGGTGACGGAAGTCGAGTTCGACGCGCTCGTCGTCGCCACCGGCTCGTCGCCCGCGGCGCCCGAAGCGCTCCGCCTCGACTCGGAACGGGTCATGGACTCGACCGCGGCGCTCGAACTGCCGGAGATTCCGGCCAAGCTGCTCGTGATCGGCGGCGGCTACATCGGCCTCGAACTCGGCACCGTCTACGCTGCGCTCGGCTCTGAAGTCTCCGTCGTTGAGATGCTGCCGCAGCTGCTGCCCGGCGTCGACCGCGATCTCGTGCGGGTGCTCAACCGCCGCCTCGAGCGCGACTTCCACTCAATCGAGCTCGGCGCGTCGGTGCTGGACCTGCAGGAGGTCGAGGAAGGCGTCGCCGCCACGATCCGCTCCGCCGACGGCGCGGAACGCTGCGACACGTTCGACCGCGTGCTGATCGCGGTCGGGAGGAAGCCCAACAGCACCGGCTTCGGCCTGCGCCGCCGCACCAGCGCGCGGATCGACGACCGCGGCTTCATCGAGACGGATGCGCATTGCCGCACCGGCGAGCCTTCGGTCTTCGCGGTCGGCGACGTCGCCGGCGAGCCGATGCTGGCGCACAAGGCCACGCACGAGGCGAAGGTCGCGATCGAGGCGATCTGCGGCGAACCGTCCGCCTTCGAACCGCTCGCCCTGCCGGCCGTGATCTTCACCGACCCTGAGGTCGCCTGGTGCGGCCTCAGCCCCGGCGAAGCGGCGGCGCTCGACATCGACGCGGTTACCGCTTCCTTCCCTTGGCCCGCGTTGGGGCGCGCGCGCGCCGTCGGCCGCGTCGACGGCCTGACCAAGCTCGTGATCGAGCGCGCGACCGAGCGGGTGCTCGGCATCCAAGCGGTCGGGGCCGGCGCGGCCGATCTGGTCGGGGAGGGAGCGCTCGCGATCGAGCTCGGCGCGCGCGCCTCCGATCTCGCCGACACGATCCACGCGCACCCCACGCTCTCGGAGTCGCTGATGGAAGCGGCCGAGGTCTTCTTCGGGCGCAGCGCCCACTTCATCGGCCGGCGCGGTGAGCGCTGATCTGCCCGGCCGCGTCGGCGCGCTCTCGCTCGGCGGGCGCGCGCTCGACGTGCGCGATGGCCCCCTGATCATGGGCATCCTCAACGTCGGCACGGATTCGCCGGTCGCGGCCTCCATCGTGGCCGAGTCCGACGCCCCCCGCCGCGCCGAGGAGCTGCGCGCCGCCGGCGCCGCGATCATCGATGTCGGTGCCCAATCGACCCGCACCGGCGCGCGCGAAGTGCCGGCCGAGGAAGAGGCCGCCCGCATCGCGCCGGTCGTCGAGGCGCTGGCGCGCGAGGGGCATCTGATCTCCGTCGATACTTGGACCGGCTCGGTCGCGCGTGCCGCCGTCGAGGCGGGAGCGCACCTGATCAACGACATCACGGGCTCGGCGGACGCCGAGACGGCGCGGGCCGCCGCCGACGCGGGCGTGCCGCTGCTGATCATGCACCTGCGGGGCCGCCCGCAGCGCCACCGCGACGAAGACCAGACCTACGCGGACATCGGCGCAGAGGTGCGCGGGCATCTCGAAGCGCGGGCGCGCGAACTGGCCGGCGCCGGCGTCCGCGACGTCTGGGTCGATCCCGGCTTCGAGTTCGGCAAGGGGATGGACGACAACCTGCGGCTGCTGCTCGATCTGCCGCAGCTGGCGGCGCAGGGGCGGCCGGTCGCGATCTCGGCTTCGCGCAAGGGCTTCCTCGCCGAGCTGCTCGGCCACGGGCGGCTGCGCTCGCGCGACGCCCAATCGCAGCCGCACATGCTCGAAGCCACGACCGCCTTCAACGCGCTCGCCGCCTGGTTCGGCGCGCACGTGCTGCGCGTGCACGACGTCGCCGAAGTGGCGGCCGCGGCCGAGGTCGCCGGGCGCGCGAGGGAGCGCCTGCGGATCGACGGCTAAGATGTTGCCCAACCCGCCGCGGCGCGGGCGCAGGCCGCCATGGAACGCGCGATGCCCGTCTACACCTACCGCTGCGGCGAATGCCGCGAGGAGTTCGAGAAAGTGCTGCCGATGAGCCGCGCGGCCGAACCGTCCGAATGCCCCGAGTGCGGCAAGGACGCCGAACGCACCGTCTCCGGCGTCTTCGAGAACAACTCGACCCGCAACCGCGGCTCCAACCTCCCCAAGCGCAAGCGATACACCAACTGGTAGCTCCGCGCCGGAATCGAGCCCCTCATGAGCCAGCATCCGCCCGACCCGATTCCGTTCCCCGGCGGCGGGCAAGCGCCCCCGCCCGCGTCGGAACCGCCGCTGATCTATTCCGCCAGCGGGCAGCCTTTGCGCTCCGCTCCGCCGCCGCCTCCCCCCGCCCCCGCCGCGCCGCCGCCTGGCAACGTGACGCCGATGCCGGGAGCGCCGCCCGATGCCCCGGCCGAGCCGGCCGGGCTCCACGGCCACATCGCCGCCGTGATCGACTCGACCGACGCGACCTTTGAACAGGACGTGATCCAGCGCTCCCACGAGATGCCCGTGATCGTCGACTGCTGGGCGCCTTGGTGCGGCCCCTGCCGCGTGCTCGGCCCGACTCTGGAGAAGCTCGCCTACGAGCGCGACGGCCAGATACAGCTGGTCAAGGTCAACACTGACGAGAACCCGCAGGTCGCGCGGGCGCTGCAAGTGCAGAGCATCCCGGCCGTCTTCGCATTCGTCGCCGGCCGGCTCGTCAACCAGTTCGTCGGCGCGCTGCCCGAAGAGCAAGTGCGGCAGTTCATGGATTCCCTGATCCCTTCGGAAGCCGACCTGAAAGCGGCCGAGGGCTTCCGCATGCTGCAGCAGGATCAAGTGCCCATCGCGCGGCTGCACTTCGAGGCTGCCTTGCAGGAAAATCCCGACCACGAGCCGTCGGCGGTCGGCCTCGCCACGGTCCTGGCCGGCTTGGGCGAGCTGGATCGGGCAATCGAGCTGGCGGAGCGCTTCCCCAACAACCCGATGAGCAAGAGCTTGCTCGGCTCGGTCGAGTTGAGCCGGGTCATCGCCGGTCTCGATCCCGACGCGATCCGCGCCGCCGCCGCGTCATCGCCCGAAGATGCCGAAGCGCGCTATCGCCACGGTTGCTTGCTCGCGCTCGAAGGCCAATTGGAGCGCGCGCTCGACGAGCTGCTCGAATCAGTCCGCTTGGACCGCTACGCCTGCAACGAGGGCGCGCGCTTGCGGCTGCTCGATTTGTTCAGCATGCTCGGCGAGCATCCGGCCGTCGCCGACTACCGCCGCCGCTTGGGTTCGCTGCTGTTCTGAACGGGAAACCTGCCATGATCAACGTGGCGAACCGCACGCTGTTCGAGGGCGACAACCTGCCGGTGCTGCGCGGGCTCAACAGCGAGAGCATCGACTTGATCGCGACCGACCCGCCCTTCAACAAGGGGCGCGACTTCCACGCCACGCCCGACTCGCTCGCGGCGGGGGCGCGGTTCCAAGACCGCTGGAGCTGGGCGGAGGACGTTCAGGGCGAGTGGGTGGAGCGGCTGCAGGACGAGGAGCCGGCGGCGTGGGCGGTGATCGACTGGACACGGATGAGCTACGGGGACGACATGGGGGCGTTCCTTTGCTTCATCGGGGTGCGGCTGCTGGAGATGCGGCGTGTGCTGAAGCCGACGGCCTCGCACTATCTCAAGGCCCTGATGGACGCCGTCTTCGGGCGGGCGCAGTTCCGGAACGAGATCGTCTGGCAGCGCACGAAGGGGCGCTCCGACGCCGGGCAGTTCGGGCGCGTCCACGACGTGATCCTGTATTACACGAGGGGCGGCGACGCGACTTGGAACCAGCCGCTCGCGCAGCACGATCCGGCATACGCCGAACGCGCCTACCGGCACGAAGATGAGCGCGGCCGCTGGCAGTCAGCTGATCTGACCGCCAGCGGCCGCAGGTACGGTGAGAGTGGCGAGCCTTGGCGCGGGATCGATCCTAGCGAGCGAGGCCGCCATTGGTCGACGCCCGTCAACGGCGGGATGACCGAGTTCATCCGCGATCGGAAGATCATCGCGGGCTGGCCGGAACGCTACCCATCCGTCCACGAGCGACTAGACGCGCTCGACGCTGCTGGGCTGATCCATTGGTCGAAGAAGGATGATGCGATGCCGCGCCTCAAGCGGTACCTCGCGTCAACGCGCGGCACGGCCATCGATTCGATCTGGACGGACATCGGCAAACTCGAATCGGCCGCGAAGGAGAAGATCGGCTATCCGACGCAGAAGCCGTTGGCGCTGTACGACCGGATCATCCGCGCGTCCTCGAACGAGGGCGACTGGGTGCTCGACCCCTTCGCCGGCTGCGCGACGACCCCCATCGCCGCCGAGCTCGCGGGCCGCAACTGGATCGGCATTGACCTCTGGGACGGCACGCACGACATCACCAAGCAGCGCCTAGCCGACGCAGCGAAACTTGCCGGGGGTAGCGTGCTTGGTCTCTTCGGTGAACCTATCTTGCGCACGGATATCCCCCTCCGCACCGACGCCGGCGAAGTTGCTGCGGCCTACCTCGCGACGCCGACGAAGGCCAAGCCCCGCCCCCGCCTGATGCCGGAGAGCGAGATCAAGGCGCTGCTCGTCGCGGAGTTCGGCCTCCACTGCTGGGGCTGCGCCTTCGTCGCGCCGACGCCGCGCTACCTCGAACTCGACCATGTGCGCCCCAAGAGCGCCGGCGGCGCCGACGACATCGATAACCGCGCCCTGCTCTGCGGCCCGTGCAATCAGGACAAGTCCGCCGGCCTGACGCTGCCCGCGCTGCGCAAGGCCAACGGGATCAAGACGCATCCGATCAGCCTCAAGGAGACCGCCGAGTGGACGCGGCAGGCGATGCACGACGCGCTCGAAGCCAAGCGCCGCTACTAGTAGTACTGAGTCTCAAGTAGTTCGAGTAGAGCTCTAGAGCCCGATGTAGGCGTACGGGTCCGCCGCTTCCACCTCGCGGTGAACCGGCTGCGACGCCCAGTTGCCCGCCACCGTCGCCGCAGGCAGGCCGATCCCCGTCCCGGTCAGCATGGGCAGCGCGTAGAACGGATGCGTGTCGCCCCCGCCGGCGGTGATCGCCGACGCCGTCTTCCAGGCCGCGGCGTCGAGCCGATGGGACAGCGCCGACGGGTCCGCTTGCAGCCAAGCGAGGATCCTGCCGCGCTGCGTGTCGTCGGCGAGATTGCCCTGAGACAGCACTTCGGCGTAGCCGATGCTCATCTTCCAGATCGCCTTGAGCAGGTCGGTGTCGATGTCCGGCCCCCAAGTGTTGAACTGCTTGCGCAGCGCGTCCTGCACCTCCGGCTTGCGGCTCTCGCCCGCCGAGACGCGCTCGATGCTCTCGACGGCGACGTTGGTGCTGGCGTTGACGTAGTAGCCGGGCCGCACGTCGCCCGTGCCTGCGATGGCCTTCGGCGGGCTGGCGTTGTTGACGTAGACCTCAATGCCGGTCTCGCCGGCGCGGGCCGCCATCTGCACCTGCCCCGTCGCGTCGGCGCGGAACACGCGGTCGATCTGGCGGTAGTTGTCCGCGCCTACCGCGATGGAGCCAACGTTGACGCTCGGGAGCGGGCGGTCTGCTCAGGCCTCTTCTTCTTCGTGGCTGTACCAGCCGCGCGTCCGCCACCACGGCATCTCCCAGTCCGCCTCTTCGCGCCGCGCGCGGTTGCGGATCGCCCAAATGAACGTCGCGGCCGTGCCGCCGACGAAGAACAGCGGCAGCAGGATCGCGACCGCCAGCATTCCGCCGGAGACGTGGAACGGATCTTCGTTCCCGCCGCTCTCGCCGCCCGCATCGACGGACAGCGGAGCCTGGGGTGCCTGCTCGATCTCCGCCGCCGTGCTGAAGCCGGCCAAGCCGAGAGCGAGCGCCAACCCCGCAACCATCGCCAGCAGCAGTTCGCGTCGAAGCATCTCGGCTCCCGTTCGTACTTGCGTACGCACAGTTTCGCCCCGTTCCCCTGCAAGGTCAACAGATCGCGGCTATCGCCTTGATTCGCCGTCAGGTGTACCTCCGCGGCGCGAGCCTTTAGAATGCCGGCATGCGCGCGCCCTCGAACTTTTCACTCGCCGACTCCAGCGGAACGCAGTTCCACTTTCCGCGCCCGCAGTCCCGCGCCTGCCTGCTGGCGATCGTCAAGGAAGATTGCGACACCTGCAATCTCACGCTGCCCTTGATCGAAGCGCTGCACCGCGACGCCAACGAGGGGTTGGACGTGCTCGTCGCCGTGCAGAAACGCGACGACATCGATGTCCTGCGCGACCGCCACTCGCTCACGATGCCGCTGCTCGACGACGACGCCCTCGATCTGTCTTATGACGCCGACATCGACACCGTCCCCTCGCTCTTCCTCTACGACGGCGACGGCGCCAGCCAGATCGAGACGTTCGGCTTCGACCGGCACGAGTGGCGCGAGCTCTCCCGCGAGGCGATGACCCTCGCCGGACTCGGCGGCGAGCCGGGCATCGATTGGGACGCGCTCCCGGTCCAGCGGCCCGGCTGCGGCGCGCGCAACTACGAGCCCGGCGTCTACGAGAAGCTGCAAGCGCGCAAGAGCGGCGACCTGATGGCCCGCGTCGTCGAGATCGCCGACCGCGCCGACGAGCACGAGTTCACCTACGAACAGGACTACACCGACGGCTTCCCCGTCGTCCCGCCGACCAGCGAGCGCGTCTGGAAGATGCTCCAGGGCACCAAGAGGGACCCGCAGGAGGAAATCGCCGTCGTCCCGCCCAACCTGGCTCCGATCACGGTCGAGAAGGTCGCGATCAACGCCGTCATGGCCGGGGCCAAGCCCGAGTACCTGCCCGCGATCATCACGCTGGTCGAGATCGCCTGCACCGAGTCGTTCAACATCCACGGCGTGCTCGCCACCACCATGGGCGCGACCCCCGTCGGCATCTTCAACGGCCCGATCCGCGACCGCATCCAGATGAATTACGGGGGCAACGCGCTCGGCCAGGGCAACCGCGCCAACGCCGCCATCGGCCGCGCCCTGCGCCTCTGCGCGCGCAACGTCGGCGGCTCCAAGCCCGGCGGCACCGACCGCGCCACCCAGGGCGGCCCGCACCGGCTGACGATGAACTTCGCCGAAAACGAAGCCGCGAGCCCTTGGGAATCGCTCGCCGTCGAGAAAGGCTTCGAGCCCGGCGACGACGTCGCCACGCTGATCGCGCTCTCCGGCGGCCCCAACACCTTCGCCGACGAGCGCAGCCGCACGGCGCGCCAGCTCGCAGGCAGCTTCGCGCTCGCCCTGGCTCCGCTGCAGGACCCCAAATCCCCCACGAGCGACACGCTCGTCGTCGTCTCGCCCGACCACGCCGGCATCTTCGCCCGCGACAACTGGTCCAAGGACGACGTCCGCGAGTGCATCATGGAGGACACGCGGGTCCCCCTCAAGATGCGCATCCGCGACGAGAAGTCCGGCGCGGGGCTGCCGCCCGGGATCATCAAGCGCTTCGGCGGCGAAGCGGCGCTCGACCATCCCGTCGCCAAATTCCAGAAGCCCGAAAACATCATCCTCGTCGTCGCCGGCAGTCCGGCCGCCAAGTTCTCTACCATCTTGGGAGGCTGGGCCGGCGGCGTGTATTCCACTCCCACCAGCCAGCGGATCGGCGCCTGAGCGGGCGCTGCGAGCAGGAGGTACCGAATGGTTGCGATCCTCGACCCCACCGACGAACGGGTTCCCGTCAAGCGCGAGCTGACGCCGCGCCCCGAAGCGCTGCACGGCACCGTCGCGCTGCTGGACATCTCCAAGCCGCGCGGCGACGTCTTCCTCGACCGCCTCGAAGAGCTGGTCCAGGAACGCGCGCCGGGCGTCAAGACGGTGCGCTACATGAAGCCCACGGTGGCCAAGCCGGCGCCGGAGGAGATCAAGCGCGCGATCCTGGAGGAGGCCGACTTCGTCATCGAAGCCCTCGCCGATTGAGGCTCCTGCACGACGTGCAGTGTGCACGACGCCGTCTACTTCGAGATGCAGGGCAAGCCCAGCGTCTTCGTCGCCACCTCCGAATTCGTCAACGCCGCCAGCCACCAGGCGGAGATGCTCGGCCTCGAAGAGGTGCGCCGCGTCTTCATCCCCCATCCGATGCAGGACCGCACCGACGAGGAGATGCACGCCCATGCGGAGCGCTTCATCGACGAAATCCTCGACACCCTGATGCGCCCCGTCCCGGCGGCGGCCGGAGCGGCGGCGGGCTGACCGCCCGGCGGGGGACGTCATGGCAGCCGCGGATTCGTCCCTCGCCCTCGGCGACCGTGCGCGGCTCGTGGATGTCGCCGATCACGTCGACGTCTACGAGTTCATGCAGGAGCGCGGGCTGACCGACGGCCTGCCCGTGGTCCCGCCCACCCGCGAGCGGGTCGACCGGATGCTCGCCGGCGCGGCCCGCGATCCCCGCGAGGTGATCGCCGAGATCCCGCCCAACTACGCGCCGGCCACCGTCGAGAAGGCCGCGATCAACGCGGTGATGGCCGGCGCGAAGCCCGAGTACTTCCCGGTCATCCTCGCCGCCATCGAAGCCGCCGTCGGGCCCGGCTACGGGCTGCACGGCAGCACCGCGACCACCGCCGGCGCGGCGCCCGCGATCATCGTCAACGGCCCCGTCCGCGACCGGATCGGGATGAACTCCGGGCTCAACGCGCTCGGCCAGGGCAACCGCGCCAACTCGACCATCGGCCGCGCCCTCCGCCTCGTCGTCCGCAACGTCGGCGGCGCGAAGCCCGGCGGCGTCGAGCAGTCCATCCAGGGCGGCGGCCACAAGTGGAACCTGACCTTCGCCGAGCGCGAAGAGGCCAGCCCTTGGGAGCCGCTCCACGTCGAGCTCGGCTACGACGCCGATGAGAGCGCGCTCTCGATGATGGCCCTGCTCGGCGGCCCGCGCGTCTGCATCGACCAGACCAGCCGCACCGCGCGCCAGCTCGCCGGCTCGCTCGCGCTCGCCTCGCAGGCGATCTTCGACCCCAAGCGGCCCGCGCCGATGTGCATGTTCGTCGTCGCGCCCGAGCACGCCGACGTCTTCGCCGCCGACGGCTGGTCCAAGAACGATGTCCGCGAGTGCATCATCGAGGACACGCAGCTGCCGCTGCGCGAACGGCTCAGCAACGACCAAGCCGGGGCCGGCATCGCCGACTACATCGCCGCGCGCCGCGGCTGGAGCGAGGCCGAGCTCGACCAGCCGATGCCCAAATTCGCCGCGCCGGAGGACATCATCCTCGTCGTCGCCGGCAGCACCGCCGGCAAATGGACCAGCCTCTACCCGGGCTTCGGCGGCAGCTTGGCGCTCGTGCGGCCCTGGAAGCCGGCCACCGCCCGCATCACTCGGTGAGCGCACCGCCGGCGCCCTCCGGCAACGCACTCGAGGCGCTGCGCAACCGCGAATACCGCCTGCTGCTCGGCGGCTTCATCATCGGCCAGGCGATGATGCCGCTGCAATTCGTCACCGCCATCTTCTGGATCCAGAACTACGCCGCCGACTCCCTCGTCGTCGTCCTCGTCGCCGCCATCTCCACCGTGCGCGGCGTCGGCATGGTCGGCTTCGGGCTGATCGGCGGCGCGCTGGCCGACCGCTTCGACCGCCGCCGCCTGCTGATGATCGCCCAGTCCGGCGGCGCGCTCGCCAGCCTGCTGATCGGCGGCATCATGCTGCTCGGCTGGACCGGGCCGCTCGGCTTCGCCCTCTTCTTCGCGCTCACCCTCTTCTCCTCCGCCGCCCACGCCGTCGACGCGCCCACGCGCGGGGCGATGGTGCCCGAGATCCTCGGCCCGCGCCTGACCGCGCCCGGCCTCGCGCTCAACCAGGCCGCGATGCAGCTCGCGCTGCCCGTCGCCATCTTCGCCTCCGGCTTCCTCAACGAGGCGCTCGGACAGGGCGCCGTCTACTCGATCACCGCCAGCGGCCACATCGGCGAAGTCGCGATCCTCGCCTTGATGTCCTACCGCACCGTCTTCGCCCACGGCGGCGGCGCGGTCAAATCCGTCCGCGGCGAGGCCGCGCGCGCGCTCCGCGACATCCGCGCCGGCATCGCCTACGCGCGCACCAAGCCCGTCCTGCTCTGGATGATCCTGCTCGTCGTCCTGATGATGGCCCTCGTCATGCCGCCGACCGGCAGCCTCGGGCCGACCTGGATCACCCGCGTCGTCGGCATGAGCGAGGCCCAGTTCTCCCTGATCGCCGTCTTCTGGGGGCTCGGCGCGATGGCCGCCTCGCTGATCATGGTCGTCTTCTCCGCCGTCGAGCGCAAAGGCGCGCTCGTCGCCTTCGGCGTCCTCGTCATGGCCGCCGGCTTCATCGTCTTCACCGCACAGCCGACCCCGCTCAACGCGATCCTCGGCAACCTCATGCTCGGCTCCGGCATGTCCGTCGCGATGATCTCCAGCGCCGCCCTGATCGCCTGGGAAACCACCAACGAAGTCCGCGGCCGCGTGATGAGCCTGATGTTCCTCGGCATCGGCATGGCCCAGCTCGCCTCGCTCCCCTTCGGCGCCGCCGCACAGGCCCTGACCATGGAAACGCTCTGGCCCCCGCTCGCCTGGGCCGTCTTCGCCTTCCTCGCCCTGCTCGTCGCCGTGCGGCCGGCCCTGCTCCGCGCCATCGTCCCGCGCGACGGACTCCGCCGCCCCTTGCCCGCGGCCCCGCGAATGACCGCGCCCCACGCGCTGCCCTACATTGCCCAGCATGCGCCCCAGCGCGCAGTCGTAGAGTGACGCGGAGCGCCCGCTCCGCCACCCCGCCGGAGGTCCGACGATGGAATACCGCTTCTCCGATCAGGCGCTCGCATTCGAAGCCGAGGTCAAGCAGTTCCTCGAGGCCGAATGGACCGACGACCTCCGCGCCAAAATCGGCGACCCGACCACCGACACGATGGCCGAGGAACGCGCCTTCCGCCGCCTGCTCGCCGAGCGCGGCTGGCTCACCATGTCCTGGCCCAAGGAATGGGGCGGCCTCGACAAGTCCGTCGAGGAGCAGTACCTCTTCTGGGAGGCGATGAACTACGTCTCCGCGCCCCAGGCCACCGTCGCCACCCAGCAGGTCGCGCCCACCCTGATGCGCTTCGGCACCGACGAGCAGCAGGACCGCTTCCTGCCCCCGATCTCGCGCGGCGAAGTCGAGTTCGCGCTCGGCTACACCGAGCCCGACGCCGGTTCGGACCTCGCCTCGCTCCAGCTCCGCGCCGTCAAGGACGGCGACGACTACATCCTCAACGGCACCAAGCGCTTCACCTCCGGCGCCCACCGCTCCGAGTACGTCTGGCTCGCCACCCGCACCGACACCAACGCGCCCAAGCACCGCGGCGTCTCCATGATGCTCGTCGACATGCAGTCCGCCGGCATCACCGTCAAGCCGATCTGGACCGTCGCCGGCTACCGCACCAACGAGGTCTACTTCGAGGACGTGCGCGTCCCGGCCACCGCGCTCGTCGGCGAGGAAAACCGCGGCTGGTACTACGCCGCGCACGCGCTCGACCGCGAGCGGATCAGCATCTTCACCGTCTCCGGCGTCCGCTCCGTCTACGACCGCCTGGTCGACTGGGCCGCCTCCGACACCCCCGCCGGCCGGCCCGCCGACGACTTCGGCATCCGCAACGGCCTCGCCAGCTTCAAGATCGAGATCGAGGTGCTCCAGCACCTCAGCTACCGCATCCTCGACATGCTCAAGCGCGACGAAAGCCCCAACTACGAGGCCAGCGAGGTCAAGGTCTTCAGCACCGAGATGATGCAGCGCCTGCAGAACTTCAGCCTCCACGCCATGGGCCTCTACGGCCAGCTCGAACCGGCCGACCGCCGCGCCCCGCTCGGCGGAGCTGCCGAAAACGGCTACCTCGCCGCGATCATGCCCACCTTCGGCGCAGGCGGCAACGAACTCCAGCGCAACATCATGGCCCAGCGCGGTCTCGGCCTGCCCCGCATCTGAGCCCGCGCCAACAGACCCGCGCCGCAGATCGGACAAATGACATAGCCATACAACCAGTATTAGGCCAGCGTAAACCCAGCCCGCCGCCGCCTTGGTTGCCACTACCCTCGCGGAGGTGGATACTGGCTGTTGGCCGGCGACCAGCTGGGCATGGCCGGTACCCCGACGGGAGTGACGATGCGTGCAGCCCCCCCCCCCCCCCGAATCTCCAGGTTCCACTGCACCCGTCATCGCCGAACACTCGAACCTCAGCAGCGCGGCCGCGCAGCGGACGGAGTAGCACTGTGAACCATCGCCGATTCGCCCCTGCCCGCATCCTCGCCCTAGCCGTCGCTGCCGCGATCGGCGTCGCCGCCGCCCTCTCCCTCGCCGGCGGCGCATCCGCGCAGATCGCCCCGCAGGAGAACCCGAACTCGTCCATGCGCTACATCGGCATCGACACCACGCAGGTGATCGCGGACACGGAGTTGGCCTCGGGAGCGCAATCGGTGCGCGGCTACACCAACGTCCTCACGGGGCCGGAGTGGGCGAGCGGGACCCGCTACATCTACTTCGCGGTGCCCGACTCGGAACGTGACATTGCCAGGGTGCGCATCAAGGCGCGACTGGCGGACTCGTTCGCCGACCCCGTCTACCCGACGCTCAATCGGATTCCGGGAACGCGGACGCTGGGCGCCACCACCTTCAAGGTCTGGCACACCGTGGACGCGCAGGCGCAGTCGTTCAGCGGAGCGGAAATCGCGATCGAGCAGGTCTCGTTCGCCTCGGGCTGCCGCACCCTTGCCGTCGGCGCCCTCCCCGCTACCGGAGATGCCTCGCTCCCGGTCTGCCCCGACAACGATCGGGCGATGCGTCTCCAGCCGATCGATGCCGAAGTCCTCCTCGAACAAGCGGTTCGAGACGACCCGCAAATCCTCACGATCTGGACCAGCGGGCCCGAAGGCCGGCCGCGCTGGATCAGGGACTACATCACCAACGTCTACGACCCCGACAACCCGGGTGACATCTTGGACCCCCGGGACTTGTCGAACTACGAGACCGTCGAAGGCCGCGGCCGCTACATCACCGGCGCCGGCGAGCGCAACGACCTCTTCATCGGGCTGCGCAAGCCGGGCACCAACGAGCGCTACACCTACGGCGAGCTGACCGGCGTCCGCGTCCACGTCTCCCCCGACAACTACTACGTCCAGAACTTCCACGGCGCCCTCTACAGCGCCCCCTCCGGAGGTGCCCTCGGCAACCGCCGCCTCGACCTCATCGACCACCCCAACCCTGAGGGGAAGACCCACCTTGAGGGGAAGAAAATCTGCAATCCCCTCCACATTCCCTACGGCGCGTCCGGCCACTACTACTTCGGAGAGGTCGACCCAGACAATCTGCCAACGCTGGACTCCAGCGACGTCCCCTTCACCTACTACACCGCGACCACGCCCGTTTGCGTGATCGACCGGCCCGAATGGAAGCTGCTCTCCGGCACTCCCAACGCCTCCGACTCCGACCTCGTCCCCGACCTGCACCTGCAGTTCAGCATCCCCGACCAGTGGTCCGATGAAGACAACCGCGTCTGGGTCGGCGTCGCCTACCTGACCGAGAACGGCACCTGCACCAACATGGAACGCCAAGACGCGACTTGCGACACCGCCGTCAGCACCTGGTACGAAACCCTCCCGGAAGCCTTCATCTACCGGATCAACTCTCTGGGCGAGCGCTGCCCCATCTACCAGCCCGTCCAGTCGCCCAACCTCCACGCCGACGACATCGCCCTCAACAACGCGTACTGGCAGGAGGAGTGCGAGCTGGCCAGCCCGACGACCGCTGCGTTCACCGGCGGCGAGCCGATCAAGATCGGCTTCACCTTGCTCGACTCCGCCGACTTCGATGCCGACCCGGCCCTCAAGGGCAGGCAGTCCCACGGCAACATCCTGCGCTGGAACGCGTTCGACGCGGTCAGCATCCGGGCGGAAGCCTCCGAGCTCACCCCCCGGCCAGGGCAACCCATGAACTACGAGTTCTACCCGAGCGGCCAGTTCCGCTTCATCCGGAGCGACGGCACGAAGTCGGACTGGAAGCAGTCCTGGCTGATGAACCGCGACCAACTGCGCTATGAGGCCTTGGGCAGCGGGTTCTTCAACGACAGCGACCCCAGGTGGTTCGACGCCTTCCCCGTGATCGAATTCCTCCCCACCGACGAGTCCACCGCCCAGCTGCAAGTCCACTTCTTCAACGAGGGCGTAGAGCTCAGCGACGCGGCCGGCTTCGTTAAGGCCGACGATCTGCCCGTCCCCTACCCGCGCGTCAGCTACCTGTCGGACGGCCGCATCGGCTTCAGCGCCTTCGGCGGCATCGAGGATCCCGACTCCACCCCGATCAAACGCACCGGCTACGCCACCTACCGCTCCCTCCACCCCGAGGGCGCCATCGCCATCGCCTTCCTCAGCGGCGTCGTCAGCCTCGGCGAGACGACATGCGATGTCTCCCAGCAGAGCCTTGGCGAGAATGCCGCCGCGGGCGAGGAGCCCTACTGCCTCTTCGACTTCTCGCGCCAAGAGGCGTGGGAGGCCGCGGGCGGCGAGGGCCCGGTCCAAGTGGATGCGCTCATCAAGCCGATCCCGATGCTCTACTTCCCTGCCGACTCGACCGACGAGCAAGTGATGTCCGTCACGGTCACCAGCTCCCGCAGCGTTACCGTCAACGGCGATACTGTGAATGTCGTCCGCGCCAGACTGATCAGGGAAGTGGACTATGAGGGCGGTCTCTTCGACCCCCCGACGCGCCCCTCCTTCAGTTACGCCGGGATCACCGCCGCGCTCGAACAGGACGCCGACGGCATCGCCGCTCCGGGCGAGCAGGTCCCGCTCACGATCGGCTTCCAGATCAACGCCGGCGCCGACGAGAACGCCTCGACGATGATCTGCACCTCCGTGACGCTCGAGCCCTGCCGCATCAACATCGACCCGAACGACTCCTACCTGCGCGTCTCCGGCCCCGCGCTCTGGGAAACCGGCAGCGACCGCCTCAACATCGACGGCCGGAACTACAAGCTCAAGTGCAGCCCGACCCGCGAGATCGTCGCGACCCGCGACTTCGGCACGACCTGTTACGTCGTCAAGGCCGATGGGGTCACCCGCCCCAAGGTGCTGGTCTCCTCCGACGCCGACGAAGACGTCGCCGTGCACGCCAGCTTCGCCCCGGTCGCCGGCGGCACCTTCCACGCCTTCATCCGCGAGAGCGACAGCGACCCCTGGATCCCCGTCCGCCTGCGCCTGCGCGAGTTCGGCAGCTACACGCTCAAGGTGCAGCAGGTCAAGCAGCTCGACAGCATCTCGCTGGGCCGCCCGCCGATCAACGGGGTCGTGCCGACCACGGCGATCCCGATCGGGACCAAGGCCACCAAGGTGCGCCTGGGCCTGTTCAACGAGAACGACCTGCCCTCCGACCTGAGCCGGGTCTCCTCGATCACCCTGACCGCCATCGGCGGCGGCTCGCTGAGCGCCTACAACTGCAACCAGCAGATCAGCTGCACCCTGCGCCTCACCGCCAACGCCGACGCGACGGCGGCGAACAACATCATCAAGGCCGCCGAAGGCAACCCCGCCCTGTCCGGCCGGATCGACTTCGACTTCGACGCGCCGAGCAAGGCCGGCGAGGTCACGATCCGCGCCGTCGTCGTCGACAAGGACTCGGCCCAGCGCTTCATCGAGTCCCTCGTCCTGATCATCTCCGGCTCGGCGGTCGAGCTGGCCGCCACCGGCGACCTGCCGCGCGTCCACTCCTCGGCCACCGAGAACGACGACCGCGACCGGATCGAGATTCCGATCAGCGCGACCGACGCCAACGGCAACCCGGCCCCGCTGCCCATCGCGGCCAGCGCCACGGTCACCGGCATCGGCGGCGCGCCCCTGCCCGCCGGCAGCCACACCGTCGCGATCACCTGCGGCGCCGGGCGCTTCAACTGCAAGATCGTGGTCACCGTGACCGCGGGCGCGAGCAGCCCGCTCGCCGCCGGCGCCTACACCGCCACCGTCCGCGGCGTCGGCCCCGACGACACCGAAACCATGTTCTCCGTCGCCGGCCCCGTCGACTCGATCAGCTTGGAGGTGCCCGAGGACTTCGGCCTGCTCGGCAACACCGTCGGCGTCTCCGCCCGCGCGGTCGACAAGGACGGCATCCCCGTCGCCGACGGCACCTGGATCACCTTCAACAGCACCGCGACCCGCGGCGGCACGTTCGCGGCCGCGCTGCTGGCCAACCCGCTGCCGTCGGACCACGACAACGATGAGAGCACCGCGCCGGTGCGCCGCGCCAAGACCAAGAACGGCGTCGCGCAGGCGCTGATCGCCATCGTCGGCAACGGCGTCAGCATCCTCTCCGCCGCCTCCGACAACAACAAGTCGACCAGCACCCCGATCGACACGACCGACGTCCCCGCCTACGGCGAGGACGCGATCGCCTACGGCGGCGACCCGGTCGACTTCGGCTCCGGCGAGGGTCCCGCCACCGGCGCGCTCGCGACCTACCGCGGCGTCAGCACGACGCGCGCCTCCGCCGTGCTCGATCTGGGCCCGTCCGGCTCGACCGTCGTCTGGCTCTGGAACGGCGTCGAGTGGATCCGCTACGGCGAAACCGACGGCGAGGAATTGCCCGGCTCGGTCAACTTCACCCTCCTGCCCGGCGACACCATCCTGTTCGGCGCCGGCAGCTAGCCCCCCGCGCCGCCCAAGCGCAAGCCGCCGCGACCAACCTCGGAGCCCCCGCCCTCACCGGCGGGGGCTCCGCGCATCCACCCCCCGAAACGGTCCGTACCCAGCCCCGCCGCAACCCCCAACTGCCGAGCCTGCGCCGGCGGTACCGCCAGTCCCGCCAACCTACCGCCAGCAACCACCGCGCAGCCCGCCCGCGACGCCGAGTCAGCCCCGTCGCAACGCCCACCTGCCGCCCCCGCGCCGGCGGTACCGCCAGTTCCGCCAACCTACCGCCAGCAACCACCGTGCAGCCCGCCCGCGCCGCCGAGTCGGCCCCAAGGCCTGCGAAAAATTCAGGCGGGATTCGCGTTCAGCCAAGCCCGCGTGCGCGGCGCGATCTCAGCCGGCAGCTGCATGATCAGCCCGCGCAGCTCCTCGAGGTCGGCCGGCGTATCCACATCCCAGGCCCAGACATCGATATCCGCCGCGCGGAAGGGCACGCCCGCCTCGCCCGCGTCCGCCGCCGCCTGCGCGTGCGCCTTGGCCGAAGAAGGCCCGAACGCGGGCCTGATCACCCCCGGCGGGCGCAGCAGCAGCCCGTTGGTGCCCCCGTCATGCGCCGGCGCGACCACCACGGCCTCGCCGCCGGGAGCCGCTTCGACGAGCAGATCCACGGCTTCAGGCGTCAGCAGCGGCATATCGGCCGGGACGACCAGCAGCGTGTCCGCATCTGCGAAGGCCCGCTGCGCGTGCGCGACCGCCAAGTTGTAGCCGGGCGGAATCTCGGCCTGATCGAGGAAGTCGACCTCCAGCGCCCGCGCCTCTTCCCGCGCCGCCTCGTCGCGGCTGCAGATCACCACTCGGTCCAGCCGCTCCGCCCCGCGCAGCGCGTTGACCGCGTCCTCCAGCATCGCCCGCACCAGCGAGTTGCGCCGCTCCGCATCGAACAGCGCCGCCAGCCGCCGCTTCCCCGCCGGCAGCCCGCGCACCGGCACCACCGCCACGACCTCGCCGGAGACGTCCATCGCGGCTTCAGCCGGCCGCCGCGGCCAGCGTCGCTTCGGCCAGCGCCCGCTTCTCCGCCGGCCCGCTCATCAGCGTCGGCATCGCCGAGCAGCGCAGCCCCGTCTCCGCCTCAATCGGCCCCGCCAGCTCCGCGTCTTCCTCATCCAAGATGAACACGTCCGCCACCTCCGCATAGAGCCGCGCGACCCCGAGCGCCGAGACGTCGTGCCCGAGGCTCGCCAAGATCTCGGCCGCCGGCCCCTTCACGGCCGCGCCCCCGATGATCGGGCTGATCGCCGCCACCGGAGCCGGCGAGTCGATCACCGCCTGCCTCACCCCCGCCACCGCGAAGAGCGGCTCGATCGAAAGGAACGGATTGCTCGGCGCGATCACGATCGCCTCGGCCGCCCCGATCGCCTCGATCACGCCCGGCGCCGGCTGCGCCTCCTCAGCGCCGTCGAAGCGCAGCGACAGCACCGCGTCCCGCGCGCGCCGCCGCACGAAGTACTCCTGGAACGCGAGCTCCCCCTCATCGGTCCGCACGACGGTGCGCAGGCGGTCGTTGGTGACCGGGATGATGCTGCAGCCGATGCCGAGCGTGATGGCGAGCTCCGCCGTCGCCTGCGCCAGCGTCGCGCCCTCGCGCAGCCGCTGCGTGCGGTAGAGGTGCGTCGCCAGATCATCGTCGCCGATCAGGAACCAGTCCGGCCCCCCGAGCGAGCCGAGCCGGTCCAGCACCCGCCGCCCGTCGCCGCCGATGCCCCAGCCCATCTCCGCGTTGACCAGCCCCGACAGCGTGTAGGTAACCGTGTCCAAGTCGGGCGAGATATGCAGCCCCGCCCATTCCATGTCGTCGCCCACGTTGACGACGGCCGTGATCTCGGCCGGGTCGGCGACGGCGACGAGCCCCTCGAGGAATCGCGCCGCGCCCACGCCGCCGGCCAGCACGGCGACCTTCACCGCGCCGCCTCGTCGCCGTGCACGCTCACCCGGAAATGCCCCTCCTCGTCCTGCTCGATCACCACTTCGACCCCCTCGCCGGACAACGTCGCCAGCAGCGGATCGACATCCGCCACCTCCGCTTCCAGATCGAGCGCCAGCGCGACGCTCTCGCCGCTGCTCGCGGACAGCGCCAGCTCCGCCTCCTCGATCCCCCCCTCGCGCGTCACCACGATGCCCAGCGACAGTTCCGTGTCGCCGGTCTCGTCCTCGCCGACCAGCTCGAGATGCCTGCGCCCGTCGAGCTGGCGCTCGTCGGCGACCGCTTCGGCCTCTACAGCCAGCTCGGCGAATCGGGCGGGTATCACGAAACGGATCGTACACGCGCCCAATACATGTGCATCGCCCGCGGCGCCGCGCCATTTGCCCGAATCGCGGCGCACGGCGAACCTGCCCACGTGCTGATCGACATGCACGTCCACACCTCCGTCTGGTCGACCGACAGCAACGTGCTGCCGCACGACCTCCTCGCCCGCGCCGCCGAGCGCGGCCTCGACGGCATCGTCCTCACCGAACACGACGTGGTCTGGCCGGCGCAGCGGGTCGAAGTGCTCAACGGGACGACCGACCTGCTCGTGCTGACCGGCGTCGAGGTGACCACCCAGCTGGGCCATGTCCTGGTCTACGGGCTCGACGAGCTGCGGCCGCGGATCTCCGATGCGCGCCGCCTGCGCGAACTCTGCGACGCCCGCGGCGCGCTGATGTTCCTCGCCCACCCCGCCCGCGACCCCGGCCTGCGGGTGCCGCCCGAGGCGATGGACCTCTTCGACGGCGTCGAGGGGCTCAACGGCTGCGACGGGCCGCTGCAGAACCAGAGCGCCTCCTCGCGCGGGCGCTCCCGCCGCCTGCCGCCGATCGGCGGCAGCGACTCCCACGCGCTGCACGAGATCGCGACCGCCGCCACCGAGTTCGACGCCGATATCCGCAGCCTCGACGACCTGCTCGCGGCCCTCCGCGCCAAGGCCTACCGCCCCGTCGCGCTCCCCTACTAGCGGGAGTCCGGATCCGCCTGCGGGTACGCTGTGCGAATGCCCGCCTCATCGATCCCGCTGGAAGCGAGCAGGCGCCGATGACCGCGCCCGGCGAGCCGGTTCCATGCCCGCACTGCGGCTGGTCCCCGCGCCCGCACGACGCGATCTGCGAGGCCTGCAGCGCGATCCTGGGCAGGCGCGGCGAGCCGATCTACGCGGCCGGACGGCTGCGCCGCGTGTTCAGCCAGATCGTCGACAACGCGGTCCAGTCGCTTCCCGTGCTCCTGATCGGGCAGATCGTGCAGCGCCAGCTTGATACGGGCGTACTGACGGCGATCTCGGTCGGGCTTTGGTTCATCGTGATCGCCGCGCTGGCCGGGCGCGCGCAATCGCCGGGCAAGATCATGCTCGGCACCCGCATCCGCCTGGCCGACGGCAGCCTCCCCTCGCGGCAGACGGTGATCTTGCGCGAGTTCCTCTGGTGGCAGCTGCTCTCGCTGCCCGGCTACCTCTCGATCGTCTTCGGCACGATTGAGACGCTGCCCGGCGAAGAAGGCGCGCCCGCGACGGTCGTGACATCGGGCCTCTGGTGGCTCGCGCTGGTGACGGTGGGGCTGATCTTCATCGACGCGCTCGCGCTGCTCGCGTCGCCCAACCGCCAAGCCCTGCACGACCGCGTCTTCGGCACGATGATCGAGCGCGTCCTGCCCGGCGGCCAGCCCGTGCACGCTCCGCACATGCCCGACCGCGACCCGCGCGATCCGCCGCCCGCCCCGCCCGACGAGGCACAGTCGCCGGAGGCGCGGGAAGAGCCGCCGCCCCCGCGCCCGTCGCCTCCGCCGCGGCCCGAACTGCCGACGGAAGTGCAGGCGGCGCTGGATGAACTCGACCGCAACCGCCCGTATCTGACGCAGTCGCAATACGAGCGCCAGCGGCGCGAAATCTTGGCGGAGCACGAGGGCGATGCCTGAGCGGCGGGAGGTGTTCGGATGAGCAATGTCGGCGCACCGGTCGTCCAGTGCCGCCGCTGCGGCTGGCAGCCGCGCGGGGGCGACGTGATCTGCGAATCATGCAGCGCGCTGCTGGCCGCCCCGGCGGACATCGGCGCGGCGGCCGGACGCGGCCGGCGCGTGGCGGCGGCGCTGATCGACGCCGTGCTCGCCGTCGCGCCCGCCATCATCGGCTGGCTGATCTGGGCGGGGGACATCGCCGATGACGGCGGGCTGACGGATCGGCAGCAGACGGGGCTGATCGTCGCGAACGTGATCTCGTTCTCGGTTTGGGCGGCCGCGACGGTCGCCATGTCGGGACGCCGCCAATCGCCGGGCAAGCGGCTGCTGAAGCTGCGGGTCGTGCGGATCGACGGGGGAGAGACGACGACCCTCCAGTACTTGGCGCGACAAGTGGGCTGGTGGCTGCTGTTCTCGGCGGGCAGTTGGATCGCCCAGATTCCGGATGGCGAGCAGCGGCCCTTCGGCGCGCTCGCGATGGTGCTGTTGCTGCTGCTCGTCGCCGATACCGGGATGCTGCTCGCGGCCCGCAGCCGCCAGTCGGTTCACGACAGGATCTTCAGGACGATCGTGGTCGACGCGGGTCCGCCGCGGCAAGTGCCGCGGGCCAATGTCCCAGATGCGGAGCCAGCCGAGGAAACCGCGGAGCCGGAGCCGACGCCCGCACCCGCCGAATCCGTTGCGGAACCCGACGCCCCTTCATCCCCGGCCGACGCGTCGGCTCCGCTCCCTGAATCCGAGCCGGCGCCCGCCGCGGAAGTTCCCGATCCTCCCGGCGATGTCCAGGAGCAGCTCGAAGAACTGGAGCGGCTGCGCGAGTACCTGACGCCGGCGCAATACGAGCGGCGGCGACGCTCGATCCTGAATGAGGACGCGGGCGGCGACGCCTAGATGGAGGTCGAGATGGCGAACGGGGAAGATGCGCAGGCGAAGATCGTCCCGGCGGCGCGGGGGCCGCGCGTCGCGGCGTTCCTGGCCGACATCGTGCTGATCCCGCTGGTGCTGCTGCTCGGGCGGCTCTACTGGCTGGCGGTGCGGATGGAGCCGGGGCAGTCGCCCGGCAAGCGGCTGACCGGGCTGATCGTGCGCGATGCCGCCGGAGGCGCTGCCTCGACGGGCCGGATTTTCGTCCGCGAATTGGTCGGCTGGCTGATGATTGCGGGGCCGATCATCATGCTGATCGCGATCCCGATCGCGGAGCCCGCCGACAACCCGAGCGACATCTGGGGCGCGCTGACCGGCGTCGCGCTGGTCTGGCTGATCGCGTCGCTGCTGCTGGGCCTGTCGTCCTTGGCGATGAAGGACGGCCGCGGCCTCCACGACCGCATTTTCGGCACGGTCGTGACCCGCGGGGACTGAGCAGGGGCAGCCCTCCGCTCAGGAACAGCCGCTGGTCGAACCGCAGTTCATGCAGCGGAAGCAGGAACCGCTGCGCACCATGATCGTGCCGCAGTCCGCGCAGGGCGGCGCGTCCAGCTGGTTCTGGAAGGTCGCCGCCGAGGGCGTAATCGGCGACGGCCCCGCCTCCTCGTCGGCCACGCGCACGTCTTCCACGAACGGCAGACGGCTCTGGTCGGCGCTCTCGTCGTTCAACTCCTCGTCCAGGTAGCGCAGCCCCATCCAGCGGAAGACGTAGTCGAGGATCGAATCGGCTTGGTTGATCTCGGGGTTGCGGGTCCAGCCGCTGGGCTCGAAACGCATGTGGCGGAACTTCTTGACCAGCGTGGAGAGCGGGACGCCGGACTGCAGCGCGACGGAGGTCAGCGTGCCGACGGCGTCCATCAGGCCCGACACCGTCGAGCCCTCCTTCGAGATGTGGATGAACATCTCGCCCGGCCGCCCGTCTTTGTACTCGCCGACGTTGATGTAGCCCTCGTGGTCGCCGATGGTGAACTTGTGGTTGAGCGCCCGGCGCTCGTCCGGCAGCCGGTGCCGCCGGTAAGCGGGCGGAGAGGCCGCGCTGATGATTTCGTTCGGCGGGTCGGACGGCGAGCTCAGCTCGGTCGCCGCGTCTGCGCCGGCTCCGCTGCCGGCCTTGCCCCCGGCCCCGCGGCGCCCCGTCTCGAGCGGTTGGACGCGCCTCGAATTGTCGCGGTAGATCGCGACCGCCTTGACGCCGAGCTTCCACGCCTCGATGTAGGTGTCCATGATCTCCTCGACCGTCGCCTCTTCGGGCACGTTGACGGTCTTGGAGATGGCGCCGGAGATGAACGGCTGGACGGCGCCGAGCATGCGCACGTGGCCGAGCGGGGCGATGCTGCGGCTGCCGCCGGCCGGCTTGAGGGCGCAGTCGAAGATCGGCAGGTGCGCTTCGTCGAAGCCGGGCGCGCCTTCGATCGTCCCGTGCGTCTGGATGTAGTCCGCGATCGCGGCGACATCGGCGTCGCCGTAGCCGAGCAGCCGCAGCGCGGCCGGGACCGTGCGGTTGGTGATCGGCATGCCGCCGCCGCCGGCGAGGTTCTTGTACTTGATCAGCGCGATGTCGGGTTCCACCCCGGTGGTGTCGCAGTCCATCATGAAGGCGATGGTGCCGGTCGGCGCCAGCACGGTCGCCTGTGCGTTGCGGTAGCCGTGCCGCTCGCCGAGCCGGAGGGCCTGGTCCCACGCGTCCTGCGCCGCGCGGCTGACCGCGTCGGGCACGGTCTCCAAGCCCGCGATCCCTTCGACCGCGTCGCGGTGCTGGCCGATCACGCGGAGGAACGGCTCGCGGTTCTCCTCGTAGCCGGCGAAGGGCCCGACCCGCTCGGCGATCCGCGCCGACTGCGCGTAGGCCTCGCCGGTCATGATCGCGGTGGCCGCGGCGGCGAGGGCGCGGCCTTCGATCGAGTCGTAGGGCGCGCCGCGCGCCATCAGCAGCGCGCCGAGATTGGTGTAGCCGAGCCCCAGCGGGCGGAAGCGCTCGCTGTTCTCCGCAATCAGCGGCGAGGGATACGACGCGTTGCCGACGATGATCTCCTGCGCCGTGATCACCACCCGGCAGGCGTGGCGGTAGGCGTCGACGTCGAAGCTCTGCTCTTCGAGGTCGTAGAACTTCAGCAGGTTGAGCGAGGCGAGGTTGCAGGCGGAGTCGTTCAGGAACATGTACTCCGAGCAGGGGTTGGAGGCGTAGATGCGGTCGGTCGCCGAGCAGGGGTTCCACTTGTTGATCGTGTCGTCGAACTGCAGGCCCGGGTCGCCGCACTGGTGCGTCGCCTCGGCGATCTCGCGGAGCAGGTCCCGCGCCCGCAGCTCGTCCATCGGGCGCCCGTCGACCACCGCCTTGGTCCAATAGGTCCCGTCGGCCTCCACCGCGCGCATGAACTCGTCCGTCACCCGGACGCTGTGGTTGGCGTTCTGGAAGGACACGGAGGAATAGGCGTCGCCGTTGAGCGAGCTGTCGTAGCCCGCCTCGATCAGCGCCCAGGCCTTGCGTTCCTCTTCGGCCTTGCAGCGGATGAACTCCAGCACGTCGGGGTGCTGGGCTTCCAAGATGATCATCTTGGCCGCGCGGCGCGTCTTGCCGCCCGACTTGATCACGTTGGCGAAGGCGTCGTAGCCGCGCATGAAGGAGACCGGCCCGGAGGCGACTCCGCCGCCGTTGAGCGGTTCGCGCGATGAGCGCAGCGTCGAGAGGTTGGAACCGGTGCCGCTGCCCCACTTGAACAGCAGCGCCTCGCGCGTTGCGAGGTCCATGATCGATTCCATCGTGTCCTCGACCGAGTTGATGAAGCAGGCCGAGCACTGCGGCTTGGCCTCCACGCCGACGTTGAACCAGACCGGCGAGTTGAAGGCCGCGTACTGGTTGATCAGCAGATAGCGGAGCTCCTGCGCGAAGGCGCTCTTGCCGGCGAGGTCGGCGAAATAGCCGCCCTGCTCGCCCCAGTCGGCGATCGTGTCGACCACCCGGTCGACCAGCGTCTTCATCGAAGATTCGCGCTCGGGCGTGCCCTGCGCTCCCCAGAAGTACTTGGAGGCCACGATGTTGACGGCGTTCTGCGACCAGAACGAAGGCGTTTCGATGTCTTCCTGCTCGAAGATCACCTCGCCGCTGTCCGAGGTGATCGCGGCCGTGCGCAGCTGCCACTCGATCTGGGCGTAGACGTCTTCGCCGGGCTTGGTGAAGCGGCGGCTGATCAGCGGTTCGCGGACCGCTCGTTCAGGCGCGACGATGCCGGGTTCGCGCTCGACGGGCGCGGCGACTGCGGTGGCTTCGGCGGAATCGTAGTGATCCATGTCCGTCTCTCTGGTGGCTGCTCCAGATATGGAGCTCTGCTTAAGTGAATAGGCACCTTAGCGCTCACCCATCTGGAGGTCAACGCTGACGGGTTGCGCGCACATTTCAAGCGCGTCGCCGGGTGCCGGGCTCCTCGCGCCGAGCATACACTCTTTTTGGTACGCGCGTGCAATATTTCACCTGTAATCCACGATGTCCGGTGGATGGCGGGTAGACTCCCGCACGAACGCGCCGCAGCGGGCGGAGGTACGTCTTGGAAGCGCCGATTCACCTGCCCCTGCTGCCCACGGGCGTCGGTTCGGTTTCGTCCGCCGACCCATCCGAAGCGATCGACTCCGTGCTGGAGGACTACTGGCGCCTCCCCTTCTGGCCGCAACTGCCGGCACGCGACCCGCTCGAGATGATGATCCCCCAAGTTGGCTTATCGCTGCCCGGCGCGTCTTGGGACGGCAGCATCCTGCACTGGTCGGGCGCGCTCCCCGACGCCGCGATCGCGGATGCGCCGCTGCCTCCGCCCGAACGCGCCGCCGGCCTGCACGAACTGCTCGAGCGGCTGCCCCGCGTGCCCGAAGAGCGCCGTTCGAAGGTGCTCAAGGGCCAGCTGGTCGGCCCGATCACCCTCTCGCGCTGGTCCGATCCGGCCGGTCGTGGCGCGTTCGACGGCCTCGAACAGGTGCAGCGCCTCGCCGCCTGGCTGGGGCGCATCGGCGCCCGCCTCGCCGATGCCTACAAAACGCTCGGCTATCAGGCGATCATCGTCTTCGACGAGCCGGAACTGGCAGCCGTCGGAGAACCCTCCGTGCCCTTGCCTTGGCGGGAGGTCGAGCAGATCCTGCGCGCCGCGATCGAGCCCGTGCAGCGGGCCGGAGCGCTCGCGGGCATCCACTGCTGCGCTCGGCCGCACTGGACCCGCGTGCTCGACGCGCGGCCGAACCTGATCCACTTCGACGGCCGCGAAGGCGCGGTCGACGACGTGATCGAGCACCGCACCGCGATCCGCGAGCACGTCGCCCGCGGTGGCTATCTCGGCTGGGGACTCTGGCCGACCGACGCGCCCGCAACCGGGTTCGACCCCAAAGAGATGCAGTACTTCCTCGCCCGCGCCGCGCGCGAGCTTTCCTTCGTCGACGCCTCCGTCGGCCTGATCTTCAAGCGTTCGATGCTCACCGGCGTCTGCGGCGGCGCCGGACTGACCGCCGCCCAGGAGCGCGAGCTGGCTTCCGACCTCGAAGAGATGTCCATGGGCATCCGCCGCCGTTACTGGATCGCCGCCGCGACCGACGTCGACCCCGACGCGCCGCTGACCTGATTCGGCCTACGCGCTTATGTCCCGGCGGCGCCGCTCGTCGGCGGATAGCGCTCGAGGAAGCCCAGCATGATCCGGTTCACTTCCTGCGGGCACTCCTGCTGCACCCAGTGCGCGCAGTCGGGCAGATAGACCAACTCGAACGGGCCGCTGAACAGATCGTCCATGTCCGTGGTCAGCTCCTTGCCGAGCGCGCGATCCTTCTCGCCCCAAATCAGCAGCGTCGGCGCGGAAATCTCGTCCCAGCTGGTGCGCGCCGCCACGTTCCCGCCCTTCGCGGGCCTGAAGCCGAACATGTTCAGCACTTTGTCGACCGTCGCCGAATCCTGCCGCGCCGCCTGCATCGCCGCCCCCGCGGCGGCGCGGTAGTAGTTGAGCCCGCCGCGCAGCGCGCCCGGCCGCGACGCGGCCGTCCGATAGTGCTGCAGCACGTCCGGCGGGAACGCCTCCGGGTGCGCCGCCGTGTCGCGCAGGATCAGGCCGATCCGCTCGTAGTCGTTCACCGCCAGCCAGCGTTCGGGCAGGCGCGGCAGCTGGAACATGTACATGTACCAAGAGCGCCTGAGCTGCCGCAGGTTCGGGCGCCTCCCGCCCAGCGCGCGCTGGAACGGTTCCGGATGCGGCGCGTTCAGCACCATCAGCCGGTCGGTCAGTTCGGGCCGGTCGATCGCGAAATGCCAAGCGATCGCGCCGCCCCAGTCGTGCCCGGCGACGACGGCCCGCTCCCGCCCGAAGTGCGCGATCAGCCGCGCCACGTCCTCGATCAGCAGCGGCATCGCGTAGTCCGATGCCTCCTTCGGCTTGTCGGAGAGGTTGTAGCCGCGCAGATCCGGCGCGACGACGCGGTAGCCGGCCGCCGACAGCGCCTGCATCTGGTGGCGCCAGGACCACCAGAACTCCGGGAAGCCGTGCAGCAGCAGCACCAGCGGCGCGTCCTCGCCGCGCGCCGACGGCAGCTCCGCGTAGTGCAGCAGGACGCCCTGCGCGCCTTCGGCGAAACCGTGCCGCCAAGCGCCGTCGGCCGGCTCGTCCTCCGGGATGCAGCGCCGTTGGTCAGCCATTCGCGTCCGCTCGGGCGGGGCCGAGGAAGTTGAGCATCGCGGCCGCCACCTCTTCCGGACGTTCCTGCTGCACCCAGTGTCCCGCGCCCTCGATCTTGTCGACGCGCAGATCGTCGACTCGCCCCGCCGCCTCTTCCATGAACTCGAGGCGGACGGCCGGATCGTCCACGCCCCAGATGAACTGGGTCGGGCAGGTGATCCGCTTGTGCCGGTCGGGCAGCGTCTGGAACCAGTCCGGAACGTAGATGTGGCGGTAGTACTTGGTCGCGCTGGAGATCGCGCCCGGCTGCTTCAGCGCCCCCGCCAGCACGGCGATGTCGTCGTCGCTGAACGCGTCGGGGTTCTTGGCCGCGCCGCGGAAGATGCGCGCGGCCGCCGCGTCGATGTCCTGCCAGCCCTGCCGCTCGGCCAAGCCGGGCACCTGCATCACCACCGCGTACTTGTTCGCCGGCCAGTTGCGCCGCTGCCAGTACCACGACCGGATCAGCGGCGCGTTCATCACGATCAGCCGCTCGCACGCCTTCGGATAGTCGAGCGGGAACTGCAGCGCGATGATTCCGCCCCAATCGTGGCCGACCACCGTCGCCGAGCGCTCGCCGAATGCGCGGATCAGCCCACGCACGTCGCGCGTCAGGTTCTTGATGCTGTAGCCGCCGCGCGGCTTCTCGCTCAGGTTGTAGCCGCGCAGGTCCGGCGCGACGACTTTGTAGCCCGCATCGGCCAGCGGGCCGATCTGGTGGCGCCACGAGTACCAGTGCTCGGGAAAGCCGTGCAGCAGCAGGACCAGCGGCCCTTCCCCCTGCGCGACGTAGTGGAAGCGGATGCCGTTGGCCGTCGCCTCGCCGTGTTCCCAAGTCTCGGGGACCGCCCCTGCGGTTTCAGTCATGCGGCGGCCCTCCTCAGGACAAGCCCAGCGCCGGGTGCGGGTTGATTGGCTGGTTGTTCCGCAGAATCTCGAAGTGCAGGTGCGGCCCGGTGCTTCGCCCCGTCGATCCGATCCAGCCGATCACTTCCCATGCCGCCACGTGCTGCCCGATGACCACGCGCGAGCCTGACAGATGCGCGTAGCGCGACTTGATCTCGCCTCCATGGTCGATCTCGATCCAGCGGCCGTAGGAATCATCCCAACCGCCGTTGCTGACCGTGCCGGCCCGCGCCGCCCGCACCGGCGCACCGGTCGGCGCCGCGAAATCAACGCCCGTGTGAATCCCGTAGTGGTTGTTGCGCGGCGTGCCGAAGGGATCCGTGATCCGCTCGTATTCGACCGGCATGTACCAGATCACGGGCGCGGTCAGCGGCGCGAAGTACTCGCCCTTGAGGTCGGGCCGCGTGCCGCCGACGAGCAGCAGTCGTTGGTCGATGTAGATCGCGTTGGGGTCCGGGGTGAGGCGGTTCGGCCCGTACGAGATTGTCGCGCCGCGGTCCGCCTCGTAGCGGAACAGCAAGTCTTCCAGGGTGTCGCCGGACTGCACCTTGTAGAGCAGCCCGTCGCGGACCGGGAGCTCGAGCTCCGTCCCCACTTGCATCTGGGCCGGATTATCGATGTGCATGTTGTTGACCCGGACGCTGCCGATGTGCAGCCCGAAGCGCTGCGCGATCCCGGCCATGGTCTCGCCCGGCTGGACCAGATAGGTGAAGGACATCGGCAACTGTTCGAGCGGGCTGGCGGCGGTGTAGGCCCGGATCGCCGCCCGTGCCTCGTTCGCCGGCGCCGGCACGAACTCGCCGGTCCCGTCGAACGTCTCCTCGCTGCTCGGCGAGCGTCCCCCGACGCCGTAGGCTTCCTCCTCGTCCTCGCTCAGCGTCTGAGGCGGATCATCATGCGGCCGTGATCCCTCATCTGCACCAGCCTGCTCCGGTTCTTGGAAATCGGCGATGGACGCCTCTTGCTCCGTCGCAGCACGCGACGCCGACGGATTGTCTTCGCCCACCAGTCTGGGCTTGGATTCGCGTGGCGGTGCAACCGTGTTCGTTGACGATTGAACGGGGGGTTCGGGCAACTGCAATGGCGCTGAGGTGAGCGGTTCGTCTCCGGGTGCGGTGACGACGAGCACGACTGCGATGAGGCCGGCGCTCACGGCCGCGACGGCGGAGAAGATCGCGGCTTGGACCGACCGCGGTTTCGCCCGCACGGCCGCCGCCCACCGCCGGTGAATCGGCTCGCGCGGCTCAGAATCCTGCATCCAAGTCAGCACGCGGCTGCCCGCATATGTCGAGTACCCACTCCCAAGCCGATCGGCACCCGCAGTCTACCTGCTGCCGCCGTTTCGCACAGCCGCGCGCGCCGGGGCTGCAAGACTTGACATCTCGTGGTATGATGTCTGCGAATCGGGATCGAGGAAGGGAGCAGCTGATGCGCAAGCTGAACATCCACCTCGTCTTCGGAGTCCTCCAAGTCGACTGATCAGGCGCCGCGAGGGCGCCGGACACAGAGGATGCGCCCCCGTTCGCGGGGGCGTTTTCGTATCCGCGAGCAATGCCGACCCGAGAGCCCCCCTCGATGAGGACGGAGGCGCTGCCAAATGGCTGAACATCCCGCTGCCGCCAGCGAAGCCGAGCCGCTTCCGCACGAGGCCGATGTCCGTCGCGCGGCGGAGCTGCTGCACGGCTCGCGCTATTGCATCGCCCTCACCGGCGCCGGCATCTCAGCTGAATCGGGCATCCCCACCTTCCGCGGCAAGGACGGCCTCTGGACCAAGCACGGCGAGCCGCCGCTCAACCAGTACGACGAGTTCCGCGACGACCCCGCCGCTTGGTGGACCCGCGTCGCCGAGCGCCGCCGCAACCCCGACGAGCTCTCCCGCGGCATCGCCGACGCGCAGCCCAACGATGCCCACTTCGCCATGGCCGAGCTCGAACGCATCGGCGTGCTCAAGCACACCATCACCCAGAACGTCGACGGCCTCCACCGCACCGCCGGCATGCAATCGATGACCGAAATTCACGGCTGCACCACCCTCCTGCGCTGCACCGCCTGCAACACCCGCACCCCGTTCGACGAAGTACCGGAAGTCATGCCTCCGCGTTGCGATAAATGCGGCGGCATCGTCAAGACCGACACCGTCATGTTCGGCGAGCCGATCCCGCCCGACGCGCTCGAACGCTGCTACCAGGAATCCTCGCGCGCCGACTGCGTGATCCTCGTCGGCACCACCGCCGTCGTCTCGCCCGCCGCCGATTTCGCCTTCGCCGTCGGTCAGCGCGGCTTCCCGATGATCGAGGTCAACCTCGACCCGACCGTGATCACGCAGTACTGCGCCGTCGCGATCCACGACAAAGCGGGCGAGATGATGTCCCGCATCGTCGCCGCAGTCAAGGACCTGCAAGCCGGCTGACCAGCCGCCGGACAGCCAGCGAGTAGGATTCCGCAATGCCCGCCGCCACGCCCGATCTCGCCATCAACTGGGACGACGTCACCGCCGAGATCGTCTCGGTCCTGCGTGACTACCTGCGCATCGACACCACCAACCCGCCCGGCAACGAACAAGTCGGCGCGGAGTACCTCGCCTCGCTGCTCGAAGCCGAGGGCTATGAGGTCGAGTACCGCGAAGCCGGACCCGGCCGCGTCTCAATGCGCACGCGCCTATCGGGGACCGGCAAGCACCGCCCGCTGATGCTGCTCAACCACACCGACGTCGTCCCGGCCCAGCCCGAATTCTGGAACGTCGATCCCTTCGCGGCCGAAATTCGCGAGGACCACATCTGGGGCCGCGGCGCGCTCGACATGAAGGGCATGGGCGTGCTCGAACTGCTCGTCATGCTCCTGTTCAAGCGGCATGGGCTGGCGCCGGACCGCGACATCGTCTATCTCGCCGTCGCCGACGAAGAGGCGGGCAGCTCGATGGGGATGGAATGGCTGGACCAGAACGAGCGCGGCTGGATCACGGAGCCCGAGTACGCGCTCAACGAGGGCGGCATGGGCAGCCTCGAGTTCCTCGGCTCCTCCCAGCCGATCTTCGCCTGCTCGCCCTCCGAAAAATCCCCGCTCTGGCTCAAGCTCCGCGCCGAAGGCGCTCCCGGACACGGTTCGACGCCCCACTCCGACAACGCCGTGGACCGCCTCGTGCGCGCGCTCCACGCCGTGCAGACCTGGGATCGCGCCGTAGTCGTGCAGCCGACCACGGAGGACGCGCTCCACCGTATGCGCACGGGCCGCGCCTGGCCGGCCGGCATGCCCAGCGTCGCGAATCTCCGCTCCGCCTATCCCGCCTTCGCCGCGATCACGCAGGACACGATCTCCGCCACCGGCGCGACCAGCGGGTTCAAGCACAACGTGATCCCCGCCGACGCGGAGGCGACGCTCGACTGCCGCCTCCTGCCCGGCGAGTCCCATGAGGACTTCATCAGGAAGATGCGCGACGTGATCGACGACGCAAAGGTCAATGTCGAGATCGTCTTCCAATCCTCCGGCCCCGCCGCGAGCTTCGAGACGGAGCTGGTCGGCGTCGTCGAAGACGTCGTGCGCGAACAGGTCGAGGGCGCGATCGTCGTGCCGTCCACCTGCGTCGGCTTCACCGACTCGCGCGTCCTCCGTCGCCACGGCGTCCACGCCTACGGGTTCGTGCCCACCCTGATGAATTCCGCCCTGGCCTCCGGAGTCCACGGCCACAACGAGCGCGTGCCCATCGACGGGCTCAAAACCGGCATCCAAATCCTCTTCGAAGTTGTCCGCCGTTTCACCAACGCGACCCGTCCATAGGCAGACTCGCGGCCGATTATGACTAGCCGAAGCACGAATAGGAGGCCGTCGTGAGCCATCCCTCGCTCGAAAACCAGTGGGCGCTGATCCTCGGCGCTTCCAGCGGCTTCGGCGCCGCCACCGCCGTCGCCCTCGCCGAAGCCGGCATGAACATCATCGGCATCCACCTCGACCGCCGTTCCACGATGCAGAACGTCGAACGCATCGTCGCCGAAATCGAAGGCCATGGCCGTCAAGTCCGCTTCCACAACATCAACGCCGCCGACGCCGAAAAGCGCGTCGAAGCCTTGGACGATGTCCGCTCCCATCTGGACGCGGAGGACGGCCCCAAGACTGTCCGCATCCTGCTCCACTCGCTTGCCTTCGGCACCCTCGGCCCCTACATCGGCGGCGAGGGCGAGCGTCAGATCACCCAGCGCCAGATGGAAATGACGCTCGACGTGATGGCCAACTCCGTCGTCTACTGGACCCAGGACATGGTCGCCCGTGGCCTGCTCGGCTCGGGCGGCAAGATCTACGGCATGACTTCCGGCGGCGACATGCGCGTCATCCCCCAATACGGCGCGGTCAGCGCCGCCAAGGCCGCCCTCGCCGCCCACCTCCGCCAACTCGCCGTTGAACTGGCCCCGATGGGCATCGCCGCCAACGCCGTCAAGGCCGGCATCACCCACACCCCCGCCCTCGAAAAAATCCCCGCCGGCATGCAGCTGCTCGACTTCGCCCAAAACCACAACCCCAGCGGCAGGATCACTACCCCCGAAGACATCGCCCAAGCCATCATCGCCCTCAGCCAACCCGACTCCAACTGGCTCACCGGCAACACCATCAACGTAGACGGCGCAGAAGACATCACCGTCCTCTGATTTGTCGGTAAACTGGCACCGAGGTGACCCCCATGACAGAGAACAAGAAGCCCGCCGAATCGCCAAAGCTAGATCGCCCGAAGGACCAACGGCTCCCGCCACCTGGGCCTGAGCGGATCGTAAAGGCGGGTGCAGGTCCGATTCGGCGTTGAGCCTTCAACTCAGCCAACTCTCGCGACGACCGCGATCATGATGGCGAGCACGGCGAGCGCCAGCGTGCATAGGAACGCGCACCACATGTGTGTCCCTTTGCGTTCGAGCAGTGGCTCGTTTCTGTCTATCGAATTGCTGATCTCCCCTCCGATCCATGCGTCTACGACGTCAACCGGAAACTCCCCGGCGATTTTGCGCAGGGTCTTCAGGTCCGGACGCCCGCTCCAATCGTGGACGCCGTAAGCGCGAGCCGCGTACCAGAGATACGCGGCGAATGTCGCGACCGCGAACCCCGCCAAAATCCACAGATGCGGTCCGGGTTGCGGCGGGCCGGGCAGCGATGTTGAGACTAATGCCAGCAGCGCGGCATTGATGGGGAACGTGGCGAGCAGCTTGAAGTCGAGCATCCGCCGGCGCTCATGCTGCTCGTCTTGTTGACGCTCCGCTGTGTGCCGATACGCCCGCATCGCGTCCGCATCGCCAATCTTGTCCGAGGCGTCCTCCCCCATTATCCGATGTCCCTCGCTGCTCCCATTTCAGGCTGATCCGGCAAGCCTGCACTACACTACCCCTGCGTCTGATTGGAGGTTCGCTATGGCAGATCCGATTCGCGGGCAGACGGCGGTTTGCGGGCTGGGCATTACCGAGATGCTGAAGAAGGCGGAGCACGACTCCTCCTGGTATGCGGGCAAGGCGATCCAGCTCGCGCTGGAGGACGCGGGGCTCGGGAAGGACGACCTCGACGGGCTGCTGGTCAACCCGGGCATCACGGGGATGCTCGGCTCCGGCATCTCGATCGGCCTGCAGGGCTATCTCGGCCTCCGCAACCTGAGGCTGCTCAACCACATGAACTCGTTCGGGGCGACTGCTTCGGCGATGGTCCACTTCGCCGCCATGGCCGTCCACCACGGCATGGCCAACTACGTCGCCTGCGTCTTCGCCGATGCGCCCGTGCAGCAGGGCGGCTCCGCCGGCGCGGCCTACGGAGGCGCCGGCCGGCGCGGGCCCGTGGGAATGGCCTCGATGGCCCCGGCCTTCGGCTTCTACGGGGCGAACACCTCCTACGCGCTCGCGGCGCGGCGCTACATGGAGCAGTTCGGCGCCACACACGACCACTTCGGCCGCGTCTCCGTCACCCAGCGCGAATGGGCGGCGATGAACTCGCACGCGACCATGCGCAACCCGATCACGCTGGAGGACTACCACAACTCCCGCTGGATCATCGAGCCGTTCCACCTGCTCGACTGCTGCCTCGTCTCCAACGGTGCCGTCGCCGTGATCGTCACCACCGCCGAGCGCGCCAAGGACCTCAAGTCGTCCCCCGCCTACATCTGGGGGATGGGGCAGGGCCACCCGGGCAACCTGCCGCATTCGGAGGTGCCGGACGTGGGCACGATGTCGGGCGCGACCATCGCCGGCGAGACCGCCTACAAGATGGCCGGCGTCGGCCCCGGGGACGTCGACATCTGCGAGTTCTACGACTGCTACACCTACACGGTGCTGCGCACGATTGAGGATTACGGGATCGTCGGCAAGGGCGAAGCGGCCGAGTGGTACGCGGAAGGGCACGCCAAGCCCGGCGGCGATCTTCCGATCAACACCGGCGGCGGCCAGCTCTCGTCGTACTACATGTGGGGCATGACGCCGATCTCGGAGGCCGTGATCCAAGCCCGCGGCAGCGGCGGCGAGCGCCAAGTCGCGAAGAACGACATCGTCCTCTGCAGCGGCAACGGCGGCACGCTCGACACGCACGGCACCCTGATCCTGTCGCCCAACGCCAACTAGCCCGCGCAACCGGAAGCGAGACCGATGAGCTACGACAAGCCGCTCCCCGCGCCCGACGAGAACACGCAGCCCTGGTTCGACGGGCTGCGCGAGCACAAGCTGCTGCTCCAGTACTTCCCCTCGGCGGACTTCTACCAATACCCGTACAGCGACCGCTGCATGAAGGACTGGTCGACCGATTGGGAGTGGCGGGAGTCGAAGGGCGAAGGGGTCGTCTTCACTTGGGGGCGGATGCACCAGAAGTACCACCCGGGCTGGGCGGTCGAAGTCCCCTACACGCTGGCGGTGGTCGAGCTGGACGAAGGGCCGCGGATGCAGACGACGCTGGTCAACGTCGATCCGGAGCAGATACGGGTGGGGATGCGGGTGAAGGTCCGCTTCGACGACGTGACGGATGAGTTCACGCTGCCCAAGTTCGAGCCGGCCTGAGCGGAGCGCCGCCGGCGGGCCGCCATGACAGCCTCCGCGCCGCCGCTGTCGGGCGTCCGCGTCGTCGACCTGACTTGGATCGTCGCAGGGCCGACCTGCACGCGGATGCTGGCCGATTTCGGGGCGGAAGTGATCCGGGTCGAGAATCAGCAGACGCTCGACTCGATCCGCTTCGGGCGGCCGCATCCGAAGGGGTTCGAGCCGCCCGATTCTTCGGGGATGTTCAATTGGCTCAACCGCGGCAAGCGGTCGATCACGCTGAATGCGCGGCATCCGCGAGGGCTGGAGCTGCTGAAGCGGCTGCTGGCGGTTTCGGATGTGCTGGTCGAGAACTACTCCTCGCGGGTGCTGGAGAGCTGGGGGCTTGGATACGAGCAGCAGCGGGAGGCGAAGGAGGACATCATCTACGTTTCGCTGAGCGGGTTCGGGCACTCGGGGCCGCGGCGGGATTACGGGACTTGGGGGCCGACGGCGCAGGCGTTGTCGGGGCTGACGGCGATGTCGGGTTTCGCGGGGGGCGAGCCGGCGGGCTGGGGGTTTTCGTATCTGGATCATCTGGCCGGGTTCACGGCGGCGACGGCGATCGCGGCGGCGCTGCGGCACCGCGGGGAGACGGGGCGCGGGCAGTGGATCGATCTGTCGCAGGTGGAGACGGGGATGGCGGTGACGGGGCCGGCGTCGCTTGATTTCACGGCGAACGGGCGGCGGTACCGGGAGACGGGCAATCCGCCGGGCAATCGTTCGGTTTGGCCGAAGGCTGCGCCGCACAATACGTATCGGACCGCGGGCGACGACAAGTGGATCATGATCACCTGCCTCAGCCACGAGCAGTGGTCGGCGCTGTGCGGGGCCTTGGGCGATCCGGAGTGGCTGGAAGACGAGCGGTTCGCGACGCTGCCGGCGCGGTTGCGCAACCAAGATGCGCTCGACGCGATGATCGGCGAGCGGACGGCGGGGCGGGAGGGGCGGGAGCTGATGGAGCGCTTGCAGGCTGCGGGGGTGCCGGCGGGGGTGGTGCAGAACGGCGTCGACTTGGTGGCGAACGATGCACAGCTGGCGGCGCGGGAGTGGACGGTCGCGCGTGAGCATCCGGTGCTGGGCGAGCACGTCACGGACGGGCTGCCGGTGCATTTCTCGCGGACGCCGGGGACGCGGGAGCGGCCGGGGCCGCCGCTGGGGGAGGCGAATGAGTACGTGTACGGGGAGCTGCTGGGGTGCTCGCCGGAGGAGATCACGGAGCTGATGATCGACGGGGCGTTGGGCTGATGGCGGGTTCGGAGGCGGGCGCAGCGGCAGGATCGGGAGCGGACTCGGGGGTGGGGGCGCTGGAGGGCATCCGGGTTCTGGATCTGAGCGGGCCGCAGGGGCAGTACTGCGGGAAGCTGCTGGCCAATCTGGGGGCGGACGTGATCAAGGTGGAGCCGCCGGAGGGGGATGCGGGGCGGCGGATTGGGCCGTTTCTCGATGATGCGGCTGGGGCCGAGCGGTCGCTGTTCTGGTGGTACTACAACTCCGGGAAGCGGTCGGCGGGGCTGGACTTGCATTGCGCGGACGGGCTGGCGCTGTTGGAGATGCTGGCGGCGGGGGCGGATGTCGTGCTGGAGACTTGGTCGCCGACGGGGGGGCGGCCGTTCGATCCGGTGGAGTTGGCGGAGCGGCACGAAGCGGCGGTGGTGGTGAGCTTGACTCCGTTCGGGCAGGACGGGCCTTGGGCGGAGTGGGCATGGTCGGATGCGGTGGGGCTGGCGCTGGGGGGGCCGATGGGGTCGTGCGGTTATGACAATTTGCCGGGCGCGCCGCCGATGCGGCCGACGGAGCATCATGCGGGGCATATCGCGGGGTACTACGCGGCGGCGGGGGCGGTTGCGGCGCTGTACGAGCGGCGGCAGTCGGGGCTGGGGCAGCATCTGGACGTTTCGATGCATGAGGCGTGCGCGTTCACGATCGAGTCTTCCGCGCCTTGGGCGCTGTATGAGCGGCATCCGCTGATCCGGCAGACTGGGCGGCACGCGGGGCCGCAGCCGACGGAGCCTTGGCAGTATCCGACGCGGGACGGGCGGATCATCAACATCTTCGGGATGCCGCGTTCGGAGGCGGCGTGGCTGCGGTTGGTGGAGATGATCCAAGCGTCGGGGTACGGGGGGCGGCTTTCGGATCCGGAGCTGCTGAACGGGCGCAAGCGCCAGCTGGGGCTGCAGCAGGAGAGCGTGAAGATGATGCTCGGGGAGATTGCGGAGTACATCGCGGCCCACGACGCTGAAGACATCTACCACCGGGCGCAGGCGGCCGGGGCGGCTTGGTCGGTGATTCGCGATCCTGATGAGGTGGTCGAGGACGAGCACTGGAATGCGCGCGGGTTTTTCGTCGGGGTCGAGCATCCGGAGCTGGGGCGGACGGTGACCTATCCGGGCGCGCCGTACGTGCTTTCGGAGACGCCTTGGCGGCATGGCCGGAGAGCGCCGCTGCTGGGGGAGCACACGCGGGAGGTGCTGGGGGGCGAGCTCGGTTTGAGTTCGGCGGAGTTGGCGGCGCTGGCGGGTGCGGGGGTGATCGCCTAGGCGCGGTCCGCGCGGCGCGGGAACCGGCTGCGGGTGCTGCTGCTGCGGGTGCGGCGAGCCCGTTTTGAGCAGGGCGGGCAGGGCGGTTTCGGCCGGGGCAGGGTTGACGGCGTCGGGTCGGGGCGGGAGCGCTGGCGGATTCTGCGGAGGCGGAGGGTTCGGGCCAGGCGCGAGATCGGGCGCGAAATTTGGCGGGAGCGGACGGGTCGGCGGCGAGTGCTGCTGCGGGGGCGGCGAGATCGTTTTGGGCAGGGCGGCTTCGGCCGGGACAGAGTTGACGGCGTCGGGGCGGGGCGGGAATTCTGGCGGATTCTGCGGAGGCGGAGGGTTCGGGCCAGGCGCGAGATTGGGCGCGAAGTTGGGCGGGAGCGGCGCGGGAGCCGGCGGCGGGTGCTGCTGCGGGTGCGGCGAGATTGTTTTGAGCAGGGCGGGCAGGGCGGTTTTGGCCGGGGCAGGGTTGATGGCGTCGGGGCGGGGCGGGAGCGCTGGCGGATTCTGCGGAGGCGGAGGGTTCGGGCCAAGCGTGAGGTTGGACGCGGAGTTGGACGGGAAGTCGGGCGGGAGCGGACAGGTCGGGGGTGGGCGGGATTAGGCGTGCTGGCCACGCTGACCACGGAGGTGCGGGATGCGGGAGATGCGCTGGAGGATGTGGAGCGAGGCATGGGGGCGGGGTTCGCTTGGGTGTTGCGGGTGGGCTGCAACGGGGTTTTCCTCTCTGGTCGTCGGCAGACGGCTGCCCGGCTTTTTTGCGAACGTGCGTTCAGGGTAGTCGGAATCGCGGAGAGGGGGCAAGCCGGTGCGGGCGGCTGGTCAGTCGGCGTTTGCGAAGCCGATGTCGACGTCCAAGATTTGCCACATGTACCAAGAGGCGACGGTGGCGTAGGGGGACCACTTCGCGCCGATCTCTTTGGCTTGCTTGGGGGTGGGGGTTTCTTCGAGTCCGTAGGCGACTTTCATTCCGTTGCGGACGCCGAGGTCGCCGACGGGGAGGATGTCGGGGCGGCCGAGATGGAACATGAGGAGCATGTGGGCGCTCCATTCGCCGAAACCTTTGACTTGGGTGAGGGCGGCGATGACTTCGTCGTCGGGCATCTGGTCGAGTCGGTTGAGCGGGAGGCTGCCGTCGGAGACGTGGGCGGCCAGGTCGCGGAGGTAGCCCATTTTTTGGCGGGAGACGCCGCAGCTGCGGAATTCTTCGTCGTCGGTGGCGAGCACTTGGGCTGGGGTGGGGGTGGCCGATTGGTCGCCGTAGAAGGCGAACCATTTGCGCTGGATGGCGGAGGCGGCGGGGCCGGCGAGTTGCTGGTAGAGGATGGTGCGGACCATGCGCTCGTAGGGGTCGCCGCCGTCGGGGCGGGGAGTGTAGGGGCCGATTTGGTCGATCAGGCGGCCGATGACGGGGTCGGCTTGGCGGAGGTGGCGGTAGGCGCGGGCGGGGTAGAACTTGAGGCGCTTGCGCTGCGCGGGTTTGGCGGCGGGAGGCATCGTCAGCGCTGCCAGCCGTTCCAGTGGAGGAACTCGTCGACGGGCTTGCGGTTGACGGGGCCGAACTGCACTGCGGGCCAGCCCATGGGGATGATGGCGACGGGAACGGCATCTCGGGGGACGCCGAACTGATCTGCGAGGAGGTCGCGGACGCCGGCTTGGGCGGTGGTGAGGACGGTGCCGAGTCCTTCGGCGCGGGCGGCGAGCATGAGGTTCTGGATGCTGGGGTAGATGGAGCTGCCGGCGAGCAGGGATTCGGGGTCGTGGGCTTGGATGTTATGGAGGCAGGGGATGATCAGGACGGGGGCGGCGGCGAAGTTGTCGAAGAGGCGGAATGCGCCGCGCATCATGCGGCGCTCGGCGGGGTCTTGGATGCGTTCCGGGTCGGGGCGTCGGCCGCCGAAGCGCTGCTCGAATGAGGCGCGGATGGCGTCGGCGATGAGTCGGCGCTTGTCGTCGTCGGTGATGACGATGAAGGCCCACGGCTGGAGGTTGCTGCCGCTGGGCGCTTTGGTGGCGGCTTCGATGACGCGGCGGATGGTTTCCTCGGGGACGGGTTCGGCGGTCCATTGGCGGACGGCGCGCTGGGTGTTCATGACTTCGTAGATGTCCGTGGTGGCGGTCATGGCGGTAGTCCTAGAGGGCGGAGACGCAGCCGCCGGCGGCGACGGGTTCGGGGGCGTCGTGCTTGAAGGTGGAGAAATATTGGTCGATGGCGCTTTCTTCGACAGCGTCGAGAGTCATGCGTTCGCCCCAGGAGGAGAGGACGATTTTGGAGCTGATTCCGCTGAGGGGGGCGAGGATGGTGAAGTCGCCGGCTTCTAGGTGGCGGCGGGCGATTTCGTAGAGCTGTTCGACTTCTTCGGGGGAAGTTCGGGAGGGTTCCCACCAGATGGCGACTGCGCCGTGTTCCAGGGAGTGGACGGCTTGTTCGACGCGGACGGGGGCGTCGTAGATGCCGCAGGGGAGGGTGTAGCCGTCGTGCGGTCCGCCGTATGGGGGGAGGCCGCCTTCGTAGGATTCGTAGGGGACGGGGACGGTGGTGCCGACGTGCTGCTGGCCTTCTTCGGTGAGTTCGTTGTCGAATTGGGTGATGCGGGGGTCGTCGCTGAAGGAGGATCCGCCGCAGGCGGCGGCGATGGCGGCCGCGAGGATGGCGGCGGCGATGGCGGGGAGGGTCAGCCGGTTTCGCATGGGGGGATTCCGGTGTTGTCGAGCATGTAGCGGTCGTAGTAGCCGTCGGGGCGGAATTGGATGAAGGCGTCGAGTTGCTGGCGGCCGTCGTCGTCGAAGGCTTGGACGGGGAGGAGGGTGCGCCAGGCGGCGGCGACGATGCCCGCGCCGTCGGGGCGCTGGTCGCGGAGGCCCTGGATGGGCGCGAGGGCGAGTTTGGGGCGGGAGAGTCGTTGCGCGTCGTACCAGGCGGAGAGGGCGGCGGGGTCGATGGCGCTGTCGTAGTAGATGACGATGCCGCCGCGGGAGAGGACGGGGAGGAGTTCGCTGGGGGCGGCGATGAGGGAGCAGTCGCCGCCGGCGCCGGTGAGGTCGTAGGCGGCGGCTTCGGGGATGGCGGGGGCGTGGGGGAGCGGGCCGGAGGTGGGGGGGAAGGAGTTGTAGGCGGCGAAGAGTTCGCCTTCTTGGAGTTGTCGGCGACCTTGGTCGGGGTAGAGCTCGACGCCTTCGACTTCGGCGGCGCGGTTGCCGGGGAAGATGAGCTGCATGGCGAAGACGGCGATCATGGCGACGAGGAGGCCGGCGATGAGGGAGAAGGCGAGACGGGGCATGCCGAAGATGGTGTCTTTTTTCTTCGGGGGGCCGGTGCCGGCGGATTGGCCGCGGTTGCGGCGGCCGCCGGAGTCGTCTTTGCCGCCGTTGCCGCCGTTGGCCGATGCTTCGGCTGCGGGGGCGGCCGGGGGGTTGTTGGCGGCGCGGCGGGAGGAGTTGCGGCGTCGGCGGCGGTTGCGGCGGGCGGGCTGCTGGCTCATTGGGGGATCCGGGCGGGGCTAGAAGATTTGGCCGATGTCGCGGCCGACTTTGCGGAGGCGTTCGACGCGTTCTTCGGTGGGGGGGTGGGAGGAGAACCATTTGCCGACGCCGCCGGAGAGCGGGTTGACGATGAAGAGGTGGTTCGCCGACTCGGCGGTGGACATTTCTTCGGTGGCGTATTTGACGTCTGGGTGGGCTTTCATTTGCTCGAGCTTCATGAGGGCGGAGGCGAGGGCTTGAGGGTCGCGGCCGTTGCGGGCGCCCATTTCGTCGGCGGCGAATTCGCGTTGGCGGGAGACGGCGGATTGGATGAGTGCGGCGATGATGGGGGCGACGAAGGCGAGGACGAGAGCGCCGGCGAGGTGGCCGATGTCGCTGCCGCCGCCTTGGCTGTCGCGGCCCATGCCGCCGAAGAGGAAGGCGAACATGAGGCCGAAGCGGGCGACCATGGCGATGAGCATGATGATGCCGGCCATCATGGCGACGATGCAGCTCCAGAGGGTGTCGCGGTTTTTGACGTGCGCGAGTTCGTGCGCGAAGACGCCTTGGAGTTCGCGTTCGGAGAGGAGGCTCATGATGCCGGTGGTGGCGGCGACGGCGGCGTGGTTGGGGCTGCGTCCGGTGGCGAAGGCGTTGGGCATGGGGGTTTCGACGATGTAGACCTTGGGTTTGGGGAGCTTGGCTTCGAGGGCGGCGCGTTCGACGATGCGGTGGAGTTGGGGGGCTTCGCGTTCGGAGACTTCTTTGGCGCCCATGGAGGAGCGGATGATGCGGTCGGAGAACCAGTAGGAGCCGATGTTGATGGCCATCATGATGGCGCCGACGATGACGACGCCCCAGAGGCCCGCGAGCCAGTAGGCGATGGCGCCGGCGAGGCCGGTGATGAGGGTGACGAGGAAGACCGTGCGCACCGCGTAGCCCGCCATCGATCCGCTCCCGATCCGCTTCGGCCCGCAGCCGTCGCGGGCGCGACGGCGGCCGATGGGGATCGTACCATTGAGGCGGACGGGGCCGGCTGGTGCGGGCCCGTGCAGGACGGGGAGGGCCGCGATGCCGATCTACGTGTACCGGTGCGAGACGTGCGGGCTGGAGGTGGAGCATTATCAGAAGCGTGCGGATGCGGGGCCGCCGGCGTGCGCGGAGTGCGGGGTGAACGAGGGGATGGAGCGGCGGATTGCGGGGATGCAGTTCCACAAGGATGAGAAGACGCAGATGGCGGAGTTTCATCCGAAGTACGCGAAGATGGTGGATCACGTGTGGGAGAAGGCGAGCGCGCGTGATCCGCTGGCGGGGACGCGGTTCGGGCATTTGGTGGACAGCGGGAAGCGGATGCAGGACACGACCGGGCTGTAGGCGGCTGATCGCCGGGCTCTAGGCGTAGTAGCCGTTGCCGCTGCGCCGGCCGCTGCGGTAGCGGGAGCCGAAGTCGATGGTGACGGTTGCGATGCGGCGGCGGGCGGGGCGGGGCCGTTGCGCGGCTTGGTTGAGCCGGGCGGCTTCGAAGGGGTTGATGAAGTCGTCGCCGAGGTCGTCGTCGCGGTACCAGTCGGCGTCGGCGTCGTCGTATTCGCGGTCGTAGTCGTCGGCGGTGCTGGCGGGCGGGAGGCGTTGGCGGGGGTCGAGGGAGGTGACGGGGGAAGGATGGCCGTCGCTCGGGACGGGCCGGATGATTTCGATGGGGGCGTCGGTAGGGTTGGCAGTGCCGGCGTTGAGGGGTTCGACGGCGAGGCCGGCTTGGGTGAGGCCGTAGCGGGGGGAGTGGTCGGGCAGGAAGAGGTCTTCGAAGTGGAGGGCTTGGCGTTTGCCGGGGCGGGCTTCGATGTCTTGCCAGGTGGCGGTCCAGGCGGGTCTGGCGTAGGGATCGTCGTTGCGGTAGATGCGGGGGCGGGCGCGGAGTTTGACGGGCGGGTCGGGGACGGTTTCGCCGCCGAGGCGGCGGGCGAAGGCGAGGGTTTCTTCTGGGGAGCGGAGTTCGAGGAAGATGGTGCCTTTGGGGGCGGCGCGGCGGATGGCGAGGCGGGCGCGTTTGGCTTCGAGGATGTCGTTGATGGCGTCGATCAGTTCTTGGCCGTGGATGCGGAGTTCTTCGCGTTGGGCTTTGATTTTGTTGGTGTAGTAGGGGGCTTGGTGGAAGACGTCGTGCGCGTCGAGCTGTTCTTGGACGGCGCGGTGTGCGAGTTCGGGCTGGTGTTCGGGGTCTGCGTGGCGGAGTTCGCGGGCGGCGTCGGGGTCCAGTTCGCCGTCGGCGACGAGTTCTTGGATGTATGGGTCGAGGCCGAGGAGGGCGCGTGATTCGGCGATTTTTCTGGGGTCGATGGAGAATTGCTTGGCGGAGCGGCTGGCGCCGATTTGGTCGAAGGCCCGGGCTTGGTCGATGGGGTTGAGGGGTTCGCGGGCGAGGTTTTCGGCGAGGTTGAGGGTGAGGTCGTCGGCGTCGTCGCGGTCGGTGATGAGGACGGGGACGCGGTCGAGGCCGGCGGAGATGGCGGCGGTGCGTCGGCGGCGACCGGAGATGATTTCGAGGCCGGCGTCGGTTCGGCGGGCGAGGATGGGCTGGAGGATGCCGAATTGTCGGACGGAGCGGTAGAGCTGGTGGCGGGGGTGTTCGAAGGAGTCGACGGGGTAGTCGTCGTGGCAGGTGCGGGGGTGTTGGGGAGGGACGATGAGGTCGCGGGGGTCGGCGTAGACGAGATGGAGGTCGCCGGGCCGGGGTTGTTCGCACATGGGTGCGATGATAGGCGGATGGCGGCGGGGCGGAGTGCGTCGGGGTTTACAGAGCGGGGCGTTTCTCTGCGTCGCGCTGAGAGAGGCTGTCGCGCTGGCAGACGGTGTCGGGAGGCAGCGCAGGATCGGTTATCCTACGGTCGCGTTGTGAGCTGAGGCCCGAGTCGTTACTGGCGGCCCGGCTGGTGCGTGCAGGAAGCCAAAGTCTTGGGAGGGTGCAGATGACGCGAGTGAAGATTTTGCTGGCACTCGTGGTGCTCGCCATGGCTTCTACTGGTATCGGCTACGTAGTTGGACATACGGGGCAAACAGAGCTTCGCGTGGAGGCACGGTCGAGATCCGACGGACGCATTGAGTTCCGCATTGATGCCGAGGGTGAGAAGTTGACACCGAAGAACCGGTACATGAGCGCCCAACAGATCGCGGTCCAAGATGACAAGTGGCTGCGGAGCTCACAAGTGTACATCGGCGAACCGGCGTCAAGAGCGCCTGTGACGGACGCTGGGACGGCCTGTCGCGAGGTGCCATGTGAGGCTGAGTTCACCGCCACCGACAGCGGTGTTGGCTATGCGGCTGTGCGCGACTGGGAGACAGGCCAAGTTAGGACCACCATTCTAGTCGCTGGCTCCGCTACCGGGATTTACGACGGCGCGCTGGGGATCACCTGTCGAGATGGACAGATTCGCGTGGGGATCGTTGATCTGCCGTACATCAGCGAGGAGGTCGTCACGGTCAGATACGGGGTGGGCGGTGCCGTTTACCGGGTGAATGGTGCTGCTTCCGCGTCCAACGACGGTGTCCTCATTGTCGACGATGCTGCTCGCGCGATGATCGGACATCTTCGCACAGGGACCACTCTGAACATCCGCATCGCTGCCTACAGCCGCAGCTACGATGGGGCATTCGATCTGACGGGACTCTTCAGTACGCCGATTCAGCCGAACATTGACCACTGCGGCTCGTACTGAGCGACAGCCACTGCCTCGACCTCTGGCTGTGACGCTTGGCAGTCCTGATAGATGGGTGATGTGCTATGCCCCTGTGTTAGCCCCGAGTGGATACGGCGGGCGAGTGCTGTCGTCCTTGTGGTAGCTGTCGATCGCGCCCCCAGTCGCCTGTTATTCGTCGGTGGGGGCGGGGTCGAAGGTGGCGGTTGGGGTGATGTTGTTTTGGGCGGCCCATTCTTGGGCGGGGAGGCGGTCGCCTTGGGGCGTGCGGATGGTGTTGATTTGGACGCCGGCGTTGCCGGCGCAGGCGATTTTTAGGCCGGCGTCGGAGATGGCGGTGATTTGGCCGGGGTCGGCTGCGGCGTCGGGGGCGAGGGTGGAGCCGTAGAGGGTGAGTTTTTCGCCGTTGAGGACGGACCAGGCGCCGGGGGCGCGGTCGCTGGCGCGGATGAAGTTGTGGACGGTTCGGGCGTTTTGGTTCCAGTCGATGCGGGCGATGTCGCCTTCCCAGGGGCCTTCGTAGGTCATGTCGGCTTCGTTTTGGAGGTGGCGGGGGGCTTGGCCGGCTTGGACGAGTTGGACGGCTTGGGACATGGTTTCGACGCCGAGAGGGAAGAGGTGGTCGCGGTAGAGGGAGTTGATGGTGGCGTCCGGCTCGATGGGGCAGGGGCGTTGGAGGAGGATGGGTCCGGTGTCGAGGCCTTCGTCGACCCAGAAGATGGTGACGCCGGTCATGGCGTCGCCTTGGAGGATGGCGTGGTTGATGGCGGAGCGTCCGCGGTGCTTGGGGAGGATGGAGGGGTGGTATTGGATGGTTTTGAGCGGCGGGTGTTCGAGGACGCGTGAGGGGATGATTTGGGTGACGAAGGCCATGACGTTGAGTTCCGGGTCGGTGGCTTCGTATTGGGCGATGGCTTGGTCGTCGAGGACGCCTTTGCGCTGCCAGCGCCGGGGCTGGTGGAGGGCGATGCCGGCGTCGCGGGCGGCTTGGGCGAGGGGGTCGGGTCGTCCGCCTTCGCGTTCCGGGGGAGTGAAGACGCCGACGATTTGGTGTCCGTCTTCGGCGAGGCGCTGGAAGATGGCTGCGCCGAAGGGGGCTTGGCCGATGAGTGCGATGCGCATGGCGTGGCTCCTGGGGGATTTTGGCCGGCGTTTGCGGCGGTGCGGGGAGGTTAGGGCATGTGGTCTCGGGGGGAGTCGTGCGGGATTTCTTGGATGCGTCCGTCGCGCATGTGGAAGAGGCGTTTGGCGCGGCGGGCGAGTTCGAGGTTGTGGGTGACGATGATGATGGTTTGGCCGGCGTCGTTGAGGGTTTGGAGGAGGTCGAAGATGTCGCGTCCGGTGCGGGAGTCGAGGTTGCCGGTGGGTTCGTCGGCGAGGATGACGTCTGGGTCGTTGGCGAGGGCGCGCGCGATGGCGACGCGCTGGCGTTCGCCGCCGGAGAGTTGGGCGGGGCGGTGGTTCATGCGGTCGGCGAGGCCGACTTTTCGGAGGAGGTCGCCGGCGCGGTTGCGGCGCTGGCGGCGGTCGGCGCCGGCGAGGGCGAGTGCGAGTTCGACGTTTTGGCGGGCGGTGAGCATGGGGAGGAGGTTGAAGGCTTGGAAGATGAAGCCGAGGGAGCGGAGGCGGAGGGAGGCGCGTTGTTCGCGGTCGAGGTTTTGGGCGGGTTCGCCGCGGATGCGGAGCTGGCCTGAGGTGGGTGAGTCGATGAGTCCGAGGAGGTGGAGGAGTGTGGATTTGCCGGAGCCGGAGGGTCCTGCGATGGCGATGAAGTCGCCTTTGGCGATGTCGAGGTCGATGCGGTCGAGTGCGCGGATGCGTTCGCGGGAGAGTCGGTAGATGCGCTGGAGGCGGCGTGCGGAGAGGAGGGGTTCGGGCATTTTGCTGGCTAGGAGCCGGCGGCTGCGGAGGGGGAGCGTGCGGCGTCGAGGATTTGGCGGGCTTGGGCGAGGAAGTCTTCGGGGCCGCGGAGGCCCCAGTCGGCTTCTTCGGCGAGGAGGGCGAGGCCGTCGAGCTGGCCGCGGAGGTCTGTGCTGAGGGTGTCGTCGAAGGCGTGGGCGATTTCGAATTCGAGGTATGAGAAGATGGGGGCAGCGCCGCTGACGCAGCGGTCGAGGACTTGCAGCAGTTCGCGGCGGACGGCGTTTTCATCAGTCATTGGACTGCCCCATGGCGATTAGCGCTCTAGTGCCAGAGTACAGCGCGGTTGGCGGCTGGCTTTAGACTGGGGGCGGAGGGGGAGATGGTCGAGCTTGTGCGGGAGTTGCGGGTGGCGATGCCGGTGGAGGTGGCGGCGGCTGTGGAGGTGGCGGTGGCTACGTCGACCGTGCAGGTGGTGCGGTTGGATGACGGGCCGTTGACGGATCAGCGGTTGGAATGGCTGGGGCAGCAGGACGGGCGTTGCCGGTTCGAGCGCGGCGCGAGCGGGGAGTTGATCATCATGAGCGTGGGACGCGGGGGAGGGCCGAGGATCGCCGCGGGGATCATCGCGCAGATTTGGATTTGGATCGGGCGCCTGGGGAGCGGCGAGGTGTACGACGGGACGAAGGGGTATGACATTCCGGGCACGCTGTTGACGCGGATTCCGGATGTTTCGTGGCTGTCGGGGGAGCGGCTGGCGGGGTTGCCGTCGGAGATCGATCAGGAGGGGTTCACGGATGCGGTGCCGGAGTTCGCGGTGGAGATTTTGTCGGATTCGCAGGCGGTGGAGGATCAGCTGGCGCGGGTGCGGCAGTGGGTGGGGTGGGGGGCGCGGGTGGGCTGGATGATCGATCCGTTCGAGCAGACGGTGGATGTGGTGCGGGCGGGGCGGGCGGTGGAGCATTTGGAGCGTCCGGAGCGGATCGAGGTCGGGTCGGAGATGCCCGGGTTGGTGGTTGATTTTTCGAGGATTTGGCGGGCGGAGTAAGGGCGGGTTATTCGCTGCGGAGGGCGATGATCGGGTCTATGCGGACGGCGCGGGCGGCTGGGAGGAGGGCGGCGGCTAGGGCGAAGGTGGTGAGGATGGCGGCGGCGGAGCGTTCGATTTTGGGGCTGCGGATGCCGGCGGCGTCGGGGCCGAGGGCTTGGCGGATGACGAGGCGGGACATGGGGATGCCGATGAGGGAGCCGGCGAGGGAGAGGGCGGCGGATTCGCCGAGGACGAGGCGGAGGAGGAAGGAGCGGGGTGCGCCGATGGCGCGGAGGGTGCCGAGTTCGCGGGTGCGTTCGAGGACGGAGACGAACATGACGATGGCGATGAGGAGTGCGGCGACGGAGACGGAGGTCCAGCGGACGACGTTGAAGAGCTGGTTGACGCGGTCGAGCAGGGTGCGGGCGTTTTTGGCGAGTTGCTTGTCGGAGACGACCATGAGGGCGGGGTGGGCGTTTTCGATGCGCTGTTGGAGCGCTTCGATGCCGGAGGCGCGGGAGGGGGAGAGGAGGAGGGCGCTGACGGCGTCGGGGGTGCCGAGGAGTTGCTGGGCGGTTGCGAGGGGGACGATGACGCAGGAGCGGAGGATTTGGTTGGTTTCGGGGTCGATGACGCCTTTGACTTGGAAGAGGCGGCCGCGGATGTCGATGGTGCTGCCGACGGCGGCGAGGGAGATGGGCCCGATGGGCGAGGGGACTTGGACGGTTTCGGAGGCGATGGCGGCGAAGTGGCGGGCGGCGAGGACGCCGATGAGGGCGGGCGCGGGGGCGTCGGGGGAGTCGGTGCGGGGGTCGCCCATGCGGTTGTCGCCGGCGACGGCGTCGGCGCCCGCGAGGAAGACGTCTTCTTTGCCGGGTTCGATGCCGACGAGGAGGGCTTCGGGCGGTGCGGTGGGGAAGGGCGGGGGCGCGAGGGCGGCGAAAGAGACGGGGGTGGAGCGGTCGGCGTCGATTTGGGGGAGTGCGAGGACGGAGCGGGCGTCTCGGGCGGGGATGGTGGAGGAGATGGGGGGCCATTCGATGCCGGAGAGTCCGGAGAGGCCGCGGCTTTGGACGAAGAGGATGCCGGTGAAGCGCTGGACTTGGCGGTCGAGGTCGTCGGTGACGAAGCGCATGACGGTGGTGACGACGATGTAGAGGTTGACGCAGACGCCGAAGCCGATGAGGGTGAGCGCGGTGCGGAGTTTTTTGAGGAGGAGCTGCTGGAGGGCTAGGGTGAGGATGGGGTACACGGGGGCCGGCCCTTCGCGGAGCTGCTGCGGGGGGCGCGGCTCAGGTTAGGGGCGGGCTCGGCTTGGGGGGATGGGCGTGGGTTCAGCGGCGGCTGCGGAGCTGGCGGTTGAGGATGATGGCGGCGGAGGCGGAGATGCCGATGAGGATGGCGACGATGCCGTAGACCCAGCTGCGGTTGGAGGAGGCGGAGATGCCGCCGGTGCCGGAGACGGGGAGGGCGGAGCCGGCGGGGCCGACGGAGAGGCTGGCCTGGGGGCCTTGGATTTGGGTGCTGAGGACGATGCGGTCGTCGGGGGTGTCGACGCCGTTGGAGATGTTTTCTGCGCCGCGGGAGGCGTCGGGCTGGCCGCTGCGGAAGGGGGAGAAGGGGTCCCAGTCGAATTCGGTGCCGGCGTCGTAGGCGTGGAGGTCGATGGTGCTGGCGAGGGGGCGTCCGGAGGCGTCGAAGAGGGGGAGGTCGGCGACGCCGATGAAGGCGTCGTTGGTGTTCCAGAGTTTTTGGGCGGTGGAGAGGAGGTCGCCGGGGCGGGCGTTGAATTCCCATTCGATGCTGCGGCCGGGCTGGGAGCAGCCGCTGACGGGGTCGGCGAGGAGGACGCGTTCGGACCAGCGGGAGTTGCCGATTTCGGCGATGCGTTCGAGGGAGGTGCTGGCGCGTTCACCGGGGGACCAGAATGCGCCGGCTTGCCAGTGGACGAGGAAGGAGCCGCCGGTGATGGGCATGACGGGGTCTTGTGAGCAGGTGATGGTGGCGCGGAAGCGGGTTTCGGATTGGGCGGAGGCGGGGGCGAAGGCGGCGAGGGCGATGAAGGCGGCGAGGGCCGCGGCGAGGAAGGCGATGCGGGGGGTGAAGGCGCGGCGGAGGGCGGGCGCGAGACGCGGGAGCAGGCGGCGGGCTGCGGCGCGGGAGGGGTTCATCGCGTGCTCCTGGTCTGGCTGCGCGGGCGGATCCGGCGGGGAATCGCCGGGTCGGGCAGTCGCTGGGGAGCACGCTAGGCAGGATCGGGCAGGGGGAAGGGGAATGCTTGTAAACGCGGGCGGGCGCGGTTACGCGGGTTTTGTATTGAGCGTGAGGGCGTATCAGGGCGCTCGTTATGTTCGATAGTTATCGTCAAGCGGGGGGCGGGTCAGCCGGTGAAGAGGCCGCCGTCGGGGTGGAGGATTTGGCCGGTGATGTAGGAGGCGGCGTCGCTGAGCAGGAAGAGGGAGGCTTCGGCGATGTCTTGGGCGGTGCCGAGGCGTCCGAGCGGGACGAAGCGTTCGAAGGCCTGCTTGCGGGCTTCGTCGGTGGTGAGCGAGAGGGCCATGGGGGTGTCGATGACGCCGGGCGCGACGGTGTTGACGCGGATGCCGTCGGGCGCGAGTTCTTGGGCGAGGACTTTGGTGAGCATCCAGACGCCTGCTTTGGAGACGGAGTATTCGGCGGAGCCGGGCATGGGGATTTTGGCTGCGCCGGAGGAGATGTTGACGATGGAGCCACCGTTGCCGAGCTGGATCATGCGGCGTGCGGCGGCGCGGTTGGTCAGCATGACGCCGGTGAGGTTGACGGCGAGGACTTTTTCCCAGTGTTCGAGGGGCTTGCCGATGATCGAGTGGGCGGGGTCGCCGCGGTTGGGCGCGTCGTCGTCGACTTGGCCGGAGATGTAGCCGGCGTGGAGGATGCCGGCGGCGGCGAGGCAGAGGTCGAGGCGCCCGAAATGGTCGACGGCGGCTTGGGCGATGGCGTCGCAGGAGTCTTCGCGGGAGACGTCCGCGCCGACGTAGATCGATTGGCCGCCCGCGTCGGCGATCAGCTGCACGGTTTCGGGGCCGCGGGGGTCGTCGGGGAGGCCGACGACGACGACGGAAGCGCCTTCGCGGGCGAGGCGGATGGAGGCTTCGCGGCCCATGCCGGAAGCGCCGCCTGTGACGAGGGCGACTTTGCCTTGGAAGCGGGCGGTTGCGTCTGGTTCCGGCATGGGGCGGGTCCGATCGCTGGGCGCGGGGAAGGCTAGCGGATTGGGACTGGGGATCGGGGAAGCTGATCGGTTTGGTCAGCCCGTGAAGACGCCGCCATCCGTGTGCAGGATTTGGCCGGTGATGTAGCTGGCGGCGTCGCTGAGCAGGAAGAGCGAGGCTTCGGCGATGTCGGCGGGCTCGCCCAGCCGGCGCAGCGGGATCGCCTCGATCTGGCGCTGGATGCGCTCTTCGTCGCTAGTGAGCGCGGTGGTCATCGGGGTGTCGATCACGCCGGGCGCGATCGCGTTGACGCGGATGCCGTCGGGGGCGGTCTCGAGGGCGAGGACTTTGGTGAGCATCCAGACTCCGGCTTTGGAGACGCAGTAGTCGGCGCGGCCGGGCATCGGCAGTTTCGCGGCGCCGGAGGAGATGTTGAAGATCGCGCCGCCGTTGCCGGCGGCGATCATGCGGCGGATTGCGGCGCGGTTGGTGAGCATCGCGCCGGTCAGGTTCACGGCGAGCACCTTTTCCCAGTACTCGACCGGCTTGTCCAGCACGCGGCGCTGCCCGCGCGCCGGCCGCGGCTCGTCGCCGGTGACGTAGCCGGCGTGGGAGATGCCGGCGGCGGCGAGGCAGAGGTCGAGACGCCCGAATTGGTCGACGGCGGTTTGGGCGATGGCGTCGCAGGAGTCTTCGCGGGAGACGTCCGCGCCGACGTAGATCGATTGACCGCCCGCGTCGGCGATCAGCTGCACGGTTTCGGGGCCGCGGGGGTCGTCGGGGAGGCCGGTGACGACGACGGACGCGCCTTCGCGGGCGAGGCGGATGGAGGCTTCGCGGCCCATGCCGGAGGCACCGCCTGTGACGAGGGCGACTTTGCCTTGGAAGCGGGCGGCGGGTTCGGCCATGCAGGTCCTCGCTTTCAGGGACGCTCAAGATAGCGGCCGCGCGGGGCTCGTATAGTTGGGGGCATGGAAGCGGTGCGAAATCCCTATGCGCCCGGTGCGGGGGCGAATCCGCCGGAGCTGGCGGGGCGTGATGAGATTTTGAGGGAGGCGGAGGTCGCGCTGGAGCGGCATCGGCTGGGCCGCCCAAACCAGAGCATCATCTTGTCGGGGCTGCGGGGGACGGGGAAGACGGTGCTGTTGAACCGCTTGGAGGAGCGGGCTGCGGAGATGGGAGTGGCGGTGGTCTCGATTGAAGCGTCCGACATTCGTCCGTTGCCGGTCATTTTGGTCCCGCAGCTCCGAGCTGCGTTGATTGAGATGTCGCGTCGCGAAGCGGCGAGGTCGCTTGCGCTTCGCGCACTGCGGGTGCTGGCCAGCTTCGTCTCAGCTTGGAAATTCCGCTATGAAGACATCTCGCTGGAGCTGGACGTCGACCCGTTGCCAGGTCAAGCGGATAATCGGGACTTGGAGTCCGATGTGCAGACTCTGCTCAAGCACGTCGCCACGGCAGCGCGCGCGAATGGAAGCGTCGTGGCCTTGTTCATCGACGAGCTGCAATATTTGCCGCGTGCCGAGATGGCCGCGGTGCTCACGTCGATTCATGCGGCGACGCGGAAGGACCTTCCGCTTATTTTGATTGGGGCCGGGCTGCCACAGGTGGGCGGGATGCTGGCCGATGTGAGGACGTATGCGGAGCGGATGTTCATTGTTTTCGATGTCGGGCCGCTGGAGGCCGAGGATGCGGCGTGCGCGTTGGTGAAGCCTGCGGCGGCGGAGGGGGTGGAGTTTGAGGAGGAGGCGCTGGAGGCGATTTTGGAGCGGACGGGGCGGTATCCGTATTTTTTGCAGCAGTGGGGGAAGCAGGCGTGGCTGGCGGCGGCGGAGTCGCCGATCAGCCTCGATGATGTGGAAGCGGCGGGCGGGGCGGCGCTAGAAGATCTGGATCGGGGATTTTTCCAGGTGCGGCTGGACCGGGTCGGGCCGGAGGATGAGCGTTATCTGAGGGCGATGGCGGAGCTGGGGCCGGGGCCGTGCGCGGCGTCGGCAGTGGCGGAATCGCTGGGCCGTGCGCCGGAGGATGCGGAGGCGCATCGGGAGCGTCTGATCGAGCAGGGGGTGATTTGGACGCCAAGGCTGGGTTTGGTGCAGTTCACAGTGCCGTTGTTCGACGAGTACTTGAGGCGGACGCAGCAGCTGTTCAGCTAGGCGGGGGTTAGACGCCGTTGACGGTTTGGGGGTAGCGCCAGAAGTCGGTGGGTTGTTCGGCTTGTTCGTCGATGGTCCATTGGGGGAGGGCGAGGCCGGGGGCTACGTCGGCGTAGACCATGCGCATTCTGGTGCCGATGCCGACTTGGCGGATGAGGGAGGGGGGTGCGAATTGGCCGTCTGGGGAGACGAGGTTGCCGGCGACGCGGATGGCTTCGTGTTCGGAGGGGACGCCTGCTTGGGTGTCGAGTTGGACGAGGAGGATCATGTATGGGGCGCGTTCGCGGAAGGCGGGCTGGATGGCGTGGTGGACTTCGCCGTAGGAGTGGACTTCGCCACGGGCGTCGACGGGGACCCAGGTGAAGTCGCGTCCTGAGCACCAGGGGCAGGCGGTGCCGGGGGGGTAGCGGATGAGGCCGCAGTCGGCGTCGTTGCACTGCTGGAGGTGGAAGTTGTGTTCGGCGCAGTGCTGGAAGTAGGCGAGGTTTTCGTTGTCGAGGTCGAGGACGGTGAGGGTCATGCCCAGGTATTCGCCGCTTGGCATTTTCGGGTTCCTTTCGGTGGCGGTCGGTCGCGCGCGGGTTCGGGGTCAGCCGCGGCGCATGATGAGGGAGGAGCCGGTGCCGGGCATGGCCCAGCCGAGGTTTTGGGTGACTTGGACGTCGGGGACTTGTCGGCAGCCGCCGCCGGCGGAGGGTTCGGCGTAGTTGTAGGTGCATTGGGGCTTGCCGTCGGGGCCGCGGGGGCAGTAGTCGTCGACGTCGTGGCGGAGTTGGCGGACGTTTTCGATGATCATGTTCATGCCGTGGGTGTAGCCTTCGCAGAGGTGGCCGCCGGAGGTGTTGTTGGGGCGTTGGCCGCCGAGGCGCATGATGCCGCTGGAGACGTAGTCGCCGCCTTCGCCTTTTTTGCAGAAGCCGTAGTCTTCGAGCTGGAGCATGGTGGTGAAGGTGAAGGCGTCGTAGGCGCCGGTGCATTGGATGTCTTCGGGACCGAGGCCGGCGTTGCGGTAGATGAGGTCTTTGATGTAGTGGCCGGCGACGGTGGAGATAGGGCCGTGCTGGAAGTGCATGTCGATGCGGGGCTTGCAGACGCGGCCGGCGACGCCGAGGATGCGTGCGGGGGTGTTGCGGTAGTCGTAGGCTTTGTCGACGGAGGTGACGATGAGGGCGGTGGCGTTGTCGGTTTCGACGCAGCAGTCGAGAAGGTGGAGGGGTTTGCAGATCATGCGGGAGTTGACGACGTCTTCAACGGTGAGGCGCTGCTTGTAGTAGGCCTTGGGGTTTTGGGAGGCGTGTTCGGAGTGGATGACTTTGACCATGGCGACTTGTTCGGGTGTGGTGCCGTAGTCGTACATGTGGCGCATGAAGGTGGGGGAGAAGTTTTGGCCGGCGGAGAACCAGCCGTAGGCGGCGCCGTGGAGGGCGTCGCCGCCGACGGGGGTGGAGGCGCGGGCGCCGGTGCCGCCGATGCGGACTTGGGAGTAGCCGTTCATGGAGCGGAAGATGACGACGGTTTCGCACATGCCGGCTTCGATTGCGCCGATGGCGAGGCCGATGAGGGCTTCGGAGGAGGAGCCGCCGCCTTGGACGTCCATGTAGAAGTTGAGGCGGATGCCGAGGTCGCCGGCGAGCATGGGTGAGGCGGTGGAGTCGTTGCCGGAGTAGGACATCATGCCGTCGATTTGGGAGGCGGGGATGCCGGCGTCGTCCATGGCGTTCTTGATGGCCCAGGTGCCGAGTGCGCGGGTGGTCATGCCGCTGCCGCGGGTGTAGGTGGTTTCGCCGACGCCGATGATGGCGTATTTGTCGCGGAGGTACTTGCCCGCGGTTGCGTCGATGTCGGCCATGGTCGTCTCCCGTCCAGGCGCCCCGGGCGGGCGCGGGGGCATTCTAGTGGAGCGGGAGCGGGGAGGCGGGGGTCAGGCGTAGCGGTCGATCCAGCTGGCGATTTCGGCGATGACGAGGCCGGTGAGGACGAGGGTGGTGCGGTCGATGTTGAACTTGAAGGAGCGCTCCTTGAGCCGCCAAGAGACGGCCTTGGCGGAACCGTCCGGATTCTGGATTTCGACGCGGTCCTCCGTGCGCGAGTACCACTCAGGCATCGGCGATCCACTCGATGCGGACGGTGCCGGTTTCGCCGTCTTCGTACTTGATCTTGCCGCGGCCCTTGCGGTCGATTTTGACGGTGCAGGCGCGCATTTCGAGGCCTTCGGCGTCGTACATGCGGTCGCTGGAGTCCGAGGCGGGGTAGCTGAGTTCCTTGAGCTTGCCGAGCTTGTCCAAGGGGAGCCGCATGACTTCGATGGGCTGTTTGCTCTTCGGTGCGGTTGCTTCGGCGGTTGCCGTCGGGCTCGCGGCCGGCGGGGCCTTGGGCCAGGCTCGGTCCCAGATCGCCATCGTCGTGCTCCTTCACGCGGCCGCTGTTTTGGCGGCGCGGTCATTCTAGCGGGCGGCGGAAGGGAGCGCGGATTAGGCGTAGCGGTCGATCCAGCTGGCGGCTTCGGCGATGACGAGGCCGAACAGGACGAGGGTGGTGCGGTCGATGTTGAAGCGGAGCTCGCGATGGGTGCGGGTCCACTCGGTCGAGATTTCGTTGCCTTCGGCGTCGACGGCGCGGCGGATGTGGTCGCGGGTGGAGCGCCACTCAGGCATCGGGCATCCAGTGGATGTCGATGGAGCCGCGTTCGCCGTCCTCGTATTCGATGGAGGCGGTTCCGTCTTTGCGGACTTTGACGACGCAGGCGCGCATTTCGACGCCGTCCTTGTCGTAGATGCGGTTGGGGGAGTTTTCGGGCGGGTAGCTGTACTCGACCCGCTTGCCGTAGTCGGAGAGGGGGAGTTCCATGGCCTTGAGGCGGGTTTTGCTCTTGGCGGCGCTTGAGACAGCGGCGAGCGGTGGGGTGTTCACCGCTTTCGGACGGGCGCGATCCCAGATGGCCATCTCATTCCTCCTTGGTCTTTGCGCCATTCTAGCGAGTGGAGGGTGCGGGGTCAGATGAACCAGCCGATGACTTCGAGGGTTGCGCCGAAGGCTCCGGATGGGCCTTCGACGGAGATGCGGTCGGAGGTTTGGCGTCGCCAGAAGACCGTCAGACCCACTCGATTTCGATCTCGTGGCCGGTGCCGTCGTCGTATTCGATCGTGGCGAGGCCGGTGCGGTCGACGAGCGCGCGGTAGGCGCGGATTTCGCGACCTTCGGAGTCGACGAGCCGCTCGCGTTCGGGGACGTCTCGGGGCGCGTACTCGATTTCGAGGTCGCGGCGGCGGTAGCGGACCGGGACCTTGAGGCGGCGGACTTGTTCGGGGCTTATCTGCCGGGCGGGCTCCATGACTGCCATATCGGTCCCTCCTCAGTCGGCATTCTACGCGGGTCGTCGCGCTATTCGGCGGGTTCTTGGGAGAAGGTTCGGGTGTAGAGGGGGGTTTGGTTCGTGAGGTGGGCCATTTGGTGGTAGGCGCGGCGGCGGTAGTTCCAGCCGAAGGGGCTGCGGTGGACTTGTTCGAGCCAGTCGAAGAGGTGGAGGTGGGCGAGGTCGATGAGTTGGGAGCGGGTGAGTTCGATGGGGGCGTTGGTTTGGCGTTCGCGGACGGGGAGGTGTTCGCAGGCGCCGGTGAGGGCGGCGTCTACGGCTTGGTCGAAGGATTGGCGGTCCATGACGCAGTTGGCCCAGGCGAGGAGTTCGGCTTCGGGGCCGATGAGGTCGCGGACTTGGGGGCGCTGGGAGAGGGGGAGGGAGAATTCTTGGAAGCCTTCGGTGCCGTAGATGGAGTGGAAGAGGCCGGCGGCGGCGATGTGGGGCGGAGCGTCGTGTCGGGCGAGGAGGTCGTGGACGGCTTTGAGGTGGTGGAGGAAGTCGCCGCCGGTGTGTGCTACATCTTCGGTGCCGAGGCTTTGGAGGAAGGCGGTGAGTTCTTCAAGGGGGCGGGGGAGGGTTGCGGATGTCGCGGTCATGGGGGTGCTCCGAGCGCGTATGGTAGGGGCGAATTTTGGAGGTGCGCGATGGCTGGACGTTTGACTGATGAGCAGGTGCGGGAGGCGGCGGATTTTTTGGATGCGGCAGCGGCGGAGGGCGGGCCGATGGGGGCGATTCCGGAGTCTTGCCGGCCTGAGACCGGCGTGGATGGGGGGCGCATCTTGATGGAGCGGTGGTCGCGGAATCCGCGCGAGGCGGCGGCATGGAAGGCGGCGGAGGCGGGCGGGGAGTTCGTGCTTGCGCCGTTTTTCGAGGGGATGGTGCGGGAGTCGCCGGCGGAGTTCGCGGCGGCGGAGTTCAATTTTTGCGTGGTGGAGGCGGAGGTGGCGTTCCGGATGGGGCGGGGGCTGGAGCCCGCGTCGGAGGCGCGGAGCGAGGCTGAGGTGCTGGATGCGGTGGAGGCGGCGTTTTTGGCGATTGAGGCGCCGAACATCCGCTATGCGGAGGGGCCTCGGGCAGGGTTGCCGAGCATCGCGGCGGACGGGATCGGGGCGCAGGCGCTGATTTTGGGGCCGGAGATCGCAGGTTGGCGGGAGCGGGATTTGGCGGAGCTGGAGGTGGTGATCGAGGCGAACGGGGAGCAGGTGGCGGAGGGGCGGGCGAAGGAGGAGCGGCCGGATCCGACGGGGACGTTGACGCGGTTCGCGAATGCGCTGTCGGAGCAGGGGCGGACGGTGGAGGCTGGGCAGGTGATTACGACGGGGGCGGCGGCGCTGGTCGCGCCCGGCGTCGGGGGGACGAGGTACGTGGTGCGCGCGGCCGGGGTGGGCGAGGCGGTGATGTCGCTGACCTGACGGGCGGGCGGCTGCGGGGCTGGTTCGGTGCGGGCGATTTCGCCGGGCTTTCGATTTGATGCGGGTGGGGTTTCGGGGGTATCGGTCGTGCTTGCTTTTGGCGTCTGGTGCGCCGTTGATGTCTTGTGATGTCTTGGCTGAGGATGGGGGTTAGTCGGCGCGGGAGATTTTGTCGACTTTCCATTTGTCGGAGGCGGGGGTCCAGTGGGTGTCGATTGCGCCTTCTTCGGGAGCGCCGTCGTCGTCTCGGCCGCGGAAGGTGATGCGGTAGTTGCGGTCGCCGAGGTCGGTGATTTGGTATTCGTCGGCGCCTTTGGCGGTGTCGGGTCCGGCGCGGAGGGCGAGCGCGCCTGGGAGTGCGGCGGCGGTGAAGCGGGGCATGAGCTTGAAGAGGGAGTCTTCGATGATGTCGCGGGCGAGCTGATGGACGGCGTCGTCGAGGGGTTCGGCGGGAAGATTCGGTGCGTCGGGCATGGGGGTGCAGTGTACGCTGGGGCGCGTCGCGCATCTGGCGAGGACGCGCGGCGGCGGGGGCGGCTGGTCCGCGCCCGGATGCAGTCGGAAGAGGGGGCGGAGATGGCTGAAGAGCAGGATGGGTCGGGGAACGGCGGCGGCGCGGCGGGCGGGTTGGTGCAGGCGATCATCGAGGCGGAGAACGTGCACAAGACGTTCGCGGCGGGTGGGCAGCCGGTGCGGGCGCTGCAGGGGGTGACACTTTCGGTGCGGCGGGGGGAGATGGTTTCGATCATGGGGCCGTCGGGCTGCGGGAAGACGACGCTGCTGAACTGCTTGTCGGGGCTGGATTCGATCGACGAGGGGGTGATCGAGATCGAGGGGCAGCCGATTCAGGAGCTGCCGGACAACTTGCGGACGGATTACCGGGCGCGGCGGATGGGGTTCGTGTTCCAGTTCTACAACTTGCTGCCGGTGCTGACGGCGGTGGAGAACGTGGAGATGCCGCTGCTGCTGAGCGGGGTGTCGCCAGCGGAGGCGCGGGAGCGTTCGATGCGGGCGCTGGAGGACATGCAGCTGGCGGATTGGTCGGGGCATCGTCCGGCGCAGTTGTCGGGGGGGCAGCGGCAGCGGGTGACGATCGCGCGGGCGCTGGTGAACAATCCGGCGATCGTGTGGGGGGATGAGCCGACGGGGGATTTGGATTCGACGACGGCGGATCAGATCATGGAGATCATGGAGGGGCTGAACGAGGAGCGGGGGCAGACGTTCATCATCGTGACGCATGATCAGGGGGTGGGGAAGCGGGCGCATCGGACGATTCACATGCGCGACGGGCAGATCGAGGGGGAGACGCAGCATCGGGAGTTCATGGGGGTTAGGGAAGCGGCGGCGGGCTAGCCGAAGCGCGAAGCGGGACATCGGGGCACATCGGGAGGGGCGGACCAGATGACGGACATTTTCGGATTGAGCGTGACGACGCTGGCGATCGGGGTGGGAGTCGCGGTCGGGGTGGTGCTGGGGATCATCGCGTTGTTCGCGCTGCGGCGGCCGCTGGTGGTGCGGATGGGACTGCGGAACATTCCGCGTCGGCGGGCGCAGACGGTGCTGATCGTGTTCGGGCTGACGCTGGCGACGATCATCGTGGCGATGTCGTTTTCGACGGGCGACACGATGACGAGTTCGATTCGGGAGTCGGCGTACGACGGGCAGTACCGGATTGATCACACGGTGGAGTTCGACGAGGAAGCGGGGGTGGCGCAGGGGGACGAACGGCAGGTTTCGCAGCGGGTGCTCGAGGATCTGCGGGCGGAGCTGGCGGATGACGAGCGGGCGGACGGGGTGTTCGGGGCGCTGATCGAGCCGGTCGGGGTGATCAATCTGGATACGCGGCTGTCGGAGCCGTTGTTCTGGATGGTGGGTGCGGATGCGGCTGATGTCGATGCGGTGGGGGCGATTCCGGATGAGGATTGGGAGCCGCTGGAGTTTGCGGGGGTGGGAGCGGACGAGATCGTGGTGAGCCGGCGGGCGGCGGATCAGCTGGCGGCGGAGCCGGGGCACGTGCTGCGGTTGTTCGCGGGCGATGGACGGGTGGACCTGCGGGTGCGGGTGGCGGCGATCGGGGCGGACACGGTGATGACCGGGGTGTCCGAGCTGGATGCGGGCGGGGGGACGGTGCGGATCGGGACGGCGCGGGCGGCTTTGGGCGACGCGGCCGGGCCGGATACCTGGACGTTCGCGGCGATCGCGACGGGCGGCGGCAGATTGGACGGGGGACTGGACTACGCGGAGGCGCTCAACGACGATTTGAACGCGTTCCTCGATGAGCGGGAGGCGGCGGAGCGGAGCGGGCTGGGGGAGGGCGAGACGGGGGACTACTACAGCGCGGCGGTGGGCTCGGGCCGGCTGACGGCGGAGGACTCGAAGGCGGATGCGGTGCAGAACGCGGAGCTGTTCGGGGCGGTGCTGGTGCTGCTGTTCCTGTTCATGGGGTCGTTCTCGGTGGCGGCGGGGGTGCTGCTGATCTTCCTGATCTTCGCGATGCTGGCGGAGGAGCGGCGCTCGGAGATGGGGATTTCGCGGGCGATCGGGATGCAGCGGGATCACCTGATTCAGATGTTCATGTCGGAGGGGATGGCGTACAACCTGGGCGCGGCGGTGATCGGTGTGGCGCTGGGGCTGGCGGTGACGGTGGGGATGGTGGGGATCATCAATACGGGGCTGGAGTCGTTCGGGTTCACGTTCCGCTGGAGCGTGACCTGGCAGTCGCTGGTGACGTCGGGCGGGATCGGGATCGTGATCACGTTCCTGACGATGACGGCGTCGTCGTTCCGGGCGAGCGTGCTGAACATCGTGGCGGCGATTCGGGATCTGCCGGATTCGAGCAGCGCGAGCCGGCGGGGGATTTCGCCGGCCGGGATTTTCACGACGCCGATCGGGCTGGCGCTGCTGCCGACGCTGCCGCTGACGTTCGTGTTCGGTTCGGCGCTGGTGGCGCTGATGGGGGCGTCGGGCGGGCTGCGTGCGTCGATGGTGCCGTGGGTGCTGGCGCCGGCGTGGCAGCTGATGACCTGGCGGGCGGAGTGGTGGCCGATGATGCTGGTGGGCGGGGCTGGGGTGATCTACTACGGGGCGAGTTCGGAGTCGCTGTTCTTCTACATGACGGGGGTGTCGCTCGCGCCGCTGGGGCTGGTGATGCTGCTGACGCGGCTGGGGCTGCCGGGGCGGCTGCCGTGGACGGCGGCGGCGGCGCTGGTGCTGTTCTTCTGGCTTGCGCCGCGGTCTTGGCATGAGAGCGTGCTGGGGACGGACCTGAACGGGGGGCCGGAGCTGTTCGTGATCAGCGGGATGGCGATGACGGCGGCGGGTTCGCTGCTGCTGGTGTTCAATTTGGAGACGCTGGTGCGGGTGTTCAACGTGGGGCTGTCGCGGGCGGGGAAGTACGCGCCGGTGCTGCGGGCGGCGGCGGCGTATCCGGCGGCGTCGCGCTACCGGACGGGGATGACGATCGCGATGATCGCGCTGATCGTGTTCGCACTGGTGAATTTCACGGTGGTGAACACGTCGTTCACGCGCTCGACGGGGACGGACGAGCAGCTGGCGGGGTACGCGATCGAGGTGGACGCGACCGAATTGAACGATATTTCCAACATCGAGGAGGCGCTGCGGGAGGCAGGCGCAGAAGAGACGCTGGAGGACATCTCGAAGACGGGGGCGCTCGCGGCTGGGCCGCTGGCGGGGACGCCGGTGCAGACGCTGAGCCGCGAGGAGTGGGATTCGACGGCGGATCTGCCGGTCGGCGGGGTCGATTCGCCGCAGGTGCGGGACGTGAGCGGGGCGGAGGATCAGTCGGGCAACGTGGTGCTGATCGCGCCGGACGCGGGGTTCTTGGAGGACAACGAGATCGTCTTGCAGGCGTGGGTGCGGGACTACGGTTCGAGCGCGGAGGCTTGGGCGGCGCTGGCGGCGGGGGAGGCGGTGGCGTTCGCGAGCCAGGCGGCGATCGGGGCGCAGGACCCGTTCGGCGGGGGCGACCAGTGGAACATTCCGGCGGTGGGCAACAACGCGACGCGGCTGCCGCGGATGAGCGTGCGGATCGGGTACGAGGGGGCGCGGACGGCCGAGGTGGAGGTGATCGGGCTGCTGCCGACGCTGTCGTTCGAGAATTTCGCGGTGCTCGGGCAGGGGGGGCAGTCGGCCGGGCCGATGCTGCTGGTGCCGCGCGGGGTCTGGGATCAGGTGGCGGAGGAGCCGGAATTGACGCGGCATCTGGTGGGCGTGAACGAGGGGGCGGATTCGCTGGAGGTGGCGCAGGCGATCGAGTCGTCGCTGATCGAGTCGTCGTTATCGGTGCAGGCGCGGGATTTGGCGGGGGAGGCGGCGCGGGCGCAGCGGCTGACGAACTCGTTCCTGCGGGCGTTCCAGATCTTCATCGGGATCGGGCTGGCGGCGGGACTGGCGGCGCTGGGGGTGATCGCGGTGCGGGCGGTGGTGGAGCGGCGGGGGCAGATCGGGGTGCTGCGGTCGCTGGGGTTCCGCGCGCGGATGGTGGGGGTGCAGATGCTGCTGGAGATGGGGTTCATCGCGCTGCTGGGGGTGCTGCTGGGGACGGTGCTGGCGATCGTGCTGGCCTGGCGGCTGTTCGCGGAGGACACGTTCGGGCCGGGGGTGTCGATGTACGTGCCTTGGGGGACGGTGATCGCGTTCGCGGCGGGCGCGATGGGGGCGGCGCTGCTGCTGACGTACCTGCCGGCGCGGCAGGCGGCGAATACGCCGATCGCGGAGGCGCTGCGCTACGAGTAGGCTGCGCGGCGTGGAGGATCAGGGCGTGAACGAGCTCTCGCCGGAACTGCTGGACTTGGCCTTCGGGTACGACCGCGATCTGCCGCTGGAGGCTGAGCGGAAGGTGCTGCGCGAGGGGGAGTCGCTACGGATCGAGCGGTTCGAGGTGACGTCGCGCTACGACCAGCGGGTGGCGGGGCTGCTGCTGGCGGATCCGCGGGCAGAGGGGGCGCGCCCGCTGGCGCTGCTGGCGCATCCGGGGACGCTGGACAAGGGTTCCGATTACGTGCTGTGGCCGGCGCAGCAGCTGGTGGAGCGGGGGTTCGCGTGCGTCACGATTGATCAGGCGGGGCACGGGGAGCGGGCGCGGCGGGAAGTGACGATGGAGGATTTCCGGAGCTGGCCGCGGCGGCGGCTGGATCAGACGCTGCAGACGGCGGTGGATTGGATGCGGGCGCTGGATTGGGCGGTCGGGCTGGAGGAAGCGGACGGGGAGCGGGTCGGCTTCGCGGGGTTCAGCATGGGCGGGATGCGCGGGGCGGCGTTCGTCGGGATGGATCAGCGGGTGCGGGCGGCGTCGTTCTGCATCGCGGGGGCGGGAAGCGGCGGGGAGGGCGCGCTGGCGCTGGGCGACCCGGCGGCGTTCGCGCCGATGATGGCGGGGCGGGCAGTGCAAGTGGTGGCCGGGGAGCGGGACGACGTGGTGACGCCGGAGGCGGCGCGGAGGTTCTACGAGGGCCTGGGCGAGCCGCGGGAGATCGTCTGGCTGCCGTGCGGGCACTGGGATTTCCCGCCCGCCGGCTTCGAGCCGCCAGTGGAGTTCCTGACGCGGGTGCTGGGCTAGGGAAGCTGCGGCGTTTCCGCGCTGCGCACGAATGCGCATCTAAGGCGAGTAGATGACGTCGTTGGGGGCGAGGGTGAAGTTTTGGGAGCCGGGGACTGGGGTGCCTGAGGGGGTGGCGGCGTAGCGGAGCCAGCGCTTGCCGTTCCAGAGGTAGATGGCCTGGGTTTGCGGGGAGGCGGCGAGGGCGGCGGCGGCGCTGGCGCCCATGCGGCCGGACCAGGTGGAGAAGCCGATTTGGATGGCGGGGGCGCCCGCGGAGCCTGCGGCTCCGGAGCCCGTGCCGGCTGCGCCGTCGGAACCGGCGCCGGCGCCGTCGCCCGAGTCGGGGGTGAGGACGAGGGTGAGGGAGGCGGCGGTGCGGGGGCCGTCCTGGGCGTCGAGGGAGAGGATGGCGACGGAGCTCGAGGCCGCGGCCATGGAGGCGGCGGCGATGCCGTTGCGGGTGCGGAGCAGGGCCGAGGCCGGGTCGGCCGGGTCCGTCGGCGGCGGGTCGAGCGGGATCAGCGGCGAGGGCGAGCCGTCGGGCGAGCGCACGGAGAGGCGCACCCGGGTGCCGTCGGCGACGGCGTTGCCCTGCGCGTCGGTGAGGTCGGCGCGGATCGCGAGCGGCGCGCCGATCGCGGGCAGGGCGGGCGCGCGCGCTTCGATCGCGGCGGCCGGGCCGGCGACGCCGAACTCGGCCCGCGCGTCGGGCAGGCCGGCGGCGGTGACGATCAGGACGTAGCGGCCGGAGGGCAGCGGGTCGGCGGCGGAGGCGGTGACGGAGATGCGGAACTTGCAGGCGGCCGGCCCGTCGGAGCAGTCGCGGGCGATGGCGAAGCGGTCCTCGGTGCTGCCGCCGGGGCCTTCGACGCGGGCGGAGGCGCGGGGCGGGAGCTCGACGACGCGGCCGCCGGCGTCGGTTGCGGTGATCGGGATCTCGGCGATGCCGCGCTCCGCGGCGGGGTCGCCGGCCGCTCCGTTGCCGTTCGCCGCGCCGCCGTTGCCGCTGCCCGAGCCGGCCGCGCCGCCGGCGGCCGCGCCGCTGCCGCCATTCGCTGAGCTGCCGGCGTTGTCGGCGGCGTCGGTGGTGGCGTGGTGGTGGAGGACGGGGAGGTCCTCGCCGATCCGGATCAGGGCGGCGCCGCCGGCGTAGTCGAGCGGGAGCGCGGCCGAGAACTGGGCGCCGGCGGTGGAGACGACGACGGCGCGCAGGGTCAGCGAGCCCTCCCCGTCGGGCGGGGTCAGGGTCAGCGGGATGCGCGCGGTCAGGCCCGGGTCCTCGGCCGCCGCGGTCGCCAGGGCCGAGCCGGCGCGGGCCTGGAAGGTGCAGGCGCGGCCGCCGTCGCAGTAGTCGCCGCCCAGCTCGCCCTTGCTCGCGGTCAGCGTGATCGAGGAGATGCGCTCCGGGTCCGCGGGCCGCCCGCCGGCGTCGGCGATCCGCAGCAGCAGCGCGGCCGCCGCCCCGTCCGGAATCGGGCCGGTCGCGTCGCCGGCCCGCAGCAGGGCGGCGGAGGCGGGGATCGCGGCCGCGCCGACCGGGATCGCGGCCGAGCCGAAGACGGAGCCGGGCAGCGCGAACGCGGCCGCAGCGGCCGGCCGCGCGGCCGGCTGCTCCGAGGGCTGCTCGCCCGAGCCGAGGATGAAGTGGAACTTGCGGCCGCTCGCCGGGATCAGGTTGGCGGAGACGGTGATCGGCGCGCCGCTGGTGCTGGCCGCGGCCGTGATCTCGGGACGCGCGCCCGCGGCGTCCGTCACCCAGCAGGCGAGGTCGCGCGGGCCGGCGTCGGCCCCGGCCCCGCCGGGCAGGCCCTCGGCCGGCGCGCAGCGCAGCTGGTTCCAGCGCGAACTCCCGCCGATCTCCAGCTTCTTGCCGCCGTCGCCGGAGAAGACCGCGTCGCCGCCCAGCGCCAGGTAGGAGTCGTCGTCCAGCCAGGCGTGCATCGCCGAAGGCTCGGGCTGCGGGTCCATCGGATCGGCCGGCGCCGGCGCGCGGGAGAGCGCGCAGGCGTCGACCGCGGCGCCCGTGGCGTCCAGCTCGAGGAACGAGGGGTCGGGCCGCAGGCAGGCCCAGCCCGCGCCGGAGTCGGCCACCGCGATCAGGAACCCGGCCGCCAGCTGCTCCGTCGCGCCGGCCGAGATCTCGCCGTCGGCGTCGGCCGGCAGATGGGCCGCGCCGACCGGGGCCGAGACGGCCGGGTGCGGGATCGCCAGCGAGCCGGAGACGGGCGAGCCGTCGGCCGGGCGCGCGGTCACGCTCAGCGTCGTGGGGCCGGAGCGCTCGAGCGGCAGCGCGTACTCGGCCCTGAGGCTGTTGATCGGCCAGGAGTCGGAGGCCGCGGAAGAACCGGCCAGCAGCTCGGCGCGGCTGAGTTCGAGCGAGCAGGCGTCGGGGTCGGGGCAGGCGGTCCCGTTGTACGAGAGCGTGCCCTGGCTGATCGAGAGCTGCAGCGCCGCCTCCTCGTCGAGTTCGGCGAAGGTCGCGGGCACCAAGCGGCCGGGCAGGGCCGAGGCGGGCACCGGCGGGGCGGCGGCCCGGGAGTCGCGGCGGCCGACCGTGAACAGCACGGCCGGGCGGGCCGCGGCGTAGTCGGAACCGGGGTCGGTCCAGTCGAAGAAGACGGCCGCGGCCAGGCGCGGAGTTCCCGCGGCCGCCGTGAAGTTCATGGTCGCCCTGATCACGTCGTCGGAGCCGGCGATGTCGTAGGCCAGCGAGACCGTGCCGGAGGCGGCATCGGGCACGACGACGAGTTCGAGCGGGCGGATCGGGTCCGACGGCTCGGCCCCGTGGAACGCCTGCAGCAGCGCGCCCGGCACCGTGCAGTCGTCGTCCGCCGTCGCCGGCTCGGCCGGGTCGACCGGGTGCTCGGGGTCCCGGGCCGGGCAGAGCGCGCGGTGGATGATCGTGCCGCCGGTGGCGGTGATCCGCAGCGATTCGACTTCGTCGTACTGGACCAGCTCGTCGCGGTCCGGGTCCGGCTTGGCCGGATGCGAGTCCAGCCCGCGCGTGATCGCGGCCGCGAACCCCAGCGCCGCGCCTTGCTGCGCGGACGGCGCGGTGCAGGCGCCGCCGCCCTCGTCCTTGGCGCAGACGCGCAGGCCGCCCTCGCCGTCGGCGAGCAGCGGCAGCGCGAACGCCTTCTTCACGGGAGAGACCATGCTCAGCCGGTAGTAGGTGCTGCGCGCGCCGGCGTCGTCGGCGATGCCGACCATGACCGAGCCGACCGTGAAGCGGCCGGACGGCAGCGCCGCGTCCGGCGCGTTGCGGCCGGAGTGCCTGATCACGGCGCGGACCGAGATCGCCTCGCCGTAGGCGGCCGGCACGATCACCGCGAACTCGAGCGGCGCCCGGACCAGCGAGCCGCCGCCCGGCTGCAGCGCCCGCCACTCGGCACGGCTGATCTCGCAGACATTGCCGGCCGGGCGGCAGGCCGAGAGCGGCGCCCCGCTGCGGGCCGTGATCCGCGCGTCCGCCAAGGGCGCGCCGCCGCGGTCCAGCACCGTCAGCGTGATCGTCTCGAAGTCCGACAGGGCCGGCTGGTTGGCGGCGGAGGGAGCGGCGTAGGCCCCGGCCCGGCGCTCGTTGTAGAGCCCCAGCAGCAGCGGCGTGCGCTGGCCGCGCGGTTCGTACTCCCAGGGCACCAGGCCGATCGAGCCGGCCGGCGGCTCGCCGTCGTCGCCCAGCGGAACCAGCTGCGGGTAGGGCCAGGGCGCGTAGAGCGCGAACTCCCGCACCTTGCGCTCCTTCACGGCCGGGTTCGAGCCGGGCACGTCGTCGGAGCGCTGCACGCCGGCGCGGATCCGGATCGAGGCGGTCGAGCCCTGCGGCACCGAGACCGCGAAGCGCAGCGGATCGACGTAGTCGTCGTCCGTGGTCGCGCCGGAGTCGTAGGCCTTCAGCGCCGCCAAGCTGATCGTGCAGACCGGGCCGGGCCGCGACTCCGCGCAGGGCGCGAACTTCTCGTCCGAGTCCGGCGCCGTGATCCGCGCGCGGCGCGGGGCCTGCTCGCCGTTCTGGCCGTCCAGCAGCTCGATCGTGATCACCTCGGCGCCCGCGGTCTGGTCGAACTCCCAGTACTGCGCCGTGTTGTTCGTCGCGACCGCCTCGAACGAGTCCTTCTCCGTGTTGTAGATGTGCAGCCAGACCGGCGTGCGGCGCCCGCCCGCGGCCCACTGCTGGTTGCCCGCCGCGGCGCTGTAGGCCGCGTTCGAGGCCATCGCGAACGGCTGCGCCCGGGTGCCGCCGTCGAACGGCAGCGTGAACGTCTGCGTGCGCGCGGCCGGCGTGCCGCTGCCGCCGCGCCGCACCGAGATCACCAGGTCCGCGTTGCCGAAGTCCGCGTTGACGTAGCCGGCCGGCACCGTGAACGTGAAGTCCAAAGGCAGCGCGCGGTAGTAGCCGGCCGCACGCGGCGGGCCGGACGCCAGGAAGTTCGCGCCCGTGATCGTGCAGACGTTGCCCGCCGCCGCCTCCGTGCAGGCGCTTGTCCCGTCGTTCTTCTGCACCGTGATCGCGGCCCCGCTGATCGCCGCGTTCGGCGAGGGCCGGTCCTTGATCTCGAGCTTGACCTCTTCGACGCTCGCGTAGGGCACCAGGTTCACCGAGCTGCTGTAGGTGTCCAGCGCGCTCGAACTGGCGTAGATGCGCAGGTTGACCGGGGTGTCCTGGCCGCCCGGCGCGTAGCGGCGCTGCGGGTCCCGCGTCAGCACGTTGCCCTGCTCCGGCGAGCCGTCCGCCTGCAGCTGCATCGCGAACGGCTGCGCGTTCGCCGCCGCCGCCGTGATCCCCCGCGCGTAGACGATCGTCGACCACCCGATGCTGCCGACGTGGCGGTTGACCTCGGCCCGGACCGTCACGTCGGCGCTGTTGGTGAAGGCCGTCTTGATCGAGAACGCGAACTCCAACTCGAAGCTGCGCCGCGCGTCGGCCGCCCCGGTCACCCCCATCAGCGTCTTCAGCGTCGCCCGGCTCAAGGTGCAGTCGCCGCCGGTGTACGTCCCCGCACAGCCGAGCGCGGTCCCGTCCGGCTTGGTGAACTCGATGTGGGCCGTGCCCAGGCCGGTGCTGGTCAAGGGGCCGGTCGGGTAGCTGGCGCTGAGGATGATCGCGTTGCTCGAGGCCAGCGAGGCGAACGAGGCCAGCTCGTCCGTGCCGCTCCAAGCCGTGCGCCTGTCCTTGTAGATGCGCACGGCCAGCCGCTGGCGGCTGCCCGCCGTCGTGTCGTACCAGCGCAGGTTGTCCAGCCATGCGCCGTCGCCGTCGTCGTCCTGCTCGCGCTCCCCGCCGGAGAGCCGCGGGTCCAGCACCGGGCTGGCGTCCGAGCTCAGCGAGCCAATCGGGGCGTCGTACTTGAGCGCGACGACGCGGTCGCGCTCGCCCGCGTTCTCGGCCCGCGCCACGAGGTAGGCCGCCGCGCCGTGCGTCAGCGGCACGCTGAAGTACAAGCCGAGGTTGTCGGCCACCGCGCCCGTTTTCGGCCAGTCCGCCACCGGCACCGTGCAGGTGTTGCCCACCGACGACTCCGTGCACTCCGTGATCACCGTGCTGCCGGCGGCGTCGCTGGAGAGCTTGGCGCCGGAGATCGGGCTGCCGCCGTCGGCGTCCGAGGCGACCGTGATGATCACCCGGTCGAAGGCCGAGGTCGAGGCGCCGCCGGAGCCGCCCGCGCTCGAACGCAGCTCGACCCGCGCCCGGTCCGTGCCCGCCTTGGCGTCGAACTCGCCCGCCGATGGCATCACGGTGCCGGCCGCGTTCAGCGCGCGCGGGCGCGGGAAGGCCGAGACCGTGAGCGGCGCCTGCCAGCGCAGCGAACCGGTGCGGTTGGTCTTGCCGGCTTTGATCAGGGTCACGTGCACGTAGACGTCGCCGCGGTGCGAGTCCGGCGCCGAGAACTGGAAGTCCAGCTCCGTCGCCAAAGCCGGGCTGCCCGACTGCGGCCAGTCCGCCACCGGGATCGTGCAGGTGTGGCCCGCCGCCGTCTCGGTGCAGGCGCTCAGCACGGCGCTGCCGTCGGACGTGATCTCCGCCCCGCTCAGCGGCGAGGCGCCGCCGGCGTCGCTGGTGATCTTGATCACGGCGCTGTCCACGTTCGCCGCCGGCGCGTTCGCATGGGCCGCGTCGTAGGACGTCCGCGGCTGCTCGCGCAGGAAGACGCCGACCCGCTGGTCGCCGCCCTCCGGCTGCCAGCGCCGCGTCTGCGCCAGGCTCGTGTAGGTCGAAGCCCCCGTCTTCGGCACGACCAGCTGGTAGGCCCGCACGTAGGACGATTCGTAGCGCGTCGCCGCCTCCCGCGAGGGCTCCCCGGACTTGTTCACCGCCACGTGCAGGAACGCGTCCTGCGTCCGCGAATCGGGCACCGAGAACCACAGGTCCAGCCCGCCCGACGAGGGCCAGTTCGCCCGCGTGATCGTGCAGACGTTCCCCGTGCACCCCCGCAGCCCGGTGCTGCCGCCAGACCCGCCGTAGAACCGCGCACCCGAGATCGCCGTCCCGCCATCGGCAGCCGTCGCGATCGTCAAGGTCACGCTGTCGAACAGCGACGAGTCCGACTGGTCCACGTTCGTGTCGGTCGCGTCGTACATGTTGCCGGGACTCTCGTCGCGCAGGAACACCGTCGCCTTCTGGCGGGCGTTGTTGCCGGCGAAGGCGCCGGTGCGCTCGCCCAAATTGCCCGTCTCGTAGCCGTCGGAGGTCGTGCGCGGGACGGCGATCGGGAAGACGGGCAGGCCGGGCTTGTAGCGCAGCGCGTAGACGCGCTGCTGGAGGCTGGCGTGGGCCGGGGTGATCGTCACGTAGACCGGGTTGGCGGTGTTGTCGGGCACCGAGAACCAGAGGTCCAAGGGGGCGTTGGTGCCGTCGGCGGCATCGGGCCAGTTGGCCCCGTTGATCGAGCAGTTGGCCGCGCCCGCGGTGCAGCCAGTCGACAGCGCCGTGTTGCCGCTGGCGGCCCCGTAGATCGCGGCCCCGGTCACGTCGGCGACGCCGCTGGCGTCGGTCGCGATCCGGATCGTGATCAGGTTGAAGGCGGAGTCGGCGACGTTGGTGTCGGAGGCGTCGTACTCGTTGCCGTGCCAAGAGTCGCGGAGGTAGATGCGCACCTGCTGGCGGCCGGCGTCGGGCTCGAAGGAACGCTGGGCCGTGCTGAGGTCGCCGCTCTCCGGGTTGCCGCCGACGATCGGCACGGCCAGCGGGTGCAGCTTGATGTAGGGGTCGCCGTATTCCAGCGAGAAGACGCGGTCGTCCTGGCCCGCGCGGCGCACGATCGCGACCACGTGCGCGTCCTCGCCGAACTCGATCGGGACCTTGAAGTTGAACTGGAGCTCGCCGGCCGTGCCGCCGCTGCCGGCCGGCCAGTTGGCGCGGGTGACCGTGCAGGTCGGGCCGATCGCCGACTCCGTGCAGTTCGTCTTCCGCTCGACCCCGAGCGTGTCGTGGGAGATCCGGGCGCCGGGCACCTCGGTCCCGCCGGTCGCGTCGGTCGCGATCCGGATCTGGACCGAGTCGAACAGGTTCCGCGCCGCGTTCGCGTCGCCGGTGGCGTTGTAGGTGTTCGAGTGCGCGGCCGCGCGCAGGAAGACCCGCACCCGGTGCCCGCTGGTGCCGGTCGCGTAGGTGAGCGAGTCCGAGGTCACGTCGTCCCCGCTGTTCGCGCTGTGGTGCACCAGCAGCGGGAAGACCGGCAGGTTCTTGCCGTACTTGAGATGGAAGACGCGGGTGTCCTTGTTGGTCGCCGAGATGCTCACGACCAAGTAGGCGTCCGTCGTGGTGCCGTCGGGCACCGACCAGTAGATGTCGAGATGCTGGGTCAGGTCGTTGCTATCGATGGCCCAGCTGGCGGCGGGGATCGTGCAGGTGGCGCCGGCGGTCGTGCCTTCGGCGCAGCCGCTGAGCGCCGTGCTGCCGCCGTCGGAGGTGAGCTTCGCGCCGGTCACCTCCGTGGTGCCGGCGCTGGTCGTGGCGATCCTGATCTCGGCCTGGCTGAAGCGGGCGCGCGGCGCGTTGGCATGCGACGAGTCGTATGCGTCGGCGTGGACGGCGCCGCGCAGGAAGATCCTCGCGCGCTGCTGGCCGGCTTCGCGGGCCCAGAGCCGGTCGCTGCGCGTCTTGACGTTGCCCGTCTCCAGCGTGCCGGAGGAGTTCTGCGGGATCGCGAGCGGGAAGGCGGGGGTGAGCGGGGTCAGGTAGGAGAGCGCCTGCACGCGGTCGGGTTCGCCGGCCTTGCGGACGGTGACGACGACGTAGGTGTCGGAGGGCAGGTTCTCGGGCACGGAGAACCAGAAGTCGAGCGCGCCGGCGGTGGCCGCGCCGGGCCAGTTGGCCCGCGTGATCGTGCAGGTGTGGCCGGGCGAGGACTCCGTGCAGGCCGAGATCGCCGCAGTGCCGGCGCTGTTCGAGGAGAGCACCGCGCCGGTCGCGGGGTTCGCGCCCTGGTTGTCGGTGGCGATGCGGATGACGGCGGAGTCGAACTCGCTCTTGGCGGTGTCCGCGTCGGAGGTGTCGTAGATGTTCGAGTGCCAGGCGCTGCGCAGGCGGACGGAGCCCTGCTGGGCCGCGCCGGCCAGCGCGAACTTGCGCGTGGCCGTGCCCAGGTTGTCCCCGCTCGAAGTGCCGGCCGGCACGATCAGCGGGAAGACCGGCAGGCCGGGGTCGTAGCGCAGCGCGAAGGTGCGGGCGGACTTGCCGGAGGCGGTCAGCTCGACCACCACGAAGACCGTGCTCGAGACCGTGTTCGGGACGGAGAAGTAGATGTCCCGCGCGACCGTCAGCAGCGGCGTGCCGCTGCTCGCCTGCGGCCAGTTGGCGCTGGTGATCGTGCAGGTGTTGGGCGTGCCGGTGCAGCCCGTGACGGCGGTGCTGCCGGCCGCGTCGCTGGAGATCTTCGCGCCCGTGATCGCCGTGCTGCCGTCCTCGTCCGAGGCGATCGTGATCTTGGCGCTGGTGAAGTCCGAGCGCCCGATGTTGGCGTCGGCGGAGGAGCGGTAGACGTCCCCGTGCCAGCCCGCGCGCAGATAGATGGACACCTGCTGGGTCGAGCCGCCGGCGGCGAAGTTGCCCGCGCCGCTGCCGAGGTCGACGCCATCCGTGCTGCCGCTCGGCGCGACCAGCGGGTAGCCCGCGTAGGGCGGGTCGTACTCGACCGAGAAGACGCGGTCGGCGTCCCTGTCGTCCTTCTCGACCGAGACCACCAGCCAGACCGGGTCGTCATGGTCGTCGGGCACCGTGAAGTAGACGTTCTGGACGAGCGTCCGTAGCGGCGTCCCGCTCGTCGCCTGTGGCCAGTTGGCGCTGGTGATCGTGCAGAGCTCGCCGGCCGTCGTCTCGGTGCAAGCGGTCAGCGCGGAGCTCCCGTCGGAACCCGTGATCTTCGCGCCGCTGACCCGGGTCGCGCCGTCCTCCGCCGTCGCCACCCACAGCTTGACCCGGTCGAAGTCGGCGCGCCCGACGTTGGTCTCGGCCGCCGTGTAGGTGTTCGAATGGCCCGCGCTGCGCAGGTAGAGCTCGACTTGGTTGGCTCCGTCGGACGCCGCGAAGTCGCGGCTCGCGCTCTTCACGTCGCCCGTCTCCCGCGTGCCGCCGGGCGCCGGCACCGCCAGCGGCCAGACCTGCAGGAAGGGCTCGTACTTGAGATGGAACTCGTGCGCGGTCTTGCCCGTCAAGACTGCGTGCACGCCCAGGTAAACCGGCTCCGACCGCGTGTCCGGCACCGAGAACCAGACGTCCAGCGGCAGCGTCGGCGGATCCGTCCCGCTCGCCTGCGGCCAGTCCGAGGCCCCGATCGTGCACTTGTTCCCCGCCGTCGTCCCCTCGCCGCAGTTGTCCAGCGCCGTCGTCCCGTCCGCCTTGGTCAGCTTGGCCCCGGTCAGCGGCGTGTAGAGCGTGCCGCCGCCGGTGATCGTCCCGTACTCGACTTGGATCGTGATCCAGCTGAACTCGTCCCGCTCCGCGTTCGCCGCGCCCGCGGTGAAGGACTCCCCGTGCGGCTCGTCGCGCACGAACAGCCGCGCACGCTGGCTCGCGCCGCCGGCCGCGAAGTCCCGCGCGGCCGTCGACAAATTGGCCCCGATCAGGTTGCCCGCCGCGTCCTGCGGCACCGCCAGCGGATAGGCCGAGATGTAGGGGTCGCCGTACTTCAGCGAAAACGTGCGGTCCGTCTTGCCCGCCTCGGAGACGGTCACGACCAAGTAGATGTCGCCCGTGTGGAAGCTGGCCCGGTTGACCCAGTAGTCCGGCACCGTGAAGACCAGCTGCAGCGGCTGCGTCACTCCGCCCGAAACGGGCCAGTTGGCGCTGGTCACCGTGCAGGTCGGGCCCGCCACCGCCTCCGTGCAGGCCGAGACCGCGCTCAGCGGGAACGGGCCGTCGGTGTTCCAGTCGCCGCTGCGATCCTCCGCCTGCAGCTGCACGGCAGGCCCCGTCAACGGCGTCGTCCCGGCCGCGTCCGACGCCAGGCGGATGCGCACGCTGTCGAAGGCGGACGGCGCGACGTTCGTCCCGGCCGCCAGGTAGCGGTTCCCATGCGCCGCGTCCCGCAGGTAGACCGCCACCCGCTCGCGCCCCGAATCCCCGCTGTACGAGTGCAGCCAAGTCTGCGCCCGCGCCGTCACATCCACGTTCGTCCATGTCCCCGCCGGCACCCCCGTCCGCTCCACCGGCGCCGCCAGCGGCGCGACGCCGACCGACGTGTTCCCGTACTGCAGCGCGAAGCTCTGGGAGACCCTGCCGGACTGCGCGGCCGTGAGCACCACGTAGGCGTCGCCGACGTGGTCCGAAGGCACCGAGAAATGGAAGCTCAGCGCGTCCGTCGTGCCGCCCGTCGCGGGCCAGTTGGCGCTGGTGATCGTGCAGGTGTTGGGCGTCCCCGTGCAGCCCGTGACTGCCGTGCTGCCGGCCGCGTCGCTGGAGATCTTCGCGCCGCTGATCGGGCTGGCCCCCGCCTCATCGGAGGCGATCGTGATCGTCGCGCCGCTGATCGCCGACGCCGCCGCGTTCGCATCGCCGCTCGTGAACGTCCCCGAATGCGCCGCCGCCCGCAGATTGGCGGTGACCTCCTGCGAGGCCCCGCCCGTCGCCAAGTCGCGCGTCCCCGCCGAAACGTCCGTCCCGCTCGAGGTGCCGGCCGGCATCACGAGGGGATGCGCGTCGACGAGGACCAAACCGTAGTCCAGCGAGAATGTGCGCGGGAAGGCGCCGGACTTGGTTGCGGTGACGACGACGTAGGCGCGGCCGGTATGGGCTGCGGGAATGGAGAAATAGAAGCTCAGCGCGTCCGTCGTGCCGCCCGTGGCGGGCCAGTTGGCGCTGGTGATGGTGCAGGTGTTGGGCGTCCCCGTGCAGCCCGTGACGGCCGTGTTGCCGGCCGCGTCGGAGGAGATCTTGGCGCCGCTGATCAGGCTGGTCCCGTCGGCGTCGCTGGTGATCTTGATCGTGGCGCTGTCGATCGCGGCCGGCGCGACGTTGGCCGCGCCGCTGGTGAAGGTGCCCGAATGGGCGGCGGCGCGCAGGTTCACGGTGGCCTGCTGCGAAGCCCCGCCCCCCCTCCAGCCGAGCGAGACGGCGGAGAGGTCGGTGCCGCTCGCCGTGCCGGCCGGCATGACGAGGGGATGGGCGTCGACGGGCGGTATGTCGTAGCGCAGCGCGAAGGTGCGCGGGAGTTTATCTGCAGCGCTGGAATTGACGAAGACGTAGGCGGGGCCGGTATGGCTGGCTGGGACGGAAAACCAGAAGCCGAACGCGGTGGTCAAGCCGCCCGCTTCGGGCCAAGAATCTCGGCCCACCTCGCAGCGGGAGCTAGGGCTCGTCGAGGAGCAGCCGTTGGGGGCGAAGCTGGTGAACGAAGGCCCGGAGGCGATCCTGGCGTCGGTGATCTCGCTCGCGCCGGCCGCGTCGCTGGTGATCTTGACCGTGGTGATCGAGAAGACGGCACGGGCAACGTTGGCGTCGCTGCTGGTGAAGGTGCCCGAATGCGCGTCGGCGCGCAGGTACATGAAAGCCTGCTGCCATCCGCCGCCCGAGCGGTACCTGTGCGTGCCCGCGGAGACGTCGGTGCCGCTGGCCGTGCCGGCCGGGACGACCAGCGGATGGGCGTCGATCAGCGGGCGGTACCGCAGGGCGGCGCTGCGCGCCGTAAGCCCGGACTTGGCCGCGGTCACATGGACGTAGAAGTCCCCGCTGTGGCTGGCCGGGACCTGGAAGTAGATGTCCTGGTGGGTGGTCAGCGGATTCATCCCGCTCGCCTGCGGGAAGTTGGCGCTGGCGATGGTGCAGGTGTCGCCGGCCGTGGTCTCGGTGCAGGCGGAGAGCGCGCTGGTCCCGTCGGACTGGGAGATCGTCGCGCCGGAGATCGCGTTGGCGCCGGCGGAGTCGCTGGTCAGCTTGATCGTGGCGCTGTCGATGGCCGAGCGTGCGGCGTTGGCGTCGCTCGAGGTGTAGGTGTCGGAATGGGCGGCGGCGCGCAGGAAGAGGCGGGCGCGCTGGCTCGTGCCGCCGGCCGGCCGCGGCTGCACGTCGATGACGCTGCCGCTGGCCGGCAGCGCGCCGCCCGATTCCTGCGGCACCACCAAGGGGAAGGCCGAGACCGCCGTCGCGGGCGCGGTGAACCTGAGGTTGAAGTGGGTGTGCTGAAGAATGCTGCTCTGTTCGAACTGCATCTCGGCTTCGAGATAGACATCGCCGGTGTGCGAGTTGGGAACGGTGAACGTGATCGTCGCCGGCACCACATTGTTTCCGCTCCTGCAATACCGTCCGTCCGTCCCCTGCCTGCTTGAGCCTTCGGCTCCGGTACGGGGATTCGCCGCCGTGCTCCCGGTATTGCGCTGGGGGAAGCAGGCCGGCAGCGTTCCGAAGTTCGCGGTCCCCAGTTTCGTCGCGCTCCTGCCCGCTGCGCTGTTCAGCTGGAGTCTCCAATTCTTTGACTCCCAGGCGGCGCTGATCACATTGTCGGTGTGCCATGTCGGGGAGCTGGTGCAGTTTTTCTTGGATGGATAGATGTCGAAGCTGTTGGCGTTGGCGCCCTTCTTCCATTCGCCGGCGACGGGGACGGTGGCCTGGATAGCGCCGCCGCTGCACCAGACCGTGGTGCCGACCCTGACATAAATGCTGGCCCAGCCGTGGCTTCCGCTGGGCCCGTCGGCCGAGGCCGGCGCCGGCGCAAGCGCGAACCAGCCGCCGGCGAGCACGGCCGCGACCAACGCCAGCAGCCCGAAGCGCCGCCCCCGCAAGAGCACGCGGCTCACGGCTTCCCCCCCCCCCCCCCCATATCCTCCATCCGACTTCCCGAAGCGCGAAGGAACGCCGAGCCGTTCAGAACCGCCGCCACTGTCGCCAAGAAGCAGCCCCGAACAAGTGACATGGCCTCCCCCAGCACCCGCGCGCAATTCCGCCCTCTCCGAATTCGCGCACCCAACAGCGTACAGGAAAACCCGCCCGCAAAGCCCCCCGTTCCGTCAACCGGCCAAGAGCCCCTAAGCCCCCCCAAAGAAGACAGCCACAGCCGCAATGGTCACCGCCGTCCCCCCGATGATCAACGCCGCCAAGCCCAGCCCCAAGATCCATAGCTGACGAGCCATCTGCGCCCGGAATGCCTCTATCTGCGTCGTCAGCCTGGCGAACCCCGCGCCGAGGTCTTCCTCACAGCCTTCAGCGCCGAATCGCCCGCGAGGTTCATCTGAAGCAGGCACAGCCCCACCTTAGCGGAAAGCGGCAACGGCACCGATAAGCGCGCCGACACCGCCAAGCAGCAGCGCCGCAAGGCCGACGCTGGCATACAGGATGCGGTCAGCGAGTTTCGCCGAGTTGCGCTCGCTGTTGGCCTGGAGCTCCGCAATCTCGGTCTTGAGCTCAGCGAACCGCCGCTCATTCTCCTCGCGGACCTTGGAGATGGACTTCTCAAGATCCCCGAACCGCCGCTCGTTCTCCACCCGGAGATCCGCGAGCGCGTCCTTGAGCTCCGTGAAGTGCTTATCGTTCTCCGCACGCTGATCCGCAAGCCGCCGCTCGTTCTCCGCCCGCAGGTCGCTGATCTCCCCCCGCAATTCCCCGAACCGCCGCTCGTTCTCCGCCCGGAGCTCGCTGATCTCCTCGCGGACTTTGGAGATGGACTTCTCAATCTCCCCGAGCCGCCGCTCATTTTCCGTGCGGAGATCGCTGAAGCGGCGCTCGTTCTCCGCGCGGAGATCGCTGAAGCGCTGTTCGTTCTCCGTGCGGAGATCGCTGAAGTTGCGCTCGTTCTCCGCCCGGAGCTCGCTGATTTCGTCCCTGACGTCGCTGAAGCGGCGCTCGTTCTCCGCGCGGAGCGCGTTGATTTCGCCCCTGGCTTCAGCGATTTCGTCCCTGACGTCGCTGAAGCGGCGCTCGGTTTCGAGCCGGAATGCGGCGAGTTCCTTGTGCGATTCCGAGATCTCCTTGCGGTTTTCGGCGATCTGGGCGGTGACTTCGCCGAGCGTGGAGCGGAACTGCCGCTCGTTCTCGGCGGCGTGTTCGTCGAGCCGCTCCTCAATCAGCGCCGCCGAATGCCCGTTCCGCTCAGCCGCCTTGGCCACAGCCTCGGCCACCGCCTCGTCAAGCACCGCCCCGAACGCGTCCGCAAGCGTGTCCGCCAGCCCCTCCTCGCAGCCCGCAGCAACGAATCGTTCACGGAGTTCAGCTGAAGCCGGCATAGCGGCATCTTAGCAGGCGTCGCGGCTGCGCATGCCGCGCGTCGCCCGCGGTCGGCATGCTTGGCAGCTTGTAGACTGGCCGGGAAAGCGGAACCGCAGACGAGGCGATCTGGTAGCAATCCCGACGGGAATCGGTTACACTGTTTGCGAACGAGGTGCGCGATGTACGAGACCACGAACAACGGCAAGAACCAGGTCAGCGAAGTCGCGGAGCAGCCGTCCGAATACCGGGTCGAACCGGTCAAGCCGCAGCGCCCGCCGGGCAACGCCGGACTCTGGATCAAGAAAGGTCCGTAGCGGCCGTCGCGGACACGATCTGGATTGCGACGATCAGCACCGAGGTGAGCGCCGTCGCCGCGTAGAGCCAGCTCATCAAACGGTTGCGGAACCTGAGCATCCTCACGTTCGACCCGAATCCGCCCACGATCGCATCCAGCGCCTCGCCCATCAGCTCGCGCCGACCGGCTCCTTGGTAGCTCGACAGCCATTCCATATCCGCGCCATCGAACCAAGTCCGCGGCTGGAACAGCCAGGCGGCGACCAACCCGGCCGCGATCGCGCTGATCGCGGCGGCGACCGAGAGCCCGCTGACCGCGTCGCGGTCCGTAATCCGCAGGTCTCCGAAGATCCCGGCCGCGCCCACGATCATCACGGTCCAGCTGGTCAAATAGAGCGCCGTGCGATCTTGCCCATCGCGCGCATCAAGCGTCTCCCGCAACCGCTGCCGCCCCTCTCCAAGTAGAGGAACTCCAGCGCGTCGTCCGCGAGCGCCCTCCACCAATCGGCCCCGGCCACCTCAGCGCTTGCCCGGCTGGCAGCGGGGAGCGCCGGCGCTGGCGTGGCGGCGTTCGTGGTCCAGGAACCATTGCTTGCGGTGGAGGCCGCCGCCGTAGCCGCCCAGGGAGCCGTCGCTGCTGATTACGCGGTGGCAGGGGACGACGATGCTGACGGGGTTGCGGCCGGTGGCTTGGCCGACGGCGCGGGCGGCGGCGGGGCGGCCGATGGCGCGGGCGATTTCCAGGTAGGACATGGTGCGGCCTGCCGGGATTTCGCGGATCGCGTCCCAGACGGCGCGTTGGAATCGCGTTCCGTCGGTTTGGATTGGAATCTCGTCGAGGGCGTCGACATCGCCGGCGAAGTAGCGCTCTACGGCGAGGGCGATCTCCTCCAGCGAAGCGGGGATGGCGGCGGGTTCATGCGCGGCGGAGGAGGCATTGCCGTTGGCGCTGGTGATCGTGGAAGCGGGGGCGGTGTTGCCGTTGGCGCTGGTGATCGTGGAAGCGGGGTTCAGCTTGGCGGCGGCGTCGAGATCGGCTTGCGGTTGGTGGCGGTGCTGGTCGATGAAGATCATCTCGCGGAGCGCGCCGGCTTCGACGCGCAGCCAGACGTCTCCGAGCGGAGTTTCGACGGTGGCTTCGGAAACGTCGGGCGGGGATGCGGGGCTGGGCATCTCGACCTCCTTGGCGGGGATTCCCGCGGGCATTTGCGCGGGGGATTCACTGGCACTCATGTTCGAGCGTAGCATCGCGGGTAGGATCGCGCAGGGAGGGGCGAATGAGCGAACGGGACATCGGGGCGGAGATCCGGCTGACGGACTTGGCGCGCTGCGGGGGTTGAGGCTCGAAGTACGGCCCCGAAGCTTTGGCGCAGGTCCTGCGCCCGCTCTCCGACCGCTTTCCGCCCGCCGATTTTCCGCAGCTCGCGGTCGGCCTTGACGCGCCCGACGATGCGGCGGTCTACCTGCTCGACGACGAACGGGCGATCGTGCAGACGCTGGATTTCTTCGCGCCCGTGGTCGACGACGCCTGGAGTTTCGGAGCGATCGCGGCGGCGAACGCGCTCTCGGATGTCTACGCGATGGGCGGCAAACCGCTGTTCGCGCTGAACATCGCGGCCTTTCCGGAGGATTTGCCGGCGGAGCTGATCGCGGAGATCCTGCGCGGGGGCGCGGACAAGGTACGGGAGGCGGATGCGGCCATCGCGGGGGGGCACACGATCATCGACGAGGAGCCGAAGTACGGGCTGGCGGTGACGGGGGAGGTGCATCCGCAGCGGATCTTGCGGGCGGGCGGGGCGCAGCCGGGCGACGTGATCCTGCTGACCAAGGCGCTGGGGACCGGGGTGCTGATCGGGGCGAACGGGCAGGGGGCGGTGGCGGCGGCCGACATGCGGGCGGCGCTGGAGCAGATGATGCAGCTGCAGCGGCCGGCGGCGGAGACGGCGGCGGGCTTCCGGGTGCACGCGATGGCGGACGTGACGGGCTACGGGCTGGCCGGGCATCTTTGGGACATGGCGGAGCAGGGCGGGGTCGAGATCGAGATCGATCTGGCGGCTGCGCCGGCGATGGCCGGGCTGCGGGAAGCGGCGGCGGCGGGCTTCGGTTCGGGCGGGCAGAACCGCAACCGCGACTACTACGGGGCGAAGGCGCGGATGTCGCGGGCGCGCGGGCTTGCTGCGCTGGAAGACGCGCTGCTCTACGACCCGCAGACCAGCGGGGGCCTGCTGATCGCGGCGGGGCCGATTGATGCGCCGCATCTGGGGCGGGCGCTGGCGGATGCGGGGGTGGAGGCCGCGCCGGTCGCCAAGGTGATCGATCACGCGGACGGCGGGGCGCTGGCGGTTTCGCTGCCGGAGTCGCCGCGTGGCTGAGCAGCGGCGCGACGTCGCGGTGATCGGGGCGGGCATCTTGGGCCTCGCGACGGCGAAGTCGCTGGCGGAGGCGGGGCTGAGCGTGTTGGTGCTGGAACAGGAAGCGGAGATCGCCAAGCACCAGAGCGGTTCCAACTCCGGCGTGATCCATTCGGGGCTCTACTACCGGCCGGGCTCTGCGAAGGCGCGGATGGCGGTGGCCGGGGCGGAGCGGATGTACGCGTTCTGCGAGGAATTCGGGATCGGGGCGGAGCGCTGCGGGAAGGTGGTCGTCGCGACGCGAGAGTCGGAGCTGGAACGGATGGCGGAGCTGAAGCGGCGGGGCGACGCCAACGGGGTGCCCGGCATCCGCGAGATCGGCCCGGATGAGCTGCGCGAGCTGGAGCCGCATTCCGCGGGCATCCGCGCGCTGTACGTGCCCTCGACGGGGATCGCCGATTATCCGGCCGTCTGCCGCGCCTATCTCTCGATCATCGAGGAACTGGGCGGCGAGCTGCGGCGCAGGGCCAAGGTGGACGGGATCCGGGTCGGGCACGACGGGGTGGAGCTGTCGACGAGCAACGGGCCGGCATCGGCGAAATGGGTGGTGAACTGCGCCGGTCTGCAGGCGGACCGGATCGCGCGGCGCGGCGGGGCCGGCGATGCGGTGCAGGACATCCGGATCGTGCCCTTCCGCGGGGAGTACTACGAGCTGGCGGAGGGGGCGCGGGAGATGGTGCGCAACCTGATCTACCCCGTGCCGGATCCGGCCTTCCCCTTCCTCGGGGTGCACTTCACGCGGCGGCTCGACGGCTCGGTCGAAGCGGGGCCCAACGCGGTGCTGGCGCTGCGGCGGGAGGGCTACCGCTGGCGCGACGTCTCGCCCCGGGACGCGTTCGAGTCGCTGACCTGGCCCGGCTTCCTGCGGCTGGCGATGAAGCACGGGGCGACGGGGATGGGCGAGGTCTGGCGCAGCGCGAGCAAGCCGGCCTTCACCAAGGCGCTGCAGCGGCTGATGCCGGCATTGCGGGGCGAGCAGCTGCGGCGCGGCGGGGCCGGCGTCCGGGCGCAGGCGCTGCGGAGGGACGGCTCGCTGGTCGACGATTTCGAGATCGCGGAGAGCGAGCGGGTCATCCACGTGCTCAACGCGCCCAGCCCGGGGGCGACGGCGAGCCTGGCGATCGGGGACGAGATCGCGGCCCGGGCGCGCAAGAGCTGGCTGGGCGGATAGGCGATCTGCCGATGCTTGACCAACTCATTGCGGGGAACTCACCCCGTGTTTACGGGGCGATTACGCTGGCCCCATACGTTCCCCAGTGCAGGCGGCGGATCGATTGCCGCCGCCGCTAGCGCGAAGGACGCGAACGATGTTGGAACGCATCAAACGACTCCCGATGGCGGTGAAGCTGGCGGTGCCGATGAGCGCCGCCGTGGCGGTGGGCGCGGTCTCCGTGCTCGCCATCGGCGGAACCAACGCGGCGGACGAGGCAACGGTCACCGCGACCGCGCCGGTGACGCGGGCGGTCGAGACGACGGCCGCCCCGGTCGACTCCGAGCGCGGCGACCTCTTCCGCCAGAACAGGGGCGAGCGGGGCGAGCGGCTGCGCGGGCCGATGCACGGCGGGGAGCGCGGGGAGCGGGGCGACTTCCTCGGGGTGGCCGAGGTGATCGGGATCGACGCGGAGGCGCTCAAGGCCGGGCTCGAGAGCGGGCAGACGCTGGCCGAGATCGCCGTCGCCAACGGCTCGACGGCGCAGGCGGTGATCGACCACCTGAGCGAGCGGATCAGCGAGCGGCTGGACGAGGCGGCGGCCAGGCTGGACGAGGCCGAAGCCGAGGGCAAGATCACGGCCGAGCGGGCCGCGATGATCCGGGCCGAGCTGGACGAAGCCCGGGCGAACGTCGGCGAGATGGCGGCCGAGATGGTCAACGAGGGCTTCGGCCGCGGCGACCGCGACGGCGAGCGGATGCTGCTGGGCGAGCTGAAAGAGCGGGTCGAGGCCGTGGCCGGGCAGCTGACCGAGCTGCTCGGCATCGACGAAGAGCAGCTCGAGACCGAACTCAAGGCCGGCAAGAGCCTGGGCGAGATCGCGACCGCCAACGGGGTCGAGCCGCAGGCGGTGATCGACCTGCTGACCAGCGAGGCCGAGTCGATGATCGACGAGGCGCTGGCCGGGGGCGAGATCGAGCAGGCAGAGGCCGACGAGCTGCGCGAGGAGCTGCTGCCGATGATCGGCACCTTCGTCAACGAGGGCTTCCGCGGCTTGGCGCGCGAGCTGCGGGGCGGGTTCGGCGAGTGGGCCGGCGGCTTCGGGCACGACGGCTTCGGGCATGGCAAGGGCGAGCGGCAGGGCGGCTTCGGACACGAGAGGCGTGGCGGGCACGGGGACTGGGCCGACCGGGACCCGCGCGGCGGGCGCGACTACGACCGCGACTGGCGCGGCTCTTCCGCCGGCGGCGGGATGGACCAGCTGAACGCGATCGCGGAGGCCGTCGGCACCGACGCGGCCGGGCTGATGGCCGGCATCTCCGAGGGGCAGTCGTTGGCCGACATCGCCCGCGCCAACGGGGCGGACCCGCAGGTCGTGACCGACCTGCTGATCTCGCAGACCAACGAGTGGATCGACGCGGCGCTCGAGGCGGGCAAGATCAGCGCCGACGAGGCGGCCGAGATGAGGGCGGAGTTCGCCGAGCACGCGGGCGAGCTGGTCGAGGGCACGATGGACGACTTCCGCCGCGGCTTCGGTTTCGGCAAGCGCGGCCACGACCGCGACGCCGGCGCGGACGCCGACGCGGGCGAGACCACCGAGTCCTGATCCCGACGGTCTGCATCAGCGTCCCGAACCCGAGGGGCGGCGCCTGGAGCGCCGCCCCTCGCGCGTTTGTATGTGCCGGCCGCGGAGGTGCGGGTCAGGCGAGGATGCCTTCGGCGGTCAGGGAGGCGATTTTTTCGGGGGAGTAGTTGAGCAGTTGGGTGGCGATTTCGTAGGTGTGCTGGCCGAAGAGGGGGCCGGAAGTTTGGAGGCGGGCGGGAGTGCCGTGGAGTTTGGCGGGGGGGCCGTCGTGGAGGCTGAGGCCGGTTTCGGGGTGGTCGATGTATTGGTAGAAGTTGCGCTGGCGGAGGTGCTGATCGTCTTCGACGATGTCTTGGCCGTCTTGGACGAGGGCGGCGGGGACGCCTTCGGCTTGGAGGCGGTGCATGAGTTCGCGGGCGTCTTGGCCGGCGGTCCAGGCGGCGATTTGGGCGTCCAGGTCGTCTTCGTCGCGGCGGCGGCCGAGGAGGGTTTTGAAGCGTGGGTCTTGGGCGAAGGGCTGGTCTTGGGCGATTCGGCAGAGGGCTTGCCAGTCTTGGTCGTTGCGGACGGCGATGGCGAGCCAGCGTTCGCGGGTCGTGGGGCCGTTGTAGCCGGCGTCGGGGTGCGGGTCTCCGCGGGGGGCGTCTTGGCAACGGTAGGCGTTGTGGGGGCAGAGCCAGTCGGAGCGGTTGCCGATGCGGGATTGGTCGCGCTGGTTGACGGCGGCGTCGAGCAGCGCGGGGCCGATGGTGGCGGCGAGGGATTCGAGTTGGGCGAGTTCGATCATTTGGCCGTTGCCGGTGCGGCGGCGGTGGCGGAGGGCGGCGAGGATGGCGATGGCGGTGTGGCCGGGGTTGACGACGAAGTCGGGGAAGTTGGTGCCGAGGCCGATGGGTGGTCGGTCGGGTTCGCCGGTGAGGTGGGAGAGGCCGGCGACGGGGTTGAGGACTGCGCCGAAGCCGCGGTAGTCGCGATGGGGGCCGGTCGCGCCCTGCATGGGCTGGTAGGTGGCGATGATGCCGGGGCGGACTTGGCGGAGTTCTTCGTAACCGATGCGCCAGCGGTCGATGACGCCGGGGGCCATGTTGCAGATGAAGATGTCGGATTGGGCGACGATGTCGAGGAGGACTTCGCGCGCGCCTTCGATTGACATGTTGAGGAGGAAGGAGCGCTTGGCGGCGTTCCAGTTGTTGAAGTAGTTGCTGGCGTTGTAGCCGCGGGCGCCGGGGCGGCGGGGGAAGCCGGTGCGGAAGCCGTCGATGCGTGCTTCGCTTTCGATGTGGATGACGTCTGCGCCGAAGAGGGCGAGGGTGCGGGAGGCGATGGGGCCCGCGCCGAACCAGGTGAGGTCGGCGACGCGGATGCCGTCGAGGGGTTGCGCGGGGGCGGTCATATCGCGCCTTCCCCGTAGTAGGCGAGGAGGTCTTCGGCGGGGATGCCGGCGAGTTCGGTCAGTACTTCCCGGTTATGTTCGCCCGCGAGCGGGGCGGGGCGATGGATGCGGGCCGGAGTTTCGGAGAGGCGGTAGGGCGGGCCGGGGTAGCGGACGGGGAGGGCGTCCCGGCCGGGGGCGCGGGGCTGTTCGATGTCTTGCCACCAGCCGCGGGCGGCTAGCTGCTCGCTGGCGAGGATGTCGGAGGGTTTGTTGACGATGCCGATGAGGAGGCCGCGGGCTTGGCCCTGGTGGTAGATGTCGGCGGCGGGCTTGGCGGCGAAGAAGGCGGAGACGGCGGCGTGGGCGGGTTCGAGCAGGGCCTTGGCGCTTTCGGCGGTATCTGGGTCGACGAGGGAGCGGAAGGAGAGGTCGTCGAGGATGCGGCGGCGTTCCGGGGTTGCGAGATCGGCGGCCGCGCCTTCTTCGAGCATCCAGTCGAGCAGGTGCTTCCAGGGAGCGCCGAAGCCGGCGACGCCGATGTAGCAGTAGACGTATCCGTCGGCAGCGGGGTAGGTGCCGATGCCGGGGATGGGGTGCGCGTCGCCTGCGCGTTCGTGTGCGACGCGGTTGAAGTCCCAGTTGAGGGCGGCGCGGGCCTGGCAGGCGAGGTAGACCTCTTGGGCGGAGATTTCGACGAACTGGCCTTCACCGGTTGCTTCGGCGTGGAGGAGGGCGATGAGCGCGCCTTGCGCGGCGGCGATGCCGGCGGCGATGGCGGCCTGTTCGCCGCCGATGCGCTGGGGCGGGCCGTCGGTGTAGCCGGCTTGGAGCATGGGGCCGGCCATGGCTTGGATGGCGAGGTCGGTGGCGGCCCAGCCGGCGTGGGGGCCGTCCGCGCCGAAGGCGGTGGCGGCGACCCAGACGAGGGAGGGGTGCTCGGCGAGGATGCGATGGGGGTCGAGCGCTTCGCGGCTGGCGGGGTCGAGGGATTCGAGGACGATTTGGGCGTTGGGGAGGAGTTGGCGGAAGAGGAAGAGTCCGTCGTGCTGGGCCAGGTCGATGGTGACGGAGCGCTTGCCGGCGTTGTGGTACCACCAGGTCAGCGAGGAGGCGCGATCGGGCGAATCCTCCGCGAAGGGGGGGCGGGAGCGGGCGGGGTCGCCGCCGGGTGGTTCGATGCGGATGACGTCTGCGCCGAGGTCGGCGAGGAGCTTGCCGGCGTATTGGCCGAATTCATCGCCGAGGTCGAGGACGGTGACGCCGTCGAGTGCCGCCGGTGGGTCGGCCATGCGGGAGGGTCCGTTCGGCTCAGGCGGCGGCCTCTGCGCGGACGTTGGCGGGGAGCCTGCTGGTGAAGATGTTGGCGGCTTCGGCGACCATTTCGTGGAGGACGTCTGCGGCGGGGCGGATTTCGTCGAGCAGGCCGGAGATTTGGCCGGCGGCATTCATGAGCAGGTCTTCGCGTCCGCCCTGCTTGGCGGCTTCGGCGATGTCGGCGATGAGCAGGCCCTGGAGGCCCATGGGGAGGGCTTCGGTGCCGGAGTCTTCCCAGGCTTCGATCAGTTCGTTGGTGACGTTGCGCATGGTTTTGCCGCTGTAGAGGCGGGTGACGCGGGTGTCTTCGTCGCGTGCGGCGAGGATGCGGCGCTTGCGGAAGTCATCGAGGTTGGCTTCTTGAGTGGGGATGAAGACGGTGCCGCACCAGACGCCGACGCAGCCCATGGCGAGCGCGGCGGCGAGGCCGCGTCCGTCGCCGATGCCGCCGGCGGCGATGACGGGCGTCGGCGCGGCGGCGTCGAGCACTTGGGGGAGCAGGGCCATGGTGCCGATGCGTCCGGTGTGGCCGCCGGCTTCGTGGCCCTGTGCGACGACGAGGTCCGCGCCGCCGTCGGCGACGCGCTTGGCGTTCTTGACGTTGCCGACGAGGGAGATGACCTTGCCGCCGGCTTCGTGGACCTGGTCGACGTAGGGGGCGGGGTTGCCGAGTCCGGTGGCGAGGACGGGGACTTGGAGGCCGGTGATGACGTCGACTTGGTCCTTGGGGGTGAAGCGGGGGGTGCGGATGTCGGCGCGAGGGGCTTGGACGTTTGGGAGTTCGAGTGATTGGCGGATGCCGCCGATGGCGTCGCGGTGCTCGGGCGGGAGCATTTCGCGGGGGTCGGAGGGGCGTTCCTTGCGTTCGCCCTGCGGTCGCGGGGCGACGTTGGAGGGGAGCAGGATGTCGACGCCGAAGGGGCGGTCGGTGAGGTCCTGGATGCGGGAGATGGCCTGTTCGAGGCGGTCGGGCGGGAAGCCGGCTGCGCCGAGGACGCCGAGGCCGCCTGCGTTGGAGACGGCGGCGACGAGTTCGGGTCCGGCGACGCCGGCCTGGCCGCCGCCGACGGTGGGCCCCATGCCGGCGAGGACGACGGGGAACTCGATGTCGAGGAGGTCGCAGAGGAGGGTGCGGAGGACGGGCTTGGACATGGCGTGGTCTTTCGGACTGGATCGCGGACTGGACTGCGGGCCGGATTCTACGGGGGGCGCGGCAGGGGGGCGCTGGCTGCATTGTTCCGCGCGGATCGCGGGAGGTCAATGCGGGGGCTCTGCGGGGCGATGAGGGAGGGGACGGGTAAGATGAGGCCATGCGGCTGAAGCGGGTGCTGATCATCACGGTGGGGAGCGTGCTGCTGGCGCTGCTGGCGATCATTTTGATTCAGACGGGGCTGGGGGTCGACAGCGAGGTGACGCTGCGGGACAGCAATCGGCCGGAGATCGTGGGAGAGGATTAGATCATGGGTCGACCGAGCGAGGCGCTGCTGGAAGAGGCGGGCGAGTGGATCGCGGAGCAGTTGACGGAGGAGGGGATGCTGATGACGAGCGCGTTCGTGGATTTGGTGCTCTCGATGGAGTGGGACGCGATCGAGGGCGGGATCGACGCGGATGACCGGGCGAAGGTGGTGGAGGCGATTTCGGAGCGGATGCAGGAGGAGGAGGTGCGGGTGGGGCCGCCGCCGGAGACGATCTCGACGGATGGGATCGATACGGCGCAGATCACGCCGGTGCCGCGGGGGATGATCGAGATGGTGCTGTCGTGGGAGGACGATTTCCTCGGCTTCGCGGGGATCAAGCGGAGCGGCTGAGGCGGCGATGCGGAGCGGGGGCGGGCACGAGGTGCGGGTGGAGCCGTCGGGGATCGCGTGGCAAGTCGCGGATGGGGATCTGCTGATGGAGTCGGCGCGGGAGGCGGGGCTGTGGTGGCCGAACCAGTGCGACATGCAGTGCCGCTGCGCGGGCTGCTTCGTGACGGTGCTGGAAGGGGGGGAGCATTTGTCGGAGATGGGGCGGACGGAGCGGGAGGCGCTGCTGGAGCAGCGGGGGCGGAGGGCGCTGGAGGAGCCGGTGCGGCTGGCCTGCCAGGTCTCGGTGCACGGGCCGGTGGCGGTGCGGAAGACCGGCGTGCGGCGGTTGTAGCGATGGCCGCGGAGCTGCTGGACATTCCGAGGCTGGAAGCGTTCGTGGCGATCGCGCAGCACGGGTCGTTCACGCGGGGGGCGACGGCGCTGCAGCTGACGCAGCCGACGGTGACGCACCGGATCGCGCAGCTGGAGCGGCAGCTGGGGGCGAAGCTGTTCGAGCGCTACGGGCGGGGGCGGGGGGTGGTGCTGACGGATGCGGGGCGGGCGCTGCTGCCGGCGGCGCAGCGGACCTTGCAGGCGTCGCGGGAGGCGGCGGAGGTGATCTCGGCGCTGCGCTACGGAGGGACGGGGTCGCTGGCGATCGCGACTGCGCCGACGATCGGGACCTACGTGCTGCCGGATCTGCTGCAGCGGTTTTCGGGCGAGCATCCGGGGGTGGAGGTGGCGATTCGGACGGGGAGGTCGGAGGAGGTGCAGGACATGGTGCTGAACGACGACGTGCAGATCGGGTTCGAGCGGGAGCTGGAGCATCCGGAGATCATGTCGACGCGGCTGTACGAGGACGGGATCGAGCTGATGGCGTCGCCGCGGCACCCGCTGGCGCGGCGTCGGCGGGCGTCGGTGCTGGAGCTGGCGCGGGAGTCGGTGATTTTCTACGACGTGGGGTCGTCGTACCACTTGATGAGCCAGGCGGTGTTCCGCAACACGACGATTTCGCCGCGGCACACGCTGGACGTGGACAGCCTGGAGATGGCGAAGCACTTGGTGATGCGGGGGCTGGGGCTGGCGTTCCTGCCGCGGGTGGCGGTGGAGCGGGAGCTGGCGGCGGGGGAGCTGGCGACGGTGCAGATCGAGGGGGCGGAGCCGATTCAGCGGCCGATCGCGGTGATTCACCGGCGGGGGCGGACGCTGAGCGATTGGGCGAAGGCGTTCCTGGCGTTCACGGGGGAGGCGTACGCGGTCGAGTTGGCGGCGGCGCGGACGCCGGGCTAGCGGGTTCAGTCGTCGGGGAGGGCCGGGAGCTCGGGGTCGTCGCGGAGGGCGCGGAGGGTGTCGACGTCGGGGGTTTCGGGGCCTTTGCCGGCGGAGCCGGGGACTTCGAGCAGCCAGGGGGCGGAGCGGAAGAGGCGGTTGCGGATGATGCGGCGGAAGGCGGGCAGGCCGATGCTGCCGCGGCCGATGTTTTCGTGGCGGTCGCGGCCGGAGCCGAGCGGGGTTTTGGAGTCGTTGGCGTGGACGGCGGCGAGCATTTCCCGGCCGAGTTCGCGATTGAATTCGGCGGCGGTTTCGCGGAGGCCTTCGGCGGTGTGGATCGGGTAGCCGGCGGCGTGGAGGTGGCAGGTGTCGAGGCAGATCTTGACGCGGTCGCTTTCGGCGGAGGCGGCCATGGCGGCGAGTTCCTGGAAGCTGGAGCCGACCTTGCCCTTTTCGCCGGCGGCGTTTTCGAGCAGGAGCTCGGCGGAACCGCCGGCCGCGTCGAGCGCGCGCTTGATCGAGTCGGCGATGCGGGGGAGGGCGGTCTCGAAGCCGTCGCCGAGGTGGCTGCCGACGTGGACGATGACGCCGCTTGCGCCGATCCGGTCGGCCAGCGCGAGGTCGGCGGCGAGGGCGTCGACGCCTTTGGCGCGCTGGTCGGCGGCGGGCGCGGCGAGGTTGATCAGGTAGATGGCATGGATGAAGGCGGGGCCGAGCTTTTCTTCGCCGCGGCGCTCGCGGAACGCGTCGAGGTCTTGTTCGGGATGCGTTTTTCTGCGCCATTGGCGGGGAGACGCGCCGAAGATCTGGAAGGTTTCGGCGCCGATGCCGACGGCGTTGGCGACGGCCTTGTCGATGCGCCCGGCGGAGGAGACGTGGGCGCCGACGGCGGGGGTCCGGGGCACGGTCAGGCGCCTTTGGGGAGCAGGCGGTGGACGGGGCGGGTGAGCCATTCGAAGGCGCGGCGGACGGCTTGGGCCTTGGCGGCGCTTTCGGCGGCGCTGATCACGGCCTGGACGGAGCGGTCGTCGGCGTTGCGGATGCGGACGGAGGCATGCGTCGTTTCGAGGGAGCAGGAGGCCTCGCTCGCGCCGGGCAGGGCGGCCAGGGCGCGCTGGACGCGGGTGGAGCAGACGGAGCAGAAGAGGCCGTCGACGGCGATGGTGACGAGGTCGCCGTCGCGCCGGACGAGGCGGCCCTTGGGGGCGAAGAAGGCGCGGGAGAGCTTGAAGCGGATCATCGCGGGTCCCATCATCCGCGTGCGGGGTGGCGCTTCCAGTCTAGGTATTGGGCGACGGCGAAGGCGCAGGCTTCGAGGCTGTTGTAGATGGGGATGCCGGCGGCGTTGAGGCGGCGTTCGATTTCGAGGCCGTTGGCGAAGCCCTGGGCGGTGTGGGCGGGGCGGACGACGATGGCGAGCGGCTTCTCGATCTGTTCGGCGGTGCGGATCACCTTGTCGGCCCAGCGCTGGGCGAAGTCGTCGCCCTGGTTGCGGGAGCTGGCGTCGGCGCCGGTATGGATCATGAGCCAGTCGATGTTGGGGTCTTCGGCGACGGCGGAGAGCGCGGCGGCGAGGTTTTCGCCTTCGAACATGAAGCCGGCGTCGAGCGGGTTGCGGACGGAGGTGCCTGCGAGGGGGGTGAATTCGGCGAGGGCCTGCTGGGTTTGCGGGGCGAACCAGGGGATGGGGATGCCGGCGCGGTCGAAGATGTCGGCGGCGAGGACGGAGACGCCGCCGCCGCCGCCGAGCACGGCGCAGCGGGAGCCGGCGACTGCGGGCATGCGCTGATGGGTGACGGCGATGTCGAGCAGCTGCTCGACGGTGTCGACGGCGATGAGGCCGGTCTGGCGCTGGACGGCCTGCCAGATTTCGCGTGAGCCGGCGAGGGAGCCGGTGTGGGAGCTGGCGGCGCGGGAGCCGGATTCGGTGAGGCCGCCCTTGAGCACGGCGAGGGGCTTGGACATGCGGCGGGCGATGTCGCGGAAGCGGGGGCCGTTGCGGAAGCCCTCGATGTAGGCGAGGACGATATCGGTATCGGGGTCGTCGGAGAGGAATTGGAGGTAGTCGGCTTCGTTGAGGTCGGTGCCGTTGCCGAAGGAGACGACGTTGGAGAAGCGGACGCTGCGGCGCTTGCCCTTGGCGACGGCTTCGGTGGCGTTCATGCCGGATTGGGAGAGCATGCCGACGGAGCCGGGTTCGGTTTCAGCGTCGTCCATGAAGGAGACGCCGCCGCGGGTGGAGTGGATGCCCATGCAGTTGGGGCCGATCAGGCGGATGCCGGAGTGGTCGAGCAGGTCGACCAGTCGGGCTTCGAGGCCGGCGCGTTCTTCCTGGCCGGTTTCGCCGAAACCGGCGGTGAAGAGGTGGACGATGGGGACGCCTTTTTCGGCAGCGTCCTCGATCAGGCCGAGGATGTGCTGCGCGGGGACGGCGGAGATCAGGTAGTCGACGTCGCCGGGGACGTCGGCGAGGGATTTGTAGAGGATGGTGCCGTCGTCGAGTTGGCCGCCGCGGGGGTTGAGGGAGTAGACGTTTGGGACGCGGTCGAGGTTGCGGATGCCGCGGAGGAAGGATTGGCCGCCGCCCCAGCCGGTGCTGCGGGCGGAGACGCCGGCGACGGCGACGGATTTGGGGGCGAAGGCGGTGGCGAGGGCCGCTTGGGCGTGCAGGTGGCGCGCTTCGGTGCCACGATCTGGGTTGGGCGCGCGACGACCTGCCATGGGCGAAACTCCTATCAGGCGGGAACGCGGGGAGTCTACCAATGGGTTCGGTGATGGCGGGACAGGGGCTCTGGGACGGGCCGGCGCGGGCCACGCGGGCGGTGCTCTGCGTGGGCGGGTTCGACGGCGGCTTCAGCGGGCCGGACGGGATCTACGAGGATCTTGCCGGCGAGCTGCCCGGGTTGGGGATCGGAGTGCTGCGGCTTGATTTCCGGATCAAGACGTCGCCGGGGCCGATTGAGGAGGGGACGGAGGACGTGCTGGCGGGGATCGCGTGGCTGGAAGAGCGGGGAGTCGGGCGGGTTGCGCTGATCGGGCATTCGTATGGCGGGGCGATCGTGATCCGGGCTGGGGCGCGGTCGCCTTCGGTGGCCGGGGTCGCGGCCTTGGCGACGCAGACGGCGGGGATTGCGGAGGAGGATTTGCGGCGGTTGGCGGGCCGGCCGCTGCTGCTGGTGCACGGGCTGGCGGATTGGCGGCTGCCGGCGCGGTTGTCGGAGTGGGTGCACGCGCAGGCGGGGGAGCCGAAGCGGTTGGAGCTGCTGGAGGGCGCGACGCACTCGCTGCGTCAGCGGCGCGCGGAGGTGCTGGAGATTCTGCGCGAATGGCTGGGCGAGGCGCTGGCGGAGTAGCACGCCTTGGCGGGGGCGCTGAGGTGGGGTATCCACGGGGCGTGGATGATGCGCCGTCGCCGTCGGATGCAGGTGCTTCGCTGGCGTGGCTGCGTTCGGCGGAGGAGGGGTGCGCGATTGCGCCGTATCTGGGCAGCGGGCATGCATCGGTGAGGCGGGCGGCGGCGGTGGCTGCGGCCAGGGCGGGCGCGGGCGGGCTGCTGGCGGCGCTGCGGGAGCTGGCGGCGGGGGACGAGTCGCAGGATGTGCGGCGGGAGGCGGCGTCGGCCGTGGGGCGGCTGTCGCGAGAGCTGCCGCAGGCGTTCGGGATGCTGGCGGAGCTGGCGGAGCACGACGATCCGGGCGTGGTCTTGCAGGCGGCGCGGGGGCTGGCGTCGGCGCTGCGGGATCCGGCGAACGGGGCGGTGGCGGGGGCGATGCTGGATCGGCTGGCCTGCCATCGGAACGAGATCGTGCGGGAGTTCGTGCAGATCGAGCGGGAGCGGGCTTCAGGTGCTTCGGTTATCCGCAAATATGGGGGGGGGGGGGGGGGGGTCATGCTGATGTTTTGAGTTGGCTGAGCGATGTGCTGGTGCATGGGGACGTGCTGGAGGCGCTGGGGCGGATTCCGGATGACAGCATCCATCTGACGTTCACGTCGCCGCCGTATTACAACGCGCGGGATTATTCGACCTATGCGTCTTATGAGGAGTACTTGCAGTTTTTGGAGCGGGTCTTCGGCGAGCTGCACCGGGTGACGAAGGAGGGGCGGTTCTTCGTCCTGAATACGTCGCCGGTGATCGTGGGGCGGGCGGGGCGGCAGCATGAGAGCCAGCGCTACGGGATTCCGTTCGATCTGCATCCGCGGCTGACGGAGGCGGGCTGGAAGTTCATCGACGACATCGTGTGGCGGAAGCCGGCGGGAGCGGCGAAGCCGCGCAACAGCGGATTCGCGGTGCACCGGCAGCCGCTGACCTACAAGGCGAACGCGGTGACGGAGTACCTGATGGTGTACCGGAAGCGGTCGGCGCGGCTGATCGATTGGAATTTGCGGCAGTACGACCGGGCGACGCGGGAGGCGAGCCTGGTGGATGGGGAGTACGAGGCGTCGAACGTGTGGGAGGTGGATCCGACGTTCGACCGGGTGCACAGCGCGGTGTTTCCGCGGGAGCTGTGCGAGCGGGTGCTGCGCTGCTACTCGATGGTGGGGGATTTGGCGTTCGATCCGTTCGCGGGCAGCGGGACGCTGGGCGAGGCGGCGCAGGTCCTGGGCCGGCGGGCGCTGCTGTGCGAATTGGACGAGCGCTACGCGGCGCGGATCCAGCAGCGGCTGGGCCTCGGCATCCGCCGCGTCCCCGTCGCGGAGTTCGGAGTTTTTGATGGCTGTTGATCGCGACACGCTCCGTTTCGTCATCAAGCGTCTCATTCTCGACGGCGAGAACCATCGCCGCGTGATCTTCGAGGGCCTCAACCGCCAGTTCTTGGCCTACGCGCTCGATTTCTTCGAGCAGATCGCAATGGCCAAGCCGAGCTCGGGCGACAGCGACTGGTACCGGGACATCTTCATCCAGCATGGAATCAGCAAAGAAGAGATTTCGGTGCGCGGGGCGGTGCCTGAGAAGACGGTCGGCAACATCCACGGCTCGCAGCGTTACGACCTGGTGCTGGAAGAGGCGCAGAAGAACGTCGACTATCTGCGCCGGACGATGGCGGTGCTCCTCGATGGCGACGCGCCGGACGGCCATTTCTTGGTGATCGATCGCGGCGGCGAGCCGGTCGAGCTGACGCTGGAAGAGACCTTGCTCGTGGCCAGCGCGCTGGCGGTGAAGTACGGGAAACTGCGCGGCGGGTTGTGGAGTTCGCTCGGCAAGCAAGCCGAAGCGCCTCTGATGGAGACCCTGTGCGAGATGTTCGCCGTGCCAAGTCAGCATCGGCGAGTGCCGGGCGTCGGCGAGGGCCACCATCAAACCGACTACACCCTGATCAAGGATGCCGCGGTGTATCGATGCGAGGTCAAGCTGAGCGGCAAAGGCAACCCTGAGGGATTACCGCTCGCTCCGGCACGCGGCGCCCGGCTGCTCGTCGCCGACCAGATGTCGGATCAGACCAAGCAGACCTGCGACGAGATGAATGTGGAATGGGTTGAACTCGCCTCGCCCGAAGGCTGGAAGAGGTTCGGGCTGGCTCTTGATGCGTTCAAGATTCCGCGGGTTGAACGCAAAAGCGTGAACGAGGACGAGCTCGACGAAATGCTTGGCCGCGTCCTGCCCTAGGTCCCCCGGCCGCCGGCTACGGCGGGGACTATGGAGATTTCGGAGCCGTCTTTGAGTTCGGTGGCGAGGCCTTGTTCGAAGCGGACGTCTTCGCCGTTGACGAAGATGTTGACGAAGCGGCGGATTTCGCCGTCTTCGTCGAGGAGGCGGTCTTGGATGCCGGGGAATTGGCGTTCGAGGTCGGCGATGGCGTCGGCGAGGGTTGCGCCGTCCGCGTCGGCGATGTCGGCGCCGGAGGCGAGGTTGCGGAGCGGCGTGGGGATGCGGACGCTGACGGGCATGGGCGGTGCGCTTTCGGGCGTGCGGTCGGGCTTGCAGTTCGGCTGAGGGGCAGGGTAGCGCGGGCGGCGGGCCCGGTCATCGGGCGCGAGGATCACGGGGCTTTGATCACGGGCTTCGATCATGGGCTGCGATCACGGGGCTGCGCCGGGGGCAGCGCGGCGGGCGCGGTCAGTCGGCGGGTTGGACGGGTTCCCAGATGCGGCGGCAGGAGTGGCAGACGAGGGAGGAGATGACTTCCTGGCCGCCGGCGAGTTCGTCTTCGACGATGTCGTATTCGGCTTCGAGGGAGAGGCTGCATTCGGGGCAGGCGGGCTGGAGGGTGTAGTCGAAGTCGCCGGAGGTGAGGGCGGTGCGGTGGATCAGGGTGTCGATGTCGACCCATTCGTCGAAGGGGACCTGATGGACCTGGTAGGAGGCGAGATCGTCGGCGGGCACGGTGGACCTCCGCGCCCGGTCGGGGCGCCGGCTCGCGGAGCCGGGGAGGCCGGCGTCCGCGGGCGCGAGGGTAGGGGATCGGGCCGCCGGGCTAGCGGCGGCGGGAGCCGCGCATGGAGTCGATGGCGGCTTCGAGTTCGTGGTCCGAGGTGGCGTCGAGCGCGTAGTCGGAGCCGCGTCCGGCGCCGCGGCGGGGCGCGGCGAAGATGTCGGAGTTGTTGGTCCGCTCCATTTCGGGCATGGAGTTGCTGAACCAGCGGCTGAAGCCGCAGATTTTGCATCTGCCGATGGTCCTGGGGCCGTTGGGCGGCTCGAGCACGTAGGAGTGAGCCGCGCAGGCGGCTTGATCGACGGCGGTCGTCATGGGGATTCCAACGGACGCGCACCGCCGCCAAGCGGTTCCCGCCGCGAGCGGCGAGGGGCAGAAAGCACATTGCACGCTCGCGCCTTTATGGTCAAGCAGAAGGGCGCGCGGGGCGGATGATTTTGCTCAGGCTTTACCGGCGAGGGCCCGGACTTCGGCGAGCGAGGCTTCGGCGTGGACTTGGAAGTCGCGGGGGGCGTCGATGATCTTGCGGACGATTCCCTCTGCGTCGAGGACGTAGGTGATGCGGGCGGTGATGCCGCGTTCCTCGTTGTAGATGCCGTAGACCTTGGCGGTTTTGGCGTGGGGGAAGTCGCCGAGCAGGGGGAAGCCGAGGCCGAGCTGGATGGCGTAGGCGCCTGCGGCGAAGGGGGAGTCGACGCTGATGCCCAAGACCTGGGCTCCCGCTTGCTCGAACTCGGGGTGGAGTTCCTGGAAGCGGGCGAGTTCGCTGGTTCAACCGCCGGTGAAGGCGAGGACGTACCAGGCGAGGACGACGGGTTGACCGCGGTAGTCGGAGAGCTTGTGCTCCTTGCGGTCGCCGTCGAGCAGGGTGAAGTCTGGCGCTGGTCGTCCGATTTCGAGCGGCATGGGCGGCTCCGTTCGGGAGGGAGGATAGCGGTGCGCGCGTATACTCGGCGCATGGCCTCGTCGATCGAGTGGGACTTGGGGATGGCGACCGCGCTGGAGGCGGAGGCGATCGGGGAGCCGGGCGCGCGGCGGTTCCGGATCCGGGTGACGGCGGGGGAGACGACGGCGTCGATTTGGTGCGAGAAGGAGCACGTGGATTCGCTGGCGGCGTCGATCGAGCGGGTGCTGGCGAGCAAGCGGGCGGCGCAGGATCGGGAGCCGCGTCCGCCGGCGGAGCTGATTGATTTCCCGCTGAACGCGACGGCGGAGTTCCTGGCGGGGAGGTTCGCGCTGAGCTACGACGAGGACGCGGATCTGCTGACGCTGTACGCGACGGACGTGGAGCGGATGGACGGGGTGCCGACGCTGAAGGCGGATTTCGGGCGGCGGGTGGCGCGTGGGTTCACGGCGCTGGCGGAGGAGGCGCTAGCCGGGGGCCGTCCGGCGTGCCCGCTGTGCCGGCAGCCGCTGGAGGGGGATTCGCATCTCTGCCCGCAGTCGAACGGGCACGGTGAGGAAGCGCTGGCCGAAATCGGGCCGCCGGAGTTCTAGGCGGACCCGACGCGGGCGGGGGCGATTGGTCCGGCGGCGATGGGGGCTGAGGGCGGTGCGGCCGCGGTCTGGCGGGCTGCGCCGCAGCGGCGGGCGATCGCGCGGCGGATCGCGGTGGCTCCGGGCGGCGGGCCGGCGCGGCTGTGGACGCTGCCGTACCTGCTGTCGGTGGTCAGCATCTTTTCGTTCTTCTGCTGCTTCTTCTTCCTGCTGACGACGTTCCCGGAGCATTTGCGGGAGATCGGGGCGAGCACGCTGGAAGTGTCGCTGGTGGTGGGCAGCTTCGCGATCGTGCCGATCCTGCTGCGCCCGCTGGCGGGGCGCTGGAGCGATGCGGGGCGGCGGGTGCTGATGATGAAGATCGCGATGGCGTCGTTCATTTTGTCGTTCGTCGTGATGATCTTCGCGGACGACGTGTGGGCGCTGCTGCCGCTGCGGCTGGTGCAGGGGATCGGGATGACGGCGTATCCGACGCCGGCCGGGTCGATGGTGGCGGAGATCGTGCCGCTGCCGCGGCGGGGCGAGGGCTTGGGGTTCTTCGGGCTGGCGACGAGCGTGGCGCAGCTGATCGCGCCGGTGATCGGGGCGGTGGTGGCGGGCTTCGGGGGCTTCGACGCGGTGCTGGCGGTGGCGGCGGGGACGTCGGCGTTCACGCTGGGACTGACGGCGCTGATGCGGGAGCCGGTGACGGACACGCCGCCCCCGCCGGGCGGGTTGGAGGGGCTGAAGCGGCTGCTGCCGCGGGCGGCGATTTTCCCGAGCATGGTGTTCTTCACGGGGGTGACGCTGGCGTTCGGAGCGGCGTCGACGTTCCTGCCGGGCTGGGGCGAGGACACGGGGCGGGACTTGGGCGACGCGTCGCTGTACTTCGTGTTCAGCGGGGCGGCGGCGCTGGTGGCGCGGCCGCTGGCGGGGCGGCTGTCTGATCGGATCGGGCGGGTGCCGGTGATCGGGCCGGGGCTTTTGTGCACGGCGATCGCGACGGTGATGGTGACGCAGGCGGCGGCGCCGGAGGCGATTTGGCTGGCGGGAGCGTTCGCCGGGGTCGGGCTGGGCTGCGCGCATACGGGGCTGTTCGCGCTGTCGATCGACTTGGTGCCGGCATCGCAGCGGGGCGGGGCGACGGCGACGTTCCAGCTGGCGTGGGACTTGGGCCTGGGCGGGGTGGTCGCGCTGGGGTTCATCGGGCAGGCGACGTCGGTGGAGATGGTGTTCTGGGCGACGTCGGCGATCGCAGCGGCATCGCTGGCGGCGCTGCTGTTGGGCAGGGCGGCGGGCTTGACGCGGCCGAGCGGCGCGGCCGCAGCCGGAGGCTGAGGCGGTGGCCGGGGGCTGGGAACCGGAGCGGCGCTCGGGGGAGCTGGAGGAGCTGGAGCGGGCGCCGGGGCGGCGGGCGATCGGCTGGCGGCTGCCGGCCGGGGCGTTGGTCGCCGGGGCTGCTGCGGCGCTGGCGCTGGGCTTCGGGAGCGGCATCTTCGACGGCGGGCCGACGGAGGCGGACGTCTCGGCGGCCTACCGGGAGGGCTCGGAGGCGGCGGCGGAGGAAGCGGAAGCGGAATGGGAGGCGGAGACGGAGCGGCTGGCGGAGGAGGCCAACCGGCGCGGGCGGGCATATGCGGAGGAGCAGAGCGGGGACGAGCTGATCATCGGCGGGCGGGCGGGCTACAACTACGAGGCGGGCCTCGAAGCCGGGCTGCTGATGCTCGAGCGCGAGGCGGCCGAGGGGTTCCGCGAGGGCTGGGCGGCGGGCTACGCGGAAGGCTACGAGAGCGCCGCGGGGGAAGCGCCCGACGACGCGCCGCCGGCGCCGGAGTGGGAAGCGCAGGGCGGCGGGAGGCTGCGGCAGTGAGCATCGGGGCGGTCCTGCGCGCGGCGGCGGCGTTCGCGATCGGCTTCGCGGCGGCGCTGGCGGTCGGCGCGGGGGCGGGCTTGTTCGAGCGCGGGCCGACGGAGGCGGACGTCGACGCGGCGCGGGCGGCGGGGCGCGAGGAGGGAGAGGCCGCGGTCGCGGTGCGGCTGGCGGGGGAGCGGGAGCGGCGGCTGGAACGGGCCTACGCGGACGGGATCGCGCTGGCGGAATGGGTGCTGCTGCCGGGCTTGGATCAGCTGCCGAATCCGAGGGACTGGTTCCGCGGCGTGGAGGAAGGGCGGAGCGCGGTCGCGGCGGCGGCCGAGGAAGCGCACGGGTTCGGCTATCGGCTGGGCTACCGGCACGGCGCGGCGGTGGCGGCGCCGGGGCCGCTGGAGCCGCCGACGGGGCTGCGGGTGGAGGAGGTGCTGGTGGTGAGCTTGGTTTCGGCGGAGGTGCGGCTGCGCTGGGATCCGGTGCCGGGGGCGACGGGCTACCGGGTGCGGCAGGACGGGTCGGCGTTCGCGGGCGAGGTGTCGTGGCGGCGGACGCATTACCGGGTCGGCGTGCCGCTGCCGGTGCTGGACACGGTGGTCGAGGTGCAGGCGCTGCGCGGCGAGGAGGAGTCGGAGTGGGCGCGGTTCCAGTTCGGGGACTAGGGGGCGCGATTGCCCCATTGGTTCCAGTGGACGACCTGGCCGAGGGGGACGCGCGGGGCGGGCTTGAAGTCGTCGCCGGTGAAATGGGCCATGGGGAAGAGGACGGCTTGGGTGACGTCGCGGGGGATGCCGATCAGGTCGGCGACTTCCTCTTCGTGGCGGAGGTGGAGGGTGGTCCAGGCCATGCCGATGCCGCGGATGCGGGCGGCGATCATGAAGGACCAGGCGCCGGGCAGGATGGAGCCGTAGACGGCGGCTTGGCGCTGGGCGTCCTCGTGTTCGACGCGGCCGTTGATGCAGGCGAGCAGGAGGGCGGGGCAGCGGTGCATCTCTTCGGCGAGGTAGGTGGCGGAGGCGGTGACCTTTTCGGCCTGCTCGGTGCGGGAGTCGCCGGCGCCGTAGTCGGGGCGCTCTTCGGGCGGGCGGTTGGCGAGGACTTGGAAGGAGCGCTTGTAGACGTCGGCGATGGCGGCGATCTTGGCGGGGTCGGTGACGACGACCCACTGCCATTGCTGGCTGTTGGAGGCGGTCGGCGCCTGGAGCGCGATCTCGAGGCACTCGGTGATCAGGGCGGGATCGATGGGGCGCTCGAAGTCGAGGCGGAAGCGGACGGAGCGGGTGGTATTGAGTGCGTGGTCGGCATCCATGGGGCGGTTCCTCACTTGACGTGCTGGAGCGGGCGGAGCGCGCGGACGTCTGCGCCAGCGGCGCGACGGAAGCGGCGGACGAGGCCGGCCATGGCGTTGCCTGGGCCGAGCGTGATGAATGTTCGCACACCGCGGTCGCGGAGGGTTTCGAGGACGGCGAGCCACTCGACGGGGCGGGTGTACTGGCCGCGGAGTTCGTCGCGCAGCTGGCCGGGGGTTTCGATCAGCTGGCCGCAGCGGTTGCCGACGAGGGGGGTGAAGGAATCGGCGATGGGGAGCTGGTCGATGAGGGATTCGTTGGCGGCGTCGGATTCGCGGAAGGCGGGGGTGTGGAATGCGCCGGCGACGCGGAGGCGGATGGTTTGGCAGCCGGCGGCTTCCGCGGCGGCTTCGGCGCGGGCGAGGGCGTCGCCGCGGCCGCCGAGGACGGTCTGGTCGGGCGCGTTGGAGTTGGCGAAGCGGGCGCCGGAGGCGTCGCAGATGCGGAGGGCTTCGGCGCGGCCGGCGCCGACGAGGGCGAGCAGGCCGCCGGGATGGTCGGCGCAGGCGGCGTCCATGTTGCGGCCGGCGAGGTTGGCGAAGCGGACGGCGTCGGCGAAGGGGACGGCGCCGGCGAGGACGAGGGCGCTGTTGGTGCCGGAGGAGTGGCCGGCGATGCAGCCGGGCGGTTCGGCGACGCCCTGTTCGAGGGCGGCGCGCCATTCGGCGGCGGACCAGGCGACGAGGTAGGGCTGGAGCAGGGACGGCCGGCGGAGCAGGTGCTCGTCGGCGGGGTCTTTGGAGAGGCCGATGCGCCAGAGGTCTTCGCCGATCAGGTCGGAGGCCCGGTCGAAGATGGATTTGGCGGAGGGGGGGAGATCGGCGAGGCCGCCGGCGCGCTGCGCGCCTTGGCCGGCGCAGATCAGGGCTGCGGCGGACATGCAGCGGGCGCGCTCGCGCGGGGCCGCCTAGCGGCTTCCCGCGCCGGCGGCGGGGCCGGCGCTGCGGGGGAGGCGCTGGTGGGCGGCGGCAGCGTGCATGGGGAACTCCTCGGCGGCGGGGCGGGCCGCGCGATGCAGATGATACAGATGGGGGAGCTGCGGCTAGGCTGAGATCGGGCGCGAACCGGGAGGGCAGGGCGAAGATGAGCGATTTCGGCAACGGCTACGCGGGCGGCAACGGCCGGCCGCCGGTGGCGGGACGGTTCGAAGGGGCGGCGGCGGAGCAACCAAGGCGGGGCCGGCGGGTGCTGCTGGCGCTGGTGCTGGTGGCGGCGATGCTGGGCTCGGCGTTCGGGCTGGGGATCGGGGTGATGCGGGCGGTGGACGGCGAGGAGCCGGCGCAGTCGCTGCGGTCGCCGCGCGGGGTCTCGGCGGTGCCGGCGGCGCGGATCGCGGAGGACCGGCAGGCGGCGGGGCAGCCGTCGTCGTCGGAGGCTTCGATCTACGACATCTTGGACGAGGTGCACCGGATTCTGGACGAGGAGTTCGTGGAGCCGGAGACGTTCAACGCGGTGGAGCACCAGCGGGCGGCGATCAACGGGCTGCTCGACGCGCTGGGAGACGAGCACACGGCGTGGATTCCGGCGGCGGTGTACCACCGCACGCGGGAGGACATCTCGGGCTCGTTCGAGGGGATCGGATCGCGGGTGAACCAGAACGACGCGGGCGAGGTCTACATCGTGGAGCCGTTCGACGGGTCGCCGGCGATGGAGGCGGGGCTGCGGCGGGGGGACGTGATCCTGGAGGTGGACGGGCAGCCGATCGCGGGCTGGTCGCTGACGGAGACGGTGGAGCGGATCCGGGGGCCGCGGGGGACGGTGGTGGTGCTGCGGGTGCGGCGGACGGACGGGGCGGAGGAGGACATCGCGATCACGCGGGACCGGATCATCGTGCCGAGCGTGCGTTCGGCGCAGATCATGGATCGGCGCGGGGATCCGGTGCTGGACATCGGCTACATCTACATCGGGCAGTTCACGTCGCGGACGGCGACCGAGGTGGAGGAGCTGGTCGAGGCGGCGAAGTCGGCGGAGATCGACCAGCTGATCATCGACCTGCGGGGGAACCCGGGCGGGCTGGTGAGCGGAACGGTGGATACGACGGGGCTGTTCATGGATCAGGGCGTGGTGATGCGGCAGGTGGGGCGGGACGGGGACGAGCGGACCTACGAGGACGATCCGGGCGGGGCGGGGCTGGAGATGGAGCTGGCGCTGCTGCTGGACGAATCGTCGGCGTCGGGCGCGGAGGTGATGGCGGCGGCGCTGCGGGACCACGGGCGGGCGGTGCTGATCGGGCAGACGACGACGGGGAAGGGGACGGTGAACATCGAGCGGCCGCTGTCGAACGGGAGCGTGCTGTACGTGAGCATCGCGCGCTGGCTGTCGCCGGACGGCCAGGTGATCGAGGGGATCGGGGTCGCGCCCGACATCGAGGTGGTGCAGCCCGAGGGCGGGCTGGCGGCCGATAATGATCTGGCGCTGTTCGAGGCGATCGACTACCTGCGGGGGGAGTCGGGCGCGGACGGCGCGGCAGAGGAGGACGGCGATGACGGCAACGACGACGGGGAATAGCGAGTGGGCGCGGCCGGAGCTGATCTGCGAGACGGATGAGCTGGCGGCGCAGCTGGGCGACCCGGACCTGGTGCTGCTGGACTGCGATCTGCTGCCGGCCTACCAGCGGCTGCACCTGCCGGGCGCGGTCTGGTCGCAGTCGCGCTACTGGAAGTCGGATCCGTCGAACGATTCGGAGATCTACGGGCTGGAGGATCCGGAGCTGTTCGCGTCGCTGTGCGGGCGGATGGGGATCCGGCCGGAGAGCCGGATCGTGGCGTACGACGGTTCGGGCGGGCTCTACGCGGCGCGGACCTGGTGGACGTTCGAGCGGTTCGGGCACGCGGATTTCCGGGTGCTGAACGGGGGCTTGGACAAGTGGTACGCGGAGGGGCGCGAGCTGAGCCGGGAGAACGTGCGCCCGGCGCGGACGGAGTACGCGGCGCCGGGGCGGCCGCACGACGAGACGATCTGCCGGCTGCCGGAGCTGCGGGAACGGCGCGGGGCGGCGGGGGCGGAAGCGGGGCACGCGCTGTGGGACGTGCGCTCGGACGGGGAGTGGACGGGGGCGAACGCGCGGGGGACGGCGCGGGGCGGGCGGATTCCGGGCGCGGTGCACCTGGAGTGGCTGAAGGTGCTGGAAGAGCCGGTGCGGACGCTGAAGCCGGCGGCGGAGCTGCGGGAGACGCTGGCGGAGCTGGGGATCACGCCGGAGAAGACGGTGACGACGTATTGACAGGGCGGCATCCGTGCGGCGCACGGATTCTGGCTGCTGCGGCTGATGGGTTTCGACAACGTGCAGGTCTACGACGCCTCCTGGCACGAGTACGGGAACGCGGTCGACGAGCCGATGGAGAGCGATCAGTAGCGCTGCCGCCGCGGGCCCGGCCTAGGAGCGGGCGAGGACGGCTTCGAGCGCGGCCTCGACTTCGGCGCGCGGGGCGAAGGCCTCGAAGCGGGCCGCGACGGTGCCGTCGGGGTTGACGACGAAGGTCCACTCGTCGGTTTCGAGGCCCCATTCCTCGAGCAGGGGCGTGTGGATCGGGGCTTCGCCGAGGCGGACTTCGACGGGGTTCTCGTAGAGGTCGACGTGGATGTAGTTGGCTTGGCCGGGACGGTCGATGCGGATTTCGGAGAGGACCTCGGCCTGGGGGCCGCAGAAGGCGTTGGTGCAGAAGCCGGGGCTGGCGAAGACGACGACGGTGGGGAGATCGTTGGCGACGGCATCGGCGACGGTGACGGCGTAGAGCAGGGCGTCGACGACGAAGCCGGTGGAGAGGTCGGCAAGGTCTTCGACGTCGGCGAGGGTGCGGTTGAGGGAGAGCGGGACGGGGTCGCCGATGTCCGGCGCGCGGGTGTCGGGCGGGACGGGCAGGGAGATGAGGAGGTTTTCGCCGCCGACGGCGATGGCGAGGGTCCAGTCGCCGGGCTGGTCGAACTGGAGCGAGGCGACGTGGAAGCCGCGGACTTCGTCGGGGAAGCGGGCGAAGGCGGCGGCTTCCATCCTGGCCGGGCCGCCGTCGGGCGGGTAGGCGGCGATGGCGAGCGCGGGGTCTTCGACCAAGCCGGCGGGGCCTTCGATGGTGAGAGAGATGCGGTGCGCGCCGACGGAGATGTCGGGCGTGCCGAGCGCGACGATGTAGTCGCCGGCGAGGTAGACGGGGTAGCCGGCCTCTTGGAGCAGTTCGAGGCGGGGGTTGACGGAGAGCTGCTCACTGGTCGCGGGCGCGAGGCCGGCCGGCGGGGCGGCGGTCGCCGCGGCGGCGGTTTGCACGGGGGGCGCGTCTTGGGCCGAGTCCCGCGCGGATTGGGAGGGCGCGTCGTCGCTGGCCATGCTGCGCATGCTCGGCTGGGCGGCTGCGGGCGGTTCCCTGTCTTGGGGCATCGCGTCCTCGGACGCTGGCTGCGTCGCCGCGGCGGGCTGCGGGGCGGCCTGCTGTTGCTGCTGCTGATCATCGGAGTCGCCGCCGCAGGCCGCGATGAGCAGGGACGCGGCGGCGATGAGGGCGGCGGCCGGGATGATTGCGGTGCGCATGGTCACTCGCCTCCCAGATAGGAACCGAAGGTGAAGGCGAAGACGGCGAACTTGTCGGAGTCGGAGCGGAGCTTGAGTTCGTGGCGGCTCCATTCGGGCAGCTTGACGAGGCGGTAGAGGTCGTCCTTGGTGACCGTGACGTAGCCGTTGCCGTCGGCATCGAAGGAGACGTCGTCGCCGGCCCATTGCGGGGTGACGGGAGCGCCGTCGACCTCGACGTAGACGCGGTAGGGGTCGTCGCCGGGCGGGATGTTGAGGACGACGTTGACGGTGCGCGAGGTGAAGTTGAGGGCGATGTAGTCCTCGAGGTTTTCGGTGCGGCGGGCGTGGACGATGGCTTCTTCCTCGTTGCGCCAGAGGCCTTGCACGTACCACTTGTTGCCGACGCGGTTCTGATTGGCGGGGATGTCGGTGTAGAAGCGCTCGACGCCGGCTTCGATGTAGTAGTCGGGCTGGGCGGCGTACTGGACGCGGCCGTAGTTGCGGTGGGTGCCGCCGTAGAGCTCGCGGGTCTGGGCGGTGGCGCGGGGGTCGCGGGTGGGGACGGAGGCGGAGATGCCGATGGGAACCGAGCTGAGGTCGCGGCCGGCTTCTTCGAGCGCTTCGCGGATTTCGTGTTCGGTTTCCTCGTAGTCGCCTTCGCCGAAGTGGGCGTAGCGGACGTCCATCGAGGGGCCGATCAGGTACTTGGCGGGCCAGTAGCGGTTGCTGAAGGCGCGCCAAGTGCGGAAGTCGTTGTCCTGTGCGACGAAGTACTCGATTCCGTGCTGCTCCATCGAGGCGAGGACGTTGCGGGCCTCTTTTTCGAACTCGAACTCGGGGGAGTGGACGCCGATGATGCTGAGGCCGTGCTCGGCGTACTTGTCGTGCCATTCGACGAGGAAGGGGAAGGTGCGGATGCAGTTGATGCAGGTGTAGGTCCAGAAGTCGATCAGGACGACGTTGCCCTTGGCGAGCTCGCGGGCGATGGAGGTGGGTCCGCCGGAGAGCCAGCGGGTGAGGCCGGTGAGTTCGGGGGCGGTGCCGGCGGCGGCGATTCGGGCAGCGCGCGCGGCGAGGCGTTCTTCGGGAGTGGGCTCAGGTTCGGGCTCTGGCTCTGGCTCAGCCTGCTCTTCTTGTTCGTTTTCTTGCTCGGCGGTCTGCTCGGCCTCGTCGTCGCTTTCTTCTTCATCAGCTTGGGACTGCTGCGTTTCCTGCGCTTGAGACTGGGACTGCGGTTCGGCCTGTTCCTGCTGCTGTTCAGACTGGGACTCTTCTTGGGCGGGTTGCTCGGCTTGCTCGTCCTGGTCGGATTCTTCGTCCGCCGCTTGTTCCTGCTCCTCTTGCTGCTGCTGCGCGGGAGCGGGCACCGGATCGTCTGATTGATCGGACTGGTCCGACTGCTCGGATTGCGGTTCGGCATGCTGCTGGGCGTCGTCGGTTTGGGCGCGCTGGGACCGCGCGGTCGGGGCGGAGGCTGCGGGTTCGTCGCTGGCCGTGTCTTGGGAGTCTTGGGACTGGTCGGCTGCGGCGACGGGCGCGGGCTGAGACTGCTGCTGCGATTGCTGCTGTTGTTGCTGGTCGTCGCTGGAGCAGGCGGCGAGGATGGCCGCGATCAGGAGGGCGGCGATGAGGAATGCGAGGGAGTACTTGGTGGACACGCTGAGTAGCGTACCTGCATCAGGTAAAGAGGCGGTTCGAGCGGCGATCGGATGGGGATCAGACTTCGCGCTTGGCCCAGGCGGTGATCAGGGTGTGGGCGATGGCCATGGGGCCGGGCAGGCCGAGCGGGGCGTTTTCGCGGCTGGGGTCGGTGATCTGGGCGGGGCCCCTGGAGAGCGATTCTTCGATTTCGGCGCGGGAGAACCACTGGACATCGTCCATCTCGACGTCGTCGATTTCGATGTCCTTGTTGGCCGGCGCGGCGTGGCAGCCGATCATCAGGGAGGCGGGGAAGGGCCAGGGCTGGCTGGAGTGGTAGCGGATGTCGCGGGCGCGGATGCCGGATTCTTCGCGGATCTCGCGGCGGACGGCGTCCTCGATGGATTCGCCGTGCTCGATGAAGCCGGCGAGGGCGCTGAACATGCCGGCGGGCCAGGAGGCTTGGCGGCCGAGCAGGCATTCGTCGTCGTCGGCGACGACGGTGATCACGACGGGGTCAGTGCGGGGGAAGTGCATCGCGTCGCAAGCGCCGCATTTGCGCATGTTGCCGCCTTCGTGGACGGAAGTCGGGGCGCCGCACTGGCCGCAGTGCCCGTTGCGGGCGTGCCAATCGACGAAGGCGCGGGCCTGCGCGGCGATGGAGGCGTCCTGATGGTCGAGCGCCGGCGCGGCCGCGCGGAGGTCCTGGCAGCCGTCGCCCGACTCGGGCGGCGAGTCGAGGTGCGAAACGTCCGCGGCGAAGAGCACGTCGCCGTCGCGTTCGCCGAGCAACAGGGCGGGCGGGGCGCCGGACAGGTCGATCTCGGTCGCGGGAGTCCAGGCGAGGCGGAGGACGCCGCCGCGCTGCTGCACGGGGATGCAGAGCTTGTGCAGCGGCAGGACGAGCGTGGCGGGCTTGGTCAGCGCGTCGGCGATCCAGTCCGGGTCGCGGCGCTCGTTGGCGAGGCGGTCGAGCGGGTTGCCGCTGAAGACGTTCTCGAAGCCTTCGGGGGCGGGCATGATCAGTCGGCGCCGATGGCTTCGCCGACGCGGAAGCGGGCGGCGGCGGGCACGCGGGGGAGGCCGGGCATGGTCATGATCTCGCCGGAGATGACGACGACGAAGCCGGCGCCGGCGGAGGGGCGGAGCTCGCGGACGGTGAATTCGTGGCCGGTCGGCCGTCCGAGGCGGGAGGGGTCGTCGGAGAGCGAGTACTGGGTTTTGGCGACGCAGACGGGCCAGGCTTCCTGGCCGAGGCGGCGAGCGCGGCGGAGGTTGAGTTCGGCGCGGCGCTGCCAGGTGACGGTTTCCGCGCCGTAGACCTTGCGGGCGAGCGTTTCGACCTTGGCGCGGATCGGGTCGTCGAGGTCGTAGAGGTGGTCGACGCCGGCGGTCGCGCCATTGATGGCGTCGGCGACGGCTTCGGCGAGCGCGGCGCAGGCGGGGCCGCCGCCGCCGAAGGGGTCGGCGACGGCGGCGCGGACGCCGCGGGCGGCGCAGTGCCGCTCGACGGCGGCGAGCTCGGCTTCGGTGTCCGAGGGGAAGCGGTTGATCGCGACGACGGGGGCGACGCCGTGCTGCTGGACGTTGTCGATGTGCGCGTCGAGGTTGCAGAGGCCGGCGTCGAGCGCGGCGAGGTCCTCGGTTTCGAGGTCTTTGGCGTCGCGGCCGCCGTGGCGCTTGATGGCGCGGGCGGTGGCGACGATGACGGCGGCGGAGGGGGCGAAGCCGCCGATGCGGGAGACGACGTTGAAGAATTTTTCCGCGCCGAGGTCGGAGCCGAAGCCGGCTTCGGTGACGGTGATCTCGGAGGCGGCCAGGGCGGCGCGGGTGGCGGCGATGCTGTTGCAGCCGAGCGCGATGTTGGCGAAGGGGCCGCCGTGGACGAGCGCGGGGCCGCCTTCGAGGGTCTGGGCGAGGTTGGGGCGGACGGCGTGCTCGAGCAGGACGGCCATGGCGTGGTCGACTTCGAGCTGGCGGCAGGCGACGGGCTGGAGGTCGTAGTCGTAGCCGATGATGATGTCGCCGAGTCGCCGGTGGAGGTCTTCGAGGTCGGCGGCGACGGAGAGGACGGCCATGACTTCGGAGGCGGGGGTGATGTCGAAGGATTCCTCGCGGGGGACGCCGTCGGTCGCGCCGCCGAGGCCGATGGTGGCGCCGCGGAGGGCGCGGTCGTTGATGTCGAGGCAGCGGCGCCAGGTGACCCGGCGGGGGTCGATGCCGAGCTTGTTGCCGTGGAAGATCGAGTTGTCGATGGCGGCGGCGAGCAGGTTGTTGGCGGCGGTGACGGCGTGCAGGTCGCCGGTGAAGTGGAGGTTGATCTCGTCGGCGGGGACGACTTGCGACTTGCCGCCGCCGGTGCCGCCGCCCTTGATTCCGAAGACAGGGCCCATCGAGGGTTCGCGGAGGGCGACGGTGGCCTTCGCGCCGCCGGCGCAGAGGGCTTGGGTGAGGCCGATGGCGGTGGTGGTCTTGCCCTCGCCGGCGGTGGTCGGGGTCATGCCGGTGACGAGGACGAGCTTGCCGGGAGTGCGCTCGCGGAGGGCGGCGAGGGCGGGCGCGGCCAGCTTGGCCTTGGCGCTGCCGTAGAACTCGAGGTCGGCGGCATCGAGGCCGAGGTCGGCGGCGACGGCTTCGATGTTCCGCATGGCGGCAGGCTAGCGCAGGCCGGCGGCGGGATCAGGCCCGCTCGGCCGCGCTCAGTCGCGCACGGCGACGCGGACGTCGGCGATCTTGCGCGAGTCGAGGATGAAGGTGACATTCCAATCGCCGGTCTGGGGCAGCGCGAGTTCGAGGTAGGTGACGTTCCAGGGCGGGGCGACGCCGCGGTGGACGAATTCCTGGACGTCGAAGAAGGAGCCGCCGCTGACGCGGCGCTGGATGCGGACGGTGACGCCTTCGGCCTCGCTCGGCGCGCCCAGGCCGAGGCGGACGTAGAAGCGCTCGTTGCGGCGGAGGTCGCGTTCGAGCGGTTCGAGCACGGCGAGGTCGGGGTCGTCGAAGTCGAGCGCGAGCGCGGCCTGCGCGGAGTTGCCGGAGGAGCGGCCGATGGAGCAGCCGGCGGCGAGCAGCGCGCAGGCGAAGAGCAGCAGGAGCGCCGCGGCGGGCCGCATCGGTCAGCGGAACCAGAGGAAGTAGGTGGTGGCGAGGGTGCTGAGCAGCCCGACCGCCGCGAGCGGGATCATCGCCGGCCGGAAGGTCTCGAAGAGGCCCGGATCGACGACGATCGCGAAGGCGACGGCGAGCGTGACGAGCAGCCCCGACGCGAGCAGCCCCGCGAAGGCCCAATGCCGCCGCGACATCCGCTTCCCGAATTCGGGCCCGACCCGATCATCCTGCGGCATGAGCCGAGTCTAGGGCGGCTGCGCCCGAAATGATGCTGTGTCTGTATCCGCTCCGGCCGTCATGTGTGCTGAAGTCGTCTCCTCGCGATACACTCGCACTTATGCCAAGTACGCTGCCAACGGGAAACCCACCAGACACTCTTGAGGCGATCTTGGACGCGCGGTTGCAGGAATCAGCACTTGATCAGGAGACGCGAGCTCTGGTGCTTGCCTCCCTGAAGGGAGAGGACGCGATCAGCGATGCGTTGACGAGCGGGTCGGGTCCTGAAAAGACGGCAGGACTGGTTCCAGCAAGAGGGCCGGCGCAGGAATTGTTCCTGCGGCGAGTTGCGGTTTCCGGGTTCCGAGGAATCGGTCCTCAGTCAATCTTGGAGCTATCGGCTGCACCAGGGCTTACGATCGTCACGGGTCCGAACGGATCAGGGAAGTCATCGTTTGCGGAAGCAGTCGAACTGGCGCTGACAGGAAAGCTCTCTCGCCTCGCGTCGAAACGTGGGGACTGGGTCAAGGGCTGGCCGAACGTGCATGAGCCGTCAGGTGCCGAGATCGAGGTTGAGCTTGCGGTGAGTGGCTCGAGCGAGACGCATCGAGTGCGACGGACTTGGACGCTTGGCGACATCAGTGCGCAACCGATAGTCGATGAGGTGTGGGCTGGCTCGCAGCTGCTCGGCACGGTCTCTGCGCAACATTGGGCAGCGGCGTTGGAGCCTTGCCGTCCGCTCCTCAGCCCGTCCGATCTCATCAACGTTGCTGAGAAGCCAACCACACGGTTCGACACCGTATACGCGGCGCTGGGGTTGACGGCACTCACGGAGGCGGAGTCCAGATTGTCGGCTGTCAAGCGCGAATACGCTCGACAGTGCGAGCCGGTAGAGCAGGGCTTGTTCGAACTGCAAGCGAGACTGGCCCAATTGGATGATGAGCGCGCTCGCGAGTGCCTCTCAGCTCTGACCAACGAGCCGTGGGATCTCGATCTGGTAGACGCGATCCTTGCACGGACAGCGCACGAGGACGACAGCAAGCTGTCGCTCCTTGAAGATTTGGCTGGTCTCGGAGTGCCGGAAAGCGACAGAATCGACTCCGCGATCGCGGATCTTCGAGAAGCCAGTCAGGGCGTTGCTCGGTCCGACAATGGCGATGTCCAGCAACGATTGACGCTCAAAAGACTGCTTGGGGATGCACTAGCGATCTACAGCGATAGCCCGCCGGACCCGATATGCCCGGTATGTCGCCAGACACCGTTGGACGACAGCTGGCGCCTAGCCACAGAAGATGCGATTCGGCAGCTGGAGGAAGAGACGGAAGCAGCCACGTCAGCTGCTGACCAGCTTGGTGTGGCGCTGGCTAACGCAAGGCGGCTGCTCGTTCCCGCTCCTGATGCCTTGTCGGGCGAATCCGCAGAAGTCGACACAGCGGCTGCGGTTGATGCGTGGCACTCTTGGTCGTCGCTTCCCGAGACTGCGTCGGCATTTGAGGTCGTGAGCCACCTAGAAAGCGCATATCCCGTGATCGTGAGTGCCATCGGAGAGTTGCGAATCGCAGCCCGAGCGCAGGTTGATCAGGCGGATCGCGCATGGCAACCGCTTGCGGCCAACTTAGCCGCTTGGGTGCGCACAGCTAGAGACTATCCCAAGCACAAGATTTTTGAACAGCGCCTGAAGGGCGCAGAGGCATGGGTGAAACAGCATGGGAAAGACATTGCCGAAAAGAGATTCAGGCCCATGTCGGATGAGATCTCTGCGGTCTACGACCGGCTGGTAAGTGGTGGGCACAGCGCTCTCCTGCCGCCAAGAGTGCGCGGTTCGAAGAAGCGCCGGACCGTCGACCTCATCTTCTCCATTTCTGGTCACGAGAGGCCGGTAGAGGGGGTGATGAGCCACGGGGAGGCGAACCTCGTTGCCTTGTCGGTTTTCCTCCCGCGCGTGAAGCACACCTCGTCGCCATTCAGGTTCATCGTGATTGACGATCCCGTGGCGGCGATGGATGGAGTGAAGATCGAGGGCTTGGCTCGCGTGCTCAGCGCTCTAGGGAAGACGCACCAAGTCGTCGTGTTCACGCACGATCTACGCCTGCCCGCGGCGGTTCAGCTCCTACAGATTAACGCGGACCACATTGAAGTATCTCGCACGAATGAATCTCAAGTTGTCTGTCAACCGGCGTTCGGTGCGGTGAGGCGCAATCTCGATCACGCACGACAAGCGCTGGGGGCAAAATCTTTGGTTGCGTCCGCGCGTCGGACCACGGTTGCAGGCTTTCTCCGCAACGCCGTCGAAGCCCAATGCGACGACATCTTCACACGTGAACGCCTTCGCCAAGGTGAACGATTCGACGACGTTGCCGCGTTCGTGCGCGCACGACACGATCGCTCGACGAAAGAGTGGCTTGCGCTGGCGCTCTTCGGAAGCGAGGAGGCGCACAAGCGCGTCCAAAGCTGGCTGGAAGCGGCTGTCGGCGCTGGAGATCCGGAAACCGTGAACCACCTGAACTCCTTCGTGCATGATGAGCGTGGCCAACTTGGGGAGTCGATCGAGCTTGAGGCCCTCTTCACGCAGTGTGAGCGCCTGCTGGAAGTGTTGGGGCACATGGGGCCTCCATGATCGCCCTCCCTGCGCGAACACTCGTGGCCTTAGCAGAATCGACCCCTGATACGCCTGACTTCGCACAACAGATGCGGGTGCTGTTGCTCCGGCAGGCTCTTGAGAGGGCTGTATCGGATTACTGGCGGATTCTGTGCCCCGGGGTGGAGAGATCGCCCCGTGGCATCCAGATGTTGTGCCTGTTGGCCTTCATGTCTGATGGGCAGCTGGCAGCGGAAGTGCGGGCGGCTTGGGTGACGCTAAGCACGTTCTGCCACCACCACCCATATGATTCGCCACCGTCCGATCAGCGCTTGAATCTCGTGGCGACCGTCGTCCGGCGCTTCGTGGATCATGCTGAAGAAGCGCAACAAGCGGCTTGAGGCACGCCCTGCTTATGTCTCGTCGCCGAAGTTGGCGCGACACTTGGGCTATCGTGTAACGCGCGTGTGTAGCGCAGTTTGCAGAGGGGAGCGGCTAAGCGGTCATGAGCGAGGTTGAGGGCAACGGGGGAGGGGGCGAGGGGCTGATCTCGATTCGCGGGGTCTACAAGATTTTCGGGGAGCTGGAGCAGGAGGCGCTGGGGCTGGCGCGGGAGGGGCGGACGAAGGAGGAGATCCAGGAGGAGACGGGCTGCGTGATCGCCTTGCGGGACGTCTCGTTCGACGTCGGCAAGGGCGAGATCTTCGTGGTGATGGGGCTCTCCGGCTGCGGCAAGTCGACGCTGGTGCGCTGCGTCAACCGGCTGATCGATCCGACCGAGGGGCAGATTTGGCTGGGCGGGCGGGAGATGACGTCGCTGAGCGGGGAGGAGCTGCGGGAGCTGCGGCGGACGGAGCTCTCGATGGTCTTCCAGCATTTCGGGCTGATGCCGCACAAGTCGGTGCTGGAGAATGCGGCCTGGGGCCTGGAGATCAAGGGCGTGGAGCGGAGCCGGCGGCGGGAGCGCGCGGAGGAGGCGCTGGAGCTGGTCGGGCTGGGCGGCTGGGGCGGGAGCATGCCGGCGGAGCTGAGCGGGGGGATGAAGCAGCGGGTGGGGCTGGCGCGGGCGCTGGCGATGGATGCGCCGGTGCTGCTGATGGACGAGCCGTTCAGCGCGCTGGACCCGGTGATCCGGCGGGACTTGCAGGACGAGCTGAAGCAGCTGCAGGAGAGCCTGCACAAGACGATCATCTTCATCACGCACGACCTCGCGGAAGCCGTCCGGGTCGGCGATCAGCTGGTGATCATGGAAGCGGGCGCGGTCGTCCAGCGGGGCGACCCGACCCATGTCGCGCTGCATCCCGCCAACGCCTTCGTGCGCGACTTCACCAAGGACCTGCGGATGCAAGGGCTGGTGGCGGCGCGCTCGGTGATGGACGACAGCGCCGTCATCTACGCCGACTCCACCCCCGCCGACGAAGCCGCGGCCGGCTACGTGCGGCCCGAACGCGATCTCGCCCCCGGCGAAGAGATCGTCCGCATCACGGATGAATCCGGCCGCTACCGCGGCTGGGTCTGGCTGGCCGAACTCCAGCGCGCGCCTGCCGGCGCGACCGCCGGAGACGTCCGCATCCACACCGATGAAACCGTCCAGCTCGAGTCGGTGCTGGACGAGATGGTGGCGCTGGGCATCCGCGCGGATCACCCGCTGCCGGTGCTGGACGACGAGGGCCGGCTGATGGGCGTGGTGCCGCTGGAGGTGCTGGCGGAGGCGATGGCGCCGGAGGAAGCGCCCGCGGAAGCCGAAACGGTGGGAGCGCGATGAGCGCGCCGCCGGCCGGCGACTCCGCGTCGCGCGGGGGCTGGCGCGACCGCCTGCCCGCGCCGCTGGGGAAGATTCCGGGCTGGGCCTTGTGGTGCGCCCTCTTCGCGGCGCTGTTCGGCATCCTCGTCGCGATCGGGGTGCAGGAGCTGCGCACGTTTCCGCGCATTTGGGACGACCAGACCGCGAACATCAGATTCGCCGCGCAGGGCGAGGGGGAGCAGGCCTTCTACCTCTACCGGGTGGACGGCCCGGCCAAGCTGGACGAGGAAGGGGAGGAAGAAGAGCCCGGACAGCCCGGAGTCGGCACGATCGAGCAGGCCGCTTCGGACCTCGCCGCGGTCGCCTACTACCCGTCGATGCACCCGGACGCGGATGCGGCCGGGCGCATCTTCCTGGAACTGAAGGAGACGAGCACGAACCGAGCGGGACGGACGCCGCTGGCGGTGACCGTGAACGGCCACTCCGTCGAACTGGGGGCCGTGTCCGGCGAGCTGGCGGGGGCGAACGCGCCTGCGCGCTTCGCGTCCACGACTTGGTCGGCGCCGCTGGCCGAATCGGCGTTGCAAACCCATGGGCAGCCGCTGGCGCTGCAGGTCGTCTACGAGAACGGGGAGCTGCTCGCGCCCGATCTGGAGATCCAGATCGGGCGCGAGGTCGGCGCGGCGGTCGACGACGCGCTGACCTGGATCGAGACCAACGTCGATTTCATCTTCGGGTCGCTGAAGGACGCGGTGGACTGGCTGTTCATCGCGCTGCAGGACGCGCTGAACTGGATTCCGTGGCCGGGCCTGATCGTGATGATCGGCGTGATGGCGTGGCGCACGGCCGGGGCCAGGACGGCGCTGGCGACGGGGTTCTCGCTGTTCCTGCTGGCACTGCTGGGCTATTGGGAGAGCACGCTGGACACGATCGCGCTGGTGATGATCACGGTGACTCTGTCGATCGCGATCGCGGTGCCGATGGGGGTCTGGGCCTCGCAGAACGACCGGCTGGACCGGGCGCTGCGGCCATTCCTGGACGCGGCGCAGACGATGCCGAGCTTCGTCTACCTGGTGCCGATGATCGGGCTGTTCTCGATCGGGACCGTGCCGGCGGTGATGGCGACGCTGGTCTACGCCGTGCCGCCGGCGGTGCGGCTGACGAATTTGGGCATCCGGCAGCTGCCGGAGGAGACGATCGAGGCGGCGGAGTCGTTCGGGCTGACGCAGCGGCAGATGCTGCTGAAGGTGAAGGTGCCGCTGGCGATGCCGACGATCATGGCGGGGGTGAACCAGACGACGCTGATGGCGCTGGCGATGATCGTGATCGGCTCGCTGGTGGGCGCGCCGGGGCTCGGCTTCGACGTGCTGCAGGCGCTGGGCCGGCTGGAGTCCGGCAACGCGCTGCTGGCCGGGCTGGGGATCGTCATGCTGGCGATCATCATCGACCGCGTCACCCAAGCGATCGCGCGCAAGCGGCAGGCCGCAGCCGCTGGAGTAACATCGGAATGAGCCCGGAAAGGCAATGCCCATGACAGTCAGACGAACACTCATCGCGCTGCTGGCGATCACCGTCGGCACAGCAGCCATGATCGCCGCAGCCTGCGGCGGGGACGACCAGCAACAGCAGTCCGTTCCCGTCGCGGAGCAGCAATCCCAACAGGCTGCCGAACAGCAGGCCGCTGAGCAACAGACCTCGGCGAGCCAGTCCGCGTCCGACGCGGTCGCCGACAAGGGAGTGGTCCGCTTCTCCGACCTGAACTGGGATTCGGCGCTGCTGCAGAACCGGATCGCCGCCTTCATCGTCGAGCACGGCTACGGCTACCCGGTCGAACTGGTGCCGGGCGACACGGTGCTGCTCTGGGAAGCGCTGACCAGCGGCGACTCGGACATCACGATGGAGATGTGGCCGGCGCAGCAGGAGTGGTACAACGAGCTGGACGACCAGAGCATCGTCGAGATCGTCGGCGAGAGCCTCTCGGGCGGCTGGGAAGCCTGGGTGATCCCGCAGTACGTCAAGGACGCGAACCCGGGCCTCGTCTCCGTCTCCGATCTGCCCGACTACGCCGACGTCTTCGTCACCTCCGACTCCGGCGGCAAGGCGCGCTTCGTGACCTGCATCCCCGGCTGGGCCTGCGAGCAGGTCAACGACGCCAAGTTCGACGCCTACGATCTGCGCGACACGCTGTCGATCATCAGCCCCGGCAGCGGCGCGGCGCTCTTCGCCGACCTCGAGGGCGCGTACGGCAACAACGACCCGTGGCTCGGCTACCTCTGGAGCCCGACCGTCGTCGCCGGGCGCCTCGACCTCTACGTCCTCGAAGAGCCCGCGTGGAGCCAGGAATGCTGGGACGGCGACAAGGGCTGCGCCTACCCCGCCCCCGACATCCGCATCATCACCCACTCCTCGCTGAGCGAGCGGGCGCCGGAGATCGTCGAGTTCCTGCGCAAGTGGGACTTCGACGCCGCCACCGACAGCACGGTCGAGGCCTGGATGGCGGACAACAACGCCGACTCGGACGCGGGCGCGCTGTACTACCTGCGCAACTACCGCGACGCGTGGAGCACGTTCGTCCCGTCCGATGTGCTCGAGCGCGTCGACGAGGCCCTCGCCGAGCAGTCCTGAGCCCGGCCGGGGCCCGGCGCGCTGGGCGGGCCTCGCGGTGAAGGCCCGCCTGGCAATCGCCGCGGCCATCGCGGCCGCGGCGCTGCTCGCCGCCTGTTCGGGCGACTCGGCCGATCAGCAGGCCGGGTCGCCCGCCGATGGCGGCGCGGCCGAGAAGGCGGAGATCGTCTTTTCCGACCTCAATTGGGTTTCCTCCTGGCAGCAGGTGCGGATCGCCGCCTTCATCGTCGAACACGGCTACCAGTACCCCGTCCGGCTCCAGCCCGGCGACACGATCATCCTCTGGGAGGCGCTGACCAAGGGCGACGTCGACGTCACGATGGAGATCTGGCTGCCCAACGTGCAGCATCTCTGGCAGGCCGGCCTCGCATCGGGCGAGATCATCGACGCGGGCAACAGCCTCGACGACACTTGGCAGTCGTTCGGCATCCCGCGTTACGTCAAGGACGCGAACCCGGGCCTCGTCTCCGTCCTGGACCTGCCCGACTACAAGCAGCTCTTCGCCACCGGCGACTCGCACGGCAAGGCGCGCCTCGTGAACTGCCTGCCCGGCTGGGCCTGCGAGCAGGTTAACGCCGAGAAGATCACGTCCTATGGGCTCGATGATCACGTGCAGGTGATCAACCCCGGCAGCGAGGCCGCGCTCGTGGCGGACGCGCGCTCGGCGTTCGCCGACGGCGAGCCCTGGCTCGGCTACGTCTGGGCGCCGAGCCAGCTCGCCATGCTCGACTTCTACCGGCTTGAGGAACCGCCCTACAGCGATGAGTGCTGGGAATCGGGCAAGGCCTGCGCCTACCCCGATGGCTCGGTCGAGATCGCCGCCCGCGTCGAGCTGCGCGAACGCGCGCCCGACGTGCTCGAGTTCCTCGGCAACTGGTCTTTCCCCGCCGCGATCCAGATCAGCCTCCAGCAGTGGATGGAAGACAACAACGAAACCGTCGAGGCCGCGGCGCTGCATTACCTCCGCACCCGTCGCGACCTCTGGACGTCGATGGTGCCAGAGGACGTCGCCGCCCGAATCGACGCCGCCCTGGCCGACGGGGGCTGAGAGCGCCGCAAGGGTCGCGGCGAAATTGCGTCCGGGCGCGAGTGTTGCCCAGAGAACCTCGGCGTCAGCCTGGGATAAGAAGCCGTCGCCATATGCTCGGCTGAATGCCGCGCAAATCGAACCGGGCCAAGCGGGCGAAGGAAGCAGCCGACCTGAACGGGTCAGCGGCGAACGATCGCGTGGTCGCGCGGAATCGGCGGGCGACGCACCAGTACGAGATTCTCAAGCGCTACGAGGCGGGGATCGAGCTGCAGGGCAGCGAGATCAAGTCGATCCGGCTGGGGCGGGCCAGCATCGCGGAGGCCTACTGCCGCCCGCGCGGCGGCGAACTCTGGCTGATCGGCGCGCACATCCCGCGCTACGAGCCGGCCGGCAACGACGGCCACGAGCCGGTCCGCGACCGCCGCCTACTGCTGCACAAGCGTGAACTGCGCGACCTGCAAGCCGCCTTCGAGCAGCGCGGCCTGACCCTCGTCCCCATCGCCGTCACCCTCCGCCGCGGCCTGGCCAAACTCGAACTCGGCATCGGCCGCGGCAAGCGCCAATACGAAAAGCGCCAAGACATCGCCAAGCGCGACGCCGACCGCGACATCCAACGAGCCCTCCACCGCCGCGGCTGAACACATTGCCGCTGGGACATCTAGGCGCGACGCCGACTTGTACAGAACTAAAGTGCTATTATCGAATCCTGTACGCGGACGTACGGAGGTTGCCATGGCGACAGACAGAGATGCGATTTCGGACGCCGTGACCCGGATCGAGCGCCTGTTGAGCGACGAGATCAATCTCGTTCCGCTGTTCGCGGAACTGCGGCCTGAACAGGAAGACAGCCAGCCCCCGGAATTCACAGCCCTGTGCGCAGCCGTCACCTATTGCTTCTCACGGGGCCCGCATGGCGCTAACGCCTTGCCTGGCCCCCTCGTCCCGCTGTTCGTGGGCGATGGCAAGGCGCTCCCCAGCCCAGTCAGCGATACGGACGGGGCGTGGCACCAGGCGTGGGCTGCCGCGACCGAAGTCGCCCGCCATCCTGCATTGCTCGCCCGCCTCCACGATCTGCTCTGGCTGGTCCGGTACGGCGACCAACCGCACCGCCATGCTCAATCCGCATTCAGCGCGTACCTTGACGCCGCCAAGATGCCTTGGCTGGGCCCAACGGATTCTTCTGACGGGGATGATGCAGATTCCGGGGATGTCGCAGCTACCGATTACCTACGGCGAGCCCACGACCTTGGACGTGAAATTAGCCTCCCCAACGCTGACGCTGACGTCGCTGAGACGGCTGTTGCGGTGCTGCAAGCAGAGCTTGCGCTTGCGGATGCCATGGACCGTCCGGGAATCGCGAGCCGGCTGTTCACGCTCGCGCTTGAGTGCGCGAGTGACGAGATCATGTCCGCGTTGGCGGAATGTTTGGAGAGGATGCGATCCCTCTGCCGTGGCGATGAGTGGTCGGTGGATGACCTCTTTGGCCACGAGATCCGATTTGCCCGCCGCCAGGCCGACACCGACGCCGTGCGCCAGTTGCAGACCCAGCGAGTGCAGCACTGGCTGAAAGCCGCGCGGAACAACGACGCAGGTTTGGAAAGGCACTGGAGGCTCCAGCAGGCGCTCAAGGTTGCGGAGCGTGCGGTCGTCCCCGGCTTGGTCGGACAGGTCCGCGCCGAAATCGAGCGCCTGGAGCTATCCAGTGACGACTTCCATTCATCAAGCGTGGAGATGGAATTGCCAGCGTCGGAAATCCGCGCAGCGATCGCCGAGATCATTGGTGACGACTCGTTGCCCGAGTCCTTGTGCCGCTTGGCACTGTTGGATCCAGCGTTTTCGAGCGAGGAGGGCGTGCGGGGCGTAGCTGGCGAGATGTCCTCCGTTTACCTGGATCTCATGCAGATCAACGTCCTCGACGAAGCCGGCCGCCTCGTCTTCGCCCCCTCCACTCCCGAAGAGCGGATGCTGCACAAGGAATCGCAAGCTCGCCAGATGCTGCTTAACACGTTTCGGGCCGCCTTGATCGAGCCAGCGCTGGACGGAATCCGCGACCGGCATTGGAGCGACGCGGCGGGCCGCGAGCTGCACGGGTTCTTCTTGGCTGCGTGGCCCGAGCGGTGGATCGCTGAGGGGCTTGCACGTGCCTTCCTGTACTGGGTCAACGGTGGTTGCGAGGAAGCAACGGTCCTCGCGCTCCGCCGCATAGAGCGCATTGTTCGAGACTTGCTGCAGGAGTGCGGTGGAGCAATCTGGGTGCCTCCTCAGCCGAAGAAGCCTGGCCACGCACAAGGGCTCGGCGCGATGCTGCACGAACTCAGTGGACACATTGACGAGGCGTCTTGGCACTACCTGTGGTGGACGCTCTCTGATCCGCTGGGGTTGAATCTGCGGGCCAAGTATTTCCATGCCTTGGACACAGCAGCGCCCGCGCAATCGGAGGATGCGGCGATGGTGCTCCAAGCAGTCCTCTATCTCTGGCGCGATCGGATCCGGCGGAATGCTGCGGCGGAGGCCGCGCAGGGCGAAGATTCGGACGAAGCGGCTGTGTAGCCCCGTTGACACTCGGCCGCTTGATACTGGGTATGATGCCTGTAGCCGGTGCTTGCCGGCATGCCCGTCATGGGGACGAAAGGGCTCGACAGGGATCGACTTTTCGGAGCTGCGCGCCGAGGCGCCGTACCTCGGTAAAAACGGCGACCTTCCTTAACTGGCGAAACCAAGGAGCTCGCCCTCGCCGCCTAGCCGCGGCGACGTCACCCCCCGCTCGCTGCCGGGCCGTTGGGGGACTGGCGCCGACTAGTCCGGCTGCTCCGCCCGGGATGCCGGGACCGGCGGATAAGACCATTCCGACTGACCGCCGCCACCGAGCCCGTCGTCGGGCGCGGGCGGCGGAACGCCAAAGCGACGACTACGCGCGTAGACGCTTCGACGAGCGGTTCACTGGACGGGGAGTTCGATTCTCCCCCGTCTCCACCACCCGAGATCAATGCGCCGCCGCGCGCGGCGCGAACACCGCCAACGCCAGCAGTTCCAGTTCCGCTTCCGGCGGAGCCGGGTTCTCCAGCGGCTCCAGCTTCCGCGCCAGCTCGCGCTCCAAGTTCCGCGCGCGGCCCTCGTGCAGGGCGCGGATGCGGTCGTCCCCGACTTGGTCGCGCCGCAGCCTCGATTGGCGGATCTTGTACTCGTAGGTCCGCCGCAGCGCCGCCGCCTCCGTGCTCGCGTTGGCGCTCTGCTGGCGCCGTTCCAGTTCTTCGGCCGCTTCCTTGCGCTGCAGCGCCGCGCCGTGCGCCGCGAGTTCCAGCCGCTGCATCAGCGCTTCGTCGATCCAAGCCGGCGCTTCGATTTCCGGCGCGGTCGGCAGCGCGCCGAGCAGCGCGTCGGACAACTCCTCCCGCGCCTCCGCGGGGTCGAGTCCGACGGCGATCGGGACCAGGGTGCTGCGGGTTTCGATGGCGCGGATCGTGAGCCGGTAGACGGCCAGGGCGAGGCCGGCGCGGGCGCGCTCGTCCCAGAGCGGGGCGGGGAGCTGGAAGCAGCCGGCGCGGGTCTTCCAATCGGGCGGGGTTTCGTCCTGCAGCGCGGTCGCGGCCATCCGCACGAGCGCGTGGCCGGCGTGCAGGAAGGGGATCGATTCGTTGCCGCGCGCCTGCGACTGGTCGAAGGTGACTTCGGCGAAGTCCTGCGCTTCGATCATCTGCAGGATCGCGAGCGCGTCGGCGTCGGGCGCGTCGCCGCCGTCGATCCAGCGGTAGGCCTCGCTGACGGCGGACTGCGACATCCTGATGCGGTAGACGCGGGCCCGCTTGGCCGGCTCGATTCCGCCGTGGCCGTGGTCGATCCGGCGCAGCCAGCGCTGGAGCAGCGCCCGCACTTCGGCCGGCGAGATATAGCGGCCCGACGATTGGGCCGCGTCGATCTGGGCGTTGAGCAGGTCGTCTTGGCCGAGCAGCTGCGCGCCGGCCCGCTCGATTTGTTCGAGGTCGAGCCGCGCCTGGATCACGCGCTCGGCGGCTTCCTCGCTGCGCCGCGCCTGCTGGTCCGGGCTGAGTTCGGCGCGGAACGCGCCGGCCTTCAGCTCGTCGATCACCGGGCCGAGGATCGGTTCGAGCTCGCCGATCGACTCGCGGAAGATGCCGATCCGCTCGTAGAGCCGCAGCAGGATGCGGGTATCGATCGTGTCCTCGACGAAGAGGCTGGCGACGGCGATGTTCGGCTGCTCCTGGCCGTAGCGGTCGATCCGTCCGATCCGCTGCTCGACCCGCATCGGGTTCCAGGGCAGGTCGTAGTTGACCACGGCGTCGCAGAACTGGAAGTCGAGGCCTTCCGCGCCGACCTCGGTGCAGATCAGCACGTGCTGGTCGGGGTCGCGCTTGAAGTTCTCGATCCGCGCGGCGCGGTCGGCCGCGGGATGCGCGCCCCAGATGCCCTCGCAGCTGATCCCCGTCCGCTCCAGTTCCTGCAGCAGGTAGGTGAAGGTGGCCTTGAAGAAGGTGAAGACGAGCACCTTGCGCGAGGGGCGTTCGCGCAGCAAGTCGCGGAGCAGATCCGCGAAGCGCTCGAACTTGGCGTCCCGCGCCGGCAGCGCCGCGGCCGCGTCCCGCAGCTCGGCCACGACTGCCGCGTCCACCGGCGCGGATGCCGCCGCCCGCCGTCCCGCGCGCGCGGCTTCGATCTCGTCGTCGTCCTCGTAGAGGCCCTCGTAGTCGTTCGCGCCGGCGCCTTCGACGTCGGCGATCAGTTCTTCCGCACGCTCGGCCGCGGTGATCAGCGAGCTGGCGGCCTGGCGTTCGCGCGAGGTGATCGCCCAGCCGGGCGGCACGTTGGGCGCGAGCGTCCGCGAACGCGCGGCGAGGAACTCGACCCAGGCGTCGTAGAAGCGGCGCTCGGCGGGGCCGAGCGGGACCGTGATCACCTTGGCGTCGCGCTCGGCCGCGTTCTGCACGTCGCGCTTGCGGGTGCGCGTGTAGTAGGGGGCGAGCGTGTGGCGCGATTGCAGATCGCGGCGCAGGCGCACGGTTTCCTCGCGGCTCAGCGGCGCGGCCGAGAGCAGCCGCTCGAACCAGGCCATGAAGAGCTCGTCCGAGCGGAAGCTGCGCCCGTGCCGCGTCGCCAGCGCCGCCCGCATGTGGAAGGCGATGCCCTTGGGCTCGGCCTCCGGCTCGGCCAGCGCGCGCAGCGCCTTGTTCAAGTGGCGGTTGGGTTCCAGCCGCGTCTCCAGCTCCTTGCGGTCGACGCCGTCGAACTCGGCCGGCGCGACCAGCGTCAGCAGGTTGAGCAGATCGTCCTGCCCGGTCTGCAGCGGCGTCGCCGAGAGCAGCAGCATGTGGTCGGCCTGCTGCGACAGGGCCAGGCCGAGGCGGTGGCTGCTGGTGCTGCGGTTGCGCAGGTGGTGGGCCTCGTCGATCACGACCAGGTCGAAGTTGGCCCCGCTCTCGACGATGTCGCGCTCGAACTCGATCCGGCGCAGCCCTTCCAGCGAGGCGATTCCGTAGAAACGCGGGGCGCGGTTGCGCCGCAGCTGCTCGGAGAGCTGGTCGAAGTCGCGGCCGGAGAGGTCCTGCAGGGCGATCCCGAAGCGGTGGTGCAGCTCCTGCTTCCACTTCGCGCGCAGGCCGGCCGGGCAGATCACGAGCAGCCGGTGCAGCGCCCCGCGCGCGGCCAGCTCGCGGATGATCAGCGCCGCCTCGATCGTCTTGCCCAGCCCGACCTCGTCCGCGATCAGCAGCCCCTGCGCCCGATGCTGGATGAACTGCAGCACGGGGCGGAACTGGTAGGGCAGGAACTCCGTGCGCGAAGCGCCGATCGAGAAGATCACGTCGGCGAACTCGTGCCGGTACTTGAGCAGTGCGAGGTCGGCCATGAAGTCGGCCGCGCGCGCGAACCGCGGGCCGCCCGGGCGCAGCGCGGCCAGGCTCGAGGCGTCGACCCAGCCGCTGCCGCTGCCGTCGAGCCAGGCGACCAGGCACTGCTCGACGCCGCCGATCGCGCGCGGGTCGTCCTCGATGATCCCGATCCGCCCCGGCTCGCCCGGGCGGTGCACCTTGTCGCCCCGCGAAAAGCCGTCCCGCGAAAACCCTGCCGAAGACGCCGCTGCCTGCTCCATCGCGTGCCTCCGCGCGCGAGGATAGGCGCGGCTCCGCTAGCCTCGCGCGGCATCGGCCGCAGCGGGGACGCGCCCGCCGCGGATGCCGATGCGCGGGCGAGGAGCGGGAGATGGCCGAACATTCGACGCCGCTGGTGCTGCCGCCGGGCGCGCTGCCGCCGGCGCGGCCGGCGCCGCCGCCGCAGGGCGCGCCGTTCGACCGCCGCTTCTTCGAGCAGGTGCTGCCGCAGGCCGTGCAGGCCTATTGCTCGCAGGTCGCCTGCACGATGCCGCTGGTCGAGCTGCGCACGGTCGACGGGGCGACGCATTACATCCGCGCAATCTCCGCGGTTTCGGACCAGTGGGTGGCGCTGCACGTGCAGGAGCAGCACGAGGAGCGGCCGGTCCAGGTCTTCATCCCGTATCCGACGATTCTGCGGGTCGAGGTGCACCCGGAGCCGGGCGCGGAGATGCGCGGGATGGGCTTCCTGCCGATGGCCGCGGCGCCGGCCGAGCCGCGGCTGGAGGCGGGCCGGGAGGGCTGAGCGGCTTGCACGCGGAACCGAACCTTACGGATTCGCGTACAAAATGTTGACGCATCTCTGACAACTGGGTAACTTTCCGCGAATACCCGAACGGCCTCCGCGGCCGCGAGGGCGAGGCCAGTCTTTGGGCGGAGCGAGATGCCGCCCATGGAGGAGGACACCAATGGCAGAGCGAAACTACTGGCAGCGGATGCGCAGGCAGCAGCTGTCGCGCCGGGCCCTGCTCGGCGCCAGCGCCCGCGCCGGCGTCGGGGCGGCCGGCCTCGCGCTCGTCGGCTGCGGCGATGACGACGATGACAGCGCGCAGCAGCAGCAGGCCCAGCCCGCGGCCGCGGCGGCGCAGCAGCAGCAGGCCCAGCAGCAGGACGCCGCGCAGCAGCAGGCCGAGCAAGCCGCGCAGCAGGAAGCCCAGACGCAGGACGACGAGCAGGAGCGCCAGGCCGCGGCGGAGGCGGCGGCCGGCGGCGGCTGGCCCGCGCCGGGCATGGGCGGCACCTCGATCGCCCCGTACGTCGGCCTCAGCAGCGGCAACCCGCCCACGCTCGACCCCTACGAGAACCTCACCTACCGCGCCCAGCACGCCGGCGGCTACCACTACTCCAAGCTGCTCCGCGAGATCGAGGGCGCGCCCGGCGTCGACCCGATCAACGGCTCCGAGGTCACCGGCGACGCCGCCCCCGGCGTCCCCGAGATCGTCGACCCCACGACCTACATCTTCAGCATCCGCGACGACATCTTCTGGCACGACGTCGAGCCGCTCAACGGCCGCCAGATGACGATCGACGACATCCTCAAGACCCAGGAGCGCTTCGTCGAGATCTCCGCCAACTCCGCCAGCTGGGGCGCGGTGGTCGACACCTTCGAGGGCGGCGAGGACCGCACCATCACGATCGGCCTCAAGCGCCCGCACGCGCCCTTCCTGACCCTCGTCTCCTCCTCGCAGCACCTCCTGATCGTGCCGCAGGAGATCGTCGACGACGGCACCGTCGCCGAGCGCCCCGTCGGCTCCGGCCCGTGGGTCTTCCAGGAGTTCGAGCCCGACGTCGCCCTGCGCTGGCGGCGCAACGAGAACTGGCACATCAAGGCGCCCGACGGCAGCGCGCTCCCGCTCTGCTCGAACATCACGGCGACGATGAACGCCAACCCCGACGTCATCATCAGCTCCCTCGCCGGCGGCGGACTCGACTACTCCTCGCTCTCCGGCTCCACCTTCGCGCTGATGAAGGAGCAGGTCCAGGACCGCGACAACTACACCGAGGAGGACTTCTTCGTCTTCACCAAGAACACCGTCCCCGGCGGCTTCTACTTCAACTTCTCGATCGCGCCCTGGAACGACCCGCGCATGCGCGTCGCCCTCTCCCGCGCGCTCGACCGTGACGCCGTCCTGGCCCAGACCGACGACACCGGCCGCGGCGGCTGGCACAGCGCCATCTCGCAGCTGCCGCCCTACTGGCTCGACCCGAAGGACCTCTCCGGCTTCGGCGAGCAGTACGAGGGCGTCAACTCCGGCGTCAACTTCCACGTCGACATCGCCGAGGCGCGCAAACTGATGGACGCGGCCGGCTACCCCGACGGCGTGCAGGCCAACTGCCACAACACCGCCGACTACGGCGCGTCGGCCAACAACTTCTTCGAGGCCTGCGTCGCCTCCGTGCTCCAGGGCGGCTTCCTCTTCGAGATCGCCTCGAAGGAGTACGCGGCCTACATCGCCAGCACCTTCCGCGGCAACTTCCCGGACGACTGGGACGGCGAACGCCCGGACATCGCGATCGGCCCGCTCTACGGCGGCGCGCTCGACCCCGAGGACCTCTTCGCGGCCTGCTACGACCGCAGCTCCGGGCGCCACAACTGGGGCTCGTCCAACCGCGTCGCCGAGGACTCGGTCAGCGACCTCGACACCGGCGGCAACGCGCCGGCATGGTTCCATCCGAGCGCGGCCATCGGCGGCGGACCCCAGGAGGACGAGAAGCTCCACTCCATGTTCGAGGAGCAGCGCGGCATCCTCGACCTCGAGGAGCGGATCGACTACATCAACGATCTCCAGCGCTACATGGCGACGCAGATGTACCTCGTGCCGTACCCGGCCACCGCGGGCGTCTGGGCCATCAACCCCTGGGTCAAGCACCTCAACTACGACAACGTCAACATCAAGGCGACCTACGGTCGCGGCAACGCCTTCATCCCCATGATCTGGATCGATGAGGAAACGAAGGAAGCCACCACCTAGCGCCATCAGTCGCAACTAGCCGGGCCCGCCCCCGAACCGGGGCGGGCTTGGCGGCTGCGCGCGGGAGCCGACGCCTTGCGCCAGTACATCATCCGCCGCGTCCTGCTGATCGTCCCGACCCTGCTGGGGGTCACCGTCTTGGTGTCCCTGATGGTTGAGATCCTGCCCGGCGACTTCGTCGACACGCTGCTCGAGGACTACACCGGGCAGGGCGAGAGCATCCAGGAGTTCCGGGCCCGGGTCGAAGAACAGCTCGGACTCGGCAAACCGTGGCACGAGGCCTACGCGACTTGGCTCTGGAACGCCATCCAAGGCGACTTCGGCACCTCCCTGCAAGGCTCGTTCCGCACCGTCTGGGCCGAACTCGGCGCGCGCATCCCCGTCACCATGGAGCTGGGCATCCTCTCGCTCTTCGTCGGCACCTTGGTCGCCGTCCCGGTCGGCGTCTATGCCGCCGTGCGCCAGGACACGGCCGGCGACTACGTCCTGCGCGGCTTGGCCGTGCTGGCTTTGGCCTTGCCCGGCTTCTGGCTCGCCGTGCTGATCATCAGCATCGTCTTCCCCAGGCTCGGCTTGCCTCCATTGCCCGTCGAGTACGCCACCCCGACTGAAGACCTCGTCGAAAACCTGCGCAAGATGTACGTGCCCGCGATCTTGCTCGGCACCGCTTTGGCCGGCCCCGTCATGCGGCTCACCCGCGGCGAGATGCTCGAAGTCCTCCGCCAGGACTACGTCCGCACCGCCCGCGCCAAGGGCCTCCGCGAAAACGTCGTGGTGGTCCGGCACGCCCTGCGCAACGCGATGATCCCCCTGCTCACCATCCTCGGCCTGCAAGCCGGCCTGCTGATCGGCGGCTCCGTGATCATGGAGAGCATCTTCAACCTGCCCGGCATGGGCCTGAAGATGATCGACGCGCTCAAGCGCCGCGACATCCCCGTGATCATGGGCATCATGGTCGTGATCGCCTTCTTCGTGATCGTCGTGAACCTGATCGTGGACCTGCTCTACGCCGTCGTCGATCCCAGGATCCGCTACTCATGAGCGACGCCGCGCCCGTCGTCGAGGACGCCGCCGCGCCGATCGCCGATCGCCGTTCCCCCGCCGAATGGGTGCGCGAACAGCTCGAACTGCTGATCGACCGCGCCGTCTCCAGCCCGATCGGGTTCATCAGCGCCATGCTGATCATGCTGGTCGCCGGTACGATCGGCTTCGCGATCGCGATCGTGATCATGCCGTGGTGGATGTACCGCCGCCGCAAGTACCTCGGCGCGTTCGGCGCCGTGATCCTGCTCGCCTGCGTGATCGTCGCCATCTTCGCCCCTTGGATCCACACCACCGAAGTGCCGGCTCCCGGCATCCCCGCCTACGCCGTGACCGGCCCCGACCGCCTGCTCCCGCCCAGCGTCGACCATGTCCTCGGCACCGACAACCTCGGCCGCGATTACGTCACCCGCATCGTCTTCGGCGCTGAAGTGACCGTCCTCGTCGGCTTCGGCACCGTCATCGTCACCGCCTTCCTCGCCACCGCCATCGGGCTCGTCTCGGGCTACTTCGCCGGCGGCGCGCCGCGCTGGTCGCTCTACGCGCCCAGGCCCCTGCTCGCGCTCCCCTTCGGGCTCTGGTACCTGCTTTCGCTGCCCACCGCCCTGCTCGTCTTCATGCTCAGGCTCGTCGTCCGCGTCATCGACATCGCCACCCTCTACATCTTCCACGAACGGATCGAGCGCTTCGTCGATTCCAACCTCGCCCGCCTCCCCTCCCGCTCCGGCGCCCTGCCCGACATCGACATCACGATCCAGCGCGTCGTCGACGTCTGGAACGCCTTCCCCGCGATCTTCCTGATCCTCGGCATCCTCGCCGTGCTCGGCTCCGGCGGCACCGGCTTCCTCGGCCTCGGGCGCGGCCCCAACTTCGGCCCGCAGGCCGAATTCGGCGATCAGTGGATTTGGGAAGTCTTCCCGCGCACCACCGTCGTCATCGTCACGCTCGCCGTCGTGCTCGCGGCCGGCAACTCGCGCATCGTCCGCGGCGCCGTGCTCGCCACCCGCGCGGCGCAGTACGTCGAGGCCGCCCGCTCGCTCGGCGCGACCAACGCGCGGATCATGATCGCCCACATCATCCCCAACGTGATGGCGACGATCATCATCCTCTCCTCGATCAACCTCGGCGTCGCCGTGCTCGCCGAAGCGGCCATCTCCTTCCTCGGCTTCGGCATCCCCCCGCCCTACCCGACTTGGGGCCGGGACTCCTCCGGCGTCGCGCTCACCTACGGCACCCAGAACTGGTGGATGGCCGTCTTCCCCGGCCTCGCCATCGCCATCGCCGTCTTCGGCTTCAACATGATGGGCGACGCGCTCCGCGACATCCTCGACCCGCGCCTGCGCGGCACCTAGGCCGCGCCGCGTTCCTCCAGCCTTCGCCCGCTACTTGCGTCGGAACTGCCTGAGCAGATCGTCGGCCGAGAACTCCAGCATCGTCGGCCGCCCGTGCGGGCACGAGTGCGGGTTGTCGCAACGCTCCAGGTCGCGCAGGATCCGGGTCATCGCGGGGGCGTCCAGCGGATGCCCGCGGCGGACGGCGCCGTGGCAGGCGGCGGTGGCGGCGGCGCGCTCGAAGCGCTGCGGCGGGGGGGTCGCGCCGGCGACTTTCTCCAACACGTCCAGCACCAGCCGTTCCGCGTCGGCGATCTCGACCGCGGCCGGCAGCGCCGACAGCCGCAGCGCCAGCGCGCCGAAGGGGCGGATCGCGAAGCCGAGCCGCTCCAGTTCGCCGGCCGCGTCTTCATATGCGGCCGCCGCCTCCGCGCCCGGCTCGATCGTGATCGGCTCCAGCAGCGGCTGCTGCGCGCCGGCCTCGCCGAGTTCCGACGACCCCGCCAGCAGCCGCTCGTAGAGCACCCGCTCGTGCGCCCCGTGTTGATCGACGAGGATCAGCCCTTCCGCGCCCTCGGCGATGATGAAGGTGCGGTGCAGCTGCCCGACCATCCGCAGCGGCCGCAAGCCGGGAGTCCGGATGTCGCTCTCCGGCTCATCGGGAGACGCCCGCCCGCCCGACGGCAGCGAGGCCCGCGGCCCGGGCAAGTTCGATCCCCGCCCCCGCCAGGATGACTCCGGCGGCGTCGAGAGCCGTCCCGCCGGCAGGGCTTCTTCGGAGTAGTCGAGTCCCGACGAGGCGCGGCGCAGCCGCATCGGCGCGTTCGCGCGGCGCTCGGCCAGCGTTTCGCGCAGCGTCCGCCGCAGCAGCGAGGCGGCCAGATTCGCGCCGCGCAGATCGACCCGCGCCTTGGCCGGATGCACGTTCACGTCGACCGCGCCCGTCGGCGCGCGCAGCCGCGCGACCACGATCGGGAAGCGCCCCGGCGGCAGCCAGTCGCGGTAGGCCTCCTGCATCGACCAGGCCAGCGCCCGGTCCTGCACGGGCCGCCCGTCGATGAAGAGCCGCAGCCCGTCGCGCGCCCGCCGATGGTCTTCCGGCGCGCCCGCGATCCCGTCCAGTTCGAGCGGGCCCGCTTCGGTTTCCGCCGAAGCCGCGAACGGCCAGGCCCGGCCCGCGGCGTCGCGCCCGAAGACCGCGCCGAAGGCTTCCTGCAGCGCCGCCGCGCCCGCTTCCGCGCCGCCGTCGTGGACGAACGCCTCGCGGCCCTCGATCGTGACGCGGATATCCGCATCGGGACGGGCCAGCGCGGCATCGGTGCAGACGCGCAGCAGCGCCGTCCGCTCCGCCCGCGCGCTCGGCAGGAAGGCGCGGCGCGCCGGCAGCGGGTCGAACAGTCCGCGCGCGCTGATCGAGGTGCCCGGCGCCCGCCCGACGGGGCCAGAGTCGACCAGCGCGCCGGATGCAAACTCGATCCGCGCGCCGGTCGACTCGCCCGCTGCGCGGCTCTCCGCGACCAGGCTGCCGGCCGCGGCCGCAATCGCCGGCAGCGCCTCGCCGCGGAATCCGTACGACGCCACGCTCCACAGCTCTTCCGCCGTGGACAGCTTCGACGTCGCGTGCCGCTCGAACGCCGTCGCCAGCTGATCCGCCGCGATCCCCGCCCCGTCGTCATGCACCGCGAGCAAGTCCAGTCCGCCCCCCGCGATCTCGACGGAAATCCGCCGCGCCCCCGCATCAAGCGAGTTCTCGACCAGCTCCTTCAACGCCGCCGCCGGCCGCTCCACCACCTCCCCCGCCGCGATCTTCCCCGCCACCGCCTCCGGCAACCGCCGAATCTCCCTGCTCGCGCCCTGTTCGCCGCGCACCATGTTTGAATGTTATGACCAGTAGGCATCTTGCGCTGCCGGCCTTCCGAAACCGTCGGCGCGCTGTGCAATCAGGCGGACTCTCGCGCGTTCCGCGATCTGCGGATAATGTGAATCCGTGCCTGCGGATCATTCTGTCAAGAGCTCATGGAACCGTCGCGGCCCGCGCTTGAGCAGGCGCGGGCTGCTGCGGGCTTCGGCGCGGGCGGGCGTGGGGGCGGCGGGGTTGGCGCTGGTCGGCTGCGGGGGGGATGACGAGGCGGGGCAGCAGGTTGCAGCGGAGGAGATTCCGCAGGAGCAGGCTCAGGTTGAGGCGCAGGTTGCGGCGGCGGAGCAGCAGGCGCAGCAGGCCGTGGCGGAGGATGCGCAGGCAGAGGCGCAGGTTGCGGCAGAGCCCGAGCTGCCAACGGGGCCGGTGCCGGGCGGGATCGCGCGGCTCTGGCTGGGGCTGGATCGAATCGACGCCTGGGACCCGCATCGGGCGCGCAACCGGCAGACGCAAGCCGTGATGAGCCTGATGTACAACCGGCTGGTGCGGCCCGTCGCGGCGGACGCGGACCAGCTCGAAGCCGACCTCTGCGCGCTGCCCGAGATGCCGGACGAGCAGACCTACATCTTCAGCTTCTCGCCGCTGGCGCGGTTCTGGAACCGCGCGCCGACCGGCGGCCGCGCGCTCGCCGCCGACGATGTCCGCTTCAACGTCGAGCGGCAGCAGGCGGCGCTCGACTCGGCGGGCGCGCCGGATGCGTCGTTCGTGCGGCAAACGCAGTACCTGGACACGGCCTCGGTCGAGGCGACCGACGCGGGCACGGTGCAGATGACCAGCTACGGCCCGGACGTCCAGTTCCTGCAGGCGCATTCGGGCCCGTGGGCCTGGATCACGAGCCCGGAAGCGGCCGCCGAGTACGGCGACGAGTGGGGCTCGGATCCGATCGACATCCAGCGTTCGAGCGGGACCGGGCCCTACCTGCCGCGCGCGTTCAGCTTCGGCGAGGAACCGACGCTGGCGCTGGCGCGGTCGGACAACTGGTGGGGCGCGGGAGACCGCGCCTACCCGGCCGGCTTCATCTTCACCAACCAGGCGCAGGACGCGATCGCGGCGGCCTACAACTCGGGGCAGCTGGACTGGCTGGGCTTCCCCGCGCCGAACGAGTTCATCCGCAACACGGAGGAGAACGAGCCCGATCACGTGGTGCTCTCCGCCCCGCTCGATTACGGGGTGCAGATGCTCGCGCCGCTGGCGGACGGGCGGATCGCCCGCGCCGTCTCGCTGGCGCTGGACCGGCCGGCGCTGGCCGAGCGCTGGTACGGCGAGGAGGGCGCGGTCGAGGGCATCGTGCCGTCGCACTTGGAGCAGTGGGCGCTGCCGCGGAATCGGCTGGAGGAATTCCCCGGCTACCGCGGCGACCGGGCGGCGGACTTGGCCGAGGCGGCGCGGCTGCTGGAGGAGGCGGGCGGCGCGGACGCGGCGGCCGGGACGCTGCTGGTCGTGGGCGATCTCTTCGAGTCGGCGCTGCCCGGTTCGGGCGCGGCCGTCGCCGGCATGCTGGAAGAAGCCGGCATCCACGTGCGCCCGCAGTACCGCTCCATCGCGCAGGCCTTCCGCGACATGGCGGCGGGCGAGAAGTTCCTCTACCTCGGCTTCGGCCGCCCGCTGCAGCGGCCCGACCCGACTTGGGAATGGGGCGAGACGCTGCACTCGCTGGCGCTGGAAAACTGGTCGGTGCCCAAGCCCAGCCCGGGCAACGGCGATTTGGACGGGACGCTGGACCAGATGCGGGCGACGCTGGACTTGGATGCGCGGCGCGGGCTGGCCGCCGAGGTGCAGGAACGGCTGCTCTCGGGCGACGCGCGGCAGTGGGTCATCCCCATCGCCAGCGGCAAGCGGCTGAGCATCCGCAAGCCCTACCTCAACCTGCACGAGGACGCGGGCGCGTTCGCCTGGTCGCACCACCGCTTGGCGCAGTCCTGGATCGACGCGAACGACGAAACCTACCCAGCCGACCGCGTCCTGCCCGATCCGCCGCCACCGCCGGAGCCGCCGCCCGAGGAGCCGGCCGAAGACGCGGGCGCCGACGCCGAGTAGCGGCCCGCCACTGCACGTTTCACGTGAAGACCCGCCGCGCCGGCGCAGTTGAGGCGATCCCGGCAGGCCGATGCCTCAGGCGTTCGCCCGCGCCCGCTCGAAGCGGAGGATGCGCAGGTAGCAGCGCAGCATCTCGCGGTCTTCGGCCAACGGCTCGCCCGGCGGCGAGATCGTGAAGCCGCCCAGCGCCTCGACGATCTCCGGATGATCATCCACGACGAAATCCGGCTCGACCGCGGTGAACTCCCCCAACCGCTCCCGGAACGAATACAGCGGCTTGCCGATGATCTGCTCGAACAGCGGCGCAAGCCCGTGTCGCTCCGCCACCTCGTGCCGCGGCCCGTAGCCCGACCACATATGCACCCGGTGCCCCCGCCCCCGCAACCGCAAAATCACCTCCCGCGCATACGGCCGCAAATGCAGCCGAGAATCCACCAACGTCCCATCCACATCGAAGAAGATGTCGAGCGCCGCGGGATCAGCGGAGCCGGCGGAACCGCCGGAGTCGGCAGCGCGAGCGGAGCCCGCGGGATTGGCGGAGTCGGTGAGGTCAGGCATCGGCGCGGCTAGCCTAGCGCGATGCTGAGCAGCGATGGGCTCTGCGCGCATCTCGCCGAAGGCGCGGCCGGCTTCCGAATGCGCGGGACCAGCGGCACGGCCCGGATCGAATGCTGGCGCTGCGCCCCGCGCAACCGGCGGATGCTGCGCCGCTCCCTGCTCACGGCCCTCGTCGTCGGCAGCATCCTCACCACGATCAACCAAGGCCACCTGATCTTCGACCAGGACTTCCACTGGGACCTCGCCTGGCGCATCCCCCTCACCTACTGCGTCCCCTTCCTAGTAGCCAGCTGGGGCGCCCTCGGCAACGCCCGCGCGCAGGGAAGAGGCTGATGCCGGCAACGCTGATCAAGCACCCGTGGGAACCCGCCCTGCGCGATCTCGTCCGCTCCGCGCACGAGCGGCTGATCATCAGCGCTCCCTTCATCACGCGGCAGGGCTGGCAGGTGGTTGCAGAAGAACTCGCGCCCGCCGCCGCGGTGCATGTCGCGACCGCTCTCGACGCGCGGATGGCGAGCACCGGGTTTCTCGACGTGGATGCCCTGATCGATGCGGCGCGGCAGCGCCGGACGATGGAGGTCCGCGATGTCCGCGCCCTGCACGCCAAGGTCTACGTCGCGGATCATTCGGCCGCGATCATCACTTCGGGCAATCTGACCCGGGCCTCCCTTCGCGTCAACATCGAGCGCGGCGTCCTGATCAGCGATCAGCCCTTGGTCGCCGAGATAGCGGACGATGTGATCCGGTACGCGACATCGCGCCCGGCAGCGGAAGAACAGGATTTGCTGCCGCTCGCCGAACTCGCCCAACAGGCGCGAAGCGAACACGGCGACGCAATGCCCGGCATGCAGCCGCTCACGTCCGCCGAGCGGGAATTCAACGAGCGGGTCCGCCAGCTGCACGGCGCGCGCGGCAAATCTCAGAACGCCATCTTCGGCGAGACGATCTTGACTCTGCTCGGCGACGGCCCGCTGACCACCGCCGAACTGCACCCGAAGATCCAAGCAATCCACCCCGACATCTGCAACGACGACGAAGATCGCGTCATCAACGGCATCCGCTTCGGCAAGAAATGGAAGCACGCCGTCCGCAACGCCCAGCAATACCTCAAGCGCCAAGGCCGAATCGAGCAATCCCCCGACGGGCGCTGGCACCTCGCCGATTGACGTTCGGCCCGATATCCCGTAGCTCGATGAGTGCAAGGTCGCTAGTCCCCTCGCGGCCGCAAGCATGGAGAGCCAGCATGACCTGCGCCTGCGGAGACGTCGTCGAAACCATCTTCCGTCCCCTGATCGACCTTGAAGAAAATCCCGAGTCTCGCCGTGCCTACACTGCTGCTCTCTGGGCGTTCAAGGACGAGCACGAGCGCCACAGCGAAAACGGCACCCCGTTGCTGCCGAATGGAGTGATCGACCTTTTCGAGCGCATTGCCGGCTGGCGATACGCCCCGCTCACCGACTGAATCTCGGTGCGTCGAAGGCCCGGATCAGACCAGCTCTGGCCGCTTCGGCGTGCCGTAGGCGTAATGGTCGACTTGGCCCGATCCGTCGACCGGCTGATCCAGCATCTCCTCGATCGGGATTGGATGCTGCTCGTGGATGTCGTCGAAAATGTCGAAGACCGAAGGGGGCGCATCGGGGTCGCGCTCCGCGATTCTCGCTGCGCGATCTTGAGCGCGCCGCCGGGCCATTTCGGTGCGGATCGCGATCCGACTCGCCCGATTGATCCGCGCTTCGCCGCGTTCGGGCACCGCTAGGACCATCGTCGCTGGAGCATCCAACTCGCTGCTGATCACCCGTCCGATCGCTGCCGTCCGCGTAGCATCGGCATGCTCGTAAGACACCGCGTACCGTTCCCCCTTGCCCGCCGCGATCAGGCAATCGTGCAGCCGCCCCAAGGCCGTCTGCACCGCTCTCCTAATGCCGGCGTCTGTCGTGGCCAGCTCGAGATCAGCCCGCACCGCATCTGGATCGAACCGCGTCACCCGCGGCATGGAATCCTCAACGAAACCTTCCGGCAGCACTTGAACGCCGGACTGCATCCGCCAGTCCGTGCCCGCCATCGACACGATCAAGGTCTGGAGGTTCACGATTTCCAGCAAGGCGGCACGGTCGAGTCCGCCAGTCCGATACGGCGCACCCTCGAAGCCCAAACTGAGCAGCAATTCACGGTCGTCGCCCATTCACGGCCTCCGCGAATGGAGCGTACCCGGAATTAGCCGCGCGGCAGGCCCAGGCCTCGGGTGGCGATGATGTTGCGTTGGATCTCGCTTGTGCCGGCGGCGATTGTGAGGGGGACGGCGTTGAGGTACTCGTCGGGCATCCGGCCGGAGAGGGGGGCTTGTTCTTCGCCCCAGAGTTGGCCGTGCAGGCCGAGCATGTTGATCATGCCGGCCAGGCGCTGGTTGACGAAGGTGCCGTAGAGCTTGCTCATGCTGGCTTCGTAGTTGGGCACCAGGCCCTGCGACTGCATCCAGGCGACGCGGTAGGCAAGCAGGCGGCCGGCGGTGAACTCCATGTGCAGTTCGGCCAGCTTGTGGCGCACCCGCAGATCATCCGCCGGCTTGCGCCCGTCGGGGCCCGGCTGCGACGCCAGCTCGGTCAGCTCGCCCAGCAGCCGCACTCCGCTCACCACCCGCGAAATCCCCGAGCGCTCGAAGTCCAGCGTCGTCGTCGCCACGTACCAGCCGCGGTGCTCCTCCCCGACCATGTTCGACGCCGGCACCCGCACGTCCTCGAAGAAGACCTCGTTGAAGTGGTGCCGGTCGGCCATGTTGACCAGCGGGCGCACCGTGATGCCCGGCGTCTTCATGTCGATCAGGAAGAAGGAGATGCCGCGGTGCTTGGGCGCTTCCGGATCCGTCCGCGCCAAGCAGAAGATCCAGTCCGCGTGCTGCGCGCCCGACGTCCAGATCTTTTGCCCGTTGACGATGAAGTCGTCCCCGTCGCGCACGGCCCGCGTCTGCAGCGAGGCCAAGTCGGAGCCCGAGCCCGGCTCGCTGAACCCCTGGCACCAGGAAATCTCCGCGTTGCGGATCGCGGGCAGGAAGAAGTCCTTCTGCTCCGGCGTCCCGTACATGATGATCGTCGGCCCGACCCGGTCGACGCCCTGGTTGTAGGACGGGGCCCGGTAGTGCGCCATCGTCTCGTTGAACAGCGCCTGCCGCACCGGTCCCGCGCCGGCGCCGCCGTGCTCCTCGGGCCAGCCGAGCGTCAGCCAGCCGCGCTCCGCCAGCGCGCGGTGGAAGCGCCGTGTGAATTCCCAGCGCTCCCGATTCGCCGCGCCCTCCTCCGCCGGCCCCTCCGACGTATCGGCCCAGCCCGGCGGCAGCTCGGCCTCCAAGAACGACACGACCTCGCCGCGGAAGGCCTCGTCCTCATCCGAAAACCGGAAGTCCATCTCGCACCCCTCGCATTCGCACTAGGCCGGATTGACACGCCCGCCAAGTGCCACTAGCCTAGCAGCATGTCTGGCACCTCACCTCAAATGGGCCGCTTGGTGATTCTCGGATCCAGTGGCGACTTGTCAAGAACGAAGCTCTTTCCGTCACTGTTGCGTCTTCGCCAAGGTGAAGTGCTGCCGCCTGATTTCTCTGTCCTTGCCCTTGACGTGCGGCCGCGGTCCGATGATTCAGAGGACCCAAAGGTCCGCAACTCCCGCTTGTTCTCCTATGAAGACCTTTCTGGGCCTAGCTGGGATCTCGCTTTAGATTCTACCTATGAACGACTGCGGGAGAAACTCGTGCCCGCTGGTGGCAATCTAGAAACACTAGAGAACACACTCTATTATTGCGCTACGCCACCAGCACTATATGGGACAATCGCGCAGGGCCTGTACGACGTAGGCCTAGTTCGGCACCAGACGAGAGACAATGCCGGCATACATCAGATCGCCTTTGAGAAGCCATTCGGCAATAGTCAGCGATCTGCGGAAGATCTCTGGACGCTTCTCTCGCAACTCCACAGCGACGATCAGATCGTTTTCATTGACCATTATCGATATAAGGCCGCGATCAAAAATCTTCTGTCACTGAGACAGGAATTGCCATGGCTTGACGAGCTGTGGAACTCAGAACACATAGATCATGTACAGATTACGGTCGCAGAGGCGGGTGGAATTGGCAAGGATGTCGCCACATACAATGAGATAGGTGCGATTCGAGACATGGTCCAGAATCACCTGTTTGAAATGATATGTACTGTCGCCAGTGATCTTCCACTCAAAGGTGCGAAGCAGAATACTCAAGATGAAGGGATTAAAGTGCTCGATCGGCTTCAACCATGGCCATCCTACGAGGATGCCGATATTGAAGACTGGCTGGTGCTTGGACAGCACGATGGAAGCGAATACGGAGAAATCAAGGAATATACAAAAGAATTTTCTACGTCTCCGAGAGAATATCAAGATTCAAAGCCAACAGAAGGACGACCGGAAGTTGAGACATTTGTGGCGATGAGGCTGAAGATTGACAATGAAAGATGGGCTGGTGTGCCATTTTACTTGCGCACTGGGAAATGGATGTCTGCTAAAACAGCTGCTATAATTATCCAGTTCAAAGAATTCGGGCGCTTAGTGGTGCGGGTCCAACCTGATCATCGAATCATTGTCGATCCAGTACCAGATGTCGGGCCACTGACACTCATCACGAGCAGCCTTGGACCATCGGAGGTTTTGCGCCTTGAAGAGGATCAGAGTCGTCGCGCCATTGATGCAGAACGCAAAATAAAGCCACGATCAGACTATGCTCACGATGAGATTTTGAAGGAACTGATAAACGGTGAATTAAAGAGGCGAGTCTCATACAAATGGATCGATTCCGCTTGGGAGGTGATCGATAAAATTCGTGAGGACGGCTCTGTAGGCAAGCAATATGATGCAAAAATCAGGCGATATCGACCAGGGACTAGAGGCCCCAAACAGGCAGACGATCTTGTCAAGGTGATGAAACACCAGTGGGCCACTCTGGTTGATATGGGACTATAGGTGTGATGGGGCGGTCACATAATGATTAACGTATCTACGAGCGATGCCTCCAAACTGCCCGGCCCGCTCGCAGGCGTGTGGGTGCTCGATCTCTCGGACGAGCGGGGAATCTACGGCGGGAAGCTGCTGGCGGATTTCGGGGCGGAGACGGTGCGGCTGGAGCCGGCGGGCGGAGATCCGCTGCGGGGGAAGGGGCCGTTCGCGGCGGACTCGGGAGCGTCGCTGTGGCACGCCTTCTTCGCGAGCAGTCGTCGGTTCGCGGCGGGGGCGTCGGATGCGGAGGCGATTGCGGAACTGGCGGCAGAAGCCGACATCGTGCTGGATTGCGGTCGGATCGCGGCGGCGGGGCTGTCGCATGAGGCGTTGCTGGCGCGGCGCCCGTCGCTAGTGATCGTCGACGTCTCCTCGTTCGGGCCCGACGGGCCTTGGGCGGAATTCCAAGCACCGGGTTTGGTGGCGGAGGCGCTCGGCGGCGTCGCGGCGACGAGCGGAGACGTGGAGACGCCGCCGCTGCGGCTGTTCGGCGACCAGTACGTGTTCGTCGCGGGGGTCTACGCGGCGGTGAGCGCGCTGGCGGCGCTGCGGCACGCGCGGGAGACGGGCGAAGGGCAGGTGGTGGCGGTGGCGGTGCACGAGGCGCTGTCGAGCGTGCTGGAGCACGTGCTGATGTGGGCCTGGTACCACGAGCTGCTGCCCTTCGCGGAGGGGCCGCATCTGCAGCGGCGCGGATCGCTGCACTGGTCGAACGCCTACCAAGTGATGCCGGCGCGCGGCGGGGCGATCATGATCACGCCGACGCCGGACTTCCAGAAGCAGCTCGCCTGGCTGGCCGAAGAGGACGCGCACGAGGACCTCTTCGATGAGCAGTACCTGGCTCCGGAGAACCTGCCGTTGCTGATCCAGCGCTCGATGGAAGTGCTGCGGGGCTGGGTCGCGGGGAAGGAAGTCGAGCCGTTCTTCCACGAGGCGCAGGCACGGCACCATCCGTACGGCTGGGTGATGACGATCCCGGAGCTGGCCGCGAACCCGCAGCTGGAGGCGCGCGACTGGTGGGCCGCCTACGACGCGGGCGGCGGGCAAGTGCGCGGCCCGGGGCCGCCCTTCCACATGAGCGACTCCGAGTGGCGCACCAGCGCCGGCGATGCCGCGTCCGAACCCGTCGCCGCCGAAGACATCCTCGCGGCCGCCGGATGGAACGACTGATGGGGCCGCTCGCGGGAATCCGAGTGCTCGACTTCACCCACGTGCTGGCGGGGCCGTTCTGCACGCGGGTGCTCGCGGACATGGGCGCGGACGTGGTCAAGATCATCACCGACACGCGGACCGTGGCGGCGGGCGGGCCGGAGAGCCCGTATTTCGCGATGTGGAACCGCAGCAAGCGGCTGCTGCAGCTGGACCTGTCGCGTGAGGATGCGCGGGAAACGGCGCGGCAGATGGCGCTGCGGGCGGACATCGTGGTCGACAACTTCTCGGTCGGCGTGCTCGACCGCTGGGGCATCGGCTACGAGGCCGTCGCGCCGCTCAACCCCGGCGTGATCTACATGGCGATGTCGGGCATGGGCTGGTCGGGTCCGTGGTCGTCTTACGTCACCTACGCGCCGACGGTGCACGCGCTGGCCGGGCTGACGCACTTGACCGGCGTATCCGGGCGCAGCGACATCGGGATCGGCTTCTCGTACAACGACCACATGGCGGGGCTGCACGGCGCGTTCGCGCTGCTGGCGGCGCTCGAATCGCGTCGGCGGACGGGGCGCGGGCAGTCGATCGATATGTCGCAGTTCGAGGTCGGCGTGACGTTCTCCGGCCCCGCGCTGCTCGACTACTTCGCCAACGGGAACGCAGCGGAGCCGGTCGCCAACGATGCGCCGTGGGATCGCCTCGCCCCGCAGGGCTGCTACCCATGCGCCGGAGACGACCGCTGGATCGCCATCGCGGTCGAAACCGACGAGCAGTGGCGCAGCCTCGCCGCGGCGATGGGCAACCCCGAATGGGCCGACGACGCCGGCCTGTCGCGCGCAGAAGAACGCTGGCAGCGCCGTCGCGAATTGGACGAACGGATCGCCGAGTGGACGGCCCCGCAGGAGCGCTACGACCTGATGGAGCGCCTACAGTCAGCAGGTGTCCCCGCCGGCGCAGTCCAAACCGGCGAAGACCTGACCCGAACCGACCCGCAACTCAAACACGCCCAGATGCACTTCAACTACCCCGACGAGCACCCCGCCCTAGGCCCGCTCAAAGGCGACCGCCTAGTCCCCCGCTTCAGCAAAACCCCGCCAACCAGCTACCGCCGCCCCGAAGTCTTCGGCGAATCGAACGCCCAAGTCGCCCAAGACTGGCTAGACTGGACACCAGAGGAAACCGCGAACGCAGAGACGGACGGCTTGATCGCATGATCTCCCAGAACGGCGTAGCTCGCCCAATCCCCCGCATCGAATCCCTTCGCATCCGCAACTACCGCGCCCTCAAGGATGTCCATCTGAAGAAGCTCACACCACTCACGGTTCTCATCGGTCCGAACGGCAGCGGCAAGTCAACCGTCTTTGATGTTTTGGCCTTCTTGGCCGAGTGCGTAGCGACGAGCCTATCAAGCGCAATGATAAGACGTGGCGGCATGCAGGAGCTGCGTTCACGGGGCCAATCTGGTGCAGTCTGCTTTGAGCTCAAATATCGGGAGCATCGGGGGAGGGAAAAGGGGCCACTGATCACGTATTGGCTTGACATCAGTGGAGAAACAGAACAACCAATCGTGGAGCGTGAGCGCCTGAGCTGGACCCCTAGAAAACGGCAAGGGCGTCCGAGGTTCGTGCTGGACTACGCCCGTGGCGATGGCCGTTCGATCCAAGGGACGGGACTGGACGAAGAGGGTGCGCCAGTCTCGCAGCCGCTGGCCTCTCCCGATCTCTTGGCGCTGAGCACGCTGGGCCAATTTCGCGAACATCCGTACGCCGCTGGCTTGAGGGCGTTTATGACGGGTTGGTACCTGTCATACTTGGCGGTACCCTTGCTCGGCGGTACCCGCGAGCCTGTGCCAGCGGAGCGATTATCCGTGGCTGGCGATAACCTTCCGAACGTGTTGCAGCATTTGGCCTTGAAGGATAAAGAGCGTCTGCATGCTATTTTCAATGATCTCGCTGGACAGGTCCCGCAACTTGAGCGTGTCACGAGCCAAGAGCTGCGAGATGGAACATTGCTACTTGAACTTAAGGACAAAGCGTTCGAAGAACCGATCTTGGCCCGATTCGCATCGGATGGCACCTTGAAGCTGCTTGCCTACTTGATTTTGCTATCCGATCCCGATCCGCCCCCGTTGATCGGGATTGAAGAACCGGAGAATTTCGTCCACCCAGCACTCCTTCGCAGGCTCGGAGAGCGTTGCCAGATGACTGCCGACCGTGCCCAGCTCTTGGTGACCTCGCATGCACCTCGTTTCCTTGATGCGCTCGATCCTTCCCAGGTTCAAGTGCTGAACCGCAGGGACGACGGTTTTACTCAAGTTCATACAGCGGCAGATTTGGCCGGTGTGCGCGAGTATTTATTCGCGGGTGGGCTGCTCGGCGACGCTTGGGAACAGCGCAAATTCGATCTGCCGTCCGGTGGCGTTCATGCACATTGAGATTTTGGTCGAGGATGAGTCGACACAAGTGGTGGTTGAACGGCTGTTGAAACGCCTATCACCCGACCCACCAGAGGCGACTTGGCGCGTGCAACAGTTTCGCGGTCGTGAGGCGATGTGGCGAAATCTGCATGGCACGCTCTATTCCATCGCAGCTGGGCGCTATGCGGACGCGGTCCTCGTGCTGCTCGATCAAGACTGCAGCGACTGCATTGAGCTGAAACAAGAGGCGATCGCGATGGCCACTGATGCCGGGATGATCCGTAGTGACGGATCTCTGGCTGTATCGAATTTCATCGTCCGAATCAACGAGACCGAATTGGAATCATGGTTTTTGGGCGACGCAGCAGCGGTGCGAAGTGCATATCCTCGGGTATCCCGTCGTGCCAGACTCGTGCGCAGACCGATTGAGAACATCGAAGATGCTTGGGAAACCTTGCATCGAGCTTTGCAGCGGTGTGGATATTATCCGAACTTCATGCCGAAAGTAGAAGTTGCCAGGAATATTGCGCCACACTTGAGCCTTGTTGACGGCGTCAATGCTTCACATAGTTTCAGAGTCGTACTGAGATCGCTTCAGGAGCTCATAGAGCATGCTCAACGAGAAGCTTAGATATAGCTTTTGCTCCAGAGGCCCCAGTCTCGGACGTATTCGTGTTGTACATCGTTTTCGGGGGTTCTTGGGAAGTGGGTTGATAGGGCGGTTCCTGACCAGAGGGCGGCTAGGTGCTTTAGGGCTGCGTCGCCTTGCTCTCCGTGGCGGGCCAGCCAGCAGCCGATGATGGTGCCGGTGCGGCCTACGCCGGCGCGGCAGTGGACGTAGACGGTGCCGCCGGCGGAGAGCTCGGCGTCGATTGCGTCGAGGATTTCGGCTGTTTGCGCTTCGGCGGGGACGCGCATGTCGGGGATTGGGAACGGGAGGTGGCGGGCGGCGCCGTTGGCGAGTTGTTCGAGCTGCTCGCAGTAGGGCGGCAGATCGCCGCGACGGGAGGATTCGCCGGGGCGGGTGAGGTCGATGAACGCGGTGACGCCCGCATCCAGCAAGGCTTGCAGGTGCTCCAGCGGGTATTCGCCGGCGAGCAGGCGGCCTTCTTCGACCCAATAGGAGTACGTGATCGGCGTCTCCATCAGACGTCGAGCGGCATCTTCCGCGGCGCTGGCCCGCGGGCAGCGGGATCCAGCGTTCGGAGTCGCTCGTTCACCGGTTCGGCCGTTTCAGGCGCCTGCGGCGTGCCCGGCTAGCGGAAGATCGAGTAGTCGATCTCCTTTTCGGTGATGAACTCGATCAGGGCCGGTTGGCCTTCTTGGGTGGCGCGGACGCCGCGCTTGACGGCGGCTTGGATGTCTTCGACCCGCTCGACGCGTTCGCCGTAGCCGCCGAAGGCTTTGGCCATATCGGCGTAGTGGCCGCTGATGTCGGTGGCGCGGTACTTTTCGGTGGCGGTGGCCATGATCGGGAGTTCGATGGCCATGGAGAAGTTGTTGAGCAGGACGCTGAGGATGGGGATGTTCTCGCGGACGGCGGTTTCGAAGTCCATGCCGGTCATGCCGATGGCGGCGTCGCCCCAGACGTTGAGGCAGAGCTTGCCGGGGCGCGCGACCTTGGCGCCCATGGCGAGGCCGAGGCCGTAGCCGAGCTGCGTGGTCTTGCCCCAGCCGATGTAGGAGAGCGGCTCGGTGCTGGTCCAGAAGGGGGACATCTGGTCGCGGGGGGAGCCGGCGTCGTGGGTGGCGATGACGTTTTCGATGCCGACTTCGGCGTCGAGCGTGGCGTGCAGGTCGCGGAGCACGCGGTAGGGGTTGAGCGGGGAGCCGTCGTGGTTGCGCTTGCCGGCCCACTGGTCCTGCCACTCGCCGTTGAGGCGGGCGATCTGGTCGGCGATGCCGGCCTGGCGGCCGCGCGGGGAGGCGATCAGCTCGCGCACCTCGCCGATGATCGCGTCGAGCACGAGGCCGGCGTCGCCGACCAGGCCCTGTTCGATCTCGACCTCGTTGTTGAAGTCTTCGGCGTCGAGCGTGGCATGGATGTAGCGCGGGCCCTTGGGGAATTTGATCCCGTAGTTGGTGGCGGCGAAGGAGCAGCCGATGCCGAAGATGACGTCGGCGTTCTGGACGAAGTGGTGGACGGCGGCGGGGACGGCGCGGCCGCCGGAGCCGAGCGAGAGCGGGTGGGATTCGTCGAAGGCGCTCTTGCCCTGGAGGCTGGTGGTGACGGGCGCTTCGAGCAGTTCGGCGAGTTCGCGCAGCTGGCTCCAAGCCTTGGCGTAGTGGACGCCCTGGCCGGCGTAGATGACGGGTCGCTCGGCGTCGACGAGCGACTGCGCGGCGCGGCGGGCGTCGGACGGGTCGGGGCCGGGCTTGGCGGTGATCGCGGGAACGTAGCCGGAGGGGTCGACGTCCTCGCCCCAGAGGTCGCCGGGGATTTCGAGCGAGACGGGGCGGGGGCGCCCGTTTTTGGCGTGGGTGAAGGCGCGGCGGATGGCGTTGGGGAGGTCGTCGGCGCGGGCGACCTGCTCGTTCCACTTGGTCACGTGCTGGTAGTTGATCAGGCTGGAGAAGTGCGGCGCGACGTTGGTGTGGGCGCGGTCGTAGCCGCCGGGGATGGCGACCAGGGGGACGGAGTCGCCGTAGGCCTGGGCCATGCCGCCGAAGGCGTTCTCGGCGCCGGGGCCGGCCTGGCTGAGGAAGACGCCGACCTGGTCGCCGGAGTTGATCCGGCTGAAGGCGTCGGCGATGTGCAGGCCGGTGCGCTCCTGCCGCACGACGATGGTGCGGATGTCGGCCTGGGCGGCGGCCTCGAAGATCGGGTTGACGGGGTAGCCGACGACGAAATCGACCCCCTCGCGCTTGAGCATCTCGGCGACGGCGTTTGCGACTTTCATGCGGCGTCCTCCGGTGGAATGGTTCCCGGTACTACGGTTCTTCGGATCAGGAGTTTAGGCGAGCGGACGGTTCCGCACCCGCCTCGCCGAGCCATTCGAGCACGATCTCCTGATGACGGCGCACCGGCTCTTCGCCGATCCGGGCGGAAGGCCCGTGTTCGAGGTAAGGGGATTGCAGCGAGCGCTGCTGCTGCTCGCAGACGAAGATGTCTTCCTTCATGAAATCGCCCGAGGCGAGCGGGTCGAGCTTGGCGTCGCCCTCGTACTTGCCGCGCGTGCGCTGCCAGAGCGCGCCGGAGCGCAGCATCTGGGCCGCCTGCTTCCAGCCGGAGACGTCGGCGACCTTGGTGCGGGTGACGACGCGGGTGCGGTCGGGCGCGAGCGGCTGGACGTGGAAGGTGGACCAGGTGCTCTCGCTTTCGGCGAGGCCGATGCCGGGAAAGAGCATCGGAACCCAGGCGGCGAGCTGATCGCGCGGTACGTGATCGATCAGCGGCAATGCGGATTTGCGCTCGATGTCCGCTTCGTACTCGGCGCTGAGCGGCTCGCGGAAGGAGAAGTGCGGGCCGTGCCAGCCGGACTCGATGCGGTCATGGTCGTACATGGCGAGGGTGGCGGAGTGGAGGTGCTTGAGGTGGTAGGCATCGATGTAGTTCTCGACCACGATCTTCCAGTTGGCGCGGATCTCGTCGTCGGTGCGACCGCTCTCGTACTCGACCAGCTGATCGACGCGATGGGGGCCGAGATGCGGCTCGATCGGGCCGAACCATTCCGCGAGCGAAGGCGCATCGGCGTCCGGGTGGACCCAGAGCAAGCCGCGCCAGACGCCGACCGAGGCGGGGAAGAGGCTGACGCAGGAAGGATCGAAGTCGGGGAATTCGCGTCCCCGCCGGGGCACGCCGACCAGCTTGCCCTCGAGATCGTAGGTCCAGTCGTGGTAGGGGCAGCGCAGGGCGGCGGCCTGCCCGATCGAGCGGATCAGCTGGGTGCCGCGATGGCGGCAGATGTTGTGGAACGCGCGCAGGCGGCGATCGCCGCCCATCACGACGAAGATGTTGTTCAGCCCGGCCTGCACGCTGAGGTACTGGCCCGGCTCGGTCAGGTCTTCGGCGAACCCGGCACAGGCCCAAGTGCGGGAAAAGATCAGCTCCCGTTCGCGGTCGAACCAAGCCTGCGAGGTATAGGCCTCGACCGGGAGGATCGGCATGCCGCCGGGCATCGGGCTCCCCTCTCAGGCGTCCGAGTGCAGCGGCGGCCTGCGGTTGGCCCACGGCTGCACCTGCTCCAGCGCCCCCGCCAGCCGGAACAGCGCCGCCTCATCCGCATACCGCGCCGCGAACTGCGTCCCGATCGGCAGCCCGGCTTCGTTCCAGTAGAGCGGGACGGAGGCGGCGGGGTTGCCGGCGGCGTTGAAGAGCGAGGTGAAGGCGACGGCGGAGAGGATGTCCTGGCCTTGCGCCATGTAGTTGTCGCGGTCGAGCGCGAGGCGGCCGATCTCCATCGGCGGCTGCGCCATCGTCGGGGTCAGCATCAGGTCGTAGTCCTCGAACCAGCGGCCGACGATGCGGCCGGTGGCGTGGACGGCGCGGGTGGCGCGGAGGTAGTCGGCGCCGGTCGAGCGGTCGGCCTGGATCATGCGCCAGGTGACCGGCTCGACATCCTCCGGGTTGGGCTCGCGGCCGAGCGCGGCGGCGCGATCCTCGACGGTGACGCGGGTGGCGGCGCGGATGATGTCGATCGAGGAAGAGCGCAGCTGCTCGGGGATTTCGAGGTGCGCGTCTTCGACTTCGAGGCCGAGCCGGCGGCAGAGATCGGCGGTGTGCTCGACGGCCGCGAGGCAGTCGGGATGGACGTCGACCTCGTTGAAGGCGGCGCGGACGACGCCGACGCGGAGCTTGCCCGGGTCGCGTCCGACTTCTTGGTACCAAGGACGTTCGGGCGGCGGGGCGAAGTAGGGCGCGCCGATGTCGGGGCCGGCGGTGCAGTCGAGCAGCATGGCGCTGTCGCGGACGCTCTTGGAGACGGCGTGGATGGTGCTCATGCCGGCCCAGCCCTCGCCGACGTCGGGGCCCATCGGGGTGCGGGCGCGGGTCGGCTTGAGCCCGAAGAGGCCGGTGCAGGAGGCGGGGATGCGGATCGAGCCGCCGCCGTCGGAGGCGTTGGCGACGGGCAGCACGCCGGCGGCGACCAGCGCGGACGCGCCGCCGGAAGAGCCGCCGGAGGTGTGGTCGAGGTTCCACGGGTTGCGCGTCTTGCCGTGCAGGAGCGACTCGGTGGTGGCGGTGAGGCCGAACTCGGGCGAGGTGCTGCGGCCGAAGATGCTCAGGCCGGCGGCCTTGTAGCGGGCGGTCACCGAGTGGTCGTGGTCAGCGAGATCGTCGGCGTAGATGCGGGAGCCGCTGCTCATCATCTGGCCGCCGTAGGAGGTGCCGAGGTCCTTGAGCAGGAAGGGGACGCCGCGCAGCGGGCCGTCGGGCAGGCCCTCGGCGGCGCGCTCGCGGGCGTGGTCGTACCACGGGTAGACGACGGCGTTGAGCTGAGGGTTGACCCGCTCGGCGCGCTCGATGGCTTCGTCGAGCACTTCGAGCTCGGAGACCTCGCCTTCGGCGATCAGCCTCGCCAGATCGATGGCGTCCAGATCCGCGTATCCCGCAATTGCCATGGTCGTCCTCCCGGCCGCGTCGGTTATGTCGGGGAGAGGATACGCGCCCGTAGACTCGGGTGATGCCGAGAGCGGACGGCCGGGCGGCGGGGGAGATGCGCCCGCTGCGGTTCGAGACGGGCGTGCAGATGCACGCGGCGGGATCGGCGCTGGTCTCGTTCGGCGACACCCGCGTGCTCTGCGCGGTCACCGTCGCGGAGGACGTGCCGCGCTGGATGCAGGGGAGCGGGCGCGGCTGGGTGACGGCGGAGTACAACATGCTGCCGGCCGCGACGAACACGCGCAGCCGCCGGGAGCGGATGCTGAACAGCGGTCGGACCAAGGAAATCTCGCGGCTGATCGGGCGCAGCCTGCGCGCGGTCGCCGACTTGGAAGCGCTGGGCGAGCGCGAGCTGACCGTCGATTGCGACGTGCTGCAAGCGGACGGGGGCACGCGGACGGCGGCGATCACGGGCGGCTACGTGGCGCTGCGGCTGGCGACGGCGGAGTTGTGCGGGACGCCCCCGTTCACCGGGCAGGTCGCCGCGGTGAGCGTCGGGATCGTTGACGGCGAGGTGCTGGTCGACCTTTGCTACGAGGAGGACTCAGCCGCGGAGGTGGATCTCAACTTGGTGCTGGCGCAGGTCGGAGGTGAGTCGGCGCTGGTCGAGGTGCAGGGGACGGCGGAGGGGGCGACGTTCAGCCGGGCGCAGCTGGACGAGATGCTGGATGCGGGCAGCGCCGCGCTTGCGGATGTATTCCGGGCGCAGCGCGAGGCGCTGGATCAGAAGTAGTCGGCGTAGAGGCCGAGCGCCGCGCCGCCGACGAGGAGGATGTGGGCCGGGCCCCAGCCTTCGCCGCGCTGCGGGCCGGGGAAGTTGGCGAGCAGGCGGAAGCCGTGCGGGCTCTGCGCTTCGGCGTAATCGACGGCATCCGCGCCGATTGCGCCGACATCCTCCCAGAGCTCGTGCTGCGTCTGCGGCCGGCGCGGGACGACGAGGCGGGCGAGCGGTGGGATCTGCCGGAAGGGGGCGGAGAAGCCGACGCTGATGGTGACCTGCCAGAGCGCGTCGTGTCCGGCTTCGAGGACGGGGCCGGCGTCGTAGAAGAGGGCCGCGTCCGTCTCGTGGACGATTTCCGCGCCGGCCTCGCGGACGGCGTCGGGCCAGGGTTGGCCGGTCGGCGCGAACCGGCTCGGGTCGAGCTCGCGGCCGGCGTGCACTTGCAGGTGCGCGTGGGGTTGGGACTGCTCGCCCCAAGGCCCGAAGTTGCAGAAGACGCGGAAGCCCTGCGGCGCGCGCTCGGGGTTGAGGCGCTGCAAGCGGTCGACGTACTGCACGGCGTGGTCGCGGGCGACGCGGCCGTGCGGGCCGAGGTCGCGCCAGAGGTCCATCTGCGGGGCATGGAAGCCGCGGCCGTCGGGAGGCGGGTGGGCGCGGGGGATGACGAGCGAGGTGAGGTCGAAGAAGAGGAACTGGTTCTCGAAGACGAAGACGTCGGGATACTCGTCGCTCCAGGCGCGGGCGGGTTCGCCGCGGCGGGAGTCGATGAAGCCGTCCTCGCCGCTGGCGAAGAAGAGCGCGCTCTCGCGCCCGTCGGCGATTCCGCAGAAGACGCAGCCGGGTGCTCGCGGCGCGCCGGGCTTGTCGGGCATCGGGGCAGCGTCGCACCGCGCGGCGCGCCAATCAAATCGGGTTCCCGGCCGCCCCGATGATCCGCCCCGCGAAATCGCGCCGTGCGCGCGGCGCTTGTAGGCTCGCTGCGGAACAGCGGAGGAAGGCGCGCGATGCCCGAGGTGAGGCCGTTTGCGGGATTGCGCTTCGAGCCGTCGGTCGTGGGCGATTGGGGCTCGGTGCTGTCGCCGCCCTACGACGTGATCGACGCGGAGGCGGCGGATGCGCTGAAGTCGCGCAGCGAGTGGCAGATCGCGCGGGTCGAGACCGCGTCGGGCGAGGCGGGGATCGCGGAGGCGGCGGCGCTGCTGCGGCGCTGGCGGGAGCAGGGCGCGGTAGTCGAGGACGAACCGTCGCTCTACATCCACGAGCATCGCTTCGGCGCGGACGGAGGGGGGCGGACGCGGACGGCGCTGTTCGCGGCGGTGGCGCTGGGCGAATGGGGCGCGGGCGGCGTGATGCCGCACGAGCACACGATGCCCGGGCCGAAGGCGACGCGGACGGCGCTGCGCGACGCGGCCGGCGCCGACATCTCGCCGCTGATGGTCGTCACCCCCGACCGCTCCGACGCCTACGCCGCCCTCTTCGAGGCCGAGCGCGGCGAGCCGATCTCCGAAGGCGCCGACGCGGCCGGCGAGCACCACCGGCTCTGGCGCGTCTCCGGCCCGGCCGCGGAGGCGGCCGCGCGGACGCTGGCCGGCGAAGGCCTGTACATGGCCGACGGGCATCATCGCTACGAGGCGGCGCTGGAGAGCGGCTCGGCCGACGGCGCGGTGCTGATGGGAATCGTGCGGGCGGACGACCCCGGCTTGGTCGTCGGCGCGACGCATCGACTGGCGCACGTGCCGGTGCCCGCGGATCTCGATGCGCGGCTGGCGGGGGAATGGAACGTCGCCTCAATCTCGGCCGACGCGCTCGCCGGCGAGCTGCCCGACGGGAGCAACGCGGTCGGCATCTACCGCGGCGGCGGCACAGCCCTGCTCGTCTCCCCGCTCGACGGCGCCCGCGCGCGCATCCCCGCCGATGTCCCCCGAGCCTGGCGCGAGCTCGCCCCCGCCCTGCTCCAATACGCGCTCTTGGCCCCCCAGCTCGATATCGACGAAGCCGCCCTGGCCGGCGGCCGGGCCGTCACCTACGAGCATCACTTGGATGCCGCACTGGCCGCCGTCCGCAACGGCGAAGCCCGAGCCGCCTTCCTCCTCCCCGCCCCGACGCTCTCCGACGTCTTCACCACCGCCGACGCCGGCGACAAGATGCCCCAGAAAAGTACCTATTTCGTACCGAAGCTACCCACGGGCTTGGTCCTGCACGCGGTTGAGTAACCGGACGGACGCGCGGAGTCGGTTACATCTCGGCTTGGGCGGCTCGTTCGATGCCGTCGATGGCTTCGATTTGATGGAGTTCTTCGGGGGTTAATTGACGGTGGATTTTGAGGGCCATCAGGGCTTTGCCGTCGGCTTCTTCTTCTTCGCGGCGGCCAACGTCCATGGCTTGGATATTGATGCCCATTTCGCCCAGGGCCACGCCTACGGCGCCGATGCGGCCGGGGCGGTCTTCGTTGCGGAGGACGAGGAGGTGGAGGTGGTCGGAGGCGCGGCGGGGGGCGGCGATGTGGACGGCGAAGCGGTCGATCTCGACGATGGCTGGGTGTCCGTGTTCGAGGGTGGCGAGCACGGCGGTGCGGCCGTCGGCGGTGTCGAGGTCGATCTCGATGGCGGAGGTGAAGGGTTCGGCGATGTCGGTTTTTTCCTCGACGATGTGCCAGCCGCGGCGGCGGATGACATTGTTGACCGAGACGAGGTTGACGTGCTCGTCGCTGATCGGGGCGAGCATGCCGGCGGTGGCGGCGGCCTTGAGCGGCGTGGCGTCGTGGGCGGCGATCTCGCCGCAGTAGCGGAAGCGGATGCCGCGCAGCTGGCTGCCGGCGAGCTGGGCGGAAAGCTGGGTGGCGATGCGGCCGCACATGTCGGCCACGGCCAGGTAGGGGCCGACCGCTTCGAGCGTCTCGGGGTCGATGAACGGCGCGTTGACCGCGTTGGCCGCCGGCTTGCCCTGCAGCACGCCGGCGATGTCGCGGGCGATCTCGACAGCCACGCGCTGCTGGGCCTGCGTCGTCGACGCGCCCAGATGCGGCGTCGCCAGCACGCGCGGGTGCGCGATCAGCGGGTTGCCGATGGCGGGTTCCTCGGTGAAGACGTCGAGCGCGGCGCCGGCGATGCGTTCCTCGTCGAGCGCGTCGAGCAGGGCGGCCTCGTCGACCAGCGAGCCGCGCGCGGTGTTGACCAGCAGCGCGTCGGGCCGCATCAGGGCCAGCTGATCGGGGCCGATCAGCGGCGGCGCGCCGGGCGTCGGCGCGGTGTGCAGGCTGACCACTTGGGCGCGGGAGAGCAGCTCGTCGAGCTCGACCAGTTCGACGCCGAGCGCGCGGGCGCGGTCCTCGGGCAGGAACGGGTCGTAGGCGATCACCGTCATGTCGAGCGCTTGCAGCCGCCGCGCGACCGACGCGCCGACGCGGCCGAGTCCGATCAGCCCGGCGACGCGGTCGACCAGCTCGGCGCCGACGAAGGCGGAGCGCTCCCAGCGGTCGGCGCGCAGGCTGGCATTGGCCTCGACGAGGTGGCGCGAGGCGGCGAGGACGAGCGAGACGGCCAGCTCGGCGGCGGAGACGGTGTTGCCGCCGCCGGCGTTGAGGACGGTCACGCCCCGCTCGGAGGCCGCGTCGAGATCGATGTTGTCGACGCCGACGCCGGCGCGGCCGACCGCGCGGAGCTGCGGGGCGGCGGCGATCAGGTCGGCGTCGACCTGGGTGCCGCTGCGCACGATCAGCGCGTCGGCGTCCGCCAGATGCTCCTTGAGCCGGTCGCGCGGGAGCCCGGCGGCGAGATCGACTTCGCCGGCCCCGCGCAGGATTTCGAGGCCTTCCTCCGCGATGGACTCGGCGACGACGATCTTGTCGGTCATGACGGGTGCAGCCTATCGAGCGGCGAGGCCGGGGATGTGCGCGCCTTCGGCGGGGGCGAAGCCCTCGTCGACGAGGGCGGACTGGATGGCGCGGAAGCAGGCGGCCATCTCGCCTTCCTCGAGCCAGCCGAGGTGGCCGACGCGGAAGATCTTGCCGGCCAGCTTGCCCTGGCCGCCGGCGAGGACGGTGTCGTACTGCGTGCGCAGCCGCTTGCTCAGCGCCGCGCCGTCGACGCCTTCGGGCACGCGGACGGCGGTCACGGTGTCGGAGGCGCAGGATTCATCGGCGAGCAGTTCGAGGCCGAGGCTCTTCATCGCGGCGCGGGTCCACGCGCCGTAGCGGTGGTGCTTGGCGAAGATCGCCTCCGGTCCCTCGGCGGCCATGATCGGCAGGGCCGCGTCCATCGCGTACATCACGGAGATCGCGGGAGTCCAGGGCGGCTGGCCGCGCGATGCGTACTCCTTGTGGGCCTTGAGGTCGAAGTAGAAGCTGGGCATCTCCGACGTCTCCGTCGCGGCCCAGCCGCGTTCGCTGAGCGCGGCCATGGCGATGCCCGGCGGGGAGAGCCAGCCCTTCTGGGAGGCGGTGGCGACGGCGTCGAGGCCCCACTCGTCCATCTCCATCTCGATCGAGCCGAGCGAGCTGACCGCGTCGACGATGATCAGCGGGTCGACCGCCTCGCGCACGGCGGCGGCGATCGCGGCGATCGGGTTGGTGACGCCGGTCGAGGTTTCGTTGTGCGTGATCAGGACGGCCCGCGCGCCGGCTTCCTCGGCCGCCCGCGCGACCTCGGCGGGCGCGGCCGCCGCGCCCCACTCGATGGAGAGGCGGGTGACGTCTGCGCCGTAGGTCTCGGCGATGTTGGCGAAGCGGTCGCCGAAGGAGCCGACGGAGACGGAGAGGACGGCGTCGCCGGGCGAGAGCAGGCTGGTGATGACGGCCTCCATCGCGCCGGTGCCGGAAGCGGTGATCAGCATCACTTCTTGGGCAGTGCCGAAGAAGGGCTGCGCGCCGGCGCTGATCCGCTCGAGCAGTTCGGCGAATTCCGGTCCGCGGTGGTTGATCATCTCGCCGGCGCCGGCGGCCAGCACCTCTGGCGGGCACGGCGTGGGGCCGGGAATGCGAAGGTTGGGCACGTGCAGTCTCCCGAGTGCGTCCGATCGGTGCAGATGGGCGCGGCGATGCGCGCATGCAGCGACGATACTTAGAGTTGGGTACAGCGACAATTCGGCGGCGGGCCCGGCCGCGGGCGCGGAGACGAGGGAGCGGGGGATGGCGGACGGGAACGCGGCGATGCGCGGGCTGCCGAGCGTGGACGCGGTGCTGGGCGAGCCGGCGCTGTCGGAGATGCTGGCGCGGCTGCCGCGGGCGGCGGTGGGCGAGGCGGTGCGGGCCGAGATCGCGGAGGCGCGGAGGCGGCTGCGCAACGGCGGCGGGCCGGCGGCGGGCGCCGCGGAGTTCGCCGAATCGGCGGCGGCGGCGCTCTCGCTGGCTTCGGCGCGTTCGCTGCGCGGCGTCATCAACGCGACGGGGGTCGTGCTGCACACCAATCTGGGGCGCGCGCCGCTGAGCGAGACGGCGATGGCGGCGATGGCGGAGGTCTCGCGCGGCTACAGCACGCTGGAGTTCGAGCTCGCCGGAGGGACGCGAGGATCGCGGCTGCACCACGTCGATTGGCTGCTGCGCACGCTGACGGGCGCGGAAGCGTCGGTCGTGGTGAACAACAACGCGGCCGCGCTCTACCTCGCGCTGTCGGCGCACGCGGCGGGGCGCGAGGTGATCGTGAGCCGCGGCGAGGCGGTCGAGATCGGCGGCGGCTTCCGCATTCCCGACGTGCTGCGGCAATCGGGCGCGCGGCTGGTCGAAGTCGGCACCACCAACCGCACCCGCGCGACCGATTACGCGGCCGCGGCCGGAGACGGGACCGCGGCGCTGCTGCGGGTGCACAGCAGCAACTTCCGCATCGTCGGCTTCACGGAATCGCCGTCCCTGTCGGAGCTGCGCGGCGCCGCGGATGAGGCGGACGCGCTGCTGATCGACGACGTGGGCAGCGGCTGCCTGCTGGACGCGGCGGAGTACGGGCTGGCCGCGGAGCCCGCGCCGCAAGCGTCTGTCGCGGCGGGTTCCGACTTGGTGCTGTTCAGCGGCGACAAACTGCTGGGCGGGCCGCAGGCGGGGATCATCGTCGGGCGCGAGACGGCGGTCGCGCCGCTGCGGCGGCACCCGCTGCTGCGCGCGCTGCGCTGCGACAAGGCGACGCTGGCAGGGCTGGCGGCGACGCTGGAGTCTTATCTGGGCGGCCGCGCGGTCGACGAAATTCCGGTCTGGCGGATGATCGCCGCGCCGGAAGCGGAACTGCGCGCACGTGCCGAGGCTTGGCGGGACGCGGCCGGATTCGGCGAGGTCGTCCGCTCCGAGTCGGCCGTGGGCGGCGGTTCGCTGCCCGGCGAAACGCTGCCGACCTGGTGCTGGTCTCCCGAGGTCGCGGACCCGAACGGGGCGGCGGCGGCGCTGCGCGGGGGCGAAGTGCCGGTGGTGGCGCGGGTGCAGCACGACCGCCTGCTGCTGGACCCGCGCACGGTGCTCGACGGCCAGGACGATGACCTGGTGGCGGCGGTGCGCGCGGCCTGCGGAGAGGCGTCTTGAGCGGGTCGGTCGCGTTCGCGGCGCTGGTGCCGCACCCGCCGATCCTGATCGGCGAGATCGGCAGCGGGCGCGAGCGGGAAGCCGCGCAAACGTTGGCCGCCTACTCGCATCTACGCGAACGGCTGGCGGCATCGCGGGCCGAGCGGATCCTGCTGATCGCGTCGCACGGGGTGATCACGCTGCGGCGCTTCCACATCCTGACGGCGGAGCCGGCGGGGACGCTGGCCCGTTTCGGAGCGGATTTGCGTTTCCAATTCGACGGCGATCCGGAGTTCGCGCGGGCGGCGCTGGACGCGGCGGGCGAGGTGCCGCTCGCGCCCGCGCCGTTCTGGGAGGAGGGCGATCACTCGGCCTGGGTGCCGCTGCACCTGCTGGACGCGGCCGCGCTCGGCCTGCCGCTGGCCATCGCCGGCATCTCCTTCCTGCCGGCGCGCGATCACTTCGAGCTGGGGCGGGTGCTGCGGCGCGCGTTCGACGCATCGGGCAAGCGCACCGCCGTGATCGCGTCGGGCGACGGCGCGCACACGCTCACGGAGGCGAGCCCGTCGGGGTTCCAGCCGGAAGCGCGGGCCTTCCAAGATGCGGTCGACCGCGCGATCTCGGAATGGGACGCCGGGGCCGTGTTCGGGTTCGACGACGAGTTGCGGCAAGCGGTCGACGAGTCCGTCGTCTCGCCACTCGCCGTGCTGATGGGGCTGCTCGACGGCGACGCGGTCGAACCGCGCGTACTCTCGGCGGAAGCGCCGTGGGGCGTCGCCTACACCGCCGCCGAGATCGCGCTGGAGCCGGCCGACTGATGGACGCGAAGAGCCTCGAGGCGCTGGAGTTCCCCAAGGTCGCGGCGCGGCTGGCGGAGCACTGCTTCACGCCGGCCGGGCGGCGGCGGGCGCTCGAGCTGGAACCGTCGAACGACGCGGACGAGGTGCGGCGGCGGCTGGCGGGGACGGCCGAGGCGCGTGCGCTGGCGCGGATCAAGCCGCAGTTCGGGATCGGCGCGATCCCGGAGATCGCCGATCAGCTGCTGGCACTCTCGCGCGGCGCGGTGCTGCCGGCGGGGGAGATCATCGCCGTCGCCTCGGTGCTGCGGGCGGCGCGGCGGGTGCGCAACCAGCTGGGGCCGCTGATGCGCGAGGTGCCCGGGCTGGCGCGCGCGGCGTCGCGGATCGACGACTTCGGCGGCCTGATCGGGCAGGTGGATCGCTGCATCGACGACCGCGGCGAGGTGCCGGATTCCGCGAGCGCCGAGCTGGGCGATCTGCGCTCGACCGCGCGCACGCTGCAAGCGCGGCTGGAAACCTCGCTCAACGCGATCCTGCGCCGCGCCGTGGCCGACGGGATCGCGCAGGAGGCGCTGCTGACCGAACGCAGCGGGCGGCTGGTGATCCCGCTGAAGTCGGAGGCGCGCTCGGCGCTGCCGTGCGTCGTGCACGACGTCTCCGCTTCGGGCGCGACCGTATTCGTGGAACCGCTGGCAGTGGTCGAGATGGGCAACCGGCTGCGCGAGGCGCGGCTGCGGGAAGCGCGCGAAGTAGAACGCATCCTGCGGCGGCTCTGCGCGGAATTGGGCGCGGAGACGGGCGCGATCCGGGCCGCGATCGAGCGGGTCGCCGAGATCGATCTCGCGCTGGCCAAGGCGCGGCTCGGCGCGGAGATGGACGCGGCGCTGCCGGCCGAGGACGACCGCCTCTCGTGGCTGGGCGACGGCGCGGCGGACGAGGTGCACCTGCTCTCGGCGCGGCACCCGCTGCTCGACGGCGCGGTCACGCCGATCACGGCGACGATCACGCGCGAGCAGCGCTGCGTGCTGATCACCGGGCCCAACACGGGCGGGAAGACCGTGGCGCTGAAGACGGTCGGACTGCTCTCGCTGATGGCGCAGGCCGGGCTGGCGATCCCGGTCGAGCAGGGCTCGCGGCTGGCCGTGTTCGGCGACGTCTTCGCCGACATCGGCGACGAGCAGAGCATCGAGCAGTCGCTCTCGACCTTCTCGGCGCACATGACCAACATCATCCGCATCCTCGCCGCGGCGGGGCCGGCCTCGCTGGTGCTGCTGGACGAGTTGGGCGCGGGCACCGACCCGGCCGAGGGCGCGGCGCTGGGGCGGGCGCTGCTGGAGCAGTTCCTCGAACTGGACGCGGCGGTCGTCGCGACGACGCACCACGGCGAACTCAAGCTCTTCGCGCACCAGGTCGACGGTGTCGTCAACGCGAGCACGGAGTTCAACGCCGAGACGCTGCAGCCGACCTACCGGCTGCTGATGGGCACGCCGGGCCGCTCGAACGCGATCGCGATCGCGGAGCGGCTGGGGATGCCGCCGGAGGTGCTGGAACGCGCGCGGCGGGCGCGGCGCGACGATGACGACGGCGCGGAGACGGTCGAAGGGCTGCTCGCGGATCTGCAGCGGGAGCGCGACTCGCTGGAGGACGCCCGCCGCGCGGAGCAGCTGGCGACGGCCGAGGCGGAGGAAATCCGGGCCGAGCTGGCGCGGCGGCGCGAAGCGATCGAGGACGAGCGCGACGCGCTGATCTCACGGGCCGAGCGGGAGATCGAGGAGCAGCTTTCGGCCGTCCACCGCTCGGTGCGGCTGGCCGAGCGGGAGCTGCGAAGGGCGGCCAAGCGGGAGCGCGGTGCCGCGCCGGCCGATGCGGAGGAGCACGTCGAGGAGGTGCGCGGACGGCTGGAGCAGGTGCGGCGCCGGAGACGTCGGCGCAAACGGGCGCCGGCGGCGGAAGCAGTAGATGTCGCGGCGCTGCGGGAAGGGGACGTGGTCTATCTGGCCGGGCTCTCGGAGCCGGGCACGGTGATCAGGACGCTGGATCGCGGCAAGCTGCAAGTGCGGTTGGGATCGCTGCGGATGGAAGTGCGGGCCGAGCAAGTCGAGCGCCGCGCTCCGGGCGCAGCGCCGGCCGCGGCCGCGCCGCGCGTTTCGCTGCCGCCGCCTCCGCCCGACCCGGGCGGCCAGACCGACGTGCGCGGCCACACGGCCGACGACGCGCTGCCGATCGTCGAGCAGTACCTCGACACGGCCTACCGCGCCGGCCGCACGCGGCTGACCGTGATCCACGGGCACGGCACGGGCGCGCTGCGGCGGGCCGTCCGCGCGATGCTGCGCGAGCACGCGCTGGTCTCGAACCTCGAGGCCGCGCCCCCGCGCGAGGGCGGCGACGGCGCGACCATCGTCACGCTGGTCGGCTGATCATGTTGCGCCGCTTCGCCGAAGCAATCGACCGCAGGCCCGACACGGGACGGCGGCGGCGCGCGATCCTGCACATCGCGGCCGCCGATTTCGCCTCCCAGCTGCGCCTGCGGCGGGGCGCGAGCGGCGCGGACGGCGTCGGCGGCTGGGACCTCTGCAACCTCGCCCGGCCCGCCTTCTGGACGATGCTGCTGCTCTCCCGCCGCCGCAAGCGCTTCGCCATGACCCTGCTCGGCCAAGTCCACCAAGACCGCGACGCCGTAGAGCCTTATGTCCGCGAAAAACGCGCCGCCCAGGAAATCCTCGACGCAACCGGCTTCGACCCCGACTCCCTAGTCGGCTTCGCAGACGTCGCCGTAGCCCGCTTCCTCCCCCCCGGCGCCACAGGCTCCCCCTTGATCCCCCCCGAACAAGCCCACGCCATCCTGGCAGCCGCCCTCCTCAGAGGCGCAATGATCGGCGAACTAGCCCCCACAGAAGCCCCAACAGCCTGGTCAGAAACCCACCCCGACCAAACCATCACCGACGCCGAAGGCCGCGCCGAAGTCCTTTTGAGCTCCTGGCAAAAACAACGCCGCTCCCAAGGCCGCCGCCTGATCTGACCTTTTCGTCAATGTCCCCCTTCCGGCATGGCTGACTTCTCGCTAGCTTGCCCGTATAGGGAGCAGAAGCACGATGCCAGAGCCAGGTGCCCAAGTCCCGATTAGCGAACAGATAGGCAGGAGCGCCCTTCTGCACGCTGCGACGAACTACGAGTCGATCTCTGAAGCGCTGCTGGAGCTGGTCGACAATCCAATCGATTACCGGGGCCGGCCGGCCCTCCGAATAGACATCTGGATCGACAAGGAGCACGACGAGATCATCATTCTCGACCGCGCCGGCGCGGGCATGGGCGAAGCCGAGCTCCAAGAGTGGATACGCTGGGGGGAAGGGCCCAAGCACGCCGTATCGGATATCGGCCAGTTCCGCATCGGCGGCAAGCTCGCCGCAATCTACCTCGCGCAGGACCTCGAAATTCTGTGCCGTCGCGCCGGGACTTCGGAGATATGGCAGTTCCATGACCCGGATTGGGGCATCCGCACATCGCGTTTGGAAACGACCGTCCGGCGCGTTCATCCCTCCGGAATCGAGTGGCGGCATCGCGTCGCCCCGGCCGGCGACGAAGGATTCGTGAGAATCATATTGCGAAGACTGAAGCCGCACCGCTACGACCTTGAGGTGCTCGAATCGAATATTCAAGATGCGTACCGCCAACTCATCAGCTCGCGCGATGTCGTGATTCGCCTCAACGGCGCGGAACTAGGCGCAACCGAGATGCCGTGGTCCGACGATTTGGATCTGATCGACTTCGAGCACGAGAATCTCCCTCCCGGCGACATCAGCATCAGCGGCACTGTCGGCGCGATCGATCGCGAGCTGCTGCCGCGACGGCGGGGCGCCGGCGTTCCCGCTGGCATTCGCACGTATTTCAACGGCCGCCGCATCACCCAAGGGGAGGGATTCGGCCACAATCTCGGGGGGCGTGGGACGCTTCAGCGCTTGTATGGCGAGCTGTACATTCAGGGAACCGGGCTGCTTCCCAACCAACTCAAGAACGGATGGGCGAAGGACAGCGATGGCTGGCGCGCGGTGCATCAGCTCATGCACGAGCATATGCTCCCCGCCATCCAGCGCCTGAACGCCCTCGCCCGCGAGCGGCCCATCGACGATCAGCTGATCGAACGAGCGCGTCGGGGACTCCAGCGCGCTGAGCGCGCGAGGAGCCGGCTGGAAGGCAAGCTCAAGCGCGAACGCGGGCGCAGCCCGGAGGCGCACGCAGCCGCCCGGTACTTCCTCGAGAGCGCCAGCGACTCGTTCGAGATTGAGGTCCGGCCGCTCGGCGAAGGGCCGCAGACTAGTTGGGACGAATCTCCCGGCGGCGTACGGACGATCGTGATCAACGCCGATCACCCGCAGCATGCAGTGTTGTCGCAGCATGAGGATTATTTCTTCGAGGTGATGCTGTGGCACTTCCTCGCGGACGCGGGCGACATTGGCCACGTAGCGGTGAGCGATCTGGTGGACGAGCTGATCTGGAGCGAACAAGGGTAAGCGTCCGTTGCTGGCCGTTAGTCCCTAGCCGGCAGGGCGTGGTGGGGAAGCGTCGGCAGTCTGTGGATTTGCAGAGGGGGACGTTCGCGGGGCGCGGATGCTGATCGGGACGCCGTTGGCGACGCGGATACGGCCGCAGATACCGACGAGAAGGTGCGCTGCGACGGTGGCGATGGCGCTGGGTTGGCGTCCCGTCGTGATGCCGAAATGCGCGGGACGCTGGCCTTGGGACTACGACCGCCGGCTTAAGCGCTTCCCCATGTCGGCCACCCGCTACGTCAAGATCGAGGCTATCTTCCTCGCCTTTACCCACCTCGCCTCATCTTCGCACGGCGGTCCGCTAGTCCTGTTCGAGCGTTGCGAACTCGGAGGGATGTCGCTGTATGCGGCCGGGATCGGCCTTGAACCAGCGCCGCTTGGCATCGGGGTCTGAGCCAAGTTGAGCGAGCTCGTCGCGTTCGAGGTTTTCGAACTCGGACCAGTGCCGCTGTTGGCGTCCCACGTCGGTATTGAACCAATTCCGCTTGGCATCGATATCCGAGCCGAGTTGCGCGAGCTCTTCGCGCTCTTTCGTCCAGCGTCCCAGCTCGCGTTGAAAGAATCTGAACGCGTCTCGATGTCGTTGCTGGCGGCCGGGATCGGCGTTGAACCAGTGTTCCTGGGCGCCGATGTCCGAGCCGAGTTGGATCAGTTCGTCGCGTTCTTTCGCCGGGCGTTCCTGCTCGTCCTGTTCAAGCGCATCGAGAGCAGTGCGGTGTCTCTGTTTGCGGCCGGGGTCGGCGTCGAACCAGCGTCGCCGTGCATTGATGTCCGAGCCGAGTTGGGCGAGATCATCTCGTTCTATCATCCAGTCCTCCTGTTCACGTTGCAGGTCGGCAAACTCGGATGAGTGGCGCTGCGTGCGGCCGGGGTCGGTGTCAAACCAGTTTCGCCGAGCGTCAATGTCCGAACCGAGTTGAGCGAGTTCATCTCGCTCTATTGCCAAGCGCTCTTGCTCGCGTTGCAGATCGGCGAACTCGGATGAGTGCCGCTGTTGGCGGCCGGGGTCAGCGTTGAACCAGCCTTGCCGGGCTTTGAGGTCCGAGCCGAGTTGGGCGAGCTCGTCTTGCTCTTTCGCCAAGTGCTCCTGCTCGCGTTGCAGATCGGCGAACTCGGATGGGTGCCGCTCTTCACGGCCCGGATCGGCGTCGAACCAGGTTTGCCGGGCATCGATGTCCGGGCCGAGTTTGGCGAGCTCGTCCTGTTCTTTCGCCAGACGCTCCTGTGCCGCGCGCTCCTCCGCGAGACGCGCCCTCTCCTGCTCGTCGCGCTGCAGGTCAGCGAACTTGGCTGAGTGCCGCTGCTCGCGGCCTGGATCGGCGTCGAACCATGAGCGCAGTTCGTCGATGTCTTGGCCGATGCCGGCGATCTCTGCGTGTTCGCGCTCCAGCAATTCGCGCCGTTCCTGCTCTTCTTTCCAAGCGATTTCGCCCAAGCGCTTCTGCTCCCATTCCGTCAACTCTTCGGCGGGCTTGCCGGTGAGGCGTCGTTTTTCCCACTCGCGGCGTTCGGCCTCCTCGCGGGGATCGACGTTTGGGGCCGATCCGAAGTTCGCGGGCGCGGGGAAGAGGAAATCAGCGATCGTGTCGGCAGCCTTGCTCGGGCCGCAGCGGCGGAGGACGCGGATGCAGTGGACCGCGAGTTCCGCCGCGTCTTCGGGCTTGATGTCGCCCAGATCCTTGAGGTGCTTGATGTTGTCGTTCCAGAGCAGGCGGATCGAGTGCATCCGATCCACGTCCTCGCGGTCGAGGCCGCGGAAGCGGTGCAGATTGTTCCTGATCAGGAAGGGGATGTCGGAATGGTCGATCAGGTTGCCGGGCGGCGTGCCCTGCTCAAGCGAGCGCACGGCCTCGTCGTACTTGAACGGGTTGCGCTCCCGGGCTTCGTCGTTGAGGAGTTGGGACCAGACCCATTCTGGGCCGTAAGCGCCCTCGAGAACGGGTTCGATGAACAGCACCATCGCGCTGCGGTAGATGGTCGCCACCTCGTTGAATCTGCTCTTGTTCGGAGTTCGGCTGGAAGACACGGTCTGCTCTCTCGGCCCGATCTTCCGCCTTGCTCCTGACGCCACGGGGCGGGGCTGCCGTCGCGTCCGGTGCTGCAAAAGCCCCGGTGCGCGCGGGAGGCTCCAATGCCGGATGCTAGCGGGGAGGGCGGCGCGGGGCGCGCGGCAGTCCCTAGCCTGCGGGGCATGGCGGGGAAGAGACGGCAGTCCGTGGATTTGCAGAGGGGGATGTTCGCTGAGGCGGATGTTGATCGGGGGGCGCCGTTGGCGGCGCGGATGCGGCCTCGGTCCTTGGATGAGATGGTGGGGCAGCGGCATCTGCTGGCGGAGGATGCGCCGCTGCGGCGGCAGGCGGCGCTGGGGCAGCCGCATTCGTGCATTTTGTGGGGGCCGCCGGGCTGCGGCAAGACGACGCTGGCGCGGGCGATGGCGGGCGAGGTGGAGGCTCGCTTCGCGGCGCTCTCGGCCGTCTCCGGCGGCGTGGCCGACGTGCGCGGGGCGGTCGCCGAGGCGGAGTCGGCGCGGCGCGACGCGGGGGTCGGGACGATCCTGTTCATCGACGAGATCCACCGCTTCAACAAGGCGCAGCAGGACGCGGTGCTGCACGCGATGGAGGACGGCGTCGTCAGCCTGATCGGGGCGACGACGGAGAACCCGTCGTTCGAAGTGATCCCGCCGCTGCTGTCGCGCACGCGGGTCTACCGGCTGGAGCCGCTCTCGCCGGCGGATATGCGCGAGCTGCTGGAGCGGGCGCTGGCCGACCCGGAGCGCGGGCTCGACGGGCGGGCCGAGGTCGAGGATGCGGCGCTGGAGGCGCTGGTCGAGCTCGGCGGCGGCGACGCGCGGGTGGCGCTCAACGCGCTCGAGTTCGCCGTCGCGGATGCGGACGGGAAGGCGGTCACGGCGGAGCGCTTGGCCGCGGTCGCGCAGCGGGCGCTGATGCACGACAAGGGCGGCGACGCGCACTACGACGTGATCTCGGCGATGATCAAATCAGTGCGCGGCTCCGACCCCGACGCGGCGGTCTACTGGCTGGCGCGGATGCTGGAAGCGGGCGAGGATCCGATGTTCGCGGCGCGGCGATTGGTGATCTTGGCCGCCGAGGACATCGGCCTGGCGGATCCACAGGCGCTCGGCGTGGCGGTCGCGGCGCAGCAGGCGACGCACCTGATCGGGATGCCGGAGGCCTCGCTGATCTTGTCGGAGGCGGCGATCTACCTGGCCCGCGCGCCCAAGTCGAACTCGGCGATGCGCGCCTACTCCGCCGCCTCATCGGCCGTCCGCGAGGGCGGCGCGCTGCCCGTCCCGCTCCATCTCCGCAACGCCGTCACCGGGCTGATGAAGGCGCACGGATACGGCGAGGGCTACCAGTACGCCCACGACTACGAAGGCGGCGTCGCGCCGGATCAGGCGCACCTGCCCGACCGGCTCGCGGGCGCGAAGTTCTACAAACCGGGCGAGCGCGATGCCGTCTGATCACTCTGATCGCGCTGATCCCGAGGGCCGCCCGCGCTACGCCGGCCTGCCCGAAGCGGCGGTGGCGGAGATCGCCGCGCTCTTCGACGCCGAGCCGTCCCGCGCCGCCTTCTCGGAAGGCCTCGACGACCCCGTCTGGGAGATCACGCACCGCGGCCCCAACGGCAACCTCGAGCTCGCCCTCTGGCCGGCCCTCGCCCGCGTAGACGCGACCTGCGGCCCGCACGCCTGGATCGTCCGCGGCATCCAAGAAACCGAGATCCTGCCCGGCCTAGAAGTGATCTTCCGCTTCGGCAACGGCGGCATCCTCACCGCCGCCACCACCGGCCAAGTCCTGATGGTGACCGAGCGCGCAAAGGGTTAGGGGAGGAGGGGTTTTATGTCGGTTAGGAGGCGGGTGAGCATGGTGGCGGTTGCGCCGAAGATGCGGTGGCCTTGGTGGTGGTATTCGGTCATGACGCGGCGTTCGCCGTTGAGTTCGCGGACGTCTTCGCCTTGGTTGGCGGGGTCTAGCAGTTGGGAGAGCGAGGGGGTGATCACTTCGGCGACCTCGATCTCGAGCGGGCGGAAGGGGTAGGGGGCGCGGTCGATCAGGGCGACGAAGGGGACGACGTGGAAGCCCGTGTGGGTGCGGTAGTGGCTCTGCTCGCCGAGCAGTTCGACGTGCTCGGGGCGGAGGCCGACTTCTTCCTCGGCCTCGCGCAGCGCGGTGTGCCAGCGGGATTCGTCGGTCGCGTCGACCGCGCCGCCGGGGAAGGAGATTTCGCCCTTGTGGTGCTCGACGTGGAAGCTGCGGACTTGGAAGACGAACTGCGGGTCTTGGTAGGGCAGCACCGCGATCATCACAGCGGCCGAGAAATCGCTCCCGGATTCGTCGAGTTCGGCTGGGCGGTGCAGCTCGGCGGCGCGGCGGATCGCGGCGATGGCGAGCGGTTCGGCGCGTTCGTCGGGCATGGGCCGGGTTTCGCTTGCAAAGAGCGGGCTTGCAGGGCGGGCGCGCAAGGTGGGCCGAGCTGGATTCGAACCAGCGACCGTGCGGTTATGAGCCGCCCGCTCTGACCCCTGAGCTACCGGCCCCGGTGCGGACCATTCGAGTCTACAGGCGGCCCCGCGTAGGCTGCCCTGCATGTTCGCATTCTTCTGCGCGCTGCTCACCTTCCTCGGCGTGGCCTGCGGCGGCTGGCAGCCCGCGCAAATCGAGCCGGCCGAGCCTGCGCCCGCGGCAGAGACGGACGAGACGGCCGAAGCAGAGCGGGGGCTGTTCGACTGGCTGGAGTTGCCGGACGATGTGGAGCCGGTGACGTTCGAGACGCGGCCGCTTGCGCTCGAGTACGGCGGCGAGACGGCGGAGTGGACGATCCTGCTCGCGGATACGGGCGCGCGGCGGCAGCGGGGGCTGATGTTCTGGACGGGGCTGCCGGAACGGCACGGGATGCTGTTCGTCTTCGAGAACGCGCCGGTGCATCACAATTTCTGGAACAACAACGTGCCGATCGACCTGAGCGTGGCCTATCTCGACGAGACGGGGCGGGTGATGGAGATCGTCTTCCTCGACGCGCGGGACAAGACGTTGAAGGGGCCGGAGGAGCAATACTGGTACGCGTTCGAGGTGCCGCGCGGGCGTTTCGAGGCGGAGGGAATCGGGATCGGCGATCGGGTCGCGGTGGAGGGCCTGGCCGGCGGCTGAGGGCTCGGCGGATGATTCCGCCTTGTCTGTTATGGTGAGCGCGAAATCGCCAGCAGGCAGGCATTTGGAGGGTCCCAATGAAGCGAATCGCCATCATCGGCGCCGTCATCGCCGCTCTCGGCGCAGTCGCGCGCATCGTCAGCGGGCGCCGCTCCGAGGACGAAGAAGAGGCCTAGCCAGCGGCCGATGCCGCGGCCGTGCCGGCCGGGCTGATCCTCGCGCTCGATTCCGGCACGACCAGCTGCCGGGCGCTGATCTTCGATTCACGCGGTGAGCTCCGCGCATCGGCGCGCCGGGGGCTGTCCGCGCGCTACCCGCGGCCCGGCTGGGTCGAGCAGTCGGCCGACGGGATTTGGCGGGCGCAGCTGGAGGCTGCGCGCGAGGCCGTTGGCGCGGTTGATCCGGCGGAGATCGCCGCCATCGGGATCGCCAACCAGCGCGAGACCGCCGTCATTTGGGATCGCGAAACTCTGGAGCCGATCGGCCCCGCGATCGTCTGGCAGTGCCGTCGCACGGCCGCTGCTGTCGCGGCCCTGTCCGACGACCAGCGGGCTTGGATACAGAGGCGCACGGGGCTGATCCCGGACGCCTACTTCAGCGGGCCCAAGTTCGCTTGGCTGCTGGATCACGTGGACGGCGCGCGCGGGCGGGCCGAGCGGGGGGAGCTGGTGGCGGGCACGGTCGATTCTTGGCTGATCGCGCGGCTCGGCGGGGGCGAGCGCCACCTGACCGACCGCACGAACGCGTCGCGGACGATGCTCTGGAACCTTGCAGCGGGCGAGTGGGACGGGGATCTGGCCGAGTGGCAGCGGGTGCCGCGCGGGATGCTGCCCGAGGTGCGGGGGACGGCGGGGGATTTCGGCGTCGCGGCCGCGGAGCATCTGGGGGCGGAAATCCCGATTGCGGCGGCGGCGGGCGACCAGCAGGCGTCGCTGGCGGCGCTCGGCTCGCGCGAGGATGCGGCCGGCGTCGCCACCTACGGCACGGGCGCGTTCGTGCTCGCGCCGGCTCCGGCCGACGCGGCTACGGATTTGCTGGTCACGGCCGCGGCCGACGGGGGCATCGCGCTGGAGGGCGGCGTGTTCACCGCCGGCGCGGCCGTCGATTGGGCCTGCGGGTCGCTCGGGCTCGCGGATGATGCCGCGCAGCTCTGCGAGCTCGCCGGCGGCGTGCCCGACTCGGCCGGCGTCGACTTCCTGCCGGCGCTCTCGGGGCTCGGCGCGCCGCACTGGCGGGCGGACGCGCGCGGCTCGTTCAGCGGGCTGAGCCTGGCAGTCCGGCGCGAGCATCTGGCGCGCGCGGTACTGGAAGGGATCGCCGGCCGCGTGGACGAGATCGTCGGGGCGATGCGGCGGGCCGGGGCGCGGGTCGAACTGCTGCGGGCGGCGGGCGGACTGGCGCGCAGCGACGTCTTCCTGCAGATCCAGGCCGACGCGCTCGGCATTCCGGTCGAGCGGCCGGCGCAGGTCGAGGCGACGGCGTACGGGGCGGCGATGCTGGCGGCGGCGGGGGCCGGATTGCCGCCGCTGCCGGCCGTCTCCGGCGGGCGGCGCTTCGAGCCCGCGCTACCGTGAGCGGATGCAGGCCGAGTACGACGTCATCATCATCGGCGGCGGGATCAACGGCGCGGCGATCGCGGCCGAGGTGGCAGCGCGGGGCTACCGCACGCTGGTGCTCGAACAGGGCGACTTCGCCTCGGGCACGACGGCGGCTTCGACCAAGCTGATCCACGGCGGGCTGCGCTACCTCGAAACCGGGCACGCCAAGCTGGTGCACGAGTCGCTGCAATCGCGCGAGCGGCTGCTGCGCGAGCGCCCGCACCTGGTCCGCCCGCTCGGCTTCCTGCTGCCCGTCTACGAGGGCGGCCCGCGTCCGGCCTGGCAGCTGCACGCGGGGCTGCTGCTCTACGACCTGCTCTCGCCGCGCAAGGTGCTGCCCTGGCACCGGCGCTACTCCCCGCGCGAGCTCCACCGCTTCGAGCCCGCCGTCTCGACCGAGCGGATGCGGGCCGCCTTCCTCTATTCCGACGCGCAGGTCTGGATGCCGGAGCGGCTCTGCCTCGAATACTTCGCCGAGGCCCGCGATTCGGGCGCGGACCTGCGCAACTACTCGGCCGTCGACTACGTCATCGTCGACGGCGGCCGCGCGCGCGGCGTCGACTTCCACGACGTGCTGACCGGGCGCCGCTCGAGCGCGACGGCGCGGCTGGTGATCAACGCGGCCGGCCCCTGGGTCGACGCGGTGCTGGAGGCGACGGGCCGGTCGTTCCAGCCGCGCATCGGCGGCACGCGCGGCTCCCATCTCGTGCTCGATCTGGCCGGGCGCGGGCCGCGCAACGCGGTCTTCTTCTCGGCCCAATCGGACGGGCGCCCGGTCTTCATCACGCCCTGGCTGGATCACCACATCATCGGCACGACCGACGTCCGCGACGACGGCGATCCAGGCGCGGTGCGGACGGCGCCGTGGGAGGTCGACTACCTCGTTTCGGAGGCGGCGCGGGTGCTGCCCGGGATCGGGATCGATCACCGCGCCATCCTCTACGCCTACTCGGGCGTCCGCCCGCTGCCGCGCAGGCCGGACGGGGTCGCCGAGGGCGCGATCACCCGCCGCTCGTTCGTCGTCGATCACGAGCGCGAAGGGGCGGCGCGGCTGCTCTCGATCGTCGGCGGCAAGCTGACCACGGCCCGGCGCTTGGGCCGCGAGGTCGGCGAGCAGGTCCGCTCCCGCATCGGCGGGCCGCGCGCCCGCGGCGTCCGCGCCCTGCCGCCGCGCGACGACGGCGCGGCCGCCTTCCTGCCGCCGGCGGCGATGCAGCACCTCCGCAACCTCTACGGGCCGCGCGCCCACGCCGTCGCCTCCTACACCGCGTCCGACCCCTCGCTGGCCGAGCCGCTCTCCGAGGCGCAGCCCGACATCGCCGCGCAGGTCGCCTACGCCGTCCGCAGCGAGGGCGCGCGCACCGTCGCCGACGTCCTCTTCCGCCGCACCGCGATCGGACTCTCCGGCGACCTCGGCCGCTCGGCCGCCGCGCCGACCGCGCGGGTCATGCAGCAGCTGCTCGGCTGGAGCGACGAGCAGCGCGACCAGAACATCCGCGACTTTCAGCTCCACCAGCACCGCCGCTACACCTTGTTCGACCGCGCGACCGGCCGCCCGCTTTCCGCCGAAGCAGCCGTCTCGGAAAACCGGGCCGAAACCGCCTGATTTTTCCTGCGGATCGATAACGGCGCGGAATCGCGGGGTTTGGGGAGATTCGATCTAAGTAAAACGAGCGTAAAATAGGCCGATTCGGGGGCTTGACTATAGACCCCCCCCCCCCCTCTTATATATGGGTGCGTTCCGATTTCGCAGAGCGGGGCTTTCCGTGCCCGCGCGTCTGATGAAGGGGCTCCCCATGCATCTCGAATCCGCCCTCCGCCGCTGGCTGCTGCCCGCCCTGGCGGCGGCCTTGCTCGCCGTTTCCGCGCTCTCCCTGCATACCGCCGGCGCGCAGGGCGCAAGCGAGAACCCGAACCTGCACCAGCGCCCGCTGCGCGACGGCGAGCCGGTCGACGAGTACATGATCGAGGCGAAAAACCTGACCACCTACACGCAAGTCGAGCTGTACATGGGCGCGGGCTCCGACCGCACCCGGGTCACCTACCAGGACTTCGGCAAAGCGGAGTTCTGGTTCGATCAGCGTCCGTCGGGCGGCAACGTGCCGAACGGCGGCAACCACGTCTTCCGCCTCAACGACGACGGGACGATCGGCGCGCAAGTCAGCGAATGCAGCGGCGGAGCCAGCCAGCGCTGCTCGCTCACCAAGGCCGAATGGCAGACGCTCGCCGGCCAGACCGGCGCGGCCGACAGCGCCATCGTCAGGCCGATCAGGATCGCCTTCAACCTGCCGGCCAGCCTCACCGCCAACACGATCCGGATCGGGGTCGTCCACTACACCCAAGACGCGGTCCGCCCGGGCAGCGGCACCCGCTGGGGCCCGAACGTGGACTGGGCGGTCGTGACCTACGGCGCGATCTTCGTCCCCGTCGACGACGACGACAATCCGCTCTATTTCCGCAACAGCTTCAGCCAGGACGCGTCCGCAACCACCGACCTGCAGTACATGTTCGCCGCCGGCCAGCTCTCCCAAATCCGGCTCCTGGCCGGCGTCAGCCGCTCGACCGCGGAATCGAGCGACTCCGCCTACCGCCTCACCTACGGCGATTTCGACGGGGTCTGGCTGAGCTTCTGGGAGCCCGGCAACAGCGCGTTCGCCACGACCGGCAACGCCGGCTTCCACCAGCAAATGTTCTTCACGCCCGACGGCGAGCCGTTCCCGCCCTGCGCCGATGACGCCGCCGAGGAACAGTGCCGCATCACCAGCGAGGAATGGAAGGCCGCCGCGGGCATGCCCAACGCTTCCGACGACGATGTCGCCCGGCCGATCCGCCTCGCCATCAAGCCTCCCTTGGAGAACCCCGGCGGCGGCGATTGGAACGGCGCCACGTTGCGGGTGCAGGCCACAGTCGACCAACCCGGCAGCTTGAACGTAGAGACCCGCTCCGTCGATTTCGCGCGCCTGAGCGCCCACATCAGCCGGATGCAGTCCGGCGCGCAGGGCGTCGGCGCGGTCGACCCGGCGAACAACGACGACGTGGCCGACGACATGCATATCGCCACCAGCTGCGAGCAGGGCGTCCACACCACCGGCGGCTCCGCGCCGACGATGGACTGCACCCGCGCCGTCGAAGTCGGCGAGAGCATCTACGTGGAGAACATCCTGCGGCGGGGAGGCACGGACACGAGCCACAACGACGGCCGCACCTCCAGCACCGGCACCTTGCCCAACACCCGCGGCAGCTGGCTGCGCGCCGACGCCGCCCGCCCCGGCGTCTTCTACGACCGCATCGAAGTCGCCGCCAGCGTCGGCGGCAACCCCGGCGGCGGCATCGTCTCCGCCGGCACGCTCTGCCCGATCGACGCGCCGGCCGACCCGCCCCATCCCGACGAAACCGCGATCATCCCGCGCGACCGCACCGCCGCGGCCCTGGCCAAGTGCGTCTACGGCGACCCCGTCAAGAGCGGCACCTACTGGCCCGGCACCGGCCCCACCTTCGTCCCCACCGTCTCCAGCGGGACGGTCATGCTGACGCTCAGCTACTACAAGGGCGAGGACGACCCGGCCACGACGGGGGTCGACGAATCGCTGGTCGCCCGTGACACGCTCGCCATCCCCATCGCGGGAGCGACGGACAACACGGACACGGGCAACGGCGGCAGCGACTGGGACGAAAGCGAGCTGATCGCGCAGCTGGGCAGCCGCAGCTTCGACGACTCGCTGTCGCTGCTGATCGGCCACCGCCGCAACCGCGGCATTCCCGAGTTCTGGGCCGGCCTGAGCAGCCCGACCGGCCCCGGTTCGATTCGGGGCGCGACCTACGCCAGCGTCGACGCGGACGAGGCGGTCGTACTGACCGTGCCGGCCGGCGGCGGCCTGCTCGAACTGCTCGGCACGACCAAGTCCTGCGACTCGGCCGACGCGGCCTGCACGCTCACGATCACCCGCGCCGACCTCAAGGCGGCCGCGCGCTACGGCGTGCCCGCGGCCAGCCGCAGCGGCGCCATCGCCGACGCCGCGCCCTACTGGCCGGCCGCCCTGCGCTTCACCCACGCCGACCCGCCGGGCGACGTCAAGATCAGCGGCGTGCTCACGCGCGCCGACGCGAGCACGCACGAGTTCAGCTACACGGCCGAGGGCGGCCCGGTCGACCACGGCACCGTCGTCGCCGCCTACCTGCCGGCCGACGCCGACGCCCGGCTCGCGCCCGGCCAGACCACCATGCTGGCCGTCGGCTACCGCGTCCCCGAGACGTCCTCCGCCGGCGGCACCTGGCGCGCGTTCAACCCGACGCCGGCCTTCTACGGGATCGAGAGCTACCGCACCAACGTGCCCCAGATCGGGATCATCGACATGCCGGCGCGGGCGCTGCCGTCCGCGGCCGACGGCACCTACCTCCAGCTTTCCGGCCCCGCCACCTGGACGAACACGGGCGGCCGCCGGCTGCAGCTGGACATCGACGGCTACGGCTACTTCAAGTGCGTCGCGGCCGCCTCCCTGACCGGCGTCAGCACCGACGAGGGCCGCATCTGCTACGTGACCGACGCTGCCGGCGACGCGCCCTCGATCACGGCCGCCGCCGACGCGGCCGCCGACGTCTCGGTCACCGCGAACCTGCCCCTGTGGACGCTCTTCGGGGCCGAGGAACCGACCTCAGCTGACGGCGGCGGCGGACAAACCCGCTCCCGCGACGCGCATTTCCGCCAGCGCTTCGAAGCCTTCGGCGTCGGCACCGTGCGGGTGGCGAGCGTCAGCCAGCTGACCAGCATCACGCTCGGCCGCACGCCCGCGGCCGACGGCAGCGTGCCGACCGCGCCGATCCGGATCAACGGCTCCGGCAGCGTCCGCCTGGCGCTGCTGAACGAGAACGGCGCGCCCTCGCAGATCAGCGCCGTCTCCGCGATCACCATCACCGTGATCGGCGGCGGCACGCTCAGCGGATTCGGCTGCAGCGGCGTCTCCAGCTGCACCCTCGAGGGCGACACCGGCGCGCTCTTCGAGGCGGCCGGCGACAGCGCCGGCGTCACCGCCCGGATCGACCTGACCTACAAGGCGCCGGCCCAGCCGGGCACGGCCAGCATCGAGGCGACCGTGGTCGGCGTCGACGGCTCGACCTTCACTGAGACCCTGGCGCTGGTCGTCTCCGGCTCCGCCGCCGAGATCGCCAGCAGCGGCGACATGCCGCGCGTCCACTCCTCGGCCACGGAGGACGACGACCGCGACGAGATCAAGATCCCGATCAACGCCAGCGACGCCAACGGCAACGCGGCGCGGATGCCCTCCAACGCGGCCGCGCTGGTGCGCGGGATCGACGGCACGATCGTGTCCGCCGGCCGCGTCACCTCCGAGGTCAAGTGCACGGACGAGGCGCGGCTGAAGTGCAGCGTCGAGATCGCCGTCACCGCGCCCGCAGGCTCGCCGCTCGATTCCGGCGCGTACACGGCGACGGTGACCGGCAGCGGCATCGGCAGCTCGGAAGTCGGCTTCGCCGTGGCCGGGCCGGCCGAGACGGTCAGCATCCGCATTCCCGACCAGCTGCCCGGTCTGGGTCAGGCCTTCACGGCGACGGCCAGCGTCGTCGACAAGGCCGGCGTCCCCGTCGCCGACGGCACTTGGGTGCGGTTCGAGGCCAACGGCCGCGGCGCCATCGCGGCCAGCGCGATCTTGGCCGCCCCGCCCGAGGCCGAGGTGGATCACGACGGCGACGCCGAGACGCCGGCCGTGCTGCAGCGGCGCGCGCCGACCAAGAACGGCGAGGCCGGGGCCGCCGTGGTCGTGGTCGGCGAGGGCATCTCCGTCCTCACCGCGACGGCCGGCGGCAAGTCCGTCAGCGAACCGCTCGACACCCGCGGGACCGCCCCCGCGGAGGCGCCGGCCGGGCCGGTGATCGAGTACGGCACGCCCGACCGCCAGCCCGCCGCCAGCAGCTGGGCGACCTACCGCGGCGCGAGCGCGATCTCCGCACCCGACCTGCTCGATCACGAGCGGGCGCCCGCGAACGCGAGCGTCGTCTGGCTCTGGAACGGGGTCGAGTGGATCCGCTACGGCGAATCCGACGGTGCCGAAGTGCCCGGCTCGCGGCGCTTCACCGTCACCGCCAACGACGTCGTCTGGTTCGGCGAGTAGCAGCGCGCCCGCCGCTCTCGCCCCTCCGCTCTCCCCAAGAGCCCCCGCCGGCGCGGTCGGCGGGGGCTCGCGCCATCGCCGCGTTAGACTTGCCGCCGCATCCCCAGCGAGGAGGCCCGCATGCGCGTCAACACTGCGAAACGCAAGCTCCAGGAAGGCGAAGCGACCATCGGCACCTGGCTCGCGACCGGTTCGCCGCTCGCCGCCGAGATGCTCGCGCACCAGGGCTTCGACTGGCTCAACGTCGACATGGAGCACAACGCGATCGACCTCCAGACGACGCAGTCGCTCTTCCAAGCCATCGCCACGACCGACACGATCCCGTTCGCGCGGGTGCCCTGGAACGACCCGCAGATCATCAAGCGGGTGCTCGACATCGGCGCGTACGGCGTCGTCGTGCCCACGGTCGAGACCGTCGACCAAGCCGAACAGGCCGTGGGCGCCTGCCGCTACCCGCCCGAGGGCTACCGCGGCATGGGCACGATCCGCGGCCGGCTCTACGGCGGCGACGATTATGCCGAGCAGGCCAACAAGGAGATCTGCGTCGTCCTGATGCTGGAGACCAAGACCGCTGTCGACAACGCCGACGAGATCCTGAAGGTGCCCGGCATCGACGCCGTCTTCATCGGCCCCAACGACCTCGCCGCCAGCATGGGCCTCCCGCTCGGCCTCGACAACGCCCACCCCGACCACGTCGCTGCCGTCGAATCGATCCGCCAATCCTGCGAAAACGCCGGCGTCCCCTCCGGCATCCACTGCGCCAGCTCCGCCAGCGTCAACCAGCGCATCGGCGAAGGCTTCCAATGGATCGCCCTCAGCAGCGACGCCGGCTTCATGACCGGCCAAGCCTCAACCGAAATCAAAACCCTCAACTGGACCCCCTCCACCGCCAGCGCCGCAATTCACGAGTAAACGGAGTTGCCGTGAGGGAGGAAGGGCTACGTCGCCTCGCCCCAAGCCCCTTGATACATGAGCCCGGCCCGGGGCAGGAAGGCCGAGTCGCTCAAGGGCGACCGCTGGGCCTCGATCATGAACGGCTCTCGAAAATCGTTCTGGGGAACCGACACGTACCATTCGCGCCGGCCGCCGGCCAGCAATGTCTGCCTCAAGCACTGCTCGCGCTCTTCGAACTGCCGCATTTCGTCGCCCGTCACCCGCACTGCCAAGAACTGCGCCCCTGAATCGTGATCCGGCATCCGCTCGCACAGATACACGTTCCCGGCCTCGTCAACCGCGTCAATCAGCAGCGGGTTGTCGTGGTAATGCAGGATCCGCCGCTGCCGCAGCTGCTTCATCGTCGTTCCTCCACTGTCGTGCAGGCTAGGATATCGAACCCGGCCGCAGGCCACAACACGAAATGGTGCCCATGGGTGCGCCGCATCGCACCCGCGCCCTCGACGAGACGGATGCGTCCGATCCTCGACTGCTCGCGCCGCCGCTGCTCTTCGCAGGCTTCCCATGTGTCGTATACCGACAGCCCCCGCAGCTCGCATTCTGTCGGCCCTCCCTCCCAAACCTTCGTCTTCCTGTCTCGCGCCCGATCCATCTCCCATCTTGAGATGAAATCTGCAGCCGTCGGCACGTCCCCATAGAGGAGCCGGTACACCACCTGCTCATCGCTGATCAAGCTGGCGTCAACAGGCGGACAGCCTTCTGGCAGATCATCCCGATATTCCACATCCCGAACATAGATGCGGCTGTGGCTACGCGCCACAACCAACGGGCTCATCTGTTGCGCTCTCCGAGTTATTGAACTGGCTCACATGCCGGATCGGGCAGCTGGACGATTAGGGTGCCGGCAGGTGCCAGCGTTGGAGGCGGAGGGCGTTTGTTATTACGGAGATGCTGGAGAGGGACATGGCTAGGCCGGCGGCTATGGGTTCTAGGGCGCCTTGGTTGGTGAAGAGCCAAGTCAGGGCTTCGGGGACGTTGCCGGACCAGATGGGGTAGGCGGCGCCGGCGGCGAGGGGGATGAGGAGGATGTTGTAGATGAAGGCGAAGGCCAGGTTTTGGCGGATGGTGCGGCGGGCGCGGCGGGCTAGGAGGATGGCAGAGGAGGCGGTTGTCGGCGAGGAATTGGCGAGGGTGACGTCGGCGGCGTCTACGGCGATGTCGGCGCCGGTGCGGAGGGCGATGCCGACTTCGGCGCGGGCCAAGGCGGGAGCGTCGTTGACTCCGTCACCAACCATCGCGACCTTGCGGCCGGAAAGTTGCAGGGCCGAGATGCGATGCAATTTATCTTGCGGGAGTATCCGAGACCGCACGTCAGTAATTCCAGTTGCAGCGGCGACCGCGTTGGCTGCGCCTTCGCCGTCGCCGGTCAGGAGCTGGACTTCGATACCCCGCGCTCGCAGCGCAGTTACCGCCTCCAGCGCGTCTTCGCGGATCTGATCCGCCAAATGGATCGCGGCTGCGGCTTCCCAGTCGATTGCGCCGGATTCGGCAGATTCGTCCGCCAAATCGCCGCCCTGGGATGCCGTCGCGACGGTCTCTTCGAGCGGTCGTTCGCTACCGACGGCGATGAACACGGTGGACGCGCCCGGCGGAGCGTTCGTCGCGGGTACCGCGGCACCTGACTCTTCCAGCAAGCGCTCGCTGCCGACGGCTACCTGCTTCCCCGTTGCCACAGCGGTAGCGCCCCGGCCGGGCAGCGCTTGGAACTCGTCGGCCGCGGGCACGTCGATGCCGAGCTCGATTGAGTGCCGCTCGATTGCGGCGGCGAAGGGATGTTCGGAAGAGCGTTCGACGGCGGCAGCGAGCGCGAGTGCCTCGGACTCCGTCCAAGCGCCGAAAGTCTCGATGCCCACGACCTCGTGGCGGCCGGTCGTGAGCGTGCCGGTCTTGTCGAAGACGACCGTATCGATGTTGCCGGCGGCCTCGAGCGCTTCGGCGTTGCGGAAGAGCGCGCCGAGGCGGGCGGCGCGTCCGGCTGCTGCGGCGACCGCAGCCGGAGTGGCGAGGCCGAGTGCGCACGGGCAGGCGACGACGAGCACGGCAACGGCCGCGACAACGCCGCGGCTGAGCGCCGGCTCGGGGCCGAAGGCGGCCCAGAGGACGAGCGTCAACGCGGCGATGGCGAGCACGGCGGGGACGAACACCGCGGCGATCTGATCGGCGAGCCGCTGGATCGGCGCTTTCGAGGCCTGGGCGCGCTCGACCGCGGCGGCGATGCGGGAGAGCGCCGTGTCGCGGCTCGTCTCCGTCGCACGGACCGTGACCGCGCCGTCCAAGTTGTGGGTGCCGGCATGCACCAGATCGCCGGCTTCTTTGGGAACGGGCGCGCTTTCACCCGTGAGCAGCGCCTCGTTCACGGTCGTCCGCCCATCGATGACAACGCCGTCGACGGCGAATCGGTCGCCGGGCCGGATCGCGAGCAGCTCGTCCCGCGCGAGTTCGGAGACGGCGACCTCGACCTCCGTGCCGCCGCGCAGGGTCAGCGCGCGCTCGGGTCGCAGGGCCAGCATCCGCGCCACCGCGTCGCCCGCGCGACGGCGCACGCGCGCTTCCAGATGCCGGCCCAAACTGACGAAGCCGACGATGATCAGCGCGGTATCGAAGAAGACGTCGCGCTCCGCGCCGGCCGACTCGATTGCGCCGGGGGCGACCGTCGCGGCGACGCTCCAAGCCCAAGCCGCGCCCACGCCGACGACGATCAGCGTGTCCATCACCGCCGTCCGCTGCTGCGCCGCCGTCCAAGCCGCGCTCAGGATCGGCCGTCCCGCGTAAGCGAGCGCGACGGTCGACGCGATGGCGAAAATGCTGAAGGTGACGTCGGCGTTCCAGCCCAGCTCCAGCCAGCGGTTCGCCTGCATGGCGGCGAAGATGCCCCAGCCGAGCACCAGGGCCGCGATGGTGGATGCCGGGACGGGGCCTTCGGCTTCGGCGGGCCCGTCATCGGCGAACGCGGCGTGGTAACCGGCCGCGCCGACGGCATCGGAGATCGCGCCCTCGCGCTCGGAGCCGCCGGCGACGGTGACGACCGCACGCTCGCCCACCAAGTCGACCGAGGCGGCGCTGACGCCGTCGACCTTGAGCAGGGCGCGCTCGACGCGGCGCACGCAGGCGGCGCAGTGCATGCCTTCGATGCGGACGATGAGATCCGATGCTTCGTCCAGTGAGTCCGGTGCTTGCGGGGCGGCCGTGGTCATCCCGATCAGGGTATGACGCGGACGGCGCCGAGCGGCGGGGCGCGGAACATACACTCGCAGTTGCCTTGGAGGCCGCCATGACCCGCGTGATGTTGCTGATCCCGACCGCGTCCTACCGCGCGCCCGACTTCATGTCGGCCGCGGGCAAGCTCGGCCTCGACATCGTGGTCGCCTCGGACATCGAACAGCCGCTGGCGGACATGTACCCGGGCCGCTGGCTGTCGCTGCCGTACCGCGATGCCGAGCGCGGTGCGGCGGCGGTGGCGCGTTATGCCGACCGCTTCCCGCTGGACGCGGTGATCGCGGTGGATGATCCAGGCACGCTGCTCGCGGCGCGCGCGGCGGAGGAGCTGCTGCTGCCGGCGAACACGGCAGCAGCCGTGCTCGGCACGCGCGACAAGTCGATCCTGCGCGAACGGCTGGCCGCGGGCGGGCTGCCGTCGCCCGCTTGGCGCGTGCTGCGCTTCGACGACGACTTGGCGGCAGCCGCGGCCGAAATCGAGTACCCGGTCGTGGTCAAGCCGCTCGGACTCAACGGCAGCCGCGGCGTGATCCGCGCGGACGATGCGGCCTCATTCCTGCGCGCGGCGGAGCGGCTGCGGCGGCTGCTCGCCGTGCCCCAGGTGCGTGACGAGTGCGCCGACTCGGCCGACCGCTTCATGGTGGAGGGCTTCATCGGCGGCGACGAGGTAGCCGTCGAGGGGCTGCTGCGCGACAGCGAACTGTTCCCGCTCGCGATCTTCGACAAGCCGTACCCGCTGGACGGGCCGTACTTCGAGGAGACGATCTACGTCACGCCCTCGCGCCTCCCGGAACCCGTGCAGGACGACGTGATCACGTCCGTTCGGGAGGCCGCCGCAGCACTGGGGCTGACGGACGGACCGGTCCACGCGGAGCTGCGGGTGAACGGCGAAGGGGTCTGGCCACTCGACGTGGCGGCGCGCACGATCGGAGGCAAGTGCGCGCGCACGCTCAGCTTCGGCAGCGGCATGAGCCTCGAGGAGATCGTGCTGCGCCACGCCACGGGACAGCCGCTCGAAACGCTGAACCGCGAGCGACAGGCGGCGGGCGTGATGATGATGCCGATCGTCGGCAAAGGCCGTCTGCGCGCGATCCGCGGCGTCGAAGAAGCCCGCGAAATCCCCGGCATCGTCGATATCGAACTAGAAGCCCGTCCCGGCGACGACCTGCTCCCGCTGCCCGAAGGCGCCAACTACCCCGGCTTCATCTTCGCCAAGGCGGCAACGCCGGAAGAAGCCGAGTCTGCCCTGCGGGAGGCTTGGTCGCGGATCGCGTTCGATGTGTCCTGATTGACCGGAATCATCTCTGCATGCCAGCCGCAACTTGTCTGCGCATCGGCCATGCGATCTTGACGATGCAACGTTCGGCTCAACCGAGCACGAACCGCGCACCGTGCAGCCAATCTTCGCGCGCAAGGCTCTTGCAGAGCCGCCGGTACGCTCTGCTCAATGTCCTCTGCAGACCAGCCCAACCCAGAGCACGACGATGAACAGTCATCGAGAGATCTGCCGCAGGAATGGTGGTACGACCTTGACGATGCGGCGTTCGACGCGCTTTTTGATGAGGCCCGCATCAGGGTCGTCGAAATCCGGGAGTTCATCAGCCAACGCGAACGCCGGGTTGCGTTGATCATCGCCTGGTCGTTCGCGCTGCTCGGCGCCGCCCGGCTAGCGCAAGCGCTCGATCCGGGAGTGGGGCTCTCCGGCGTCCTCTCGTGGATCGCTTTGATCGCGACGGTCTTGGAGATCGGATGCGCGTTTTGGTACGTCGTGCCGCACCTCGCCCACATCGGGATCGATCCCGGTTGGTTGGCCACCTATGTGCGCAGACTTGGCCGGGACCACCCTAATCTGCGCACAGGGCGGCTAGTCCGCGGAGAAGCTCTCGTCGAACTGCTCCTCGCGTACTCCCTCGCTGTGCGCGATGTCGAACGCCGGAGTCCTGCTTACGTGGCGATCTCGTGGCTTGCGCCATTGCAGGCAGCAGCTGTTGCCGCGGTCGTCATCGCCCATTTCGCGTGAGGGTGATTAGAAGCCCTTGAGCACCCAAGTAGACGGCCGGCCCGGGGGCCGCGCTTTGCGTGCCTCCGCGAGGTCTCGTTCGAGGCGCACCCGATATTCGTCGTCGCGAACCTCGGCCGGCGGCACCTCGTCGCGGGCAGCTCCATCGGCACCAGGCTTGGCCTTTGCGCCGTCTTGCCGCTGCTTGCTTGTTGAACCAGCCATGACGCGCTCCCTATTTCCGCATCGATCTTACAGCGAGCGCGTTCCCGTCCGTTGCAGCGCCATCCTCGCGGTTTCCTTGAGTTCCGTCGGCACGCTCCACCTTCGCCGTTTCGGTGCCCGCGCCAGCGGGAGGGGCAATGCGGCGGCGAAGGTGAGGAGGGCGGTGAGGGTGAGGGGGAAGACGTAGCTGTCGAAGGCGTCTTCGAGGATGCCGATCATCAGGGGGCCGAGCCCGCTCGCGACTTGGGTGGCGAGCACGATCAAGCCGAATACCGTGCCGAAACTCACGTAGCCGAAGACTTCGCTGACCAAGAGCGACTGCATCATGTACACGTTGCCGATCGTGAAGCCGAAGATCAGGATGCCGGCCCAGGTGGCGAGCGGATGATCGATGTGGATCACGACCAGGGCCGCCGCGCCCTGGATCAGGAACAGCCAGACGGCGAGCCAGCGCTTATCGACCTTGTCGGCCCAGAGATAGCCGACGATCAGGCGCGCGATGATGCTGCCCAGCCCCGTGATGCTCAGCGTCGCCGTCGCCGCCGTGAGCGAGCCGAGCCGCTCGCGCAGGAAGTCGACTTGGTGGAGGATGAAGCCGGTCTGGGCGAGCAGCACGATCACGAAGCTGAGCATGATCGCCCAGAACGCCGTCGTCCGCGTCGCCTGGCGCAGCGTCCAGACGCGGGTCTGCACGCTCGCGGAGAGCGATTCCTTGCCGATCCGCGGCGGACGGAAATTCAGCCCGTCCTGCGGCAGGCCCATCTGGCGCGGATCCCAGACCAGCACCCAGGCGACGATGGGGAGGCCGACGAGCAGGATCAACGCGCCCATCGCCGGCGTGGCGACATCGAGGCCCCAGCGGTCGATCAGGAAGCCATTGATCGGCGAGAGCGCGACGCCGCCGAGCGAAACGCCGGTCGAGGCGGTCGCCATCGCCCAGGCGCGGCGGTGCAGGAACCAGCGCGCGATGATCGCGTTGACCGCGACGCCGGACGACATCCCGCTGCCCGCGGCGAGCAGCGCGTAGAGCGCGATCAGCTGCCAGTAGGCCTGGACTTGGCCGATGCCGACGGAGGCCAGGCCGATCAGGATCAGCCCGGTCGCGAGCCAGCGCGTCGGGCCGTGCTTGTCGATGCGCGGGCCGACCAGCGCGGAGGCGGGACCGGCCACGGCGAAGTAGATGCCCGTGGCCAGCGAGACTTGGGTGTTGGACCAGCCGTGCAGCTCTTGGAGCGGGCCCAGATAGACGGCGAGGCCGTAGTAGCCGACGCCGACGGAGACGAACATCAGCGCGGCGCAGGCGGCCACGATCGCCCAGCCGTAGTAGAAGCGCCGCGGCAGCAGGCCGGCTGCGAGCGGGCGGCGCGGTTCCAGCGCGTTCACCGGCGATTCATCGGCAGATGCGTTCCGTCTCGTTCGCGTAGCGTATCCGCGAAACGCGGCTGGAACTGCGCCGCGGGAACGGCGGGCGACATGACCGAACGACGGACGGGCTGGCTCTGGCACGAGGCATTCGCATGGCACGACACGGGCCGGGCGCGCGGATTCGCATCGGCGCACCGGCGCTGGGTCCAGCAGATCGAGCACTGGGAGCACCCGGAGACGAAGCGGCGGCTGCACAATCTGGTCGAGGTCTCCGGCTTCGGCGACGAGCTGACGCGGCTGAAGCCGCAGGCCGCAAACGTCGAGCAGCTGCTCCGCTTCCATACGCCCGAATACATCGAGCGGGTGCAGGAGCTGAGCGCCGCGGAGGGCGGCGACGCCGGCGAGGGGGTGCCGTTCTCGCACGGCGGCTACGAGATCGCGCTGCTCGCAGCGGGCGGCACGATCTCGGCGGTTTCGGCCGTGCTCGACGGCGCGGTCGACAACGCATACGCCCTCGTGCGTCCGCCGGGGCACCACGCGGAGCGAGACCGCGGGCGGGGGTTCTGCATCTTCGCCAACGCGGCCATCGGGGTCATGCACGCGATGGCCGAATGGGGCATCGAACGGGCCGCCACGGTGGACTGGGACGTCCACCACGGCAACGGCACGCAGCAGGCGTTCTACGAGGACCCCAACGTGCTGACGATCTCGCTGCACCAGGACCAGCTGTATCCGCGCGGGATCGGCAGGCTGGACGAAATCGGCGAGGACGCGGGCGAGGGGCGCAACATCAACGTGCCGCTGCCGCCGGGCTCGGGGCACGGGGCGTATCTGGCGGCGGTCGAGCGGGTGGTCGTGCCCGCGCTGCGCGCGTTCCGCCCGCAGCTGATCGTGGTTCCCTCGGGTTTCGACGGCGGGATGTACGACCCGCTGGGCCGGATGATGGCCTACAGCGAAACGTTCCGCGAGATGACGCGGATGCTGATGGAAGCGGCGGACGAGCTCTGCGGCGGCCGCCTCGTGCTCACCCACGAAGGGGGCTACTCGCCGCTCTACGTCCCGTTCTGCGGAATGGCCGTGCTGGAAGAGCTGTCCGGCAAGCAGTCGGCGGTCGAGGACCCGTTCGCGGAGACGGCGGGCACGGCCGGCGGGCAGGAGCTGCAGCCGCACCAATCGGCGGCCATCGCGGAGGCGGAGGCGTTGGTCGAGCAGCTGAGGGAGCGCGAAGGGGTTTAGCGGGCGGGTTCGAGGCTGAGCGGAACGAACTGTTCCGCGGTCGGCTCCGCTCAACAGAACCAATCTTCGGTGAGGCCCGGGGCGTGTACGTGGGCACGGGGAGCATCGGGCCATGCGGCCGCGCCGAGCCGCTCGCAGGCGACCTGCTTGATTTGCGCGAAACCCGCGCCTTGTTCGGCCAGCTCCGCAATCTCGTGCTGCAGCGCGTCCATCGCGCCGATCGGGTGCCGCCATTCCCAAGTCAGGCCATCGATATCGAACTCGCCGAGCATGCCGCCGGCCCCGGCCTGCGCGATCAGCGGCGAGCCGGGCGGGAGCAGCAGCCTCAGGCCGAGCTGCACTGGCGGAGTCAAGTCGATCAGACCGTGCTGTTCAATGAAGCGCAGCATCGCCAGATAGTCATCGGGCGCCGTCCACGGCGTGAACGGCAGCCAAGTCGGACGCAGGGCGATCCCGGCCCGGCGGCAGATAGCCAAGGCGCGGGCCAAGTCGGAAGCGGCATGGCCCTTCTCCAAGCGGAGGAGCAGCGCGTCATCCACAGACTCGAAGGCCGACGTGATGAAGGTGACGCCGAGCGCTGCTAAGCCGGGGATCAGCGCCTCGTGCTCGATCAGATGCTCGACTTTGATCGTCGCATCGAAAGTCAGATCCGGATGGCGCTGATGTGCCTCGCGCAGGATCGGGATCACGTACGAGGGCGCGTTGAGGAAATCGGCATCGGCGAAGGTCGCATGCTCAGCGCCCATCGCGACGAGCTGGTCGATGTCGCCGAGCACGGCCTCCGTGCCGTTCAGTCGCAGCCGTCCCTCGTAGACCGGCGTCAGCGGGCAATGAGTGCAAACATGCGCACAGCCGCGGGTCGCTTCGACTGCACCAGCCAAGTGCATCTCTCCGCCAGCGTCCCGATAGCGCGCGTACTGATCGAGCGGAGGCAGGCTGGACCGGTCGGGAATTAGGCGAGTTGCGCGATCAAATGCCGGTACTGGAGCAGTGCTGCCATTCGCGACGGCAAGCAGTTGCCGATCGATGTCGCCCGTTAGCGCCGAGCGGCCGATCCCTTCCCGCTGCAGCACTTCGTCCAGCCCGTTCGCGCCCAAGCCATAGAGGACGATCTTCCCGCCGTGCCCGCGGCGGGCGAGGTCACGGGCCAGCCCCAAGCCGAGACGGGCCGCCGTGTGCATCGGCGCGGAGATCGCAATCAGATCCGCCCACTCAAACACGGCCGCGTCCGAGTCTGCCACGGAGAGATCGAGCAGCCGCACCTCGTGGCCGCCGGCGTGCAGTACCGCCACCGGCTGCGCCAGCCCGAGCGGTTGGCGTCCCTGCTCGTACGTGTTGACCAATAAAACCCGGGTCACGCCCCCCAGCCTAATCGCGTCCGCATGCGGATTCGGCTAGATTGGTCAAGAGAGGGGCTCGAAATGGTCGACTTCGCGTCGCGGTCTGATCTCTCGATTCGCCCGCGGATGACGCGAGCGTTGGAAAGCGCGGTGCCCAAGTCGCATCCCATCGGGAATCGGGTATGCTGTCCGAGAAGGAGGCGCGCAATGTCCGAGACCAAGAACAGCGGCAAAAACCAAGTCGGCGAAGTCGCGGAGAGGCCCTTCGAGTACCGCGTAGATGAAGAGCCCGCCAAGCCCCAGCGCCCGCCGGGCAACGCCGGCGTTTGGGACAAGCGCAGCTTCTAGCGCGAGAGCGCCCAAACGAGCTGAATCGCCACGATCAGCAGCGATGTCGCGATCGTCAGCGCATACAGCCACCGGATCAGCCTGTCGCGCTGGTTGACCACCTGCCGGTTCCACTTGAAGCCGATCACCAGCACATCCAAGGCTTCTTCCATCAACATCCGTTTCGTCGCCCCTCCGTAGCGCGACAACCAGACGGGGTCCGTGCCCCGCAGCCATTCGCGCGGGCGGAAGACCGCGGCCGTGACCGCGCCGACGGCGAGAGCGCAGATCGAGGCCACTGTCGAGAGAACCGAGATCGCGTCAACGTTCGATATCCGAAGTTCGCCGAAAATCCCCGCCGCCCCCACGATCGTGATCGTCCAGCTGGCCAGATAGAGCGCCAGTCGATCCTGCTGGCTCTTCTCGTCGAGCGTCTCGCGCAGCCGCTCCATCCCGCCGTCGTGCAAGTACTCCAGCGCCCCGTCGCCGAACTCTTCCTGCCAGCCCGGGCCGAGCTCCTCCACCGCCCTACTTCTTGCTCGGCTGGTAGTAGGGGTTGGTGCCGCTGGCGTGGTCGGTGATGTCGACGAGCTCGGTGATCTCGGGGAGGGCTTCTCGGACGGCCACCTCGACGCCCTGCTTGAGCGTGACGTTGGCCATGCCGCAGCCTTGGCAGCCGCCGCCCATCTCGATGTAGGCGCGGCTGCCGTCGATCTCGAGCAGCTGCACGTAGCCGCCGTGGGCGGCGATCTGCGGGTTGATCTGCTGATCGAAGATCTCCTGGATCTGCTGCGCCAGCGGATCGCGCCAGACCGGATTGGGGTTGTCGAACTCCAGTCCCGAAACGTTGGCGCCCTTGAACCGGTAGTGGATTCCGGTGCCGCGCAGATCATCGAGGCGCTCGCCGTCGATGTAGAGGCGGAAATCGGCGAACGCTTGCACGGCGTCGTCTTCGGGCTCGTGGCCCTCCTCGACGAGCGTCAGGACATGCTCGAAGCCCTGCGAGGTGCGGCCGACGATCTTCAGGCGCAGGCCGGCGACGGGCTCGGGATAGCCCTCGATTACCTCGACCAGCTTCGAGCGCGCGTCTTCAGTGAACGTGATGCCGTAGTCGTCTTGGTCGCTCATCGCCGTACCCCCGCTCGAATTGCTGCCTTCAGTCTAAACCTGTCCGCCGCGGTGCTGGAACCGCAGCACGATCACGGGCGGAATCTCGGCGAGGTCGTCCCAGCTCAAGCGGCTGGCGCTCTCCGGATCCGGGATATCGAACGACGGTTCGCGCAGGCCGTCGAGCACCCAGCCGCGCTCGAACGCCGCGCCGAGCAGCGTCTCCAGCGAACGGTTGAAGTAAGGCTGCAGCGAAGGCTGCCCCGCCACCGCGATTCCGCGCGAGACGCCCTGCGACTTGTAGCGGCTGATCCTCACGCCGGTCCGCTGCACCAGCTGCCCGTCGGCGGTTTCGACCCGTTCGCGGAAGAGCACGGTATCGGGACCTTGGTTGAATGCCGGGTGCAGCACCGATGCGACGAACGGAGCGCCGGGATCGAGCAGCGAGGGGAGCGCCTCAAAGAGCGGGCCGATCTCGGCGATGTCCATCAGCGCCATGTTGCAGACGGCCGCGCCGAACGGAGCTCCCGCAATCAGCCGCAGCGCGTCCGCGTCGGTGGCATCGACGCGCTGCCAGGAGACGGCCGCGCCGGTCCCGGTGCGGGCCCGCGCGAGCTCCAGCAGCCGTTCCGATGCGTCGGTGGCGGTCACGGCTGCGCCGGCGCGGGCGGCCGCGCGGGCGAAGTTGCCGTTGCCGCAGGCGATCTCGAGCAGGGTCGCGGGCAGCGGTTCGAGCAGCTCCAGCGTGGGCGGGAAGACCAGCGTGCGCTGCCAGTAGTTGCCCTCGTCGCCTTGGACCGCGTCCCAGAACTCGGCGTTGGCCTGCCAAGCATCAACCGAGTCCTGGTTCGCATCGGGGAAGTCGCTCATGGGCGATCTGACGATACCCTCGTCGCGGAACGGAGGGCGCCATGGCCAGTCCACTGCCCGTCATCATCCAAGGGCTCGGCCCGATCGGCCGCACGATCGCGGGCGCGGCGCTCGCCGACCCGATGGTGGAATTGATTGGCGCGGTCGATATCGCCGACTCGATGGCGGATCGGGAGCTGGCCGAGTTCGTCGCGGAAGCGCCGCCGCAGCTGAAGGTGCGGCGCACGGTCGCGCAGGCGCAGCTGGAAGCGGGGGCGCAGGGCGGGATCCTGCTGCACGCGACCAGCTCGTACCTTCGCGACGCTTCGCCGCAGTTCGAGGAAGCGCTGCGGCAGGGGCTGCACGTGGTCTCGACCTGCGAGGAACTCTCGTTCGCGCAGATGCGGCACCCGGAGATCGCGGCGGGGCTGGACGTGCTGGCGCGGCGGAACGAGTTGACGATCGTCGGCACCGGCGTGAACCCGGGCTTCCTGATGGACGCGCTGCCGGCATCACTGCAATCGATCAGCCACACGATCGGCTCGGTTTCGGTGACGCGGGTGCAGGATCCGTCGCGGCGGCGGGTGCCGTTCCAGCAGAAGGTCGGAATGGGGCTGACGCGGGCCGAATGGGAAGCGAAGCGCGACGCCGGCGGCTTCGGCCACGTCGGGCTGGAAGAATCGGCGCGGCTGCTGGCCTACTCGCTGGGCTGGAAACTGGTCGAGATCGATCACGAGATGCAGCCAGCGGGCGAGGCGGGCGGCACGGTCGGCGGAACGCTGGAGACCCTGCAGGGCACGACCGCCGACGGGCGCGCCGTGCGGCTGCACTTCGAGGCCAACGCGACGGTCGACGAGGAATACGACCAGATCGAAGTGGACGGCACGCCGCCGTTGAAGCTGCGGTTCGCCGGCGGCGTGTTCGGCGACGAAGCGACGGCGGCCGCAGTGCTGCGCGCGGCCCGCGTGATTCCCCACACCCGCCGCGGCCTGGCAACCGTGCTCGACCTCCCGCTCCGCTAGGCGGGGCTGGAGACCCAGATGACGTTGCCGGGGCGGATGTCGAAGTTGACCGAGCCGGGCACTGCCGTGCCGGCGGTTTCGCCGTAGGCGAGCCAGCCTGCGCCGTTCCAGATGTAGATCACGGCATCGGGGGCCCCGAGCAGCGCGAGCAGCTCGGCGGCGGTGACGATGGTCGAGCCGCCCCAGGTGCTGCGGCTGTCGAGGCGGACGGAGTCGACTTCGGGCGGCACCGGGGCCTGCACCTCGGGGGCATCCGCCTCCGCCAGCGCGACGTCGGAAGCGGGCGCCGCGGCAGCGGGGTCCGCCTCCGCCTCTTGGACCCGCGGCTCCGGCTGCGCCGCCGGGCGCGGCTGCGGGAGCGTGAAGGGCCGGCGTCCTTCGGCGGTTCCGGACGTCGCGACCACCGTCGTCGGGGCGTCGCCGACGATGGCGAAGATCATCTCGGCGACGCCGCCGACCGTGCCGGCGGGGCCGCGGTTGCCGGGGATCAGCGTGGGGCGGCTGCTCTTGACCTGGTCGATGTCCACCTGGGTGCCGTCGATGACGGGCGAGCCGAGGCTGTCGGTGACGCGGGCGAGGATAGTGACCTGATCGCCGATTCGCAGGGTCGAGTCGCTGCGCTCGAGCACTTCGACCTTGTGCGGCGCCCCGGCGACGGTGAAGGTGCTGGTCGCCGCCATGCCGCGGTACTGCGCGGTGATGCCGTAGGCGCCGGGGTGGAGGTTGCCGACGACGTAGAGCTGCACCTGATCGCCCCGCCGGCTGGCGACGACGCGATCGCGGCTGACGCGGATGCCGTACGTGTCGTGGATGGCCAGATCGAGCTCTTCGGGCAGCTCGGTCGGGCGCGACGCCGCGTCGAACGCCTCGATCGTGAAGGTCAGGGTGTCGGCGTCGGAATGCGGCAGGGGGCGGTCGGAGACGACGGTGTCGGCGGGCGACATCTCCAGCGAGGCGGCGGGGCCGACGTAGGAGACGACGACGGGCAGGCTCTGGTAGACGCCGCCCTCGCGGGCGACCACGGTCGCGGTGACGTTGGTGATCGAGACCGCCGGCGAGGAGACGAGGCGGATGTCGCGGATGTCGCCGGCGCCGGACCGGCCGAGGTTGCCCAGGGCGCGCTCGGTGAAGGTGCAGACGCGGCTCTTGCGGACGACGCAGCGGGAGTCCTCGAACCAGCCCAGATCGGTCTTGAGCGAGATCAGCCGCAGCACGCGCGCGTCGGTCGGATCGCCGTCGGCGTTGCGGATGCGGAGCGTGAGGCGGGTCTCGGAATTGCCGCCGATGTCGATCCGCGAAGGCCACTGCGGGATGCCGCCGGGGCCGGGGCTGGAGGTGCGCAGTTCGACGGTGCTGACGTAGTGGACCTTGCCGACGCCGATCACGGCGCGGGCCTGGTAGAGGCGCTCGCCGCCCAGGGTCGAGAGGCGGCCGTCGTGGGTGAAGAGGCCGCGGAAGCTGTTGTCGCCGGCCATGCCGATGCGGGCGGAGAGGACGTAGGAACCTTCGTAGAGGCTGTCGACGACCGCGACGCGGGGCAGTTCGGCGCCGCGGCCGATGGTGACGATGCATTCGCCGCGGGTGCTGCCGCCGGAGGCCGCGGTCGCGCCGTGATCGCAGTCGAGGTAGGCGAGGTCGTCGCGGATCGCGCGCGGATCGCCCTGCACGCTGCTGCCGCGCAGGCCCGCGATCTCGATGCGGTCCGAGCCGGTCTGGGCGAACTTGAGGCCGCCGGACAGCTCGATCCAAGATTCGCCGCGGTCGATCAGGTCGGGGCGGAGCACGCGGCCCTCGCCGTGGCCGATGCGCGGCGCCGCGATCTGCTCCCAGCGGACCCCCTCGGCTTCGGGCGTGATGTCGAAGCCGAGCGCGATCCGCGCGGTCACGACGTCCTCGGCGGTGACGATGCCCTCGGAGCCGGGGAAGGTGATGTCGAGGTGGAGCGGCGTGATGTAGTAGGCGCTTGCGGGCTGGAGCGAGGCCAGGGCGGCCGCGGCCAGCGCGACGAGCACGGCGGCGGCCGCGGCGATGCGCGCCGGAATCCCCGAGTTCATCGCGCCGCGCAGGCGCGGGCGGAACATCAGATGCATGCGATCCTCCTCGGGGCGGCGGTGAACGGCGGCGTCCGTCGCCCGCTGCTTCACTATGCGCGTGAATTCGGCCCTTATGTAAGAGGGACAGCCGCTGGATCAGGTGGCGGACGCGAGAATTTACGGCGCGACAACAGTGACGGCGGACGATCGCGCGCTTGTATCATCTGGGCATCGCGCGGAGCCGGGAGCGATCGGCTGCAGTGAGGAGCGGGCGATGGATTTCGACCAGCGGGAGTTCCGTGACGCGCTCGGCGCATTCGCAAGCGGGGTCACCGTGATCACGACGGGCTCGGAGCCGGGCTTCGTCGGCATGACGGTGCAGTCGTTCTGTTCGCTCTCGCTGGACCCGCCGCTGGTGCTGGTCTGCATCGACAAGGGCGCAAGCACGCTGCCGCTGCTGCAGGAAACCGGCGCGTTCACCGTGAACGTGCTGGCCGGCGGCGGCGACGCGACGTCGAACTACTTCGCATCGAGCAAGCGGGCCGCGCCGCCGCACCAGTTCGACGAGCATCCGTACGCGGTCGGCGAGACCGGCTGCCCGCGGATCAACAGCGCCACCTTCGTCTACGACTGCACGCTGCACGACTCGCTCGACGGCGGCGACCACATCATCGCCGTCGGCAAGGTCGAGGCGTTCGCGTCGCAATCGGACGCGGACCCGATCCTGTACTACCAGGGCGCGTACCGCACGCTGGCGCCGGCGGCGGACTGAGGCGCGGGCGGGCGCGCTTGACCGAGCGGGGTGCGGCCGAGTGGGACTGGGAGACCGCGGCTGATTCGGCTTCGGCCGCGCCGCCGGCGATGTGGGTGCCGTTGCGCCGGGCCCTGCGCGCGCGGCGACGGCTGGCGGTGATGGCGCGCGAGCTGCCGGCCGGGCTCTGGGACGCGGACAGCGCCTGCGACGGCTGGAGCCGGGCCGATGCCGCCGCGCATGTCGCCGCTTCCGACCGCCGCTACCACGACGTGCTGACCGCGGTGCTGAACGGGCGGCCGCTGGAGGAATGGTCGCCGGACCCCGGCGTTCCCTCAGCGCCGCTGGACGACGCCAACGGGCTCGCGCTGGACGGGCTGCGCGAACGCGCGCCATTGAAACTGGCGCGGGCGCTGGAGATCGGCGCGCAGAAGACGCTGATGCTCTGCTGCTCGCTGACCGAGGAGCAGTCGCTGCGCCGAATGGGCTGGGCGGCCAACGGGCCGGCGCTGATCGAGTGGTGGGAGTCGCACGATCACGGCCACGCCGACGACATCATCAACGGGCCCACGATGATGCGGCAGCGCTGACCGGATCAGCGCGACCGGTCAGCGCGGCAGGCGGGTTTGGACCGAGCGTTCCTCGACCGTCATCGCGATGCGATCGAAGGCGGCGTCGACGAAGGCGCTGGCGCCGCGCTGCATCAGCATCTGCATCAGCTTCGGCTTGGGCCGCATCAGCTGGCTGCGCGGCGGGATTCCCGCGGCGTCGGCCGCCCATTCAATCGCGTCGTCGATGTCGCCGAGGCGGTCGATGAGGCCCAGATCGAGCGCGGTCGCGCCCGTGTGGATCTCGCCGGTGGCGAGGTTCTCGGCGGCGGCGCGGTCGAAATCGGGGCGGCCCTCTTCGACGATGTCGATGAAGCGCTGGTAGACGGACTCCAGCAGCCCGCGCACGCGGGCTTCTTCCTCGGGCGTCTGCTCGCGGAAGATCGAGGCCATGTCTTTGAATTCACCGGCCGTGTGGGTGCGCATCTTGATGCCCATCCGCTCGAAGGCGTCCTCGATCAGGGGCATCATCCAGATCACGCCGATCGAGCCGACCATCGAGGTGGGCAGGGCGAAGACGGGGTGCGCGCCGCAGGCGATCATGTAGCCGCCCGACGCGCCCATGCCGCGGATCACGGCGGAGGTCGGCTTCTTCCGGGCCAGCTTCTTGACGGCGTTGTAGATCGTTTCGGAGGCGGCGGCGGAACCGCCGGGGGAGTCGATGTCGAGGACGACCGCGGGGTGGCGCTTGCTGCGGCGCAGCGAATGGATCAGGCGGACCGTGTCGCGCGGGTTGATGCGGGTGCCGATCGGTCCGATCAGCTCGACGACGGCTACGGTCTTAGGGTTGATCTCGTTCTGCCACTGCATCGCCGGAGCCTTTCCCGAACCGCGCCGCGGGCCGCGAGCGTTGACCTCAGCGTACCGAGCGATCATCCTATGGGTGCAGGACCGGGCAGGGCCCGGCGGACGGCGCGGCGAAGGAGTACCGCATGGCGGAGATCGCGGTCTGCAAGGCGGCGGAACTACCGCCCGGTTCGGTCGCTGCGGCCGAGTTCGAGGACGGCGCGCGGGCCTGCGTCGCCAACGTGCACGGCGAGGTCTTCGCCGTCGCCGACAAGTGCCCGCATCTGTTCGCGCCGCTCTCCGTCGGCGATTTGAACGGCGCGCATATCGTCTGCCCCTGGCACGATTCCGAGTTCGACATGCGCACGGGCCGCACCAAGAAATGGCTGCCCTCCGGCGTCTGGAACATCCTCGAAAAAACGATGCCGCCGCTGCCGGGCTTCTTGGAACGGAAGCTGAAGCCGGATCGAATCGCCACCTACCGCACGCGAGTCGCCGACGGCACGGTCTACGTCTCGGACGACTGATCGCCACATGAGCCGAATGCGGCGGCTGGACGGCGCATTCGTCGTCATTGCAATCGTCGCGGTCGGTCTTGCAGGGGCGATCGCCATCTCGCTGGTCTTCTGGCGCGAATCGGAAGCCATCCGCAATTTCGCCATCTTGGCGTCGCTCGCCATCGCCGTCCCCATCGGGGTCTGGCGCATCGTCTTGACGGCCCGGCAAGCCGGCGCGGCGGAACGTTCGGCCGAAGCGGGCGCATCAGCCACCGCGATCTCGCGCCGCGAAGCGCTGGACAATCAGCTCCGCACCGGCGCCGAGATGATCGGCAGCGACGATCTGGCAACGCGCGCGGCCGGGACGTACCTTTTGGAGCGTTTAGCCGCGGAGCATCCCGACGATTATGATGGGGTCGTACGTGAAGCGCTGCGGGTATCCCGGCAGCAATCAGAGGGTGGCAGCGATGCCGGCGGCTGAAGATCGCAGCAGGTCAATGGATCGGGCTTTCGACCGCCTCATCGTGCGAATGGTCTGCAGATACGAGGCTGATCCGAAGTTCGCTGATTTCCGCAAAGACTGGTTCGTTGAGTGGGAAGGCCGCAATCGGCGCGGTTTCGAACTGCCCGCCGCCCATCTGCCGAAGGCGAGATTGGCGAGGGCGGACTTCACCGACGCCATCCTCGACCGCGCGAACCTGCGGGGGGCGGATCTGTCCGGCGCCAAGCTGGTCCGCACGAGTTTGATCGGGGCTGACCTGACCGACGCCAATCTCGACGGGGCTGACCTGACCGATGCGAACCTCGAGGGCGCGATCGGCCTGCCGGCGGGTGCGCCGGCTTAGAAGCCTTGGAAGTTCGGTTCGCGCTTCTCGGCGAACGCGCGCGGGCCTTCTTTGGCGTCCTCGGTCGAGCGGGCGATGACCATCGCGTGGTCGGCCATCTCCAGCGCCTCGTGCATGCCGGTCGTCTGCGAGCGGTAGGCGAGGCGCTTGATCAGCTGCACCGAGACCGCCGGCATCCGCGCGATCTCCTTGGCCAGCTCCAGCGTCTGGTCCATCAGGTCCTCGGCTGGAACGACGCGGCTGACGTAGCCCATCTCCAGAGCCTCTTCGGCGTTGAAGATGCGGCCGGTCCACATCAGTTCGAGGGCCTTGGACATGCCGACGATCCTGGGCAGGAAGTAGGCCCCGCCGTCGCCGGGGATCAGCGCCATCCGCACGTAGGCCATGCCGTATTTGGCGCGGTCGGAGGAGATGCGGATGTCGGCCTGCGAGGCCATGTCCATGCCGGCGCCGACGGCGGCGCCGTTGACGGCGGCGATGTACGGCTTCTCCATGTTGTAGAGCGCGCGCGGCACTTTCTGGACCGAGTTGCGCAGGCTGTTGCGGTTGGCGGCGGGCGCGTTCGGGTCGCCGCCGAGCACGTCCCCGCCGGCCCGCTCGCGGCCGACGTCGGCGCCGGAGCAGAAGCCGCGCCCGGCGCCCGTGACGATCACGGCGCGCACGCCCTGGTCCTCGCTGGCCCGCGTGATGCTGTCGGCCCACATCGCCAGCATTTCGTTGCTGAAGGCGTTGAGTTTTTCGGGCCGGTTCAGCGTGATCGTGGCAATGTGCCCGTCGACGTCGTACAGCAGCGGCGCGTCATCGCTCATCTCGGAGTCTCCCGTCCTGAACCCGCGGGGCCGATCGCCGCGCGTCCGTTGAGGCTACCGCCCGAACGCCGCCCGCGCAGCCGGCCCTGGATCGGCAGCAGCAGCAGCGCCGCCGCATGCGCGACGCAGGCGCCGGCCAGCACGGGGGTGAAGTCGCCCAGCGCGTCCACCGCGAGTGCGGCCGCGAACGGGCCGGCGGCCATGGTCAGGTTCCCGATCACGGTCTGGATCGCCATGAACGTGCCGATCCGCCGCAGCCCGAAGACCTCGGCCGAGAGCAACCCCTGCAGCGGTATGAGCTGCCCGAAGACGAGCCCGGTCAGTACCGCGAACAGGTAGATCCAGACATCGCCCCCCGGCAGCCATTCGGCCGCGGCCAGCACCGCCGTGCCCAGCGCCATCGCCGCGTAGGCGACTCCGAGCGCGCTGCGCAGCCCGAGCAGCGATATCAGCGGCGCGATCAGCGCCCGACCCGGCAGCGACATGAATCCGCGCAGTCCGGAGATTCCGGCGGCGGTGCTCAGCCCGATCCCCATCGTGGTCAGCGCCGGCACGAGGTGGTTCAGCAGCGCGCCGAGCGCCAGGCCGCCGAACGCGAACATCGCCAGCAGCACCAGCACCTGCGGCGATCGCAGCGCGTCGCGGATGCTGGAATATCCCTCCTCGTCCGCATCGGGCCGGGCCTCGTCCGCGCCGGGTTCCGCCGGGCCGGGGCGGGCGGAACGCACCGATGCGACTGCGGGCAGAGCCAGCACAGTGCTCAAGATGAGCAATACGCGGATGGCCCAGCGCCAGCCGAGCTCCTCGGTCAGCACGCCGGTCAGCGGCAGGAATACGACGGAGGAGAACCCGCCCGTCGTCACCAGCACGGTGAAGGCGGCCGATTGCCGTTCGGGGTAGAGCCGCGCGGTCACGGCCATCGTCACGTTGTAGAAGAGCCCGGCCACGGTGACGGCGCCGCCGACGGCCCAGAGGCCGGCGAACCATGCGGCCGATGTCGCCCATGTGGACGCGGCCAGCAGCACCGTGCCGACGATCAACCCGGTCAGCATCAGCGGCGTCGGCCCGATCCGGTCCAGCAGCCGCCCCGAGAGCAACGTCGGCGCGGCCGCCAGCAAGTAGGTCAGCGTGAAGGCCAAGTTGACCTCGGCCGACGACCAGCCCTCGGCCTCCTGCGCCGGGCCGGAGATGACGCCGAAGCCGTAGAGCACGAGGCCGTACGAGCCGATGGTCAGCACGCCCAGCAGAATCACGGGCCGCCATTCGGCCCAGCCATTCGCGATCCGGCCCATCCCGATCATCGGGCGAGGCTAATCCGCGCCTGCGGGTACCCTGCTGCCGGGAGCAGCCGGCCATGACCCGCTCAGTCACCGTCGAACGCCAGCGACTCCGCTTCGCCGCGGGGCATTTCGCGACGTTCGCGGACGAGCTGGAGCCGATCCACGGCCACAACTACGACGTATTCGTCGAGGTCGCGGGCGGGCTGACCGAAGAATCGTGGGTGATCGACTTCTCGCTGCTCAAGCGCCTGACCCGCGAGATCTGCGAGCAGCTCGACCACAAGTTCCTGCTGCAGATGGAATCGCGCTCGCTCAGCATCACCGACGACGACTCGCACTGGCTCATCCAATACCGCGACGAACCGCCCTACCGCTTGCCCAAGCGCGACGTAGCCGCCCTCCCCATCGACAACAGCACCGCCGAACGCCTGGCCGAGTACATCGCCGGCCGACTCGCAATCTCCCTGCGCGAACAGGAAGACCTCAGCCTGCAAAAGCTCAGGGTCGGCGTCGAAGAGATGCCGGGCCAAGCGGCTTGGTTCGAGATGGAGCTGGTGGCGGGCTGAGGCGGAGGGGGCGCTACCCTGAGCGGCATGGGCGCAGCAGGCAGATTTTGGGAGCGGCTACGGGGCGGCGGGGCGGGATCTGCGGAGCGTCGCGGGCGCGGCGGGCAGCGGATCGCGCTGTTCGTGGATGCGGACAACCAATCGCATCGGGATCTCGGCGAGCTGGTCGCGCGGGCGGAGGAGGAAGGGCACGTCTCGATCCGGCGCGCCTATGCCGATTGGGCCGATCCGCGGCTGCACCGCTGGCGCGAGGAGTGCGAGCGGCACGCCGTGCGCCAGATCCACGCGACCGCGTACTCGGTCGGCAAGAACGCGACCGACCTGTTCATCACGATCGACATCATGGAGTGCTGCCTGACGGATCAGGCCGACGTGGTCTGGCTGATCTCGGGGGACTCCGATTTCACGCCGCTGGTGGGCAAGCTGCGCGAGCACGGGATCCGGGTCGTCGGCGCGGGCAGCGGCGGCGTCTCCTCCGCGTTCCAGCGCGCGTGCGACGAGTTCATCCTGCTCGGCAGCCGAGCCGGGCAGCGGGCCGGCCGGGCGCCCGCGCGCGCTCCGGCCCGGGACGACGCGTCGTGGGAGAACACGGTCGCCCAAATGCTGCCGGCGCGGACATCGGGGGACGAGGACGACGGCTGGACCAATCTGGCGCCGCTGGGCGCCGAGCTGCGCAAGCGGGATCCATCCTTCGATTACTCCGACTACGGGTTCAGCGCGCTGCGCAAGATGATCGAATCGCGATCCGACCTGTTCGAGATCGAGTCGCGGCCCACGCGCAATCCGAAGAGCCCGGCGCTCTACGTGCGCCGGAAGTCGCCTCGGCCGGCCCCGAGGCGTCGCTCCCCCTCCCGCCGCCGTCGGCTGCCCCGGCCCGAACGCAGCTGAGCGGCGGACATGGGTCAGTCCGTCGCGCCAGCCCGCGCCGGTGAGAGCGTGAAGGTGCTGGTCCTCTACGACTCGCAGGGCTTGCTGGCCGATCTGGCCGGATCCGTCATCGAGGGGGCCGGTTCGGTTGATGGAATCGAGGTCTGGGATCGCCCGCTCGAGCAGGCGGACAAGGACGAATTGATCGCCTGCGATGCGCTGATCTTGGGTTCGCCCAACTGGACGGGGATCACGGGGCGGCTCAAGCACTGGATGGACTACACGGGAGACCTCTGGGAGACGGGCGAGCTGGCGGGCAAGGTCGGCGCGTGCTTCACGGCCGGCTGGAGCCGCTCGGCGGGCACGGAGGCGACGCTGCTGCAGCTGTTCCACCTGCTGATCGGCCACGGGATGATCTTCGTCGGCCTGCCCTGGTCCAACGAGATGCACCACTCCGGCTCGTACTACGGCGCGACCGCGTATCGCAAAGTCGAGGAAGTCGACCGCATCCAAGCCCGCCGCCTCGGCGTGAGGACGGCCGAGCTCGCAGCCAACCTGAAACGCGCCCGAGCCATCTGATCCGAGCGCACCCGGCCTGCGATACTGCCTTCCGACGCCCCTGCCGACGGAGGGACCGAGCATGCCAGAGCAATCTCAAGACGGCCCCGAGCGGGACGAGCAGTCCGACTCCAAGTCCGACCTCGCCGATCAGTTGGCCGCCGCAGCCGCGGAAGTACTGGCTCCCGCGGCCGCCGCTGCACTGACCCGCGCGCTCCCGGCCGCACTTGCGCGAACCGCTGCCGGCAGCACGCCGATCGGCGCGGCCGGCCTCGCGGCCGCAACCGTGCTCCAAACCCCCGCCGCCAAGCGGGCGATCAGCCGGGCTGCGAAACCCATCGCCAAGCAGGCCGTCGAGTCAGCCCGCTCCGGCAAGCTCAACCGAGCAGCCCATCAGGCCGCCGACAACGCCAAGCACGCCGTCGAAGAGATCGGCCGCGTCGCCCACCACGCGGCCGACGACGTCAAGCATGCCGCCGGGGACGCCTCCCACAAGGTCGGCGACGCCATCGGCCACGCGGCCAGCGAAGTCAAGCACGCCGCCGAAGATGCCGCCGCCAAGGCCCATCGCCCCAGCCGCCGCGAATCCGCTCCACCGCCAGCCGACGACGACCGATAGCCACGATCGCACCCCCTCTGAAAGACACTGCAAAATGCCCCGAGTCGAAGCTGAGCAGCGCGTTGCGCTTCTGATCGATTGCGAGAACCAATCTGCCCCTCAAGCTAGCCAGATTCTCCACGAGGCTGCCCGGCTCGGCCGCGTCGTCCAGCGCACGGCTTACGCCGACTGGACCAAGTCCCAGACCAGCTCGTGGGTCAAAGCCTGCAAGCAGCACGGCATTGACCAAGTCCAAGTCAACCGCACGCCCAGCGGCAAGAACACTGTCGACAACTACATGAGCTCGGCAGCCACGCGGCTCGCCGCCGGCAGTGACATTGACGCGATCTGCTTGGTCACCAGCGACAGCGACTTCAGCGGTGCCGCCACCAACATCCGCTCGATGGGCAAAGACATCTTCGGCATCGGCACCGCGACCGGCGCCTACAAGGCGTTCGCCGACACATGCACTCGTTTCATCAGGCTCGACAAACTCAGTTCCAAGCCATCAAGCGAACCGCGTTCCAAAGCCGCTAAAACTGCGCCCACGGCAGCCGGACCCAAGCGGAAGTCCAAACCTGCGACACCCGTCAAAGCCGGCGCATCAGCCAAGTCGGCGGCCAAGTCGGCCAAAGAGCAAGCGAAGCCGGTGCCCGCCGCCAAGAAATCAAACAAGCCCAAATCCGCCCCGGCTCCGAAAGAAGAACCGGTGCCAGATTGGGTTCCCCGCGTTGTCGAGCTCGTCCGCACTCTCTCCCAAAACGGAGATTGCCCATCCCTCCATCGATTAAGCCAACGCATGCGAAAAAGCACTCCTCCCATCAACAAGACTTCGAGATCCACGAGTTTGACCAAGATGCTCGAATCGCAGCCGAAATGGTTTCGCCTGAAGAGAACGCGTAGTGACAAGCGCGTGGTAGGTGTTTGCCTCACCCCTGCCGCCAGCAAGAGCGGGTAGGACCCGCCCCCGCTCTTCTGGTTGAAGTGGGCCGGGAAAAGATCGCACTGCGATTATGATCACTGCCAAGCAGCCAGCCGTGACGGAGTGCGCCATGCCCGATGAAGATCAGAGCGAGAGCCCTCAGGAGGCGCAGGCGGCGCCTGATGAGTCGGTTGACGAGCGGGCGGCCGATGCGGCGGCGCGGGCTGCGGGGCCGGCTGCGGCGGCGGCGCTGGCGCGGACGGCGGGGCGGGGCGGGGCGGCGGGGCTGGCGGCGCAGGCTGCGGCTACGGCGCTGCAGCATCCGGCGGCGAAGCGGGCGATCGAAGAGACGGTGAAGCCGTTGGCCAAGCAGGCGATTGAATCGGCCCGCTCCGGCGAGATCAACCGCTTGGCGCATGAAGCCGCCAACGACGTGCGGCACGCGGCCGGAGAGGCGGCCCAGGAGATGCGCAAAGCGGCCGAAGCGGCCGCGCACGACGAGCGCGTCGAGCAGGCGCGGGCTTCGCTCAACCGCGAGGACATCAACCGCATCGCCCACGAGGCGGCGGACGACATCAAGCACGCGGCGGAGGACGCGGCGCGGGAGATGCGCAAGGCGGCGGAGCACGTGGCCGAAGACGAGCGGGTGCAGCGCGCGGCGGGAAGAGCGGGCGAGGCGGCGTCGAGATTGCAGCGGGCGCTGCAAGCCAAGGCCGCCGAACTCGGCGGGGGCGCGTCCCGCAAGGCAGTCGATGCGGGCGACGAGGGCAAGGAGGCCGGCGATGAGTAACTACGCAAGCGTCGCGGGCGGCGAGGACAAGGAGAGCGGCAATGAGTAGCTACGAGAACGTCGCGGTCGATGTCGACGGCGCGGTCGCCACGATCACGCTGAACCGGCCGGAGAAGCTGAACGCGATCTCGGGCGGGCTGCGCGACGACTTGGAGGCGGCGCTGCAGGAGCTGAACCCGGGCGACGCCGTGCGCGTGATCCGGCTGAAGGGCGCGGGGCGCGCGTTCTGCGCGGGCTACGACCTCTCGCCCGAACGCGGGGCGCTCAACTGGCGGCCCAACCAGCGCAGCGGCGACCAGGCCTGGGAGCTGGGCGAATCGCGGATCGCGCTCGACCGCGAGGGGCTGCGCGCATCGGTCGACCGCTGGCTCTGGATGTGGTCCTACCGCAAGCCGATCATCGCGCAGGTGCACGGCTGGTGCCTCGCGGGCGGCGGCGAGATGATCGGCGCCTGCGACATCGTCTTCGCGGCCGAAGACGCGCGCTTCGGGCATCCGGCCGGGCGCGCGCTGGGCATTCCGCCGACGCTGGGGATGTGGCCGATCAAGATCGGCCTGCTCAAGACCAAGGAACTGCTCTTCAGCGGCGACACGGTGGACGGGATCGAGGCCGAGCGGATCGGGATGATCAACCGCGCCCTCCCCGCCGAGCAGCTGGACGAGGAGACGATGGCGTACTGCCAGCGCATCGCCCAAGTCCCGCTCGACGGGCTCTCCGTCCACAAGCACAGCGCCAACCGCTGGTTCGAGATCATGGGCCTGCGCACGGCCGCGGCCGAAGGCGCGGAGTTCGACGCGATCTGGCACGAAGCGCCGAGCATCGGCGAGTTCGCCCGCAAGTCGCGCGAAGAGGGCCTCAAGGCCGCGCTCGAATGGCGCGACGACCCCTTCGGCGACGGGCGAGGCGCAATCCGCCGCTGATGCCGCGACCCGAACCGGTCCGCTCGCAGATCGAGATCCGCGGCTGGGAGCTGGCGGAATGGGAGTGGCCCGCCGCGGGCGGAACCGCGGGCAGCGCCGTGCTGCTGCATGCGACGGGGTTCCACTCGCGGACTTGGGACGCGGTCGTCGAGCTGCTGCCGGACGATCTCCGCGTACTCGCGCTGGACCTGCGCGGGCACGGCTACTCGCAGGCGCCGGAACACTTCGCCGACTGCAACTGGCGCGAGCTGGCGCACGACGTTCAAGTCTGGCTCGAACAGCGCGATATCCGGGACGCGGTCATCGCCGGCCACTCGATGGGCGGCGCGGTCGCGGCGCTGGCGGCCCTCCGGACCGAGCGCATCGGCGCGTTGGTGCTCGCGGACCCGGTCATCCCCGTGCCCCAATGGCACGGCGCGGCTCCCGTCAACGAACTCGCCGCCGGCGCGCGCAAGCGCCGCGCGCGCTGGCCCTCCCCGAAGGCGATGGCTGACAGCTTCGCGCCCAGAGGCCCCTTCCAGCACTGGCCCCGACGCTTGGTCGACCTCTACGCCGAACACGCGCTCCAGCCCGATCATGGCGAGTGGCGGCTGCGCTGCACGCCGCGGGTCGAGGCGATGTGCTTCGACTGGGCGATGCCCACCCGCGCCTACGACGAACTGCACCGCCTCCGGCAGCCCGTCACGATCCTCCTCCCCGTCGGCGACGGCCCGAAACTGCCCAACAACCCCGGCAAATCAGTCGCGAACGTCCTTCAACGGGGCGACGTGATCGAGATCGAAGGCACGGATCACTTCATCCCGCAGCGAACGCCGCAGGCGGTCGCCGAGCAGATCATCGCCTCCGCTGCATGGATCGATCAGGCGCGGCGCTGATCAGCGGTTGCTGACGTACTCGATCGTGATCCCCAGCTTCGGCGCCCGCGCCAGGCGGCCGTCGGCGGTGAGCAGGGGGATGTCGAGCTGGCGGGCGGCACTGACGTAGAGCGCGTCGTAGGTGGTCACGTTGTGCCGGTACTGCCAGCTGTGGCGCAGCAGCGACTGCGACGGGATCCGCTCGATCGGCCACCAGGTCAGATCGTCGAGCGCTTCCAACGCGCGGAATTCATACAAGTCGCTCTTGCCGACCAGCTTGCGCATGGTGGACAAGAACTCGACGTCGATGATGTCCGGCGCGTGCAGGACGGAGGTCTGCTCGATCGTGTCGGCAACCGCCAAGCCCAGCTGCGTTTTGAGCAGGTACTCGACGGCTACCGACGCATCAATGACGCGCTGCAGCATCAGGCTCCTCCGGGCGACTCGGGCTGCGGGCCGTCCCCGGCCCTGTCAGTCCCGTAGGCGCTCAGCTGCTCCTCGCGGAACATCCTCTCCTCTTGGATCACTTCGGCCACGGACAGGCTGAGCTCCACCGGCGAGCGGCCAGCGAGGCGCTTGACCATCTCGGCCTTCGCCAGCTCGCGCTCCACGGCCTCCAGCACCACGGCGCCGATCGTGAGGTTGCTTTCGGCGGCGTAGTCCCTCAGGCGGCCGTACAGCCTGTCGGGTACGTTCTTGACTTGCAGGTTGCTCATGAGGTCCTCCTAGCCTCCGTTCGGCAATGCTGGCGGAATGCCTTCGTCATGCCGATGGCAGCATAGCAGGATGCCCCTCGACTTTGCAACCCTTTGCAATGTGCGCGACAGTCTCTTGCCAAGGGCCGCTGGTTCAAGCCCCGCGCGCTGAGCCGGCCCGTCGGGACGATCTGAATCTACCACCGGGAATCTACTGCTGGATCGCTTGGGGCTCCGGTTCGAGCAGCCAGGAGGGCGAGAAGCCGGAGCGCCCGACCCGCAAGCCGGGCAGCGCGGCGGCCAGCTCCCGTTCCGCTGCCGCGTATTCCTCCGCGCCCCAGCCCGCGGCTTCGGCGAGTTCGAACGCGCTCTCGCCGGTGCCGGCGGAAAACGCTCCGGCGGTCTTGGTGAACGGTTCCGCGACGAAGCGGGTCGCGCCGGTTGCGAGCACGGCGCGGGCGAACCCGGCGGCGTTGTCGAGGGGGAGCAGCGGGGTCATGGTGACGGCTGTGCGGAGGCCGGCATCGCGCAGCTCGCGGACGGCGGCCAGCCTGGCCGGGATCGGCGGGCAGCGCGGCTCGAACCGGCGGCGAACCGCCTCGCTGTCCGTCGTGATCGAGAAGTTGATGCAGAGATGGCCGGGCGGGAACTGTTGGAAGAGGTCGATGTCGCGGGCGGCCAGGGGGCTGCGGGTTTGGACGACCAGCTTGGCTCGGCGCTGCAGGAGGATTCTGATGATTTCGCGGGTGAGCCGGAGGCGGCGTTCCGCCGGCTGGTAGGGGTCGGTGGCGCTGCTGAGGTAGACGGTCTTGCCGGCGAGGCCGCGGCGGACTCGGGCGAGCTTTGCCGCTGCGTTCTGCTTGATCCGCAGCCAGTCGCCCCATGTGCGCTGCTGCTCCGGGGCTTGGAAGAAGGCGGCGTAGCAGTAGGAGCAGGCGAAGGTGCAGCCGATGTAGGGGTTGATCACGTAGTCGTAGTCGGCGAGATAGCCGCGGCCGGGGGCGAGGATGGCGCCGGCGTCGTAGGCCTCGACCTGCGGCGCGCGGTGCTTCGGAGACGCCGGGGAGCTGGCGGGCGATGCGTGCTTCGCCTTCATCTCCGCCGTCCTGCCCAGTTTGGGCGCAGATTGATCATTGAGAAATCCCCGTCTTTCGCCTAGAGTTTATGTTGGCTGGCCCAGCGCGCTGGTTGCGCGCGGGCTGGCGATGACAGGGGGTGCGCGGTGTTCGAGTTCCGGACTTGGCGGCTGGCAGCTCTCGGGTCTTCGGTTCGTGCTTCGGAGAGGGGGGATGGAGATATGGGGGGGGGGGGGGGGTAACAGGCGTAGCAGGCAGGGAAGGGAGTCGACGATGAAGCGGCGATGTTCGCGGGTTGAGCGGGGGCGGGGCGGGTTCGGGCGCGTTGCGCTGCTCGGGCTGGGCTTGGCGATGCTGGCGGGGGCGTGGCTGGCGCTCCAACCGGCGCCGACGGATGCGCACGGGCGCCCCGGCATCGGCAGCTACAGTCCGTCAGCCCGGGTGGTGGGCGAAACGGGCAACTTCTGCACGAACACCCGCAACTACGCGGCCAACGGCGGCACGAACACCGTGGATCTCAGAGTCGTCGGCCAGTTCGGCAACGGCTGCCTGTCCACCACAGCTGCAGTGACGTCGACCGGATGGAACTGGCGGCGGTACGCGATCAAGGTCGGAGCAGGGAACGCGAACGACAATGGCAACGCAGGAGCGATCGACGGAGCCCACATCGAATACGTGAGTGGCATCGCGCCGACCACCGGCAGCTGGCGCTCTGCGGCGGGCGTCAAATACAACTTCCGCTGCGTTGGCACCGATGTGTACTGCGGCACCGGACTCGAAACGGGACACATCGGCTCAGGCACCAGCGGCCCCCTGTCCGACCTCCGAATCAGATTCACCGTGCCGGAGTCGCATGTCGGCTCGGTCAGACTGTTTTTCACCATCGGCCTCAATTCGGGCAATTCGCACGAGCATTCCACGTTGTTGTACGGGGACCCGCACGTCGTGGCGGTGCCGCTGGCGGTGCCTCAGGATTCGGGCGGAACGCTGGATACCGGAGACGTGACCGCGGCGACGCGGACGTACGAGGCAAACGGGGCTTCGCAGCGGGCCCGCGTGTTCCTGCGCGACGCCTGGCACTCCAACCAGTACACCGCTACGGAAACGAACGTCGCCCGCAGCACCTTCGACAGCGCCACGATCAAGGTCACCAGCGACGCGGCTGGGGCGACGGTGATCAGCGGAGCGACGATCTCCTCCGACGCGGCCGGCAGCACCGTGATCGGCGCCTGCACCGAAACCGCGCCCGGCGGCACCTGCACGATCACGAGCGCGAACTTCCCGCAGGACAGCGCGACTCCGCCCTTGACCACCCCGCAGGACATCTATTTCTCCGTGCCCTCGAGCCACAGCGGAGCCGCCTACCTGGTCGTCACCACCGCCCAATCGGGCAAGTCTTCACGGACATTCGCGGCCCAATATGGCGACCCGTCGGCGCCGGTGCAGCCGGTGGACCCGGTGCAGCCAGTGGACCCGGGAGAACCGTTGATGGCGGAGCCGCAGGTGCGGATGTCGACCACCCCGGATCGGAGTCCCGGCACCCTGACCGTCTACGACGGCGCCGCCACCACCGCGTCGGACTACTTGGCCAGCCTTGACGGAGAGAGCAAGCTGTGGAAGTGGGAGGAAGACTCGAGAGGGGAGGCGAACGCGTGTTGCTGGGTCTTGTACGAGACGACCGACGGAAGGCCAATCCCGGGGGCAACCAATTTCGCGATCAATGACGGAGATGTGCTCTTCGTCGGCCAGGGAGCTTCCCTGGGTTGGACCGCAGCGCGCGGACGCCCCATCGGGGCCAGCACGCAGTTGCTGCCGTCGAGCGACGGGTCGGTGACGTTCACCAAGCTGGATGAAACGGAGGCGCTGACGCTGACGTCGGAGGACGGGAAGATCATCCACGAGCTGCTCTGCCCGCACATCGAGCCGGAGCATCCGCTGGACAATACGCCCTTGGCGATGTCGACGAGCTGCACGATCACGCGGGCGGCGCTGATGGCGTTCCAGCGGGAGAGCAACGCGGATGCCGCCGTGAAAAAGCTCGATTTCGTCTACATCGCCGATTCCGGAAGCGCCGCGGCCGGCACGGCGACGGCCGTCTGGAAAGTGGACGGGACGGACTACGAGGGAAGCCTGATCTTCGCCCACGCTCCGGATGCGTCGCCCGACGCGCTGGAAGTGTCGGCGTACTTGGACTGGGCGGACCCGGGGACGGACTACGCGACGGCCGGGCCGACGGCGATGTTCGCGATCGGGCGCTCCGGCTCGGAGGTCGACCAGCGGGCGATGGCGAGCAAGCTGGCATGGGTGAGGTTCGAGGATCTGGAAGATTCCGGCACGGCGGTGCGGCTGTCGATCGACCGGGGCGAGATCTCCTACAACGGCGAAGCGTGCCCGGAGCCGGAAGCGGACGAGGCCTGCCGGATCGAGCTGACGCTGGCGGAGCTGATGGCGGAGCGGGGGGCGACGGCCGCGGATCTGAGCGGCAACCTGCGGGTCGGGTACGCGCTGCCGATCGGCGCGCCGGCGACGCTGACCGTCGAGGCTTGGGCGGATGGTGAGACCGAGCCGGTCAGCGGGACACTGGAGCTGGGTTCGCCGGGAGCGGGCGCTCCGGTTGCGTCGGTGACGCTGCCGGGCGATCCGGACGGGGCGATCGCGCCGGGGCAGACGGCGGAGATCGCGGCGGGCTTCCGGGTGGCGGTGGACGCGGCGGGCGAGGGCTGGAGCTGCGCGGGACTCGGGCCCTCGTTCCTGGAACTGACCGGGCCGCAGAAGCTGGAGCAGGGCTGCCTGCTGACGCGCTCGGCCGCGGATCCGGCGGAAGCGCCCACGATGGCGGCGCGGCAGCTGGCGGACGACTCCTACCTGGTGATCAACGGGCCGGCGACGTTCGAGGACGGCGGCGGCAAGCGGCTGCAGCTGGACGGGACTTGGAGCAACCTGCGCTGCGGCCCGGCCAAGGATTCAGGGATTGCCAACGCGGACGAGCGGGACATCGCCTGCTGGGTGACCAACGCCGCCGGCGAGCGCCCGAAGATCGTCGCGGACGCCGATGCGGGCGCGGCCTTGCAGATCACCGCCAACCTGGCCGCCGCGGACGACCGCACGCTGCGGCTGTTCACGGGCGCGGGCGAGAGTCCGCCGCTGGACCGATTCGCCGAGGCGGCGGCGTTCGACCTGCCTGACGAAATCTTCGGCAGCGGCGAGCTCCAAGTCGGCGCGGTCAAGGAGTTGGATCGGATCAGCCTGGGCCGGAAGCCGGTAAGCGGGATCGTGCCGACGGGGACGATCGCGGCCTCCTCGAAGGGCGCGGAGCTGCGGCTGGCGATCCTCAACGAGAACGGAATCGCGACGCGGCTGTCGGAGGTCTCGTCGATCACGCTGTTCGCCACGGGCGGCGGGAAGCTGACCGGGCAGGGCTGCACGTCGGCGTCGAGCTGCAGCATCTCGACCAGCAGCGGAGAACTGGTTGATGAGGCGGCGAAGAAGCCTAGCGTGGTGGCGGCGATCGACCTGACCTACGACGCGCCGGCGACGCCGGGGACGGCCAGCGTGTCGGCCTCGGTGGTGGGGCGGGACGGCGCTTCGCACCGGGAAACGCTGGAGCTCGTGATCTCGGGGCCGGCCGCGACGCTGAGCGTCGACGGGGCGGTGCCGAGGGTGCACTCGATGATGACCGCGGACGACGACCGCGACGTGATCAAGATCCCGGTCGTCGCGCGGGACGCGAACGGGAACGCCGCGATGATGCCGGACAACGCGACGGCGACGGTCCGTGACCCGGACGGAGCGCTGCTGCCGTCGGGCAGCCACAGCGCCGAAGTCGAGTGCGAAGGGGAGATGCGGCTCAGGTGCGACGTGGTCGTGGCCGTGCTCGCGGACCCGTCCAACGCGCTGGCATCCGGCGCGTACACGGCGACGGTGAGCGGGAGGGGCATCGCCGACGCGGAGCTGGGGTTCACCGTCGCGGGCCCGACCGAGACCGTGACGCTCGAACTCCCGGAGCAGCTGGGCGGCCTGGCCGACAGCTTCGACGCGACGGCGCGGGCCGCGGACAAGGGCGGGGTCGCCGTCGCCGACGGGACCTGGGTGATCTTCAGCACGACGGCCACGCAGGACGGCACGGAGACCGTGGTGGTGAGCCGGCCGGTGCTCTCGGATCACGACGGCGACGCGGACACCGCGCGGGTGCGCGGCGCGCGGACGAAGGACGGCGCGGCGGTCGCGAGCGCCACCATCATCAGCCGCGGAGTGGCGGTGCTGACCGCCGCCGCGGACGGGAAGTCGGCCAGCGTGCCGGTCGATACGCGGATCCCGCCGGCCGAAGCGGAGCCGCCGAGGATCGACGCGGCCTCGCCCGGCGGCGAGGTGGCGGCCGGCAGCCCCGTCATTTACCGCGGCGCGGCGCGCAGCACGGCGGCCGAGGTGCTCGCGCTCGGCCCGGAGGGCGCGAGCGCGGTCTGGCTCTGGAACGGCCGGAGGTGGCTGCGCTACAGCGAAACCGAGGGCGAAGCCCCGCCCGGCTCGGAGGACTTCATCGTGCTGCCGGACGACATCCTCTGGTTCAGCGCGGGCTAGGGCGCGCGAGAGGGCGAAGGCCGCGGCCCGGTCCGGCGGGCCGCGGCTACTCGAAGACGCCGGAGACGAGGCGCTCGACGTATTCCTCGTCGTCCAAGCCGGCGATCCGCTTCCAGACGTACTCGTTGTCCTCGCCGAGCAGCGGCGCTGACTTGGCGAGGCGGCCCGGGGTTTCGGAGAGCCGGAAGGAAGGGCCGTCGTAGGCGCGCTCGCCCATGGTCGGGTGCTGGAGCATGTGGAAGTGGCCGCGGTGGGCGATCTGGGGGTCGTTGCGGAGGTCTTCGGAGGTCTGGACGACGCCGGCGGGGACGCCGGCCGCTTGCAGCAGGGCCATCAATTCTTCGGCCTGCCGCGTGCGGGTCCAGGCGCTGATCAGATCGTCGAGCGCGTCTTCGTCCGCCTTGCGGGATGCGGCGCCGGCGAAGCGCGGGTCGGCCGCCCAATCCGCGTCCGCCGCCCGCGCGAGCGCGGCGAACTCGTCGTCGGTGGCGCAGGCGATGGCGATCCAGCGGTCGTCGTCCTCGCCGCGGGCGGCGCACTGGTAGGTGTTGTGCGGCGCGCAGTCGGGATGGCGCGCGCCGAGCGCCCGCTGCTCGCGGCCGTTGGCCTGGGCGTCCAGCGTCATCGTGCCGGTCGCGTGGATTGCGGCCTCCATCTGGCCGAAGTCGATGTTCTGGCCCTCGCCGGTGCGCTGGCGGTGGTCGAGCGCGGCGATCAGGGCCGCGGCCGCGAAGTGGGGCACGAGGAAGTCGGTGTAGGCGACGCCGGTGCCGATCGGCTCCTCGCCCTCGTAGGCGGTGAGGTGGCTGATCCCGGCGGCGGCCTGGAGCACGTGGCCGTAGCCCTGCCACATCGACCACGGGCCGGTCAGGCCGTACATCGGCATCGAGATCATGATGATCTCGGGATTGATCTCGCGCAGATCGTCGTAGGTCAGGCCCCAGGCGCGCATCGCCTTGGGCGTGAACGATTCGGTGATGACGTCGCACTCGGCGATCAGACGCTTGGCCATGGCGACGCCGTCGGGGTGCTGCATGTTCAGCGAGCAGCAGAACTTCGACGAGTTGAAATCCGCGTAGTAGCCGGAGTTGTCGAGATCCGGCACGTCATCGACGAAGGGCGGCGCGCGCCGCAGCGGCTCCGGCCGCACCGAAGACTCGACCCGGATCACCTCGGCCCCGTGATCCGCGAGGTACTTGGAAACGAGCGGCCCCACGCCGACCCAGGCAAAGTCCGCAACGCGGATGCCCTCGAAGACGTTGGCTGCGGCATCGCTCATGGCGGGCTCCTTCGGCGGATGGCGGCTCAGATGATCGCGGCCCGGCGGAGGCCGGCGATCTCGCCGGTTGTGAGTCCCAGCAGGCCGCCGTAGACCTCTTCGTTGTGCTCGCCCAAGTGCGGGGCGCGGCGCCGCATGGCGATGGGGGTTTTGGAGAGCTTGGCCCAGGGGCCGGGGTAGCGGAAGGTTTCGCCGAGGTCTTCGTGTTCGAGTTCGGCCCAGTAATCGCGGGCTTGCAGGTGCTCGTTGGCGAGCAGGTCGCCGGGGGTGCTGGTGACGGCCCAGCCGTTGCGGATCTGCTGGGCCTCGCGGACGAGCTGCTCGCTGGGGAAGCGCTTGCAGAAGCGGGCGAGGACGCCTCGGAGGTGCTCCGCGTCCTCGCCGCCGGGCGGGAGCAGGACGCCCTGCGTGGCGTCGAGCTTGGCCAGCCATTCTTCGGAGGCCAGGTCGTCGGCTGCGCCGTGATGATCGAGCCAATCGATGGTCTGGCGCGCGGTGAGGCCGAAGAGGCCGCCGAAGGACATCGCGGCGACGTAGCCGTCGGCGCTCTCGTAGACGTAGGGGCCGGCCGGGTAGCCGCCGATCACGCGGCCGTTGCCGGGCCGCCAGTTGTTGACGCCGCGGATGTCCCAGGTCGCGGTGGCGTGGTCCTGGGTGACGATGATCGCTTCCTGCATCGACTGGTCGACGTGCTGGCCGCGGCCGGTCTTGGTGCGGTGGTAGTGGGCGATCAGCGCGCCGACGACGGCTTGGGCGGAGGCCTGGACGAAGGCCTGCGGCGCGGAGGGGCGGATCGGGTTGCGCCCGAGTTCGCCGCAGAGCGTGGCGAGGCCGCCCATCGCGACGGCGATCAGGTCGGTCGCCTTCCACTGCGCGCAGGGGCCGTCGGAGCCGAACGGGGTGATCGTCGCGTGGACGATGCGCGGGTTGGCCGCGGCGACGGCATGGCGCGAGAGGCCGAGCCGATCGAGCGCGCCGGGCGCGTGCGTTTCGAGCAGGAAGTCGGCTTCCGCGATCAGGCGGAGCAGGAGATCACGTCCGCGCTCCGTTTCGATGTCGAGCGTGACGCCGCGCTTGTCGTGGTTGAAGACCCACCAGAAGAGCGAGCGTTCGCGGTCGGGCAGATCGCGGTGGAAGGGCGGGTTGCCGCGTGCGGGATCGCCGGCGGGCGGCTCGACCTTGATCACGTCGGCGCCGAGATCGCCGAGCATGCGGCCGGCGAGCTGGCCGATCTCGCCGGTCAGGTCGAGCACTCGGAAGGGGGCGAGCGGGCCGGGGGCGGCAGCGTCGGGCATGGGGCGATGCTACCGCGCGGCGGGGACGGGCTGCCGGGGCGGGGCGACGATCTGGAAGCCGGGCACGCCGCCGACGGCGCGCTCGATGGCGGCGCGGAGGTCGCCGAGTCCGTCGCCCTCAATGGCGGAGACCGCGATCGCGCCCTCGGCGACGACGGGCAGGGGGCCTTCGAGCTGGTCGATCTTGTTGAGGACGTGCAGTACGGGGCGGGTTTCGAGGCCGAGGTCGCCGAGCGTGCCGGCGACGGAGATGGCCTGCTCGGGCGCATCCTGATGGCTGGCGTCGACCACGTGCAGCAGCAGGTCGGCTTCCTGCAGCTCTTCGAGCGTGGCGCGGAAGGCGGCGACGAGCTGGGTCGGCAGCTTCTGGATGAAGCCGACCGTGTCGGTGAGCAGCACGGTGCAGTCTTCGGAGAGGCGGCAGCGCCGGGTCGTGGGGTCGAGCGTGTCGAAGAGCCGGCCGTGGGCGCGGATTTCGGCTTTGGTGAGGGCGTTCATCAAGGTGCTCTTGCCGGCGTTGGTGTAGCCGACCAGGGCGACGAGCGGGATGCCGGCGCGGTCGCGTTGGCGGCGGTGCTGCTGGCGGTGGGTGCGGACTTTGTCGAGCTGCCGGCGGAGGCGCTTGATCTGGCCGCGGATCAGGCGGCGGTCGGTCTCGAGCTGGGTTTCGCCGGGTCCGCGCGAGCCGATCGCGCCCTCCATGCGTTCGAGGTGCGACCACTGGCCGGCGAGGCGGGGGAGCAGGTACTCGTGCTGGGCGAGGGCGACTTGGAGGACGCCTTCGCGGGTGCGGGCGCGCTGGGCGAAGGTATCGAGGATCAGCGCGGTGCGGTCGATGATCTTGATCTCGAGCCGGGCCTCCAAGGTGCGCTGCTGGGCCGGGGTGAGCTCGTCGTCGAAGATGGCGACGGTGGCGGAGTGCTCGTCGCGCAGCCGGGCGACCTGTTCGAGCTTGCCCTTGCCGACGTACGAGTTGGGGTCCGGGTGCGGCAGGCGCTGGGTGACGGTCGCGAGCGGGAGCGCGCCGGCGCTGACGGAGAGCTGGGCGAGTTCGCCGATCGAGGCGTCGATGTTCCAGTGGCTGGAACGGCGCGAGTGGACGCCGACGAGGATGGCGCGTTCGGCCTTCTGGGCGGTCGGGTGCAGGCGCTTGCCGCGTTTCGCGATGATCGGGCTCCTCTGGGGCAGCGTACTTATCCGCGCGCGGCGGTGAAGGCCGCGATCCGTTCGACGCCTTCGTCGACTTGGTCGTCGGGCAGGGTGAGTGAGAGACGAACGTAGCCCTCGCCGGCGGGGCCGTAGCCGCGGCCGGGAGTGACGACGACGCCCTGCTCCTCGATCAGGCGGGCGGCGAACTCGGCCGAGCTGCCGCCTTCGGGAATTTTGGCCCAGATGTAGAGCGTGGACCTGGGGTCGTTGACTTCGAGGCCGATCTTGCGGAGGGCGGAGACGACTTTGTCGCGGCGCTGCTGGAGGATCGCGTTGTTGGCGTCCATGACCGACTGATCGCCGTCGAGCGCGGCGATGGCCATCTGCTGGATCGCCTGGGGGATGCCGCTGTCGATGTTGGACTTGACGCGGAGCAGCGCGTCGGCCATCTCGGCGTTGCCGCAGGCCCAGCCGATCCGCCAGCCGGTCATGTTGAAGCTCTTGGAGAGCGAGAAGTACTCCATGCCGGCCCGTTTCGCGCCGGCGGCCTGGAGGAAGGCGGGGGCGTCGTAGCCGTCGAAGGTCACGTCGCAGTAGGCGTTGTCATGCAGGACGGCGATCTCGTGTTCGAGGCCGAAGCGGGCGGCGCGCTCGAAGAATTCGAGGTCGGCGGTCGCGCCGGTCGGGTTGTTGGGGTAGTTGATCCAGAGCGAGCGGGCGCGTGCGCGGACATCGGCGGGGACGGCATCGAAGTCGGGCAGCCAGCCGTTGGCCTCGGTCAGCGGCATCAGGTGCGATTCGCCGCCGGCGAACATGGTGCCGATCGAGTAGACGGGGTAGGCGGGATCGGGCACGAGGCAGACGTCGCCGGGGTCGATGAAGACGAGGGCGGAGTTGGCGATGCCCTCCTTCGCGCCGATCAGCGGGACGATCTCGTTCGCGGGATCGAGCGCGACCTCGAAGCGGCTCTGCATCCAGCGGGCGATGGCTTCGCGCAGTTCGGGCAGGCCCTCGGTCTCGGGGTAGCGGTGGTTGGCCGGGACGTCGACGTGATCGTGCAGGGCTTCGAGGATGTGCGGATGGGTGGGCAGGTCGGGGTCGCCGATGCCGAAGGAGATGACCTTGACGCCTTTTTCGCGCTGCTCGGCGATGCGGCGGGAGATTTCGACGAAGAGGTAGGGCGGCAGCGACTGGACGCGCTTGGCTGTATGCACGCGGCGATTCCCCTCAGAATTGGCCGAAGATCTTGCCGACCTTGACGAAGGTGGTGATGCGGGCCTCGCGGCGCGCGGCGACCTCGGCCGGGTCGGCCGGGCGCTGGTAGAGCAGCTCGTTGCCGACGTGGCGGAAGCCGAACTGCTGCAGGACCGGGTTCGAGACGGCGGTGGCGGCGGCGCGGAGGGTCAGCGCGCGGCGGTTGCGCTCCGCGCCCCAGGCGACGGCCGCGCCGAGCAGGGCGGAGATCGCATCGTTGGGGCGCTCGTCCTGAGCGACGACCAGCTCGTCGGCGACGATGCCGCGCTTCTCGCCCCCGATCACGCGGAGGAACGCGGCCGGTTCGCCGTCGACGGCGGCCAAGCCGACCCATTCCGCGTCGCCGAGGAAGCGGGAGTCGAGCGGCGGCGCGTGCGCGCCCTCGCCCGATGCGCGCTCTTCGACGGCCGCGATCGCATCGGCGTCGGCTGCGGTCGCTTCGCGGACGCTGACGCCGTCGGCCGCAGCGGGCGGTTCGGCGTCGCGCACGTCGCGGAGGCGCATGACGCAGACTTCGGCCGGCTCGGCGAAGCCCGCGCCGAGCAGCATCGGGTCGACCAAGTGGCGGTGCGGGAAGTCGTTGTAGTCCAGCGTGATCAGTTCCGCGCCGCGCGCGTGGGCGAGCTCGCCGATGTCGTTGAGCAGATTGGTCAGGTGCTGGCGGATCGCGTTGAGGCTGTCGAACTCGTAGGCGACGCGGAGGTGCCGGCCCCAGGGAGTGCCGGCGACGTAGCCGTCGTCGCACTGCGCGGCGAGCAGGTCGGGGTGATCGAGGATCGCGTCGAAGTCGACGTCGGGCCGGTTGCGGTAGACGAGCGGGCTCGAGGCGAGGGTCGCGTGGAGATCGCGGATCAGGCCCGGGCTGGTGTCTTGCAGGTATCGGGTCGGGTCAGGAATCGCCATTGGGAAGCCAATCGCCGGGCAGTTCGCCGCTGAAGCTGAATTCGGCGGGGCCGGTCATGAGGACGGGGCCCTCGCCCCGCCACTCTATGCGCAGATCGCCGCCGGGCAGCGCGACGGTCGCGGCGCTGCCGGCGAGGCCGCGCAGGCGTGCGGCGACGAGGACGGCGCAGGCGCCGGTGCCGCAGGCGAGGGTGAGGCCGACGCCGCGCTCCCAGACGCGGGTTTTGAGGCGGTCGGGCGCGGCGACGTTGACGATCTCGAAGTTGGTCCGCTTGGGGAAGTCGGCATGGGTCTCGACCAGTGGGCCGATCCGTTCGAGCGGGTACTCGTCGACGTCGACGTTGGTGAAGAGGATCGCGTGCGGGTTGCCCATGCTGACGCAGGCGAGGTCGAGCTCTTCGCCTTCGACGGTGATGCGGTGGTGGAGCACCGGGCCGGGGCCGAGCGCGCGGACGGGGATCTGCTCGGGTTCGAGCCAGGCGCGGCCGGCGTCGACGGTGACCACGTCGGGCGGCGCGCCTTCGGCGAAGCGGGCGTGGAGCACGCCAGCGCCGGTTTCGATGGGCAGCGAGCCGGACTTGGGCCGGACGCCGCCGCGCTCGACGAGGTAGCGCGAGAAGCAGCGCAGGCCGTTGCCGCACATGCCGCCGTCGGAGCCGTCGGCGTTGATGATCCGCATCTTGGCGGCGGCGGCGGCGCTGTCCTCGGCCATCAGGATGCCGTCCGCGCCGATCCCGAAGTTGCGGTTGCAGATGCGGTCGGCGGCGGATTCCCAATCGAGCCCGGAGAGCGCGGCGTTGGGGCCGCGCGCGTCGATCAGCACGAAATCGTTGCCCGCGCCTTGGACTTTGAGGAAGGGGATCGCGTCGCTCATGCGGGTTGCATCTTACCGAAGGCCCCGCGCAGCTCACCCAGGGGCGGCTCGCCGCTCCAGCGGATGCGGGGATCGTCGGCGCGGAACCAGGCGCGCTGGCGGCGGGCGAAGCGGCGCGTGGCTCGGGAAACGGCGGCGATCGTCTCTTCGAGGCCGGGGCCGCCGCGGAGGTGGGCGACGACCTCGCGGTAGCCGATCGCGTCGAAGCCGGGCGCGTCGTGGCCGACGCCGGTGGCGAGCAGGACGCGGACCTCCTCGACCAGGCCGGCCTCGAACATCGCCCGCGTCCTCGCTTCGATGCGGGCGTCGAGCGCGTCCTCGGCGAGGCGCGGGGCGACGACATGGCAGGGCAGCGGCTGGCGCTGCTTGGTCCATTCGGACATCGGCGTGCCGGTGATGTAGTGGACCTCGAGCGCGCGGATCACGCGGCGCAGGTTGCGGGCGTCGATGCGGCCGGCGGAGACCGGATCGTGGCGGGCGAGCTCGCGGTGCAGCGCCTGCGCGCCGTACGCGTTGGCGAACGCGTCGAGGTCGTTGCGCAGCCGCTCGTTGGGCGCGGCCGGCGGGACGACCCAGCCTTCGATCAGCGCGGTGACGTACTGCCCGCTGCCGCCGACGATCACGGGCAGCTTGCCGCGCTGCTCGATGTCGGCCACGGCGGCGCGGGCGGCGGCGAGGAACTCGGCCAGCGAGCAGCGGACGATGGGCGCGGCGATATCGAGGCAGTGGTGCGGCACCGCTTCGCGCATCTCGGCCGACGGCTTGGCCGTGCCGATGTCGAGCCGGCGGTAGACCTGCCTGCTGTCGGCGCTGACGATCTCGCCGTCGAGCGCCCGGGCGATGCGGACGCCCCACTCGGACTTGCCGGAGGCGGTCGGGCCGACGACGGCGACGGCGCGGGGGGAATCAGGCGCCGGCGATGGCACGGGTGATGGCGATGAACGAGTCGGCCTCGAGCGAAGCGCCGCCGACCAGCGCGCCGTCGACGTCGGGCTGCGACGCGAACGCGCCGACGTTGCCGGGCTTGACCGAGCCGCCGTAGAGGATGCGCGTCGACTCGGCCCGCTCGGCCCCGATCAGGGAGGCGAGCTTGGCGCGGATCGAGCCGGCGACCTCCTGCGCGGTTTCCGGCGTGGCCGGCTCGCCGGAGCCGATCGCCCAGACCGGCTCGTAGGCAATCACGAGGTCGCCGGGCGAGTCCGGGCCGAGGATCGAGAGCTGGCGGTTGAGCACGGCCTCGGTGCGGCCCTCGTCGCGCTCGGTCTGGGTTTCGCCGACGCAGAGGATCGGCGTGAGGCCGTGCCGCTCGGCGGCGTCGAGCTTCGCTTGCAGCGCGGTCTCGTCCTCGCAGAAGTACTGGCGGCGCTCGGAGTGGCCGAGGATCACCCATTCGGCGAACTCGGCCAGCTGGAGCGGAGAGGTCTCCCCGGTGAACGCGCCGCTGTCGGCGTGGTGCATGTTCTGGCCGGCGACGCGGATCGTGGGATATCCGCCGAGGACGGCGGCGACATGCGAGAGCAGGCTCGGCGACGGGGCGATGACGACGTCAACCTCGCCGGGATCGGCGAGTGCGACGAGGCTCTCGGAGAGGCTGACCGCCTCCGCGCCGCCCAGGTTCATCTTCCAGTTGGCGGCGCTGACCGGGCGGCGGGGCACGGCTAGGAGTCCCGCACGTTGGGGAGCGCGGCGATGCCGGGCAGCGGTCGGCCTTCGAGGAATTCGAGCGCCGCGCCGCCGCCGGTGCTGATGTGGGTGAGCTTGCGGGAGGCCGGCATGCGGGCGATCGCCGCGGCCGTGTCGCCGCCGCAGACGATGGTGCGGGCCTTGCCTTGCGTCTCGAGCTTGCCGAGCGCGATCGCCATCGCCTTGGTGCCGCCCGCGAAGGCCTCGCGTTCGGCCAGCCCGAGCGGGCCGTTCCAGACGATCGTGTCGCACTCGGAGACGGCCGCGGTGAATTGCTCGATGGTGGTCGGGCCGACGTCGAGGATCTGCGTTTCTTCCGGCATCGTCTCTTCGGCGAAGACGAAGGGGCGGGCCTGCGGCGGGTGATCGGCGCCGCGGGCAATGATGCAGTCGCTGGGCAGCAGCGCGTTGCACTTCTTCTTCTTGGCCAGCGAGAGGATCTTGGTCGCCTCGGACGCCATCTCGGTCTCGGCGAGGGAGTTGCGGATATCGGTGCCCTGCGCGTGCAGGAAGGTGTTGGCCATCGCGCCGCCGATGCAGATCACGCCAGCGCTCGAGGCGAGCCGCTTGAGCAGGTTCAGCTTGTCGGAAATCTTGGCGCCGCCGCTGATGATGCCGAGCTTGCCGGCCTTGCCGTCGACGATGGGCTGGAAGACGTCGATCTCCTTCTGGAGCAGGAGCCCCGCCGCGGCGGGCAGGCGCTCGGCCATGGCCTTGGTCGAGGCGTGCGCGCGGTGGGACGCGCCGAAGGCGTCGTTGACGTAGATGTCCGCGAGCGCGGCGAGCTGGTCGGCGAAGTCGCCGTCGTTGGCCTCTTCGCCCTCGTGGAAGCGCAGGTTCTGGAGCACGAGCACCTGGCCGGGGCGGAGATCGCCGGACATCTGCCGCGCGATCGGGCCGATGCAGTCCGGCGACATCTGGACGTCCTGCCTGAGCAGGCGGGCGAGCCGCGCCGCCGCCGGCGTGAGGTCGCAGCGGGGATCGGGCTGGCCCTCCGGCCGGCCCAGATGCGAGCAGCAGATCACGGACGCGCCGAGGCCGAGCAGGTGCCTGATCGTGGGCAGCACGGCGCTGATCCGCGTGTCGTCGGCGACGCGGCCGTCGTCGGCCAGCGGGACGTTGAGATCAACGCGGAGCAGGACGCGCTTGCCCGCAAGGTCCGCGTCCGCGAAATCGCGGATGTTGCGTTTCCGCATCTTGCGCCGGCTCATCGGGACACCTCCGACTTGGCGGTCGGTCTGCGCCTTGACGGCTTTTGTTCGCGCAATCCCAGCTCCACGCGACGCTTTTGGATCGCTTGTTTGCAGGTCGAGAGGGCAACGCCTGTTTCCTTTTCGGCCCGCTTTGGACGGATCACTTCTTGGCAATGGGCGCCACGCTTCTGCGCGTCCTCCCATTCCTCTCCGTGATACATGAACCGATCAGTGAAACGGATCACCCTTTCGGTCTTGTTGTCGATCTGCTCTTCAAGGGCGGCGAGCTTGTTCAGGCGGCGTTCGTGGCGGCCGCCCTCGAACTCGGCGTTGACGAAGGCGGCGACGATTTCCGAGGCGACGGCGGAGCCGACGACGTACGCGCCGAGCGCGAGGATGTTGCAGTCCGTGTGCTCGCGGGCGCGGCGGGCGGTCCAAGTGTCGGTGCAGAGCGCGGCGCGGGCGCCGGGGACCTTGTTGGCGGCGATGCTGATGCCGACGCCGTTGGAGCAGATCAGGATGCCGAGGTCGTGCTCGCCCGCGACGACCGACTCGGCCAGCGGCGCGGCGATGTCGGGGTAATCGACTGAATCGACGCCGGGGCAGCCGTAGTCGGCGGTGTCGTGGCCTTGTCCGTTGAGTTCGGCGATCAGCTGCTGGCGCAGCGCGTAGCCGGTGTGGTCGCTTCCGATCGCGATGCGCACGGCGGTCGGCTCCCTCTAGGGCGCGCCCTTGACCGCCGCGTCGTCGAGGCCCCAAGCGGACAAGAGGAACTCTCCGACTTCGGGCGGCCACGGCGCGCCGCGGCGCAGCACGCGCGGGCTGTCGCCGGTCAGGTCGAGCATAGTGGAGGGCGATCCCGCGGGCATCTTGCCGTCCTCGCCGAGCACGAGCAGGCCGGGGCCGAGCTGGCGCGTGACCTCGTCCGCGGTCAGCGCGGCGGGCCGGCCCGAGCGGTTGGCGCTGGTGCCGGTGATCGGCCCGCCGAACGCGTCCAGCACGGCCCGCGCGACCGGGTGGTCGGGGATGCGGAGCCCGATCGTGCCGGCCGCAGCGGTCGTCTCGAATTGCGGATTGAGCGGGAAGATCAGCGTGACCGCGCCGGGCCAGACGCGGCGCGCGAGCTCGACCGCGCGGTCGTCTTCGAGCAGCGCGACGCGGGGGAGCCAATCGATGCCGGGCAGGAAGACGGGGCAGGGCTCCGTGCGCGGGCGCCGCTTGTGGTCGTAGACCGCGTCGATGGCGGACGGATTGGCAGCATCGGCTGAGAGCGCGTACTGCGTGTCGGTGGGGACGCCGACGCAGCGGCTCGCCCGCAGGGCTTCGGCGGCCTCCGCGATTCGCGGGCCGGCGGTCGGCGTGTCGGTCTGTTTCGGCGCGGTCGGCATCGGAGAATTCGCCAGAGAGCGTACACGCCTTAGTCTTTGCGTTACGTCAAGACGGGCCGAACGGAGCAGCGCTGGTGGCAGCCGACGCCGAACCCCGCGAGTCGATCATCATCCTCGACATGGGCTCGCAGACGGCGATGCTGATCGCGCGGCGCATCCGCGAACTCAACGTCTACTGCGAGCTCGCGCCGCCGACGATCACCCGCGCGGAAGCGGCGCGGCTCAACCCCAAGGGCGTCATCCTCTCGGGCGGCCCGGCCTCAGTGCACGACGCGGACGCGCCGCGCGCCCCGGATTGGGCGCTGGACGGGGAACTGCCGCTGCTCGGCATCTGCTACGGGATGCAGGAGATGGCGCACCGGCTGGGCGGCAGCGTGGCCCCCTCGGCCGAGCGCGAGTTCGGCCCGGCCCGCCTCGCCCACCGCGGCGAAAGCGCCGTCTTCGCCGGCCTCCCCGATCCGATGGACGTCTGGATGTCGCACGGCGATCACGTCGACGCGCTGCCGCCCGCGTTCGCGCCGACGGCGCGGACCAACGGCATCGACATCGCGGCGATGCGCGACGCGGACGGGCGCAGGTTCGGCATCCAGTTCCACCCGGAGGTGGTCCACACGCCGCAGGGGGCGGACCTGCTGGCGAACTTCGTGCGGGACGTCTGCGGCTGCCGGGGCGACTGGACGGCGGGGAATTTCGTCGCGGAGTCGGTCGAGCGGATCCGCGCGCAGGCCGGCGGTGGGCGCTTGCTCTGCGCGCTCAGCGGCGGCGTGGATTCGGCCGTCGCCGCGGCGCTGGCGCATCGGGCGGTCGGAGATCGGCTCACCTGCGTGTTCGTCGACAACGGGCTGATGCGGCTGGGCGAGCTGGAGCAGGTCGCGGCCGCCTTCCGCGGCGCGATGAACGTCGATCTGCGCACGGTCGACGCGGGCGCGCAGTTCCTCGAGGAACTCGCGGGCGTGACCGACCCGGAACTGAAGCGCAAGCGGGTCGGCGAGACGTTCATCGCCGTCTTCGAAGAGGCCGCGCGGGAGATCGGCGCGGTGGACTTCCTGGTGCAGGGCACGACCTACCCGGATGTCGTGGAGAGCGCCGGCGTGGGCCACAAGTCGGCCGCGATCAAGTCGCACCACAACGTCGGCGGACTGCCCGAGCACATGCGGTTCGAGCTGGTCGAGCCGCTCAAGTACCTGTTCAAGGACGAGGTGCGCAAAGTCGGACGGGAGCTGGGGCTGCCCGATCAGATCGTCGACCGCCAGCCGTATCCCGGGCCCGGCCTCTCGATCCGGATCATGGGCGAAGTGACCCGCGAGCGGGTGCGGGTCTTGCAGCGCGCGGACGCGATCGTGCTGGACGAGGTGCGCGGCGCCGGGCTGTACGGCGAACTCTGGCAGTCGTTCGCGATCCTGACCGACGCGCGGACCGTGGGCGTGCAGGGCGACGCGCGGACCTACGGCCACGTCGTCGCGATCCGCGCCGTCACGGCCGACGACGCGATGACGGCGGACTGGGCGCGGCTGCCGCATGATCTGCTGGCGCGGATCTCGAGCCGCATCGTCAATGAAATCGCCGAGGTGAACCGCGTCGTGTACGACGTCACCTCCAAGCCTCCGGGCACGATCGAGTGGGAGTAGGACGGAAGCGCGCATGGTGATCACGATCTGCATGAGCATGCTGCTGAAGCACCGGCTGGAAGCCGTGTCCGCGACGCTGCGTTCGGCCGGGCACGAGGCGCTGTCGCCGATCGACACGCCGGACTTCGACTACCACGACTCGACCGACGAGCAGCGCGCGCAGCTCAAGCGGGAGCGCGACCTGATCCGCGAGCACTGGCGCAAGATCGAGCGCTCCGACGCCATCCTCGTGCTCAACGAGGACCTGCCCGGCCGGCCCAACTACATCGGCGGCAACTCGTTCCTGGAGATGGGCTTCGCGCACGTGCTCCAGCTCCCGATCTACCTCATGCAGGACGTGCCCGAGAGCCCCTACCGCAGCGAAATGCTGGCGATGGACCCAATCGTGCTGGACGGCGACCTCTCCGCCATCCCGGCCGCCGGCGGCTGATCCGGTGCGCGTCCTGATCGTCGGCGGCGGCGGGCGCGAACACGCGCTCGCCTGGGCAGTCTCGCGCAGCCCCCACTGCTCCGCGATCTTCTGCGCGCCGGGCAACGGCGGCACCGCCGCGCTCGGCGGGAACCTGCGATCGACCCAATGGACCTGGAAGCGGTTGCCGCGGCAGCGAAGGCCGAGCGCATCGATCTCGCGATCATCGGTCCTGAGGACCCGCTGGCCGCCGGCCTCGCCGATCGGCTCCGCGCCGCCGGCATCGCAACGTTCGGACCATCGGCCGCGGCGGCGCGAATCGAGTCGTCCAAGACCTTCGCCAAGGAAGTCATGCAGGCCGCGGGAGTGACCCACGCCGGCGGCGAAGTCTTCCGCGATGCGCCCGCGGCCCACAAGTGGATCGAGATGCTCGGCCCGGCCGCGCTGCCCGTGATCAAGGCCGACGGCTTGGCCGCGGGCAAGGGCGTGGCCGTGCCCGCCGACATCGACGCGGCCCACGAGGCGGTCGACCGGCTCTTCGGGATATCCGAGCGCCTGCTGATCGAAGACCGGCTCCAAGGGCGGGAAGTCTCCGCAATGGCGATCGCCGGCGGCGGCCGCCTGCTGCCGCTGCCGCTCTCATGCGATTGGAAGCGCATCGGCGACGGCGACGCCGGACCCAACACCGGCGGGATGGGCGTCTATGCCCAACCGCTGTTCGCGGGCCGCCCGGCCGACATCTTCGAGCAGATCCACGAACCGGTGCTCGCCGAGCTGGCCGCGCGCGACGCGGCCTTCGAGGGCCTCCTCTACGGCGGGCTGATGGTTTCCGATGCGGGCCATCACGTGCTCGAGTTCAACGCGCGCTTCGGCGACCCGGAGACGCAGGTGGTGCTGCCGCTGCTCGACGGCGACGTGCTGGAGCTGCTCAACCAGGCGGCGCGTGGGCGGATTGCGCGGGACGCGGTCGCGGCGACCGACGAGACGGCCGTCGGCGTGGTGATGGCGAGCAAGGGATACCCCGGCGCCTACGAAACCGGCTTCAAGATCAGCGGGCTCGACGCGGTCGACGACGACGTGCTCGTCTTCCACGCCGGCACGGCGCTCGATGAAGACGGCAAGGTGGTCACCTCCGGCGGGCGCGTGCTCTGCGTCGTCGCCCGCGGCGCAGACCGCGAAACGGCGCGGGAGATCGCCTACGACAACGTCCGCCGCATCTCGTTCGAGGACGCCTACTACCGCAAAGACATCGCGCTCCTTGAGGCGGCCGGCGCGGGGTGAACACGGGATAAACTTGCCGCACGCCCGGCCCGGCCAAGCGCGAGGGCGAGTGAAAGGCGGCAGCGTGGCAGATCCCAACCTCCAATCGCACGGCGACGCGCAGCGGATCGAGATGTTCGAGGGCGTGGCCCGGCGCACGCTCAACGCCGGCGACCGCACCTCGATCCACGAGATCGAGATCGCCGAGGGCGCGACCGTGCCGATGCACACGCACCCGCACGAGCAGATCGGCTACCTCGTCTCCGGCCGCGTCCGCTTCGAGCTCGCCGGCGAAGTCAAGGAACTCTCGGCCGGCGACTCCTGGATCATCCCCGGCGAAGCGCCGCACGAAGTGACGGCGCTGGAGGACGCGGTCGCGCTGGACATCTTCTCGCCCCGCCGCGACGAGTACATCCCCTGATGATCCCGCGCTACCAGCGGCCGCAGATGGCCGCGCTCTGGACCGACGACGCGAAGTGGGAACCACCGGTTGCACGCAGTCGCGCAATCTGCTGTACTGCATAGGCAGTTGAGCAACGAGGGCATCAGCGAGGAGAAGGAAGCGGTGAGCAAGAGAAACGGGCGAGCAGAGCATTGGCCCGACTGGTGTAGTGCGATGGGGCCGAGGCGTGCTACGCTGTCGCCTCTGCACACCGGTAAGCGCCTTCATGCTGCTCCTCTCCGCTCTCACGATCCACCGCCATCCCAGTGCTTGGCCTCACCGCGAGATGGCATCCGGGTCTTGACATCCAGTACCCGACAGGCATAGACACAAGAGGACTGATGAGGAAGGAGCGCGTCTCGCTCGCCAGTTGGGTGGACGTGATCCCCCGATACCAGCGCCCCGAAATGGCCGCACTCTGGACTGACGACGCAAAGTGGGAGCGCTGGCTCACCGTTGAAATCGCGGTTGTCAACGCTTGGGCTGACGAAGGCGTGGTGCCTCGCGAAGACGCCGATCTCATCGCCGCCAATGCCGCGTTCGACACAGCCAAGATCGACGAATACCAGATCGTCGTCCATCACGACACCCACGCCTTCCTCAAGTCCGTTGCCGACTCGCTCGGCCCCGAATCCCGTTGGGTCCACCACGGCCTCACCACCAATGATGTCTGGGATACCGCCTCCGCTCTCCAGATCCGCGACGCAACGGCCATCATTGAGGCTGATCTCGCCGAGCTGCACGACGTCGTCTACGAGAAGGCCCTGAGGTACAAAAAGGCCCGTTGCATCGGCCGTAGCCACGGCATCCACGCCGAACCCACGACCTTTGGCCTGAAGCTCGCCAGTTGGGTGGACGAGATCAGACGCCACCAGAGCCGCCTTGCCAATGCCAAAGCCGAAATCGCAGTGGGCAAGATTTCGGGCACCGTAGGAACACACGCCACTGTGCCGCCTTGGATCGAGGAGCGAGTTTGCGGTGAGCTCGGACTTGGCGTGGAAAAGATATCCACCCAGATCGTCCAGCGCGACCGCCACGCGCACTTTATCGCCACCCTCGCCGGAATCGCCGCCTCCCTTGAGCGCTTCGCGACAGAAATCCGCCACCTTCAACGCACTGAGGTGGGAGAGGTGCAAGAGCCGTTCGCGGAAGAACAGCGAGGCTCGTCTGCGATGCCGCACAAGAAGAATCCGGAGAAGTGCGAGCGGGTTTGCGGACTTGCCCGCACGATCCGTGCCAACGCTCTCACGGCCTTCGAGAACGTCGCCCTCTGGCACGAGCGCGACATCTCCCACAGCAGCGCCGAGCGCATCCTCATTCCCGATGCATGCCAAGCTCTCGACTACATCCTCGACCTCTTCACTTGGGTCATGCGCGGGCTCGTCGTGGATGAAGACAGGATGCGTCGCAACCTCGACGCCAGTGACGGTTACGTCTACAGTCAGCAGGTATTGCTGGCGCTGACGGAAGCGGGGATGGACCGCGAGATCGCGTATCGCAAGGTGCAGAAGCACGCGATGGACGCCACCGAGAACTGGTCACCCGCTTTGAGAGGGAAGGGCGACGACCAAGACCAAGCAGCCCCGTTCCGGACGAGGGTCGAGGCTGATGCGGACCTCAATCTCAGCCCGGAACAGATTGAGGCGATATTCGACTGGGCTCCGTTCCTTAAGCACATTGACGCTGCTTTCAAGCGGTTGGAGCCAAAGGTGGACGAGACCGACACCTCCCAAGCCTTTCAAGCGGTTGGAGCCAAAGGTGGACGAGACCGACACCTCCCAAGCCAGTGCAGCGCGCCCTCCATCTCGCGCCAACTCCGATCAGCCTGAACAGTCATCGACTATCGGGTTGACCACGGCAAGGACAACCGGACGCCACTCCAAGCCCCCCGCCCTTGTCACGTGAGTATCCGAGCGCTCGCCGACCCCGGTGTTCTGCACGCAGGAAGGCGTACGTGACATCAGTAGTTCCCGATCTCTGTGATCGCCAGACCGATCACCCCGCCTGATCTCCACTGCAGATTGCGGGTATCTTCGCGTACCTCGGACCCAACAGGAGGAGCCAACGTGAACGTGATGATGGAGGGCGACCTGGACTTGCCGCTGAAGCGGGGGAAGGTGCGGGACGTCTACGACTTGGGCGACCGGCTGCTGATCGTGGCGACCGACCGGGTGTCGGCGTTCGACGTGGTGCTGCCGAACGGGATTCCCGACAAGGGGCGCGTGCTGACCCAGATGTCGGCCTACTGGTTCGACGCGACTTCGACGGTGGTGCCCAACCACATGATCCGCGTGATCTCGTCGACCGAGAATCCGGACATCCCGGTGGCGCTGGGGCCGGAGTACGTCGGGCGGACGATGCTGGTGCGGAAGGCGCGGCCGGTGATGCTGGAAGCGGTGGTGCGCGGCTACCTCGCCGGTTCGGGCTGGGCCGAGTACCGGCAGTCGCGGACGGTCTGCGGCATCCCGCTTCCCGACGGCCTGCGCGAGTCGGACGCGCTGCCGGAGGCGATCTTCACGCCCTCGACCAAGGCGGAGGTCGGCCACGACGAGAACATCACCTACCAGCAGGCGGAGGAGATCGTGGGCGCGGAGATCGCCAACACGGTCAAGGTGCGCTCGATGGCGCTCTACCTGTTCGGGCTCGACCACGCGCGCGGGGCCGGCTTCTTCCTGGCCGATACCAAGTTCGAGTTCGGCGTCGTGCAGAACGAGCAGGGCGAGGACGAGGTGATCTTGATCGACGAGGCACTGACGCCGGATTCCTCGCGCTTCTGGGACTCGGAGGTCTACCGGCCGGGCCAGTCGCAGCCGTCCTACGACAAGCAGCCCCTGCGCGACTGGCTCTCGGCCGGCGGCTGGAACAAGGAACCGCCCGGGCCGGAATTGCCGGACGAGCTGATCGCCGAGCTGCGCGAGCGCTACGTCACGGCGTTCCAGCGCGTGACCGGGCGCGAACTGATCGGCGCCGGCTAGTGCGCTTCCGCGCCGACGTGCGCGTGCGGCTGAAGCGGACGGTCAACGACCCGCAAGGGCTGGCGATCCGCGGCGGCCTGCACTCGCTGGGCTACGAAACCGTGGAGCAGGTGCGCGCGGGCAAGCTGATCGAGGTCTGGCTGGACGCGGCCGACGAAGCGGAAGCGCGGCGGCTGGCGGACGAGATGAGCGATCAGATGCTGGCCAACCCGGTGATCGAGGAGTACGAGATCGAGATCGCGGCGGACGACGGCTGAGCGCGGCTAGCCGAGCGAGCCCTTGGTGCTGGGCGCGCCGCCGCCGATCACCGCCGCGGCGTCGCGGATGCAGCGCGCCAGCGCCTTGAAGGACGCTTCCAAAATGTGGTGCTCGTTTTCGCCGGCGAGCTGGCGGAGGTGGAGCGCGAAGCGGCCCTCGTGGGCGAGCGTCTCGAGGAAGTGCTTGGCCATCGAGGCGGGCAGCGCCCCGATCATCGGCGCGGGGAAGTCGAGCGCGACGGCCGCGTAGGGCCGCCCGCTGAGGTCGAGCGAGCAGTGGATCAGCGCCTCGTCGAGCGGCACCGAGCGGTCGGCGAAACGGGCGATCCCGGCCCGGTCGTCCAGCGCCTCGTCGAGCGCGCGGCCGAGCGCGATGCCGACGTCCTCGACCGTGTGGTGCGCGTCCACGTGCAGATCGCCGGCCGCGCGCACGGTCAAATTCAGGCCGCCGTGCTTGGCCAGCTGGTTGAGCATGTGGTCGAGCATGCCCACGCCGGTATCGATCTCGGCCGCGCCGGAGCCGTCCAGATCGAGCGCGACCGCGATCTGCGTTTCGTTCGTGTCGCGGGTGACGGAAGCCGTGCGCATGCCCCCACTGTCGCGCGGCCGCGCTCCGCTGTCCACAGGTCGGGGTAACGCCGCCGGATCGCGCCGGCCTGCGGGTAAAGTAGGCGCAGCGCTCATGGCACGGGAGCAAGGGAGGCTGCGGATGACCAAGGAAGAGCTGATCGCGAAGCTGAACGAGGACTTGGCGCGGGAGTACGCGGCCGTGATCATGTACGTCTCCTACGCGGCGCGGGCGACGGGGCCCTACCGGCCGCAGCTGGCGCAGTTCTTCGAGTCGGAGGTCGCGGGCGAGCAGGCGCACGCGCTGTACCTGGCCAACAAGATCACCGCGATGGGCGGGGAGCCGACGACCGTGCCGGCGCCGGTGCCGCTGCCCGACGGCAACCGCGCGATGGTGGAAGCGGTGCTGGACTTGGAGCGCAACGCGACGATCGGCTACACGGAGCGGGCCAAGCAGGCGGAGGCGGCCGGCGACAAGGGGCTCGCCGTCCAGCTCGAGGATTTCGTGCGCGACGAGAGCAGCCACGCCGAAGAGGTCGAGCGCATCCTGCGCGACTGGCCGCTGTAATTTTTCGTTCTCCGAAGGCGCTCTCGTTCCGCGCCGGCCGTCGCGGCCCGTAGTCAGGCGGGCTGTTCCGTAGTCCGTTCCTCGATGGCGTAGAGGTCGTCCATCCCGGCCGTCTGCTGGACTTCGCGGTAGAGCGCCATCAACTCGTCGACGCTGCGCCCGGAAGCGCCGCTGCCGCGGATCTGCCGGTAGGCGTCGCGGACCGCCTCGTACATCAGCACCTGCCCGGTGAACGGGTCGATCAGCAGCGTGAACCCGTGCCCGGCCAGCGCGGGCGGATCGAGCCGGTCGGCCGGGGCCATCAGCGAGAGCGGGTGCGGCAACCGGCGGCCCGCCTCCGCGATCTGCTCCTCGCCCTGCGGGAAGAGCATCAGCACATCCGCGCCTGCCTCCTTGTACGCGAGCATCCGCTCGACGGCCGCCTCGAATGATTCGTTGCGGACGCCGCCGGTGCGGGCGATGATCAGCATGTCCGGATCGCTGCGCGCGGCCACGGCCTCGCGGATTTTCCCGACCATCGTCTCCAACGGCACCAGATGCTCGACGCCCTTGTGATGATGCGCCCGCTTCGGCGCGACCTGATCCTCGATCTCGATCGCCGCCGCCCCGGCCGATTCAAGCTCGCCCACGGCCCGCGCAAGATGCACCGCATCTCCGAAACCGACCCCCGCATCGACGATCAGCGGAATCCCCGACCGCGCAGTGATCTGCCGCGTCAGCCCCGCAATCTCCGTCAACGTCAGCAGCGCCTCCGAAACCGAAAGCTGAAACCCGAGCCCGCCCCCGGAGAGGTAAGCCGCCTCGAACCCAAGCGACTCAGCCACCCGCGCCGTCAACGGATCCAGCGCCACCGGCGCAAGAACCGCCTCCCCCCCGCGCACCTTCCCCGCAAACTCAGCTCGCGTCGTCATCATCGTTCCTCCCCAGCGGCTGCAAGAAATCAGGCAGCATCCGCTCCACGATGCTATCTATCTCAGCAAGCTCATCCGCGAACCCAGCCGGATACTCGCGTCCGGGATCAGCTTGAGGATTCGCATACTCGAAGCATGGAATAATTTGGCACAGGTGTCCGATTGGCGCATATGCTCGATTCGCTGTTCGTGGAATCGCAGGGAGGGAACCAAGTGCCAGAGTGGGCAATCGCCATCATCGCCGTCGTCGCGGGGTCTACATCAACGAAGATCTTGGATGGACTCGTCCCGTTCTGGAGATCGGGCCGCATCCAGCGCTGCGCCATGCGCTGGATCGGTCGCGCCCGTTGCCGTAGCCACCAGTGGTTCGGCTTCAAGCGCGGATGGGGAGTCCAAGGCGACATCCGCTATGAGGTCGAATGTCCCAATGTTGGAGGCGTTGACACCCTTCGGAGTGCCAAACTCACGATCCCCGGTCGGGAGGGTGACCCGATCACTGGCTTGGCCATCGAGTTCAGGGGCGACGAAACGATCGCCACGTTCACCTGCGTCAACCACGACAACCGCTGGGGCGTCGCGCAGCACCACATGGCCCGTGATGAGTACCGCGGCTCTTGGGTCTATGGGAGCCACAACAAACCGTTCGCCATGTATGGGGCGAAACCTCAATTGGAGGGGAGAGCCCCGCGGTTCCTTCTCCCCCTCTCCGACTTCGACTCGCGGAACTTGGTTGCAGCCCTCATGCACGCCGTACACGGAGCCGAACTCCGCATAGAGATGTACGACGCATCAGGCAACCCAGACGCGAAAGAGCGATCCGGGATTCCGTACAGCGCTCCACTCGCGCACTTCTCCCCCAGCGAGGCGATGAAGACGCCCGCACAGCCGCACATCGAGAGGCTTTGGGGCTGGTCCAGCGAAGCGCACTGACGGAGGGACGCAGAGGCACGGGCAGTCCATGTTCACGTCGCGGAGCAAGCCCCCTCTGCCAGCCCCAACCATCTGTCAGCTCGCGAGTAGGCGGCAGAGTTACGGCGCTGCGCTGTTCGCTCCGGAGATGGTGGCTGGTACCCTGCATCCCTCCGCACGCGATGATCGGTCTGCGCGATGAAGATTCTGAGCCGGCTAGGCATGCCAAGGGAGACTGATATCCCGGCACCGCTCGAAGTTCGCCGCGCCGCTGCGGAGATCATCCGCGCAGGGCGCTACGACGAAGAGGAACTCGAGGATGCCTTGGTGTTGATCGGCGGCTACCTCTGGGAAACGTGGGACGAAGAGGAGGAGGAAGAGGACGAGAATGACGACTTGTCGCCCCCTGAGCTGGAACAGCGTCTCCGGACACTCCAAAGCGACTTGGCCAGAGCGGCGGACGGCTTCATAGGGCGGCAGATCCCTGCTGGCGATGCGGGGACGCTTGACCTGATCAGATACCACCCATCATCCGGCGAGCTGACGATCTACGAGCTCAAAGCCCGCGAGATTCAGGTGAGCGACTTGGCGCAAGTGGAGAGCTATCGCGTAGCACTTGAGGAATTCGATCCGGATGACCTCGCTTGGCTCTTGGTGAGCAATTCGGGCCGCAAAGACATTCCGCGCGTCTGGGAGCCAGAAGAGCTCAGAGGGATGCTGGATTACCGAGACGACGAGGTGATTGACAATGAAGCACTGTTAAAAGACAGCGATCCCGACTACGACCCGGACCTCCGCCGGATCAGCTGCGCGGTTGTCGGCAACGGATACAAGGCGCGTGTGTCCCGCCTTGCCAAGTCGATGGGAATCGAACTGATTCACATCCCTGATCTGATCACGACGGCCTTGGAAGAGCTATCGAAGGCTGAGCCGTATGCCGCAAAAGAAGAAGAGACAAAGCAAGCGCTAGGGAGATGAGCCCAAGGCCGGGGTCTGAGGTCCATCGAGCCGCGAGGCGGGGCTTGGCGACCGGCGCGTTGCCTGCGTTCACATGCGGGTATGATGGATGAGCGAACGCTCGTGCGGAGCAGGCTGGAGGGGATGATGGCGAACGAGACGGCGACCGTCGTTGTGGCGAGGCTCGTGGCCGTGGGGGTGGTGATCGCGGCGATCGTGTTCGCGTCGGTTGACGGCAGCAGGGACGCGATCATCGCGGCTTTGGGGATCATCGGCGGGGTGGCCGTGATGTTCGGTTGGGCCGTGCCGGTGCGCCTCGTCGGCCTGCCGGGCTCCAAGGCGATGGCCTCGTACGTCGACGATGTTGCGGGGCAGCGCAAGTCCGACGACTGAGGCTTGCGTCACGCCGGCGGACGGGGACGCTGTTTAGCCGGCGTCGTCGGGCAATGAGATCACGCCGGATTCGGCTAGGCGGGTTATTTCTTCGTCGGTGCGGCCGATGGCGCGGAGGAGTTCGCGGGTGTGCTGGGCGGGTTCGGATGCGCCGCGGGCGACGCTGGGCGGGGTGCGGGACATTTTTACGGGGGTGGAAGAGACTTTGAGGGTTCCGGCTGGGCCGGCGGGGAGTTCGGCGACCATTTCGCGGGCGGCGATTTGCGGGTCGGCGAGCATGGCGGGGATGTCGTTGAGCGGGGCGGCGATGCAGACGCCTTCGAGTTCACGCTCCCATTCGGCGGTGGTGCGCTTGCGGAAGGCGGCTTCGAGCAGGGGTTCGAGCTCGGCGTGGTGCTCGGTGCGGAGCGCGTTGGTTTCGAAGCGCGGGTCGTCAAAGAGGTCGAGGCGGTCGATTTTGGCGCAGAAGAGCTGCCAGTCCTTGACGCCGGCGAGGACGAGATGTCCGTCGGCGGTGGGGAGGGCTTGGAACGGGGTGACGAGCGGATGGCGGGTGCCGATCGGTCCGGGCGCTTCGCCGGTGTTGGCGGCGCGGACGACGGCGTTTTCGAGCAGGGCGACCTGCGAGTCGAGCATGGCGACGTCGACGTGCTGGCCCTTGCCGGAGGCTTGGCGCTCGTGTAGGGCGGCGAGGACGCCGATGGCGGTGTACATGCCGCCGGCCATGTCGCCGATGGAGTAGCCGGCGCGGGCGGGCGGGCCGCCGGGGTGCCCGGTGATGCTCATCAGGCCGGAGATGCCCTGCACGATCACGTCGACCGCGCCGCGCGAGGAGTAGGGCCCGGTGTGGCCGAAGCCGGAGGTGGAGGCGTAGATCAGGCACGGGTTGAGGGCCGAGAGCGCGTCGTAGCCGAGGCCGAGCCTGGTCATCGTGCCGGGGCTGAAGTTTTCGGTGAGCACGTCGACGGTCGGCACGAGGTCGCGGATGATCGCGACCGCTTCGGGCGTCTTGAGGTCGAGCGCGAGGCTCTTCTTGCCGCGGTTGACGCTGAAGAAGTAGGTGCTGATCCCGTCCACGTAGGGGCCCGGCCCGCGCCGCTGCCAGTCGATCCCGGCCGGCTCGACCTTGATCGTCTCCGCGCCGAGATCGGTGAGGATCATCGAGCCGTAGGGGCCGGCGAGGGCCCAAGTGAAATCGAGGACGCGGATGCCGTCGAGCGGGCCGGGCACCGTTACAAGTCCAGGCCGGGGGTGCCCGGTTCGAGCTGGACGCCGAAGGTGTTGAGCGCCATCGAGACCAGGTTGTACTGGCCGGCGGCGAAGACGAGGTCCATCATCTGGCGCGTGTCGTAACTCTCCGTCAGCACCTCCCAGATCCTGTCGGGGATGAAGGCGTTGGCGTGGAGCTCGTCGACGGCGACGAGCAGATGCCGCTCGTGCCGGGTCCAGGCAGGATCGGCGGGGCCGTCCTTGACGCGCTCGACCTCTTCGAGGGTGAGGCCCGCTTCCTGGCCGATGCGGCGGTGCTGGCCGAACTCGTAGCCGCTGCGGCAGTTCCAGCCCATGCGCAGGATGACGAGTTCGCGTTCGCGCGGCGGCAGCGAGGATTCGCTGAGCACGTGGCGGGCGAAGCGGCTCCAGGCGCTGGAGAGTTCGGGGTAGTGCGCGAGCGTGCGGGTGATGTTGAGCACGGGGCCGCCGCGCGCCTCGGCCCGTTCGAGCTGGGCCTTGGATTCGCCGTAGGCGGTCTCGACCGTCAGCGGCTCCAGCCGCGGTTCGGATAATCGCATCGCGTCCCCCTCGTCATGCGGAGCGAGGATAGAGAGCGCGGTCGATGCGGGTGAGGACCTCCTCGAGCTGGTCGGGCCGCGGCGCGGAGATGCGGATGTGGCCGGCCAGCTGCGGGTCGGAGTAGGCGCGCGCGAGCAGGCCGGTGCGGAGCAGCCGCTGCTCGAAATCGGCGGGTGCGGCGGAGACGTCGACGAGCACGAAGTTGGCGCGCGACGGGTACGGCGCCAGCCCGGGCCGTTCGGCCAGCGCGGCGAAGAGCCCGTCGCGGGCCTCGCGCACCAGCGCCACGCGCTCCATCAGCGCGCCGGCGTGCTCGACGGCGGCGATGCCCGCGGCCTCGGCGGCGACGTTGACGTTGTAGGGCTGCTTGATCTTGAGCAGTCCGTCGATCAGGCCGGGGTGGGCGAGGGCGTAGCCGAGGCGGAGGCCGGCGATGCCGGCGAACTTGGAGAAGGTGCGCAGGATCACGAGGCGCGGGTGCTCGGCCAGCAGATCGACGGCGGAGCCGCCGCTGAATTCGACGTAGGCCTCGTCGAGCAAGACGGTGCGGCCGTCTTCGAGCAGCTCGAGCAGCGCCTCGCGCGGGAAGGCGTCGCCGACGGGGTTGTGGGGCGAGGTGAGGATCACGAGCGCGTCGTCCTCGGCGCCCGCGGCGCGGATCGCGTCAGGGTCGAGCCGCAGGCCCGCGCCGCGGGGGACGGCGCGGCAGCGCATCTCGAAGACGTCGGCGAGGAACTGGTAGACGCCGAAGGCCGGCGTGGAGATGACGATCGGGCGCTCGCGGCCGCCGATCGCGCGGAGGACGAGTTCGAGCAGCTCGTCGGCCCCCGCGCCCGCGACGACTTGGTCGGGCGGGACGCCGGCGAAGGCGGCGACGGCCTCGCGCAGGCGGAGCTGGAGCGGGTCGGGGTAGGTCGCTGCGCGGCGCGGGTCGGCGAGTGCGGCGCGGATCGCGTCGAGCACGAGCGGGTGCGCGCCGAACGGGTTCTCGTTGGCGTCGAGCTTGAGGATGTCCGAGGCGTCCATCCCCAGCCGCCGCGCGTGTTCCTCGACCGGCAGTACGGCGGCGTAGCCGTGCAGCGCGGCGACGTGCGGGCGCAGCGCGGGCGGGCCGGCCGGCATCAGCGGTCGCGCCTGCGGCGTTCGAGCGAGCGGGCGTGCGCGTCGAGCTGCTCGGCGTGCGCGATCGCCTCCGCAGCCGGCGCGATCTCTTCCAGCAGGCCGTCGTCCGCGCGGACGACGGTCGAGATCTTGAGGAATTCCATCACGTTCAGCGCGGAGGCATAGCGGGCGGAGCCGCCCGTCGGCATCACGTGGCTGGGCCCGGCCACATAGTCGCCCAGCGCCTCCGGCGAGGCGTCGCCGACGAAGACGCCGCCCGCGTTGCGGACCTGCGCGGACCGCTCCTCCGCGTCGGCAGTGACGACGGCGAGGTGCTCGGGCGCGTAGAGGTTCGCGAGCTCGAGGCCCGCATCAAGGGATTCGACGCGGGCGATGCCGCCGCGGTTGGCGAATGCGGCGAGGGCGACGTCACGGCGGGGCAGGTCCGCGGCCTGCGAGAGCAGCTCGGCCGCCACCGCGTCGGCCAGCTCTCCGCTGTCGGTGATCAGGATCGGGGCGGCGAGCGGGTCGTGTTCCGCCTGCGCCAGCAGGTCGGCGGCGCAGAGCGCGGGATCCGCGGCGCCGTCGGCGAGGATCACGGTCTCGGTCGGGCCGTAGATCGCGTCGATCCCGACATGGCCGAAGACGCGGCGCTTGGCAGCGGTGACGAAGCGGTTGCCGGGGCCGAAGATCTTGTCGACGGCGGCGATGGACTCGGTGCCGTAGGCGAGCGCGGCGATGGCCTGCGCGCCGCCGACCTTGTAGACCGTCGTCACGCCGGCGATCTCGGCGGCGACCAGTTTGAGCGGCGAGACCGCGGCGCGGCCCTCCGCGTCCGGCACGGCGGGGCTGGCGATCGCGATCTCGTCCACGCCGGCGACGACGGCCGGGATCGCCGTGTGCAGTACGGACGACGGATAGACCGCGGCGGTGCCGGGCACGTAGAGGCCGACGCGGGCGAGCGGGCGCACGATTTGGCCGAGGCCGTCGACGGAGAAGCTCTTCGCCGCGTGGGCGAGCTGCGTCTCGTGGTAGGCGCGGACGCGCTCGGCGGCGAGTTGGAGCGCGGCCGCGAGCTCCGGCGCGACCTGTTCGCGGGCCGCGGCGAATTCCGCCCCGCTGACGATGAAGTCGCCGGGCGCCGCCCCGTCAATGGCGCGGCAGATGCGGCGCAGGGCCGCGTCGCCGCCGTCGCGGACCTCGGAGATGATGCGGCCGACCGCTTCCTCGAAGCTCGGCGCGTCGTCGTAGAGGCGGGCGAGAATTTCGCGCTCGGCCTCGGAGAGCGCGCTTTCGTCGGGTTGGCGGCGGGCCAGCAGCGCCTCGCGCGACGCTTCGAAGCCGTCCCAGCGCGGGATTTCCGCGGTCATGCGCCGAGGTAGTCCGCGAGCACGGCGGCGGTGCGCTCGGCCGTGGCCTCGAAGAACGCGTCGAGCACGGACTGGTCGACGTGCCGCCGGCAGTCGTCGAGCAGCTCCGGCACGCGGCCGAGGAATTCGCGCAGGCCCTCCTCGGACTCGATCCCGGCCCGCTTGAGGTGCCGCGAGGCGATGAAGGAGAAGCGCTCCCAATCGGGCGGGTGCTCGGTGACGGCGGCGGAGGTGTCGCGCCACTGTTCGAGCAGGGAGCGGTCGAGGAAGCCCGCATCGATGTCGACGGCGGAGGCGAAGAGGCCGTCGCGGATGCCGCTCATCGCCTCGTCCGACTCGCGCTCGCGGCGGTCGAGCTCGTACTGCAGCACGCGGTCGAGCAGGTTGGCGCGGTCGTCGCCGCCGAGCAGCGAGCGCGCGCCGAAATAGGGACGGTAGATCGCGGTCACGTACTCCTGATCCAGCACGAGGTGGGTGATGTAGCCGCAGACCCAATCGCGGGTCTGCCCGGTCAGGCCGGCCGGGTCGCGGAGGGAGCGGTGCGCGTCGAGGAACGCGCCGACGCTGTCCTGGTGCTCGTCGCTGGCGATGTCGAAGAAGTGGGTGCGCTTGCGGTCCCAGCGGGTGAGCACGCGGATGTCGGGCGAGGTCGCGCCGAGCATGAACTCGCCGTTGGCGCGGTCGTAGCCGGGCGAGTCGAGGCGCTCGCCCGCGCGGCAGGCCGCGATCATGTGCGAAACGAGCGGGGGCATGGAACGAGTCTATCGCGCGGCCCGGCCCCGCCGGCCGGGCGCGATGGGTACGATTGCGGCATGCGGCGGCTGCGCGTGCTCCTGGGACTGGCCCTGCTGGCGGGCGGCGCGCTGCTCGCGTCCTGCGGCTCCGACGCGCCGCGCGGGGCGATCCACGTCTCCGAGCTGGCCGACGATATCGGCCCGGTGTCGGCCAACTTCATCGAGCGCGCCATCGACAAGGCGGAGGAGGAAGGCGCGGCGCTCTGGGTGCTGAAATTGGACACGCCGGGCGGGCTGCTGAGCTCGACCGACCGGATCGTGCAGCGGCTGCTGGCGGCGGAGGTGCCGACGGTCGTGTTCGTGAGCCCGGCCGGGGCGCGGGCCGCTTCGGCGGGCACGTTCATCACGATGGCGGCGCACGTCGCGGCGATGGCCCCGAACACGCAGATCGGCGCGGCGCACCCCGTCGCCGGCGGCGAGAATCTCGAAGGCGACATCCGCGACAAGGTGACCAACGACGCGGCGGCCGACATCCGCGGGATCGCCGCGGTGCGCGGGCGGAACGAGGAGTGGGCCGAGTCGGCGGTGCGCGACTCGGTCTCGATCACGGGCGAGGAGGCGGTCGACCTGAACGTCGTCGATCTGACGGCGCGGAACGTCGAGGACCTGATCAACCGGATCGACGGCCGCAGCGTGCAGGTCGCGGAGGAGGGCGCGCCGGTCGTGCTCGATCTGGCGGCCGCGCCGGTGGTCGAATCCAACTTCAGCCTGTCGGAGCGCATCCTCAACGTGATCGCGGACCCCAACTTCGCGTTCATCATGATCAACATCGGCGGGCTGCTGCTGCTGGTCGAAGCCTGGTCGCCGGGCTTGGTCGGGCCGGGCATCTTCGGGGTGATCTTGCTCGTCTTCGGCTTCTTCGCGCTGGGGCCGCTGGATACGAATCCGGCCGGAATCACGCTGCTGGTGATCGGGCTGGGCCTGCTCGCGGTGGAGGTGTTCGTCGCCGGCTTCGGCGTCTTCGGGATCGGCGGGATCGTCTCGATCATCCTCGGCGGGCTGCTGCTGATCGGGGATCCGTCCATCGATGCGCCCTCCGTGTCCCTGTGGGCGCTCGCCGGGGTGGGCATCGTCGCGGGCGCGATCGTCGGCGGCATCGGCCTGCTGCTGCTCAACGACCGCCGCAAGCCGCCGGCCGGCGATACTTGGACCGGCAGCCGGATCGTCGGCCGGAGCGGGACGGCGCACAGCCCGATCGCGGCCGACGGCACCGCCATCGTCGAGTCCGAGCTCTGGTCCGCGCGCTCGAACGGCGGGGCGATCCCGAAGGGGACGCCGATCCGCGTGGTCGAGCTGGACGGAATGACGGCGGTGGTGGAGGCGACGGTGCCGATCCCGGTCGACGAAGCCGCGGTCTTCGGCGACGGCGCGGTGCGGGAGGGCTAGCGGATGGACGCGGGCAACGATACGACGCTGTTCGCAATCGGCGCGGTGCTGCTGGGCATCGGGCTCGCGCTGGTCGTGGCCGAGATCTTCCTCGGCGTCGCGGTCGTCGGCATCCTCGGCGCCGTCGCGCTGATCGTCGGCGCGATCTTCTTCATCGACAACGCGCCGGCCGGCTCTTCCGAAGCGCCGTACTGGACGATCGGCACGATCGTGGCCGTGATCGTGGTCATCGTCGGCGGGCTGAGCCTGCTCGTGCTCAGGGATCGGCGGCGCCCCAGCCGCCGCCGCACCTGGTCGGCCGACTCGATCGTCGGCCGGGACGGCACGGCCAAGAGCGCGCTCGATCCGGAGGGGACGGTGCTGGTCGCGTCGGAGCTCTGGTCGGCGCGAGCGGCCGCGGGCGAGATCGCGAAGGACGCGCCGATCCGCGTGGTCGCCGTGGAGGGGATGACGGCCGTCGTCGAAGAGGATGGGGACGGAGGCTGAGCCCCCGCGGGAGCGGCTAGTAGGAGTGGATCGCGCGCTTGGCGTTGCGCGGGCGCTGCGGGATGCGGGCCGAGCGGCCGGAGCGGCCGCGCAGGTAGTAGAGGCGCGAGCGGCGGACGCGGCCGCGGCGCGCGACTTCCACCTTGTCGACGCGCGGCGAGTGGTACAGGAAGGTGCGCTCGATCCCGATCCCCTGGGTGACGCGGCGCACGGTGAAGTTGCTCGAGGAGCCCTTCTTCTTGCGGCGGATCACGACGCCCTCGAAGACCTGCGTGCGCTCGCGGTCGCCCTCGACGACCTTGACGTGGACGCGCACCGTGTCGCCCGGTTGGAAGTCCTCGATGCCCGGGTTGCGCTCGAGCTCGATGAGGTCGCTGCGGTCCATGATCTGCGCCGTCCAGCCTCTCACGCGCGCTCGGCGCGATGATTCCCAGTGCTCCAGCGAGCGTACCTCATGCACCCGTTTGGGTCGGCCCATCGCCGTGTTCCGCCTGCAAATTCAGCAGATCCGGGCGCCGTTCCCGCGTCCGCTCGAGCTGCCGGCCGCGCCGCCACTCGGCGATCGCGCGGTGATCGCCGCCCAGCAGCACCTCGGGCACGCGACGCCCGCGGTACTCCGCCGGCCGCGTGTACTGCGGATACTCGAGCAGCCCGCCGGTGAAGGATTCCTCCTCCAGCGACTCGGCCGAGCCGAGCGCGCCCGGCTGCAGGCGGACGACGGCGTCGACCAGCACGGCGGCGGCCGGCTCGGCGCCGCTGAGCACGTAGTCGCCGATGCTGATCTCGTCGTCGGCGAGGGCCTCGTGCACCCGCTCGTCCACGCCCTCGTAGCGCGGGCAGAGGATCAGCAGCCGGTCTTCGGCGGCGAGACGCCGCGCGAGCGCCTGATCGAGCCGCTCGCCGGCCGGCGTCAGCAGCACGGCGCGGCCGGGGTTGCCGCGCGCGCGCAGGGCCTCGACGGCGCGGAACCACGGCTCCGGCCGCATCACCATGCCCGGCCCGCCGCCGTAGGGCGGCGCGTCGACCGTGCGGCGGCGATCCTCGGTCCAGCCGCGCAGATCGTGCAGGTCGATCCGCACCCGGCCGGAGCGGCGGGCGCGGCCGACGATGCCGTGCTCGAACGGCCCCGCCAGCAGCTGCGGGAAGATCGTGACGACGTCGATCCGCACCGCGGCGCCCGGCGCAGCCGTGCCCGGCCGGCGGCTAGAACGGGTTGCGGGCCTGGCCGTTGCCGGCGGTCGAGAGGCCGCCGCCGTTGGTCCAGACCGAGTCGCCCGCGGACTCGCCGGCGCCGGCCGAGACCGCTTCGCGCTGGCGCAGGAAGGCCGGCTTGCTGATCGCGCCCGGCGAGGGGATGTGGTCGAGCTCGTTGAACAGGTTGGAGCGCCACTCCTCGCGCCGCGCCGGCGCCGCCGCGTGCTCGGGGAAGCCGGTCGCGATGACGGTGATCTGGAGCTCCTTGCCGAGGTCCTCGTTGATCGCCGTGCCCATGATGATCTCGGCGTCCGGGGCGACCATCTGGCGGATGATCTCGGCCGCCTCGCCGACCTCGAACATGCCCAGGTCGTCGGCCGCGCTGATGTTGTAGAGCACGCGGGTGGCCCCGTCGATGCTGGTCTCGAGCAGCGGGCTGCGGATCGCCTGGTTGGCCGCCTCGACGGCGCGGTTCTCGCCCGAGGCGCGGCCCACGGCCATCAGCGCGTGGCCGCCGCTGGCCATCACCTTCTTGACGTCGTTGAAGTCGAGGTTGACCAGCCCCGGCGTGGTGATCACGTCGGTGATGCCCTGGATGCCGTGCCGCAGCACTTCGTCCGCCTTGCGGAAGGCGTCCTGCATGGTCATCTTCTTGTCGTCCTGGTCGATCAGGCGCTGGTTGGGGATCGTGATCACCGTGTCGGCCTGGGCCTGCAGGCGCTCGAGGCCGTCGGCCGCGGCGGCCTGCCGCTTGGCGCCCTCGAATTCGAAGGGGCGGGTGACCACGGCGACGGTCAGCGCGCCGGCGCGCTTGGCGCACTCTGCGACGACGGGGGCGGCGCCGGTGCCGGTGCCGCCGCCCATGCCGGCCGCGATGAAGACCAAGTCGGTGCCCTTGAAGTGCTCGAGCAGGTCGTCGCGCGACTCCTCGGCCGCCGCCTCGCCGCGGCGCGGGTCGCCGCCGACGCCGAGCCCGCCCGACTCGTTGTCGCCGATCCGGATCGTCGCGTCGGCCAGCGTCTGCGCCAGCTGCTGCGCGTCGGTGTTGACCGAGATGAACTCGACGCCCGAGACCTTGGCCTCGACCATGCGGTTGACCGCGTTGCAGCCGCCGCCGCCGACGCCGATGACCTGGATCTTCGCCATCCCGTCGCTTCTGAGGTTCGCCATCTCCGCTTCCTTTCCCGTGCGGCGCCGCGGTGCGGCGTCGCGCTCCGTTCGCGTTCCGCCGGCCTCGCGGCGGTTGTGCGTTGTCCGAATCCGCGCGCTCAGGAGGGCATGAAGGCCCGTCCCAGCGTGCGGAAGCCCCGCAGCAGCGAGCCCAGCCCGGGCGCCGGCGGGCGCGCCCGCGCCGGCTGCGGCCCGGGGTTGTCGAGCATCCACAGCAGCAGCCCGACCGCCGTCGCCGCGGAGGCGTCCGCGACCTGCTCGGTCAGTCCGTAGATCTGGCCCGGCTGCGCGATCCGCGCCGGCAGCCCGGCGCCCTCGGCGAACAGCTCGGCCGCGCCCGGCAGCTTCGCGCCGCCGCCGCAGAGCACCACGCCGCCGGCGATCGCCGAGGGCAGGTTGGCCGCGCGCACGGTGCCCAGCACCATCCGCACGATCTCCGTCAGCCGCGCGTTGACGATCTCCGCGATCAGCGTCTTCGAGATCTCGCGGCGGCCCTCCGGCCCGAAACCGCGCAGCTCGGCCGGCTCGTGCGGCACCCGGTCCGGAATCGCGTGCCCGTAGCGCAGCTTGGCCTCTTCCGCCACCTCCAGCGGCGCGTGCAGCCCCACCATCAGGTCGTGCGTGATCAGCCCGCCGCCGACGGGCAGCGAGGCGGTGAACGAGATCGCGCCGTCCTGGTAGACCGCGACGTCGGTCGAGCCGGCGCCGATGTCGACCACGATCACGCCCTGCTGCGCCTCGTCGGGCCGCACCAGGTAGCTCGCGGAGACGATCGGCTGGGCCGCGATCAGATCGACGTCGACGCCGGCGCCGGAGACGCACTGGACGGCGTTCTGCATCGCGCCGCGCGCGGAGGTGACGATGTGCAGCTCGACGTCGAGCCGCTGGCCGTGCATCCCGCGCGGGTCGGCCACGCGGTCCTGCCCGTCGACCATGTAGTAGCGCGGCAGCGCGTGCAGGATCACGCGGTTGCTGTCCAGCGCCACCGCCTGGCCCGCGTCGATCACCCGCATCATGTCCATGTCGCCGATCGGCATCGAAAGGTCCGGGATCGCGACCACGCCGGAGTTGTTGATCGATTCGAGGTGCGGCCCGCTGATCGCGACCGAGGCCGAGAGGATGCGCCGGCCCGACGAGCGCTCCGCGTGCTCGATCGATTCGGCGATGGCGCCCGTGGCCTGGGCGACGTGCGTGACCTGGGCCCGCTCGATGCCGGCCGAGGGCGCGACGCCGACGCCCAGGATCTGGAGCGCTCCCAATTCGTTGGTTTCCCCGACCACCGTGGTGATCGTGCCGGTGCCCAGGTCGATGGCTGCGAGCGGCGCGTTAGTTGGCATCGGTACTCCACTGTCCCGCTTGCGCCGCGGACCGCCAGCGGGGGCCGCGACCGATGTTGTGCCCGATCTCGACGCGGGGCCGCGCGCCGTAGCGGAGGTCGGCCAGCAGCAGCGGCTCCCCGCGCCGCGCCGCCTCGCGCTCCAGCCCGGCCCACGCCTCGTACTTGAAATCGAAGGAGTCGGCCGAGCCGAACACGATCCGCCCGTGCCGCGTCACCACGGTCAGCCCGGTTTCCAGATCCCACTCGTAGCCGAGGATGTCCGGCGGCTCGCCGGACGCCGGCTCGGGCGCGCCGCGCCGCCCGATCAGTTCCGCGAGTTCGATGGCGGACGTGTCGACGCGGTGGCCCGGCCTGACCACGGGCAGATCCGAGACCTGCTTCACGAGCGTGCCGCCGGCGCCGGGCGCGCCGCCCTCGAGGACGACGCCCTCTTCATCAATTGACCACACGGTGTCGCCCGCACGCCAGCGTCCCGAAGGCCGCCGCTCCACTATGACAAGTTTTACCGAGTTAGGCCAATTGCGGCTTGCGCTCGCGCTCTTGACCATGCTCAGCTGCTCGACCCGCCGCTCCGCCGCGTCCAGATCCAGGCTGAACATGTTCTCCCCGCGCAGCCCCGCCAGCTGCGCGACCGCCGTCGGATTCAGCGCCTCCGCGCCCTCCACGCGGACGTCCTCCACGTCCATCAGCGGGGAATTGATCAGCACGGCGGCCGCCGCGATGATGCCGGCGGCCGCGAACGCGGCGGCGATGCGCGGGAGCGTCAGCGCCTTCAGCATTGCCCGGCCCCCGCCTCCGCGGCCGAGTCGGCCAGCGCCAGCTCGGCCAGCTCGGTCACCAGCGCCGGCAGTTCCAAGCCCTCGCGCTCCCACAGCAGCGGGTACATGCTGCTGCCCGTGAAGCCGGGGATCGTGTTCAGCTCGCCCAGCCACAGCTCGCCGCCGGAGCCCAGCAGGAAGTCGGCCCGCGCCATCCCCCGCGCGCCGGCGGCGCGGCAGGCGGCGGCGGAGAGCCCGCGCACGCGGTCCGCCGTCGCCGCGTCGAGCGCGGCCGGGATGATCAGCTCCGTCGCCGGGTCGGAGTACTTGGCCTCGTAGTCGTAGAACTCGCGCCGCGGCACGATCTCGCCCGGCGCGCTGACGCGGAGCTCGTCGTTGCCCAGCACGGCGCACTCGATTTCCCTCGCGTCCGGCATCGCCGTCTCGACGAGCACGGCGCGGTCGAGCGCGAACGCCGCTTCCAGCGCCGCCTCTATCTGCTCGCCGTGCGCCACGCGGCTGACGCCGATGCTGCTGCCGCCGTTGGCCGGCTTCACGAACAGCGGCGGCCCCAGCTCCAGCCCCGCCCGGATCGCGCCGGCCCGGTCCGCGATCCAGTCGGCCCGCGAGAACGCCCGCGAGGGCGCGACCGGGATGCCGGCGGCCGCGAACACGGCCTTGGCCGCGATCTTGTCCATCGCCAGCGCCGAGGCCGTCGTGCCGGGCCCGACGCAGGGCAAGCCCATCAGCCGCAGCAGCCCTTGCAGCGTCCCATCCTCGCAGTTCGCCCCGTGCACCGCGGGGAACACGACGTCGCATTCCGCCAGCGCCTCGAGCGTCCGCGGGGGGATCGGCGATCGCCCGCTCCGCGCGGGGCAGGCGATCGGCGCTTCCGAGTGCCGCGAGGCCGAACGGAAGGCGGCCCGCGACGGCTCCGGCTCCAGCCAGCGGCCCTCGCGCGTGATCCCGAACAGGCGCGGCTCCCAGAGATCGCGGTCGACCGCGTCGCAGATGTTGCGCGCCGAGCGCAGGGAGATCACGTGCTCCTCCGACGCGCCGCCGAAGATGATGCCGAGAACGCGGCGCTGGCTCATTCGAATCCCTCCCCTGCGAACGTGATCTCCGGCTCCAGCTCGACCCCGCAGGCCTCGAGGACGCGCTCTTGCGCGAAGCGGATCAGCGCCGCGTAGTCGCGCGCGCTCGCCGTACCCGCGTTGATGAAGTAGTTGGGGTGCTTGTCGGAGACGCGGGCCCCGCCGATCCGGTGCCCGCGCAGGCCGGCGCGGTCGAGCAGCTCCCACGCGCGCCGGACGGCTCGGGCCTCCGAATCCGCCGCGGGATTGCGGAAGGTCGAGCCCAGGCTGGCCCCGCGCGGCTTCGTCTCGCCGCGGTGCCGCTGCGCTTCCCGGATGCAGGCCAGCGCCTCGTCCGCATCGCCCAGCCGCAGCGACAGGCGGACGCGCGCGACGATCCAGCCGGCGAGGCCGCTGCTCCGCAATGCGCTGTCGCGGTATGCGAGGGCCAGGTCCGCCGCTGCGAGCCTCTCCAGTCGTCCCTCGGGCGAGAGCGCATCGACCGAGTCGGCGACATCGGCGAAGCAGCCGCTGTAGGCGCCGGCGTTGGTCACCGCCGCGCCGCCCAGCGTACCGGGGATGCCCTCGGCCCACTCCAGGCCGCGGATGCCGCGCGCCGCGAGAGTCCGCGCCAGCGCGAAGATCGGCGCGCCGGCATCCGCCTCCAGCGCGACCGTCTCCCCATTGATCTGAGGTTCGTCCTCGCCGCCCGGCGGACGGACGACGAGCCCGCGGATCCCCGCGTCGCCGACGAGCAGGTTGGAGCCGCGTCCGAGCGGGCAGACGGGCAGCCCTTCCCCGCGCGCGACGGCGACCGCCTCGGCCAGCTCCGTCCCCGTCGCCGCCTCGAGGTACCAGTCCGCGGGCCCGCCGATGCGCACGTAGGTGTGCCGCGACATCGGCTCGTCCGCTACCGCGCCGAGCGCTTTCATGCGCTTCGCCAAGGCCGCGCTCATGGTCGCCACTCCCGGAGCCGGCTGAGGATCAGCGGCCCCGCCGCCTCGATATCGCCCGCGCCCATCGTGATCACGACGTCGCCGGGCTCTGCGGACTCCGCCGCGGCCCGCGCCGAGTCCGCCACCGGGCCCGCGTACCGCGCTCGCGGCTCCGCGATCTCCGACGCCAGCCGTTCGGCGTCCAATCCCTGGCGGGGTTCCTCGCGCGCCGCGTAGGTGTCCGCGATCAACAGGCGGTCCGCGCCGCTGAAACAGGCGCGGAAGCCGTCGAGCAGGTACTGCGACCGCGAGTACGTATGCGGCTGGAACAGCACGATCAGGCGGCGGCCGGCGAATCGCTCGCGGGCCGCCGCGATGGTCGCCGCGACTTCCGTCGGGTGATGCGCGTAGTCGTCGACGACCAGCACGCCGGCCGCCTCGCCGAGCAGCTGGAAGCGTCGGCGCACGCCGCCGAAGTCCGCGATTCCCCGCACGGCGTCCGCTGGATCGAAACCGGCGGCGGACGCGGCCGCGACTGCCAGCAGCGCGTTGCGCACGTTGAACTCGCCCGGCGCGCCCAGCTCCGCACGGAGGCGGACGCCCGGGCCCGCGATGGCGAAGCTCGTACGCGCGCTCGCCGTCGAGACGCATTCCGCCGTCCACGCGGCCGGCGCGGAGTCGCCCGCGAGCGCGGCGGGCACGAGGCGGATATCGGCCCGTTCCGCCGCCGCGCGTTCGGCCGTCGCGCGCCCGCAGCGGGCGGCCGCGTCGTAGACCAGCGCGCCCCCCTCGCGCAGCGTCAGCGCGTACTGCAGGAACGCGTCCCGCAGCGCCCCGAAGTCGCCGTAGTAGTCGAGATGGTCGGGCTCGACGTTGGTGATCACAGCGACTTCAGGCTCGTAGTGGTGGAACGCGCGCCCGTACTCGTCCGCTTCCAACGCCAGCCAGTCGTCCGTCCCGCGCCGCGCGTGCGGCGAAATTCCGGGCACCTCCGCGCCGAGCACATAGCCCGCGTCGCGCCCGCCCGCCCGCATCGCGCAGGTCAGCATCGCCGTCGTGGTCGACTTGCCGTGCGACCCCGAGACCGCGATCACGCGGCGCGGCGCGGCCACTTCCCGCAGCAGTTCCGCCCGCGTGAGCACGTCCAGCCCGGCCCGCGCGGCCGCGGCAATCTCGGGATGATCGGCGGGAATCGCGACCGTGCGGATCACGCGCGACGCATCCGCGACATGCGCCGGATCGTGGCCGATCGCGATCTCCGCTCCCCGGCTCCGCAGTTCTTCGATCAGCGGCGAGTCGGTCCGGTCGCAGCCGCTCACGGTTTCGCCGTCGTCGAGCAGGATGTGCGCCAGCGCGCTCATGTGGATGCCGCCGATGCCGGCGAAGTGGACGCCCCTCACTTGCGCACCTCGATCAGCTGCCGCGCGATCGCGGCCGCCCCGTCCTGGTCGCGCTGCTCGATCGCCCGCGCCCGCATCTCCGCCAGCCGTCCGCGGTCCTCGAGCAGCCCGGTCACGGTCTCGAACAGATCGCGCTCGACGTCGTCGTTCTCCACGATCACGGCCGCGCCGGCCTGATCGAGCATCTGCGCGTTGACGCGCTGGTGCCCGCCCGCTTCGGGCAGCGGCACCAGCACGGCCGGCAGCGCCGCCGCCGGCAGCTCGCCCAGCGTCGACGCGCCGGCGCGCGAGATCGCCAGATCGCAGGCCGCCATCGCCGTCGGCATCTCGTCGCCCAGGAACGGGTGGAGCCGGTAGCGCGATTGCAGCGTCGCCGGCAGCGCCTCGCGCAGCGCCGCCAGGCGCGGGTGATCGGCGCGCCCGCAGACGTGGATCAGCTGCGCCGCCTCCAGCCACGCTTCGAGGTCCGCCGCGATGCAGTCGTTGATCCGCCGCGCGCCGCGCACCGCGCCGGTCACCAGCACGGCCGGGCCGCCGTTGAGCTGGAAGCGCGCCCGCGCCAGCGGCTGGTCCAGGTCCTTGAAGATCGCCCGCACCGGATAGCCCGTCACGACCGCCCGCCCGCCGTAGCGCCCGGCCGAATCGGGGTGCGTCGTGCAGACCCGCGTCGCCAGCGGCCCCAGCAGCCGCTGCGTCCAGCCCGGCTCGATGTCGGGCTGGAAGAGCACGATCGGCCGCCGCGAGGCCCAGGCCGCGACGCCGACCGGCGCGCTCACGTAGCCGCCCGTCACGAACACGGCATGGGGGCGGAAGCGCAGCATCAGGATCAGCGCGTCCAGCGCGCCGAGCACGGCGTGCGCCAGCGAAACCAGCTGCGAGAGCGGATTGCGCCCCCGCAGCGGCCGCGCCGCGATCGGCGCGAACGGCATGTTGGCGGACGCGCTCAGCTCCGATTCGAGCCCGTCGGCCGTGCCGGCGAACTTGAATTCGATCTCCTCGCCCGCCTCCGCCGCCAGCGCTTCCAGCGCCGAAGCCACCGCGAACGCGGGGAAGACGTGCCCGCCGCTGCCGCCGCCCGAGAGGAGCACCCGCATCACTCGCGCTCCTTCCGGCCCGGATACGGGTCCTCCAGGGGCTGCTCGATCTCCGGATCCAGCGCCGGCGCCTGGTCGCGCAACGGATCGGACGCCGCGTAGCCCGCCGTCGCGACGCGGGCGCGGCGCGAGATCGCGACCAGCACGCCCGCTCCCGCCAGTGCCGAGATCAGCGCCGAGCCGCCGAACGAGAGGAACGGCAGCGGAATCCCGGTCAGGAACGACATCCGCGTGATTCCGGCGATGTTGAGGAAGGCCTGGACCGCGAACCAGCCCACGATCCCGAAGGCCAGCAGCGTGCCGAAGCGGTCCGGCGCGTTGATCGCGGTGCGGATGCCGCGGTAGATCAGGATCGCCATGATTCCCAGCAGCATCAGCGCGCCGAGCAGCCCCGTCTCCTCCCCGATGATCGCGAACACCCCGTCCGCGTGCGCCGAGGGCACGTAGAAGAACTTCTGCCGGCTCTCGCCGATGCCCACCCCGGTCAGCCCGCCGCTGCCCAGCGTGGTCACCAGGTTCACGATCTGGAAACCCACCTCCTGCGAGAACTCCTCGGCCCGGAAGAAGCCCCGCACCCGGTCGAGCCCGTAGCCGAAGCCGAACACGATCGTGGCGAAGGCGGCCCCGCCGGCCAGGACGACGCCGAACAGGTGCTTCCACGGCGCGCCGGCCAGCAGGAACATCATCGCCGCCACGATCGCGATCGCCACGAAAGTGCCGAGGTCGGGCTCCATCATCAGCAGCGCCCCGACCGCGGCCAGCATCGCCAGGAACGGCACCAGCCCCTGCAAGGGGTGGCGGACCTGCCAGCCCTTCGAGGCCAGCCAGGCGGCGAGGTAGACGATGATCGCGAGCTTGGCGAACTCCGACGGCTGCAGCGCCGGCAGCGGCGGGATCTGCAGCCAGCGCCGCGCCCCGTTCTGCTCGTAGCCGATGCCCGGAATCAGCACCATGACCAGGCCCAGCAGCGCCAGCGCGACCAAGGGCACCGCCGCCCGCCGCAGGACGCGGTAGTCCAGCGCCGCGAAGCCCGCGAACGCGGCCAAGCCGACGGTCGCCCCGATCAGCTGCCGCGTGATGAAGAAGCGCGTGTCCCCGTACAGCTGCAAGCTGAGCGCGAACGACGACGAATAGACGAACACCAGCCCGATCGCGGTCAGCGCCAGCACCGCGCCGACCAGCACCCAATCGGGACTGCCGGGCGGCAGGGATTGCTCCTCGACGTAGCTCGTGCCGGCCGGGGCCTCCGCCTGCGCGCTCATCGCGCCGCCTCCGCAGCGCCGCCTTCGGCGCGATCAGCGATCCGGCCCGCGAGGGCGCGGAAGTGCCCGCCCCTCGCCTCGAAGTTCGGATAGGCGTCAAACGACGTCCCCGCCGGCGAGAGCAGCACCGTCGATCCCGGCCGCGCGATCGCGGCCGCGCGATCGACCGCCGCGGCGAGATCGATCCCGCCCTCCGCGGCGAAGCCCAGCTCGGCCGCGAAGCGCGCCCCGTCCTCGCCGAACGCGACGACGTCGATCTCCCCGCGGCGCGAGTCGAGCTCCGCCCGCAGCGCCTCGAACGGCAGGTCCTTGCCGCGACCGCCGAGCAGCAGCACGACCGCTCCCTGTGTCGCCCGCAGCCCCGCCAAAGTCCGCTCCGGCGCCGTCGCGATCGAATCGTTCACGTAGCGCGCGCCGTCGATCTCGGCGACCAACTCGAGCCGGTGCGCCAGCCCGCCATACGTCCTCAGCACCTCCGCGACGGTCTCCAGCTCGATCCCCTCGGCCGCCGCCACCGCCGTCGCCGCCAGCGCGTTGCGCAGGTTGTGCAGCCCCGGCAGCCGCAGCTCGTCCGCGCCGATGACGTCCCGCGCCGTATCGCCGCAGCCGTACTTCACCCTTCCGCCCGCCGCGAACGCGGCCGGCGCGCCGGCCGGCGGCTGCCCGAGCCCGCAGCGGACGATCCCGGCCGGCGTCGCCGCCTCCATCCCCGCCGCGACCGGCTCGTCGAACGGCAGCACCGCGACGTCGCCGGCCCGCTGCCGCGAAACCAAGCGCCGCTTGAGCTCGACGTATTCGTCCCAGCTGAATTGATCCAGATGGTTGGGCGTCACGTTGAGCAGCGCCGCGACCTGCGGGCTCCGCGCCGCGCGCAGCAGCTGCGTGTGCGAGATCTCGACCACGGCGAGCCCGTCCGCCGGCAGCGACGGCAGTTCCGCCAGCAGCCCGCGCCCGATGTTCCCGCCCACCGTCGGCTCGCGGCCCGCCGCGCTGAAGATCTCGCCGATCAGCGCCGTCGTGGTCGACTTCCCGGCGCTGCCCGAGACCCCGATCACCCGCGCGCGGCAGCGGTCCAGGAACAGGCCCATCGGCCCGTAGACCGGCGTCCCCGCGCACGCCGCCGCGGCGATCAGCGGGGCCGTGCGCGGCACCCCCTGGCTCGCGATCACCGCGTCCACCCGCCCGATCAGCGCGGCATCGTCGATCCGGGCGATGCCCGCCTCGACGCCGATCCGGCCGAGCTCCGCCTCCAGCTCGCCCGCGCCGCGGCGATCGGCGACGGTGATCTCCGCGCCCTCCGCCTGCAGGAAGCGCGCCGCGTCGCGCCCCTCGATTCCCAACCCGGCCACGGCCACGCGCATCCCCGCGAAGCTCTCCGGCGCGGCGGGCGGCTGCGGCTGCGTCATGACGGCACCTGCAGCGCCAGCGCCACGCCGATGATCGCGCCGGCGATCCCCAGCAGCCAGAAGCGCGTCACGATCTGCGGCTCGCTCCAGCCCGCCAGTTCGAAATGGTTGTGCAGCGGCGCCATCCGCAGCACCCGCCGCCCCTCGCCCGTCCGCCGCCGCGTCCATTTGAACCAGCCCACCTGCACCACGTCGCTCGCCGCCTCCAGCACGAACACGATCCCGATCACCGGCAGCAGCAGCCAGTGCCCCGTCATCAGCGCCACGATCGCCAGCCCCCCGCCCAGCGCCAGCGCCCCCGTATCGCCCATGAACACCTGCGCCGGATGCGCGTTGAACCAGAGGAACCCGAGCAGCGCCCCGACGCTCGTGAACGCGAAGCGGACGAGGAAATCCTGCTCCTGCCCGATCGCGATCACCCCGAACGCGGCGATCGCGATCGCCCCCGTGCCGCCCGCCAGCGTGTCCAGCCCGTCGCTCACCGCCACCGAAATGATCGTCGCGAACACCGTCACCGCGGCGATCAGGACGTAGGCCGGCCCCAGCTTGAACGAGCCCGCCCAGGGCACGTTCAGGCTCTGCACGTCGAGCGCGAAGTACAGCACCAGCCCGACCGCGACCGAGAACAGCAGCAGCAGCGCCAGCTTCAGCCGCCACGACAGCCCCGCCTGCACCCGGTTGAGCAGCGTCCCCGAATCGTCGACGAAGCCGAGCGCGCCGAGCGCGATGAGCCCCGCCAGCGGCAGCAGGATCGACCAGCGGTCGCCCGCCGCCAGGTTCGCCGCGAGGGTCATGATCACGATCGCCGCGAGGAAGATGATCCCGCCCATCGTCGGCGTGCCCGCCTTCTTCTGGTGCGTCTGCGGCCCCTCGTCCGAGATCGCCTTGCGCAGCTCGCGGCTCCGCAGCCAGCCGATCACCGGCCGCCCGATCGCCAGCGCGATCACGAACGCGATCCCCGCCGTGACCAGCGAAAACGTCGTCATCGCCCCGCCTCCGCGCCTGTCTCCGCATCCGTCTCGGCCCCTGCGCCCGCCCGCTCCGACGCCAGCTGCGCGGCCAGGGCGTGCAGCCCCGTCGCGTGCGACGCCTTGATCAGCACCGTGTCGCCCGCGGCGATCCCCCCGCGCAGCATCCGCGCCGCGTCCTCCGGCGCGGCCGCCCAGCAGGTCCGCTCCGCTCCCGCCCGCCGCGCCGCCTCCGCCGCGTCCCGCGCCCGCTCGCCGACGCAGATCAGCCAGTCGCAGCGGGCGGCCGCGTATGCGCCCAGCGCCTCGTGCGCCCGCCGCTCCTCGCCGCCCAGCTCGAGCATGTCGCCCAGCACCGCCACCCGCCGCGCCGGCGCGTCCGCCAGCAGGTCCAGCGCCGCCTCCATCGATTTCGGCGCCGCGTTGTAGGCGTCGTCGATGATCGTGAAGCCGCAGGCTTCGATCCGCCGCAGCCGCGAGCCCGCCTCCAAGCGCGCCAGCCCCTCGGCCGCCTCCTCCAGCGTCCAGCCCGCGTGCAGCGCGGCCGCGGCCGCCGCCAGCGCCGTCATCGCCTGGTGCCGCCCGGCCAGCGGCGCCCATGCGCGCGCCGAGGCCGGCCCGGGCATGGGCGCGCCCGCCGCCAGCTGCATCTCGAACTCGATCCCGTCGTACCCGCGCGCTTCGATCCCGGCCGCCCGCAGCTGCGCATCCGGGCCGGTGCCGAACATCAGCACCTCAGCGCGCGTCCGCTCCGCCATCCGCCGCACCGCCACATCGTCCCCGTTCAGGATCGCCAAGTCCCTCGCCGAAGCCGGCAGCATGCCCTTGATCCGCTCCGTGTCGGCGAGCGTGCCGAACCGCTCCAGGTGCGTCGGCCCCACGTTCGTCACGATCGCAATGTCCGCGGCCGCCATCCCGCAGAGCCGCCGCATCTCGTCCTCGGAGTAGGGCCCGATCTCGATCACCGCCCACTCGTGCCCGGGCTCGATCCCCAGCAGCGCGATCGGCAGCCCGATGTCGCCGTTGTAGTTCCGCGGCGTCTGCCAGGTCGCGGCCCGCTGCGACAGCAGCCCGGCGACCGCCTCGCGCGTCGTGGTCTTGCCCACGCTGCCCGTGATCCCGATCACCCGCGCCCGCCGCTGCCGCCGCCAAGCGCTGCCGGCCACCTGCAGCGCCGCCAGCGTGTCCGGCACCACGTAGGCCGGCACCCGCGCGTCCATCGGATCGGCAGCCGGTTCCGAGATCAGCAGGGCCGAGGCACCGCGTTCGACCGCCTGCGCGGCGAACAGGTGACCATCGGTCCGCTCGCCGCGCAGCGCCACGAACAGGTTGCCCGGCTCCACTTCGCGCGAGTCCGCCGCGATCCCCGTGAACGGCGCGGCGCTGCTCTCCGCCGGCTGTGCCAGCAGCTGGTCCGCGAGCAACCTGGCCAGATCGCGCGGCGAGATCATCGCGCCGCCCCCGATCCCGTCCCCGCTTCCGCCGCGCGCGCCGGCTTGAAGTCGAGCATCCGCGGCCCCTCCTCCTCGCCGGACTCGGGCTCCTCCGGCAGGTAGACCGTCGGCTGCGCCGCGTAGCCCGTCGCGGGCACGCCGAGATACGGCAGCACCTCGCGCACGACATCCGAGAAGACCGGCGCGGCGACGATCCCGCCCAGCAGCTCGCCCTGCGGCCGGTCGATCCGGATCAGCACCACGATCCGCGGATCGTCGGCCGGCGCGAAGCCCGCGAACGACGCGATCGATTCGCCCTTCAGGTATTCGCCGCGCTCGACCACGTCGGTCGTGCCCGATTTGCCCGCCACCTTCCAGCCCGGCGCCTGCGCCAGATGCTCCGCCACCCCGTCGACCGAATCGTGCGTCATCTGCCGCAGCTTCGCCGCCGTCTCCTCCGAAATCACCCGCCGCTCGATGCGCGGCGCGCGGACCTGGGCCACCCCTTCCGTGACCACCGCGGAGATCAGCCGCGGCCGCACCAGCTGGCCGCCGTTCGCGATCGCCGAATATGCCTGCACGACCTGCAGCGGCGTCACCGCGATGCCCTGCCCGTATGAATTCGTCGCCAACTGCGACTCCGACCAGAGCGCGCTGCCGCGCGGCGTGACGATGCCCTCGCTCTCGCCCGGCAGCTCCGCGCCCGTCAGCTGCCCGAAGCCGAACGCTTCCACGTACTCGTAGAAATTCTTATCCCCGATCCGGCGCGCCGCCCAGACCGTGCCCGTGTTCAGCGATTTCTGCAGCACTTGCGTCATCGTCTGCTCGCCGTGGAACGACAGATCGAAGTTGCGGATCACCCGGTCGCCGACCGTCACCGCACCGGTGTCCACGAATGTCGTGTCCGGCTCGATCTCGCCCAGATCGAGCCCCGCGGCCATCGTCACCACCTTGAACACCGAACCCGGCTCGTACACGTCGGTCGCGGCCGTGCTGCGCAGCAGGCCGATCTCGAATTCATCCGACGACAGGTCGACCTCCGCCGGGTTGTACGACGGCTGCGTCGCCACCGCCAGCAGGTCCCCGTTGTACGGGTCCATGATCAGGATCGCGCCGCCCTCCGCGCCGTTCTCCGCCACCGCCCGCGCCAGCAGGTCCTCCGCGATCCGCTGCACGTTGCGGTCGATCGTCAGCACCAGCGTCGACCCGGGCCGCACCGGCCGCTCCGCCCGCGCCCCGAACGGGATCGGATCCCCGCGCCCGTCCTGCTCGAACAGCAGCAGCCCCTGCTCGCCCCGCAGCACCCGGTCCATCGAGTACTCCAGGCCCGCCAGCCCCTGCTCGTCCCGCCCCGTGATCCCGATCACCTGCGCCGCCAGCCCCCCTTCCAGGTAGCGGCGGCGCGCGTCTTCGATCACGTACACGCCCGGCAGCTGCGCCTGCCGGATCGCCGCACCCGTCTCATATGGAACGACGGCGACGAACGCATCGTTCCCGTCGGTCTCCCGCACCGTCTCCAGCAGCGACTCGGAGCCCTCGTGCAGCAGCCCCGCCAGGCGGTCCACCGTCTCGTTCGGCTCGAACCCCGTCCGTGCCCAGACGCGGCGGTCGACATGCACCTCCCAGGTGTCCTCGCTCGTCGCCAGCGGGAAGCCGTTGCGGTCCAGAATCGCGCCGCGCGGCGCGTTGATCGGCGTCTGCCAGGTCCGGTTCGCCGCCGCCTCGTGTTCGGCGTGGTCGATCACCTGGACCCAGACGAGGCGGATCACGACCGCCGTCGCGAGCAGCGCGATGCCGGCGATCACCCAGCGGATGCGCGTCGGGGAAATCCGCTCGGCCTGCATATCCCCGCTCCGTTATGTCCGCCGCTTCCGCCCGCGGGCGTCGAAACCCGGGGGCGGCCGCGCGGCCGCTTCGCTTAGTCGATGATCAGCATGTCCAAGATCGCTTGCCAGAACGGCGGGGCGCTCGATTCGGCGGCCTCGAAGACCGGCTCGAAGCGCGCCGGCAGGGTCCGCGCCGGCGGCGGATGATCGACCCGGATCACGTGCGTGGGCGGGGCCGGGATCAGGCCCAGCCGATGCCGCGCCTCGCGCTCGATCCGCTGCAGCGAAGCCAGCTGCCCGACGTCGGCCGCCAGGCCGCGCACTTCCGATTGCAGCGCCTCGCGCTGCGCTTCCAGCTCCAGCAGCCGCCGGCCCGCCTCCGTCTGCCCGCTCGTCTGCAGCACCGGCAGCACCGCGGCGAAGCAGAGTCCGAAAATCGAGAACCAGGCCCAGAGCGGCAGCCGGCCGTAGATCCGCCGCTGCGTCGTGACCCGTTCGCGCGGCTGCTGCACGCGCAGGCCGGCCGCCGCATCGGCCGCCTCCGGCAGCGCGGCCCCGGCCGCCGCGACCGCGGCGCGATCCGCCATCACCGCCGCCCCCGCGCCCGCCGGGACGGACACTTGGACGGACGCTGCGACACGGGCGAATGCCGCCCGCTCCTGCTAACTTGGGCCGACGGCTCCGCTGCAGCCCTCCGGCTGCAATCCTGCGGTCGGCGGGTCGTCGAGCGGATCGTGCGCTTGCGATGGGGGACGCGCCCCTCGCGGCCGCTGGGCCGAAGCTTCGCGCTCGCGCGGGGCAAGGTGGTGGCGGCGGGGCTTCTCCTTTGCTTTAAAGGCTTGTAGGAAGTCCCCCCACTCACGATCCGCTCGACGACCTGCCGACTCCGCTCCTTCCAGTTCCAGTCGCCGATTTTGCTGCCTGCATTGCCGGGCTTCCGGGCAGCCGCTGCAAGAGCGGCGCCCGTGCCGGAAACTTCTGTCCAGTCGTTACAAGAGCTGCGCATATCTCGCGCGTGCGTGCTATTCTTGTATCTGAACCCCGCGATTGAATCGCCGTCGGGCCCATGCGTTCGACCGGTCGTTGAGCGGATCGCGGGCTTGGATCGGGGGGTGCGTCCCGCGCGTCGACTCGGCCGGAGCCTCGCTTCAACGCGGGACGCGGTGGTGGCGGCGGGGCGCTCCTTTCCACATAGCTGGGTTGGTCCCCCTGGACCCGCGATCCGCTCAACGACCGGCCCAACGGGCATCGGACCGGCGTCCTCTCGCCGCTGCCGCGGCGCTGTTCGCTTCAAATGCATCATCACGCCGCCTCCGCCGCCCGCAGCCGCGCGCTCCGCGCCCGCGGGTTCGCCGCCAACTCCGCCGCCCCCGGCCGCAGCACCCGGCGGTTCACGATCCGCCAGCCCGCCCCTTCCCCGCCCGACGCGCCGCGCAGATGCCGCTTCACGATCCGATCCTCCAGCGAGTGGAACGCGATCACGACCAGCCGCCCGCCCGTCCGCACCGCCGCCCGCACCCGCCCCAGGAAATCCGCCAGCCGCTCCAATTCGCCGTTGACCGCGATCCGCAGCGCTTGGAAGACCCGCGTCGCCGGATGAATGCGCCGCCGCGGCCCGGGCAGCGCCCGCCGCACCGCTTCGGCCAGCTCGGTCGTCGTCGAGAACGGCCGCTGCGCCGCGACCGCCCGCGCGACCCGCCGCGAGCGCCGCTCCTCGCCGGCTACGAAGAACAGATCGGCCAGCGCCGACTCCGTCCACGTGTTGACGATGTCGGCCGCGGTCGCGGCGCCGCCGTCGCCGTCCATCCGCATGTCCAGCGGCCCCTCGCGCTGCAGCGAGAAGCCGCGCGCCGCGTCGTCCAGCTGCATCGAGGAAACGCCCAAGTCGCAGAGCACGCCGTCGGCCTCGTCGAACCCGGCCGCCCGCGCCGCCTCCGCGGCATCGTCCAGCCAGCACTGCCGCAGCGCGACCCGGTCGCCGAACCCGGCCAAGCGCTCCCCCGCGAGCTCCAGCGCCCGGCGATCCGCGTCCAGCCCCAGCAGCCGGCCGTCCGGCCCCGTCGCCTCCAGCAGCGCCGCCGCGTGCCCCCCCGCGCCGACGGTACAGTCGAGCCATGTCCCGCCCGGCCGCGCCGCCAGCAGTTCCAGCGCCTCGCGCGCCATCACCGGCTCATGCCCGGCAGGCCCGCTCACGACGCCGCCTCCGCAGCCGGAGCCGACGCCCGCAGCAGATCGCCGAAGGACGTCTTCCGCCCCGCCCGCCGCTCCTCCCAGCCCTCCGCGGACCAGATCTCGAGCCGCTGGCCCATGCCGACGATGACCGCCGGCCCGCGCAGCGCCGGCAGTTCATCCCGCAGCGCCTGCTCGATCAGGACCCGGCCCTGCCGGTCGAGCTGCACGTCGTAGGACTCCGCGTAGATCAGGCCCTGCAGTTCGACCGCCGGCTCGTTCAGCTCATCCGGCTGCCCGAACCGTTCCGCCATCTCCTCGAACGCCTCCACCGGGTACAGCCACAGCGACCCGTCCGCGTACGGGTTGCGGATCAGCACGCCGCCGTCGTCCATGAAGTGGTGTCGGTAGCGGGCTGGCACTGCGATCCGCCCCCGTTCGTCAATCGTGTGCGTGAAGGTGCCGCGGAAGCGAGCGTTCGGCATCGCGGCACCTTCCCGTTCCGGTCTGGGGTCTTCGGGCTGCCGCCACAGCTACCCATTGCTCCCCATTCCGCGACATACAGTAGGCATCCCTTCCATATTGCGCAAGCGTTACGTCGAGAGACGGACGGACGTGCGAGTGTAAAATGTGGATAACGTGTAATTGAGTTACCTGTTAGTATTCTTGTTCTACGGATCAGGCGTAGCACAAGTATGCGAGGCTTCAGATGAGCGAGACATTCAGCGCTGCCGTACTCACCGTCAGCGACGCCGGTTCGCGCGGCCTGCGCGAAGACTCGTCCGGCCCCAGAATTTACGAGCGTCTTACCGACTGGGGACTGGACATAGCCGAGCGCGCGCTGCTGCCCGACGAGCCAGATCGGATCGAATCCCAGCTGCGCCAGTGGGTCGAAATGGGGGTCTCCCTGGTCATCACCACCGGCGGCACCGGCTTCGGCCCGCGCGACCACACCCCGGAGGCCGCCGCCCGCGTGATCGAGCGCCCCGCGCCCGGAATCGCCGAGATGCTCCGCGCCGCCGGACTCCGCCACACGCCCATGGCCGCCCTCTCGCGCGGACTCGCCGGCATCGCCGGCCGCACCCTGATCATCAATTTCCCCGGTTCCGAAAAGGCGGTGACCGAACACCTGGACGCGCTCGAACCCGTCCTCGCCCACGCGCTCCAGCTGATCTCGGGCGACACGGAACACGCCGGGCAGTAGCCCGCGCATATACTCCGCACATGGCCAAACGAACGCTCGGAACATCCGTCGCGGAGGCGCGCCGCCGCCTTCACTCCGAGCAGGGCGCGATCATCAAGGACTGGGGCGGCCGCCTCCCCGTCGCGCTCGTCTATCCCAACTCCTACTACTTGGGCATGTCCAACTTGGGCTTGCAGACTTTGTACTCATTGTTGAACGCGCGTACGGATATCGTATGCGAGCGGGCCTTCTACGAACCGCCGGACGGCCGCGAACGCGGCGGCGATGCTTCCCGAACGCCCGTAACAATTGAATCGCAGCGCCCGCTCTCCGATTTCCCGCTCGTCGCCTACACGCTCACCTACGAAATCGACTACTACCACGTCGTCCGTTCGCTGCAATCGGCCGGCATCCCCCCGCTCTCGCGTGAACGCGGCGAGGGCGATCCGGTCGTGATCGGCGGCGGCGCGGCCGTGATCACCAACCCGCTCCCGCTCTCCGATTGCTTCGACGCCCTCGTCATCGGCGAGGCCGAGCCGATCCTCGACCAGCTGATCGACGCGCTCGCCGAATACGCCGACGGCCGCCGCGCCGATCTGCTCGACGCGCTCGCCCGCATCCCCGGCGTCTTCGTCCCCGCGCTCGGCGCGCCCGCCGGCGTCGAGCGCCAGTGGGTGCGCGACATCGCGACCACTGAAGCGATGTCCAGCGTCCTCACCGACGAGACCGAGTTCAACCAGATGACGCTGATCGAGGCCGCGCGCGGCTGCGGGCGCGGCTGCCGCTTCTGCATCGCCGGCTACGTCTTCCGCCCGCCCCGCTACCGCCCGCTCGAATCGCTGCTCGATCAAGTGCGCCGCGGCCTCCGCCGCTCCGAACGCGTCGGCCTGCTCGGCGCGGCCGTGGCCGACCATCCCGAACTCGCCGACCTCGCCGTCGAAGCCGACGCCATGGGCGCGCGCGTCTCGGTCAGCTCGCTCCGCGTCGACAACCTCGACCCGCGCCTGCTGCAAGTGCTCGCCCGCGGCGGCACCCGCACCGTCACCCTCGCCCCCGAAGCCGGCTCCGAGCGCATGCGCCTCCGCATCAACAAAGAGGTCTCCGAAGAGCAGATCCTCGAAGCCGCCGACCGCGTCGGCACCGCCGCGATGCGCCGGCTCAAGCTCTACTTCATGATCGGCCTGCCCGACGAAGACGACGACGACGTCCAGGCGATGGCCGATCTCGGCCACGCGATCAAGGCGCGGCTCGACGCCGCCGGACACGGCACCGAGCTGGTGATGAGCGTCGGCCCGCTCGTGCCCAAGCCCGCCACCGCCTACCAGGAACTCGCCCAGACCGACGCCGCCGTCGTCAAGTCGCGCCAGAAGATCCTGCAGGACTCCTTCCGCGGCAGCGGCATCCGCCTGCGCGGCGACGCGCCGACCTGGGCCCGGATCGACGACATCTGCTCCCGCTCCGACGCCCGCCTGGCCCACGCGATCCTCGACATGGAAACCAACTCCGCCGGCGAATGGCTGCGCGCCGCCGACAAGTGGGGCCTCGACGGAGACCTCCCCTGGGGCGGCGGCACGACGCCCTGGTCCGCCGTCGAAACCGGCATCACCCAGCGCTTCTGGGACCGCGAAATCAGCAAGCACGACCGGCTCAAGCCCACCATCGCCTGCCCCCCGCCCGAGGTCGGCTGCAACCTCTGCGGCATCTGCGGCGGCGAGGACGTCCCCTCCTACCAGTCCTCCGTGATCCGCCTCGACGACATCGCCGCGCCCCCGGCCGACCTAACCCTCCCCGTCGGATGACCTCGGCTTGGACCGGCTTGCCGACGCGCCTCGCATCCGTCCGCTCCTCGATCTCGGAAGCGGCGGAGCGCGCCGGCCGCGACCCGGACGAGGTCGCGCTGATCGCCGTCTCGAAGACCTTCCCGGTCGAGGCGATTGAAGCGGCGCTCGCCGCCGGCCATGAGCACTTCGGCGAGAACCGCGTTCAAGAAGGGCTGGCCAAGATCGAAGCCCTCCGGGCCGCCAGCGCCCGCATCCACTTGATCGGCGCGCTCCAGCGCAACAAGGCGCGGCACGCCGGCGCATTCGCCTCCGTCCAGAGCATCGACTCGATCCGCCTCGCCGAAGCCGTCTCCCGCCGGCTCGAGCGCGAGCTCGAAATCCTGCTCGAAGTCAACGTCGCCGGCGAGCAGAGCAAGTCCGGCTTCGCGCCCGGCGACTTGCCCGATGCCCTTCCCGCCATCTCGGCGCTGCCCAACCTCGGCGTCGCCGGCCTGATGACGGTCGCGCCGATCGCGGCGGATCCCGAAGACGTCCGCCCCGTCTTCCGCCGCCTGCGCGAGCTGCGCGACGGGCTCGGACTGCGCGAACTCAGCATGGGCATGAGCAGCGACTACGCTGTAGCGATTGAGGAAGGCGCGACCATCGTGCGCATCGGACGAGCCATCTTCGGAGAGCGCCCCGCATGACCGCCAACATGAAGATCGCCGTGATCGGCGGCGGCGCGATGGGCGCGACCTTGATCAAGGCCGCCACCGCCGCCAAAGTCGCCGACCAGTCCGACTTCCTGATCTGCGAGGCCGACTCGGCCCGCCGCACCGACCTCGCGCAGACCTTCCCCGCCGCCCGCATCGCCTCGAACATCGAGGCCGCGGACGAGCAGGAGCTGGTCTACCTCGCGATCAAGCCGCAGGACCTGCCGACCCTGCGCGGCAAATCGCTCTCCAAGCAGCTGATCGTCTCGATCATGGCCGGCGTCCCCATCGCCGCCGTGCGCGCCGCCACCGGCGCCAAGCGGATCATCCGCGCGATGCCCAACACGCCGGCCCAGATCAACCGCGGCTTCACCGTCTGGACCGCGACCGAGGACGCGACCCCGGCCGACCGTTCCCGCGCCGGCTCGCTCTTCGCCGCCATGGGCGACCAGATCGAGGCCGCCGACGAGTCCGTGCTCGACAAGGCGACCGCCCTCTCCGGCTCCGGCCCGGCCTACGTCTTCCTCTTCCTCGAAGCGCTCGCCAACGCCGCCGTCTCGATCGGCCTCAACCCCGCCGACGCCAAGCGGATGGCGCTCGAAACCGTGATCGGCGCGGCCGAATACGCCAAGGCCTCGGACAAGCACTTGGCGGAACTGAAAGACCAGGTCACCTCGCCGGCCGGCACCACCGCCGCCGGCCTGCGCGAACTGGAGCGAGCCGGGCTGCGCGGCGCAGTCCTCGAAGCCGTCCACGCCGCCCACGCCCGCTCGCTCGAACTGGGCCGCGCCTGATGGAGATCGCGCTCATCGTCGTCGCCCGCTTCGTCAATCTCTACATGCTGATCATGTTCCTGCGCGTGCTGATGAGCTGGGTGCCGATGTTCACCAACCGCCCGCTCGATCCCTACAACCCGATCGTCCGCGTCCTGCTCGCCGCTACCGAACCCGTGCTCGCGCCCCTGCGCCGCTGGCTCACCTTCGGGATGATGGACCTCTCTCCCATGGCCGCCATCTTCGGGCTGTTCATGCTCTCCGCCGTCCTCGAACGGGCAGCCGGATGAACCGCCGCCCGCTGTTCTGCTGCCTGCTTGACATTAGGAACGCCCGTTCTGTACAGTCGTGCTATTCCGCCGCAGGGGCGGATGCGCGCAGTGCAGAAAGGCCCCGCAATCATGACCCTCGTGACGCTCGAACCGCAGGTTGACGACATGGCAGCGAACACCGACGAACAGGCCGATGAACTGATCGCCAGCATGGAGCGCCAGTTCGGCAGCGGCGCGCTGATGCGGCTCGGCGACGCGGCCCACCGCATCTCCATCTCCGGCATCCCCACCGGCGCGCTCTCGCTCGACGCCGCGCTCGGCATCGGCGGCCTCCCGCGCGGGCGCATCGTCGAGATCTACGGCCCCGAATCCGCCGGCAAATCGACCGTCGCGCAGCACGTCATCGCCGAGGCCCAGAAGCTCGGCGGCCAGGCCGCTTATGTCGACGTCGAGCACGCGCTCGATCCTTCCTACGCCGAACGGCTCGGCATCGACACCCGCTCGCTCCTGATCGCCCAGCCCGACACCGGCGAGCAGGCCCTCGAGATCGCCGAGGCGCTCGTCCGCAGCAACGCGATCGACGTCGTCGTCGTCGATTCCGTCGCCGCGCTCGTCCCCCGCGCCGAGATCGAAGGCGAGATGGGCGACGTCCAAGTCGGCCTCCAGGCCCGCCTGATGTCGCAGGCCCTGCGCAAGCTCACCGGCGTCGTCTCCCGCTCCAAGACCGTCCTCATCTTCATCAACCAGCTGCGCGAAAAAGTCGGCATCGTCTTCGGCAACCCTGAAACCACGCCCGGCGGACGCGCGCTCAAGTTCTATTCCTCCGTCCGCATCGAGCTGCGCCGCGCCGAAACGCTCAAGGACGGCCAGCTCGTGATCGGCTCCCGCGTCAAGGCCAAGATCGTCAAGAACAAGGTCGCCCCTCCCTTCCGCGTAGCCGAGTTCGACCTGATGTTCACCGACGAGGAGTACGGCATCAGCGCGCCCGGCTGCCTGCTCGACCTGGGCGCCGAACCCTCGCCCGTCGAGCCGCCCGAGGGCGTCTCGCCCGAGCCCGTGCTCAAGAAGACCGGCGCCTTCTACAACTACGGCGAGATGCGGCTCGGCCAGGGCCGCGAGCGCTCCAAGCGCTTCCTCCGCGAAAATCCCGAGATCGCCTCGGAGATCGAGTGGCGCATCCGCGAACAGCGCAGCCTGCCCGCACCGGCCGACTTGGTCAACTACAGCGACGAAGCGCCGGAGCGGATCGAAAAGCCGGAGCCGCGCAAGAAGGGCCGCCGGAGCGCCTAGGTGCCCCGCATCGACTCGATCTCGGTCAAGCGCGGGGTCGTCTCGGCCGCCTTCGACGACGGCTCGGAGCTCCGTTGCACCCGCGCCTTCGCCGCCCGCCTGCGCCTCTCGCGCGGCGCGGAGCTGGACGATCACATCCTCCAGCGGCTGCGCGAAACCGCCGAGATCGACATCGCCGCCGAGCTGGCCCGCCGCAAATCCAGGCGGCGCCCGGCCTGCCGCTCCGACCTCCGCGCCGCCCTGATCGCCGAACGCCTCCCGCGCCCCGCGATCGAGGCGGCGCTGGACGCGCTCGCCGACGAGGGCGGGATCGACGAAGCCGGCTACGCCCTCCGCCACGCCGAAAAGCGCCGGCGCGCCGGCGCGGCGGCATCGCTGATCCGGGCCGAACTCCGCGCGAAAGGGATCGGGCACGCCGATATCGAGCAAGCCGTCGACGACGAAGACGACGAGCAGGTCGCCGCCGACTGGCTCGCGAAATCGAGCCGTGACGACGACTGGAAGCGGCGCAGATTGCGGCGCATGGGCTTCCGCGGCCCGCTGATCCGGGCGCTCCTGCCGGATGCTCCGTAGCCTTCCGCTAGCGCTGCGGACGGCAACGCCATAGGATGAGATCAGCATTCCCACGCGCCCGGGAGGGCGGCGATGACCCTCATAGCCGCGACGCAGGTGCTCGCGCTGCTCTTGGCAGCACTCGCCTCGCCGTCGCGTGGAACCTTGCGAGGCCCACATGCTCGGAGCTCTCATGCGGCTCCTCACCGGCGGCCCGGACCCCCGCGTCGCCGCGCGCCAAGAAGCCGAAGACATCATCCGCCAAGCCGAGCGGGAGGCGGATGATCTCCGCCGATCCGCCCAAGACGCCTCCGAAGAGGAACGCGAACGCTCCCGCTCCGCCGCCCGCAAGGCCCGGCGCGACGCCCAACGCGAGCAGCAGAAGGCCGAAGACCGCTTGGTCCGCCGCGAAGACGCGCTCGAAGAACGCGCCCGCGACCTCGACGTCCGCGAAGGCGCGCTGGCCGAACGCGACGCCGCCCTGCGCGACCGCGACGGCGAACTCCGCGACCGCGCCGCCGAGCTGGACGAGGCGATCTCCGGCATCAACGCCGAGCGCCGCCAGCGCCTCGAAGAGGTCTCCAGCCTGACCGGCGACGAGGCCCGCGAGATGCTGCTCGGCCAGATCGAGCGCGAAATCGGCGACGAGGCCGACCGCATGGTCCGCGTCGCCCAGACCCGCGCCAAGGAAGAGGCCGAAGAGCGCGCCCGCAAGATCATCTCGACCGCGATCCAGCGCGTCTCCAGCGACGTCACCACCGAGTCCACCGTCTCCGTCGTCCAGATACCCGGCGACGAGATGAAGGGCCGCATCATCGGCCGCGAGGGCCGCAACATCCGCGCCCTCGAAGCCGCCATCGGCTGCGACCTGATCATCGACGACACCCCCGACGTCGTCACCGTCTCCGGCTTCGACCCCGTCCGCCGCGAAGTCGGGCGCCTCTCGCTCAGCCGCCTCGTCGCCGACGGCCGCATCCACCCGGCCCGCATCGAGGAAACCGTCGACAAGGCCCAGCGCGACGTCGACCGGATCATCCGCGAGTCCGGCGAGGAAGCGGCGGTCGAGGCCCACTGCACCGGCATGCCGCGCGACATCCTCGACATCTTCGGCCGCCTCCGCTTCCGCACCTCCTACGGCCAGAACCAGCTCCGCCACGCCGTCGAAACCGCGCACATCGGCGCGATGATCGCCGAGGAAATGCACGCCGACGTCGAAGTCGCCCGCCGCGGCTCCCTGCTCCACGACCTCGGCAAGGCGATCGACCACGAGGTCGAGGGCACCCACGCGATCATCGGCGCCGACCTCGCCCGCCGCTTCAAGATGAGCGAATCCATCGCCCACTGCATCGAGGCCCACCACGACGAGGTCGAACTCGAATCCGTCGAGGCCGTCATCGTCCAGATCGCCGACGCGATCTCCGGCGGCCGCCCCGGCGCCCGCCGCGAATCCGTCGAGCGCTACATCGAACGGCTCCGCAGCCTCGAGGAGATCGCCACCTCCTTCGAGGGCGTCGGCAGCGCCTTCGCGATCCAGGCCGGCCGCGAAGTCCGCGTCCTCGTCGACCCCGACGAGGTCGACGACCTCGGCTCGATGCGCCTCTCGCGCGACATCTCCAAGAAGATCGAGGAGAGCCTGACCTACCCCGGCCAGATCCGCGTCACCGTGCTCCGCGAAACGCGAGCGGCGGCCTACGCCCGCTAGCGCCGCCGCCGTGCGCGTCGACTTCCACCTCCACACGACCGCCTCCGACGGCGTCCATCCCCCGCGCGAGGTGATCCGCCGCGCCGCCGAACACGGCGCGGCCTGCATCGCGCTCACCGACCACGACGCGATCTCCTGCCTCGACGACGGCATCCCCGCGGCCCGCCCCCCGGCCGTCATCGCGGGCGTCGAACTCGGCGTCGACGCGGGGGAGGCCGGCGAAGTGCACCTGCTCGGCTACTTCCCCGGCGGCGGCTTCGAACCGCTGCTCGGCGAGCTCGAACACCTGCGCCGCGACCGCTTGACCCGCGGCGAGCGCACCGTCGCCCGCCTCGCCGAACTCGGCCTCTCCGTGCAATGGAACCGCGTGCTCGAGATCGCCGGCGACGCATCGGTCGGCCGGCCCCACATCGCCCGCGCGCTGGTCGAAGCCGGCCTCGCCGACTCGGTGCAGGACGCCTTCAACCGCTGGCTGCGCGACGGTGGCCCCGCCTACATCCCCCGCGCGATCATGACGCTGCCCGAGGCCGTCGATTGGATTCGCAACGGCAACGGCATCGCCAGCCTCGCCCATCCCAATCGCTACGACGACCCCGCCGGCGCCGTCAGCCTCGCCGCAGCCGCCGGCGTCGACGCGCTCGAGGTCTACTACGCCCGCGATTCCGCGGCCGAAACCGCGCGCAGCGAAGCGTCGGCCGCCGAGCACGGGCTGCTCTCCAGCGCCGGCACCGATTTCCACGGCCTGCACCCGAACGAACCCGAACCGGGCTCGCTCGACGCGCCCGACGAAGCGCTGCAACCCTTCCTTGAACTGATCCGCGAACGGAGCCGGCAGTGACCGACGAACCAACCATCCTCACGACCGAGCAAATCGAAGCGCTGATCCCGCACCGCTTCCCCTTCCTCCTGATCGACCGCGTCGTCGAGCTCGAGCCGGGCAGCCGCGCGGTCGCGATCAAGAACGTCACCGCCAACGAGTGGTTCTTCCAAGGCCACTTCCCCGACCGCCCGATCATGCCCGGCGTCCTGATCGTCGAGGCGCTCGCGCAAGCCGGCTCCGTCGCCGCGCTCAGCTCCGACGCGCACAAGGGCAAGCTCGGACTCTTCGCCGGGATCGACGGGATGCGCTTCCGCCGCCGCGTCGTGCCCGGCGATCAGCTCCGCCTCGAAGTCGAGCTCGAACGCCTCCGCGGCCCCGTCGGCGTCGCCAAGGCCCGCGCCACGGTCGACGGCGAGCGCGCCGCCGAAGGCAAGCTCACCTTCGCTTTGATCGATCTCGAAGACCTCGGCTGACCGCGGCTGGCCGCTAGATCAAGCGGATCACCGCGTACAGCACCACCACCAAGCCGATGCTCGCGCCCGTCGTGATCGCGACCCGCTTGAGGTCGCCGGGCACGTAGCGGAAGTCGTGCATCGCCGCCATCGCCCGCGAGCGCCGGTCGTGCCGCTCGCCCGGCCCGCCGCCGCGCGGTCCGCCCTGCGAGGCCGATGCGGGACCCAGCCGGCGCGGGCCGACGCTGCCGCTCGTCGATGCGCCGAAGGGCGCGCCCGCCGCGCCGGGCTGCGCGACGGGAAGCTCCGGCCCGCCGCCGCGGACGCGGCCGGTGCCCGGCCGACCGGGCCGGTTGCCGGCTCCGCGGCCCTGATTCGCCCGACCGCCGCGGTTGCCCCTGTTGCGCGCCATCGTCGTCTCCGTTGCCCGTTCCCGTTATGCAATGCACTCTACGACACGTTCGCGGCACCGACTCCGCCGCGCCCGATTTGACCAACGTGCGCATCCTGCGTAATTTGGGGGCACGGCCCCGTGGTGTAGCGGCCTAACACGCCACCCTGTCAAGGTGGAGACCGGCGGTTCGAATCCGCTCGGGGTCGCCACCATTCGCCTTCAGATTCCATCCCCTCGCTCGTCCTGCCCCTTCCTCTTCGCGGCCCTGCCTGGGCCTGCTACTGCTGCTGCACGAACCGGCGGTAGACCTCTTCCTCCGAAAGCGGCTCCGAGTGGAACCATGCGTGTTCCACCGTGTTGTGCAGCTCGTCCAGCCGTTCCAGCAGCGCTTGCAGCAGCTCGATCGAGTCCGCCGTCGTCTCCGGCGCGTCCGCCTCCGTGAACACCTCGATCGCGCTCGCCACCTGCTGGATCAACTCGATCGGCGCCACGAACGTCGCGTTGTACCGCGCCGCCTCCAAGCATGCCCGCACCGACGCCTTCGTGTCCCCCGTCAGCAGCACCTGCAACGGCTGCTCCCCTTCCCCGACCGTCACCCCCCGCACTTCCGCGGCGATCTGCAGCAGCAGGTCCACGTCCCGCCCCAACTTGCCCTCCGGATCGTGCTGCACCGTCCACAGCAAATCCCGCGCCAAGTCGTAGGCGCGCTCGATCCAGCGCCCCAGCCAGAGCAGGTTGTACACCCGCGCGTCCGTCAGCCAGCGATCTGCGCCCAGCTCGTGCGCCCGCGGATCCGCCGGCGCCACGGCCGCTTCCGTCGTCGTCCCGCTCGTGGTCATCCTGGCCTCCCTCAGTTCGATACGACGTACGCGTCGTCCAGCAGGGCGAACGCGTCCGCCCTCGAAAACATGTGGTACCCGCGCCTCACCGACGCGATCGCCGCGTGCTCCGTCGTCGCGCCCTTCGAAATGAACGACCCGCTGACCGGCGCCACGTCCGCGTAATCCCGGCCCACGCCCAGCTTCACGTAGTCGCTCGCCGGCGGCAGCACCTCGCCGCGCGTCGGGTCCGCCGGCAGCCAGCCCGCCTCCGGGTGCAGGAATTCGATCCAGGCATGCGACTCCCCCACCTCCCCCGCCAGCAGCCCGGACACGTAACGGCAAGGCGCGCCCAGCGCCCGCAGCAGCGCCAGCGCCAAGTGCGCCTTGTCCTGGCAGACCCCCTCCCCCGCTTCCAGCACCTCCGCCGCCGTCGTCGTCACGTCCGTCGTCCCCCGCAGGTACGTAATGTTCTCCGTCACCCACTCGGTGACGGCGCGCACGGTCGACATCAGCGTAACCGCGCCCCCCGCGATCTCCCCCGCCAGCGCCGCCGCGTCCGCCGGGTCCACCAGCGACGACTGCGAGGTGTACTCCAGCGCCTCGGCCAGCCCGCGCGCCGCGTCCAGCCCGACTTCCTCCGCCTCCGGCGCCCGGCTCGAAAGCGCCACCGTGCCGGCCGAGCAGACCACCAGCTGCGTGTGGTGCTCCAGCACCCGCGCCCGCAGCACCCGGTTCCCGAACCGATCCTGGTACGCGATCTGCTTCGACGGCGGAATCGTCCACACCACGTCGCCCAGCGGCGTCTGCCCGATCCCCGCCAGCGGCTGCACCCGCAGCTGGTTGTCGTTCTGCACCACGTCCGCGCTGTACTCGTAGCGCGACGCGTACAGGTACGACGCGAGGACCGCGCCCTCGTCTAGTCCGTGACCCACGTCGGCTTGCATAGTCCGCCCGACGAGTTGTTCGTGATCCGCACGCCCGGCCGCGCCACCCGCGTCAGCCCGCCCGGGAACACGGTCACCTTCCCGTCCCCGTCCTGCACCGCGAACACGCGCAGGTCGATGTAGCGCGGGTCCAGCTGCCCCGTCTCTTCGTCGAACACCATGTGGCTCGAGAAGTCCAGCGTCTCCTGCGCGATGAACTCCTCCGGCTTGCCCAGGATCAGCGAGCGCACCTTCGCGTGGCTCTCGTCGCCCAGGTCCGGCATCACGTAGACGCCGATCCCGCCGTAGCCGCGCCGCGACTTGATCACCAGCTCGCCCAGCCGCGAGTTCGCCAGCTGCCGCTCCTCCGCGTCCAGCAGGTTGTACGACTTCGCCTGCTCGAGGATCGCCTCCTCGCCCAAGTACTGCTCGATCATCTGCGGCACCCAGAGGAACACCAGCTTGTCGTCCCCCACCCCCGTCCCGATTCCGTTGACCAGCGTCACCCGCCCGTCCAGGTACGCGTCGCGCACCCCGGGCACGAAGATCTCCAAATCCTGCACCCGCCGGTAGATCACGTCCACCTCGACATCGCCGTCCACCGTCCGTGCATGCACGCGCCCGTTATGGCCCACGTACAGATCCGAACCCTCGACCAACGGCACCCCCAGCAGCTCCGAGAGGTAGCGGTGCTCGAAGAAGGCCGCGCCGAACTTGCCGTCGGTCAGGATCACCGCCACCGGCGACGGCTTGTCCGAAAGCGACGCGAACAAATCCAGGTACGTCTGCCGGATGTCGAACGGGCGGATGCTGTAGCCCGCGCCGAACTCCGGCACCTGCGCCGCGCACAGCTCCACCGTCTTCATCTGGTAGGTGATCCCCGACGGGATCCGCAGGTTGTCCTCCAGCACCACGTAGCGCCCGTCGCCCATGTGCACCAGATCGATCCCGTAGATGTGCACGAACACGTCCTTGGGCGGGCGGAACCCCTGCACCTCGGGAAAGAAGTAATCCGACGAGAAGACGACGTCCGGCGGCACGATGTCCTGCTCGCCGCTCGTGTAGACCTCCGAGAGGAAGCGGTTGATCGCCCGCAGCCGCTGGCCCACGCCGGCCGCGATGACGTCCCACTGCTCGCCCGGCACGATCCGCGGGATCAAGTCAATCGGCGTGGACCGGTACTCGCGCGGGTCGAGGTAGAACGTGAACGCATCGCGGTCGACCTGCCGGCGCGCCGACTGCCAGCGCTCCGCCAGCCCGTTCACCCCGAGCTGGTCGGCCGCCGAGGAAACGCCCGCGTAGATCGGCTGCAAGCCCCCGTTGGCGTCCAGCCACTCGCTGATCGCGTGCCCCTCGTCCACTGGCGTGATGCTCATGCCGCCTCCCTCGCCATAATTCTAGACGCGCATCGGCCCTCGTCCGTCCGCTACCAGGTGTCGATGTAGGGCCGCTTTTTCTTCGTCCGCGGCGGCGTCGGCGGCAGGCTCCGCAGCCCCGCCGCGATCCAGCTCCGCGTATCCGCCGGATCGATCACGTCGTCGATCCCGAAGTTCGTCGCCGCGTTCACCGCCTTGGCCCGGTCGTACGCCGTGGCCACCATCGACTCGTACTTCTCCAGCCGCTCCTGCGGGTCCTCGATCGCGGCCAGGTCGTTGCGGTAGCCCAGCTTGACCGAACCCTCGATGTTCATCCCCGCGAACTCCGCCGTCGGCCAGGCGACCGTGAAGAACGGCACCAGCGAGCTCGCGCCGCACATCGCCTGCACGCCCAGCCCGTAGCCCTTGCGGATCACCACTCCGAACATCGGCACCGACAGGTTCGCGCCCGTGTTGAACATCCGCGCGCAGTGCCGCACCAGCGCCGTCCGCTCCACGTCCGGCCCGACCATCATGCCCGGACAGTCCATCAGCGAGATCACCGGCAGGTCGAACGCGTCGCACAGCTGCAGGAAGCGCGCGCCTTTGTCCGCCCCGTCCGAGTCGATCGCCCCCGCCAGATGATGCGGGTTGTTCGCGATCAGCCCCATCGGCTTGCCCTCGACCCGGATCAGGCAGGTGATGATCCCGATCCCGAACTCCGGCCGGATCTCCAGCACCGAATCCACGTCCGCCAAGGTGTGGATGATCTCGCGCACGTCGTACATCCGCACCCGGTTTTCGGGGATGATGTGCCGCATCTTGCGCTGGTCCGGCGCCTCCCAATCCTGCACCGCGCCCTGGAAATACGAGACGTACTGCTTGCCCACCTGCACCGCCTCGGCCTCGTCCTCGACCAGGATATCGATCACGCCGTTCGGCACCTGGAACGAGATCGGCCCGACCTCCTCCGGCGTGTAGATGCCCAGCCCGCCGCCCTCGATCATCGCCGGCCCGCCCATCGCCACCGTCGAGTCCCGCGTCGCGATGATCACGTCGCAGCAGGCCAGCAGCGCCGTATTCCCCGCGAAGCAGCGCCCGGAGGTGATCCCGACCGTCGGCACCAGCCCCGACAGCTTCGACCACTGCGTGAACGTATACGTATCCATCCCCACCCCGGCCCCGCCGTCCGTATCGCCCGGCCGCCCGCCGCCGCCCTCGGTGAAGAACAGCACCGGCAGCATGTAGCGATGCGCCAGCTCGAACATCCGGTCCTGCTTGTAGTGGTTCTTCCGCCCCTGCGTCCCCGCGAACACCGTGTAGTCGTACGAGATCGCGATGCAGCGCGCTTGCTCGTCCGGGAACAGGTCGCCGTTGACCGTCCCGATCCCCGCGATCAGCCCGTCCGCCGGCGTCCGCTCCCGCAGCCATTGCTCCGAGCGCCGCATCCGCTGCGCCGCCAGCACCAGCGGCCCGAACTCCTTGAACGTCCCGTCGTCGACGATGTCGTAGATGTTCTCCCGCGCCGTCCGCTGCTCCGTGCGCCGCCGCCGCATCACCGCGTCGGGACGGTTCTCGTCGTAGGTGTAGGCCCGCCGCTCGTTCAGCTCGGCCAGGTCGCCGCGAATGAAATCGAGATCGAGCGCCTCCGCCGCGCCGCCTGCCTCGACCGAAACTTCGGCCTCCTTCACGAACACGAGCGGGAAGCCCTCGCGCATCACGTCGCCCACTTCGCAGCCCACCCGCACGACCACGCCGTCGCGATCGGCGTGGATCACGTGCTCCATCTTCATCGCCTCGAGCACGACCAGATCCTGGCCCTCCAGCACCTCGTCGCCCTCCTCGACCAGCACCGCCACGATCGTCCCCTGAATCGGCGCCGGCAGCCCGACCGAGCCGTCCGGCCCGGCCAAATCGGGCTTCTCCTCTTCCACGACTGCCGACTGCCGCTCCTTCACGGCCTGGTCGTGCGCGAACAGCGCCAGCGGGTCGTTGCTGTCCACCTGCGCGCCGGCCAGCCCGCGATCCGCCTCCGCGGCCTCCGCCTCCGCCGAAACGAACCGCGCCCGCGGCGCCGCGCCGTTCTCCACCAGGGCCGGGATGTTCTCGTCCAGCCAGCGCGTGTGGACGCCGCCGCCGGCCACGTCGGGGTGCGCCAGCACGTTCTGCAGGAACGGGATGTTGGTCTGCAAGCCCTCGATCCGGAACTCGCTCAGCGCCCGCGAGGCCCGCGTCAGCGCGTCGTCGAACTTGGCCGAGGGCGAGTGCGCGATCACCTTCGCCAGCAGCGGGTCGTAGGACGGATTGGTCTCGTAGCCGACGTAGCCGAAGCCGTCCGTGCGCACGCCCGGCCCGCTCGGCTGCTCGTACGCCGTCAGCACTCCGCCCGTCGGCCGCACGCTCCCATCCGCCGCCAGCGTCTCCGTGTGCACCCGCGTCTGCACCGCGTACCCCCGCGGGCTCAGCCCGTTGCGCGCGTCCGCCGCGTCGGCCAGCCCCAGCTCGTCCAGCGTTTCGCCCTGCGCGATCCGCAGCTGCGTCTGCACCAAGTCGACCCCCGTCACCTGTTCGGTCACGGTGTGCTCGACTTGGAGCCGCGCGTTCGCCTCCAAGAACCAGAACTCGTCCGCTCCGGCATCGACCAAGAACTCGATCGTGCCCAGTGACGAGTAGCCGACGTCCCGCGCCAGCCGCAGCGCCGCATCCAGGATCCGCCCGCGCAGTTGCTCGTCCAAGTGCGGCGCCGGCGCGATCTCGATGATCTTCTGGTGGCGGCGCTGGATGCTGCACTCGCGTTCGCGCAGGTGCGTCACCGCGCCGTGCTGATCGCCGAGCACCTGCACCTCGATGTGCCGCGCGTTGGCCGCGAACTGCTCCAGATAGAGCGCGTCGTTCCCAAACGCCGTCCGCGCCTCGGAGGCGCAGCGCTCCCAGGCCGATTCCAGCTCCTCCGCCTCGCGCACGATCCGGGTCCCGCGCCCGCCGCCGCCGGCCACCGCCTTGATCATCAGCGCCCCGTCCGCCGGCAGCGCCGCGAAGAACTCCCGCGCCTGCTCCAGCGTCGCCGGCTCGGAGCTGCCGGCCAGCACAGGCACGCCCGCCTCGGCCGCCGCCTCGCGCGCGCGCACCTTGTCGCCGAACAGGTCCAGCAGGTGCGGCGTCGGCCCCACGAACGCGATCCCCGCCTCGCCGCAGGCCCGCGCGAACGCCGCGCTCTCGGCCAGGAAGCCGTAGCCCGGATGCACCGCGTCGCAGCCCGCCTCCCGCGCCGCCGCGATCAGCGCCGCGATGTCGAGGTACGCCGCCACGCCGCGCCCCGGCAGCGCCGCCTGCTCGTCCGCCACCCGCAGGTGCAGGCTCTTCGCGTCGTCCTCCGGCGCGACCGCCACCGAGCGGATGCCCAAGTCCGCCGCCGCCCGCGCGATCCGCACCGCAATTTCGCCGCGGTTCGCGATCATCAGCCCGTCAATCGACATGCTCGTTCCTCCGCCGTGCAGCCGTCAGCGCCCGCGCGCCGCGGCTTCCTGTTTGTCGGATGCGGATTGCAGCGATGGCGGCGGCAAGCCCAGCCGCCGCGCGTCGTCCAGCGTCCCCGTGATTCCGCGCTCGACCAAATCGTCCAGTTCCGCCTCGCCCAGCCCGAGCTCGGCCGCCAGCACCTCGCGCGAGTGCTCGCCCACGCGCGGCGACGCCGCCAGCTCGGGCATCCCGCCGCCGCTGAAGCGCCACGGCGCGCCGGCCAGCCAGCTCGGCCCCACTTCCGCGTGATCCACCTGCTCGATGAATCCCGTTTCCAGCAGATCCGCGTCCGGCTCGGCGTACATCCGGTAGATGTCCGCGACCCGCGCCGCCGGAATGCCGAGCTCCAGCAACGCCCGTTCCGCCTCGGCCGCCGATGCGCCGCCCGCCCATTCGCCGACGATCGCTTCGACCTCTTCCTCCCGCGCCTTGCGGTCGCTCCACGCAGCCGCCTCCCGCGCCGCATCCGTCCCGATCAGTCCGCACAGCCCCTGCCACTGCTCATCGCTCTCGACGCCCAGCGCGATCCACTCGTCCGCGCCCGCGCACTTGAAGATTCCCTGCGGCGCGCGCCGGTCGTCGCGGTTCCCCTGCGGCCGCGCCACTTCGCCGCTCGCGTCCGACTCCAGGATGCGGTGCCCGATCACGGCCGATGTGGCCTCGATCATCGCCGCGTCCAGCCGCTGCGGGCCGCCCGCCCGCTCGCGCCGGTGCAGCGCCGCGATGATCGCCGCCGCCGCCGTGTAGCCCGAGACCGGATCCGGGTACAGACCCGCCGTGTTCATCCCAGCGTCGCCGGCGTAGCCGTGCATCGACGACAACCCCGACATCGGCTCCGTCGTCGCCCCGTTCGCCGGATAGGTCCGGTACGGCCCGTCGTGCCCGTAGCCCGAAATCGTCGCGAGGATCACGTCCGGCCGCCGCTCCGCCAGCGTCTCCAGCGTGATCCCCCAGGACGCCAGCACGCCGGGGCGGAAATTCTCGACCACCACGTCGAACGCCGGCGCCATCCGCCAGAACAGTTCCTGCCCCTCCGCCTCGCGCAGGTCCAGCGTGATCCCCTTCTTGTTCAGGTTCACCGCGTTGAACAGCCCCTGCGTGTTCTGCGCGTGCTGCACCTTCGATTCGTCCGTGATCGCGAGCGGCACCCGCTGCCGCACGTTGCGCCAGATGTCGACCCGGTGCAGCGCCTCGATCTGCACCACCTCCGCCCCCAGCAGCGCCAGCAGTTCCGTGCAGAACGTCCCCGACCAGGCCTGCGTGAAGGTCAGCACCCGCACCCCGGAGAGCGGCGCATCCGCCTCCGCCCGCGGGCGCGCCGGCTGCTCGTCCGACTCCCACTCGGCGCGGTCGCCGCCGACCGCCGCCGGAGCGGAGCGCCGCAGCGACCACGAAGCCGGCGACAACGGCGCCGCATCGCCCGGCGCGCGAGCCGTCCCGTCCCCGATCCCGGCCGAAACGAAGTAGCGCCTCGCGGCCAGCTGCTCGTTCTCCAGCAGCTGCCGCGCGTCCTGCATGCAGCCGGCGATGCAGCGCAGCTCCATCAGCTTGTGGAACAGCGGCCAGCGCTCCATCGCCGCCAGCTCCCGCGCCACCCCCGCCTGCACCGCCGACAGATCGCGCCCGTAGCGCCCGTCCCGCCCCTGCAAGTCCTCGCGCGCACCCTGCTCCGGCAGGTTGAACAGCTCCATCGCCTGCGGCCAGTGGTGCCAGTCGCCGAAGCCGAAATTCATCTTCCCGTCCGCCGCGTCGTAGAGCGGCCCCGGCTCGCCCCGCATCCGCCCGCCCGCCGGCCCGCGCGATCGGCCCGTCCCCTGGTAAATATCGGAGATCGCCCACGGATGGCAGGTCAGCGCCAGCGCCTCCAGCTCGCGCACGTCCACCAGCTCCGGCCGCGCCCCCGTGTCGCGCCGCCGCAGCGCCGCAGCCGCGGCGATGAACCCGGCCAGCCCGCCCATGTAGCCCGCCTGCCCCGAAGGCAGCGCCAGCGGCGGCTCCTCCGCGTAGCCGTTGCACCAGGCCCAGCCGCTGCGCGCGTTGACCGTCAGATCGTTCGCCGGAACCGCCGCCAGCGGCCCCGCCAAGCCGTGCGGCGTCACCGACAGATGCACCGCGTCGCTCCGCAGCAGCCCGCCGAGCTCCGCATCCAGCGGCGAATCGGTCGTCACCACCACGTCCGCCGAGGCGATCAGCTCCCGTGCCCCTTTCGCCGCGACCGACCTCTTGTTCCAGTTCGCGTAGGCGTGCAGCCCGGCCGACTCCCGCCGCAGCGGATGCCCCGACTCGGGCTCGATCAGCGCCACGTCCGCGCCGTGATCGCCGAACAGCCGCGCCGCGTAGGCGCCGCCCAAGCGCCGCGACAGGTCGGCGACGCGCAAGCCGCGGTAGGCGGCGGACTGCGGGGGCTCCGAAACGAGGGCAGTCACTTCTCGGCTCAGGCTAACGCAGAGCCGTCGCCGCTACGGCGCGGTCTTCTGCGCGCGCGCCAGCGCCGTCGCGAACACCGCCGTCACCAGCAGCCTCGCCTGCTCCGGCGCGGCCGACGCCACGGCAACCGCACGCGCCGGTGCGGCGGCGACCGCCTGGCCGACCTGCTGCCCCATCTGCGCCGCCCGCTGGCGGTTGGGAATCAGCACGAACCCGGCCAGCCCCGAGAGCACCGCGAAGATGATCCCGAACCGCAGCGTCTGCGAAATCGAGTCGACGAACGCCGAACTCACCACCTCGCGCGCCGCCACCGCCGCCTGCGCGTCCAGCGTCTGCAGCATCTGCCCCGCCGCCCCGATCCCGCCCGCGATCTCGTCGATCAGCCCCTGCTCGATCCCCGTCCCTTCCAGCCCGCTCTGCACGCCCGATGCGTACCGCGCCGCCGCGAAGCTGCCCAAAATCGCGATCGCCAGCGTCCCGCCCAGCTGCCGACCCGCGTTGCTCACCGCCGACGCCTTGCCCGCCAAATCCACCGGCACCGCCGCCATCGTCGTGTCCGTCGTCGCCGGCATGTGCATCGACCCGCCGATCCCCAGCCAGATCAGCCCGATCAACGGCAGCCAGTAGCCCACGTCCGGCGTCAGGAAGCTGAGGATCAGTAGCGCCCCGCCGCCGTGCACCGCCGGCGCCCAGGTCAGCATGAAGCGCGGCCCCAGCTTCGGCAGCAGCTTCGCCCAAATCGGCGCCAGGAAGGTCATCCCCAGCGCCAGCGGCATCGTGTACAGCCCCGACATGAACGCGCTGTGCCCCTGCACCAGCTGGAAGAACTGCGGCAGATAGAACATCACCCCCATCAGCGCGAACATGATGAAGAACATCCCGATCGTCGCGCCCGTGAAGTCCCGCTGCTTGAAGAACTCGAACGGCACCAGCGGCTGCGCCGATCGCCGCTCCGCGAACACGAACGCGACGCCCGTCACCGCCGCGACCAGCAGCGAGCCGATGATCAGCGGCGTCCCCCAGCCCTGGTTCGGCCCCTCGATGATCGCGATCACCAGCGCCATCATCGCCGTCGTCCCGAACACCGCGCCCGGAACGTCCAGGCTCGTGTGCTGCTGCGAGCGCGACTCCGGCACCACGAACGCCCCCGCCAGCGCCAGCGCCGCCACCGGCGCCGGCACCCAGAACACCGCCGCCCAGCCGATGTTGTCGACCAGCGCCCCGCCCAGGAACGGCCCGATCGCCATCCCCGCGCCCAGCGATGCCGCCCAGACCCCGAACGCCTTCGCCCGCTCCTCGCGCGGGAACACCACCGTCAAAATCGACAGCGTCTGCGGAATCACCAGCGCCCCGCCCAGCCCTTGCAGCGACCGCCCCGCGATTATTTCGTAGGCGTTCGTCGAAAAGGCCACCCCGATCGACGCGGCCGTGAACAGGAACATCCCGATCGCCAGCGTCCGCCGCCGCCCGAAGCGGTCGCCCAGCGCGCCGCCCAGCAGCAGCAGCCCGCCGAACACGACCAAGTAGGCGTCGGCCACCCAGAGCGATTCCGATTCGGTCAGCGTGAAATGCTGCTTGATCACCGGCAGCGCCGTATTGATGATCGTCGCGTCCAGCTGCACCAGCAGCTGCGCGCCCGCCAGCACCGCCAAGATCAGCCACTTGCGCCGCGGACTGACATTCATTCGCACGAGGCTAACAATTCGCCGCCGCAAGCGCAGCCCCGATTGCTACGCCCGCTTTCGCGCCGGCCGCCGTTACCTTCCCCAGCGTGCTCGTCCTCGCCGCCCTCGCCGCCGCGCTCCTCTTCGCCGCCGCCGGCCAAATCATCCCGCCGCCCATCAGCTACCACTTGGTCGAACATCCGATCCGCCAACCCGAAGAGCCGCCCGCGGAAACCGCTCCCGCCGACGACGAACTCGCCCTCGCCCCCGATCCCGAAGAAGCCGAGCTCGACCCCGACGAAGAGCTCGCTGAAGCACCCGAAGAAACACCCGAAGCACCGGCGCTGCCGCCCCCGATCGTCCGCACCTACGACTTCGCCGACTGGCGCGATCAGGCCTCCCCGGCCTGGAGCCGCGCCCGCCCCCTGCGGCACCTTTCGATCTCCGCCGACGACGCGCTCCGCTCCGCCTGCAACGGCACCGAGGCCGGCGCGGCCGTGCTCGACCTCCGAACCGGTCGGCGCTGGCTCGGCGGCTCGGCCGCCCCGCGCACGATCCGCAGCGTCGCCAAGGCCCCGCTCGCGCTGGCCGCGATCCTCCAAGCGGAACGGGAAGGCGCGCTCGACGACCCTGAACTAGCCGAACAAACCGCCGGCGCCGTCTCGCGCGGCAGCAACGACGCCGCCACAGCCCTCTACGACCGCATCGGCGGCACCGCGGGCCAAGTCGAGCTCTACCGCCGCTTCGGCCTCCCGCGCCTCGCCGATCAGGTCCACCCCTGGGCCTGGGGCCTCTCGACCGCCAACGCCGCCGACCTCGTCGACCTGCTCGCCGCCTTCGCCGCCTCGCCCGAAATCTCCGGCCAAGCGCGCCGGCTCCTCCTCGATCTGATGCTCCGCACCGACGAAAACCTGCACTGGGGCGCGATCTCCCCGCCCCCCGACTGGCAGCTCGCCGTCCGCACCGGCCTCTTCTTCGAGGAGCCCGACAACGGCCTCCACCTCAACAGCGCCGCGCTCTGGCTCGACCCCGCCGGCGCGCCCGCCTACGCGATCGCGATCATCAGCCAAGACGACCATTTCGAGCGGGAGGCCAGCTGGAATTGTCAGTACCACGTCGGGCAATCGATCAGCGCCGCCCTCGTCAAACGCGCCGAACGTGCCGAACGCGACGGCTCCTAAACACCCCTGCGCTAGTATTCACGGCACGAGCGACTATTCGCGTGCGCGAACGACCAACCACCCGCTGACGCAGGAGGAGGAACGACCGAGATGAGCGAGAAGAATTACTGGACCCGCATCCGACGACAGCGGCTCAGCCGCCGCTCCCTGCTCCGCGCCTCGGCCCGCGCCGGCGTCGGCGCAGCCGGCCTCGCGCTCGTCGGCTGCGGCGATGACGACGACGATGACGCGCAGCAGCAAGCCGCCCCGGCCGCTGCCAGCAGCGCCGCGCAGCAGGACCAGCAAGAGCAACCCGCCGCCGCCCAAGACGACCAGCCCCAGGCGCAGCAGACCGCGGCCGGCACCGGCGGCGTTTGGAAGCGCGGCAACACCTCCACCCCCAACTTCATCCGCATCCCCCTCAACACCGCCGGCAACAACACCGCAATCAACCAAAACGGCGGCCTCTTCAACCGCCTCACCCGCTGGTCCGGCCCCGTCGGCCTCAAGCCCGACATCGGCAACATGCAGCGCATGACCGACCCCAACTTCGACCCCTCCCCCGACCTCGCCACCAGCTGGGAACAGCCCGACGGCACCACCTACATCTTCACCATCCGCGAAGGCGTCAAGTGGCACAGCGGGCGCGATTTCGACGCCTCCGACATCGCCTTCACCTACACCGAACTCACCAACCCCGAAGTCGGCGGCGGCGGCAGCCCGCTCAACCTGATGTCCGCCAACACCGAATCGGCCGAGGCCCCCGACCCGACCACCTTCCGCCTCAACCTCGCCCGCCCCACCGGCTACATCTACACGCTCACCTCGTCGACCAACATCGCCGACCGTGAAACCCTCGAACAAGTCGAAGACGGCGTCCTCGTCGGAACCGGCCCCTACACCTTCGAGAACTACGACCCCAACCGCGGCTACGACCTCGTCGCCTTCGAGGACTACTGGGCCGGCCGCGCCAACGTCGACAAGATCGAATTCTCGATCTTCGCCGACAACCTCGCCATGGCCGCCGCGCTCGAAACCGGCGACATCCACAGCCACTACGGCGTCCCCATCGGCAACCCCGAAGCCGAAGCGCGCCTGATCGAAAGCGACGACCACTACGGGCGCATCCACATCGGCGCTGGCGGGCGCGTCCTCCGCTTCCGCGCCGACTCCGAACCCTTCACCGACAAGCGCGCCCGCCAGGGCGTCCTCCTCCTCGTCGACGGGGTGCGCATCACCGAAGAGTTCGCCGGCACCTTCGACGTCGCCGGACGCCTGCCCTGGCAGCCCGGCTCGCCCGCCTTCGACGAAGCACTCGACAAGCCCGTCTTCGACCCCCAGCGGGCGCGCCAGCTGCTCGACGCCGCGGGCCTCGTCGACGCCGGCGTGACGCTCAAGGCCGACATCCTGCCCGAGCGCGTCGACGCCCCCGCCGTCGCCCAGCTGCTCGAACAGGAACTCTCGCAAATGAACATCGAGATGGCCTCGACGCCGCGCGAGTACACCGAGATGATCACCCTCCAGACCACCGGCACCTTCGATCACATGATCATCGGCTTCGGCAACTGGGTGAAGCCGGGCGACCCCGCCGTCACCGTCCTCTTCGCCGATGCCTATGACGGCCGCATGAACGCCATGGTCCCCGGCGGCACCAACGACCCCAACAGCGCCGACTACGTGCCGCTCCGCGAACGCCCCGGCGTCAGCGACGAACTCGAGTGGCTCGACATGATCGAAGCCGCCAAGAACGGCACCTTCATCGAGGAATACGGCGACTGGAGCGTCTTCAACGAGAAATACCTCGACGTCGCCTGGAGCAACGTCCTCTTCCGCCAGTACGCCGGCTCCTGGAACACCAACAACGTCAGCGTCAGCTTCGACTCCGAGGGCTGGCCCTACGTGGAGAGCGTCAGCGTCTAGCCCCGCGCGCGGCACCGGATGATGTGCCCCGCGCGGCGGATGCCCGCCGCGCGGGGCGCGTTCGCGTCAGCGCCCGCACCAACGGCCTGAACGATGCAGTACGTCCTCTCGCGCCTGCTCACCCAGCTGATCCCCACCCTCTTCGTCGCGTCCCTCCTCATCTTCGGCGCCGTCCGCCTCATCCCCGGCGACCCCGCCGTCGCCGCCTGCGGCGAAATGTCCATCGGCACCGAGTGCCAAGAGGACCTCCGCCGCAAATGGGGGCTCGACAAGCCCTTCTTCGAGCAGTACGGCAACTGGCTCGCCGGCATCTTCGAAGGCGACTTCGGCATCTCCAACAAAGGCATCGAAGTCTACGAAATCGTCGCCTCCGCCTTCCCCGCCAGCATCGAACTCACCTTCTTCGCCACCATCGTCGGATTCGGACTCGGACTCATCCTCGGCATCCTCGCCGCCATCAACAAAGGCGGCTTCTGGGACTACTTCGGCTCCCTCTGGGCCGGCTGGAACATCGGCGTCCCCTCCTTCATCGCCGGCTTCTTCTACCTCATCATCTTCGCCGTCGTGCTCGACTGGCTCCCATCCTTCGGACGCACCCCCGTCACCGAAAACTTCTGGGACGCCCTCGCCCACCTCGCCATGCCCGGCCTCGCCCTCGGCGGCATCGTCGCCGCCCAAATCCTCCGCTTCACCCGCCAATCCATGCTCGACACCCTGACCGAGGACTACATCCGCACCGCCCGCGCCAAAGGCCTGCGCGGACGCATCGTCATCCTCCGCCACGCGCTCCGCCCCTCCCTCATCCCCGTCCTCACCATCATGGCCTACTTCTTCGCCGAAATCCTCGGCGGCACCCTGATCATCGAATCCGTCTTCACTTGGCCCGGCATGGGCCGCGCCCTCGCCGTCGCCGTCCGCGACCGCGACTACGCCATCATCCAGATCATCACCATGATCATCGTCGCCATCTTCACCTCCGTCTTCCTCCTGATCGACGTCATCTACGTCGCCGTCGACCCCAGAATCCGCGTCGGCCGCGGAGCCGAGGCCTGACATGGCCGCCGGCGCCCCCCCGGTCGAGCAAGTCCGCCTCGAAGGCGAGGAAAAACGCTACTTCGGCTACGCCTTCATCCAGGAACTCAAGGGCATCGCCTCCGAACCCCGCGGCGCGCTCGCCTTCCTCCTGCTCGGCCTGATCTTCTTCTTCGCCTTCATCCTCCCGCTGCTCGACCCCACCGACCCCAACTGGTCCGAACGCGGCGAAAAACTCCTCGGCCTCTCCTGGGGACACCCCTTCGGCACCGACGAACTCTCCCGCGACCTGCTCGCGCGCGTCGCCGTCAGCACCCGCCGCACCCTGCTCGTCGGCTTCACCGCCGTCATGATCGGCATGTCGATCGGCATCTCCATCGGCTACATCGCCGGCTGGGCCGGCGGCCTGATCGAATCCCTGATCATGCGCGCCATCGACGTCATGATGTCCTTCCCCGGCCTCATCCTCGCCATCGTCGTCAGCACCATCCTCGGCACCGGCCTCTTCTCCCTCGCCGCCGCCATCACCGTCTTCAACATCCCCGTCGCCGCCCGCCTCGCGCGCGCCGGCGTCCTCCGCGAACGCGAACGCGACTACGCCCTCGCCGCGCGCACCCTCGGCGCGTCCGGCCCGCGCATCCTCTTCCGCCACGTCGCCGTCAACACCGTCGGCGCATTCGCCGTCCAGCTCCCCATCGCCTTCGTCGCCTCCGTCCTCGCCATGGCCGCGCTCAACTTCCTCGGCATCGGCATCCAGCTGCCCGACGCCACCCTCGGCACCCTCCTCCGCCTCGCCCAGCAGTACATGCAGCCCGCGCCCCACTACGTCATCGTCACCGCCGTCGTCCTCGCCACCCTCATGATCGGCCTCAATTTCCTCTCCGACGTCCTCTCCGAACGCCTCGACCCCGTCCGCCGCCGCTCCGTCTGACCCCCGTCGTCTCCCCGTCCCTTGCGGTACCCTTGCGCCATCTCCGACCCCGAAGAGGCCGCCATGTCCGAGACCTACAAGATCACCAACGCCGAAGATCTCGTCCGCGCCGAGTACGAGCGGCTGTACCCCGGCGAACACCCCAGCGATGAGCAACTCGACCGTGCTGTCCGCGCTGTGTCAGACGCCATTTCCGCCAGCATCGGCAACCAAATGTGCGGCACGGACGCGGATGTCGAAGTGCGCCTGCACCGTTTGGGGCTCGCCGGCGTCTTCGTCCGCGCCCCCCGAGAACTGATCGAGGAACTCGGCCTCTCCGAAATGCTCGACCGCATCAACAGGTACATCACTTGGGAGTTCGACGACCGAATGACCCAGTACCGAGCGGGGCGTCCCCAGCGGGATCCGGCAGAATACGGGCCCACCTGAATCGGATGCCCGCACGATGCCAAGCGATGCTCCCGGCATCGAGCCCGACATGGCGACCATCGCTGCGCACTGGGGGCGGTTCGGCCAAGCCGTTGCCGGCGCAATTGCGCTGGAGACGGCCGCCCGCCTCGGTCAAGTCCGCGTTCCGGCTGACATTGCGCGTGATGCTCTCTGGTTCCGCACGCTCATCGCTTTGGAAACCGTCCGGGCCCTGCAGGACACCGGCGGTCCCGAATTGTTCCGCCTGCTCCCCGAGATACCCCCCAGCGGATCGCCCGACACGCTCTGTTGGAGCAACCTCATCGCCATGCGCAACCTCATGATCCACCAGTGGTGGACGATCGACGAAACCATCGTGCAGGAAACCGTCCGCGATGACTTCCCCGTCCTCAACGGACTTGCCGCGTCCGTACGCATCCTCCCCGCGCCGCAAGACGCCACGCCTTCCGCTAGCGATGCCGCAGCAGCAACGTCATCCACGCGCCCCGCTTCAATCGTCTACTGGGATCGCGCCGTGGGGCTCCGCCGCCTCGATCTGTAAGCCCTTGAGCCGATCTGCTACTCCCGCAAGAATTCCGCCACCCGCTCGCCGATCATGATCGACGTCAAATTCGTGTTGCACGAGACGATGTCCGGCATCACCGACGCATCCGCAACCGACAACCCGTCCAGCCCGATCACGTTGCAGCGCGAATCGGTCACCGCCAGCGGGTCGTCCGCCCGCCCCATCCGCGCCGTCCCGCAGACGTGCCAAGTCGTGCTCGTCGTCCGCCGGATGAAATCCGCCAGCAGCGCGTCCGACTCGATCACCTCCGCCGCCGGCGCGACGATCCGCTCGGCGAACGGCGCGATCTCCGCCGAATGCATCACCTCCCAGCACAGCCTCGCCCCGTCGATCAGCCGCCGCAGGTCCTCCCCATCCTCCGCGTAGCGCATCGTCAACTCCGGCTGCTGCGCCGGATCAACGCCCCGCAGCCCCAGCGTCCCCCGCGAATTCGGGCGCTGCAAAATCGCCCCCACCCCGAACAACGGATACATCCGCCCCGGCGCATCCGTCAGCCCCCGCACCTGATCCGCATCCCAAATCGTCGACATCGCCAGCTGCATGTCATTGAATTGATCCGACCCCGGCGCCGTGTAGCGAACGCCCACTTCCGTCACCACCGACGGATCGTGGATCACGTCGGCAGTCGGGAACGCCTGCACGCCCGTACCGAAATGGTCGATCAAATTCTCGCCCACGCCCGGCAGCACGTGCACCGGCTCGATCCCGAACGGCGCAAGCTTCTCCGTCGGCCCGATCCCCGACCGCAGCAGGATCGCCGGCGTCACCAGCGCTCCCGCCGCCAGCACCACGCGCCCCGCCCGCACTTCTTCGCCGCCCGACAGCACCACGCCCCGCGCCGCACCGTCCTCCACGATCAGGCGATCCGCCAAAGTCTCCGCCCGCACCGTCAAATTCGGACGATCGCGGATGCCCAGCAGATACGCGATGTTCGTCGATACCCGGTTCCCGTCCGCCCGGTTGCGCGGCCACGCGCCCACGCCCGTCGCATCCGGCAGATTGTGATCCCGCACCTCCGCGAACCCTTGCCCGATGCACGCGTCGTAGAACGCCCGCTGCAGCGGCTGCCACTCGTCCTTCGCCGGATGCTCAATCGGCACCGGCCCCGACGATCCATGGAAATCCCCGCCCTCCGGATCCGTCTCCAGCCGCCGGTAAAACGGCAGCACGTCCTCGAACCCCCAGCCTTCCGCGCCCACATCCGTCCAGGCCTCGAAATCCTGCGGCACCCCGCGCAGCGCAATCGTCCCGTTCACCGCCGACGACCCGCCCGTCACCTTGCCCCGGTGCAGCCGCATCTCCCGCCCCGCCCGCGCGTCAGCCGTGAACCCCCAATCATGGTCCCGCCAAGACACCCAAGGCTTCAGCAAATCCCGCGGCATCTCCTCCACCGACGAATAATCCGGCCCCGCCTCGATCAACAGCACCGAACACCGCGAATCCTCCGACAACCGAGCCGCCACCACGGCCCCGCCCGACCCAGCCCCAACCACGATCACGTCGTACATCATCGGCGGTAGACTAGAGCCAATTCACCGTGCTGGCGAACCGGTGCGGTAGCAAGCACCGAGGCGAAACGACCATCGGCGGGGCGACGAGGAGAGCTGGCGACATGTCTTCCTCAACCGATCATGGGCCGTCCGCCGACATTCCCAGCGCCGACGAAACGATCTCCGAGAATCAGCACCGCGTCGCCTGCGCGGTCCAGGACGCCATCGGCCGACCGGGCGCTACCGGCCACTTCAGCGTCGAATTACGGCTCGACCCGCTGCTCACCGTCGGGGTGTTCGTGCGTGCGCCGCGCGAGTTCATCGACTCGGAGCTGGAGAGCCTGCTGGACCGCGCCCAAGCGGAACTCGCGGACGAGTTCCACGACCGCTTGGCCGACTGGCTCGAGTGTTCCGCGGGCCGGGCCGAGCCCGCTCGCTGATGACGGATGCCGCCGGCCAGCGGCACCTTCCTCCCATCGATCTCGAACGGCTGCGGCTCCAGTGCAAGCGACTCCTTTCGTTTTGCGGCGCGGCACCCGGCATCCTCGCGCGCTGGTCTGAATCTCCCGGCCGCGCAGGAGAACGCCGCTCTAGCGCTCACGCTCCGGGTGACGCAAACGCTCGAGATGGTCAAGTCCGTCGATTCGGTTTCGCGCGGTCAGCTGTACCCGCTTCTCATGGAGATTCCCATGCAGGCCCCGCCCGATCAACTCTCGTGGTCCAACCTGATCCGGATGCGCGACCTGATGATCCACCGACCATGGGACGTTGACGATCAGATCGTCCGGGATACGGCGGCAGGCGATTTTCCGGCGCTGCAGCACCTGTTTGCCAATATCCGCTTCTACCCCCGCGTGATCGATCCGAACCATCCTCGCGCCTTGGACGATGTTCGAGCGCAAATCCGAACTCCCGATCAAATCATCATCTGCCAAGCTGCCGATCATCAGCTCATCGCAACGCGGCAAACAACTGAGAGGCGGTAAAGGACGCCTCTGCGGCACTCAAAATCTGCAGCCGGAAGCAGTTGCGTCCAAATCCTCGTGCAGATGAGATCGGCCGCACCAGCCGCAAGCACATGGCAGTTAATCGTTGATGTCCGCCGAGGACGCGATAGCCAGATCTATTCCCCGATCGTCCGCAGCGGGAACTCTCGTGCGGGGCTTGATCGCAGGACGTCCTCGTCCAAGTCGATGCCCAGGCCGGGGGTCGTGGGGACTGCGATGTGGCTTTCCTCCACTTCCAGTGCGGGGGTTGCGGCTTCTTGGGCCCAGCGCTCGAAGTTGACGAAGTACTCGGTGATCAGGAAGTTGGGCATCGTCGCTGCGGCTTGCAGCGTGCTGGCGAGCGCCACCGTCGTGCTGTTGTAGTTGTGCGGGGCGACCGCGATGAAGTAGGGCTCCGCCATTGCGGCGATCTCGGTCAGCTCCTTGATCCCGCCCGTGTTGGCCACGTCGGGGTTGATGATCTCGGCCGCGCGCTGCTCGAAGGCGTCGCGGAATTCGTGCTTGGTGTACAGCTCCTCGCCGGTCACCGTCGGAATCGAGATCTCTCGCGTCGCCAGCGCCAGCGCGGGGATGTTCTCGGCCCAGACCGGCTCCTCGAACCAGAACGGCTCATACCGCTCGACTTCCCGCGCCAGTCGGATCGCGTTCGAGGGCGAGAGGCGGCGGTGGATTTCCAGCAGCACGTCCACATCCGGGCCGACCGCTTCGCGCACGGCCCGCACACGGTCGACCGCCGTCGCGATCTGCTCCCGCGAGATGTAGCTGCGCCACAGCCCCGGCACCGGATCGAATTTCATCGCCGTGAAGCCCCGCTCGACCATCTCCGCGGCGCGCCGCTGCAGCTCTTCGAGCGAGTCCATCCGCGCCCAGCCGTTGGCGTAGACGCGGCAGCGCTCCCGCACGGCGCCGCCCAGCAGCTGGTGCACCGGCATCCCCGCCCGCTTGCCGGCCAGGTCCCAGAGCGCCTGCTCGATTCCGCTCACCGCGCTGTACAGGTCCATCGCCCCGCGGCGGTTGCCGAAATCGTTCGCCACCGCCTCCGTGAACGGCTTGATCTTGGTCGCGTCCCACGCCAGCACGTACCGCTTCAGCGCGTCCAGATGCGCCGCAATCTGCGCATCCCGGTCCGACTGCGTGTAGCACTCGCCCCAGCCGTGCAGCCCGTCCTCCGTCTCCAGACGCACGAACAGCAGGTTCTTCCCTGCGATGTAGCGGTCCGGCTGCCCCGTCTCCGGCGGCGTCGGGTAGACCAAGTGGTAGCGGAGATCGACGATGCGCACGGCAAGCCTCCTCTGCCGCCCGCAGGGGCGCTGCGGCGGGCGGGCCCGCGCAGGCTACAGCCGCCTCCGCTCCGGCCCGCCGGGGGCTTCGCCGGCCGCCGCGCTCAGTCGCCGTGGAAGATCGACATGAACATCCGGAATGCGTGCTCGCCGAAGGCCGAGTCGTAGTTCATCCACTCCTCGTACTTCGGCAGCGCCACGTCGGTGCGGATCGTGCCCAGCAGGCCGAAGATCGCGAACGGGTTGCCCGTCGACTGCGCCTCCGTGATCTTGACCATCACGGCATCGAAGAGGTCGTTGTAGTACTCGACGTTCTCCGCCAGCGCGTCGCGGCTGTCGCCCGGCGAGTGCGCGTTGATCGCGTAGTTCGCGCCCCAGCTGGAAATCTCGTTCAGGATCTTGCGCGTGCCCGTGTAGTTCTTGTCGTCCACCCAGTCCGCGCCGGTCAGCGCCTTCGGCTCGTACATGTCGGCCGTCTGCAGGATCCGCTCGTTCGGCAGCCAGACCACGGTCGTCGCGTCGCCGTCGCCCGGTCCGAGGTAGTGCAGATCGACCTGGACGTCGCCCGCGGTCACGCGCAGGTAGTCGTCGAAGGTGCAGTGGACGACCGGCTTGGCTTCCAGCTCCATCAGATCGAAGACCGGCAGCGCGTTGCGCTGGGCGATCAGCGTCGCGTCGGGCAGCATCCAAGTCGCGCCGGCGTGGTCGTAGTGCTCGTGGGTGAGCACGACCTTGTTGATCGGGTTGTCGGTGATCTCCGCGATCTTGGCCTGCATGTCGGGCACGCGGCCGGGGTTCGCCGGATCCGTGACGAGCACGTCGTTGCCGGAGATCACGACCAGCGAGCTGTAGTTGAAGTGCCAGTAGTGGTAGACGCCGTCCGCGATCTCGGTCATCGTCGAAGCCGGCGGCGGAGGCGGCGCTTGCTGTTCCGAGTCCTCGGTTTCCTCTTGCTGGTCGTCCTGCTGCAGCGGCTCCATCGGCTGCGGATTGCGCAGGCTGCGCAACCCCGACGGCTGATCGCCCAGCGGCCCGCCCTGCCCGTTCGCGAACGCCGCCCGCGCCGACTCCACGTCCGGCATCCCCAGCTCCCGCGCCGCCGCCGTCGCCGCGCAGCCCGCCAGCGCCAGCGCCGCCGCGCCCATTCCCGCTTTGGCCGACGCATGCATCAGCGTCCGCCGACTCAGCTTCCGTTCCCCGCTCGACGCTGCTGCCATGACGATTTCCTCCATTCCAGGCGCGATCTGCGCAACCCGGCGTTCTCACTCTCCGATGGCGCGCAGCCTAAACCCCGAACCCAGCAGGGGCTAGTTGTGCCGACCGCGGAGATGCCGGATGCGCGAGGCGGGCGGGAGGCCGCCAACGCGGCCGGTTCGATAGTCGCCGAACCAGTTATGGAACCGGGACGTTCCGGCTCGAAGCGAACGAGAACCGACTCGCACATTCGGCGCGCGGCGAAGCGCGGGCTTGCAGCGGCCGTGCCCGCGCGGGCGCGGCCCGCCGCCGTTTCGCCTATCATCCGCCCACGCGAACGCGACAGCTCCCGAAGGGAACGCCCCATGCCCAGCACTGCACCGACCCGCGTCCACATCGTCGCCGGCGGCTTCCCGCCCGGCTCGCACGGCGGCCACGACATGGACTACGCGCGCCTGCGCATCCTCGACCTGCTCTACGAGGACGGCAACACCCGCGCCACCCTCGGCAACGACTTCACCGACATGTGGAAGTGGCTGCCCGTGACCGACCTGCTGGTCACGTACACCGCCGGCCCCTTCGCGGACGACGACCAGAACGAGGTGCTGAAGGACTGGATCGCCAACGGCGGCCGCTGGCTTGGCCTGCACGGCACCTCCGGCGGCAAGGCCGCCCGCATGGGCGAGGGCAAGCGCCAGATGGTCAAGATGAACCACCACCGCACGCTCGGCGGCTTCTTCATCAACCACCCGCCGATCAAGCGCTTCACCGTCGACGTCGCCAAAGTCGACTCGCCGATCCTCGAAGGCCTGCCCGAGCGCTTCGACGTGATCGACGAGCCCTACATGATCGAAGTGCTCGACCGCCCCGGCACCGACATCCTGCTGACCGCGCCGATCGGCCCCGACACCTACCCCGATTTCGGCTTCGACTACGACGAGGACACCGCGCTCGAAGCCGACGGCGTCACCCGCGTCTTCGGCTACACCCGCGACATCGGCCAAGGCGGCGTCTGCTACATCGCCCTCGGCCACTGCCACAGCCCGCTCACCAATTCCCAGCCCTTCGTCGAGGAAAACGCCCGCGACGAAAACGGCGAGATGCCCACAACCCTCCGCTTCACCTGGGAAACCGACGAGTACGCCCAGCTCCTCAAGAACGCCCTAGCCTGGGCCCGCGGCTGAACGCGAGCCCAGGCCGTGGTCGAGAGCAGCCAGCCTTGACAAGCGCAACGGGCAGTGGCAGAATCATTCACGCTCGCTGCGGCGGCGCGGCGCATTTGATGCGTCACGCAGGTGCTGAACCGCGGCGCTAAATCACTCGCGGGGGCTGCCTAGGCAGCCCCCGCGTGACTCCTGCGGACGGTCGGCTCGCGATGACCCACTTCGGACGGACGGAGCGAAAAGGCCTGCAGCTGTTCGTGGATTACTGGAACTTCATGAACACCTTGAAGGAGGAAGCCCAAACTCGAGGGGAGATAGCATCCGTTGATTGGTCTGGATTCAATAGGTGGCTTGCGGAACAAGCGAACCGGCTGCTTGACATGGACTATGTCGAATTTGCACGAGTCCATTTGTTTACCGCCTACAACCCCGACACGACAAGGGGTCGTGACCAGAGGTCGTATTTTGCCGGTCTGCGCAAGCGAGGGGAGAGCTCCGTCTGGATGAGTGCGCAAAGTCGGCAGAGGAACCCTCCCAACTGTCCACGGTGCCATGAAGAATTAGGCCAGTGTCCCACCTGTGGCGCCGATATGCGGGGATACGAAGAGAAGGGCGTCGATGTTGCTCTCGCAGTCAGAATGATGCGGGAAATGCATGAAGGCCGGCTTGGTGCTGCTGTTCTCATCAGCACGGATCGGGACTTCATTCCGCTAGTCGAAGAGATCCGCCGATACGGCGTCACGGTTCTGCACGCGGGGTTTCCTTCAGGCGGCGGCGCTGTGCGTGACCGTTGCGACGGAGCCATAGACGCGAGCGGCGCGCTCCGCCACTTGATGGAACGCAGCTGACGCCGACAGCTACCGCAGCGATTCGCCGGGCAGTGCGCCTAGCGGCAGGATGGGTTCGGGGGCTGGTTCGGCTTCGGGGAGCCAGTCGCGTTCGGGGGGCGGGGCGCCGCTGGAGGGGGCGAAGAGCCAGTTGAAGATGTCTTCAGCGTGGCTGATGAAGCCGAGCGCGCCGGCGCCGTCTACGAAGAGCGGACGGCACTTCGGCAGCGCCTGCGCGATCTCGCGGCCCATCCGCAGCGGGTGGCTCTCATCCAGCGTCCCCTGCCACAAATGCACCTCGGCCTCGATCTCGGGGTAATCAAAGCCCCAATCATCCAAATGGCTCCGCGACTCGTCCGCCGCCGCCGCCGAACCCTGCCGGAAGGCTTCCTCGATGTCGGCGATCCGGTTCTGCGAAATCTCCGGCGTCCCTAGAATCGTCCCATCCACCTCCGGCATCCGCTTGATCTGCTCCTCGACCACGCGCTCGGGACGCCGCTTCGCCGCCTTCCCGTAGCCGCGCATCCAGAGGCTGGCCAAGCGCGGCGACTTGAGGAAGAGCGAGTAGATCAGCCGCCACTCGTAGCTCATGTCTTCCAGCGCCGTCGAGTCGTCGATCCGCCCCAAGCCGGAGATCAGCGCCACGCGCCGCAGCCGCTCGGGCATCTCCAGCGCGCAGGCCAGCGTGTAGGTCAGCCCGGCCGAGACGCCCGCGACCGAGAATTTGGCCAGTTCCAGATAGTCCGCGATGGCCCGCAGGTCGCGCGGCCAATCCACGATCCGCCGCCCCGGCAGCGGATCCGACATCCCGTAGCCCGGCCGGTCCGGCGCGATCAGCCGCACTCCGCTCCGCCGCGCCGCCCTATCCAGCGGCCCCGCCACCAGCCGCGACGACGGAATCCCGTGATGGAAGAACAGCGGCGACCCATCGGGATCCCCGTATTCGGCCCATGCCAACCGCCGCCCGTCGGCGAGCCGCAAGGTGCGCGATGAGGCCGCGTGGGGATCGGAATGCTCAGCCATGCGCCAACAAGCGTATCCCCGCTCGTGCTTGCGCGGTACAAGAGGTGGTAAGGAGTCGACCCAGAACCGCCCCTGAGCACAGCGAGGAGTCGCTGAGAATCATGCGCGGCTTCGGGTCCTTGTGTCTCGCCCTTGCAGCAGAAGGGCGAAGAAGCCCACATGCTCTGCGGCATTGCCCATCGCATCCGCCGCCATGTCTGCCATTGCCAAGGGTTGACCGCCCATGACACGCACATGGAGCAGGATTCGAGCGGCATTCTCGGGATCGTCACGGACCAGTTCACGAATGTCTTCTGCCTCGATCGGCTGTAGGCGCTCGTCCAAATGTCGAGCGTGAAGTTCGAGTCGTTCCGCGTGTTGACGGATCACCGCAGCGATAACCCGTAGCTCGTACATGGCGCGCTTCACGTCCTCAATCGTGGGCGATGGATCTAGCGAAAGGTCGACCTCGTCGTCGTCTTGGCGTATCTGTTCCTCAAGCTTGGACAGCGCCTCTTTCAGCTGTTCTTCGATCTCTCTGTCAGTCATGTCTGGCATATGAGACCTCCGTCGTTCCTATGACCTCTATGAGGCTCGTCGTTGTCGCGTTGTTCTTACCCGTTGATGGTCGTGGTGGAGCCCAGGGCGACGCCGGCTTTGGACGGGGCGTCTACTAGGAGTTCGGCTTCGATGTCGTCGGCGAGATTCTCGATGACGGGTTCCTCGCCGAGGCAGCCTTCTTCGACTTGCATGCCGAATTCCTCGGCGTAGAGGCGGTAGGACTGGTACTGGTCGCCGTACTTCATGTGGCCGGCCGTGTGGTGGGCGGTGGCGAGCAGCAGGGTGTCGCGCTGCGTCGAGCTGGTGCGGCGGTAGTCCTCCAGCATGCAGAGGCCGATCTCCTGGTTGTGCGGGTCGTTGCCCTGCTTGGCGATGCCGGCCGCCAGCGTCTCGACCAGCGGGCCGCGCTCGTGGCCGTTGTCGAGGTAGGCCTGCGTCCAAGCGACCGATTCTTCCGTGTCGAGCGCGAGGATCGCGTCGTTGAGGTTGCCGAGGATGCGGCTCGCGGGCATCGCGTCGGCCGCCTCCGGGCGGCCGTAGCCGGCGAAGTAGGTGGCCGCGCCGCGCGAGTGGTTGCCCTTCGAGTTGGCCACCCAATGCGCGCACTGGTTGATGAAGTTGGCCGCGACGTAGAGCAGCTTGGTGCGGTGCGGGTGCTCGAAGTTCTCGTAGAACCAGCCCAGCGTGTTGCAGTACTCGTAGCCGTGCTGCGGCATCGAGAAGTTGGCCGGCGAGCCGCACTCCAGCACGACCCGCGCCGCCGCGACCTGGATCGCGTCCAAGATCGACTTCGGCGAGCGGCCCGCCTTCAGCAGCTGGGTCAGGTCCTCGATGTAGGCCTCTTCCGAGTCGTGGATGATCGCCCGCTGCAGCGAGGCCGCCTCCGGCTCCGAAAGCAGTGTCTCGTTGGCGAACAGGTCGGCGTCCAGCGTGCTGCCCTGCGTCGCGTTGAGCGACGAGGAGGGCGCTTCCTCTTCGAGGTGGTACATCATGATCTGGCAGGCCGACTCGTAGATCGAGTACCAGCGCGGGCCCACGGCGATGTCGGGCACGCCGGCGTAGAGCACGTGGTCGGCCTGATCCCAGCCGATCGCGCGGCCCAGCTCGATCGTCGCCCGCGCGCGGAAGCTCTTGTGCCCGGTCGTGTAGGAGCGGTTCCAGAACATCCGATCCTGCACGTCGATCAGGCCGGCGAAGATCAGCTGCGCGAGCAGTTCCTGGCGCCGCTCGCGGTTCTGCCAGAGGCCGAGGAAGACCGCGTACTCCTCCTCGACGTTGCCGCGCTGGACCAGCGTCAGCCAGTAGTTCAGCCCTTCCTCGAAGGAGCAGTCGAGCAGCTTCGGCTCCTGCTGCGGCCAGTGCACCTGCGGCGGCGCGGGGCCGTCGGGGTAGTTGGCCGGGTCGTAGGTGCGCCGCGAGTAGTGGCCCGGCATCCGGCCCAGCAGCTGGTTCCAGATGTCCAGCCCGGTCGGCACGTACCACGCCGTCTGCGTCAGCGGCAGGTGGTGCAGCTCTTCCGGCATCATGTTCTGCAGGTGCAGCGTCGCCCGCGAGGAGAGCAGGCAGTGGTCGTTGTTGACGAACCGCACGACGCCTTGGTCGATCCGCTGGTGGTAGGGGACGTGGGTGTAGGGCGCGTGGGCGCGGATCGTCTCCGAGAGGATCTCGGTCGAGGGCCGGCCGCGCCTGATCAGGTCGAAGGCGATCCCCAGCGACTTCTTGTTGTCCCGCTCGACGATGGTGTCGCGGTACTCGTCGTAGATGCGCGCGGTCTCGCGGTCGACCGACGGAGCTTGGGTGGCGGCCATGCGTACCCTCCCGGTGGCGCGGCCCGTGCTCGCGGCCGCCCGTTCGGCGGCTGGATCCGCGCTGGGCGGCAGTATAGGCGCGATGCGCGCCGGCTGCGCGGGCGCGGCGTTTACACTATGATGCGCCCACGCGCGAGTACCCACGGAGGCAGCCGATGTCGAACGAGCAGCGCAGACTCACCGCCCACCTGATGCGGCGCGCGGGCGCCGGCGCATCGCCCGCCGAGCTCGACGAACTCGCCCAACGCCCCTACGCGGACTTGGTCGAGGAGCTGATCTCGCCGCCGGCGATCCCCGACGAGGACGACGACCTCGTCTTCCGCTACTTCCCCTCGCTGGCCAACTCCGACACGCCCTGGCTCTGGAGCGCCCGCTGGATCTACTGGATGGTCAACTCGGCCTCGCCGCTGCGCGAGAAGATGGCGCTGTTCTGGCACCACGTCTTCGCCACCGCCTGGTTCAAATCCGAGCACGGCCCCTCGGTCGCGCCGCACATCGAGATGTTCCGCCGGTTCGGGCTCGGCAACATGCGCGCGATCCTGACCGAACTCTCGCGCGACCCGGCCATGATCTACTGGCTCGACAACTGCGAGAACCTCAACGGCGCGCCCAACGAGAACTATGGGCGCGAGCTGCTCGAACTCTTCTCGATGGGCGTCGGCAACTACACCGAGGACGACATCAAGGCCGCCGCCTACGCCTTCACCGGCTGGACCTTCGAGCAGCCGATCCCGCTCTACCCGCACGGCGGCTACCCGGCCAGCTTCAAGTACGTCGAGGAGCTGCACGACGACTCGGAGAAGACCTTCCTCGGCCGCACCGGCCGCTGGAACGGCGAGGACATCATCGACATCATCGTCCAGCAGCCCGCGACCGGGCGCTTCATCGGCCGCCACCTCTACAACTTCTTCGTCGCCGACGAGCCCGGCGTCTCCGCTTGGAGCGTGCAGGAGCCGAGCGACCCGGAGGCGGTGCAGGTCCTGGCCGACGCCTTCGCCGAGTCGGACGGCGACATCCGCGCCGTGATGCGCGTGCTCTTCAACTCCGACTTCTTCAAGAACGCGACCGGCCGGCGGGTCAAGTGCCCGGCCGAATGGGTCGCCGGCGTCTACAAGATGTCGGGCCGGCTGGGCCTGCCGCAGACCGAGATGTGGAATCTGCACACGCAGCTCGGCGCGATGGGGCAGTCGCTGATGGACCCGCCCTCCGTCGAGGGCTGGCACACCGGCAAGGAATGGATCGACGGCGGCACGCTGATGGAGCGGATCAACTTCGCCTCCAAGCTCGTCTCCGACACGGAGACGCCGGCCGTGCACGCGCTGACCGAGCGGCTCGCCGGCAGCGGCGCATCGAGCTCAGAGGCGCTGGTCGACGCGGCGCTCGACTTCGCCGGGCCGCTCGAGGTCAGCGGCAACACCCGCGCGGCGCTGGTCGACGCGGGCGGCGCCGGCACGCTCGATTTCGCCAGCGACGAAGACCGCAAGGCCGCGGCCGAGCGCGCGGCCGCGATGCTGCGCCTCGTCATCGCCTCGCCCGAGTACCAGTTCGCGTAGCCCCGCCCGCCACCGGCAGGCCCGCACGGAAAGGCACGGTTCGCATGAGCACCAACGGCAGCACGAAGGACCCGGTCCTGGTCATCGTCCAGCTCTCGGGCGGCAACGACTTCATGAACACGCTCGTCCCCTACACCGATGGGCACTACTACGACGCGCGCCCGCTCGTCAACGTGCCGCAGGAGGAAGTCCTGCCGATCAACGACGAGTACGGCTTCAACCCCAACTCGAAGCGGCTGAAGGAGCTCTACGACGAGGGCGACGTCGCCGTCGTGCAGGGGATCGGCTACCCCAACTCGAGCCGCTCGCACTTCCGCGGCATGGACATCATGCACACCTGCGAGCCCGACCGCATCTCGACCGAGGGCTGGGTCGCCAAGCTGATCCAGCGGCTCGACCCGGAGAGCATCAACCCGCTCACCGGCGTCAACATCGGGCGCGGCCTGCCCCGCGCGATGGCCGCGCCGGGCGTCACCGCCACCTCCGTCGGCGACCTCGACAACTACGGCCTGATGCCCGACATCGCGGCCGAAGAGGAGCGCAACCGCGACCTCGAGATCTTCAAGCGCATGTACACCCCGGCCGTGGGCGCCGGGCTGGTGATGGACTACCTGCGGCAGACCGGCACCGACTCGCTGGCCGGGGCCGAGGTGCTGGCCGAGGTGCCGGGCAAGTACGAGTCCAGCGTCGAGTACGGCGGCAACCCGATCGCCGCGGCGCTGCGCGACGTGGCCCGCATCCACACGGCCGGCGTCGGCACCCGCGTCTTCTACACCAACCACATCGGCTACGACACGCACTCGCACCAGCCGCCCGTGCACCCCAAGCTGCTGCAGGACGTCTCCGGCGCGCTGGCCGACTTCATGACCGACCTGCGCGAGCACGACGCGGCCGAGGAAGTCTCGATCCTCGTCTTCACCGAGTTCGGCCGGCGCATGAAGGACAACGGCTCCGGCACCGACCACGGCTCCGGCGGCGGCGCGTTCATCATCGGCGACCTCGTCGAGGGCGGCCTCTACGCCGAGTACCCCTCGCGCGACCCCAAGGACTGGCTCAACGGCGAGGACCTCAAGCACACGATCGACTTCCGCGGCATCTACGGCACGATGCTCGAGCAGTGGATGGGCGTGGAGCCCGAGGAGATCGTCGTCGGCGAGTTCGAGCAGGTCCGCCCCTTCACGCGCACGCTCGTCCCCGCCTAGCCGCAGACCGAGCGCCGCCGCGCGCGCCGGCGGCGCTCCCAGCCCCGAAATCGGAGCGCCGCCATGACCTACCCGCACGCACTCCTCCGCGCCGGCTACCCCTATGTCCGCGTCCTCGGCATGCGCCGGGTCACCACCTTCCCCGTCGACGTCGCCGTCGGCGACGACCGCATCTACGTCGCCGGCCGCACCGAACTCGGCGTCGGCGGCAACATCCGCATGGTCTCGCTCGACGACGAGGACCTCGGCACGATGGCCGATACCGGCCACGTCTGGCCGGTCAGCCTGCTGCGCGACGAGGAGGGCAACATCTGGCTCGGCGACGAGGGCGCGCACAACGTCACCGTCTACGGCGCCAGCGGCAACCAGCTCGCGCAGTGGGGCGAGCACGGCGACGCGCCCGGCCAGCTGAACCGGCCCTCCGGCATGGCCTTCGACGGCGAGGGCGACGTCTGGGTCGTGGACACGATGAACCACCGCGTCCAGCGGTTCGCCCGCGACGGCGGCCATCTCGGCGGCTTCGGCTCGCACGGCTCCGGGCCGGGCGAACTGAACATGCCCTGGGGCATCGTCTTCGACGCCGAAGGCAGCCTCTTCGTCTCCGACTGGCGCAACCACCGCGTGCAGAAGTTCGCGCCCGACGGCGAACTGCTGATGTCCTTCGGCAAGCACGGCTCCGGCCAAGGCGAGCTCTCGCACCCGGCCGGGCTCGCGATCGACGAGCACGGCGACGTCTACGTGGCCGACCGCGACAACTCCCGCGTGGTGATGTTCGACAAGAACGGGCGCTACGTCGAAAGCTTCGCCGGCAACGCCACGCTCGGGCAGATGGGGCGCGTCTACATCCTCGCCAACCAGAAGACGCTGCGCCTGCGCGAGATGACCAGCCTCGAGCCGCAGCGCCTGCTGCGCTGGCCGCAGGCCGTCACGATCAGCGGCAACCGCCTCTACATCCCCGACTTCGGCTCGCACCGCGTGCAGGTCTACGAGAAGGACGCGCTGCCGCTCTCCGAAACCGAAATCCTGCCCGAGCTGCGCGCGCCGACCCTGATGACGACCTAGCCGGGCGCCGCACGTGCCGATGGTCTTCGGCTTCGCCCAACAGCGCCGCCAGCTGCTCGAGGCGGAGTTCCTCCGCATCGCCGGCGAGATGCGCCAGCTCGGCGCCGACCGCTTCTGGCTCGCCGGCGCCCTCGCCGAAGGCCGCGTCGAATCCGACTCGCCGCTCGAACTGCTCGTGATCCGCGAAATGGAAGAACCGTTCCGCCGCCGCGCCGATTTCTTCACGACCCACCTGCGCCCCCGCGTCGGCACGCAGTTCTGGGTCTACACGCCGGCCGAGTTCGAGGCCGGCGAAGAGGACGACCCGCTGATCCGGCGCACGATCGCGCTCGGCGATCCGGTGCTCGTGTGAGCGCCGCCGACCTCTGGCTGCGGCAGGCCGGGCGCGATCTGGATTCGGCCCGGCACGCGGCCGGCGGCGGCTTCCACGCGCTCGCCTGCTTCCAGTCGCAGCAGGCCGCCGAGAAGGCCGTCGCCGCCTACCTGATCGAGCGCGGCGCGGAGCGCGTCTGGGGCCACGCCCTGGCCGACCTCTGCGAAGACGCGATGGCGCTGGACAAGTCCTTCGACGTGATCAAGTCCGTCGCGATCCTGCTCGACAAGCACCACGAGCAGACCCGCTACCCGACCGGGCTGCCCGGCGGCGTGCCCGCCGACGCTTATGACGCGCAGGACTCCGGCCGCGCCGTCGAGATCGCGCAGGACGTGCTCGCCTTCGCCGGCGCCCGCATCGCCGACGAGCGCGCCAAAGCGGGGTAGCAGCCGTGGTCCTCTTCCGCCACGCCGAGCGGCTCGGCGAACGGCACTGCTACCTGCTCGGCGACCTGATCATCCACCAGTACGCCGAACCGCCGCGCGAGGTCGTCGTGCTCGACGGCGCCGAACGCGACGGCGGGCGCCTCAACCTGCGCTTCGACCCGCCCCTGCGCCACCACGGCTTCCACCCCGACGAACTCGCCCTGCTGGCCGAACTCGGCTACGTCGACCTCTCGCGCCGGCCCGACGGCGACTACCGCGCCTACGTCACCCGCGCCGGCCGCGACTACTTCGACGACATGTGCGCACTCGCATAGGCGATATGACAGATATAGTCAAGCCCCCGTCGCCGCAGCGCATCCGCGCGCTGCGCCTGCACCTGCTCCGCTGGTACGGCGCCAACGAGCAGCCTTTTCCCTGGCGCACCGCGCGCGATCCATACCTCGCACTGGTCGCCGCCGTCGCCGCGCAGCAAACGCAAATGTCCCGCGTCTTCCAGATCTACGACCGCTGGATCGCCGCCTTCCCGACGCTGCAATCGCTGGCCGCGGCCGGCGACGCCGACGCGCTGCGCGTCTGGGGACGGGCCGGTTATCCGCGCCGCGCGTTGTATCTCCGCCGCGCGGCCGAACAATGCGTGCAACGCTTCGGCGGGCGCATCCCCGATGATCCGGCGCAGCTGCGCAGCTTGCCCGGCGTCGGCCCCTTCACCGCAGCCATCGTGCTCGGCTTCGGCTACGGCATCGACGCGGCCGCGATCGACACCAACATCGTCCGCGTCATCGGCCGCGCCGTGCATGGCGCGCTGCAGCCGGCGCTCGAACTCAAGAACGCGGACATCGCCGCGACGGCCGAGCGGCTGCTGCCGCCCGGCGAGGCCACCAGATGGAACCCGGCCCTGATGGACTTCGGCGCGGCCGTCTGCACGCCGCGGCCGAAATGCGGCGAGTGCCCGATCGCGCATCTCTGCCGCGCCCGCCCCAGATTCGCGGCGGGGGAGCGCGCCCGGCCGGTCCGCGCCCAGCCCGCGTTCAAGGGATCGAAGCGCCAGATCCGCGGCGAGCTCATGCGATCGCTGCGCGAAGCCGCGGCCGAGGAAGAGGAATTGATCGCCGGCGCCGCCTCGCGGCTCTCGGTATCGGAGGCCGCGGCGCGGGAGGCGCTGCGCTCGCTGCTCGCCGACGGGTTGTTATCACGTACACCTTGTGGTATTCAATTGGGCAGCGGCGCGCGATAGTTGCCATTAACGCTTGCGTGCTGCATACTGAGCCAGTCGCACCCGCGACCAGTCCGCAACGAGGTAACGAACGATGGCAACTCCCAACTCCGACGCGCTCACGGCGGCACGAGAAAACTTGGTCGGCGCGCGCGCCGGCTTGGTCACCGAGATCTCCCGGCTCCAGGCGGGCGTCGACCAGATTGACGCCTTCCTGTCCACATTCGGCGACGTGCCCGCCCCCGTCGCCCCGTCGCCCGCGGCCACCGCCGCTCCGGCCGCTGCCCCGACCCGGCGCGGCCGGCCCAAGGGCTCCAAGAACAAGCCCAAGGCGGCCGCCGCCACCCCCGCCGCGCCGGCGGCCAAGGGCAAGCGCCCCCGCCGCGGCGCGATCACCGAGGCGATCATCAAGTACCTCGACCAGCGCGCCCCCTCCGCCGAGCACGCCGACCAAATCCTCGACCACCTCGCCTCCGTCGGCGCGGCCCCGCAGAGCTCCAACCCCAAGCCGACCTTGCAGTCGACGCTCAACCGCCTGCAAGCGCAGGGCCAGGTCCGCAACATCGGCAAGAACCAGTGGCGCCGCGTGCGGCCGACCGAGCGCACCGCCGGCAGCGACGCGCCCGCCGCGTCCCCGGCTCCCGCGGCGGCCGCTCCCAGCAGCCCGGCGCCGACGCCCGCCCCGGCTCCTTCGCCGGCTCCCGCTCCCGCGCCCGCCGCGCCGCCGCGCTCCACCGGCGAGGGCATCGAACAGCGGCTCCGCTCCAGCAGCCAGCCCTCGGCCCCGTCGACGCCCCGCTTCGGCGGCGCCCCCCGCTGAGCCGCAGGTCGGCCCCGGCTCGTCTGCCCACCGCCCGGTGCCTGCGCGCACCGGGCGGCCAAGGAGAATCCCATGTTCTTCGAACTCCGTCGCTATCAGATCAACGAGGGCAAGCGCGATGAATTCGTGCGCCTGATGGAAGAGCAGATCATCCCCTTCCAGACCCAGCAGGGCATGTCCATCCTCGGCTCCTTCGTGGCCGAAGAGGACGACACGACCTACGTCTGGATTCGCCGCTTCGACAGCGAAGAGGAGCGCGAGCGCCTCTACGAAGAGGTCTACGACAGCGACCACTGGAAGAACGAGATCGCCCCGCAGGTCGCCTCGATGATGGACCGCGAGACGATCCAAGTCACCCGCCTCGAAGCGACCTCGCGCTCGATCATCCAGTAGCGCTCCCCGGCGGCCGTCGCGACCGGCGGCGGCGAAGCACTTCACCGACGCGGTACCGACGTTGCTTCAGCGTGGCACGCCCACGCGCATTGCCGTATCCGGTGGCGCGGGCGCGGCTCTAGGCGAACAAAAGACCCAGCGACGGGAACCTACAGGCCGAGGTCGCGTTCGACGCGGCTGATCGCCCGGGAGACGCGGTCGACCAGCTCGTCCGCCTCTTCCAAGTTCGTGATCAGCGGCGGCGCGACCGGGATGCTCGCCCCGCCCCGCGCCAGCACGCCCTCGTCGCGCAGCGCCTGAGTCATCCGCGGCCCGATCTGGTCGGCCTCGGCGAAATCCTCGCCCGTCGCCGGGTCGCGCTTCAGATCGACCGCGTGCATCAGGCCGACGCCGCGCGTCTGGTGCACGGTCCGGTGCTTGCCGCGCAGCTCGACCAGCCGTTCGGCCACCCGCTCGCCGACGCGGGCGCTGTTCTCGACCAGCCCCTCGCGCTCGATGATCTCGACGTTGCGCAGCGCCACCGCGCAGGCGACCGGGTTCGCGCCCCAGGTGATGCCGCCGATCGTGCCCGCCTGCCCCGCCTCCTCGAAGGTCGAGGCGACCGCGTCGCTCACGATCGTCGCCGCGATCGGCGCGTAGCCCGATGAAATCTGCTTGGCCGTCGTCATGATGTCCGGCTCGGCGTCGAAGTGCTGGATCGCGAACCATTTGCCGGTCCGCCCGAAGCCGTCGATCACCTCGTCGCAGATCATCAGGATGTCGTACTTGTCGCAGAGCGCGCGCAGCGTCGGCCAGTACTCGGCCGGCGGCTTGTAGGAACCGTTCGCCGTCGAGATCGGCTCGCCGATGATCGCCGCGATCGTGTCCGGCCCCTGCGCCTGGATCGTCGCCTCCAGCGTCCGCGCGCAGAACGTGTCGCACTCCGGATACGTCTTCTCGTAGGGGCAGCGGTCGCAGTTCACGTTGGGGACGAAGACGGTGCCGGGCAGCAGCGGCTCGTACGCCGTCCGCCCCGCGTAGTTCGAGGCGTTCACGCTCAGCGCGCCCGTGGTCATCCCGTGGTACGAGCCCATCCGCGAGATGATCTTGAACTTCTTCGAGTTGCCGCGGATGTGGTGGTACTGCCGCGCCAGCTTCAGCGCCGTCTCGACCGCTTCCGAACCGCCGTTGACGAAGACCGACTTGCGCAGCGACGGCGGCGTGATCTCGGCCAGCTTCGAGGCCAGGTTCACGGCCGGCTCGGAGGCGTAGGCGAAGGTGTTCTGGTAGGCGAGCGCCGCCATCTGCTCGCGCGCGACCTCGGCCAGCTCCTCGCGCCCGTGCCCGACGGCGACCAGCCAGAGGCCCGACATCCCGTCGATGTACTCGCGCCCGCGGTCGTCGTAGAGGTAGATGCCCTGTCCGCGCTCGACCACGATCAGGCCGTCGTCCTCGGCCAGCGACTGGTGCGGCTGGGTGGGGATCCAGAGGTGTTCGAGCGAGCGGCGGCGCAGGTCGGCCTGCATCGCCTCGCGCACGTCCGCGTCGACCGTCGCCGTGCTCAGGGTCGTCATCTTCGCCGTCGCTTTCTCCCGGCGCGCGCCGCCGGGCAACCGCGGCGGACCGGCCGGTCCGCCTACTGCGAACTCGCGGGCGCGCCCCGCGAGCGCAGGTCGTACGCCAGGATCAGCAAGTCGCGCAGCTGCTCGTTGCGGTCCATCACCCAGCCCGGCAGCGTCGCCACCGGGTGGAAGCCGAGGCTCTGGAACACGGCCTGCGCGCTGTGCTGGTCGTGCGTCATCCGCGCCGAAATCCGCTCCAGCCCGATGCTGTCGGCGATGGCGAAGATCTCCTCCGCCAGGAAGCGGCCCAGCCCCATCCCGCGCGATTGCGAGGAGACGGTGACCCGGATCTCGCCGATGTGCTCCGACCAATCCGCCTCGCTGTGGACCAGCGAAGCCTCGCCGAGGATGCGCCCCCCGGTCACGGCCAGCACCGTGATCGTCTTGAACGTGGCGATGTTGTGCAGCCAGAGGTCGACGATCCGCTCGTCGGTGATGTCCCAGGGCAGGTAGAGCAGATCGTCGGGCGAAAGGCTGCGCGCAAAGGCGAGGAAGGCGGCCTTGTCGGCCGGCGCCATCAGGTGCAGTTCGATCTCCGCGCCGCCGCGCAGGTTGGCCCGGCTGGGGTAGCGCCTGGCGATCAGAGCGGCTTGCTGTTCTCTCGCTTCAGCGGGCATCGGGCGCTCCATCCTTGCGTGCGTGCGCTGCGGATGCGCCGCCGTACGAGTCTATCCGATGCTCCCGATCCGCCCCGCCGGCCGGATCGCAGCCGGGTATGTTCAGTCATCGCCCAAGCGCCAGCGCGTCGTCTTCGGCTGCACCCGCGCCGCGCGGTCGCCGGCGCTGTCCCGCTCCAGCTCTGCCCGGTCGCCCGGCCGGATCACGCCTTCCCGCGCCACCCGCGCGTAGACGCGGCTCGCGCCGGGATGCGTCTGCTGGTTGATCCGGTTGAAGTCGCCGTCGTTGAAGACGTGCGCGATCGTCTTGCAGGGCGCGGCGAACGAGGTCACCTCGACCACGACCGTGTCGCCCAGTCGGATGCGCGCGCCGGGCACGACCCGCTTCCAATCGACGGAGCGCAGCGTCACGTTCTCGCCCGCCGCGCCGGCCCGCGCGCTGTGCCCCTCGGCCCGCAGCGCGTCGATGATCTCGGCCGACCAGAGGCAGACGGCGCGTTCGGGCCCGCCGTGGTGCCGCCGGTCGCGCTGGCGATCCTGGGTCAGCCCGAAGCGGTTGACCACCGCCTCCGGCACGGGCCGCTTGGGCACGCCTCCCGGCGAGACGGAAATCTGCTCAACCCTGCCCTCGTAGCCGGGCCGCGGTTCGCCACCGTTGACCTGCGTCATGCCCGCATCCTACTCACTCCAGCGACTCGATGATCCCGTCGACGAACAACACCCCGATCGCCGTCAGCAATCCCGGCCCCAAAGCAGCCCGCTGTTCTTCCGCGACCCCCTCCAGCAGATCATCGATCGCCTCAGCCGACGTGCACTGCCCGTCCAGTCGCTGCAGCAGCGCGGCGACCGCCAGCGAGATCGGCGCTCCCTGCGGACGCGAGGGCGACGATATGACCGCGCCCCACTCGAACTTCTCGTCGCCGATCACCGGCTTGCGCTCCAGCGATACTCCCTCCGCGAGCCTCGGCACGGATGCCGCAACGTCCAGCGTCCGCAGCAGATCGGAGCGCCGCCGACGCTCGGCCTCGACTTCCGCCACAGCATCCGCGAAATCCGGCGGCGCTTCGCCGCGCTCGAGCACGACCCGCTCGTAGCCCTGCGGCGGCTGCCCAGCGACGGCCGCGATGAACGATTTGCGCGGCGCGGCCGCCGCACCTCCGGCGATCCGCCGCGCCTCCCAAAAATATGAGTCGACCGTGCGGTTGCTCGCGTAGAACAGCGCCGCCATCTCGCGGAACTGGTGGTATTGATCGAGGTACAGCTGCGAATACGCCGCCGCCGCCGGCTCCCGCAGCTCCGGCTCGTCCAGCACCGCGTGCACGTAGGCCGCCGCCATCAGCGCCGACGACATCGCCAGATGCACGCCCGACGAGAACAGCGGATCCACGAAGCAGGCCGCATCGCCGACCAAGATCCAGCCCTCGCCGGCGAGCCGCGACGAAACGTACGACCAGTCGCGCACCACGCGCGGGCCGTCGACGATCTCCGCCGCGGCCAGCATCCGCGCCGTCCGCTCGGTCCGCCCGAGCTGCTCGGCCAAGAACCCGCCCGGCCCGCCGCGCGCCAGCGCCGCCCCGCCGAACTCGGCATCGACGACGACGCCGACCGACATCACGTCGTCCGCCAGCGGGATCGACCAGGCCCAGCCGTCGGCGAACGACTCGATGAAGATGTTGCCCGCGTCCGGCGGCGGCAGCCGCTCGCCGCCGCGGTACCAGGCGTAGACGGCGAGGTTGCGGAAGAATTCATCATGCTCGCGCAGGCCGAGCCGGCGCCCGATCAGCCCCGCCTGCCCGGTCGCATCCACGACCCAGGAAGCCGCGATCTCCTCGCGCCCGCCCGCATGCTCGGCACTGACCCCGCGAACCCGATCCCCCTCGAAATGCACGTCCACGACGCGCCAGCCCTCGCGTACGTCGACCCCGCGCCGCTGCGCGTTCCGCAGCAGGATCTCATCGAACCGATCCCGCGACACCTGAAACGAAGTCGGATACCGCGCGTTGGTCTCCCGGAAGTACCAAGACCAAGGCTCGCGCGACTTGCCCCAAACCATCGTCGCCCCCGGCTTCGCCGTGAACCCGGCCGCCTCGACTTCCTCGAGCACCCCCAACGTTTCCAAAATCGGCAGCGAAGCCGGCAGCAGCGACTCCCCCACATGCACCCGCGGAAACACCTCCCGCTCCAACAACACCACCCCCCTCCCCCGCATAGCCAACAACGCCGCCGCAGTAGAACCCCCGGGCCCTCCCCCCACAACGACGATTGGATCGCTCACGCGGCCGCCCCGCGATTTATTCATCCGAACGCGACGCGGGCGCGCTCCGGGGAGTGCGCCCGCGTCGGTGGTTCCGGTTCCGCGGGGGTCAGGCGGAGATGGGGGCGTTGGTTTTGGTGTCGACTTCGAAGGGGCCCTTGAGGTCGAGTTCCTTGCCCATCTCGCGGACGGCGGGGATGACTTCCTCGCCGAAGAGGCGCAGGCTGCGCATGCTGTCTTCGTGCGACATCGCGCCGTCGCCGTCCCAGAAGAAGATGCTGCCGGGGCGCAGCGTTTCGAGCACGTGCTTGATCTTCGGGATCACCGTCTTGGGCGTGCCGGAGATGATGCTGTACTTGTTGACCTGCTCCTCGTAGGTGCCGAGGAAGTCGCCCTTGTCCTGCTGGTCGGGCATCGGCTTCTCGGAGGCGGCGGCCTGGTGCGCGGCTTGGCGGCCGCGGGCGGCGGCCTGCGCGAAGCTGGCCACCGTCGGCAGCAGCTGGGTGCGGCTGGTCAGGCCGGGCAGGTTCTGCAGGTTCTGGCGGACGTTGCCCTGGTTGCCCTCGAGGAACGGGTTGGCCGGGCCGGAGATGTACTTGCGCCCGGCCTGCTCGGCCAGCTCTTCGGTCTCGTCGACGTGGACCTTGAACAGGTAGCCGTGGTGCTGCGAGCCGGCTTCGTAGCCGTGCTCCTGGGCCACCTCGTCGTAGTACTCGAACGACTTCTTGGTCGGCTCCAGTTCGGTCGCGAGCATGATGTAGGGGTAGCGCTGCTTGGCGCACCAAGCGACCGTGTTGCGGCTCATCACGCCGGGGATCCAGATCTGCGGGTGCGGCTCCTGGTAGGGGCGGGCCCAAGGGTTGACGTAGCGGTAGTTGTAGTGCTCGCCTTCCCAGCGGAACGGGCCCGGCGTCGACCAAGTCTTGACGATGAAGTCGTGCGCCTCTTGGAAGCGCTCCCAGTTGAACGGCGCCTGCGAGTTGTGCGCGACCGATTCGCGGCCGGTCCCGCGCACCCAGCCGGTGACCAGCCGCCCGCGCGAGATCATGTCGATCTCGGCCAGTTCCTCGGCCAGCCAGAGCGGGTCCTCCCAGATCGGCAGCACGTTGCCGAGCAGGACGATCTTGGCGCGCTTGGTGATGCGGGCGAGGATCGCGGCCTCGACGTTCATCACGCCGCCCATGCAGAACGGGGTCGAGTGGTGCTCGTTGAGCATCAGGCCGTCGAAGCCCATCTCCTCGGCGTAGACCTTCTCGTCGAGGTAGCGGTTGTAGAGCTCCGCGCCGAGCCTGGGGTTGTAGTCCCCGTTGCTCATGCCGAGGTCTTCGACCTCGCGTCCGGTGGTGCCGACCCAGCCGGTCTCGAAGTCCTGATAGGGGCGCTCGGTGAAGTAGCCGATGAACATCTGATCCGGTCCTTTCGCTTCCCGAGTCCGGGAGCGCGCCCCCGGCGGGGGCCTGTTGGCCGCAGTCTAGCGGTCAGTTCGCGGCGAGGAAGGATTTCACGGCCGCGGCCGTGCCCTCCGCGTCTTCGAGTTCGATCAGGTGGCCGAGCCCGGGCCGCACATCGAGCGTCGAGTTCGGCAGCGCCGCGTCGTACAGCTCGCCCACGTTGACGGGAACGACGCGGTCCTCGGAGCCCCAGAGCAGCAGGGCCGGCGCCTGCACCTCGCTGATCAGGTGCTGCAGCGAGCGGTTGAACATCCAGGGCTTCCAGGTCAGCCGCGCGGTCATCTCGCGCGAGAAGTCCCAGAGTTCCTTGAGTTCGGGCGCGGCGGCCTCGCCGAAGACTTCGGCGTAGGCGTCGTCGGAGCTGAAGCCGAGCTTCACGTACTCCTCGAACTCGTAGAAGATCACGTCGGCGATCTCGCCCTCGTCGGGCTGGATGCCGGGCGCGCCGATCAGGGTCAGCGACTTCAGGTCGGCGTCGGAAGCCGCGGCCAGCTCGGCCGCGACCCAGCCGCCGAAGCCGAGTCCGATCAGGTGGTAGGAGTCTATCCCCAGCTTGGCGACGGCGCGGCGCACCAGCGAGGCGATGTCGCGCGGGCTGCGCGCCCAGGCGGGGCGCTCCGACTGCCCGTAGCCCGGCATGTCGGGCGCGGACACGGCGTAGTCGGCGGCGAGCGCCTCGTAGAAGGGGATCCAGCCGGCGTTGCCGGTCGAGTGGTGCAGCACGACGACGGCCTCGCCGCCGCCGCCCTGCATGACGCGGACGCTGTTGCCCGCCACCGTGACGGTCGTCTCCGTGTGCGTCTCCGCCGCTGTCGCCGTGGTCATGTGCGTCGCTTTCCCTGCGCGGCCATCCCGCGCGGTCGTCTGGTTAGTTCGCGCGATGCTAACCGATGGGCCGGTCGCGCTAGGCCTTCAGGCTGAACGGCGGGTAGCGGTCCGTGTTGAGCACGAACGTGTAGGCGTTGACGCGGAACGCCCAGCGGTTGACGCCGAGCACGAAGTTGAACAGCGGCGCCGGGTAGCTGCCGGTGATCAGGATCGCGAACCAAGACAGGATGATGCAGACGGTGGACACGATCAGGAGCAGCGCCAGCACGATGTAGTGCGGCAGCGCCAGCAGCCACTTGATCAGCGGCAGGAAGCGGCTCAGCCGTTCCGGGTCGGGGTCGTCCAGTTCGATCTTCGCGGTCGGGTCGTCGTCCCACGGATAGCCGTCGATCAGCAGGTCGAGGTACAGCGTCGTCCGCGTCGAGAAGATGGCGAACCAGCGCTGCACGGTCCAGAGGATCTCCGGGTAGCGCTTGACCAAGAGCAGCGCGAGCACGACCAGGAGCCACACGAGCTGGATGATCCTGGTGCCCTGGATGAGGCCGACGATGATGACCACCGGGATCGCCAAGAGCAGGCGGAAGAGCACCGTCAGGCGGTTGGAGCGGCCCGGGTAGTCGATATCCAGCCGCGCGGCGTAATCAGCGTATTCGCCCATCGGACGCTCCTTCCGTCAAAGCGGTTGCGCGGAGGATAGGGAAGACTCGCGCTAGGCGCGCGGGGCGGACGACGGGCAGCAGCCGATGCGGCGCTCAGGATGCCGGAGTGCGGCCGAGCGTGCGCTCGATCTGGCGCAGGTGGAAGAGCTGGTGGTCGGCCAGCGTGAAGGCGAGCGTGCGCAGCGACATCTCGAAGATGTCCTCGCCGAAGTCGACCTCGGCCGGCTCGCGCAGCTGCTCGGGGCCGAGCCCGCCGAACAGCCGCTCGGTGTCCTCGCGCACCGCGGTCAGCGCCCAGCGCAGCTCGGCCGCGCTCGCTTCCGCCTCGGTATCGGGCAGCGTGACGCCGCCGGTGCGCGGGATCGGCAGAGCCGGCGCGACGCTCCTCCGCAGTTCCAGCATCGCCGGATGCAGGAAGCGCTCGGAGTGGACGGCGTGCAGCACGATCTCGCGGACCGACCACTCGCCTTCGGCCAGCCGGCTGCCGAGCGCGTCCTCCGCAACATCGTCGAGCAGGGCCAGCAGCTCGTCCCGGATCCGGGAGAGCGCGTCATTGATGACGGGGTCGGACACGCCCGCGAGTGTAGCCTCGCATCCGTTGATCACGTGCTGATCTGAGGTTGCCGATGGCCCGCGTCGACCGCGTCCCCAGCCGCGCCGAACAGATCGAGCAGGAGGCCGGCGTCAGCGCCGCCCAGCGCCTGCTGCTGGCCAAAGGCGCGGCCGAGTGGGACGAACGCCGCTTCTTCGACGCGCACGAGACCTGGGAAGAACTCTGGATGGAGGAGCCGCGCCCGATCCGCTCCTTCTTCCAAGGTCTGATCCTGCTCGCCGCCGGCCTGCACCACTGGACCGGCACGCACAAACCGCGCGGCGTCCAGACCAAGCTCGCCACCGGGATCGAGCGCCTCGCGCCCTACGCGCCCGTCTTTCTGGGGATTGACGCCGCGGCGATGATCGCGGATGCCGCCGCACTGCTGCGCGAAGCGGCCGGGCTGGATGGCGATGGTCTGGCGAAATCCGCGGACAAGATCACCCCGCCGTTCCGCTGGGCGGCGGCGGGCGCTGATCTCGACGCCGATCCGGGCGTGCTGCAAGTCAAGCGGCTCTCTACGACGGCGCAGACGCCGGTGCGCTCCACGCCGGAGAGCTCGGGTTTCGACTTGTTCGCCGATCTCGGCAGCGAGGGGGGCGAAAGCGAGCTGGGCGCAACGCCGACCCCCGTCGGCACGGGGATCGCGATCGCCCCGCCGGCGGGCTGCGAAGCGCAGGTGCGGCCCCGCTCCGGCCTCTGGCGCAGGGGCGTCGATGTTGGCTTCGGCACGATTGACGCCGATTACCGCGGCGAGCTGATCGTGCAGATGGCGCTGCGGCCCGGCTCCGAGCCCTATGCGATCCGCCACGGCGACCGAATCGCGCAGCTGGTGATCGCGCCGGTCGCGCGGCCCGCGCTCGCCGTCGTCGACGAGCTGGGCGAGACCGAGCGCGGCGCGGGCGGCTTCGGCTCGACCGGGCGATGACGATCCTCGCGGTCGCTCTGGGCGGCGCGGCCGGTTCGGTGCTCCGCTATCTGATCTCCAAGTGGGTGTCGGACCAGGACTTGGGCGCGTTCCCCTACGGGATTTTCGCCGTCAACATCGCCGGGGCGCTGCTGCTCGGCCTGCTCGCGACGCTGCTGCTGGAGCGGGTGCACGTCTCCGATCCAGTGCGCTTGGCGCTGACCGTCGGCCTGCTCGGCGGCTTCACCACGTTCTCGACGCTCAGCTTCGACTCGCTGGCGCTGATCGACTCGGGCCGCTGGCCGCTGGCGCTGCTCAACCTGCTGGGCAGCGGCGCAGCCGGCCTCGCCGCCGTCTGGCTCGGCCAGCAACTGGCGCGGCTGTAGATATGATCCGGTGCTGAGAGATCATGCAACCTCCGAAATCCGCAGGAACTCTCGCGCAGCGGATACCTAGGCGAAGCCTGCTCCGCGCACTCGCACGAACCAGTGTCGGCATCTCCGGTATCGCCTTGGTCGGCTGCTCCGGGCCGGAGGTGTACAACGCACCGGGCGAGGACGACTCAGAGCAGACGCGAACGAGGCAACCGCCTCCACCGGCAACGGACGAGCCCGCGGAAGAGGCAGTGGACGAGGCGGTAGAAACCCGGCCTTCGGCACCGCGAGTGCGACTGGATCGGGCGGCGGTAAGCGGGACTCCAATATGCGGTCGCGTGAGAGTAGGCGGAGGGGTAGAAGATCTTTCCTTCGAGTTCGAGGCCGGGCCGCGGGAAATTGTGGACGCGGTCGAGTGGCGCGAGCGGTATCGCTGGTCGCAGCTGCCGGCAGCGGACATTGCGCCGCAGCGCGGCGGAGAATTGGTGCTGAGCACATCAAGCCCGGCCACTTGGTCTCCGATCCCGAGTGGCCTATGGCGGGAACGCGAGCTCGATTCCTTGGGGCTGCTGCCGTTGCTGTACAGCCAGCTGGTCACGCTTGCCGCAGGCGACGGGACGAACGCGCATCGGAACGAGATCGAGGGCGACCTAGCGGCGAGCTGGGAGACGCCGGACGAGACGACGCTGGTCTTCCAACTGCGCGACGGCGTGCTCTGGCCCGGCGGGCGGGCGCTCGCGGCTTCCGACGTGCGGGCGACGCACGAGCTGTACCGCGAGGAGGAAGCGCCGCAATCAGCGGCCTACGCGAGCGTCGCGGCGATCGAGGCGGATGACGCCGGCGGCGCGGTGAAATTCACATTGAGCGAACCGTCGAGCTTCCTGCTGGCGGCGATGACCGGGCCGGACCACGTGGTGATGCCGCCCGGCTGGGAGCCGGGCACGGGCGCGCCCGGCAGCATGCCGCCGCCCGGAACGGGGCCGTTCGCGCTCGACCGCTGGGCCGAGCCAAACGGAACGCCGAGCGGGACTTGGCGGATCACACGACGAGACGGCTATTTCCGGCTCGATGAGGCGACGGGCGAGGCGCTGCCGCGGCTGGATGCGATCAGCGGCGGGCTGCGGCCGGGCGTCGAGCTGCCCGAATTCTGCATCTACCGCGAAGACCTCTGGACCGACTGGCAGACGAGGCTGCTGGACGCGCTGCCGCTGGAGTCGCCGGCCGAGCTGACCGCGACGCTGGCGACGTTCCCCGACGCGGCGGCGCAGGTGTCAGCGCCGTTACCGGGACGCGGCGCGGTCGTCGAGTTCCCGCAGGACGTCCCCTCGCCGCTCGCGGATCCGCGGGTGCGGCGGGCGCTCTCGATGGCGCTCGACCGGCGGGCGCTGATCGAGCGGTGGCATGACGGCTTGGCAGCGGCGGACTGCGGGCTGAACTGGACGCTCGTCGCGGATGCGGCGAGCGAGTGGGGCTTCCGCGAGTGGCCCTGGACTCTGGAGGAGCTGGGGCCGGCCTACGCGCACGACCCGGAGGGCACGCGGGCGCTGCTCGAGGCGGCTGGCTACACGCGCGAAGCGCCGCTGCGGATCGGCCTGGACAGCGGCACGAGCGGCGGCGGCCTCCAGTCAACAAGCGGGCGGCATCTGGACAGCGTCCGGCTGAGCAGGTTGGCGGGGGAACTGCGCTCCGCGTCCCGAGGGCTGATCGATCTGGACGTGCTCGACCGGCCGCTGACGCCGGGCCGAGACGCGCCGGATCCCGAGGCGAACATGATGGCGTCGTCGCATTCGCGCGGCTACGCGGCGGCGGGAGACCCGTCGCTGCCCGTGCCGCCGCCGTCCGAGTCGCGCGATTGGCCGGAGGACGCGGAGCTGGAGCGGCTCTGGGCGTCGGCGCGGGGCACGCTCGACCCGCTGCAGCGGTCGGAAGTGCTGGAGCAGATTCGGGCGCGGACCGCGGAGGCGATGCCGGCGGTGCAGCTGGTCAATCCCTACGGGCTGCACGCGCGGCGGGCCCATGTGTTCAATCTGACGACGACCTACTTCGCGCATGATCCGGCACGGGCGGCGTCGCAGTTGGCGCGGGTCTGGATGGCGCGATAGCCGCGTCCGTGCGCGTACGCGGCGATCCGCGCTACTGTGGATCGCGCGGCGGGCGGCTGGACGGAATCTGCGATGTTGCGTACGCGCGTGAGCGGTTCGGCCGCGTTCCTCGCCTCCCTGCTTGCCCTGATAGCGGCGGCCTTCCTGCTCGTCGCCTGCAGCGGAGACGACGACGAAGCGGAACAACCGCAGCAGGCGGCGGAACAGCAGCAGCCCCGCAGCGCCTTCCCCGAACGAACCGAGACCAATCAAGCCCCGGCTGCCTCGAACCCCGGCGCCGCCTCCGCCTCCGGCAGCGCGCAACAGTCGAGCGCATCCTCATCTGCAGGCGGCTCGACGACTTCGACCGCTGCAGCGTCGACAACGTCCGCAAACGACGATTCCGACGGGACCGAGCCGGCCGCGGAGAGCACGGAAGAGGAACAGGACGAAGATTTCGAAACGGTCCCCGACGAGCCCGACGACGGCTCCGAGCCGATCCCCTACGTGGTCAAGGGCGGCGATACTTTGGCCGACATCGCCCGCCGCTTCTCAGTCGATATCGATCGGCTGATCGCGTACAACAACCTGCTCAACGCCAACCTGCTCGTGGTCGGCCAGCTGCTCTACATCCCGACCGGCGCAGCAGCCTTCCCCGTCGCGGGCGGCACCGAATCCTTCGTCGCGGTCGATCCCGCCGAGCAGATGCCGAACGGGATCGAGCTGCCGCGCCCCGCCTCGGCCTGGGGCACGCCGCTGACCGTGCGCGCCGCGCAGTTCCCCCAGCCGCCGGCCGAGGTCGTGTTCGACGCCGTGCCGGCCCGGCCGCAGAACTTCCTCGACTACGGCGCGCACGCACTGCCCTGGCTGCACGGCAAATCGACGATCCGCGAGATCACCGACCTCTACCTGGCCTGGCCGATGCCGGCGCAGGCCGACCGCCCCGACCGCATCCATCTGATCGATACCGACGCCAGCGGCCAGTCGAGCGTGGCGCTGATCTTCAACAACCCGAATTCCTTCGCCGCCGAACTGCCGCCCGCCAATCTGGTCGTGTTCGACCGCGTGCCCGGCGCCGCGCTCAAGTACCGCATCGCCTACGACCACGCCCTCGCCTACGGCCGCGAGCCGCACGATCTCCGCTTCGTCGGCGACGTCGACCTGACCGGCGACCGCCGCCGCGACCTCGCCTTCCGCGAAACCGCCTGCACCGAAACCGGCTGCACCAGCGCCTTCTACGCGCTCGAAAGCACCAGCGACGGCTACCGCGTCATCACCGGCCCGCAAGCGATCATCGGCGACGTCGCCGAAATCGAACTCGGCGACGCCACCAACGACGGGATCAGCGACATCATCATCATCGGCGACCCCCCCGGCCCGCCCAACGGCCCCCACCGCATCATCCTCACCGCCGAAAACAACCGCCTAGTCCAACACGGCCCCCCCACCCCCCGCTGATCCCGCCTCATCCGCTCTGCAATAGCCCGCAGCACTTCTGAAGACGCAGTGCGATCTGTTCCCGCCCGAATTCGCACATTCTCACTTCGCTCACCCAATCAGACACCCCTGAGGCGCGGAACAATTCCCCTCGTACTCAACGAGGCTCCCGGATTGTCGACCGTGCGTACCAGCTGATCAGCCATACGTTGGGTTTGCAGAGCGCGCACTGCGGGACTGAATTGAAAGCCCATACAGAGATGTTTCTCCTCAATACCGCCCGATATGCAAGGCACGGGGGATCATCTTGCCAGCGCGCGAACTCGCAAGTCCGCCATTGGGAAGACTCCGTTGCCGATCTGTCGGCCAGCTCACTCGCGTCGTGGCCCCCGGAGCAGCGGCTTGACCGGATCAGCTGGCTCAGGAACTCGTAGACGATCATCTGATCATCGACGAGCAAGGTCGCGCAGATCGCATGCACGAGGATTCGATTTCCTCTCGCCGCTCGAGCAGCGTTGGGCGCTCGGGCTGGCCGTGTTGCCGGACCACAAGGCGTTCCTTGAGGAGCAGGCGCGGGCGGGCCGCTGGCGGCTCACTGCGCGTTGGCGGCTGGCGACTTGCGGGTAAACGCGCGCCGGGCGAATCGCCGCTCTGCTGCGGCGGCGTTGTCCCTGCGGGGTCGGCTGGGCGGGGGCGGGCGCGAATGTTCGGGCTTTCGTAGGATCGCGGGATGCTGTGCAGCGTCTTCCGCGTCGCCGTCCATGCCGTAGCCGCGAGCCGCTAGATGTCGCTGGTGCGGCGGCCGCGGCGGCGGTTCGGGCAGCCGGCGCGGGCGCCGGCCGCGTTCTATCGGCGGCTGCCCTCGTGGCTGCGGCTGCCGGCCGAGCTGATCCCGATCCTGATCGCAATCGCGGTCGGCCTCGTCTCCGGGCTCGGCGCGGTCGCGCTGGAAGAGCTGACCTTCCTGCTCGAGGGCCTCTTCGACGATCTGCGCCAAGCGCTCGACGACCTCGCCGGCGGCTGGACGCTGTTCCTGGTGCCGATCATCGCCGCGATCCCGGTGGCGCTGATCGTCACGTTCATCTCACCCGAATCGCGGGGGGCGGGCGTGCCCTACGTGATGCTCGCGGTCGAAACCGCGGGCGGCTTCGTGCGCCCGCTGATCGCGCCGGCCAAGGTGCTGGCCACCGCCCTCACGCTCGGCGGCGGCGGCGCGGCCGGACGCGAGGGTCCGATCGTGCTGGTCGCCGCCTCGCTCTCGTCGAGCGTGGGCCGGATCGCGCGGCAGCCGTCCGACATGCTCGTGCTGATGGTCGCCGGCGGCGCGGCCGGCGGGATCGCGGCCACCTTCAATACGCCGATCGCCGGCATCTTCTTCGCGCTCGAAGTCGTGCTGCGCCGCTTCTCGATCCGCAACTTCACCATCGTCGTCGTCTCCGCCGTCGTCGCCACCCTGATCGCGCAGGCGATCGTCGACCCGGAGGCCGGCTCGGAGCTGGGCGTCCTGCCCTCGTACGCGCTCGAGAACGCGCTCGAGGTCGTGCTCGCGGTCGTGGTCGGCCTGGCCGCGGCCGGCGTCGGCCTGCTGTTCGTGCGCACCCGCTTCTTCACCGAGGACCTGTTCGAGTTCGCCGGCGTGCCGAAGCTGCTGCAGCCCGTCATCGGGATGGGGATCGTCGGCGCGCTGGCGCTGCTCGAGTCCGGCATCCTCGGCTCCGGACTGGACCAGATCGCCGGCTTCGCGGCCGGCGAAGAGTCGGTGCGCGCGCTCGGCCTGCTGATCGGCCTCAAGGTACTGGCCGCCTCGGCCACGATCGGCTCCGGCGCGTCGGGCGGCGCATTCGCCCCGCTGCTGTTCATCGGCGCGGCGCTGGGCGCGCTGATGGGCGCGGGTTTCGAGGCCGCCCTGCCGGGCCAGGTCGGCGACGTCGGCGCTTACGCGGTGGTCGGCATGGCCGCCGTCTTCGCCGCCGCCGCGCGCGCGCCGATGACCTCCGTCTTCATCGTCTTCGAACTCTCCGGCTACGCCCTGATCGTGCCGATGATGGCCGCCGTCGCCGTCGCCACCGCCATCGCCTCGCTGGTCACGCGCGACACGATCTACAACGTGCGCCTGCGCCGCGCCGGCCTCGACGTGCGCGAGGAGGCCGACCGCAACCCGCTCGACGAAATCTCGGTCGCCGCGATGATGCGCACCGATACGCCCGTCGTCAACCGCACCGCGACGATCCAGGACCTCGCCCGCGCGATGGGGCAGTCGTCCGCCAACGTCGTCGCCGTGACCGACCTGCAGAACCGCTTCATCGGCCTCGTCTCCGCGACCGACGTGACCTCGGCGCTGGAACGCAACGAGTTCAGCAGCATCGCGCGGGACCTCTCCGTCATCGCGCCGGTGCGCGTGCACCCCGACGACTCCCTGCGCCGCGCGCTCTCGCTGCTGGTCGAGCACGACGTGCGCCAGCTGCCCGTCGTCGCGCGCGCCGACGCGAGCCGGCTGATGGGGATGATCACCCAGCGCGATGTGCTGCTCGCCGTCGCGCATCCGCCCGCCGATCAGCAAGCCGGGCCGACCGCGCCCGTGCGCCAGCTCACCGGCGCCGTCCAAATCGAGGTCAACGTCAACCCCAGCTCGGCCGCCGCCGGAGTCGCCGTCGAGCAACTGCCCTTGCCCGAAGACGCGGTCGTCACCGCCATCTACCGCCGCGGCGACGTCGTGGTCCCGCGCCACGACGCGCAGATCGAGGCGAACGACCTGGTGATCGTCCTGGCCGTGCCCGAGTACGAGGGCGCCGTCCGCGCCGCCTTCGAGCCGCCGTCCGAACGCGACCGTTCGCAGTGGTGGTTCCTGCCCCAGGCCCCGCCGCCGCCCTCGGACCGCGGACGGGAGCGCTGATGGCCGCCCCCGGCCAGCCCGAACGCCGCATCTTCACGCTCGCGCAGGCGCGGCGGATGCTGCCCGAAGTCGCGGCCACCGTGACCGTGATGGTGCGGCGGGTGCGCCGCGCGCGGCAGCTCGGCGCGCTCCGCGGGTCGCTCCAGCGCAGCGCCGGCAGCGACGGCGCGCCCGTCGAAGCCGACGCCGCCGCGCTCGACGCCGAACTCGAACGCCTGCAAGCGCAGATCGAGCAGCTGATCGAGTACATCCGCAACCTCGGCGTCGAAATCAAGGACCTCGACCGCGGCCTCGTCGACTGGGTCGCGCTGCGCGACGGCCGCGAGGTCTATCTCTGCTGGCAGCACGGCGAGCGCTCCATCGCCCACTGGCACGAGCTCCACACAGGCTTCGCCGGCCGCCAGCCGATCATCCCCGAAGAATGGACCTGACCCCGCCGCCCGCTCGCTACCATGAACGATCGAGGTAGCAGATGCCGACCGCAGTTGCAGCCGACCCGATCGAAGAAGCCATCGCCCAAATGCGCGGCATCGGCGAGGCCTGCGTCCAAACATCCAGGCCAGTCACGGCGGAGTACCTGCACGAACTCAACATCAAGCACGAGAACCTCGCCTTCCAAGCGGCTTCCGAAACGGAGATCATCATCGCCGGACCACCAGGTGGCTACTCGCCGAAAATCAACGACAACGTCCTCCGCCAAGTGGACGGCTGGCATCTCACCGCCGGCGGCGACTCGACTCTGTCGCCCCGCGGCTACGACCCACCCGGTGGACGCGCTTGGATCCCCGACGGCAGCTGGATGAGCGACGAGACGCTGGCCGAGTTCGAGCGGCTCGGGCAGCCCGGCTGGTCCAGCGGTTTCCTGCAAATCGCGCCCGACTTCATCTTGGAAGTCCGCTCGCCCTCTCAATCGCTCGCCGATCAACAGCAGAAAATGACCGAATGGGCCGCCACCGGCGTCAAACTCGGCCTGCTGATCGACCCCGAGCACAAGACCGCGTGGCTCTATCGGCCTGATGGTTCCGTCGCGGAACACCGCCAACCCGCGACGCTCTCGATGGAGCCCGAGATGCCCGGACTCACGCTCGATTTCACCGAAATCTGGGAGTTCCCCTGGGTCTGAGACCACCCCGCTCGACGGTTACCATTGGAGCCGGAGCTAGCCATGCCGACCGCAGTCGCAGCCGACCCGATCGAAGAGGCAATCGCCCAAATGCACGGCATCGGCGAGGCCTGCGTCCGGGCGCCCCGTCCGATCACGGCGGAATATCTGCACGAACTCAACATCAAGCACGAGAACCTCGCCTTCCAGGCTGCTTCGGAAACGGAGATCATCATCGCCGGACCACCAGGTGGCTACTCGCCAGACGTCCAAGACCTCGCCTATGAGCAGCTGGCCATATGGCGGCAGCGCCTAGCGGGCGGCATCGCGCGGACTGGCTCCCGCGGCTTCGACCCGCCGGGCGGGCTGCCTTGGATCCCCGACGGCAGCTGGCTGAGCGATGAGACATTGGCCGAGTGGGAACGGCTCGGCAGGCCGGGCTATTCCTCCGGGTTCTGGCAAATCACGCCAGATTTCATCCTCGAAGTCCGTTCGCCAAGTCAATCAGTCGCCAGCCAGCAACGCAAAATGCAAGGCTGGGCCGCCGCCGGCGTCAAACTCGGCCTCTTGATCGACCCCGAACACAAGACCGCTTGGCTCTATCGGCCCGACGGCTCCGTGACAGAGCATCGCCGGCCCGCGACGCTTTCAATGGAGCCGGAAATGCCCGGACTCACGCTCGATTTCTCCGAAATCTGGGAGTTTCCTTGGGTCTGAGTCCGCGCCCGTTCGACGGTTACCATTGGAGTCGGAGCAGGCCATGCCGACTGCAGTAGCAGCAGACCCAATCGAAGAAGCGATCTCCCGCATGCGCGGCATCGGCGAGACCTGTGTCTCAGCAGCCCGGCCGATCACGGCCGAGTACCTGCACGAACTCAACGTCAAGCACGAGAACCTCGCCTTTCAGGCTGCTTCTGAAACGGAGATCATCATCGCCGGACCACCAGGCGGCCCTTCGCCAAGATCGGAACACCGCGTCGTTCGTCAAGTGGACCACTGGGGCTTGGTCCGCGCCGGCGGCGACGCCATCGCGTCGGCCCGCGGTTTCGACCCGCCGGGCGGGCTGCCTTGGATCCCCGACGGCAGCTGGCTGAGCGATGAGACCTTGGCCGAATGGGAACGGCTCGGCAGGCCCGGCTATTCCTCCGGGTTCTGGCAAATCACGCCCGATTTCATTCTTGAAGTCCGTTCGCCGGGACAGTCGGTCGCCAGCCAGCAGCGCAAAATGCAGGGCTGGGCCGCCACCGGCGTCAAACTCGGCCTGCTGATCGACCCGGAGAGCAAGACCGCTTGGCTCTACCGGCCCGACGGCTCCGTGACGGAGCATCGCCGGCCTGAGACGCTCTCGATGGAGCCGGAGATGCCCGGGCTTGTGCTTGAATTCTCCGAAATCTGGGAGTTTCCTTGGGTCTAATTTTCCTGTGCGTGTTCCTCGCCGTGGGGGTGGCCTTCGGCGTGGGCGTGGTCGTCGCCCAGGTGCAGGCGCATGTCGTCTGCGAGCGGCGCGGTTTCGGTGGCGGCGCGCTCGTCGACGCGGCGCGAGACGATCGCCAGTTCGCGCCCGAACGTGCGGCGCAGCACGTCCTCGGTCAGCACCACCGACGGCATTCCTTCGGCGAGCACGCAGCAGTCGCACATGCAGATCGCGTGCACGTAGTGGTCGACCACTGAAATCAGGTCGTGCGTCGCGATCACGACGGTGGTGCCCGACGAGGCGATGTCGCAGAGTTTTTCGACCAAGGCGTCATCGGCGGCGGCGTCGAGCGCGGCGGCGGGCTCGTCGAGCAGCAGCAGGCTCGGCTCGCGCACGAGTGCGCGGGCGATCAGCACCCGCTTGCGCTCGCCGCCCGACAGCTCGGAGATCTGCCGATCCCGCAGGTGCGCCGCATCCACCATCTCGAGCGCGGCGATCAAATGATCATCCCCCCGCCGCGACCGGGGCTGGGCGATCCGGCGGCGCCAGCCGAAGCGGTAGCGCCCCATCGCCACGACCTCGAGGACCGAGATCGGGAAGCTCCAGTCCACCTCGCTGGTCTGCGGCATGTAGCCGATCCGCGAGCGCGCCCGACGCGGCGGTTGGCCGTCGACCAGCACTTCGCCGCGGCTCGCGGGCAGCAGGCCCACGATCGTTTTGAGCAGCGTCGACTTGCCCGACCCGTTGCCGCCGATCACCGCCGTGAACGCGCCGCTGGGAATGCGCAGGTCGATCTCCTGCAAGATCGGCGTCCGCCCGTAGCCCGCGCTCACGCCTCTCAGTTCAATCTCCGCCCCGGTCATCTCGGCTCAATTCCAGAGGTCTGCGCGAACCCACGATATCAGCACCCCGCCGCGGCGGCGGGCGGTAGGCTGCGGCCATGGCAGAACGGACCGACGCCACGGGCACGACGATCGATCTGCCCTACCCGCCGCGGCGCATCGTTTCGCTGGTCCCGTCCTATTCCGAGCTGGTCGCGGCGCTGCGGCTGGCCGACAGGCTGGTCGGCGTCACCCGCTACTGCATCGATCCACCGGAACTGCGGCCGATCCGCAAGATCGGCGGCACCAAGAACCCCAACCTCGAGCGCATCATCAAGCTCGAACCGGAACTCGTGCTGGCCAACCGGGAGGAGAACCGCGAGGAAGACGTGGCCGATCTGCGCGATGCCGGCCTCGCCGTCTACGTGGGCGACGTCCGCAGCGTCTCCGGGCTCGGCGAGGACCTCGACAACGTCGCTTCCCTGCTGGCCAGCTCGGCCTACCCGCAGCGCAAGCAGCTCGACGCGGCCGCGGACGAGCAGGCGCACTTGGACCACGCCCGGCCGCGCGTCCGCGCCGCCTGCCTGATCTGGCGCAACCCCTGGATGGCCGCCTCCGGCGACACCTACATCGGCGACCTGCTGCGCAGCGCCGGCGCGATCAACGTCTTCGAGCAGCACCGCGACGGCCGCTACCCGCGCGTGGCGCTCAAGGAGCTGATCGCCGCCGACCCGGAGGTGGTGCTGCTGCCCGACGAGCCCTACAAGTTCGGCCCGCGCCACCGCGACGAGCTTTCGGCTCTGCACGGCATGGCCGCCGCGCGCAACGGCAACGTGCTGCTCTGCGACGGGCAAACGCTCACGTGGTGGGGCGTCCGCACCGCCGAAGCGCTCCCCGCCGTCGCCGCGCTGCTCGACCAAGCGCGCCCGAACTGGCAGGAGGCGCTGGCAGCCGACGACGACCTGCCGCCCGGCCTCAACATCACCGTTGCGCAGCAGGACGTGGTCGCCGAGTAGCCGGGCGGCGCTACAGCGGGCGCGCCGAATCGAGCATCAGCGCCCGCGCCGCGATCTCCGCCGCCAGCACCGCCGCCGTGGCCAAGTAGAGCAGACCCGTCGCCGCCATCATCGAGCGGATCCGCGCCGATTGCCAGGCCATCCAGCCGAACAGCAGCGGCAGCGCGAAGCCCACCACGATCCGCAGCCAGAAGGTCGGATCCTCGGCCAGCGGCACCGAGCGCCCGCCTTCCGGCGCACTCACCGACACGGCCATCGCGCCGCCGAACAGCGCGACCTGCACGACGATCACGATCAGCAGCGCCGCCGTCAGCTCGACCAACGGCTGCGCCGGCAGCCGCGGCGTCACCAAGTACCAGTGCCCCAGCGCCAAGCCCACCGCCGCGAGGCCGACCGCGAGGCTGCCCGCGGCCAGGCTGAGGGCGACCAACCAGACCGGCGCCCCTTCCAGCATCACCGAGGCGAGCGCCAAGGCGGCGAGCGAGGCGGCGGTCAGCACCAGGCCGGCCAGCAGCCCTTCCCGCTCGCGGTCGAGCAGGATCAGCGCGTTATGCACGACCGAGAGGCCGGTCATCGCGCCCAGCAGCCAGACCAGCGCCGTGCGCGCTCCCGCGTCGACCGCGAATCCCTCCACCGCCTCGCCGTCCAGCCCCAGCGCGACCCAGAGCGCCAGCGCCAGCAGGATCGGCACGAAGATCACCGTCGCCTTGATGAACCCGCGCGTCGCCTGCCCGCGCAGGTCGACGTACTGCATCACCAGCATCCCGCCCAGCGCCAGCTCCAGCAGAATCAGCAGCGTCGTATAGGGCAGCGCCCCGCTCTCGGACACCGTTCCGCCCCAGCCGCCTTCCCGACCCGCCCCGTGCTCCGCCGATCGCCGCTAGTTCGACAGCTTCAGCAGCAGCACCTCGCGCCGCAGCCCCTCGTCGTTGATCTCCACCGTCGCGTGCAGCACCCGGTAGCGGTCGTTGCGCCCGCCCCGCCGGAACCGCAGCACGTCGCCCTTCGACCATGCGTAATCGGTCTCCAGCGTGTCCAGCAGCGCCATCTTGCGCTCGGAGAAGTCGTCCGACTCCCACAGTTCCGTCAGCATCGCTCTCTCCCGCACTCTGGGCCCGCTGGAACGCCCACTCTAGCCAAGCGTGCGACAATGGGCAGGCGGGAGCCCGATATGTCCGACAACCGCCGCTGGCTGATCAAAGCCCTCCGCGAAGCCGCCAGCGAACTCCAAGACCAAATCTCCCGCACCCTGATGGACGACGACGCCCCGCCCGAAGCCCGCGAAGCCGCCGCCGAAGCCGCCAGAGAGCTCGCCAAGCAGGAAACCATCGCCGCCCACCAAATCGCCCACCTAGTCTTCACCGAGACCGAAGACCTCCCCCTCCACGACTACGAATGGCTAGCGGAAGGCCCAGAAGGCACTCCCTGGGACCACCTCCGCCGCTACGGAGACCTCAGAGACCAGATAGTCGCCGTCCTGTCGATGCTCAGCGAGGAAGAGTGGGAGCGGGAGGCGCGACACCGGTTTCGGGGCGATCTCGCCGTTTTCCAAGTGGGACGGACCCTACATGAACACGATCTGCTACAGGCCGCTGAAGACCCGGTGAGGAATCCTGCTAGACTGCGATCTACATAGCCACACGGCTGAAACAACAGGGGGATCTGAGATGGCCGGCAACAGTGATTTTGATGAATTCGCACAATTGCTCGGTTATCTGCCTAGTCCAGCCGATCCACTGGACAAGGAGGTAAAGCCGCACCTCAAAGAAGACATCTGGGGTGTTGTTCAGCGATGGGTGATTGATCAAAAGTCTGAGGAAGTAGCGACACCAAAGAGTCTGACGCCAATCGGCCAGTGGATTTGCCGACAATGCCAGATTGAGCCCCGATCTCGATCTACACTTGAAAATAGAGTGTCCAACAATCCAAATTTCTTGCTCGTATTGATCCATCTTGGGAGCCAACGATTCCAGTATCTTATCGATCGAGAGAAATATGCACTTGATCCTTGGGCAGGCTATAGGAGGGAAGCATTCGAAGAGGATTATATGAATGAGGTTGGAAAAATTAATGTCTTATTGGAAGATGGTAGATCGGCTTGGCAGATCGCTTGGCCGGGTGGGGGCCTTGTTTTGCGTGTTCCACATGAGATCGGAGAATTGTTTAATTCAGCTCAAGGCGCAGATGATATAGCAGCTAAACATCTAAAAGATGCATGGCAACACGCGTGGGGTTTAGAATCCAACGGTGACAATGCGTTTCAATCAGCGATACGGGCTTTGGAAGCATCTTTCGGCGCTATTGTGATTCCTGACAACATTAGTGCTAATCTCGGCAATATCGCCCAAGCCCTACAGGACAAGCCGGATAAATGGACCGCGAGGCTCGCAAATCATCGAGGAGATGCAGGCGAAGATGCTGACGAAAATGGCATCGTCGGACTAGCCAAAATCCTTGAAATGCTATGGCGATGTCGCCTAGCCCATGGAGAATCTACGCAGTATCGTGTCAATAACATTGAGGATGCCCGCGATGCCGTCTCTCTGACTGCTGCACTGGTTGCCATGCAACACCGTGGTTTCTTGTCACACCGAGATGATCATTAACTGCTCGCTTAATCGAGTGCTTTGGCAATTGCGTGTGCAGCCCGTGCGAAGTTCATCGTGTACAGATGCACCCCCGGCGCTCCCGCGTCGCTCACGGCCTCAACGATCCCCTCCGCAGCTCCCACCCCCACCTCCCGTCGCGCCCCAGCATCCTCGCCTGCCCGCTCCAGCCCCTCGACGATCTCCCGCGGCACCTCCACGCCGTTCATCTTGGACATCCGCAGGACGCTGGCCAAGTTGGTCGGGGGGAGGATGCCGGGGATTACCGGCGTCTCTACGCCCTTGGCGCGGAGATTCCTGACGAATCTCGCGTAGTGGTCGGGGACGAAGAAGAACTGGGTGATGGCGAAATCGGCGGCGGCGATTTTTCTGGCTTGGTGTTCGAGGTCGGCTTCTGGGGACTTTGCCAGCGGGTGGCCTTCGGGGTGGGCGGCTACGCCGATGTCGAAATCGGCTCGTTGGCGGATGAATTCGGCTAGTTCTACGGCGGTGCGGAAGTCGGTGCTGGGGGCTTCGGTCGAGCCGGCGGGGAGGTCGCCGCGCAGGGCGAGGATGTTTTCCACGCCGTCGTCGGCGTACTGGTCGATGATCTTGGCGACTTCGTCGCGGGTGTGGCTGACGCAGGTGAGGTGCGGCATTGCGGTGATGCCGTATTCCTCGCGGATGTGGGCGACCCATTCGCGGGTGGGGCCGCGGCTGGAGCCGCCGGCGCCGTAGGTGACCGACATGAAGTCGGGTTCGAGCTTGGCCAGCTCAGCGATGGTGCGGCGCAGGCGTTTCGCGCCGGCCTCGTCCTTGGGGGCGTAGAACTCGAACGAGAGCGTGCGCCCCCGCGCGAGGAGGTCGCTAATCCGGGCCATCGGGCCTGGTCCGCGCGGGGGTGCTGCGCGGCGGCCGCACCGATCGGCGCGGGCGCCGCGCCTTGCGGGCCGGGAGGCGGGCTAGACGCAGGAGCGGGCTTGCTCAGCGCCGCCCTGGTCCGCCGTGTCGAACGAGGAGCCGCAGGCGCAGCTGTGGCTCGCGTTCGGGTTCGAGATGCTGAAGCCCTGCTTCATCACGTCGTCGATGTAGTCCACCCGCGAGCCCGAGATCAGCGGCGCGCTCTCCTGGTCGACGAGGAAGCGGACGCCGTTCTTCTCGATCACCTCGTCGCCGTCCTCGGCGTCGGCGGCCAGCGCCATCCCGTACTGGTAGCCGGAGCAGCCGCCGCCGACCACGAACACGCGCAGCGCGCCGTCGGCGAAGCCCTTGTCGGCGAGCAGCACCTTCGCCTTGTCCGCCGCCAAGTCGGTCACCTCGAGCATCTCGGTCAGCTGGAAGACCATCGGTTCGCCCCTTCGCTGGCGCGCATTCCGCGCGTGCCGCAAGCATAGCAGTACCATTCGCGCTATGGAACGCCACTACTTCGACCACGCCGCCACCACCCCGCTCGACCCGCGCGTCTTCGACGCGATGGCCCCCGTCCTGCGCGACGGCTGGGGCAACCCCGGCGGCATCCACCAAGAGGCCCAGCGCGCCCGCGCCCTGCTCGACGACGCCCGCGAGCGCATCGCCGACGTGCTCGAATGCCAGCCGCGCGAGATCATCCTCACCTCCGGCGGCACTGAAGCCGACAACCTCGCCATCCGCGGCGCCGCCAAGGCCCGCGAGCATGCCGGCCGCCACATCATCACCTGCGCCATCGAGCACCACGCCGTCCTCCATCCCTTCGAGCAGCTCGAACGCGAGGGCTGGGAGACCACCATCCTCCCCGTCGACCGCGAAGGCTTCGTCGACCCCGCGCAAGTCCAGGACGCCGTCCGCGACGACACGGCGCTGGTCAGCGTGATGGCCGCCAACAACGAGATCGGCACGCTCGAACCGGTCGCCGAGATCGCCCGCGCCGTCAAGGAGCGCAACCCCAAGACCATCGTCCACACCGACGCCGTCCAAGCCGCCGGCGCGATCGACGTCCGCCCCGACATCCTCGGCGTCGACCTGCTCTCGCTCACCGCCCACAAGATCTACGGCCCCAAGGGCGCCGGCCTGCTCTACCAGCGCCGCCGCACCCCGCTCGACCCGCAGATCCTCGGCGGCGGCCAGGAGGAAGACCGCCGCGCCGGCACCGAATCCGTCGCCCAGGCCGTCGGCCTCGCCACCGCCCTCCAGCTCGCCGAAGCCGAGCGCCAAGCCCGCAGCCGGCACGCCGCCGGCCTCCGCGACCAGCTCTGGCGCGAACTCCGCGAACGCATCCACCCGATCCAGCTCAACGGCCCCGCCGACTGGTCCAAGCGCCTCCCCAACAACCTCCACCTCTGCTTCCCCGGCATAGAAGGCGAAAGCATCCTCCTCTCCCTAGACCTAGAAGGCATAGCCGCCTCCAGCGGCAGCGCCTGCACCACCGGCAGCACCGACCCCTCCCACGTCCTCTCAGCCCTAGGCATAGACCCCGACACAGCCCACAGCGCCCTCAGACTCACCCTCGGCCAAAGCACGACGGCGGAATCAGTAGAGCGCGTCGGGACAGCCCTGCCCCAGATCACCCAACGCTTGGCCGCCCTCAGCCCGGTCTAGAGTCGAACGATGGTCAGCACGCCGACCAAGCCCGCGCTCTTCGCAGCCGATCAAGCGCCGGTCTGCCAGCCCCTGCGCCTGCCGGAACAATGGCAGCTGACCGACGACCAGTTCCTGCGCCTCTGCTCGCTCAACGACGGCTGGCTCTTCGAAACCGATGCCCAGGGAAGACTGCTGATTATGACCGGAGCGGCACCGCCCAGCGGCCGTCGCGGCGCGCGCGTCACGGCCCAATTCGTCCCGTGGTCGGACGAATTCACCGACGGCGACGTATTCGACGGCACCTCCATCTTCGGCCTCCCCGACGGCAGCCGCCGGATGCCCGATATGGCCTGGGTCAGCGGCGAACGCCTCGCCCAGCTGCCGACCGAAGACCCGCAGGAAGTCTGGCACTTAGTCCCCGATTTCGTGCTCGAGATCGTCTCCTTCACCGACGAGCTCGAAGACCAGCAAGCCAAGATGCGCGATGTCTGGATCCCCAACGGCGTCCGCCTGGCCTGGCTGATCGACCCCTACGGCGAAACCCTCTACATCTACCGCCCCCACGCCGACGTGGAAATCCAACACCGCCCCGCCCAAATCAGCGACCCCGAAGTCCTCCCCCACCTAACCGTAGACCTCACCCGCATCTGGGCGTGACGGGCATCGCTCTTAGCTGCGTCGAGTCCAGTGTAGTTCGCGGATTCTCCGTGAACCGGGGCCACCGCTAAAGATGGCGACTCCGAGTTCTCCCCTCAGGTCGGTGAACACCACGCACTCAACCTCAGCTGTCAACTCGGCTTCCAAAACTGACGACGAGTCTTCAACTGGCTCCGGGTGGACTCTGACTGCTTCAGCCATCCATTCGAGTGTCGGATGTACTTCATTCACGACCTGCCTCACGAGCCGGGGATCGACATCGTGCCAACGGTGCACCAGCAGATCGCGCATTCGAATGAGTCGTCGCCAATCAGGGATCTCGCGCCCTGTGCCGGCGATCAAGGGTTCAAGGGCCGGCAGCAGCGCTCGATCAGTCTGGTCATCCAAGTCCTTCAACGCTTGAAGCGAGTTCGCGAGACGCGCCCAGAGCAGCGCCTCGATGTCGTCCTCCGTGGCTCGCGTCTCCCCGCGACCGATCCGGCCGCGCGTTGCGGCGACGCGCCCGGTCGCAGTACCGAGATGTTGCCACGCGCGCGCCACGCGTCCGATCCGGCGCAAGGCCGCGTCTTCGTCCATTTCAAACGACCGGGGCTGCGGGGGCGCCTACTTCGTCGCTTGCGACGGCAACCGTTCCTCGAAAGCGTCCATCTCTTCCGCCAATCGGCGCTCGAACAGCGCCTTCGCCTCCAGCGCGATCTCCCTCATTCGGAAGGACGTCACCGACTTCGGACGCGCCGCGACAAAGATGCCGAACATCCCCAGCTCGCCCATCTCCACAACCGCTTCCGTGTCCTCTGGCGCGCCATCGGCCCGGTACGCGCCAAGAATCGCGTCCGCCACCATGCACTCGAACTCCGCTGGGCGCCCTTCGCCGCTCAGAGCCGAGTCATTAAGCGGCTCGGAACTGCCGCCCCAGCCAATGGCACCCTGCACGCCCGCAGTCGTCGTCATAGCGCGCCTCCTCGCTCTTCACACCAGCCTAGCGAATCGCCGGCTCTCCTGCGGCTGAGACCTCCCTGTGAAACCGCGTCACGTCATGCCAGTAGCAGCCTACGCAGGAGCCTCGGTAGGTGCCGTTGCCTTTGAACTGGGCTATTGCGAAACCAAGGACTGTGGCATCGAACCGTTGCCCGGTTTCACGGCATTCTCGGCAAGCTTGTCGTTTGGCATTGTTCGCTGCCTTTGATAGTGGTTGGAAATCATCAATCGTCACTTGGGCAGGATCGGTCAGACGAGGATCGTCGCGACGGCCATCCTTGTGATCGCACTCCGGCCCCGAGGTGTTGAGGACGGCGCAGCGCTGAGCGGTGATCGCTGCCTTGATGTCCGCGGGGATCGGCTTGAGGATCGGCTGCTTCTTCCGCCCATGGAGCTGGACGGCAATGATTTTGCCTTTCGGCTTGATCCGCTGGACGTTGAACTCGCGTGCCAGAGACCCGTCGTCGCGGCACCAGCTCCCGCCATTGCCAAGCCGCAGCCGCTCGTAGTCGCCGACGAACTCCTCAATCGACACGCGACGGCTGAAGCCGTCGGCGTCCGGCTTAGCCAACTCGATGAAGAGGGCTGCGAGTGAACCCGGCTTAAACACCAGCGACCCGCTTCCTCGTCTCCGCGACGTAGTGGGGGTCTAGGTCGCAGCCGCGGAAGAGGCGGCCCTCGTTTAGGGCAGCGACGGCCGTCGTGCCTCCGCCTACGAATGGGTCGATCACGAGGTCGCCGGGGTTCGAGTGCCGGCGAATCAGGGCGGCGAAAAGCGCATCGGACTTCTGGGTGGGATGGACGCGGTTGCCGTTGTGGCGCGGGATCGGGTAGGCATAGGTCTGGACTTCGTCAGGATTTTCGGGATAGACCCCGTTGTGGTAGACGCCATGGAAGGTCGGCTTGCCGACCTTCACTCCGACGATGGCCATCTCGCGGCTGTTCGAGAGATAAGTCCGCCTCGAGTTGAGCGGTACTGGATTCGTCTTCTCCCAGAAGATCAGCCGCAGCATTTTGAAGCCCGCCGCATCCATCGCGTCGCGCAGCGGCGTCAGCTTCCAGATGTCGTACCAGATGATCGCCGTCCCGCCCTTGCGGAGGACGCGATAGAGGCCGCAGGCGAGCTCGTCGAGGTCGATCTGTTCGTGATCCCACTGGCCGAAATCCATGGAGACGGCGAAGCGCTCAACGCCGCTCTTGACGTTCGTGAACCCGGTCTTCCGCGAGATCGTGTACGGCGGGTCGGTGAGCGCTAAGTCGACAGAGCCAGCGGGGAGATTGGCGAGGAATTGGGCGAAGTCATTGCGCTCGATCAGCTCGTCGGGCTGGCCGGGATCGCTGCGTGGGAAGATCGGGGGGGGGGGGGGGGGCAGCATAAATGTGCTACTTTGCCTGCGGTTGAGCGACGGCAACGCTCGTGTTGATCATGGCAGACACTGTCACCCGAATCGCTGCCTCAGGGCACCTCGGCCGGTAGCTCATGCCAGCCTCAGTTCCGGCGCAGGTTGGAGACTGCGCCAGACATGCACGTTTGTGCGATTTTCTATCTCATGGCGGAGTGTCGCATGGAAAAAGCATGATTGCAAGCGGCTGTACACAAGCGGTCAGGCATCCGGCGAGTTCGCCATCTTCGCGCCGCGCTGGTCGCGCCATTCCTCGGGGCCGCTCGCGGCGCGGGCCAAGATCACCGTCGCGGCGGCAGATGGGGAGATGAATGCGTAGTCGCGCGTGAAGCGATAGACCTCGCCGTCTTGCACGAGGTGGCCGGCTTCGACCAAGCGCGCTCGGAGATCGCGGTAGATCTTGTCCTGGGGCCGTGAGAAGCCGGACGCTTCCTGCACGAATGCCTGCGAGCCGCGCAGCACGAGGAAGCCGCCGCCGAGCGCGAATCCCTCCGCGTGGACCTTGGTGCGGGTTCCCTGCCGGCCCGCGTTGAGATACCAGCGGTGGAACTCGGCGGCCAGCGGATCGCCGCGGGATTCGGAGCGGGATTCGCGGGCCATCGGACACCTCTCCGTGCGCGCCCCTCGCGCCCGGCGCAACCGTACATGACCCCCCTGCCCCTAAGCGGGGGGGTGCTAGACTGCGGGTGGGAGGTTGGCCGTGGTTGTTCCGGTGATTGAGACGGGGGGGGCGCCGATCCCGCTTTTGCAGGGGGATCCGGTGACCGATGTCGAGGATGAGCTGCGCTCGCAGCTGCTCGTCTCGACCGTGGACAAGGTCTTCGGCTGGGCGCGGCGGTCGTCGCTCTGGCCGGCGATGTTCGGGCTCGCCTGCTGCGCGATCGAGATGATCGCGACGGCCAACGCGCGCTACGACCTCGCCCGCTTCGGGGCCGAGGTCTTCCGCGCCTCCCCGCGCCAGGCCGACTTGATGATCGTCGCCGGCACCGTGACTTGGAAGATGGCCCCGCCCGTGCGCCGCATCTACCTGCAGATGGCCGAGCCCAAGTGGGTCATCTCGATGGGCTCCTGCTCCAACATCGGCGGCCCCTTCGCGCACGGCTACTCGACCTTGCCCGGCGTCAACAACGTCGTCCCCGTCGACGTCTACGTGCCCGGCTGCCCGCCGCGCCCCGAATCCCTGCTCGCCGGCCTGATGCTGCTCCAGCAGGTGATCGAGGAAGAACACGCCAACGGCGGCCGCAAGCGCCGCCCCGAGCCCACCGGCGACTTCGCCCAAATGCTCCCCGAAGGCGACCCCATCCGCGCCGAACTGGAATCCCTCTTCCCCCCCTTCAACACCCACGACGGCTACCCCCGAGACAAAACCGGCGCCCTCCCCTACGACGACAATTTCTTCGAAAGCCGCTAGCCCGCGGCAATACCAAAGCGCCTATTCCTCAGCCAGCGCCTTGCGCAGCTCCGCCAGCGCAGCATCCAACTCGCGCCCATGCGCCTCAATCTCCGCCAGCAATTCCTCCGGCGTCCGAGTATCAGTCTCATCCGGCCGATGCGGATTAACCGCCTTCAGATCATAGTTCCGTTCCTCAATCTCCGCCCGCGAAACCGTCCAAGACCGCTCCGAATCCTCCCGCCCCGGTAGCAGCTTGAAGAATTCTTTGAAGTCATCAAGTGTTGGCTTTGAACCTTTAGTGAATCGTTCTCCCGTCTGTGGCATGAGCTCGTAGTACCAGATGTTCTCCGTACGCTGGCCCTTGTTGAAGAATAGCAAGTTGGTCTTGATACCGGAGCCGGCAGTGGTGAACGCGCCCGGCGCTACGCTCACAATGCAGTAGAGGTCGCACTCATCAAGAAGTTTCTGCCTAGTCTGGACAAAGGCAATGTTGGCGCGGAAGAGAAGTCCTTCATCAGCCACGAAACCAGCACGCCCATCTTCTTTGAGACTGTTAATCACCTCTTGAAGGAACAGCACTTGCGTTGACGATGCTTTGAAATCATAGCGCGTCTGCGCGCCTTTGCCTTCCTTGCCACCGAATGGCGGGTTAGTGAGGATTATATCGTAGAGCTCTGGTGCACTAGCATACAGTCCGCCATAGTCTTCGGTACCCGTCAGGGTATTGCCGTGCCAGATATGGGGAAAATCAATACCGTGCAGGACGAGGTTCGCAAGGGTGATGGGGTAAGCGATGTTGTCTTTCTCACGGCCGTAAAAGGTTTCGAGTGCTAGGATATCTAAGTCAGATCCAGTGCCGGTTTCGATGATTTGCTGACGCATGTGTTCAAAAGCTTGCGCGAGAAAGCCCCCGGTGCCACAGCAGGGATCGTAGACCTTCTCACCAAGGCGTGGATTGACTACTTCAACCATTGCACGGACGATCTCACGTGGAGTATAGAACTGGCCACCGTCGTTGTTTTTCTCGCCCATCGAAAGTAGCAAGTTTTCGTAAGCCTGCGAGAGTGCGAATTGATGCTGATCATCAATGATGTCAAGTTCGATTTGGTCGATGAGGTCAAGTATATCGAAGAAGTTGCGTTCGGTATCTATACAGGGTTCGTTCACATTCGAGATGATCTGGCTGATCAGCCGCTGGCGTGGTGATGCACCATGGCCTGTGCCTAGAGCGTGTAGGTAGGGCAACAGATCCTGCGCCAGGAAGTGGAATATCTCATCTCGGGCTCCATCTCGCAAATCATGGCGCTTCAGACCGTCGGGTGAAGCCCAATCTTGCCAACGATAGGGCGAGGCAATCGCCGGACGGAAGTCCCATCCTCTGATCTCCGCCTCAGCGATCTCCCTTTCCTCCCGCGCATCGAAGAAGCGCAAGAAGAGCAGCCAGCTGATCTCAGGCACGTATTGCAAAGCTCCAGCACAGTTTGAGCGCCGCAGCCTGTCATAGATCGTCTTGATGCGGGAGTCAAATTCGGTCATTGGCGAATGTTAGCCGCATTGTCGCAAGAGTCAAGGCCGCGATGTTGAAAGTCTGTGAATACAGGGCTGTCTGCGCACGCTCTATTGCGCTAATTTGTGTTAACAGATGATCCATCATATCCCGCTGTTCTTCTATAGGTGGTAACGCTATCTCTTGATGGATAAGGAATTCTTTCGGCACCCGTTGTTGTCCAGCAGTTCCGGTAAAGGCTCGCTGCGCGTCAGAGAGAACAGGTGGCTGTAGCAGATATCTGTGCAACCATTCTCGCGTGATCTCTGGGCCAGGTCGCAAGGTGTGAAATTCCGTACTACCAAATGCAAAACCGCCGCGGGTTTTCGAAACGATTGCATGTTTGCCATTTTGCATACACGGAGTAATCTTCGCGAAGATTACGTCACCCTCACGCATGAATGTATATCCTTTAGCAACTTCGTGATATGGCCGCTCAATGGCCCCTGTGATTGCCGCTTTATGGTCATCAACAGCAGACATGGGGATAAATGTCACAATTTCATCTGGCGCGATTGCAAAGCCACTTGGACGACGAGGGTTGATTTCACATATGTCCCCCAGTTTGACCCATCGCGTTCCGCGATTTAAAATCGCGGAACGCGATCGCGGGAAAAATTTCCGGAGTAATGCCGTTGGCATCGCCTCTAGAGCCGTCATCTGTGCGTCCGCTGCCTCAATAGCCCGTGCGACCGTCACCAGCTGGTCATCTAGCCTCTTCACGATCAGTTTCTGGTCGGCGACTGGACCGACCGCTATATCAAGATTCAACAGCATCGGCCGTGTGAACGCTGCTTGACCTATCCATCGATTACACAAGCGAGTGAACAGTCCGGTCGCCCGAATATATTGGAGCCAGCGAGCAAGGTAGTCACCATCAAGAACATCGCGACGAGGGCGTAAGCGAAAGAAGTGATTGCTGAAGACAACGGGCTCGTCATGCCCTGTGAAGACCGCCGATTTGCCCACCAATTCGGCACTATTCGTGTGATTGAAGAGGATGTCTCCAGGCACTAGCGCGTGCTTGGCCAAATCGCCGAATTCAGAAGGAATCCGTGTGATTTTAGCCCACGACATTGACCCATCCTCAGATATGTTGTGCATGCGAACCTGGATAAGTCCATCATCGGCACGTTTACCACAGGCGAACCCGGGCTGTGGCTTTTCCAAGACATCCCCAAGCTTCGCCCATCGCCAGCCATCGGGGAGATCACGGTCTGTCATTCCGGGCTCCGTTCGGCGAGGAACTGCCAGTCGGCGTCGGGGACGAGCAGTTTGCGCTTAAGCTCGATCATCATCCCGGGAGCAGAGCGACGGGCCGTCTTGAGCGCGACAAGTCCGCCAGCTCTGTGAACTTGCGGCATTTTCCCGACGCTGCCGCTCTCCAGCGCCTTCGTACCGCCTGCGCCGAATTGTTGAGCGAGCGCCTCCATCACTCGCGCGGGGCGCTTGCCTTGGGCGTTGCGCCATTCGTACTCGACTTCGAGGAAGTGGTCTGCACGGTCGACGCGGCGACGCGGGGTCTCGTCCCAACCGAGGTTGGCGAGCACGTCGTAGAGGTCGCAGTCTTGGAGCTCGGCGGCATCGCGGTAGATTTCAGCGGCAGCACCGTCTTGGGGGAGCGTCTCCATCAGTTCTTGTCGCTGGAGAGGGCGGATCCAGCGCTCGCGGAAGTCGTCGAGGCCGTTGATCTGGGCGAGGATCGCATCAGCGATGCGTTCGCGGTAATCCTCGATCGGGACGCGCTCTAAGCCACCATCGGGGCCCGGGGCCATGATGATGGTGCCATCATCCTCGATCCGGACCTCAACGCCGTGCGCCTCGAAGGTGCGGATAGGCGAGCGCTCGCCGCCCTCGTCGCGCTGCGGGAACTCTTCGCTGGAGACGGATGAACGGATCGAGCGGTCGAGCAGGCGGGAAGCGTTGGTGTAGTCGTAGATGGTGAAGTGGCGCTTACGCGAAGGCTCGTGAATGCGCGTGCCGCGGCCGAGCATTTGGTGAAAGAGGATGGGCGAGCTGAGATAGCGGAAGAAGACGACGTTTTGGAGGCGGGGAACATCAACGCCGGTGCTGATCAGGTCGACGGTGCAGGCGACGAAGGCGCGGGCGGCGCTGCCCTTGAGATGAGGGAGGTGCTCGCGCCCGCCGAGGCTGGTGCACTTGAACGCGTAAGGGTCGACCCGATCACGACCGTTCCGCGTGCACCAGTCGGAGTAGAGGTTGCCCATCTCCGCAGCGACCCGGTCGGCATGCACATCGGATGCGCAGAAAATCAAGGTCTTCTGTTCGGGGCCGCCGGAGGCCTCGAGGTAGGCGAACAAGTCGGCGCACATCCGGCGAACCCGATCGGGCAGCAGCAAACGCTCTTCAAGCGCGCCGGCGCCGTACTTCTCGGGCATCTCCGCGACGGAGACTGCCCCGCCAGTCTCCGCGTCGACCACCTCGTCGGCATCCAGCAGCTCGGAGATGACGCCGTCTACGCCCTCGATCTGCTCGGCGGTGATGACAGTGCGGAGGACCATCTGCATCGCGGCCAAGTAGCCGTCGTCCATCGCTTGGGCGATGCCGTACTCGTAGACCGGCTTGCCGAAGTAGGCGTAGTTGTCGTTCTTGAGCGGTTCGATCTCCGCAGCGTCCACGTGTCTCGGGGCCGCACCTCCGTAGGCGAAGGAGCGCGGCGTGGCAGTGAGGCCGATCTGGACGGCGTCGGCATTGCGTTCAAGGACCGCGTGCCAGTCGCCCCAAGCGGAGCGGTGGCACTCGTCGATCACGATGTGGCTGAAATAGTTCTCCGGGTAGTGCTGCTCCAAGTAGGAAGGGCCGCCCTCGGGTCCCGAGTCGAGTGTCTGGTAGGTGGCAACGACGACGCGAGCGTTGAGTTCGGGGTTGCGGGAGGTCGCGGCAGCAGCATCCGATTCAAAGAGGGCTTGGAGCGCCACAAGGGCTTGGCGACGGAGTTCATCGCGGTCGCAGACGAAGAGGGCGCGCTTGAGCTGGCGGGCGTCGGCGAGGCGCTTGAGCAAGGTGACGGCGATGCGGGTCTTCCCGGTTCCAGTGGCGAGCGAGAGCAGTGCGCGTTTCTCGCCACGGGCGATATGTCGCAGGACGGCGTCGACCGCGGCATTCTGATAAAAGCGGTCGCCGTCCCTGGGCTTGATCAAGAGCGGACGCGAGGCTTCGGATTCGAAATCGATGCGTTCGAGCTCGCAGTAGCGGTCGCGGACCGATTCCCAATCGGGGAATCTCGCCATCTGCTGCGGGGCGCTGGTTCCGCCGGTGGAAAGATCGTGCTCAACGAATCGATGCCCGTTGGAGGAAAAGACGAGTGGGACACCGTGGCGACGCCCGTAGTCTTTGGCCTGCTCCAAGCCGCTGTCGGGCGATTCGCTTTCCGGCTTGGCCTCGATTAGCGCGACCGGAATCAGGCGACCTTTGACCATCACGTTGAGCACGTAGTCGATCCGTCTGCGTCCGCGCTGACCCCCGCCGCCCACGATGTGGAAGGCGCCCGCTGTCTTCTCGCGGCAGATCCAGTCCTCACTCCAGCCGCGGGCGTGGAGCGCGGGATCGATCAGCTTGGCGCGGGTGTCCGCCTCGTTGAGGCTCATGCGCTACGCGGGCTGCGCCGGACTAGCCGGCTGCGGCGGGGGCTCCGATGCGCTGGTCGTGGGCGTACCACTCTTCGGTTTCTTCGCCGGGCTCGGGGAGGATCTTGCCGCCCTCCATCGTCCAGCTGGCGGGGCCTTCGGTGATGCGGCCGCCGACCTCGGAGGGGGCGACGCCGGCGTGCTCGATGAAGGCGGCGGTGAGGCCTTCGAGCAGCTCGCGCTTCTTCGCTTCGGGGCGGCCGGCGCGGTTGCCGCCGTCGATGAAGTAGGGCGTGTCCCAGCGGTCGTCGGCCTCGTCGAAGACGACGTGGACGAAGCTGCGGGGTGCGCCGGTCGCGCCGCAGTGGACGTCGGTGAAGGCCTTGGCGATGGCGGCGCGGCGGTCGTAGGGGAGGGAGTCCTTGGGGACGGCGCATCGGTAGTAGGGCATCGGCTGTCGCTTTCTCCGGCCGCGGCGGCGGCGGTTTGGTCCCGTGTCGGGCGTTCTCAGGGGTCGCGGACGGTGGCGACGAGGTCGTCGGTGGTGCAGCCGGCGGTTGCGAGCCACATGTCCTGGATGGCGTTGAGCAGGCGTTCGCGGACGGGCTGTTCGAGCGGGTCGGCGGCGGTGCCGCGGACGAGCGAGGTGTGCGAGGGTTCGCCTCCGCGGAAGCCGAAGCCGCGGGGGATGTCGTCGAACTGGACGGGCGCATCGGCCGCGCCGGGGCCGAGGACGTCGGCGGAGACGCGGCGCAGTCCCTCCGCGAGCCGCTCGCGGACATCGTGGCCGATCTGGCCTTCCTGCATCGTGCAGCGGTAGCTGATGGCGGACATCGGCGGCCTCCGATGGGCGCGATGCTATCAGGGACGCGGTCGCTGGGCAACGGCCGGGGGCGCGTTGGCCGGGCTTGGGCTAGACTGCGCGGGCCGCGCGGAATCCTCAGGGGATTCCGCTTGGCGGGAGGGCGACGATGGTCTTCGGCAAGGGCATCGCCAAGGGTCTGCTGACGGTCATCAAGCACGTGCGCAAGCCCGTGGTGACGGTGCAGTTCCCCGAGGAGGAGCGCGACATCCCGCCGCGGGCGCGGACGAATCTGGTCTGGTTCGTGGAGCGCTGCACGGGCTGCTCGACCTGCGCGCAGAGCTGCCCCGACGGCTGCATCCTGGTCGAGACGGAGCCGCGCGAGGACGGGTCGTTCCTGGTCAACCGCTACGAGATCGACTTCCGCCTCTGCATGTACTGCGGCCTCTGCACGGAAGCCTGCCCCTACGAAGCGATCCAAGTCGGCGGCTCCTACACCAACGTCGTGACCAACCCCAACCACCTCTACAAGAACAAGGAAGGCCTGATCGAGCTGGCCAACGAGTACCTCGAACAGCACGATTGGACCTACCCCAACGGCCAGAAGGCCGTCGCCCAGACGGTGCACCCGGAGGAGCGGCGGCAGCACCGCTAGGACTGCTCGTCGGCCATCTGGTCACTACCAAGCCCAGTAGAGGCACCATTCCCGCTCGACGAAGGCGAGCGGCGCGGTTCCGCGTCCGTCTTGCACGGCGACCCGCAAGGCATCCGCGGGAGCCGCGTCGCCTTCGGAGACGACGAGGCGACGGCCGGCCGCGAGCCAATGGCCGCACTCGTAGCCCGCTGTCGATTCCACGGCGAGCCGGGGTATCTGGATTGCGTAGGTTCCATCGGCAGGAACATGGAGAACCTTCGCGGTCTCTCCATACCAAAGCGTTGAGCCCAGGTGCCAGAGGGCCGCTACCGGCGAGAGGGCCGCGAAGATGATGCCGTCTGTGAAGAGGGGCGCTCTGCCAGTGCCGGTTTCGATATCAATGGCGCTGCGGCAAGCATCGCCGGGGAGCTGGATGCGAATGTGCTCGCTGGATGCATCGTTGCCGCCGAATATGCGCGCATCTGCAGAGGATAGCGCCACGGCATCGTTCGGGCCGACGAAGAAACGGCAGGAGTTGATTGAAACTACGAGCATGAATCGCCGTTCGGCGGGTGCTGCGAAAGTCAGCGTCTGGTTTGACGACGGTCGGAAACCGTGGACGGGGCGGAGCCAGTAGACGATCAGTCCGAAGTCAGTCCTGGCGCCAGCAGCCGGTGACACGACTTCAATGTGGTACTCGGTGAGCATGGGCGCGCGATCACTGGCGACGACGCGTGAAGGCGGGGCGAAGGCGGCGAAGAAGTCGGCGAGGCTGGCGTTGAAGCGGCGCAGGAAGCGTTCGGCGGCTCGTTCTTCATCGCTCAGGATGCGGATGAAGTCGATCCAGCCGGTGCGTCCGCCACGCTCGCCGAGCCAAGCCGCGGCATGCCAGCCGTATTCCCAGTCGCCGAGCGATTCGGCGTCGGGGTCATAGTCCCTCGGCGGCAGACCGGGGTATCTGGTCACAGCATCGCTGGATACGCAAAGGTCGCTGAGCGGCCCGCGTGTCTGCACGATGAGCCATTTGATCAGGCCGTCGCGCATCCAACCGGGCAGCGCCGCGCCGTTCGAGTGCGCGACTGCATCGACCATCATCGGTACATATGCAGAGTTCGCAAGCAATGCTTCACCTTCCCCGGCCCAGTAGACGCGTGTCGCGCCGAAAGGGCGCGGAAAGCAGTCGGTCAAATCCGTATGGGCCGACCAGATCGAATCTGCGGGCAACGCGCGGTCGTCGCCTGTCGATCTCAGCGTGAGGGCGACGGTGCGGCCATCGCTGGTCGCGTGCACCGCGTAGGCCGACGGATCGACGGTGATCCCGTAATCAAAGGCATGGCCGGAGACAACGGCGGCAAATGCTCTACGCACTCTGACAGAGATGTTGCTGGCGGGGTTGCCCGTCGCAGCGGGATCGGACAGATCGGGAATGCTCGCCCAGATGAGAGGCGGATGCGCCCGCGTCGGCTGCTGCCACGGCAGGCCGCTGGACAGGTCGAGCCACAATGGATCGCCGTGCTTCAGGGGCGTCGGCGGCGCGCCCGCCGAGCGCAGTTCGATTGGTTCGAACGATTGCTTTGCCCGGTCCCACTGCCACGCGCCCTGCAACGCCGAGCCGATGCCGCGGAACGGGTGGCGCAGCGGATCAGCCGCATTCTCGATGTCTGGGCCGAGGTATGCGACAAGGTTCAAGCCCTGATGGAGCCGGGTATGGCCGTGCAACCGAGTTGCCGGGCGGCGCCACTCGACCGCAGGGCCGCCGCCGAGCTGGAGATGCAAGCCAGCGCCGGGTTCCAAAGTCTGGAGGGTCCAGAGAGATTGCGGCACATCACGGGCGGCCATGACGTAGCGCTGATTGGCAGCGTCCCAGGCGTAGACGGTTTCGAGGCGGGGGATCTCGTTGAAGAGGCGGCCAACCGGCGCTTCAGCCTCGATCCAGCCGATGGGGTTGAGGCCGGACTGGAGCTCGGTGACGATCTGCGGTTCCTCCGCGGCCGCTTGCGCGCCGAGCGATGCGGCGAGCGTCGCGGCCGCGATGACGGCGACGATCAGCGTATGGCGGAAGAGTCGGTCGGGCCGGGACTTCATTCGAAGCTAGACGCCCCTGCCTCGTTGGCGGTTCCGACGGAGCGCGACAGGACGCGAGCCGGTTAGGGATTGCTTTTGTCGGAGTCGATTTCTTCGGCCCAGTTCCAGATTTCGTCCATTTCCATGGTGAAGCCGACCATGACGTTTTCGCCGGAGAGCTGGCGGGGCTTGTGGACTTCTTCCGGCTCTTCCAGTTCGCGGTAGATCCAGACGGTTTCGGATTCGGGGTCGAGCAGCCAGCCGAGTTCGACGCCGTGATACATCCAGTGGCGCATTTTGTTCTTGAGATCGCTGAGCGACTGGTTGCGGTGGAGGACTTCGGCGACGAAGTTGGGCATCGCGTGGACGCTGTCGGCGGCGCCTGTGCGGCCTGCTTGGGCGAGGCGCTCGTTGGAAATCCAGGAGGTGGAGGCAGTCATCACGACGGGGGGCGCCTGCGTCTCGGGGTTCATCATCCAGTCGTTGGTGCCGAGGCCGAGCGGGGCTTCGTCGTCGCGCTCGTTGATTTGCAGGCCGCCGTCGCGGCCCATGCCGAAGCTCCAGTCTGGGTTGCGGTCTTCGAGCTCGTCCAAGGCGAGCGAGTCGATCGGCCATTCGTCGGGCAGCCAGAGGTCGACCAGCGGCAGCGGGCCGGCGGGCGGGACGTAGAGGCCGGGCTCGGAGCCGCCGAGTCGGTAGCTGGGGTCGATCGCGCCGCGGATGCCCTTGTGGGTGCGCCAGTCGACCATCGCGTCGGGGGAGCGGGAAGGCTCGCCGGTTTCGCGCAGCTTGCGCCAGAGTTCGCGGCATTCGAGCCGCAGTCTCTTGAGCACGTCCTCGCCGCGCAGCGAAGCGGGCTTGGAAGCGCGCTGCGGGCGGCGGCCGGGGCGGTAGATCCAGACCTCTTCGTAGTCGGGATCGAAGAGCCAGGCGAGCTGGACGCCGAAGTGCATCCAGAGCGTCATTTTGTCCTTGCATTGCTGAAGCGACTGGAAGGGGGAGCGGACCTCCATCGCGAAGGCCGGCGCGAAGGGCGGGAAGGGATGCTCCGGGTCGGGGTCGCGGGTGCTTTCGGCCTGTTCTTCGGTCATCCAAGAGCCGGCGGCGGCGATGCCGGGATTGCGGCCCTCGTCGTCGCTGGGCGCGTAGCCGGCGTTGAAGCCGTGCAGCATCCCGACCTTGTCCTGGTCGAACCATTCGCGCAGATGGAAGCCGACGTGGTCGGTGACGGTGCTGCTGCGATTACCCGGCAGCGGCGTGAGCACGAGCTCGGCGTGGTGCCCGCGCTGAAAGGTCCAAGCGGGGTTGGCATACTCGATGGATTCGAGCACGCGGTCGAGCATCGGCCAGTGGCCGGGCAGGACCAGCGTCAGCGCGGCGGGGACTTCGGGGATGTTGCTCGGCATCGCTGCCGCATCATATCGCGTGGGCTCAGGAGTCCTCGGGCGGGAGCAGGATGTAGCGATCCTCCACCGCGAAGCCTTGGTCGAAGGTGAGAATCTCGCTGATCCCGAGCGCGTCCATCACGTTCATCTGGACGCAGTCCACATAGGAAAGGCCGTGCGCCATCAGCCGCACGTAGCGGTCGATCCCGGCTTCGATCTGCTCAAGGCTGCCGGTCGGCACGATGGTGAATCCGTCGCCGCGCACGATTTGGCGGGCGAGCGCGGCAGCATCGAGACGGACGGGCATGCCACGCCGAGTCGCGTGTGCGAGCAGCTCGCTGATCACGCCGTCAGTGACGAAATACTCGTAGTCGGTTTGCGCCGCGAAGAACCGGCGGGCACGCTCGCGGTGGCTGTCCTTGGTCCAGACCAGCGGAATCAGGAAAGACGCATCAATCAGCGCGCGTCGGACTTGAACTTCCGCGTCTCCCGCTTCGGGCTCCCGTAGAGGTAGTGGTCCAGCTGCTCCGACGCGTCCTCTGGCCATTCCGCCCACTCCTCTTCCGTCACGTCCGCAAAAATCTCGTCGATCTGCTGGATCAGCCACTGGCCCGGCGTGAGTTTGCCGCCATCGCCGTTCAGAGCCGCGTCCTGTGCCGGCAGTCCGGCAGAATCATCGCGTTGCGGATCGCTGCGGGTCGTCATGATGCGCCTCCACGGGCATCTTAGCGGGTGCGGGCCGTGTCGGACTTGAACTTCCGCGTCTCCCGCTTCGGACTCCCGTAGAGGTAGTGGTCCAGCTGCTCCGACGCGTCCGTCTCCGGCCATTCCGCCCACTCCTCTTCCGTCACGTCCGCAAAAATCTCGTCGATCTGCTGGATCAGCCACTGGCCGGGCGTGGGCTTGCGGTTTCTGCCGAAGATGTCCACTTCGGATTCGCTGCGGTTGTCAGCCTCTGCGGGAGTCGTCTCGGGTTCCATCATCATTGTGCACCTCTAGCCGGCATCTTACCGAATCGAAGCGCGGGTGATGGTGGATGGAGCCTAGCCGGGGTCAGGGCCGTACTGCGAGAATTCTTCGATTTCGAGGCGATAGGCGCAGCATTCTCCGGGCTCGTAGGTGGTGGCCTCAATGATGTATTCGCCCGCCGGCAGCCATGTGTGGATGCGGGAATTGGTGCCGTCGCCGCCATCGTCGTCGCTGACGAGCACGTTTCCATTCATATCCGTGAGGAACATATATGTATCTGCTTCGTCTGATGCCAAGCTAATGGTCACGAAGCCGTGACGCGGAAAGAGGAGACGATATGCATCGGTATAGGTGCCGATGCGACGGGCCGAGAAGGCGGCACAGATATCGTAATCGTCCGACCAATTCCCATCCTGCGGACTGGTGCCGTATGTGATTTCGCGGAGAGTCAGCTCAGGTTCGTCTGTCGGATTGCAGCTCAGATCGCCAACTGATGGCGCGACTGAGAGCCAGTAGCGTCCGCGCTCGCGCAACCCGAAGGTCGTTGCGATTATGTGATATCCACCGGCGGGCAAGCGGCGCTGGATGCGGGCGTCGTGCCCATCGCCGCCGTCGTCGTTCCAAGCGATCAGCCTCCCGTCGGCATCGGTCAGGAACAGATATGAATCGGCATTGGATTCCAAGTCGATCGTTACGATAAAATCGTCTTCGAGCGTGAACGCATGCGTATCCGCGTACGCGCCCTGCCGAGCCTCCGCATCGCAGTCATGCGGCGACCACTCGCCCGATGTCCAGATGGTCTCCGCGACGGCGCCGAGAGCCTCGGCCGCGCAAGGATCGGTGTCGACGACCCCGATGACGAGCGCGAACTGACCGGTTTCGCCCGGGGCGAAAGTCGTCGCCAGCGCGTAGTAGTGCCCAGCGGGAAGCACCCGGTCAATGCGTGAATTGAGGCCGGCGCCGCCATCGTCGTCGAACTCGATCACCTCGCCAGCCTCATCAAGCAGATAGAGATAGGGGTCGGCGTCAATCGAGTAGAGCCGAATCGCAATCGCCTGCCGCTGCTCAAGGGAGAACGCCGCCGCGCTCGCATACGCGCCCTCCCGCAGCGACGCCCGGCAGCCCGACTCGCTCCATCGGCCCGCATAGTCGGCCTCAGACTCATCAGCGCCCAACGGCGTCTCAAAGCTCACCGCCAAGCACTCAGCCTGCGCAACCGCCGTACGTCCGTCCAGCGCTGCCACGACGGCGGCGAGCAGTAGGGCAAGGGCGAAGAGCAGGCGCGGGCGGGAAAGCGGAATCGACATGCCCTGCAGGCTATAGGTCCTATCGGGGCGGGCGCGTAGGCGGGGGGTGCGGTAGATTGCGGGCGCGTGGCGCAGTTGCGGGAGTGATTCGAATGGCGACGCTGACGATCAACGGGACGGCGGTGGAGGCGGAGGACGGCGCGCCGCTGGTCGAGGTGATCAAGCGGGCGGGGTTCGCGATCTCGAACCTCTGCTATCTGGACGGGCTGCCGGCGTACGCGGGCTGCCGCACCTGCGCCGTCGAGGTGGAAGGGATGCGGGGACTGCCGCTGTCGTGCACGACGCCGGTGTCGGACGGGATGGTGGTGCGGACGGATACGCCGGCGGTGACGGAGATGCGGCAGGAAGTGCTGGCCGTGATCCTGGCCAACCATTCGGACCGCTGCCTGACCTGCCACCGGGTGGAGCACTGCCGCACGGGCGAGATCTGCCTGCGCGACAACGAGGTGACGCACCGCTGCGTGACCTGCTCGAAGAACTACCGCTGCGAGCTGCAGACGACCTGCGACGCGGCCGACATCGGGCGGGCGAACGTCGAACCCTACTTGGACGAGGCGCGCACCTTCTACCGGCAGGCGCAGCCGGCGCCCGACCGCGGCAACCCGTTCTTCGAGTTCGACCCGCAGATGTGCATCATCTGCACGCGCTGCGTGCGCGCCTGCGACGATCTGCGGCACACGACCGCGATCACGCTGGCGGGGCGCGGCTTCACGACCCGGATCGCGTTCGGCGCGGGCGGGGCAATCGATGAGTCGAACTGCGATTTCTGCGGATCCTGCGTGGACGTCTGCCCGACGGCGACGCTGATGGAAGCGCCGAACAAGTGGGTGGCGCGGCCCGACAAGTGGGTGACGACGACCTGCACGGAGTGCTCGATGGGCTGCACGATCCAGCTGGGCGTGCGCGACGGGCGCGGGGTGCAGGTGCGGCCGGGCAACGGCAACGACGTCAGCCGCGACCAGATCTGCGTGCGCGGGCGCTTCGGCTACGACCAGACGCGGGACAAGGATCGGCTGCGGGCGGCGCGGATCGGCCGCGGCGAGGACGCGTTCGAGCAAGACGGGGACGCGGTGGTCGAGCACGCGGCGGCGGCGCTGCGGGCGATCATCGAGCGGGACGGGACGGGCGCGGTCGGCATCCTCGGCAGCGGGCAGTCGACCGACGAGGAGCTGCTGCTGCTGCGCGAGTTCGCCGCCGGGCTGGGCGCGGCGAATCTGGACTCGTCGTTCGGGCCACTGACCGCGGCGGTCGGAGAGGCGCTGCGCGACGCATTCGGCTCCGAGCATCTGCCGTCGCGGCTGACCGCGGTCGAGCAGGCCGACGTGATCGTGGCGATCGGGGACGACATTCCGGCCTCGAACAACGTGCTGGGAGTGCGGATCAAGGACGCTGTGGCGAACAACGGCGCGTCGCTGGTGAGCATCTCGGCGCGGGTCAACCCGCTGGCGCACTACGCGGTCGAGGACGACCACGTGCTGGCGCCGAGCGACGGCGACTTGGCGGCGGTCGCGCAGGCGCTGGCCGCGGGGCTGCTGAAGGATATGGACGTGCGGGCGTCGCTCTCCGACGTCGAGGGGCTGGCCGAGGTTTCGGCGGCGGCGGAGCTGGATGTTTCGGCGGCGGTAGAGACGCTGCGGCAGCGGCGCGGGGGATCGGCGGCCGTAATCGTCGCGCCCTCGCGGGCCAACGCGGCTCAGGCGGCGGCGCAGGTGCGGGCGGCGGCGAACTTGGCGATCGCGCTGGCGGGCGCGGAGGATGCGCCTGCTGCGCTGCACGTGCTGCCGCCCGAGGCGAACAGCGTCGGCCTGCGCGACATCGGCATTATGCCGGCGGAAGCGTGGTTCGCGGAGCTGCCGGAGGACGCGGAAGCGGGCGCGGAGCCGGAGCAGATCGCGGCGGCCGGGATCGGCGTGACGGAGATGATCGCGGCGGCGCAGCGCGGCGAGCTGAAGGCGCTGGTGGTCGTGCGCGACAACCCGATGCTGCTGCACCCCGATTCGGAAATGACGCGGCGGGCGCTGGAATCGCTGGAACTGCTGGTCGTGATCGACGAGGTGGAGACGGAGACGGCGGCGCTGGCGACGCACCTGCTGCCCGACGTCTCCGCCTTCGCCAAGGACGGGCACGTGACCAACGCCGACCGCCAAGTGCTGCGGCTGCGGGCCGGCGCGGAACCGCAGCGGAACGCGCGCACGGCAGAAGCGTGGCTACGCGCGCTGGCGGAGAAGCTCGACGCGGCGCTGCCCGGCGACGCCTGGTCCGCGCTGGCCGAAGCGGACGCCCGCTACGCCGGCCTGCCCTCCTACCTGACCGCATCGCGCCAGCCCGTCAACGGCGCATCGACCCAGCGGATGCTCGCAGTCGACCCGTCCGCCGCAGAAGGCCCCGGCCTGACCCTGCTCGCAGGCCGTGATCTTTATACGGACCGCCTCAGCGCCGCCCGCGGCGCCGAAGACGCCGACCAACTGCACCGCGCCGACTCAGTCCAGCTCAACCCAGCAGACGCCGCCGACCTAAGCATCGAAGACGGCGCCGAAGTCTCCATCAACGGCAACGGCGCAACGCTCGCGCTCAAGGCCGAGATCAACGAGGACATCCCCCAAGGCGCGGTGTGGCTGCCCATCCTCCACGCCCAAGGCGGAGCTCAGCAGCTCAGCGCGGCAGGCGCCAAGGCCAGGCCGAAGGTGACGGTCGCGCCCGCGTAGGCCTTGCGATTCCCGCGGAATATCCGGCGATTGCGCCGTTTCCCGCCCATCCCGCTACAGCCGCTTATGTCGCGAGGGACGCTGCAGATGCGACAGCAGGAGACAGCCGACCTCGCGCACGAGCAAGTGACGCGCGAGGCATCGCCCCGCTCTGGGTAGCCCCTCCCGACGCGGAAGCCCCGCCGCCACCACCGGCGGCTCGCCGCGAACCCAGCACGGCGGGCCGCCGTTCCGCCTCAATCCGGTATGCTAGTCTGGCAAGCGACTGGCCGAACCCGGCTAGGAAAGGAGAGAGCCTAAGGCAGTAGAGCAACGGGGTGCTGTCCGGTCGGCGTCAGCCGCGACGGTGCGAGACCCTGCTTCATAGACGTCGCTGACGGCATCCGACCCGAGGCGGATGCCATCGTGTACCTCCCTAGGAGTGCTTGGCAAGCTCAACGCTCCGAGGTCATGGGAGATGAGGGCGGGATGCAGCCATTAGCAACCCACTCGATGGTCACATTGGCCCTGCCCTTGGCGGTAGGCGCAACGCGCGCCGATTCCTTGAAAACCGCTAATCCTGCACAGCCTCTCGCCCGCTCAAAGCGACGAACCGGCAGCAGGATCACCGAACCCCACCAGAGCAGGATTTTTCGGAAGACCGCTCCAACGGGGTCGTGGTGGGACGCCAAGCGTTTCGACGATTTTGGCGGATACCACCACCTGACTGGCCCGCAACCGCCGTTGATGGCGAAACGCGGGCAGGCCTCCCGGACCACCGAGTTCGGGATGGAGACCCGTCCGAGGCCGTGCATCAAGATCGGCCAATGGCTCGCACAGAAGAGCCACTCACAAGGACAGGTCCGCGCGAGATTCCGCGATCGCGATATCGCGGAACACTCGCTCCAGCACGTGCCGTTCAGTGGCGACAGACAGGAATCCGATCATGACGCCCCCGATCCCGACGAAGACGCAATTCGAGGACCAACGCCACTCCTTGCTCCTTGATCCGGTCCCGGTGGCAGCACATCCGCGACGCTTGGTCGTGGTCGTGCAGCCATCGCAGATTCCCGGCTTTGACCCGGAGAGTGGAGTTCTCTCCCGGGCTGGTCAGGCTTGGGTGGAGGAGGTGCTCATCGTGGGCACCCAAGTGGCTTTCGGTGCGCAGGAAGTGGAACGACGCTACCTCAGCGACGATTACCCGCGGTCTTGCCCCGCGCTCGAATCCATAGGATTCGAGCCGTTGGAGCCGGCTCTCTGCCGTGCGCTATCGGAAGACGATCTGCACGCCAACAGCCGCAGATTGCTGAGACGATCCGACCTGCGCCTTCGCGATCTCCAAGAGGGCCTGCACGAGCACGGGATGGCGTACAGCGTTGCCAACGCCCAGGCGAACCTGCCTGCACAGGGCGTTCCTGTGGTTCTCCTCGACAGGCCGGCGGCAGAGCTCAACATCCTCGCGAGAGATTCTGCGTACGAACGCCTCGTCGCTGATCTCAACGCTGACATCGACTGGATCAGCCAACGGGGACGTGGCCAAGATGATTGGTGGGCTCCGTCCGACTATTGCCCGGAGCATGCGCAGTACTACGCGGGAGGCGATGAAGGCTGTAACTGCATCTTCCCTATCCGTGTGGTCCGAGCAGAGGAGTTCGGGGACCCAATCCACGAGATTCTCTCCAACGAGTACGGTAACGAAGGTGTGGATATCTGCCTTCTCGCCAACCGTGAAGAGAGAGAGCAGTACAGGAAATCCATGGGATGGCATCTGCGCCGTACGTTCCGCCTAGCACCCAAAAACCGGTCACCGAAGATCGATGAGGTTCGAATCTGCCTCCCTGTCCGTCGCAACCAGCAGGTACACCGACCAGTGGAGCTCCTGTTCCCTTGGGAGCACTCGGGGGCGCGGTACTGGGATTCCGAGGACCGCAAGGATGACGAAGACACATTCTTCCGCCTCCTCTACGACCGGGATGCTGCGATCGAGCCCAAAAGCAAGAACGTCCTAGTTGTACTGGACCCGCCGGGACTCGACCGAGGAGCAGCTTGGGCCCTTGGCTCATGGAAAGCGGCTACTGCCAATCGGGTGGACCTCCAAGCTGTCATGGATCACATCAGCGAGCAAATCTCAGCCGCCGATCGCATCCGTCTCTTGGCCCACATTCCTGACGGCCAGTTTGCCTTTGCGAGATGGCTTGACGCGCGCGACGTCAAGGTCGTCACGCTGAAAGATGGCTCAGACCTTACCGTTACGCGTACGGCAAACCGGGAGTTGATCTCTTCGCCCGAATTCCGAAGCGTGGATGAGGCGATACTGGTCACGAATGACTCGGCTCTTGCACTGGCGCTGCAGGATGCGCGGGAGACTGCGAATGACGCGTTTCCCTCTGTCACGGTGCTCGGCCTGATCGAGTGCCTCGTGGACTATGAGCCGTTGAGCTTCGTCAATATCGCCGACCTAGAACGCGATGTTGCGGGCGCATTCAAGCGCCCGCTCAAGCGCGGCTATACGCCGATTGCCGTGGACGATTATGATCCGCGGGCAACGTTGAGTCATATGCTCGGAGGTGGCCTCGGCGGTGCGGGGGAGCATCCCGAACGGTGAGTACCCGCGGGTCGGCTGTAAGCAGCCGACCCGCGCTTGAATTAAACGGACAGGAACGATCTTCGGAATGCGTGTTGGAGGGAATGATATGCGGAATTTACTGTTGGTCGTGAACTGGCTGGGCGTTCAGGAGATACTGGCGCGGCGGTTCGGGCGAGTGCCTGAGATGGCGCGTAGGTACATGGATGAGCTGGAGCAAGCGGCGAGGGCGGGAACGGGAGAATCGGAACTGCCCACGTTGATCGGCGAGGCGCACCTCGATTTCCCCCTCGGCAACGACGACTGGGAGTTCGACTATCCGCTTTGGTACGCGACGGACTTCGAGCAGGAAAAACTCGTGCAGGCAGCGCGGGATGCGCGGCGGATGATCGTCGATGATCTGCGCACGGTGTACGGACAGGCGTGCGACATCTGGATCTTCGACGGCGGCGATCCGGTCCTGGCAGATCCGATCCTGGCCCTCGTACTGGAAATGCTGAGCGAGGACTCCGCCGACCCGCGACGGGAAATCACGATCGTGCGCCTGCCAGGCGCGGCGTCGATCTCCGCCCCGCGGTTCCGGGCAGTCGATGCCGTCTCCGACCTCGGCCTGTTCAAGGGCCTCGATTTCTCTGAGCCGCCGGCCGAGAACGGGAAGGGGTCAGTGGAGGGCGCGGGCGAACGGCCGGTCACGGAGATCAAGGCGGAGGGCGGAGTCGGCATCGTCGTGGAGTTCAACGGGCCGCCGGGCGGGGATGAGGAGGAATGAGGCCGCCCGCTCGGGGAGGCGCGAGCCGGGCGGCCGTGCGGCGGCCGGCTTGAGCGGATGGGAGTTTGAGATGAGTTCGACGGGGATTTGGGCGCGGCCGCTGCTTTTGGTGATGAATGACGTCTGGGTGAGCATGGTGCTGGCGCGGCGGTTCGGGCAGATGCCCGAGCCGGAGGACTATTCGGAGGCGCTGGAGCGGGCGGCGGGGCGGGCGTTCGAGGAGCGGGAGGTGAGCGTGATCGAGGCCGAGCTGCTGGTTTGGCAGCCGCTGCCGGACGGGGATTGGAACATCCGCCGGCCCCGCTGGCGCGCGGCGGATTTCGACTGCGGACTGTCGCGCGCGTCGGAGGATGCGCAAGAGGAAATCATGTGGTGGATGCACGGGCTGCCGTCGAAGCCGTTCGACATCGTCTACTTCGGGGCGGCGGGCGAGGACGCCGAAGCGGCGCTGCGGGCCGCGGGGCGGGACGCGGCCGATCCGCAGCGGGAGATCACGGTGGCGACGCTGCCGGGCGAGCCGGGCCCGAACGATCCGTCGTTCCGCCGCGTCGATGCGGTCCGGGATTTGGGCGCGTTCCCGGGTTTGGACTTCTCGCGCCCCCGGGCGGCCGACGAGCGTTCGGCGGGAGCCGGCGGCGGGGCGCGGCTGCTCACGGAGCTGGATCGCGGAGCGACGATTTCCCTGCACTCCTTGCGGGACGGGCCGTTGTTCAGCGCGGATGAGGACTTCAAGTGGGACGAAGACTAGGCGTGCAAACGGCCCGCAGCCGGGGCCGCGCATTTGGGGGAGGCGCGTAGGCTTGCGGGGATGCGAGTTGGTTGGGGCGGAGAACGCCGCCCTGTTGCTGAAGGAGTTCGATGATGGCCGATGCGAGGGACCTGTACCTGGTGGTGGACGGGGACGACCTGTTCCGGGCGCCGCAGAAGGCGGCGGGGCGGCCGCCCGAGCGGCACGAGCGGATGGACTACGCGAGGCTGCTGCACTTCGCGAGCTGGGAGGCGTTCGGCGAGCGGACCGTGCACCCGGTCTACTTCCAGCGCGAGCACAACACGGCGGCGAGCTTCTACGGGGCCCTGCGCGGGTTCGGCTACGAGCTGCGGCTCTCGCCCTACGACGACGGCTTCGAGGTGGTGAAGGAGAACATCACGGGGCTGCTGGAGGAGCTGCGCGGGCTCGACTGCGATCTCGTCTACGCCGGCGGGGACAGCTACTTCGGGCGGATCACGACGGCGCTGCGGAACCTGCTGCACGACGAGACGGGGCCGGCGCGGCACGTCGCGGTCGTGCATTTCGAGGGCTGGCGCACGATCGAGGACCCGGAGCTGGAGTACCTCGACATCGTGCGGGACGTCGGCGCGATGCCGGAGAGCATCTACGAGGGCCGCCCGGCCGCGGCCGCGTACGAGGGGCGCGCGCCGTCGTCGTACCGCGCGGCGGCGCCGATCGGGAGCAGCGCGGAGGAGACGCGCCAGCGGGCGGAGGCCGAGGAGCTGCGCCGCGCGGAAGAGGCGGAGGAGGCGGAAGAGGCAGCGGCGGAGGCCGCTTCCGAACCTCGGGAGGCGTCCGAAGAGGCCGCGCCGGCCGCCGACGGGGAAGACGGCGGGACGCCGGCGCTGGCCGGGGTCAGCGGCGGCGAGGCGCTCGTGCTGATCGACTGCGAGAACATCGATTGGCACTTGTCGGAGATGCTGGGCGGGGTGCAGCACCTGAACAAGGAAACGCGGCCGCAGTGGGCGGTGCTGAAGCGGTACGCGCTGGAGCGGGCGGCGGGGACGCCGGTCGGGATCGCGGCCTATTTGCAGTACAACGAGAAGATCGCGGGCTTCGCGCGCTTCCTGGACGCGGAGCTGGGCTTCCGCTCGGTGATCCTGCAGCCGGAGTGGGTCAAGGACGAGGACGGCCGCGAGCGGCGGCGCTCGGTGGTCGACGAGGCGATCAACAAGATGCTGGACCTGCTGGCGGAGCTGCGCTGGAGCGGCGACGTGGCCGTGGTCAGCAACGACGGCGGCTACCTGCCGCGGCTGGAGGCGCTGCACGCGGCGGGCGGCGGCGGGCGGATCAGCGTGATCGGCTTCGTCGACGAGATGCACGCCGAGTACGCGCGGACGGATTGGCTGGAAAAGGTCGATCTTGAGGACGACATCGGCGCGTTCTCCTACGGGGTGCCGCGGCGCTTCCGCCCGCTCGAGGTGGACCGCTACGACGCCGGCTCGACCCTGCTCAACCTGTTCGGATCGGGCGGCTAGAGGCGGCTAAAGATCGAGCGGGAGCAGGCGGCCGATGCCGAAGGTGACGGCGGTGGCGAGGAGGCCGATCAGGACGCTGCGGCCGGCGGCGTAGAGCGGGTGGCGGCTGGTGACGACGCTGCTGAGCAGGCCGGCCGCGCCGAGCAGCGCGGCGGCGACGGCGACGGCGATGCCGAGTTCGAGGTAGCCCGGCGTCCAGCCGCCGATCGCGGCGGCGAGGTAGGGCAGGATCGGGACGATGGCGCCGGCGGAGAAGGAGAGGAAGGAGCCGATCGCGGCGGCGACGGGCGAGCCGAGGTCGCGCGGATCGAAGCCCAGCTCCTCGCGCGCCATCGCGTCGAGCGCCTGGGTCGGGTTCCGCATCAGTTCCTCGGCGACGCGGCCGGCGAGTTCGGGCGAGAGGCCCTTGGCGCGGTAGATCGCCTCCAGTTCGCGCTGTTCTTCTTCCGGGTCGAGCTCGAGCTCGTCGGCCTCGAGCGCGAGCTGGCGCTCTTCGAGTTCGGTCTGCGAGCGGACGGAGATGTATTCGCCGGCGGCCATCGAGAAGGCGCCGGCGAGCCAGCCGCCGATGCCGGCGACGAGGATCGCGCCCGAGTCGGCGGCGACGCCGGCAACGCCGGCGACCAGGGCGAGGTTGGAGACGATGCCGTCGTTGAGGCCGAACAGGGCGGCGCGGAAGGTGCCGGCGGTCGAGGCGGAGGACTTGGAAAGCTCGGCCGGGTCGTCGCCGGGCTCAATCGCGGCGAGGGCGGCGCGGTGTTCGCGCTCCTCCTGCGCGAGCGTGCCCGAGTCAGGGTCGCCCTGGTACTTGCGAATGTCGATCAGCTCTTCCCGGCGCAGTTGGTCGATGACGAAATCGAAGCCGCCGTGGGCGGCGTGCCAGGCGAGCAGGCGGCGGCGCAGCGAGGGCGCGGGCGGGTCTTCGAGCAGGCTGCGGTCGTCGATCAGCCCGCACCAGTGGGCGGCGTGCTCGCGTTCGGAGGCGGCCATCTCGCGCAGCGTGCCCGCCAGCTGCGCGTCTTTGGCGGTGGCGGCCATGCGGTCGTAGAGCCAGGCGGCTTCGAGCTCGTCGACGATCATCTCGCGGACGCGCTCGATGCGCTGTCGCGTCAGGGGCACGCGGGGGACTGCGCGTTCGCCGGCGTCGATGGCCATCACGCGAATGCTATCCCGCGCGGGCCGGCGGTCGGTAGCCTCTGCTGATGCTGCGGCGCGGGCTGCTCGCGATCTTGTGGTGCGGCGCCGCTTGGGCGCTGGGGGCGGCGATCGCGTCGGCCGGCGCGCCGGTTGCGCTGGACGGGGCTTGGCAGCGGGAGGGGCCGTCGGGAATCGAGGTGCACGTCGACGTTCGGCTGGGCGAGGACCGGCCCGGGCGCGCGGCGCTGGCCGGCGCGGGGCTGGAGATCGAGCTGGAGCTCGCGCGGCGGGTGCAGGGCTGGATCGCGCGGTCGCGGGTCGGCGGGCTGGCGGCGCTGCCGGGCGTGATCGCCGTCCGCGCGCCGTCCTACGCGCTGCATGCGGCCGGGAGCGTGGTCAGCGCGGGCGACGCGGAGCTGGGCGCGGCGGAGGCGCGGGCGCAGTTCGGGATCGACGGGAGCGGCGTGCGGATCGCCGTGATCTCGGACGGGATCGGCGGGTTGGAGGCGGCGCGGGAGGCGGGCGAGGCGCCGCAACTGGCCGAGGCGCGCGCGTTCGGCTCCGGCTCGCTCGAGCGCGGCGACGAGGGCACGGCGATGATCGAGGTCGTGCACGATCTCGCGCCCGGCGCGGAGCTCTCGTTCGGCGCGGTCGCGACCGACGCCGACATGATCGCGGCGGTCAACTACTTCGCCGCGCGGGTCGACGTGATCGTCGACGACGTCTCGTTCTTCTTCCCGGCCGACCAGCAGAGCGAGGTGTCGCGGAACACGGCGGCGGCGATGGCCGAGCCGGGCTGGCCGCTGCGGGCCTACGTCACGGCGGCGGGCAACTGGGCCGAGCGGCATTGGGGCGGCGCCTTCGAGCCCGGGCCCGACGGCGCGGCGCGGGGGCTGCCGCCGGGGCCGCTGCACCTGTTCAACGACAGCGGCGAGACGCAGCGCGACGCCGAGAACGCGCTCTGGATCGGCAGCGGCGAGACGGTCGAGCTGGGCCTGTACTGGCAGGACCCGCGGGGGCGCTCGACCAACGACTACGACCTGCACCTCGCCGATCGGGCCGGCCGGATCGCCGCCTCCAGCGCCGGGCGGCAGGCGGCGGGGCAGCTCGAGCCGGTCGAGCGCTTGAGCTTCCGCAACGACGGCGCGGCGGCCTGGTTCTCGGTGCTGATCCAGAACTGGCGCGGCTGGGCCGAGCCGACGCGGCTGGACCTGTTCCTGCTGCGCGGCGGGGGCGAGGGCGCGTCCCTGCTGCGGCACGCGACCGCGGCGAGGAGCCTGCTGGCGCAATCGGACGCGGCCGGGGGCGCGATCACGGTCGCGGCGATGGACTCGGCGAACGGGGACGTCCGCTCCTACAGCAGCCGCGGGCCGACCCAGAACGGCGCGGCGAAGCCGGAGCTGGCGGCGCTGGACGCGGTCGCGGTGAGCGGGGCATCGAGCCACGCGCCGCTGTTCGGCGGCACCTCGGCCGCGGCCCCGCACGTGGCGGCGGCGGCGGCGCTGCTGCTGGCGGCGCAGCCGGCGCTGCTCGCGGCCGACGGCGGCGACGCCGCGCTCGAACGCCGGCTGCTGCGCGATCTGCTGCTCGACTCGGCCCGGGACATCGGCGACCTCGGCCTGGACGACGCCTCCGGCGCCGGCGCGGTGGACGTATTCGAGGCCGTCGCCCGCGCGGCCGGCGCGCAGGTCGTGGACGCCGCGGGGCCGGCCCTGACCGCCGCGATCAACCGCGTCAACCGCGGCGGGACGCCGCTGATCCTGCTCAGCGGCGCCGGCGCGGCCGACGCCCCGCCGCCGCTCACGCGCGACGGAGCGGTGATCTCGGGCGCGGGCTGGACGATCGACGCGAGCGGCGAGTCCTACGGGCTGATCATCGAGGGCGACGGCGTGCAGGTGCGGGGCCTGCGGATCATCAACGCCGATCGGGCCGGGCTGATGCTGCTCGGCGCGGACGACGCGGAGGTGCGCGGCGTCGAGCTGATCGGGAACGGGACCGGCTTGATCGCGGAGGGCTCCGAGCGCGTGCGGATCGACGGGATCCGGGCCGCGGGCAACGCTGGGCCCGGCGTCATGTTCGCAGACGGATCGTCGGGCTGGCTCTCGAACAGCCTGATCGGCCTCGACGCCGAGGGCGGGCCGGCCGGCAACGGCGGCGCCGGCGTGCTGATCGCCGAGCAGGCGGGCGACGTGGTGATCGGCCCGCCGCTGCCGCCTTCGGCGCGACGCTCGAACGTGCCCGAAGCGAACCATGCCGCGCCGCTCGGCGCGCTGCCGATCACCGAGATCGAACCGCGCAGCGGCGCAGCGCACGTGATCCGTGGTTCGCTGCTGATCGACGGGTTCCCAGCGCCGCCGGGGACGGAGGTCGACATCTTCCTCGACCGCCGCTTCGCCGGCTCGTTCCTGGTCGGCGACGCCGGCAGCTTCAGCGCCGCGGCGACCGGGCCGGGCCGGGTGATCCGATTCAGCGTCGATGGAGTGCCGGCCGCGGCCTCGATCCCGTTCGAGGCGGGCGGAGCGAGCGAGGTCGCCCTCGCCGTCGGTTCGCCCGGCCGGCGGGAGCCGGCCAGCGCCGACGGGGGCAACCGGATCATGCACAACGGCGGGGCCGCCGTCGAAATCCTCGGCGGGGACGGCGCGCGCGACATCTGGGCCAACGAGGTGCTGGCGAACAGCGGCGGCCTGCTCGCCGGGCAGGCGTTGTCCGACCTGATCACGGCCGTCGAATTCGACGGCGCCGCCGTGACCATCCACGGCAGCACGCAACGCGAGGCGGCGCGGGTCGATCTGTACGCCGGACGGAGCGGCGAGGCCGCGCGGTACATCGGGACGGCGCTCGCCTCGGAGGGACCGTTCGAGCTGGCGGACGTCATCGTCGGCGATGCCGATGAATTCCTGGCCGTCGCTTCGGATGACGGCAGAGTCGTTCAGGTCTCGCATCCGCATCGCGCACGACCCGCGCCGGTGATCGCTTCGGTGACACCCGGCATCGGCAGCACGCTGGCCGATGAAACCGTCCGCATCTGCGGCGAGCATTTGGACGCGGAGATGGAAGTCTTCTTCGGCAGCGCGCGGGCCGAGGTCGCCGGCTACGAGAACGGCTGCCTCGAAGTCGAGACCGCGACCGCGCCGGCCGGGGTCGTCGACGTGGCCGTCCGCCGGGCCGACGGGCGCACCGCGATCGCGCGGCGGGCCTACGAGTACCGCCACGCGCGCTCGGTGATGCTGCAGTCGGGCGGCAATCTCGTGGCGTGGACGGGGCCGAACGCGGCGGTGGCGCTGGCGCTGGGGGACATCGCCGCGCTCAACCCGCGCCTGTTCGCCTGGGATGCAAGCGGGGAAATCTGGCTCCGCTACAGCACGCTGGTGCCGAACCGGTTCAATACGCTGCGCGAGCTGCGGACGGGCCAGGCGATCTGGCTGTACATCGAACTGGAAGAGCCGGTCGAGTGGCTGCAGCCGCTGCGCTGAACGCGCGGCGCTATCTTGATTTGCAGCTGCAAGCGAACGGGAGCCGCCATGATCATGAAGTACGACGAACCGCAGGCCGGCGCGGACCTCGGCACGGCCGAGATCCTGATCGACGACTCCGCGCTCTCGGACTACTACGAAGGCCTTGAACTGGAGCGGCCGGAAGCGCTCGACCGGGCGCCCTCGATGGTCGCGGCCAACGCCGACCTCTCGACGCGGATGCACTACGCGAACGACTTCGGCAACCTCTGGCTGCGCCAAGAATGGGACTTCCGCAAGCCGCTGCGCCCGGGCGGGAAGTACGAAGCCTCGGCCAAGACGATCGATATCTACCCGCGCCGCGACCGCTCGGTGATCCTGACCGAAACGGTGGTCAAGGACGAAGCCGGCGACGTCGCCGTGGCGATGCGCCATCACCAATCGTTCGTGCTCGACCAAAGCGAGGGCGAAGTCGCGCTGCGCGACCCCTCGAAGAAGGAGGGCGCGCGCAAGTTCGAGGTGCCCGAAGGCGAGCCGTTCGGCCCGCTGGCGCGCACGATCTCGCTCGAGATGTGCGGCTCGTTCTTCCACGGCAACCGCAACTACCACACCGACAAGCAGGCCTCGGCCGAGCTCGGCTTCACCGACGTCGTGGTCGGCGGCAAGATGACGATGTCGCTGATCGGCGAGCTGCTCGACCAGCGCTTCGGCGAGGCCTGGGCCGCCAGCGGCAAGCTGCTGGTCAAATTCGCCAACATCGTCTGGCCCGACGAGACTGTCGTCGTCAAGGGCGTGCTCGCCGGCCCCAGCGCCGACGACCCGCAGCGCCGCGACCTCTTCTGCTGGGTCGAAAAGGGCAACGGCGTCGTCGCCGTCGTCGCCGAGGGCAGCATCAAGCTCTAGGCGCGCCCCGATTCGGCGGCACCGGATGCCGGCGCGGGTCTTCATTCCCCCGGGCATGCGCCCGCTCTGCAACGGCGCAGCCGAACTCGAAGCCGAGGGCGCCAACGTCCGCGAGATCGTCCTCTCCCTCGAACGCCGCCACGAGGGCTTCTTCGACGCCCTCGTCGAACGGACCCCGGAAGGCGAGCAGCTCCGCCGCGGCCTCAGCATCGCCGTCAACAACGACATCCAACCCCTGGGCCTCCGCGCCAAAGTCCCCGAAGCCGCCGAAATCCACATCCTCCCCGCCATGGCCGGCGGCTAAACTTAGCCGCAGGAAGCCGAGCGGAGGGGATGAGGTGGCGATCAACAGGATGACTCCGCGCAGGATCACGGCCAGCAGCAAAATCGCCGCAGAGGCCCCAGCACTCGAATTCACCGAAGCACTCGACGAGGAGATCGAAGAGTCTCAGGAGGGGCTGGTCGGGCAAGACCTGCTTGACGCGCAATTCGCCGCCCAAGATGCCCGCCTGATGGCGTTCATGGAGCAGAAACTGCATCAACAGACGAAGTTCTACGTCGGCGCCCTGATCGGCGTAGTTGGCGTTGCCACCGCGATCATCAGCATCGTCATCGCCGTCACCTAGGAGCGACCGGATGGCAAAGCGAACCAGTTCTGGCATCGATCGCGCAGGAGCCCCGGCATGGCTCGATGCCAAGCTGCGCGAACAGGAGGCGCGATTCCAAGCGTTCTTCGAAGCCGAGATGTCGCGCATGACGAAAAGGTTCGTCATCGCCTTGGTCGTCGCACTCGTGATCTCCATCGCCATCTGCGGAGCTGTCACCGCCGTCACCTGATCGCGCGGGCGGCGAGCGCTCGCTCCGCTTGTTCGCGCGCGTTCCCTTGCCCGAAACCTGCGCATCCGCGGCGGCGGATATCCTGCGGGCGGCGTTCGCGGCTGTGGCAGAGTGCTTGTCGCGGGCCGTGTGAGAGGCATGCGAGAAAGAGGTGCGGGATGACTACTGCTGAGCGGGCGGAGTACAAGGTCGTGGGGACGCGGCCGGTGCGGCCGGACGGGGTGGACAAGGTGACGGGGCGGGCGCGCTACGGGGCCGACATCTCGCTGCCGGGGATGCTCTGGGGGCGGATCAAGCGCTCGCCGCACGCGCACGCGCGGATCGTTTCCATCGACACCTCGAAGGCGCGGGCGCTGCCGGGCGTGCAGTGCGTGATCACGCACGCCGACCTGCCCGGCGCGGACGACGAGCTGGTCGATCTCGGCGAGACGGTGACGCCGTACAAGTGGACGCTGGAGAACGTCTTCGCGTCGGAGAAGGTGCTCTACCAGGGGCACGCGGTCGCGGCGGTGGCGGCGACGGACCTGCACATCGCGGAGGACGCGCTGGACCTGATCGAGGTCGAGTACGAGCCGCTGGCGCCGGTGCTGAACGTGCACGACGCGATGGCCGACGGCGCGCCGATCCTGCATCCGGGCATGCACACGGTCGAGATGGTCGCCCGCTTCGTGCCCGGCGACGGGCGCGGCGACAAGGAGACCAACATCGCCTCGCAGCTGGAGTTCCGCCAAGGCGACCTCGAGGCCGGCTTCGGCGAGGCCGACGTGATCGTCGAGGGCGAGTTCAGCACCGAGGCCGCGCATCAGGGCTACATCGAGCCGCAGAACGGCACCGCGCAGTGGAACTCCGACGGCACGCTGACGGTCTGGGTCTCGACCCAGGGCCCGTTCGCCGCGCGCGGGGCGTTGGCGCGGATGCTGGGCATCCCGCTCTCGAACGTCAAGGTCGTGCCGATGGAGATCGGCGGCGGCTTCGGCGGCAAGCTGCCGACCTACATGGAACCCTGCGCCGCGATCATGTCGCGGATGACCGGGCGGCCGGTGAAGATGTACATGAACCGCGAGGAAGTGCTGATCGGCACCGGGCCGACCTCTTCGACCTACGTCCGCTGCCGGATCGGCGCGAAGAACGACGGCTCCATCGTCGCAGCCGAGGCGACGCTGGCCTACGAGGCCGGCGCGTTCCCCGGCTCGCCCGTCGGCGCCGGCGCGACCTGCATGTTCGCCAGCTACGACATCCCCAACGTCTACGCCAACGCGCTGGACGTGGTCACCAATAAGCCCAAGTGCCAGGCCTACCGCGCGCCCGGCTCGCCGCAGGGCACCTTCGCGGTCGAGAGCCTGATCGACCAGCTGGCCGAACGGCTGGACCGCGACCCGATGGAGCTGCGACTGCAGAACGCGGCCGCGGAGGGCACGCGTCGCGCCGACGGCGTGCAGCTGCCGCGGATCGGCGCGCTGGAGACGATGGAGGCCGCGGCCGGGAGCCCGCACTACCGCTCGGAGCTGCAGGGCAAGGACGTCGGCCGCGGCGTCTCGATGGGCTTCTGGACCAACGCCGGGATGGAGTCGTCGGCCTACGCCTCGATCAACTCCGACGGCACGGTCAACCTCTCCGTGGGTTCGGTCGACATCGGCGGCCAGCGGGCCGGGCTGGCGATGCAGTTCGCCGAGACGATGGGAATCGATTACCAGCAGGTGCGCCCGCAGGTCGTCGACACCGACTCGATCGGCTTCACGCACGTGACCGGCGGCAGCCGCGTGACCTACGCGACCGGGATCGCCGTGCACGAGGCGGCGCTCGACGCGCGCAAGCAGATGGAGGAGCGCGCGGCGATGATCTGGGACTGCGAACCCGGCGCGGTCAGCTACGGCGACGACGGGATCATCCGCGGCCCCGGCGAGCAGCAGCTCACGTTCCACGAGCTCTGCGCCAGGATGCCCTCGACCGGCGGCCAGATCCAAGGCCAGGCCGACGTGCTGCCGAACCGGCCCGGGCCGGCCTACGGCTGCCACATCGTCGACGTCGCGGTCGACCGCGAGACCGGCAAGGTGGACGTGCTGCGCTACACGGCGGTGCAGGACGTGGGCACGGCGATCCACCCGTCCTACGTCGAGGGCCAGGTGCAGGGCGGCGTCGCGCAGGGGCTGGGCATGGCGCTGAACGAGGAGTACGTCTACGACGAGCAGGGCATCATGCGCAACAGCAGCCTGCTCGACTACCGGATGCCGACCGCGCTGGACCTGCCGGACATCGAAACGGTGCTGGTCGAGGTGCCCAACCCGAGCCACCCCTACGGCGTGCGCGGCGTCGGCGAAGTCCCGATCGTGCCCCCGCTGGCCGCCGTCGCCAACGCGATCCAGAACGCGACCGGCGTGCGCATCCAAAACCTCCCCGCCAGCCCGCCCAAACTGCTCGACGCGCTCTTGGATCAAGAGGCGTAGGCTGGAGCCGAGAAAGGCCGGACGATGGCGATCAACAGGCTGCGGGTGCGGGACACGATGGTCAACCGCGGCATCGCCACGGAAGCCCCCGCGATGGAGTTCGCGGACGTCCTCGACGACGAGCTCGACTCCGCGCTGGACGGATTCGCGACCAAAAACGACTTGCTGTCGATGGAAGAGCGATTAAAGCGCTACACCGCCGAGCAGACCAACAAAGTTGTCGCCGTCACGCTGGGCGGAATCGCAGTCGGGGCCGCAATCGGGGTTGCGATCATCAGCATCATCATCACGGTCACCTGACAGCGCCTGCCAGAACAGAGATCGCCGATGATGATGATGAAACTCGCAGACGTTCTTGACGATGAGATCGACTCTGCGCAGAGTGGATTCGCGATCAACCAAGAGATCGAGCGCCAGACGGAGATCCTGAAGCGCTACATCGCGGATCAAATGGCTCATCTGCGGCGATGGACGTTTGGCATCGCGGTGGGGGCGGCAGCAATATCGGTCGCGATCATCGGCGTCCTGATCGCTGTGACCTGAACCAATCAGCCGGGATTCGCCGGCTCCTGGTCCGATACTGCGGCCGTCTGTGCGGCGATCAGGCAGAGCATGTCGCCGGGGGCGATCAGGTAGTCGGATGTGCCCGGGGCGGGGCCGTCGTCGGCTTCGGCGTAGGGCACCCACTTCTTGCCGTTCCAGAGATGGAGCGCCGACCAGTCGGGGCTGAGCGAGGCGAAGAGGTCGGATGCGCGGCAGAAGTGCCCGCCGTTGAAGGTGGCGAAGGCCATCCCCGCCGCGGCATCGGCCGCGACTTCCGATAACTGCCGCGCCGTGCAATCGTCGGGCAGGCCGGTATCGACCACGACCAGCGTCGATACGTCCGGGTCCTCGCGCAGGCCGCCGGCGTGGGCGTAGAGGACGCCGATCTCCTCGCCGACCGTCATCACCTCGGCGACCGCTTCGCCGCCCTTCGTCTTTGTGTAGGACTCGATCAGCGGCGTGATCGCGACCAGCGCGGCCGTGGTCGGCCCGCCCGCCGGGCTGCGCGTGGTCGCGTCCCACCAGACCGCCGTGCCATCGGCGACCGGGTTGCCCTGATCGTCGGTGACGCGGACGCGGAAATCGAAGGTTTGCCAGATGCCCTTCGGCTCCGCGCCGATCACCTCGATCCCCGCGGCCGGGCCGACGACGATGAACCCGGCCGAGGCAACGCGGTCGTCCGCAGTGACCCGGAGCGCGTAGCGCCCGAGCTCGAGCGGATCCTCGCGCGGGGCCGTGACTTGGACGCGGTAGCTGCACGACAGTCGCCCGTGCAGGCACTGCTCGGTCACGATGACCCCGTCGACGACGATGTTTCCGGCCGGGTCGAAGACTTCGCGGACGGCCCGGATCGGCAGGGCAGTCGCCCGATCGAGCGCGTCGGAGGCGCGGGCTGAGATGATCGCGATATCGCGGTCGTCGTCATCCGGCGTCGCGTGGTGATGCACGATCGGCAGCCCGGAGCCGAGGGCGAGCGAGCCGCCCAGTTCGAGTCCCGCAGCCGTGCCCAGCACTTCGAGCGCGAGCTCGGCCCTCAGGGTCCGCCCCGCCGCCGTGATCGTGGCGGTGAGTTCGATATTGCCAAGGGTTTCGGGCAGGCGCAGGCTGAGCGGGATTTCGCCGATCAGCTCCGGCCCGCGATTCCCGGCTTTGGCCGACTCGCGCAGCGCGGCGATATCGAACGCGCAGGCGACGCTGGCGTTGCACCAGTCGGAGTCGAGCTGGCCGCCGCCCGCGGCGATGATGATGATCGAGTCGATCGCGGCGGCGTCCGCCGCGTCGCCCCGCTCATTGCGGATGCGCAGGCGCAGCGCTTCTTCGGCGCCGGCGAGGACGGGTCCGTCGCCGTCGCGTTCGAGCACCGCTGTATGCACCTGCTGGATGCCGAGCAAGGCGAACGAGAAGCGGCCGAAGATTTCGTCCGGCCGTTCGGCGAGCGGCGCGTGCGAGCCCCAATCAGCGCCGACTTCGCCCCAGACGATGTGGAAACCGCCGCGGCCCGCCAGCTCGCGACTGGCGAATTTGGCCGAGATGGCGATCTCGTCCCCCGCCGCATCGTCATCGACGACCAGTTCCGGGTACTCGCCGACGAGGCTCTTGGCGTCGCAGACGACCGTCAGATCCTCGTCCAAGTCGCGGCATTGGAGGACGGGGTAGCCGCTGCCGGCGCCGATCTCGAGGCGCTTGCCGCCGGTGTCCCGCCAAGTCGCCGGGCCGGTGATGACCAAGTACGACTCGGCAGCGTCGAGCAGATCGTTATAGGCGCAGTAAGGGCTGGGATTCGTCCGGTAGGTGGAGGGCGGCGGGGGCGCGGCTTCGTAGGTATGAATGCAGGCGACGACTACGTCGCGGTCCTCGGGCTCCGTGATCGTGGCGCTGAGCGAGGCTCGGACCGCGGCCGTTTCGCCGGGGCCCACGATCTGATCCGCGTCGTGCGGGAGATCCATCGCCATGACCGGATCGCCGGCGCTGCCTTCGGCCGGGGGCAGCGGGATGCCGTATCGGAACGAGCCGTAGAGGGTGACGGTCCGCAACGGGGTCACGCCGAGGTCGTCCCGCGCGGCATCGACCGAGAATTCGCCCAGCAGCCGCCCGGAGCCGGCGGCGGGCGCGGTCGCGGGGAAGTAGAACGGCTGCTCCCAGCGGACCGTTTCCGCGCTGCCGGCGCGGTCGATCCAGCCGGCGACGTTCAGCGGCCCGAACCCGCCCCCGCCGACGACTCGCCGATCGGCGGCCCGGCCCGGCACTCCGCGCACGCTGTAGGTTCCGATCCCGCTCTGGAGCGGATCGTCGGCATCGGGGTCGACCCAGTCCATGACCGCCCATTCCCAGACCTCTTGCGGGCGGACGCGCGGATGCGAGTCGTCGCGCTCATCGCGGATGATCACGGCGGACCAGATCTGATCGCCGTTGGTCATGCCGTCGTTGGTGAACGGGGCGGTGCGGCGGCGCAGCGGATGCTCGCGGAACTCGAAGACTGGATACGGATGCCCGAGATCGGCCGGCAGAGTCGGCCCGTAGCGGATGTCGAGCGTGCCCGATGCGGTACCGCCGGTGAGCAGGTCCGCCGTGATCGTGATCCGGGCCGTGCCCGATCCGCTTCGGGGCGGCGCGAAGTAGAGCACGTTGCCCAGCAGGTTCGATGAGTAGCTGAACTCGCGCGCCTCGGAACCATCCGTGAACGTGCAGATATGGCCGGGCGCGTCGTCCGTCAGCGCCCTGGTCAGCGTGCAGACTCCGTTCCGCTGCTGTTCGTGGCGCGTGATGAAGCTGCCGGGCGGGCCGGCGACGCGGAAGCCGGTGATGAAGCGGTGATCCCAATGCTCGGAGTTCCAGCCCAGGCGGAACCCGATCCGGTCGCGCTGGTGGTAGTGCTCCGCGCCGTTGACGCGGACGAAGTCGTATCTCAGGATCCGCGGCTCCGGCTGGAGCGTGGAGCGGAACTCCACCTCGAGCGTGGCCGATTTGTACGAGCCGTTTCCGTTCGGATCGGAGGGAGGCCAGAGTCGCGCCTCGACCGTGATCCGCGTCTGGCCGGCTGGCGGGACGAAACGGATGATCTCCGGTTCCACCGCGGCCGTCACCGCCAGATTGCCGCTGTTGGTGATCCGGTGCAGGCTGGGCCAGAAGGCGCAGATGTTGCCTGTATTTCGGCAGAGCCGCCCGTCGCGAAGCCTGTTGCGGTTGTAGTTCCCCAAGAGCTGCGTCCCGGCCGATGCGCGGACCTCCAGCCGTCCGATCGTGTCGTAGGTGGCGGCGTTCTCCGGGTTGTTCTCGTCGACGACTTCGATTTGGAAGCCGTTGGGGACGTCAGCCGGCGCGCTCAGTTTCGGGATCGGCACCACCGTCTGCGCCTGCGCCCGTTCGCCGAAGGCGAGCAGGCCCGCGCAAGCCGCCAGCACTGCAATCGCGAGCGCCGCGAAACCTCGCCCGGGCAAGAAAGGCCTCACCCCCCCCCCCCCACTCCGAACATCAGTTTCATTGATAGGGCATTCTGTGCCCTTGGCCCCAAAATTTGGCCGACCCGCAGGAGGGGGCAGATCAGCGCGAACAGGGCCATCGCAGCCAAGCGCACGCCAACCTCCTTTCAGCACGAGCGGACTCGGTCGGTGAACCGTACTATTCGCACCCGTGAACTATTGGCGCGACGCTAGCGAATCAGGAACGGCCTTGCAAGGCTGGAGGAAGGGCAAGGACGGCAGGGAAGGCGGAAGCTCAGGCGGCGTATTCGCGGGCGAGCGAGTCGAGCAGGTCGATCATCAGGTCGGGGCGGCTGAAGAAGGGCGAATGATCGGTCGGCCACTCCGCGATCCGCGTCGCCCGCCGCGCCATCTCCCGCTGGCCTTCCGGCGTCAGCGCGCGGTCGTCGGTGCAGACCACATAGGTGGTCGGGATTTTCTCGTAGGCCAGCGCGCGCGGGCGCGGCGGCAGATCGGGCCGGTGCATATCGTCGGGCACCAGCAGCGACTTGGCGCGGGCGACGTCCTCTTCGGAACAGCGGTGGTAGAAAACGGGCCGGAGCGACTCCTCGTGCACCGTCGCGGTGCCGTCGCCGCCCGGCACGATCGCGCCGCCCAACTCCGGCGCGACCAAGCTGGCCGGCATCCCGCCCTCCGCGTCGGGCATGATCGCGGTGAGGTAGACGAGGTGCTTGACCCGCTTGTCGTCCAGCGCCGCCGTCGTGATCGCGATTCCGCCGAAGGAGTGCCCCAGCAGCACGATCGGCCCCTCGATGCCCGCCATCTGCTCCCGCGTCATCCGCTCGTTCTCGTCCGAGTCGTCCGCGCCGATCAGCGGATCCCCGCGCCTGCGATCCACGCAGAGCGTCGGCACTCCCCGCGCCTCCAAGACCTCCACCACCTTGTCGAAGCACCACGGCCCGTGCCAAGCGCCATGCACGAGGACGACGGTCGCGGGCGAATCGGGCATCTCGACGGTCCTCTCGGCGATAAATGGAAAAGTGGTCGGAGCGGCCGGATTTGAACCGGCGACCTCTTGACCCCCAGTCAAGTGCGCTACCAAGCTGCGCCACGCTCCGAGCGGTCGTAGCGTAACAGGGGAGGAAACGCCATGACCGACGATACGACCGATTCCGCCACCAGCGGGGAGCAAACCGAAGAAGCGGCAGCCGATCCCGCGCCGCTGTCCGAGCCCGAACTGATCGCCGCCGTGCGCCAACTCGCGCAGGGCCCCTTCGCCGAGCGGGCCGAAGCGGCCGACCGCAGCGGCGAGATGCCTTTGGAGAATTTCGAGCAGCTGCGCGCGCTCGGCCTGCCCGGCTTGGTGGTGCCGGCGGAGTTCGGCGGCCTCGACGTCTCGGTCGAGACCTACCTGCGCGTCATCGAAGAGATCGCGCGGGGCGATTCCTCGACCGCCGTCGCGCTCAACATGCACCTGCTGGTCTCGATGCTGCTGCGCGCGCTGCCGCCGATCCCGCGCCGCTCGGTCGTGCTCGCCGCCATCGCCGAGGGCGCTTGGTGCTGCGCGCCGGGCTCGATCCCGCTGCGCCAGCTCGACCGCTCCGGGGCCGGCTTCCGCGTCGCCGAAGACGGCGCAGACCTCGTAATCGACGGCCGCGCCGGCTTCGCCTCGATGAGCGACGCCGCCCGCTTCATCCTCGCCGCCGGCCAGATCCAGCGCGAGGGCGCCGACGCCGACCTCGTCCTCGCCGTGATCGAAGCCGACTCCGCGGGCGTCGAAATTCTCGGCAATTGGGACGGGATGGGCCTGCGCTCGACCGCCTCGCACGACATCGCGATGAACGGCGTGCGCGTGCCCCGGGCCGAGGCGATGGTCGCCCCGCCGGCGCTGATCCGGGCCGCCGAAGCGATGATGCCGCAGGTCATGTTCCAGCGCCGCGCCCTGCCCGCGCTCGGCATCCTCGCGATCTGGCTCGGCACCGCCCAGGCGGTCTTCGACGAAACCGCCGCCTACCTGCGCAAGCGCAGCGGCTACCTCGCCGTGCCGATGCCCGGCGAAGCCGGCGGCGAGGGCCCGCGCTCCGAACAGCCCTGGGCCCAGTCCTCGCTCGGCGAGATGGACACCTGGCTGGAAACCTCGCGCGAGCTGCTCTACGCCGCCGCCGCCCGCGTCGACCAGCCCTTCCCCGACCGCCAGTCCTTCATCCGCTACCAAGTCCGCCTGACCTACCAGATGCGGCGGATGGCCGAAGAGCTGGCCCAGCGCTCGATCGCCCTCTGCGGCGCGCACGCCTACGTCAAGGGCGCGCCGCTCGAACGCCTCTACCGCGACCTCACCGGCGCAATCGTGATGGCCTGGAAAACCGACGAACTCCGCCTCTCCCTAGGCCGCGCCGCCCTAGGCGAAGAAATCACCATCGTCGGCCCCGCCGGCACCTAGGCGGGCCGGGGCGAGGCGTCTGTCAAGCACGCCACAGTGCGCTTGTAGCGCAGACGACAGAGACCGCGCAATCGGGCGTGTAGAGGCGTAGGTTCGACGGCAGAGGGACGGGAATCGCGACGGAGGAAACGGAGACACCGCCACGGAGCAGCGACCCGAACGGGGTGCGGGATGAAGACGAACAGTCGCAACATCACGCTCGCGCAGCTAGGGATAGCGGTGCTGCTCCCGGTTCTCATCGCTTGGGCCGCGGTCCACTGGACGAGTGCCGCGCAAGTGCGGACGACGGCTGATTCCAATCCTGCTCAGATTCCCTGTCGCGGCCTTCCCCCGCTCACGATGATCGTCGACGCCGCCGCGCTGGGCGGCAACGGCACGCTCGCGAAGCGGGTTGCCTCGCCGTCCGGGCGATGCTCGATGAGCCTCACCGTCACGGCCGATCCTGCCTCCGCATCCGCCCGCGCGCCCGACCCGGCGGAGCCATGCACCATCACCGCCGCGCCGGCGCTCTGGGAGAACGGCGTCGGGGTCTTTCCAGCGCTCAGGGGCGACTGCGCGCTGTCGAAGATTTCCGTGCGCGTTTCCATCAACTCCGCACTTCCCGGGGGCGCTGGTTCCGGGCACGGTTCGCGCATCGCCCGCGCCCACTCGTCGCTGATCGTTGGGGACATGGCCGTACCTGCGCTCTGGATGGAGCACAGGGCGCGGGGCCAGTGGTGGTACAACGACTCGGCCGTGCCATTGGCGCGCGCCAGTTACGGATCGCATCTTGACCAATTTCCCGACCGGGACATGCGGATCGGCAGCGCCCAGGAGCAGACCTACCGGTCCGACGACGGAACCCGCATACATGCGCACCAAGACATCGGCTGGTACCAGCGCAATCACGATTTCGACCCGGGCTGGCTGTCGACGCGGGTGAAGGTGATCATGAAACCGCGAGGGTGGTACGAATGCGAGTTCGACATCTGGGGCAGCCTGATCGAGCAGCCCGGTTCCGTGACCTTGAACAACTGGGAGTGCTTCGACTAGGGCCGCGCGCGCGGGCATATGCTCGATCGCGGGCGAGCGCGAGGGAGCGGGAGGCGGCGCTGATGGTCGGGCGACGGGTTCCCTTGGATATCTGGGCCGCGATGCGGCCGCCCGCAGTCGACGATGCCGCGCCGGCGGACTGCGAGCGCGGGCTGGGGGAGGATCCGTATTGGAACACTTGGCGCGGGCTCGTAGCGATGGCGGCCGCCGGGATGGGCGCGTTCGGCATCGTGACGATTTTGAGCATCGGACTGCCGTTCTTCGTCGCGGCTCATCTTTTGCTCATCGCGGCGGTCTGGCTGCGGCAAGGCCCGTGGCGGGCGCAGGTGGGTCTGGGCTGCACCCTGCTGCTGATCATCTGGTGGCCCGCCACGCTGATGGCCGCGGTCGGCGCAGCGCCCGTCCTGCTCGTTTGGGCCGCCCATCGCCGCATCCGCGCCCGTCGTGGACGCGCATGGGACGGCTCCGCCTGGCCGCGGCCGGTGATCGCCGCGTCGGTGGCGGCCGGCGCTGCCGCGCTCGTCGCGCTGATCGTGCTGCTGTCCGGCTGAGCGCGGGCGGGCTGTAGACTCTCGCCGACTTGACCGCAGCCGGCATCATTCCCGCCTTGAAGGAGCACGACATGGCATCTCCGCTGAAGACCGAACTCTGCGACATCCTCGGCATCGAGGTGCCCGTGATCCTGGCCGGGATGGGCGGCGCGGCCGGGCCCTCGCTCGCCGCGGCCGTCTCCGAAGCCGGCGGGCTCGGCGTCGTCGGCGCGACCGGCTACTCGCCCGACGAGCTCAGCGGGATGATCGCCAAGGTCCGCTCGCTGACCGACAAGCCCTTCGGCGTCGACCTGCTGCTGCCCTCCTCGATCGTCGACGCGGGCAACCGCGAGGACCTCGAACTCGAGATCTCGCAGGAGCACCGCCTCTTCGTCGACAACCTCAAGCAGGAGTTCAACATCCCCGACCCGAGCGCGATGCCCGACCGGCCGCCGCTGACGCAGGAGTACTTCCGCAAGCAGGTCGAGGTGATCCTCGACGAGCACGTGCCCGTCTTCGCCTCCGGGCTGGGCAACCCCGGCTGGATGGTCGACGACGCGCACGCGCAGGGGATGAAGGTGATCGGCCTGGTCGGCAACACCCGCAACGCCAAGCGCGTCGCCGCGGCCAACGTCGACGCCGTCGTCGCGCAGGGCACCGAGGCCGGCGGGCACACGGGGCGGATCGGCACGCTGGCGCTGGTGCCGCAGGTGGCCGACGCGATCGCCCCGACCAAGACCATCGCCGCCGGCGGCATCGCCGACGGGCGCGGCCTGCTCGCCGCCCTCTCGCTCGGCGCGGAAGCCGTCTGGTGCGGCACCGCCTTCCTCGCCACCCACGAGGCCTACCAGGACGCGCAGGAGCGCGGCGAAACCGACGAGTGGACCCGCAAGGTGCAGTGGGACAAGCTCGTCGCCGCCGTCGACGAGGACACGCGGATCGGGCGGATGTACTCGGGCAAGACGATGCGGCACATGTACAACGCCTGGACCGAGGCCTGGGAGCGCCCGGAAGCGCCGCCGACGCTGCCGATGCCGCTGCAGGGCCTGCTCGTCGGCGAAGCCCTGCGCGGCGCACGCGAGGCCCACATCGAGGAGCTGATCGGCGGCCCCGCCGGCAACGCCGCCGGCCTGATCAAGGAAATCCGCGGCGCCAGCGCCGTCGTCAACGCCATGGTCTCCGAAGCCGAAACCCAGCTCGAAAAGTTCGCCGCCCCCGTCCCCGCCTAACCGCCCGGGCAGGGCCGCCGATCGCGCGTTCGCCCGGCCCGGGATTGACCAAACGCGATCCGGGCTTTACCGGTTAGGCATGCCCGACGGCGACCAGTTCACGTTCGACGACCTGCTCGACCTCTACCTGCATTGGGAGACGGGCGACGGCCGCCCCGCCTACGAGGACATCAGCGCGATCCTCGAGGAGGCGAAGCAGCAGCATCGCGCCGCGTGGGAACAGCTGACAGGCGGGGGAGGCGATCACGGCCAATCGTGGCGCTCGTGGAAGGGCAAGAATTTCGAGAAGTTGGTGCGGGAGATCGTCTTCGATGAGGTCCGCAAACTGAATGGCAAGCACGGCACCGATATCCAGCTGGCGACCGACACCCAGCTCCAGCCCGAACAGCACGACGAGGTGCTCTCGCGCGTCAAGCGCAATCTCACCCTCGACTACGGCGAGTACGGCATGCACCTGCCCGACGCGGACATCGTGCTCTACGACCCGGCCACCGCGCGGATCATCTGCATCGTGTCCTGCAAGGTGACGATGCGCGAGCGAATCGCGCAGACTGCGTACTGGAAGCTGAAGCTGTACGGCAATCCGGTCACCAAGCACATCCAAGTCTCATTCGTCACCCCCGACGAGGACGAGGACCTGCGCACCCGGCCCGACCCGCCCAAGAAGGGATACGCAATCGTTCATACCGACGTAGACGTCGCCTACCTCCTCTGTGCGTCGTTCGACGAGACCCACCACATCAAGCGATTCAGCGAGTTCGCCTCGGATCTGCTGGAGTGGTCTTCGAACATTAGTACGGGGGGGGGGGGGCAGGTCATAGTTTATGTCCTCCCGTCGCGCGACCAACACAGCCGAGGAGATTCAATCTGTACTTGATGCGCTGAAAGCATTGCGGAATCGTCGCGTCCTGCATCCGGACGACATCAACGAGATGCACGACAGAGCGATCAAGACCGTCCGCAAGCTCGCCACCAGATTCGACAAGCTCAAGAAGGATCTCGACCGCGCCCGTCTCGAAGCGCTCGGCGAGGATCCGGAAGAAAAACCGTTGCTGGAGAGCACGACGCTTTGGGATTTTCCGACTCAATCCTATGGCAGCGCGAAGAAAGGCGACTCCAAGTATCAGGGCGTCACGCCCGCTTTCATCATCTACAACATGATCCAGCGCTACACGGAGCCGGGCGACTTGGTGCTCGATCCGATGTGCGGATCGGGCACCAGCATCGATGTCTGCCTTGAAGAAGGCCGCGAAGTGATCGGCTACGACATCACGCCGACACGCGACGATATCCAGCGCGTGGATGCCCGCCAAATTCCGCTGCACGATGACTCGGTCGATATGGTCTTCATCGACTCGCCCTACGGCGACAACGTCAAGTACTCCGACGACCCGCAAAACATCGGCCATCTCAGCGCCGAACAGGACGGCTTCTACGAAGCCTTGGGCGAAGTCGCCGAAGAGCTCTACCGCGTGCTCAAGCCCGGCAAGGCGCTGGGCTGGCTGATCGGCGACCAGTGGGTGCGCAAGCGCTACACCCCGGTCGGGATGTACATCTACCAGCTGCTGGTCGACGGCACCGGCTTCATCCCGGTCGACAAGATCGTCGTAGCCCGCCGCAACCAGAGCAGCAACACCGGCATCTGGCACTACCGCGCCAGAAAGCACAACTTCTACCTCCGCGGCCACAAAGACCTGATCATCGTCCGCAAACCCGACCTCCGCGAAGTCCAAATCCAACCCGAACAGGTCATCCAAGTAGGCAAAGACGCCAACACCCGCCCCGGCGAACGCCGCACCTGGCGCAAGTACAAATGACGGCGACGATCACTCTTGATTTACGGGCGGATACCGGTACTCGCCCCGGACATCGCACTTCTCCAGTAGCCCAACAGTGCCCATCTTGCGAACTTCACGGCCGAAATCGGGTTGTCGGGTGTCGTGGCGGCGTTTCCATTCGGAGGGTGGCCCAGTCGACGGCGTCTAGGTAATGGACGCACTCGCCGGGGCGTTCTTGGAAGAAGGAGAGCAGCATCTCGCGGGTTTCGGACATCTGGCGGTCGGTCATAGCATCGTGACCTCTCTGCTGATGCGCTGGAGCGCGGTTTGGCGATGGGTTTCGCTGAGTTCGATGCCGTGGGCTTGGCGCTTGGCGGCGAGGGCGGCGATGAGGGTGCTGCCGCTGCCGGCGAACGGGTCGAGGACTTTGTCGTCCTCGTAGCTGAGCAGGCCGATGCAGCGGCGCGGCAGCTCGATCGGGAACGGCGCCGGGTGGCCGACGCGGGTCGCGGACTCTCCGTTGAAATGCCATATCTGCGAGAGCCAGTCGGGCGCTTCTTCGGGTGCCGCGCCGTCGATTGCTGGCGGCTCCGAGAGCTCGCGCCAGAGCGAGAGCGTCAGCTCATCGAGCGAGAGGCGCTCGGATTGATTGCCGAACTGCGCGGCCCATTCGGCGACCCGTGCCGGCGCTACTTCGCGCGGCGACGACGCGGAGGCGGACGGGTCGGCGAGCCAGGTGCCGCTGGTCCACTGCATGAACTCGTCGCGGTCGATGGGGTGCGGGTCGTCGCCTTGGTGCTGGCGCTTCCATTCGTGCTTGTAGAGGACGACGATGGTTTCTACGGGGGCGATGATGTGCGGGGCGCTGGGGCGGCGCCAGCTGCCCCAAGCGGTGCGCCGGGAGATGTTGCCTTCGTTCCAGATGATCGTCGCGTGGTACTTCCAGCCGGATTCGCGGGCGATGTTGGTCAGGTCGGCGGTGACGGCCTGCTTGCCGCCGCTGTTCTTGTCGAGCGGGATGTTCATGCAGAGGCGGCCGGCGGGCGCGGTCCAGCGGTAGACGTTTTTGAGCCACTTGCGGGAGAAGTCGAGGTAGTCGTCGTAGCTGCCGGCATCGTCGACGTCATCGCCGTAGGCCAGGCCGACGTTGTAGGGCGGCGAGGTGACCGTGAGCTGGAAGAGGTCGGGCTCGAACACGCCGGGGTCGGTCGCATCGCCGAGCACCAGCTGTTCGGGATCCCAGCGGGCGGCGGTCACGACGCCCGCCCATAGACGCTGCGGTTAGCTAGAAATTCGGGGGGGGGGGGGGGGGGGGGGGGTACTGCTGCGAACGAGCCGATGGCTCCGGCTGCGGCCGGCCTGAATGAAGGTCTCGGCGGAATGCAGGTGTCGCATGGCGGGGCCGGTATAGAACCCCCGGTCCGGGTAATCAAGCCGGCGACGCGGCATTCGCGCGGGCGGGGGCAGGACTGCGCGGATGTCCGCTGTCCCTAGCGGGGCGCTCGCTTAGGCTCTAGGGATGAATTCGCTCCGCTCGCCTTGGGTGTTGATCGGCGCGGCGGCGGTTGCGGGCGTGCCGGCGGTGGCGCTGCGCTGGGCCGGCGTCCACATGGACCCGTGGGTGGCGGCGCTGATCTTCGGGTTCGCCATCCTCACGGCGGCATTCCTGATCGGCACGGGGGCGGAGGCGTCGCAGCGCGACATCCCGGCCGCGCTCTCGGTCGCCGTGATCGCGTTCATCGCGGTGCTGCCGGAGTACGCGGTCGACCTGCTGCTCGCGTTCGAGGCCGCATCGGACGTGGTCGGGGCTCCCTCGGAATTGGACAACTGCCTGGAACCGGGCACCGCGCGCGAGGTGATCCAGGAGCGGGCAGCGGCCGGAGGCAATACCGAGACCTGCAAGGGCCCGCTGGCGCTGGCCAATATGACGGGGGCGAACCGTCTGCTGCTCGGCCTCGGCTGGGCGACGGTCGTGCTGCTGTTCGTCTGGCGCAAGATCGGGTTCCGCCGGCTGATGCGGACGACGCTGCTGGCCACGGCGCGCGGCATCCGCGGAGTCGCGCGCCGTGGCGAGCAGCCCGCGGTGGCCGAGGAAGACAAAGAGCCGGTGCTGCACCTGCCGGGCGGGATCGGGCTGGAAATCGGCCTGCTGGCGCTGGCCACGCTCTACTCGTTCGTGATCGTCGCCAAGGGCTCGATCGATATCATCGACACGGTCGTACTCGGCCTGATCTTCTTCTGGTACCTAGTCCGGCTCATGCGCTCGCCGGTCGAGGAACCCGAGCTGGAGGGTCCGGCGGCCGTGATCGGCGGGATCGAGCGGACTTGGCAGCGGCGCATCGTCGTGGGCCTCGTGATCGGCTGGTCGGCGGCGGTGATCATCTCGTCGGCCGAGCCGTTCGTGCACGGGCTCGAGGAGCTGGGGCGCGACGTCGGCATCTCGGAGTTCTTCCTGATCCAATGGCTCGCGCCGCTGGCGTCGGAAAGCCCCGAGTTCCTGGCCGCGCTCTACTTGGTCTGGCGCGGCTCGGCCGGGATGGGCATCAACATGCTGGTCTCGTCGAAGGTGAACCAGTGGTCACTGCTGATCGCGTCGCTGCCGCTGGGCTTCATCGCGGGCGGCGGCGGCATCTCGGGGCTCGACTTGGGCGCCGACGGCGGGCGGCAGACGGCGGAGCTGTTCCTCACGGCGGCGCAGTCGGCCTTCGGCGTGATGCTGATCCTCGACCGTTCGCTCACGGCCCGCGCCGCCTTCGCGCTGCTGGGGCTGTTCCTCGCGCAGCTGCTGACCCAGTTCTTCGTCGACGACAACAACATCCGAATCGGCTTCGGCATCGTCTACCTGGTCCTCGCCGCCGCGCTCACGTTCCAAACCTGGCGCGAGATCCCCAAAGTCGCCCGAGAAGCCTTCCGCAGGCCGTGAACGACTCGCCGAGCGAACCGCCGCCGGAGTTCGACGATCCGCGCGAGCTGCCGGATGAGGATCTGCGGTTCGCGCAGCGCGCTTGGGACGACGCCTCGCGCGAGTACCGCGAGCAGCAAGACCGTCGCGACCGCGCCCTGAACCAACTCTCGACGACACGCACGGTCAGCTGGGCGATGGCGACAGTTCTCGGAGGCGCGGTCGTACTCGGCGGAGATCCGCTCAACGATGCGCTGTCAGTGCAGGGCGTTCAGATCAGCTTGGCGATCACGGCGATCCTGCTCGCAGCAACCATCGTGCTCTCAGTCATTCCGAGCTTTTGGCCAGTCTGGGCCGTAGCACCGGGATATGAGGAACTGACGCGAGTGGGAGCCAATCTGACCTACATTGCCGCTTTATGGAAGATGGCCGAGTTGGTTGCCGTGGCAAGCCAGCGGAATTCAGCGGCGATCATGAGGCTGCAACATCTAGTCAATGCTGCTACAGCAGGGTCGGCGCTCAGCGCTCTGGGTCTCGTCTCTGCCGCCATTCTGGCGGCACTGGCACTTCAATGACGCGGTCTTTCTTGCGACGCCAGAACAGGCTGCCGCCGCCGATGGGCTCCAGTCGCAGCGTCACCGTGTCATGTTCCGGACCGTCCAGTTCGGGCGGGCGGCGGGTGCCGCGCTCGCGCCATGTCTGGCGGCGGGGCTTCTCGTCGGCCATCGTTGACTCCGCTCTCAACTGCTCAGACGATTCTAGCGGATCGCTGGAAGGGATGGATGACTCGGGCTCTTGGTCTCTTGTCCGCCGCCATTCTCGCGGTATTGGCACTTCGATGACACGATCTTCCTTGCGCCACCAGAACAGGCTGCCGTCGCCGATCGGGCGGACCCGCAGGCGCGCGGTGTCGTACTTCGGGTCGTCCAGTTCGGGCGGGCGGCGGGTGCCGCGCTCGCGCCATGTTTGGCGGCGGGGCTTCTCGTCGGCCATGGCGGGACTCCGTATCGCGGCTGCTGGGGGCATTCTAGCGGGGCGGAAGGGTGGCTAGGTATCGCGGCGCTCCTGCTCGAACCAAGTGAGGCATTTGGCGTAGACCGCTTGCGTGATCAGCTCGTGGCTGACGAGGTAGTTGAGGATCGCGTCGATGGTGAGCAGGTGGTGCAGCGCGATGCCTTCTTCGCGGAGTCGGCGCTCGCCGCCGGCTTGGCGGTCGACGAGCACGAAGGCGTCGTGGACCATCAGCCCGGCCGAACGCAGCATGTCGGCGACCTGCAGGAGCGAGCCGCCGCCGGTCATCAGGTCGTCGACGAGCACGACGGTCTGGCCGGGCAGGTAGTTGCCCTCGATCTCCTCGTCGATGTGGCGGTGCTGCGATTCGGGGTGCGGGTAGATCAGCGGCACGTTGGCGGTGAGCGAGAACGCGGTAGCGACATGCAGGCCGCCCATCGGCACGCCGGCGATCAGCTCGAACGGCGCGATGTGGGGATGCATCATCCCGGCCAGCGTGCGAGTCTCCTCGGCCAGCAGCTCGCCGATGCGGCGCAGCGCCCACGGGTGCGAGATCAGGCGGCGCACGTTGATGTAGACGGGCGAGTCCTTGGTCGCGCCGAGGTCGAACGCGCCGAAGAGGATCGCGCCGGAGTCCCAGAGCGCGCGGGCGAGCCAGAAGTTCGGCGGCTCCTGCTCCTGCGGCGGCCAGAGCGGGGTCGTCATGTCCTCAAGGGTAAGGCGCGGCTCAGCGGACCGCGGGCGGCGCCGGGTGTGGCAGCGGCCGGCCCTCCAGCGCCGCCCGCAGGTTGGCGACCGCGATGTCGGCCATCTTCGATCTGGTCGCGAGCGAGGACGAGCCGACGTGCGGCAGCACGATTACGTTGCGCATTCCAAGCAGCGGGCTGTCGGCCGGGATCGGCTCGACCGCCGTCACGTCCAGTCCAGCGGCGGCGATGGTGCCGTCCCGCAGCGCCTCGGCCAGTGCCGCCTCGTCGACGATCGGCCCGCGCGCGGTGTTGACGAGGATCGCGTGCGGCTGCATCTTCGACAGGGCGGCCGCGTCGATCAGGCCGCGGGTTTCATCGGTCAGGGCGATGTTGAGCGAGACGAAATCGGAGCCCGCGAGCAGGTCGTCGAAGCCCGCGTACTCCGCGCCGACCGCTTCGGCCTGCTCCGGCCTCGGCGTGCGGTTCCAGTAGCGCACGGTCATGCCGAAGCCCTGCGCGCGGCGCGCGACCGCCTGGCCGATCGCGCCGAAGCCGATGATGCCGAGCGTCGCGCCGTGCACGTCGGCACCGGCCAGCTGCGTCGGCGACCAAGTCTTCCAGTCGCCGTTGCGCACGTAGTCGGCGGCTTCGACGAGGCGGCGGGCGCTGGCGAGGATCAGCGCCCAAGCCAAGTCGGCGGTCGTGTCGGTGAGCACGCCGGGCGTGCGGCCGACGGGGATCCCGCGCGCGGCGCAGGCGGCCGTGTCGATGTTGTCGACGCCGACGGCCATCTGCGAGACGACCTTGAGGCCGGCGCCGGCCGCGTCGAGCGCTTCTTCGTCGATGGCGTCCGTAATCAGGCAGAGGATGCCGTCGGCATCGGCGGCGCCGGCGAGCAGGTCGGGACGCGGCGGCGGCGCGTCGCCGGGCCAGACGTCGACCTCGTAATCCGCATCGGCGAGCAGCGCCTGGAAGGCGTCGCCGGGCAGGTGGCGCGTCGCGAAGACCCGGTGCGGCATCGTGCGCGCGCTTCCGTCCTAGCCGAAGCGGGCTTTGTCTTCGGCCGCGTAGCGGGCGACCGCGTTGTCGGCGGCCGCGGTTTCGGCCAGGCGCTCGATCAGGCCGGGCAGCTGGCCGGCGGGCACGGCGCAGGTCATCTCGCTGTTCGGCATGTCGGTGCGCACGCGCGAGAGCTGGCAGCCGACCGAGGCCGCGGCTTCGCCCTGCTCCTTGGCGATGGCGACGATGTGGCACTGCGGCTTGCCCTCGATCCGCAGCTGCGGGAAGGCGTCGTGCAGCACCATCAGCTGCCGGCCGGTGATCCGCAGCAGCACCACGTCGGGGTCGACCGGCGTCTCGCGCAGCGGCCCGTAGGTCACCGAGGCCGGCTGCTCCGCCACGACCGGGATCGCCATCGCGGTTTCGGCGTCGACCCAGCCCGATTCGAGCAGCGCGCCGACGTCGCCGTTCTCGAGCACGTCGCCGAGCTGGACGAAGCCGTGCGTGACGGAGCCGACCGAGCAGTTGGCGTGGTCCTGGGCGACGGTCGAGAAGGTGCGGTCGGCGGCGTGCATCCAGAAGACGCAGCCCGCCGGCACGCGGCCGGTGCGCCCGTCGGCGGCGGGGGCCGGCATCGGCTCGTCGAACGGGGCCGGCCCGTCGGGGACGGCGTCGTGGAAGCCGATCGCGATGGGCTGGTTCGCCAGCCCCAGCGCCGAGCTCAGCTGCTCGGAAAGTCCGGCCCAATCGGCGGTCGTGGCCATGTGGAGTGCCTGTCTAGTCGGGAATGCGCGCGCGGGCGAATGCTAGGCGAGCGGCGCAGCGCGGGCAATGGAGCGGATGCGGGCGGACGCCGGCGCGGGGTCAGCCGCCGAGCCAGACGGTGTCGGAGGGGGCGAGCTCGAATTCGCGCGCGCCGGGCAGCGGCTCGTCGCCGGGGCCGCGCGAGTAGCTCAGCCACTGGAACCCGTTCCACAACGCGACCGAATTGATGCCGCGGTCGCGGCGGAGGCTGCCGAAGAGCTCGGCGATCTGGCAGCCGGCCGGGCCGAGCCAGGTCGCGAACGAGCCCGGCTGCAACTTCGAGAACCCGGTCGTTTCGCAGGAGGGCGGGCGCATCGCGCGGCGGGCGTCGAAGAGGTAGGTGGCCGTCGCGCTGGCCGGGTCCCCGGCCGCGATCAAGATCGCGGCGACGTCCTCGTCGACGACGACCAGCTCGGCGCGGAGGGCGCCGCCGTCCGTCTTGCCCGTGCCCCCGCGCGGGGCGAGGATCTGCACGACCCTGGCCTGGCCGCGCGGCTGCGGGCGGATCGAGGCGGGCGTGCCGTCGGCGACGGGGACGCCGGTCCGGTCGAGCACTTCCAGCAGCAGGGTCAGCGTCTCCCCCAGCGCGCGCGTGCCCGTTTCGCTCACGCGGATCGAGGCCGGCGGCCCCGCGAGGTTGAACAGCGCGTCGCCGCGCGCGCCGCCCGCGGCCACGGAGGCGGCGTAGGTCCCCGTGGGCAGCGGCGACGCGGCCGGGGCCTCGACGTCGATCTCGAGCGCGCAGTCGAGCCGCTCCTCGTCCGCGCAGCGCACCGACGCGATCAACCCGCCGGCGACCGTTTCCCCGTCGGGGCCGGAGACGCCCGCGACGTGGGCCTGCGCGGGCAGCGCGGTCGTGCGGCCGGCGGCGTCCACGGATGCGAGCGGGATCGCGGCGGAGTCCCGCGCGCCCCCGCCGGCCGGCGCATCATGGTTGAGCAGGTAGCCGATCTTGCTGAACTGCAGCTGCGCGACCGGGCCGGACACGCCGAGCGAGAGGGTCGCCGCCTGCACCAGGCGATCGGGCGTCGAGATGCTGGCGGTGATCCCGACCGTGCCGATCTGATCGGGCGCAGTGAACGTCACCGGCAGCGCCTTCAGCAGCGACGGCGAGATCCGCGCCGCTTCCCGCAGCGCGTCGCCTTCGAGCACGCAGGCCGGGGCCGGCTCGTCGCAGAAGCCCGCTACCGAGAGGAAGCCGCGCGACGCGCGCAGGGTGATCGCCAAGATCGCCCGCGCCGACGCCGCCGCGCCGTTCTCGTTCAGCACCGCGAGCTCCAGCGCGGCCTGCCCGCCGCGGCCGACGCCGCCGCGCGACGGGTCGGCGAGCGAAAGCGCGACCGAATCGACCTGCCGGATGCGGCGCACCTCGAACGATTTCGCGCCGAACACCGCGTCGACGGCGCCGGTGCGCAGCAGCTCCACGCGCGTCTCCGCCTCCCCGTCCCCGCGGTCGGCCAGATCGAAGCGCGCCCAGAACCGGCCGTTTTCGCCCGCCGGCGCGACGTTGCCGATGATCTCGATCGGCGCCGACGCGTCCTCGGCGGCGCTGAGCACCGGCGCGGCCCCGCGCTCGTCGGCGATCCAGCAGGTCGCGACGGCCTCATCGAGGCGCTCTTGGGCCGCGTTGCAGGCGAGGTTGGGGTAGGCGCTGCCCTCGCCGACACGCAGCCGGCGGCCGCCGTCGGCCCAGACCGCCGGGCCGCGCAGCTGCAGGAACGATGCGGCGGCGGAGATCGGGTTGGCGAACGTTTCGGCGTCCCCGGAGAGCGAACACTCGGTTTCGGCGGGATCCGGCTCCGGCCCGGCCGGGGCGGAGAACGCGCACCAGTCGTCGATGCTGCGCCCGTCGCCGGAGCGGATCGTGAAGCTGAAGCCGTAGCGGACGCGCACTTCCGGGTCGCCCGGCTCGATGATCTGGTCGGCGTCTTCGGGCAGCGCGGCCCACGCGGCCGGAGCCGACGCCAAGCCGGCCTCCTGGGCGCGCGCAGGCCCGGACGCGCCGGCGCAGAGCGCGGCCGCGATCAACAGGAGCAGCAGGCGGCGTCCGCTCGGCACGGCGCAATCCGTCCACTCGGGCGCGCGTCCCGATGCGCGCATTGCAGTCCGGCGGACGGCTCGCCGCGCTCGCGCCTAGGCGAACGCCCCCGCGATGATCAGCGCGGTCGCGCCGATCCCGACGAGGACGGCGGCAACGGTCAGCAGGCGCTTCGCGTGTAGATGCACGCCAAGACTCTACGAATCTCCCGATCCCCTTGTTCCCGATTCTCGTAAACGCCGTGCCGCGCCCTCAGCCTGCGCCGACTCCCGCTTCGCCCCGCTCACGCGCCGCCGCCAAAGCACGGAGAAGGCCGCTGGTCATCGTCGCCCTCCCAAGCTCAGGCGACGACAAGCCGCTCGTTCCCCGCCCTGACCATCATCAGCGCCATCCGCGCCTGCCCCTGCGCCGCCGTCCAGAGCAGCACCGGCAGCGCACCCGCTACGCCACCGCTCCGCAGACGAGTAGTCAAAGAGATCGCGTCCTCCGCAGGCGGCGGCACAACCTTGATCTGCCATACGATCATCGCTCAGCATCGGTTCCCCAGATGAGTGTCACGCGGCCGCGTGAACATCTGGCTGATCACCAGCTCCCCGGGTTCCGGGATGCCTTGATAATCAAGCGGACCTTGCCTTGTTGCACCGCTAGATGTTGGTAATGTGGTGACAAACACTTCCTCCCAGTGATCTTCAACTCCCCGCTGAGTGATACGGAGTCGATAAGTCGTATTTGGCTTGATCCGCCCGTAGAGAGCGTTGCCGACAGTAGTCCAAACAGTATCAGCATCGGCGGGAATCCCGCGGGTATCTATGAGAAGCCCATCAAAATACTCATCAGTTGACACCAAGCGCAGTGTCAAGCGCCAGTCCTCCTGCTGATCGGGCTGTGGCGGATCCCAGCGGACGGTGATCGAGTTGCGAGTGGACGTTACGCGAATATTCTTTGGTCCTCGTGCGGGTGGGGTCCAACCCTCAGGTGCGACTTTGGTACGTACCGTCGCACGCGCATCGAGATTCTCCGCGTCAGGGACATAGCCCTCCGACATGGCAAGGGAGAATATTCGTACCGTGATCTGATATTCTTCATCGGGTGAGAGGCCGTCGATCAAGATTGCGTGGCGTCCTTCTTCACCGTTTTCCAGATACATTTCCGAAGTGGTGCCGCGTGGTCCCCGTATCTCAATGTAACCGCCACCTGATTGCGGTTGTCGATCAAAGCGGACCGTCATGCTGTCATGGCTGGCATCCACCGAAAGATTCTGGGGTTTTCCCTCTGTGCGGAATTTTTGCGATGTACTCCAGTTCAACCGGTTCGGTGTATCGATCTCAAACGGATGCCGCACCGCCGCGACGGCGAATTCCCATTCTTGCCTCGTCGACCGTGAGATCCGATGTATATGATAATCGCCTATCTGCCTGGATTCGACGGCTTCCGTTGTCCATTCAGCGTCACCGACCGGCCGCGTCCGCAGGGCGTATGCGATATGGAGTTGATCGGCGTTGAGCGGGGATTGCTCACCAGCTCCCGCGACCGTATCCCATGCGATCTGGACGGTCGAAAGAGTGATGGCGAAGCGCGCGTTGGCTGGAGCCGGCAGGGCTTCGGCACGTGGCACGCGGATTGAGGCGGACTTGATCGTGCCGCGGCCGTCGCGGAGGAAGCCGGTGATGACGGCGTCGCGTTGGGATTCGTCGATCTCGCCGTCTGCGGTGCGGGGGATCAGGCCGCAGTTGACCTTGGTGGTGCCATCAAGTTCGGCGGCTGGAGCGCCGTTGATCTGGAGGCTCAGCGGGCTGGTGCCGCCGCTTGCGGACCAGCGGATCTCGGTGAACGTGCCTTCGGTGCAGAGTTCGCGGGAGGATTCGAGCGAGAAGCGCAGCTCGGGCGCGGGCCGCTCCTGCGCCTGCGCAGCCGTCGCCCAGAGCAGCGCCATCAGCGCGACCGCCATGCCGGCCCAACGCAGTCGAGCAGCCGAAGCCATCGCGCACCTCCGCGGCCGGCAGCGCGGCCTTGAACTAGCCATACGATCATCGCTCAACGTTGGTTCCCTAGCCGCGTTCCCGCGCTGGGGGAGGGCGCGGGAGACGAAGGCCGAGGGCGCGGACGGGATCTAGGCGAGGTCTTCGGCGGCGGTGATGGCTTCGCTCAGGGCTTCGCACCAGGGGGCGGCGGCGAGCGCATCGGCGAGGGGCTGGCCGCCGCGCTGGGGCGGGGCGTAGCGCATCGTGCGGTTGCCGATCGTGATGCCGGGCACGCGCACCCGGCGGCGCTGGCGCTCGCTGAAGCGCAGGCCGGCCGCGAGCCGCAGCACGATCTCGCGCTCGTCGTGCTGCACTTCGACGGCCCCGATCCGCGCCGCGCGCGCGCGCAGCCGCACCGAGTCGAGCAGATTCCGGGCTGGCTGCGGCAGCACCCCGAAGCGGTCTTCCAGTTCGGATTCGATCTCGTCCGCCTGCCCGGCCTCCTGCACGGCGGCCAGGCGCTGGTAGACGTCGAGGCGGATCGCGAGGTCCTCGACCCAGTCGTCCGGCAGCCGCCGCGGCAGCGGCAGGTCGACCGAGACGGCAGGGCCGGCCGCGGGCTGGATGATCGGCGGCGGCTCGCCCTTGGCGGCGGCCTCGGCGCGGGCCTTGACCTGGCGCACGGCCTGCTCCAGCAGCTGGGTGAAGAGCGTGAAGCCGACCGCGCCGATGTGGCCCGATTGCTGCTGGCCGAGCAGGTTGCCGGCGCCGCGGATCTGCAGGTCGCGCAGCGCGATCTGGAAGCCCGCGCCCAGATCCGCCGCGTCCATGATCGCCGCCAGCCGCTGCTGCGCCGTCTCGCTCAGCGCCCGCTCGGGCCGGTACATCAGGTAGGCGAAGGCCCGCTGGGACGAGCGCCCGACCCGCCCGCGCAGCTGGTAGAGCTGGGCCAGCCCGAACATCTCCGCTTGGTCGATGATGATCGTGTTGGCCGAGGGGATGTCCAGGCCCGATTCGATGATCGTCGTGCAGACGAGGACGTCGGCCTCGCCGGAGGTGAATTGGCGCATCGCTTCGGCCAGCATCTGGGGCGGCATCTGGCCGTGCCCGGTGACGAAGCGGGCCTCCGGCACGAGCTCGCGCAGCCGCCGCGCCTCGAAGTCGATGCTGCGCACGGAGTTGTGCAGGAAGAAGGTCTGCCCCTGCCGCTCCAGTTCGCGCAGGATCGCCTGGCGGATCACGGCGTCGTCGCGCGGCTGCACCGTGGTCGTGATCGGCAGCCGCTCGTCGGGCGCGGTGGCGATGGTCGACATGTCGCGGATGCCGGTCAGCGCCTGGTGCAGCGAGCGCGGGATCGGCGTGGCCGAGAGCGTCAGCACGTCGACCTCGGTGCGGAGCGACTTCAGTTTTTCCTTGTGCTCGACGCCGAAGCGCTGCTCCTCGTCGATGATCAGCAGGCCCAGGTCGGCGAAGCGGACGTCGTCCTGGATCAGGCGGTGGGTGCCGATCACGATGTCGATGGCGCCGCCGGCGAGGTCGGCGATGATCTGCTTCTGCTCGGCCGGGGGGGTGAAGCGGGAGAGCATCGCGATCCGCACGGGCATGGCGGCGAGCCGCTGCGAGAAGGTTTGCAGGTGCTGCTGCACGAGCACCGTCGTGGGCGCGAGCAGCGCCGCCTGGTAGCCGGCGTTGACCGCCTTGAACGCGGCCCGCACCGCGATCTCGGTCTTGCCGTAGCCGACGTCGCCGACCACGATCCGGTCCATCGGTTCGGCCGCCTCCTGGTCGCGCCGCACCGACTCCAGCGCCTCGTGCTGGTCGGGCGTCTCGACGAACGGGAACGAGGCCTCGAGTTCCAGCTGCAGGTCGGTGTCGGGTCCGAGCGCGAGGCCGGGCTCGGCCGCGCGCCTGGCGTGCAGCTCGATCAGGTCCTCGGCGATGTCGGCGACCGCGCCGCGCACCTTGGCCTTGGCCCGCTCCCACTGCTGCGTGCCCAGCCGGGTCAGCGCCGGCCGGGTCGCCGAGGGGCCGACGTAGGGCTGGATGCGGTGGAGGTTTTCGAGCGGCACCAGCAGACGGTCGCCCATCGCGTAGCGCAGGTCGAGGCACTCGGTCTCGCGCCCGCCGCGCTCGTCGGTGACGATGCCCTGGAACTTCCCAATCCCGGAATCCACGTGGACGACGTAGTCGCCCGGCTTCAGCTCGTCGAGCAGGCTGCGCGGGGCCTCGCGCGCCGGCTCGGCCCGCGGCTGCCGCCGCTGCTTGGCGAAGCCGAAGATCTCCGTGTCCGTGATCAGCTCGATCGCCGGCCCGCCGGCCGCGTCCAGCAGCAGCCAGCCCTCCGGGGGCGAGGCGAACCCGATCTGGATCACGCGCGGGTCCGCGATCTCCTCCGCCGCGGAAGCGACCGGCAGGCGGTAGTCGGCCAGCATGTCGAGCAGCCGCGCCGCCTGCAGCGAGAGCACGAACCGTCGCGCGCCGGTCGCCGCGTCGAGCTTGTCGACCAAGCCGTTGACGCTGCCCGCGAGCCGATCGGCCGAGCGGAACGGCAGCCGCTCCGTCCCCAGCCGGCTCAGCGAAACGGCGTTGGTGTGCGCCGCCAGCGAGGCCTCCAGCTCCTCCGCGTCCTGGAACGGGTGCGGCAGGTCGTCGGGGATCGCGCGCCGCGCGGCCAGTTCGTCGCGCGCCCGCCGCGCCCGCTCGTCCCGCTCCTCGGCCCGCTGCGCGATCTCGCGCGGCTCGACCAGCACCAGCAGCGCAGATTCGGGCAGGTGGTCCCAGATCAGCCCGGGCGCGGTGAACGCGGTGAAGAAGTGGTCCGGCAGCCCGTAGCGCTGCGCCGCATCGGCCGGCGCACCCGCGGCCAAGGCCTCGGAGGCCGGGCGCAGGGCGAACGGCCCGGCCTCGCCGGTCGAGCGCTGCGTGAGCGGATCGAAGCGCCGCATCGACTCGATTCGATCCTCCTCCGAGAGGTCGATCCGCAGCGGCGCGTCGTCGGCCGGAGTCCAGAGGTCGAGGATGTTCCCGCGCGCGGCGAACTGGCCCGGCGCGGCGACGATGCGGGCGCGCTCGTAGCCGAGCGAGGCCAGCGCCGAGATCAGCTCGGCGCGGGGCAGCGGCGCGCCCGCGGCCAGACGGGGGCCGTCGCGCGGCACCGCCAGCGTGCGCTGGGCGGCCGCGTCGGCCGAGGTCGCGACGATGCCGGGGGCGCGCTCCGAGCGCAGCGCGTCCAGCGCCCGCTGCCGCGCCTCGATCGCGGCCCGGTCCGGCGGCTGCAGCTCGTAGGGCGCGGTGTCGCGCGTCGGGAACGGCATCAGCCGCTCCAGCTGATCGGCGGAGAGCCAGAGCGGGAGCGCCTGCAGCAGCTCGTCGGCCGCGGCCGGCGTCGGGGCGACGATCAGGGCCGGGCCTTCGCGCCGCGCCAGCAGCCCCGCGATCGCGGCCGGCTTGGCCCCGTCGGGCAGGCCGAATTCGCCCGGCCGCGCGGGCAGCGCCGCCGCGATCTCCGGCGCCAGATGCGCCAGCAGCGACGGCGCGGCGGGGTCGTTCAGCATCCCGCCCCGCGGCGGGCCGCGCATTGCGGCGGCTCGGCCATGCTCAGAACCCGCCGCTCGTCGGCACCAGCTTGTGCGGCCCGATGAAGCCCACGTGCACCTTGCCCGTCGCCCCGCCCGTGTCGTCGTGGAAGTAGATGCGGGGCACGTTCGGGGTGCTGCCGGAGAAGGTGAGGTGGCTCTCCATCTGGATCACGTAGGCGCCGTTGATCTTGCGGTGGCCGCCGTCGACGCCGCCGTCGATCTCGAACTCGCGCGCCGCGCCGGTGGCCTTCCCGCTCGCCGTCGTGTCCGAATCCTTCATCGCGATGCGGTGCGTGCTGAACGGGTACTTCTTCGCCATGCCCCGCTGCTGCCACTCGTAGAAGCCGCCGGAGAAGCCGCCGCGCTCGGTCGCGTATTCGTTGAGCGAGTGCAGCCCTTCGATCACGCTCTCGCGCCACCGCTCGCGCGACTCCCTGTCCACCTTGTCGGCGTGCTCCAGTGCGGCATCCGGAACTTCCACGCCGTCGAGCAGCTCCGCCGCGATCCGTAGCACCTCGCTCATGCTGCCTTGGTCCAAATCGAGCACCGTGCCGCTTGGCCGCTCGCCGTCCCCGTCCCGGGACGGCTCGCCCCGCCGCAGCTCGCTCAGCTCCGCGTCGCGGTTCTCCAGGTCCTGCTCCAGCCCGGCCAGCCGCCGTGCCAACTCGTCGCGCTCGCCGCGCGCTTCTTTTGCCGCTTCCGCCTCGCGCTCGGCCCGGGCTTCGGCGCCTTCCTGCCGCCGCTTCCAGCCGTTGATCTCGCCGTCCTTGCCCGCAAGCTCGCCTTCGAGCCGCGCGACCTTCGTCTCGAGCTTCCCGATCTTGCCGTCCTTCTGCTCCAGCTCGGCCCGCGTCTCCTCCGGGAGATCGCGCGCGTCCTTCGCCGTCTGCGCCTCGCGCCGGGCGGCCTCGCGCTGCTCGATCAGGTCGCGCCGCTCCTTGGCGCGCTCCCGCTCGAGGTCCGCGACCTGCCCCTTCGCGCGCTCCTTGGCGCGATTCGCTTCCTCGACGAGCATCGGGACCTGCGCGAGCTCCTCTTCCAGCCGCTCCGCCTCCGCCGCCCGCAGTTCGAGCGACTCGATCGTGCCGAGGTGGCTCAACGCTTCGTTCTCGGCCGTTTCGGCCCGCTCCTCCACAGCTGCGAGCGCCGCGGCCCGTTCCTCCGCCCCCGCCAGCCGTTCCGCCAGCCGGTTGTTGTTCTCCCGCAGATCGCGCTGCGACTGTTCCGCGGTCGCGAGCCGGGCTTCCAGCTCCGTGATCTCCGCGTGCAGGTGCAGCGCGGCCGGGCCCAGTCCCCCGCGGTTCAGCTTCGCGAGCAGCTCGGCCAAGTCGAGATCCAGGCGGCGGTTCTTCGAGCGTTCGCTCCTCAGCTCGTCGCTCTTGAGCGCCAGCCGGCGCTGCAGCCTGTCCGCGCTCTCCAGCGCCTGCCTCGCCGACGCATCCCGCTCGGTGAGCGTCTCCGCCAAGCGCTGCTCCGCCGCCTCCGCCTGCGCGGCCGTCATCGCCCGCGCCTGTTCGGCCGCCTCCTCCGCGTCCTTCACCTGCTGCCGCAGATTCTCCGTTTCATGATGCAGGTACTGCTTCTCCCGCTCTCGTTCCCGCTTCAGCTCTTCGAAGGTGGCGCCCGTTTGATCCATCTCGCCCCGCAGCGCGGCGACCTCCGTCCGCACCTCGTCCATCTGGGCGTCCGCCTGCCTCATGCCGTCTTCCGCCTCCTCGGCGCGGCGCTTCCAAGCACCTGCTTCGCGCAGCACTTTTTGCAGCTGATCGCCGTCCTGCTGCAGATTGCGGACCTCTTCCCGTGCCGCGTCCCGCTCGGAGAGGGCCTGATTCAAGCGCTCCTCGGCCGACTCCGCCACCGTGGCCGTCATTGCCTGAGACCGCTTGGCTTCCGCCTCCGCCGCTTCCGCCCGCCGCCGCCATTCCTCCGCCTCGCGCAGCGCCTGCTGGTCGACGTCCTCCTGCGGCTCCGCCCGCGCCGCTTCGAGCTCGGCTTGCAGCCTGCCGGCATCGGCCCGGGCAGCATCGAGCTCGCGCTGCTTGGCGGCGAGCTGCGACTTGATTTCGGCGACCTGCTGCCGCAGGCGCATTGATGCGGCCGTGGCGGTGACCGCAGTCACCGCGGAGCCAAGTGCGAGCAGTCCCATCAGTGCGTCCTTTCCCTGCGTTGCCGTCGTTCAGTCCGCGTGGCGCCAGCTGCGCATGTGCCGGTGCGGACCCGCGAACCCGATGTGGACCTGGCCGGTCGCCCCGCCGGCATCGTCCGCGAAGTACAGGCGCGGCGAGTGCCCCGAATGCCCGGTGCTGATCCGCAGGTGCGAAACCATCACCATCTTGCCTTCGGGCCGCAGCGCCTTCGATACCGGCCGGTAGCGCTCCGTCCGGAAGCGCCAATCGTCCGAGACCTTCTCGCCTTCCGAGATCACGACCTGATTGGCATACCACGCCTGCGGATGTCCGCTGTTGCGGCACCAGTAGGCGAAATTCTGGTGCTGCCGCGCCTGCGGATCGCGGGCGTATGCATCCAGTGCGCGGACGGCTTGGGTGATCTTCAAAATGACCGCGGCGGCGTCCGGCCCCGTCTCCAACTCGTCCAGCGCGGCCAGCGCGCCATCGGCGATGGCCACGCCGTCCAGTCCCGCGACATGCACGAACGCGTGCAGCGCCTCGCTGAGGCTCGGCACGCCCCGCCGAGCTCCCATCCGCAGCACCGGCCTCCGAGGTTCGACGATCCGGGGCGCGGGCACGACCGCGACCGGCCGCTGCGGAGGCGCGAGCACGCCGACCAGCGGCGGCGGCCGCCGGTACCTGAGGATCGCCGCCAAGATGTCCGCGGGGCTGCGCATATGTTGAGAGGGTAGCAATTTCGGCGGCAGATTGCGCAGTCGGCGGCCGGAAGAGCCGCTGTATGCCTGCGGCCCCGTCCAGATGGGGAGCGGCTGCCCAAGACCGCGCCTATACCCTCCGCGGCGACCTATCGACACGGCTGATATGTTCACCGGGCAGCCAGCCATTGCACTCAGCCATTAAAGCGATTCATAGCCGTTTCGATACCGTCCTTCAGTATTGAAACGACCGCTTCTGCAGCGCGCTGCTCCGCATCCCGCAGCGCTTGCCGCTCTTCCGGCGATGGATCGCTCAGCAGGTGATTCGCCACATCGTCGGGCGCGTGGCTCGGCGAGCCGCCGACGATGGGGCGGCCGACGCCGATCCGCACGCGCGGGAAGCCGAGCTCGCCGATCAGCGACTGGATGTTGCGCATCCCGTTCTGCCCCGCGTGCCCGCCCTCGCCGCGCACGCGGATGCGGCCCGGCGGCAGGTCCAGCTCGTCCACGATCAGGATCAGGTCTGACGGCGCGGCCCCGTACAGCGCCAGCAGCGCCTGCACTGCGCGGCCCGATTCGTTCATGTACGTCCGCGGCAGCGCCACCGCGACCGGGCCGTGCCGCGTCTCCCCCTGCGCGAGCCGGAACAACCGCTCCCGCGAGGGCTGCGGCAGGCCGAGCAGCCTCCGCGCCGCCTCCGCCGCCCGCAGCCCCGCGTTATGGCGATTCCCCCGATGCTCAGAATCCGGGTTGCCCAACCCGACGATCAGCCGCGCCCCGCGCAGCGGCCGCTCCTTCCCCCGCCGCAACTTCGGCAACCGCATCCGCGCCATGCCCCAATTCTCGCACACCTCACGCCGCCCCTGGACGCCCGGACCGCCGCCGGGTAAGTTGCCCGCGGAGGCGCGGCATGACTCTTCCCAAGCGGCGCGAGATACATCCTGAGCTGCTGCAGGCGTTGCTCGGATTCGGCGGGGAGGCGCAGATGCGCGACGTCATTCCGGTCGTCACCGAGGCGTTCCCGCAGATCACGAACGAAGACCTCGGCCTGCTGCGCAAGAAGGGCGACAGCCTCTGGAAGAACCGGGTGCAGTGGGCTCGGCTGGATCTCGCCTACGCGGGCAAAATCGCCTCGCCGGCCAAGGGCATTTGGGCGCTCACCGACGCGGGACGCGCGGAAGCAGAGGCGCTCAGAGCGGCCGCTTCGGGCGTCGCTGAACCTCCCGCGGCAGACTATGAGGGCGATCCTCGTGACGAGAACGACGAGGAAGAGGAACAGGCAACGTCGGAACCGGCAATGCCGGAGATCGCGATACTGCCGACCGATGCCGAACGAATCGCTGCTGAACTCTCGGATGCCGCCATCGACTCCAAAGCGCCGGCGCGACTAGAAACGGCCGTCGCCGACGCGCTCCGTTTCCTAGGCTTCGAAGCCGAACAGCTCGGCGGCGCGGGGCGCACCGACGTATTCGCCGTGGCCGAACTCGGCGTCGACCGCTACACCGTCGTGGTGGATGCCAAATCCACCGCCTCCGGCAAGGTCAATGACCATCAGATCGATTGGGACTCGATCGTCGACCATCGCGAGCAGGAGCGCGCCGACTACTCCTGCATCGTGGGGCCCGGCTTCGCCGCCGGCAACCTGCGCGAGCGCGCCGGCCGCCACGCGACCCGCCTGCTCGCCACCGGCCAGCTCGCGCAGATCGTCCGCATCCACACCGACTCGCCGCTCTCGCTCAAGGATCTCGAGCGCCTCTTCGATGCGACCGTCGAGACGACGACGGCGCTGCGCGATTTGGAGACCGCTTCCAGCGAACGCGCCCGGCGGCGCAGGCTGCCGCTCAAGCTGCTGCGGATCATCGACAGCTTCAACCGCACCAAGCCCACCGCAGTGCTGGCCAAGCCGGAGCCGCTCTGGGGCATCCTGCTCCACACCGACGACGCCGACGGCAAGGGCGCGACCCTCGAAGAAGTGGAGTCCGCGCTGGCGCTGCTGGAAACGCTCGGCGTCCTCCGCCGCAGCAACGGCGAGGGCTACGTCTCGCAGACCAGCCTGAACGGCGCCAAGCAGATGCTCGACGCGGCGCCAACAGATGAATCTCCTCCTAGTGACGACCCCGCCGAGGAGCGGGACGCCCGCGCCATCTGAGCGGCAATCCGGCCGGCTGGATTCGCGCCGGGCGCGGGCCTAGCCTGCCGGCAGCGAGGGCGCGATGACGCTGCCGACGGTGACCGAGACCTATCCCGCCATCCTGCGCGTGCTCGACCGGCTCGGCGGCTCTAGCACGTCGCGCGAAGCGCTATCGCTCGTGCGCAAGGAGTTCCCCAACATCACGGATGAGGACTTGACGCTGACCCGCAAGAAGGGCGACAGCCTCTGGAAGAACCGGGTCGAGTGGGGCCGCATGCACCTCGTCCGCGTCGGCTACATCGACAACTCGCAGCGCGGCATCTGGACGCTCACCGAAGCCGGCCGCGAGGCCGCGCAGCGCGCGCTCGACGGCAGCTTCAAGATGCCCCCGCGCCCCAAGAACCTCAAGGAAGCCGGCCTCGCCAAGGCCACGCCCGCGGCCGATCCTCCCGCGCTCGAGCCGGGCGAACAGCCGCGTCTGCCCGACGCGCCGGGTCCCGTCCTGCCGCCGCCCGTCAGCGGATTGCTCGCGGTCGCCGAGTCGCCTGCGGATGATTTCGACTCCGGCGGCGCGGATGCGGATGCGGATCTTGATGCCGACGAGCCGTCCGACGATGAAGACGCGCCCGAGGCGGACGCGCCGGCGCTCGCGGTCGTCGCCTCGCACCCGCAGCGCATCGCGGACGAGCTGAAGCTGGCCGCGGTCGACTCGGGCGCGCCGGCGCGGCTCGAAGCCGCCGTCGCCGAAGCGCTGCGCTTCCTCGGCTTCGAAGCGGACCACATCGGCGGCCCCGGCCGCGCCGACGTGGTCGCCTACGCCGAGCTCGGCGTGGACCGCTACAGCATCGTGCTCGACGCCAAATCAGCCGGGCAGGGCCGCGTGATGGAGGGCCAGATCGATTGGGTCACGATCCAGGAGCACCAGCGCCACGAGCGGGCCGACCTCTCCTGCGTCGTCGGCCCCGCCTTCGCGCAGGGCCGCCTGCCCGAACGCGCCCGCGAATACCGCACCCGCCTGCTCTCCGCCGAGCAGCTCGCGCAGGTCGTCCGCCTGCACGCGGAGACGCCGCTCAACCTGACCGAGCTGCGCCCGCTCTTCAGCGACGCGCCCGATCTCGAATCCGTGATCCGCGAGCTCCGCACCGCCGCCTCCGAGCGCGCCCGCCGCGGCCGCCTGCTCCGCCGCCTGCTCGAAACCATCGACAACCTCAACCGCGCCCAGCCCGATGCCGTCCTCGCCAAGCCCGACCTCCTGCTCGGCAGCATGCTCGCCCAACCCGGCGAGCCAAAAGGCACCACCAGAGCCGAGATCGAAGCCGCCCTCAACCTCCTGGAAGCCACCGGCATCCTCCGCCGCAGCAACGGCGAAGGCTACGTCTCCCAAACCACCACCACCGGCGCCGAACAAATTCTTTCAGCGCTGGCCGGCCAACGCGACGACCCACCCCCCGCCACCAGCAACGCCAACGCCCGCGCCGTATAGGACTCAGAACATCAGTCTTGCCGCAGGGAACCGTTGCAAGTAGCATCATCTTCCGGATATGAGAGGCGGATCGGATGCCGGCGACGATCGACGCTCCCCCACTGACGCCGTCCCGCTCGACCGTGTCGAACATGGCCGATCTGATCCCGGCCGAGTGGCAGGGGCTGCAAGGCTCTCAGCGCGCCATTCCGGAGTTGGCCAAGGACCCGAGCGCGACCGCCTTCATCGAATCGCAGCTGGCCCGGTTGCGCACCTCCCATGAGCTCCATCTGGGTGATGCCCGCAATCCCGATCTCTATGAACCGGATTCCGTGCACCTCGTCGTCACCTCGCCGCCCTACTGGACGCTCAAGGAATACCCGCAGACGGACGGCCAGCTTGGCTGGACAGCCGACTACGATGAGTTTCTCAACGACCTCGCCCAAGTCTGGCGGAACTGTTTGGACGCGCTCGTCCCCGGCGGACGGTTGATCTGCGTAGTGGGCGATGTCTGCCTTTCCCGCAGGCGGAACGCCGGCCGCCATACGGTGATCCCGTTGCATGCGTCAATCCAAGAGCAGTGCCGCAAAATCGGATTCGACAATCTCGCGCCGATCATCTGGCACAAGATCGGCAACATCAACTACGAGATGGGCAACCGCGCCGGATCTTTCTTGGGCAAGCCGTATGAACCGAACGCGATCATCAAGAACGATATCGAGTACATCCTGATGCTGCGCAAGCCCGGCGGCTATCGCAAGCCGTCTTTCGAAGCCCGCCTGCTCAGCTTGGTCCCGAAAGAACGTCATGAAGCGTGGTTCCAGCAAGTCTGGCTCGGCCTGACCGGCGCGTCGACCAAGGATCACCCGGCACCATATCCCTTGGAACTGGCCAAACGCCTGATCCGGATGTTCAGCTTCGCCGGCGACACGGTGCTAGACCCGTTCTCGGGTACCGGCACGACTCTGCTCGCAGCGGCCGATTGGGGGCGAAACAGCGCAGGCATTGAAATCGAACCGTCGTATGCAGCCTATGCCGAGCGGCGGCTCCGCGACCATGGCGTACCGAACGTCACCGTGCAGCGCTGATGATCATGCCGCTGACGCTTGAAGACGCGATCACAGACCTGCACCGGATCGCTATCCTCGAAGGCAAGACAACATCGCCCAAAATTAGCCATTAGTTTTGAAACGATCCGGCCCAGGCCAGATATCTATAGCGTGACGAGCTAGTCGCTTAGATCGCGCGACTATCGCTTCGTCGTCCCATTGATCATCCGTGTGGTCAAGAATGTCTTTAGTCAGAAATAGAGTGTCGTATTCTTGATACGCTATCCTCTTAATTTCCCAAGAGCGGTTACCGACCTGTGAGCCAAGTGACTGCGTGTGAAGTGTTAGATTTCCGAATGTGTGAATCAATCGGTTCCGGCGCTCAATAGGAGGTTCTTCAGATTCCTCGTTGCCATTGGGTTCAGGCCATTGGTCGGTATCCCAAGTCTGGGGCATCACGTGTTCGATCGTGAGATCGCGAAGCCTTTCAAGCGGAGGTGCCTGTTTAGGCCTCAAATGGCGCTCCAAGCGCTCCAGCATCATGCGCACACGAGAGATTTGGTTAGTGTCATATACTGTCGTATCGGCAAAGGCACGTTCAAATTCGCTGTCTGCCGGCCACACTCGAGCTCGTGCGCTGCTCTCGGCAAGCACTCGCACCACAGCGGACACAGCCTCACCATCGCTTTCTTTCACCGCTCTTAAAAGCCGCCATGTAAGATCGACATATCCTCTTGCCTGATGTCCGCAGATCCATCTACGCACCAGAAACCCTTCAAGGATGTTCAGCAGCTCCTGAATATCTCTGTCTGGCAGTTCTGATACTTGCAGCCAAAGCAATAGTGGAGTGAATGCGGTAGCTTGCATGTCACGCATAATTCGCGTGACAGGCGGTTGCAATATTTTCCCCATGCGGCCGAATGACAAATCCTCATACGCAACGCACATTGTCCAGAGATCGGCTGTGATTTCGTCTAGAGCAGTCGAATCCATGTTGTGCACTTCAGCCATGAAGTGCCGATATTCGCGCTCGCTCCGAATTTCGCCAGGTGAACGCACTGATAGCCAGTAGTAAAGGAATTGATCCACTCGCGTGCGTGCCGCAACTCCACTGCCTATAGTGCCTCGCCACCAATCTATTTTATCTATTGATTCGATGGCATCAATAGTCTTGCGTCCTCCCCCATCTGCACTCATCGCGCCGTCGCGAATCAGATAGGCAAGGCGACTTTTGATAAGGTCCCATTGCAACAAAGGCGTTCCGCGCGAGTTGAGGGTTTCGAAGATCGTGTGGGGATCATCTGCCTCGGTGACATCAATCTCAACGATCTTCAATGAATCTCGAGTGACCCCTCCAAACTCCGTTGCCTTCTTCAGATGCTCCTGCTGATCGTCACCGAGCCAATGAGTGATTGCATTGCGGAAGTACCATTTCGCTGCGTACATCCCTGTCGTTACTGACTTGTCATATTGCCCATCTTCATCCATCGCTGCTCGAAAGTCCGCTTGGTTGATAGGCAGAGGATTCACTTTCAAGGCGATATCCCGATCGAGGCGCACATGGTCATCGGGGTTGCGCACTAGAGTCCGGATCAAACCTGCCATATCTGTCAGGCCTACCTCGGAAAAGACCTCAACGGCTGCTTCCAAAAGCAGCTGCAACGTCGTCAGGCGCTGCTGGCCATCAATGACATTCCACACCTCAACGGTCTTCCCTAATTCGCTGTCCCTCAACAGAACGATCGCGCCGAAGAAGTGGTCTGGGCGCGTTTGGCCATCAATTCGTGCATCTACGAGAGACCGGACATCGTCCCAGAGTGGCCCCCAGTGTTTCTTTTCCTCCCACACATACGGACGCTGAAGGTCCGGTGGGGCGACATACCAGACCGGTTTCGAGAAGAGCGTTGACACAGACTGGGCGCGCAGATCCATGATCGTCGCTCTCTCTAGGCTCAGACCGCCGCCAGACCGGCGGTCTTGCGGAGGGCGTTGGCGGCTCGTTCGAAGCTGGGGAAGGTGGGGATGCCTTCTTGTTGGAGGCGTTGGCGGGCTTGGAGGGCGGCTGCTTCTACGTGGCTGGGGTGGAGGGCGGCTAGGAACGGCTTGTCGCTTTCGGACATGAAGCGCTTGATGCTGTTGATCAGGCGGTCGAACTCTTCGGGCTTGTCCTGCCAGCGGCGGGCCATGAAGGTGGCGCTCAGCTCCATCGCCACGGCGTCGATGTTCTCATCCGCGTCGAGGATGTCGAAGATCGTGTCGAGGTGGCCGGCGTCCTGGCCGATCGTGCCGGCGGCGTCGAGCGGGTTCTGGTAGCTGCCGCCGATGATGTTGAAGAACTCGGCGAGCCTGGCGTAGGACTCCTCGCTCAGGCGCGGCACTTTCCAGCCGGCCTTCTCGAAGGCGTCGGTGAGCACGACGCTCTGGCCGCCGGTCATCGCGATCAGGCCGAGCCGGTTGCCGCTCGGCCGCTTGCAGAGCAGCGCGGCCTTGGCGACGTCGACCATCTCGTCGAGGTTGTGCACGGCGACCGCGCCGGCCTGCTTGATCACCGCCTCCCAGATCGCCTGGTCGGAGGCGAGGCTGGCCGTGTGCGAGCGGATCGCGCGGCCGCCGCCCTCGGTCTGGCCGCCCTTCCAGACGATTGTCGGCTTCTTCGCGGCTGCGGCCTTGAGCGAGTCGAACAGCCGCCGGCCGTCGCGCGCGCCCTCGATGTACATGCCGATGATCCGCGTGCGTTCGTCGGCCGCGAGGTAGTCGAGGTAGTCGGCCGCTTCGAGGATGATCCCGTTGCCGAACGAGACCATCGTCGAGCAGGTCAGCCCATGGGCGGCGCCGGTCAGCGAGAAGTTCATCCCGTGCGTGCCGCTCTGCGAGACGAAACCGATGTCGCCCTCGACGCCGGCGGGCTGGTCGCGGTTGAAGCGCACGCCCAAGCGCGGAATGTGGACGCCCATGCAGTTGGGCCCGATCAGCGCCAAGCCCGACGGCGCGGCGATCTCGTAGATCTTCTGCTGGAGTTCGACGCCCAAGTCCTCGCCGGTCTCGGCGAAGCCGGAGGTGAACAGGGTCACGCCGCCGACCTCCGCATCGACGCAGCCCTGCACGATGAACGGGGCGACCTGCCGCGGGACGGCGCAGACGGCGAAATCGATCCGCTCCGGGATCTCGGTCAGCGACTTGTAGTTGGCGACGCCCATCTCCTCGATGCCGGGGATCTCGTTCTCGTCGACTTGGACCGAGTAGAGGTTGCCGGTGAAGGTGCTGAGCGACCTGAGCCAGGTGTAGCCCGAAGCCTTCTTGTCACCGATCACGGCGACCGCCTTGGGGTTGAGCGCGCGTTGCAGTCGTTCGGGGTCTGCGGGCATGATCAGTCCTGCGCCTTCAGCACGATGCGGGCGTCGACCGCCACCGCGCCCTGTTCGTGCGCGAAGACGGGGTTGAGATCGAGCTCCTGCACTTCGGGATGCGATTCGGCGAACTTGGACAGCTGCATCAGCATCCCCTCGAGCGCCGCCAAGTCGCGCGGCGGCGAGCCGCGGAAGCCTTCGAGCACGGGGAAGCCCTGGATCTCGCGGATCATCTCGGCCGCGTCGCGCGCTTCCAGCGGCACCACGCGGAAGGCGACGTCCTTGAGCGCCTCGACGAAGACGCCGCCCAAGCCGAACATCAGCACCGGGCCGAACTGCTGGTCCGTCGTGATGCCGAGGATCACCTCCGCGCCCGGCTCCGCCATCGACTGCACGGCGAGGCCTTCGACCGCCGCGCCGGGAGCGGCCTTGGCCGCGTTCTCGTGGATGCGGGCGGCGGCGGCACGCAGCTCGGATTCGTCGGCGAGGCCGAGCTCGACGCCGCCGACGTCGGACTTGTGCGTGATCGCGTCGGAGACGACCTTGAGCGCGACGGGGTAGCCGAGCTCGGCGGCGATGGCCGCGGCCTCGTCCGCGTCGGACGCGAGCCGGGTTTCGGCGACGGCGATGCCGGCCTCGGCCACGAGCGACTTGGCCTCGACCTCGTTCAACAGGGTGCGCCCCGCCTCGCGGGCGCGGCCGATGATGCCTTCGGCGGCTGCGCTGCTCATCTGCTCGGCTCCGTTCGCACGGCGAAAGCCGCACCGGGCGGCGCGGGCTCGCGGAGGATATGGCCCGTCGGCGGGCTCGGTCAATCCGCGCGCCTGCCGGCGCTGCCGCCCGCTCTCCACGATCTCCACTGAGATTCCACAGGCGACCGCACGCGACGGCGGCGAATTCCACCCGATTCAGGCAGTTGACGCCAACGCTGCTATTCCGTATGATCAGTAGCGCAGTTTCGGAACCGTGGCGGGGCGCCGAGAGCGAGTCTGGACATGGCCGACACCGACGCAACCGAACCCAACCCGTTCGAGGACTGGTACGACCTCGTCGAAGCGGCGAGCGAGCTGAAGATGCACCCGCAGTCCGTCCGCCGCCTGATCAAGCAGGGCGACCTGCCCGCGCGCCTGCAATGGGGCAAGTACCTGATCGACCGCGAGACCCTAGAGATGTTCAAGGCCAACTACGACCCCCGCCCCGGCCGCAAGCGCTCCGCCAAGCTCCTCTGACTGCGTCTGCCCAGCCCGCGGATTCCCGCGCGGAACATCCGCGCACGGCCAGCGCATCGGTAGTCGGACGCCTCAATCCGCGGGAAGCAGCCCGGTAGCCGTGTCGCGAACCACCGGCGTCGCACCCCAAAACAACAGCACCCTGTAGTCCAAGTGACTGTTGAACTACTCATTCGGCATCTTCTTCAATGATCTCCGGGAGTATTATATATGTTTCAAGCCATTCACGGATTTCGGGGGTGAGGTATTTGTTTACATCTATAGTGCGGATTGGGACTCGATAGAATTTTCCACTATTATATGTTTCATAGTCATAACTACTTCGTTCTCCCATTTTGTCCAACAAATACATAGAACAAAGTTCAGCAGATAGTTCTGCAGGATCTTTATGGTATATATTTTTATATACACTGTCCGATGGTAGTTGCCACGCCCTACTTCCAAGTGTTTGTCCAAGCGATGTAAATCCTATTATGTCAATAAATTTTTTACCTTGTGGACTGATTTCAAAGTCATAAAAGGCGTTATATATTCGTTTGTCTAAATGTATATCTTGTATCCATTGCCACGCTTGATTTATATGACATAATTCATGAATTTCCATTTTTAGTGTAATAAGATCTCGCTCGGCGTTATTCCTATAAATATTAGTGTGGGTATTATTATAGATTATAACAACAGGAGGTGCGTTCAAGGTTATAAAAGGTGCATAACCAATTATTCCATAACCGATTTGAAACTGCTGGTTCTTAACATTAACCTGTTGTCTCGCAATACACACATCGGGATGGAGGGGGAGTATGGGAAACACTTTTTCTTTAACACGAGGGTCAAAATCATCGTTACACGAAGTTGTTTCACTAACTGAATGTGGAGCGTCGTAAAAATTCTTTTGTCGTACATATTCAAACGAAAGACACTCTGTATTAGGTTCAACAAATAGCCATGTCCACTGTAACCTTGCTTGAGTAAACTCACATATCCTGTAACAGTCAGCCCATAGAGTACCAGCGGGTATAAGTTGTTCGTATTGTTGTTTGAATTGTTGGATAATAGGGTTGTCTTGTGAAATGGTATATTGGTTGTAGACATTCCATTTGTTGTTGTCGTAGAGCCATATGGTGTTTACTATACACCCCATTGTTGCAAGTCGTCCTTTGAATTGGTAGAGCGAGCCGCCTCCCCATTGAAGCTCAAAGAGTTCGTTGTATTCCTCCGGTATCTCCGCCACCACCTGCGTCGGCTGCAAGACACGCGCGGCTACGGCCTCTTCATTCCCATCATCCGCGGAGATGCCCGCCACGAGGAAAGCGGACAGTCCGGCCGCGACCAGCAGCGCCGCAGCTCGCTTCACTAGCGCCGCCAAGCCCATCGCCGCCCCCTTCCGCCTGCCCCGCCGTCATCTACGTGGATCGGGACCCGCGGCCCTTGACCGCGAACCCCGGCCGGCTCTCGCCGGCGCGCGCAAGATAGCCGCTGGCCGGCAGCCTGTCCAGCCATCCTCGGCACATCGGCGACCACCCTGCACGACGACCGTCTGCTCTCCCGCAATGTCCCGCTCGGAAGCGCACCCGAAGGCGCGAGCGCCGTTCAGCTGAACGCGCCCGTCGCCGCCAGAATCCCCACAACCACGCCCGTCACCGCGATCACCAAGCCCGCCAAGCCGAACCCCACCCGATGTATCGCTGAATGGAGCCGCGCGTAGTTGGCCTCCCCCTCCGCCCGCAACGCCGCCATCTCGCCCCGCAACTCCGCAATTTGCCCCTCCAACCCCGCAATCTGGGTCTGCACCCCCGAGAAGCGCCGCTCATTTTCCGTCTCCAGCTCGGTGAAGCGCCGCTCTATCTCGGTGAACCGCTGCCCGGTCTCCTTCTCCAGCTCGGTGAAGCGCCGCTCGGTCTCCGTCTCTAGCTTGGTGAAGCGCTGCCCCATCTCTGTCTGCAAGTCGGTGATGCGCCGTTCCGTCTGAGTGGCCAAGTCCGCGATCTCGGTCCGGATCTGCGAGGCGATCTCGCGGATGGTCGACTCGATGACTTGGAACTGGTTCTCGTTCTTCTCGTCGTGGGCGTCGATGCGGCCGTTGAGCAACCCGGCTGAGTGCGCGACCTGCTCCATCGCTTTCGCGACAGCCTCCTCCACCGCCTCATCGCGCACCGCCACGGCCACGCCCAAGATCGCGTCGGCCAGCTCTTCGTCGCATCCGCCTGCGACCAGCCGCTCTCGGTGCTCCGCTGTCGGCATCACCATGCCGCCCATCTTAGCCCACACGCAGCGCGGCTGCCCGTCGCCTGCACGAGCCAAAGCTCGCCGGCTGCGAGGGGACGGCTGCAGACCTCATCGGGAATCGGGACCGCGCCCCTGCGTTGGCCAAATCCAGCGCGAGGAGCTGCGCGGTGCTGGCTCCGTCGGCTAGCCTCTGGTGCGAAGAGGGAGGCAGGACAATGCCAACCATCGAGACCTTGCGCGGGGCGCTGGATACGGCGGAGCTGGGGCGGACGCTGATCCACGAGCACATCGCGATCCGCACGCCGGGGATCGCGGAGAACTGGCCCGACCTGTGGGACGAGGCGGCCTGCGTCGCCGGGGCGCAGGACAAGCTGGGGCAGCTCTGGGAGCGTGGCGTGCGCACCGTCGTCGACCTCTCGACCGCCGACCTCGGGCGCGACATGGATTACCTGCAGAAGGTCGCGGCGGTGACGGACATCAACGTGGTGCTCTGCACGGGCATCTACTGGATCCGCTCGAATTTCTGGCGCAACCGCCCGCAGGAGCTGCTGACCGAGGTGTTCGTGCGCGAGATCGAGGAGGGCATTGCGGGCACGGGGATCAAGGCCGGGATCATCAAGTTGGCGTCGGACGAGCAGGGCGGCGGGGTCGACCGTTACAACGAGAAGTGCCTGCGGGCGGGCGCGCAGGCGCACCGGCGGACGGGCGTGCCGATCGCGACGCACAACGGCCCGCCGACGCTGGGCGCGGAGCAGCAGCGCGTGTTCAAAGAGGAGGGCTGCGACCTCTCGCGGATCGTGATCGGGCACGTCGGCGATACCGACGACACGGGCTACCTGAAGACGCTGATGGACGCGGGCTCGTACGTTGGGATGGACCGCTTCGGGCTGGACAACATGCTGCCGTTCGAGAAGCGCTGCGACACGGTGGCGGCGCTCTGCCGCGACGGCTACGCCGAGAAGATCCTGCTGGCGCACGACGCGTCCTGCTGCCTGGACTGGATTCCCGACCCGAAGGCGTGGTCGGAGATCGTGCCGAACTGGCACTTCAACCACATCCCGGACGACGTGATTCCGGGCCTGCTCGAACGCGGCGTGACGGAGGAGCAGATCGACCTGATGCTGGTCGGCAATCCGCGCGCGCTGTTCGAGAAGCAGGGCGCGTACTAGGTGGAACCCACGCCGGCGGAGCTGCTCGCGGCGGCGCGGAGAGGCTTGGCGGCTGCGCCGGCGGAGCCGTCATCGGCGCCCGAGGGGCCGTTCGCCGCCCGCGTCTGCATCTGGCGCGACGGCGTCGAGCAGGCGGCCGGCGAGGCTTCGGCGAGGGACGCGCTCTCGGCGGTTGAGGCGGCGGCCGCGCTGACCGAGGCGCTCGATGCCGAGGGCGCGACGCTCTGGGTCGAGGCGATGGCCGAGATCGAACCGATCCAGCCCGACGGGTTGAGCGGGCTGATGCACGCGGCGATGCCGGGCTTCCACGGGCTGCGGCTGCGCGACGGGGAACAGGCCGCGGTCGGCTGGCCGTCAGATGCGCTGCGCGAGCCGGGGCGCGGCGCTGCTTGGGCGAAACGCTTGAACCGCGAGGTGCGCCCGCCCGGCGCACGGCTGGCCAAGAGCACGACGGTCGAGCGTTTCACGACGGTCGAGGCGGTCGGGCCGGTCGAGCCTGCCGAGGACGAGGGCGATCCTCCGCGCCGGATTGCCGGCTTCCGCGTCGTCGAGCAGGAAGAAGTGCTGCCCGACCGGCTGGCCGGCGCCGCGCTGCAAGCCGCAGCGTGGCTCTTCCGCCACCAGCGCGATGACGGCCTCTTCGCCTACGAGTACAACCCACCGACGCGCGGCTGGAGCAATGCCGACAATCTGGTGCGGCAAGCCGGCTGCGCTTGGGCAGCCGCGTTCGTCGCGCGGCTGACGCGGGACCGCAATACGCTCCACGCCGCGGGCCGCGCGGTCACCTGCATCGCCGAGCAGCACCTCCGCCGCGATGGGCCGGGACGGCTCTTCTACCTGGCCGACTCCGATGCGCCGCGGCTGGGCGCGATCCCGCTGTTCGTCCTCGCCGCGCTCGAGCTGGAGGGAATGGCGACGATGGATCGGGAGATCGTCCGCCAGCTCACCGCGACGATGCTCGCCGTCCAAGAACCGTCGGGACGCTTCGGAACGACCGCGCGCGGCCTTGAGTTGGAAGGTTCGGAAACGTATTACGCCGGCCAGCTCGCGCTCGCATTGGCGCGCTTGCATGCATCCCCAATCTTCGGCAAGCCGCGCCAGCGAATCGCCGATGCAGTCAATCGAGCGCTCGCCCATTACAGCGAACGCTGGCAGGAAGAAGCAGAGCGTGACCTCAGCTTCACGACCTGGATGATCCAAGCCTGCAACGCTTGGCACGTGCAGACGCCAAACGAACAGATCGAACAGTACGCATACCAAATGGCCGACTGGGCAATCCAGTACCAGCACCCGCAGCCCGATCCGCCCCCCGCAAGGCCCGCAACAGACGAAGAAACCGCACAACCCGGCCTCACCACCGACCTAGAAGCGGCAACAGGCCGCCAACACCCCCTCTGGCAAGGCTCCTACCAAGGCACCCCCGGCATCGGCACCGCCGCCTACACCGAAGGTATAGCCGCCGCCCTAGCCATCGCCCAACGAACAGAAAACACCGAGCGGACCGCCAGATACGAACAATCAACCAAAACCGCCGCTAGATTTCTCCTCCAGCTCCAACAATCGCCCCAAGACGCCCAACTCTCAACCAACCCCGACCACATAGGCGCCCCCCAAAGCGCCCTCCACCGCCAAACCCTAAGATGCGACAACGCCCAGCATTTCCTGATGTCCCTGCTGGCGACAAGGGCGTTGTGCTGGCCAGACGAGTAGCCAATGGTTTATGTTTCGCAATTTTATTGAAACACCCGTCCCATCCATTGGATATATCTTTGCGCCAAATCAACATTCGCAGATAGCAATTCTCTTTCAATGGCAGGACCAGGCAAGCCTGGCCGCTCTTGAACCGCAAGCCATGAATATATTTCTGCCCGTAGCTGCTTGTTTTTTGCGAAACGCTGATCCGTCTTTGTCACTTCCTGTATATATCTCTCCGCTAAAGGCCAAAGCGAATCAGATTCTGGCATCATCTCGCGGAGCAAATCTTCAAGCTCGCCACTTCGGTGGTTATCCGGCATCATCCAAACGCCGATGGTCTTCGGTTTCTTTCCGTCGACGCAAACGCCATTGGGTGATTGGTCTCCGAGCGTAATGTTTGCAAGTCGCAATTGTCCCTTCATCTCAGCCCAGCGTTGATGCGGATCATCGTCCGCGTCAACGACAAAACCAACATGTGTTCGCCCGGGCACATCAATTTCCGCCTCGATTCGCTCCAGCAGCTGCCCGACACCACCAGCAGACTCGATCGTAAACGGCGGATCATCGCCACCATGCGCACGACGCCAAAGGTGAAGCGATACTGAAAGATCGCTGTCTCCTTCCACGAGCAATAGCCGAGCGGGCGGGAGATTATCGTCAACCATGATACTACCGGACTTCGATCCGATATCTGGCCGCAGCCATGAGTTTCTCCTCTCGATATTGCACAGCTCTTAACGCATCACCTTCTCGATCAAGTCGATAAAGGAAGGCCCTGCATGCAGTATCCTCTGTTGCCACCGATGCAAACCAGTGGACGGAATCCCAGCTATGAGTCGTTGCGATTATTTGTACCTGATATTCTCGGGCGAGGCGAAATAGCAGTGCCCAGAATGCTTTTAGGATACTGTAATGCATTCCGTTCTCAATCTCATCAATCAAGATTAGGCCACCACTAGACGCTGAGATCGCTAGCGCAATACCGAAGAATCGCGTCGCACCATCCCCGAGCGACCTTAAAGGCACAGGGGCGTCTGCATCTTTTTGCCGTACGATGATGTAGCGACCAATTCCATCCCGGCTAGACTGTCCATCAGAGACGAGGGCGGCTCTTTCAATGTCCACTTGCAGGGTGATCTTCAGTGCTTCAATTATCGTATCTTCAGCAGGTGAAAGAGCAATGTTGTCCCATAATTTTGCTATGTCATGGTTCTTCATCAGATCAGGCCCAATCGACTCACATGGTATCGCCTTTTCATTCCAATCTAGATTCGCCGTTCGAGATCCGTCAACATGAAAAACAAGCTGACCTGCCTGAACCGGTACTGAGTGATGGCCTGCCTCTCCTGTCACGATATATGGCATTTCCCGCTCCCCATTTCGAAATCGTATTCGAAGCGCCTCTCGACTCGCATTTGTCCATCGCGCCCGCTCTTCAACACCCCCGGGGCCGACTTGCTCGATCCATAGGGGATCGCTACCATCTCTGTTATCCACTGAAATCTCAGCTCGAAGAGGCTCCGATGTTTTGTTGAATAAAGATCGCCAAGCAAAAGGGGCAATGCCCCGTTCGCCGTCCAATCCCATTCGTTCTAATTCGTTACGATCCACCAGTAAGCGATGAAATGTTGAATAGTCGCCACGTGATGCATATATGCGAATCGCATCTAGAATTGTCGTTTTGCCCACTCCATTCTTCCCTACGAGCAGTGTGACACGGCCGAATTTCGGAATCTCAAGCTCGTCGATCCCGCGGAAGTTCTTGATGGTGAGGTTGGGGATGTGGAGGTCGCTCATGGTGGTGGCATTCTATCACGGTTGACCGCCGAAGAGGGATTCGAGGCCGCCGCTGGGGATTGGGGTGCCTTCGGACCCGGCGAAGGGGAGGGTTGGGGGGTCTATGGGTTCTTCGCCGGAGAGGGAGCGGAGGGCTAGGGGGAGGTCGTTGCGGATGTCGGTGGCGGTTGCGCCGTGGGTGCCTTGGCGGCGGGCGCTGCGGCGGCCGGCTTCGGCGTGGAGGTAGACGGCTAGTTGGGCGGCGTCGAAGGGAGATGCGCCTTGGGCCAGGAGGGCGCCGATTGCGCCGGTGAGGACATCGCCGGTGCCGGCGGTGGCCAGGGCGGGTTCGGCGGCTTGGCTGACGGCGGCGCGGCCGTCGGGGGCGGCGATGACGGTGTTCGCGCCCTTGAGGACGACGGTGGCGTTCCAATCGGCGGCGCGGTCGCGGGCGAGCGTGAGGCGTTGGGCTTGCAGCTCCTCCGTAGCGATGCCGGTGAGGCGCGACATTTCGCCGGGGTGCGGCGTGAGGATCAGGTTGGGATCGGGGGGTGCGTAGGTGTTCCAATCGGGGCGGCGCGAGAGATGGTTGAGCGCGTCGGCGTCGACGATGATGCCGTTGAGTCGGGCGGACCCGATGCGGGAAAGGACGAAGTGGGTGGCACCGATGTGGGAGAACAAGGCCGCGACGAATTCGCCCGTCGCGTCGGAGCCGCCGAGTCCGCAGCCGATAGCGAGCGCGTCGGCTGCATCGAGCGCTTCGAGCACGAGCGGCGCGGCGGATGGGCCGATTGCGCCGGGGTGATCGGCATCGGGCAGCGGGAGCAGCGTGACTTCGGGCATCGCGCCGGTAAGTTGGTAGATGAAGCTCGCGGGGGCGGCGAGGGTGACGAGTCCCGCGCCGGCGCGGTAGGCGGCGGAGGCGGCGAGCACGGCCGCGCCGGGGTAGTTGGCCGAGCCGGCGACGACGAGCAGGGTGCCGGCGGTGCCTTTGTGCGCGTCGGGCTGGCGCGCGGGCAGGAGGGCCTTCATCGCGCGGCGCTCGATCACGTCGGTGCGGATGTCGTCGTCCAAGCCGGCGGGCACGCCGATCTCGATCGTTTGCACGTCGCCGGCGGCGCTCGCGCCGGGCTGCACGTAGAGGCCGACTTTGGCCGCGTGGAAGGTCACCGTTTCGTCGGCGGCGACGGCGAGCGGGTCGAGCCTGCCGCTGTCGGCGTCGAGGCCCGTGGGTAGGTCCACCGCGATCAGCTTGGGCGGGACGGTGCGGTCGCGGATGGCGGCGAGGCGGGTCATGATCTCGGCGAGGTCGCCCTCGATCGGGCGGTTCGATCCGGTGCCGAGCAGTGCGTCGATGATCGCTTCGGAGCCTTGCAGGACGGCTTCGAGCGCCTCGAAATTCTCGTCTTCGGCGACGGAGCCGCAGGCGACGCCGGCGTCGATGACGCGCTGCCACTGCTCGTCGTCGCGGGGGCGGAGGGCGTAGCAGCGGACCTGCGCGCCCCATTCGCGGAGGTGTCGGGCGGCGACGAGGCCGTCGCCGCCGTTGTTGCCGGGGCCGACGAGGACGCAGATGCGGCGGTCTTCGAGCGAGCCGAGCTGCATCCAGAGCTCCTGCGCGACGGCGAGGCCGGCGTTTTCCATCAGGGTCGACTTGGGGACGCCGGCCGCTTCGGCGCGGTCTTCGATCATGCGCATTTCGGCGGCGGTTACAAGTTTCATCGCGGGCTCCGTTGCAGCTACCGCGCCGGCTGGCCGACGGCGAAGGCGCAGACCATCGTTTTTTCGTGGGTCATCGAAACTTCGATGCGGTCGAGTCCGATTTGGCGCATGCGCCGCAGCGCGCCGCCGTGGAGGATGGCGACGGGCTTGCCGCGGGCGTTGGCGAGGATCTCGATTTCGCGCCACTTGACGCCGCGGACGCCGGTGCCGAGCGCCTTCATCACCGCTTCCTTGGCGGCGAAGCGGGCCGCGAGCTCGGGTGCGCGGCCGCGGCAGTAGTCGGCCTCGCGCTCGGTGAAGACGCGGCGCGGGAAGCGCTCCGGGTGCCGTTCGAGCACCCGCTCGAAGCGGTCGAGCAGGAGCAGGTCGACGCCGCAGGCCAAGTCGCCGGAGAAAGGCATGCGCAGAGTCTATCCCGTGCGTCGGCGGGCTCCCGCGCGCAGAGATATCTTCAAGGTCCGCGCCTTGGATGCGCTGTATCCTGTCGGTACCGGGAGCAGGGAAGGGGCATGCCGTGACTACGCAGACATTCCGGCTCCGGGGGGTGCTCGTGCAGGAGGCGGGTTGGGAGGACGAGGCGGCCGATTCGTTCGTCTCGGCGCTCGACGAGGCGTTCGCGCATCTCGCTACGAAGGATGATCTGCGGGTCGCGCGAGCGGAGATGACCGCGGTTCTCACGACGGAGATGTGGAAGATTCTCGCGATTGGGCTGGGGATCGGCTTCGCGATGCTCACGCTCGCAACCGGGATCATCATCGCTGTGCTGGGCTGACCGATGCGATGGCCGCTTCACCGCGCTGAACGGGAAGAGCCGCCGCAGTCCGGGCTCGAGGGGCGCGAGCCGTTCGATCAACTGCGCCTGTTCTACATCTTGCGCGATGAAGTCGGCTGGAGCGCTGAGGCATCTCGCGCGCTGACGGAGGCGCTCGCGCAGCGGCCTTGGGACACGCTGGCGATCCGCGACATCCTCGTGCTGCACGGGGGCTTCAGCGAGGAGACGGCGCACGCCTTCATCTACGACGGGTTCGGCATCAAGCGCCCGGATGCGGTTGAGGCGCTGCTGGGCGGCGAGGCTCACTGACGCTTGGCGGATGCGCGGCGGCGCCTGAGGGCGGCGGCGGGGGTGCTGGTCATGCCTCGGAGCGGCTGGGCGAGGATGCGGCGAAGGCCGACTTCGCGCCAGGGAGGGAGGCCGATCAGGTCGGCTTGCGTTTTGCCAGATGCCAGCGCGGCGCGGAGGGCTTCGGGGCCGCTGCCCTTGTAGCCGGTGGCGGACGCGCCGACATGCTCGGCGAAGTGCGCGTCGCTGCCTCCCGTTTCGGGCAGGTGCCAGCGTTCGCGGTTGAGTTGGAGGACGAGATCGCGGTGCCAGCGCGCGGTCGGATGGGGATTGGCGGTCTCCAGCGCGAGCACGGCGTTGCCGCCGGCGAGCTCTGGCGCGAGGTCGCGGAGCAGCCGGTCGATGGCGCGTGCGCCGAGGCTGGGCGGGAACCAAGCGAGCGGGTGGGCGATGACGGCGACGCCGCCTTGGCGCCAGATCGCGGAAACGGTGTCGGGCGCGGAGCGCAGCATCGGGATAGGCCGGTCCAGCCAGAGGCCGAGGATATGGCCGCCGCGCGAGGTGATTTCGGAGCCGACGATCACGTTCACGGGCGAGCCCGAACGCTCGGCCGCCTCCCGCGCGGAGAAACCGCCGGCCACGTCGTCGTGCTCCGTGATGGCGATGCAGTCGAGTCCGCGGAATTCCGCCGCCCGCAAGATCGCCTCCGCGTCGTCCAGCCCATCGGAAGCACGTGTGTGGATTTGCAGGTCGGCTGACGAGTACGGCATGGGGGCGACTAGAACTCGTCAGGGCCCGGCCAGAGGCGGATCGCAACTTTGCAGAGCCGTTTGGCTCGACGGTTGATCGCTCCCTCGTCCCACTCGCCTTTGACTCTAGCGGCCAGCTCTTGCGTGATGGGCGGCATGGTTGGTTTCTGATAGACGCGACGCTTTACCGACCATGACCGATTCGAGGTCTCCGCCTGCTCACTGGCCGGCAGCAGCGTCAGATTGCCGATCGTATGAATGATCTCGTCGCGATCTTCTGCCATCGTTTCGATGGAGCGCCGTGCCCGCTGGGGTAAACGATACCCTCTGCTCGTTCGCCATTCTTTGGGCATCACATGTTCAATGGTATAGCGGGGCGGATTCGGATCGAGCGGATAACGAGCAGAGGCCATCTCGCGATTCATTTTTCCGAGCAAGAAAGTCAGCCGACGACGGACGCGGGGATATTGCTTGACATCGCGGAAGGCCCACTCCAAGGTGGGGTCATCGGGCCATTTGGTTCCGCCCGCGGTTTCTGCGCGCATCTGAGTAATCATTGCACTCACAACATCGTCACCACTATCTCGCATTGCGCCGAGCAGTCGCAGCACGAGACTGTTGTAGTCATTGGTAGACATTGCGCAGAAGATGCGACGGACCAAGAAGCTCTCAATCGCTCGACAGCCGCGCACCAGATCCTCGCTACCAGTGGCACCTTGTCGCAAGGCCAATAGGACGGGTGTCCAGCTGCGCGAATCCAGTTGGCCCCATACCTTGATGGATTGTGCGAACTCGGTTTCAGCCGGTTCTTTGTTTTCCATGATCTCGTTGATCTCGCGATAAAGATTCGCAGTGACATGCAGATCGGCGGCGATTTCGGATATCGAGTGGCCCTGCTCAGCGTACCGCTGGAATTCCGGGAAGAGGCGGTCTCGCCTGATTTCACGGCAGGTTCGGAAGGTGAGCCAGTCGTGCAAAAAATCGTCTGGGCGGGACTCGCTGCGGTTGGCGGCTTCGCGCCACCAGTCTTCACCCAATGCTCGGAGATATTGATTGTATGTCTGCTCCGAATCGTCGCCTGCAGCACGGAGGATATAGTTGCGAACGAGGTCAGTCGCGCTCAGCGGGGTGCCCCGCGCATTGAGCGTTTCGAAGACCATATGAGAGTCTTCCGATGCATCCAAGGTGACGGCCACGACTTTGAGTTGGCTCTTCAATGCGTGGACCAAGGCGCGCCCGCGGAGATCGAGCGCCTCGGGATCTGCCTCCACCCACTGGCGGACACTGGCTTTGAAGTAGTCATGGGCGAGGACGATGGCGGAATCGCCGTACTCCGCGGTCGGGAGATCGTTGCGCATGGCATGGCGAAAAGCGGGACGATCGTGTTCGGACGGCCAGACTTTGAATTTTTGATCCAAATCTTGGCCAACCGCTTCATCCGGATTGAGAATCAGGGGACGCAGCTGCTCTGCGGCGATTTCATCCCGCAGCTTGAGGAACTCCTCTTGAGCAGCATCAAGCAGGAGTTGGAGCGTGAGGAGGCGCTGCTGGCCGTCAATGATCTGGAGCGCCGGGACTCCAGCGTCTTGAGAGGGCAGTGCTTGAAGCACGACGGCACCGAGGAAGTGCGGCCTGATGTCATCCGCGCCGACAATCTCCCGCTCGGCGTGCAGATCGAGGAACTGGTCGGCTAGGCGCTGGACATCGGCCCAGAGCAGATCAGCCCGGCCTTCGACTTCCCAGATGTATGGGCGTTGATAGATCGGGACCACGTAGCGAATCGACTCGCTGAAGAGGTCATGCAATGTTCGGACTTGCGCTTGCATCATCAGCGGCCCCTGAGAGAGGGTAATGGCGACGACCAGCAGAGGCAAGGAGACCGGATTGGAAGGCTCAGGGGCGGGGCGCAGTGATGAGATCGAGGAAGCGGGCTCGCGGCAGTTTGATTGCTCCTAGGGAGGTTAGGTGGGGGGTGGGGAGTTGGCAGTCGATCAGGGTGTATGTTTCGGGGGCGATTCTGTTGGTTAGGTATGATAGGGCGGCTTTGCCGGCGTCGGTGGTTTTGGTGAACATTGATTCGGCGCTGAAGTAGTTGTTGATGGCGATGCCGTAGAGGCCGCCGGCCAGGGTGTTGGATTGCCATGCTTCAATGGAGTGGGCATAGCCCAGCTGGTGGAGCTGGATGTAGGCGCGCTGCATATTGGGGGTGATCCAGGTTCCGGCGGAGCCCGGTCGGGGGGCGGCGCAGGCTTCTATGACTTGTTTGAATGCTTTGTCGATGGTGAATTGGAATTCGCCGCGGCGTAGGCGGCGGGCGAGGCGGCGCGAGACGTGCATCCGGCCGGGCAGCAGCACGGCGCGGGGGTCGGGGCTCCACCAGAGGACGGGGGCGGCATCGTCGTCGTACCAGGGGAAGATGCCTTGCGAGTAGGCGTCCAGGAGCAGTTCGGGGGTCAGGCGGCCGCCGACGGCGAGCGGGGCGTCGGCCGGCGCATGACGGGGGTCGGGGAAGGCGTTGCGGGGGCGCGGCATGATCGGGCCGCAATCAAGCGACGCTGCGGTTGCGGCGGGGCGCCGTCGGGGGCGCGTCGCGGCAGGGGGCCCAAGGGGAGTCGGGCATGCGCCATTGCTCGCAGCGTCGGGCCAGGATCGGCTCATGGCGGCGGGCGATGTCGGCGACGCCGGTGCGGATGTCGAGCGCGCGGTTTTCGGTGCGCAGCAGTGCGAGCGGCTCGCCGATCTCGACGTCGAAGCTGAAATCGCGGCGGCGGGCGACGGTGACGGGCAGGAGCGGGGCTTCGGCGCGGAGCGCGATGTCGACCGCGCCGACGGGGAAGTGGGCCTGGCGTCCGAAGAAGGGGACGCAGACGCCGCCGATACGGGCGGCAGGGTTGCGGTGGGCCGCCCGCGCGCTGCCGAGCGGGCGGGCGACATCGCGGTCCCAGAGGATGCAGGCGACCGCGCCGTCCTTGAGGCCGCGCAGGAGCCGGGCCGTGCCGGCGGCGTCGGCGAACGCGAAATCGGCGGGCGAGCGCTCGCGCAGGGCTTGGATCGCGCGGAGCTGGCGCGATCTGCGCGGGGGCTCGATCAGCGCGGTTGCGCGGATGCCGAGCGCGGAGAGGCCGACGAGCGCGGCTTCCGGGGTCGACAAGTGCGGCGCGGCGAGCACGGCTCCGCGTCCCTCGGCGAGGGCGCGTTCGAGGCGGGGGAGCCCGGAAACGCGGAGGCGGTCCTGGAGCACTTCGCCGGCGTCGAGGCGGGCGAGCAGGGCGAGGTCGGCGTAGTAGCGGGCGGTTTCCTCGAAGACGCGGCGGACGGCGCGGCGGATGCGGGGGGCGGTCCAATCGGGGCGGAGGCGGAGCAGGTTGTTGCGGATGCGGAGGCGGCGGCGCTCGGCGAAGGGGATGGCGGCGGCGGCGGCGGCTTCCGCGGCGCGGTAGGCGGCTGCTTCGGCGTGACGCGGCGGCATGGGCGGGAACCGTTCGCGGGGCCGCCGCGCGCGCGACGGCGAGCGGCCGGGACGCGCCTGATTCGACCGCGCAGCGGGGCTGTGGTCAAATGGCGGGGAGTTGGCGCGCCCGGAGGGACTCGAACCCCCGGCCCCCAGGTCCGAAGCCTGGTGCTCTATCCACTGAGCTACGGGCGCGTACCGCGAGAGTACACAGCGCGGCTCCGGGCGGAAGGGAGTCGGCGGGCGATGAGCAGCCAACCGGCGCCGGACGCGCCCGGAACCGAACCCGAGGTCGGGCGCGATGCCGCGCCGATGCCGGAGGCCGAGGCTTCGGCGCTGATCTGGGACGCGGTCGCGCGGGTCGACAACGGCGATCACCGCGGCGCGGCGCTGCTGATGCGGATGCTGCATCCGGCCGATCAGGCCGACGTGTTCGCGGCGCTCGACCACGCCGAGCGCCGGCGGCTGCTGGAGCACGTGGACGCGGAGACGCTGCGCGGGGTCTTGCAGTTCTTCACGCCGGAGGAGCTGGACGCGATCGCGCCGGAAGTGCCGCCGACGCGGCTGGCGGAGGCGCTGGGGGAGACGGGGGCGAGCCGCGCGGCGGACGTGCTGCACGCGATTCCGGAGCCGGCGCAGGAGTCGGTGCTGGGCCAGCTGCAGCACGCCGAGCTGGTCGCGCCGCTGCTGGAGCTGGAAAACGACACGGCCGGCGGGATCATGTCGCCGGAGATCATCACGTTGCGGCCGCAGACGCGCTGCGGGGAGGCGATCGAGCGGATCCGCGAGTACCGCCGCGAGCCGGGGCCGCCGCCGGCCGTGCGCCAGCAGGTCTACGTGGTCGACGCCGACGAGCGGCTGCTGGGGACGGTGCAGCTCTACGAGCTGATCGCTGCGCCGACCGATACGCCGCTGCGCGAGCTGATGGTGGACCCGGGCCCGGTGATCGAGATCGGCGCGGACCAGGAAGAGGCCTTGCAGGTGCTGCTGCGCTACGGGCTGCACACGCTGCCGGTGGTGGACGAGCAGGGTCGCGTGGCCGGGGTGATGACGTCGGACGATCTGCTGCCGATCGCGCAGCAGGAGGCGACGGAGGACATGTACCGGCTGGTCGGGCTGACGGATTCGGGTTCGCTGACGGCGTCGGTGCGCGGGGCGGTGCGGCGGCGGCTGCCCTGGCTGCTGGTCAATTTGGCGACGGCGTTCGCGGCGGCGGGCGTGGTGGCGGCGTTCGACGGGACGCTGGAGCGGGTGGTGGCGCTGGCGATCTTCCTGCCGATCATCGCGGGGCAGGGCGGGAATGCGGGGGTGCAGGTGACAACGCTGGCGGTGCGGGCGATGGCGCTGGGGGAGTTCGACCGGCACCTGCGACGGACGGTGCTGCCGCGCGAGGCGGCGATCGGCGTGATCACCGGGCTGGTGCTGGGCCTGGTGGTCGGCGTGATCGCGGGGCTGTGGCAGGGCAACTGGTGGTTCGGGCTGGTCGTCGGCCTGGCGATGCTGGGGGCGATGATCGCGGCCGGGCTGTTCGGGCTGATGATTCCCTACGCGCTGCGCAGGGCGGGTGCGGATCCGGCGCTGGCCGCCGCGATCATCGTGACCACGTTCACGGACGTGCTCGGCTTCCTGATCTTCCTCGGCATCGCGGCGCTGCTGATCGATCGGCTCGGCTGAGCGGCGCGGCGGGACAACGAGGCGACAAAGCGGCAGGGTGGCAAAGCGGAGAGGCGGCGGGTCGGTGATACGATTGGCAGACCTCGGTGGGCGTCGCCTAGAGGCCTAAGGCGCCAGGTTGTGGCCCTGGTATTCGCGGGTTCGAATCCCGCCGTCCACCCCATTCCGGAGCATTGATGGGCCTGCGCAAAGCCTCCCTCGCCGCCGCTGCCGCCGTCCTGATCGGCCTGTCGGCGGCCGCCTGCGACCGTTCGGACGACGAAGAGCGGCTGGCGGCGCAGCGCCTGTTCCGCAACTACCTGATCCAGGACCAGTCGACCGCGGCCGCGGACGTGCGGGTGCAGGGAATGGTCGACGAGCTGCCGCTCGATTTCCCGTCGCGCGATTCGCTGGAGCTGCTGGGCAGCGCGTTCACCGACACGGACGACCGCCGCGAGCTGATCGTGGGCTGGCAGACCGAGCTGGAGCACGCCGACGACATCTACGCCTTCTACCGCACGGCGCTGAACTTGGCCCCGTGGAGCGTGACCGACGACCCGCGCGTGCGGGGGATCGACTTCATCCGCTTCGAGGATGCGGACAACCCGGGCTTCAGCGGCGAGCTGCGGATCGCGCAAGAGGGCGTCCGCGCCATCGTGGTGCTGATCGCGACCGAGCTCCTCGAACCGGCCGCGCCGTCGCCGGGCGCCTGACTTCGCGCCCGACTCCTTTCCCCGCCCAGCTGCCGGAAACGCGAACGGGGCCGCCCCCGGCTGCGCGGGAGCGGCCCCGTGGTTCTCCGCGTCCGTTGCGGCTAGCGGCGGTTGACCAGCCAGATCGTGGCGTTGGGCGGGATCGCGAAGTCGAAGGAGCCGGGCAGGATCGCGCCGGCGGCCGAGCCGTAGCCGGTCCAGGTGCCGGTGGCGCTGCTGATCCAGAGCGCCTGGATGCTGCCGACGGCGGCGAGCACGTCGCTGGCGGTGCAGCCGGGGCCGCCGGTCCAGCTGGTGCGGCCGCCTTGCGAGCTGGCGATGTTCTCGTAGCCGCAGACCGGCGTCTGGACGGACTGCGCGCCGGTGTCGATCGACGGGGTGCGCGAGATTCCGTCGGCGGCCGGCACCAGGACCGAGAGGATCTGGGTGCCGGTGTTGATCACGGTCATGACCTGCGAGGCGACGCCGCCCTCGGTGAGCGGGTCGGCGACGCCGCCCTTGAAGAGGAAGGATTCCCGCGGGATCGGGCGGAAGGTGACCATGGTGCCGTCGGCGACGGGCCGCCCGCCGCGGTCGACCACGGTGGCCGTGATCGTGATCCGGCTGCCGACCGGGGTGTCGAACTTGGGCGTCCAGTCGACCGTGAGGTCGGCCGCGTCGCCGGCGACCCGGAAGGTGCGGCGGACCTGGTTGGAGCCGGTGCCGACGATGACGGCGTAGTCGCCGAGCTCGATGCCGTCGGCGTCGTCGACGTCGATTTCGAGGGTGCACTCGGTGCGGGCGGAGTCGGCGCAGGTGATCCGGGTCTGCACGTCGGTGATCGGGACGCGGCTGCCGGCGGAGTTGACGACGTGGCTGGGCGGGTTGGCGGGGACGCGGGTGACGCCTTGGGCGTCGTCGAGCGCCTGCAGCTTCAGCCGCAGCTGGTCGCGCGCGTCGCCGCGGGTGTCGCCGACATCGTCGCCGACGTCCTTGTAGTGGACGGGCGCGGCCGGCTCGGCGATGGAGTAGGAGCGGGCCGGGCCGGGCACGTGGATGTCGATCGGGCCGCCGGCATGGCGGTCGGAGGCGGAGAGCACGGTGGCGGAGAGCCTGCCCTCGCCGGGTTCGCGCGGGGCGGTCCAGCGGAGGCGGATGCGCCCGGGCAGTTCCGGGTCGCCGGCGGCGCTGACGGCGGCGACGAGCTGGGTGGAGGTGAAGTTGCAGACGCTGGCGCCGTCGCAGAGCGAAGTGCCGGGCGATTCGAGCATGCCCTTGGTGGCGACGAGGGTGACGCTGAGCACGGAGGCCGGGTCGGCGGCGCGGCCGTTCTCGTTGAGGATGGCGAGGTTGACGTCGATCTGCTCGCCGCGCTCGGCGGTGAAGAGGGCCAGGCTCGGCGCGCGGTCGAAGGAGAGGTCGACGGAGGCGACTTCGACGATCCGGCCGACGGAGAGGCGGGCGGAGTCGCTGTAGCGGTCGGCGCCGGGCACGATCTTCTTGGTGGCGTCGTCGGTGTAGCTGAGGTAGAAGGAGCCGCTGCCGGCGTTCTCGCCGTCGGCGGCCGAGGCGAGCTGGACGGTGACGGTGACTTCGTCGCGGCTGTAGTCGTCCGGCACGGTCAGCACGGGCAGGCTGCCGGCCGTGGTCCTGACCTGGCAGAAGACCTCGACCTCGCCGCCCGCGGCCACGGATTTCTTGTCGCAGTCGAGCTGCGCGTCGAAGCCGTCGATCCGCAGGCGGGTGTCGCCGTTGGACTTCCAGAACGTGCCGGCGGGGACGGTGATGTAGGTGCCGCGGTCGTTGGTCGAGGCGTTGCAGCCGTCCGCGTCGGACGCGGCCGTGGTGAGCGTGTCGATGGCCGTGTCGTCGATCGGGGTCTCCAGATCCCCGCTGTCGGCCGAGGCGATGCAAGCTTCGCTGAGCGCCGCGCCGCTCTCGGAATCGATCAGCGCGGTGAGGCGGATGTCGACGGGGACGTCGCGGCCGGGCGGGACCTGCGAGTCGACCTCGGTGGGGAAGGTGATGGTGATCCGCAGGGGATCGATGACGCGCGCGCCCGCGCCGCCGGAGAAGGCCGCGAAGGCGCCGATGATGACGGCGATGCCGGCTGCGGCGGCCAGCAGATGGACTGCCCGCGGCGGGATCAGGTTCCGCATGTGTCCCAGCTCCTCCCGAACGGATGCTCGCTCGGACGCATCGCGTCCGCTGCAACTATGCCAAGTTAACGCTATCGAATCCACAAATTTATGATCAGTTTTACGCGGCGCAGGAGGCGGCGCGCCAACGTACCGAGCCGCCTTCACTTCACGGCGATCGCGGCAACCTGGGCGAAGAGGTAGAGCGGATGCCCGGACCCGGACCAGCGCAGCCAGCCCTGCGAGAGCCGTTCCAGCTCGGCTTGCCCGGCGAGGCCGTACTCAAGCGACTGCTCGGCGATGCCGCTGTGGAGGATGCGCTGCGACCAGGCCTCGCCCCAGATGCGCGCGTCTTCGCCTTCGAGCAGGACGACGTTGGGGTGCAGTTCGTAGCCGGGCAGGCCGGCGGCGCGGAGCCAGTCGGGCAGGCGGCGGCCGGCGTCGGGTTCGGCGGCGTTGCGCCGGGCGACTTGGTGGTAGAGGCGGTTCCAGTCGTCGAACTCGGCGAAGTGCGGCTGCGGGCTCATGGTCGCGTAGTCGGCGTCGCGCACGGCGACGAGGCCGCCGGGCTTGAGCACGCGGCGGAACTCGCGCAGCGCGGCGGGCGGGTCGGCCAGGTGCTGGAGCAGCTGGTTGGCGAACACGACGTCGAAGGTTTCGTCGCCGTATTCGAGCGCGTAGACGTCGCCCGTTTCGAAGGATGCGTTGCCGATGCCGCGCTCGGCGGCGAGCGAACGGGCCTGTTCGAGCACAGCGGCGGAGAGGTCGATGCCGATGACTGCGCCGGGCGCGACGGCTGCGGCGAGGCCGCAGGTGACGCTGCCGGGCCCGCAGCCGGCGTCGAGCAGGCGCATGCCGGGCCGCAGCCTGGGCAGCAGGAACCAGGCCTCGACGGCGGCCGTGCGCCGCGCGTGCTGCGCGACCACGGAGGCGTGGTGCCCGTGCGTGTAGCGGTCGGCGCGGGAGTCAGGCATCGAAGTCGGGGATGGCGGCGCGCATGGCGGCGCGGCCGGCGTCGGAGAGCGGCAGGGCGCGGGCGGCGGCTCGGCCCTCGGCGCTCATTTTGCGCCAGGTGCGGCCGAGCACGCGGCGGGCCTGCGCCTCGTCCAGATCGGGCAGGGTCGCGTCGAGTTGGGTTTGGAAGAAGACGAGGCTGAGCGCGTCTTCGAGCGCTTGGGCGTCCGCGTCTCGGGCGCGGTCGGACTGCTTGGCGATCAGCTCCTCGATCCGCCGCAGCTGGGAGCGCGGGTAGCCGAGCGGTTCGAGGATCGAGGCGGCGAGGGCGGCATGCACGGCGTGCATCGCCTGGCGCCAGCGCAGGTAGGGCTGGCGGCCGGGCGGGAACTCGGAGCGGGGCACCAGCCAGCGCTTGACGTGGTGCGCGCGGGCGGCGAGCAGCAATTCCTCGCCGGCATCGGGCCGCAGTTGCAGGATCCAACCGGTCATCAGCTCGGCGTGCAGCTGCTCCTTGGGGCGGAGGCGGCCCTCGTACTCGAGCGTGAACGGATCGCCGGCGTTGGCCGCGTCGATCGCGGCGACGGCGGCCTCGTAGCGGTCGTCGCCGGGCGGCACCGCTACTCCAGCACCTGTTTTGCGGCGAGCTGCATGATCTCGTCCTGCGAGTAGCCGGCCGCTTCGCGCAACACCTCTTCGGTGTGCTCGCCCCACATCGGCGCGCGGCGCGAGGGCAGGCGCTCGCCGTCCCAGAGGATCGGCTGGCGCTGCTGGACGAAGACGGCGCGCTCGCCCGACTGCACGCGGGCCCAGTTGGCGCGCATCGCCGCATCGGGGCCCTCGAAGAAGTCCTCCAGCCGCTCGACCGGGCTGGCGGGCACGCCGGCCGCGGCCAGTTCGGCGGCCGCCTGCCAGCGATCGCGCCGCGAAGTCCAAGCGGAGAGCATCTGCTCGATCGCGTCGACATGGGCGAGGCGGCCGTTGAGCGAGGCTAGGGCGGCGCGTTCGGCGAGCTCGGGCCGGCCGATGGCGCGGCAGAGCGCGGCCCAGTCATCGTCGTCGCGGCAGGCGACGGCGACCCATTCGTCATCGCCGGCGGCGGGGAAGACGCCGTGCGGGACCATGTCGGTCGAGCGGTTGCGGTCGGGCGGGCCTTCGGGCAGGCCGTTGAGCGCCGCGGTCATCTCGGTGTCGAGCAGCTGCACGGCGGTTTCGTACTGCGCCAGCTCGATGCACGCGCCCTCGCCGGAGCGGTCACGGCGGTGCAGGGCCGACATCACGGAGAGGGCGAGCACGTAGGGCACGGTGAAGTCGGTGTGCAGCGTGCCGGTGCCGATCGGGACGCGGCCGGGCATGCGCGAGCGCTCGCCGATGCCGCACATGGCGATGATCCCGTTGCCGTAGGAGCGCCACTCGGCGCGCGGGCCCTCGGTGCCCATCACGGCGGCGTTGAGCAAGATGATGTCCGGCTTGATCCGCTTCAGGTCATCGTAGCCGAAGCCCCAGCGGTCGAGCGTGAACGGCGTGAAGTTGGAGGTGACCACGTCGGCCTGCGCAACGAGGCGGCGCACGGCTTCCTTGCCGGCTTCCTTGTTGAGGTTGACCAAGCAGGAGCGCTTGCCGGCGGAGCAGTCGTTGAAGACGCCGTTCGTATTGATCGAGAACTGGTCGGGCGGCTGCACGCCGATGTAGCGGATCGGGTCGAGCCGGGCATGCGATTCGATCTTGATCACGTCGGCGCCGAGGTCGGCGAGCAGGCGCGTGCCCAGCGGCCCGGCGATGGCCCAGCAGAAATCGAGCACGCGCACGCCGGCGAGCGGCTGCCGCGGCGGGCGGCTGCGTGACGGCCTTTGCGGCTCGGCGGGCGGGACGGGAGCGGCGGAGACGGGCGGCGGGTCGTCGACGCCGCTGCCAATCTGCCCCCGCTCGCGGCGGCGCTTGATCTCGGCATCCGACCAGCCGGCCAGCTCGCGCAGGACTTCGACTGTGTGCTCGCCCAGGGCGGGCGCGCGGCGCGCGTGCTCGGGTTCGCCGCGCAGACGCACGGCGGGGCGCGGGAGCTCGACCTCGCGGCCGATCTGCGGATGCGGCACGCGCTGGAAGAAGCCGCGCTCGCGCAGGTGCGGGTCTTGGGCAACCTCTACCGGCGAGTTGATCGGCAGCACCAGCAGGCTGTTGCGCTGGCCTTCGGCGCAGAGCTCGTCCAGCGTGAGCTGGGCGCAGAGCCGTTCGACCCAGGGGCGGATGCGCTCGCGGTAGTGCGCGCCGCGCCAGCCCTCGTCGCCGTATTCCTCGCCGCGCAGCTCGGCCGCGCCGCCGGGCAGCGCGCCGTCGATCCAGTCGACGAACCGCTGCCAGTGCGGCGGGTGGATTGTGAAGGAGAGCCAGTGGCCGTCCTTGGAGGTCAGCACGGTCGGCGCGCCGATCGGCGAGTGGCGGTCGGGCGAATTCGAGTGCCAGGGCCAGTAGTTGCCGTTGGCCGTCTGCAGCGCGGTGAAGGCGACGGCTTCCTGCATGCCGATCTCGACATGGCCGATCCCGCCCTGCAGCACGAGCGAGACGGCGGCGTGGGCGGCGGCGAGCGAGACCTGCTTGTAGGCGAGGTTGCCGGCCGGGTGGATCGGCGGGTCTTCGGAGTGCCCGTTGAGGACGACGTGGCCGCCCGCGGCCATCGCGCTGATGTCGCTGATCGGCTCGGCCGGGCCTTCGCGCCGCAGCGTGCAGTCGATGATCGAGGTCGCGTGCGCCCACTCGCCGCGCCGGCCCTTGTCGAGCCAGCCGGCCAGCTCCGGATTGGGCTCGCAGGGGGCGATCACGACGTCGATGGCGGCGAGCATCGGCTCGAGGTCGTCCCAGAGCGAGCGGTCGCGCAGATCGACGGCGACCGAGCGCTTGCCGGCGTTGTAGGTGAGGTGGGCGAGGCCGCGCTCCCACTTCAGCGAGGGCGGATCCGAGTCGAGATGCGGCCCGCGCCGCCGCAGCGCGTCCACCGCCATGTGCTCGATCCGGATCACGTCGGCCCCGAAGTCGGCCAGCAGCCGCGCCCCGAAGGCCAGCGGCTCATCGGACAGGTCGAGCACGTGCACATCGGACAGCAAGTTCGGCATGCCGCGATTCTAGAGCCGCCCCCGGCCGGCCTCAGTTCGCCCGCAGAAACTGCCCGTACCGCAGATCGAGCAGCTCCCTGTCGGGCCGGTGCTCGGGCCGTTTCGGCAGGTTGATTCGGCGGCCATCGGCTGCCAGCAATGCATCGATCAACGGCGAGTCGGGTTGCAGCCGCCGGGCCGCCCCCACGCGGTATTCAGTTGCGCGCTCCGATACGTGCACGTACCCGTCCGAATCGATCCCGATCAGATCCGCATCGAACGCCGAGCGATGCAATTTCGACAGTGCGACTCCGGCAGCCGGTCCCGCGGGCAACGCCGCCGCCGGGCCGAAAGCAGGCGCAAGCTCAGCGACGGCGATATGCGACCGCCCCCCGACCTGCGAGACCGCGCATCGCCCTCCATACGCTGCCAGTACGCCTTCGCGGAAACCTGCCCGCTGGACGTGTTCGCGGGCCGTCGCGAGTCCGAGCCGCCTCTGATCCGCCGTCTCGGGCGGAGCGTCGTAACCGAAGGCGACTCTGGCCATCAGCCGCTTCGGGTCCCAATCAACGATGTAGGAAGGCAGGAGCGCTTGATAGAAGCCGGTAGCGGAGGCGAGGAAGTAGATGATCGGCACCTGCCGCTCGCATGCCGCCTTCAGGTGCCGGTTCGAAGCGTTGCGGGGATCCGTACCCATGAAGGCGTAGTCGATTACGTCACGATCTTCGAAGAATTACCGATGAACCTGCCGCTGATCGGCATACTTAGCGCCCTTCGCCCCAAATGTGGTCTTGATCGAGAGCAGGTGCGTCATTTGACGAGGTTTCCAGATGCCGCGCTGAGACCAGTCCAGGGCAATCTGTTCGTCATTCCAGCGAAAGCCCGCCTGAAGCTGCCGCCAAGAAAGCCCGCCGTTCTCATTCTGCAAGCGCCGCACCAGCGCGAAAGCAGCCGCGCGAATCTCGTGATCGGTCACCAAGTCGAGCATTGGAGTAGTTTAGGCTTGGCGGCAGAGCCTCGTCGCTCCCGCGGAATCCGTGACGGGCGCGAAGACGGAGGCGGAGCGATGTCGAGCTGGCAGCCCTTGGATGTCGTCGATGTCGCGCGATGCTTGATCGGCGCATCGGCAGCGGCTGATCAGGCGGTGGACCTCCATCGCTTGCAGCGCCTCTGCTATTACGCGCAGGGTTGTTTCTTGGCGTTCCACGCGCTGCCGCTGTTCAACGCGCCGATTTTCGCGAGCAGGGAGGGGCCCGAGATCGAGGCCGTGAGCGCCGCTTTCTCGAGCCATTGCGGCGGGCCGATCCCTGCAGGCGAGGGCCGGGATCCGCAGAGCCTCGGCGTCCTCGCCGGGATGACGCTCGCGGCGAGGCCCCGGGAGCTGCCGCTGGACTGCGAGCCGGACTACATCCAAGAGGCGCACGAGCAACCGCTGTGGGCGGCGATCCCGCCGGGCGCCAAGATCGATCGCGAAGCGCTCCGCCTGCACTTCGTAGATGCATTCGAGTACGGGCTGCCGGATGACGAGCGAATGCCGCGGGATCGACAGCCGATCGAGTACATCGAGATCGACGGCAGATTGCTCCTCCGCCATCCGAGCCGGGCGGGCGAGCCGCTTCCCCAGCTCGCATGAGCGACGACGGCGACGACCTCCCATACGATTTCCTCGCCGAGCCGGCCGCCACGCTGCCCGTAAACGAGCTCGGCGATGGCGCGGTGTACCACTTTTGGGCGGCGATGCAGCGGCTGATCGGCCCGAATCCGGATCTGCGCCGCAGAATCATGATGATCGAGCAGGACCCGCGCGGCGATGCGGTGCTGGCCTACCGAACCATCCTGATCTTCTTCACGCGCTTGAACCGGCTCGTCTTCGCGATCAGCACGGTGGAGCGGCCGTCGCAAAGCGGGGACGGCGAGGCAGAGCCCGCTGCACACTCGGAGTAGGCTGGGGGCATGTCCACGGGGGTGATCATCGGGATCTTGATCATCTTGCTGGTGTTCGGGGTGCCGATTTTGCAGGCGGGGCTGCGGCGCTGGCAGCGGGGGCGTTCGCTGCGGATCGAGGGCGTGGGCGAGCTGGCGGCGGCCGCGGAGGGCGAGCGGCCGGCGGGCTTCGCGCTGCAGCTGCGGGAGGCGGTGACCTCGGAGGAGATCGCGCTCTCGGCGGACGACCCGGCGGCGCGCATCCGCGCGCTGGACGAGTCGGGGCGGATCGTCGGCTTCCGCGCGATGTTCCGCGACCCGCGCTCCTGGGGCGAACTGTCGGACCTGCTGCTCGGCGCAACGCTGCACCGCAGCCGCGCGATGCGGCGGGTCGAACTCGAGCTCACGCGCTACGCGGACGCCGCGCGGGCATCCGCCGCCTTGGACGAAGCCCCGTCAATGCCGCAGGACGAGGAGGTGCGGATCGAGGATGCGGGCAGCGAAGACGGGTTCCGCCTGCGCGAGTGGACGCGGCTCGAGGGCGAGCGGGTCGTGCAGCGGATGATCGAGTACCGGGCCGCCGTCGGCGACGTGCTGCTGGAGATCTCGGCCGATGCCGAGCCGCCGGACGCGCTGCCGACCGCGGCCGCGCGCGATCTGGCCGACGCGGTGATGCGCCGGCTCGGCTGACGGAAGGGCGCGACGATGCCTCAGTACACGCAACGGGACATCCACGATCTGCTGACGAAAATGCAGCTGGAGCGCGGCAAGCTGCTCGCGGCGGCGGAGCGGCTCAGCGGCGAGGACGCGGACCGGGTGCCCGTCGACGCCGAGGGCGAGGAGCAGTGGACGGCCAAGGAGCAACTGGCGCACCTCTGGGAGATGGAGCGCGGCTACATCGCCTGGTGCCGCGCGGCGCTGGCCGAGAGCGGGACTGACGTGACCGGCGTGCGCGGCGACCCGGTCGCGATCCCGATCGAGGACGCGCCGGAGCACGAAGTCCCGGAACTGCTCGACGCGCTGCGGCGAGAACGGGCCGGCACGGAAGCGTTCATCCAGTCGCTGACGCTCGAACAGTTCCACCGCACCGCCAGCACCAAAGCGTTCGGCGAACTGACCGTGATGCAGTGGCTGCGCAGCTTCTACCGCCACGACCGCCAGCACGCGGCGCAGATCGAGGGCCGCATCTCCGATTACCAGCCCAACTTCCAGAACGGCCCCGAGCCGAACCAGCGCCAGATGCGGATCGACCAAGTCTCCGCCCGCCGCGAAAACGGCTGACGCCGAACGGATACGCTGGGCCGGCAGGGAGGGACGACTGATGGCCTTTCGACCGAACGCCTTGCGCGGCGTCATGGGGCGGCTGAATGTTCCCAACGACGATGCTGAGGAGATCGTCGAGATCGTGGAGGGCAGCTTGGACGACTTGGCGACGAAGGCGGACATCGCCGAGCTCAAGGCTTGGATATCCGACAAGCTGCTGGTCGCGCTGGGCGTCGCTCTTGCCATCGCGGCAGTTGCGGTGGCAGTTGCCGAAGCGATCCCCTGAGCAATTAGGGCGTTGAGACATGACCGCGCCGCGCTGCGTCATGGAACGGCTGTCCGTTCCTGGGCGGGAGGCCGACGCAACCGTTGAGGATGGTTTGAGGGAACCTGCAACCAAAGCGGACATCGTTGGACTGGAGCGGCAGATCGCTGAGCTCAAGGCGTGGATCGCCCGCAAATTTCTGGTCGCCTTGGGCGTCTCCATAGCCATCGCAGCGATTGCGGTGGCGGCTGCTGAAGCGATTCCGTGAGGCGACCACGCGCTAAGAGACACCAGTTTCAACCGAATGCATTGCGCGACGCGATGGTGCGATTGGGCGTGCTGACAGGCAGCGCGGACAGGATCGGGCAGGACGGGTTGGACGATTTGGCACCACAGGTTGAGACCGCCAAGATCAAGACGGAGAGCGGAGAGATGGTCGAGATTGCGGATCAAAGCCTGTCGGATTTCATTACGACTGGCGACTTGCAGGATCTCCGCGTGGAGATGGCCGGGGTGCGCACCGAACTCGCGGATACGCGGGCCGAGATGGCCGGCGTCAAGTCGGAGATGGCGGCTTTGCGGGCCGGGATGGCGGAGATGAAGACGTGGATCGCGAGAATGGTGATCACCGTCGTCGGGCTGGTGCTCGCAATCGCGGCGATTGCGGTGGCGGTGGCTGAAGCGATTCCGTGAGGCTGGGGGGCGGGCTCAGGTGCCTAAGGGCGGGGGGCGGTAGCCTGAATTTATGACTAGGGAGCTGGACCAGCGGGTGGTGGTGACGGGGATGGGCGCGATCTCGGCGCTGGGGCTGACCGTTGCGGATACTTGGGAGGGGATGGTCGCGGGGCGCTCGGGCACGCGGGGGATCTCGCTGTTCGATCCGTCGCGGCTGGGGGTGCGCTTCGCGGCGGAAGCGCCCGATTGGGACCCTTCGGCCTGGATCAACCGCAAGGAAGCGCGGCGGATGGACCGCTACGCGCAGTTCGCGATCGGCGCGGCCAAGGAAGCGGCGGCGCAGGCGGGATTCGAGGATTTCGACGGCTCCGAGCGGGTCGGCGTGATGGTCGGCAGCGGGATCGGCGGGATCGGCACGACCGAGGATCAGCTGCGCATCCTGATCGAGCGCGGCCCGGACCGGGTCAGCCCGTTCGCGGTGCCGATGCTGCTGCCGAACATCGGCTCGGCGCAGGTGAGCATCGCGCTCAAGGCGCGCGGGCCGAACCTGGCGCCGATGTCGGCCTGCGCCAGCGCCGCCGACGCGATGGGGCTGGCGGCGGAGGCTCTGCGGCGCGGCGACGCCGACGTGATCCTGGCCGGCGGCGCGGAGGCCCCGATCTGCGAGATGTCCGTCGCCGGCTTCGCTTCGGCGCGGGCGCTTTCGACGCGCAACGACGACCCGGAACACGCTTCGCGCCCGTTCGACGCGACGCGCGACGGCTTCGTGATGGGCGAGGGCGCGGGCATCCTCGTGCTCGAGCGGGCCGACCACGCGCAGGCCCGCGGAGCGGAGATCCTGGCCGAGTTCACCGGCTACGCGAACGTTGGCGACGCGTTCCACATCACGCAGCCGGCCGATGGCGGCGACGGCGGGGCGCGGGCGATGCAGCTCGCGCTGGATCACGCCGGGACGGCGCCGGACGAGGTCGACTACATCAACGCGCACGGGACTTCGACGCCGCTCAACGACAAGTTCGAGACGATGGCGATCAAGTCCGTCTTCGGCGAGGCGGCGCGGGAGATTCCGATCTCCTCGACCAAATCGATGACCGGCCACCTGCTCGGCGCGGCGGCGGCGGTCGAGGCCGTGGCCGCGATCGGTGCGATCCGCAACGGCGTGATCCCGCCGACGATCAACTACGAAACGCCGGACGAGGAGTGCGACCTCGATTACGTGCCGAACGATGCGCGGACGGCGCCGGTCGAGGTGGCGCTGAGCAACTCGATGGGCTTCGGCGGCCACAACAGCTGCCTGATCTTCAGCCGCTGGAACCCGTAGCCGCGCGATGCCGCGGCAAGCCGGCAACGGCATCAGCGGATTCGCTTGGCAAGTCGCGCTGCCCGAAGAGGCCCCGCCGATTCCCGGCTTGGACGCGCCGTCGTTCATCGGCCGCCTGCTGCGGATGCGGGGAATCGACTCACCCGAGGCGGCAGCCGCGTTCCTCGCGCCCGAGCGCGCGGCGCCGGCAGACCCGGACGGCCTGCCAGGATTTTCCGACGCGGTGGCGCGCGCGGCCGTCGCGGTCGAGGGTGGCGAGCCGATCGCCGTCTACGGCGACTACGACGTCGACGGGGTCACCTCCACCGCGATCTTGGTCGAGGCGCTGCGCGAGGGCGGGGCGGACTGCCGCTGGTTCGTGCCGCATCGCGAGCAGGACGGCTACGGGGTACACACCGGGGCGCTCGAACGGCTGGGCGACGAGGGCGCGCGGCTGATCATCACAGCCGACTGCGGCATCACGGCGCGGACTCCAATCGCCGCCGCCCGTGCGCGCGGCATCGACCTCGTCGTGCTCGACCATCACCAGCCCGAGGGCGAGCTGCCCGATGCGATCATCGCCGCGCCCACACTGGCGGCGCCGAATCACCCGCTGGGCGAGGTCTCGGCAGGGGGACTCGCTTGGCATTTCGCGCACGCGCTCTGCGCGCGACTGGGCAAGGCGGCACCGGCCCGGCGCTGGCTCGAACTGGCGGCGCTCAGCACGGTCGCCGACGTGGTGCCGCTGCGCGGTGAGAACCGCCGCATCGTCGGCCAAGGGCTGCGCGAGCTGGCGCGTACCCAGCGGCCGGGCCTGCGCGCGCTGCTCGCAGCGGCGGGGGCGCGCAACGGCGCGATCGATGCCGAGACCATCGGCTTCCAGATCGCGCCCCGGCTCAACGCGGCCGGACGGCTGGCGGATGCATCGCTGGCGGTGGAAACGCTGCTCGAACGGGATCCGCGCCGCGCGGAAGAACTTGCGGCGAAGCTGGAGCGGCTCAATATCGAGCGGCGCAGGCTTTCGGATGCCGCTTGGAAGCGGGCGCAGGCCCAAGTCGAACGCACCCACGGTGAGCACGGCGACGTCCCCGCGCTGGTCTCAGCGGGCGACGCGGAGACGCCGCCCGGCATCGTTGGGATCGTCGCCGGCCGGCTCGTCGACCGCTACCAGCGGCCGGCGTTCGCCTATTCCGTGCACGACGAACTTGCGCGGGCGAGCGCCCGTTCCCACGCCGGCTTCGATTTCGCGGCTGCGCTCGCGGATTGCAGCGATCTGTTGGTGAAGCATGGCGGCCACGAAATGGCGGCCGGCTTCACGGTCGAGACCGCCAATCTCGCCCCGCTCTGCGAACGGCTCAACGCGCTCGCGGAAGCAGCGATCTTCGACCGCGAGGGTGCGGGCGATGGCGAACCGCTGCTGGAGATCGATGCGCAAGTGCCGCTTGAGCAGGTGACCGAAGAGACGGCGGATTGGATCGCAAGGCTCGCCCCGTTCGGAGCGGGCAACCCGGCTCCCGTCTTCCTCAGCCTCAACGTGTCCGCCTCCGAGGTCCGACGCTTCGGGCGCAACGGCAAGCCGCATCTCGGCCTCCGCCTCGACCGTCGCTGGGACGCCGTCGGCTGGCGCATGGGGGACCGCGAAGCGGAGCTCGCATCGCGCATCGATGCGGTCTGGAGCTTCCGCCGCGGCCAATCCGGAGCGCCGGAGCTGGAACTGCAGGACTTCCGCCCGGCACAGCAGGCCGGGGCGTCAGTCGCGGTGGATGCCTGAGTCGAAGTCGGCGGCGGCCTGCGGGTTGAGGCTGCGGATGCGCGCTTCGAGCACGGCGACGTTTTCCAGCACGGCGCGGTACTTGGCCGCCTTTTCCTTGCTGTCGTCGTCGTGGCCGTGCTTGCAGTCATCGTTGTCGCAGGGGGTTTCCTCTTCGAGCCGGTGCTCGGCGAAGCGGCGGATGTTGCCGGCCGCCTCGAGGCCGCGGAAAGCCGTGTGCTGGTCGCGCGCGGTTTCCTCAGCCTCGCCGATGGCGAACTGGCGCAGGCACCAGAGGTCGAAGCCCATCATCTGGCGCCACTCTTCGAGCAGGAACCGCTCGCGGCGCTCGACCTCGTAGGCGGCGCGCAGCTCGGCATCGCTCGGCGAAAGCCCGTTCGCGGGGGCGGGCTCGGGCAGGTCGGCTCCTTCGAGGATGTCGCCGACCTGCTGCTTCCAACCGGCCGATTCCCCCTCCTCGGCGCGGTCGTCGGCGCTGCTGGCGTAGTCGTCGTTGCTGCGGGCGGTCATCAGGTGCTCCCACTAGTCCGCTGCGCGGCCCGCGCGTATCAGGTGCCGGGCACCCCGCGGCCGCTGCGTATAAGAGTACGCCTGCTGATGCAACTTTGCGCTGCCGACCCGTCGCGGTCCCGTCCTTGCAGCGAAATGGCCCCTGAATCGCATGCTTTGCAGGCGTTGCTCGCGGATTCGGGCTGCGCGCAGTGCCGGTATGACGGCTAAGTAGCGGTCGCGGCTTGCTTGCGGACTTGGTCGGCTACGTGGTCGGGGACGGGGTCGTAGCGGACGAATTCGGCACTGAAGGTGCCGCGGCCGCCGGTGACGGAGCGGAGGTCGGTCGCGTAGCGCAGGAATTCGGCCATCGGGCCTTCGGCGAGGACGACCGAGTGGTTGGGCGGCTCCTCGGCCGGCTCCATGCCGAGCACGCGGGCGCGACGCGAGTTGAGGTCGCTGATGATGTCGCCCGTGGCCGATTCCGGCACGGTGATGCGGAAGGATTGGATCGGCTCCAGCAGGATCGGGCGCGCGCCCTGCGTGGCTTCCTTGAGCGCCTGCGAGGCGGCCAGCTTGAACGCCATCTCGGAGGAGTCGACGTCGTGGTGCTTGCCGTCGAACAGGACCACGCGCAGGTCGGTCAGCTGGTACTGGCCGAGCGCGCCGGCGGGCAGCGATTCGGCGACGCCTTTTTCGACCGCGGGGATGTAGTTGCGGGGCACCGCGCCGCCGACGATCTCATCGGCGAATTCGTAGCCGGAACCGCGCTCGCGCGGCTCGACCCGCAGCGCGACGCGGGCGTACTGCCCGTGCCCGCCGGTCTGCTTCTTGTGCAGGTATTCGGCCTGGCCGGTCGCGGTGACCGTTTCGCGGTAGGGGACGCGGCGGTCCTTGATGTCGACTTCGACCTTGAATTTGCGCTGGAGGCGGTCGGCGGCGAGCTGCACGTGGCTTTCGCCCAGGCCGCTGATGATCGTCTCGCCGCTGTCGCGGTCGCGCTCGATCCGCAGCGTCGGGTCGCCTTCGACCAGCCGCGCGAGCGAGGGGCCGAGCTTGTCGACGTCGGCCTTGGCGTGCGGCTCGACGGCGGCGGAGAAGATCGGCGCGGGCATGTCTGGCGCGGGCACCTCGACGTCGGAGCCCTGCGCGCGCAGGGTCTGGAAGGTCGTGGTGCCGCCGAGCTTGGTCACGACGCCGATCTCGCCGGCGGCCAGTTCCGCGGCCGATTCGAGGTCCTTGCCGGCCGCGTGGGAGAGGTTGGCGAGGCGCTCGTCCTCGCCGGTCTGCGCGTTTTCGAGGTGCGCGTCGGCCGCGATCGTGCCGCTGATCACGCGGAAGTAGGAGAGCTTGCCGACGAATTCGTCAGCCATGGTCTTGAAGACGAAGGCCGCCGCGGGGCCGTCGGCGGCCGGCCCGGCCCCGTCGGCCGCGGGCGCTTCGGCCGGGCTGGGGAGCAGGTTCACGATCGCCCGCAGCAGCGCGTGCGTGCCGATGTTGGGCGCCGAGGCCAGGGGCAGGATCGGGGCCAGCGCGCCGCTCAGGATCGCCGGCTTGAGCCCGGCCTGCAATTCGTCGCCGCCCAGCTCCTCGTCCTCCAAGTAGCGCATCATCAGCTCTTCGTCGGCCTCGACCACCCGCTCGATCAGCCCGTCGCGCGAGGCTTCGGCGGCGGCCGCGGCATCCGCCGGCGCTTCGCCCTTCTCCGAGCCGTCGCCGTTCCAGCATTCGCCGGTGAGCACGTCGATCAGGCCGTTGAAGTCCTTCTCCGCGCCGATGGGGACGCAGAGCGGCTGGCACTCCGCGCCCAGCCCGGCCTGCACCTGGGCCACCGCCTCGTCCCATTTGGCGTTCTCGCGGTCCAGTCGCGTCACCGCGATCAGCCGCGGGATGCCGCGCTTGCCGGCCATGCGCCAGGCCGACTCGGTGCCCACCTGCACGCCCGAGGAAGCGTCGACGACGAGGATCGCGGCGTCGGCGACGGAGGTCGCGGCGACGGCTTCGCCGATGAAATCGGCGTAGCCGGGCGCGTCGAGCAGGTTGATCCGCACCTCGCCGCGGGTCAGCGAAACGAGCGAGGTGTTGACCGAGAGCCCGCGGTGGTGCTCCTCGGGGTCGAAGTCGGAGACCGTGTTGCCGTCCTCGACCCGGCCGATGCGGTTGATCCGTCCCGTCGCGAACGCGAGCGCCTCGACCAGCGTCGTCTTCCCGGCCCCCTGGTGCCCGAGGACGACGACGTTGCGGATCTGCTCTGCGGCATTCGCCATGACGGTCTCCACTGCGCTCGGCGCGCCGCCGCGCCGCCGAAACGGCCCCGCGGCGACGGGGATCGGGAATTGAGCGGAGTGTAACGCGGGCTACAGATCGCCCGCCGCGGCGCTTGCCTTTCCCGGGCGGATCACTGTACGTTTGTTCTGCAACCAGCGCAGCGGATTGCGCGCCATCTCCTTCACGGAGCGAGCGCCGAACGGCACGACCGTCGGCGCTGAGCCCGGAGGAGATGCAGATGACCGACCGAGAACCCGCGGCCGCGCAGGCCGAAGCGCCCGCCGAGCAGGCGACGGCAGCGCCGCCCGATCCCGTGCGCGAGGCGCTGCTCGCCGATCCCGAACTGCCCGCGGAAGCCCGCGAACGGCTCGCCGCCATCGAGGGCGGGGCCGAGTTCGCCCGCGCCTGGCGCGATTCCGTCGTCGAGCAGGCCGCCGCCTGATCCCCGCCGGGCGGCGATCTCCCGGCAGCGCCCCGCGTCTCCCTCACGGGCGCGGGGCGCTGCCGATTTCGCGCCCCGCCGCGATCGCGGTTAGCCGCCCCGCTGCATCAGGAAGCGCACCCGCACGCTCGCCTGCACCGTCGTCGGCCCCGCAATCGTCGTGGCCGTCAGCCCGCTGGCCGGGAGCGAATCGTCCCCCGTCATCGCCATCGCGTCGGCTGCCTCTTCTTCTTCTTCCTCCGAGGCGGCCTCGAAGGTCCGCGCGGTGAGCGAGCCGATCTGCACTTGGACCGCCATCGGCGTGCCCAGCCCGAACATGTCCGCGATCAGGCCCGCCGTCCGCTGCGCGTCCTCGACGGCCTCGGCCAGCAGCTGCCGCTCGACCGCCGCCTGCTCGCTCGAGGTGAACGAAATCCCGCCGATCTGCACCTGATCGCCGCCGCCCTCGACCAGCGCGCCCAGCAGCGCCCCCGCCGAATCCGTTCCCGCCGCCGTCAAGGTCAGCGAGTTCACGTAGCGGAACCCGACCGGCACCGATTCGCCCTCGATCCAGCGCGTCTCCTGCCGCAGCGTCACGGTCCGCGTCACGATCCGCGCCTCCGCGTCCGCCTCCGCCACCCGATTGCGCACGTCGACCAGCACCTCGACACCGGTCGCCAGCGCCCCCGTCGCCGACTCTTCGTCCAGCACGCTGACGCTGAACGTGATCCGCGTCGTGTCCGGAGCCAGTTCGCGCGAAGCGGAGCCCGCGATCCAGATCGACGTCTCGTCGCCGTGATCGTCCGCCTGTCCGCCGGCCGGCCACAGCGTGGCGGCTGCCAGCACGACCGCGCCGGCCAGCGCCGCCGCGCGCATCTTCGAGAATTTCCTGATCATCGTCATCGTCTACCCCGCCTTCGTCGCCGGCGCGCGCGTCAGCGTGAACGTGACCGACATCCGCGCCACGACGCGGATCGGCCCCGCCAGCCCGATCGACGCCGAGTCGCCGTCCAGCGCCGGATACGGCCCGACCGGCGGGCCGGCCTGCCCCACGCTGACGGAGGGGATCGAGATCGGCCGCACCGTGTCGAAGCCGAGCACCCGCGCGACCGCCAAGGCCTGCGCCTGCGCGTCGCGCGCGGCCGCCAGCAGCAGCGCGCGTTCCAGCTCCTCGCCCGTCTCCGCCGTGAACGAAACCCCGTCGATCCCGATCTCGTCGCCGCCGGCGGTCACGATCGCGTCGATCAGCGCGGCCGCCCGGTCGGTCCCGTCCACGCTCAGCGTCAGCCGCGAGGTCCAGCGGTAGCCGGAGATGGTCGGCGTCTCGCCCCGGTAGTTCCAGTCCGCGTCCAGCCGCACGCTCGTCGTGGCCAGGTTCTCGTCGGTGACCCCCCGCTCGAGCAGCGCCCCGCGCACCCGCTGCAGCGCCGCCTCGCCGTCCCGCGCCGCCGTCGCCGCGCTCTCCCGCAGCACGTCCGTCCGCCAGCGGATCTGCGTCCCCTGCGCCTCGATCACCCGCTGCGCCGAACCCTCGACGCTGATCTGCGGCGCGCCGACCGTCGGCTCCGGCTCCTGCGCCGCCGCCCCCGTCCAAGCCAGCGCCGGCAGCACGGCCAGCGCCGCGCCCAGCGCGGCCGCCCGCGCCCAGCTCCGTCGAATCATGTGCCACCTCCCGGCCATCCGCTCCGCTGGAGGATAGCCGCTCGATTCGCCGCGCCGCGCTGCTAGCCTGCCGTCGCCCGCCGCCGCGCAGCAGAGGAGTCCCGCAGATGACCGACGCACCCGCCTACGAAACGCTCGAATGGACCCGGGACGGCGGCGTCGTCACGATCCGCTTCAACCGCCCGGAAGCGGCCAACGCGCTCGACATGACGATGGGCAAGGAGCTGCTCGACGCCTCGATCCGCTGCGATGAATCCGACGACATCGGCGCGGTCGTGCTGACCGGCTCGGGCCGCATGTTCTGCGCCGGCGCCGACATCAAGGCCTGGCCGCCGGCCGGCGCCGAGCTCGCGTTCGAGGTCAAGGAACTGACCACCTACCTGCACGCCGCCATCTCTCGCTTCACCCGCATGCGCGCGCCGCTGATCTGCGCCGTCAACGGCGCCGCCGCCGGCGCCGGCATGAGCCTCTCCCTGATCGGCGACCTCGCCTACGCCGCCGAATCGGCCTGGTTCACCATGGCCTACAGCCGCATCGGCATGACGCCCGACGGCTCCTCGACCTACTTCCTGCCCCGCATCGTCGGCCTCCGCCGCGCCCGCGAACTGAGCCTCACCAACCGCCGCCTGACCGCGCAGGAGGCCGCCGCCTGGGGCATCGTCAACTACGTCGTCCCCGACGCCGACCTGCTGGACGAAGCGGGGAAGATGGCCGCCCAGCTCGCCGCCGGCCCGACCGAGACCATCGGCGCGATGAAGCGCCTCTACCACGCCGGCTGGACCGACACGCTCGAAAGCCAGATGGAGACCGAAACCCGCGAGATCGCCGCCTCCGCCAAGCGCCCCCAAGCCGCCGAAGGCATCGCCGCCTTCCTCGAAAAGCGCGAACCCGATTTTTCATAGCAGCCGCTTGCCATCGCGACGATTAGTTGCGGGAGCACTCGATGACGACGCCGGCCGCGCTCCAAGCACCGACCGGCGCCAAGCCGATCATTGACGGTTTCACTCCCGCGCATTGGGAGATCATCCCCTTCGACCCGGACTGCCCGCTGACCGACGATCTGCTCGAACGGATCGGCGCGGTGCTCCCCGCCCGCAAGGTCGAACGCACGGCGGAGGGCAAGCTGGCCATCGGCCCGCCCGTCACTCATGATGGATCGCCTGAGTACGCGGTAGATATCACGCTCCAGATGGGCATCTGGTCAAAATCCAGCGGCGGCATCATCGCCAGCAGCAGCAAAGGCTATGCCGATGAGGAAACCGGCGAAGTCCACTCGCCCGACATCTCTTGGATCTCCCCTCGGCAAGTAGCGGCCGCCCCGAAACCTAGCCGCGATCAAGGGATGTTCGTCGGCATGCCCGCCTTCGCGGTCGAGTTCAGTTCCAAGCAGGGCGGCATCTCCGACCACATCCGTCGCTGCCGTGCTTGGATCGGGCGTGGCGTTCAAGTGATGTGGATGATCGACCCCTTCAACCGCACTCTGCGCATCTTCCGCGCCGAAGATCCGAGCGGCGCGGAGCCCGAATTCCTTGACGCTGCGGGCAAGATCGCCGTCGGGCCGCTGATGCCCGGCTTCGAGCTTGATTTCGATGAAGTCTGGTCGGTCTGGGAATAGCCCCGCTCAGGGAATCTCGGGGTCGTAATCCATCCCCAGCATGCCCGACGCTTCGAACGCGGCGTACTCCGCGTCGCTGTAGCCGAGGATGTCCTTGTATACGTACTCGTTGTCCTCGCCCAGCGCCGGCGGCGGCTTGCGATGATTGATCTCGCTGTCCGAAAACTTGTAGAACGGATTGTTGAAGCGGAACGGGCCGACGCCGGCGAACAGCGTCTGCGGCGAGTTCAGCTCCCGCGCCTGCACATGTGCGTCGTCCAAGATGCGCGATGCGTCGAGCACCGGCGCCGCGGGCACGCCGGCCGCCTGCAAGCGGTGGAACAGATCGTAATCTTCCCGGCTCGCGGTCCATTCCGAGATGCGCGCATCGATCTCGTCCGCGGCATCGAGCCGCCCGGCTGCGGCATCGAACCGCGCCTCCCGCGACCATTCCGGGTCGCCCATCGCTTGGCGCAGCGCGAGCCACTGCGCGTCGTTCAGCACCGAGATCGAAATCCAGCGGTCTTCCCCGTCCTCCGAAGTGCCGCCGGCGCAGGGGTAGACCCCGTAGGGCGCAGCGCCGTAGAGCGAGCGGTTGCCGATCCGGTCGGGGATGTTGCCCGTCCATGCGTAGTCCATGAACGCCTGCGCGGTCAGCGCCGCCGCCGACTCCGCCTGGGCGAGTTCCAAGACCTGCCCTTCGCCGGTCCGCCGGCGGTGCCGCAGCGCCGCCATCACCGCGAACGCGCCGTGCGCGCCGGCCGCGTAATCGCCAGAAAAGATCGAGGTGATGTACGAAGGGTCCAAGTCCGGGTAGCCGCGCAGCATCGTGTGGCCGACCACGCTCTCGAGATGCACGCCGAGCGCCCGCGCGTACTTGTAGGGCCCCGTCGATCCGTAGGCTGGCATCCGCAGCAGGATCAGGTCTTCCCGCGCCGCGCGCAGGAAATCGGGGCCGATCTGCAATTTCTCGAGCGTTCCCGCCGCGTTGTTCTCGACCATCGCGTCCGACTTCGAGACCAGCCGCGCGAACACGTCCCGCCCCTCCTCCGTGGTGATGTCGATCGTGACGGAGTGCTTGTTGCGGAACGTCTGCACGAACGTCGGCGAATGGTTCCACGGGCGCTCGCCGGGCACGCCGTAGGGATATCCGGTCGCCCAGCCGGGGCCGGCCGCGATCGCCTCCGCCCGCGGCCGCGCCTGCCCGCCGCGCGTCATCGGCTGCCAGACGTGGATGTTCTCGACCTTGATCACCTCCGCGCCCAGGTCCGCCAGCAGCGTCGCGCAGAACGACCCGGCCCAGACCAAGGTCATGTCGATGACGCGAATCCCCTCCAGCGGCCGCGGCTGCGTCATCTCGCCGCTCCCGCCGCGACCAGCCCGGCGATCTCCGCCGCGTCGTAGCCGCACTCGCCCAGCACTTCGTCGCGGTGCTGGTTGAGCCGCGGCGCAGGGCGCCGCAGCGCCCACGGCGACTTGGGCATATCGACCGGCCGCCCCGGCATCCGCCAAGCGCCCAGCTCGTCGTCCTCGATCTCCGCCCAGAACCCGCGGTCGGTGAAATGCGCGTCGCTCATCAGCTCATCGACCGTGAAGAGCGGCCCGCAGAGCACCTTTGCCTCGCGCGCCGCCTCCCAGATCTCGCGCTTGCCGCGCTCGAACAGCCACGGCAGGAAGTTGGCATTGAATTCGTCGACGAGATCGGCGCGGAAGCCGAGGCCCGGCTCCCACCACTTCGGATCCTGCAGCCACTCGGGCTCTTCCAGCATCTGGTTGAGCCGGTCGACCCGGCCGGCGGCGGCCGAGAATTCGACGTATCCGTCGGCGCAGGGGTAGACGCCCGCGAGGATGCCGGCCGCCGGCCCCGGCGCGCGCAGCGAGCGGCGCTGGGCGAACTCCCAGCCGATCGTCGCCGCGTGCCGGCGGTCGACGCCGTTGAACTGCGTATCCGCGAGCGAGAGGTCGACGAATTGCCCGACGCCCTGCAGCTCGGCCGCGGTCAGCGCCGCCATGCACGCCGTCGCCGCCGCCGCGCCCGACTCGACCAGCGCCGCCGTGCCGAACATCTTCACCGGCGCGCGGTCCAGCGTCCCGATCGTGTACATCTCGCCCGCGAACCCGTACAGCACCAAGTCGGACACTTGGTAATCGCGGTAGGGGCCGTCGGCTCCAAAATTCGAGAGCGCGATCAGCGGCGCTTGCGGCCGCCGCGCGTGGACCCGCTCCCAGCCCAGCCCCCATTCATCGAGCAGCCCCGGCCGCTGCGAGGACACCACGATGTCGGCGCAGTCCAGCAGGCGGTCGAAGACCTCGCCCGCGCGCTCATGCCGCAGATCGAGTTCGAGCGAGCGCTTGTTGGTATTGAAGTAGAAGAACGTGCCCGACCGTTCCGGCCCCTCGACGCCGCCCTTCCAAGGCCCGACCGCGCGCGACGGATCGCCGCCCGGCCGCTCGACCTTGGTCACCTCGGCCCCGTAGTCCGCCATCAGCTTGGTCGCGTAGGCACCCGAAATCCACTCGGTCAGATCGAGCACCCGCACCCCGTCCAAAGGCCCCGCGGCAGCCATGCGCGGCAGTCTAACCGCCCGCTCGATTGGCGGCCGGCGAAGCCCCGCCTAGCATCCAGCGATGCCCGATCAGGATTCCGCTCCCGAGGGGGATGCCCACGAGGAGCACTACCGCATGATGCAGTCGCGCGGCGACCAGCAGCGCGACCACCAGCGGGTGATCCATGAGCGGCTGACGGCGACGCTCCAGCTCGATTCGATCATCGTCGCCGTGCTGATCGCGGTCATCCTCGTGCAGGCCGACCGGATTGAGCTGGACACTGCCATCGCAGTGCCCGCGATCTTGGGGATCGTCTGCCTCATCGGGAGCATCTGCTCCGCAGCGGGCGGACTGATCAGCCGAGGTCTCCGGGTGCTGCCCGGTCCCGAACGATCGCGCCAAGCAGCGATGACGATGGCCCGCGCCGGATACGTGGTTTGGGCGGCGAACGAGATGCAGCGCGCGTTCGACGAGAACGAGGTCAAACTCGCGAGGCGCGGACGATGGGCTGCAGCGACGCTGATCTTCGCGGTGGCTGCTGCTGTTCTCGCCGGCGCGACCGCAATTCTCGTCGTCGTCTCGTGACGCGCGACGATGCAGCCGCTATGGGTAATTGATGTAGCCCTCTTTTTCGGGCGGGGGCCAGCCGCGGGACTTGTAGAGCTCGGCCAGCTCCTCGTAGGTCATCCCGTTGTAGCCCCACGGCTCCTCTTCGGTCGACCGATCCATCGCGAAGAGCCGTTTCAACCACTTCAACATCGCGCTCTCCTCGACACCAGTCTACCGCGCGATTGGCGCGGTCGTGACCGCCAGCCAACCGCCACCTTCACGCTCTCCGATTGATCGCGTCACGGGCCTTCACATCAGCTTGTGGTAGCCCCGCTTGGAGGGCGGCGGCCAGCCCCGCGCCGCGTAGAGATCCGCGAGCTCGTCGTAGCTCATCTGCTCGTAGCCAACCGGCTCGCCCTCGTCCGGACGAGCCCAGCCCATCCGCACCATGAACCGCTTCAGCCACTTCGGCATCGCGCTCACCTCGCCCCGATTCTACCGCGCCCCTGCTGCGCTTTCCGGCTCGTCATCGGAGCTGCTGGAGTACCGGAATTGGGCGTCGGCCAAACCCGCTGTCGCCGGCCCTATGGGTACTTGATGTAGCCCTCTTTGTCTGGAGGGGGCCAGCCGCGGGATTTGTAGAGCTCGGCCAGCTCCTCGTAGGTCATCCCGTTGTAGCCCCATGGCTCTTCTTCGGTCGACCGATCCATCGCGAAGAGCCGTTTCAGCCGCTTTGTCATCGCGCTCAGCATTGCGCCTGCCTCAGCCTGATCTTACTGCGCCGCTATTGCGCTTTTTGGCCGGTCATCAGGGCTACCGGGAGGATGCCTTCGAGGCGGCCTTCCGGGCCGGCGGCGCGGGCTAGGGCGCGGGGCTGGGCGGCGCCGCGCAACTCGCGGCCGGCGGCCAGGGCCTCGCGCGCGGGGGCGTGATCGGGCTCGTGCCGGCGCGCGCTCATCCACCAGAAGAAGGCGCCGCCGGCGACGGCGAAGCTGGCCAGGCCCAGCGCGCCCATCACCTCGCGCTCGCCGACCGCGTCGGCCAGGATTCCGGCCGGCGCGCCCAGCAGGCTCTGCACGCCCCAGGACATCATCGTGAACGCCATCACCCGCCCGTAGTAGGCGGGCTCCGTCTGCATCATGATCCGCGCTTGCAGCAGCATGATCGGGCCCTGCAGACCCGGCCCCAGCAGCGCCATCGCGACCAGCGCCTCGGCGTAGCTGCCGGCCACCGCCAGCATCAGGTAGCCCAGCCCCATCACCGAGATCAGTATCAAGATCACTGGCCAAGCCCAGCGCGAGGTCGCGAAGCCCGCCACCGTCAGCGCCACCACGGCCGCCGCCAGCCCGTTCACCAGCATCAGCATGCCGAGGTCCGTGTCGGGCCGGCCCATGTGCTCGACCAGGTACTGCGGCAGCAGGATGCGGAAGATGAAGCCCAGGATCACCGTGAGCACGAACAGCGCCAGCATCAGCCGCAGCATGGGGCGGCTGACGACGTACCTGGCCCCGTCGGCGATGTCGCCCAGCACCGAGCGCTTGACCTCGACCACGGGCTTGCCCCGCGAGGGCAGCACGAGCACGGTCAGCACGCCGATGAAGACCAGCGCGCCCATCGCCACGTAGGTCCCGCCCGGGCCGACGGCCGTGCCGATCAGCAGCGTCGCGATGAAGGGCGAGAACGGCTGGCCCCAGGTATGCGCCAGCTGGCTCAGCGCGATCGCGTTGGGCAGCAGCCTGGGACCCACGACGTCGCCCGTGAACGCGTTCCGGGCCGGGCCCATCACCACGAAGGTGCCGCCCAGCAGCAGCATCAGCCCGAAGAACAGCGGCAGCGTGAGCAGGTCGAACAGCAGCAGCACCCCCGTCAGCGCGAGCATCGACGCGCCCAGGCCTTGCCCGCAGACGATCAGCCACTTGCGGTTGACGCGGTCGGCGAGGACGCCGCCGAAGGGCCCGCCGAAGAACATCGAGAGCCCGATCGCCATCGAGATCACGCCCACGGCCGTGTTCGTGCCGGCCAGCCGGTGGGCGACGATCGACATCGCCACGAACATCATCATGTAGGCGAGGGTCGAGAAGATGGTGCCGCCGAAGAGCAGTCGGAACTGCGGATGCGAAAGCGCGAGGAACGTCGACGAGGCCCAAGCGGAGACAATTCGCATGCGCGAACTAGTGTACCCCCGCTCCGCTTACGCGCCGACCCTGCGCGGGCGCCCCGGCGGGGCTGCGGAGGGGGGCGTGCTAGCCTGAGACGCGAACCACACGGGGCGCGCGACGGGGAAGCCGGTGCAAGTCCGGCGCTGTCGCGCAACGGTGATCCGCGACGCCGGCGTTCGGCGCCCGCGGTCAGCCCGAATGCCGGCGCGCGCCTCCGCCAGCACTGCCGACGCCGCGTCAGCGTCGGGGCGGACGGGCCCGCCGCGGCCCTCCCTTCCCCCAAGCAAGCGCAGCGCCGCACGAACGGAGCGCCGCGCCTTGCGCAACCTCGTCCCCTTCACCCTCATCGCCGCCCTGACCGCTGCTCTGATCGCCGCCGCCTGCAGCGGCGATCAACAAGCCGCGGAGCCAGAGCCCGCCCAGCCAGCCATCGCCGAACAGGCCCGGCAGGACCAGCAAGTCCAGCAGGACCAAGTCGAAGCCGGGCAATCCGCCGGCGCTGAGGAAGATTCGGACGGCGACGGCGAATCGGCAGCGCCGACGGCGCCGACCGAGAACATCCGCAGCGGCGGTATCTCCGAATACGCTGCGGGCGTTGATTATTTCCCTGAGAAAGCATCGGTGATCGATGCGGTGAATTTCACCGTCAGCTATCACGATAGCTACAAGCGAGTGACCGTTTTAGAAACCACGCCCGGTTCCGGCCCGTCTGAGTACATCTTGGTCCAGCGCGGCGCTTCGACGCCGCCCGATGTCGAAGATGCGACGGTGATCGAGGTGCCGATTGAAAGCATCTTCACCTCGTCGACGACCCAGCTGCCGGCGTTGGAGGTGATCGGCGCGCTCGACCGTCTGACCGGAGTGTCGCAAGGCGACTTCATCAGCTCCGACGCGGTTTATGCCCGCGTCGAGGCGGGCGACGCCGTCGTGTTCGCGGCCGATTACAGCGTCGATGCCGAGATCGTCGTCGCCAATGGCCCGGACGTACTGATGACCTCCGGATTCGACAACGATGCATACGACGTGATCCGCTCCGCCGGCACCGTCGTCGTGCACAACGCCGATTGGGTCGACGGCACCGCGCTGGGGCGCGCCGAGTGGGTCAAATTCATCGCGCTCTTCTTCAACGCGGAGGCGGACGCGGAGGCGTGGTACGCCGATGTGCGGCAGCGTTACCTCGACGCCAAGGCGCTCGCGGACGGCGTCTCGAACCGTCCGACCGTGCATACCGGCACCGTCTACGGCGGCATCTGGTACGCCTCGGGCGGCCGCTCCTATATCGCCAAAATGCTCGCCGATGCGGGTGCGGAGTACGTCTGGCGGGACGATGATTCCGCCGGCTCGATCGAGACCGATATCGAAGTGCAGCTCACCCGCGCGCGCGATGCGGAGTACTGGCTGCACGCCGGGTCAGGGTGGCCCGACTCGGCCGCGGCGCTGGCCGAGGACACGCGCTACGTGTTCTTCCGTTCGCTGGTCGAGGGCAACATCTGGAACAACACCAAGGCCATGAACGCGCGCGGCGGCAACGACGTCTTCGAGACGGGCGCGGTGCGGCCCGACCTCGTGCTGCGCGACATGATCGCGATTTTCCATCCGCAGCTGCTGCCCGATCACGAGCTCCGCTTCTACGTCAACCTCCCGCCGCCGCCATCGGCGGAACGGCCCGCTTACAGCGAGCGCCCCGAGATGACGCTCGAAGAAGGCGTCGCGTACTACGCGACGTTCACGATGGCCGACGGCAGCGAGTTCGAGGCGGAGCTGTTCGCGGAGGATGCGCCGATCACGGTCAATTCGTTCATCTTCCTCGCCCGCGAAGGCTTCTACGACGGGCTGACCTTCCATCGCGTCATCCCCGGCTTCGTCGCGCAGGGCGGCGACCCGCTGGGCAACGGCACCGGCGGGCCGGGCTACTCGATTCCGCTGGAGATCAGCGAGAGGACCCATGTCGAGGGCGCGCTGGCGATGGCGCGCTCCAACGATCCCGATTCGGCCGGCAGCCAGTTCTATATCGCCTTGGAGGAGCTGCCCTTCCTCGACGGCAGCTACGCGGTGTTCGGGCGGATCGTGAGCGGGATGGACGCAGTCCGCGCAATTCCGGAGGGCGAGCCGCCGGCGGAGCCGGGCGTGATCGACTCGATCACGATCACGGAACGCTGAGGCGGGGGCGCCGGGATGACCGTCTTCGCCGCGACTTCCGCCGCTACGGCGGCCCTGCGCGCGCGGGTGGCGGGCCGCCGCATCGCGCCGGTCGCAGTCGGCCGCACGACGGCGATGTTCGCGGTCATCGCGCTGATCACGGCGGCGTTGGCGGTAGCCGGCGTCGCGCTCGGCTCGGTCTCGATCCCGTTGAGCGAAGTCTGGCGCGCGATCGCGGAGCCGGCGGGCGATTCGACTTGGGCAACCGTGGTGCAGCAGATCCGGGTGCCGCGGACGCTGACGGCGATGCTGGCAGGGCGCGGCCCTGGGCGTGGCCGGCCTGCAGATGCAGACGCTGTTCCGCAACCCGCTGGCCGACCCGTTCGTGCTCGGCATCTCGGCCGGCGCATCGCTGGGCGTCGCCGCGGTGGTGCTCGCGGCCGGGTCGACGATGTCGCTGTTCGCGGCCGGGCTGGGCTGGCTCGGGGAGCTGGGCGTGGCGGGCGCGGCCGTCGCGGGCGCGGCGTTGGTGATGCTGCTGGTGCTGGCGCTCTCGCTGCGGGTGCAGAGCATCGTCACCGTGCTCGTCGTCGGACTGCTGGTCGGCTACCTGGTCGCCTCGCTGATCACGATCCTGCTGGCCTCGGCCCAGGAGCAGTTCGTGGACCAGTACGTGCGCTGGGGCTTCGGCTCGTTCCGCGGCGTGACCTGGAGCGAGCTGCGCATCCTCGCGCCCGCCGTGGCGGCCGGGCTGCTGCTGGCGGCGCTGACGGTGAAGCAGCTCAACGTGCTGCTGCTGGGCGAGTCCTACGCGCGCAGCCTCGGCGTGCACGTGCGCCGCGCGCAGGTGGCGACGATGCTCGGCGCGGCCCTGCTGGCCGGCGTAGTGACCGCGTTCGCGGGGCCGATCGCGTTCCTCGGCGTCGCGATCCCGCACCTCGCCCGCGCGCTCTTCGGCAGCGGCGACCACCGCGTGCTGGTGCCGGCCGCCGCGCTCTGCGGGGCCGCCGTCGCGCTCGCCGCGGAGATCGCGGCGCAGCTGCCCGGCCTCGACGCGGCGCTGCCGCTCAACGCCGTCACCGCCCTGATCGGCGCGCCCGTCGTGCTCGTCGTCCTGCTCCGCCGCCGCCGCCTCGCCGCCGTGTAGTCCGCGCCCGGCCCGCACGGCCCGGTCGCAGCCGCGCGTTCGGTCGCCGGGCGGCGTCGCCTATGCTGCGCGCGTGAGCGAAACGAACGGGCTGCGGCTGCCGCTGGACGGCATGCTGGTGATCAACGCCGGGCAAATTCTGGCCGCGCCCTTCTGCGCGACGATGCTGGCCGAGTTCGGCGCGGACGTGATCAAGCTGGAGCGGCCCGGCAGCGGCGAGCCCAACCACGGCTCGATCTCCTACGTGCAGGAGAACCGCTCCCAGCGCGGCGTCACCTGCAACCTCGCGCACCCCGATGGCAAGGAGCTCTTCCGCCGCCTCTGCGCCCGCGCCGACGTGCTGATCGAGAACTTCCGCCCGGGCACGCTGGAGAAGATGGGCGTCGGCCCGGATTCGCTGCGCGGCGAGAACCCGGGCCTCGTCTGCGTGCGCGTCTCCGGCTACGGGCAGACCGGGCCCTACCGCGAGCGCGCCGGCTTCGACCGAGTCGCGCTCGGCTTCGCCGGGATGACCTACACGACGGGCACGCCCGACGGCCCGCCCGTGCGCCCCGGCTACATGGTGGCCGACTACTCCGCCGGCGTGTTCGCCGCCTTCGGCGCCTTGGCCGCGCTGCGCGCGCGCGACGTCAACGGCGGCCTCGGCCAGGACGTCGACGTCGCGCTCTACGAGGCGATCTGGAAGCAGAGCGGGGCCCACGCCAGCACCTACATGCTCAGCGGCGCGAACCGCGAACGCTCCGGCAACTACTTCCCCGGCGTCGTCCCGGCCGAGCAGTTCGAGACCTCGGACGGGCACTTCCTGATCATCAACGCGACCACGCAGGGCACCTACGAGCGCCTCTGCGACGCGATGGAGCGGCCCGAACTGGTCGAGGACGAGCGCTTCAAGGAGCGCGACGCGCGGCGGGCCAACCACGCGGCGATCCACGAGATCGTCGGCCGCTGGATCGAGACGCTCACGCTCGAAGGGGCGCAGGACGCGCTCGACCGGGCCGGCGTGCCCGCGACCAAGGTCTTCGCGACCAGCGACATCCTCGCCGACGATCACTACGCGGCGCGCGATCAAGTCGTGGACGTGCCCTCGGAACAGCACGGCGTGCTGCCGCAGCCGGGCGTCGTGCCGCGGCTCTCGGCCACGCCGGGCGCGGTCAAGCACCGCGCGCCCACGCTGGGCGAGCACAACCGCGAGGTCTACGGCGGCATGCTGGGCTGCAGCGACGCCGAACTCGAACGACTGGCGGCTGAAGGCGTGATCTGACGCCGGAAGGAGACGCGGCATGGCAACGGCGCTGGCGGAACGGATCACGACCGCATTCCTCGACGGCGACGACTCGCTCGAGATCAACAACATCATCCACTCGACCGAGGGCGCGAAGATGTTCGGCTTCACCGCGGCCTTGGTCGGCGGCACCACCGTCTACGCCTGGGCCATCCCCGCCTTGGTCGAGGCGATCGGCGAAGACTGGCTCGATTTCGGCTGGATCGACGTCCGCTTCCGCCGGCCGGTCTTCCCCGGCGACATCCTGACCACCCGCGTCGAAGCCGACGCCGACGGCAGCTTCACTTGGGCGATGACCAAGCCCGACGGCGACGCGGCGCTGGCCGGCAGCGCCGGGCTCGGCCTCGCCCCCTGGCTCGACGAGATCAGCGTGCCGAGCCAACTCGATCCGGCCCCGCCGGCTGAAGCGCCGGCCGTGCTCACGCCCGAGATGCTGCCCATCGGCGAGGACATCCCGCCCGAGTTGGTGCCGACCGCGATCGCCGATGCGGAGGAGTACGCGGACGAGCTCGCCCGCGACCCGCACGCCCGCTGGCACGGCCCCGGCGCGCGGATGCACCCCGGCTGGATCGCCGGCCGCGCCACGCGGCTGCTGCACCACACCTACACCTACCGCGCCGCGATCCACGCCGGTTCGCAAATCCAGCACTTCAAGCCGGTCCGCGCCGGCGCGCCCGTCACCGCCGCCGGCCGCATCGCCGAGGGCTTCCAGCGCAAAGAACACGAGTACCTGCTGCTCGACATGGGCCTCTACGACGAGTCCCGCGAAGAGCTGGTCCGCATCCGCCACCGCACCATCTACCAAGTCGCCAAGCGCTGAGCGGGGCCGCAACGCGGCCGGGCAGCGCAGTCGGGCGTTCAACCGTTTCACCGCGCCGCGCTCGCGATCGACGTACAGTTATGTCGCCTAGCAGTTCCGCATCAGCGAGGCAGGGAACCCGTGTCCGAACCGAAGCACTCAGACGGCGGCGACGGGGATCGGGAAGCCGGCCCGCAGCACCGCACCGCTTGGCAGCGCCAAGTCGCCGAAGTTTTGCGTGATGCCGACCTGCCGCCGCCCGGACAGGATGATCCTCGGCGCGGATCTGCCGCCCGAACCCACGTATCGCGAGCTGCTGGCGATGTACGAAGTCGAGTTGTGCGAAAACAAGCTGCACATCTTGGTCGACGACCACATCGAGTACGAGATGAAGAATCTGCGGCTGCGCACGGTCTTCGAGCACCAAGAAACCAGCGAGTCGCCCGAACTCGCGCTGAGCGCGCTGCGCTCGGTGCAGAACCTGCAACGCCTGATCCGCAACGAGCAGATCGCCCTGCGCCAGCACGGGCGCATGCATGATCCCAACGAAGGTCCCGATGCGGAGGAAGCGAGCCGCAAGTTGGGCGAGATGCATGACCAGCTCGACATCGTCGGCGCGCTGATCCGGCGCTTGAACCCGGCCGCCGCCCGCGAGTTCGACGCTGAAGCAGAGGGCTGAGCGAGCATCCCGAGTCGGAACGGGGCAGCCTTTATCCTGTGCCGCGTGACCGCAATCGCCGACATCTCCGACCGCTACGTGGGCGAGCTGGCGCAGCTCGACCCGATCATGGCCTCCTACCTCGGCCTGCCGACGCGGGAGGACGAATTGACCGACTACTCGCCCGAGGGCCATGCCGCGCGGGCGGATCTGCGCAACCGCGCCAAGCGCGAGCTGGAGGCGGCCGCGGCCGAAGACGAGCGCGACGAGGTCGCCCGGCGCGTGATGCTCGAGCGGCTCGATTACGCGGCCGAGCTGCACGACGCGGGCGAGTGGCGGCGCGATCTCAACATCCTCGCGTCGCCGTTCCAAGGCATCCGCAGCCTCTTCGACAACCTGCCGCGCGAGACCGCGGAGCAGCGGGCCGAGCTGATCAACCGCCTCGGCCAAGTGCCGCGGGCGCTGGACCGCTACCGCGCCTCGCTGCTCGAGGGGATGCAGCGCGGGCAGGTCGTGGCCCGGCGGCAGGTGATCGAGTCGGCCCGGCAGGGCATCGTCTGGGCCGGAACTCCGGGCAAATCGTTCTTCGACGGCCTGCTCGACGGGGACGACGCCGAGTTCCGCGCCCGCGCAAGCCGCGCCGCGCAGGCCTACGCGGCCACGGCGCGATGGCTCACCGACGTCTACCTGCCGCGCGCCGAGCCGCGCGATTTCGTCGGCGAGGAACGCTACGTCCGCGCCGCCCGCGGCTTCCTGGGCGACGTGATCGATCTGCACGACTCGTATCAATGGGGCTGGGAAGAAGTCTGGCGGATCGGCGAACAGATGCAGGACGCGGCCGGGCAGATCGCGCCCGGAGCGGGCATCGCCGGGGCGATCGCGCAGCTGGAGGCGGACGACGCCCGCGCCATCGAGGGCGAGGATGCGTTCCGCGATTGGATGCAGCGGACGCAGGACGAGACGATGCGGCAGCTGAACGGGGAACATTTCGACATCCCCGAACCGGTGCAGCGGATCGAGGCGATGATCGCCCCGCCCGGCGGCGCGCTGGCGATGTACTACACCGGCCCGACCGAAGATTTCTCGCGGCCCGGCCGCACTTGGTACCCGACCGGCGGCGCGACCCGCTTCCCGCTCTGGCGCGAGCTCAGCGTCTGCTACCACGAAGGCGTGCCCGGCCACCACCTGCAAATCGGCACCACGCGCTGGCTCGGCGAGCGGCTAACGCGGTTCCAGCGCCTGCTTGCCGGCACGTCGGGCTACGTCGAGGGCTGGGCCCTGTACGCGGAACGGCTGATGGACGAGCTGGGCTACTTCGAGGACCCGGCCTACCGGATGGGCTACCTGAGCAGCCAGGGCCTGCGCGCGGCACGGGTCGTCGCCGAT